>NZ_JBLXFW010000001.1:0-359701 GCF_048261595.1 Roseibium sp.
CAAGATCGTCGAGTGGTACATGGACGGCAAGATCGAGATCGATCCGATGATCACCCACACCATGCCGCTCGAGGACATCAACAAGGGCTTCGACCTCATGCACGCCGGCGAATCCATTCGTTCCGTCGTGCTGTACTGAGGAGCGGCGCCGGCGATGGAGGTGATCTCGAAAAACCGGAGCTATGGGGGAGAGCAGGTGGTCTATCGCCACCCGTCATCCACTTGCGGCGTCGACATGACCTTCGCGGTCTACATCCCGCCCCAGGCGAAGGATGGTCCGGTGCCGTGTCTCTGGTACCTGTCGGGCCTGACATGTACGCACGAGAATGCCATGACCAAGGGTGGCCTCCAGGCGGCTGCATCACGCGAGGGAATCGCGATCGTCTTTCCCGATACGTCGCCACGCGGGGAGGGTGTCGCAGACGACGAGGCTTACGATCTCGGTCAGGGCGCCGGCTTCTACGTCAACGCCACAAAGGCGCCGTGGAGCCAGCACTTCAGGATGTATGATTACGTGGTCGACGAGCTGCGTGGCATCGTCGACCGGGAGTTGCCCGTTTCCGATGCGCACGGTGTAACCGGACATTCCATGGGTGGTCATGGGGCGTTGACGATCGCCTTGCGCAATCCGGGGAAATACCGGTCGGTCTCGGCTTTCGCGCCGATCGCCAACCCGACCCAGTCGGACTGGGGGCGCAAGCAGCTGTCCGCCTACCTGGGTGACGACGAGGCAAATTGGGCCGATTACGACGCCACGATCCTCTTGCGGGAGCGAGGTTGGGATGGCGACATCCTGATCGACCAGGGCGCCAACGATCAGTTTATCGATCTTCTGCGGCCGCAATCACTGGCCGAGGCGCTGACGGGGACACGTCAGCCTTCGGTCATGCGCATGCAGGAGGGGTACGACCACAGCTATTTCTTCGTGTCGACATTCGCCGACGACCATGTGTCGTGGCATGCGGCACGTCTCAAAAATGGCCGGGGCCGGTCAAACGGCCACGGATGAGGAAACGTTCGGGAAGGATCCCGGATCAGCCGGAGCGCAGGCCATGTCTGCGGTTTGAAACGGCAAGTGCCAGACGACGTGAGGTGAACTGGCGGCAAGACGACGAGGAGGACCAAAGCCAACTTGGGAGGAGCTGGGCGAACGCTGCCCTAAGCCGGGACCGGAAGATGGAAGAACCGGTTTGACGGCGTGGCTTTCAAGGCGTTCCCCGGAGAGGAAGTTCTTTTAACCGCGATCACCATGGGAGGTGGAGATGAGAAGGTTACTGACTGCTGCCACTGCGCTCAGCCTGAGCGCCGGCGTGGCCTACGCAGATGCCAATCTGCAGACAATGATGGACGACCCGAACCAGTGGGTCATCCAGACTGGTGACTACAAGAACCAGCGTTATTCCAAGCTTGACCAGATCAACAAGGACAACGTGAAGGATCTTCAGGTCGCATGGACGTTCTCGACCGGCGTTCTGCGCGGTCACGAAGGTTCCCCGCTGGTCATCGGCGACGTGATGTATGTTCACACGCCGTTCCCGAACATCGTCTATGCTCTTGACCTGAAGAACGACGGCAAGATCATTTGGAAGTACGAACCGAAGCAGGATCCGGACGTCATTCCGGTGATGTGCTGTGACACGGTCAACCGCGGCGTTGCCTATGCCGACGGCAAGATCTTCCTGCACCAGGCCGACACCAAGATTGTGGCACTCGATGCCGGAACCGGTGAGGAAGTCTGGAGCGTCGTAAACGGTGATCCGGCAATCGGTGAAACCAACACGGCGACCGTCATGCCGGTCAAGGACAAGATCATCGTCGGTATTTCCGGTGGTGAATTCGGTGTTCGCGGCTCGGTTACGGCCTACAACATCAAGGACGGCAGCCAGGCTTGGCGTGCCTACTCGATGGGCCCCGACAGCGACATCCTTGTCGATCCTGAAAAGACCACCCACCTGGGAACGCCTGTTGGCGCGGATTCCGGTCTGAATACCTGGGAAGGTGATCAGTGGAAGATCGGCGGCGGCACGACCTGGGGCTGGTACTCCTACGATGCCGAGGAAAACCTGGTCTATTACGGAACGGGTAACCCCTCGACCTGGAACCCGGCACAGCGCCCGGGCGACAACCGCTGGTCCATGACGATCATGGCCCGCGATGCGGACACCGGTGTGGCCAAGTGGTTCTACCAGATGACCCCGCATGATGAGTGGGACTACGACGGGATCAACGAAATGATCCTGACGGAACAGGAGATCAACGGCGCGACCCGCAAGCTCCTGACCCACTTCGACCGTAACGGTTTCGGCTATACCCTTGACCGTGTTTCCGGCGAGCTTCTCGTTGCAGAGAAGTACGACCCGGCGGTCAACTGGGCGACCCACGTGGAAATGGACAAGAACTCGGATCAGTACGGCCGGCCGCAGGTGGTTGCCCAGTATTCGACCGAACAGAACGGCGAAGACGTCAACTCCACCGGCATCTGCCCGGCGGCTCTCGGCTCCAAGGACCAGCAGCCTGCGTCCTACTCGCCGAAGTCTGAACTGTTCTACGTTCCGACCAACCACGTGTGCATGGACTATGAGCCGTTCCGCGTCAGCTACACGGCCGGTCAGCCCTACGTGGGTGCGACGCTGGCCATGTATCCGGCTCCGGACAGCCATGGCGGCATGGGCAACTTCATTGCCTGGGACAACGTGAAGGGCGAGATCAAATGGTCGATCCCCGAGCAGTTCTCGGTCTGGTCTGGTGCACTGGCAACCGCTGGCGACGTTGTGTTCTACGGCACGCTTGAAGGTTACCTGAAGGCTGTCGATGCTTCCACGGGTGAGGAACTCTACAAGTTCAAGACCCCGTCCGGCATCATCGGCAACGTGATGACCTACTCGTCCGACGGCAAGCAGTATGTCGCGATCCTCTCGGGTGTCGGCGGTTGGGCCGGTATCGGTCTGGCAGCTGGCCTGACCAACCCGAATGACGGCCTGGGTGCCGTGGGTGGTTATGCCGCGTTGAGCGATTACACCGCGCTCGGCGGTCAGCTGACCGTCTTTGCCCTGCCGAACTGATCGTTCGCAGCTGAACCGGGAGCCGGCACCTCAGGTGCCGGCTCCAATTTCCAGAGACAATGAACTGACGAAGCCATCGGCGCGCTCCGATCTTGAGCTGCGATCATGGTTTCCCTGACAGACAGGCTCCCGAAGGAATGGCAATGCGTAGTTTGAAGGTACTCTTTGCGGCTGCTTTTCTCGGTTCCGGCGTTCTTGCATCCGGCGCCCAAGCCGAACAGGCCTATGACCCGGCCCTCGTCGAAGCGGCGTATAGCGAAGATGGCCGTTACTTTACCGAGGATGACATCCCGACCTACAAGGTCCAGGAGGATGGCACCATCGACTGGCTGACCTATTCGGGGTTCCGCCGGTATCACTCCGAATGCCACGTCTGCCATGGTCCCGAAGGCGAGGGCTCAACCTATGCCCCGGCGCTGAAAAAATCGGCACTCGAGATGGACTACTATGACTTTGTCGATGTCGTGACCAATGGCCGGCAAAAGATCAGTGCTTCGGAAAACTCCGTCATGCCTGCCTTTGGCACCAACCCGAATGTCATGTGTTATCTCAATGATATATACGTGTATCTTAAAGCAAGAGGTACGGACGCGGTTGCGCGCGGGCGTCCGCGCAAGAAGGAAGCCAAGAGCGACGTAATCCGCGAGGAAGAAAATGCCTGTCTCGAAGGGTGAGGCGCTAAAGTCCCGCTTTTTCGCGAAGCGGCTGGTTTCGGGCTGGTTGGCAGGCGTCGTCCTGTCGGCCGGCCTTTGCCATGCCGCCATTGCTCAGACGTCGGATCTCGTGTCCCACAATGCACTGAGGGTCTGCGCCGATCCGGCCAACCTGCCAATGTCGGACAAGGCGGGTGCGGGATATGAAAACAAGCTGGCTGAGCTGATCGCGGCAAAGCTGGAATTGCCGGTGACCTATACCTGGTACCCGATGGCGACCGGTTTCATTCGTAACACGCTGCGGGCCAACCGGTGCGACATCGTGATGGGCTACGCCCAGGGGCACGAGATGGTGCTCAACACCAATCACTACATGACATCGGCCTACACCCTTGTGGTGCCGAAGACAGGCGATCTCAAGGATGTCACGGAGCTGTCCGATCCGCGCCTCAAGGGATTGAAGATCGGCATCATTGCCGGTTCGCCGCCCGCGACCCACATGGCGCGCAACGGGCTGATCGGCAAGGCACGGCCCTATAACCTGGTTGTCGATAGACGGCATGAATCTCCCGCAGTCGACATGCTTGCCGATCTGGCGAAGGGCGAGATCGATGCGGCGATCCTCTGGGGCCCCATTGCCGGCCCGTTGGTCAAGGAAGGGTATCCTGATCTGGAAGTGACGCCCTTGATGAAGGAAACGCTGCCACCGCGGCTTTTTTTCCGCATCACCATGGGTGTCCGGCAGGGAGAGAAGGTCTGGCAGCGCAAGCTGAACTCCCTGATCAGGAGGAACCAGCAGGAAATCAATGCCCTGCTGATCGATGCCGGGGTCCCGCTGCTGGATGACATGGGAACGTCTCGGCTCGAGAGCACACAGTGATGCCCGGCCTGCGGCGCACCGGAGGACGACCGGCCCCGCAAGCGTTCGGCCGGGTCACCGTTCCTCCAAGCATTTTCAGAACAATTGCCTTCTGCTGTCTGGTGTCCGTTGGCGCGGTCGTTCCGGCCGCAGCCGCAGACGGCGTTGCGGAGCCTGACGGGTACCGGGAGGAGGCCTATCGCGCTCCCGTTCCCGAAAGTCTTGCGGGCGGTACCGTGGTTTCCAATGAGGTTGCCTATCAGCTGTGGGAGAATGGCGGTACGGCGTTCATCGATGTTCTCCCACGCGCCCCCAAGCCGAAAAACCTGCCCACGGGTACCTTGTGGCGCGACAAGCCGCGTCATTCCATTCCGGGAAGTCTCTGGCTGCCGAATGTCGGATATGGCCGCATTGCCGATGTAACCGCTGACTATTTCCGCCGAGGGCTGGAAAAGGCAACGGAAGGGGACAAGACGCATCCGGTTCTGTTCTTCTGCCTGGATGAATGCTGGATGTCCTGGAATGCTGCGAAGCGCGCGCTGGAATACGGATACCAGTCGGTCTACTGGTATCCGGAAGGCACGGATGGCTGGGGTTTTGAGGATTATCCGCTCGTCGAGGTCCAGCCAGAGCCGGAACCTGCGGGGTAGCGACGTCCGGTTGACCGGGATTGTGCCTAAGCCTGCGGTCTGAAGGTTTCTCCCTGCACGGCTCTTTCCGTGCTCTAATAGTCCGCGAATTCCTGTTCGACTTCGGAAACCGCACCGTCGGTGTCGGTCAGCCTGGCTTTCGCCCGGCTTGTTCCATTTGGGACGGAAAAAGTCAGGGTTGGGTTCTCACTCAGCGAAATGCTGCCTGTCATGGTCGCGAAAGGGGCGCCGTTGACATCGAGCTCCAGCGTATCGATGAAGCGGGCAGGGATGTATAGCAGCGAGATCTGGTCCATCTGCATGCCGGAATGGCTCGGATGACTGACCGCGATTTCAAGATCCGGCGCATTCGGCGTGTGGCTTGTCACGCTCGCGACAAGAGCACGAGTGTCCGGCCGCGTTTTCAATGCCATTTCCATCTGGCCGAGGGTCTGGAGCGCTTCCTTGGGGTCCGTGCCGGGTGGCGCTGAACAGGCTCCCAGACCGGATGTCTTGACGAAGGTTTCCGCAACAAAGAGCTGGCCGTTGTCGAGTTCGGCGACCGCATGGACCGGCGTCGGGCCATTGATCCGCATGGTGGCAGTGAAATCGAACATCGCTTGCGGCGCCGCGAACTTCAGGTCCGCAGACACCGGCATCGGGTTGTTGTCGAGGATCAGCGCCACCCCTACGATACTGCGCTCGGCCGGAGCCGTGACATCGACGGTAACCAGCGTTCTTGCGTCGTTGTCTGTCCGATAGGGTGCATCGATGCGGATGACGGCCTCAGAGCTGGCGAGGAAGCGGCCTTCGTAGAGCGAAGCCTTGATGTCATTCCACGCAGGGTCGGGTGCGTTCTGCTGTGCGAGTGCTGGGGGCAGACTTGCGAGCAGCAGGGCGCCGACAAGGCCGAATCCAGTTTTCCTGGGAATTATTGGCATGGGCTTGTCTCCGTCTGTGTCTCCAGAACGAACCGGCCGAAGGCTCTTGGTCCGTCGCCGGTTTCGATTTCAGCCAGCATTTCGAGGGAAGTCGCATCGATCAGGCTCAGGGTGTTGGAAAACCAGTTCGCGACAGCGATGGCGGAACCGCCAAGGGCGGCTTCGATGCCTTCCGGATACTCCCCGACATCGACGACATCGATCCTGGAAAAATTGGTCAGGTCATAGGCCGTGACCGTGTCAGCGTATTGATCCGTCGAGAATGCGCGGCCGCCTGCGAAACCTATGCCGTACGGCCGCTCACCAACCGGAACAGTGGCGACCACGGTGCGGCTACGCGGATCAATGACCGTTATGTCGTTGGATCCGACATTGGCGACATGAAGGCGCCCCATGGGATCCTGGGCCATCCCGAATGGCCGGATGCCGACGGTGATCGCTCCGAGGGGAGAGAGATCGGGAAGGGCGAAGAACGAGACCTGATGCGCGTCCCGGTCTGCCGAGGCCAGCCACGCGGCGTCGCGCGAGACCACGAGGCCGGCCGGTGCACTGCCGGTCTGCAGCTCCGCTTGGAGCTCCAGCTCCTCCGTGCCGAGAACCTGGATCCGGGCGTTATACCAGTCGGAGACGAAGATGCGGCCGGAGGTTTCATCAACGGCAATCCCCGTCGGTCCTCCAGGAAGGGCAGCGGTGGCTTCAAGCACGCAATCCGAGATCGAGAAACGACGAATGGTCTTGTCGTCCGGGCTGACAGTGAAAAAGGCGCCGTGAGCCGGTGCAAGAGCAATCCCTGCAGGTTTGCCCGGAACATCTATGCGGCGAATTTCGCGCTGTTTCTCCAGATCGATGACACTGAGGTCCGAGCTGTTCTGGTTGGTGACAAAAGCAAATGAGCCCGCGTGCGCAAATTGCGACGCGGGCGTCATCGCCAGAAGGGCGAGAGCCAGGAGCCTAGTTGCTGCCGGAGAAGCGTTCGGCGAGGGCATCGAGGCCAGCCTTGTAGACCGCGCTGACGGCTGCGACCGCCGCTTCGTCGTTCAGGTTCGCCGGCGGATCATTGTTTGGGTATCCACGATAGAACGCGCCGCGCCATTCGATCAGCGAACCTCCGTCCTTGCCGGGTTTCACCGTCAGGTGCGAGGAATAGTTGGTCACCGGAAGGGTTTCCACGGCAACGTCGGTGATGCGATAGGAATAGGTCATCTTCTCGGGATTGTACTTGTAGAGAACCTCCGAGATCGTCGGGCCGCCGTCTTCGCCAAGGGTCAGGACACGTGTTGCATCTATGGCGTTGTCGCCTTCGCCCTTGCTCGAGAATACCGCCGGATGCCAGCTCATGTCCTGGAAGTTGCCGATGACGTTCCAGACATCTGCCGGGGCGGCCGGCACTTCCTGCGACAGGGTTACCTTCTGACGGGTCGGGCCATGGGCCTGAGCTGCTGCCAGCGTCCATACGGAGGCGGCAACAAGTGTCAGAATCATCATCAGTCTTCTAAGCATAGGACCTCATTCCTTGAAAAAAGCGGTCTTGAGGATGTAGCGCATGCCACGGCTCCAGGACTGGTCCGTGTTGGAGCGTACATCGACGGACCTGGCTCGGACGGTTTCGCCGGTTTCGACGTCGCGCAGCACCAGGTTCATTGAAATGATCAGGTTGGAGACTTTCTGAACCACCCCGACCAGGATGAAGTCCGCACCAAGCGCCTTGCCCATCCGAACGTCACAGCCGTAGCAATTGGCCGGATTGACGGTGTTTTCGAGCTTCTTTGCAATGGGCGCGAGATCCATGAACCGGATGCCCTCTTCGCTGAAGCGTTGCACGATCAGGTCTTCCAGAAGAGCGACACGGGCCGTCTCGTCCTCGCGTACTCCGTTGTAGGCGCCTTCGGTGGAGGTATCGAGAAACACGAGGCCCAGAAAGGCTATCCTGGCCCCCGGCAAAAGCTCCGCGGCCAGTGCCGGAGGGCTCAGCCAAAGCAATGCCAGGATGGTCAGAAGCAGTCTCATGATCAACATCTTAAGCGGGGTCGGACCGGCTTCAATGGATCCTAAAGTATCGGTTTTTTTGACGGTATCTTGTCTGGCACACTCAACAAAACAACGATGATTGGAAACGTCTGAAGTGATGTGCCTTCGCTCAAGGGTTGTCTTCGTGTGGTGTCTCGCCTTCGTCCTCGGTGCGGGGTACGGCCTTGGCCCGGAGCGTGCCCATGCGGTCGAGGTCAAGGCAGGCGTTCTGCGGGTCGATTATCCGACAATTGCGCCGGTCTCCCGCTTCGATCGAATGCATGACGACCTCGGCTTCGCCGGTGGTGCGCTTGGCAACGAGGACAATCAGACCACGGGCTCCTTCATGGGGCATTCCTATTCGATGGCCACCAGGGCGGTATCGTCGGAGGCTGTGGCCGAGGCGACCAACGCCATGATTGCGGACGGAGCCCAGTTCATCGTCGTTCTTGGCAGGTCGGCGGACATCCTGGCGGCATCTGACGCTGCCGAGGGGCGTGCTCTCGTCTTCAATGCCAGCGCTTCTGACGTATCCCTTCGTGACGACCAATGCCGGGGTAACCTTCTTCATATTGCGCCCAGCCGGGCGATGCTTGCCGATGCCGTAGCCCAGTTCCTGAGGTGGAAGAAGTGGGACGACTGGTTCCTGATCGAAGGGTCCAATCCTGATGACCTCCTGCTCGGCGCAGCCTATCGGCGTGCTGCGATGAAGTTCGGCGCGCGCATTGTCGAGGAACGAACCTTCGAGGACACCGGCGGATCCCGCCGCAGCGACAGCGGCCACGTTCTTGTTCAGCGTCAAATCCCGGTTTTCACACAGGAGGCCGAGGAGCACGACGTCATCGTCGCGGCTGACGAGAGTGATGTATTCGCGCTGTATCTGCCGTTTCACGCCTGGGAGCCGCGACCGGTGGCAGGTTCTGGCGGGTTGCGGCCAGTGAACTTTTCCGCCAGCCACGAGGCCTGGGGGGCGACCCAGTTTCAGCGCCGTTTCGAAAAACTGTCCGGCCGGTACATGCAGGCGGAAGACTACAACACATGGCTTGCCCTGCGCGTTGTCGGCGAGGCTGTCACGCGCACGGGAAGTGCGGATCCTGCGAGAACGCTCGAATACATCCTGAGCGATGGATTCGAGCTTGCCGCCTTCAAGGGTCAGAAGGTGACGTTTCGCCCCTGGAATGGTCAGCTTCGCCAGCCAATCATCCTGACCGACAGCAAGATCACCGTCAGCGTTTCTCCGCAAGAAGGGTTCCTGCACCAGCGCTCGCCGCTGGATACGCTGGGTATCGATGAACCTGAATCGTCCTGCAAGGCCTTTGCCGGATAGAACCGCATTTCATGAGGACTATCATGACCGCCACACCGCTGCTTTTGAAAGCCACACGGCACCTCGCAATAGGCTCGGGCCTTGCCGTCGCGGTCGCATTCAGCACCGTGCCAGTGCTCGCCAACAAGATCTTCGTCAGCAACGAGAAGGGCAATACGGTCACCGTTGTCGATAGCGAGACCTGGGAGGTTCTTGCCGAATTCGATGCCGGAAACCGGCCGCGGGGTATTGGCATCAGCCCGGACGGGACGCACCTTTACGTCTGCGCCTCCGATGACGACAGCATCAAGGTATTCGATGCAGCCACCAACGAGTTTCTCTGGGCACTTCCCTCGGGTCCGGATCCGGAACTCTTCGTTCTCAGTCCCGATGGCAGCAAGCTTTACGTCTCGAATGAGGACGACAACCTTGTCACCGTTGTGGATACGGCCAAAAAGACAATCATTGCCGAGGTGCCGGTCGGGGTCGAGCCCGAGGGCATGGCTATCAGCCCTGACATGAAGTTCGTGGTGAACACGTCGGAAACCACCAACATGGCGCATTTCATCGCCACCGAAGACTACAAGATCAAGCACAACATCCTGGTCGACCAACGCCCGCGCTATGCCCGTTTCACCAATGACGGCAAGACGCTCTTCGTCAGTTCCGAGATCGGAGGGACGGTGTCCGTGATCAACATGCTTGGCGAAACCGGACCCGAGCTGGAGGGAAAGATCGGGTTCGAGGTGCCCGGCGTTCAGCCGGAATGGCTGCAGCCGGTGGGCATGCGCATCACGTCGGACAACAAGTGGCTTTTCGTGGCGCTTGGCCCGGCCAACAGGGTGGCGGTCATCGATATCGAGAAGCGCGAAGTCGAGAAATACATTCTGGTCGGCCAGCGCGTCTGGCAGCTGGAGTTCACCCCGGATGAGAAATACCTGCTGACGACCAATGGCAATTCCAACGACATCACCGTCATTGATGTGGAGGATCAAGAAGCGGTTCGGTCTATCCAGGTCGGCCAGCAGCCGTGGGGCGTTGTCGTCGCCCCGAATTGATGCCCGGTTCCGGCGGCTCCGGATCGGTCAGGAAAGCAGAACAACCAGGGATGCCGTTGGAGGAGACGGCAGCTCATGGGAAGGGAGGACAGTCATGGGATATTCTGACATCGGGCGGTGGGATCCGCGCTCGCGGGCAAATGGGCGTCGTCTGTTCTCGAAGCTGATCGTTGCGGGTATCGGGGGGCTGGTCGCCCTCGTCCTGGGTGGTTCTGCGCCGGTTTCCGCCGACGACCTTCCCGTTCTGAGGGCAGCTACGCTGAAGATCGGTACCGTCAATTGGGAACTGGAGACCATCAGGCAGAACGGCTTCGATGAAGCCAACGGCTTCAGGCTTGAAATGAAGCCTTATGCAGACAACGGCGCAACGCGCGTTGCCCTTGAAGGCGGCGAGGCCGATGTCGCGGTTGCCGATTGGATCTGGGTCGCGCGCCAGAGGGCTGCGGGCAAGGATTACGTCTTCATTCCCTATTCCCGTGCCGTTGGCGGTCTCGTGGTGCCAAAGGACAGCCCGGCCCAGAGCCTTGCTGACCTGAAGGGCAAGAAGATCGGAATTGCAGGCGGTCCGGTCGACAAGAGCTGGCTGATCCTGCAGGCCTATGCCAAGGAAAAGCATGGCTTCGATCTGGCGGCGGAGACGGAACAGGTGTTTGGCGCACCTCCGCTTGTCTTCAAGTCCGCGCTTCAGGGCGAAACCGATGGGGCAATCAATTTCTGGCATTTCCTCGCCAAGATGAAGGCGGCCGGGATGCGAGAACTGATCTCCGTCGAGACGGCTTCCGCAGCGCTCGGGCTCAACCCGGATATCCCGCTGCTTGGGTACGTGCTGAAGGAATCCTATCTCTCGGAACACCCGAAGATGGCAAAGGCACTCTACGACGCTTCGCGCGCTTCAAAGAAGCTGTTGGCAGAAGATGCGGCGGCCTGGGAGGCGATCCGGCCGATGATGAACGCCAGCTCGGATGCGCAATTCGATGTCCTCAAGGCCGATTTTCTTGCAGGCACGCCCGGACCTGGCAACGTGGACGAGGATGAGGCCGCCAACTTCTTTTCCCTTATGGCACGCCTGGGAGGGGCGAAGCTGGTGGGCGACGTCAGTGAGCTACCCTCCGGGCTCTTCGTCAAGGTCGAGTAGACGCTCTTGTCTTCAAATCTTATCCGGGGCCTATCGCTTGCAGCCTTCCTGGTCTTCTGGACGGTGCTTGCCGCGGTCCACGGAGATCCCACGGTGCTGCCGTCACCGGAGAGCCTCGTGGAACCATTCCTGCGCGAGCTGCGCTCGGGCGAATTGGTCTATCACCTGACAACGACGCTAGGCCGGGTGGTTGCGGCCTTTGCCCTGGCGATGGGGCTCGGCCTGTGTCTCGGCATGGTCATGGGAACAAAGCCGGCTATCGATCGCTGGCTCGATCCCTGGCTGGTCGTGTTCCTCAATCTGCCGGCGCTCGTGCTCATCGTTCTGTGCTATCTCTGGATCGGCCTGACGGAGGCTGCAGCCATTGCTGCTGTCACATTGAACAAGATCCCGAATGTCGCGACCATCGTGCGGGAAGGGGCAAGGGCGCTTGATCCGGAACTGCGGGCGATGGCACGGGTCTATCGCATGAGCCGGTGGACCTATCTGCGTCACGTGATCCTGCCGCAGCTCGCGCCGTATCTCGCGGGTGCCTCGAGGTCGGGGATCGCGGTGATCTGGAAGATCGTGCTCGTCGTCGAGTTTCTAGGCCGATCCAACGGAATCGGATTCCAGATCCATCTCTATTTCCAGCTCTTCGATGTCGCCATGGTGCTGGTCTATTCGCTAAGCTTCATCGTCGTCATGCTCATTGTCGAATGGATCCTGGTGCAGCCGGCAGAACGGCGTGTCAGTGCGTGGAGAGCGGCATGATCAAGGTCCATGTCGCGAACAAGTCGTTCGGCAAGACTCAGGTCCTGAGCAACGTAAATTTCGCGCTGCCGGATGGGAAATGTCTCGCGATACTTGGCAAGTCCGGTGTGGGGAAGTCGACACTTCTGCGCATTATCGCCGGTATCGACGACGACTTCGAAGGGAAGATCAACCGGCCTGAAAGGATGGCCTTTGTCTTTCAGGAGCCCACTCTGCTTCCCTGGCGCAGTGCCATCGACAACATTCTGATCGTCCATCCCGGGCTTGAGCGACGGGGGGCTGAAGCCATGCTCGTTCGCGTCGGGTTGGGCGGCAAGGCAGACCAGTTTCCAGGTCAATTGTCACTCGGACAGCAGCGACGCCTGTCGCTCGCACGTGCCTTTGCCGGGCAGCCCGAGCTCTTGATCCTGGATGAACCTTTCGTCTCGCTGGACGAAAAGACGGCGGAACAGATGGTGGCCCTGACGCGAGGGCTCATGAGGGAGATTTCGCCAACCACCCTGTTCGTGACCCACGAGAGGGAGGAAGCGCGATTGCTGGCAGATCACACGATCGAGCTTGTCGGCAGCCCGGCGACGCTCGCGCCGAACCTGGTGCGAGCGGATTTTATAAGGGAGGAACTGAGATGAAATTGATTGCAGCAATTGGACTGGCGATGTCGCTTCTGGGCGCACCGGTAATGGCCCACGAATTCGGCTTTGCCGGCATTCTCGACAAGAACAACAAGGAGGAACTGCCGGAACTGACGCTGTCGTCCGGCAAACCCATTGCCGAGGGACCATTGGTCCTGAAATCCGGAACCATGTACGAGATTGAGATCGTTTCCGACGGTTCCGCCGAACTGGCGCTGGAAGGCTCCGGCTTCTTCCGTGCAATCTGGGTGAACGAGGTGGTCGTCAACGGGCTTGAAATCCGACCCTTCGGCCTTGAAAGTGTTGAATTCGACGATGCCGGAACCATGGAAATCGAGTTCCTGGCCATCAAGCCGGGCCGCTATTTCCTACGTCAGCCCGGATCGACAGGTGAAAACCAGCGGGTCGAGATCACGATCCAGTAATCCGGGGCAAACGTAACTCATGAGCGTCTTTTCGGTTCGCGATGTCAGTTTCAGCTACGGCTCCAAGAAGGCGCTCGACCGGGTTTCCATAACTCTCCAGCCAGGGCGCTTCTGTGCCCTGCTGGGTCCGAACGGTGCGGGCAAGTCCACCCTGTTCAATCTGCTCACCGGTCTGTTCGTGCCCGATGAGGGGAGCATCGAAATTGCGGGGGCGGATCTCTCGCGCGCACCCCGAAAGGCGTTGGCGCGTCTCGGTGTCGTGTTCCAGCAACCAACGCTCGATCTGGATCTATCGGTGCGCTGGAACCTTTCATATTTTGCGGCGCTGCAGGGGCTGTCCGGTTCGCTTGCCAATGAGCGGATCGAACGGGCGTTGACGCGACTTTCCATGGCGGAACGGGCCGATGAAAAGGTCCGATCGCTTAATGGCGGCCACCGGAGGCGGATGGAGATCGCCAGGGCGCTGATCCATGAGCCGGATGTCTTGCTGCTCGACGAGCCGACGGTAGGGCTCGATGCTGCCAGCCGGCAGTCGATAACGGACTACGTCCACGAATTGACCGATGAAGGTCTGACGGTTTTCTGGGCGACCCATCTCGTCGACGAGATCTTGCCCGGCGACGATGTGGTGGTTCTGCATGGCGGGCGGGTTCTGGCTCATGAGCAGGCGGACAAGCTGGCGGGCGAGGGGACGCTGCTGGACGCCTTCATGAGGCTGACCGGCCTGAGTGCCGAGAGCCGCAGTCTGGAGGCGCTGACGTGAACGCCTATTTCGTTGCGCTCAAGGCCATCGTTCTTCGTGAGGCCTGGCGGTTCGTGAACCAGCGCAGCCGCTTTCTGGCATCGCTCGTGCGCCCGATGGTCTGGCTGCTCGTCTTTGCCGCGGGCTTCCGGGCCGCGCTGGGGGTGTCGATCATTCCGCCGTACCAGACCTACATCACCTACGAGGTCTATATCGTTCCGGGCCTGTGTGGCATGATCCAGTTGTTCAATGCCATGCAGTCGTCGCTGTCTCTGGTCTATGACAGGGAAATGGGATCCATGCGACTTCTGCTGACGAGCCCGCTGCCGCGTGGCTGGCTGCTCTTCTGCAAGTTGCTGGCGGGAACCGCCGTGTCGATCCTTCAGGTCTATGTGTTCCTGGCGATCGCAGCACTCTTCGGCATCAAGTTGCCTGGCTTAGGATATGTCTACCTGTTTCCGGCGCTGATCGTCAGCGGTCTGATGCTCGGCGCGCTCGGTCTTCTGATTTCCTCGACGATCCGCCAACTGGAGAATTTCGCTGGCGTGATGAACTTCGTGATCTTTCCCATGTTCTTCCTGTCGAGCGCGCTCTACCCGCTCTGGAAGATGGCGGAAAGCTCCGCACTGCTGCAGGATATCTGCGAGCTCAATCCCTTTACCTACGCCGTCGAACTGATCCGCTTTGCCCTGTACGAGCAGTTTAACGCGGTCGCCCTGCTCTGGGTGGTGGTTTCGTTTGCCGTCTTCATGACCGCGGCCCTGATCGGTTACGATCCGGCACGCGGCATGCTGCGTCGGCGCTGAAGTCTCACGGCCTCAGGGTGATCACGGCTTCAGGGACTGGGCGTCGCTGGCGGCCTTTCGCATCGCGATGGCAAACAGGGTGACGTCTATATCGGTTGCCACGAAGGTTGCGCCAAGATCGATGCAAGTCTTCTGGAACTCGCGGTTCGTGGTCAGTATGCCCGGCGCTTTGCCGGCTGCCTTGATCCGCTTCAAGGCATCGGTGACGGCCTCAACGACCTCCGGATGCATGGTCTGGCCCAGGTGTCCCATGTCGGCGGCAAGGTCGGACGGGCCGATGAAGATGCCGTCGATGCCGTCAAGCTTCAGGATATTGTCCAGGGCCGCCATCCCGGCTCGGTTCTCGATCTGCAGGAGCAGGCAAATCTGCGCGTCGGCCGTTGCAGCATAGTCGGGTATCTCGTTGAAGCGCGAGGCTCGGGCCAGGGCGGCACCAACGCCGCGATTGCCGACTGGGGGATAGCGGACGGCGCGAACGAGGCGTTTTGCATCCTCGACGCTCTCCACCATGGGGATCAGAAGGGACTGGGCACCGATATCGAGTGCCTGCTTGATCATCCAGGTCTCGCCGACAGGAAGTCGGACGACCGGATGGCTGTCGCCAAGTTCGATGGTCTTCAACTGGCCCAGGATCGATCTCAGATCGTTGGGGGCGTGCTCGCCGTCGATCAATAGCCAGTCAAATCCCGCATGGGCACAGACTTCCGAAGCATAGGGATCGGCAAGCCCGACCCAGCAACCGACTTGAGGTTCTCCGCGCTTTAGGGCGGCCTTGAAGCGGTTCAGTGGTGCGGGCATCTGGTTCGACCTAAAATTTGCAAGTAACGGAGCCGTGGGCTCCGAAATCGGCGGTTATGTCAGCTCCCGCAGGGCACTCGACGGGGCGGATGAAAGAGCCTGACAGGATGATCTGCCCCGCTTCGATCCTCTGGCCGTAGGAGGCCATTCGGCGCGCCAGCCACAGAACGCTTTCGACCGGGTCATTCAGGACACCGCCGCCGAGACCCGTTTCCTCGACCTCGCCATTTTTCGTGACGATTGCTCCGATCCAGCGCAGGTCTGTCGAGCGGGGATCGATCCTGTCCTTGCCAAGGACAAGGCCGGCGTTGGCGGCATTGTCGGCGATGGTGTCGACAATGGTTCGGGAGGTGCCGGTCTTCGGATCCTTGCGCATGATGCGCGTGTCGAGAATTTCGAGGCTCGGCACGACATAGTCGGTCGCATCGAGCACCGTTTGGCGTGTCAGTGCCTCCACCGGCAGGTCATGCCTCATCACGAAGGCGATTTCTGCCTCGATCCGAGGCTGGATAAAGCGTCCTGCCGGGATCGTTGCGCCGTTTTCGAACAGCATGTCGTCAAACAGCATGCCGCTATCCGGGATGTCGATCGAAAGCGCCTGCTGCATGGCCTTGGAGGTAAGGCCGATCTTCCAGCCGATGATCTTGCGGCCTTCCGAGATCTTGCGCTTGGTCAGTGCTTTTTGAACGGCATAGGCATCGTCCATGGTCATGTCCGGATGACGGACGGAAAGAAGGCCAATCTGGGCGCCGGCGGCTTCCGCCTGATGCAAGGCCTCCGCAGCGGCTGAAATTTCGGCTTGAGAAAGGCTCATGCTTCGTCCTCGACAGTGTTGACCAAGCGTCCGATGCCTTCGGCCTCGATCTCGATGACATCGCCGGGCTTCAGATATTTCGGCGGATCGAAACGGGCCCCGGCTCCGGTCGGCGTACCGGTCACGATGATGTCGCCTGGCACGAGCGTCGTGAAGGTGGAGATATATTCGATCTGGCGCGTGATCGGGAACAGCATCCGGCTGGTCCGATC
The DNA here is from genome assembly GCF_048261595.1 of Roseibium sp. Classification (GTDB taxonomy): domain Bacteria; phylum Pseudomonadota; class Alphaproteobacteria; order Rhizobiales; family Stappiaceae; genus Roseibium. The sequence goes on from NZ_JBLXFW010000001.1 coordinate 16,833, forward strand.
GTCCTGCCGCAGTTCGCCGTTGACCCTGGTGGTCAGGTGAACGTCCTCCAGTTGCTCGGGCGAGGAAAACGGTACGAGCCAGGGGCCCATGGCGCCGGAGCTGTCGAAGTTCTTGCCCTGGGTCACGTTGAACTTGGCGTGCCGGACCCAGTCGCGCAGGGTGCCCTCGTTGCAAAGGGTCAGTGCCGCGATATGGCCGTATGCCTCGTCACGCGAGATATGACGGCCGCCCTTGCCGATGACGATCGCGATCTCGCCTTCGTAGTCCAGCTTGTCTGAAGCCCTGGGCCGGATAAGTGGCCGATCATGGCCGGTGAAGGAGCGGGGGAAGCGAATGAACAGGGACATGTTGGCCGGGGCATCCTGACCGTCCTTGTATTCGGCATTCCGGTCGGGGAAATTCACGCCGACGCAGATGATCTTTTCCGGCGTCTGGAGCGGGATTTCGTAGCTGAAACTGCCGTTGGGGTGAGTGACTTCACGACCCGCTGCAGCCTCAGTAAGAGACGCAAGGCCATTGGCCTCGATGACCTCTTTCAGGCTCGGCAAATGTGGAAAGTCCGGGGAGAGGGCGATCATGCCTTTGTCTGTGGCCGCGCCGTAGAACAGCTCTCCGCCAGAACGATAAGTCGCGAATTTCATGTCTGGAACTTGCCTTGTCATGTCGGAGGTCACGGGGCGACGATCGGCTGTGCCGCCAGCGTCGGCTGCCGGATTTCGGCGCCTTCGAAGGCGGAGCCTTCCTCGAACCAGCTTCTGGGGGCAGCGGCTCCCCATAGGGTCTGGCGCTGGGGATCCTTCAGATCCCACTTGATCGGCTCAAGATCCGGATCGACGGTCTGGTAGTCTGAGCAGTAGATCTCGATCCGGTGGCCATCCGGGTCGCGGATATAGAGGAAGAAGGCGTTGGAGATGCCGTGCCGTCCCGGCCCGCGCTCGATGTTGGAAACCCAGCCGGTGGTCGCCATCAGGTCGAGCAGGTCGATGATGTTGAGCGGCGTCGGCACCCAGAAGGCGGTGTGGTGCAGCCGCGGGCCCTTGCCGTTGGTGAAAGCGATGTCATGGACTCCGCCTTTCCTGTGGGTCCAGGCAGCCCAAAGGCGGCCGGTTTCCTCGTCCTCCGTGTATTCCGTCACGCGGAAACCGAGCTCATTGTAGAAGGCGACCGAGGCGTCGACATCGGGAGAGAAACAGTTGAAATGGTCGATGCGCAGCGGCTTCACACCCCGGTAGAGCGCGTACTTCTGGTGGATCGGCTCAAGGCGGTCCATACGGGCATAGAACTCGAGCGGAATGCCGAAGGGATCGCGGGTGCGGAACGTGCGCGATTGATAGGGCCGCTCCACCCACTCCACCGGCAGGTCCTTCGACTTGAAGAAATGCGCTGCCTTGTCGAGGTTCTCCTCGTCGAAGACCTTGAAGCCGAGATCACGAGCGGTCTGAGACTGGTCTCTCTTCAGGACAATGCAGTGATGGCCACGCTCTTCCATAGCTCTCAGATAGATCGTGTCGGAGGTCTCGTCGGTGACTTGCAGGCCGAGTGTGTCGACGTAGAAGGCGCGCGACTTCGACAGGTCCGATACGCCCAGTTCGACGTGGCTCAGCCGGACGATGTTGAAGGGCGGGTATAGATTGGGGGCGGGGATCGGCATTCTTGAAATTTCCTCCCATAGGACTTCCGCTACGCGTTCCGGCTCAGGCGCCCAGACGCGGGATCTGGTGCTGGCCGGTGGCGATGCCGACGTGTTTTTGTTCCATGTAGAAGTCGAACGACCAGTCACCGCCGTCGCGGCCAATGCCGCTGGCCTTCACGCCGCCGAACGGGGTCGGCAGGTGACGCACGTTTTCCGAGTTAACCCAGATCATCCCGGCCTCGAGGCCATGGGTGAAGCGCATGGCGCGGGTGATGTCATTGGTCCAGAGGTAACCCGTCAGGCCGTAGGCAGTGTCATTGGCCATGGCGAGGGCTTCCTCCTCGGTGCCGAAGCGAATGCTGGTGAGCACCGGTCCGAAGATTTCCTCCTGGGCAATGCGCATACCGTTGGTCGCGCCTGTGAAGAGCGTCGGTTCGACGAACCAGCCCTTTTCGCCGTGGCGCTTGCCGCCGGCAGCAATCATGGCGCCATCCTCCCGCGCCTTTTCAAAGTAGCTGCTGACCTTGTCGAAATGCCCCTTGCCGATCAGCGGTCCGACTTCGGTTCTTGGATCCAGCGGATGGCCGACCTTGATTGCATTGACGCGCTCGATCAGACGGCGCTCGAACTCGTCGGCGATTGTTTCCTGGACGAGGAGACGCGACGAGGAGGTGCATCGCTCGCCGTTCAGCGAGTAGATCATGAAGATGACCGCGTCGAGAGCACGTTCGAGATCTGCGTCATCGAAGACGACGACCGGGTTTTTGCCGCCGAGTTCGAAATGCACGCGCTTCAGCGTGTCTGCGCCCTGTTTCATGATCATGGAGCCGGTGCGGCTCTCTCCGACGAAGGCGATGGCCTTGATGTCGGGATGTTCGGTTAGCGCCTTTCCTGCTTCCTCGCCATAGCCATGCACCATGTTCCAGACACCGTCTGGCAAACCGGCTGCCTGTGCGATTTCACATAGAATACTGGCTGTTACAGGAGATAATTCAGCTGGTTTGTGAGCAACGGTACAGCCTGCAGCCAGAGCCGGAGCAATCTTCCAGGTGGAGAGCATGAATGGCGTGTTCCACGGCGTGATGACGCCAACAGGTCCGATGGGGACGCGTGTGGTGATGTTCATCAGGGTCGGCGACGGAAGCGCCTGACCGTCCCTCGCCGACACCGCTTTGTCGGCGAAGAACCGGAAGTTCTCGGCGCCGCGCAGAGCTGCTTTCGACATGAAACGCAGCGGTTGGCCGGTATCCCAGCATTCGCACAGGGCAATTTCGTCGGCCCGCTCTACGATCAGGTCTGCGATCCTGTGCAGGATGGCCTTGCGCTCGGTTGCGGGCATGTCCCGCCATGCGGGGAAAGCGTCTTTCGCGGCCCGGGCCGCCTGATCGATGTCGGCTTCGGACCCTCGTGCCACGTTGCAGATGAAGCTGTCGTCGACCGGCGAGCGCGTCTCGAAGGTCGCGCCGCTGACCGCCGGCGAGTCCTTGCCCGCAATGTGATTGAGAATGCCGCGGCTCCGGAGCCGGTCCAGGTGGGAGCCCAGCGATTTCAGGTTTTCGGACAGATCCGCCATGATGCGCCTTTGTCAGTTGGTCTTGGAGACAAGGTGATTGCGGATGGAGCCGCATTTCGGCGAGAGCTCCGGGTCGATGTCTCTCATTTCCAGGGATAGCGCCACCGGCCGGCGGGCCATGACAGCTTCGAGAAACGTCTGTGCAGCCTCGAAAAGTCGCTGCGTTGCATCCTTGCGGACATCGATCGGGCGTCCACCGCGAAGCCGCACGGATATGTCGACAAATCCGTGATCCGGATTGCCGTCTGCTATTGCATAGTGGTCGACCCGAATGGCACGGACACGGATGCCGGCAAGCGGAAACTCTTCGATCTGAGACGCGCTTTGGCGTAGCGCTTCGCAAAAGGCGGACATGTCCACGTCCGGTTCGAGATTGGCCGAGTATTCGATCTGCAGATGCGGCAACGCACTTGTCCCTCTCTAATTATTTATCATGTTAAATAACATTCTGGACATGTGTCAAACCCTTTGTGGTAAGCAGCATCAGTCTAGGGAGGAAATATGGACCGGTCCAACGACAACCAATCCCGTTCCGTGGGCGCCTCGGACGCGCAAATGTCTCACGAGTTTCCGCCGACGGAACGGTCATTGCCAATTGCTCTGATCCGAGCTCGAGAGAAAGTCATGGGACCGATCCGGGAGATGCTGGCTGAGTCCGGGGTGACCGAACAGCAGTGGCGTGTGCTTCGGGTGCTGCATGAGGCCGGGAAACTCGATGCGAGCACACTTGCCGAGCGTGCCGCCCTGCATTTGCCTAGCCAGACACGAATTGTGCAAACGTTGTCGCAGAAGGGTTATGTCGAGCGCGGGGCCGACCCGGACGACCGCCGACGCCTCGTCGTCGAAATAACCGACGAGGGCAGGGCGCTTCTTGCCGGCAATCGTGAAGCATCCCTGCGACTTGCCAGTGATCTGGAGCAAAGGTTCGGAGCCGAAGACATGGCGCTTCTTCTCGACCTTCTTGAGAAGCTCGACAGAGTCTAGCCGTGAGGCAGCCTCACTTCGGATCCTTGTCGGAAGTTACCGTCTAAAAAGAAAAGGCCGGTGCCTTTTAAGGTTCACCGGCCATACCAGTTTGGTGGGCTTGGGGACTTTCCTCTCACGTTCAGGATGGGGCCACGTGTGAAAGGAGAGCCCGCTTCGGAGTTTTTGTTCTGCCATTGCCGGAACCGCGATCGGACATTCTGGGGGGGTAGGTGCTGAAGCGAATATCCGTTCGCCATGTTTGGGCTTAACAACAAGGGTTTTGGCAGCAATCTCCTTTTTAATTCGGGACTTTGGATAGGCCGAGCCATTAAGCTAATACGAACTCGACCTGACTTTGGTTCACCTGGTTGCAGGATTTTTGCAAATCGCGCGAACTTCGGTTGCCTTTTCGCGAGCGTCGAAAATCGCGAATTTCTCCCTCTTCCGTTGGGCAGTGATCACATATCAAGTGGCGTGCCAAGCTGAGTGGAGGAAATTTATCTATATATTTCAAGGTGTTGAATTTATTTCGTAGAAATCTGGCATGGCCATTTTTTTGAAAATGCAAAGTTTGCTTTGCAAATTCGCAAATTGCTTATTTCGTTTTGGGAAAATCGGTCTCAAGAAGAATGCGATAATTGCCGTCGATCGCAGTGCTGTAGGCGAGCAGACGTGATGCTCTCATGCGGTGAGACAGGGGCTTGGAGGCCCTTGGGGATTGCGGCCAGTTACAGTCAACGCGGGCGGTTTACATTTGTGCGCCCGTATCGCCGCCTACGCCTGCGTCTGGCGCTGCATTCTGCTTCGGCTCATCGCTGCCATTCAGCGTCGGAGACGCGTCTTGTGCTGCCCAAATTTCCTTTTTGCGATAGAGGGTCGACGGGCTGATCCCGAGTGACCTGGCCGTCTTCGGCAGGCTTCCGCCACAGGCCTCGATGGTCGCCTCGAGGATCTGGCGTTCTAGAACCTCGAACGGTTGCCCGAGTGTCAGTGTCAACTGCGGCCAAGCGTTCCGAATAGCCTCACTAGGTGCACCGCGCAGTTCTGGGCGAGCGGAGACACTGTTCGGCGCCGTCGACACAGGATTGCTTCGATTGCCATGTAACCCTTCGAGCATTTCGAGTTCGATCAGCGGGCCGTCATTGAGAACCACGATATTGCGAATGGTGTTCTGCATTTCCCGGACGTTGCCGGGCCAGGTATGCGCCAGCAACGCTTCTTCTGCCTCGATCGAAAAGCCGTCGAAGTGCTTGCTTTCCTCCCGGCTGAATCGTTTCACGAAGTCGCGTGCCAGTTCCAGGATGTCCGTTCCACGTTGTCGAAGCGGAGGCAGTCCGATCGGCAGGACATGCAAACGATAGTACAGGTCCTCGCGAAAGCGTCCGGCTTCGACCTCTGCCAATGGGTCGCGGTTCGTCGCGCAGACGATGCGGACGTCCACACGGGTCTCTGTATCACTGCCGACTTTTTGAACTGTGCTGGACTGGAGAAAACGCAAAAGCTTCGCCTGCAAGCCGAGTTCCAGTTCGCAGATTTCATCGAGGAACAGGGTGCCGCCGTCCGCCCGGGTGGCCGCCCCGTCGCGATCGGAGGTGGCGCCAGTGAATGCGCCTTTCACATGACCGAAGAGTTCGCTCTCGATCAGGTCCTTTGGAATGGCTGCGCAATTGATTGCAACGAAGGGGTTCTTGGCGCGCGCGCTTGAGGCGTGAATGGCTTCGGCGCAGATCTCCTTGCCGGTGCCGCTTTCGCCGGTAATGAAGACGGGTGCGTTCGACCGGGCGACACTTTCGATCATTCGGTAGACTGCATTCATCGGCAAGGAGGAGCCGATGAAACCGTGCTGCATCACTACGCCCCCGGATGTTTTCCGGATCTCCTCGACCGCCTCGGTCAGTCTCTCGCGCTCGTGGGCGTTGCGGACCGTGGTGATGAGCCTTTCGGCAGCAACGGGCTTTACCAGGAAATCGTAGGCGCCGGCCTGCATTGCATCTACAGCGGTCTTGATCGAACCCGAGCTGGTGACGACAACGACGGTGACCGGAAGCTGTTCTTCATGGATGTAGCCCAGCACATCGAGGCCGTTCATGTCCGGCAGCTGGAGGTCCAGAAGCACGACGCTGATCCCGCCGGCTGAAAGCCGCTTGATTGCGTCGGCGCCGGTGTCAACGTGTTCCGTTTCCATGCCGGCCTTGTGCAGGTGGTGCGCATAGACAATAGCGAGCGACAAGGCATCTTCAACGATCAGGATGTTCAACGGCCGGTCCTCCGGATGCCCGTGATCAGGTTGCAATTCGAGCTTCGTCCTGAAGTCTAGAAGCCAATTGCGAAGCAAGTGTTAGCGCGCACTCTGCCGTTTCGATGAGTTGAGGTACAAAAGACATTGCCTCCTCATGTCTTTCTTCACGTACCAAGCTGTTGATCAGGTCGGCCTTTTCGGCGAGGTCTTCTGCACCGAAGGTCCCTGCGATGCTCTTCATGGCATGTGTCGCCCGTTCGAGCGCCTGCATGTCCGCGCTCTCGTGGGCGCTGCGCACGGCATCGGCGCGCTGACTTATGTCGATTGCGAACTGTGCAATCAGCTTGTCTCTTATCTCCACCGGCATGGATGCCATGATTTTCTCAGCCGCCGATGGTCCTTCGACCGGTGAAGTGCTGGTGTCTTGCGCGGAATGGCCGTCAGGCGCGGAAAGCGAGGTCGATCGCATGATCGCAAATATCAGCTCGCTCTGCTCGAATGGTTTCGGCAGCACCTCGTCCATTCCCGAAGACAGAAACCTCTCGCGGTCGCCTTTCAGGGCATAAGCGGTGAGGGCGATGATCGGCGTTGCCTGGTTTAGGCTGTCGCGGCGGATGTGCTCCGTCGCTTCAATGCCATCCATGTGCGGCATCGAGACGTCCATCAGGATACAATCGTAGACGGTTGTCCGGGCGGCTATGACAGCTTCCTCGCCGTTGCTGACAAGATCGGCGTTGCACCCTGCGTTTTCCAGGAGATGACCGACGACGATCTGGTTGGTCGGATTATCTTCCGCAAGTAGAATTCTTATGTTCTCGGGCAAACGATCAGGCGCGTTTCGAGGCGAGGTCGGAGTAGCCACATGTGCAGTGTCTGCGAGTTGAAGCGAGAGTTTGACCCAGAAACAACTGCCAATACCCGGCTTGCTGTCGAAGCCGATCGTACCACCCATCAATTGGACGAGTTGATCGCATATCGCGAGGCCAAGGCCGCTGCCGCCGAATTTTCGGGAATAGCTTGTGTCTACGGTGACGAAGTTTCCGAAGAGGGCTTCGTGTTTGTCCTCGGGAATGCCGATTCCCGTATCGCGGATCATGATCTTGAAGTCGGCGGTCTTCCCCGATGATTTCTCGCCGGACACGGAGAGCGTGACCCCGCCGAACTCGGTGAACTTTACGGCGTTAGAGACGAGGTTGAGAATGATCTGACGTAACCGGCCAGGGTCGCCGATGACCTGGTGTGGTGTCGCTGGAGGGTATTCAAGATTGAGAGTTATGCCCTTGTCCCGCGCGGCTGGGACGAAAAGATTTACGACCCCGTCGGCAACAGCCCGAAGGTCGAAGGCACTGGCATCCAGTTCCATTCGCCCGGCCTCAAGCTTCGTAAAGTCGAGGATATCGTTGATGAGGCTGAGTAGGGCCTTGCCGGATTCCCGCGCCGTCTGAACATAGTCCAGCTGTTTCTTGTCGAGGCTAGTCGAACGAAGCAGGCTCAGGATGCCGAGAACACCGTTCAGTGGCGTCCGGATTTCGTGGCTCATCATCGCAAGGAATTTTGCCTTGGCCTCATTGGCGATTTCCGCTCTTTCCTTGGCCTCGCGCAGTGCGGCCTCCGCCGCGCGCTGCTCGGTGATATCGCGGATGTACCCGACAAACAGCGGACCGTCCTCGGTTACGGTGTTGCGGATGGCGAGTTCCACGAAGATCTCGTTGCCATTCTTGTGCAGAGCCTCAACCTCGATCCTCTGGCCAATTACCGGACCGATACCTGTCTGAAGGAACTTCTGCAGACCGTTGTAATGTCCGCTCCTGTGGCGCTCTGGAATTATGTAGGTGGACATGGGGCGGCCGATGATTTCCTCGTGGCTCCACCCGAAGATTTCCTCCGCCGCCGGGTTGTAGTCGATCACCACGCCTTCCGCATCCATGACAATCACGCCATCGAAGGATGCTGCCACCACGTTTCTGAGGAGATCGCCGCTTCGTTTGATTTCCTGCTCACGCCGCTTCAGTTCCGTGATGTCGACCCGGAAGCCGACCAGACCGCCCTCCGACGTTCGGCGTTCTATGACGCGGATCCAGCGCCCGTCATCGAGTTGCTGTTCCAACGCGTCGCCGGGTTCTTGATGCTGCTTGAGTCGCTCTTCTATCCAGCTTTCTATCGTTTCCGGTTCGCAGGAATACTGGCCTGCTTCCGCTCCCTTGCGAATGATGTCCTCGAAGCGGGCGCCTTCCTTGATGAACTCGGCACTCGTGGAATAGAAATCGCGGTACTTGCTGTTGCATATGACCAGGCGGTCGTCGGCGTCATAGAGAACGAATGCATCGGGCAGCGATTCAATTGCATCGACAAGACGGGTTTCCGCCTGCTTTACCTTTGCCGCCGCGATCTTCTGCGCGCTCAGATCACGAAACACGACGGTAAAGGCGTGCGTTCCTCGTACATTGATATCGGTGACTGTCACTTCGATCGGGAAGATGCTGCCGTCGCATCTCAGTCCCTGTCGCTCAACCCGGTCCCGAACACGGACACATTGCCCTTCCTGGGCGATCGCTATTCCGCCAAAGTCGCTACCAAAGGCAGCGGCTTCGGGCACGAACTCGGCGACGCTCCGACCGAGAAGTTCCTGCTCACTCCCGGCGCGCAACATCTGCACCGCGGCAGCGTTCGCCATTTCTATGCTGCCATTCAGCGCGAAGCGAATAAGTCCGCTGTCCATCGTTTCGATGATTGCGGTGCTGCGCGCTTCCATGAGCTCGGCATGGGCAATTGCCTCGCTAAGTTTTCTGTTCTTGGCTTTCTCCCGCATTGCCAGGCGGGTGGAGCGTGATACGGCCTTCTGCGTCTGCTTGATCAGCACGTAGGTAAGGATAATGGCCGTCACCAGTCCGATTGCGGCGAGGGCTATGACTTCCAGCAGGATAATGGATTGTCCGACCTCGCCGGGCAGGTGCTCTGCCATGGCTGTGCCGCCGTCCATGGTGCCGGAGTTCGCCGGACCTTCTGTGCCGTTGCTGGGGTCTCTGGCATGAAGGTGCAATCCGTCGGACCATTCGGCCAAGTGGAGTTGATGGCGCAACTCCGCTGCGATGAAATAAACGGCGCTGGCCGATACGGTCAGAAAGACAAGGAGCAACCAGAACATCGGTGTCGTTGCAATGGTCCTGAGCCAATGTTGCGGCGGCATCAGTTCCTCCCATTTCGTGACGAAGGTTGTCGTACAAGCGCGCCTTCGGCTCAGGATATCCTTCCTTGGAAATGCTGCATTGAATTTCTTAACAAAGGCGATTGAGGCCGTTGCCCCGGTGCGGTCAGGGCGCAGGCTCAGATCTCCAAGAGGAAGACGGACTGTTTGCGTCTGTCACTGAAGCCCGCTCTTCAAGGCACGGGTCGGCCCATGTTTACAGAATGCTATGTGGTGCGAATTCCTGCCTGGATCGGCATAAAAAATATAAATATCAATATTTTGGCGCTATATTTTGAGAAAGTGATTCAAAAATTTACACCGTTCGACCGGGTAGATCATTCACATCTACCAGCAGGTAGATTGCCGTTTCAGGCGCTGCTGCTTCACCCGCGGATTGCTTGACTATCTGTGAAACAGGTATCCGGATCCAAGGCGGCCAAATCGCACCTGGTGGCATGAAATTGCAGCTCCGCTTGGAGCTGATGAAGCCTGTAGCGACCCAAAGCGGCAAGGTCCGTGCGGATTTTCAAATTGGCAAGGCGGAATGCCATGAGGGAGGAGACCGCGCACCATCCGGCACGCAGGTAAGGCTCGGCGGCAAACTCGGCGAGGCGAGGCGCCGATTGACGCAGATCCAGCATTTGATCCGACAGATCTGAAAACCGGGCGACGCCCGCCCTCAGGGCCGTCAGTTCCGGGTCGTCGCCGGGCCATGCGCTCATTTCGGTTTCACACATCTGGCGGAAAGCTTCCAGACCGGCGCCGTCTTCGCGCCAAAGGCGTCGCATCAGGAAGTCCTGGGCCTGCATGCCGGTCGTGCCCTCGTAGATTGAGAGCACCCTTGCGTCCCGAAGGATCTGTTCCAGTGGCCATTCGCGGGTATAGCCTGCGCCGCCAAGGACCTGGATCGCGGCGCTGGCACCGTCAAAGGCGCGCTCGGCACCGAACGTCTTGATCATCGGCAGCATCCACGCGGCGTAGTTCTTGAGCGCGGTGCGGTCCGTTCCATCATCAAGGGCGGCCAGATCCATATTGGCAGACAGGTCGAGGACGGCCATGTGCAGGACGGCGTTCCGGGACATGACATCCAGCAGCTGCCGTCTCACGTCGCCATGAGTGTTGATTGCCGGAGCCGGCTGACCGGGGTGCCCGCCCTGGCGCCGCTCGCAAGCGTAGTCGATGGCGATGGCTTCGCTCGCCAGGGCGAGACCAAGGCCCTGGGTTCCGGTCTGCAGCCGCATCAGTTCCATCATCGTGAAAAGGCAGGCAATTCCTTTTCCTTCAGGGCCGATCAGCGTTGCCTCGCAGTCTTCAAAGGAGAGAGCGCAGGTCGGCGAGCCATGCATGCCGAGCTTTTCCTCGATGCGACCTACGGTTATGCCGTTCGCGGAGCCATCGGATTTTGTACTCGCGACGAGAAACAGGCTTAGCCCACGCGTTCCCGGCTGATCGTTGGTTCGGGCGAGAAGGCAATGACCGATCCGATCGCACATGTCGTGATCCCCGAAGGAGATCCAGATCTTCTCGCCGGTCACGCGCCATCCATCGTCCGTGTGACTTGCCCAGGTGCGAATGCGTCCGACATCGGAGCCGGCATCTGGTTCGGAAATGCAGATCGTCGCGGCCCAGTCTCCCGAGCAAAGTCTCGGCACCCATTCCCTTCGGGTCGCTGTTTCTGCGTGTTCGGACAGCAGGTGAGCAGCTGCGCGGCTGGCCCCCGCCGCCATCATCAGGGAAGTGCAGCCGCGATCGAAAAGGCTTTGCGTGGCCGTGTGCAGGGTCAAGGGCAATCCCTGACCGCCAAGTTCCGGATCTGCATCCAGACCGATCCAGCCTTGCAGGGCCAGATCGCGATAGGCCTTTCGAAAGCCGCCCGGCAGGACGACATGGCCATCAGCGAGTTCTGCGCCGACCACGTCCGCAATTCCATTCAGGGGCGCCAGTTCGCCTTCGGCAAACCGGGCCGCTTCCTGCAGGATTGCGCTGACAGTTTTCGTGTCGAGATCGGGATTGAGGCGCGCCAGCTCCTGCCAGGCAGGAACTGCGCTGAGAATGTCGATGCTGGTCTGGGCCTGAGTCTGGAAACCGGTCATCTGGCGGATCTCTGAGCCTTATTTCGGGGCGAGGCGGGTGCCGCCGTCAAGGCGAATGACTTCGGCATTGAGGTACTGGTTCTCGATGCAGAAACGCACCGCATCCGCAAATTCTGCAGGCGCCCCGAGACGTGCAGGGTAGGGAATCCCGGCGGCAAGGCTGGCCTGAGCGTCTTCCGGCAATTCCGCCAGCAGCGGTGTCAGGAATATGCCGGGCGCGATGGTATTGACCCGAACGCCGAACCGGGCAAACTCGCGGGCGGCGGGCAGGGCCAAAGAGGTGATGCCTCCCTTGGATGCCGCATAGGCCGCCTGACCGATTTGACCGTCAAAGGCTGCGACGGACGCCGTGTTGACAATGACGCCACGGGCATTGTCCTCGAGGGGCTCGCTCTCTGCCATGCGGGCCGCGGCGAGACGCATGGCGTTGAAGGTGCCGACAAGGTTTACCGTGATCACTTTCTGGAAGTCTGCAAGAGCCATGGGACCGTCGCGCCCGACGATGCGCTTGGCCGTTCCAATGCCCGCACAGCTGACCAGGATGCGCAAAGGTCCAAAAGCTGCCTCGAGCCTGTCGAGTGCTGTGGTCACATCCGCTTCGCTTGTAACGTCCGCTGGAAGGGCGATGCCGTCGATTTCGCTGGCGACCCGTGTGGCTGCACCTTCGTTCAGGTCAAGAACGCCAACTTTCGCTCCGGCGGATGCAAGCATGCGCGCGGTGGCTTCACCGAGGCCTGAACCACCGCCCGTGACAAGGGCCGTTGCACCTTCGATTTGCATCAGGTCGCCTCCGCCATGCGGGCGGGGCGGATAACGTCCGCGCCGTCGCTATAAAGCCGGTCGACCAGATGGCTCCGGTGGGCGAGAACCGCCCGCTGGTTGATGGATCCCTTGTCGGTGATCTCGCCCTTGTCGAAAGAGGGCTCTGTATCGAGGAAGACAGCTCGCGTTATCCGCGTGGCCGAGCCTGTCGAATTGGCAACGTGTTTTCCGAGCAGTTCCGAAATGCGCTTGCGCACGTCCGGGTGGGTCAAGACCTCTTCGTCGCTCAACCCTTCCTCATTCCCAATGAGAGCCCTGAGGGCCGGAAACGCCGGGAGGAGCAGTGCGCCGAGCTCGACCTGGTTTTCACCGGCGATGACCACATCCCGGATTAGGCCGTTCATCTCATTGACGAGCTTGGCGCGGAGGGCGCCGACCGCCACCCAGGTTCCGGTCTGAAGCTTGAAGTTTTCCGCGATGCGACCGTCGAAGAAGAAGCCCTTGGACGGATCTCCCGCAACGGCATACCGCAGCGCGTCTCCGAGCTTGTAGAAGCCTTCTTCATCGAAGGCGTTTCGCGTCAGTTCCTCATTGCGCCAGTAGCCCGGCGTGATGTTCGGGCCCTTGAGACGGGCCTCGAGCTTGTCGCCGACGGGGACGAGCTTCAGCGTGATGCCCTGGGCCGGGATGCCCACATTGCCTGGACGTGGTTCGGTCTTGGCGAGTGCTATCGAGAATGGCCCGGTCTCGGTGGCTCCGAGACTGGTTGCAAGACGTACAGGATGTCCGAGCGTTTCCTCAGACAAGGCAATGAGATCGTCCCAGGTGTGCTGCGCCATGCCTGCGCCCGCATACATCATGAACTTGAGGTTCTTGAAGAAATTCCGGCGCAGATCCTCGTCCGTGCGCATGGCGTCGATCAGCATCTCGAAGCCGGCAGGCACGTTGAAGTACCACGACGGTGAAACCTCCTTCAGGTTCCGGATCGTCGTCGTAATCGCCTTGGGCGTCGGCTTGCCCTCGTCAATGTAATAGGTGCCACCATTGTAGAGCGCGATGTTGAAGACCTTGTTGCCCGAAGCAACGTGGTTCCAAGGAGCCCAGTCCACTAATACCGGCGGTTCGTCAGTCAGGAACGCACACCAGTCGGCTACCATGGCCTGATTGGAGCACAGCATCCGCTGGGTCTGGATCACCGCCTTGGGGGAACCGGTTGTGCCGGAAGTGAAGAGGAATTTTGCAACCGTGTCTGGTCCGACCGCGGCATTGGCGGACGCGACCTTCTCCGTGACGTTGGTCTCCGTCAAGGTTCGGAAGTCCAGATTGGTGCGGCCCTTGACCGAACCCTCAACGGCCAGCACCGGGATATCATCGCCGAAGACCGACAGGATTGCCCGCTCGAACGGTTCAACCTTGTCGGCAAACACCAGCCCGGGAGTTATCTGGGTGTTGATGTCCTTGAGCTTGCCGAAGTCCTCCGAAACCAGAGCGTAGGCGGGCGATACAGCGGCCGATGCGATGCCGACATACTGTGCCGCCATGGCGACAAGCGCGTGTTCTATGGAATTGCCTGAAAGGATCAGAACCGGGCGTTCGACGCTCAGGCCGAGATCGAGCAGAGCCTGCGCAAGCGACCGGACTTGGGCAAGGCCTTCGGAATATGTCAGCCGGCGCCATTCGCCGTTCTCGGAGCGCGCGGCGAGCCAGTCACGATCGGGAGCAACGCTCGCCCAATGATCGAGGCGGTCGGACATGCGGGTGGGGAAGCCCTGCAGCTCATCCTTTCGCCAGACATAGGTCGTTCCGTCGTCCAGCGTCTCCCAGGCAATATCCGGATTCCAGACGCGCACATCCTCTGGACCACGCTTTGCCATGCAGTTTCCTCCCGCGAAAAAGCCTCGCATGTCGAGGCATGCGATTTGGTGTCCAAATTTGTTTGCATCAAAAATGTTTCCTTGTAAACTATTTACACGGAATAAAAATTATGATCCCAAATAGGTGAACCGTGATCGGAAGATCCCGGGACGCCCAAGACAAACAGCTTAGAGGATTGCCTGGTCACATGGACAAGCCCGTCAACGAGGAACTGGTCACGTTCGAGGTGGTCGATGACATTGCCCTGGTCGGCTTGAACCGGCCGGACAAGCGCAATGCGGTCAGCGACCGGGTGATCGACGCCCTTGCCGTGTGCATTTCCCGGGCCGAGCGCGAGGCCAAGGCGGCCGTGTTGTTCGGTGAAGGCAAGCATTTCTGCGCCGGCCTTGATCTGGCCGAGCACGCCGAACGCTCCGCCATCGAGGGTGTGCGCCACTCGCGCGGATGGCACCAGGTCTTCTCTCGCATCGAGTTCGGCATGATCCCATGGATTTCGGCGCTTCATGGCGCAGTTGTCGGCGGCGGGCTGGAACTCGCAGCTTCGACCCATATCCGGGTGGCCGATAGCAGCGCCTTCATGGCGCTTCCGGAGGGGCAGCGCGGTATTTTCGTCGGCGGCGGCGGTTCGGTCCGCATTGCCCGGCTGATCGGCGTTGCGAGGATGATGGATCTCATGCTGACCGGCCGGTCGCTGAGCGCCGAGGAGGCCGAGGGCTGCAATCTGGCGCAATATGTCGTTCCGGAGGGTGCCGCCAAGGCCAAGGCCGTCGAGCTGGCAAAGGCTGCCGCCTCGAACGCTGAACTTTCCAACTATGCGATCATTCAGGCCCTGCCGCGGATCCAGGACATGGCCCGGGAAGATGGCCTGTTCGTCGAGTCCTTCGTTGCGTCGTTCACGCAGAATGGTCCTGAAGCGAAGGCCCGCCTGCAGGCCTTTCTGGACAAGCGTGCCGGCAAGGTTCGCAACCCCAACGACCTCGGACAGGATGGAGGCAGCCAATGACCGATGCAGGAGCGAGAACCAGCGGGCAGGGGCGTATCGACATGGCCGGTCTTGATTATTCACTCGGGTTGCTGCTGCGCCTGTCGCAGTTGAAGGTGTTCCAGCATTTCTTCGATGTCATGGGCCACACCGGTTTGAAGCCAGGCGAGTTCTCCGTTCTCTGGATGATCCGCAGCAATCCGGGCATTCGTCAGGGGCATCTGGCACAGACGCTTGCCATCAAGAACGCCCACATGACGAAGCTGATCCGCAGTTTCGAGGCGGACGGGCTTCTCACCCGAACCATTCCCGACGAAGACCGGCGCGCGGTCGAGCTGGCTCTCACTGATCGAGGTATCGATTTCGTCAACCGGCATGAGCCGGACTTCTATCGCCACATGGAAACCATCGATAGTCCATTGTCAGAAACCGAGACCCGCGAATTGCTCCGTCTTCTGGCGAAATTTGCAGGCGTACCGCAGGGAGAAACGGCATGAATCTCGATGAGCTGATCGCGCTCGACATCCATACCCATGCCGAGGAACCGTGCTGTGGTCACCGCGACGACGGCTACGACGAGTTCCAGGCGGGAATGGCCAAGTATTTCAAGAATCCGGCCGGGGCCAAAGGCATGTTGCCGACGGTTCGAGACACGGCGGCTTACTACCGGGAACGCAAGATCGGCTGTGTGATCTTTCCAGTCGATGCCGAACGCGAAACGGGCTTCCGGCGCTATTCAAATGAGGAAGTGGCCGAGATCGCCGGCGAAAACAGCGACATCATGATCCCGTTCGCCTCGATCGACCCGGCAAAGGGCAAGGTCGGTGCTCGCGAAGTGCGGCGGCTGGTTCGTGACTTCGGGGTTCGAGGCTTCAAGTTCCATCCGACAATGCAGGGTTTCTTTCCCAACGACCGCAGCGCCTACGTGCTCTATGAGGCGATTGCCGAGGAAGGAGCGATTTCGCTGTTCCACACCGGGCAGACCGGGGTTGGCGCCGGCATGCCCGGTGGCATGGGCATGCGCCTGAAATACTCCAACCCGATGTACCTCGATGACGTCGCGGTCGATTTTCCCGACATGCCGATCATCCTGGCTCATCCGTCGTTCCCCTGGCAGGAAGAGGCGCTGTCGGTGGCCACTCACAAACCCAATGTCTACATCGACATGTCGGGCTGGTCGCCGAAGTATTTCCCGAAGATCCTCGTTCAATACGCCAATACGATCCTGAAGAAGAAGATGCTGTTCGGCTCGGACTGGCCTGCGATCACGCCTGATCGCTGGTTGGCCGATTTCGAGAACATCGAGATCCGGGACGAGGTACGCCCGCTTATCCTGAAGGAAAATGCTCGAAGGCTTCTGAACCTCTAGGGGTTCGAAGACGGTCTGCCCGTTACAGACCGGAAGGCTCCAGGCGTCGCCTGGGGCCTTATTTGTTTTGCATTCCGGGACCTGACGCAGATCGGCAGGTTACGCAATCGCAGGTCTCGTCAGGCGTTCGCCGAGACGTTCATCGATTTCAACTCGCAGGCTGGGTTCGAGACGTCTTCCGGTGCGGGCGACTGACCGGCTTCGATCCAGCGTTTTGCCATCATGTAGTCGCGCGGTGCATTCATGGCATCGATCGCCAGTAGTTCATCACCGCGATAGTACCAGAAGGATCGCGATTTATCGTCCGTGCGACGCTCGACAACCTTGTCGTGGCCGGTGTTCAGTCCGGCAATCTGGAGCTTGACGTCATATTGATCCGACCAGAACCAAGGCTTGGGGACGTAAGGGACCCCGGAGCCATGGATCGCCGCTGCCGCAGCTTCGGCCTGGGCAATCGCGTTGCCGACGCTCTCCAGCCGTATGCGGGAGCCGCGATAGGGGAACGACGCACAGTCGCCGATGGCGTAGATGGCTGGATCGCTTGTTCGTGAGAATTGATCGACGGCGATACCATTGTCGATTTCAAGGCCGGCAGCTTCTGCAATGGTGACTTCCGGAACGACGCCGATGCCGGCGACGACAAAGTCGACGCCGAAGGTCTCGCCGCTGGCGAGCACGGCAGCCGTGACCTTGCCATTGTCGCCCATCAGGTGTTCAAGCCCGGTGTTTTCCAGGATGCGAACTCCGTTGCCCTCGTGCAGCGCGCGAAAATAGTCGGCGGTCTGTGCTGAGGCGACACGACCGAGAATACGGGGCGCGGCTTCGATGAGGGTGACGTTGAGGCCTTTCTTGGCGGCAACAGCAGCCGCTTCAAGACCGATGTAGCCACCGCCGACCACGAGGACGTTCTTGCCGCTCGATAGGTTCGCGGCAAAACGGTCTGCGTCGGCAAGAGTCCGGATTTCGATCACGCCATCCAGATTTCCACCGATGGCGTCCGGCAGCTTGCGGGGCGGTGCACCTGTGGCAATGACAAGGACGTCATAGGGGATCTTCTGGCCGTTGTCTGTCTGGACATTGCCGAGTTCTCTGTCGATGGACGTGACAGTCGTGCCTGTCTTGAGTTCGATGGCGTTGGTCTCATAGAATGCGGGCGGACGCAGATAGAGGCGTTCTTCGTCCATCTCGCCAAGGGCGTAGGCCTTTGACAGCGGAGGGCGCTGGTAGGGAGGCGCTGTTTCGCTGCCGATCAGGGTGATGGTGCCTTCATGGCCGAGGGCGCGCAGCTTTGCGCAAAGCGCAATGCCTGCCTGGCCGGCGCCGACGACGACGACACGTTGGGTCTTGGCGGTCATTTTGTTGTCCGAATGGCAGGGGTCAGTTCAACTCGACAGGGAGCGTGATCGGTCCACGGAAGCCGAAACCGGAGAAGATGACATCCTTCGGGTCGGTCAGCTTCATGTTCGGGAAGCGGTCGAACAGCATCGGAAGCAGGATCTGACCGACCATGCGGCGCGCGACATGGGTGCCGAGGCAGAAGTGCGGTCCGTTGCCAAAGGCCTGGTGTGGCTGCTTCGGGCGGAAGATGTTGAACAGGTGGCCGTCCTCATAGATTTCTTCGTCGTGGTTGGACGAGGCCTGGATGGTCATGACCACGTCTCCCTTCGGGATGTGGTAGCCGCGGATTTCCGTGTCTTCCGTTACCCTGCGCGAGCTTGCCTGGATCGGGGCAACCCAGCGGACGGCCTCCTCGAAGACGGTGTTCCAGAGCTTGTCGTCTGCCTTTACCGCATCAAGCTGGTCCGGATTGGTGAGCAGGCCGAACACGGCTGTCAGCGCCGCGTCGCGCGGTTCGTTGATGCCGCCGCCGATGGCGATCTTGATGTTGGCAATCATCTGCTCATGCTCGATCGGATCCTGGGCATTGATCATGACAGCAACCGCATTCGGCTCATCGGTGCCGCGATAAAGGTCTGCGGCCTTGTTTATGCAGTCGTCCATGCGCACGTTTTCGCGGTCGCAGACCTCGAAGATCGCCGGATCCCAGCCAAAGTTGCCTGAACCCTTGATGATCGTGTCCGACCAGTGCTGCATGTCGTGATCGCTGGCCTCATGCAACCCGAGCAGGACGGCAAGGCAACGTGCGGCGACCGGGCCGGCAAGGGCCGGGAAGAGGTCGACGGTTTCGCCGCGGGGTAGCCTGGAGACGTAGTCCTCGACAACCTTGGTATAGGCCGGGATCCAGACGTCCTTGATGTTCTTTGCCGAGAAGGACGGCGCCATGGCGTTGCGCAGGCGCATGTGCTCCGCGCCATCCTTGCGCATCAGCGTCTGGATGCCGAGCGCGCGCTCCATCGGTGTGTTCGGATCATCGGAGCTGAAGAGTTCCGGATTGTCCTTCACCATCTTGGTGTCGGCAGCCTTGGTCAGCAACGTCCTTCCGACGGACTTGACCCGCAGAACCGGAGCTTCTGCGCGCAGGCGCTTGTAGATGGGGTAGGGGTCACGTGTCAGTTGCTCGATGGTGATGGTTTCATCAAGCGGGGCCAGGGGGGCGATCCGTTCGGCGAGCGCAGCGTCTGACATGATTTCCTCCACAAATCTCGGCCACTGAGCAGGGCCCTGCGGGCCTCCGGTCAAGGACGGTCCCTAGAATTTCATTGCTGCGGAAGATCGGATATGGATTGCCATCAATCAATTAGATTGGCTAAATATGTTTTATCGAAAAGACCAATAAGAATTCGGCTGAGTGCCGGGAGAACGAAAATGTCATCTTCACGTGTCGACCCCATGGCCATGGACTTCAATGCCCTGCGAACAATGGTGCTGGTGTTCGATACCGGCTCGTTCTCGGTCGCGGCGGAGCGCCTCGATGTCAACCAGTCGACCGTAAGCTATACGATCGAGAGGCTGCGCAAGGCGTTTCAGGATCCACTGTTCGTCCGTCAGGGGACCGGCATTGCGGCCACCGACAGATGTCATGACGTGGTTGCCTCCGTGCGCGAGATGATCGAGGCCTACCAGGACCTGTCCAGGCCGCGAGACTTCGATCCCGGTGAAGCGACGGGCGTTGTATCCATCTCCTGCAATTACTACGAGCGACTTGTCATATTGCCGAAACTCATGCGGCTCCTGCGCAAGGAGGCTCCCGGGCTGACAGTCAACGTTCACCAGGCTTTTGGTGTGGGTGGTCAGCAACTCAAGCAGGGGAACAGCGATTTCCTGATGGGTCCGATCCGCTTCAATGACAGCGGTCTCTACAAGCGGCGGATCCTCAACGACGAATACGTCTGCATAATGGATCCGGCCAATCCGCTTGCCGAAGGCGTTCTCGACCTCGACAGCTACCTCGGTGCCTCGCATGCGGTAGTGACCTATGGCGGCAACTGGAAATCCAACTATCTCCTGGAGGTGGAAGCAAAAGGCTTGTCGCTCAACCAGGTCCTTGGCGTTCCAAGTCCGGCTGACCTTGGGCAGATCCTGAGAGGGACCGACCTTATCTCGACGCTCCCGAGCCGCATGGCAGGGATGTTGAAGAAAGATGTAGTGGTGCGGCCTTGCCCATTGCCTGCGCCATTCGATATCGATCTGGTCTGGACCTCGCGCACACATCACTCGTCGATGCACAGCTGGGTGCGGCAACAGATCGCCCAAATCGCTGCAGATGTTCCGAGCATTGGTGATTAATTCAATTTATTGATCTGGAATATCTATTCGATTGGATTGATCGATATAAGCACTCCCTCTAGGAGACTGCGCAAGATCTCGCATGCACAGGAGGAGGTGCTCGTGCCCCAGTTGATTTTCAAGGAAGCGGACGGAACCGAGACGACGGTCGATGTGCCGGTCGGCAAATCCGTTATGGAAGCGGCTCGGGATGGCAATGTCAGCGGCGTTGTCGCCGATTGCGGCGGGGCACTCGCCTGCGCGACCTGCCACTGCTATTTCACCGAGGAGCAGGTCACCCATCTTCCGGCGAAAAGCGAAACGGAAGAAGACATGCTCGAATTCGCAAACGCCGAACTCCGTCCGGGCAGCCGTCTCAGCTGCCAGATCCCCGTCACCGATGAAATGGATGGCTGGGTGATCGAGGTTCCCGACACCCAGTAACCTGTTTCGGCGCGTTATAGCCGCAGGATCGGAACGCTCGCACCGGCTTCGAGAGGGGGCGCATGTGGCGGGCGAACTATCAGCGCGCCGGAATTTGCCAGAAGGGCCAGCATCGAGCTGTCCTGCTTGGTAAAGGGCGTTACCACAAGGCGCCCATCGGCCTCTTCCGTCAATTCTGCCCGAACATAATCCTGTCGGCGGTCGTTCTGGCCGATGGGGGCACCGAGTATCGCCGCGCAGGGATGAACGCCGCTCGCTTCGGCGCCGATCATGCGAGCAATCAAGGGCTTGAGGAAAAGAAGCGCGCAGACGAGGCTGGAGACCGGGTTGCCGGGTAGCCCCAGAACCTTGGTCTTGCCAAGATGACCTGCCATCAGCGGCTTTCCGGGTCGCATGGCGATCCGCCAGAAAGCCAGGTCCATACCTTCCGCTCCAAGCACTCCCTGGACAAGATCGTGATCGCCGACTGATGCGCCGCCGAGAGTGATCAAGATGTCGGCCTTGGCCTCGATTGCTTTCCTGACATGTCCCGCCATGATCACCGCATCATCAGGCGAGATGCCGAGATCTATCGGCTCACCGCCACAATCCTCGACGAGGGCTGCAACGCCCGCATGGTTTGAGGCGATGATCTGGTCCGGTCCGGGTTCCGTTCCCGGCGGAACGAGTTCGTCTCCGGTAGCCAGGATCGCGACCCTCGGTTTGCGATGAACGGGTAGGGCCGCATGGTTCATTGCAGCTGCGAGCGCGACATCGCGGAAGCCGAGTTTCCTGCCCGCACGTATCAGCACATCACCCTTGGTGAAATCCAGCCCGGCGGGTCGCACGAACGCGCCCTTGGAAGGCACCTCGCGCGGCACAATCGTGTCGCCAGTGCGGTCCGCATCTTCCTGAATGAGAATTGTATCGGCTCCCTCGGGAACCGGAGCGCCGGTAAAGATGCGAACTGCTTCGTTCCGGTCAACTGTGCCGTCGAACCCATGGCCGGCCGGCGCCTCGCCGATGACGGTCAGTGCGGTGCCGCTCGCCTGAAGATCCACATGCCGAACTGCGTATCCATCCATTGCCGAGGCGGCAAAGGGAGGCTGTGTGCGGGTGGACGCAAGATCAGCGGCAAGGATGCGGCCATTGGCGCGCGCAAGCGATACCATTTCGGCTGAAAGAGGTGTCACCCCGTCGAGCAGGCGCTCGAGCGCTTCTTCGACCGGCATCAGGGATGAATTTGGTTTGCCAGCCATGAGCTCAGGTTCCGCCTTGCGTGCCTTCCGCGATGGTCCAGTGACCGGATTTGCCACCGGCTTTTTCAAGAAGGCGGATGGCGCCGATCACCATGCCGCGATCGACGGCCTTGGCCATGTCATAGACGGTCAGGCAGGCAACCGAGCAGGCCGTCAGGGCCTCCATCTCGACACCCGTCTGGCCGCTTACCTTGGTCGTTGCTGTCACACGCAGTCCCGGCAGGTTTTTATCGACATCGATATCGATCGTGACCTTGGACAGTGCGAGCGGGTGACAGAGCGGGATCAGCTCATGGGTCTTCTTGGCGGCCATGATCCCGGCGATACGGGCCGTGGCGATGACGTCACCCTTCTTGGCGTTGCCGGAGACGATCAGATCCAGTGTTTCCGGGCGCATGGTGACCGTGCCCTCGGCGATGGCAATACGCGCGGTGACAGCCTTGTCGGAGACGTCGACCATGTGGGCGGCGCCGGAAGAATCGATGTGGGTTAGCTTCGGATCGGCCATGAAGTATCCTACTCGGCTGCATTCGCCGCGGGGCGGGCCAGCAGGTCGCGCGTGGCCGTTTCCACGTCGTCATGGCGCATCAGGCTTTCACCGATCAGGAATGTGGAAATGCCGACCCTCGTCATGCGTTCCAGATCGGCCGGCGTGAACAGGCCGGATTCGCCGACGATGATGCGGTCCTTGGGGACCATTGGAGCAAGGCGTTCGCTGGTTTCGAGAGACGTTTCGAAGGTCTTCAGGTTCCGGTTGTTGATACCGAAGAGCTTCGAGGTCAGCTTCGCAGCACGCTCAAGCTCCTCCTCGTCGTGAACCTCCAGGAGGACATCCATACCAAGTTCGAAGGCTGTGTCCTCGAGGGCGCGGGCCAGATCGTCATCGACCGCAGCCATAATGATCAGGATGCAGTCCGCTCCCCAGGCGCGTGCCTCATGAACCTGGTAGGTATCATAGAGGAAATCCTTGCGGAGTGCGGGCAGGGCGCAGGCCTCGCGGGCCAAGCCGAGATATTCCGGCTTGCCCTGAAAAGACGGCGTGTCGGTCAGCACCGACAGACAGGCAGCTCCACCGGCTTCGTAAGCGCGGGCAAGCGCCGGCGGATCGAAGTCCTCACGGATCAGGCCCTTTGAAGGGCTTGCCTTCTTGATCTCGGCAATCAGGGCATAGTCACCGGCGGCCAGACGGGCTTCGATTGCCTTCTGGAAACCGCGCGGGGGAGGAATGTCTGCAATCACCGAATTGAGCTGGCGTAAGGGGACCAGTGCCTTGGCGGCGTCGATTTCGTCGCGCTTGTATTCTTCGATCTTCTTGAGGATGTCAGCCATCAGTCTTATCCGTTCGAGGTGGCGACGAGGCGCTCAAGCCTGTCGGCAGCATCTCCGCTGTCGATCGACTGTGCAGCCATTGCGATGCCGTTTTCGAGTTTGTCGACCCTGCCTGCGACGAGCAGTGATGCAGCCGCATTGAAGAGCACCACGTCCCTATAGGCGTTCTTCGCGCCGGCAAGGACTTCTCGCAGGGCGCGTGCATTTTCGGCGGGCTCGCCGCCCTTCAGGTTCTTGATGTCGACGACAGGAAGGCCGACATCCTGCGGTGATATCTCGAAGGACCGCGTCTTGCCGTCCTTCAATTCACAGACATAGGTCGGGCCGGTCGTCGTGATTTCGTCCATGCCATCTGAGCCGTGGACGACCCACACGTGTTCCGAGCCGAGTGTTTTCAGAACTTCGGCTACCGGCTCCAGCCACTGGCGGTCATAGACGCCGAGAAGTTGCTTGCGGACACCCGCCGGACTGGACAGAGGGCCGAGCAGGTTGAAGATCGTACGGGTGCCGAGCTCCATGCGGGTCGGTCCCACGTGCTTCATGGCCGAGTGGTGGAGCGGCGCAAACATGAAGCCGATGCCAGCCTCTTTGATACAGGCGGAAATTGTCTCCGGCCCGACATCGATATTGACACCAAGCTGCGCGAGGGCCTCGGCGGCGCCGGATTTGGACGATAGCGAGCGATTGCCATGCTTGGCGACCGGGACGCCGCATCCAGCCACGACAAGCGCCGTACAGGTCGAGATGTTGTAGCTGCCCGAGTTGTCGCCGCCGGTGCCGACGATGTCGATGGCATCGGCTGGTGCGTCGACACGAAGCATCTTTGAGCGCATGGTGTCGACAGCTGCCGTGACTTCATCGATGGTTTCGCCGCGCACGCGCAGTGCCATCAGGAAGCCGCCGAGCTGTGACGGTGTCGCTTCTCCGGACAGGATGGTTTCGAAGGCAGCTCTCGCCTCGTCGCGGGAGAGAGTGGCGCCGGTCGAGACCTTCGCGATGAAGTCTTTGAAGTTACTCATGTCCTGTCCGCAAATAATGATGTGGTGGCCGTTGGGCCACCACATTGAGTGACGATGAGGATCAGTTGTTTCCTGTCAGGCCGATCACCTGGGCAATTGCGGCCTCGTTGATCTCGACGCCGGCCTTCTGTTCGATGTCGGAAACATACTGGTTCAGCAGCGAATCCTGCAACTGACGGGACAGCTGCTGGCGAAGCTGCAGAACATCCTGTGCCTCGGCGAAGAACGCTGCGGAATTCACCGCGTCGACCTTGAGAACGATCCGGGCCGGTGCATTCGCGGCAGGAACCGTCGCGACCGTGCCGGATGGTCCGGAGAAGGAGGCGGAGACCGCCTCGCGGCCGAGATCGCCGGCGCTGCCGGTTCTGGATACAGCTTCGGCGGTCTTCACGTCGGTGCCGAGCTCGCTCGCAATCGCGGCAAGCTCCGAGCCGGCCTTGACCTTGTCCACTGTCTCGGTCGCCAGAGCCTCCAGACGTTTGCCGATTTCCGCTTCTTTCCATGACGCAATGACCCGGTCACGAACTTCTGAAAGTTCGCGGTCGCGTGCCGGGGTAACGGCGGTCACTTCGTACCAGAGGAAGCCACGCTCGCCCACGTTGAGGGGATCGTTTTCGACACCGACATCGCTGTCGAAAGCGCCGGCAACAAGACCGTCCGCGTCGGGAAGCGCAACGGCCTGTTCCGCTTCGTCCTTTCCGGTTGTGTCGAAAGCTGCCGGGGTTTCCAGCGTGAGGCCGAAACGCTGCGCGATTTCGTCAAGCGAAGCGCCGCCAGCACGCGCATCCTCGATTTCGTCGAGGAGGTCGAGAACCTCCCGTTCGGCCTGTTCGGTCGCCAGTGAGGAACGAATCTCGTCGGCGACGTCGGCAAAGGGCTTGGTTGTTTCCGGCTGCACTTCGGTCACGTTTATGATCACCGAGGCAAAACGACCTTCTACGACACCGCTGGTCTGGCCGGCTTCCAGGTCGAAGGCGGCGGTGCGGATGGATTCATCAAGGAAATCGTCTGCCGACATCAGGCCGAGGTTTACGTCGTTGTCTACAAGCGAACGTTCGGCCATCAGTTCGTCGAAGGTCATCCCTTCGGCGAGCTTTGCTGCAGCTTCGTTTGCTTCCTCTGCCGAGGTGAAGGACATCTGGCGAACACGGCGGCGCTCAGGATCGGAGAAACTGGTCTTGTCGCGTTCGTATTCGGCGGAAACGGCCTCGTCGCTGACGTCGTCCGGACGGGCGAGCTTGGCCGGGGAAAGCTCCAGAAGCGCGACCTTGCGGTATTCGGGCGCGCGGAACCGGGCCTTTTCGGCTTCAAAGTATTCCGCAAGCTGATCATCGCTCGGGTCTTCAATCGCTCCAAGCGCAGACCGGTCGAGAACGATGTAGGAAACATCGCGTGTTTCCGCCTGGTAGGCATGCATAGCCTCAAGGTAGGCGGTCGGCGTGCCCATGGCGCCGCTGATACCTTCCGCGATCTGCTGGCGTTCGGCGAGCTGACGACGTTCGACGACATATTCGTCTTCGGTGATGCCGGCGTTGCGAAGGGCCTGCTGCAGCTGTGCGCGGTCGTAGCCACCACCGGCACGTTGGAATGCAGGTTCTTTCTGTATGAGTTCGGCGAGCATCTCGTCGGAGATGCCAAGGTTGAATTCCTTTGCCTTCTCGTTCATCGCCGCTTCCGCGACCAGCTTGCCGAGCGTCTGCTGGGGAATGCCGAACTGTGCGCCTTCGGTGGTCGATAGCGGACGGCCGATCTGGCGGCCGAGGTTGTTCAGATCCTGACGATAGGTGCGATCGAACTGAAAGAGGGAGATATCCGTATTACCGACCTTGGCAGCCACGTTCCGGCCGAAGCCCTGGAAAATATCAGCGACACCCCACACCGCAAAGCTCGCCACGAGCAGTGCGATGAACAATTTGGCAACCCAGGTGCCGGCGCCCTTGCGCAGCGCGTCGAGCATGTTGTCTCCCGTCTTTGTCCGGTCCGTCTTCCTTGAAACTCAAGGCGGAAATGTTTTCTGGCGTCCTTTCGGAGCGGGCGGATAATAGAGACGCCATGCTAGGCCCGCAAGGCGGGGGATAACATCCTGTCCCTACAATTTAATCGTTATTATTCTCGAGCCCCTGATTTTTTCCGTTATAGACCGGGTAGCATAGCTATTGACCTGTTTTGGGAGGACCGTACGACATGGCGCAAACCATCAAGCCCCTGGTTGCCGGAAACTGGAAAATGAACGGGCTGCGGTCGCAGCTGAACGAGTTCGCTGCAATTGCTCAAGGCGTCTCTTGTGAGCTTGCTGCCAAAGTCGATACGATGATCTGCGCACCGGCCACGCTGACCTACCTTCTATCGGTCGCTTCCGTCGGCACGCCCGTGATGGTCGGTGGCGAAGACTGCCATGCCAATGTCAGCGGCGCGCATACAGGTGACATTTCCGCAGAAATGCTGGCCGATGCGGGAGCGAGCGCGGTGATTGTCGGGCATTCGGAGCGGCGCGCGGATCATGGCGAAACAGATACGGAAGTGCGGGCCAAGGCCGAAGCCGCATGGCGGGCGGGCCTGGTTGCCATCATTTGCGTCGGGGAAACCGAATCTGAACGCAAGGCAGGCAAGGCGGCCGAGGTCGTGGCCAACCAGTTGGCAGGCTCTGTTCCCGAAGGAGCAACCGCTGCCAACACTGTCATTGCGTATGAGCCGGTCTGGGCAATCGGAACCGGCCTGACACCGACCGCTGGCGACGTGGAAGAGATCCACGCTGACATGCGGAAGATCCTGTCTGAGCGTTTTGCCGATCAGGGCGAGTCGATGCGGCTTCTCTACGGCGGTTCGGTCAAGCCTGCCAATGCAAAGGAGCTGATGTCTGTCGCGAATGTGGATGGTGCTCTCGTCGGTGGGGCCAGTCTCAAGGCGTCGGATTTTCTCGGAATTGTGTCGGCTTACGGCTAAGCAATTGTGCCTTGGGGCGGAAAGCCCTATTTCAAGGGTGGCAAGGTGGCCGATAGTGGTGTAGAAGGCCGCCAATCTTTGAACAAACAGAATGGCGCACGATGGAAACCGTAGTCATCGTAATTCATCTCATGGTCGTGCTGGCGCTTGTGCTGGTCGTGCTTTTGCAGCGCTCCGAAGGCGGCGCGCTCGGCATTGGCGGTGGCGGCGGCGGCGGCCTGATGTCGAGCCGTGGCACGGCAAACATCCTGACCCGCGCGACTGCGATTCTCGCCGTCGTGTTCTTTGGCACATCGCTCGCCCTGAGCCTGATTGCCAAGATGGACGATCGTCCGGGCGCGGTTCTCGATGCGGTGCCGTCCTCGCAGCAGCTTCCGAGCTCCGGCGAAGGCTCCACCGGCAACGGCATTCTCGATGCCCTGAAGCCGCAAGAGCCCGCAGGTCCTCAGGTTCCGTCGGCGCAATAAGGTTCCGCGCCATGTGGCGCCTCTCATCGAACTGACAATATGCCCTGCGGTCTTCGCAGGGCATTTTTGTTGTGTCTAATGAAAACTACCGAGTGGCCAAACGTCCCTCGGCAACGATATGGTATTGCTCCATGGCGCGATACATTTTCATCACTGGCGGCGTGGTCTCCTCGCTTGGCAAAGGTTTGGCTTCCGCAGCACTGGGCGCATTGCTCCAGGCACGAGGCTACAAGGTTCGGCTCCGCAAGCTGGACCCCTATCTAAACGTCGATCCGGGCACCATGAGCCCGTATCAGCACGGCGAGTGCTTCGTCACTGACGACGGGGCCGAAACCGACCTCGACCTCGGTCACTACGAACGCTTCACCGGCCGTCCTGCCAACAAGCAGGATAACATCACGACCGGTCGCATCTATCAGGACATCATCGCCAAGGAACGGCGCGGGGACTACCTCGGCGGAACGGTCCAGGTGATTCCCCACGTTACCGACGCGATCAAGTCCTTCGTTCTGGAAGGCAATGACGACTACGATTTCGTACTCGTCGAAATCGGCGGAACTGTCGGCGATATCGAGGGCTTGCCGTTCTTCGAGGCAATCCGTCAGCTTGGCAACGATCTGCCGCGCGGCGATGCTGTCTATGTCCACCTTACCCTGATGCCGTATATTCCGGCAGCGGGTGAAATGAAGACTAAGCCGACCCAGCACTCGGTCAAGGAGCTTCGCTCCATCGGCATCCAGCCGGACATCCTCATGGTCCGCTGCGACCGCCTGATTCCGGAGACGGAAAAGCGCAAGCTGTCGCTGTTCTGTAACGTACGCGAAAGCGCGGTCATCCCGGCCTATGACGTCAAGTCGATCTACGATGTGCCGATCGCATATCACAAGGAAGGTCTGGACGACGAAGTTCTGGCTGCTTTCGGCATCAAGGGCGCACCTGCGCCCGTGCTCGATCGCTGGGAAGGCATTTCCAGCCGCATCGCCAATCCGGAAGGCGAAGTGAACATTGCCATCGTCGGCAAGTACACGGTGCTGAAGGACGCCTACAAGTCGCTGATCGAAGCCCTAGTCCATGGCGGCATTGCCAATCAAGTCAAGGTCAACCTGCAGTGGATCGAATCGGAAACCTTCGAGAAGGAAGATCCGACTCCATATCTTGAAGGGGTCCACGGTATTCTCGTGCCAGGTGGCTTCGGTGAACGTGGTGCCGAGGGCAAGATTGCTGCGGCCGCTTATGCGCGTACCCACAAGGTTCCCTATTTCGGCATCTGCTTCGGCATGCAGATGGCCGTTCTCGAAGCTGCGCGCCATCTGGCCGGTATCAAGGACGCCAGCTCGACCGAGTTTGGGCCGGCAAGCGAGCCGGTCGTCGGCCTCATGACCGAGTGGACCCGTGGCAACGCCAAGGAAGTGCGCAACGAGGATGGCGATCTGGGTGGCACCATGCGCCTTGGTGCCTATGCCGCTGCGCTGAAGCCGGGATCGCGAATCGCCGAGATCTATGGATCGACCGAGATTTCCGAACGTCACCGCCACCGTTACGAGGTGAATATCGGATACCGCGAGCAGCTCGAAGCCTGCGGACTGGTCTTTGCCGGTACCTCGCCGGACGGCGTCTTGCCGGAGACGGTCGAGATTGCCGATCACCCCTGGTACATCGGTGTTCAGTACCACCCGGAACTGAAATCCCGTCCGTTCGAGCCGCATCCTCTGTTTGCGTCCTTCGTCAAGGCTGCGATCGAACAGAGCCGTCTGGTCTGACGGGAACGGGACGAAGGGGGAGGCCGTCATGGTACGGGGCATGGATCATATTGTCGTGGCAGTCCGGGATCTGGCTGCCACTGCATCCGCCTGGGAGGCGCTCGGCTTCACCGTGACGCCGGAGAACAGGCATCCATGGGGGACGATGAACCGTATCGTCCAACTCGACGGGTTCTTCATCGAACTTCTGACTGTTGGCGACGAAAGCGCGATTGTAGAGCCGGGCGAAGGCGAGTTCTCTTTCGGTGCCTTCAACCGCGATTTCCTGAAGGTGCGGGAAGGGGCTTCCATGCTTGTCCTGGAAAGCACCGATCCTGAGGCCGACCGTGCGGCCTTTTCCAGTCTCGGTCTGGATCTCTATAAGCCTTTCTCGTTTGAGCGGGTTGCAACCTTCAAGGACGGCACGACCGGCAAGGTTGCCTTCGACCTGACGTTCCTGAGCAGTGATCTGCTTCCCGGGCTGGGGTTCTTCACCTGCCGGAATCGGTATCCGCAGACGTTCTGGAACAAGACCTTCCAAACTCACGAGAACGGGGCCTCGAATGTTGATCGCGTCTACATAGTCGACAAGGATCCTTCCGATCATCATGAATTCCTGGGCGGATTCACTGGCCAGCGCGAAATGCGAGCGACCAGCCTCGGCCTTGAGATCGAGACCTCCCGAGGAACGATTTCGGTTCTCAACCCTGATGCCTATGCCTATGTCGCTGGCGGGGAAGCGGCTGCCGCAGCTGGTGAAACGTTGCCCCAAATCGCCGCGATCGAGATCGGCTGCAAGGGTCTCGATGAGCGCAAGACGATCGTATCGCCTGAGCTCGGCGGCGTGACACTTATACTCTCGCCGGTTGCCTGAAGTCTCGGCAAGCCTGACCGCCTGGCTTCATTGGAGACCGGCAAGCAGGCGCTCTTCCTTGACATGATAAGTTTTTCCGCGCTTGTGGCACGGTATTGAATCTTTGTAGTCTTTCCCTCGTGCTCCGGGCAAACGGCTCGGCACCGATTTTATGCGGGGGATTTTCCAGAAATGTTCTTTTCCATATCGTCATTTCGGTCGCCAGAGCGCGTGTTCGCTGTTTCCTTGGTTCTTGCACTCGGCGCATGCTCCGACGCCGAGCAACCGGCTCCACCTGCACCTCCATCGGTTACCGTTGCGGGTGTCCAGTCGATGGATATCCGGAAGAGCGCAAATTTCGTCGGCCAGATTGCGGCTGTCGACCGTGTCGGTCTCGTGGCGCGTGTGAGCGGTTTTCTGGAAAAGCAGCTTGTGAGCGATGGTTCTGTCGTTGAGGCCGGCGATCTCATCTTCCAGATCGAGAAACAGCAGTATGAAGCGGCCGTTCAGAAGGCAAAGGCGGATCTTGCCAGCGCTAAGGCCGCTGCAGCCCTGAAAGCGGCTGATGAGAAACGCGACAGGGATCTGTTCAACAAGGGTCACGTTTCCGAGGCTGCCTTTGAAGCGACACAGGCGCAAAGGGCCCAGGCAGACGCAGCAGTTCTGGCCGCCGACGCTGCTCTCGCCCAGGCCGAGCTCAATCTCGGGTACACGGATATTCGTGCGCCGTTCCCCGGTCAGATTGGCAAGGCGTCCTATAGCGTTGGGGAAGTGGTTGGTCCCTCCACCCAGCCGCTGGCGACGCTGATCAGACTTGCTCCCGTCTATGTGAATTTCTCCGTCAGCGAGGCCGAGTATCTGAATGCGGTAAAGAGCCAGGGCATTGACCCTGCCGATCTCAAACCAGAAGAAACGCCGGATCTGAGTCTGATCCTGCCGAACGGCGACGTCTTTGACGAAAAAGGCGAGATCGTCTTCATCGACAACAAGGTCGATCCGCAGACCGGAACGATCTCCTTCCGCGGCCAGTTCGAAAATGCCGGCAAGAAACTGCTGGCTGGAACCTACGTCACGGTCATCATCGAAGCTCCGGTCGAGACCAAGTCTCTGGTCATCCCACAGGCCGCTATCCAGAGGGACCAGCGCGGCAGCTTCGTTCTGGCGATCACGGACAAGGAAACGGTTGAACAGCGCTACGTAGAGCTGGGTGAGCAGGTCGATGGTGATTTCGTCGTGAATAAAGGCCTTCAGGAGGGCGAGAGGGTCATCGTTCAGGGCCTGCAAAAGGTTCGGCCGGGAGTGCCGGTCAGTGCGGTGCTTGCCAGCTCGAAAGCGGAGTAAACGCTCATGTTCTCCGCTTTCTTCATCTATCGGCCGAAGTTCGCCCTCGTCATTTCCCTGGTGATCACGATTGCTGGGGTGCTCGGGTTCGTCGCCTTGCCGATCGAGCAGTTCCCTAACATCACGCCGCCCGTCGTCAATGTCAGTGCCAACTACACTGGCGCGAATGCGGAAGTTGTCGAGGAAACGGTTGCCGCACCGATCGAGGCGCAGGTCAACGGCGTCGACAACATGCTGTACATGAGCTCGAACAGCACCGCGACCGGGAGCTATTCCCTTGACGTGACATTCGAGGTCGGGACCGATCCGGACATCGCGGCAGTCAATGTGCAGAACCGCGTCAGCCAAGCGACCAGCCAGCTGCCGACGGAGGTCACGGCGAGCGGTGTTACGGTGCAGAAGGCATCGACCAACATGCTTATGGTCGTGTCCTTGTATTCCCCTAACCGGACCTACGACCAGATCTATCTGGCGAATTATGCCTCGATCAATTTGAAGGATGCTTTGGCGCGCGTGAATGGCGTCGGCAAGGCGGATGTCACCACCAACTTTGCCTATGGCATGCGGATCTGGCTGGATCCGGACCGATTGGCCAGCCTCAACCTGGCTCCGTCCGATTTTATTGCCGCAGTCCGCGACCAGAATATCCAGGTCGCAGCAGGACAGATCGGCGCGCCGCCGGTGCCGACCGGACAGCAGTTCCAGTATACGGTCAAGGCAAAGGGGCGACTTTCCGAGGTCGACGAGTTCGAAGACATTGTCCTCAGGACCGGCGAGGATGGAGCGGTCGTCAGGATCGGCGACGTTGCTCGGGTCGAACGGGGCTCCCAGGTCTATGGCTTTTCCGGCCAGTTCGATGGTCAACCCGCTGCCGTTCTGTCGGTCTATCAGGCTCCTGGAGCCAATGCACTGGCGGTCGCAGAAGGCGTAATCGCGGAGCTTGAGCGGCTGTCTCAGAGCTTTCCGGAAGATATGGCTTACGCCATTCCATACAATACGACAGACTTCGTAGAGCAGTCTCTAGCGGACGTGATCTCGACATTGATCATGACCTTCATTCTCGTGGTCGCCGTTGTCTTCATCTTCCTCGGCAACTGGCGGGCGACCGTTATTCCGACGGTGGCAATTCCGGTCTCGTTGATAGGTACCTTCGGGATCCTGCTCGTGGCTGGAATGTCGCTGAATACCATCAGTCTCTTCGCCCTTGTGCTCGCCATCGGCATCGTGGTGGACGATGCCATCGTGGTCGTCGAAAACGTTGAGCGGATCATGGAGGAGGAGGGGCTCGGGCCGCAGGAAGCGACGGCCAAGGCCATGACGCAGATCACCGGTCCCGTGATCGCGACGACGCTTGTCCTGCTCGCCGTTTTCGTGCCCGTGACCTTCATGCCGGGTATCACCGGACGCCTCTATACCCAGTTCGCTCTCACGATTTCAGTTGCTGTGGTGATTTCCTCGATCAACGCGCTGACCCTCTCACCTGC
This sequence comes from Roseibium sp., assembly GCF_048261595.1. Classification (GTDB taxonomy): domain Bacteria; phylum Pseudomonadota; class Alphaproteobacteria; order Rhizobiales; family Stappiaceae; genus Roseibium. The sequence continues at coordinate 50,036 of NZ_JBLXFW010000001.1, forward strand.
GCTGTGCGGCCTGATCCTGAAGCAACGCAAGGGTGGCGCAACGGGGCTTCTCTTCTATTTCGAACGCATGATTTCCGGCATGCGGGATCGGTATTCCGGGCTGGTGGGGTTCCTTGTAACCAGATCATGGCTCGGCATGGTCACGGTCGCTCTGCTCGCCTTCGGTCTCTATGGATTGTCGGCGAAACTGCCGACGGGCTTCCTGCCCTCGGAAGATCAGGGCGTTGTGCTGATCGATATTCAGCTTCCCGATGGCGCCGCACTTGAGCGAACAATTGCCGTCGTCGATGAGGTCGACCGGATTGTCCGGGCGGATCCGGATATCGAATATGCCACATCGATTTCAGGTTTCGGCATCCTGAGCGGTGGCGCGGCGTCCAACAATGGTGTCTTCTTTGTCAAACTGAGGCCTTGGGATCAGCGCCTGCAGGATGACCAGGGCGTCAACGCCATCATCGGGCGCTTGCAGCACCAGTTCAACCAGATCTCTTCAGCCAACATCTTTGCCTTCAACATTCCTCCCATCTCGGGACTGGGTGTTTCAGCCGGCGCGGAAATGATGGTTCAGCAGGTCGGCGGCGGGTCTCCTCAGGACCTGGCGTCCTCGGTCGGATCCTTCGTCTACTCGGCCAACCAGCAACCCGAACGCATCGCCCAGGCCTTTTCCACCTTCCGGGCGAATGTGCCCCAGCTGTTCGTCGATCTCGATCGTGAGAAGGCCAAGCAGCTCGGCGTCAACGTCGCGGATGTTTTTCTGACCCTGCAATCCTATCTGGGGTCCTACTACATCAACGATTTCAACCTGTTCGGCCGTGTCTACAAGGTGATGATCCAGGCCGAAGGCGAATTCCGCGACAAGGCCGAGGATATCGGCCGGCTCTATGTGCGTTCCAGCTCGGGCGAGATGGTGCCGCTCCGGACCCTCGTTTCTGTCGAGAACCAGCTCGGGCCTCAAATCCTAAACCGTTACAACATGTTCCGCAGTGCGCGCGTGACCCTCAACCCGGCCGCAGGGCAATCGACAGGGGTGGTCATCGATACGGTCGCGGAGATTGCGCCCACGGCCATGCCGTCGGGCTATACGTATGAGTGGACCGGCACGGCGCAGCAGGAGCAGGAGAGCGGTTCAATCGTCGTCTTCATCCTGCTGCTTGCGGTACTCTTCGCCTACCTTTTCCTGGTTGCCCAGTACGAGAGCTGGTCGATGCCGATGGCGATTCTCCTCTCGGTGCTCGTTGCACTGTTCGGCGCGTTTGTCGCCGTCGGGATCTGGGGTCTGGATGTCAATCTCTATACTCAGATCGGCATGATCATGCTGGTCGGCCTTGGTGCAAAGAACGCGATCCTAATAGTTGAATTCGCAATGGAGCAAAGGGCAGAGGGCAAGACCATCATCGAGGCCGCGCGCGAAGCGGCCCACCTGCGCTTCCGGGCGGTGATGATGACCGCCCTGTCGTTCCTGCTCGGTGTCGTACCGCTCGTGGCGGCGAGCGGTGCAGGCGCGGCCTCTCAGCAGGCCATCGGCGTCGCGGTTTTCGGCGGCATGTTCTTTGCCACGACAGTCGGTGTCGTACTGATCCCGGTGCTTTACGTGGTCATGCAATCGACCCGCGAATTCGTCAAGGGACGCCTTGCTGGAAAGAACAAGACGTCGAACAAACCGGCAAGCTAGTCCATGCAGGTCGGGCGAGGAGGGACCTAATTTCAGGTTCTCTGGTATCGCCTGACCTCCATTCCCAGGTGAGGCACGGTGCAGGCGTAGTGATCTGATACCAGGTCGTCGCGGCAAAGTGGCAAAATACGATATTACTCGTAAAAATTACCCGTTGGTATGAACCAAGGGGGATACCCATGACCACGAAAAACCAGATGACTTTGAACCGTGCCATCGCACTTTACCGCGAGGAAGTCGAAGCACACGGTCTGTATGTCGAGGAACGTCACGACTTCGAGTTTCTAGAGGAAATCTGCAGCCAGCGGGATTCAGCGGAAGAAACCTCATTTTCGCTTACTGAACAGTTTTCGCCCCGTTTGTTCGATCTTTCGCCGGACAATGCCTTCTATCTCCTGGTGCGTGCTCCGGGTGGCCGGGTTGCGTCGGTTCAGGCTGCACGGCTGGATCATCTGACAGGCATTTCATTGGCCGAGTTCTGGCAGTCCCAGCAAAAGCGAATCTACTGCGATCCGTATCGCGATCAGGCGCCCAGGCTCGGCACCATGCACTGTCCGGATGCCTTCGACATCACCGGGAAATGTGTCTATCACGGCAATATGTGGCTTTCGCCGGCCTGGAAGGGCAAGCGGCTGGGGCAGCCGCTATGCCGGCTCGGACAGCTGATCGCCTATGCCAAGTGGCCGTTCGACTATATCTATTGCTTCATTGAATCCGCACTGGTCAGCAAGGGATTTGCAGCCCATCAAGGATACTCTCATATTGCGCCTGCTGGCACGGACTGGATAAAGGTGCCTGAACATATTCACGCAGATGACTATCTGTGCTGGAACCGGCCTCGCGATCTTGATCACCTTGCGCGGGTAGCCAGCAGATCGGCTTCAATGGAGCGGTCATACAGCCCACAACAAGATGGCCCCCGGCTGTCCGTATTGGCAGGATAAGCCGCTCATAGACGATCTTCATGCGGTGGCCGCTGTCGTTGGCGGTCACCGTGGTCACGATGTCCAGATTGGGATGGCCGGCAATCGCGCGGTGGTAGCCGGCTGCAGTCTTGCGCTCCAGCTGCGCGTCCGGAGTACGTGCGGACAGTGTGGCCCGTTTTGCCCAGTCCGCACCGAAGCATTGGGCGACGAAAGACTGCGGGCCAACCGCGACAAGCTCAGGGGCGATATCCTGTTCGATCAGGCCTGCGCTGAGCGTCATGGCCTGCCGGACGTCCCGGGTGAACCCCGTCAGACCGCCTGCGCCCTGATCCCGCTCCCGCCATTGCTGCCAGAAGGCGCCCAGGGGCGGCTGGACTAGGCCCTGATCAAGGAGATTGAGAGGAAGGGAAAGAATCTCGGTCAATGGGTTGTTCCGGTCGATTCACGAAGCTTGTAAATCAGCTTCCAGGCAACGAGTGCAGCAAGGTCGAATTCGGCGTCGGGGACCTGCGTCAGACGGTCGGCCTGAAACATGTTCGTCAGGTTGAGCGCAAGCAGATCGTCCGCGCCGAGCCGTTCGATCTCCATGTTAATGGCCTGTTCGCGTTCGGCCCGGCTCAGAACCCTTGCCTTGTCGAGAATGCGTCTGACTTCAGGATCGTTCACAAGGCTCATGAGATGCCTCCCGATTGTTGCGGGTGTGCTTTCGCATTGCTTCAAGGACGCTGCGTGACCTCGAGGCGCTTGTAGAGATGAAGAATGAGTTCGGAGAGCTCTTTGGGAGCAAGGACGAGTCCGGCGGTCTCAAGGGACTGTATCGCCGCCAAGGTTGCCTTCGCATGCAGGTCGTTGTCGATCGGATCGGGTAAGCTGTCATTCTGACATGGTGCTTCGTCCCCATCCACGAGCCAGGATACCGAAGTTCCGAGCGCATGCGCTATCGAGGCAAGTTCAATCGCGTCCAGGGGAAGGTCGGGCGGACGGCGCAGGGTTGCAGCGATCAGGTTGGCCGGAATTCCGGCCTGTCGGGCAGCATCGCTCGCCGTCAGATCAAGGGTTTCCAGCCTGTCACGAATGCGCCGCTGCAATGTCGACTCGCGAAGCGTGATCGCATTGTCCTGCCCGCCAATCAGGTTCTCGAGAGGTTGCTGCACCCGCTTTTTCATGAGTGCCCTTTCGTTGTAGTTCCGCCGCAGTGCAACTCTGGCACACTGCTTCGGCTGGTGCAACGTCATGTATGCGTAGACCGAGCTACAACGCGGATAAGCGTTAGTCCGTCAAACAATCTCAGTGCAGGAATTTGCCCGCAGCTGGCCACCGGTCCGGTCGCCTCGCGGTCCGCGGTTCAGTGAGACTTGAAGGATAAGTTGCCGAATGTAGCCAGCTACGTTCCGATTTCGTGAAACCACCAGCAGGGATCGACGGCCCCCCGGTTTTCCAGGGGACCACCTGACTTAATGATTGGGCAGGTCGGGACGGGGCATGTTGAACAACTCGGTCGTGAGCTGATAGTCCCAATAGCCACAGCGAGCGATCGTGCCTGCCTTGACCATGTCGAAGAGCCCGTCTGTCAGATAGGCTTCGTCGATATGGATACCGACAACTTCGGCAATCGCCATGACCCGCTCGCCTGCGTCTCCGTTCAGATCTTTCAGGGGCAGAATTTCTGTCACCTTGCACTCAAGAGCCGCCGGTGTTTCGGCGACGCGCGGGGCCTTGACCAGTCGGCTTTCAGTCATGGTCAGGCCGGCAACCTCGAACTCGTTCACCTCGGCCGGGTGGGCGCGGGACGTCTCGTTCATCCGTTCCGCCAGTGACTTGGTTGCGAGATTTACGACGAATTCGCGGCTGGCCTCGACATTTCTGATCGAATCCTTGATGCCCTCGGAAGCGAACATCACCATGGGCGGATTGCCGGCGATTGCGTTGAAAAAGCTGTAGGGAGCGAGGTTCACCACCCCGTCTTTCGAGATCGAGGAGATCCAGCCTATCGGACGTGGGGCTACGATTGCGCGAAACGGATCATGGGGAAGGGGATGACCGGAACGTGGTTCGAAGAACATTTGCTTTCCATCTCTTGGGCCCTCGTCGAGGGGCCGTTCTCGCGGGATAGGTCCACGTTCGAAGGTGTAAAGTCAAGGTGACCACAGAGGCGGTGAGTAGTAATTAATGCGGCGAATTATTTTCGCTATGTATGTATAAATAATATAAATTGGTGCGATAGGTAATATAGTTAGCGGAGTAATGAAATCTGTATCAGTCCGATATGTATGAATACATATAAATACGTTGCTTGATATCAAGGTGATTTTGCTATTGCATATTTTTTTCATTATTCTGTTGTTCGATGCGGCTATCGGAAACCATCTTTCCATATTTCAACAAGATAAGTATTGTTCATGTTAAATTTCTATATAATTAAATATATAATGATCCAAATATTATGAAGTTTAGATCTTTTTTGATTCGGACTCATATTGTGAGTGAGGGTATACTTCTTATGGTATGCAATAAAATTTTTCATTATGAAAAAATCTCTATTAATATTATAGTGCATAAGAATATACACTGAAAAGTCTTCCGTATTTATGTAATATAATAATTTATTGTATCTTTTTGGATGTGCTCCGCATTTGCTTTAAACGCCAACTGAGGCAATCCTCAACCCAACTTCAGCGGGAGGTTGCGGGGCGGAGGTCCCACGGCTGAAGGGCAATTACAGGAGGCTGCCGCCGCCTATGGAGCGGGGCTTCGTCCAAGGGAGACAGTAATGTTCAAGAAATCGGTTGTTGGGGTCGCTCTTGCCTGCAGCATGTTGATGCCGGGCGTGCAGATGGCACAGGCCAAGACACTGCGCATGATCGAAAGCTGGCCGGAAAGCAACAAGATGGCCTACATGCCGGCCGCTCGGTTCAAGGCAAATCTGGAAGCCCAAAACGTCGGTCTCGACGTGGAAATCACCGGCCCGGAAGCTATTCCGGCGTTCGAGCAGATCACGCCGGTGTCGAATGGCGTGCTTGATCTCATCTACACCTATCCGGCCTATCATTCGAAGGCGCTCACGGTCGTGACCAACGCGATGGAACCGGACATGGACAAGATCCGCTCGTCCGGCGTCTTCGACGTGATCGATGCCTACTTCCAGAAGGAACATAACCTGAAGCTGCTGGCGAATGTGGCGGTAGGCTCTGCCGGCTACCACTGCTATCTGCGTGAACCGCTTTCCAGTGATGGCGACTGGGCCGGTCGCAAGATCCGCGGAGTTTCGACCTATGTACCGGTGATCGAGGCTCTCGGCGGCGTCGCCGTCAACACGGACATGGGCGAGGTCTACTCGGCTCTTGAGCGCGGTGTGGTCGACGGTGCCTGCGCGCCGCAGAGCGTGTTTCTCGCGACCAAGCACTATGAGGTCGCCAAGTATCGCACCGAGCCGACGTTCGGCCAGCTCGTTTCCTATATCGCCATGAACCTGGACAGCTGGAATGATCTGTCGGATGAGGAAAAGAAGGCTGTTGAAGCCGCCTCCATCCAGACCGAACAGGATACCATTCGCATCGGCAACGAAACCATTCAGACGGATCTGAAAACCCTTTCCGACGCGGGTGTTCAGGTCACCGGTCTGCCAGATGCCTCCTACGAAAAGGTGCGCAAGGCCTATTATGATGGCGTTTGGAAACTGGCAGAAGATTGCTGCGGAGTGGATCTTGCGAAGGATCTGCGGTCCAAGGCTGTCGAAGCTGGCCTGACCAAGTAAACTGATGGCGCGGTCCCGGCTGACGTCCCTTGCGGATATTTGCCGGGATTGTGCCTTCCCTCACTGGCGCTGGCCCCAAGGGGCCACGCCGCTCTCCTTCTGGCAGTTGGCATATGCGACAAACCTTGTCCGGCCTTGCTCGCGTTCATGACGCGACAACCGACGTGGGCTTCAAGATGGCCCAGTTCTGTCTGTTCGTGATCGTCTTTTCCTATGGGTATGAAACGATTGCGCGCTACTTCTTTTCCTCTCCGACCTGGTGGTCCAATGAGATCGTGGCCTACGCGTTGTGCATCGGCACTTTTCTCGCGTTTCCTCAGGTCACTCGCCGCAAGGGCCACATCACCATCACCTTCGTGAATGACTATCTTCCCCCCAAGGCTGTGGTTCCCATGCGCGTCGCGCTGGCTTTGGTGAGTGCGATTGTCTGCCTGCTGGTCGCCTGGATCTGCCTCAAGGCAAATATCCAGCAATACGTGAAAGGCGAACTTCTGGTCAGGGTGAAGCCGATCCCGAAGGTGTGGCTCTCTGTGTTTCTCACCTACGGCTTCCTGAGTTCCGGTTTGTATTTTCTCCGGCAATCCTTCGACGCCGCGCCGCTCGACAACAAGAAAGACTACAGCTGATGGAATGGTGGGCAATCCTTTCAGGCAGCCTGATCCTGCTTCTGGCCGCCTTTCTGAGTGGCGTGCCGATGTTCATCGGCTTCCTGATCATCAACATAGGGACGGTGCTGGCCCTGGTTGGGCCACGCGGGTTCATCCTCGTTTCGAACTCGATCTTTGATTCCGCGAATATCGGCGCTCTTTCAGCTATCCCTCTGTTCATCCTGATGGGGGAGATCCTGACGCGGTCGGGCTCGGTCGAAAACCTGTTTCGGGCCATGGACGGGTTGATCGGCAAGGTGCGCGGCCGGCAATACGTGCTGACGGTGCTGGTCTCGGTGATCTTTGGGGCCTTGTCCGGAGCGGCCATGGCGGTTGCGGCAATGCTCGGCCGTTCGCTTTTCCCGACCATGATGGCGCGCAATTACGATCTCAAGCTTTCCATCGGCACCATAATGGCCGGTGCCTCGCTCGCACCCATCATTCCGCCGAGCGTACTGATCGTCATTGTCGCCACGCTTGCCGACGTTTCCATCGGCAAACTTCTCATCTCTGGCGTCGGTCCCGGACTGGTCGCTGCCGTCCTGTTCCTTGGCTACATCGCGTTTCGCGTCAAGGCCAATCCGGAGCTGTCGCCGGATGCGGACATGAGCGAAGATGAGCGGGGCTGGAAGGGCAAGATCAAGTCTGTGATCCTCATGCTGCCGTTCTCGATCATTGTCTTCTCGGTGATGGGACTTATCCTTCTGGGGATCGCGACACCCTCCGAGGCCGCAGCCACCGGCGTGATCGGCTCGGTGATCGTTGCGTTGGTGTACCGGAGCTGCAGCATCGGGATGCTGCTGGAGGCACTGGAGAACGCGATCTTCATAACGGCGATGATCATGGCAATCGTCTTTAGCTCCAACCTGTTCGGTCAGCTGCTCGCTTTCACAGGGGCCACGCGTCATCTGGTGCAGCTCGGTGAGGTCTTCGCCGGTCAGCCCTATCTCGTGCTGGCGGTGCTGCTGGCGATCGTCTTCGTCATGTGCATGTTCATCGACCAGATCGCCCTGATGCTGATCCTCGTACCGATCTACCAGCCTCTGGTTCAGGCAACCGGTTTCGATCCGATCTGGTTCTGGCTGCTTGTGCTGTTGAATCTGACGGTGGGGGGAATGACGCCTCCGTTCGGCTACACGATGTTCGCCTTTAAGGCGACGGCGCCAGGGGTCACGCTCAGCGATGTCTATCGGGCGTCCTGGCCATTTGTCGGGCTGTTCATCGTTCTCATGGTTCTTGTCGCCATTTTCCCGGAAATCGCGACCTGGTTGCCATCGTTGATGAATGGCTAGGCGGCCCTTTCAGGAATAACGACAAAGGCCGCGCTCGGGGAGCGCGGCCTTTCTTGCTTTTGGAGATACAATCGAACGCCGGTCTCGAGGACGTGCGCATCCAGGATCAGGGCATTACCTCGGAGGGGCGGAAGCTGTAGCCCTTTTCGTTCTTTTCGACATAACCGCAATGGGTTCCACCGAAATGGGCCGGCAGGATGAGACAGCCGGTTTCGGCGGCATAGGCCAGGATCTTCTTGCGTGTTTCGCGTGCCAGAGCGCCATCTTCGCAATACTTGCTCGACCAGTCCGGATTGTAGACCTGGATGGGCTGGTGCATGACATCGGCAATGAATACGGCCTGCTCGTCGCCATCGCTCAAGCGGATGGCCATCTGGCCAGCTGCATGTCCCGGCGTCTGGATGAAGTCGACCCCCGGAAGAAATCCCTGTTCGTTGCCTTCGACGAGTTTGACGCTGGCGTTTTCCAGCACCGGCTTGACGCTGTCGAGGAAAGGAAAGGTGGCACCCTCCGGTTTTTCCCTGGCTCCGATAAGCGGATCTTTCGCGTCACGCTCGGTCTTCGTCATAACGTAGGTCGCATTCGGGAAGGTTGGCACCCATTCGCCGTTCCTTTTCACCGTGTTCCAGCCAACGTGATCGATGTGAAGGTGGGTGAGCAGGACATAGTCGACATCCTCCGGCGAGACGCCCTTCGCCTTCAGTCGGTCCATGAACGGGGTGTCGAGATCACCGAAGCGCGGCGAGAGAGGGCGCGGCTTGCCGTTGCCGCTACCGGTGTCGATCAGGATCGTCAGATCCGGGCTTTTGACCAGCCAGGAGTGGATCGAGGTGGTGAAACTGTCGTCCTGCGGACTGTAGTAGTCGCCGACAAACCAGTCGCGGATGGGATCGACAGCGGCTTCGTCCCAATCTGCAAAGAGGCTCTTGTGCTCGCGCACGACGACCTCCTCAATCCTATGAATTTCGAACCGGCCAACCTTTATCACTGACGTCCTCCCGATCGGTCTCGATGGCGCGAGTCGTCGCTCGCATCTTGTTGTCTGGCTCAAGGGTAAGCCAATTATCTCCCGTCGTCTTTTTGCAAAACGAAAAGATACTTTGCGGTCGGACCTATTTCCGCAATACGAGCCGACCCGTACCGTCTTGGCCAAGAAAACAAATGAGACACCGGGCACTGCGCCGCCGTTCACAGTAGCAGGGCGGCGAAAGTCCGGGCCATCGGGAGGACACCACGCGCGATGAGCGTTCTTTTGGCCATCGAAGATGTAAATCTGTCATTCGGGGGCGTGCGCGCACTCTCCGAAGTCTCGATGAGCGTCGAGCGGGGCAAGGTGACCTCGGTCATCGGACCCAACGGAGCCGGCAAGACCAGCCTGTTCAACGTCATTTCCGGTTTCTACCAGCCGCAGACCGGTTCCATCCGTTTCGAGGAGCAGGAACTGATCGACCAGATGCCATACAGCCGTGCTCCGGCAGGGATCTCACGTACGTTCCAGAACATTGCACTGTTTTCCGGTCTTACCGTTCTGGAGAACATCAAACTCGGAGCGCATTGCCATTTGTCCTCCGGCCTCCTGTCGTCTGCGTTCTGGTTCGGCCGTTCACGGCGTGAGGAGACCGCGCTTTCGGCCCGCATCGATGAGGAAATCATCGACCTTCTGGACCTTCGGGAAATCCGCGACCGTTCGATCGCGGGCCTTTCCTACGGGCTGCAGAAGCGGGTTGAGCTTGCCCGTGCCCTGACCGCCAAACCCAAGCTGCTCATGCTGGACGAGCCGGTTGCCGGCATGACGCCGATCGAGAAGCAGGAAATGGCCGGTTACATCCATCGCTGCGTCGATGACTGGGGTACGACCGTCCTCCTGATCGATCACGACATGACCATGGTCATGGGTCTGTCGGACCATGTGGTTGTCGTGAATTTCGGCAAGGTGATCGCAAGCGGAACGCCGGCCGAGGTTCAGGACAATCGCGATGTGGCTGCTGCCTACCTGGGGGAGGAGTAGACCATGCTGCGCCAATTCATGGAATTCTCGATCATCGGAATCGCCTCGGGCGGCATGTATGTGCTGTCAGCGCTCGGCTTCGTCATTATCTTCAAGGCCACGCGGGTTTTCAATTTCGCCATGGGCGAGATGATGATGATCGCCGCCTTCCTTTTTCTCACCGCCAGCACGACGCTCGGCCTGCATTGGGCGTTGGCACTGACCATCGCTTTGGTGCTGAGCGCAGTCCTCGGCTTCCTGATAGAGCGGTTCGTGCTGCGGCGGATGATTGGCAGGCCGGTGGTCGTGCTCGTCATGGTGACACTGGGCCTCGGGTCAATTCTGCGTGGCCTGGCCGGACTGATTTGGGGGCATGAGATCTTCCAGCTTCCCGACTTCCTGCCAAGAGCACCGATCTTCCTGGGCGATGTGCTGATCCCCGGCAAACTCGCCTGGAGTTTCCTCGGCGTAGCCGTCATCGCGGCCGGGTTCATTTCCTACTACCGCTTTTCGCGGGCCGGGATCGCAATCCGCGCGACCTCAGCCGACCTGGTCACGGCTGAGAGCCTCGGCATAAACGTTCGTGGTGTCTTCACCATGGCCTGGGTGCTTGCAGGAGTGCTTGCAGCAGGTGCGGGCATTGCGGCAGCGTCGGTCAACGGCGTTTCTCCTCAGCTCGGCTTCGTGGCGCTGAACGTTCTCGCGGTGATCATGCTGTCCGGCCTCAGCAGCGTTGGCGGGGTCGTGGTTGCCGGTGTTTTCATCGGCTGGCTGGAAACCATCGTCGGGGCCTACCTCGGCGCCTCCTGGCAAAGCTTCCTTCCCTATGTGGTTGTCCTTGTCGTCATGCTGATCAAGCCCAACGGGCTGTTTGGCGAAGCGCGTGTGGAGCGAATCTGATGTCTGTTGCGCCAAACGTTTCTCAGACCGCCGTGTCCTCGGCCGGTGGCCGGCCGGGCTGGCTGACCTTCGAGATGATCGCTTTCATGGTCTTTGCGGCAGTCGCACTAACTCTGCCCGCCTATGCGTCGGTCTATGTGCTCTACATGGCCTGTCTCGTGGCGATCAACGTGATCGCCACGGTCGGACTGAACATCACGGTCGGCTACACCGGGCTATTGTCCATCGGGCATTCCGCGTTCATCGGGGTAGGGGCCTACTCGGCCGGACTTGCCATGGTGCATCTTGGCACGCCGTTGCCCGTCAACGTGGTGATCGGTGGGGTTTCCGCCTTTCTGGTCGGTCTCGTCTTCGGCATCCCGTCCCTTCGTATCAAGGGCGTCTATCTGGCGATTGCCACGCTCGCTGCGCAATATTCGCTTTACTTCGTGTTTCAGAACTGGACCTCGGTCACAGGCGGCGACAGGGGCTTGAACCTGCCCGCTACCAACATGTTTCACATGGGCGATACCGGTTTCTATTACGCGGTGCTGATACTGGCGGTGGTGCTTTGTATCGGTGCTCGCAATCTGTTCAGAACGCGCGTCGGGCGGTCGCTCATTGCCGTTCGTGAGCGAGACTACGCTGCAGAAGTTCTGGGCATCAACATCGTCCGCGCAAAGTTGCTGGCGTTCGGTATCGGTGCTGCTTTTGCCGGCGTTGCGGGAGCGCTGACCGCTGCATTCCTGCGTCTTGTCAATCCCGACCAGTTCACGCTCCTGGTCTCCGTCTTCTTCCTGGCCGCTGTCGTCGTGGGCGGGCGCAGCTCGATCATAGGATCGGTGCTTGGCGCTGCCTTCATGACGCTCATTCCAGACATGTTGCGCGAAATCCTGTCCCTGATCTCTCCCGGTGGCACGGCCAATGTCGCAGGACTGCTGTCGCCGCTTCGCGAGATCATCTTCGGGGCGCTGATCGTCGGATTTCTGATGTTCGAGCCGCGCGGGCTGATGGGGATCGTGGAGCGTCTGCGCGGACGCAGGGAGCTTGTTGGTTCGGAGGCTGGTGGCGAATAAGCCGGAGATCCGGGCCGCCAGCCTTCTTCACTTGGGAGGAATGTTGACATGAGAATGATGAAAAGTGTGCTGGCCGCATGCCTGATGGGGGTCTTGGCTGTGACTGCGTCCGTCGCTGAAGAAGCCAAGGGCGAACCGCTGAATTTCTCAATTGCGCTGCCGCTGTCCGGGCCCCTGGCGTTCTCCGGTCAGGTTCAGCAGGCTGGCTGGCAGACCGCGATCGCTTGGATCAACGCGCAGGGCGGCGTGAAGGGCCGTCCCATCGCAGCCGATTTCTATGATGACGAGTACAAGGTCGACCTTGGTGTCGCCGGTTTCAAGAAAGCGGCGTCGGCGGGGGATCTGGTCTTTGCTGCAGGTGACGGAACACCGTTCGTGCGGGCGATCTCGCCGGAAAACAACGATACCTACAAGGTGCTGATGTCTGCGACCGGGTTTGCGTCCGATCTCGTCGACACCACAAAGTATGCCTACCACTTCCTGCCGGGGCCAACCTATTCCGACATGGTCGGCCTGTTGCTCGAACATATCGCGGACAACAAGACCGGGGATGAAGCCCCCAAGGTGGCGATGGTCTACTCCGCAACCGAGTTCGGCCGCGATCCGCTCGAGGCGTTCCGGTCGCGTGCGGCCGATCTTGGTATCGAGATTGTGCTCGAGGAAGAGACCAAGTGGTCGGGCGTAGATGTCACGTCCTCCGCGATCAAGCTGCGCAATGCCGCTCCGGACTATGTGATCTTCCATGGATACGCAGGCAACGTCTGGCCCGAAGTCCTTAAAACCGCGAAGGACTACGGTGTCGATGCCACCTTCATGGGAACAGCCTACAACTCGGATCCGGAAATGGTGAAGAGCGTCGGCGCCTCGGTCGACGGTTATCTTGGCGTGGTGCCGTATATTCTCGATGTCGACGGTGCAGAGGGCGAATACGCGGCTGCCATTCGCGATGCGCTGAAGGCCTGGGAGGGCAAGCCTTATACCGGCTACGCCAACATGGGCTACGTCCAGAGTTGGCTGACCGCGCTGATCCTGCGCGAGGCGATCGGCCAAACCATGGATGCAGGCAAGGAACTGAACGGCACCAATCTTATCGCTGCCATCAATGGTCTCGACGGTTGGGACAGCAAGGGCATCGTCGGTGGCGTGACGTTCGTAAATCAGCGTCTGCCGAAGGCCATCATCTACAAGTTCAATGTTGGTGAGGACAGCTTCTCTATGGAGCCTGTCACCGATCTCGTGACCACGGGCGAATAAGACCATGGCGTTGCTGAACATCGAAGAACTGAGTGTTGTCTACGGTGGTGCCATCGATGCCGTCAGCAACGTTTCGCTAAAGGTCGAGGAGGGCACGATGGTTGCTCTCCTCGGCTCAAACGGCGCCGGCAAGTCATCCACCCTCAAGGCGATTTCGGGAACCCTCGAATTCGAAAGAGGCGAAATCACTACCGGAGACGTTCAATTCGACGGAGGCTCCGTGCGCGCGGTCAAGGCCCATCAGAGGGCCCGCGCCGGCCTGATTCATGTCCGCGAGGGACGCCACGTTTTTTCGGGCATGAGCGTTGAGGACAATCTCATCGCCGCAGGATTTGCCGTTGGCAAGCGTGGAAGTGCGCCAGGCAGAGCTGAAATCGACCGAATTTATGAATACTTTCCAAGATTGGGCGAGCGGCGGCATGGGTTGGCTGGGTTTCTTTCCGGCGGCGAACAGCAAATGCTTGCGATCGGCCGGGCGCTGATATCGCAGCCAAGGATGATGCTTGTTGACGAAGCGTCGTTGGGACTCGCGCCGATGATCGCCGAGGACATTTTTCGCATCATGGCTGAGATCAACCGGGAGACCGGGTTGTCTATTCTGGTCGTTGAACAGAATGTCGGACTGACGCTCAAGCATGCAAGCTATGCCTACATTCTGGAGAACGGCCGCGTCGTCCTTGAGGGAACGCCGGATGACATTGGCGGACGCGACGCCATTTCCGCAATCTATCTTGGGGCAGCGGCGAAAGCTGCGGCCAATCCCGCTCATATCGGTGGCTAGATCGTCATGGACTTGAACCTGACCCCGGAACAGCTTGCATTCCGGGCCGACCTGCGCGGCTGGTTGGCCGACAACCTTGCCCCCGACTGGGACGGTGACCGTTATCGTGGCCCGACGGATGACGGGGAGAACTTTTCTCTTCAGCATGCGTGGGAGCGCCGCCTCCATGAGGGTGGATACAGCGGCCTGCATTGGCCAACTGCCTATGGCGGCCGGGGCAAGGGGATCGTCGAGTATTTCATTCTGATGGAAGAGCTGGGCCGCGTGGCGGCTCCGGAAGGCATCAACTCCATCGGCCGTGAACTTGTCGGACCGGTTATCCTGGACGCTGGAACCGAAGAGCAGAAGCAGCGCTTCGTGCCGCGCATCATTGCCGCGGAAGATATCTGGTGTCAGGGGTTCTCGGAGCCAAATTCCGGGTCGGACCTGGCCTCCGTCCAGACCTTCGCACGCCGTGATGGTGAAGACTGGGTCATCAACGGTCAGAAGGTCTGGACCAGCTACGCGCAGTTTTCCAACTGGTGCATATTGTTGTGCCGCACCGATCGCAGCCAGCCCAAGCACAAGGGAATGACTCTCTTTCTGGTGCCTACCGATCAACAGGGACTGGACGTCCGGTCCCTGCGTCAGATCACCGGGCGGCAAGAGTTCAACGAGCTTTTCCTGACCGATATGCGCGTTCCGGACAGCCTGAGGCTTGGCCCGGTCAATGAAGGCTGGCAGGTGGCCAACAGGGTGCTCGCTTTCGAACGCGGCACGACGCGGCTTTATCGCCAGGCGCGTTTCGCGCATGAACTGAATGCGCTTGCACGGCTTGTTCTTGACGGCGCGGGTAATCCGATGGCCGAAAAGGTCCGGATCTTGGGACGGCTTCATGCACGGCTCGAAATCCTCAGGCTGCACAACCTGCGCATCGTCAGCCGCATTGCTTCCGGGCAGGCAATCGGACCGGAAGCCAGTCTGCAGAAGCTGAGCTGGTCGACCCTGCACCAGGAAATAATGGCGGACGCCGGCGAACTCCTCGGAGAGGCCTTTCTGGAACATCCAGCTGCGGAGCGGTTTCGCGAAACCTACCTGCAGGCACGAGCCGAGACGATTTACGCGGGTACCTCCGAAATCCAGCGCTCGATCATTGCGGACCGGGTCCTGAACCTGCCTCGGGCGCGCAAGGAGGCCAACTGATGCCGCTGGAGTTCTTTCGAAATGCCGATGATCGGTTGCTGTTCGAGGCGGTCTCAGGTGCGTTCGCGGTGGATCGTGTTCGACATGAGCCGGAGACCATCGAGGCACGGGACGCCGCACAGGCGACCATTTCCGAACAAGGACTGATCCAGCCTGTCGACCTGCCGGGAAATCAATCCATCGGGATCAGTCTCCTTGAAGCAACTGCCATCGTTGAGGCCGCGGGCAAGTATCAGACGAACTTTCCGCTGACCGAATCCATCGTGTTGGCAACCGCATTTGCCGCAGATGGCAGGACGCTCGATGCTGGCGTGCAGGATGAAAGCTGCATCGCGCGCCTGGGTGCCGGCGCAGAGCCCCGTGACGGCGACAACTGGTCAATCGATACCGGTGCCGTCGAGGGACAGCATGCGGCCACCTGCGTCAGTGCGCCAGAGGGCCGCGACCGGTTCGTTGTCGAGCGCGATCTGCGGCCAGTCGTTTGGGTCCTCATGGCGTCCGACATTCTCGGGGCGGCGCAGTCGCTCTTCGACAAGTCAATGAACTACCTTGGCGAGCGCCAGCAATTCGGGCAGCCGCTTTCGAGTTATCAAGCCCTGCGTCACCGGGCAGCCGACGATTGGGTTGCTCTTGAGGACATGAGGGCCGCGATCGACTACGCGGCAGCTCTTTTCGACAGCGGTGGAGATCCGGGCGCAGTGCTCGATGCCGCGAGAATTGCCAAGGCGAC
The DNA here is from genome assembly GCF_048261595.1 of Roseibium sp. Taxonomy (GTDB): domain Bacteria; phylum Pseudomonadota; class Alphaproteobacteria; order Rhizobiales; family Stappiaceae; genus Roseibium. Next base: position 66,216 of record NZ_JBLXFW010000001.1, read on the forward strand.
CGCAAGCGAGTTCGGGACGACGGTTGCCGAGAACGCCATCCAGTACCACGGCGCTGTCGGGTTCACTTGGGAGTTCGGCCTGCACTTCGCGTTGAAGCGCATAAAGCGGCTATCCCTGACCCAGGGTACTGCCTCGGACCACTACCGTCTCATTGGCTCGCGGTATCTTCAGGGTATCGCCAAAAATTCAGATACATCAGGAGCTTAAAGTGTCGGACGAATACCAGCATCACCGTGTCGAAATTGCGGAAAAGATTGCGGTGGTCACCTGTGACCGGCCGCCGGTCAACGCCCAGAACCGTGGCTCTCGGGAAGAGCTGATAGAGATCTTCGACATGCTCAGCGACAACGACGAGGTCAATGTCGTCGTCCTGACCGGCGCAGGAAAGGCGTTTTCCGCTGGTGCCGACATCAAGGAACGGGTCGGCATGGAAACCAGGCGCGGAGATTACGTGCGCCACAACCGGCTGACCCGCGAGTTCTTCTACGCGGTTGCGGATTGCGAGAAGCCTGTCATCGCGGCCGTCAATGGTCCGGCAATTGGAGCAGGCTTTGCGCTGATGCTCTCCTGCGACATCATGCTGGCATCCGAGACCGCCTTTTTCGTCATGCCGGAAGTCGATGTCGGCCTTGCCGGCGGCTCGGCATTCCTCATGGAGCATTTTTCGAAATCGCGCGCGCGCGCCATGTATTTCACCGGCCGCCGCTATCCGGCCTCGGAGCTCTATCGCCTTGGTGTCATCGAGGCGGTCCTGCCGCCCGAAAAGCTGATGGAAGAGGCGATGTCCTATGCGCGCGAAATAGCGGCCAAGTCTCCGGTCACTCTCAAGGCCGCAAAACGAGCCTTCAACACGGTTTCGGAGATGCCAGTGCGCGATGCCTATCGCTTCGAGCAGGGAATTACCGCAGCACTGTCTCGCACGGAAGACGCAAAGGAAGCCCAGCGCGCCTTCGTTGAGAAACGCAAACCGGTCTTCAAGGGCAAGTAAGATCACAATACGGGACAGGGATCATGCCTGGAAAGACACCGCGCGTAGTGCTTCTTGATGACTATCAGGGCGTTGCCTTGAAAATGGCCGACTGGTCGGGCCTGGGCGATCGCGTTCAGATCGAACAGGTAAGGGTACCTCTAGGTCGCCCCGAAGAGGTGGTGGAGCGGTTGGCCGGCGTCGAAATCGTGATCGCAATGCGCGAGCGCACGAGCTTTGATGCAAAGGTCATGGATCTGCTGCCGGACTTGAAGCTGCTGGTTACGACCGGCATGGTCAATGCCTCCATCGACATGGAGGCAGCTCGCGAGAGAGGTGTTGTCGTCTGTGGCACGCCGGGCTCTCGCGGTGCGGCCGCCGAGCATGCCTGGGCCTTGCTGATGGCCGTCGCGCGCTGCATTCCGGAGGAGGTGGATGGCCTGAGGTCCGGCGATCCGGCCTGGCAGCGCACCGTTGGGATCGAACTTCGCGGCCGTACCCTGGGTATCGCGGGGTTCGGGAACCTCGGACAACGCATGGCCCGCTTCGGCAAGGCATTCGACATGGACGTCGCCGCCTGGAGCCGGAGCCTGACGGAGACCGTCGCCCAGGAGCATGGTGTCCGGTGCATGGGGAGTCTGGATGAGCTCCTGTCGGTGAGCGATGTCCTGAGCCTGCATCTGCCGCTCAATTCTCACACGCGGGGAATGATCGGGGCGGCAGAGCTATCCCGCATGAAGCAGGGCCGCATTTTGATCAACACGGCGCGAGGACCGATTGTCGATGAGACGGCGCTGATCAGCGCCCTGGAGAACGGTCACCTCGGCGGTGCCGGGCTCGATGTTTTCGAGATCGAGCCGCTGCCCGCCGACCACTCCTTCCGCAGCCTTCGCAACGTCGTGGCAACACCCCATGTCGGCTACGTGACGCAGGAAACATACGAAATCTATTTTCACGGCGCAGTGGAAGCCGTTGGCGCCTATCTCGACGGAGCGCCCATCCGGGTCCTGAACGACTAAGCGCAGCACACCCTCACACCGGGAATTCTTGAAGTGACACATGATGAAGGGAACGGCGGCGTTCCCGCAGAAGATACTTATGATTACATCGTTGTCGGAGCAGGGTCGTCAGGGTCCGTCATGGCGAACAGGCTGTCCTCAGATCAACGAAACAGGGTGCTCCTGCTGGAAGCCGGGGGAAAGGATGACTGGATCTGGTTTCACATTCCCGTCGGATATCTGTTCGCCATCGGCAATGCACGTGCCGACTGGTGCTTTAAGACTGTCGCCGAGACCGGCCTGAACGGCCGCTCCTTGAGCTATCCGCGCGGCAAGGTGATCGGCGGGTCATCCGCCATCAACGCCATGATCTACATGCGCGGCCAGGCGGGAGATTATGATGCCTGGCGTGACCTGGGTCTCACTGGTTGGGGCTGGGACGATGTCCTGCCGTTCTTCAAGGCGCACGAGGATCACTATCGTGGCGCGAGCGATGTTCATGGTTCGGGCGGAGAATGGCGCGTCGAGCCACCACGCATCTCCTGGGAGGTTCTGGACCGGTATCGCGATGCCGCGGCTGAATGCGGCATCAGGAAGATCGAAGACTTCAACTCCGGCGATAACGAGGGCTCTGCATATTTCCAGGTGAACCAGAAGCGCGGCACGCGCTGGTCTGCTGCGCGCGGGTTCCTGAAGCCGGTTCTCAATCGTAGCAATCTCACCCTTGAAACAGGTTGCACGGTCGATCGGCTGGGTTTTGAGGGCAGACGCGCGCGTACCGTCGAATGGGTACAAGGCGGCCAAAGACGACGAGCGCGGGCGCGGCGCGAGATCGTGCTGACATCCGGTTCTGTCGGCTCCGTTCAGATACTCCAGCGGTCCGGTGTCGGCGACGCCGAGCACCTGCGTGCCCTTGGCATTCCGGTCGTTGCCGATCGAAAAGGCGTTGGCGGAAATCTTCAGGACCACCTGCAATTGCGCATGATCTACAAGGTCTCCAATGTCCGCACCCTCAATGAGACTTATGCGAACCTTTTCCGGCGTGCGTGGATGGGAATTGAATATGCGCTCTGGCGCAGCGGTCCCCTGACCATGGCGCCGTCGCAACTGGGGATCTTCACCAGGTCCGACGCCAGCGTCGAACGCGCCGATTTGCAGTTCCACGTCCAGCCCCTTTCGCTCGACAAATTCGGAGAACCGCTCCATCGGTTCCCGGCGATCACGACGAGCGTCTGCAACCTGAGACCCTACAGCCGTGGACACATCAGGATCACCTCATCGGATCCGATGGAAAAGCCGGAGATTGCACCGAACTACCTTTCGGATGAACGCGATCGCGTCATTGCCGCGAAGTCGCTGCGCGTTGCCCGGCGCATTACCAGTTCACCTGCATTCGCCCGCTTCAATCCCGTTGAATATCTGCCGGGGCCTGGCGCCGGCGAAAGCGACGAGGACCTTGCGAGAGCAGCGGGCGATATCGGCACAACGATCTTCCATCCTGTGGGCACCGCCCGCATGGGACTTGCCGATGATCCGCTTTCCGTTGTCGATGAACGCCTTCGTGTCTTCGGTGTAGAGGGGCTGCGGATCGCTGACGCCTCAATCATGCCGCTGATCACGTCCGGCAACACCAATTCGCCAACCGTGATGATCGCGGAAAAGGGCGCAGCAATGATCCTTGACGACAATCGCCCCGGTGGCATCTCCTGAACGGACCAGAGACCCATGAGTGAAATCAACAAGAACGCATCCGTCGGTCAGGTGACGGTGGACTACCGGCGACAGCCGGAAGGCGCACGGGTTGCCATCGCCACCATCGACTTCCCGCCCATCAACGCCGGCTCACTTGTACAACGCACTGCCGTTCTCGACTGCTTTCTGGAGCTTGCGAGGCAAGAGGATCTTGCCGGTGTCGTGCTGACTGGCGCAGGAGGCAACTTCGTTGGTGGTGCGGACATTCGCGAGTTTGATGCACCCGCACAGGCTCCGCATCTGCCGGACGTGATTGCGGCCATCGAAGCCTGCCCCTTTCCCGTTGTTGCGGCAATTGACGGAGCTGCATTGGGAGGAGGGTTCGAGCTTGCCCTCGGATGTGACGCGCGTGTTGCCACGCGAAGGGCGGTCGTCGGTCTGCCTGAGGTGACCCTTGGGCTCATTCCAGGTGCCGGTGGTACCCTTCGGTTGTCGCGACTTGTCGATACTGTAACGACGATTTCCCTTGTTACGTCCGGCCGCCGGGTCAAGTCGACTGAGGCGCTCGCGCTGGGGCTGGTCGACGAATTGGCCGATGCCGACGATCTGCTCGATGCGGCAATGGCCTATTTGAAGTCAATGAATGGTGTGAAGCGAAAGCTGCGTGATCTGCCCGCAAAGATTTCGCCGGAGGAGGAGTTCTCGGCCGCCTGTCGGGAAGCCGTTCTAAGGGGCCGGGGGGCAAATGCCGTCGAAGAGGCCTGCGAGGCAATCCGCAAATCCGCGACCATTGATGTTGACGAGGCATTGGCGCTCGAGCGCGAGGTATCACTTCGACTGCGGCGGGAGCCGCAATCCCGGGCGCTGCGCCATCTGTTTTTTGCCGAAAAGGCGGCGATGAAAATGCCGGAAGGCGCGACGCCAAGGGCCGTTTCAACCGTTGGCGTCGTCGGCGCAGGTCGTATGGGGCAGGGGATCGTGCTCGCCTTTGCCCAGCGTGGGTTCGCGGTGCGCCTTGCCGAGAAGGAGCCGGAGTTCCTGCAACGCGGTCTGGAAGCGATTGCAGAGGCGGCGGTCGCGCTCGAGGCAAAGGGGCGTATTTCCTCAGCCGCGGCGTTGACCGGCCGGGTAATAGGCGGGGCGATCTCGGATATGGCCGATTGCGATCTGGTGGTCGAGGCAGTTTTCGAGGACATGGAGATCAAGACGGCGCTGTTCGCAGCGCTTGAAGCGGTGATCGCGGAAGATGCAGTTCTCGCGACCAACACCTCCTACCTGGATATCGATGAAATGGCGTCCGGGTGCCGGCATCCGGAACGCGTCGCCGGCCTTCATTTCTTCAACCCGGCCAACGTGATGCGTCTTGTGGAGGTGGTGCGGGCCAAACGAACGAATGTTCACATCCTGGGCACGCTTCTGGCACTCAGCCGAAAGCTCGGCAAGGTGCCGGTCGTTGCAGGTGTCGGAGACGGATTCATCGGCAACCGTATTTTCGCCGCCTATCGCCAGCAATGCGAATTCCTTCTCGAAGAAGGAGCGACCCCGGCGGAGGTCGATCGTGCCATGCGGGAGTTCGGGATGCCCATGGGGCCGTTCGAGGTCTTCGATCTGGCAGGTCTGGACATTGCCTGGGCGCGGCGCAAGCGTCTTGCACCAGGCCGTGACCCCAAGGCACGCTATGTTGAGATCGCTGACCGGCTTTGTGAAATGGAACGGTTCGGCAAACGCGCCGGCAAGGGCTGGTACGACTATGCAAGCGGCAAGGCTGAGCCCGACCCAATTGTGGAGGCTCTCGTGATCGAGGCGTCCCGGACCAAGGGCATCGAACGGCAAGATTTTTCCGGAGAAGAAATCCGCCACCGGCTCATTGCTGCCATGGTCAACGAAGCATGCCTGCTCCTGGGAGAGGGTATTGCCCAGCGTCCATCGGATGTCGACGTAGTGCTCGTGCATGGCTATGGCTTCCCAAAACTCAAGGGCGGTCCCTTGCACTTCGCAGCAGCACAGCCGCGAGCAGAGTTTCTGGAGAGCGTGGTCAGGATGGCGGACGCCAGCGGCCATGGTATCGAGGTGGCACCCAACCTGGCATCTGTGCTGAAGGAAGCCGACGCCCTTTGAACGGTGCGGCCGGGTACATAAAAAAGGCCTGCCGATCCGGCAGGCCTTTTGAGTTCAATATCCGTCCTCTCAGATGGCGCCGCTGTCCCTAAGATCGGCAATCTCCTGATCGGAATACCCTGCCGCCTTGAGCACTTCGACAGTGTCTGCGCCAAGAAGGGGAGGAGCCATCCTGGAACGTGTCTCGCAGCCGGCCATCCGGATCGGCCCGAAAACCTGGGGGACCTTGCCAGACAGAGGGTGATCCAGTTCACCGCGCATCTCGCGTGCCCGAACCTGTGGCTCGTCGAAGACTTCCGGAACCGTGTTGATCGGGCCGGAGGGAACATCCTTTGCGTTCAGGCGGTCGAGGAGGTCTGCGCGCTTGTATCGCGCGAAGTGGTCCGCCAGGCGTCCCAGCAGCTCGTCACGATGCTCGACGCGGCCCTTGTTGTAGGTGAGGCGTTCGTCGTTGAGCATCTCGGTATCTTCCAGCGCCTCGCACAGCCGCTTGAACTGACCGTCGTTTCCGACCGCCAGCACCATGTAGCCGTCCTGACAGGCGAAGACCTGCTGCGGCATGATGTTCGGATGGCCGTTACCATATCTGCGTGGCGTGTTGCCGGTCAGCAGGTGGTTCATGGCCTGGTTGGCGAGAAGGCTTGTCTGGACGTCGAGCATGCCCACGTCGACGTAATCGCCCTTGCCGGTCACCTCGCGGTTGGCGATGGCCGCAAGAATGCCGATCACGGAGTACAGGCCAGTCGTGAGATCGACCATCGGAACACCGATTTTCTGCGGTCCTCCGCCTGGTTTGCCTTCCTCTTCACCGGTGATGCTCATCAGGCCGCCCATCGCCTGGATCAGGAAATCATAAGCGACCTGCTTGCTGCGCGGACCGGTCTGGCCAAAGCCGGTGATCGAGCAATAGATCAGGCGCGGATTGACTTGGCTCAGGCTGGGATAGTCGAGACCGAAACGTTCCAGGGTTCCGACCTTGAAGTTTTCAAGCAGGATGTCGGACCGGGCAGCGAGCTTTCTAACCAGCTCCTGCCCTTCGGGGGCTTTCAGGTTGACAGTTATGGACTGCTTGCCGCGATTGCAGGCAAGAAAGTAACCGCTTTCGCGGGTCTGGTTGCCGTCCTTATCTGTCAGAAAGGGCGGCCCCCAGCCGCGCGTGTCATCGCCCGTTCCTGGTTGTTCGACCTTGATCACCGTGGCTCCCAGATCGGCAAGCACCTGGCTTGCCCAAGGCCCTGCCATCACACGGGAAAGATCAAGAACCGTCAGATGGGAAAGAGGTCCCGGCATTCACATTCCTTCTTTGGGTTTAGGGCAGATGCGATCCGCCATGCTGTCAATCGATCTGCGCTGCGGCCAAACCAAATGCGCCGGCTTTTTCCAGCCGCTCGAATTCGGCGCCGGCGATCCCGGCCTCGGCGAAGACGGAGCGTGTATTGGCACCCAGCTCGGGAGCGCTGCGAAAAGGGATCTCACCCGCGCGAGACATGGTGAAAGGAGAGCCCACGGCCTTCCTGCCGCCTTCAGCATCCGGCTGCTGCATGACACCGCCAATCGCCGAAAGCTGCAAGTGATCGGCGGCCTCGGCGATGGAATTCACCTTGGCCACATTGACCTTTGCCTCGCCAAGGACGTGGACGAGGTCATCGACCTTCCAGGTGCGTGTTACGGCGCTGAGCGTCTCCACGAGCAACTCCCTGTGCGCCTGACGGTCCAGAATACTCGCGAATTCCGTACGCAGGAGCTGATCCGGATCGAGCGCGCGTGCCAGCCGCTCCCACATCTGGTCGCTGGGCGCGATGATTACCGCATAACCATCTTCAGCCGGAAACACCTGGTTCGGCACGGAAAGATGGTTCGCCGTCCCCATTCGGCTGCGCTGTTTCCCGGTCATCCAGTATTCGGAGTAAAAGTAATTCATCAGATGGGCGGAGCTGCGTAGCAGCGACGTTTCAACGTATTGGCCCCTGCCGGTTCTCTCTCGGTGGAACAGCGCGGCCAAAATGGCGCTGGAGAGCGCGACACCGGCGTGAAGGTCGATTGCAGCGGTGCCGACACGTACCGGGGCACGGTCTGCTTCGCCGGTCAGGTGAAGCAGGCCCGAATGCGCCTGCAGGGCAAGATCATTTGCGCCGATGTGTGACAGGGAGCCTACCGGGCCATAGGCCGAGAACTCTCCGTAGACGAGGCCCGGGTTGTCGGTCTTCAGATCGTCATAGCCAAGTCCGAATTTTTCCATCGTGCCGACCCGGAAATTGTGCAGCAGCACGTCGCAGGTCGATATCAGCCTGCGTGCCGCTTCCCGGCCTTCGGCGAGCGCAAGGTTGATACCCACGGATTGCTTGTTGCGATTGAGTGCATGAAACGACGGACTTGCGCCTCCGCAGGCTGCAAGTTCTTCAGCGTTGCAGCCGTAGTAGCGGGCCTCGTCCCCGCGCTCAGGTTCCTCGATCTTGATAACCTGGGCGCCCAGATCAGCCAGGATCTGCGCGCAGGCCGGTACTGCGAAGACACGCGAGAAGTCGGCAACGCGAATGCCGTCCAGGATGGCTTTTGACATGGAGTATGGCCTATTCGCTGAACCGGGTTTCCGCTTCTCCGACGGTCACTTTCTGGCCGTCAGGGGTTTCGCACCAGACATCCATCCGGAGCAGAAGGCCCTCGTCTTGCTGTTCAAGCGCCGTGATCTGGGCGCATGAGCGCAGCTTCATGTCCTCATAGACCGGTGCGATATACTTGGTCCGAAGGCGGCCGCTGCGCACGTAATCGGTCCCGAAAGTCCGGGTAAGCAGACCCAGGATCCAGTTTGTGGAAATCATCCCGTCGGCAATGATGCCCGGAAGGCCCTGCTTCAGGGCGTAGGCGTCGTCATCGTGGATGGTTGGGCCGCCAAAATGCGGTTTTCCGTCGCCGCGCACTGCCGTTTCCTGGGCATCGACATACCAGCGCATTCGTTCGCGCGTCATTGCGCGGTAGGAAGATGTGATCAGGTCGCCGACAGAAAACCCGGAAGTCATTTGCGTGGAGGTCACCTTGTGAAGGGTCATTGCGCTGCCTCCTGCTCGCCCTGACGATAAGCGAGGATCACGGTGTCACGGTAGGTTATAAGGAGCCTGCCGCTTTTCTTGTCCCGCATCTCGATCTGAGTGATGACATAGGTCCGGCCGCGCTTTTCGAAGCGCTCGGTAACTGCGCCTACGATCTCTACCTCAACGCCAACGGGCACAGCGTCATGGAACCGGGCGTCGTATTCGATGTGAAGACGTGCTGACGGACCGGTTCCCGCCGGGCAGGTCGCCTCATAAAGCTTCAGCTTATCGAGATGGACGAGGGTCGGCGGAGCAATCGGGTTGTCTATGCCGAGAAAGATTTCGTCATCTATTTCAACGGAATGGCAATACTCACGCACCGTGAAGGCCGAGACCGTATAGGCAACCGGCCCCATCTTGTCGCCTGCTTCCAGATCGCTGACATATCGGCCGACAGCCATGATTTCTCCCTGCGTCATGTGATTTTGACGAAGGTTACAACCCGCATTTGACGAAGGATATGAGGTGTTCTGAGCAGCATCTTTTTGTAGAATGAAAAGATGGAACGGGTATGTACGGGTGTCGCCGGTCTTTTGTGAAAGGATGCCTGCGTTGGAATGGCTTAAATCGGTGAAGGTATTTTCCAGTGTCGTCGAGTATGGCTCGCTGTCGGCGGCAGGCCGCCAGCTCGGGCTGTCACCGGCTTCCATTTCTCGCCATATCAATGACCTTGAGAACGGCCTGGGCATAAGGTTGCTGAACCGGACCAGCCGCCGGCTCAGCCTGACCGAAGCCGGGCAGGTCTACCTGGACAAGGTGGAGAACATCCTTGGCCAGATCGATGAGGCGGAGCGCTCCGTGGTGCAGCTTCATTCCGTTCCGCGCGGCGTGCTGCGCGTGCATTCGCGCATGGTTTTCGGTCACCAATACCTCGTTCCGTCCCTGAAGCACTTCTTCGCGAAATATCCGGAGATAAAGATCGACCTGCAGATGTCGAACTTTCCGGTCGACATCATCGCGCAGGGCATCGACGTCGATATCCGGATGGGCAAGCTAGAGGATTCCTCACTCGTCGCGCGCAAACTCGCCAATTCCGCCCGCATTCTGGTGGCTTCCCCCGCATACCTGAAATCCGCAGGGCCGGTAGAGAGGCCTGAAGACCTCTATGATCACAGCTGTCTGACCTATCGCCTGAACATGGGCATTCCCGTCTGGCGTTTCCGCAAGGAGGGGCAGGCCGACGTTGAAATACCCGTTCAGGGGTGCTTCCAGTCGGATAACGGCCAGGCGATTCTGACAGCAGTGCAGGATGGCCTCGGCATTGCCATGATGAACGAGTGGTCCGTGCAAAAGCAGCTCGATGAGGGCTCTCTCGTGCACATCTTCGACGACTACAAGGTGTCGTTCAGCGAGTTCGAGAACGGCGTTTATGCCGTCTTCCAGAAGAGCCGGCATCTGCCGCTCAAGATACGTCTCTTCATCGACTTCCTGACGGAGGAATTCCGGGAGTTGATGCTTTAGATGGAGGCCGGTGCGGGATCGCCTTAAGGCGGGAAGAGCGTGGCATGATCTGGCTATGCCGTCGCCTTGGGCCAGCGCGCATTCGCCAGCGCTTAGAAGGGCGAGGCAAGGCCGAGTTCTTGCAGCGGTGACAGGCCGCTCGGAACTATAGGGTAATTCGGGAGAAGTGGTGAGCCGACAGGGGCTCGAACCCTGGACCTACTGATTAAAAGTCAGTTGCTCTACCAGCTGAGCTATCGGCTCTCCGAGAGGTTCGGTTCCAAGGGGGTCTGGTGTGCCCCGGCCGTCGATGCCAACCGAATGTGGCGTGTGTGTATGCCGAGAGAATTCCAGATTCAACCCTGCTTGGCGAAAAAAACTGGGATTGTTGGAAAAACCGCGGCAGGAGGGCCCCGGGAGGTCGATCAAGACAAGGTCGAAGTCAACGATCGGAAAAATTAAGAATAAATTTTACAATCAATGACCACCATCAATTCAAGGTAATTGCCTTGGAAAAATCACGCAGTTCTCAACGTATCAAGAATGATGTACGATACTCTGCATCGGTTGAGAAACAGCTTAGTTTTTGACGAGTTGGCATTCACGCCGCAAAACGTGTGGCATACGAAAAGCATTTGCGAGGATTCATGTACGAGCGTTCTGCGGATCAAGGAGCACGATCAATGGAACTTGAGTTCATGAAGGGGCATATCGCTGCCACCATGGCTCTCATTCACGGAATGATCGATCAAGGCGTTCTGGATCGCGACAAGCTGGATGTATTCTTTGCCGGCTTCGTTGGACAGCTGCCTCACACACGTGACACTCTTGGGCTGCGGCTCGTGATCGACCAGTGGCGTGAAGGACTGCGCGACGGTGAGGACGAGAACGTGTTGCGGCAACGGCTTTTTGAAGTGATCAATGGCGGCCGGGACGACGGCTGACAGCTGCTATCTTATATCCGGGCGCGGTGAATGAGATGGCATTGCCTCATCCGATCCTATTGAAAAACAATACTAAAAACGATGTTTTGTGAAATTATTTTCGACTGATTGCCAGATCGAGTCTTCCCTCACGTTATGAATTTTGCTTAAGCTTCCCCTTCGCGGGCTCGCATACCTTAGTCGGATGTCAAAGCCCTAGAATAAAGAGGTGGAGGTTTTCAATGACCATCAAGAAGCTGGCGCTCGGTCTTGCGATGCTTGCGGGCACCATGGGTGCCGGGCAGGCTGCCGAGCAGCAATTCATTTCGATCGGCACCGGTGGTGTTACCGGCGTTTACTATCCGACCGGCGGCGCGATCTGTCGCCTCGTCAACAAGGATCGCAAGGAACACGGCATCCGCTGCTCGGTCGAATCCACCGGCGGTTCGATTTACAACATCAACACCATTCGGGCCGGTGAGCTGGAGTTCGGTGTCGCACAGTCGGACTGGCAGTATCACGCCTATAACGGCACCGACAAGTTCGAGGAAGCCGGGCCTTTCGAGAAGCTGCGCGCCGTTTTCTCCGTTCACCCGGAGCCGGTCACGATTCTCGCACGTGCCGACGCCGGCATCTCCAACATCACCGATATCAAGGGCAAGCGCCTGAACATCGGCAATGCCGGCTCCGGAACGCGCGGCACCTGGGAGGTCATCGAGACCGCCCTTGGCTGGACACGCGACGATCTGAAGCTGGCGTCGGAGCTCAAGTCTGCCGAGACCGGTCAGGCGCTGTGCGATAACAAGATCGACGCCTATTTCTGGCTTGTCGGCCACCCGTCCGCGCTTACGCAGGAAACCATTTCATCGTGCGAAGCCGTCTTGGTGAATGCCACCGGTGCGGAAATCGATGCACTTGTGGCGGACCGTCCGTACTACCGCAAGGCCACGATCCCGGCGGGCATGTACAACAACGATACCGACATCACGACCTTTGGCGTTGGGGCGACCTTCGTGAGCTCCGCGGATGTTCCGGATGATGTTGTCTACACGCTCGTGAAGGCGGTCTTCGAGGACTTTGAAAGCTTCACCAAGCTTCACCCGGCCTTCGCGAACCTGAAGCCGGAAGAGATGATTCGTGACAGCCTGTCTGCGCCGCTGCATCCGGGCGCCGAGAAGTACTACAAGGAAAAGGGCTGGATGTAAGTCCGGCCGGGGAGGGCGATCGTTGGGTTGCCCTCCCGCTTTGTTTTCAAGTTATTGATTTTCCGCGCCTTGGTGGGAAGGCGCAGTCTTGGCGGGGTGCGAAATGGCTGACGTTTCCAACAAAGGTGCGGCTGGTGTCGCCAATTCGGATATCGATCTGCAAGAGCTTGTTGCGCAGAGCGATACAGGCGCCCGCAACCCGGAAGGCGCGATCAAGACCTTTGTCGCTGCGACCGCTCTGCTCTGGTCGCTTTTCCAGCTCTACTACGCCTCGAACGTGCCGTTCATCCTGACCGACCTGATCGGTGTGAACGTGACGCTCAACTCCGATACGGCCAGATCCGTCCATCTGGCGTTCGCCCTGTTTCTGGCCTCGATGGCCTATCCGCTGTTCAAGTCCAGCCCGCGCAGTTTCATTCCCTGGTATGATTGGGTTCTCGGCCTCCTTGGGGTGGCTGCGTGTCTTTATCTGGTCGTCTTCAAGGAGGATATCTCCAACCGTGCGGGTCTGCCGACGAGTGCCGATCTGGTGATTTCCACCGTGGGCCTCGTGATCATGCTGATCGCGACCTACCGCGCCCTAGGCCTGCCGCTCGTCATCGTCGCCAGCGTTTTCCTGACCTACGTCTTCTTCGGCGACAAGCCTTTCATTCCGGAAGTGATCCAGTGGAAGGGGGCCTCCTACGGCAAGGCCATGTGGCACTACTGGATGCAGACCGAAGGCGTTTTCGGCATCGCACTTGGCGTGTCGGCCTCGATGATCTTTCTGTTCGTCCTGTTCGGCGCCATGCTCGACCAGGCCGGAGCTGGCAACTATTTCATCAAGGTCGCCTTTGCGCTTCTCGGTCACCTTCGGGGCGGGCCGGCCAAGGCGGCTGTCGTGTCATCGGCCATGACCGGCCTGATCTCCGGGTCCTCGATCGCCAATACGGTCACGACCGGTACCTTCACGATCCCGCTGATGAAACGTGTGGGTTTCAAGCCGGAGATGGCGGGGGCGGTGGAGGTGTCGTCCTCGGTCAATGGCCAGATCATGCCGCCTGTCATGGGCGCGGCCGCGTTTTTGATGGTGGAGTATGTCGGCGTCACCTATCTGGACGTCGTTCGCCATGCCGTGTTGCCTGCCACGATTTCCTATATCGCCTTGCTCTACATCGTGCATCTGGAGGCACTGAAGGCCGGGATGACCGGGCTGCCCAAGCCTGGTCCGGCCAAGACCGTGATCCAGAGCATCCTTGGGGTGCTCACCGGTTTCCTCACCATGGGTATTCTGGCCGCGGTGCTTTATTACGGCCTTGGCTGGACGAAGGTCATCTTTGGAGACGCAACCTTCTACGGCGTCATCGCCATTTTCACCGTCGCTTATCTTGGGTTGCTCTTTGTCGCTTCTCGCCGGCCTGATCTCGAACTGGACGACCCTGATGCACCGGTCGGCGAGCTGCCGGAATTCATTCCGACGCTGCTCACCGGGCTCTATTACCTGCTTCCGATCGTCGTGCTTGTCTGGTGCCTGATGATCGAGCGCTTCTCGCCGGGCCTGTCTGCCTATTGGGCGACCGTGGGAATGATCGTGATCCTGCTGACGCAAAAGCCGCTCAAGGCGATCATGCGCTCGAGCGGCGCAGTCGGCGCAGCGCTCAACGAGGGCGTTGTGGATCTGGTCCAGGGCATGATTGCCGGAGCGCGCAACATGATCGGTATTGCGGTCGCGACTGGTGCGGCCGGTATCATCGTCGGCACGATCTCGCTGACCGGTGCCCACCAGATCATGGGCGAGTTCATCGAATTCCTGTCCGGTGGCAACCTGATCGCGATGCTGGTTCTGGTGGCGATCTTCTCGCTCATCCTCGGCATGGGGCTACCGACCACGGCAAACTATATCGTCGTGTCCTCGCTCATGGCTGGGGTGGTTGTCGAGATCGGAGCGCAGAACGGCCTGATCGTGCCGCTCATCGCCGTGCATCTGTTTGTCTTCTATTTCGGCTTGATGGCGGATGTGACACCGCCCGTCGGACTGGCAAGCTTCGCTGCAGCGGCCATTTCACGCGGCGATCCAATCAAGACCGGTTTCACGGCGTTCTTCTACAGCCTCAGGACCGTGGCGCTGCCGTTCCTGTTTATCTTCAATACCGATCTGCTCCTGATCGACGTCGGACCGGTTCAGGCGGTATTCGTCTTTGTGGTCGCCACAGTTGCCATGATGCTTTTTGCGGCGGGAACGCAAGGATATTTCTTCGCGCGTAACAAGGCGTGGGAAGCCGTAGCCCTTCTACTGATCGCGTTCACGCTGTTCCGTCCGGGGTTCTGGCTCGACTATGTCCAGGAGCCATACGACATCAGCGATCCCCAAGCCATTTTCGAAACGGCGGGTTCCGTCCCTGAGAACGGAAGCCTGATGGTGCTCGTCCGGGGCCCCGACTTCGACAATGTGGGCGAAAGCCTCGAGACGCTGGTTGAGCTTCCTCTCGGGGCTTCTGGAGATGGCGAAGGGCGTGTATCGGCCGCCGGACTTTCGGTGATGGTTGAAGACGGTAGGGCCGTTCTTGAAGAGCCGTTCCCCGGGACACCGTTCTTCGAGACCTTCCAGACATTCGATTTCTATGGCGACGAGCCGGTGGAAATCGCAGAAGTCAGGATGGCCGCCGAACGGATGCCCAAGGAGGTCTTTTACATTCCGGCCATATTGCTGCTGCTGCTTGTGATCGGGCTGCAGAAGCGGCGCACAGACGTTCCGGCGTTTTAGGCCGCCATTCTAGGGGAGACGGCAATGTACAAGTCGATACTGGTGCCGGTGGATCTGGCCGAAGCAAGTTCCTGGCGTAAATCCCTGCCGGTTGCCAAAGCCATGGCGAAAACCTTCGGTTCGGATGTGCATGTTGTTGCGGTCGTGCCTGATTTCGGCAAATCGATCGTCGGCAGCTATTTTCCCAAGGACTACGAGGGAGACGCCTTGAAGGCAGCCGGGGAAATGCTGAAGCAGTTCATCAATGACCATTTCGAGGGCGATCTCAAGGTCAAAGGCCATATTGCCCATGGCACCATCTACGAAGAGATCAACCGGGCTGCGGACAAGCTGAACTGCGATCTGATCGTGCTGGCATCCCATCGTCCGGAACTGAAGGACTACCTGCTGGGGCCGAACGCTGCCCGGGTCGTGCGTCATGCGAACCAGTCCGTTCTGGTCGTGCGCGAATAGGGATCTCGGGAAAAACAGGGACTGCGACCAGACGTCTCTCGAAAAGGTGAGCCTATTGTGTCTTGTTAAGGTGTAGGTTGGGGCCGACGTTAGCGGTGCCCGGCACCTTTAGCGGGTCGTGTGGCGATAGCCCGATCAAACTCAGAGACGATTTTACATGCTGCAAGACGTGACCATCTGGGGAGCTGCATTGGCTGGGCTCCTGTCGTTCATCTCCCCATGTGTCTTGCCGCTCGTGCCCCCATATCTGGGCTATATTGCCGGTGTTTCCCTCGAAGAACTGACGGGGGATGGCGACGACAAGGCGGCGTCCCGCCGGGTGTTCATTGCCAGCCTGGCCTTTGTCGCAGGCTTTGCCACGGTGTTCGTCACGCTTGGAGCCAGTGCGAGCTTTATCGGTCAGTTCATCACGCAGCATATCCAGTTTCTTGGCTATATCGCCGGTGCCGTGATCATCGTGATGGGGCTTCATTTCCTCGGAGTGTTCCGCATCGGCCTGTTGTACCGCGAGGCACGTGTGCATGTAGACAGCAAGCCCGCCGGTCTGATCGGGGCCTATGTCATGGGCCTGGCGTTTGCCTTCGGTTGGACGCCGTGCGTCGGTCCGATCCTTGCTGCGATCCTGTTCGTTGCAGGATCAGAGGACACGGTTGCGCAGGGCGCCCTCCTGCTTGCAGCCTATGCACTCGGGCTCGGGATCCCGTTCCTGCTGGCCGCCCTTTTCGCCAAGCCTTTCCTCGGCTTCATGAAGCGGTTTCGCCGGCATCTGGGGACCGTGGAGAAGATCATGGGGCTGATCCTCGTGCTTACGGGAATTCTCTTCATAACCGGCCAGATGGCGGTTCTGTCCTACTGGTTGCTGGAAACCTTCCCGGCGTTCTCGGTGATTGGCTGACAACAAAGCTCGTGTGCGGCGCCGGGCGCAGCTTTCGGTTTCAGAAGGGCTGACCGATGCGGCTGGCCGGAACGTTGGCGGCCTCTGCCACTGGGAGCAGGGGGACAGTGTCTCCGACGAAAAGCGCCGGATGGCAGGTTTCGGTTATCTGAAGAAGCTGAAGGCAGGCGACAGCCGCGTCAGCCGCGTTCGCAAAGGGGCCGACAAGCAGGTCGACCTGTCCGTCGGACAATTCTGACGGCGCCGTGAGAGCCGACAGATCCTGCATGCGCTCGGAGTTTTCCTCCTTGAATGCGATCCAGGCCGCTTGCGCTAAAGCGGTGCTTTCAAAGCGTCCGACGACTGCGCCGAAATCCGTCCGTCCAATCTGAGTTTTGCCGGGGCCTGTGGCCCGGCCCGCCGGCGTAGAAGGGCGTACCATGATGGGCTCCGGCTCGCTCTCCTCAGCACTCGGTGTCAAGGCGGACTGGTTCGGGATGGACCCGGTGGTCAGGGACGCCTCTGGATCTGCCTCGGAGACGGAAACGACACGAACGGGCTCGAATTGTTCGCTGCTCACTGGCCGGACCTGCGGTGGCCGGGTCAACGTGATCTTCCGGTTCATGGTCTCCGGAGCAGGAAGGACCTCAATGCGTGAGCCGGCATGAGACCGCTGTGCGGCAGGCGCCGGTGCCTTCTGTGCGTCCATGGCAGATACTTGTGTACCCTTGCCGACGTCCGCACGCGGGACGGAGGGCTTGGGGGCAGGGCGCTCTGATGCGACCCGCGCCCGCAAAGCGGCTTGGTCGATGCTGGCGGTCGTTTCTGCGGGAGCGGTCGTGTTGGCGGTATCAAACTGGTTTTCCAGGTCCGCGAGCCGCCGCGAGTAGGTTGCATTTTGCTCGCTCAGCATGGAAAGGCGCCGGCGTAGCGCGACCACTTCCTTTTGAAGCGTTTCTATCTGTGCTGTTTCGAACTGGTTCTCTGCTGTCAGCATCTGACCGTTGCGGCTTTCCATCAGTCCTACGGAGACGGACTGGCCATTCAGTCCTATGGATGCTGTGGCACCGACGGGGCCGCTCGGAGGCAATCGGATACCGGCATAAGGCGCGGAAGAGGGCAGGCTGGCCGGAGCGAAGTGCACAGCTGCCATGCCCAACGCCCCTGAGAAAATGGCTGCAGATGCCCACGAGACAACGAGCAGGCGCTGCGGTGTGAGCGTCTCGCTGATGATGTCCCGTACAGACTTTTTATCATCTGCTGGTCTGGCCAAGTGATCCGGCACGCCGCGCTGGTCCTGTTTTTCACGAATCTGATGCGCAATCAGATACATGTGAGCGCATTTATGGTTAACGAACAAGAAAGACCGCGTAATCTTCAGGTCGTTCTTTCATTGTCCTGTGGATCGGGGCATACAGGTCACCGAACCTTTACCGCTTTGGGATTTCAACCAATCCGTAATTTTGGCGAGTTCAACAGGAAACGGAATTCATGTCTCAGCGAAGCTTCTTGCCGGTTGTTCTGGCGGCTGGCCTTGGCACCCGGATGCGTTCGGACCTTCCGAAGGTCATGCATCCGATCGGCCACTTGCCGCTCGTCGGACATGTGCTGAAGACGCTTGCAGCATCGGGCGCAGAAGAAATGGCCGTTGTGGTCGGACCGGACATGGAGCCGCTCGAGACGCTGGTCAAGGACCTTGCTCCCAGCGCATCCTGCCACGTCCAGGTCGACCGGCTTGGAACAGCCCATGCCGCCCTGGCCGCGCGTTCTGTGCTTGAGAAGAGCTTCGATGACATACTGGTGCTGTTCGGCGATACGCCCTTGATAACGCCTGAGGCGGTAGGGGCCGTCCGCAATGAACTTGCCAAGGGAGCCGACGTCGTCGTGCTTGGCTTCGAAACCGAGACGCCTTTCGGCTACGGCCGCCTTCTGACCAAGAACGGCAAGCTTGTTGCCATCCGTGAGGAGAAGGATGCCAGTGATGACGAGAGGCTGGTGACGCTCTGTAATTCGGGCATCATGGGCTTTGCCGGCAAGGCTGCGCTAGAGCTGCTGGATGCGATTGGAAACGCCAACGCCAAAGGCGAGTATTACCTGACTGATGCCGTCGAAATTGCGAACGAACGCGGCCTCACAGTCGTTGCGGTCGTGGGCAATGAAGAGGATGTGCAGGGGATCAATACCCGCGTGCAATTGGCGCAGTGCGAGGCCGTTTTCCAGCGGCGCGCGCGACACGCGGTCATGGAGACTGGCGTGACGCTGCAGGCTCCGGAGACCGTATTCTTCGCCCATGACACCGTGATTGACCCGGATGTCACGATCGAGCCGAATGTCGTCTTCGCACCGGGCGTCAAGGTCGAGAGCGGAGCGGTCATTCGCGCCTTCAGTCATCTGGAGGGCGCGCACGTGGGCGCAGGGGCAACGGTCGGGCCCTACGCACGTCTTCGGCCGGGCGCACGCCTCAGTGACAATGCCCATATCGGTAACTTCGTCGAGATCAAGAACGCTGATGTGGGTGCAGGGGCAAAGGTGAACCACCTGTCCTACATCGGAGATGCCTCCGTCGGCGCAAAGAGCAACATTGGCGCCGGGACCATCACGTGTAACTACGACGGCTTCGGCAAGCACAAGACCGAAATCGGTGCGGGCAGTTTCGTCGGCTCGAATTCGACGCTTGTCGCGCCTTTGAAGCTGGGTTCCGGGGTCTATGTAGCGGCCGGCAGTGTCGTTACCGATGAGGTATCCGACGACGCGCTGGTGATCGGCAGGGGACGGCAGGTAGAAAAGCCTGGCAGGGCCGAAGAGCTGCGCCAGCGGTTCAAGGCAGCCAAGGAAGCCGGGTCAAAGCAGTCCTGAGGCTTCAGGGCTCTTCCGGTTTTGGCAAAGAAACTCCTTATTCCGGCGTGTCATGATCTGAAACAGGGTTTGATTTCAGATCATTGCCGGGTGTCCGCTAAAGGTGGGCAAATTTTTTCTGTTCGAAGGACGCGATTTTATGTGCGGTATTGTCGGCATTCTTGGATCCACTGAAGTTGCTCCGCGGCTGGTCGACGCCTTGAAGCGTCTGGAATACCGGGGATACGATTCCGCCGGTGTCGCGACGCTCGAAGGCGGCGTTCTGGGGCGGCGGCGTGCCGAAGGCAAGTTGCGAAACCTGGAAGGTACGCTGGAAAAGACACCGATTGGCGGAACCGCAGGGATCGGACATACCCGTTGGGCAACCCATGGCGGTCCAAGCGTTACGAATGCCCACCCGCATATGGCGGGCAAGGTTGCGGTCGTGCACAACGGGATCATCGAGAACTATCTTGAGCTGCGCGAAGAAATCAGGTCCACCGGCGCCGAGATCCTGACCGAAACCGACACGGAAGTGGTCGCTCATCTGGTGAATGTCGAACTGTCCAAGGGCAGCGATCCGGTATCTGCGGTCAAATCCGTTCTTCCGCGGCTTCATGGCGCATTTGCCCTGGCATTCCTGTTTGAGGGATATGACGACCTTCTGATCGGGGCGCGCAAGGGATCGCCATTGGCGGTCGGTCACGGCGAAGGCGAGATGTATCTTGGTTCCGACGCCATTGCGCTGTCGCCGTTCACTGACCGGATTACGTATCTGGAGGAGGGCGACTGGACCGTCGTCAACCGTTCAGGTGCCGTTGTCTACGACGCGCAGAACGAAGAAGTCACCCGGGCCGAAAGCCGGTCTTCTGTGACAGCAGCGCTGATGGACAAGGGCAACTACCGGCACTTCATGGCCAAGGAAATCCATGAACAGCCGGAAGTCATCGGTCACACATTGTCGCGCTACATCGACCTTGGCGCGCGACAGGTGCGGGTTCCCGGCGCGGACAAGGTTGATTTTGCCAATCTGAACCGGATCGTGATTTCGGCTTGTGGCACTGCCTATTACGCGGGCCTCGTCGGCAAATACTGGTTTGAGAAATACGCCCGCCTGCCGGTCGAGATCGATATTGCCTCCGAGTTCCGCTACCGCGAAACCCCGATGGGCAAGAACGAATTCGCCTTGTTCATCTCGCAGTCCGGTGAGACCGCCGATACGCTTGCATCCCTGCGCTACTGCAAGGAGCATGGCGCCAAGATCGGGGCCGTGGTCAATGTCCCTGAAAGCACGATCGCCCGTGAGTCCGACGTGATCTTCCAGACCGTTGCAGGTCCGGAAATCGGCGTCGCCTCGACCAAGGCCTTCACCTGCCAGCTGGCAGTGCTCGCTGCGCTCGCGATCGAAGCGGGCAAGGCTCGCGGGGTTCTGGATTCAGCCGCCGAAGCTGAATTGGTCGAAGCGCTTGGTACGTTGCCAGGCCTGACCGTTCAGGCGCTCAAAAGCGAAACCAAGATCGAGACCCTTGCCCAGCCTCTGTCGAAGGTGTCGAACGCGCTCTACCTTGGCCGCGGCACCAACTTCCCGTTGGCACTTGAAGGTGCGCTGAAGCTCAAGGAGCTGTCCTATATTCACGCGGAAGGCTACGCTGCCGGCGAGCTTAAGCACGGTCCGATCGCACTGATCGACGAGAACATTCCGGTCTTCGTGATTGCCCCGCATGACGGGATCTATGAGAAGACGGTCTCCAACATGCAGGAAGTCGCGGCGCGCGGCGGGCGTATCGTACTGATCACGGATGAGAAGGGCGCAGCTGAGTCCGGTGATGCGGCCAAAGACGTTGTCGTTATGCCTCAGGTGCATGACATCGTCGCGCCGATCGTCTATGCGCTGCCTATCCAGATGATCGCCTACCATACGGCGGTGTTCATGGGCACGGACGTCGACCAGCCGCGCAACCTGGCGAAATCGGTGACCGTCGAATAATGACGGATCTCCCGGACTGCCGGATCGCTCCCTTCGAGGAGCGTTTCCGGCGCGATGTCATCGAACTTTGGGGTGCCTGTGGGTTGATCAGGCCCTGGAATGACCCTGACAAGGATGTCGATCGCAAGCTGTCTGACCGCAATGGTGGCTTCTTCGTTGTTTTGGCCCCCTCGCATGAGGGCGGTGACGAGGTTCTGATTGCGTCGGTCATGGCTGGATATGACGGCCATCGCGGATCGATATACTACCTTGCCGTAGCGCCCGAACATCAGTCGTCGGGTGTCGGCAGATTCTTGATGGAATATTGTGAGGCCTTTCTGGTCGAGCTCGGTTGTCCGAAGATCCACCTGATGGTGCGTCAGGAAAACGACAAGGTGCTGAGCTTTTACGAAAGGCTTGGCTATGCGCCGGAGACAAGTGCGACGCTCGGCAAACGGCTGATTCCTGACATATAATAATAAATGCAGTTATTTATACGTCGTTTTTCAAGTCATTATTGATCGGCGTGCGCGGATAGGATGGTCGTGTCAGGACGTAAACCGCGCAAGCGCCAATGACCGCCGCTGCGGCAATGCTAATCAGGGCATCCGGCCGGGAGGCGAACAGAAACAACAGGTAGCCGGCAATCATGCTGGTCGTTGCAATCATTTTTGCGCGCGGTGGAATAACTCCATGCTCGCGCCAGGCGATGACGCTGGGGCCGATCCTGGGATGTTCCAGAATACGGGCTTCAAGGGCCGGAGACGAACGTGCGAAGCAACCTGCTGCAAGAATGAAGAAAATCGTGGTCGGCAGGAGCGGCAGAACGGCTCCGATCAGCCCGACGATGACCAATATCACTCCGAGCAGCTTGTAGGTGGTGCGCCGCAAGGGCTGCCTCCAATTCGTGCAGAATATTGCGCGGACGCGCAAAATTTGATGCCACGCCGGGATACCGCCGCGCAATCTCAATCATTATGTAATAGAGGATGAGCGGGAATGCGATGGCGTATCGCCGCAGCTTGAGGAAATTGGAATGACGCGTAAGAAGTCGGACGATGAAAATGCAGCGCACTTTCGGCCAAAGGTGCGTTTCGTTACGAAGTTGCGCAACTACTTCCTCACCGGCCTGGTCATCACGGGCCCCATCGGCATCACCCTCTGGCTGACATGGACGTTCATCCATTGGGTTGATGGCTGGGTCAAGCCGCTCCTGCCTGCGGCTTACAACCCCGAAACCTACCTCCCGTTTTCGGTTCCGGGTGTCGGCCTGATCGTTGCGGTCCTGCTGTTGACGATCGTTGGCTTTCTGGCGGCGAATTTCATGGGACGCAGCCTGCTGCGCCTCGGTGAGTCCATCGTCGGTCGCATGCCGCTGGTGCGCAACCTCTATCGTGGCCTCAAGCAGATCTTTGAGACCGTTTTGGATGAGCGTGGGAATTCCTTCTCGAAGGCAGCCCTGATCGAATATCCGCGCAAGGGGCTTTGGGCAATCGTCTTCATCGCCACGGAAACCAAGGGTGAAGTGGCCCGGCAACTGCGCGACAAGGCCGATACTGTTTCGGTGTTCCTGCCGACGACGCCGAACCCGACGTCGGGCTTCCTGCTGTTCGTGCCCCGCTCGGAGATCGTCGAGTTGAAGATGAGTGTCGAGGATGCGGCGAAGCTGGTCATTTCAGCAGGTCTGGTAAATCCGAGCTATCCCGAAATGCTGGACGAGTATCTTGATAAGCCAGTACTGGAAAAGGCGGACGGCTGAAGCTTGCTGCTAACCTGCGCGCAGCAGCCTGATGGCCTCGTCCCGTCCGAAGAGATAGAGCAGGGTCCGCAGCGCACTGCCGCGTTCCGTCGATAGCTCGGGGTCTGTTTCCAGGATCAGCCGGGCGTCGTCGCGTGCGACTTCCATCAGGTCTGCATGTTCTTCCGCGCGTGCAATCCGGAAGCCCGGTGTGCCCGACTGACGTGTGCCGAGGATTTCGCCGCCGCCTCGCAGCTTCAGGTCTTCTTCCGCGATCAGAAAGCCGTCATTGGTCTGGCGCATGATGTTGAGCCGCGCACCCGCCGTCTCTCCGAGCGGTCCCTTGTAGAGCAGAACGCAGGACGAGGCCTTGTCCCCGCGTCCGACCCGGCCGCGCAGCTGGTGAAGCTGGGCAAGGCCAAATCGCTCGGCATGTTCGATCACGATGATGGTCGCATCCGGCACGTCGACCCCGACCTCGATGACCGTGGTTGCGACGAGAACACGGGTTTGGCCGGACTTGAAATCCTGCATTGCGGCATCTTTTTCGTCCGCGCTCATGCGGCCATGGACGAGGGACACGCGCTGGCGCAGTTCCTGCTCCAGGACCCGGTGCCGGTCTTCGACCGCCGCGAGATCGATTTTTTCCGATTCCTCGACCAGCGGGCAGACCCAGTAGACTTTCTGTCCGTCCGCGATGGCTGCCCCGATCCGGCCGATGATTTCATCCAGCCGGTCGAGGGATACGGACACAGTTGTGATGGGTTTTCGCCCCGCCGGCTTGTCGGTCAGACGCGAGACGTCCATGTCGCCGAAACAGGTGAGCACGAGCGTGCGTGGGATCGGCGTCGCGGTCATGACGAGGACATCGACACCCTGACCCTTGGCGGAAAGGGCGAGCCGTTGATGCACGCCGAAGCGATGCTGCTCGTCGACGACGACGAGGGCGAGGTCCTTGAATGTCACCTTGCCCTGGAACAGCGCGTGGGTGCCGACCACGAGGTCGATTTCTCCAGCATCCAGCTTCTCCTGGGTGATGCGGCGCTCCTTCGCCGTGTCCTTTCCGGTCAGGAGAGCGAGGCGGATGCCGACCTTCTCGCAAATCGGCGACATGGATGCGAAGTGCTGACGGGCAAGGATCTCGGTCGGGGCCATCAGGGCGCCTTGCGCGCCTGTCTCGATCACCTGAGCAAGCGCCGCGAGGGCGACAACTGTCTTGCCAGAGCCCACGTCGCCCTGGAGCAGGCGCAGCATGCGCGTCGGTTCGGCAAGGTCCGCATTGATGTCCTCGACTGCCGAAGCCTGGCTGCGTGTCAGCGAGAAAGGCAGAACTCCCACCACCCGGCGCTGGAGGCTTCCCGAGGGTTTCCTTGAAATGCCGCCGAGCTGGCGCATCTTCGAACGGACGAGCGACAGTGCCAGCTGGCTCGCCAGCAACTCGTCATAGGCAAGACGCTGGAAGAACAGAGATTCAGGCGAAATGTCGAGCCGCTCCTCCGGCCGGTGCAGTGCGGTCAGAGCTTCCTTGAAAGAGGGCCACTGGTTCTGCCTCAGATGAGCGTCATTCAGCCACTCGGGCAGTTCGGGCAATTTGTCGAGCGCAGCCGCCATTGCCTTCTGCAGGGTCTTGGGCGAAAGGCCAGCCGTCATCGGATAAACCGGCTCCACCTGAGGCATTGCGTCAGCTTCGTCCGGTGCGAGCGAATAGTCGGGGTGGACCATTTGAGGACGCTCGTTGAACCATTCCACCTTGCCCGACACGATCCTCCGCTCGCCTTCTGGAAAGGTCTTTTCGAGCCAGTCGCGACGGGAATGAAAGAAGACGAAGGTGATGCTACCGGTATCGTCAAAGGCGGTGATGCGATAGGGCGCCCTTCCGCCGCGAGGCCCCGGCATGTGCCGGTCGATGGTTACGTCGAGCGTGACGATGTCGCCGTTTTCCGAATAGGCAATGCCGGGTCTGTGACGCCTGTCGATGACAGTGTGCGGAATGTGGAATAGCAGGTCGGCGATTGTCGCCTCACGGTCGGGCTGGCTGGCCAGGAAATCCGTCAGGAGCTTTGCGATCTTCGGGCCGACACCCGGCAGTGTCGAAACGGGCGCGAACAGGGAATCGAGAACCGGAGGGCGCATGGAGTGTCAGAAGGCTTTCGGTCTGGCCCGGCGGGCGCTCTGAAGACATGGGGTTCGGGATCGGGACGACCCGACATTTGTGGCACGAACACGCAGATGTACGCAATATGTTCTCATTTCTTGCCAACAGGCGCTGACAGAGCAGACTGCCGGCGTTATATAGCGGCAAGACTGCACCCGTCAGACAACGATTGGATTTCCAGATGAGCGCATCGCCTGCAGACACAGGACCGGAAAGCGGCCGCGACAATCGCCGCAAACGCATCATGTTCCGCTGCTGGCATCGCGGCATGAAGGAGATGGATCTGCTCCTTGGCGGGTTCGTGGAGGCGGAGATCGACAGTCTGTCGGAGCCCGAGCTGGAAGAGCTCGAACACCTTCTGACCGCGCACGATCAGGATCTTTATGCCTGGATGACCGGGCGCAAGCCCTTGCCGGAAGAGTGGGATGGTCCACTTTACAGGCGCATCATCGCCTATCACGAAGAAGCGATCGCGCGGCAGCGGGCGGAAAAGGCCGCCGGCTGAGCGCGGCTATATTGATAGTCTAAAAGCCGCCAGGTGGAAGACGGCCTCCACAAGATTTCGAGACAAGGAAAATGCCCGTGTTCCAGAGCCTGCTGAAAGACCAGGCAAACGTGACGCTTGCGAGCGTTCCCGATGGCGCCGAAGCCTATGCGCTGGCCCGTATCATTGCGGAAAGCGATGCCAACGGATTGACGCTGGTTTTCGTTGCCCGGGACGCGACGCGCATGCAGATGATCACGGAGGCGTTGCCTTTCTTCGACCCGAGCGTCGAGGTGTTTCAGCTTCCGGCATGGGACTGTCTTCCCTATGACCGCGTGTCGCCGAACGGCTCGATCAGTGCCCGCCGCCTGCTCGCGCTTGGAGCACTTGCCAACGGCCTGCCGCAGGATCGCAAGACCATCCTCTTGACCACCGTCAATGCTGCCGTCCAGCGGGTGCCGGACCGGGAGTGGATGAAGGCGCAGGCGCTGTCGATGGCGCCCGGCAACCGCATCGACATGACACGGATTTCCACCTGGCTGGAGATGAACGGCTTTTCGCGCACGCCGACCGTTCGCGAGACGGGCGAATATGCGGTTCGCGGTGGCATTGTGGACCTGTTTACACCAGGTTCGGAAGAACCCGTGCGCCTGGATTTCTTCGGCGATACTCTTGAATCCATCCGTTCCTTCGATCCGGAGACACAGCGCACATCGAAGCAGCTGAAGCGGCTCGATCTCGTTCCCATGAGCGAAGTGGTGCTTTCGGAAGAGGCGATCTCGCGTTTCCGGCGCAACTATCTGACGAATTTCGGCGCAGCCGGACGAGACGATGTTCTCTACCAGTCCATCAGCGAAGGTCGACGGTATGCCGGCATGGAGCACTGGCTGCCACTGTTCCATGAGCATCTGGAGACCGTGTTCGATTATGTCGGCGATGTGCCCGTGGTTCTGGACGCCCGTGCAGGCGATGTCGCGCACGAGCGACTTGACCAGGTAAAGGAACATTTCGCGGCCCGCGAGGAAGCCCGGGAGGCGGGAAAAACCGCCGGCACCGTGCCCTACATGCCCGTCGAGCCGTCATCGCTCTATTTCACCGAAGCGGAGTGGACGGCAGCGCTCGCTGACCGGGCCAGCGCGGCGATGGATCCTTTCACGCCGCCGCCTGGAACCGGCAAAACGGTCATCGATCTTGCAGGCCGTCAGGGGCGCAGTTTTGCGGCTGAACGTGCTGCTGGCGACGTCAATATCTTCGACTCCCTGATCTCGCACGTCAGCGGGTTGCAGAAGGACGGCAAGAAGACTGTAATCGCCTGCTGGTCCGACGGATCGCGAGACCGTCTCGGCCAGATCCTTCATGACCATGGTCTGAAATCTGCCAAGGACGTTGATGCGTTTTCGGCGCTTCAGGGTCTCGACAAGAAGATGACCGGCCTGTGCGTGCTCGGCATCGAGCACGGCTTTGAATTGCCGGATGTCGCCATCATCGGCGAGCAGGACATCCTCGGCGATCGGCTGGTGCGCAAGAGCCGGAAGAAGGCCAAGGGCGCCAATGTCATCACCGAGGCGACGGGTCTTTCCGAAGGCGATCTCGTCGTTCACGTCGATCACGGTATCGGCCGTTTCATCGGTCTGAAAACCATCGAGGCCGTTGGCGCACCGCACGACTGTCTCGAGCTCCAATATGCCGGCGGCGACAAGCTCTATCTGCCGGTCGAGAACATCGAGCTCCTGTCCCGCTATGGTTCCGAGGATACGGAAGCGCAGCTCGACAAGCTGGGCGGCGGAGCGTGGCAGGCGCGAAAGGCCAAGCTCAAGAAGCGGATCCTCGAGATTGCCGATGGCCTGATCAAGACCGCTGCGGCGCGTGCTCTGAAGACCGCGCCGGTCGTCGAGACCCCGGAGGGTGTCTACGATGAATTCGCGACCCGTTTTCCTTACGAGGAGACCGAGGATCAGCTCAACGCGATTGATGCGGTATTCGAGGATCTGTCGTCCGGACGGCCGATGGATCGGCTCGTGTGCGGTGACGTGGGCTTCGGCAAGACCGAGGTTGCGCTACGAGCGGCCTTCATCGCGGCCATGTCGGGCCGACAGGTCGCCGTTGTTGTTCCAACCACGCTGCTTTCGCGCCAGCATTACCGGACCTTTTCGGAGCGCTTCCACGGCCTTCCGATCAACGTTGCCCATGCCTCCCGGCTCGTGCCGACGCGGGAGCTGACGCTGACCAAGAAGGGCATTGCCGACGGTTCGGTTGATATCGTCATCGGGACCCATGCGTTGCTCGGAAAGGGTGTCACGTTCCGGGATCTCGGCCTGCTGATCATCGACGAGGAGCAACATTTCGGCGTCAAGCACAAGGAACGGCTCAAGGAACTGAAGTCGGACGTCCACGTCCTCACACTTTCGGCAACGCCGATCCCGCGTACGCTGCAGCTCGCCCTGACCGGCGTCCGGGAACTTTCGCTGATTGCCACGCCGCCGGTGGACCGGTTGGCGGTCAGGACCTTCGTGTCGCCCTTCGACCCCTTGGTGGTGCGTGAGGCTCTTCTGCGCGAGCATTATCGCGGCGGGCAGAGCTTCTATGTTTGCCCCCGTCTTGCCGATATAGCCGACATCAAGGCCTTCCTCGAAGACAGCGTGCCTGAGCTGAAAGTCGCCGTTGCCCACGGCCAGATGCCGCCGGGAGAGCTGGAAGACGTGATGAACGCCTTTTACGAGGGCAAGTACAACGTGCTGTTGTCGACGACGATCGTGGAGTCCGGCCTCGACATTCCGACGGCCAACACGCTGATCGTACACCGGGCCGACATGTTCGGCCTTGCCCAGCTCTACCAGCTGCGCGGCCGCGTCGGGCGGTCGAAGACCCGTGCCTACGCACTCTTCACGGTTCCTGCAAAGAAAACGCTGACGGCGACAGCCGAGCGCCGTCTCAAGGTGTTGCAGTCGCTCGAGACGCTTGGTGCCGGCTTCCAGCTCGCCAGCCACGATCTGGACATTCGCGGGGCAGGGAACCTGCTTGGGGAAGAGCAGTCCGGCCACGTCAAGGAAGTCGGTTTCGAGCTCTATCAGCAAATGCTGGAAGAGGCCGTTGCCCAGCTGAAGGAAGGCGGCGTCGAGGGCGAGGAGCAGTGGTCTCCGCAGATCAATATCGGAACGCCAGTGCTCATTCCCGAGAGCTATGTTCCCGATCTTCAGCTGCGCCTGACGCTCTATCGTCGCCTGGGTGATCTTGCCGAGGCAGACGAAATTGACGCATTCGGTGCCGAGCTGATCGACAGGTTCGGACCCTTGCCGGAAGAAGTGCAGCACCTGTTGAAAATCGTCTTCATCAAGGGGCTTTGCCGCAAGGCCAATGTCGAGAAGGTGGATGCCGGGCCGAAAGGCATCGTCATCTCCTTCCGCAACAGCGAGTTCGCAAATCCCGCAGCGCTTGTCAGCTACATCGCCGAACAGGGAGTGCTGGCCAAGATCCGTCCCGATCAGAAAGTGGTGCTTACCCGCGATTGGGAGAGGACTGACGCACGTCTGAAAGGTACGGCGACCGTGCTGGCCAAACTTGCCCGCCTTGCAACGACATGACGGCGGGCTGAGGGCTATGCAGGAAGAGCGAACGCCATCTTTAACTTCAAACAAGGCACAAACTCGAGCTCGTTGTTCGTGCGCGGGGTGGGGCGTCGCCAGAGGCAATGGTATTGGGTGTGCCTTTAATCTCGGCTTTTCAATGCTTTGACGATTTGGGTGTTGGTAAGCGCCGGGCCTAGGCGGGTCGGGATGTTCCTCCGTCTGCGCACTGGATGCTCCTGAAGCCAGAGAGAATTCCGTGGGCTGCCAGTGCCCGGTTTGGTGATGGACCTCTTGCCTTGATGGCCGGAGGTCCTTTTCATTTTTTTGGGGGGGCGGAAACATGTTGCCGAGGGGCGGGAAACCGGTGCCCTGCCACAATTGGGCAACTGTCTCTTAACCAAGGGCCTGCATGATGATCCCAAGACCGTTAGTTCTTTGCGTCAAGGTCCATCCGTGCCAGCACCCACTCGCCAACGAAAACAATCCGTTCTACGACGTCTGATCATTCCTGCATCCGCCATGTCGGCTCTCGTGTATTTCGGGTTCCATGCCCTCAACGGCGAGCTCGGCCTCGTGGGGCGTGCGGCAATCGAGCGTCAGGTCATGGACCTTGAGACGGAGCTGCAGGTGCTTATCGATGAAAGGCAGGGCCTGCATGCGCGGGTCACACTGCTCCGGTCGGAAAGCCTCAATCCCGATATGGTCGACGAGCGTGCTCGTTTGAACCTGAATCTTGCCCATGCGAACGACCTTACAATAATGAGGTCATCAATGGATTTGAGGCATTAATCGATAATCGGTTAATTGACATGTATTAACTGCAATTCGGTTTATTCGTATTTTTGTCAGGAATTCAGCGCTCTATAACCTGCCATCAGCTAATGCATGCACGCTTGGATTGACATGTGCTGCAGTTTATCTTCCGCTTGAATTCCATAGGGGAAACGTCAGCCTGAGATGAGGGACATGGCCGCAGCGAAAAAGACTACTTCCGGCGCGCGCAGCGCAAGCCGGTCTCGTGGAGCCGCCAAGACGGCCGCTCCAGCGATCACCGAATTCGACAAGGATCAGGAACTCCACGCCTACCGCGAAATGCTGCTTATCCGGCGCTTTGAGGAGAAGGCCGGCCAGCTGTACGGCATGGGTCTGATCGGCGGTTTCTGTCACCTCTACATCGGGCAGGAAGCTGTCGTCGTCGGCATGCAGATGGCGAAGAAGGATGGAGACCAGATGATCACGGGCTATCGTGATCATGGTCACATGCTTGCAATGGACCTTGATCCGAAGGGTGTCATGGCCGAGCTGACCGGGCGTCGCGGCGGGCTGTCCAAGGGCAAGGGCGGCTCCATGCACATGTTCTCCAAGGAGAAGCATTTCTATGGCGGCCACGGCATCGTCGGTGCGCAGGTCGCGCTCGGCACCGGTCTCGGCTTTGCCAACAGGTACCGCGACAATGGCAACGTCTCCATGGCCTTCTTCGGCGATGGCGCATCGAACCAGGGCCAGGTCTACGAAAGCTTCAACATGGCGCAGCTCTGGAAGCTTCCGGTGGTCTTCGTAATCGAGAACAACAAGTACGGCATGGGCACTTCGGTGGAACGTGCGTCTTCGACCACCGACCTGTCCCAGCGCGGCGCTTCCTTCGGAATCCCCGGTCAGCAGGTAGACGGCATGGATGTCCGTGCGGTCATGGCTGCGTCCGAACAGGCTCTGGAGCATGCCCGTTCCGGCAAGGGACCCTACATTCTTGAGATGATCACCTACCGCTATCGCGGTCACTCCATGTCCGACCCGGCAAAGTACCGGTCGAAGGACGAAGTGCAGAAGATGCGGACGGACCACGATCCGATCGAGCAGGTGCGCAAGCGCCTTCTGGACGCGGGCTGGGCGAGCGAGGACGATCTGAAAGCCATCGACAAGGATGTGCGCGCAATCGTGGCCGAGGCCGCCGAATTCGCCCAGGCCGATCCGGAGCCGGATGTGTCCGAGCTCTACACCGATATTCTGCTTTAAGTCCGGGGGACACCATGCCGATTGATATCCTTATGCCGGCCCTGTCGCCGACTATGGAAGAAGGTAAACTCGCCAAGTGGCTGAAGGCCGAAGGCGATACCGTTTCCGCCGGTGATGTGATCGCCGAGATCGAAACGGACAAGGCGACCATGGAAGTGGAAGCCGTCGACGAGGGCGTTCTGGGCAAGATCCTGGTCGCCGAAGGCACGGACGCCGTGAAGGTGAACGAGAAGATCGCGATCCTTTTGGCGGAAGGCGAAGATGCCAGCGCTCTTGATGGCGCGTCCGCAAGCGCTCCTGCTGCCGCCGCACCGGCTCCAGCTGTGGCCGCCGCGCCTGCACCCACACCAGTCGCTGCCGCGCCGGTCGAAAGCAAGCCTGCCGCCGATCCGGAAATTCCGGCCGGTACGCCGATGAAGTCCACCACTGTCCGCGAAGCACTCCGCGACGCCATGGCCGAAGAAATGCGCCGCGATGGCGATGTCTTCGTGATGGGTGAGGAAGTTGCCGAATACCAGGGTGCCTACAAGATCACCCAGGGGCTGCTGGACGAATTCGGTGCGCGCCGCGTGATCGACACGCCGATCACCGAGCACGGCTTTGCCGGTTTGGGCGTTGGTGCTGCAATGGCGGGCCTGAAGCCGATCGTCGAGTTCATGACGTTCAACTTCGCCATGCAGGCGATTGACCACATCATCAACTCCGCCGCCAAGACGCTCTACATGTCCGGCGGCCAGCTTGGTGCGCCGATCGTGTTCCGCGGACCGAACGGTGCGGCTGCGCGCGTCGGCGCCCAGCACTCCCAGGACTATGCCTCCTGGTATGCGCATATTCCGGGCCTCAAGGTCGTCCAGCCCTATTCGGCTGCCGATGCCAAAGGCCTGCTCAAGGCTGCAATCCGTGACGCCAACCCGGTTGTCTTCCTGGAAAACGAAATCCTTTACGGCCAGTCGTTCGACGTGCCGGACGTGGAAGACTTCGTGCTTCCGATCGGCAAGGCGAAGGTCGAGCGCACCGGCACCGACGTGACCCTGGTGTCCTGGGGCATCGGCATGACCTACACGCTCAAGGCTGCCGATGAGTTGGCTGCCATGGGTATTTCCGCCGAAGTGGTCAACCTGCGCACGATCCGTCCGCTGGACATCGACACGGTGATCGAGTCGGTCAAGAAAACGGGGCGCCTGGTGACGATCGAGGAAGCTTTCCCGATGTGTTCGGTTTCGTCGGAAATCGCCTATCAGGTGCAGGAGAAGGCGTTCGATTATCTCGACGCTCCGGTTCTGCGCGTGACTGGCAAGGACGTTCCGATGCCTTACGCGGCGAACCTCGAGAAGCTGGCTCTGCCGAACGTCGGCGAAGTCATCGACGCGGTCAAAGCCGTCACCTACACCGCCTGATCCGGGGGACTAGGACATGCCAATCAATATCACGATGCCGGCGCTTTCCCCCACCATGGAGGAGGGCAACCTCGCCAAGTGGCTGGTAAAGGAAGGCGATCAGGTTGCCGCAGGTGATGTCATCGCGGAAATCGAGACCGATAAGGCGACCATGGAAGTGGAAGCCGTGGATGAGGGAACGGTCGGCAAGATCGTCGTTCCGGCAGGAACCGAA
This sequence comes from Roseibium sp., assembly GCF_048261595.1. Taxonomy (GTDB): domain Bacteria; phylum Pseudomonadota; class Alphaproteobacteria; order Rhizobiales; family Stappiaceae; genus Roseibium. The sequence continues at coordinate 99,087 of NZ_JBLXFW010000001.1, forward strand.
GGCGTCAAGGTCAATGCCCTGATCGCCGTCCTTCTGGAAGACGGTGAAGATGCAAGCGCCATCGGATCGGATCCGGCTGCCGCTGCGGCTCCTGCAGCGACACCGGCTCCGTCCGAAGCTGCTCCGGCTGCGGCATCCGCTTCGGCTCCGGCCGCTGCGCCTGCAGGCCCGGCCCCGACCGTAGCTGACGGAAACCGCGTCTTTTCCTCGCCCCTGGCGCGGCGCATTGCCAGCCAGAACGGTCTGGACCTGAAGGCGATTTCCGGTTCCGGTCCCCATGGCCGTATCGTCAAGCGTGACGTCGACGCAGCGCTTGCTGCGGGCACCGGCAAGGCGGCACCTGCCGCGGCGGCTGCCGCTCCGTCTGCACCTGCCGCTGCTGCGCCGGTCGCTGCGGGTCCGTCCGCGGATCAGGTCCTCAAGCTGTTCGAGGAAGGCTCCTACGAGCTGGAGCCGCATGACGGCATGCGCAAGACCATTGCCAAGCGCCTGACCGAGTCCAAGCAGACGATTCCGCACTTCTACGTGTCGGTGGACTGCGAACTCGACGCGCTCCTGGCCCTGCGTGTTCAGCTCAATGAAGCTGCGCCGAAGGACAAGGACGGCAAGCCTGCCTACAAGCTCTCGGTCAACGACATGACCATCAAGGCCCTGGCGCTTGCGCTGCGCGATGTTCCAAATGCGAACGTCTCGTGGACCGATGACGCCATGGTCAAGCACAAGCACGCCGATGTCGGCGTTGCCGTGTCGATCCCGGGCGGCCTGATCACACCGATCATCCGCAAGGCCGAGCAGAAGGCGCTTTCCGTCATCTCCAACGAGATGAAGGACATGGGTGCCCGTGCAAAGGCCAAGAAACTGAAGCCGGAAGAGTATCAGGGCGGCACCACGGCTGTTTCCAACATGGGCATGATGGGCGTGAAGAACTTCTCGGCCGTCGTCAATCCGCCCCATGCGACGATCCTTGCGGTCGGTGCAGGCGAGAAGCGTCCGGTGGTGAAGAACGATGCCCTGGCGGTTGCGACCGTCATGACCGTGACGCTCTCCACCGATCACCGCTGTGTCGACGGAGCGCTTGGTGCGGAACTTCTGCAAGCGTTCAAGGGCTACATCGAGAACCCGATGAGCATGCTCGTCTGACGAGCCGATGAAGCCGGCGCGGTCCTCGGCCGCGCCGTTTTTCTTCCACTTGAAAATCAAGGGATTCAAGATGGCTGACACCAATTACGACGTCATCATCATCGGCTCGGGCCCCGGCGGTTACGTGACCGCAATCCGTGCCGCACAGCTCGGCCTGAAGACAGCAATCGTCGAGCGCGAGCACCTGGGCGGCATCTGCCTCAACTGGGGCTGCATTCCGACCAAGGCGCTGCTGCGGTCTGCCGAAATTCTCGATCACGCCAACCATGCCAAGTCCTACGGCCTGACCCTGGAAGGCAAGATGACCGCCAAGGTCGAGGACGTCGTTGCCCGCTCTCGCGGTGTCTCCGCACGTCTGAATGGCGGCGTTGCGTTCCTGATGAAGAAGAACAAGATCGACGTCATCTGGGGCGAGGCAAAGCTGTCCAAGCCGGGTGAAGTCGTCGTCGGCAAATCCTCAAAGCCCGCCGTCCAGCCGCAGAACCCGGTGCCCAAGGGCGTCAAGGGTGAGGGCACCTACACGTCCAAGCACATCATCGTCGCCACCGGCGCCCGTCCGCGTGCGCTGCCCGGGATCGAGCCGGATGGCAAGCTGATCTGGACCTATTTCGAGGCCATGAAGCCGGACTTCATGCCGAAGTCCCTCGTCGTCATGGGGTCGGGTGCCATCGGCATCGAATTTGCCTCCTTCTACCGCTCCATGGGCGTGGATGTGACGGTTGTCGAGGTGATGTCCCAGGTCATGCCGGTGGAAGACGCGGAGATCTCCGCGATTGCGCGCAAGGCGCTGGAAAAGCGTGGCCTGAAGATCCTGACCGAAGCCAAGGTTGCGAAGGTCGAGAAGGGCGCCAACTCCATCAAGGCTCACGTCGAGACCAACGACGGCAAGGTCCAGGTGATCGAGGCCGACCGCCTGATCTCCGCCGTCGGTGTCGTCGGCAACATCGAGAACCTTGGTCTGGAAACGCTTGGCGTTAAGACCGATCGCGGCTGCATCGTCATCGACGGCTACGGCAAGACCAATGTGCCGGGGCTATATGCCATCGGCGACGTCGCCGGTCCGCCGATGCTCGCCCACAAGGCTGAGCATGAAGGCGTCATCTGCATCGAGAAGATTGCCGGTGTCCCGGGCGTTCACGCGATGGACAAGGGCAAGATCCCGGGCTGCACCTACTGCAATCCACAGGTTGCCTCCGTTGGTCTCACCGAAGCCAAGGCAAAGGAGCAGGGCCGCGACATCCGCGTTGGCCGTTATTCCTTCAACGCCAATGGCAAGGCCATCGCGCTCGGTGAAGACAATGGGATGATCAAGACCATCTTCGACACGAAGACCGGTGAGTTGATCGGCGCCCACATGGTCGGGGCGGAAGTCACCGAACTCATTCAGGGTTTCGTCATCGCCATGGGTCTTGAAACGACCGAAGAAGACCTGATGCACACGATCTTCCCGCATCCGACACTGTCGGAAATGATGAAGGAAAGCGTGCTCGACGCCTATGGCAAGGTTCTGAACGCGTAATAACTCGTGGCTGTCCCGGCCTTGAGCCGGGACCCCAAATGGCCGAAACTTCCTGCTGTGAACGAGTAAGAAAGCGGTAGGTCCCGGATCTCCGCTTCACTTCGTCCGGGACGGCACCAAGAGCGGTGAAAGGTCATGAATGCCGGGCCTGCTGGTTACCTCTCGAGGCGCCCATCCTTGACGCTGCACAATGAGGACTTGACCGCATGAGCGTCGTTTTCTGGATCATCATCGGCCTTGTTGCCGGCGCGGTTGCCCATCGGGTGCTGAACAGCCGGGGAGGGTTCCTGGGAAGTCTCGTCGTCGGTCTCGTTGGTGCGCTGGTCGGCGGTGAACTCGCTCATCTCTTTCGTCTCAACGTGACTGGTGGCATGCTCGACCAATTGGTCATTTCCACGTTGGGGGCGATTCTGTTCCTCTTCGTTTGGAAGAAAGTCTTCGGCTGACGCCGTCCCGCCAGCGTCAGTCCATCATCACGAGGCAAACGATTTGACTGTTTTCAAGGGCAACAAGGCCGCGTATCCGGCCGTTGCAACCGACAAGCTGCGCTATGGCGACTGCGACCCGCAAGGTCACGTGAATAACGCCGTGTTTTCGACCTTTCTGGAGACCGGCCGGACCGAGATGCTCTATGCGGGCGATGAGCCCATCGTCGACGACGGATGTGGCTACGTCATCGCCCGGCTCGAGCTGGACTACCTCGCCGAGCTGACCTGGCCAGGGTCGGTCGAAATCGGAACACGGATCGCCGAGCTTGGCCGCAGCTCGGTGAAAATTGTCCAGGAGATCTTTCAGGACGGTGTTGCCAAGGCGCAGGCCCATTCGGTTCTCGTTCAGGTCAACCTGACGACCCGCAGGTCGCAGGCTCTTTCCGAGCGCGCGCTGAACCGGCTAACGGCTTTGAAATGATCATCGGTTTATGCATGGCGGCCATGCTAAAGAAGGCTTGACCTTTTCTGTCAGGAGCGACACTTAGGGCCCATGGTTACGATCGTAGACACGCTGTCGAAAGACGCCGACTCCAGAGCCGCGCGTCCCCGCCACCCGGAGAAGGCTCACCGGCCGGACAATCCAGTTCAGCGAAAGCCGAAATGGATCCGCGTCAAGGCGCCGACGTCGCCGGTCTATCGGGAAACCCATGACATCGTGAAGAAGAACGGTCTCGTGACCGTCTGCGAGGAAGCGGGCTGCCCGAATATCGGTGAATGCTGGTCGAAGAAACATGCCAGCTTCATGATCCTGGGTGACACCTGCACCCGAGCCTGTGCTTTCTGTAACGTGCGTACCGGCATGCCCGGAGCCGTGGACGAAAGCGAACCGGCCTCGATCGGTGAAGCGGTTGCGCGCATGGGTCTTGAGCACGTCGTGATCACCTCGGTTGACCGGGACGATCTGGACGATGGCGGCGCGACCCATTTCGCGAACGTGATCAAGGCAATCCGCGACCAGTCGCCGGCAACGACCGTTGAAGTGCTGACGCCTGATTTCCTGCGCAAGGATGGCGCCATCGAAATCGTTGTCGAGGCACGGCCGGACGTCTTCAATCACAACATGGAAACCGTGCCCTCCAAGTACCTGAAGGTTCGCCCGGGTGCCCGCTATTTCCACTCGATCCGCCTGCTCCAGAAGGTCAAGGAACTGGACGCCTCCATGTTCACCAAGTCGGGGATCATGGTCGGACTGGGCGAGGAGCGGAACGAGGTTCTCCAGCTCATGGACGACCTGCGCGTTGCCGACGTGGATTTCCTGACGATCGGGCAGTACCTCCAGCCATCCAAGAAACATCACCCGGTCATGTCCTTCGTGACGCCGGAGGAGTTCAAGGGCTACGAGCGCATTGCCTACGCCAAGGGGTTCCTGAAGGTGTCGGCGAGCCCGTTGACGCGCTCGTCGCACCACGCCGGTGAGGACTTTGCAGATCTCAAGGCAGCGCGCGCCGCAAAGCTGGGCCACTAGGGGCTCCGGTCGGACAGGATATGCCGAAGTTCAACTCATCGCACAGGGTCGCGCATTCAGCCGCCGACATGTTTGCACTGGTCGCCGATGTCGAGCGCTACCCGGAGTTCGTCCCACTCTGCCAATCGCTGCATGTGCGCGGACGGAAGGACCTGCCCGACGGGCGAACCATTCTTGTCGCGGACATGACAGTTGCCTACAAGGTTTTCAAGGAAACCTTCACCAGCCGTGTCGAGCTGGTTCCGGAAGACAATACGATCCTGGTCGAATATCTGGACGGGCCCTTCCGGCATCTCGAGAACAAGTGGACCTTCATGGATGTCGGTCCAAACCAGTGCGAAGTCGGGTTCTATATCGACTATGAGTTCAAGAGCAGGGCGCTCGGCTCCCTGATGGGCGCCATGTTCGACAAGGCGTTCCGCAAGTTCTCGGCCGCTTTCGAAGAGCGCGCCGATCAGGTCTATCGCGCCAGCTGAGCCACGGCCTGCCGCTCACTTTTTCATGAAGGCTTCGCTGATGTGATTGAGGCGTCCCCGGGTCGTCTTGACCCCGGCGCCTACACCCCGAAGTCTTTCGATTTCGCGCTTGTCCAGCCCGATCGTATCAAGCGTGACATATTTATTCGGGTTCTGGCAGATAACCTTGCGGGCGCTCTCGGCATTCACCTCGATGACGAGATTGCGACCCGCTTTCACCTCTTTTTCGGTCCAAAGAACCGTGGTCTTGCGGACCCAGAATTGACGATTGCAATAGCTCGCTTCAACGTAGCCGGGTTCGGGCCGGGTCAGCAGACGATGGTAGCCGATGAAGTTTCCATTCTGGCTTTGAGAGCGGATATAATAATCGCCAGGCACCATCTTGACCTGTCCGAAGGCCGCAGCGGACCAGAGGATCGAAAGTGCAACGGTGATTGTTCTTCTCATGGTTCTCTTCTCCGTTCCCGTCTGGCTGAACCAGATGGTCGTCTTGGAAGGTCCCCCCATTTAGGCCCGGCACCTCAGGCCATTGCTTCACGCCTCAAAGGCGTCAGTTCACTCCCGGTGAAACGACGTCTTGCGGCGTTCGTTGCCGGTCTGGAACGAGTCCCGGATTGCGCTGAACCGGTTTGTGGCATCAAGATCCCGCCCATTCGTCCCAAGAACGATGCGAGCCTCCTGAGTCACGCCGAGGTCCCGAAGCGTCACCTGTTTTTCAGGGCTGTTGCAGATCGGGCGCCAGCCCTTACCGAAGTTGAACTCGACACGCACCTGATTGCGGTTTTCGACCTCGATTTCCGTCCATGCGACGGTTACCGGACGCACCCAGTATTCTCGGCCACAATATGTAACCTTCGCCATGCCGTCAGATCTGCGCTGGTAGATCTTGTGGCTGCCGATGAAGTCGCCGCCAACGCCGCGTGAGATGAGATAGAAGTCACCCGGCACCATCATTGTCGCATCGGCGCAGACAACGCTGGCTGCAAGACCACTGCTAAATGCAAGTGTTGCTATAGATTTCATGGGCGAGTTCACCTCGTTATGTCAGACTTGGCTCACCCTGAAATCTTCAAGTACAGGACGGCATGACATCGACTTTAGAAGGCTGTGTCTGTAACAAGTGCTCATAAATTCGGTCGAATTTTACCTAAAGGCACTTTTCTGCGAGCGGTCTCTTGCGCCTATCGGCCGTGATAGGAACCCTCAGGCGCGTCTTTCTGGAATGAGTTGCTGATTGCGCTGAAACGGCTTAGCGCCCCGACCTGGGCTTCGGATTGACTGAGGATCATGCGTGCATCTTCGGTCAGGCCGATGTCTGCGAGTGTGACCTGACGTTCCGGGTTTTCACACAGCGGACGCCAGCCCTTGCCGAAATTGAATTCCACCTTCACACGCCGGTTGTTTTCGACCTCGACCTGGGTCCATGCGATGGTGTGGGCGCGGACCCAATATTCGCGCTGGCAATATCGGACCTTGTAGAGCCCGCTCGATTGGCGGTGAAAGATCTTGTGGCTGCCAGCGAACTCTCCCGCGCTGTCGCGTGCGATCATGTAGAAGTCGCCAGGCTTGGGGATGCTGCTGCCACCGGCGTGGGCGCTTCCCAAAAGCATGGAAACGGTAATGGCTGCTGCTGCAATTGGCGTGTACATGATGACGGTCTCCTGCCGAAAAAAGGTCCGGCACGACACCCTTAACCTGCAAGGTCCATACAATTAGGTAGAAGAATTGATCGCATTTGAGACAAGTTTGAGAGCGTTTTGAACCGTCAGCAGCCGAACCTGCTCCCTACCGCGGTCGCCAAAGTGCTCCACGAAAGTCTCTGTTTGCCGGCCTTTGATGGCGAGCCCGAAGTAGACGGTTCCAACTGGTTTGGCCTCAGATCCTCCGCCAGGGCCGGCGATACCTGTCACTGCTACCGTGATCGCTGCCCGGGATCTTGCGAGGGCGCCGTCCGCCATTTCTGCCGCCGCCCGGTGCGAGACTGCGCCGTAAGTGTCGAGCGTTGATCCTGAGACTCCAAGCATGTCTTGCTTGGCTTCATTGGAATAGGTCACAAAGCCTCGATCGACCACCGCAGAAGATCCGGATATCTCCGTCAAAATTCCTGCAATGAGGCCGCCGGTGCAGGATTCAGCGGTCGCGATCATCACGTTTGCTTTAGTAGCCCGCGAGATTATGTCCCGCGCGGCTGGAACAAGGTCCTCCCAGGTCGGCATAGGTCACTCCTCGTCTGAAAAGGGGAGGCGGATGGTAACCGCTGCCATGGCGGCGATGCCTTCCTTGCGGCCGGTAAACCCGAGACGCTCGGAGGTTGTCGCCTTGACCGAAACGCGCCCGACGGGGACGTCGCAGATCGCGGCAATCGATTCTCTGATCGCGTCACGGTGCGGGCCGATTTTCGGTGCCTCACAGATGATGGTCGCATCGATGTGGGCAATCCGGCCACCCAGGCCGCTTACCCGCTCGATGGCGTATTGGAGAAACTGGTCGGACGCCGCCCCTTTCCATTTCGGATCGGAAGGCGGGAAGTGGTGCCCGATGTCACCGTCGGCGATCGCACCGAGTACGGCATCTGTGATTGCGTGGAGTACGACGTCGGCGTCGGAGTGGCCCTTGAGTTTGCGGTTGTGCGGGATGGCGACACCTCCGAGGATGACTGCGTCACCGGCCTCAAACGCGTGAACGTCATATCCGGTCCCGGTGCGGACGTCGCCCAGCGCCGAAAGGCGGGGACGATCATTTTCGGAAGGGGGTGTTTGCTCCGGTGCGGTCATTCTCAATCTCTTGCGTGCGCGGATCAGGTCCGACTGTGTCGTAATCTTGAAATTCTCAGGTGTGCTCTCGGCAATCGCAACGGGCAGACCGGCCCATTCCGCAATTGCGGTGTCGTCCGTGAAGTCATCCCGTCCTGCGGCTTCCGCGTCGAGGTGCGCTTTTGTAATGGATCTGTAGTCGAAACCCTGGGGTGTTTGTGCGGCCCAAAGGCCTGTCCGGTCAACCGTGGTCAGGCCGCCTCGGTCATCGACGCGCTTTAGGGTGTCAAATACGGGGGCAGCAGCAAGTGATGCGACGCAGCCTTCCTCTGATAGCTGGTGAATGACCAGGTTTATCGTTGCGTCGTCGACGAAGGGCCTTGCAGCATCGTGGATCAGAACGAGATCAGGTGCCAGTGATGCCAGCGCCTTCAGCCCATTGCGGACCGATATTTGACGGGTCATGCCGCCCGAAACCGGTGTCAGGAGTGTGGCAGTGTGTCCGGTTGCGCATTTGGCCAGCGCTTCGCTACACAGTGTTTCGTCGTCGCGATGGCGAACGACAAGTACATAAGCTATGCCCGGATTGGACAGGAAACGATCAACCGTGCGGGTCAGTACGGTTGAGCGGCCGAGTTCCAGATATTGCTTCGGCAGTGCGGCCGTTTCACCGGACAGGCGCGTTCCCCGGCCTCCTGCAACGATAATGGCTGCCACTGATTTGGTCATGTTCAGTCAGATCCTCGATTTCAGGATCTTCTACTTCGGTTTTTCAATCTCCGGTACCGTTTGTTGTGCCGAATATGTCAGGCGCCTCAATCCTTTCGGTGTGGTTTGACGAAATTGGTCCTTGTCGCACCGCAAAAAATGGTTACGATATAGGCAGGTTTTAATCTGCACAGGTAATGAGCAAATTGGCGATTGCCCGCTTCCCCGAACGCCTGAGGATCGGCGACAAGGAACTGCCTTGCCGGGCGGTGCTTGCTCCGATGTCCGGTGTCAGCGACCTGCCGTTCCGCAGGATTGCCGCACGGTATGGTGCCGGCATGGTTGTTAGCGAGATGGTCGCCTGCGAATCCTTTGTGCGCGGCGATGCCGAAACTCAGATGCGTGCCGAGGCTCAGGATGATGGTCTGCATGTGGTACAGCTTGCCGGCCGTGAAGCACGATACATGGGCGAAGCGGCGAAGGTGATTGCCGGCGCCGGTGCCGATGTCATCGACATCAATATGGGCTGTCCTGCGAAAAAGGTCACTTCCGGCTACTCCGGCTCTGCCCTGATGCGCGATCTCGATCACGCGTTGACATTGATCGAGGCGACCGTGCAAGCGGTCGATATCCCCGTGACGCTCAAGATGCGCCTTGGATGGGACGAGAGTTCCATCAATGCACCAGAGCTGGCCCAGCGCGCCGAGCGTGCCGGGGTTCAACTCGTTACGGTGCACGGGCGCACTCGCAACCAGTTCTACAAGGGCAAGGCCAACTGGTCCGCGATTCGTGCCGTGGTTGAGGCCGTGAATGTTCCCGTCATCGCAAACGGCGACTGCTGCGGCTTTGAGGATGCGGAGCGGATGCTCGAGGCTTCCGGGGCGGACGCCGTCATGATCGGTCGCGGCGCCTATGGCTGTCCCTGGTTGCCGGGTCATGTCGGCCGGTATCTTGAGACCGGCGTGCGTGCCTCGGCCCCCGAGGGCAGCGAATTCTGTGATCTCGTTCTGTCGCATTACGAGGAAATCCTCAGCCACTATGGCGAGCGGGGTGGTATTCGCATCGCGCGCAAGCACATGGGCTGGTACCTCGACCAGACCGGGGCGGAGGCCGGAGTGCCTGCCGCCGTCCGCAAGACCATTCTCACATCCAGTAAGCCCGCCGAAGTCATGAAGTTCGCGGAAGACTGGTTTTCGTCCTATTCCGATCGGAGTGCTGCATGACGCCTGACGCGCTATCTGGAGGCCGGATCGCCGCGCTTGCCAACGATGGTCCAACGATCCTCGATGCCTTGCCGCATCCGGTGCTTCTCGTTGCCCCGGATGGGGTAATCGAGACCGCCAACAGTGCTGCAGAGATCTTCATGCGTTCGAGCATCTCTCTGCTGCGTCGGCACCCGATCGACTATTTCGTTCCCTTCGGCAGTCCCTTGCTCACACTGATAGAGCAGGTGCGCGAACGAGGCGCCGCAGTGAATGAGTACAAGGTCGATATCGGCTCTCCGCGTATCGGTGCGCCCAAGGTTGTCGATATAAATGCATCCCCGGTCACCGAGCGCCCCGGTGCCGTCGTCCTGATGTTCCAGGAACGCACGATGGCCGAGAAGATCGACAGGCAGCTGACCTCTCGTGGCGCCGCGCGCACGGTTACCGGTCTGGCCGCGATGCTTGCCCACGAGATCAAGAACCCGTTGTCTGGCATTCGCGGCGCCGCGCAGTTGCTCGAACAATCCGTTCCCGATGATGACCGGGCACTTACACGCCTGATCACCGACGAGACAGACCGGATCGTAAAGCTTGTCGACCGGATGGAAGTCTTCTCCGACGAACGTCCGATCGAGCGTGAACCGGTGAATATTCACGTGGTTCTGGATCACGTCAAACGGCTGGCTGACAGCGGTTTTGCGCGCAACAAGCGTATCATCGAGGCCTATGACCCATCCTTGCCGCCAGTCTTTGCCAACAAGGACCAGCTGATCCAGGTGTTTCTCAATCTCATCAAGAATGCGAGCGAGGCGATCGGCGACGATCCGGATGGCGAAATCCGGATCACGACGGCGTTCCGTCCGGGGATCCGGCTTTCGGTGCCCGGTACGGAGGAGCGCGTCTCCCTACCGCTTGAATTTTGCGTCCAGGACAATGGTCCGGGCGTACCCGATGATCTGGTGCCGCACCTGTTCGAACCCTTCATCACGACAAAGACGAATGGCTCCGGGCTGGGCCTTGCACTTGTTGCAAAGATCATCGGTGACCATGGCGGCGTTATCGAATGCGACAGCCAGCCAAGAAGAACGGTTTTCCGGATATTGATGCCGGCTTTTGTTGAACCTGAGGCTCCCTCCAGCGACAGGACAGTATGATCATGCCGACAGGCACAATTCTGGTAGCCGATGACGACGCGGCGATCCGTACAGTTCTCAATCAGGCGTTATCGCGGGCCGGGTATACGGTTCGTCTGACCTCCAACGCCACGACACTTTGGCGTTGGGTGAGTTCGGGCGATGGCGACCTGGTCATTACCGACGTTGTCATGCCGGACGAGAATATCTTCGACGTCCTTCCGCGGATCAAGAAGCTTCGCCCGGACCTGCCGGTCATTGTGATGAGTGCCCAGAACACCTTCATGACCGCGATCAAGGCCTCGGAAAAGGGGGCATACGAATACCTCCCCAAGCCGTTCGACCTGAAGGAACTCACCAACATCGTCAGCCGTGCCCTGGAAGAGCCAAAGGTTCGCCGGCCAGCCGAAATCGATGACATGGGCGAGGGCATGCCTCTGGTCGGCCGCTCTCCCGCCATGCAGGAGATCTACCGCGTCCTGGCGCGCCTGATGCAGACCGATCTGACGGTCATGATCAACGGTGAGTCTGGAACCGGCAAGGAACTGGTAGCGCGTGCGCTGCATGATTATGGCAAGCGCCGAAACGGTCCGTTTGTCGCCATCAACATGGCCGCAATCCCGCGTGACTTGATCGAGGCGGAACTCTTCGGCCATGAGAAGGGTGCCTTCACTGGTGCTCAACACCGCAGTTCAGGCCGCTTCGAACAGGCTGATGGCGGCACTCTGTTCCTTGATGAAATCGGCGACATGCCGATGGAAGCCCAAACGCGCCTTCTGCGCGTTCTGCAGCAGGGCGAATACACGACGGTCGGGGGGCGTACACCGATCAAGACAGATGTCCGGATCGTCGCTGCGACCAACAAGGATCTGCGGCAACTGATCAACCAGGGGCTGTTCCGCGAGGATCTTTATTTCCGCCTGAATGTTGTCCCTATCCGGCTCCCACCGCTGCGTGAACGCGTCGAGGACATTCCGGATCTGGTTCGTCACTTCTTCTCATTGGCCGAGAAGGAGGGGTTGCCGCCCAAGCAGGTCGACCAGGCTGCTCTCAACCTGCTGCGTCGCTATCGCTGGCCGGGTAACGTGCGCGAGCTTGAAAATCTGGTTCGCCGCCTTGCCGCTCTCTATCCGCAGGATGTGATCGGCGAGGTGATGCTGGAGCAGGAACTCAGCCAGCCGGCCGTCTCGCCGCTGGAAGAGGAGAGCGGCGAAGCGATCAACCTCGGAGGGTCGGTCGAGCGGTATCTGAATGGATACTTCGACAACTACGGCGATGCCCTTCCGCCTCCCGGGCTCTATCACCGTATCCTTCGCGAAGTGGAGTATCCGCTCATCAGTGCAGCGTTAGCTGCAACCCGTGGCAACCAGATCAAGGCGGCCGAGCTCTTGGGCGTAAACCGCAACACCTTGCGCAAGAAGATTCGGGACCTCGATATCCAGGTGATGCGCTCATCGCGCTAGATGACGGTTTTCCAACGAAATCTGCCGCAACGACAAGGCGGGATCCCGCCTTGTCTGTAGACACCCCTTGGTAGCGCTGCCATTGTCGCATTTTCGCAACATTCTGTGGTAAGTGTGCCGCAGTTCGTCGCAGTCCTTGCGGCGGAGAGGATGCGAGACGCTGCACTCGAGGGGTTATGATCCTAGGAATTTCTCAGGAAACGGGAACGGCACGGGTTTCGGAATGGCGGCTCGGGCGGCGGCTTGGCCTCGCCATCATGCTCGTCGCGTTGCTGTCGATCGCGGTCACGTTTTTCATTCTGACCGGTCTGACCTCAATTGCCCCGACCCGGAATGTCGTGCTGATCGCAATGGGCGTCAACGGTGTCCTTGCAAGTTGCCTGATCGCAGCCATCGTCTGGGAAATCACCAAGCTCCTGAATGCCCGCCGAAAGGGCAGGGCCGCGGCGCGGCTGCATGTTCGGATCGTTACGCTCTTCAGTATCGTTGCGGCCGTTCCGGCGCTGATGATGGCGATCCTCGCAACGTTCACGCTTGATCGTGGCCTCGACCGCTGGTTCGAGGACCGGACCCGGCAGATAATTGACAACGCGCTGACTGTCGCGCAGGCCTATCTCCAGGAGCATGCGCGTGTGCTGCGCGGTGATCTTCTTGCGATGGCAAGCGATGTGGATCGCGCCAGGGCGGTCTATGATTTCGAACCCACCCGCTTTGACGGCTTCTTCAGCGCGCAGGCCTCGGTGCGTGGCTTGCTTGCGGCTTTCATCATGAAGCCGGACAACACGGTGATCACTCGGGTCATCCTCGATCCGCGAACGAATATCCTGCTCCCCCCGCTGGACAGTTTCGAAAAGGCTCGCCAAGGCGAACCGGTCCTGATTGCACCCGGCAAGTCGAGTCTTGTCGGCGGCGTCATGAAGCTGTCGGCCTATGACGATTTTTATCTCTACGTCGTCCGCTCGATGGATGCGCGTGTGGTGGAATACCAGCGCCTTGCCGAGGACGGGGCGCTGGAGTACCGGGAACTTGAGAGCAGCCGGTTCGGCGTCCAGGTTGCCTTCGCCCTTGTCTATCTTGGCGTTGCCCTCATTCTGTTGCTCTCTGCGATCTGGATCGGCTTCGGCTTTGCAAACAGGCTTGTTTCGCCAATCCGGACGCTGATCTCGGCGGCGGATGAGGTCTCGCAAGGCAATCTCGCAGTCAAGGTCGAGACAAGTCAGTCCGAAGGGGATCTGGCAAACCTCGGCGCTACCTTCAACAAGATGACGGGGCAGTTGCTGGGCCAGCGTGATGCGCTTTTGGCTGCAAATGAGCAGATCGATCGCCGCAGGCGTTTCAACGAGGCGGTGCTGTCTGGGGTCTCCACGGGCGTCATTGGTATTGACGACGGAGGTTCGATCTCGCTGGTGAACCGGTCGGCACAGGACCTTCTCCAGGTAGAGGAGATTTCATTGCTCGGGCAGCCGCTCGTTGAGGTGGTTCCAGAGCTTGCAGAGTTCATCGGCCAGGCCATTCAGAAGGATACGGAGCGCTTCCAGGAGACGCAGTTGGAGTTGGCGCTTCACGGCCGGCAGCGGATCGTCAGCGTTCGGCTGACGAGCGAACAGTCTACGCGCCGTGAGCACGGCTATGTTGTGACCCTTGATGACATCACTGACCTGGTATCTGCCCAACGCAACTCTGCCTGGGCCGATGTGGCGCGGCGTATCGCGCATGAAATCAAGAACCCGCTGACCCCGATCCAGCTTTCCGCCGAGCGGATACGCCGCCGATACGGCAAGAAGATCGAGGACGACCGTTCCGTGTTCGACCAGTGCATCGACACCATCATCCGTCAGGTGGGCGACATCGGGCAGATGGTGGACGAGTTCTCGTCGTTCGCACGCATGCGCAAGCCCAACAAGTCAAGAGCGGACTTGCGCAACACCGTGCGCGAAGCGGCCTTCATGCAGACCGTCGGCAACCCCGACATCAAGATCTCCACGCAGCTGCCGGAGGGCGCGGTTGAAGCCATCTATGACGGCCGGCTTCTCGGTCAGGCGCTGACCAACGTCATCAAGAACGCGGCTGAGGCAATCTCCGGCCGCGAGGGGGAGGACCTTCCGCCGGGCGAAATTTCCGTTGGGTTGTATCCGGGACCGGACAAGATTGTGATCGACGTCACGGACAACGGTGTCGGACTTCCGCAGGAAAACCGGCAACGCCTTCTGGAGCCATACATGACGACCCGCGAGAAGGGGACAGGCCTCGGCCTCGCCATCGTCCGCAAGATCATGGAAGACCATGGCGGAAACATTGAACTTCTGGATGCTCCAGGGGGAGCGCAGGGAACGCTGGTGCGCCTGACCATGGCCACAAACTCCGGCGATATCGACGAAACGGACAACGAAAAGACAGTGACCGAAAATGGCGCATGATATTCTCGTAGTAGACGACGAAGCCGATATCCGCGAAATGATCGCCGGCATCCTTGACGATGAGGGATACGGCACGAGGACGGCACGTGACAGCGATACGGCGATTGCCGCCATCAAGGAGCGCCGGCCGTCGCTGGTGATCCTTGATATCTGGCTCCAGGGCAGCCGGCTTGACGGCCTGGCGGTGCTGGATGTCATCAAGGATACCGACCCGGATTTGCCGGTCGTGATCATTTCCGGCCACGGCAACGTTGAAACGGCGGTCTCCGCGATCAAGCGCGGTGCCTATGACTACATTGAAAAACCGTTCAAGACAGATCGGCTGATCCATATCGTTGAACGCGCCCTGGAAGCGTCCAGCCTGCGCCGCGAGGTCAAGGTCCTCAAGGAGCGGAGCGGAGAGGCGAGCGGCATCGTCGGTGAATCGAGCGCTGCGAACCAGCTTCGGCAAACGATCCTCAAGGTTGCCGGCACGAACAGCCGTATCCTGATTTCGGGGCCGTCAGGGTCAGGCAAGGAACTTGCCGCGCGCATGATCCACGACATGTCGCCACGCGCCAAGAGCCCCTTCGTCGTGATCAATGCCGCAACGATCACGCCGGAGCGGATGGAGGAGGAACTCTTCGGGATCGAGGACGAGGCAGGCAACCTGCGCAAGGTCGGAGCTCTGGAAGAAGCCCACGGCGGCACGCTTTATCTTGATGAAGTCGGTGACATGCCGTCTGAAACGCAGGGCAAGATCCTTCGGGTGCTCGTTGAGCAGAGCTTTACCCGCGTCGGCGGCGCCAACAAGGTACAGGTTGATATCCGTATCCTGTCGTCGACTGCGAAGAATCTTGAAGACGAAATTTCCAACGGCCGGTTTCGCCAGGACCTCTATCACCGGCTCGGCGTTGTGCCCCTGCGTGTTCCCGGCTTGGCCGAGCGGCGCGAAGACGTTCCCGTGCTGGTGTCCCATTTCATGAACCAGATATCGGTTTCGTCCGGCATTCCGCTGCGCCCGATTGGCGACGACGCCATGGCGGTCCTTCAGACCCACGACTGGCCGGGCAACATTCGTCAGCTGAAAAACAATGTCGAACGTTTGCTTATTCTCGCGCGCGGCGAACCTGACAGCGTGATTACGGCCGATCTCCTGCCCTCGGAGGTCGGAGCGATGCTGCCAAACCTGCCGACTTCAGGGGGCGGCGAGCATTTGATGTCGGTTCCGCTTCGCGAAGCGCGCGAGATTTTCGAGCGTGACTATCTGCAGGCCCAGATCAAGCGTTTCGACGGCAATATCTCCCGCACGGCCGAGTTCGTCGGTATGGAACGATCGGCGCTGCACCGTAAACTGAAGACATTGGGGCTGTCCTGAGCCCCTGCCTCTGCTATTGAGACAGGGAACAGTCCTGAAGGGTTTGATGCATGAAAGTCGTCATTTGTGGCGCAGGCCAGGTTGGATACGGCATCGCTGAGCGCCTTGCCGCCGAACAGAACGACGTCTCGGTCATCGATTCATCGCCGAAGCTGATCAACGCCATCGGTGACCAGCTGGATGTACGCGGCTTCGTCGGCCACGGTGCGCACCCTGACGTACTGGCCCAGGCCGGCGCGGAAGAAGCAGACATGATCATCGCCGTCACTCTATATGACGAGGTGAACATGGTTGCCTGTCAGGTCGCGCATTCGCTGTTCAATGTTCCCACGAAAGTCGCGCGTATCCGTGCCCAGAGCTATCTGCAGCCGCATTGGCAGAGCCTGTTTTCGCGCGAGAACATGCCGATCGACGTGATCATCTCGCCGGAGATCGAGGTCGGAGAGATGGTGCTGCGGCGCCTTGCACTTCCCGGCGCGGTTGAGACGGTCCGTTTCGCGGACGATGAGATTGTAACGGTCGGGATCGTCTGCGAGGAAGATTGTCCCGTTGTCGACACGCCATTGAGGCAGTTGACGGAGCTGTTCCCGGATCTTGGCGCCGTCGTCGTCGGGGTATTCAGAAACAACAAGCTGTTCGTACCCAAGAGCTCCGATTCCCTTCTGGTCGGTGACCTTGCGTACGTGGTGGCGCGACGCGACCAGGTCCGCCGCACGCTCAGCATCTTCGGTCACGAGGAGCCCGAAGCTAGCCGCGTTGTGATCGCAGGCGGCGGCAATATCGGGCTCTACGTCGCGCGCGCTCTCGAAAAGCGCCAGAGCAACACACGTATCAAGTTGATCGAGGCGTCTCGCGACCGTGCCGTCTCAATTGCCGATGAGTTGAAGCGATGTGTGATCCTTCATGGCAGCGCACTGGACCAGCATATTCTGGACGAAGCCGATGTCGGGACCGCCGATACGATGGTGGCGCTCACCAACGATGACGAAGTGAACATTCTTTCCTCGGTCATGGCCAAGAAGCTGGGTTGCCGACGGAACCTGTCGCTTTTGAACAATCCCAGCTACCCGGCGTTCGCACACGCACTGGGGATCGATGCCTTCATCAATCCGCGTGCTGTGACGATTTCGAAGATCCTGCAGCATGTGCGCCGCGGCCGTATTCGCGGGGTTCATTCCCTCCAGAACGGGGCTGCCGAAGTGGTGGAAGCCGAGGCGCTCGAAACCTCGCCACTGGTTGGCCGGCCGCTTCGCGACATCGATCTTCCGTCCGGTATACGGATCGGCGCTGTCTTCCGGGATGGCAAGGTGATCACGCCCAACGGCGGGTTGCAGATCGAGGCGCAGGACCGGATCGTGATCTTCGCGGTGGCTGACCGGGTGCGCCAGGTCGAGCAGATGTTCCGGGTAAGCCTCGATTTCTTCTGATCGGACGGAAACCCGAAAAAGGGGCCTTGCGTCCCGTTTGAATTGCAGTCAAGGATCGTCTGCCTGCAGCTCGGCGACAGGCAGCCATGAGCATGCGCGCGACCGGGCCGGAATGTGCCTGTCGCAGCGGAACCATTGCGTATCCAGAGGAAATTCATGAGCAGGATCGCCTACGTCAACGGTCAATATGTGCCGCACAAGGATGCGGCGGTCCATGTCGAGGATCGCGGCTATCAGTTCGCTGACGGCGTCTATGAGGTTTGTGAGGTCTGGCAGGGCAATGTGGTGGATATGCCGCGGCACTTTGACAGGCTCGGTCGCTCCTTGAGAGAGCTACGCATCGATTGGCCGATGTCCCGTGCCGCGGTGGAATTCGTCATTCGCGAGGTCGTGCGCCGGAACAGGGTGCGCAACGGCATGGTGTACATCCAGGTTACACGCGGAGTGGCACGCCGCGATCATTTCTTCCCCACAGACGATGTTGCGCCATCAATCGTCGTGACCGCTCGCTCGACGAGCCCGGCGGCCGCAGAGGAGGCGGCGAGCAAGGGGATTTCCGTCATCACCTATCCGGAGAACCGGTGGCCGAGGGTCGACATAAAGACGGTTGCTTTGCTGCCGAATGTTCTTGCCAAGCAGGAAGCGCGGGAACGTGGCAGCAAGGAAGCCTGGTACGTTGACGTAAACGGTATGGTGACGGAGGGCGGTTCGACGAACGCATGGATTGTCTCCAAGGACGGAGTACTGTTAACTCGACCTGCCGAGGGCGGCATTTTGCGCGGTATTACCCGTGCAGTGGTTCTCGACCTCATTGCCCGCGAGGGTCTCGCTTTTGAAGAGCGCGCCTTTTCTGTGGACGAAGCCAAGCAAGCGCGGGAAGCGTTCGTAACGGCGGCATCGACCCTTGTCATGCCGGTTGTAAGAATTGATGATACGGTTGTGGGCAATGGGCATCCGGGATCGACAGCGACGCGATTGCGTGAGCTGTTTCATACTGCTACAGATTTCATGGCAGTTTGACGATCCGAAGCGGCTCAAATTCGGGCTTTGCGGCAGGCGGCGCGTCTATGAGCGCGCTACATGCTGTTGGAATTAAAGTAGGGCAGGCTGTTCGAGGCGGAAGCGTTTGTGTTTATGGCCTCATGACAGCGGTATTTCAAAATCTCCGGGTGCCCGGCCGCACTCGGCGAAAACAGGATAAAAAGACTGATGGCTGATCGCGCTCAAAATCTGCAAGACACATTTTTAAATCACGTTCGTAAGCAAAAGACTCCGCTCACGATTTTTCTGATCAATGGCGTCAAGCTCCAGGGCGTCGTGACCTGGTTTGACAATTTCTGCGTTCTTCTACGCCGGGACGGGCATTCTCAACTCGTCTACAAGCACGCGATTTCGACGATCATGCCGAATGGTCCGGTTCAGTTGTTTGAGCCGGGTGAAGAAGGCAGCGAAAAGGCAGGTAGCTGATTGGCTTCCCGCTCTTTCGGAGACGACGCATCCAAATCCAAAGGCGCCGGTGATCAAGGAATAGACCGGCGTCCGCAGCCCTACAGGGCGATGATTCTCGAACCCGTCCTGACGCATCGTCGTGAGGGGACGGACGGTGATCTGCGCACGAACCGCAGTCCCGAGGCCAGACTGGAAGAAGCTGTCGGCCTGAGCGCTGCGATCAATCTCGAGATTCTGTTTTCCGCTGTCGTAAAGGTCAATAACCCCCGCCCGGCCACCCTGTTCGGCGACGGCAAGGTTGATGAACTTGCAGGCATGGTTGCCGCCGACGAGATGGATCTCGTTGTTGTCGACCATCCGCTGACCCCTATCCAGCAACGAAATCTCGAACGCCGGCTGAAGACCAAGGTGATCGACCGCACCGGTCTGATCCTGGAAATCTTCGGCGATCGCGCGCGGACCAAGGAAGGCCGGCTTCAGGTCGACCTTGCGCATCTGACCTGGCAGAAGAGCCGACTCGTGCGCTCGTGGACACACCTTGAGCGCCAGCGCGGCGGTGTCGGCTTCATGGGCGGTCCCGGCGAAACCCAGATCGAGGCCGACAGGCGCCAGATTCAGGACCGGATCATCGCGCTTCAGAAGCAGCTGGAGAGCGTTCGCCGGACCCGGGACCTTCACCGCAAGAAGCGCAAGAAGATCCCGCAACCGGTCGTCGCGCTCGTCGGCTATACAAACGCTGGAAAGTCGACGCTGTTCAACCGGATGACCGAGGCGGATGTCTTTGCCAAGGATCTGCTGTTCGCAACGCTCGATCCGACTTTACGTAAGATCAAGCTGCCGCATGGCCGGGAAGTGATCCTGTCGGACACCGTGGGGTTCATCTCCGACCTACCGACCCATCTCGTTGCGGCCTTCCGCGCAACTCTCGAAGAGGTTCTCGAAGCCGATCTCATCCTGCATGTGCGAGATATCTCGCACCCCGATACGGATGCCCAGGCCGAGGATGTGAAGAAGACGCTCGATGAGCTCGGCGTCAACCCGCAGACAGGCGCACCCATTGTCGAGGTCTGGAACAAGATCGACAATCTAGACCCGCTCTACCGGGAAAAACTTCTCGCAGAGCAAAAAGGTGAAGGGCCGGTGGCGCTTTCAGCGTTGACCGGAGAGGGGATCGATCAGCTCTACAATCGGATCGACGCCTTCATGGCGCAGCACGATGATACGTTCTCGGTGCGGGTGCCCGTCGCCGAGGGCGCGTTGCTGGCCAAGCTCTATCAGGTCAGTGAAGTGCTTGAGCGCCGCGATGGCGAAGAGTTTGTCGAGGCGGAGGTGAGGGTAACGGACAAGCAGCGCGGCCCGTTCCGAGAGCGCTTTGCGCCTTATCTCCTGAAGTAGGACGAAAGAAGGGCCGGCTTTCTAAGTCCGTGGCTTCTTGGCTGCCTGCCAGGCCGCCTCCATCTCATCGAGCGTCATGGCCTCAAGCGTCGTGTCTGTCGCCCTTGCATGGTCTTCGATGGCTGCGAACCGGGTGCGGAACTTGCGGTTTGTCTGGCGCAAGGCTTCTTCGGGATCGATGTCGAGGTGACGGGCGAGATTGGCGAGGGCGAACAGCGTATCGCCCAGCTCGTCCTGGATACGCGCCTTGTCCGGAGATGTGTGAGAGAGCTCTTCTTCAAGTTCGTGGGTTTCTTCGCGGATCTTTTCCAGCACCAGCCGTGCGTCGTTCCAGTCGAAGCCAACCTTTGAGGCGCGGCGCTGCAGCTTGTCGGCTTCCTGAAGGGCAGGAAAGGCGCTCGGCACATCGTCCAGGAAACCCTTCGCCTCCTCCGGCAGTCCCTGTGCTTCCCGGCGGGCCTTCTTTTCCGCGCGCTCCTCGGCCTTGATCTTTTCCCACAGCCCCTTGACCAAATCATGCTTGATGCCGTGCTCGTCACCAAAGACATGCGGATGGCGGCGGATCATCTTCTTCGTGATCGCCTCGACGACGTCCCCAAAGTCGAAGTGGGCCTCTTCCTCTGCCATGCGGGAGTGGTAGACCACCTGCAACAGCAGGTCGCCCAGTTCCTCGCGCAGCTCGCCCATGTCCCCCTGGTGGATGGCCTCGGCGACCTCATAGGCCTCCTCGATGGTGTAGGGGGCGATGGAGGCAAAGTCCTGTTCCAGATCCCAGGGACAGCCGGTCACAGGCGTCCTCAGCTCAGCCATGATCTCGATAAGACGGGAAATGTCGCGGCCGGGTTTCATGGATGGTCCTGCTTGTTGGATTGTCATCCCAGCGAAAGCTGGGATCCAGTAAACATCTTGGTTGGTTCTATGGCACATCTGAAGCGCCGGGGGTACTGGGTCCCGGATCTTCTCTGCGCTTCGTCCGGGATGACAAATGTAAGAGCCGCAGCGGACGCCCAACCATCAACGCCGCCCCGGCCTTGAGTCGGGGCCTTAGCAAATTCAAGAGTTGGTCCCGGCGCAGGGCCGGGACTGCAAAGGCGCGGGTACTACGCCCTCTGGGAAGGATGCCAGAAGGTGACGGCCTTTTCCGCCAAGGCTACAAGCCCGTAGAACAGCGAACCGGCAAGGGCTGCAACCGCGATCTCGGCCCAGACCATGTCCACGTTCATGCGCCCGACTTCCGTCGAGATACGGAAGCCCATTCCGACGATGGGAGTTCCGAAGAATTCCGCCACGATGGCGCCGATGAGGGCGAGGGTGGAGTTGATCTTCAGGGCGTTGAAGATGAACGGCATCGCCATGGGCAAGCGCAGCTTGAAGAGGGTCTGCCAGTATCCGGCCGCATAGGTGCGCATCAGGTCCTGCTGCATGGCGTCAGAGGCGGCAAGGCCGGAAACCGTGTTCACCAGCATTGGGAAGAAGGTCATGATGATGACGACAGCCGCCTTGGACGGCCAGTCGAAGCCGAACCACATGACCATGATCGGGGCAACGCCGATGATCGGCAGGGCCGAGACCAGATTACCGATCGGCAGCAGCCCTCGGCGCAGGAACGGCACCCGGTCGACCAGGATCGCGATCACAAATCCCGAACCGCAGCCCATGACATAGCCGATCAGAACGGCCTTCATGAAGGTTTGCTGGAAGTCGGCCCATAGAGTCGGCACAGAGCCCGTCAGGCGGACCCAGATTTCGGAGGGCGCCGGAAGCAAAACCTTCGGGATACCAAATCCGATGACGATGAGCTGCCAGAGGATCAACAGCCAGACGCCGAAGAGGAGCGGGATGGCGAGATTGATCGCACGCTGCGCCGATACGCCCACCAGGTTCCATTGGGCAAGGCGCTCGACGAACAGCCACCCACAGGCCCACGCGGAAATAACCAGGAGCCAGAAGCCGGATGTCGCCTCGCCTTGATGCTGGGCACCGGTGAAAGTCAGGGCATAGGCGGCAAAGAGGGAGGTCCCCAGGATGACGAGATCGCCGGTCAACTTGTGCAGGAAGCCGAGCGCGAAGGCCGCGCCTACCACGCACAGAAGGACCGCGGAGAGCGTCAATCTCGGAACGTCAGCGACCGGGAATGCCATGCCGAAGGCATCGCCGAGAAGACTGGCAAGGCTGGTAACGACGATGACGAGCGATAGGATCAGCGCATTGCCGCGCGGGCGGTTGGAGCGGGCGATCATTGGGCCATCCCCATGCGCTTGAGAACCAGTTTTTCAATGAGACCAATCAGGGCGACGAGCGAGCCGGCGAGCAGCGCGGCCATGATCAGCGCCGACCAGATCTGTACCGTCTGGCCATAGTACGACCCTGCCAGCAGGCGCGCGCCGAGACCGGCAACGGCTCCGGTCGGCAGTTCGCCGACAATGGCGCCGACGAGAGACGCGGCCATGCCGATCTTCATGGAGGTGAAGAGATAGGGAACGGCGTAGGGCAGGCGCAATTTCCAGAACGCCTGTAGGCGCGTCGCCGAATAGGTATGCATCAGGTCCATGTGAATGACTTCGGGCGAACGCAGCCCCTTCACCATGCCGACGGTCACGGGGAAGAACGAAAGGTAGGTCGAGATCATTGCCTTGGGCAGCAGGCCGGAGATGCCGACCGCGTTCAGGACCACGATGATCATCGGCGCGATTGCCAGGATCGGGATGGTCTGGGACGAGATCACCCATGGCATCAGAGACTTGTCGAGGACCCGGGAGTGCACGATGCCGACGGCCAGCAGGATGCCGAGCAGCGTGCCGATGACGAAGCCGAGCAGGGTCGTCGAGAGGGTGATCCACGTGTGATAGACGAGCGAGCGCTTCGATGTGACCTTCTTCAGCACGGTGGTCTGGTAGATTTCCGTGATCACCTGATGCGGTGCCGGCAGAACGGGACGTTCCTGAACCAGCGTATCGGTGATGAGCTGGCTCATCGGCACATCGGTCTGTCCTGCTCGCTCATAGGTGTCGCGCTGGAACGGCGTATTGAGGATCACCGCCGACAGGTACCAGATGGCAATCAGTGCCGCGACGACGACAATGACCGGGCCGGTTGTACCAGCCATCAGCCTGGCGAAGGGGTTGAGGCTGCGGGGCGAGGAGAGGGCGGCGTCAGTCATGCTGATGCCCTCTCAGGTCCAAGAAAAGTCGTTATCGTTTTCACAATCATTTCGGCAGTTGCTGCGTCCAACATATCGCCAAAACGCACCGATCCATCATCAAGTCGGATAGATATTCGACCATGGTCCAGCAGTGGAAGGTGACTAGCCAAACTAATACTATAGAACGTATGGCCTACGATTTGAACGTCTCGAATTTTATCAAAGGACCAAGATTTTACAGACTTCCGCGATCCGACATTGTTTTCTCTCGACAGCACACCTGCACGGAATTGTAGTTTTTCATACCCGAAGAAAGCCCAATGAAACATGAGAATCGCCCAAACAAGGAACGCAAACGTCGTCAAATAGAAAAATGTCGCGAAAGCCTGGGAGGAAAACTCATGTGTCATGATTTCTGCGGAAAAGAATATCATGAATGCCAATGAGCCGATCCCCATTATTTTGCGATAAATGGCTCTGCAGCCGGTTGATACAATTTTAAGTTCCCCATTTCCTTCCTGGATACGGAGTCCGTTAAAGTAAGAAGAAATTGGGTCTCTGGTTTTGTCAGTCATCGTAGGCATGCCCTGCAGCCAGACCTTCGCGGACGCGGTGGGCGATCTTCAGGAACTCCGGGCTTTCGCGCATGTCGAGGGTGCGGTTGCGGGGCAGATCGCTTTCGATGACGTCGTAGATGCGTCCGGGGCGGGGGCAGAGAACGACGATCTTGGTCGACAGATAGACCGCTTCCGGGATCGAGTGAGTGACGAAGACGACCGTCTTGTTGGTCTTGTCCCAAAGCTGGTGCAGCTGGTCATTCAGGTGATCGCGGACAATTTCATCCAGCGCGCCGAACGGCTCGTCCATCAGAAGAAGATCCGGTTCGACCGCTAGGGCGCGGGCAATTGATGCGCGCTGCTGCATGCCACCGGAGAGCTGCCACGGATACTTTTTCTCAAAGCCGGCGAGGTTCACCAGATCCATGTTCTTGGCGATGCGCTGTTGTTGCTCGGCCTTGCTGAGCCCCATGATCTCGAGGGGCAGGGCGACGTTCTTCTCGATCGTGCGCCAGGGATAGAGCGCGGCAGCTTGAAAGACATAGCCGTAGGAACGGTTCAGGCGGGCTTCCTGGGGCGACACGCCATTGACCGTAATGGTGCCGCCAGTCGGCTGTTCGAGATCGGCGATGACGCGGAGCAGGGTGGTCTTGCCGCAGCCGGACGGTCCGATGAACGACACGAAGTCGCCTTCCTCGATCTTGAGGTCGATATCGGACAGGGCATGGACCGGGCCGTCATTGGTCTGGAACGTAAGCGACAGTTTGTCGATGTCGATTACGGACTTTGAGTTTTTGTCCGCCAGTGCTGTGGCCGTTTGGCTCATGGTTGTCACATCGCCCCTAAAAATGTTTTCATGTCGTTTTGGCGGGAAATTAAGCGGCTGTCACCCCTCATCGGGCCCTTCGGGCCACCTTCTCCCAAGGGGAGAAGGCACAACCAGTTACGTTGTCCGGACAAGTTCCCTCTCCCGATGGGAGAGGGGAAACAGCGACTGTTAGGTCAAACCCCGCTGGCCGGGATGCCGGTGCGTTCGACCTTGCGCGGTGCCGTGATTTCCTTCCAGGTAGACAGAGCCTTGTTGACGGCCTGATACGGTTCGCGCTTGACGAACTTGCCATGGCCCTGCTGCGGGATGACCTTGCCGTCATCGACAGCGATGCGGCCGCGGCTCAGGGTGTAGCGCGGCAGTCCCTTGACCGTCTTGCCTTCGAAGACGTTGTAGTCGATCGCAGATTCCTGCGAGGAGGCGGAAATGGTCTTCGACTTTTCCGGATCCCAGACGACGATATCGGCATCCGCACCGACCAGGATCGCACCCTTCTTCGGGTACATGTTCATGATCTTGGCGATGTTGGTCGAGGTGACGGCCACGAACTCGTTTGGCGTCAGACGACCGGTCGCGACACCGTAGGTCCAGAGCATGGGCATGCGGTCTTCCAGACCACCGGTGCCGTTCGGGATCTTGGTGAAGTCGCCGACGCCGTAACGCTTCTGTTCGGTTGTGAAGGCGCAGTGGTCGGTGGCGACCACCTGCAGGGAACCGGATGCAAGTCCCGCCCACAGGCTGTCCTGGTGCTTCTTGTCGCGGAAGGGGGGAGACATGACCCGGCGGGCGGCGTGATCCCAGTCGGCGTGCTTGTACTCGCTGTCGTCCAGCGTCAGGTGCTGGATCAGCGGCTCGCCATAGGCGCGAATGCCGTTCTGGCGGGCCCGGCGGATCGCCTCGTGAGCCTGTTCAGAAGAGGTGTGCACGATATAGACGGGCACGCCTGCCATGTCGGCAATCATGATGGCGCGGTTGGTCGCTTCGCCTTCCACTTCCGGCGGGCGGGAGTAGGCATGGGCTTCGGGGCCGTTGTTGCCTTCGGCGAGCAGCTTGGCCTGCAGCGTCGCGACCACGTCGCCGTTTTCGGCGTGAACGAGGGGCAGGGCGCCCAGCTCTGCACAGCGGGAGAAGGAGGCGAACATTTCGTCGTCGTTCACCATCAAGGCGCCCTTGTAGGCCATGAAGTGCTTGAAGGTGTTGATGCCGCGCTCGCGAACGATGGTCTCCATTTCGTTGAAGACCTGCTCGCCCCACCAGGTAATCGCCATGTGGAAGGAGTAGTCGCAGTGGGCCATGGTGGACTTGTTGTCCCACATCTGCAGGGCTTCCAGCAGCGACTGGTCAGGCGAGGGCAGCGCGAAGTCGACGACCATGGTCGTGCCGCCGGCAAGGGCCGCGCGGGTGCCGCTGTCGAAATTGTCGGAGGAATAGGTGCCCATGAAGGGCATTTCCAGGTGGGTGTGCGGATCGATACCGCCCGGCATGATGTAGCAACCGGTGGCATCCAGGGTCTCGTCACCGGACAGGTTCGGCCCGATCTCGATGATGGTGCCGTTCTCGATCTTCACATCCGCTGCATAGGTCAGATCGGCTGTTACCACCGTCCCGCCCTTGATCACCTTTGTTGCCATCGCTGTTCCCCTTTTTAATTCGTCGCGTTTGATATCTGCGGGGTCCCGGCTCAAGGCCGGGACTGCACCTCAGGGACTATGGAAATTAGCTGTTTCTTGCTTTCTGTTTTTCCACTCGTCCTATCTGAAACGATGTCTTTCATCTCATGCCGTCCCGGCCCTGAGCCGGGACCGAAACCGACCAGTCAGAACGGTATCTGATCGCGGATGTCCCGCCAGTCCGGGTTCACCTGATTGATCAAATCGTCTTTCCAACTCCGTCGCCATCTTTTCAATCGCCTTTCACGGTGAACTGCGTCCATAACCTCATCATAGGTCTCGAAATAAATGAGAGTTTTGATGTTGTATTTCTCGGTGTGGCTACCGGGTATCCCGGTCTGGTGCTGTTCGATCCTATTACGCAGGTCCCGCGCTGACCCGACATAGATCGCTCCATGCGGTTTGTTCGCGAGGATATAAACGTAGTAGGTCATCGTGCTAGCGGATTGGTTGCTTGTTTCCTTGTTCCAAAATCTGCCGGTATTCGGTCCCGGCGAAAGGCCGGGACGGCGCAGGTCTCTAGTACCGTGGTCTACAGGTCAGCCCCGGACATAATCCGGAGCCAATCCAGCAGTCACTCCACGATCTCCGCGGTCTCGACCACCGCGTGGAAGAGCACGTCCGCGCCGGCAGTAGCCCAGTCTTTCGAGATCTCTTCGGCCTCGTTGTGGGAAAGGCCGTCGACGCAGGGGCACATGATCATGGCTGTGGGAGCGAGCTTGTTGATCCAGCAGGCGTCATGACCGGCGCCTGAAATGATGTCCTGATGGGAATAACCGAGACGCTCGGCGGCATCGCGCACGGCCTTGACGCAGCCTTCGTCGAATTTCACGGGATCAAAGCCGCCAACCTTCTCGAACTCGATCTCGAGACCCATGAGGTCGCAGATCTTCTTCGCGCCCGTCTTCATGTCTTCTTCCATGCGGGAGATGACATTTATGTCGGGCGAGCGGAAGTCGATTGTGAAAACCACCTTGCCGGGGATCACGTTTCGCGAGTTCGGGTAGACGTCGATGTGACCGGCAGCCCCCACCGCGTGAGGCTTGTGCGCCCATGCGATTTCATCGACCAGATCCAGAATGCGCGCCATTCCGAGACCGGCGTTCTTGCGCATGGGCATCGGGGTCGAGCCGGTGTGGCTGTCCTTGCCGGTGATCGTGACCTGCGTCCAGGAAAGACCCTGGCCGTGGGTGACGACGCCGATGTCCTTGCCTTCGGCTTCGAGGATCGGGCCCTGCTCGATGTGCAGCTCGAACATGGCGTGGATCTTGTCGGCGCGGGAGCCTACTTCCTCATCTCCAACCCAGCCGATGCGCTTCAGCTCGTCGCCGAAGGTCTTGCCTTCAGCATCTACCTTGGCATAGGCCCAATCCTGGGTGTGGATGCCCGCAAAGACGCCGGAGGCCAGCATGGCCGGAGCAAAGCGTGTGCCTTCCTCGTTGGTCCAGTTGGTGACCACGATCGGGTGCTTCGTCTTGATGCCGAGGTCGTTCATGGTGCGAACGACTTCCAGTCCGCCGAGCACGCCGAGAACGCCGTCGTATTTGCCGCCGGTCGGCTGGGTGTCGAGGTGAGAGCCCATGTAGACGGGCAGGGCGTCCGGATCTGTGCCGGGACGGGTCATGAACATGTTGCCCATGGTGTCGACAGCCATGGTCATTCCTGCGTCTTCACACCACTTCTGGAACAGCTTGCGGCCTTCCGCGTCCGCATCTGTGAGCGTCTGGCGGTTGTTGCCGCCGGCAACGCCCGGTCCGATCTTCGCCATCTCCATCAGGCTGTCCCACAGCCGGTCACCGTTGATCCGAAGGTTTTCGCCCGGTGCTGCCATTTTGTCGTCCCCTTGGCTCTATTGCTTTCATTGAGATCCGAGGCCCACCGGTCCCGGATCTTCGCTTCGCTTCGTCCGGGATGACGACAGAGAAGCAGTATCACATCCATTTTGGTCATCCCGGACGACCATTGGGAGATCCGGGACCGGCGAGCCGACGTCTATCGGTTGAAGTCCGGATAGAGATCCTTCCAGTCCGGGTTCATCTGTTCGACCAGCTCAAACTTCCATTGCCGGCGCCACCGTTTGATCCGCTTTTCTCGCTCTATGGCGAGAGAGAGTTCCGAGTGACCTTCGTACCAGACAAGGCTCTTGACCCCCTAGTGCTCGCTGAAACCCTCGATCAAACCTTCGCGGTGCTCGTATATTCTCCTTGCCAAATCGGTTGTGACGCCCGTGTAGAGTGTTTCATACGGCTTCGATGCCAATATGTAGACCCAAGCGGTCAACCGATATGAGCTCCATGTTCGTTGCAGGAATCGGTGGGCCACCTGGTCGCCGACCCACCGATTTCAGTTCAGTCCAGGCTCGGGAAGGTAAAGCTCGCGCCTTCCTTGATCCCGGCGGGCCAGCGGGTGGTGACGGTCTTCAGGCGGGTGTTGAAGCGCACGCCTTCCGGGCCGTAGATCGAGTGATCGCCGAAGAGCGAGCGCTTCCAGCCGCCGAAGGAGAAATAGGCGACCGGAACCGGGATCGGCACGTTGATGCCGACCATGCCGACCTCGATCTGGTCCGCGAAGGCACGGGCTGCGTCACCGTCGCGGGTGAAGATCGCGGTGCCGTTGCCGTACTCGTGCTCATTGATGAGGGTGAGGGCCTCGTCGTAGTCCTTGGCACGCAGGACCGAAAGCACCGGGCCGAAGATCTCTTCCTTGTAGATCGTCATGTCCTTGGTGACCCGGTCGAACAGGGTGCCTCCGACGAAATAGCCGTTCTCATAGCCTTGCAGCGAGAAACCACGGCCATCCACCAGAAGCTCTGCGCCTTCCTTTTCGCCCTGGTCGATGTAACCGAGCACCTTGCGCATATGGGCTTCGGTGACGACCGGACCCATTTCCGCGTCCTTGTCGGTGGACGGGCCGATCTTGAGGGCCTGAACGCGCGGGACCAGCTTTTCGACCAGCCTGTCGGCGGTCTTCTCGCCAATCGGGACCGCAACCGAGATGGCCATGCAGCGCTCGCCGGCAGAACCGTAACCTGCGCCCATGAGGGCATCCGCTGCCTGATCCATATCGGCGTCCGGCATGACGATCATGTGGTTCTTGGCGCCGCCAAGGGCCTGGACGCGTTTGCCGTGAGCCGTGCCGGTCGAATACACGTATTCTGCAATCGGGGTCGATCCGACGAAGGACACGGCCTTCACGTCCGGGTGGGTCAGCAGAACGTCGACGGCTTCCTTGTCGCCATGGACGACGTTGAGAACGCCATCGGGGAAGCCTGCTTCCTTGAAGAGCTCATAGACCACCATGACGGCGGACGGATCACGCTCGGACGGCTTCAGGATGAAGGTGTTCCCGCAGGCAACCGAGATCGGATACATCCACAGCGGCACCATGGCCGGGAAGTTGAACGGCGTGATGCCGGCAACGACGCCCAGCGGCTGACGGTCGGAGTAGCTGTCGATGGCCGGGCCGACGTTGCGGGCGAATTCACCCTTAAGGAGGGAAGGGATGCCGCAAGCATATTCCACCACCTCGATGCCGCGGGCGACTTCACCCAGGGCATCATCATGGGTCTTGCCGTGTTCCTTGGAGATCGCTTCCGCGATCTTGTCGGCATTGGCGCTCAAGAGCTCCTTGAACTTGAACATGAAGCGGGCGCGCTTGAGTGGAGGAGTGTCACGCCATGCCGGGAAGGCGGCCTTGGCGACCGCGATCGCGTCGGCGACTTCAGCCGCACTGGAAAGACCCAGTTCAGCGGATTGTTCACCGGTCGCCGGATTGTAGACTGCTGCCACGCGGCCGGATTTCGAGGCGACTTCGGCGCCGCCAATGGCGTTGTTGATACGTTCCATTGAAATTGGTTCTCGTTTTGGCTCGTTTGGAGATCAGTCGATGGCGTGAAGGACTGAGCGAAGCTTGTCGAAGATCTCGTCGATCTGCTCCTTGGAAATGATCAGCGGTGGCGACAGGGCGATGATGTCGCCGGTGGTGCGGATCAGCAGTCCGTCGTCGTAGGCCTTGAGGAAGGCGGAGAAAGCACGCTTGGTCGGCTCGCCCGCAATGGGGGTCAGCTCGATGGCGCCGATGAGGCCCAGATTTCGAATGTCGATGACGTTCGGGCAATCCTTCAACGAATGCAGTCCGTCCTCCCAGTATTGCGCCAGGTCGGCGGCGCGGGTCAGGAGGCCTTCGTCCTCGTAGGTGTCGAGGGTAGCAAGGGCGGCCGCACATGCGATCGGGTGTGCCGAATAGGTGTAGCCGTGGAACAGCTCGATCATGTGATCGGGACCGGTCATGAAGGCGTTGTAGATATCGGAGGTGCAGAAAACCGCTCCCATCGGGATAACACCGGAGGTAATGCCCTTGGCAGTGGTGATCAGGTCCGGGGTGACGCCGAAGAAATCGGTCGCGAACGGAGAGCCCAGACGGCCAAAACCGGTGATGACCTCGTCGAAGATCAGCAGGATGCCATGTTCGTCACAGATCTGGCGAAGGCGCTGGAGATAGCCTTTCGGCGGTATCAGGACGCCGGTAGAGCCGGCAACCGGTTCAACGATGACGGCAGCAATGGTCGAGGGATCATGCAGCTGGATGATGCGGATCAGCTCCTCCGCGTATTCCGCACCGTTTTCCGGCATTCCGCGCGAAAAGGCATTGCGCTCCGGATCGTGGGTATGGCGCATGTGGTCGACGCCGGTCAGCATCGTGCCGAAGGTTCGCCGGTTTGCAACAATTCCGCCGACTGAAATGCCGCCGAAGCCGGTACCATGATAGCCGCGCTCTCGGCCGATCAGGCGGTGACGGGTGCCCTGGCCGATTGCGCGCTGATATGCGAGCGCGATCTTCAGAGCCGTGTCGACGCTTTCCGAGCCCGAGTTGGTGAAGAACACATGATCCAAAGGCGCCGGTAACATGGCTGTCAGGCGGGCTGCCAGTTCGAAGGCCTTGGGATGTCCCATCTGAAAAGCCGGCGCATAGTCAAGCTCTGCAACCTGGTTCTGGACCGCTTCGACAATTTTCGGACGACTGTGGCCGGCATTGCAGCACCAAAGACCGGCGGTCGCATCCAGCACCTGGCGACCGTCGGAGGTGGTGTAGTGCATGTCCTTCGCGCCCACGAACATACGCGGGTTCTGCTTGAACTGGCGGTTCGCCGTGTAAGGCATCCAGAAGGCTTCGAGATTGTTTGTTGATGCCGCTGTCGACATGCGTCCTCCTTGCGGTGCGGCCATCTCTCGCGGCCCGTACCGACGGTGTTGATTTCCAATTCGAAAGGTTCGGGCTTTCACCCTGTGACCGATGCACCTGAAGGGGAGCGCTTCGGTACCCTTTCGCCCTGTCCGCATTCTGACCGCCCGCGCCGATTGCTCAACGGCCAGTCGGTCAAGTCCTCTGAAAGCTGCGCCGTTTTCCGGCGCATGTGGCCTTTTGGCCTTATAATTGCGTGTCGGGTCAGATGTCAGATCGCCTGAATGCGCTGATTTCCCTTGGAAACCGGCGGGAGATCCAAAAACCTGACCAAACGGTCAAATCAACGTTAGGAACACTTGACCAAACGGTCAAGTTGATAATTCAATCGGCATGATCAAAAACTAATCAGCGGATGCCTGTGCCAAAAATCGCGAACAAGACGGCCGCTCGCGCCGAAAACGAACGCCTGATCCTGACCGCGGCAGAGGAAGTCTTTGCCGAATATGGCTTCAAGGGCGCGACCACGGGAATGATCGCCGAAAAGGCCGGGATTCCCAAGGCCAATCTGCATTACTATTTCCCGACCAAGCTGGCGCTCTATCGTCAGGTGGTGGAGCATATCTTCCAGATCTGGCTAGAGGCTGCAAACACCTTCGATGACTGCGACGACCCGGAAGAGGCGCTGACCCGATATATCGGCGCGAAGATGGATATCTCGCGGCAGCATCCTATGGGCTCCAAGGTCTGGGCGAACGAGATCCTGCACAAGGCACCCGTGATTCAGGATTACCTGGAGACAACGCTGGGGGAGTGGACGGATACGCGTATCGCCGTAATCGACAAATGGATTTCAGAGGGCAAGATGGCTGCCATCGACCCACGCGCTCTGCTCTACATGATCTGGGCAACCACCCAGCATTACGCCGATTTCAATCACCAGATCGACACGCTCAATGGCGGACGCGCGCTGGATGACGATCAATTCGCCTTGGCGAAGGAAACCGTGGTGTCCATAATTCTCTCCGGGGTCGGGATTCGACGAAAGACGTCGCGCCCTGACCCGGAGGCACAGCGCCAGGCGGAGTGATTGATGGGGCGGGCAGGGACGAACGAAAAGGCGGGTTTGAGCCGGATCCAGGAAAAGAACCGCGGCCGTATCATTCACGCAGCGTTGGGGCAGTTTTCTCGCCACGGCTATGCAGGAACCACGATCGACAAGATCGCGGTCTCCGCAGGTATGTCGAAGTCCAATCTGCTCTACTACTTCGCCTCAAAGACCGCGCTCTACGAAGCTGCGCTCGCGCACATCCTCAATGCCTGGCTTGATCCCTTGCGTGGATTGAACGTAGATGCGGATCCAGCGAAAGAACTTACCCGATACATCCTTCAAAAGATGAAAATGTCGGCGGAACTCCCTGCAGAATCAAGGCTTTTTGCCAATGAGATTCTTCAGGGCGCACCAAGGATCCGGCCCGTTCTGGAGAATGACCTCAAGCGTCTGGTCGATGAAAAGACCGAGGTTATCAGGCAATGGATCGACCAGGGGCGCATTGCACCGATCGAGCCGGTTCACCTGATCTTCTCCATTTGGGCAATAACCCAGCATTATGCGGACTTCGAACCTCAGATCGTCGCGTTGACGGGCAAGACCGTGCGTGATCCGGAATTCCGCAAAAGCGCCGAAGCAACCGTGCTTCAACTGGTTTTGTCCGGCTTAGGCCTGAGCGTTCCTGAGAAGATGGTCTCCAGCGATGGCTGACGCCGACAAGTCCGAAACGACGCCGACTTCGACCGATCGCCGGATCGAGGTGAATGAGCGGCTGTTTATCCTGACGGACAATATTCGTGAAGATTTCATTCGCGCGTCCGGACCTGGCGGTCAGAACGTCAATAAGGTTTCGACAGCCGTGCAACTTCGATTTGATCTGGCAGGCTGCGAAACGTTGCCGGCAGATGTGAAGACACGTGCTGCCAGGCTCGCCGGCAGTAAGCTGACCCAAGGCGGCGAGATCGTGTTTCAGGCGGACAGGTTCCGGACACGCGAACGCAACCGGATGGATGCCGTCGAACGTCTTGTGGAACTCCTGCAGAAAGCTGCCCACAAGCCAAAGCCACGCAAGGCGACCAAGCCGACTCTGGGGTCGAAAAAGCGCCGGTTGGACACCAAGAAGCAACGCGGCGCGACCAAGAAACTACGCGGGAAGGCCGGGATCGGCGATTAGGGCAGAACTGGCGACCGACGCCTCTATAAGAATGATCAAATTCGGATAATGTATATTATGGAATATTATTTGATTGATTGGAAACGCAGGAAACTTATGGAGTTCGGACGGGCCTGACGCTGTCGCGCAATCAACGCGGCGCCGGAGGCCCTTTTTGATGGATGACAGCGTGACGATATTCGCTTGCTTCGTCTGATTGACTGTCCTCGGGCTCATTGCTCGAGTTCGGCCAGCAAGTCTTCAACATCGCCGTCGATGATACGCCGCGCGTTCTCAAACGAAAAACCGGCCCGGCATAATGCCGCCATGTCCTTGTCGCGAAAGTCGCTGCGGTTGCCACGTGTTCGCCATGGTCCGATGCGCTTGCGCCTTGCCATGACGATTGCTGCCTGAGCGTCATCTAGCTCATGGGATCGCAGCACGTCTTCGACAACGTCTGCCTTTACGCCCCTGGATTGGAGCTTGGCTGTGATCTGCCGGCTGGAATAGCCGCGGCGTCGCTGGCTTGCGACCTTGGTCTCCGCAAAGCGACGATCATCGACCATGCCAGACCGTTCGCATTTTGCGATGACACTGTCGATCAGCTCGCTGAAATCTTGCTCATTCAGGTCGTTCGCCCGGGCGGCTCTGGCGACTTTGCGTTCCAGAACCCGGCGCAGGTTTTCGACCGACGTTGCATAGCGCTCAAGGTAATAAACGGCCTGCCGGATCAGCCGTTCCTCGGTGGGAACCTTGAATTTTCGAGTTGGTTTCACGCTTCTATTACGTTCGGGTCACGGAGAAGTCACGAGGTATTTTGAAACTGCAAGTGCAGCAATGAGGAAGAAATAACCCTTCCGTTCGAAGGTATTTATACACGCGGTTTCCTTGAAATCAATGCGATCCGTCGTTCGTTGCTGTTCATTATTATCTTTTTTCTTTTCCGTAGATCGGGAGGTTTACATGAAACTGCCGTATTCTGAGCCGGAACCAGCGGGTTCCGAGCGGGCACAGTCCGCGAAAGTTCTACGCGATCTTGCAACCGAGGTCTCGCGTCTGCAGCCCCAGGCGCTGACAAAGGCAAATGGCGAGGAGGCGGACCACAAGGCGCCCTTCCCCGCCAATTTCACCAAGGGACTTGAGCACAACAAGCTCGGCCTTCTGGTTTCATCGGATGATTACCGTGACTTTGTCGAGGCAATCAATTCGACCGACCGGACGCTGTTTGAAAAGCATGTCCGAAACTCCGTCGACAAGGGTTACAGCTTTACCTGCAAGACCAAGATCGTCTGCGAAAAGGAACGGGACGTCGAATGGCGCGGCTGGGAAAGTCCAAGGGCCGGTCACGTCTACGAGCTTCAGGGACCCGATGCAGGCGCTGTCGGCATGGCGCCTGCGCCGCGAGTGGGATCCAGCGAACTGGCAGCCGAAATGGCGGAAGTCTACGGCCTCGCGCTTCTGCGCGACGTGCCGTTCACGACCATCTGTCAGGGCGGCGACGAGAAGCTGTGCGAAGAGGGCGGCACCTCCGTTCTGTCATCGAATGACATAGTCGATCTTCTGAATTCCATGCCGTTCTACAGTGGCAAGGACGTTGTTTCCTCGACGCCGCATACCGTTGATTCCTCGGGCCTGAACAAGTTCGAACGCAATCGCCGGTTTGCCCGAACCCAGGATGGTGCAAATCCCTATGGCGCTCCGATCTCGGTCGAGACGGCCTTTCGCGGCTCCACCAAGGGCGCGCTCGTCGGACCCTATATTTCCCAGTTCATGCTGGTCGGCGCGGATTCTCTGGCCTGCAGCGACGGAAACCAGTCCGGCTTCCCGGGCGTCGATGCTCGCTTCGGCTATCAGGACGGTTTCATTCCATATGGTTCCATCGTCATCGACCAACGCACACTCACGCACACGAACTGTCTTGACTATCTGACCGACTGGACGACCTGGCTGGATGCTCAGAACGGAGCGAACTTCAAGGGAGCCGACCAGTTCGAAAAGAACCGCCGCTTCATTACGACGCCCAGGGACCTGGCGACCTATGTGCATTTCGACGCGCTCTATGAAGCCTATCTCAACGCCTGCCTTATCCTGCTTGCCATGGGAACGCCGGCGTCGAAGGGGTTCCCGGAGCCGAGCCCGAGCAAGCGGCGGGATGCGTTTGCGACCTATGGCGGTCCGCATATCCTGTCACTGGTGACCGAAGTTGCGACCCGTTGCCTTAAGGCCGTTCGCCGCCAGAAGTTCAATTATCATCGGAGGGCGCGTCCGGAGGCCTTGGGCGGTCGCCTGACGCTTCAGTGCCTGGGTCTCGGTGACGCCTTGGGCTGTTCCAAAGAGGCGTTCGAGGCAACGTTCAAGGAAATCCCGGGGGACCTGTTCCAGGCGATTGTCCGGCACAATCAGGAACAGAACGCCATGGCCGGGATGAGGAACATCCCATGCGATCCGTTCGAATGTCTGCCTGAAGTCGATCAGGGCCGCTTCGAGGAGTGTAACGTCTTGCTGCCGATGGCATTCCCGGAGGGCTCGCCGATGCATCCGGCCTATGGGGCCGGTCACGCCACTGTCGCTGGAGGCTGCGTCACCATGCTCAAGGCGTTCTTCGAGATGTTCGAGGATTGCAACAGCGGCGTCGAGCGCAAGTTGCTCAACGGGGATGGAAATCCCATCAATTACGTTCCCAATGCCGATGGTTCTCGCTTGATCCAGAATCCCAAATCCAAGGCGGCGCTGACGATCCAGGGAGAACTCGACAAACTGGCGGCGAATATCGCGATTGGCCGGAACATGGCGGGTGTTCACTACTATTCCGACTACTACGACTCTCTGCGCATGGGTGAGCGGATCGCCATCGGAATACTGCTTGAGCAGGCCCCGACCTACGGCGACACGATCTATTGCACCTTCAAGTCGTTTGACGGCGACATGGTTACGATCTCGGGAGAAGCGGGAAGCTGCCCGTCGCTTTCAGTCATTTCGCGGGACGGAACGCCGGTTCAGCCGGACGAATGGTGGCTTCGCCATGTCCCGGGACGGGAGCTGTCGGTCGATATGACCTGAGGCGTTGCCGGAAACCTTTTGCAAGGAATGCATTCGAAACTCGCGAGGCTGGCGGTTAACACCGCCGGCCTCATCCGCGTTCGGGATCAGCCGGTCGGCAGGGTCAGCTTCATGCCGTCAAACGCAGGCTCGACACTTGTGGGAAGTTCCCGGGCCAGAGTGTCGTAGTCGAGATCGTTGTGCATGTTCGTGGTGATGCAATGACCGGGGGCAAGGCGGTTCTGCCAGGTCAGCGTTGCATCAAGATGGAAGTGGCTCGGATGGGGCGTGCGCCGCAGGCAATCAAGGATAAGTACATCCAGGCCGGACAGCGGTGCAATTGCCCTGGCCGGAATGTCGGAGACATCGGGCAGGTATCCGGCGCCATGGAACCGGAAGCCAAGAGCATTGATCTCGCCGTGAACGACTTCGACTGGCAGAAAGGTCAGAGCGCCCCCTGCTCCGGTGATCTCTACCGGTTCTCCTGCCGTCATGGCGTGGCGTTCCATGATTGGTGGATAGGACGACCCCTCCGGCGTACGGAAGCAGTAATCGAAGGCCGCGGTGGCGCGTTCATAGGTCGTTTCGTCCATGAACACAGGTACGTGTTTCTTGTGCCGGATCGCGATCATCCTCAGGTCGTCGATGCCGTGCAGATGGTCCGCGTGAGCATGGGTATAGAGGACCGCGTCGACGTCGCCGATATTTGCTGACAGGAGCTGCTGGCGTAGATCCGGCCCCGTATCTATCAAGACCGTGGTCGTACCCTCAGCGCCGAAGCGCTCGACAAGGATCGAGCAGCGCAGACGCCGGTTCTTCGGGTTTTGCGGATCGCAGGCGCCCCAGTCGTTGCCGATCCGCGGAACGCCTCCGGACGAGCCGCATCCAAGAATCGTGATCTCGATCCGGTCGGGCATCAGGCGGCCTGCTCCTCCAGATGGCGGCGGGGCACCTTCTTGAACAGCCTGAAGAAGTTCTCGGTTGTCTGGGCCGAGATTTCCTCGAAGGAAACACCACGGGTTTCGCCCAGAACCCTTGCGGTCATGGCCGTATAGGCAGGCTCATTGCGCTTGCCGCGCTTTGGTTGCGGCGCCAGGTACGGCGCGTCGGTCTCGACCAGCAGGCGGTCGGCCGGCAATTCCGCGGCGATTGCCCGCAGTTCATCGGAGCGTTTGAAGGTCAGGATGCCGGAAAAGGAGACATAGAGGCCGAGCTCAACGCCTTTCAGGGCCAGGTCGCGGCCGGACGAAAAGCAATGCAGGATCGCGGGGAAGGCCCCCTTCCCCATTTCCTCTTCCAGGATCGCCGCCATGTCCGCATCCGCATCGCGCGAGTGGATTACGAGCGGCAGCCCGGTTTCTCTTGCAACCGCGATATGGGTGCGCAGGCCCTCTTGCTGATCCTCAGGCGTGGCGTAGTCGTAGTGATAGTCCAGACCGGCTTCGCCGATCGCGACGACCTTGGGGTGGTTGGTAAGCGCGAGGATTTCGTCTTTCGACATGCCGCGCTCTTCGCTGGCATTGTTGGGGTGTGTGCCGACCGAGCAATAGACATTGTCGTAGCGTTCGGCGATTGCCCGGATCTGGTCGAACTTCCGGACCTTTGTACAGATCGTCACCATCAGGCCGACGCCTGCATCCCTGGCCCGCTCGATCAGCGCGTCCCGGTCTTCGTCGAAATCGGGGAAATCCAGGTGGCAATGGCTGTCGACAATCATGAAAACGGTCAGGTCCTGTTTGGGGCAAGCGGGCGCCGCCATGGCGCCCGTCAGATCGTATGTAGGGTGTCCGGCTTAATTGTCAGCCGTTTCCGGTTCGACATAGCGCGGGAATGCTGGTTGGGGTTTCGGGATTTCGCGTCCAGGGACAAGCCGGTTGTCCGCCCCGAGCTTGGCAAAGACGCGGTCCTCTTCGGCCAGTGTCAGGTTGTCCAGCAGCTTACCGGCCGCGGTTGGTGTGACCGGCTGGGCCAGGATGGACACCTGACGGATGATTTCCGCTGTGACGTAGAGCACAGTGCCCATCCGCTCCGGATCGGTCTTCTTAAGTGCCCAGGGCTCCTGTGCTGCAAAGTACCGGTTCGCCTCTGCGACAACGGCCCAGATGGCATTGAGCGCGAGGTGGATTTCCTGCTTCGCCATTGCCGGGCGGCAGATGTCGATGAGACCGTCGGCCTGGGCGAGGATTGCCTTGTCTTCGTCGGCCAGATCACCCGGCTGCGGCAGCTTGCCATCGCAGTTCTTGGCGATCATCGAGAGCGAACGAGAGGCAAGGTTGCCAAGGTCATTGGCCAGATCGGCGTTGATCCGGTTGACGATGGCCTCGTGGCTGTAGTTGCCGTCCTTGCCGAAGGGAACTTCGCGCAGGAAGAAGTAGCGCGTCTGGTCGAGACCATAGGCGTCGATCAGGTTG
The DNA here is from genome assembly GCF_048261595.1 of Roseibium sp. Lineage (GTDB taxonomy): Bacteria > Pseudomonadota > Alphaproteobacteria > Rhizobiales > Stappiaceae > Roseibium. The sequence continues at coordinate 138,518 of NZ_JBLXFW010000001.1, forward strand.
AACGGGTCGATGACGTTGCCGATGGACTTCGACATCTTCTCGCCCTTGTTGAACAGGAAGCCGTGGGCAAAGACGCGTTTGGGCAAAGGCAGACCCGCCGACATCAGGAAGGCCGGCCAATAGACCGCGTGGAAGCGAATGATGTCCTTGCCGATGATGTGGGCATCGGCCGGCCAGTGCTTCCACAATGGATCACTCTCGTCCGGGAATCCGACACCGGTGATGTAGTTGGTCAGGGCGTCGACCCAGACGTACATGACGTGTTTTTCGTCATCCGGCACCGGCACGCCCCAGTCGAAGGTCGTGCGAGAGATCGACAGGTCCTTCAGACCGCCCTTGACGAAGCTCATGACCTCGTTGCGGCGCTCGTTCGGGCCAATGAAATCGGGCTGATCTTCGTAGAGCTTGAGCAGCCTGTCGGCATATTCCGACAGCTTGAAGAAGTAGCTTTCCTCCTCGACCCACTCGACGGGCGTACCCTGAGGGCCATAGCGCACGCCATCCTCGCGGACTTCCGTCTCGTCTTCCTGGTAATAGGCCTCGTCGCGGACCGAGTACCAGCCGGAGTAGCTGTCCTTGTAGATGTCGCCATTGGCGGCCATGCGGCGCCAGATCTCCTGGCTCGCCTTGTAGTGGCGTTCCTGGCTGGTGCGGATGAAGTCGTTGTTGGTGCAGCCGAGCGCTTCGACCATCGCTTCAAAGCGGTCCGAGTTGCGGTCGGCCAGTTCGCGGGCGGTGATGCCTTCCTTCTGGGCCGTCTGCAGCATCTTCTGGCCGTGAACGTCGGTGCCGGTCAGGAAGTAGACATCCTTGCCGTCGAGGCGCTGAAAGCGTGCCATGGCGTCCGTCGCAATCGCCTCATAGGCGTGACCGATGTGCGGTGCACCGTTCGGATAGGAGATCGCGGTCGTGATGTAATAGCTCTGTCGGTCGGTCATGACGCTCTTGGATTACTGCTCGGAATGACGGAAGGAAGATCGGAATCCTCTGGGGACGCATGCATGAACCAGGGCTTATTGAAGGCCAAGGCTCAGGCGGGCATTCGCATGACCTGTGATAGGTTCCGGAACACGTCGAGGACTACCTGTTTCCTGTCGAGATTGAGTGCATCGGTCTCGGCCGCTGCGCGGTTCATCTTTTCCCACAACTGGGCCCAACTGACAAGCCGTGCGGGACCGGCCGAGGCGTCCTGTTTCATCCGCCCGTGCAGCCACTGCCGGGCGATGTGGAGGAAGCTTTCCCAGTTGTCGGTCTGGCCGCGCGCGGAGACAAGATCTGCAAGCCCGTGGAGCGCGGCGACGTCGACATTCGGCGCCTGCTCTGCCAGGGCAATAAAACCTTTGTTGATGGCAAGTCCGTCTCCGGACAGGAGCGTCAACGCAGAACGCAGGCTTCCATCCGCGAATGCGACGAGCTGGTCCAGTTCCTGGCCCTCGACCATCTGGTCGGCGGCCAGTTCCCGCAGGCCTTCGGCGACCTCGCCCGGCTCGAGCGGGCTGAGATCGACGCGGCGGCATCTTGAGCGAATGGTCGGCAGCAAGCGCCCCGGGGCATGGGAAAGCACCAGGAAGAGGCAGCGTGAGGGTGGCTCCTCAAGGATTTTCAACAAGGCGTTGGCGGAGCTGGCATTCATCTCGTCGGCGGCATCAACGATGCAGATGCGCCAGGCCCTGTCGCCGGCGGTGGTGCCGAAGAAGGAAACCGTCCGCCGGATTTCATCGACTGGCAGTTCAGTCTTGAAGCGCTTGGACTTTTCGTCCCAAGGACGTCTGAGATGCAGGATGTTCGGATGGGCACCGGCAGCGACCTGCTGGGTTACGATGTGCCCCGGCTCGACGTCGAGTGTCGCAGCTGCTGCGACATCGGGCGCGAAACGATCCGGATGGCGGAGGGCAAAACGGGCAAAGCGATAAGCAAGTGTCGCCTTTCCGATCCCCTTGGGACCGCCGAGGATCCATGCATGATGCAGGCGTTCGGAGCGGTACGCCTCCAGCAGCTCCTGCTCGACATTCCCATGGCCGATCAGGCGCTGGCGCTGCCGCGGCAACGGTACGCCTGGAAGTGCGTCGACCTCCGGAACCTCTACGACCTGCGGAGCCCTAGCCATTGCCGCCTGCCTTGGCCGATACGTCGGCGGCGTCTAGGTCGAAACGATCGCGGACCACGTTCCAGATGAGGTCTTCCACATCGTCCGCAGAACCTGTTCCGTCGATCACGACAAACCGGTCAGCTTCCTTGTTCGCAAGGTCGAGGAACATCCGGCGACGCCGTTGATGCACTTCCGCGTCATCGATTTCAAAGCGGTCAGGACCACCATTTCCGGTTTCGGCCGAGCGCCGGGACACGCGGCCAAGGCCGATATCTGCGGGCACATCGATCAGAACCGTCATGTCCGGTGTGTTTCCCGCAACCGCTGCAAGCTCCAGAAGATCGAGATATTTCGGGTCGACGCCCGCCTCGCCCTGGTAGACACGGGTGGAATCGGCAAACCGGTCGCAAAGCACCCAGGCGCCACGCTTGAGAGCCGGAACGATGGTCGTGTCGACGTGGTCGGCGCGGGCGGCGGCGAAGAGCATCGCCTCGCCGCGCGGGCCGAGGTCCTTTGCATCGCCGGAAAGAAGCATTTCCCGTATCTTCTCAGCTCCCGGCGAACCGCCGGGTTCACGGGTAACGACGACGTCGAGACCAAGGGTGACAAGTTTCTCGCGGAGACGGGCGATCTGCGTCGACTTTCCGGCGCCCTCTCCTCCCTCGAAGGTGATAAACCGACCCTGCAACTCTCAAACACTCCCGGCGTTGGTGTCGCGCCTTGTCAGAACCAGCCGAACAACAGCTCTCGAAGGCCGTCCAAGGCCCGTGCCTGCATGTCCCCGCGTCCGACTTCGGCGTTCGTTACAAGCGGCGTCCGGTGGACGATCCCGTCTTTTCCAAGCACGAGAAGTTCCCCGACCTTCATTCCAGAGGCGACCGGGGCGATCAAGGGTCCGGAATAGACAACGCGGAGCCTATAGTCCAGCGTTTCACCGCGCGGAAGCAGGACATCGACGTCTTCTGCGGGAACGAGCTCGACGGTGGACACAGTGCCGTCATGGATACGGGCGTCTGCAACGGTGTCGCCCTTGGCGTAGAGCTTCTTGACGGTGTAGAACGTCCAGGCGCCCTCGATGACTTCCCTGACGGCGGCAATCCGGGCATTCGCGCTCGGTGCACCCGCGATTGCCGCGATCACCCGCCTGCCGTCGCGTTCCACCGAAACAAGTGCGGAATAGCCGTCCTTGTCGTCCTGCCCGGCGCCCAGACCGTCCATGTCGCGGATCTCGCCAAGCAACGGGTTCCTGTTGCGTTGATAGATGTTGTTCCAGGTGAATTCCGGTTCGGTGAAAAGGGAATAGCGATCTGCGTGTTCGGACAGGATCTCCCTCGCCAGCAGCACCATGTCCCTGACAGTGGTATGGTTCTGATTCTGCTGGTCATCCTGGACAAAACCGGTCGGGTTGATGAACAGGCTGTTGGCCATGCCGATTTCCCCGGCATAGGCGTTCATCTGCTTGGCAAAGTCTGCTTCGGTTCCCGACAGGCATTCGGCGAGAATGATCGCAGCGTCATTGGCGTTGTGAACCAGAAGGCCGCGCAGCAGATCGGAGATTGGGATTTCTGACTTCAGCGCCGCAAACATGGTTGCCGTGCGCGAGGGGGCACCCCCTGTCCGCCAGGCATGTTCGGAGACGGTGCAGAGCTTATCGTCCGTCGCCGTGCCATCGGCGAGGGCCTTGAACACCGTGGCGGCGGTCATGACCTTGACGAGGGACCCCGGGGAAAACTTCGTGTCCTGTTCCTTCGCGAACAGCAGCGTTCCGCTCTCGGGGGCCAGCATGTAGGCCATCGGCGCCGTGGTCTTGAGGTCATCGGCTGCGACTGAGACCGTCAGGAGCGCGAGGGCAGCGAGCGCTGTTGCAAGAGGCTTTGCCAGCGCGCGCAATGCGCCCCGCAACAAATACCCGAATAGGATTGGAGAGTTCATAAGCACCTGCATGCCGTACCGAATCCGTCACGAAACCATATCATCGCGGAGCGGGAAGCCTGCAGGTTTATCTCTTTGCGCGCAAGGTGCCGGTTAGCCGCCGGTCCTCAGGTGTGTCAACGCTGTGAGGCTGAGGCCGGTGCCCGCCTGTTGGCGCAGCACTTCATGGGCACTCTCGATGCGATCCTGAGCGGCATAGGACGAAATTGCACTGCCCGGGGCGATTGCAGTTGGGGTTGCGGGCTGCGGAACGCGCAGCACCCCGAGGACGCCGTTGGCAGGGCTTGTGGACATCGGCTCGGCAAATGCTGTCGCTGATGCATTGCCGGTAAAGGTATTGGCAGATGCGACCTGGATTGTGGACTGACCGGCCTCAAAGGCAATGGCCGGGTCGAAAGCGACCTGGATGCCCGCAGACGGTGCGTAGCCTGCGGAAGCGACCGTAGTCGGGATGTTGTAAGGCCGCGGTGCGGGCGCGCGGGCTGGACCAAAGACCGGAGTTGCGAGCGGCGCGACCGGATCAGCCTGTGCAAACAGCGTACCCGGCAGCGTGCCGCCCGGGGCAACGGTTCCCGGCCCGCTGAGCGAGGCCATCAGATACTGTTCGTCCTGGCCGTCCATGCGGGCCTTGCCGACGTATTCGACCTTAACCTTGCCGACACCCTGATCCTTGGTGCCCAGAAGGGTCGCGACCCGTTCGGACAGATCAATGACCCGGTTGCCGTGGAACGGACCGCGGTCGTTGACCCGAACGATCATTGACCGGCCGTTGGACATGTTCGTAACACGCGCATAGGAAGGCAGAGGCATCGTGGTATGTGCCGCTGTTAGCGCATTGCGGTCGAAGACCTCGCCGTTGGCGGTTTTGCGGCCGTGGAACGTCGGTCCATACCAGGAAGCCAGACCGACCTTCTTGTAGTCCGGATCGTGCTCCGGGTAGTACCACTTGCCGGCAATCTTGTATTTCTTGCCCACGACGTAGCGACCGCCCCCCTTGGGAACGGGCTGGCCTTCGGCAACCATACGCGGGCTGCCCTTCACGCCGTATTTCTTGGGGCTGAACTTTGAAGTCGTCTGTTCGGGCGTGGAACCGCAGGCGGCCAGAAGGGCCGCGGCAGCAGCCACGATGGCGGCATTGCGCAAAGTACCGAAACACGTTCTGGGAGATCCGGCGTCCCTGGACTTGTCCAAAGAGCCGCGTGGATTGCCCATCCCTAGCATACTGCCGTCCTACTCATTACGCGCTGGCGGCCCCGTGCACATGCGCCAAACAAACAGGCCTCGAAACGGCAGGAAAACTCTCCTGTCAGAATGCCATGAAGCATTCTGTCCCCGTATCGAAGCAAATACGCCCTGCCCCCGCAAAGACGTACCGTCCTTCAATAACCGACAAACCATTAACCCAATCTGAACATCCAGTCGAGGGATTGCGGGCCATTTGCGGCGATTCGTGCACCGGAACAGGGACCGGGAGACCGAAGATCGTCAGGAGGAACGTAAAGCCTGTGATCTGCATCACAGTCGGATCACGCCCCGCTGCCTAAGGTCTGGGGGTCAGACGCCGATAAGCCCACTCGGTCGTTCGGACAGCTGGATGAATAATCCGGAATGGCCGCCGGTCCACACCCTGCCCACGACATCGGGCCGGCGGTCCATTTTTCCATTCCCCTGTTTTTCCGCGCCTTTTCCAACGCCAGTTTTCAAAGGCTCGTGCGTAACGCTTGACATCCGGCTCATTTCGCACGAAACGGAAGACCTGTCCGGAGGGGTGGCAGAGTGGTCGATTGCAGCGGTCTTGAAAACCGCCGAGCGTGCAAGCGTTCCGTGGGTTCGAATCCCACCCCCTCCGCCAGTATCCAAATCTCCCCAAACTCAATACAGCCTCAACGTCCGGTTCGATCGCATCGGGAAAATGGGCGTGTGCTTTACAGGTGCGCGGTCACGCGGCTCGTCGCCTAGCCGGAGATCCTGTCTTCCAGACGAAACCGGAAAATGCGGGCGATCTGGGTCAGGGCCGTTTCGAATTCCGCATCAGAATCATTTTCAAGCCGCTTCTCGAACGCGTCGAGAATCATGTGCTTGGTCGCACCCTTGACTGCGAAGATGAACGGAAAGCCGAATTTGTTCCGGTAACGGGTATTGAGATCGGTGAAACGGGCGAACTCGTCTGCGGTCAGGGTGTCGAGCCCGGCTCCGGCCTGCTCCCGCTTCGAATCCTCCGCAATCTCGCCGGAAATTGCGGCCTTGCCGGCAAGATCCGGATGCGCCCGGATCAGGGCCAACTGATCGTCTTTGGGTGCCTCCCGCATTGCCTGTTCGAAGGATGCAACGACGGCATCGCGCGTTTCGAATGGCGCAAAACCGAGGGCTTTCTCGGCAACCCAGGGACTGTGCTCGGCAACATCGCCGAAGCTTGCGACGAAGGCGGCGGCGTTCATGGCATTGACGTCTGCAAGGGTCGTCATCGACTGGCTCATTTCTGCTGGCTGATCCACGCGCCAAGAAGAGCGCGTTCGTCGTCGCTCATACCGGTCTCGTTGCCGAGCGGCATGGCGTCCGACTGGACCGCCTGGACCATGACCTGATCGGCGTAGCGCTTCAGATCCTCGATGGTTTCCAGATGGATTTCCTTGGGCGCTTCCTCGAAGGCTTCATGGGTCGGCACTGCCGCGTGGCAGGCCGCGCAATGGGTCCGGGCAATCGTCAGAACGCTCGCATCGCTGACCGCGTCCGCCGATGAGTAGTCTTTCGGCGCGGTCATGATGATGGCGGCGATCAGTCCGACTGCTGCGACAGGAAGTGACCACCAGAATTTTGCCAGTGGATCACCGGCATCATGGCGATTGAGGAAATGGCGCACCATGCCGCCGATCACCAGGATCAGGGCGACGAGCAGCCAGGAATGCGGATGGCCGGTCAGCATCGGATAATGGTTCGAGACCATCATCAACAGGACCGGCAGGGTCAGATAGTTGTTGTGGACCGAGCGCTGCTTGCCCATGGCGCCAAGGGCGGGATCGGGCGCCTCGCCTTTCATCAGGCTGGCAGCGATCTTCTTCTGGTTCGGAATGATGATGCCGAAGACGTTCACCGCCATGATCGTACCAACGAAGGCGCCGACATGGATGAAGGCGCCGCGGCCGGAAAAGACGTGGGTGAAGAGATAGGCGGCGCCGAGGATAAGGACGAAGAGCGACACGGCGAGAAGCGGCGTGCTGCGGCCAATCGGCGATTTGCACAGGCGGTCATAGACAAGCCAGCCTGCAACCAGCGACATTACCGATATCAGGATTGCCTCGCCGGGCGTCAGTTTCAGGACCGACGGGTCGATCAGGTAGGACGTGGCGTTGAAATAGTATTGGACGACAAGGAGTGCGAAGCCGGTGACCCAGGTCAGGTAGGCTTCCCATTTGTACCAGATCAGGTCCGAGGGCAGTTCCTTCGGCGCGACCATGTATTTTTCGACATGGTAGAAGCCGCCGCCATGGACCTCCCAGGCCGTTCCCAGGACTCCCTCCTTCATCTGCTCACGCTTGCGCAACGACAGGTCCAGCGCGATGAAATAGAAAGACGTGCCAATCCAGCCGATGCCGACAATCAGGTGTCCCCAGCGGAAAAGCAGGTTGAGCCATTCCATCGCAAAGGTCAGGGTCATTGGTCGCGTCCATAAAGTGATGATCAGAGAAATGGCGTCCGGACCAGTGGTCCGGACGCCTGATTTTAAGGGGCGAAAGACTGCCCCTTGCGCAGGTTACTGCGGCAGCTTGTCGTCGACGCCCTGGACGTACCAGTTCATGCCGAGGATCGCGCCATCGTCGAGACGGACGCCATCAGCAGCTGCTTCCGTGCCGTCCTGCTTGGTGATCGGCCCGGTGAAGGGCTCCCAGCCGCCGGCGATCTTCGCTTCGGTTTCCTTCGCCATTGCGACGACATCTTCCGGCAGGTTGGTGTACGGCGCCATGACGACGTGGCCTTCGGCGATGCCGTCCCAGGTCGAACCGGACGCCCAGCTGCCATCCAAGACCGCCTCTACGCGGTGGATGTAGTACTGGCTCCAGTCATCGATGATGGCCGTGTACTGGGCATCCTTGGCGAAGTTGATCATGTCGGATGCCTGGCCGAAGCCGTGCACGCCGCGTTCCTGGGCCACCTGCAGCGGTGCTGTGGAGTCGGTGTGCTGAGTGATGATGTCCGCACCCTGGTCGATGAGCGCCTTGGCGGCATCGGCTTCCTTGCCCGGATCGAACCAGGTGTTGACCCAGACGACCTTCAGCTTGAAGTCCGGGTTGACGGACTGTGCGCCGAGCAGGAACGCGTTGATGCCGGAGACGACTTCCGGGATCGGGAACGAGGCAATGTAGCCTGCGGTGCCGGTCTTGGACTGCTTTGCGGCAATCTGGCCGATGATGTAGCGGCCCTGGTGGAACTTGGAGTTATAGGTCGCGACGTTGTCGGCGGTCTTGTAGCCGGTGGCGTGCTCGAACTTCACGTCCGGGTACTTCTTCGCGACCTTGAGGGTCGGGTTCATGTAGCCGAAGGAGGTCGTGAAGATGATGCCGCAGCCTTCACGGGCGAAACGCTCGATGGCGCGTTCCGCATCCGGTCCTTCCGGCACGCTTTCAAGGTATGCGGTCTCGACCTTGTCACCAAAGTGCTTTTCGACGGCGAGGCGGCCCTGGTCGTGCTGGTAGCTCCAGCCGAAGTCGCCGACGGGGCCGACGTATACGAAGCAGGCCTTCACATCTGCAGCATTCGCAGCAGCGGACCCTGCGAGCAACGCGACGGCGGCGGCCGTTGCTTTCATCAAGTTCTTCATCATCCAATCCCCTCAGGATTTATCAGTTGTGCGATGCTCAATTTTTCCACCTTCCCCGTATCGCAGCGGGAACGGTGCGCGGACTGGCAAGCGGGTACTTTACCGGTCCGGAACGAAGGGCTTGCCAAGGCAAGCAGGCGTATTCACAAGCGTCAGTCTCCGGTTGGCCGAAATCAGGACCAGGACGGCGATCGTTGCAAGATAAGGCAGGCTCGACAGGAACTGCGAGGGAATTCCGAGCCCGATGGCCTGCGCGTGCAAATTCAGGACGCTGACCGCGCCGAATAGATAGGCTCCGATGATGACACGCAGCGGCAACCAGGACGCAAAGACAACCAGGGCCAGTGCGATCCAGCCGCGTCCTGCGGTCATGTTCTCCACCCATTGTGGCGTGTAGGCCAGTGACATGTAGGCACCGGCAAGACCCGCGCAGCCGCCGCCGAACAGGACGGCGAGATAACGAACCTTGGTGACCGAATAGCCAAGTGCGTGAGCTGAACCATGGTTGTCGCCAACCGCGCGCAGCACCAGGCCGGCGCGCGTGCGGAACAGGCCCCAGGCCACCAGCCCCACAAGGGCGAAGCCGATGTAGACGACCGCATCCTGACTGAAGAAGACAGGGCCGATGAACGGCAGGTCGGACAGGCCTGGAATGTCCAGGGTCGGCATGCGAAGGCCCGGAATGCCGATGTAGGCCTCGCCGATCATGCCGGAGACGCCGAGACCGAGGATCGTCAGGGCCAGACCGGTCGCAACCTGGTTCGTCACCAGCGTGATCACAAGAAAGCCGAACACGGCAGACATGAGCATTCCGGCAAGGATTGCGCCCATGACACCCAATGCAGTCGAACCGGTCTGGTGCGCGACCCCGAACCCGACCACAGCGCCCATGATCATCATGCCCTCGACCCCGAGGTTGAGGACACCGGATCGTTCGACGACAAGTTCGCCGAGCGCGGCGATAAGGAGCGGTGTTGCGGCGGTAATGACTGTGAGGAGTACAGCTTCAAACATCTAAAGTCTCCTCAGGCGCTCTTTGCCGCGCGCCGCAGGACGAAGCGGACGTGGTAGAGGATCAGGGTATCGCAGGCGAGTACGAAGAACAGCAGCAGTCCCTGAATGACGCTGGCGATCTTGTTTGAAACGCCCATGGCCGACTGGACCGCCTCGCCGCCGATGTAGGACAGGGCGAGGACGAATCCGGCGATGATGATGCCAATCGGATTGAGGCGGCCGAGAAAGGCGACGATGATCGCCGTGAAGCCGTAGCCCGGCGAGATGACCGGGAGTAACTGGTTCAGCGAGCCTGAGACCTCCATTGTTCCGGCCAGACCCGCCAGTCCACCGGCGACTGCAAACGCGAAAAGCGTCAGGCGCTTGCGCGAAAAGCCCGCAAAGGCGCCCGCGCGCGGGCTTTCGCCCATGACACGGATCTCGAACCCTTTCAGGGTCTTGGCGAGAATGAAAGCGAGGAACAGCGCGATCAGGATTGTCAGAACCGTCGAGAGGTTCATCAGGCCGCCGAATACCTCCGGCATCGTGGCTGCGTCGGAGAACAGGCGCGATTCAGGGAAATTGTACCCGTCCGGGTCGCGCCATGGCCCCCGAACGAGATAATCGAGCAGGAGGCTCGCTACATAGACGAGCATCAGGCTTGTCAGAATCTCGTTGGTGTTGAACCGTGTCTTCAACACCGCCGGAATGAGCGCCCACAGAGCGCCGCCGATCGCGCCAAAGACCAGCATGAGCGGAAGCGTGAGTCCGTTTTCGAATTCAGGAAAAAGAACGGGCAGAATACTGCCGAAGAGGGCGCCGACGATAAATTGGCCTTCCGCGCCGATGTTCCAGTTGTTCGACAGGTAGCAGATCGCCAGCCCGCAGGCGATGAGGACCAAGGGCGTGGCCTTGACGATCAGTTCGCGGATGGACCAGCTGTCCGTCAGCGGTTCTATGAAGAACTTGAAGAGCCCGAGCAGCGGGTCCTTTCCAGTGACAGAGAAAAGAACGCCGGCGACGATGACCGTCAGGAGAACTGCGATGACCGGCGACAGCAACGCCATGAGCGTGCTGTGCTCCTTGCGTTTGACAAGTTCGATACGCATCAGGCGGTTTCCTTCCGGGTAGTGCGGTCCGCTTCGGCTTCTCCGGCCATCAACAGCCCGACCCTCTCACGGGTCATGGTTCTGGCGGGTTCGGCCTCCGAGAGGTATCCGCGTGAGATCACCGCGATGCGATCTGCAATTTCAAAGATTTCGTCGAGATCCTGGCTGATTACCACGACCGCCGCTCCGTCACGGGCGAGATTTATCAGAGACTGTCGGATGAGGGCAGCTGCCCCTGCATCGACGCCCCACGTCGGCTGATTGACGACAAAGACACCCGGTTTGCGGTCGAGTTCTCGCCCGACGACGAACTTCTGCAGGTTTCCGCCCGACAGGGACCGCGCTTCGGGGTCGTCATGTGACATGCGCACATCGTAGCGGGCCTTGATCTTCTGCTCGATCCGTCCGGCACTGGCCGTCGACACGACACCGCTCCTGACAAGTCCGTCGCCGGTCGGGTGGCGGGTCAGCACGATGTTGCTGCTGAGCTTGAGACCGGGGACCGCGCCGTGACCAAGGCGCTCTTCGGGAACAAATGCAGCATTCCTGCGCCGGCGCCAGGTAATTGACTTGTTTCCGACCGGCTGTCCGTCGATCCGGATCATTTCCGGGGCAACCGTCATTTCCCCGGACAATGCGTCGAAAAGCTCGCCCTGACCGTTGCCGGCAACGCCGGCGATGGCGACGACCTCCCCTGCCCGAACGTCCAGATCGATGGACTTGAGCTCGGTCGCGAAAGGGGTTTGCGGAGCGGCGCTCAGTCCTTTCAAAACGAGCCGGCTCTCGCCGGTCTTCGGCTCCGAAGCTGCGGTCTCAACCTTCGCAATCTCGGATCCAACCATCATGCTGGCAAGACTTGCAGGTGTCTGCCCGGAGGGGTCGCATTCATCCACTACCTTGCCATGGCGCAGGATCGTGGCGTGATGACAGATACGCTGCACTTCCTCGAGGCGGTGGGAGATATAGAGAATGGCGCAGCCTTCCGATGCGAGGCGCTGCAAGGTCAGAAACAAACGGTCTGCTTCCTGGGGGGTCAGAACCGAGGTCGGTTCGTCCATGATGATGAGGCGCGGTTCCTGCAGGAGGCATCGGACGATTTCAATGCGTTGCCGGATACCGACCGGCAAGTCGGCGACAATATCGTTCGGATTGAGCGGAAGGCCGTACTCGGAGGATACGCTCTCGATACGTGCGGCAAGCTTCTTCATGTCGCCGGGCTTTGGAAGCGCCAGTGCGATATTTTCCGCGACGGTCAACGCTTCGAAGAGCGAAAAATGCTGAAATACCATGCCGATTCCAAGGGTGCGGGCTTCGGCTGGATTGTTGATGGTGACTGGCGTGCCCCGCCACAGGATCTGGCCGGCATCGGGCTCGAGCGCACCATAGAACATTTTGACGAGCGTGGACTTCCCGGCGCCGTTTTCACCCAGAAGCGCGTGTATCTCGCCGGCATTGATCCGAAGACTGACACGGTCATTGGCCAGAATGTCGCCGAACCGCTTGGTCAGCCCCCGACCTTCAAGAAGGGCTTCGCCTTGCACTCGGCGAAGCGGCGTTCCCTTCCTGGTTGTTTCTTCAATGCCTGCCAATGACTTAAGTCCCCCGACCGTTTGCCGCCTTATTGACCAGAAGCCAATGGCTGTGCAAGTCCCTCCGCACATTTGCTGCTCAGGATCTCATCCTTGATCAGCAGCTCCAGCGCGACGCCTGCTGCGATCGCAGCTGGTGATTTTGAAGCCACCTGCCTCGACCCGACTGGGCACACCATGCTCGCAACGAGATTTGCGGGCAGTCCCCGTGTTTTTAGGCGCCGTTCGAAGCGAGCTCTCTTGGTGGCGCTGCCGATCACCCCGACATAAGGCAGATCCTGACGCATCAGGGCCTTTGCCGCCAGTTCCTCGTCCAACGCATGCGAGTGGGTCATGATCAAAGCAAAGCTGCCAGCGCGCGCGTCTGCCAGGCATTCCAGCGGATCGCTGGTGTGTTGGCAGGTCACGTTTGCCGGAACAGCTGCCGGAAACGCATCCGCCCTGTTGTCGATCCACCTGATCTTGAATGGCAAAGGCGCCAAAGCCAGAACGACCGCTCGACCCACATGGCCTGCACCAAACAGCAGCAACGTCCGGTGATTTGCGCCGAATTCTTCTGTGAGGACACCGTCGTGGCCGAGCAGAAAAGGATTATCGATGACAGCGTCGATCCGCTCGCGCACTAGAGACTTGCCAGCTTCAATCCTCGAGCGAGTGACGACAGCTCCCCCATCAGCCTCGGCCCGTTCCAGCTCGCAGGCCATGGCCAGTGATGAAACCGGAATGACCTCGACCGCTACGTCGACACGCCCACCACAGCATTGACCAAGATCGGGGCCAAGGGAAAATGCGCGCACCGTCAGGCCGACGTCTGCGCCGTTCAGGGCGTCCTGCGCCCATCGGATCGCCTGGAACTCGAGGGTGCCGCCACCGATCGTGCCATGAAATGCGCCATCCGGCCGAACCACCATACGTGCACCTGCCTCGCGCGGCGTCGACCCCGCTACCGAGGCGACAGTCACAAGGGCGCAGGGATCGCCTGCGCGCAGTATGTCCGCTATGTGGCGCCAGACCCTCATTCCGCCGCTCGCCCTCCTGCGTGACCAAGGCTACGCATGGAGCGAACCGCCTTCATGATTGCCTCCGGCGTCGCAGGTGCATCAAGCTCGGGTACTATGCCGGGGTTGAGGCCCGCAACTGCATCGTTGATGGCACAGAATACGGAGTTGGCGAGCATGACAGGCGGTTCACCCACCGCCTTTGAGCGGTAGATGGTATCCTGCGGGTTGCCTTTTGACTCGTAGAGATCGACCCGGAAGTCCTCTGGGATATCTGCGGCCGCGGGGATCTTGTAGGTTGAGGGCGCGTGGGTGCGCAGCCGACCGTCCTCGTCCCAGACCAGCTCCTCGGTTGTGAGCCAGCCCATTCCCTGCACGAAACCACCCTCGATCTGTCCGATATCGATGGCCGGATTGAGCGAGTGGCCGACATCGTGAAGGATATCGACACGATCGACCGTCATTTCGCCAGTCATGGTGTCGATGGTGACCTCGGCGCAGGCTGCACCAAAGGCGAAATAGTAGAACGGCCGACCGGTCGCGCTGTCCCGGTCCCAGGTGATGCCGGGGGTCGCATAGAACCCCGCATCGGACAGGTGAATGCGCTCCATGTGGGCAAGCTTTGCAACATCGGCCAGTTTGAAGGTCTGTTCGCCCACGTAGACGATATTGTCCCTGAACTGGATCGTTTCTGCCGCGCAGCCATGTCTTTCCGAGAGGAAAGCAACCAGCCGGTCCCGGATCGTTGCTGCGGCGTTTTTCGCGGCCATTGCATTGAGATCCGTGCCGGAAGACGCTGCAGTCGGCCCTGTGTTGGGCACCTTCGACGTGTTGGTCGCAGTGATGTGGACCTTGTCGATGGTGACGCCGAATTCGTCCGCAACGACCTGTGCGACTTTCTGGTAGAGCCCCTGCCCCATCTCGGTGCCGCCGTGATTCAGGTGAACCGATCCGTCGGTATAAAGATGCACCAGGGCGCCTGCCTGGTTGAGATGTTTCAGCGTGAAGGAGATGCCGAATTTAACCGGCGTCAGGGCGAGTCCTTTTTTCAGAACCGGGCTATGGGCATTGAAATCACGAACCGCATCGCGTCGGCTCCAGTAGTCCGAGCTTTCCTCAAGCCTGGCGACGACGTCGTGCATGACTTCGTATTCCTCGACAGGCATGCCGTAGGGAGTCAGGTTGTGGTCGCCGTCGTAGAAGTTCAGTTTCCTGACTTCGAGCGGATCCTTGCCCAGGGTGATCGCGATGGCATCGATCATGCGCTCGGCTGCAAGCATGCCCTGAGGTCCGCCAAAACCGCGAAAGGCGGTGTTGGAGCAGGTGTCGGTCTTGAGACGGCGGCTCCTGATCACGGCATCGGGAAAAAAATAGCTGGAATCGGCGTGGAACATCGTTCGGTCGTTGACGCCGAGCGAGAGGTCCGCTGAGTACCCGCAGCGGGCAAGAAAATTGATGTCGACGGCGCGGATCCGGCCCGTACTGTCGTGACCGATCTGCCATTCGACGCGAAAATCGTGCCGCTTGCCGGTCATGATCATGTCGTCGTCGCGGTCAAGCCGCAGCTTGCAGCTATGGCCGGTAGCGCGGGCAGCCAATGCGGCGAGCGCCGCCCATTGGTTGGCCTGGGATTCCTTGCCGCCGAAACCGCCACCCATGCGCCGGACCTCGGTGACGACGCGGGCGTCCGGAACACCCAGGACCTTGGCGACCGTGTGCTGGACCTCGGTCGGATGCTGGGTCGAGGAATAGACCAGCATGCCGCCATCTTCCTGCGGCATCGCCATGGCGATCTGACCTTCAAGATAGAAGTGATCCTGTCCGCCGATTTGGAAAACGCCGCTCAGGACGGATTCCGACGCGGTAAGCCCGGTTTCAGGCGATCCGCGGCGGAACTGGTAATCAGGCAACACCGTGATATCGGCGGCCACGGCATCTTCTGCGGTTATGATCGGGGTGATCGCCTCGATCTCGACCCTGGCAAGACGCGCGGCCTTGCGAGCTGCGTCCCGGGTCGTTGCCACGACCGCAAAGAGCACCTGTCCGAAGAAGAGGATCTCCCCCTTCGCAAGCACGGGATCGTCCCCAAGGGCTGCCGAACAATCGTTGATGCCCGGAATGTCGTCTGCAGTCAGCACCGCCACGACGCCTGGGGCCTGCCTGACGGCGTTCAGATCCATCATCGTGATCCGGCCACGAACCGCATTGCGCTCCCAGCCGGGGACCACGTGCAAGGTTCCGATGGGTTCGGCCATGTCATCGATGTAAGTCGCCGTGCCCGCCACATGCTTGAAGGCGCTGTCATGGTTCAGCGGCTTGTGGACGTGACGAAGACGAGCGTCTGGTGTGTCCGGACGGTTTGAAAGATCGCTCATTCGGCTGCCTCCACGACGGGCATCCGCAGGCGCAAGGTCTCGGCGCTTGTTCCGCTCGATTCCATCAGAGCCTTGGCGAGAAGAGCGCGCGCGGTTTCCATCCGGTACTCCGCGCTCGCTCTCATATCGCTCAATGGCGTGTAGTCGGAGACCAACGCTTTCATTCCGGCACCCCAGGTCGCGGGATTGTCAAGACGCGCTCCGATCAGGGCGGTCTCGGCTCCCTTGGCGCGTGCAGGCGTTCCCGCCATGCCGCCATATGCGATCCGGGCCTCGGTGATGGTTCCATCGACCACCGTGAAGAGGAACGCGCCCATAACTGACGAGATGTCCTGGTCAAACCGCTTGGAGATCTTGTAGCAGCGGAAGATCTGGTTCGGTGCCGGTCTTGGCACGAAGAGACCGGTCACGAATTCGCCGGCGGCGCGATCCTGCTTGCCGTAGGCAATGAAGAAGTCTTCGAGGTCAAGGGTGCGAGACCCGCCCCGTTTCTGGATCTCCAGCGTCGTTCCAAGTGCAATCAATGCCGGCGGGGTGTCGCCGATGGGTGAGCCATTGGCGATATTTCCACCGACTGTGCCGGATGCCCGGACCTGCTTGGAGCCGATGCGGCGCCACAACTCGCCCAGATCCGGTGACACGCGCGCCATCGCGGCTTCGGCAGCCTGATAGGTCGCCGTTGCTCCGACAAGCACACCCGACGGCGTTTCCTCAACCCGGTTCAGACCTTCGATGCGGCCAAGCCAGATGACCTTAGGCAGATCCCGCAGGTGCTTGGTGATCCAGAGGCCGACGTCCGTGGCTCCTGCAACGAGCGTTGCATCGGGATGTTGGGCATAGAGCGCGGCCAGACCGTCAATTGATGCCGGGGACGCAATGAACCTGTCTCCATCGCCGATGAATACGTCCCGGCTGTCAGCGAGTTCACGTAAGCGGTCACGGGTTTCGTTTGCGCGCCACGAGAATGAATCGTCCGCCTGGTCGAAACATGTCTGAAGGGCGGCATCGACAATAGGCCGGTAGCCCGTGCAGCGGCAGAGGTTGCCCGCGATCCACTCGGTGACCGCCTTTCGGCTCCTTGCCTGCCCCTTTGCATGGTAGAGCGTGAAAAGGCTCATGACGAAGCCTGGTGTACAGAAACCGCACTGGGAACCGTTCAGTTCAGCAAGAGACTGCTGAACCGGATGCAGCTTGCCGTCCTGTGCCAGGTCCTCCACCGTCACGAGTTCCGCGCCGTCGATCATTGCCAGCAACTGTATGCAGCTGTTGACCGGCTGGTAAACGAGCTTGCCGTCGATCAACCGCCCGAGCGCAACCGTGCAGGCGCCGCAATCACCCTCGCCGCAGCCTTCCTTGGTTCCGGTCTGCCGGGCGCGCAGGCGCAGATAATCGAGGACCGTTTCGGTTGGCCCCACGCTTTCCAGCTCTATGATCTGTCCCGCCTTCAGAAAGCGGATGGTTTCGCGCATCGCTTAGCTGCCTCTGTAAGTGGAATAGCCGAAGGGCGAGAGCAACAGGGGCACATGGTAGTGCCCGTCTTGGTCAGCGATCCCGAAGCGGATCGGAATGATGTCGAGAAACAGGGGATCTGGAAGGCTCTGCCCTGTTCCCTTGAGATATGCGCCAGCCTTGAACCGCAATTCGTAGACACCGCAGGAAAACCGGTCTCCGTCAAGGATGGGACCATCGACCCGGCCGTCGGAATTGGTGACATGGGTCGAGACGTGTTCCGCCGGTTCCTCACAGCGCCAAAGCTCGATCTCCAGACCTTCGGCCGGCTTTCCCAAAGCCGTGTCGAGCACATGCGTCGTCAAACGCCCCATGATTATTCCTCTCCGACCTGCCAACAAGTTCGGTCAGTTGTACGTCCAGATTGTGATGATGAAAATGTTGCCCGATTTCCGAGTCAAACCATAGCGCCCATTTCAGGACGTTATGATGCCGTATTGGCAACATTATCCGCAATATGGTCTTTCATTGCGATCACAGCATAGTCGAAGAACATGCCGGAAGACAGGGCCAGTGCCCGCCTTGAACTGGTAACGATGCAGAACCGATCCGATTGAAGCGGCAGATCGCGCAAGGGCTTGAACACTAGTTCTCCGGACTGCAGGTCGTCCTCGCAACCGATCTGGGTCTGGAACCCGATCACATCCTGCCGTCGGGCAAGCGCACGCATGAAGCGCAGTGAATTGGCTTCGACATAGGTCCGAAGATTGCCCGGGATCTGAGCCATGGCGGCATCAATCCTGTTTCTCAGCGAAAGACCCGTTGCCGGAAGGGCAATCGGATACCTCAGGCAATCGGCCAGACTGAGACTGTCCTCCCCTGCAAGAGGATGGGAGGGCGCCATCAGTGCGCCGATCACGAGATCCTGCTGGTAGGCGATGGACAGGGCTGAATTGGCGGGCGGGTCGAAGGTGAAACCGACATCTGCTTCGGCCGATTCGACGAGTGCGGCAGCTTCGAGTGCATTGGTCACCGTCACGCTGACGTGGATGCCCGGATATTTCTTGCGGAAGTTCGAGACGAGCGTCGGCAGCAGGCTTTCCGCAATGCTTTCCACGGTCGCGATCGAGACGGTCCCACGGCGCAAACCCTGGAGCGCATCGAGCTCGGCAACCGTTGCATCGAAGTCGGAATAGGTCCGGCGAACGTGCGCGAGAAGGATCTCTCCTGCCTGTGCCAGGCGAAGGCGTCGCCCCACCCTTTCGAAGAGCTGCAGCCCGAGCGCTTCCTCAAGCCACAGGATCTGCCGGTTCACTGCGGACGAGGCCACGTTCAACTCGCGTGAAGCGGCCCGGATCGAGCCGGACTGGGCGACGGCGGCGAAGTAGCGCATGGCGGGGGCATAGAGATTACGTGCCTTGTCGTTTCCCTTGCTCCCGCGCATCAAACCTCGTCTCCGTCGTTGGTCTCAGACCGGTCCCAGTTTGAGGCTGGGCCGGTTGGTGCGTCGTCCGCTCAGGGGATCATGACGGTCGTGCCGGTGGTCTTGCGGCCTTCCAGGTCACTGTGCGCCTGGGCAGCGTCCGCCAGCCGGTACTCCTGGTTGACGCCGATCGTGACGATACCCTTCTTCACCACTTCGAACAGGTCGCCGGCGGTTGCTTCGAGGTCTTCCCGGCTGGCAATGTGGTTGAACAGGGTCGGACGGGTCGCAAAGAGCGAGCCCTTGGGACCCAGCAGAGCCAGGTTGAAATCGGTGATCGGACCAGAGGACTGACCGAAGGACACCCACAGGCCGCGTGGACGCAAACAGTCCAGAGAGCCGGGATAGGTGTCCTTGCCGACGCTGTCATAAACGACATCGCAGCCCTTGCCCCCGGTGATTTCCTTGACGCGTTCGACGAAGTTCTCTTCGCGGTAGTTGATCACATGGGTGTAGCCGTTGGCCTTGGCAAGTTCCGCCTTGTCCGCCGACCCGACGGTGCCGATGACGGTTGCGCCGAGATGCTTGGCCCATTGTCCTGCAATCAGGCCAACGCCGCCGGCAGCGGCATGGAACAACAAGGTGGTGTCCTTGGTGACATTGTAGGTCTGACGCAGCAGATAGCGGGCGGTCATGCCCTTGAGCATCATTCCGGCGGCAGCCTTGTCGTCGATTTCATCCGGAACGACCACAAGACGGTCGGCAGCGATCACGCGCTCCTGTGCGTAGGCGCCAAGTGCGCCGACATAGGCAACCCGGTCGCCTGGCTTCACGTGGGTGACGCCCTCGCCAACAGTCAGGACGATACCTGCGCCTTCGTTCCCAGGAACGAAAGGCAAACCCGCCGGAGCGGGATAGAGACCAGAACGGAAATAGGTGTCGATGAAATTGAGACCGATGGCGGTATGACGGATGCGGGCCTCTCCCGGCCCCGGCTCGCCAACCTCGATCTCATCCCAGGTGAGAACCTCCGGACCGCCGGTTTTGTGAACGCGTATCGCCTGAACCATTGCTAATTTCCCATGCTTGTGACGATCGCAACAGCGTCGCCACGCCCTCCTTTTACCGGACATCAGCGTGAAAAACGTCCGGTACGGTCCCGCCCTTCCGTCATCCGGTTGCAGGAGCCTCTGCGGGTATTAGTAGCGCTTGGCGCGTGGGAACCCAAGACCAGACCTGTCGCATTCCGACGCGATACCTGGGGATCTGACACTCGCGTGGAGATGAAACTCTTTGGCCTTGACGGCAAAGGATATCAGAGGTGCCTGTCGATAAGCTGCTGAACGGCAGCGATGCAGAACAGGAAAAGGCTTGAGCCGGTTAGAGCCCAGGCGGCAAGTCCCTCGACTGCCATGTCTCCCATCACTGCGACAGCAGCTGAAACGAACCAGATGGCTGTTACGGCGAGGGTGACATAACGCCAGCGCTGAACGCGCACCGGGTGAATGAATTTCACCGGCAGGAAGGTCATGACGCAGCAGAAGAGCACGAAAGCGATGGTGAAGGTTTCGCTTGGCGAGAGCACCATCAACCCGAAAATCACCATGTTCCAACCGGCCGGAAAACCCTTGAAGGAGCCGTCCGGCGTCTTCATGCCGTTGTCCGCAAAATAAAGCGCACCGGTGAAGACGACGAGGCCTCCGCAGATCCAGTTCCACGGCTGCGACAGCATCTCACTGGCCGCCAGCGCAAAGGCCGGCAGGAAGACGTAGGTCGCGTAGTCGATAACGAAATCCAGCGACGCACCGGACCAGCGCGGCAGACGTTTGGCGACGTTGAACCGGCGAGCCAGAGGGCCGTCGATGCCGTCGATCACAAGGGCAAGACCCAGCCAGGCGAACATTTCGGCCCAGTTGCCGCGAGCCCCTGCCAGCAGAGCGATCAGAGCGATCGGCGCTCCGGATGCGGTCAAAATGTGAATCAGGAACAGCGCAGGTTCCGGGGCTTCCTTGTCGGGGGTAATATCGGTCACGGCGCTCTTGTTCTCATGCCTTGCGTTGTTCTGCCCGCCAATATGACAGCGCGCGGACGACGTCGATGTTTGGCCGCCTCTATTATTTCAATTTAACACGAGAATGAACAGGCTTTTCATCAAGAACGCAGATTGAGTGCCGGGCCTGGCGTCGCTCAAAGCTGCACACCGCCTGTTGCGAGAGCGGCAAGTCCCGCTCCCCATGCCAGCAGAAAAACGCCGAGTGCGTAGCGGATCCAATTATTTATGATCATTTTCTCGACTGCGATCATAACGCCTAGTATGGCAACCCAGATGACGTTCATGAGGCCGACAGCAAACATCACAGCCATGACCGCCCAGCAACACCCAAGGCACGCAAGTCCCTGAATCACTCCTTCATGAAAGCTCCGAAACGTGGTTTGAGGCCCTGCGAGATTGAAACGCGGATACCAGCAACGCTGAAGGCAGGCGTATTTGGCTGGGGTCAGCTGGTAGATACCGGCGGCGATCAGAACGCTTGCCGAAAACGCAAGGGAAACCGGCGCCATCATCTGCGTCAGAATGCCTTCAAGGGTCAAAAGCCACTGAAGCGCGGTCACGGCAACGGCGTAGGCCAACCATACGGTTACGTAGCCTGCCACAAGCAACAGTGCACCGAACTGGGCGCGGGATACGCTTTTGCCATTGTTGGTCGAGCGTTTCAGGAAGGTTCGCACCATGGGAACGATGCTCGGGATCATCATGGCGAAGGTCATCATTGCCCACATCAGGAAGACCCGGGCCACATCCACGATTGTCCAGCTTTGAGATGGCATGCCAAAGGTCGCGACCTGGCTGGGAAGGCAAAGTGCCGCAAGGGCTGCACGGGCCTGTGCGGACAACCCGTCAAAGAGGTTGAACTGGTTGAAAAGACCCATGCCGGGACCAGCTTCGGTCATGTCCATCGCAGGAACCATGTCTGCGATCATCGCCGCGAGATAGGTCCAGCCAAGGACGGTCAGGGCGAACAGGAAAAGAAGGACCAGAGGCCAGGTCGGGCCGGCCGGGCCTTCGGCAGGTGACTTCACCCTCTGTTCGCTCTTGAGCGCGCCACTGCTGTCCACCCTGTTCATGCGTTCGACGGTTCCATTCATTGCCTGGTCAACTGCCAAGCTGTTAACAGCTCGCGGGTGCTCTGGTCTTGATCCTGATCATGTGCAATGTCTGCAGCATCGCGTCCACTGGAAGGGTGGCCAATGCGTCAAAGTCGCGCGTTCTGGTCCACTATTATTGCTTTTGAGCGCAATCGCCACATTGTTGGCCTGAGTGAAACCTTGAAAGAAAGCCACATGAGCGCAGGGCAAGCATTTGACATCGCTGTAATCGGCGCGGGACCGGCGGGCATGACGTCCGCCCTCATGTTTGCGTCCAAGGGGTTTTCGACCGTGCTGGTCGCGCCAAAGGTCAATCACGAGGATGGCCGGACCACGGCTCTGCTACAGACATCCGTCGCGCTGCTTGAGACGATCGGCACATGGGAGAAACTGCGTCCGCAAGCAGCGGCCCTTTCGCGAATGCGCATGGTGGATGACACCGGGCGTCTGATCCGGGCTCCCGAGGTCACCTTCGACAGTGCCGAGCTTGAGCTTGAAGCCTTCGGATACAATCTTCTGAACAAGGATCTGAACCGCGCGCTGGAAGAGGATGCGCAGCGCTTCGGCAACCTGACTTTCCTGCATGCAACCGCAAAGTCGTACGATTTCGCGGACACCGAGGTTTCGATCACCCTTTCTGATGGGGCCGTGATTTCCGCGCAGCTGGTGGTGGCCGCAGACGGTCGCAATTCGCCCGCGCGCATGGCATCCGGCATAGACGTTCGCCGTTGGGACTATCCTCAAGTCGCCGTTGTGCTCAACCTTGGCCACGAGCGGCCACATGGCGATACCTCGACGGAATTCCATACGCCAACCGGACCCTTCACCCTCGTGCCCCTGCCCGGCAGGGCTTCATCTCTCGTCTGCGTCGTAAAGCGAGAAGAGGCCGAGCGCCTTGTGGCGCTGAATGACGGTGCCCTCGCGCTGGAGCTGGAAAAGCGCGCCCATTCGATCCTCGGCAAGTTCAGCATTTTGACCAAACCGCAGATGTTCCCCTTGTCCGGCCTGACCGCTCGCCAACTCAGCGGCAAACGCCTCGCGCTGATCGGGGAAGCTGCCCATGTCTTTCCTCCGATCGGGGCCCAGGGCCTGAACCTCAGCCTCAGGGACGTTGCAGAACTCGGCCGCCTCGTCGACGACGCCCGTGCACGCAACGAGGATATCGGCGGCGCCACGGTGCTTGCCGCCTATCAGGCGAAACGAGCCGGTGACATCAACACCCGGACGGCTGCAGTCGATGCCCTCAATCGCTCCTTGCTCACGGACTTCCTGCCCGTGCAGCTTGCCAGAAGCACCGGGCTCTATCTGGCTGACCGGATTACACCGCTGCGCAAGTTCCTCATGCGTGAGGGGATCGCGCCGGGGACCAGACCTGCGCGCCGGAACAGTGCAACGGCTTCCTGAGAGGCGGCTTTGTCGTTCGGCTGATCAGTCGCTGGTGAAGTGGCGTGCAATCGGCAGGACGATTGCGTCGCGTTCAGGCTCCTGAAAACCTTCGAGCTTGTCGTCGAACAGCCCCCGGTCGGCAAAGGCCGGGTCGCGGCGTGCTTCCTCGAAACTGGCGACAAGGGTCGCGCAGCAATCGGTCTCCCGAAAAAGCTGGTCCCATGTGGCGCTATCGCGCGTCAGCATTGCGCTGCCGATGGCAGCCGCTGTTGCATCCGGATCTGCCCTGTCGTCGCGCAGAGCCTCCGGGATAGAAAGCAGATCGCAGAGTGCGGCCCAGAACTTTTCCTCCAGCGCTGCCACGGCAATGAGCCGTCCGTCCCGCGCCGGGTAGATCCGGTAGCGAGGCGAGCCGCCGGTCAGCAACCCGGTCCCGTACTCGGGAACCTTCAAACCCGCTGCGGATTGGGCGTGGGCGAAGACTGCGAAGGTGAACATGGCCTCGGTCATTGCGATATCAATATGGCAGCCTTTCCCTGTCTGCTGCCTTTGAAGCAGCGCCAGCAGAATATTCATGACGGCCGGCATCGAGCCGCCACCGATATCGGCGATCTGCGCAGGTGGCAGGACCGGTGCGGTGCCGGTACCGCAGGACTGCGCGAGCAATCCGCTGACAGCGAGATAGTTCAGATCGTGACCTGCCTGATGTGCGCGCTCACCGGCCTGGCCGAACCCGGTAATGGAGCAATAGATCATTCCGGGAAACCTGCTCTGGAGCGCGTCGTATCCAAATCCCATGCGGTCCATGACACCTGGCCGGAACTGCTCGACGATGACATCGGCTTCATCCAGCAGAGTTTCGACGACATCGCGCCCTTTCGCGGTCTTGAGATCCGCTTCCACGATCTCCTTGCCCCGGTTCAATTGCTCGAACAGGAGCGATTTTCCTTCCGAGAAAGGAGGAAACCGGCGCATGTCCTCGCCGCCCGGACGTTCGATCTTAATGACGCGTGCTCCAGCAGCGCAAAGCATCAGAGTGGCAAGCGGTCCAGGCAAAAGGGTTGTGAAATCGAGGACCGTAATTCCGGATAGCGGCTTGGACATGATGCCTTCTCCCCTTCCCTTGTCGGTCGGGCTAAGGCCTAGCCGCCGCCCAGGTTGATGGCCTGGTTGGAAATCGCCCAGATAAACCCGGTGACAGTGACCACAGACGCGATCGTTCCGATCAGCACGAAGCTGGCAGCGCGCTGGACGTAGGTATTGTATTGCTGCGCGATGACGAAAACATTCGTCGCTGGCGGAAGGCAGGCCATCAAGATAGCGGTGGCGACCCAGATGGGGTCGAAGCCGCCGATCCACGACAACAGAAGATAAATCAGAACCGGGTGGACGATGAGCTTGACGACCAGCACCGCAGGCAACTCCACCGCGATGCGGCCGGTCGGACGCAGTGCGACGCCAACCCCCATGGCGAACAACGCACAAGGCGCGGCCGCGCCACTGAGGATACGCAGCATCGTGTCGATCGCTTCAGGTGGCTTGAATTCGATGGCGGCAGCGCCCACGCCGGCGATCGTTGCCAGAATGAAGGGATGCGTGAACACTCGCCAGAAAATCTTCGCGATTGTCCGGGACATTGGCTCCTTGTCGGTGCCCCCGACCGCCATCATCAGCGGGGCCAAGATAAACAGAAGCGTGTTGTCAAAGCACAGGATCAAAGCGGTCGGAACAGTCGCAGCTGGACCCAGTACGGCGAGTGTCAGACCCGGACCCATATAGCCGATGTTGGAATAGGACCCCGCAATCCCCAGGATCGTCGATTCCGGAATGTTGCCTCGTGTCGCCAGGACGCCGATGCAGAAGGCAATTGCGAAGACCGTGTAGGTGGTGAAGGTCGTCGCGGTGACGTAGGACAGATCCGTAAGCTGCTCAATCGGTGTATCGGAGAGGAGCCTGAAGAACAGGGCCGGCAGTGCGATATAAATGATGAAGAAGTTCATCCAAGCGAGGCCGCTTTCGGGAAGCTTGCCGATCTTGCCCGAGACGAAGCCCAGAAAGATCAAACCGAAAAACGGAAATGCCAGTGATATGACTTCATTCATGTCTGAAACCGAGAGGATTGGATTTCGAAGCCCGGTTGCGCTTGCATCCCGAGCCCGGCTTGGATAATCACGCCTGACAAGGGCGGGGTGAGGATTCACCGTCGGTCAAACGTGTTAGAGACGGTATCAGGCGCCACCGCAAGTCCAAGACGTCAATTATCGGTACTGCCCCTCAGGGAAAATCAATGCAACGCTCGGGAATGCTGAAGTCCCTTTGGTTTCGGTTTGAATCAGCGGCGCTTCTGGGCGCCATCTTCCTCTTTCGGCTTGTACCGGTCGATATCGCGTCAGCCATGATGGGCTATCTTTGGCGCAAGCTGGCGCCGATGAACGCACGCCACGAGCGAGCCTTGCGCCACCTCGAACTGGCAATGCCGGAGCTGAGCGAAGTCGAGCGGGAGCGGATCGTCAGAGGCATGTGGGATAACCTGGGGCGGGTTGCTGCGGAAACATTCCATATCGCAGAATTACTTCCTCAGGATGCCAGGTTCGAACCGGTTCTGGATGATCTGACCCGCAAGGTTCTGTCGGGCGAACAGCAGGCGCTTTTCGTATCGATGCATTCCGGAAATTGGGAGATGTGCGTGCAGCCTGCGGTACGGGCCGGTCTCGACCTGGCGGGTGTGTATCAGGCGTTGAAAAACCCTTTTGCCGACCAGGCGCTGCAGGACATGAGGGCAGATCTCTATCGGCTCGGACTATATTCGAAAAGCCATCAGACAGCCCGCAAGCTCGTCAGTCTGATCCGTCAGGGTGGCATTATCGCGATCATGGGCGACCTCAGGGAAAGCCGCGGCATCAAGGTGCCTTTCTTCGGGCGCGAGGCCTATGCCAATCCGGTCCCAGCAACGCTTGCCCGCTCGGGCGGAATTCCGATCGTGGTTGGCCGCGTCATTCGAACCGGAGGCGTCAGTTTCAAGGTCGAGGGCCGTGCCATCGAGGTTCCTGTCACCCACGACCGAAAGGCCGATATCGAAGCGACTACGGTCGAAATCCACCGCGTTTTCGAGGAATGGATCCGCGAAAACCCCGAACAGTGGATGTGGATCCATCGCAAGTGGGCCGACGCCTGAAGGATCCTTGTCGCTGCAATTGCGCCTTTCGGGGAATATATGCAGCGCAACATAGCAGGTATAGAATCCCTCAAGACGATAATTCCGGAGAGGGACGGAAACAGTGAAGACACCAAGAGCCTTTTATCAGCCGCTTGCAATCGGCGCACCGCAGCCGTTTCGGGAATTGCCCGTTGCCATCGAGCGGATGATTCACTTTGTGCCACCGCACATCGAGAAGATGCGCGCAAAGGTGCCGGACCTGATCAGCAAGGTCGATGTGGTTCTTGGAAACCTCGAGGACGCGATCCCCGCGGACATGAAGGTCGAGGGCCGACGCGGCTTCATCAAGATGGCCCAGGACAACGATTTTGGGCAGACCGGCCTGTGGACGCGTGTCAACTGTCTGAACAGCCCGTGGTTCCTTGATGACCTCATGGAGATCGTCCCTGCTGTTGGTAACAAGCTCGATGTGATCATGTTGCCGAAGGTGGAAGGCCCCTGGGACATCCATTATCTCGATCAATTGCTTGCGCAGCTCGAGTCTCGTGCCGGCATCACCAAGCCGATCATGATCCATGCAATCCTTGAGACCGCTGAAGGCGTGAAAAACGTCGAGGCGATCGCCGGGGCCAGCCCGCGCATGCACGGCATGAGCCTCGGCCCTGCGGATCTTGCGGCCTCGCGCGGCATGAAGACGACCCGCGTGGGGGGCGGCCATCCCGATTATGCCGTCCTGTCCGACGCGTCGGAAGGCCAGGCGCGCACTGCCTACCAGCAGGATCTGTGGCACTATACCGTTGCGAAGATGGTGGACGCCTGCCTTTCCTACGGCCTCAAGCCGTTCTACGGCCCCTTCGGTGACTTCTCCGACACGGAGGCCTGCGAAAGCCAGTTCCGCAATGCGTTTTTAATGGGCTGCCTTGGTGCATGGTCGCTGCATCCGACCCAGATCGATCTGGCCAAGCGCGTGTTCAGCCCCGATCCGGGCGAAGTCGCCTTCGCCCTGAAGATCCTTGACGCCATGCCTGATGGCACCGGCGCGGTGATGATCGACGGCAAGATGCAGGACGACGCGACATGGAAACAGGCAAAGGTTATCGTCGACCTGGCGCGGCTGGTCGCGACCAAGGACCCCGAAATGGCGGCGGTTTACGGTCTTTAGAGACTTCGCCTTTATGATCTTTGGGGCATTGAAGCGAGGGGTGAGGCTTGCCACCTCTGCTCACTCGGGATAAGTGCTGAGGCCTTCGAAAGATCGAGTTTTGGGAATGCGTAAGGCGAAATTCAAAATTGGTCAGGTCGTCAGGCACCGGGTCTACCCTTTCCGGGGCGTGATCTTTGACGTCGACCCGACCTTCAACAACACCGAAGAGTGGTGGAATGCCATTCCGGAGGATGTCCGGCCGACGCGTGACCAGCCGTTTTACCATCTCCTGGCCGAAAACGAGGAAACCGAGTACGTCGCCTATGTGAGCGAGCAGAACCTCATTCCGGACATCACGGGTGAACCGATCCGCCACCCACAGGTGCACGAGATCTTCGAGGAGCAGGACGACGGCTCCTATCTGCCGAGAACGGTCGAAATTCACTGAGTTTCGCAAGCCGCTGACGTCATCCGCGCCATCCTCGGGCCAAGTGCTTCTGAAATAAAAAAAACGCCGCCCAATCCGGCGGCGTTTTTGTTTGATGGTGCTGATTGCGCCCCTTACGGGAGCGGCATCTTACTGAGCGTTCTTCTGAGCTTCGATCAGCTTCTGGCGCGCTTCGTCAGCGCGGCGCTGAAGTTCCGCCTGCAGCTCTTCCTGCTTCTTCTGCAGCGCTGCCACATCCATTGGTTCGCCGTCATAGATCTTGGTGAAGCCGATGAGGGTGAGTTCAAGCGGGATGGCCTTGGCCTGCTGGTTGAGCGTGGTCAGGATCAGCTTGCCGCCCTGCTTCATCGAAGTGATGAAGGCATCGTCGATCACGAGTTCAGAATAACAGGCGTTCGGGAAGCAAATGCCATACTTGGCCTGCACCTGCTTGCCGGCATCGATCTGTACCCGCAGACCAGGCTGGATCAGCATGCCGGTCGGCACTGCGATCAACAGCGTCTTGCGCGCTTCGCCGTCGATTTCGCGGATGGCGACCGAGCTCAGGAACTGTCCTGTGTTGGTCCGCAGTTCCTGGGTGATCAGGCAAATTTCCTTGTTCACCTTGGGGTCGACGTTACAGACCTTGACCCAGGGAGATTCCTGTTCCTCGCTCTGCGCGGAGACGGCACCCACAGAAGAGGAAAAAGCCAATGCCGCGACAGCGCAGCCGAGCAGTCCTCTTTTGAAAATACTTTTCATTCGAACCATCCTCAATCGTACGTTCGCGAATCTTCCGCCCTTCTGAGGCATTCGCGCGGCAACTTCAAGTGCCCGGGCCCCCTATAGCCAACAGAAACACCGTAGCGTGATGAATAGGGCGAGAGGGTGACCGATATGCAACGCCTTTAGAAAACCGGTGAAACAGCAGCAGGGGCGCAACAGGCGCTCACAATCGTAAAATTCCGTTAACCATGTGATAGCATCCTTGGCAGAATCAAATGTCAGGGTTTGGTGAATTTCGATGAATGAAAATCTGTCCGGCCTCGCTGCGCGCGTATATCCCAGAGCGGGTGCTGCGCTTGCACGCACCCTTGCCGCCGCTCTAGCGATTTATGCCGCGCCGGCGGTTGCGAACGAGGACGTTCCATCGGTGCATGCAATTTCAATGCACGGCGAACCGGCTCTGCCCGCGGACCTGACATCCCTGCCCTACGCCAATCCCGACGCCCCAAAGGGCGGTGTCCTGACGCTCGGAGTGCAGGGCACCTTCGACAGCCTGAACCAGTTCATCGTCCAGGGTGGCTGGACGAGCGCACGCGGAATGAAAGAGCGCCAGTTCGGCAGCAACATCTTCGAAAGCCTGCTGATGCGCTCCTATTCCGAGCCATTCACGCTTTATGCCCATCTTGCCGAATCCGTGAGGATGCCGGACAGCCGCGAGTGGATCGAGTTCACCCTCAATCCCAACGCCCGTTTTTCCGACGGGTCGCCAGTCACGGTAGAGGATGTTGCGTTCTCCTTCGACATCATTCGCGACAAGGGGCGCCCGCCTTACCGGAACTGGTACGGAAGCATCATCCGCAAGGAGTACCCTGCCGAGCGCACGATCCGGCTGGTCTTTGAGAATGGCGACAACCGGGAACTCCCGTTGCTGATTGCACTCGCTCCTATTCTTTCCAAGGCAAATACCGACGCCGAAAATTTCGACAAGTCCTCGCTGGTTCCGCCCATCGGGACCGGACCCTATACCTTTGCCGAAATCGAGCCCGGCAAGCGCGTGGTCTACAAGAAGAACCCGGACTATTGGGCCAAGGATCTTCCGATCAAGGCTGGCTTCGATAATTTCGATGAGATCCGTATCGAGTATTTTCGTGACGAGACCACGCTTCAGGAGGCCTTCAAGAAGGGTCTGATCGACGTCCTGCAGTTCCGCGACCCTGCCCGTTGGACGACCGGCTTCGACTTCCCCGCTGCCAAGGACGGGCGTGTCGTGCAGGAGACATTTCAGATGGGCACTCCCGCGAACATGCAGGGCATTGCCTTCAACACCCGCCGTCCGGTTTTCTCTGACGTTAAGGTTCGCCGCGCTCTTTCGATGCTGTTCGACTTCGAATGGGTGAACCGGAACATCTATTACGGCCTCTACAAGCGCACGGCAGGTTTCTGGGACAGTTCAGAATTGTCCTCGATCGGCCATGTTGCAGATGAACGTGAACGCGAGTTGCTTGCCCCCTTCCCTGAGGCTGTAACGCCCGAAGTGCTGGAGGGAACCTGGCGTCCGGCGCAGGCGGATGGCTCCGGTCGTGACCGCAAGGTGTTGAAAGCTGCGTTGACGGAATTCGGCAAGGCCGGTTTTTCCCTCAAGGACGGCAAACTTGTGAACAGCGCAACCGGTGATGCGCTTACCTTCGAGATCCTCACCAAGAACGAGGACGAGGAAAAGCTGGCCCTGGCCTACACCCGCACGCTGAAGCTCCTGGGAATCGACGTTTCTGTTCGCACGGTTGACCCGTCCCAGTTCGAGGATCGCCGGATCAAGCGGGACTTCGACATGGTGTTCAACACCTGGTACGCGTCGCTTTCCCCGGGCGCCGAGCAGTATGGCCGCTGGTCGACAGCCTCTGCCGATGCCGAGGGGTCGTTCAACATCGTCGGAGCGAAGGACCCTGCCATTGATGCCTTGATCGATGCCATCGTCGGCGCAAGAACCAAGGAAGACTTCGTCTCGGCCGTTCGTGCATTCGATCGTGTCCTGATTTCCGGGGCGTATGCCGTCCCGCTCTATCACGTGCCAAGCGTCTGGATGGCCCGATGGAACACCGTCGTCCCACCGGAACAAAACTCGCTTTATGCCGATGAGGTCGACACCTGGTGGTCGGCTGCGGCTAAGGGCAACTGATCGGAAAACAGAGAACCATGAAACCAGTTTCCGAACACCTGTCGAACGAATACCGGGAAGAAGGCGGATGGGGGGATGTCACCCTCGATGGCTTGTTTCGCCGCACCGCAGCCTCACATCCCGAACGTATAGCTATCGCGGATGCACCCGACCGGAGCGAGTGGACCGGCGGCGAACCGCGTATCCTGACCTATGCAGAGGCGGATCACGAGATTGACCGGCTTGCTGCCTTCTATCATGCCGTCGGCCTCAAGCCCGATCATGTCATAGGTATTCAAGCGCCCAATACGGTCGACACGGTCATCGCCTTCCTGGCGGCGTTGCGTGCAGACCTCGTGGTATCGCCTCTGCCCCTTCACTGGCGCCAAAAGAACGTTCTGGCGGCCCTCAATTCAGTTGGCGCAAAGGGATTCATTGCCGCAGACCGTGTGGAGACCCGAATGGTCGGCACCGCCGCGCGCGATGTTGCGGCCGACCTATTCTCGCTCCGCTTCGTCTTCGGCCTCGGCAAGGACATTCCCGATGGGCTTATTGAGCTCGCGCCCATGCTTGCGGAGATGGGCGACAGCCTGGAACTTGCGCCAAGCGAACGGGAAGAAGCGGCAGACCATACGGCGACGATTTCCTGGAGCCGAAGCAGCGGCGAAACGGTACCGGTCACACGGTGTCACAATCACTGGGTCGCGGCAGCGCGGCTTACATTTGAAAAGACCGGCCTCACGGACGGCGCAAAGCTGCTTGTTCCCTATTCGCTGAGCGGGCTGACCGGATTGGGCGCAGGCCTGATGCCCTGGCTGTTGTCGTCCGGCAGCCTCCATCTTCATCACCCCACCTCCCTTGCGCGGCTCGCAAAACATGCAAATGCGGTCGGGGCAGATTTTGTCCTGACGCCCGGTCCGCTTGCTCCCTCGCTGGACAAGGGCTTGTCGAAGAAGGACACGGTAATCGGCGCGGCATGGAGCATTTCGTCGCCGGCACCGAGCCGCTACAAAGCCAGGCACCGCCTCCTCGACATACATATCGCCGACGAGTTCGTGCTTGTCGCCCAGGAGCGCGCCGACGGCGAAAGCCCGGAGGCTGTCCCTCTGGGAAAGTTCAATGGGTCTAACGGGCACGAAAGCGGACCAGCCCTTTTTGAACTTTCTACCGCGACAGAAGGCGATGGGGCTGAAACGACGCTGCTTGTGAAGGGAGCGGCGTCGCCGGAAGCAGTATGGCGGACCGTTCCGGCCGAAAAGTGCTTTAACCGGAATGGCGAGGGCTTCATCGAGACAGGTATTCGCGTCGAACCTGTCGATGGCGGTGTCGCCGGTTTCGGGATCCCGGGCATCTACGCACCGGGCGGCTATGACCTGGAGACGATCGACAGCCTGTTCATGTCCTATCCTGGCCTGCAGGATGCGGCCGCGTTTCTGGTCGAAGATGATATTCTGGGGTCGAGGCTCTACGCGGCTCTCGTTCCGCAAAGTGGCACTGTTCCTGACGCAAAGGCGTTTTTCGCCTATCTCGATGCGGAGGGGGCAGATCTGGCCCACATTCCGTTCCGTGTCCTCATCCTGCAATCCCTGCCACGTGATCTTGATGGCAACGTAGACCGGGAGCGACTGACACTGCGAACCCAACGTCTGTCGGCTCAGGTTGCCTAGTTTGCCTCCCCGTTGTGGTCGCGCCAGGGGACGGGTTCTTTCCGGGCGCGCCCTCTTCGCGGCACCATTCATGCGTGCTTGTGCTCCCAGGATGCTTCCTGCAGCATGGAGCCGAGTTGATCGTTTCACCCCTAGTCAGTTGCGTCATGGATAGCGAAGCTTCATTTCTATGGCATGGGCCTGTCTGGTTCGCCGGGCGCCCCTTCCCCGGGACCGGCCCGAAGATCCCGGGGCTGACCGGCGATGTCGATCTGGTCGAGACGGCACGTGTCGGCCATGCCCTTGACGCCGAATTGCCAGCTGCAATCGTCATCGATCTTGCCAGCATCTCCGAGAGTGGCCTGGAAGCCGATTTCTGGGATATCCTGCAGGCGGGCGTCGCGAGGCTTGAGACGGACGTCCCGATCATCTTCCTCGCGCAGCCAGGTGAAACCATTCCCGAAGGGGTACGTCCGGACGTGATCGTCGATAAACGGATCCCGGACCTGAGCCTTTTCAATCTGGTCTGCGACACGCAAAGGGCTTTGATGCGTTCCGAAGAAGCCCGGATCCGCCGAAAGACTTTCGGTCGGGTTCCGGGATACGGCTCCGCCGCCCATCACCAAGGTACGAGCGGGCTGCTGGTCATCGGAATGGGGGGGCGTTTTCTCGACCTTCAACGCGCGCAGGATCGGAAGGTAACGCTGGTCGGTGCTTTCGATCAGAACATGGGGGAACTGTTCCTGTCCCAGCGCGGGTTCGATGCCGTCATCCTCGATTCAACCTTGGATGCGAGCCTCGAAAATCTTCGGCAGATCCGGATGGATGCGCGTTATGCATCGATGCCTGTATTGGTCATTGCCGACAACACAGTCGACATCCCCACCTATTTCGAGGCAGGTGCAAGCGATGTCCTCATGCTGCCGATGGAGACGCCGGAACTCAAGTTCCGGCTCGCAACCGCCATCAGGACGGGCAAACGCCGCCGCCTCGCCGACAAGACCCTTGCGGAGAGCCACAAGTGGCTCACGCAGCAGCTTGCACGCGGTGGCGTGACGCAAGATCACTACAGCCGATATCTCGAAATGGCCGAGAATGCCCTTGGCCGACGCGGCCTTGCAGTCTGGGAAATGCGGCTTCTGCCGGAGAATTTCGAGACGCCGGCGATGGCGACCATGCTGGCAACCGATCTCTACGGCACAGTTCTTTCGATTGCTGATGCGACGAGCCGGGAAGAAGACCTGGTTTGTTTCGTCCATGACGTCGGTCCGATCGCAGTCCTGAAGAGCGAGCGTGGCAAGCAGCGTCTTCAGGCGCGCATTAACGCAATTCTAGGCCACACGCGGCTTTGAGGACCCATGGTCTGGATTGTTTGACCGGTTGATCCTAGGTTAGGGATTAAGAATGCGGACCAAGAGGCATCAAAAATGAACGCTGTGAACGAACCAATCGCCATTGATGTCGTGTCGGACGTCATGTGCCCCTGGTGTTTCATAGGCAAACGCCGGCTTGAATCTGCGTTGGCACAGGTAACGGATCTGAATGTCACGGTGCGCTGGCACCCCTATCAGCTTGATCCGACCTTGCCCAAGGAAGGCAAGGACCGGCAACGCTATCTGACCGACAAGTTCGGCGCGGACCGTGCAGTCTCGTTCTACGAGACCATCAAGGCCGCCGGCACGGAGGAAGGCATCAACTTCGCCTTCGACAAGATCGAGCTATCGCCGAACACCCTGGATAGCCACAGGCTGATTCTGTGGTCGCGCGCCGATGATCTCCAGGATGAAGTCGTCGAACGCCTTTTCAAGGCTTATTTCATAGACGGCGAAGACCTGACGAAATCTGAAACACTCGTCCGGATCGCGGAAGACGCCGGAATGCAGTCCGACCTTGTCGAACAATTGCTGGAAACGGACAGCGACCTCGACAAGACACGCAAGCAGATCGACCAAGCGCGCGAAATGGGTGTGTCCGGAGTTCCCTGCTTCATCATCGACGGCCGTTTTGCGATTGCAGGTGCGGAAAAGCCGGAAACACTGGCAGCGGCAATTCGCCATGCGGAGGCGACGCGCACGAACGAGCCTGCGTAACAGCAAAGCTGCGCTGCCCGCTGACGTCTTTTCCGGA
This sequence comes from Roseibium sp., assembly GCF_048261595.1. GTDB lineage: Bacteria > Pseudomonadota > Alphaproteobacteria > Rhizobiales > Stappiaceae > Roseibium. Next base: position 173,206 of record NZ_JBLXFW010000001.1, read on the forward strand.
GCGTCAGACGGAAACAAAAAGCCCCGCATCATTGATGCGGGGCTTTTCTTTTCAACGCTAACGTAGAACCAGCCGATTAGCCCTTCAGGATCGAGCGGCCAGCGAAATAAGCCTGCGGGCCGAGCTCTTCCTCGATACGGATCAACTGGTTGTACTTTGCAAGCCGGTCCGAACGTGCAAGCGAGCCGGTCTTGATCTGACCGCAGTTGGTCGCAACGGCGAGATCTGCGATGGTTGCATCTTCGGTTTCACCAGAGCGGTGCGACATCACGGCGGTGTAGGACGCCTTGTGGGCGGTTTCGACGGCGTCGAGCGTCTCGGACAGTGTGCCGATCTGATTGACCTTGACGAGAATGGAATTCGCAACGCCCTTCTCGATGCCCTGACGCAGGCGCTTGGAGTTGGTCACGAAGAGGTCGTCGCCAACGAGCTGGCACTTGTTGCCAATGAGGTCGGTCGTGATCTTCCAGCCTTCCCAGTCGTCTTCCGCAAGTCCGTCCTCGATCGAAATGATCGGGTAGCGGTTGACGAGGTCTTCCAGATAGCGGGCCATTTCTTCTGGAGAAAGCGTCTTGCCTTCACCTGCAAGCACGTATTTGCCGTCCTTGAAGAACTCGGTCGAAGCGGCGTCGAGTGCAAGGAACATGTCCTCGCCCGGCCTGTAGCCGGCCTTTTCGATCGCCTTCATGACGAAACCAATGGCCGCGTCGGTCGATTCAAGGTTCGGAGCGAAACCACCCTCGTCACCAACATTGGTGTTGTGCCCTGCGTCCTTCAGCGACTTCTTCAGCGTGTGGAACACTTCTGCACCCATGCGGACGGCTTCCTTCAGCGAGGAAGCGCCAACCGGCATGATCATGAACTCCTGGAAGTCGATCGGATTGTCTGCATGTTCACCGCCGTTGATGATGTTCATCATCGGAACCGGCAGCGTGCGTGCGGAGGTGCCGCCGACATAGCGGTAGAGCGGCAGGCCGGAGGACTGGGCCGCGGCGCGCGCGACGGCCAGAGATACACCGAGGATCGCGTTTGCACCAAGACGGGCCTTGTTCTCGGTACCATCCAGCTCGATCATCGCTTCATCGATCTTGAGCTGGTCTTCGGCATCGAGACCACCGATCGTTTCGAAAATCTCGCCATTGACTGCGTCAACCGCCTGTTGCACGCCCTTGCCCAGGAAACGGTCGCCGCCATCGCGAAGCTCGACGGCTTCGTGAGCACCGGTCGACGCTCCGGAAGGGACGGCGGCACGGCCGAAGGAACCGTCTTCGAGGAAGACATCGACTTCAACGGTCGGGTTGCCACGGCTGTCGAGAATTTCCCGGCCGATGACGTCAAGAATAGCGGTCATGTTTCACTCCATAGAACTGCCGGAGACGGCAAATTGTGGTGCCGGGTGTTCCCAGTCCGGCATTCGACCAATCAGGAGAGGCTGACTGATCTTGATTGACTTCCGAGTGCCCCGGAAACGACAGAGGCCGCCATTGGGCGACCTCGAAATTCAGCTGGCGCGATTGCCTTTAACGACGGCATCAATTGCCTGAAGTTCGGACAACAGCGCTCCAAGATCCTTCAATGCGATCATGTTCGGGCCATCGGAAGGTGCGTTGTCCGGGTCCGGGTGGGTCTCGATGAAGAGCCCACCGACGCCGACAGCAACCGCCGCGCGCGCCAAGACCGATACCATGCGACGATCCCCTCCGCTCGACCCGCCAAGTCCGCCTGGCTGCTGCACGGAATGGGTTGCATCAAAGACCACAGGAGCGCCGGTTTCTGCCATGATCGGCAGCGCGCGCATATCGGAGACGAGGGTGTTGTAACCGAAGCTTGCGCCGCGTTCGGTCAGCAACACATTTGCGTTACCGCTTTCGGTCACCTTGGTGACGACATTTTTCATGTCCCAGGGAGCCAGGAACTGGCCCTTCTTGACGTTGACCACAGCGCCTGTCTTGGCGGCAGCAATGAGCAGATCGGTCTGCCGGCAAAGGAATGCCGGGATCTGGAGGATATCGATGACCTCGGCCACCGGCGCACACTGTTCAGGACCGTGGACATCGGTCAGCACCGGCATCCCGAAGGTTTCCTTGATCTCCGCGAATATCGGAAGTGCCTGCGCCATTCCGACGCCACGCTTGCCGGACAGAGAGGTGCGATTGGCCTTGTCATAGGAGGATTTGTAAACAACCGGGATGCCAAGCCCACCGGCGATTTCCTTCACGGCTGCTGCACATTCCAGCGCGTGGTCTCGGCTTTCCATCTGGCAGGGACCTGCGATCAGGCTGAACGGGGCAGCATTGTCGAAGGCAACAGATCCTGCACGGACGACGGAATTGGGTGAAGACATGAGGGTTCCTCGATGAGAGCCGTGGTGAGGTCGGACATCTGTGTCGGGCCGTTGCATACCCTTTCTAAGGCGTCCTCGCAATATTGGGAGTGGCCGAATCTTCGCGACGCAGGGTCTTTGTTTCCCCTTGGTATTTTTGTATATTGCTTAAGCGGTCACGCGTTAGATTGAATCGTGTGGGCGTTAGCTTCCGTTGTCTTCCGGTTGACATATTCAGGAACCTATCTGGCGCGAATGCGTTCAGTTCCAGGCATCTGAATGGACACGTTTCAAATCGGAGTGAGGCTTTCGTGCCGCGTCGAGGTATCAAAAGGGACTTCAAGTTTTATGCCGAAACCAATCCGCAAAGCCGTCCTTCCAGTCGCAGGGTTGGGAACAAGGTTTCTGCCGGCGACAAAAGCCGTTCCCAAGGAAATGCTGACCATCGTTGATCGGCCGATCATCCAGTACGTGGTTGACGAGGCGCGGGCGGCGGGTATCGAGCACATCGTTTTCGTGACCGGGCGCAACAAGACGGTCATTGCCGACCATTTCGACCGGGCCTACGAACTTGAGGAAACCCTCAAGCGGCGGAACAAGGAAGAAGCGCTGAAGCTGCTTGAAACGTTACGCCCGAACGCCGGGTCCACCAGCTTTACCCGCCAGCAGGAACCCCTTGGTCTTGGTCACGCGATCTGGTGCGCGCGAGACATCATCGGCCCGGAACCGTTCGCCATCCTGTTGCCGGACATGATCATCAAGTCACAGACGAGTTGCCTGAAGCAGATGGTCGACCTTTACAACGATACGGGCGCGAACATCATCGCGGTCGAGGAAGTACCGGAAGACCAGACCCATCAATACGGGATCGTGGAACTCGGCGATCGTATCTCCGACCGGGCATCCAAAATCACGGGGATGGTGGAAAAGCCGGCTCCGGGAACCGCCCCGTCAAATCTCATGATCACCGGTCGCTACATCCTGCAGCCTGAAATCTTTGATCTGCTCTCCCGCCATGAGAAGGGAGCTGGCGGTGAAATCCAGCTGACGGACAGCATGCTCGCCCTGATGGAAGATCAGGATTTCGCATCGCTGCGTTTCGAGGGTCGCAGCTATGACTGCGGGTCCAAGGCAGGCTTCCTTAGCGCCAACATTGCCTATGCTCTGGAAGACACGCAGCTTGCCGAGGAGCTGCTGCCGCTCCTGCACGAAATGATCAAGGTTCCTGCGGCTGCCGCAGAATAGAAGCGGGTTCCGGCGGACAGCTTCAAACAACGACTTGCAATGCCTGTCCGGTTCCGACTACGACAACACCGGGCCGCGAAATCGCGGTCCGGTTTTCTTTTGCCGAAGCATCCAGGACCGCCATGTCAGTTTCCCTTCCCAGCAAGCACCGCATCGCCGTTGTCGGATTGGGATATGTCGGGCTTCCGGTTGCCTGTGCCTTCGCGAGAAGCGGGTTCGATGTCGTCGGCTTCGACATAAAGACCGGCCGTCTTACAGATCTTGAACGCGGCGTGGATCCCACGGGATCGGTAACTCCCGATGAGCTGAAGGCCGCCAAGCTCCATTTCACAGGCTCCGCCCCGGAGATGTCCGACTGCAATATTTTCATCGTTGCCGTCCCAACCCCGGTAGACCAAGCCAAGCGTCCGGACCTGACACCCTTCGTCAAGGCCGCTGAGACTGTCGGGTCGGTCATGAAACGCGGCGCCATCGTCGTATTTGAATCGACGGTCTATCCGGGCGCTACCGAAGATGTCGCCCTACCGGCACTGGAAAAGGCTTCAGGACTGCGCTGCGGGAGCGATTTCGAAGTCGGCTACTCACCGGAACGGATCAACCCAGGCGATACGGAACGAAGCTTCTCCGATATCGTGAAGATCGTTTCTGCAAGTTCCGACGAGGCCTGCGACGTCCTTTGCGACCTCTATGGATCCGTCGTGACCGCCGGCATCCACCGAGCTCCCTCCGTCAAGGTCGCTGAGGCTGCGAAGGTGATCGAGAATACCCAGCGTGACCTCAACATTGCTCTGATGAACGAGCTGGCGGTCCTGTTCCACACAATGGGAATAGACACACGGGACGTGCTTGCCGGGTCTTCGACCAAGTGGAACTTTCTGCCATTCCAGCCGGGTCTCGTTGGCGGTCACTGCATCGGCGTCGACCCTTACTACCTGACGCACAAGGCCAACGAAGTTGGTATGACCCCTCAGGTCATTCTGGCCGGACGCGGCACCAACGAGGCGATGCCAGCGTTTATTGCCGGGAAAATCATCCAGGCCTGCGTCAAGCTCGGCCGCAAGATGCCGCCCAGGATCGCAGTGCTCGGAATCACGTACAAGGCGAACGTGCCCGACACCCGGAATTCGAAAGTCGTCGACCTGATACGTGAGCTCGAGGAATTCGGGGCGCAGGTCGTGATTCATGACCCCCTCGCCGACCCGTCCGAGGTTCAGGAGGAATACGGCCTCTCGCTCTCAACGCTTACTCAAGCGAAAGGCGCCGATGTCGTGGTTCTGGCGGTGCCTCATCATGCGTTCTTCGAGGGCGGCGATGCCTGGTCCTTCATCTCGTCGCTGAAGGGGGACGGACGGTGCCTCGTCGCCGACATTCCCGCGCGGCTGGAACGCAATGCGGTGCCAGATGACCTGGTGCTTTGGAGGCTTTGAACCGGCGCCGATGAAATCAAGACCTCTTGAGGTCTTACGAGGTCAGTCCTGCCATCAATCTCTTTAAACGAATCGAGCGTATAGTAACTGCAGTCCAACGACGGGAGCAGTTCAGATGCGGAACGTTTTCTTTGTGTGTCTTTGGGTTACGATCGGAGGAATTCTGGTCGGGTCGCCGCTGAGTGCGTCGGCAACAAGCCCCTCCTCCGCTTTCCAGTCCATCATCAAGAACCAGATGCAGGCGTTCCGATCCGGGAATGCGGACCAGGCGTTTTCCTTTGCAAGCGGTGATCTCAAGCGCCGTTTCCAGACGCCGTCGGTGTTCATGGAAATGGTCAAACAGGGGTACCAGCCCGTTTACCGGCCCAAGTCGGTCACTTTCGGTTCCTTGCGCGATACCAAATCCGGACCGGTTCAGGAAGTCTACGTGGTCGGCCCCAAGGGCAACACCTGGCTTGCTCTCTACAGTTTCGAGCAGCAAGCAGACGGGACCTGGCTGATCTCGGGCTGTTACCTGACAAAGTCTCCGGGCCTGACGGCCTGACAAAGGCTTACAACGGAAACTCAGAGCGCGGCGATATCGCCGCGCGCCCAGTCTTCCTTGGTCTTTGCGTAGAAATCTTCGAAAGCACCTGCCTCAATCGCGTCGCGCATGCCCTTCATCAGGGTCTGATAGTAGGCGATGTTGTTCCAAGTGAGCAGCATGGCAGCGAGACCTTCACCGCAGCGCACAAGATGATGCAGGTAGGCGCGTGAGTAGCCGGAAGTTGCCTGGCACTCGGCCGCTTCATCGAGCGGACGCGGATCTTCGGCGTGGCGAGCGTTCTTCAGGTTGACCTTGCCGTAGCGGGTATAGGCCAGACCGTGCCGTCCGGCGCGGGTTGGCATGACGCAGTCGAACTGGTCGATGCCACGCTTGACGCTTTCCAGAAGATCGTCCGGCGTGCCGACGCCCATGAGATACCGTGGCTTGTCGACAGGCATGACCGGGGTTGTGACCTCGAGCATCCTCAGCATCACTTCCTGAGGCTCGCCGACAGCAAGTCCGCCGACTGAGTAGCCCTCGAAAGGCATCTTCGCCAATTCCTCGGCAGAACGGATCCGCAGGTCCGGAACATCTCCACCCTGCACGATGCCATAGAGGCCCTGCCCCTTGCCCGGACCGCCCATCGCCTCGAACTGGGTGCGAGAGCGTTCAGCCCACCTGAGCGAGAGCTCCATCGCACGCTGAACTTCCTCGCGTGGCGACGGCAGCTTGATGCACTCATCCAGCTGCATCTGGATATCAGACCCAAGCAAACCCTGGATCTCGACGGACCGTTCCGGGGTCAGATGATACTTCTGTCCGTCGATATGGCTCTGGAACCGGACGCCGTCCTCGTCGAGCTTGCGCAGCTGCGCCAGCGACATGACCTGAAAGCCGCCACTGTCGGTAAGGATCGTGTGCGGCCAGTTCATGAACGTGTGCAGGCCGCCTAGGCGGGCGACGCGTTCGGCCCCGGGACGCAGCATCAGGTGATAGGTGTTCCCAAGAACCACGTCGGCACCGGTTGCCTGGACCTGTTCGGGATACATCGCCTTGACCGTTGCCTGCGTGCCGACCGGCATGAAAGCAGGTGTGTTGACAATGCCATGGGGCGTCGTGATTTCACCCCGGCGTGCCATTCCGTCCGTTTTCAACAGCTTGAAGGAAAAAGGGTTGGCGGACATGTCGTTCATCCTTCTGCCTTCGCGGACACCGCAGGAAACAGCAGTGACGCATCGCCATAGCTGTAGAAGCGGTATTCAGAGGCAATTGCATGGGCATAAGCCCGTTTCATGGTCTCAAGGCCGGAAAAGGCCGAAACCAGCATGAAGAGTGTGGAACGCGGAAGATGGAAGTTCGTCATCAGCGCGTCGATTGTGCGGAACCTGTAGCCGGGAGTAATGAAGATGGAGGTCTCTCCACGGAATGGGGCAAGCCCCTCTGGCCCCTGCGAAGCGCTCTCCAGAATCCGCAACGAGGTGGTTCCCACCGACACGACACGATTGCCACGAGCCTTGACGGCACGAAGCGCCGCCACCGTCTCTTCGGAAATCTCGCCCCACTCGGCATGCATCTTGTGCTCGGCGGTGTCGTCTGCCTTGACCGGCAAAAAGGTACCAGCGCCCACATGCAGCGTCACCCGATGTTGCTCGATGCCGCGGTCGGTAAGGCTCTGGAGCAGCTCCGGTGTGAAATGCAGACCTGCAGTTGGAGCGGCAACCGCTCCTTCGCGATCTGCGAATATCGTCTGGTAGTCCGACTTGTCCTGTTCGTCCTCACCGCGCTGAGCCGAAATGTAGGGCGGCAGCGGAATGTGCCCGACATCCATTATGGCTTGGTCAAGCGCGGGTCCCGCAACGTCGAATACCAGAAGCACTTCGCCTGCATCGCCCTTGTCGGCAACCGTCGCATCCAGGACAGCCGACATGCAGGTGTCGTTCTGGATGCCAAAACGCACGCGGTCACCGATGACGAGCTTCTTGGCCGGACGGACGAAGGCCCACCAGCGGTCTTCTCCTGCGCGTAGATGCAAGGTGGCGCCAATGCGCGCAACCGCATCGCCGCGCGTGCGGGTGCCTTCAAGCTGAGCCGGAATGACTTTCGTGTCGTTAAAGACCAAAGCGTCTCTCGGCTCAAGAAATTCTGCCAATTGGCGAACGCCGACATCCGTCAGTTCCGGGTCGGACGCAGGATTGACGACAAGCATTTTTGCCGCGTCGCGCGGGCGTGCAGGACGCAGCGCAATTCGCTCATTTGGCAGCTCGAAGTCAAAAAGGTCGACACGCATCGGATCGGAAAGCTTTCCTGAGAGAGTGGTGGTGGGGATTTAAGCGTACGTGCTGCACCGTCAAGGTGCCGCTATTAGCTCTTGAAACTATCCGGGTCAACTTGAGCAAGCGCCATTGCAGACGTGTCATGAAAACAGCGCGGAACCAAGGGCTCCGCGCTGCTGTAGTCGAAAAAGTGGCTGTGCCAATCAGGCAGCGTCGGCCGCGACCTTTACCGAGACGATATTGTCCGGGTTCTGGACCGGCTCGCCGCGCTTGATCTTGTCGACGTTGTCCATGCCTTCGACGACTTCACCCCAGACAGTGTACTGACCGTCGAGCCAGGGAGCGTCGTTGAAGCAGATGAAGAACTGGCTGTCGCCGGAGTTCGGGTCCATGGCGCGGGCCATGGAGCAGGTGCCACGCACATGCTTTTCCTTGGAGAACTCGGCCTTCAGCTTCTTGCCGGAACCGCCGGTGCCGGTGCCCTGAGGGCAGCCGGTCTGGGCCATGAAGCCATCGATGACGCGGTGGAACACGATGCCGTCGTAGAAACCTTCACGCACCAGTTCCTTGATACGGGCGACGTGGGTCGGCGCAAGGTCAGGCTTCATTTCGATCACAATCGGGCCCTGGCTGGTTTCCATCAGCAGCGTGTTTTCGGCGTCCTTGATCTCTGCCATGTCTTTCTCCGTTGTTCGGGGCACGGCCCCTGATATCTTGGTGTGAATGGGATCAGCCGGCGTCGGCTGCGACCTGCATCTTGATGATACGGTCCGGATTTGCGGGCGGCTCGCCGCGGGCAATGTTGTCGACGAATTCCATGCCGTCGACGACCTCGCCCCAGACGGTGTACTGGCCGTTGAGCCAGTCGCCGTCGGCAAACATGATGAAGAATTGCGAATTGGCGCTATCAGGATTTGCAGCGCGTGCCATCCCGAGGACGCCGCGCTTGAAGGGCGCATTGCTGAACTCTGCCGAAAGGTCGGGTTCTTCGGAACCGCCCATGCCAGTGCCGGTCGGGTCGCCGGTCTGGGCCATGAAGCCGTCAATGACCCGGTGGAAGACGATGCCGTCGTAAAAACCGTCTCGCGTCAGCTTCTTGATGCGGTCGACATGGTTCGGGGCAAGGTCCGGGCGCAGCTTGATGGTAACGCGGCCATCCTTGAGATCGAGGTAGAGCGTGTTCTCCGGGTCCAGTCCCTGAGCACTGGCAAGTGCCGGTGCGACGAGCATGGAGGCGAGAACCACCAACATGGAAAGCAGACGTGACAATTGGAACTCCATTTTGTCGTGAACGCGATAGGCGGTGACTTCAGTCACCGGATTTCACAATTTCGGCGAGGGGTCCGGCGACCGCCTTGGGAACAAACGCTGCTGCGTTTCCGCCCATTTGCGCGATCTGACGGACAAGCGTGGCGGTGATGTGGCGGCTGGTCGGGGATGCCGGCAAAAACACAGTCTGGATCTCCGGCGCCAGGGTGCCGTTCATCCCGGCCATCTGCATCTCGTAGTCCAGATCCGTACCATCGCGCAGCCCGCGGATCAGGTACTGCGCTCCCTCTGCCCGGGCGACCTCAATCACAAGGTTCGAGAAGGCAACCACGCGAATACGTTCATTTTCGACCGCGCCGAATGCGTCACGCGCGGCGGCGTGGATCAGCTCCACACGCTGCTCGAAACTGAAAAGCGGTTTTTTTCCGGGATGAACCCCGATGGCAACAATGACCTCGTCAGCCAGAGCAAGCGTCTGGCGGAGAATGTCAATATGTCCGTTCGTGACCGGGTCGAAAGACCCCGGATAAAGGGCGATGCGTTTCATGGGGTCTTCCATAGCCCGGCAGGCGATAGACGACAACCCGCAAGTCAAAACCTGATGAATGCTTGAGGTGCGAAAATCACAAACTGTGATGCCTGTCACGGTGCAATGGAACCATTTGCATCATTGTGACTTTACTAAGCAACAGGGCAACGGCCCGCAGGGAGCAACAAATGAGTACATATTCTACTTCTCGTTCTGATGTGTTCTTGCAGACTTTTGGCAAGGACGTCTTTTCCAGCCGTGTTCGCGCGTTTACACCTAACGGTCTGGTTCAGATCGCAGGTGTCATGACTGCCGGAGTGGCTGCCGTCGTAATCGCGGCGCTGGTATCTTTCACGCCATTCGGCGGTGAAGGTGCACAGGCAGAACAATCTGTTCTCGACAAGTCCGACCGGGCCGTCAGCGCCTTGCCGAATGATTGCCGAAACCAGGCTTGGGGTGCATGGTCTGCCGACTGTGCTGCTGCGATCGCCGGTACGGGCTCTGTCCGCAAGATCAACTTCGTCACGGTTGAACGCGCACCGGTTGCACCGAACACAACGGTTCTGGCACGGATCCCCGGTAACGGCTAATCGTTAAGATCCCCTCTCGGGTTTACTCCCCCCAGACGGCAAGACAGCGGCTCAGACAAGTGTCTGGCCGCTGCCGTTGTTTTTGGGCCCTGAAATGGCCGGGGTGTTCTTATCTTCAGGCGTCGTCTGACGGCGTACCCGCATCATCGGAACCGTTGTCCTGCGCAGCGTCATCAGCGCCACCTTCGGCAACATCCCCTGCTTCGGGCTCTACGCCTTCTTCGTCTTCCTCATCGACTTCGCTGATACGCTCCACGGCAACGACATTCTCGTCCTTGGCCGTCTTGAAGACAATCACGCCCTGGGTCGCGCGGCCCGCGATGCGGATACCCTCGATCGGGCACCGAATGAGCTGTCCGCCATCAGTGACGAGCATGATCTGATCGCTGTCCTCCACTGGGAACGAGGCGATCAGTGGTCCATTTCGGTCGTTGACCGCCATGGCCGTGATGCCCTTGCCGCCGCGGCCAGTCACGCGATACTCGAACGACGACGTACGTTTTCCGTATCCGTTTTCCGACAGTGTCAGGATGATCTGCTCGGCAGCACTCATTTCTGCGTAGCGTTCCTGTGACAGCCCGCCGTCAATGACGTCGATACCGTCATCCTCTGCCCCGGGTTCGTCCGTTTCACCGCGAAGCGCCCGAGCCATCTTCAGATAGGCAGTACGTTCTTCCGCCTCGACGTCAATGTGATGAAGGATCTGCATGGAGATGACGTGGTCGTCGTCCGCCAGTCGAATCCCGCGCACACCGACGGAGTTGCGGCCCGCAAAGACGCGCACGTCGTTGACCGGGAACCGGATGCACTGCCCTGCCGCGGTGGTCAGCATGACATCATCATGCTCGGAACAGGTGTCGACACCAACGATGCCGTCACCCTCTTCCAGCTTCATCGCGATCTTGCCGTTGCGGTTGATCTGGACGAAGTCGGACAGTTTGTTCCGCCGCACCGTGCCGCGCACGGTGGAGAACATGACATCGAGGTTTGCCCAGCTTTCCTCATCCTCCGGCAGCGGCATGATCGAGGAAATCTTCTCGCCCTGTTCGAGCGGTAGCATGTTGATCAGGGCCTTGCCACGTGAGGTCGGCCCACCAAGCGGAAGCCGCCAGACTTTCATCTTGTAGGCAATGCCGCGAGAGGAGAAGAACAGCACCGGCGTGTGGGTGTTGGCGACGAACAGACGGGTAACGAAATCCTCGTCCTTCGTCGACATGCCCGAGCGTCCCTTGCCGCCCCGCCGCTGCGCCCGATAGGTCGCAAGCGGAACACGCTTGATATAACCCTCGTGCGACACGGTCACGACCATGTCCTCGCGCTGGATCAGATCCTCCTCGTCGAAGTCCGCTCCGCCCTCGACGATCTCGGTCCGGCGCGGCGTTGCGAACTCTTCCTTGATCTCCAGCATCTCGTTGCGAACGATTTCCTGGATCCTTGCACGCGAGCGGAGAATGTCGAGGTAATCGCTGATCTCGGCGCCGATCTTGTTCAGCTCTTCCTCGATCTCGTCGCGGCCCATTGCCGTCAGACGCTGCAGGCGCAGATCAAGAATGGCGCGTGCCTGTTCTTCGGACAGCTTGTAGGTGCCGTCTTCCTGGACTGTGTGGCGCGGGTCATCGATCAGCCGGATCAGCGCCTCGACGTCGTGCGCCGGCCAGTTGCGCTCCATCAGCTGACGCCGGGCCGTCGCCGGATCGGGAGCCGAACGGATCAGCTTGATGACCTCGTCGATGTTCGCGACCGCAATACCCAGACCCACCAAGATATGGGCACGATCCCGGCACTTCCTGAGAAGGTATCTTGTCCTGCGGCCAATGACTTCCTCGCGGAAGTTCACAAAAGCCTTCAACATGTCCGAGAGGTTCATCTGCTCGGGCTTGCCGCCGTTCAGAGCGACCATGTTGCAGCCGAAGGACGTCTGCAGCTGCGAGAACCGATAAAGCTGATTCAACACGACATCTGGAACCGCGTCGCGCTTGAGTTCGATCACGACGCGCATGCCGGAACGGTCGGACTCGTCTCGAATGTCGGAGATGCCCTCGATACGCTTGTCGCGCACCGCCTCGGCGATCTTCTCGATCATCGAGGATTTGTTCACCTGATACGGGATTTCCGAAACGATCAGCGCGAAGCGGTCCTTGCGGATCTCTTCAACGTCGACCTTGCCGCGCATGACAACGGACCCGCGTCCCGTCTCGAAGGCCGAGCGGATACCTGAGCGCCCCAGGATGATGCCTCCGGTCGGGAAATCCGGGCCGGGAACAATTTCCATCAGCTCTTCCAGCGACATCGCCGGGTTTTCCATGATTGCGATGGCGGCGTCGATCACTTCGCCGAGGTTGTGCGGCGGGATGTTCGTGGCCATGCCGACGGCAATACCGCCAGCCCCGTTGACCAGAAGGTTCGGGAACTTGGCCGGCAGGACGACAGGCTCGGATTCGGAGTTGTCGTAGTTCTCCTGGAAATCGACGGTATCCTTGTCGATGTCATCGAGGAGCTTGTGGGCCACCTTCTCAAGACGGCACTCGGTGTAACGCATTGCCGCGGCCGGATCGCCGTCAACGGAACCGAAGTTGCCCTGCCCGTCGATCAGCGGCAGTCGCAGGGAGAAATCCTGCGCCATGCGCACCAGGGCGTCGTAGATCGCGCTGTCGCCGTGCGGGTGATACTTACCCATGACGTCACCGACGACGCGTGCCGACTTGCGGTAGGGCTTGTTCCACTCGTAGCCGTTCTCGTGCATAGAGAACAGAATGCGCCGGTGCACCGGCTTGAGGCCATCGCGGACGTCCGGAAGCGCACGGCTCACGATCACGCTCATGGCGTAATCGAGGTAGCTGCGCTTCATTTCATCGACAATGGAAATCGGCTTAATATCGGATGGCAAACCGCCGCCGGGTGCACTGTTGTCCTGATCAGCCAAGGAATGAACTCATATCTTTGTTATTGCTTCGTCTTTTATATCCGATTCACGCGCGCCGACCAAATGTGCGCACCAATCGCCATGGAATTAAAGGTTATTGATTTCAATGCCTTGCGAGCGTCATGCACAGGCTGAAAAATTGATTTGATGGAAGGCGGTCACGCGGCACGGGTTTACGGGCTACTATCGGGCAAAATCCAATCCTGACCTAGCCTGGAAGCCACCGTGTTCGACTTCATCATCAATGCCTTTGCGACCCTGTTCGTCACAATCGATCCGGTCGGTCTGGCACCCATGTTCCTTGCGGTCACAGCGGGTCTTTCGACACAGGACAGGCGCCGCGTCGCCATGCGGGCGACCATCACGGCGGCCGCAATTCTGATGCTGTTTTTCGTGGCGGGTCAGTCGATCCTCAACATCCTGGGCATTTCGGTTTCCGCGTTCCGCGTCGCAGGCGGCATCCTGCTGTTCCTCATCGCGGTCGAAATGGTCTTCGGCAAGCGGGCAGCGCGCAAGTCGGAGACGGCGGAAAAGGCGGTTGAAGACCATCCGCCCTCTGATTTCCATGAAGTGGCGATCTTTCCCCTGGCGATACCGCTCATTGCTGGCCCTGCCGCCATTTCCGCGATCATCCTGCTGTCCGGCCAGGCGCCGGACACGGTGGCCTATGCCGGCCTGGCGGGTGTGATCCTGATCATCCTGGGCTCCTGCCTGCTGGCATTCCTGCTGGCGGAGCGGATCGAGCGGCTTTTGGGGGATACCGCGCAGCTGGTGATCACGAGATTGCTCGGCGTTCTGTTGGCGGCACTGTCCATCCAGTTCGTTGCGGACGGGATCCGGGCTTTCATTCTGGTCTGACCCTTGCAGGCTCGAGCGGGCGAATGGCGCTATCGGCTTAGGTCAATTTCAAAGAGCTGCGGCGCGAACCCATGGCGGCTATCGCGAGCACGAATGAAAACCGTCGCAATGTCTTGCGGAATTTCAACACCTCTCAAACTGCGCGTGAAAGGCTGTTCCTCGACATGCGGGTGGGTCAGGACGCGTTCTGCGAGCACCCGACCTGCCGGGTCCAGTACCTGCCAAAGATCCGCATAGTGATCCCAGCCTTCGTCGGAATGTTTCAGGGTGACAGTGAAAGTCCACGTCCCGGCGCTGCGCGTCGCTTCTCCGTGTTCGATACGGACATCCGCAGCGCGGGCGACCTGGCCACCCGCATCAAGTCCAGTGGTGGTGGCTACGAGAACTGCGGCGACAGCCAAACCCGATAGTCTCATCACTCTTCGACCGCTCCTGTGAATTCGCTCCTTTGTGCAGCCTTCACCAGACCGATCGTTTTTTAAAATCACAAGGCCGTCAGTCCGCCGCCGCGGTCAGACCAAATTCCTCGGGCCACAGAGCCTTGTTGGCGTCGCCCCATTCCTTCAGCGCCATGATCACGGGTGCCAAACTGTGCCCGAGCCGGGTCAGGTCGTATTCCACCTTCGGCGGTATGACCGGGTAGACGGTACGCGAGATGAGGCCATCGGCTTCCAGTGCCCTCAACTGATTTGTCAGCATCCGCTGGGTTACACTCGGCAGGCGTTTGCGAATCTCGTTGAACCGCATCTTGCCTTCAAGAAGGTGATACAGAATGACGCCCTTCCACTTGCCATCGATCAGGCTCAAGGTCGCTTCGACCGAACATCCGGGGCTGCACTCGAAGGTGGTATGTTTGGTTTTCGTCATTCAGGTATCTTTTTTTACACTAGGTACGTTTTGGCGACCTATGCGTGCTTTATGTGCGTTCTTGCGTCAGGTTACCATATGCGCCAGATAGCCGGACAGCAAATCTTGGAGATCATCATGCTAGCTGTCGGATACCAGAAATCCCTACCCATCGACGACGCGAAAGCTCTCGTCGATATCGAGCTGCCGGAACCGGTGGCGTCTGGCCACGATATTCTCGTCGAGATCAAGGCTGTGTCGGTCAATCCGGTTGATACGAAAGTGCGTATGCGCGCTGAAGCGGAACCGGGCAGCTACAAGGTCCTGGGTTGGGATGCCGCTGGCGTCGTCGTTGCGACAGGCGATCAGGTCACCCGCTTCAAGGCTGGAGATGAGGTCTTCTATGCGGGAGATCTGACGCGCCAGGGAACGAATGCCCAGCTTCATCTGGTGGATGAGCGGATTGTCGGGAAGAAGCCGGCGTCGTTGACATTCGCGGAAGCCGCCGCCCTGCCCCTGACTGCGATCACGGCTTGGGAAACGCTGTTCGACCGGCTCAAGATCTCGAACGATCCGGTTGCAGGCGCCGCGCCTGCCATCGTCATCATCGGCGGCGCCGGTGGGGTTGGCTCGATCGCGGTCCAGCTTGTCCGGCAGCTCACAGATCTGACGGTCATCGCAACGGCATCCCGGCCGGAAACACGCGAATGGGTCGAAAACCTCGGCGCCCATCACGTTGTAGATCACTCCAAGCCGCTTGCCGCTGAAGTCGCAGCCCTTGGCCTAGGCCAACCGGCGTTTGTCTTCTCGACGACCAATACCGAAGCTCACCTGGCCGAGATCGCCGAGCTCATCGCGCCGCAAGGGCGTTTCGCTTTGATTGATGATCCGAAGTCCCTCGACATCAGTGTTCTCAAGCGCAAGAGTATCTCGGTGCATTGGGAGTTCATGTTCACCCGTTCGATGTTCCAGACGACGGATATCGAGGAACAGCACCGCCTTCTAAGCCGGGTGTCCGAGCTCGTCGACGCAGGAACACTGAAGACCACGCTTGGCGACACCTTCGGCAAGATCAACGCGGAAAACCTGCGCAAGGCCCACGCCTTCATCGAAACCGGCAAGGCTCGCGGCAAGGTCGCTCTGGAAGGCTTTTGAGCGCCTAGCGCAATCGATGCGCCGAATGAGCGCAATTGAAAAAGGCGGGGCATTACGCACCCGCCTTTTAATTTCCGGCATGATGCCGGCATCATTCCCACTCGATCGTGCCCGGGGGCTTCGAGGTGATGTCATAGGTGCACCGGTTGATGCCCTTGACCTCGTTGATGATGCGCGTTGCGGTCTCGCCGAGGAATTCATGCGTGAACGGATAATAGTCCGCGGTCATCCCATCGACTGATGTGACGGCGCGCAGCGCACAGGCATAGTCGTAGGTCCGGCCATCGCCCATGACGCCCACGGTGCGAACAGGCAGAATGGCGACGAACGCCTGCCAAATCTCGTCATAAAGGCCATGCTTGCGGATCTGGTCGATATAGACCGCATCGGCCTTGCGCAGGATGTCCAGTTTCTCGCGCGTGATTTCACCCGGGCAGCGGATCGCGAGGCCGGGCCCCGGGAACGGATGACGACCGATGAAGCTCGCCGGCAGGCCAAGTTCATGGCCGAGGGCCCGGACTTCGTCCTTGAACAATTCGCGCAAGGGTTCGACCAGCTTGAGCCCCATCTTCTCCGGCAAGCCGCCGACATTGTGGTGCGACTTGATGGTCACCGAAGGGCCGCCCGAGAAGCTGACGCTCTCGATCACATCCGGATAAAGGGTACCCTGAGCGAGGAACTCTGCGCCATCGATCTGGTTCGCGTATTTCTGGAACACGTCGATGAACAGCTTGCCGATGATCTTGCGCTTGGTTTCCGGGTCAGAAACGCCTTCCAGGTTCGACAGGAACAGCTTGCTCTCATCCGCATGGATCAACGGAATGTTGTAGTGGTCCCGGAACATGGTGACCACTTCCTCCGCCTCGTTCTGGCGCAGGAGGCCATGATCGACGAAGACGCAGGTCAGCTGGTCGCCGATTGCCTCGTGGATGAGGACCGCAGCGACGGAACTGTCGACACCGCCCGAGAGACCGCAAATCACCTTCTTGTCGCCGACCTGCTCGCGGATCTTGCGGATCGCTTCCTCGCGGTAGGCGCCCATCGTCCAGTCGCCGGTGAAACCGGCGTCGCGGATGAAGTTCTCGTAAAGTGTCTTGCCGTTCGGCGTGTGGTGCACTTCCGGGTGGAACTGCACAGCGTAGAACCGGCGGTCGAGATCGGCCGTGATCGCAAAAGGGGCGCCCGGAGACGTACCGTAGACCTCGAAGCCCGGTGCGATTTCGCTGACGTGGTCGCCGTGGGACATCCACACCTGTTCCTTGCCTTCAAGGAACCAGCCGTTCAGAAGGTTGATGCGGCTATCGCCCGCGGTCACATATGCGCGGCCGAACTCAGCGGTGTGGCTTTCACCCGCTTCAACCTTGCCACCCAGATCCTGCATCATGACTTGCTGGCCGTAACAGATGCCAAGGATCGGCACGCCGAGGTCATAGACGGTCTTCGGTGGGCGCGGCGACCCATCGCGAACAACGGAGTCGGGTCCGCCCGAGAAGATCACGGCTTTCGGAGCGTATTCGGCAAGGAAAGCATCCGTGACATTCTGGTAGGGATGGATTTCGCAGTAGACATTCAACTCTCGAAGGCGCCGCGCAATCAGCTGGGTGACCTGAGAACCGAAGTCGATGATTAGAAGGCGATCATGCTGGGTCATGGGCCAAGCTTCTAACGGCATCGGCCCTTAATTTGAAGGCGATTTTGCATCGATCGCGCTGCATTTTTCATCTTCGCGCGACTTTGCTTTGCCTAGGGCTCCCACGGCCTCACAAATTGCAGAAAAATCGACAGGTGATTTCCTGTGGCCGGGGCAATAATGACAAGGACGTGCTTCGCTGTCACACGGTATCATTGAGCTCGATTCGAAGATGCCCGCGCCTTAAGTGGCAACATGGGTGTTTCCCTTCAAGTTCGCGTGCGGAGAGGACAATGCTGCCAGAGGCCCGACAAGCATTTGAACACGCACTTGAATGCGAACGCCGTGGTGATACAGCCGCCGCCCTTGCCTCATATCTGGATGCCCTCGATCACGCGCCCGATGATCTGGAAATTGCGTTCCGCACGGCGACGACGCTGTTGCGCGAGGGCTATCTCGAGGAGGCTGCGTCTCAACTCAGACGCATTGTTTTCGTGGACCCCGACCATGTGCCTGCACGGGCAAATCTAGGCAACTGCCAGCTGCTTTCCGGCGATCTTGAAAACGCCGAAATGAACTTCCGCTCCGTTCTCGAGGCATCACCCGACAATCGGAACGCCCTTTTCGGGCTGGCGAGCGTCTGTCTGAAGCAGGGAAAATATGATGCGGCCCGGGAACCGGCGGAACGACTAATGCAGCTCCTACCGGACAATGCCCCGGTATTGACGCTGTTTGCACAGGCGTGTTCGCGGGACCCGCAGTCCTCGCGCGCAGCCGCTGCCTTTCGCCAAGCATTGGCCATCGACCCAGCTTACCTGCCCGCGATCACGGGTCTGGCCGAGTTGTCGATCAAGCGCAAGAAATTCGATGACGCGGTTCGCTATTCAGACACCGGGCTGAACCTCGAACCCAGCAACGTCGAGCTTATCCGTTTCAAGGCGATTGCTCTGGAAGGCCTTGGCCGGTTTGCCGAGGCACGCGGCGTTCTGGAGAAAGCACTCAGCTTTGCGCCAGCCAATATCCGCGGCAGCGTCCTGGTAACCCTGAGCGCACTTTGCCGGAAAATGGACGAGCCGAAAACTGCGCTCATTCACGCAGAGCAAGCCTGGTCACGAGACCTTGCGTCCAAGGATTTCGGCAACGCGGTCGGTGCTTGCCTGAAAGCGCTCGGCCTTGCGAATGAAGCACGTATTGTCCTGACGGCCGTTGCCCGACATGAAACGATACCCGCCGCCATCGTGGAGAAAGTCCAGTCGCTTGCGCTGGACTATCGCAAGGCGCCGCTCAAGTCGCCTGAGGAAACCGTGGAGGTGCCTGACGACGACCTGGAAAGTGACGGCTGATCTCTCAGCCGTCCTTCCTCAGGATTGCAAGGAAAAACCCGTCTGTCTGGGTCGTTGCCGGCGTCAGTGTGACGTCGCCGCGTTGCGTGACGTAAGCAGGCATTGGTGCGTCGCCGAACCTGACCTTCCACTCTTCCAGGGCAGAGACGGGTGAAAAGTCCGAGCGCTCTGCCAGAAAGCGGTCAATCTGCTCTCCATTTTCGGCTGGCAGAATGGAACAGGTGGCGTAAACCAATCGCCCGCCTGGCTTCACGTAGCGAGCGGCTGATTCAAGGACCTTGGTCTGTTCCTGAAGCCTGTCTTCCAGTGCCTTTTCGGTCAATTTCCACTTGGAATCCGGGCGCCGCCGCCAAACACCGGTCCCGGTGCAAGGAGCATCGACGAAGACGAGATCCATACCGCCTTCCAGGTCATCCAGCTTGGAGGATGCCGGATCACGGACCTGAATGTTGTGGGCCCCTGCCCTCTTTATCCGGTCATGGATCGGAGCAAGGCGCAGCCGATCGGCATCATAGGCGTAGATCTGGCCCTTGTTCTGCATCGATGCCGCCAGGGCCAGGGTCTTGCCGCCGCCGCCAGCACACAAGTCCAGAACCTGGTCACCGGGCTTGGCACCTGCAAGCTGCGCGGCAACCTGGCTGGCCTCGTCCTGCAGTTCGAACCAGCCCTTCTGATAGCCTTCTTCTGCCTGCACATGGGGCATGCGAGCGGCACCGGGTTTTGCCGCTATCCGCAGTGCAGTGCCCGTAATGCTTGTGGCGACAGCGCCGGTGTGCGCGAGGCGCTTCAGCAGCTTGTCCCTATCGGACTTCAGCGTGTTGGTGCGTAGATCAATCGGAGCGCGTTCACCAAGCGCCTGACCTTCGGCAACGGCATTCTCGCCGAATGCCTGTTGGAACGCGGGCCAGAGCCACTCCGGAACGTCAGCTGCCTTATTGCCGGACAAAGAGACGGCCTCGAAACCATTGAGCGCGGCAGTCTCCTGCTCGCTCAGGCCTTCGGGGGCGTGCCGGTCGTTTTCGAGCACCTCGGTCAGGCGCTCCAGACCCTGTTGCCAGCCAGCGGTATAGGTGGCCAGAACGAGCGCACGCGGAGAAGCGTCACCCATCCGTTCGGCAAGACTGAGCTTGTGGCGAAGGGCATCGAACACAAGGTTCCCGATCACCGTCCGGTCACCGGAGCCGGCGAAGCGATGCGCTGTCCCCCAATCCCGGAGTGCAAGTTGTACGGGACGATGGCGGGTTTCCACCTCGGTCAGAACTTCAATTGCTGCAGCGAGGCGCCCGCCATCTTTCATCCAATTAACTCCGGTTGCCGATACGGCTTAAAGGTTCGAGGGGTAGTTCGGGCTTTCGCGCGTGATGGTCACATCATGAGCGTGACTTTCGCGCAGGCCTGCGCCGGAAATCCGAACGAAACGGGCACGTTCCTGGAAGTCAGGGATCGTCTTGCCACCGACATAACCCATCGCTGCGCGCAGGCCACCGGCAAGCTGGTGCAGGACGCTGGACAGCGGGCCCTTGTAGGGAACCTGGCCTTCGATGCCTTCCGGAACCAGCTTCAGCGTGTCACGCACTTCCGCCTGGAAGTAGCGGTCCGCCGAGCCGCGCGCCATTGCTCCGACCGAGCCCATGCCGCGGTAGGACTTGTAGGAGCGTCCCTGGTGCAGATAGACCTCACCAGGGCTTTCTTCGGTTCCGGCGAGAAGCGAGCCGACCATGACGGTCGACGCGCCCGCCGCAATTGCCTTGGCCAGATCGCCTGAGAACTTGATGCCGCCGTCGGCAACGACCGGGATGTCCTGCTTGTTCGCCTCGGCCACACAGTCGAGAATGGCGGACAGCTGCGGAACGCCCACACCGGCGACGATACGGGTGGTGCAGATCGAGCCCGGCCCGATACCGACCTTGACCGCATCGGCACCTGCATCGATCAGCGCCTTGGTCGCATCGGCTGTTGCCACGTTGCCGGCCAGGACCTGAACGGAATTGGACAAATCCTTGACCTTGGAGACCATTTCGATGACGCGGGCGGAGTGACCATGAGCGGTGTCGACGACAACGAGATCGACACCAGCGTCGACGAGACGCTCGGCCCGGGCCATACCCTCATCGCCGACACTGGTCGCGGCAGCTACTCGCAGGCGTCCCTGGTCATCCTTGGAGGCGTTCGGGTTAAGCTTGGCCTTTTCCATGTCCTTGACGGTGATCAGGCCGATGCAGTTTTCGTCCTTGTCGACGACCAGGAGCTTTTCGATCCGGTGCTGGTGAAGGAGCTTCTTGGCCTCTTCCTGGCTGACATTGTCGTTGACCGTGATCAGATTTTCCCGCGTCATCAATTCATAGACGCGCTGTTCCGGATTTGAGGCAAACCGCACATCGCGGTTGGTCAGGATACCGACAAGACGGCCGGTGATGTGGCCTCCGGCACCGCCGTTCTCGACGACCGGAACGCCGGAAATGCCGTAGCGTTCCATCAGGTCGAGGGCATCCTTGAGGGTCGCATCCGGGCCGATGACCAACGGATTGACGACCATGCCGGATTCGAACTTCTTGACCATCCGGACTTCTTCGGCCTGCTGGTCGAGGGACAGGTTCCGGTGGATGACGCCGATACCACCGGCCTGGGCCATGGCAATGGCGAGGCGACCCTCGGTCACCGTATCCATGGCGGAGGACAGGATCGGCAGGTTGAGCTCGAGATTGCGCGTCACCCGGGAGCGCAGATCGGTCTGTGCCGGCATGACCTCGGAGTGACCGGGGATCAGCAGGACGTCATCGAAAGTGAGCGCTTCGGCTCCGGTCGACGGAACATAGAATGAGGCCATGGCCAATTCCCCTCAAGACTTTAAAATAGGCTACGACGGACACAAGATCCTAGGTTCCTGTGTCCTGCGAGTCGCTTCGGCGATGCCGGAGAAGTTGGCGCGGGTCAATAACATGCAGGTGACATGAAGGAAAGCCCGGCGATGAAATTTATCAAGCGCCGAAGCCTTTTTTTGAGCGACGATGTCGGTCTGTGTCACAGGCCACATCCGGCGCCTTCGAACGGGGCTATCCATGGCGGCATCACAATTGAAGGAAGTCCGTATGCGCATCTTGTCCTTGACCCTTTCCGTCCTTGCGATCTCCGCACACACAAGCGCCGTTGAGGCCGAGACGCTGAAGGCCGATGTGTGGGCAGACAATTGGTTCAAGTTCTATCTCAACGAGGCGCCCGTGGCTGAGGACCGCGTCCCGATCACGACGGAGCGTTCGTTTAACGAGGAACGCTTCACTTTTGAGGCGGAGCCGCCTTACGCTCTCAACTTCATCGTCAAGGACTTCAAGCAAGACGATACAGGACTGGAGTACATCGGGAGTCGAAAGCAGCAAATGGGTGACGGAGGTTTCATCGCGCAGTTCAAGGATCCCTCCGGAAACCTTATCGCAACGACTGACCAGGCATGGCGCTGCCTGGTGGTTCATGAAGCGCCGACGTCCAAGTCCTGCGAACGCGAACGTAACCCGGTTGCCGGCAAGGGGCCTTGCCGATTTTCTGCTTCCAAGGAACCGTCCGGCTGGACAAGGCTGGACTTTGACGACAGTTCCTGGCCGTTCGCCCATGAATACTCCGAGCGGGACGTTCGCCCCAAGGATGGCCACGACAAGGTTAGATGGGACCGAAAGGCCAAATTGATCTGGGGGCCGGACCTGGAAACCAACAACACGCTCCTGTGCCGCCTGGTCGTCCGATAAGGCATACATTCCCAGGGATGAGCGAAGCCTATTCCTCTTCGCCGTCCCTATCCTCCGGACGCCCTCGAAAGCCCTTGGCGATCACATAGAGCTCCGGGCTTTCCTTGCGGCTCGCCGGCGGCTTGACGTGAGCCACCGACTTGAAATCACGCTTCAGCTCGTTGAGGAGCGCGTTCTCGGTGCCGCCTCGGAACACCTTCGCCAGGAATGTGCCCCCGGGAACGAGGTTCCTTTGAGCAAAGTCGATGGCGACTTCGAAGAGATGGGTCGTGCGCAGGTGATCCGTCTGGCGGTGGCCGGTCGTCGGCGCGGCCATGTCGGAGAGGACCACATCCGGACGGTGTCCGCCAAGCGCTTCCATCAGCGCATCAGGGGCATCGTCGTCGAGGAAATCCTTCTGCAGGAAGATCGCGCCGGGAACATGGTCCATCTCGAGATAGTCGATCCCGACCACCTTTGGCGCATCCTGGCTGCTCTGGACCCGGGCGGCGGCCACCTGGCACCATCCGCCGGGAGCGGCACCAAGGTCGACCACGCGGTAACCCGGTTTCAGGATCTTGTGCTTCTCGTCGATCTCTATCAGCTTGTAGGCTGCACGCGAGCGATAGCCGTCTGCCTTTGCACGGCGGACATAGGGGTCGTTCAACTGCCGTTGCAGCCAGCGGGTGGACGATTCACGGCGGCCGGCGGCGGTTTTCACCCGCACCTTCAGCCCGCGATCTCCTGTTCCCTTGCTCCTGCGCGTCATCTCTTGCCTCTGTAGCGGCCGCTACGGCCATTCGTACGCCGGGACCAGACACCGTCCGCGGCCATCAGTTCAGTCAGAATACCTTCACGAAGTCCCCTGTCTGCAACGCGAAGCCGCGAGCAGGTCCATCGACGGCGAATGGCCTCGAGGATCGCGCAGCCGGCAAGGACAAGGTCCGCGCGGTCCGCACCTATGCAGGGGTTCTCAACGCGCTCCTCGTAAGGCATTTCGCGCAGGCGATCAATCATTGAACCGACCTGGGTGTCTTCCAGCCAGGTTCCGTCAACACGCCTGCGGTCATATTTCTTCAATCCAAGATGCACGCCCGCCAGTGTCGTTACGGTCCCCGACGTGCCGAGCATGTGCATGCCGCCGGACGACATTGCCTTTGTCAATTCGGGTCCAAGATCCGATTTTTCAAGCATCTGAGACACGTCCTCGACCATGGCCTCGAATATGTCCGGCGTCACATGGACCCCGCCGTGACGCTCAGCCAGATTGACAACGCCCACGGGAAGGGACGTCCAGGCCCTGACGAAACGGGTCAGCGCAAAGCCACGCGCTCCGCATCGATTGCGCAGATCGAGCCAGACAATTTCTGAAGATCCGCCGCCGATATCGAAGAGGATCACACCGTCGGCCTGCTGATCGACGAGGGATACGCAGCCGGCAACGGCGAGACGAGCCTCGGTTTCCCGGTTGACGACTTCGAGCGCCAGGCCGGTTTCCTTGCGTACGCGCTCGATGAATTCATCACCGTTTTCCGCCGTGCGGCACGCTTCGGTCGCGATCAGCCGAGAACGCTGGACGCCGCGTTCTGCAAGCTTGCGATGGCAATTCGCCAGAGCATCGATCGCGCGTTCCATGGCCGGCTCGCCGAGCCGCTTGTTCGCGCCGACGCCTTCGCCAAGGCGAACGATACGCGAATAGGCATCGACAACGCGAAAACCCCGTTCTTCCGGCCTTGCGATCAACAGTCGGCAATTGTTGGTGCCAAGATCAAGTGCCGCGTAGAGCTTCTGATCTTCCCGGTCCCGGTTATCGGCGTCCGTTTGATTGCGTCGACGCGAATGACCTGCACGCGAAAGGTTGGCAGCCCTGGTCTCCGACTGACGTGCGTCTCGGGACCTCGATGCCGGACTGTTATCGTGGGTCGCGGGACTAATGCCGCTGGTTTCAGTGCCCCCTGCTGAAACCTGCCCCTGGTTGGAACCGGATGGGCCGCCAACTCCAATTGACCCTGCCTCGCCAGTGTCAACTGCCTTGCCGACCTCGCCTGTTGTTCCCCTCAGGTCCTTGACCACACCAGGGTGTTTGCGTCCGCGTCGCCGCTTCTTGCGAGTGCGACCGGGTGTGGGCAGGGTTGCGGCATCGCAGTTGCCGGATGCTCCGGGCATACGCGTTGTCTCAGCCGTTGCCTTTGCGTCGGATTTTTGGGCTGGATCGGCAGAAATTGATGAAACCACGGCCGTTTCAGCCGCGCCTGAAGGCTGGCGTTCCAGCCGCTCTCCTTGACCGGATCGTTTGCCTTTTCGCCGCGCCTTGCCGCCTTCACCCTGCCGGACTGCCGTCCCCTCACCCCCGGTCGAATGATCGGCCGGACCCGGAGCAGCATCGTCCGAACGCGCATGGCCTTCGGACGAACCGGTTGCAACACTGACGGCGGGCGGATTTGTCCCTGCCGGTTGTTGCCGTGCGTTGCCGTTCCTGCGCTTGCGGCGACGCCTGGATGCGGGTCTTTTTCTGCGCGCTTGACCCTTGGCGGACATTTCAGCGGACTCTCGCCCTGCAGCGGGCGGTTCCTGACCTGAGTCTGTCACTTTATTACCTTTCGCAGCAGACCGCGCTTCCGGAAGGAAGCTGCGAGCTGCAAATCATTTTCGTTGGGATGACTGTATCAGGTCGGCGGGCGCAGGCATAGCGTTGGCAGTCAATTCTGACTTGGCTAAATTCTGCAAGGATCAGGACCATGTTGAAAACATGCAGAAAAAGTTTGAGCCGCCTGTTGCATCGCGCAGCGAAATGGATGTATACGCCTTTCCAGCGGCGGGGCCTCAGCCCTGCACCGGCAGTTCCTGCCACCGCTCCTGCGCAAAGGCTCTCTGCCGACCGGCGCATTTGCTGGGGAATAGGTTAACGGTAGACCCGCGGACTCTGACTCCGTTAGTCCTGGTTCGAATCCAGGTTCCCCAGCCAATCTTCTTCCGAAATTGACTGAAATCCGGCGATTGCCTTACGGCAGGCAGTCCAGTGACCCGATCCTAGCGCGCACCTGCGGTGCAGACATACCCGCAACTTCACGCGGCATCTGATTTCACGGTAAATTTGCGATCAATGCGTAGGGAGATCGTCACCTTTTGCAGGCCCGTCGATCCCTTTCCCGCCCGAATGCAGGACGTTCGTGGCATCGACTTGAAAACCCAAGACGACGCTGTCCGCCCGAGCAGCGATTGAGACAAAGCTTCATGGTGCAAGCGAAGGACACGTCACTTGTTTTTCTCAATGACTATGTCCTCCACTCAACAGCCGTATTTGCCGTTGCCCAGACCGCCAGGTGATTACAAACAATTTTTACGCGCACATCTCACAATCACACCTTGATAAATACGCAACAAAGTCTATCAGCAGTAATTTTTCTCCTTCTCATTCCTCTTGGAATAACTGCACTTCAAACGTTTTTGGTGCACTTTACACCTCGCCCGTCTATAGAATGTCTGGAAGCCATACCTCCTGTTATTGTCGGGCACTCTGAATGGGAAATAAATTTGCTCTCGTTGATGACCACCAAATGGTTCTCGACGGCCTTGCAAGTCTGATCGGCGCCGAGATGCCTGACGCCGAAATCATGGTTTGGGCTGATCCTCACTTGTTTCTTGAAACCCTCAGCGCTCAGAGGGATTACACTCTGGTCATCTCGGATCTTTTCCTGAACAAGATGAACGGACTTGCGCTGAGCTCCGCCATCCGGGGGCGCATGTCGAACCTGCCAGTGCTGCTGATTTCCGGCCATGAGGAAACCCTCCCGACAGAAACGATCATTGCATCAGGCGCGATGGGCTTCGTGTCCAAGAAAGACGGAAATCAGACTCTAATTGCAGCTATCCATGCAGCCCTTGCAGGGAAGTTTTTCCTGCAAGGTGAGGCGCTTGAGCGCAATGCCTTGGACATGAGCGAATGCATGGTTCGGCCCGATGGCGACGAGTTCAGGTATCCCGCACTGACCGCAAGGCAGCTTGAAATTCTGAAGTTGATCGCCGGAGGCGCCGCCAATCGGGAAATCGCAAGCACTCTGGCCATCAGTGAGAACACCGTGAAGAGCCACATCAAGGTTCTGTTTTCCGAGCTGAACGTCAACAAACGCGCTGCTTGTGTGCGCCAAGCCAGGGTCTATGGGCTGATCTAGCCCGCCCTACCGTTTTTCGTTGCCCGGCCATCGTCCTGAAGGGTGGTTTCAAGGATTTTTCGCAAACGCGTCGGCTCCACCGGCTTTCTGAGAAACATGACGCCGGGGGGCAACCTCATGTCTTCCTCACCACCCAAATCGCCACTCATGAGCAAGGCCGGCGTGTCGTCATTGACTTCTTCACGCAGGGCTTGAATCAGTGCCAGCCCGCTTTCGCCCCCACCCAGCCGCTTGTCCACCACCAGAAGAGCAGGATCGGACAGGTTTTCGCCGAGCAGGGTAAGCGCCTCGGCCGGATTTGTTGCGGAAATGACCTGGCACCCCCAGCTGGTCAACAGGTTGCCCATCCCAAGCAGCACTGACGGCTGATCGTCGACCAGAACAATCAGCGGCGCCCCTGAAAGCACGGCAGGCGCATCGGGCAGATCCGGCGGGTTGTGGCCCGATACCCGTGTTGCCTGAAGGGAAAAAGCAAAGCTGCTTCCTCTTCCTCGTTCCGAAACGAGTGAAACCTCGAAACCCAGCAATTCGGACAAGCGACGAACTATCGACAAACCAAGGCCGAAACCGGATGCATTTTCGATTCCCCGGTCCTGCAGCTGCACGTATTCTTCGAACACCGTTTGCTGCTTTTCGACCGGAATTCCCGGTCCGTTGTCGGCGACTTCGATCCTCGCCTGACTGCCCGAAAGCCGGACTGTCAGGGAAACATCCCCCCCGGCTTGAGTATATTTGATCGCGTTGGACAAAAGGTTGCGCACGACCCGCATCAGCAGCACGGGATCGGTGACCACCTCGACGTCGTCGAGGTCTGTGCGCAATGAAATAGACTTTGCCGTGGTCAGAGCATCGAATTCCGCCGCCACGGCCTCAAACGCGGGTTTCAATCGCAGGTTCTTGAACTCGGGCACGACAGAGCCACTGTCCAGACGATTGATTTCAACGAGCCCCTGCAACATCTCGACCTGACCGCGCCAGCTGTTCTCGATCCGGCCGAGCAACTCCAGGGCTTCCGGGTCGGTCAGCTTGTCCCTCAGGAGATGAAGGAAATAGCCTTGCGCATGGAGCGGCTGGGAGAGGTCGTGACTGGTGGCGGCCAGAAAACGGGTCTTTTCTTCGTGGATTTTCTGGATGGTATCCTTCTCGGCCACGATTTCTGTCATCAACGCTTTCGTGGTTGTGGCGCTTGCAGCCTCCCGGCTGTTGTTCTCTGAGCGTGCGCTGGTGATAAGGCCAAAGGCGAAATAGACGAAAGTGCCGACGCCAACGGCACGATACGGCCAATCCGATGTTGCCAGGACGAAGGCGCCGAAGGGAAGAAGGCTGCAGATCGCAAGGGCAATGAAGGCAGGCCGATAGACCGCACCAGGCAACATGCCACCTAGCGTGATGCTGAAGACGATCAAGGTGCTGATGAAAACTCTGAAATCAGACACTGGATCAAACAGATAGGTCGCGTGCGCGCACCATAGAAAACCAGTCACGCAGGTGACGGCGACATGACCGCGCAGGAACCGTTCAGCATTTGCCTCGGTAATGCCCGAGCGCGCGGCTTGTGAATTGTAAAGGTAGGTCACCATCACCATGGCACTGGCAGAAGCGAACCAGACCGCAGCTTCAGTGGCAAGGTCCTGAAAGAACATCATGACCGCGATGTTCGCGACGATGATCTCAACGAACAGGCATGACATCACCGATCCGGACTTCAGCTGACGTGCCTGAGCCACGCGGAACAGGCGATGATCAGACCCGTTATGCCGCATCTGCATGGGGTTCCGGCGCGGCATCAAAATGCGATGCCGGTTGTGGGATCATCGCACGCTGCAGGTACACCGCAGCTGCGATCCGCAGCACGATGGGCAGCCCGGCGAAGAAGGCCAGCAGGGTCATCAGCTGCATCTCCCCGTTCGCACCCTCGCGCTGAAACGCAACGAGGTCGAGCACCGGGAACGCTAGCGCCATCGGAATGACGAAAGTCAGCTTTGAAACCGCATTCTTAAAGGCAAGAAAGAGGCCGGCTTGAGCGCCTGTCTCTCGCTCCTTCTCCCAGACGATATCGGCTAGCATCGAGGTCGGCATTATTGCGTCGCATCCGAAAACGGCACCGACCAACGCAAAAACCGCCACCGCTCCAAGCACCGATCCGGGCCCCAGGACAAATGCGCCCAAAAGAGCTGCTGCACACAAGAGAATGGAAACCTGCCACGTCTGCTTCTTTCCGATCTTTCTGGAAAGCATAATCCAGACGGGGATGAGCAGTGCGGTGGAGACGAAAAGCAGGAGCACCAGCGGCGCGACGAGGTCGGGTCTGGCGATCACGTGAGTGACAAAGAGAACCGCAAGGGCCGCGGTGAGCGCGTTTGCGGACTGGACGATGACGAATGCCATCACAAGCGAACGGAACTCCCGTTGCCCCAGGACAAGGCGTACCATCTCGAAGAATCCCGTTCTCCGGCTGATCGGA
Organism: Roseibium sp.; assembly: GCF_048261595.1. GTDB lineage: Bacteria > Pseudomonadota > Alphaproteobacteria > Rhizobiales > Stappiaceae > Roseibium. The sequence continues at coordinate 202,495 of NZ_JBLXFW010000001.1, forward strand.
GCGCGGGGCCGCTCCGGGACAAAGATCAGGAACAGGATCAAGCTGACAAGGCATAGAGCAGCCACAACCGACGCTATGACTGCCAAGGCATTGGGGATCGCGAGCCCAAAGGCGACCGGCAAGGTTGCCGCGATTATGGCTCCCGATACCTGGAAGACCGCTTTTGATCCGGCCACCATGGAGCGCTCGTGAACGTCCGGGGAGATCTCGAGGCCGATCGAAGAATACGGTATGTCCAGAACCGTGACGCACAGAAAAAACAGGAAGCACGCGAAGGCCAGATAGGGCATGCCCGCCGTTTCCGGAGGGACCAGCAGGAGCCAGACCGCTCCAGCGAAACAGGGAGTTCCTATGACGATCCATGGTTTGCGCGGACCGAACCGGCTCTGCGTCCTGTCGGTCATGAAGCCAATCAGCGGATCAGAGACAACATCAAAGAGCCGTCCGAGCGCAACAACCAGTCCGACAGCGGTAAAACCAAGCCCCATCTGAGTTGCGTAGAAGGTAGGGATATACATGACCAGGGCGAGGCCGCTCATGGCGATCGGCGTTGTCATGATGCCGAAACAGAAGAGTTGCCAGTACCCAAGTGTCCCTGGTTTGCGCGTCTGCCCTTTCAAGTCTCCCCCCACATACTTGATTGAATTATCTGAATAAACGGAAAGACGCTGAAGCGATAGACAAGAAATTGCAATTGGCAAAGTGTTACGGGCGCACACGATGAAATTTACCAATATTTGAAGCGATTGGATTGACGTCAGCCAAATCGTTCCGAACCACCCGAACGGGTGATTGTGACAAAATACCTATATGCTTAGGAATATTTCTAAGAAAATTTTATTTACTAAATGGGGGGCAATATTCAGTTTGGGGGCAAGCTGATCCGCATCCAACGGATTTGCCATATTTGCTTGTAGCAATATTGAATATCTCATGCGGCATTTCGGTTTCGCGAGAGCAATTCTTTGTGTCTACTGTATTCCCCTTACTGGATTGCGCGTCCCACACGCTGGGGACCGCGTCATGTCTGACAACAACATTCTCGTAAACGGTGATTTCGAACAGACCTCCGCTGAAACGGCGGTCAACTCAGTTGATCATGGCAACTGGTTCACGGCCGATGCCATTGACGGTTGGGAGGCCTCGGAAGGCCGCATCGAAATCCAGAACAATCCCAGCCTCCACAATTCGGCGCTCAAAGACGATACGGGCATCCTTTCGTCCGGCGCGGTGCTGGAACTCGACAGCTATGACTATTCCAGCCGCTGCTGGCGCGGAAAACGCGACAACGCGGATAGCACTGTCACGCAGACCTTCACGCTCGATGAGGCAAGCCAATTCGATTTCGGCTTCAGCTACGCCGCGCGCGGCAATACCTGCACCAGCGACTTTTCCGTAACCATCACGGATGAGGCTGGCGAGGTCGTGTTCTTCCAGGAATTTTCCAACAGCGAGGACAATCTTTCCGTTAGCTGGCAGCGTTTTTCCGCTGAACTCGAGCTCGACGCCGGGTCCTATGCGCTCTCCTTCTCCTCAGCCGAATACGCTGACAGGGATACGATAGGCGCATTGATCGACAACGTAAGCCTCGTTGATGCGGCTCCCTCGGCGGTGAACGACGCCTACACTCTCGACCTCGGCGAAACAGAGATCCTCGAGGTGGCGGCCGTCATCGGCACCGAAACCGAAACGCAAACGCTGTTGGATGAAGATTTCTCCGGTGCGCGATACTTGAAGAAACTGGAAACGGTCGAGAAGAGCAATCTGGCCGCGGTCGATGGGGCTGCCTTTTCAAACGCCTGCGCCGATGGTGTTCTGCTCTTCAAGGCTGTGGATGCATCGTCCCTCGACCCCAATAGTGCCAGCCTGTCTTTCACCGTCGAAACAGAAGCAAATTGGTGGGCAAGCTTCGAGGCTGCGGGCAACCGAAATGGCGATTCCGTGCGCGTTGAAGTCAGCATCGACGGCGGCGAGTTCACCCTGCTTGATCTGTTTTCCATTCCGGCATCCGAGGAAAATCTGTCCGGTCAGGGCCAGACATTTGTCGGTAGCCTGACGGGGCAAACCTTTGGCTCCAACGCGACGGCACTTTCCTATTCCCTTCCCGATGCCAACGAGAGCATCCAGCTGCGTTTCATCACGGAAATCTCGGGTTGGGGGGAAGCGCTCAAGTTCGACGACGTTCTGATCGAAGGCGAACGCACGGTCGAAACCGGTTACGAGAGCGGTCTTCTGGCGAATGATGCCGATGGGAACGGCGAGCCGCTCGAGATTGTCTCTGCCGAAGGCGTTGACCTGTTCGACTACACCTCGGAAGAGGTTACGGCGCTTGCGGAGGATTTCGACGAGGCCGGGCGCAGGCTCGAAGGGCTGGATACAGTCGCCGAAAGCAATCTGAGAGGAAAAGACGGAGTTGCGCAGGCGACCCACCGGAACGACGGCAAACTTGAGTTTGCCGAAGTCGACATCTCAGATCTCGAGGGGGAAACCTTCTCGTTTTCGCTCAATGCGGAGCTGCTGCGTTGTCAGGCCTTTGAGTCTTACGGCTGGGCCCGGGATTTTGTCACCGTCGAAGCCCGGTTTGATGATGGGTCCTATCAGGTCATTGACGTATTCGACGTGGCATGGCGGGACGGCGAACAGGTTTTCGTTGGCCGCGAGAGCGGTCAGGAAGTCCCCGTAGCAGACGGGTTCGTTGACCTTTCCTATGATCTGTCAACACTGGCGGGCGATGCTGCAACCGCGCAAGTCCGGCTGACCACCAATGTCACCTCCCATGGCGAAATCTTCGAGGTCGACGACGTATCCCTTGTTGGCACTCGGTCGGTTCGTTCAGGTGAAGGTATTGCGACCCTCACCCTGGAAAGTGGCGCTATCGTTACGATCAAGTCCGACGGCAGTTTTTCCTATAACGCCAACGGCCAGTTCGCCTATCTGGCAGAGGGTGAAACAACCAGCGACAGCTTCAGCTACACGGTACAGGACGCCAGCGGCAATACGGATACGGCAACCGTTACAATCAACCTTGTCGGCACCAACGAACAGCCGCAGATTGTGTCTGCCGATGCCACCGGCGGTGTTGCGGAACTTGCGGACAACAGCGCTGGCGAAACGGTTGCTATCCTCAGTGATACTGGAACCATCGAGTTTACCGATGTCGACCTGATCGATACGCACACGGTGTCGGTTTCTTCTCCGGCCATGGCCACGGACAGCCAGGGTGGACTGGTGGCGGCGCGTGGCGTTCTGACCGCCGTCATCGTCGATGATTTGCCGGCTGATGGTGCCGGACAGGTAACCTGGACATTTGCAATCAGTGACGGTGCCGTGGACGACCTTGCGGAAGGCCAGACACTGACGCAGGTCTACACTGTGACGGTCGATGATGGGAAAGGAGGTACTGCCTCCGAGGACGTCACCATCACTATCACCGGCACGAACGACAGCCCGGTCGTCACCACCGCGACGGGAGAGAACGAAGGCGCTGTCGTCGAAGCGGGCAACGAGGACGACGGTGGGATTGTCGCGGGAATTCCCTCTGCAACGGGAACCCTCACCTCCTCAGATGTCGACCAGAGTGCGACCGCCTCGTGGTCCGGCGATGCCGCCGGCGATTATGGCTCCTTCGCAATCGATCCGGCTACCGGGGAATGGACCTACACCCTGGATCAGGCCGCGGCTGATGAACTCGATGAAGGCGACACGGTCTTCGAGACGTTCACCGCGACCGTCACCGATGACTTCGGTGCAACCGCGACACAGGTCGTGACCATCTCCGTCACCGGCACCAACGACAGCCCGGTTATTGATGTCGCTGGATCGGATCTGACGAGTATCCTTGCAGAGGACTCCTCAGACACTCTCAATGACACTGGTGCGATCGTCTTTTCCGATGTGGATGTCACCAACACCCAGAGTGCCGCAACATCCCTTCTGTCAACAACCGGCAACCCCGGCGGGATAGATGCGCCAACGGCGCTTGGGTTCCTTTCCCTGTCAGAGCTTGCAAGCAGCGAAACTGTCACCAACGGTTCGGTGACATGGACGTTCAGCGCCGACAATGCGTTGTTCGACCATTTGGGTTGTGACGAGGAACTGACCTTTACCTATGAGGTAACGGTCACGGATGTGAACGGCGCAACGGACACGGTTCCAGTCACGGTGACCGTGACCGGTACCAATGACCTGCCGCAGGTCAGCGGGGCTGTCGACGGCGGCGTGAGCGATGAGGATGCTGCAACGGTCACGATCGATCTTCTGTCTCATGCAAGCGATGCCGAAGGCGGCAACCTGGGCGTTGCCAATGTGGTTGTCACGTCCTCCGACGGGCGCTCTGTCACGGCGTCCGTGGACGCCTCCACTGGTAAGTTGACGATCGATCCGGGACAATTCAACGATCTGACCGCTAATGACAGCGCAACGTTGAGCGTGACCTATGACGTGATCGAGGAAGACCGCGGATATGGCGGCACTTCAGGTGCTGAAACCATGGACAACGCCGGCACATTCTTCATTGCCGACAACGACACCGGCACAATGACGCGCATCAAGCGAACGGCTTCCATCGTCAATGAACATCAAGCCTTTGCTGCGGCAGGTGTCACGAACGGGTCATTGATCATCTTCGATGGCAACAGTACCGGGGCTGGTATCAGTACGCGGGTGATCTTGGACGGGGTCGTTTCCTATCCCGGCACGACCGGTGTTTCGACGGATGGATACTCCGGCAGCACGGGCAGCGATCCAACAGGTCAGGATCGCTATGTCTTCTTCACGGGTGACATGGGCAACGTCGACATCACCGTGGTGATCCCGATGCAGGACGCGGTCTGTGGCGACAGCACGCACATCTACGTCCTGAGTGATGTCAACCAGGGCGGCGGCATCCCCTATACCAACCCGCAAATCGGCGGCCTTGAATTTGTCGCCGCACCGGTTGGCGTGGCCGCAACGGCGGAGCTGGTCATCAACGGCGTCAATGATGCACCCGAGGTGGCCGCAGTCCTGACAAGCGCCGTGGCGGAAGACGATGCGGCCTTCGGCATCGACATGCTGGCGGGGGCCACGGATGACGACACTGGCGAGACCGCAACCCTGAGCGTTCAAAATGTCACCGGCCTTCAAGCGGGTGTGACCATTTCCGGCACGACGATCTTCGTCGATCCAAGCAATGCCGCCTTCCAGTATCTGGGCGTTGGTGACAGCGAGGTCATCACTGTCAGCTACGAAGTGGTGGATGCACAGGGCGCCATTGCAGCCCAGTCGGCGACCATCACAGTTACCGGAACGAATGACGTCCCGGTCGCAGTCGCCGATCTCAATGCCGCGGACGTTCTGGTCGAGCAGGGCTTCGGAATTGCCGGAGACGATACAGCAACTGGAAACGTCCTGAGCAACGACAGCGACGTCGATACCAGCGATGTTCTCTCCGTCGTCGCTTTGTCTGACGGAACCACGACGGTGACGCCGGTCAACCCCGGAGACAGCCTGACGCTGACCGGAACCTACGGAACACTGCAGATTTCGAGCGACGGAACATGGAACTACCTGCTCGACGACGCGGATACAGACACGGATGCGCTCGGCGAGGGCGAGACAGGCCTCGAGGTCTTCACCTACACCATCTCCGACGGAAATGGTGGCCTCGATACCGCGACCCTGACCCTGGAAATCAGCGGCTCCGGCGACAACGTCCCTCCTGTCGCCAATGACGATGATCTCACGGTCGTAGAGGATACGCCGGCAATACTGGATCTTCTTGCGAACGACACGGACGGCAACAATGTGCCGGTCGTGACACAGTCTCTGTCAGTGGTATCCATCAACGGACAGGCAGCAACGGTCGGCGCAACGATTGCCACCGATAATGGCACAATCACCATCGGCACAGGCGGGGTGGTCAACTATATCCCGAACGCAAACTTCAACGGAATCGACAGCTTCTTTTACGTTGCCAGCGATGGTCTTGAAGACAGTGGCGCGGCAACCGTCACGCTGGATGTCACGGCGGTCAATGACGCACCGACGGCGGTCGATGATACCGTCTCGGGAGACGAAGACACGGCCATCAGTGGCAACGTTCTATCCAATGACAGCGATATTGATGGCGATAGCCTCACCGTCACAGCCGGAACCTTTGCCACCTCCGACGGCGGAAGCGTGACAATCGCCGCCAACGGTGACTTCATCTATACGCCGGCCGCAGATTTTTCCGGCGCGGCGACATTCGACTATACCGTCACCGACGGAAACGGGGGCGCTACGACAGCGACCGTCATGGTCGATGTGGCTGCGGTTGCAGATGCACCCGCGATCCAGGTCCCAAGTGGCGGTGAGCTCCAGAGCGAGGTCCTGGTCAATACCTACACCAATTCGTCCCAATACCGTTCCGAGGTTGTAAGCCTTGCGGATGGCGGACATGTGGTGACCTGGAGTTCTTCCGGTCAGGACGGATCGGGTTGGGGGATCTATGCACAACGCTTTGGGTCGGATGGGGCGGCCATTGGTTCGGAATTCCGCGTCAATACCTTCACGAATTCCACCCAGTTTTACCCTAGCGCGACGCATCTTGGAGATGGCGGCTTCGTGATTGTCTGGTCTTCCTACGGACAGGATGGCAGCAGCTATGGGGTGTTCGGCCAACGTTTTGATGCCACCGGCAATCCGGTTGGCGCCGAGTTCCAGGTCAACACCTATGTCAACAGCACGCAATATCTGCCGAGCGTTGCATCGCTTGCCGACGGCGGGTTCGTCGTCAACTGGAATTCATCCGGCCAGGATGGCTCAAGCTATGGGATCTTCGCACAGCGATATGATGTCGACGGAGACAAGGTTGGCGGCGAGTTCCAGGTCAATACCTACTCGAACGGCTACCAGTTCAGTAATGGTGATGTGAGCAAGAACGTTGCGGGCCTTGCTGACGGCGGCTTTGTGATTTCCTGGCATGACAATGGCGGACGCGACGGATCCGGATATGCAGTCTTCGCCCAACAATATGATGCAAGCGGAAACGCCGTCGGCGGAGAATTCCAGGTCAATACCTACTCGACCAATACGCAATATCTATCCAACGTGGCGGGACTGTCCGATGGCGGCTATGTCATCACATGGAGTTCTGCCGGTCAGGATGGCAGCGGCTACGGGATCTTCGCACAACGATACGATTCCGCCGGAAACACGGTCGGTTCCGAGTTCCAGGTCAACACCACATCGGTCAACGATCAGTACTCCGGGACGGTAGCCGGTTTGGCGACCGGCGGCTTCGTTGTGGTCTGGGATAGCTATCTCGCCGACGGTTCCGGATTTGGCGTTCTGGCGCAGGAGTTTGACGCTTCCGGCAACAAGGTAGGCGATGAAGTCCTGATCAACACGACGACGACAAACGACCAAAGGTTCTCCAGCGTTTCAGCGCGTCCCGACGGTGGATACGTGGTCACATGGTCGGATTCCAATGCCGATGGTTCGGGATGGAGCGTTTTCGTACGCGGGTCTGAAGGCAGCGGAGCATCGGGCGACGAAGATGCAGATATCGCGCTCGACATTTCTGCTTCGCTGACGGACACCGACGGGTCCGAAACTCTGTCCGATGTGGTCATATCAGGCGTGCCGGAAGGAGCAACGCTGTCGGCGGGCACCGACAACAACGACGGCACCTGGACCTTGAGCGTGCCCCAGCTGAACGGCCTCACCCTGAGAACCGCTGAAAACTGGAGCGGATCGTTTGATCTGGCCGTCACGGTATCTTCTATCGAAAGCTCAAACGGAGACATCGCAACGACCACCGAAACGTTCACGCTGACGGTAAACGCGGTCAACGACGAGCCAGTCGCCAACGATGATGGTGGTTTCGTGGCTCAGGAGGATGTGCCGCTGACGATTGCAGCGGATGACCTGCTGGCGAACGATACAGATATCGATATCACGACCGACGGACAGGTCCTCTCCATTGCCTCCGTTGGCAACGCAGTCAACGGATCCGTTTCACTAGATGGCAACGGCGATGTGGTCTTCACATCCGCGGCGAATTTCTCCGGCGAGGCTCAATTCGACTATACAGTTTCCGATGGAAACGGCGGCACCTCGACGGCAACCGTCACGGTCGATGTGGACGCGGTTGCAGATGCACCCGCGATCCAGGTCCCAAGTGGCGGTGAGTTCCAGGGCGAGGTCCAGGCCAATACCTATACCAATTCGACCCAATACCTTTCAGAGGTCGCAAGCCTTGCGGATGGCGGACATGTGGTCACCTGGGGTTCCTACATTCAAGATGGCTCGATCTACGGCATTTATGCGCAGCGGTTTGACGCCGATGGGTCCCCGATTGGCGCTGAGTTCCGCGTCAATTCCTACACCAGCAACAGTCAGCTTTATCCTAGTACGACAGGTATGGACGAAGGCGGTTTCGTAATCGTCTGGTCATCAGACTTGCAGGACGGCTCGGGCTACGGGGTATTCGGACAACGGTATGATGCTGCTGGCGATCCCTCAGGCTCGGAATTCCGGATCAATACATACACCAACAACACTCAGTACTTGCCGAATGTGGCGTCACTGGCTGATGGCGGGTTCGTGGTCAACTGGGTTTCAAACGGTCAGGATGGATCCTCCTATGGCGTCTTTGCGCAACGCTATGATGCCGATGGAAATGCGGTCGGGAGCGAGTTCCGGGTCAACTCGACCACAGCCGGCAATCAGTTCACCGATGGACATTTGACCAAGAACATAGCCGGTCTTGCGGACGGGGGTTTTGTCATAACCTGGCAGGACAACAACGGTCTCGATGGTTCGGGCTACGCCATTCTTGCCCAGCAATACGATGCCGGTGGCGCTGCTGTCGGCGGCCAGTTCCAGGTGAACAGCTATGGCTCCGGTCAGCAGCTCTATTCCAATGTGGCCGCTCTGGATGACGGAGGCTATGTAATCACCTGGTCCTCCTCCGAACAGGACGGCAATGGCTACGGGGTTTTCGGCCAACGTTACGATGCTGACGGAAACCCGGTTGGATCGGAGTTCCAGGTCAACACCTTCACACAAGGCAACCAGTATTTTGGCGGCGCAACAGGTCTTGCGAATGGCGGATTTGTCGTCGTTTGGGACAGCTATCTGGCTGACGGATCCGGATTTGGCATCGTCGCAAGAGAATTCGACCAAAATGGAGTCGCAGTTGGCGACGAGTTCCTGATCAACAGCACCACCAACGCCGATCAGCGCTACTCCTCGATCGACGCGCGTCCGGACGGTGGCTACGTCATCACCTGGAGCGACGCCAGCAACGATGGCTCCGGTTGGGGCGTCTTTGTACGCGCAGTCGAAGGGGCTGGTGCCTTGGGCGATGAGGACACTGATATTGCCCTTGAGATATCCGTGACGCTTGCCGATACGGATGGTTCGGAAACCCATTCCGACGTGACCGTTTCCGGCGTTCCCAACGGGGCAATCCTTTCAGCTGGAACGAACAACAATGACGGGACCTGGACATTGTCACCGGCGGACCTATCCGGCCTGACAATCAGGCCTCCGCAGGATTTCAACGGGACATTCGATCTGACTGTCTCAGCGAGTTCCACTGAAGGTTCGACCGGCGAAACGGCGACCACCTCCGAAACCTTTACGGTGACGGTCGATCCCGTCAATGATGCCCCGGCCGGCAATGACGATATCGGGATCGCCGCCCAGGAAGACCAGTCTTTGACCATTGCTGCTGGAGATCTCCTCGGCAATGACACGGATGCGGATATCGCCACCGATGGCCAGAGCCTGTCGATCGTTTCGGTCTCCAATGCTGTGAACGGCACGGTTGCCCTTGATGGCAACGGCGATGTGGTTTTCACGCCCGCCGAAAACTACTTCGGTGAAGCGTCGTTCGAGTACACGGTCTCTGACGGAAATGGCGGCAGCTCGACGGCCACAGCAACCATCGATGTGGCTCCGGTCAACGACGCCCCGATCATCAACGTGGCTACATCCAGTTTAACGGACGAGGTGACCCCTGGCTTCAAGCTTTCCGGGAGCTTCGATGCCAACGACTTCCTTGCAGCGTTTGATTCAACCAGCGGAACTGCGTCGATTGTCACCGTCAACGGACTGGAAGCGCTTCGGGTTCAGGTAAATTCTGATAATCAGCGCAACCCACACACGATCATGGAGATTGTCGAGGCAGGTGTCCTGCGTGCGGATGACAAGGTCACTCTCAGTGTCGAAGGTCAGGTGACTCGCACCGGCAGCGATCAGGACGTCTTTTTCGGTCTGACCGATGGCACCGGCCAGGTCTCCTACTTCAGCGTCAATGGCAATGCCGGGCGACTTTATGTCGGCGAACTGAAAACCGATGCGCAGCCAGGCGACTCCATTCAAAACGGGGGGATCGAAACCAACCTGCTGGGTCTCAGCGGCGGACAGAACAATACCTTCCGGCTTGAAATCGTGCTGGACGGAGAAAACGACACGATCACAGTCTTCTCCAGCAACGGCACACTTCTGGGCACCTTCGACGGATATAGTGCTGCGGGAAATCCACCCGATCAAACCAATCCTCTCGATCCGTCCCTTGGATTGAGCCTGTTCCTGGCAAGCGACAATGCGTCCGAGACCAATTACTTTGTTGGCCTCGACTACGAGATGGAGGTCTCGCGGTCCGGAGCGATCGAGTTCGACGACATTGATCTCACCGACACTCATAGTGCGTCCGTGACCGGCGTCACCGTGACTGGTGATGTCTCCGTTCTGGACGATCTGGATGCCTTCAACTTCCTCGAGCTACAGCCGATAGACCAGACCTCTGATACCGTGGACTGGACCTTCGACCTGTCGGAAGCCAGCCGGTACGGAATTGCAGAGGGCCTGGCTGACGGCGAGAGCATCGTCTTCAACTATGAAGTGGAGATTGCAGACGATCAGGGCGGACATGACGATGCGATCGTGACGATCACATTGAACAGTGACGGCCTGTTCGTCTGACAGATCCATCCCACGCAGACCCCTTGTCTGTATCTGCTCCGAGAAGGCTGGCGGAGACGTCAGCCCTCTCCCTCCAGGTCAAATCCCCAGTGTCAGCCACGGACCTATCGAAGTCATGTCGTCATCGACCTTGAATTCCTCAATAAGGCAGGATGAGCGGGACAACCCGGTCAGCTCCGGCTTTCGGCCGGTCTATTCCGCGTTCTGGTTTGTCGCTGCAATAAGCCTGGTCATCAACCTGCTCATGTTGACGGGCCCCTTGTTCATGCTGCAGGTCTACGATCGGGTTCTTGCCAGTGGCTCGGTCCCGACACTGCTCGTGATCGGCTCCCTGGCAGTCGTTCTCTATGCCCTCTACGGATTGCTTGAGGGTGTACGCAGCAGATTGCTGGTTCGCCTTGGGCAGCGCGTCGATGCGCGGCTGTCCGGGACTGTCTACAGCGTCTCCAATGCCCTCCCCGTCGCCATGGGACGAAGGGCGGCCAACCTGCGCCCGGTCCAGGATCTGGATACCGTGCGCCAATTCATGGCAGGTCCGGGACCAGGCGCAATCTTCGACGTTCCCTGGCTGCCTCTCTATCTCGGCATCGTCTTCCTGTTTCACCCGGTTCTGGGATGGCTTGGTCTGGGAGGCGCCTGTCTCATCCTAATTCTGATAATTCTGAACGAGATTACATCGCGTGCACCCGCAGAGGACGCTGCGCGTCATGCAGGCCGCAGAGCTTCGCTTGTCGAAATCGGCAAGCGCAATTCCGAAGTGGTCAGGGCGATGGGCATGCAGGAGGCATTGACCTCCATCTGGGATTCGCAAAACGGAGACTACTTACGAACCCAGCAAAGGGCTGCCGACCGAACGGGCACTTTTGCCACGGCCATCAAGACCATCCGTTTTGTTCTTCAATCGGCGCTATTGGGTGTCGGCGCCTGGTTGGCGATCAAGCAGGAAATCACGCCCGGTGTCATGATTGCATCCTCAATCATGGCGTCGCGAGCGCTGTCGCCAATCGAGCAGGCCGTTTCCCAGTGGCGGGGTTTTGTCGCCAGCCGTCAGGCCCTGAAACGCTTGAAGGAAGTCATGAGCGGCGCTTCCCAAGACGCTGACATGATGGATCTACCCCTGCCTGAGGACAAGATATCCATCGATGAGGTATTTTGTTCTCTTCTGGGTGAAACCGTTCCATTCCTCCAGAATATCTCGTTCGAACTCAAGGCCGGAGATGGACTTGGCGTGATCGGCCCCTCGGGCTCCGGAAAGTCGACCCTCGCTCGTGCGATCGTCGGTTGTGTTGCTCCCCTCAAGGGCTCCATTCGATTTGACGGGGCGGAGCTCGCCCAGTGGCCGGGTGAAAAGCGCGGGAACTTCATCGGTTATCTTCCGCAGGACATCCAGCTTTTCGACGGAACGATCGCGGAGAACATTGCCCGCTTTCGCGCTGATGCATCACCGGATCTGATCATCGAGGCTGCCAGGCTGGCCAATGTGCACGATCTGATCGTCGGTTTTCCAGAAGGATACAACACGGTCATCGGCCGGAGCGGGCGACTGCTATCGGGTGGTCAGCTGCAACGTATAGCCCTTGCCAGGGCACTCTACGGCAATCCGTTCCTTGTGGTGCTCGATGAACCGAATTCGAACCTTGACGCTGAGAGCGAAGGTGCCCTTTCCGGGACAATCAAGTCCCTGCGCGAAAATGGCTCGATTGTCGTCGTGATTGCTCACCGACCAAGCGCAATTGCGACCGTCGACAAGATCCTTTGCCTGAAGGACGGAAAGATGGCCGCCTTCGGACCGAAGGAGGAAGTCCTCAATCAGGTCGTCAAGCCTGTGCCGCAAAGACGCCAGACGGCTGCATCGGGGAACTAGATGATCGATCCAACCAAAGCCACTGCATGCCAGCCTTCAAGGCCGGGGAACGTGGATGAATTGCTATCGAGAACGGTGCGCAATCATCTTCTCTTTGCCCTTCTGGTGATCCTTGCGATTGTCGCCGGCATTGGCGGTTGGGCTGCATCGACCCAAATTTCCGGAGCTGTCGTCTCGTCCGGAACGGTCGTGGTCGAAAGCAACACCAAACTCGTTCAGCATCGAGAAGGCGGCATCGTTCGCGATATTCTCGTGAAAAACGGCGACGTGGTTCAGGCCGGAGACCGGCTCATCAGCCTGGACGACACGGTGACACGCGCAAACCTGAGTGTGGTGATGAACCAACTGACGGATCTGACAGCTCAAGAACTGCGTCTTGCCGCCGAAAGAGATGACCTTGAAACCATTGAATGGCCTCACGACCGTCTATCTGCCTTGGGCGATGTGGAACGGGGTCAACAACTTTTGCTCGAAGCCCGTCGGAACTCAAAGGAAAGCCGGAAAGATCAACTGCATGAGCAGATACGGCAGTTTTCCCTGCAGACGGAAGGTCTTGAGGCGCAGGTGAATGCCAAGGCATCGGAAATCGAGCTGATCGAGGAAGAGCTGACAGACCTTGGAACGCTACTGGGCAAGCAGCTTGTTCCCAAAAGCCGGGTTACGGCGCTGAAGCGCGAAAAGGCCCGGTTGCAAGGTGAGTACGGCGCACTGCTTGCTCAGATTGCCAAGACCAAGGAAGAAATCAGCGAACGTCAGATCCAGATCCTTCAGATCGAAGAAACCTATCGGGCGGAAGTTCTGGAAAGTCTGCAGGAGGTGCGTTCGCGCATTGCCCAATTGGCAGAACAGAGGATCACCGCCGAGGATGAACTCACTCGTGTTGACATCCTGGCACCTCGTAACGGCTTCGTGCACCAACTTGCCGTCCACACGATAGGCGGGGTCATTGCCCCTGGCGAAACCGTTCTGCAAATCGTGCCGCAGGAAGACAAACTGATTGTCGAAGCTAAGGTTCGACCGGTCGATATCGATCAGATGATACAGGGACAGGTGGTCCGCATCCGCTTCCCCAGCTTCGATCAGCGGACAACCCCCGAGTTGACCGGGCAGCTGCTGACAATATCCGCGGACCTTAATTTCGATGACAAGACCGGTGCCAGCTACTATGTCGCCCGGCTCGTGATCGAAGAGAGCGAATTGTCGAAGCTCGGCGCCAAGGCACTGGTCCCGGGAATGCCTGTGGAAGCGTTCTTCAAGACAGATGAGCGAACGATCCTCAGCTACCTGGTCAAACCCATCCGCGACCAGATAGCCCATGCCTTGAGAGAACGCTAAGTTGAGGCGTCTGCTTCGTCCGTAAACAGAACTGGACCAAGGAAGCTTGCCTGTTCCGTTTTAGGAGACTAGGCGCGCTCAGCCACGGATGTCGGCCACGAATGCAAGCAAGGTGGTTTCCGCGAAATCGAGGACCTGCGCGTCGTTGAAGATCCCGTCGGATACCTTCTGCCCCGAATGGGGGACGACGATTTCCTGGCTCGGAAACACTTTTGCCAACATGCCGTTCAGCACATACTTCAGATGTGCCTGGGCGCGCACGCCGCCCAAAGCTCCCCCGGACACGGTGATCACCGAGCAGGGCTTGTCCTTGAACGCCGACGCGTAGGCCGGACGCGATGCCCAGTCGATTGCGTTCTTGAGAACGCCCGGGATGCTGTAGTTGTATTCCGGGGTGACGAATACGACGCCGTCTGCTGTCGTGACCTGATCAATGAACGCGGCAACCGCTGCATCATTCACGATGTCTGCGTTGTAATGGGGAAGTGTTCCCGGATCAGCCGTCACGCAACTGATCGCTCCTCCCTCAAGGCGTCCCTTGAGGGCATTTATGAGCGCACGAGACGACGAGGCAGAGCGAAGGCTGCCGGGAATGAACAGAAGCTTGGTCATTCATGAAACTCCGAATTTACAGCCGCGCGAGCCACGTGGCGATCGGGGGGAACGCTATGATCAGCGCGAGCGACACAAGCATCGCGAGGACGAAGGGAAAGGCGCCCTGAAAGATTTCCCCGACCTTCAGGTCCGGGTCGTCCATGGCCGACTTGATGATGTAGACCGACAGGCCGAAGGGCGGGGTCAACAATCCGACTTCGACGGCAACAACCGTCAAGACCCCGAACCAGATCAGGTCAAAGCCAGCGGCCGATGCAATCGGCAATGCGATCGGCAGAAGGATCAGCATGATCGATATGGAGTCGATCAGGCAGCCCAGTGCGATGATCAGAAGGATATAGAACAGCAGGAAACCATAGGGACCGACCGGCCCGGTCAGGAACAGCTCCGCAAGTTCCCGAGGTACTCCTGACATGGCCAGCATGCGACTGAAGAAGGTCGCTGCGAGGATCAGGAACAGGACCGAAACCGTGATCTGGCCGGTTTCGACCAGAAGCGACCAGAAGCTGCGAGGGTCGAGCGAGCGCCGTGCGAGGGCAATAACAAGAGCGCCAAAGGCCCCTGCTGCGCCTGCTTCGGTCGGGTTCAGGAAGCCGCCGTAGAGGCCGCCGAGAACAATCAGGATCAGAGAAATGATCGGTACCGACTTGCGCAGGATCGCCAATCCATTGATGGGTTCATCCTGTTCTTCCACGTCGTCCTCTCGCTGAAAGACGAACCCCTTGTTCGAGCGGGCAAGCAGCAGGATGGTAACGCAGAAGGCCAATGCCAGGAGGATGCCCGGTCCGATGCCGGCCAGGAACATGCGCCCGACGGATTCCTCGGCCAGCACCGCATAGACGATCATGAGGAGTGATGGCGGGATCAACATGCCGAGGACCGAGGACCCGGCGACCACGCCGGTCGCAAATTTCTTGGTGTAGCCGTGGCGCGTCATTTCCGGAACGGCGACCCGGCTGAAAACTGTGGCGGATGCGATGGAGATCCCGGTAATCGAGGCAAAGACGGCATTTGCGAAAACGGTTGCGATTCCAAGGCCGGCCGCGACACGTCGCAAGAGTTGCTGGAAGACGTCGAAAGTGTCCTTGCCGACCTTCGAGATCGTTACCAGAAGTCCCATAAGCACGAAGAGCGGAACGACCGCAAAGAGATATTCGCGCAGGGAGTCGTTGGCGACGGCCGCCATCATGCGCAAGGAAACGACATCATTGCGGATTGCCGCGACCCCGATGAAGGAGACCGACAGCATGCCGATCCCGATGGGCATGCCGAGATAGATGAGTACGATGAGCCCGAGGACGGCGAGCGACCCGATTTCGACCGGTGTCATTGTGAATTCCTGGGTCTTGCGGCGGAGCGGAGGTCGCCGGCGGCGCGGAAGATGAACTCGAGTGCGGCAACGGTCATGCCGATCAGGATGAGAGCCCGGAACGGCCAGGTCGGCAGGGTCGCAATACCGGTTACCCCGATGTATTCGCCTGCGCTCCAGTCCTTGTTGAGGATCCGGATGCTGGCCCAGGCTATGCCGCCGATGACGGATGCGCCGACAAGGTTGAAGGCAGCCGACAGGATCGCGCCGGTGCGCGGCCATTTGCGGCGGAAGCCAACATAGAAAATCTCGGTGCGAGCAAGGCGATCTGCACGAACGGTCGAAGCCAACTGAAGGCATACGATCATGACCAACAGCAGCGCACCCAGTTCCGATACCAGCGGCAGGGATGCTCCCATTGCATTTCGGGCAATGATGTCGGCGCAGATGATCACCATCAAGACGCAGATTAGGCCCGTTCCCAATACTGCGAGACCGTCCACGACGATACGCCAGGCGCGCAGCAGAGTGTTATCGGAACGCCCCCCTTTCGGGGGAGCGTTCGCCACGTTGTCAGCAAGATCGGACATTGCAGATCGGCCCGCTTACTTGTCCCAGTCGCGGATCGGCGTTTCGCCGCGAGCGCGCAGACCGTCCATGTAGGCTGACAGGAAGGCACGAGCCGGCTGGCCCTGCTTTTCCAGTTCATCCGCCCACTCGCCAGCGAGATCCGGAAGCTTGCTAACCCAGGCTTCGCGCTGTTCCTGCGGCATCTCGATGATCTGGACGGGGGTCTCCTGACTAGCACCGAGTTCGACCATCTTGTTGAGTGCAAACTCATGGCGCTCGACAAGATCCTTGCCGTGAGCCTCGGTGTAGTACTCGCCCGCTTCGATCATGGCCTGCTGGACTTCCTCGGGAAGACCGTCCCAGCTGTCGCGGTTGATCGCCACGGCCCCAGAGAAGGCGACGCCTGCGTCAAAGCGATTGATGTAGGGAGCGACTTCGTAGATTTTCGTCGGCAGAGCGCCAAGTGCAAGTGACAGAACACCATCGGAAACACCGGTCTGGATGTCGGTGTAGAAGGTCGTCAGAGCACCATCGACCGCATTTGCACCTGTACCGCGAAGCCATGTGCCGAGGACACCCGGCGCCGAGAGCTTCATGCCGTCGACGTCATCGATGCCGGCCAGCGGCTTCTTGGTGTAGATGTCGTACATGTCCGTGCTGGTCAGGCCGAGCACTTTCAGATTGTACTGTTCCCACTCTTTCTTGAAAGCCTCATTGTTTTCAAGAAGGTCGGCCATCACTTCGAGCTGTGCGGGCGGGTTGGCGGTGGCAAACGGCGCATAGCTCGATGCCTGGCTCAACGGCAGCTTGGCCGCTTCCAGGAACGAGAAGACCCAACCGATGTCGGTAATGCCTTCCTCGACAGACGACAGCGTCGCGTTGGCCTTGTAGAGCTGGCCGCCGAAGGCCTCGTTCCACTCGATCCGATAGTTGCCCTTTTCGGCAAGGATTTCATCGGTTCGAGCCATGAAGTGCGACTTGATCATGCCGATCCACGGAATGACCGTCGGATGGCTGGACGCAACCGTCAGGTTGATGGTTTCCTGGGCATTCGCCGGTGCGGAAAATGCAACCATGCCGGCGGTCATCAGTCCGATTAGAAGTCTCATATTTTCCTCCCTTTTAACTGCAGTTCTATCGCCTCGCCGTTCCTTTCCATGCAGGCCCATTGCCTACAGCCGATAAATCGGAACGGCTGTCCATCTGAGCCCGGGCGCATGGACCGAGCCGGCCGATCAGCCTGCCTTGCGGCGTGCAAGTTCGGTGCGAATTTCATCTCCGTGCTGGTCGAGCGTCGGCGGCGGTATGATTTCCGTATCCGGCTCGCCATCGAAGGAATAGGGAGCGCGTACGGTGGTTGTTTCGCCCCTTTCCGGATGTGCGGTCTTCACACCGATGCCGAGATGAACGGCCTGCGGATCCTCAAGTGCTTCGTTGGAATCATAGGCGGGCGAATGCGGCACCTCGCAAGCCAGCAGCTTTTCGCACCACTCGTCCCGGGTGCGGGTCTTGAAGATTGGCGTGAAAATCTCGATCAGCTCATCCTGGTGCTGGATCCGCTCCAGACGTTCAGCGAAACGCGGATCATCGTTGAGCTGCTGCTGACCGGTGGCTTCGAGCAGGCCTTCCCAGAACTTGGTCGGCGAGGACATATGGATCGCAACCCAGGCGCCGTCCTTGCATTCGAAGGTATAGCTCTGCGAGACGACCGGGCGCGACAGCGGCCCCATGATTTCGCCGACAGCGTAATAGTGGGTGAAGCTGTCGAGATTGAAGTGGCACATGGCCTCAAGCATGGAAATGTCCAGCCGGCGCCCCTTCCCTGTCTTGCTCCGCTCCATCAGCGCGGCAAGGATACCCATGGCGGCGTACTGGCCAGTGATCGCATCGGCGATGGCCGGCCCGATCACGCGCGGATTGGTCGGCGGGGTCAGGAGACGCAGGTAGCCGCTTGCTGCTTGGGCAACAGTATCGAAGGCCGGGCGGTCACGGGACGGGCCCGACGTGCCGAAGCCTGAAATCGCACAGTAGATGAGGTCCGGGCGCACCTTGCGCAGGTCATCCTCACCAACGCCCAGCTTCTCGGCCACACCCGGACGGAAATTCTGGATGAAGACGTCCGCAGTCGAGACCAGATCCAGAAGCGTGTTCAGGTCGTCCTTGCTCTTGGTGTCGAGAGCAATCGAGCGCTTGTTGCGGTTGTAGGTCTGGTAGTGAGGCGAATAGAGACCGCCCTTGAAGGCCCGGAACGGATCACCCGTCCCCGGGCGTTCGACCTTGATGACGTCTGCGCCGAGATCGGCCAGATGCAGGCCGGCTGCTGGGCCTGTGATGTAGGTGCCGAGCTCGACAACCCGAATATCCTTCAGGATTTTCATGATTGGATCCTCACGCCGTCTTCTTCGTGTTCGACGCTGAAGTTTCCTTCCCGTCGTATGAAATCGCCAGGTCGGCCTTGTGGGACATGATAAAGCCGATGGAGCGAAGGGATTCCTCGTAAAGATGTGCCGCCAGACCTGCAGTGCGGGCGAGCAGCGGTACGGCCTTCAGCGCCTCGAGTGGCCAGCCGGCATCGAGAATGGTTGCCGGGATCGCACCGGAAACGTTGATTGGAAGCGGCCGGTTTATGATCTGCGGCGCATGCTTGGCCAAGAGCCTCAGCGTCTCGACATATTTTCCGCTGAGACCAAGTTCGTCGCAGATGTCCAGCAGCCTGTTCGCACGCGGATCACCGTCGCTATGCTGGGGGTGTCCAAGACCGGGCACCTTCTTGCGTGCTGCCTTCAGCACTTCAAGATGCGCGATGACAGCGGCTTCCAGATCTCCGCCACGTTCTTCGGCATCCGATTGGATTTCAGCGAGGAAACGTCCAGCACTTTCGGAGCTTCCGGCAACGACACTTCCCATTCCGAGAAGACCTGCTGCCATGGCGCCCTGCCATGCGTCCGGTCCGGCAGCCAGGGTCATGCGGGCCGCCTGAACGCTCGGCACCAGACCATGTTCGGCGATCGAAACAAGACACGCATCCATCATGGCGCGCTGTGACTGGCTCGGGCGATCCCCCAGGACCAATAGCCAGAAATAGTCCGTGAAATCGATCTTGCCGATCAGATCGTCGCAAAGGTCATTGCCGCGCACCGTGATGCTGTCCGCATCCGAAGTTGCAATGGCTGTGAACGCCTGATCCTGCTTCCCAATTCGCATATCGACCTCGTTTTTCGGTGTGCGAAAATATTTCCTATTGCCGAAAAGTTAAACAGCATTTACTTTGCAGTCAAGTGGATTTCAGCTGGGCCTGCTACAGATGCACGACGAGTGCCGCGCCAGAATGCGCGCAACGGGTCGAAATCCAACAAACGAGATACGAGCCGGCAGAGGACTTCCAACGTCGGTAAAGTCGGAAAGGCATTTATGAAAACCGATCGGACAACAACTGAAGGAGCGGTCAATTCGAGGAACGCGGCAGCCGCCGCGCCGGTCGGAATTGCTTCCGATGACGAAAGGCGGCCTGCCGAATTTGTCGAAGCACTCGCGAAGGGAATTGCAGTGCTGGAGTGCTTTGATGCAAGCCACGCTGAAATGACGCTCAGCGAGATCGCGCGCCGCGTCGGGCTGTCTCCCGCAGCTGCCCGGCGCAGCCTCATTACCCTTCAGGCCCTTGGCTATATCGGACAGAAGAGCAAGCGGTTTCACCTGACGCCGAAGATCATGACCCTCGGGTCTGCATTCTATTTTTCCGCCCGTATCGACGAGGTTCTGCTGCCTGACCTTCGAGAGCTGGTCGAACGCTTCGGCGATGCCTCATCCGTCGGCACCCTCGACGGTCACGATGTCATCTACATCGCCCACTATTCGGTTCAGCGCGCACGCCGCGCCGCAGCGGTCGTCGGGGCCCGCTACTCCGCCAGTTCCACGTCCCTTGGCCGTGTCCTGCTCGCGGGTTTGTCGGATGATGCCCTCAAGAGATACATCGACACGTTCAAGGCCGAACCACTCACCTCCCGGACCATTACCGATCCGCAGGAGCTTCACCGCGAAGTCCTGAAAGTTCGCGAGAACGGCTATTCGACGACAGTGGATCAGCTCGACTACGGCATCACGGCCCTCGCCGTGCCGATCCGCGATCCCGACGGCAAGACAATCGCTGCGCTGAACACCTCCGGCTACACAGGCCTTGTGACCCCTGAGAGCCTCGTTGCCGAGCGCCTGCCGGAACTTCGCGCTGCCGCATCCCGGATTTCGCACGCGATCTCGCGCTACCCAATCCTTCAATCGATCATTGGAACCTGAAGACAGACAGAACGACTGGAGACTTCAATGTGCAGACTTTGCAATCCGAAAACACCTGAATTGCCCTGCCCGACCCGCCGGGACTTCATGAAGGCAAGCGCCGTTGCCGGCGCCGCTGCCACCACGAGCCTGGCCATGGGCGGTGCTGTCTCGGCGCAGGAAACTAGTGCAGGCACCCTGCCGGAAGGCCTGGGCCAGCCCGGCCGCCGGATCCTGATCAAGGGTGGCGCAGTCCTGTCCATGGATGACAAGGTCGGCAACTTTGCGGCCGGAGACGTCCTGATCGAAGGGACTAAGATAGTCGAAGTCGGCGCCAACATCGATGCTGGCGACGCAGTCGTCGTTGATGCGGCCGGAAAGATCGTGATGCCCGGTTTCGTCGATACGCACCATCATCAGTTCGAGACGGCGCTGCGCAGCCAGCTGGCCGACGGCATCCTGATCAATGACGGACGGCCCGGAAACGAGTCGAACTACTACGAGACCATCCTGCAGAAGTTCTCCATGGTCTACCGGCCGGAGGACGTCTACATCAACGAGCTGTTCGGCTCGATCGCCCAGCTGGATGCCGGTGTGACCACGGTCATGGACGTCAGCCAGATCCACCATTCGCCGGAACACTCCGACGCAGCGATCGAGGGTCTGCGGGATGCCGGGCGCCGTTCCGTCTTCGGTTACTTCGAGGGTTGGGGCGACCGCGCCAAGTACCCGCAGGATGCCGCGCGCATCAAGCAACAGTACTTCTCCTCCGACGACCAGCTGATGACCATGGTCATGGGCGGTGAAATCTATCTGCCCGGCTATGAGGAATCGTGGAAGATCGGCCGCGAACTGGGACTGCCGATCGCACTCCATGTCGTGGGAACCTTCGGCATGCAGGAAACCTTCGACAAGCTCGGGGCGGATGGCATGTTCGGCTCGGACAACATCTTCATCCACATGACCGGAATGTCGGAAAACGGCTGGAAATATGCTGCCGACGCCGGGGCGCATATTTCCCTGGCGGTGCCTATCGAAATGCACATGCGTCATGGCACTCCCCCGATCCAGCAGGCGATCGATCTTGGCATGAGCACGTCGCTTTCCACCGACGTCGAATGCACGATGACCGCGGACTTCTTCACCCAGATGCGCAGTCTCGTGACCTTGCAGCGCATGTTCGTCAACGAAAAGGCGCTCGCCGGTCAGGACTACCCTGACCTGATGCCGTCGATCGATGCCATCAAGATGGCAACCCTGGGCGGCGCCGAAGGCCTGAAACTCGACGGCAAGATCGGGTCACTGACACCTGGCAAGGAAGCCGACATCCTCCTTCTGGACGCCGAGGCGATCAACGTCGCACCGCTGAACAACGTTCCGGGAGCTGTCGTCACGCTGATGGAGCGCAACAATGTCGACACGGTCTTTGTTGCCGGCCAGGTCAAGAAGTGGAAGGGCGAACTGCTCGGCTTCGACGTGAAGCGCCTGCGCCAGGAACTGGAATCGAGCCGTGACTACCTGTTCGAGGCAGCCGGGATCGAGCGGAACCTTTTCGCATAACATCGAAATTCCCGGCCGGGCAGCCAATCCCGGCCGGGCCAAACAACCCGGGGCCACCCGCCCCGAAGGCAATGGAGGACGCCTTGGCACAACTCGTCGCCACATTGGCATCGACACACCACCCGTTTTATCTCAAGGCCACAACGATGCCGCCGGAGCAGCAGATGCCCCAGGCACCGGAATGGAAGCGAAAGGTCGAGGCTTATCGGGAGACACTTGCCCGCACCAAGCCGGACATTCTGGTCATGGTCGGTTCAGACCATTTCCATCAGATCTTCCTGGACAATTGCCCGCAATTTCTGATCGGCAAGGCCGAGCGTTACGACGCGACCTTCTACAACGAGGAACGCGAGTTCGGCATTCCGAAATACGTGCTTGAAGGCGACGAGGACATGTCGCGGTTCATGCATCGCTCGCTCATGGATCAGAGTTTCGACTTTGCGTTCTCAAACGAACTGAAGATCGACCATTCCATCATCTGCCCGATCATCACGGTTCGACCGGAAAACGATCTGCCTGTGGTACCGATCTACACCAATATCTTCGCGCCGCCGCTGCATTCGCCCAAGCGCTTCTACGATCTGGGCCGAGCAATCCGAAAGGCAATCGACGACTATCCGTCCGACAAGCGGGTTGCCGCGATTGGCACGGGTCACCTGTCGCTGGAACTCGGCGGACCACGCCAGTTCATGGAAACCGGGCCGGATCCGGAGTTCGACCGCAAGGCGATCGAATGGTTGCGCACGGGCGACATCGACGCGATCCTTGAAAACGTCACCCACGAGAGCATGGCCGGAAACGGCAATGCCACCCACGGTTTCCTGAACTTCATCCTGATGCTTGGGGTCGCAGGGCCAGAGGCCGCGGACTACGTCGACAACCTCGACCTCTTCCACACCATGGAAGCCTATCTGACATGGTATCCGAAGGAGCAGGCGGCATGAGCAAATACTACGTCAACAAGTTCCTGTTCACGGTGGATCGGGATCCCGAATATCTGAAGCGCTACACCGAGGACCCACGGTCCTTCGTGGCCACGTGGGAACAGTCGATCGGACCGAAGCTGTTGGGCAACGAGGGCGAGGCCTCAACGGTTCACAGTTTCACCGCGGCAGAACGGGAAGCCCTCATCAACCACGACTACGTGGCACTGTTTGAAATGGGAGCCCACTTCTTCCTGAACCTGACACTCTTCATCGGGATCTACGACGAGCCCTATCTCGAAAAGCATGGGCCCCTGTCATTCCAGCGCGAGTTTGCAGCCAAGCTGCAGCATTGGAAGGGCAAGGACTACCCGAGCGTCGAAACCTGAAAAGAGGGCCTGCCGGGAATTGTCCCGGCGGGCCTTTTCCGTCCCGATCCCGTCAGGGCGTCTCGGCTTCGAGAACCCGACGCAGCTTTCGGATCAGAACGCCGCGTGAGCGTTCGTCGGTTGCAGCCCTTAGCTGGTCGTTGATATCCAGGATCAGTTTGGTCACATCGTTGTGCCAGTCGAGGTGGGCGACCTGCTCCGGGCTGAGGCGCGGCTTGATGCCCTCGGTCTGGATCACCGCACCTTCTTCCGTCAATTCGTAGGTTGAATCGAGCACCGGTGTGATCACCGTCTGCGGGTCAACCAGGCGTCCGGCACTTTCTGCCAATTCGATGATGGCATTCTCTTCACCGTGAACCAGAAACAGCCCCTTGCGAACCGGCAGGCGGGCCTTGATCCAGTCGATCAGCTCGGTGCGATCCGCATGGCCGGAGTACTGGTCGATGGAGCGGATGCGTGCCCGGACGGCAATGTCCTCTCCCTGGATGCGCACGTTCTGCGCGCCCTCAAGCAGGAACCGGCCAAGTGTTCCCTTGGCCTGATAGCCGACGATCAGAACAGTTGCCTCCTCGCGCCATAGCCAGTTCTTGAGCCGGTGACGGATACGGCCAGCCTCGCACATGCCGCTGGCGGCGATCACGATATGGAAATCCCGAACCCGGTCGAGTGCCTTGCTCTGCTCCACGCTTTCGCTGAAGTGCAGGTTGTGCGCCTCAAGGCTCTGCAGGAAGGTTGCGCCGCGTTCCAGCTCGCGGGCGTGATGGGCAAAGACCCTCGTTGCGCGGGTCGCCAGCGGGCTGTCCAGATAGACCGGAATGCGCGGTAGCTCGCCCTCGGTCATCAGTTGACCGAGATCGCTAAGCAGCTCCTGGGCGCGTTCAACAGCAAAGGAGGGGATGATCAGCGCTCCGCTCGGCTTGATGGCGTCGCGAACTTCGCGTGACAGTATCTGGCGACGAAGCGCAGGCTTCACATCGTCCCTGTCGCGGTCGCCGTAGGTGGACTCGCAGACGAGATAGTCTACATCCGTCGGGCCTTCCGGATCCGGATGCAACAGTTTGAAGTCGGGACCAATGTCACCGGAAAACAAAAAGCGTTGTACCTGCCCCTCTGCCCGTTGCACCTCTAGTTCAAGGGAAGCCGAGCCCAGCATGTGGCCGGCATTCCAAAACCGTCCACGCGCGCCATCAAGGACCTTGAACCAGCGCCCGTATCTTTCCGGTTTCAGCTGTTCCAACGTCCGGCGGACGTCGATCTCGTCATAGATTGGCGTTACCGGCCGGCGGCTGCGCTTCGCCGCGCGGCGGTTGAACTGGCGCACCTCGATTTCCTGAATGTGCGCGCTGTCGAGCAACATGATCTCGGCAAGGTCCGCCGTGGCGTGGGTCAGATGAATGCTCCCGGAAAAGCCATGCTTGACCAGCTTGGGCAGAAGTCCGGAGTGATCGATATGGGCGTGGGTCAGGACAACGGCGTCGATCTGGCGTGGTTCGAAAGGAAACGGCCGGTAGTTCAGCTCCTTCTCCGTCTTTGAGCCCTGGAACATGCCGCAGTCGATCAGGATCACGCCTGCGTCGGTTTCCAGCCGGAAGCAGGAACCGGTAACTGCTCCAGCTGCACCGTGAAAACTGATCCTCGGATTTCTCATTGTGTCCTCGCCGGGCTCGCTCTTGACGTTTCCACCGGCGTGCAAGGACCGGTGCCATTCCTTTGTCAGTACCGGCAGAAGCTCCCAACCGGTATGCGAAATGTCAAATGGTTACGGCAACTTGCCCCATCGCCGCCGCATCATCGCCTTCGGACCCCAGGCACGACAGGGATGGATACCCCGGAGCCGGACAAAAGAAGACCGGCCTCCATGACGAAGGCCGGCCGAGATGATCGTTCTGAAAACGGTCGATCAGTCGTAGAGAACAGCAGTGATTTTCGGATCGTCGATGTTGCTCTTGTCGTAGTAGTAGAAGCCGGTGTCGATATGGCTTTCGACCTTTTCGCCCTTGGAGGCGGCAAGAGCGGCCTTCACGGTTTCATAGCCGATGCCAACAGGGTTCTGGGTGATCGCTCCAGCCATGACGCCGCTGCGGATTGCATCCTTCTGTGCCTTGCCGGAGTCGTATCCGATGACAACCACTTCGCCGCGACCCATTTCGGTGACGCCATTGACGACACCAAGCGCGGAGCCTTCGTTGGCACCAAAGATACCCTTGAGATCCGGGTTCGCGGTCAGGATCGCCTTGGTCAGTTCTGTCGACTTCAGGTGGTCACCGCCGCCGTACTGAACCGTGACGACTTCGATGCCGGAGTGATTGGCCTTGATCTGGTTGACGAAACCGTCAACACGGTCGATGCCGGTCCGGCTGGTCTGGTCGTGGGCAACAACAGCCACCTTGCCGGAACCACCGATCAGCTCGGCCATCTTGTCGGCTGCAAGTGCTGCCGCTGCGAGATTATCCGTCGATGCGGTTGCGACCGGGATCTCGCTGTCAACGCCACTATCGAAGGCGATGATCGGAATACCCTTGTCGTTTGCTTCGCGAAGCAGCGGGATCGCGGCCTGACTGTCGAGTGCGGCGAAACCGATGGCCGTCGGGTTCTTGGCAAGGGCAGCCGCCAGCATGTCGATCTGCCGATCGACCATGGTTTCATTGTCCGGGCCTTCGAACGTGATCGTTACGCCGAGCTCAGCGGCAGCCTGATCCGCGCCGGCCTTCACTGCCTGCCAGAACTGGTGCTGGAAGCCCTTGGAGATGAGCGGGATATAAACCTCGTCAGCGGAGGCAATGTTTCCGGACAGCATCAACGCCATTGCGCTGGCTGCACCAATAAGTCCACGTCTTGTCAGCATATTCCTCTCCTGTCGTTGGCCCATCAGGGCAGTTGCCGGGGCTTCATGCCCTTCTTGGATGGATTCAGGCCTTCCTTTTGCGAACCATGTCCGCATAGACGGCCAGAATGATGATCGCGCCCGTAACAACGGTCTGCCATTCCTGCGCCACCGACAGGACGCGCAGTCCGTTGGTGAGGACGGCCATTATCAAGGCGCCGATGAGTGTACCGAGGATCGTGCCGCGGCCGCCGGACAGCGATGTTCCGCCGATCACAACGGCCGCGATGGCTTCGAGTTCATATCCGAGACCGAGCGCAGGCTGGGCGGAGTTGAGACGAGAGGCGATCAGGATGCCGGCAATGCCGCAGATCGAGCCGGCAAGCGCATAGACGGCCATCTTCCAGCGGTCGGTATTGACGCCGGACAGGCGAACGGCTTCCTCGTTCGAACCAAGCGCAAAAGTGTAGCGGCCCAGGACCGTGCGGCCGAGGATATAGGCAGCGGCCAGCGCTACGAGAAACAGGATAAGAACCCCGTTCGGGATCGGCAGAGCCGGAATGATTTCACCGATCAACGAACCACGCGATATCTGGTCGAACCCCGGCGTGTCGTTGAAGTAGATCGGACGGGTGCCCGAGATGACCAAAGACAGGCCCTTGAGGATCAGCATCATTCCCAGCGTCGCGATGAAGGGTGGAATTTTCATCTTGGCGATGAAAGTGCCCGAGCACAGCCCGCAGAGCGCTCCGGTCGCAATGGCAGCAACAACTCCAACCGGCAGTGGCATGCCCATGTTGGTCAGGACCACGCCGGCAATCACCGCGCAGAAGGTCATCATGGTGCCGACTGACAGGTCGATCCCCCCGGTGATGATCACCAGCGTCGCCGCCACCGCCAGAACGCCGTTGACCGAGGTCGCCTGCAGGATGGCGATCATGTTCGAGGTCTGCATGAAGTTGGACGAAGCTATCGAAAAGCCGACCAACAGCAGGATCAGACTGGCGAAAGCCAACAGCTTCTGGTGCGCGCCAGACTCGGCAAGCCGGGAAAGAAGGCTCGGTGTCGGCGTCGGTGTCGCGATGGTCATTGAACGGTCCTCTCCGGCTGCATCACCGGCGCACGCAGTGTCGCCAGATGCATAATGTCTTCTTGCGTGGTTGCCTCACCGCCCGGCAGGACCCCGGTCAGCCGTCCTTCGCACATCACGGCAATACGATGACTGAGGCGCATGATTTCCGGAAGTTCGGAAGAAATCACGATGATTGCCCTGCCCTCCGCGGCCAGCTCCTTCAGGAGTTTGTAGATTTCGGACTTCGCCCCGACGTCGATGCCGCGGGTCGGTTCATCGAAAATGAGGATGTCGCAGTCGCGGTAGAGCCATTTGGCGATGACCACCTTCTGCTGGTTTCCGCCTGACAGGAGCCGGACTTCCTGCCGGTCCGAAGGCGTGCGGATGCCGAGTTTCTGGATATAGTCCTGGGCGGTTCGGCGCATGCCGTCTTCGTCCAACCGGCCAGCTGCACCAGAAAACCGGTCAAGACTGGCGAGGCAAACGTTGGTTCGCACATCCATGCCGGTTGCCAGTCCGAAATGCTTGCGGTCCTCCGACAGGTAGCCAATTCCCGCTTTGACCGCATCGGCCGGTTGACGGATTGAACAGGGTTTTCCGTGAACCCGAATTTCGCCTGCGTCTCGCGGATCAGCACCGAAGATCGCGCGTGCGACTTCCGTCCGCCCTGCACCCATCAGCCCGGCAAACCCTAGAATTTCTCCCTTCTTCACCGAGAAGCTGACTTCGCGGATCTCGCGCCCCCGTGAAAGCCCTCGGACTTCCAGAAGCGTTTCCGCGTGTTCCAGGTCCGGGATGTCGACCGGTTCGGAATTGACCTCCCGTCCGACCATCATGGAAATGATCTTCGAGACCGGAGTGTCCGCAGCGCCGACAGTTCCGACATAGGCCCCGTCCCGCATGACGGTTACCCGGTCCGCGATCTGTTTCAGCTCGTCCATCTTGTGGCTGATGTAGATGATGCCGACCCCATCTGCCTTTAGCTGGCGAATGATCTGGAACAGCTCCGCTATTTCGGCGTCATTGAGCGCTGCAGTCGGTTCGTCCATGATCAGGATGCGCGAGCGATATGACAGCGCCTTTGCGATCTCCACCATCTGCTGCTTTGCAATGGTCAGCTCACCGACCACGGTGCGCGGGTCGAGCTTCAGGTTCATGGAGGCGAATATGTCCGCAGCCTGACGGTTCAACGCTCCTTCGTCGAGCCGCCCAAAACTCTTGCGCGGTTCCCGGCCGATAAAGATGTTCTGAGCGACCGTCAGGTCGTTCATCAGGCTGAGTTCCTGATGAATGATCCCGATGCCCAGATCCTGGGCCTTGCGCGGACCGTCAATATCGACCTCGTCGCCCATGATTTCGAGGCGCCCCTCGTCCTTGGCATAGATGCCGGAAAGGATCTTCATCAGGGTCGACTTGCCGGCGCCGTTCTCGCCCATCAGAGCGTGAACTTCACCACCATCGAGGTCAAATCTGACTGACTTGAGCGCGTGTACCCCGGGGAACCGTTTCTCGATCCCCTCCATGGTAACCAGTCTTGTCATCCTGCAGTCCTCCCAAACCGCGATACGGGGGCCTAGATCGTGACACCCCCGTCGACCAGCATGGCCTGCCCGGTCACGTAGCTGCTCTCGTCGCTGAGCAGGTAGACGACCATGGGTGTCATGTCGTCGACCGATGCAAGCCGCCCCATAGGCTGGCGGGCGATGAAGTTCTTTTCCGCTTCGACCGGATCCGGCGCCGAGGCGATCCGGCCGCGCAGCGAAGGCGTATCGACGGTACCCGGGCAAAGGGCATTGCAGCGGATTCCCTTGCCGACAAAGTCGGCGGCAATCCCCTTGGTCAGGCCGAGCACGGCTGCCTTGGTGGTTCCATAGGCCGTGCGCATGGGGAAGCCCTTGATCGACGAGGCCATGGAGGACATGTTGAGGATTGCTGCGGTCCCGGTCGCCTCCGCCCTCCGTATCATGCCGGGCAGAAAGGCCTGGGTCATCCGGTACATGGACGTGACGTTCAGTTCGAAACTGAAGGCCCAGTCCTCCTCCGTAATATCGAGGACTGTCCCGTTGTGAACAAAGCCGGCGCAATTAAAGAGACCGTCGAGGTCTGCGACTTTCGACGCTAGGGCATCGATTGCGGCACGATCGCGGACATCCAGCTTGTGGACCTCGATGCCGTCCGCCTCGGATGGCAGGGTGTCGAGTGTATCCTCGTTGATATCGACGGCAATGACCTTGGCCCCCTCGCGGGCACAGGCGATAGCACTTGCACGGCCCATACCCTGGCCGGCAGCCGATATCAGAATTGTCTTTCCTTCAAGACGCACAGTGTCCTCCCGAGATATGTGCGATGGAATGCAGGCCGGATTACATCACCGCCCCAATCTGCCAGGGCACGAATTCGACCCCGCCAAAACCAAGCTCTTCGCTTTTCGACAATTCGCCCGACGCCACGGCGATGATCTTCTCGAAAATCTCCTGCCCCTTGTCCTCGAGAGAGACGCCTTCGGAGACAATGTCGCCGCAGTTGATGTCCATGTCGTCCGACATGCGGCCGTACATCTCTGAATTGGTCGCAAGCTTGATGCATGGCGTTGGCATGAAGCCGGATACGGATCCGCGTCCCGTGGTGAAGACGATGATGTTCGAGCCCGAGGCAATCTGCCCGGTGACCGAACACGGATCGAAACCCGGGCTGTCCATGAAGACGAAGCCTTTCGTCGTGATCGGCTCGCCAAACTTGTAGACCTCGGACAGGGGTGCGGAGCCCCCCTTTGCCGTTGCTCCCAGCGACTTCTCAAGAATGGTGGTCAGACCGCCACGCTTGTTGCCGGGCGACGGATTGTTGTCCATTTCGCCGCCATTGCGCGCGGTATAGTCCTCCCACCAGCGCACGCGTTCGATCAGGCGCTCGCCGACGTCCACCGAAACGGCGCGCCGCGTCAAAAGATGCTCGGCACCATAGATTTCAGAGGTTTCCGACAGGATTGTCGTGCCGCCATGACGAACGAGAAGATCAGAGGCAATACCGAGCGCCGGATTTGCGGTGATGCCCGAATATCCGTCCGAGCCACCGCATTGCATGCCGACCATGATTTCGGACACCGGTGCGGGCGAGCGCGTCGCCGTGTTCGCCAGCTCGGCCAGCTCGCGAAGCTCCTTCAGTCCGACCTCGATGGTCTTCCTGGTACCGCCGGTTTGCTGGATGGTCATGTAGCGCAGATTGCCGTCCGGGCGGATCTTGCGACCGCCGACAAGATCTGAAATCTGCATGACCTCGCAGCCAAGGCCGATCAATAGGATTGCAGCGAAGTTCGGATGCTGCGCATAGCCGGACAGCGTCCGGAACAGCGTGGCATAGCCCTCGTCCTTGGCAGACATGCCGCAACCCGTACCGTGAACAATCGGAACGATGCCGTCGACATTCGGAAATTCTTTCAGAAGGCCACTGCGTTCGGCTGCCTCGGCGATGAACTTGGCCACCGAACCCGAGCAGTTCACCGACGTCAGGATGCCAATGTAATTGCGGGTTCCGACCTTGCCGTCAGCCCGCACATAACCCTGGAAGGTTCTTTGCTCGGCGATCGGTTCGAGTGGAACACTCGCCTCCGCGTGACCATAGTCACGGGTATGCTCACCCATGCCAAGATTGTGCACATGGACATGTTCACCCGGCGCGATGTTCTGCTTTGCCTGACCGATGATCTGGCCGTAACGCACCACCATTTCGCCCTGTAGGATCGGACGGCGCGCGATCTTGTGACCGCGCATGATCTGCCCTGGGAGCTCAGCGTCAACGAAAGCTGCCGTGTCACCTGCATTCAGATCCTGAAGCGCGACAACCACGTTGTCGTCAGCATGAAGCAGGATAGCGTTGGCGTGGGTTTTCAGCACGAATAGTCCTCCCTCCTCGCCATCCTCCGGTCACCTTCAAGTGGCCGGTCCGGGTGTCAAGCTTTAATCAATCGTTAGCTTGACACTCAAACTGTGTCAACTAACATGTTAGCATTCAATTTTGAGACGGACATGACACTTGCTGAAGACGGCAGCCGCGAAGAATACGCCCTGGCCGACATCACGAAGATGAGCGGTTCGCTCGCAAACAGGGTCTACGAGGCTCTGCGCGAGGCGATTCTGCAGATGCATCTGCCACCGGGAACGATGTTGAAAAAACAGGTCATCTGCGACCAGCTCGGCGTTTCCCGCTCGCCCGTGACAGAGGCCATCACCAAGCTGGCCGGAGAAGGTCTCGTTGAGGTGGTTCCGCAGTCCGGCTCGCGGGTGACGAAGTTTTCGATGTCGGAAATTCGGGAAGGCGCCTTCCTGCGCGAAGCCATCGAACTTGCAGCAGTCGCCAAGGTTGCCGCCGAGCGAAGCGAAGCGCAGATGGCCGAACTGAACCGGAACCTCCGCCTGCAGGCCATGTTTCTGGAAGAAGGTGACGAAATCGGCTTCTATCACGAAGACGAGCGGATGCATGAAGCCATCCTCGATTACACCGGCTATCCGAAGCTCAATGTTCTTGCCTCGACCGGCTGGATCCAGGTCAACCGCGCAAGACTTTTGCTACTGCCCATGCAGGGCCGCGCCAAGCAGACCCATGTCGAACACACCGCCATCATCGAAGCGATCCGAAACAGGGATCCGGACGCAGCCCGCGATGCGATGAAACATCACCTGCGTGACCTCGTGGCCCGGCTCGAACCTCTGGCCAGAGAACGGCCGGACCTGTTCGACTGAGCGAATTCCAGGGCGCCAGCAGGGTGAACCCGTCAAGAGATTTCCAGGGAGGGGAAACGTGAGGGCATCAGACACGCAGCCGTTGAACGACCGCAGCGACCAAACCATCGAGCTTACGCGCATGGGGTTCGGCGGCGCTCCGCTCGGCAACCTTTATCGGAAGGTGCCAGATGAGGACGCCCAGGCAGCACTGCAAACCGCGTACGATCTCGGCATTCGCTATTTCGACACGGCGCCCCAGTATGGCCTCGGGCGTTCAGAGGAACGGTTCGGCGCGGCGCTGGCCCGTTTCGGCCGCGACAACGTCGTCCTGTCCACGAAAATCGGACGGCTCTTGCTCGATTGCGCGCCGGATGAGGTCACGCCCGAAGCCTTTGTCGATGTTCCCCAAAAACGGATCGTCTTCGATTACAGCTATGATGGCGTCATGCGCAGTTACGAAGACAGCCGGAAACGTCTGGGTGTCCGGAATGCGGATATCCTCTTCGTCCATGACGTCTGCGCCTTCTCGCAAGGCTCTCAGGAAATGAGCGACCAGCGGGTCCGCGAACTGTTCGACCTTGGCGGCTACAGGGCCCTGAACGAGTTGAAGGCCGCCGGAGAAATCCGAGCCATAGGCGCCGGCGTCAATGAATGGCAAGTTTGCGAAAGGCTGCTCGGCCTTGGTGATTTCGACTGCTTCCTGCTCGCTGGCCGCTACACGTTGCTGGAACAGGACGCGCTGGAGAGTTTCCTGCCGCTTTGTGAAGAACGGGACGTCGGTATCATCCTCGGCGGCCCGTATAATTCCGGCATCCTGGCAACCGGTGCCGTGGAAGGCGCGAAGTACAATTACGCCGATGCTCCTGCCGACATTCTCGAACGTGTCCGAAAGATCGAGACCGTCTGCGATGCACATGGCGTGCGATTGATCGCGGCAGCCCTGCAGTTCGTTCTCGGTCATCCTTGCGTCAAGACCGTGATCCCCGGCGCTGTGAATGCGGCGGAAGTGCGCGCCAATGTCGAACTCCTGGCCACGGCCATCCCTTCAGGGTTTTGGAGCGACCTCAGGAGCGAAGGCCTCATCCGTCCGGATGCACCCCTGCCCAAGGAGGACACATGCTACGCGGCCTGAACCCCATCCTGTCGCCCGATCTGCTGCATGCCCTCAGGTCCATGGGTCATGGCGACGACATCGTGATCGCAGATGCCAACTTCCCTGGCACGAGCAACGGAAAACGGACTGTTCGCCTCGACGGCATTTCTGCGACGGACGTCCTGCAGGCGGTTCTGGAAGTCATGCCGCTGGACAGTTTTGTCCCCGACCCGGCGTTGACCATGCAGGTCGTCGGCAATGCCGCTGCAATTCCACCGGTCGTGGCCGAATTCCAGAAAATCGTGAATGCAACAGCGGATCATCCCGCCGGTCTCGCGTCGCTGGAACGCCATGCATTCTATGAACGTGCGCGTCAGGCTTTCGTCATCGTGCAAACCGGAGAGACCCGGCTTTACGGCAACATCATCGTCAAGAAGGGTGTGGTCGGTCCATGAGTGGGTGCGGCGAACGCATTGATGCGCACCAGCACTTCTGGCAGCTTTCACGTGGAGATTACGGCTGGCTGACTCCGGAGCTCGGACCTATCTACCGAGACTTCATGCCGGCGGATCTCACTCCGTTGCTGGGCCGGAACAAGGTCGCCGGCACGATTTTGGTGCAGGCCGCCCCGACAGTGGCCGAGACCCGGTTCATGCTCGACCTTGCCGAGGCGAACAATTTTATCAAGGGTGTCGTCGGCTGGACCGATTTCGATGCCGAAGATGCGCCCGACCGGATCGACGAACTGGCGCGCCACCCGAAACTGATCGGCTTGCGCCCCATGATCCAGGACATCGCGCAGGACGATTGGTTGCTGTCCGATCATATCGTGCGCGCTCTTGATGCGATGGTCGACAATGAGCTCGTTTTCGACGCACTCACCCTGCCCCGTCACCTGCCACACCTGCGTGTCCTACTGGAGCGAAATCCAGATCTCCGCGTTGTCATCGACCATGGCTCCAAGCCAGAGATCCGCAATCGGATGATCGACCCGTGGAAGAACGAAATGGATATGATCGCGCGCGAGACAAGCGCGTGGTGCAAGATCTCCGGTCTGGTGACGGAAGCTGAGCCGGATTGGACGATCGATGATCTCAGGCCCTACGTCGATCACCTGCTGGCTGCGTTCGAACCGGATCGCCTGATCTGGGGGAGCGACTGGCCGGTCTGCACCTTGGCTTCCTCATATGACCGCTGGGTCGACACCTGCGAGACCCTGCTTGATGGTCTGAACGCAGATCAGAAGGACAAGATCTGGCGGCGCAATGCCCTGACCGCCTATGGTCTCGACGATTGAGCTACGCGCTCAGCCCTCCTGAAGATCCTTCTTGAAGATCATTTCAAGGCGCGCCTGCATGGCATTCTCGATATGACGACGGGCAGCGGCCTCTGCCTTGTCTGCGTCGCGCGCCTCGATCCCCTCGACAATCGCCCTGTGCTCAAGAGTGGCCGCTTGCGTGCGCCCATCGACGGAGAATGTCGTATCGGGAAGAAGGGCCAGAGAGTCGTTCAATTCCTCAAGCATGCGCGACAGGTAGCTGTTATGGGCAGCTTCATAGATCGCCTCATGAAAGACCATGTTCGCCTTGGCCCGAGCGCCGGCCCCGCCGGATACGTTTGAGAATGCGTCGGAGGCGAAGCCAAGCGCAGCAAGGTCGGACGGCGACGCGTTCTGGGCGGCAAAGCGAGCCGCGGCCCCTTCCAGCACCGCGCGCAGCGAATAGAGCTCCATCACTTGCGAGCGGGTGAGCTCCTTGACCGTCCATCCTCCCTTCGCACTTTCAACGAGACCACGGGCAAAGAGACGGGCGAAGGCTTCGCGAACCGGGGTACGACTGACGCCGAGTTCACGCGCGGTCTCGTCCTCACGCATGCGCGTACCGGGTTTGAGGTCGCCGGAACGCATCCGCTCTAGCAGGATCTTGTAGACCTTGCTGCCGCGGGAATTGTCACCCCGCCCCCGTTCAACCGGCGTCTTGTCGCTGCCGTCTTCTGACAAATTCATGCTCCCAGTGTTCCGCCCAGTGGCTTCCCCCGCAGGGCTTTTGCGCGCGCCGACCTTTGCGGAGACGCGTCCATCAACCTGCAATCCCGCCCCTCTCCCGTCAGCGCCCACTAGTAGCCGCCCTTGCAACCGGAGCGCCAGCAGGAATTCGCATTTTCAATTTAGTATACTATTGTATCCTAGATAATGAAGATGTACGAAGACATCCATTCGCCGGCGCATTCCCGTGCACCGGCCGACAGATGACATCACCAGACGACAGACCGGGAGAGACTGTCATGACGGAAACGATCCAGACGGATGTGCTGGTAATCGGAGGCGGTAACGCGGCGCTTTGCGCGGCCATAGCGGCGCGGCGCAAGGGATCGAACGTTCTGGTGCTCGAGGGCGCTCCGAAGTTCTACCGGGGCGGCAACACCCGCCACACCCGCAACATGCGCTGCGCCCACGACACGGCGACCGACACCCTGACCGGCCCTTACACGGAAGAAGAATTCTGGGACGATCTGCTGCGCGTGACGGAGGGCAATACGGACGAGCCTCTTGCCAGGCACATGATTGCAAAGTCCAAGGAAATGCTGACCTGGATCACCGAACAGGGTGTCCGGTTCCAGCCCTCGCTCGGCGGCACGCTCAGCCTCGGGCGAACCAATTCCTTCTTCCTTGGCGGCGGTCGCGCCATGCTGAATGCGCTGTATCTGACGGCGGAAAAGCTCGGCGTCGAAGTCCGCTACGATGCTCCAGTCACGTCGCTGGACATCGAAGACGGTAACTTCAGGGCGGCGATTGCACGCATCGACGGCAAGGACATTCGGGTCGAGGCAAAGTCACTCGTCGCGG
The DNA here is from genome assembly GCF_048261595.1 of Roseibium sp. Lineage (GTDB taxonomy): Bacteria > Pseudomonadota > Alphaproteobacteria > Rhizobiales > Stappiaceae > Roseibium. The sequence continues at coordinate 238,837 of NZ_JBLXFW010000001.1, forward strand.
CAGCCGGTGGTTTCGAGGCCAATATCGATTGGCTCAAGGAAGGCTGGGGGCCGCCGGCGGAAAACTTCCTTATTCGCGGAACCCCCTACAATCGCGGCGACGTCCTGAAGATGCTGCTGGCAAACGGCGTCGAATCCATCGGCGACCCGACCCAGTGCCATGCGGTGGCCATCGATGCGCGGGCACCGAAATTCGACGGCGGCATTATCACTCGCCTCGACTGCGTGGTATTCGGCATCGTCGTCAACAAGAACGCCGTGCGCTTCTATGACGAGGGCGAGGATTTCTGGCCCAAGCGCTACGCCATCTGGGGCCGACTGGTCGCTGCCCAGCCGGACCAGATCTCCTATATCATCTTCGACGCCAAATCCCTGAAGAAGTTCATGCCTTCGCTGTTTCCGCCCATCAAGGCGGACACCATCGCAGAGCTTGCGGTCAAACTTGAGCTGCCGGTCGAGCAGCTTGAACGCACCGTCGGAGACTTCAACGCAGCGGTTCAACCCGGCACTTTCGATCACACCGTCTTCGACGATTGCCGGACAAAGGGGCTCGAGATCGAAAAGACCCACTGGGCGACAAAGCTGGAAGATCCGCCTTACTACGCCTACCCCGTTCGGCCCGGGATCACCTTCACCTATCTGGGAACGCGGGTCGACAAGGATGCCCGGATGCAGATGGCAACGGGTGGCGGTGCGAGCAACATGTTCGCGGCCGGCGAGATCATGGCCGGCAATGTGCTCGGCAAGGGATATGCCGCCGGCATCGGCATGACCATCGGCAGTGTCTTCGGAAAAATTGCAGGCGAAGGAGCGGCAACCCATGCAGGTCATTGAACAACACGCGACCGACCATCTTGCCGAGGCCGAACGGCTGATGACGGTCTGCAACTCCTGCCGCTACTGTGAAGGCCTGTGCGCGGTCTTCCCGGCAATGGAACTGCGCCGGAGTTTCGCCGACGGGGACCTGAACTACTTGGCCAACCTCTGCCATTCCTGCGGTGGTTGCTACCAGGACTGCCAGTTCTCGCCGCCCCATGAGTTCGACGTCAATGTGCCGGCGACGCTTTCACGGGTAAGGACGGACAGCTATCGGCAGTACGCCTGGCCCAGGGCGTTCCAGCCTATGTTCGATCGCAACGGCCTTGCCATTACCCTGGTAGCCGCCCTGTCGGTCGCCAGCTTCATCCTCGGCTTTGCCCTTTGGCATGATCCGGGCGTTTTGACCTCCGCAACGGGCAACTTTTACAAGCTGATGCCCCATAATGTCATGGCAGGTCTCTTCGGTTCCGTTGCACTCTATGCGGCACTGGCCATCACCATGGGGTTCGTCAACTTCTGGAAAGATATCGGCGCAGGCAGCATTTCAGCGGGGTCCGGTACTTCCATCTGGCAGGCAATCAAGGATGCAGGCTCGCTGCGCTATCTCGATGGCGGCGGGGTCGGCTGTTACAACGAGGATGAAAAGCCGACCGACAACCGGCGTTTCCATCACCACCTGACCTTCTACGGATTCGTCCTCTGCTTTGCGGCGACGACCACCGGAACCATCTACCACTATGCGCTCGACTGGCCCGCACCCTACGGTCTGTTGTCACTGCCCAAACTGTTCGGCATTCCCGGCGGCATTGGCCTTGTCATCGGCCCTATCGGCCTGATGAAGGCAAAGCTGGCAAGGGATCCCGGGATGGTGGACAGGAGCAAGTTCGGTATGGAAACCGCGTTCCTTGCCATGCTCTTCGCCACGGGCCTGACAGGTCTCCTGCTGATGGCACTGAGGGAGACGCCTGCGATGGGCCTGACGCTTGCCCTCCATCTCGGCGTTGTCTTCGCCCTGTTCCTGACCATGCCATATGGCAAGTTCGTCCATGGCTTCTATCGCTTCGGTGCCCTGGTCCTTTACGCCACCGAACGCAAGCTGGACAAACCGGCGACAGTCCGAAAGGCTGCGTAAGACAAGCCAGACCTGATACGGTCAAACAAAATGCCCGGCTCGATGGCCGGGCATTTTTCGTTTCATCTCTTGCAACCAGGTCAGATCATGCCGCCATTCGGCTGGATGATCTGGCCGAGAACCCAGGAGGATTTGTCGGATGCGAGGAAGGCCACCACCTCGGCGATTTCCTCGGGCTGACCGACCCGGCCGAGCGGGCTCATGCCGGCGGAGCGCTTGATCGCCTCTTCGTTCTTGCCCGAACGGAAGAGATCCGTATCCACCGGCCCCGGAGCAACCGCGTTGACCCGGACACCACGGCCCGCCAATTCCTTGGACATGGACCGGACCAGGCACTCGACGGCCGCCTTGGTCGCACTGTAGGGACCGACGCCGGGGACCGCGTTGCGCACGAGCGATGTGGTCGTCGCGATGATCGTGCCATTGTCGGCAACCTGGCGAGCCGCTTCGGCCAGGATGTTGAACGCGCCAACGATGTTCACCTCGACCAGCTTGCGGAAGTTTTCCGGGTCGAACTGCGCCATAGGTCCGGGGGGAACGTTGATGCCCGCATTTGCGACGACACAGGTCGGCGCAGCGCCGAAATCGGACGCTACATCGGCAAACACCTTTGCGACATCAGAAGGAGTGCAAACGTCAGCCTTATAGGACTTGATCGTGGTTCCGGGAGCCGCCTCGACTGCAGTCGGCTCGCTGGAGACATAGGTCAGGGCGACGTCGAAGCCATCCTGGTTCAGTTTTTTCACGCAGGCAGCACCGATGCCGCGGGAGCCGCCGAATACGATGGCGATCTTCTTGCTCATGTCGTTTCCTCAGGTGTTGGACCCGGCGTCCGCCGGGCATGCCGGTTTGATAGGTCAGGAAAGGCCGGTCAGATCGTCGAGATCGTGACGATCCGTTCCTCGGTCATTTCGTGAATTGCGTAACGCGGTCCTTCGCGGCCAAAGCCGCTGTCCTTGGATCCGCCGTAAGGCATCATGTCGACGCGTGAACTCGACGTCTCGTTGATGTGGACCCCACCGACTTCCAGGTGCACGGCCATGTTTAATGCCTGCGTTAGCTGATTGGTGAAGATGCCCGTGGCTAGGCCGAACGGAGTTGCATTGACCCGTGCGACCGCCTCGTCGAGCGTGCGGAAGGACATGATGCAAACGACCGGCCCGAAGATCTCGCAGGCCCCGACCTTCATGTCTGGCGAGACATTCGCAAGGAGAGTCGGCGCCATCACAGCCCCCTCGCGTGTTCCGCCTGCGAGCAAGTGTGCGCCCTGGGCAACAGCGTCGTTCACCCAGGCCTCGACCCGTTTGGCTTCCTTTTCGGCAATCATCGGACCGACAACCGTGTCGTCACGCGAAGGATCACCGAATGGAAGAGCACGTACACGATCTTTCATTTGCGCGATTACATTGGCCACGATTTCTTCCTGCACGAGAAGGATTTGAACCGATGTGCAGACCTGACCTGCCTTGCGGTACCCCGCGTTGACGATCTTGGGCAACGCCCGATCCAGATCGGCATCTGCGCAAAGGACCGTGAAGGCGATCGAGCCGAGTTCCATCTGCGTCCGGCGCAGGCCTGCCGCCATCTGGATGCTCCGACCGACCTCGGTGCTGCCGGTAAAGGCAAAGAAGCGAACCCGATCGTCCTCGAGCAAGGCGCGGGCGACGTCGCCGCCCCCCTGGACGAGCGAGAGGAAACCGCGCGGCATGCCCGCTTCGACCAGGACTTCCACCAGCTTGAGCGCTGTCAGCGGCGTGTTGCTCGAGGGCTTCAGGATCACGGCATTTCCGGCAGCAAAGGCCGGGCCGACCTTGTGGGTCACCGTGTTGAGCGGAGAGTTGAACGGCGTAATCGCTGCGACAATTCCAAGCGGAACACGAAGCGTGAAGGCCAGTCGTCCGGCCTGGTTCGGTGCGCCTGCAAGCGGGATCACGTCGCCGGCCAAGCGCCGGGCCTCTTCGGCGGACAATCGCAAGGTCTGGATGCAGCGGCTGACCTCTCCGCTCGCATCCGATGCCGTGAACCCGGCCTCGGCCTGCATCACCGCAACGAAGTCGTGACGCATTCGCTCGACCAGAACCGCTGCGCGGTCGAGAACCACGCCGCGTTCGTATGGCGTCGGAGCCCCTTTTGCAAAAGCCTCCTGTGCCGCATCAATTACACGCGCAACCTGGCTATTGCTCGCGCTGGGCACGCGGGCAATCGGTTTCAAGGTATATTTGTTCAGGAGGTCGAAGACCTCGCCCTCGCCTGCTTCCCACGCTCCGTCGACCAGCAAGGGATAGGCCTTTGCGAGAACTGGCTCGACGATGTCATTGGTGTCGGTCACGGTGCCGTCCTTTCCGGGTTCTCAGAGCCAGAGAATCTGTTTGCGGTAGTCGATATCGGTCAGCAACGCCTCTGCCGGCCCCTCGTGGAAGACAGCGCCGCGTTCAAGTGCAAACACCCGATCGGAGAGCGCCAAGACCAGATCGAGGTTGTGTTCCACAATCAGGATCGGCACTTCCTGCCGGAGTTTGTCGAAGATCCGGAACAGCTCTTCCACGATTGCAGGGGCGAGTCCCTCGAAAGGCTCGTCGAGCAAGAGAAGCTGAACATTTCCGGAGAGAGCCCGGGCCACCGCCAGCATCTGCTGCTCACCTCCAGACAGGAAATCTGCCGGAGTGTCGTACCGCTCTTTAAGACGCGGGAACATTTGCAGGATCCGTTCCTCGCTCCACACAACGCCGGTTTGACCGTCGGTGGCACGGGCAAGACGGCCGAGGGCGAGGTTCTCAGCAACGCTCATGCCGGAGAAGATGCCTCTTCCCTGGGGCACATAGCCAACGCCTGCACGGGCGATATCGGGTGCTGATACGCCGACCAGCTCGTTGCCGTCAAAGCGTATGCTTCCGCTCTTGGGCGGGACCAACCCGGCAAGGCTCTTGAGGAGCGTTGACTTGCCGGCACCGTTGCGCCCGAGGAGCGCAACGATCTCGCCCTTGCGGATGTTCAGGGAAGCATCGTTGAGGATGTGGCTCTTGCCGTAGTAGGTGTTGATCTTGTCGATCACCAGCAACGGTTCGGCGTCCGTATCCCGGGCAGCGGTTCGTCCGGTCACGGCCGGCGTTCCCGTGCCGGTGTAGATCTCCTGGACGTGCTTGTCGGCCCGTACAGCTTCGGGACCGCCGCTCATGAGAACGGTTCCCTGGTTCATCACCGTCACCTCATGGGAGAAGGACAGGACCCGATCGAGATCGTGTTCGACGATCAGAACCGGAATGTTCTCCGCCATCCGGGTCACCAACCGCGACACGCGCTCGCGTTCGGCGGCAGCAAGTCCTGCCAGCGGCTCATCCAGCAAGATGATCTGGGGCTTGGAGGCCAGCGCGATGCCAAGGTCGACCAAACGCTGTCCGCCGTAGGACAGGTCTCCGCCCTTGATGTCCTCAATCCCTTCAAGGCCGAGGAACTTCATCAACTCCGCGGTGTGCTCGTGCACATCCTCAAAGGTGTCAATGTCACGCCAGATATTGTAGCGGCACGGATGCTTGGCCTGGACGGAAAGACGCAGATTTTCATAGATCGACGCACCTTCGAAAAGGTTGGTGATCTGGAACGAGCGCGCGAGCCCCATCTCCGCTATCTTGTTGGCCGGAAGACCGCCAATTTCCTCACCGTTCAGCCGGACCGAGCCCTTGTCGGGGGTATACATCCCCGAAATCAGGTTGAAGGTGGTCGTCTTGCCAGCACCGTTCGGGCCGATCAGGGCATGGATCTGGCCGCTGTCGACATTCAGATCCACGCCGTCGACAGCCTTGTAGCCACCAAAGTTCTTATCAATCTTGCTGACTTGCAGGACCGGCCCCTGCTTCGGCGCCGGGCGAAGAAACTCGGGCAGCGGCAAGCCATCATAGATCTTGCGCCGGCTCATCGCGGCCGTTTCCGCAGGCTCCGGACGGAACCGCTTCCTGATCTGTCCCCAGATCCCGACGATGCCGCCCGGCGAGTAGAGAACAAAGCCGACGAACACGAGACCGAACCAGAACAGCCAGTTGCCAGTCCAGATCGAGAAAAGCTCACGGAATATGATGTAAAAGACCACACCGATTGCTGGCCCGAGGATGTTGTTCATGCCGCCGATGACGACCATGGCCAGCAATTCGCCAGAGAGCGCGATCGACGTCGATTCTGCAGTGACGATGTAGTGCTCAAAGCCGGACAAGGACCCGGCCAGACCGGTGATCATCGCGGACAGAACGAAGGAAATCAGCTTGTAGCGCTGGATGTCATAGCCCTGGAACGTCGCCCGTTCCTGGTTTTCCCGGATCGCGACCAGCACGTGGCCAAGCGGCGAGCGCAGGAAACGGACCATGGCAAACAGCACCAGGGCACCGACGACTGCAACAAAACAGTAGTAGTTGACCGAGTTGTCCAGATCGATCCCGAGAATGGAGCCCCGCTGAAGTCCGGCCAGACCGTCTTCACCTCCGGTGACATCCGTCCAGCGGAACGCAATCGTGTAGCTCAATGCCACGAGCGCCAAGGTCAGCAGGGCGAAGTAGACGCCGCGCCGGCGCAGGATCAGGAAACCGATGACCATCGCCATCGCTCCGACGAAGGCGATGGAAAACAGCGTTGGCATGATGATCTGGCCCGGAAACCAATTCAGCTGTGCCAGACCGGCGGCATAGGCCCCTACGCCAAACCACATGGAATGGCCGAAAGAATGCAGTCCCGTGTAGCCGACCAGAAGGTTCAGGCCGATCGCGGCGATAGCGAGGATAACGACCACGGAGGCCGTATTCACGGTCAGGCCGATGAGCGGCATTGCGATCGGCAGAAGGACCAGCGCGGCCGCGCCTATCAGAAATGGCTGGTATTTTTGCAGAAGTGTCGTTTTCATTATTCAAATTTCTCGATGCGCTCGCCCAGAAGACCGCGGGGGCGGAACATGAGCACCAGGAACATCAGGACATAAGCGGAAGCAGGACCTGCGGGCGGGTAGAAGTGGATGGTGATGCCTCGCACCACGCCGACAAGAAGCGCTGCCAGAACCACGCCCCAGAAGCTGCCAAGGCCGCCGATGACAACGATGACGAAGGCAACGGGGAGGATTTCAGCGCCCATTGCCGGGTGTACGATGGTAATCGGCGCGAACAGCGCTCCACCCAGAGCGGCAAGAACCACGCCCAGCATGACAACGGTGGTCATGTATGGCTGAAGACGGATCCCGAGTGCAGCAACCATATCAGGCTGCTGGATCCCGGCCCGTACGACGCGCCCGAAGGACGTCCGGTTCAGGAGGAACCAGATACCGGTCAACACCACGACAACGACTGCCAGCATCGTCAGGCGGTATTTCGAGAAGTAGAAGTCGCCCAGCACGACCGGCCCGCGGATGGCATTCGGCAATGACATCGGCAGGGGAGCTGCACCCCAGATCATGCGGATTGCCTGCTCGGCAACCATCGCCAGCCCGAACGTCACCAAAAGACTGAGGATCGGGTCCTCGCGGTAGAACCTGCGAAGGATGAAGCGCTCAAAGACGATTCCGATCAGGCCGACCAGCACCGGGGAAATGGCGGCGGCCGGGGCAAAACCGACGTAGTTCGCGATTGTCACGGTCACATAGGCACCAAGCGCGTAGAACGCGCCATGGGCCAGGTTGACCACGCCGCCAACGCTGAAAATCAGGGAAAGTCCCAGAGCCAGCAGCAAGTAATATCCACCGAGCACGAGGCCATTGACCACTTGCTCGAGCAAGAAGACGATCTGCATGTTTGTTCCAGTAGTCGAAGCGCGCTGCCGCGAAAGCGGCAGCGCCAGAAAATGTGGCGCGCCGTCGGCGCGCTTGCCGGAGCTGTGCCCTTAGAGCTTGCAGCCACCTGCCTCGACGGTCGGGAAGATCGATTCCAGATCTTCGTCCGGTCCGGGAACCGGCTGACCAAGAACGATCATGTCATGCTCATTTGCAGCATTGCCATCGACCGAGAAGGCAAAGGCTTCCTGGATGAGCTGGTGGTCGCCCTTGCGGAAGTAGCCTTCGCGATTCTTGAGCAGATCGAACTTGGCACCGGATTCCAGGTACTGGATCAGGTCCGGAGTTCCCGTCGACTGGGTTTCACCAAGTGCCTTGGCCATGATGTTCATGGCAACGAAGGAGATCCAGGAATGGTTTTCCGGCAGCTTGCCATAGGATTCCTGGAAGGCGGAGACATAAGCCTGCGAACCTGCAGTCTGCAGCGTGTCGTACCACGGTGTCGGCCAGGTGCCGGACAGGTTGCCAACGCCGGCCGCCCAGGCATCTGCCGTATTGAGGTTGAAGCCGACGGTCGGGAACGGCAGGCCAAATTCGGCATACTGTTTGACGAAGTTGGTGACCTGGTTGCCTGCGAGGTTCAGACACACAACATCCGGCTGTGTCTGGCGCACCTTCAGAAGGAAGGGACTGAAGTCCGTAACATCCGTCGCCACGAGCTCGTCTGTCACAAGGGTCGCATTGTTGCCATCGAAGAACGTCTTGGCGGCCGACAGAAGATCATGACCAAAGACGTAGTCAGCGGTCAGCGTCATGAACCGCTTGCCATCGACCATGCCTTCGCGCTTCAACGCCCCACCGACAGCATTGACCATCACCGTATTCGGGATGTCGCAGCAGAACATGTACTCGCTGCAGTTCTTGCCGCGCAGAACGTCGGAGCGCGGGCCGACGGCGATGAAGAGCTTCTTGTTGCGTTCTGCGACCTGCGAGATTGCCAATGCCGAAGCCGAGCTGATTTCACCGATCAGGAAGTCGACATTGTCCTGTTCGATCATGCGCTGCGCCTTAGTGGTCGCAGTGTCCGGGTTGATCGAATCTTCTGAAATCAGTTCGAGGGTCTTGCCGTTGACGCCACCGGCAGAGTTGATCTGCTCGACGGCAAGCTGAATGCCCAAGGTCGCATATTCGCCCAGAACGCCGAGGAAGCCGGTCTTCGGCGTCAGATGGCCGATCTTGATAACGTCTGCAGCGCGCAGAACGGATGGCATTGCGAGCATTGAGCCGGCCGCTACGCCCGCCGCCCCGAATTTCAGCGCGGAGCGACGTGACACCATCAGATCGGATGACGCCCCCTTGTGATTGCGATCAGTCATTGTATTTCCTCCCGACTTACACGACTGCCAGTGAAATCATTTCTTATGACTTGGACGGGCTGCTTATGACGAGCACCGCCAGTTATGATCGCAATACTATGGAGTGCCTGTTTTTAGCGGAAATACTAAATAGATCGACGCGCTATAAGCTGGACTTATGATCAAAACTGCGCTCTCATCGCCAACATGCTCGATACACGTCAACTTCGCTATTTCGTCCAGATCGTTGAAAGCGGCAGCCTGTCCAAGGCTTCCCGGCAGCTCCTGATTGCCCAACCGGCCCTGAGCCAGCAATTGGCCAAGCTGGAGGACGAGGTCGGACGCCCGCTGCTGCACCGTTCGTCCAAGGGCGTTACCCCAACCGAGAACGGTCTGGCCCTCTATCACCACGCGCGTTTCATGCTGCGCCAACTCGATCAGGCCCTGTCGATCGCACGTGCCGATACCGGCGCAATCCAGGGCATGGTGTCGGTAGGCCTTCCGGCCACGACCGTGTCGGCGCTGGGCCTCAATCTCGTACGGAAGGTGCGCGAGCGCTATCCGAGCATCCTGCTCAACGTTGTTGAGGGCATGAGCGGGCATATCGGCCACCTCATGCGCCTTGGACAACTCGATCTTGCAGTGCTTTTTTCCAGCGACATCTCACCGGAACTGACCGTCGAACCACTGCTGATCGAAGAACTTTTTGTCCTCATTCCGGAACACAGTGATCTTGTTCCCCAAGACCGGACATCGATCACGATAGCCGAGGCATCAGCGATCCCGCTGATCCTGCCGACCGGCTCACACGGTCTACGTCAGAGAATCGCGGCGGAATTCGAAAACCGGGGCCTGAGCACCAATGTGGTAGCGGAGATTGATTCCCTGTCGCTGCTGATGAATTGCGTCTTCGAGGGGATCGGCGCCACCATCAAGCCAATGGGGGCAGTGATGCAGGAGGGAGCGCGCGGTCGTAATTGGCGCTGCCTTCCGATTTCCGATGCCCGTTTCCGCCGCCGGAATTTTCTCTATTCGCTGTCGCCGGACCGGCTGACGGCAGCGGCTGCAGTCGTTGCGCGAGAAGTCAAGGAAACCGCCCAGGAGCTGGTCGACGGCCGTGAGTGGGAAGGCTTTGAGGACAATTCTGTCCTGAAGACGCTTGAAGCGTCCAGCGTCATGATCTGATCGCGAGCGCTTGCGAGCTTCAAGAGATAAAGAAAGGAGCAGGGTTTCCCCTGTCCCAGTTCAGCTGCATCCTGTTGCCTTGCGGTGGCCCTACTCGTCGGTCAACGGGGTCGTTACGACGATGAAGGTCAGATCCCCTAGCCCCGAATTCTGGATCGAATGCCAGGTACCCGGCGGCAGGAAGATCACATCGTGTTTGCGCACAACGTGTCTTTCGTCGCCGATCTCCATCAGGCCTTCGCCATCAAGGACGTGATAGACCTGCTCCTGCCTCTTGTGGACGTGCCGTTCCACATAGGCCATCGGCTGGTAGGTCGAGATCCGGTAGTCGAGCTGTTTCGAGCCCGTTGTATCCGGATGGACCAGAGCCTTGGAAAGTGCGCTGCCAAAGTGCCCCGGAAATTGCTGCCAGGGCTCTTCTGCAATGTTTCGAATGACGCCTTCACCCTTGGTGGTCATGTCCGTTTCCTCTCAGATGTCTTGTCAATCAGGCCGGGTCGCCCGGTTTCCATGCCTTGCCGAAGACCGGCTGCTTCGGAACGATTGGCGGCAATTCCCAGGCCCCGGTCGCTGGCGGGCGAATATCTGCGTCCACATGCACGTCGATAAGGGCGGGCCGATTTGAAGCGATTGCCTGCTCCAGAACGCCGGCAAAATCCTGCGACTTTGTCACCGTGTAGCCGTCGACGCCTGCAGCGCGGGCCCATGCTGCGAAGTCGGGATTGTAAGGCTCGTGGTTCGGTCCCTGGTAGAATGCGGTACCGTATTCGCGGCCATCGAAATAGGCGTACTGAAGATCGCGGATAGCGCCCCAGGCGAAGTTGTTCCAGACCACCCAAACCACAGGAATATTGTACTCGACCGCCGTGCAGAGCACGTGCGGGACCATGGTGAAGCCACCATCGCCGCAGACGGAGATGACCGGACGGTCGGGCGCTGCCAGCTTCGCGCCGAGCGCCGAACTCGGACCGAAGCCCATGCCGGAGTAGCCCCAGGTGTTCAACATCGTCTGCGGGCGCCGGGACTCCCAGAACTGCATGAACCAATTGTGATGAATGCCGGAATCCAGCGTGATGATGCCGTCGTCCGGCAACACCTTTCGGCAGTCGGCAACGATGCGTTCCGGCCGGATCGGCGTGCTGTGAAGTTCGAACCCCGGCTGCACGAATTTCAGCCACTCTGATTTCCAGCCAGCAATCTGGGCATGCCAGCCCTCCAGCCGTGGGCCTGCACCGACATTCCGCCGATCCAGTTCAGCCAGGATCTGTCGCAGGAACGCCTTTGCATCGGCAAGGATGCCCATATCCGGCGGGTAATTGCGCCCGATTTCCGCGTGGTCCACGTCGACATGAATGAGTTTCGTCTCGGGGAAGTTCCAGGAATACCCGGGCATCCAGGACGATGCCGAGCGGTCATCGAAACGGGCCCCGATGGCAAGCACCAGATCGGAGTGCCGTCCGGCCTGGTTCGACTGATAAGCGCCATTGCGACCGATGAAACCGAGCGATAGGTCGGAGCGCATGTCAATGCAGCCCATGCCGTTCGGGGAACTGACGACCGGTATGGACAGGCGTTCGGCAAGCGACACAAGTTCCTCTGCCGCCTCGGACAAGGTGACCCCGTGGCCGATGAAGAGAACCGGTCGCTCGGCGGCAAGCAGCCAGTCCGTCGCCTTGGTCACGTCGGCATCGCTGGCCCCGCTGCGCCGGCTGTTAAACCCGGCCCAGGCGGTTTCCTCCTGAACCTCGGCCTCTTCAACAAAGAGGTTGTAGGGCACGTCCAGATTGACAGGACCCGGACGTCCCGTGGTCATGGTCTGCGCGGCCTGGCGCATCGCGAGCGGCAGCATTTCGACGCGTGTCGGCTGGAACGATCGCTTCACGACAGGCTTGATGACATTGTTGAAATCAGCCTGGTGGTGCTGGTTCAGTTCCTGAAAAGGGCCGCGATTGAACTGCGACGTGGGGACGTTCGCGGTGATCGAAAAAACCGCGGAACTGTCGGTCTGCGCAACCGCCAGCCCCATGATGAGGTTCGCCGAGCCCGGACCGGTCGATGTCAGCGTTGCAGCGGGTTTGTGGCTGACCCGGAAGAAACCGTCAGCCATGTGGGCGGCCGTCTGTTCGTGCCGCGGAGAGACCAGCTTGACCTCGTCCTTCACGTCATAGAGCGAGTCGAGCAGCCCCACGTTGCCATGCCCGCAGATCCCGAACACATATGGGATCTTTTCCTTGACCAGGAATTCGGCGATGAGATCGCCGCCTTTACGCTTTGCCATTATACCTGCCTAGACTGTTTCCTGAGGTGTCTTGATGCGGCTCTCTGTGTCTGGAGCCGTATCCTCTGAAGGTGTTTCGATCCCGGCCAGATGCCTTCCGGCAGTCCAGCCGAAAGTCATTGCCTGCCCGAGCTGGGCTCCGGCTCCGGGGTATTGTCCGCCGAACGCGGACTGCATGTCGTTGCCGCAGACATAAAGCCCCGCGATCGCGATTCCGTCTGCGTCGACGGCCTGGGCGTTTCGGTTTGCAAGTAGCCCACGACTGATTCCAAGCGGGGTCGGCCAGACCGCCATCGCATAGAACGGACCATGCTGGATCGGGCCGATACAGGGATTGGAAGGGATCGCCGGATCGCCGTTGCTGCGATCGTAGATCGTCTCGCCCTTGCCGAAGTCCTCGTCCACACCAGTCTCGGCGAACCGGTTATACCGGGCGACTGTCTGCTCAAGTGCGGCTGCCGGGACGCCGATATGTGCTGCGAGTTCCGCCAGGCTTCGCCCCTCCATCAGGTAGCCGCTTTTGACGTATCTTTTCAGCGAGGGCGTTCGCGGGCGGATCAATCCGAGGCCGTATTTGGCAATGAACCCTCTGTCTACGACCAGCCATGCTGGGACCGCACTCTGCTCTGCCGTAGTCGCGGCATACATGTTCCGAACGAATTCGTGGTATGACACCGCCTCGTTGGTGAAACGCTTGCCCAGACTGTTCACGGCGATCAGACCCGGCTTGGAGCGATCAAGGACGATGTGAGGATAGACGGCTGTTGTCCCATCCTTGCGCGTTGCGACGGAACTTGGAAACCAGAGTGCATTGTCCTTACCCGAGGGACCGAGGGCAGCTCCCGCTTCGAGTCCCAGATCGATGGTTCGGCCGATACAGCCCGGGCCGGCCGGCGTATGGTTTGGGACCGGATGCAGAAGATGTTCTGCCCGCTTTCCCGGGCTTGCCGGAAAACCGCCACCGGCCAGGACGATGCCCCGCGCCGCCTCCAGTGCGATCGTCTTTCCGGCGTGCTGCACAACCACCCCACTCACCCGCCCGTTCCGGCGAACGAGCCGCTGCGTCTGTGCCTCTGTCACGACCTCACCGCCGTTGTCCTTCAGGGCTTTCCAGAGCGTCGCCACCAGCGCATTCCCCAAGACCAACCGACGGCCCCGTTTCGATCGCAAGCGATCCACTGCGTAACGAAACACGAGTTTCGCTCCGAGAAGAAACCCACCCGGATCGCGATCGGCCCTGATCAGTCGCGCGGCCTCGGCACGGGTGACCATCATTCCTCCAAGAACCATCAGTTCCGGAATGGGCCAGGCAAGACGCTCGAAATCGGAGCCGAGATCGCCGCCGTCGAAAGCCATGGGCTCAAGCGCCCGTCCGCCGGGTGCAGCGCCCGGGTGATCCTGGCGGTAGTCGGGCGCGGACATGAAGGGCCGGAAGCGCAGGCCTGCCCGCTGCTCAAGATCCCGCAGCATGTCTGGTGCCTTTGCGAGAAAAACGCGCCAGTTGCGCGGATCCACATCTTCTCCAACGAGACTGCCGAGATAAGTGGCCGCGGCCCTATCATCTCCAGAAACACCGCACTGGCGCATGAGATGGTTGTCAGGCACCCAAACGGTGCCGGAGGATCGTGCGCTCGTGCCACCGACAACAGCCTGATGCTCGAGAACGATGACCCGTAAACCCTCAAGCGCAGCCGTTACGGCGGCTGTCAGGCCGCCGACACCGCTTCCCAGGACGACCACATCCGCCTCCCAGACGGCATCGGGCCGCGAGTTTAGGTCATGTTGCCGTTCCACCTTACTCAGCGCCTCCCGTAGCCGGTGCATCTCGTCAGTCACCCCTAACCTCAGGGGTGACCCGCCCAATCGGCCTGGACAAATTCGTTTTGCGCCTTCGGCATGCGAAATGATCTCGATGGGCGATATGGTTGGAGATGGCCGAGCCGCCGGTTGCCTCTTGCCTCATGGACTGACCAACCGGGAGAACCTTAAACTCCTGAGAAATTTGCGAAAAATAGGAAATATCGAAGACCCTATAAGCAGCGCCTATAGCAACCCGAGAGGTCCTCTCCTCTCCGAGCAGTTCTCGCAGCAAGTGAGGTAGCCGACGCCGCTTGGACCTGAGCACTGGGGAGAGAAAAATCCCGCAGTGGTCGATTTCGTGCTAGGCAGGCGCAATTGAATTCCATTCGTTCTACGGACCGACCATGACAATTCTGATTACCGGCGGCGCGGGCTATATCGGATCCCATTGCTGCGTTACGTTTCTGGAAGCGGGGCACGATGTCGTAGTAGTCGACAACCTTGCAAATTCCAGCGAGGAAAGCCTCAAACGCGTTGAGCGGATCACTGGCAGGACCGTTCCCTTCGAGCCTGTAGACATACGCGACCAGCAGGAACTTGAGCGCGTTCTACGGCAATACGAATGTACCGGTGCCGTTCACTTTGCCGGCGCGAAGATTGTCGGAGAATCGATCACCAATCCGCTTTCCTATTACGACAACAATGTCGTCGGCACCCAGCGACTGCTGAGCGCCATGGACAAGCTTGAAATCCGGAACGTCATATTCTCGTCGTCCGCAAACGTGTATGGGCCACCGTCCATGCTTCCGGTCACCGAAAGCCATCCCACCGGCCCACTTTCTCCCTATGGCCGTACGAAGGCCATCGTCGAGACTATGTTGAGCGATCTTGCAGCCAGCAATCCGGCCTGGCGAATTGCGATGTTGCGCTATTTCAATCCGGTAGGCGCACATGAAAGCGGGCTGATCGGGGAAGATCCGCAAGACGTTCCAACAAACCTGATGCCCTATATTGCACAGGTGGCGGTCGGCCGGCGCGAGCAGCTAACGGTCTATGGCAATGACTACGAGACACGGGACGGAACGGGCGTCAGGGATTACATCCACGTGGTCGATCTGGTCGAGGGGCACCTCAAGGCGTACGAGGCCCTCAAGGCGCTACCGGATGATCGCAATTGCTTCACCGTCAATCTGGGCACCGGAACCGGTTACTCGGTACTGGAAATGGTTCGCGCATTCGAACGCGCCTCGAACAAGGAAATTCCTTATACGATCGCCCCTCGCAGAGATGGTGACGTCGCCGAATGCTACGCCGACACCGAACTCGCCGCCCGCACGATCGATTGGCGCGCCAAGCGGGACCTGACCGCCATGTGTCACGATACCTGGAATTGGATCTGCAAAAACCCGCGCGGCTACGGCGAGTGACGCCAGACGCCTGGTAGCGCCTCAGAACAGCAGAACCTCAACGAGAATCTTCAGCGCGATCACCACCAGCAGGAGCAGGATCAGCTTGTCGAAGGTTTCCCGGGAAACCTTCGTCGCCAACCAGCTGCCGACCGGCATCACCGCGAAAATTGCGCCGGTCGCCGCCAACCCAAGCAGGAACCGATCGAAGGTCAACAGTCCAACGGCCGCCATGCGCTCGATCTGGGTCGTCGACATGATCGCAAAAAACAGCGAGATCGTCGCGATAAACGTGCTGCGCGGCAGCTTCAGTGCATTCAGGAAGGTCAACGATGCAGGGGCGGAAATGCCTGTCGCGCCCTGCAGGATCCCCCCAAGAACACCTATGGGGCCTGCAAGCTTCAATGCGGGTCCATAGGACAATGCCCAGTCGGCGTTCAACAGACGGAAGCCGACATAGCCCAGAACCACGCAGGACATGCCGATCAGCAGGATATCCGACGGCAAGCCGGCCAACAGATACGTGCCTACAATGGCGCCTAACGCTCCACCGCCTGCGAACAGCGCGGAAAACGGCGCCGGCATCAGCGACTTGCGGAACCGCCACCCCTGCCAGACATTGGTCAGAAGATTGGGCGTCACGAACACTGCTACCGCAAACTGCACATCAACGATTGCAGCGAGAACCGGCACGCCGATCACTGGCGCACCAGCGCCTGTTGCCCCCTTCAGTAGTCCTCCAAGTGCGCAGGCCATAAGGGCATAGGCGACAAGAGCAAGATCGAACTCGGGCAAGGAATTGTTCCATTTGGAAAACCGAAAACCCAAAAGTCGGGTTTCGGAAATGCGGCAATAGCGGACTGGTTACGGTCTTTTCGATCAAGTGACCAGATCCATTTTCGAAAAACACCGTCAATCCAAGCGATTGTGAAGACATGACGCACGCCGGGCCCGCAGCTGGTCCGGACTTTCAGATATCGGGCGCTTGCGTTTCCGAAAAAGTGACGTTACATAGTTACACGTTATGTAATAACATTCATGGAGCTTCCCTTGTTCTTTCCGTCTCTCGGCCGGCGAAAATCACCGATTGGTGTTGTGATCGGCGCTGGCCTCATCGCCGTCTTTTCTCCCGCAGTCATCGGCGCTGCCGCGGTAGCAGCACCGAATGTGGTCACCACCATCAAGCCGGTGCATTCGATCGTTGCTGCGGTCATGGACGGAGTGGCAACGCCGGAACTCCTGATCGATGGCGCCGCCTCACCCCACAGTTTTGCCCTAAAGCCTTCCCAGGCTTTCAAGCTTCAGGGCGCAGATCTGGTCTTCTGGATCGGGGAAAGTTTGGAAACATCATTGGCGAAGCCCATGGCATCCTTGCCCGCAACCGCTCGTGTGATCGAGCTTGCTGATACGCCAGGCCTGGAGCTACTGCCCTTCCGTGAACTCTCAGAGTTCGGTGAAGACGATCATGACCACGAAGGCGAGGAAGACCACGCAGATCACGCTGCCGACGAAAACGGCACACATGAGCACGAACATGATGACGACCACGCTCATGATCAGGAGCGGGAAAGTGCCGCCGGACATGACGGACATGACCACCACGGCTCATTCGATCCGCATCTTTGGCTCGATCCCGACAACGCCGTCGTCATGGCAATGGCAATCTCGGAGGCACTTTCGAAGGCAGACCCCGGCAACGCGGCGACCTACGCGGAAAATGCCCAGGGGTTCCGTGAGCGCGTAGAAAAGTTGGCGGCAGACGTCGACAGCCAGCTCGCCGGCGTTCGCGGCAAACCCTTCGTCGTCTTCCACGACGCCTACCATTATTTCGAAAAGAAGTTTGATATCCCGGCCGCGGGTGCAATCTCCATCAATCCGGAAAGCCCTTCGAGCGCCGAGCATGTTCGGGAGATCCGCGAGACCATCACGGAAAAGGGCGTGGTCTGTGTCTTTTCCGAACCGCAATTCGAGCCCAAGTTGATCCAGGTGGTAACAGAAGGGACACAGGTCCGCTCCGGGGTCCTGGACCCTCTCGGAACTGCCTACGCAAACGGCCCCGAGCTTTACGAAAGCCTGATCAAGGGTGCTGCCGACGCCATAACATCGTGCCTTGCCTCCAACGGCTAAGCGGCTGTTGACCTGAAATGAAAAAGGCCGCCCGAACGGGCGGCCTTTCTATATCTGCGCTGCAAAGTCGCGGTCCTAGCCACGAGCCTCGTCGGTCGACTCGAGCGCCTTCAGCAGATAACGGTCGCGATCGTAGACGTCGGAATAGTAGGCAATCGTGCCGTCAAGCTCCGGCCATGCGGTAAAATAGGACACATAGACCGGGATATCACCCGAGACGCGTTCCTGCTCGTTCTTGCCCTGTGCAATTCGTCCGCTGACATAGTCCTTGGATTTGCCGAGAACCGCGGCGGCCATTGCCTTGGGGTCATGGAGACGTACACATCCATGGCTGAAGGCACGCTCATCCTTGTTGAAGAGGCTCTTGGCCGGCGTGTCATGCATGTAGATGTGATGCTTGTTCGGGAACAGGATCT
Source organism: Roseibium sp. (assembly GCF_048261595.1). Taxonomy (GTDB): domain Bacteria; phylum Pseudomonadota; class Alphaproteobacteria; order Rhizobiales; family Stappiaceae; genus Roseibium. The sequence continues at coordinate 257,094 of NZ_JBLXFW010000001.1, forward strand.
TGACCTCGCCAAGCGCATTGCTCTTGCCGGGATACTGGCGAACATTGACGGAAGACTGCTTGGAGGCAACCGAGTACCAGTCCACCGAGGCAGAGGAAATCTGCTTGCCGCTGGCTGTCGTGACCTCATAGCCGGCCCGGTCCAGATAACTGGGGTCCTTGGAAAGTTTCGGCATCATTTCGTTGACGATGATCGAATAGGGAACACCCCAGTAGGGGTTGTATTCGACGATCTCGATCTTGTCGTAGAAGAAGTTGGTCTGGTTCGACTTCTTGCCGACGACGACGCGCATGGAAAGCGGCTCGCTACCGGGCTCGGTGTAGGTCGCCGTGAAGGCGGCCTGATTGATGAAGACCTTGCGCTCGCCAAGCTCTTCGGGAAGCCAGCGGCTACGCTCCATGGCGAGTTTGACCTTGGCGATCTTCGCCTCGTTGGTCACACCGACCATTGCCTTGATGGAATTCTTGCCGACGATCCCGTCCGCGGAAAGACCATTCTCCTTCTGAAACGCCTTCACCAGCGCGACCAGTTCCGGAGTATAGGCCTCTTCGCCCGAATAAGCGTCGAGGGTGGCCGCATGGGCTTCCTTCAGCGCCGCGGAGCCTTTCTTTGCGATGGCTGCAACGACGTTCTTCATTTCCGGGTCGGAGTTGCCGGGCTTCAGGAAGGTACCTGGAGCGATAACGATCCTGTCCTCATCCTTGTCCTCAGCTTCGAGGCGGGCGAGTTCCTCCTTCAACGCCCTAAAGTGCGCTCCCTGGGGCTGGTGGGCTTCAAGGGCCTGCGAGACGTCGGCGGCCTTGACCAGGTCTTCCATAGCGGCAACCAGATCGGGCGTATGCCGCGGCAGATCATGGTATTCGGAGATCCGGTTCGGATCTACACGGCCACGTTCGGCGTCCAGCACATAGGTGAGCACCGCGGCGGAAAGCTGCATTTCAAACGCCATCAGGGCGGTATCGCGGTCCTTGCCGGCCAATCCGGAAACAGCAGGCAGGCCGACCAGGTAGTCGGATCCATCCAGGCCATAGTCGCCGGCGGCGGCAAGCGTGCGCCGTGCTGCGCCCGCGGCGGCGGTCGGGCGACCATCCTTGATCCAGACGAAATCGGGATGTTCGCGGTAGAATGCGAGCAACGCTTCACCGACTTCCGGGAGCGCCTTTACTTCCAGATCGCTGAGTACCGGACGCGCTTCGTCGAAAGCAGACAGGATCACAGGCGAACGATTGCTGTCGGCGGCCGAAGCATCCGGCGTGCCGGCATCGACGGCCGGCGTCTCGACAGCAGCGGTCTTCACCTTTGAAAGGCTCGCCAAGGACACGGTTGCCATCGTGTCGGGCTTGTAAGTGAAATAGCGTGGCGAGGAGACACGAATCTTCGCTGCCTTCTTACGGTTCAGATCCTCCTGGGCACGCATTTCGCGAAGACGCGCGCCCTCAGGATTGAAGAGGCGCTGGAATAGGCCCTGGGCCTGTGCCTCGACGGAGACTGCCGGCATGACCGCCGTGCCGATCCCAAGAACCAATGCGCTTGAAAGAAGCGCATGCTGCAGGCGCTGCGAGCGCGTTCTGCTTCTTTGATCCGCGCTTGCCTCAAATGCCGAAACTGTCACGCCGCATCGTGCCATTTTGCTCATTTCCGTCATGCCTTAAAATTCCGACGTTCCTGTCGTCGATGCCCCGTCGCGACCTGAACCGTGTGTCATATTGGAGAAACCGGCCTGCCCGCACCCGGCCCTCAATCCAAATTCCGATGATGTTCCCGGCACATAGGAGTTTCTGCCACAGGCATGAAACGTCCCCGGGCGCCAAACCCGCATCTTCGTCCGGATTCGACTGCACGTAATGATACTAACCAAGGATGGCCTCATGGTTAAGGGGCATCCTGTTCACACCGCATTTCGCCGACGTCGCGTGACCTGAAAGCCGCACCTGACTTGTGCCAGGCAAGACGCCAATCCCCGTTCATCAGAAAGGCCGGCCACTGATGTGACCGGCCTTCAAATGCCTCACTTCGGATTTTAGCAGATCAGAATGGAATCTCGTCGTCCATCGATCCGGCGCCGCCGCCCTGTGGGCCGCCGTATCCACCGCCCGAAGACGAGCCACCGCCATAACCGCCGCCTGAGCCACCACCATAGCTGCCGCCGCCACCGTAACCGCCGCCGCCGGAGGACTCGCCGCCGTAACCACCGCCGCTTTCACCGCCGCCGAAGCTGCCGCCGCCACCGCCTTCACCGCGCCCGTCGAGCATGGTCAGGGTGGAGTTGAAGCCCTGCAGGACGACTTCGGTCGAATATTGATCCTGGCCCTGCTGGTTCTGCCACTTGCGCGTTTGCAGCTGACCTTCGATGTAGACCTTGGCGCCCTTGCGAAGATACTGCTCGGCAACCTTGCACAGGCCCTCGTTGAAAATCACGACACGGTGCCATTCGGTCTTTTCACGGCGCTCGCCGGTTCCCCTGTCGCGCCAGGTTTCCGATGTCGCAATCCGAAGGTTGGCAATCGGACGGCCGTCCTGGGTGCGCCGGATTTCAGGGTCCGCTCCCAGGTTGCCTATCAGAATGACCTTGTTGACGCTGCCCGCCATGACGCAAACTCCTTGATATCTGCCCTGTGCGGAGCGCTCGGAGAACCGGCAGCCCGACAGCACGGGTGTTTTGCATAGTTGTCGCGACCCTATCCGTTTCACGCAAGCGCTGCGGGCCGATTTCTTGAACGTGGCGTCCTTTTCCACAATGTGCTGGCCGGAAATGCGGCTCAGGACTGTCAGTAGACTGACAGACCGCTCATCATTGCCGCTTGCCAAGCCGCATATGTTCTATTTATGTTCCTATAGAAATTCAACGTCGCAACACGAAGAAATTCCGCCTTTGATCCGGATTTCATCCGGGGCCGTACTGGCACTGGCCGGCAGGATTGCTATATGCCTGCTGACCAGGGTGCCCGACGGCGCAAACCACAGGACTTCAGCGTCCGGAACCAACGACAGATCATGACGTTCCGGAACCATGAGCAGGTCTTTGCCTGCACAGACTTTTCAGGAACCGTGACCGCATGACCAAGGACGCCAAGACCGGCACCGCACTCATCGACCCGACGAAAACATTGTCCGTGCGCGGCGCGCGCGAGCACAATCTCAAGAACGTCGACCTCGATCTGCCACGCAACAAGCTCATCGTCATGACGGGCCTGTCCGGTTCGGGCAAATCTTCCCTCGCCTTCGATACGATCTACGCAGAGGGCCAGCGGCGCTATGTCGAGAGCCTGTCGGCCTATGCGCGCCAGTTCCTGGAGATGATGCAGAAGCCGGATGTCGACCAGATCGACGGCCTGTCTCCGGCGATTTCGATCGAACAGAAGACGACCTCGCGCAATCCGCGCTCGACGGTCGGAACGGTCACCGAGATCTACGACTACATGCGCCTTCTGTTCGCGCGCGTCGGCATTCCGTATTCGCCTGCAACCGGGCTCCCGATCGAAAGCCAGACCGTAAGCCAGATGGTTGACCGGATCATGGAACTGGAAGAAGGCACAAGGCTCTATTTGCTTGCGCCCATCGTGCGCGGCCGCAAGGGCGAGTACCGCAAGGAACTGGCCGAACTGATGAAGAAGGGCTTCCAGCGGGTCAAGATCAACGGCGAATTCCACGAGATTTCCGAAGCGCCGGCTCTGGACAAGAAATACAAGCACGACATCGATGTGGTCGTGGACCGGATTGTCGTGCGCGATGATATCGCGAGCCGCCTTGCTGACTCGCTCGAGACGGCGCTTTCCCTTGCTGATGGTTTGGCGATTGCTGAATTCGCCGACAAGCCGAAAGACCCGCCGGCCAAGGGCGCTGTTCTTCAGAACCAGAACGAAACCCACGAGCGGATCGTCTTTTCGGAAAAATTCGCCTGTCCGGTTTCCGGCTTCACCATTTCCGAGGTCGAGCCGCGCCTGTTTTCGTTCAACAATCCGTTCGGCGCCTGCCCATCTTGCGACGGTCTGGGGACCACGCTGGCGTTCGAGGCCGATCTTGTCGTGCCCGATCAAAGCCTGTCGATGCGTGAAGGCGCCATCCTGCCGTGGGCGAAAACCGGATCCACGTCGCCCTATTACAACCAGACCCTGGAAGCGCTTGCCCGCCACTACGGCATCTCCATGTCGACGCCCTGGCGCGATTTGCCCGAAGAGGCCCGCAGCGGTATCCTGCATGGCACCGGCAAGACACAGATAGATTTCATCTACGACGATGGCGTTCGCAGCTACAAGACGGCCAAGCCCTTCGAAGGCGTGATCGGCAACATCGAGCGCCGCTGGCGCGAAACCGAATCCAATTGGGTGCGCGAGGAACTAGAGCGGTTCCAGTCCGATCACCCCTGCCCGGCCTGCCAGGGCTACCGGCTCAAGCCCGAGGCGCTGGCCGTAAAGATCAACCATCGCCATATCGGCCAGATCACCGAACTGTCCATTCGCGACGCCGGAGCCTGGTTCGATTCACTGCCCGCCCACCTGTCACAGAAACAGGAAGAAATTGCGGGTCGTATCCTCAAGGAAATTCGGGAACGGTTGAAGTTCCTGAACGATGTCGGCCTCGACTATCTCAGCATGTCGCGTTCATCCGGAACCCTGTCGGGCGGCGAAAGCCAGCGCATTCGCCTGGCATCCCAGATCGGCTCCGGTCTGACGGGGGTTCTGTATGTTCTGGACGAACCCTCGATCGGCCTTCACCAGCGCGACAACGCACGGCTTATCGGCACGCTCAAGCATCTTCGCGACCTCGGCAACACGGTCATCGTGGTCGAACACGATGAGGATGCCGTACTGGCAGCCGACCATGTCGTCGATGTCGGCCCCGGTGCCGGTGTTCATGGCGGCGAGATCATCGCCTCGGGGACGCCTGCCGAGGTCATGGCCAATCCGAACTCCCTGACCGGTCAGTATCTATCGGGCAAGATGATGATCCCGCTGCCGCAGGAACGGCGCAAGATCAACAAGCGGCGCAAGCTGAAGGTCGTCGGCGCCAGAGGAAACAACCTCAAGGACGTCAACGTCGACGTGCCGCTCGGTACCTTCACCTGCGTGACCGGTGTGTCGGGCGGGGGCAAGTCCACATTCCTGATCGACACGCTCTACAAGACAGCCGCGCGGCGCCTCAACGGTGCTCGCGAGAACCCTGCCCCGCATGACCGGATCGAAGGGCTGGAGCATCTCGACAAGGTCATCGACATCGATCAGTCGCCGATCGGCCGAACACCGCGATCCAATCCCGCGACCTATACCGGCGCCTTCACCCCGATCCGGGAATGGTTCGCGGGCCTGCCGGAGGCCAAGGCTCGCGGATACCAGGCAGGCCGCTTCTCGTTCAACGTCAAGGGCGGGCGCTGTGAGGCATGTCAGGGCGACGGTGTCATCAAGATCGAAATGCACTTCCTGCCTGACGTTTACGTCACATGCGATGTCTGCAAGGGCAAACGCTACAATCGCGAGACGCTGGAGGTGCTGTTCAAGGGCAAGTCGATTGCCGACGTGCTCGACATGACGGTGGAGGAAGCCGCCGGGTTCTTTTCCGCCGTGCCTTCCGTCCGCGACAAGATGGAAACCCTGGCACGCGTCGGGCTTGGCTATATAAAGGTGGGACAGCAGGCCACAACCCTGTCCGGCGGCGAGGCACAGCGCGTTAAACTGGCCAAGGAACTGTCCCGCCGCTCCACGGGCCGGACCCTCTATATTCTCGATGAGCCGACAACCGGTTTGCACTTCCATGATGTCGCGAAGCTTCTCGAGGTGCTCCACGAACTGGTCGACCAGGGCAACAGCATGTTGGTGATCGAGCACAACCTGGAAGTCATCAAGACGGCAGATTGGGTGATCGATCTTGGACCCGAAGGTGGCGACGGCGGTGGAACGATCGTTGCCGAGGGGCGTCCGGAGGACATTGCTGCGGTCGAAGGCAGTTACACCGGCCAGTTCCTTACCGAACTGCTAGATCGCAGGCCACATCGGGCAACAGACGCCGCAGAATAATCATGCGCTGCAACATAGACGAGAGCTTCCTCCGTCATATTGCAGCGCATCGCGCGAAAGTCCCAGTTTTCCAACCATTTGCTGCATTGCACTCAGCGCATGACTGGCATGCGCATAATGCGCTTCTTTTATTTCCGACTGCGAATTATATATCTCTCAACAGATTGATGACGCGGCGCACAAACGAATTTGTTGCGACGCGAATAAGGGAAAAGAAAAATGATCGACACTGTCGTCCGCAAGTACAACAACTGGGTTCAGTACCGCCGCACCGTTGACGAGCTGTCTCGTCTTTCCCGCCGCGAACTGAGCGACCTCGGCATCTCCCGCAACGACATCAAGTTCGTTGCCCGCCGCGCCGCGGTCTAAGTTGAAGAGTTCGCGTCCCAACGAGCTACCTCCTCCCAAGCTCCGGGACGTGTGACAAAGACGGGGCATCCTCCTCCCAGCTCCGTCAGGTCAAAACGTCGCCCACCAGCACCTCCTCCCGCTGGTGGGCGTTCGTTTTTTCAGGGTCCGATTTCGCGGGCCCTTTTTTGTTTCCCAAACTACCTTTCCAGATCTCCGGACGCATGGCGGTGTCGCGCTCACGATGCCGCATCGGTTAACGCAAGATGAATTGCAATAAAGACCTGCGATTTTTGCATCGCAGCACTGCAGTTCGCCGTCTACCTAACCGAAATTACATCGCCTAACTTAGGGTCATCAAGACGAACGGGCCAGACGCCGATCCGCGGTGCCATGGCCACCAGATATAAGAGGCCTAGCCATGATCGATGCAGTTGTCCGCAAGTACCAGAACTGGAAACGTTTCCGCACCACCTATGATGAGCTGTCTCAGCTGAGCAACCGGGAACTCTCCGACCTCGGCATGAGCCGCGACGATATCGTCCGCCACGCTCGTGCGGCAATCCGCTAACAATCAATTAGCCGGTTTCGACCCTCCTCCCACGAAACCGGCAATCGCGCTCCGCCATACGCGCGGAGTGAAAAGACGCCCACCGGATCTCCTCCCACCGGTGGGCGTTTTTATTTGCTTCACTGCCATCACCTGGAAGCTTCAACCAGCCCGGCGCTGCATCCAGACCGAAAGCTCGCTGATCACGGGCGGCTTACCATTGGAGTGGGGCCAGGAGTCGATCGCGTAGACCGCGCCGGTCGTCTTCTCTCGCACGGTCGCGGTCGCATGCGGATACCGCCCATCGAGGAAGAAGCCTCGGGCGACAGGCGAAGCCACCACGTGATGCTTTAGGTATCCGCTGCGCTCGGCAACGAGCAGGAGGGAGTTGGTATTCGTGGATTCGTCGATGCAATCCATCTGCCCGCGTACCCCGGCATTTTGCATGTCGAAACCACCGACATCATTGCCCGACCCGACGCGGCCCGCGACGCGCTTTTCCTGCCACACGACCGCACTGGCGATCGCCATTCGCTCCTCTTTCGGCGACCCGGCGCCTGCTGCAAGGATACGCTTCAGCTTTGCCATATCTGCTTGGGAGAAATCGACCGGTGTTTTGTAGGCACAGCCGAAACCGTGGCAAACGTAGATGCGGTTGGCTGTGGGGGCGACACCTTCATTGCCGTCGTACCAGCCTTGCGCGTCGCCGTTCGCCTGCCCCGCGCAACCTGCGAGGCCCGCGGCCACGAGTAGAAGTGCTGCCCGGCCGGAAACGATCATCCGTGCAAGCATTTGTCCCCATCTCCCCCAGTTTCACTGCCCGATGGTCCTGGTTTGCGAGTCGGGCACGAATTCCGCAACGTCATTGTGAAACATGACATTGCGGCTGACGAGGCAAAAATGTAATCAGGGCGCAGAAAACGCAGAACGCCAGGTCCGCAGTGATCACGCCCAGTACGGCGCTGCATTGCGCCGCAGATGAGCTCCCGAAGGAACGAAGACCATGAAACCCATCCACGTCATTGGCGGCGGCCTTGCAGGTTCCGAAGCAGCCTGGCAGATCGCACGACGCGGCATTCCGGTCGTGCTCCACGAGATGCGTCCTGTCCGCAAGACTGATGCTCACAAGGGCGAAGGCCTCGCCGAACTTGTCTGTTCCAACTCTTTCCGCTCCGACGACAGCGAGCAAAACGCCGTCGGCCTGCTGCATCATGAGCTGCGTCGCGCCGGCTCCCTCATCATGTCATGCGGGGACGCCAACCAGGTTCCTGCCGGCAGTGCACTGGCGGTCGATCGCGACGGTTTCTCCGATGCCGTGACCAAGGCACTGGAAGACCACCCGCTGATCGAGATCCGGCGCGAGGAGATTGCCGGCCTGCCACCTGAGGACTGGGACAGCGTCATCGTTGCAACCGGGCCGCTGACGTCGCCAGCCCTGTCGGAAGCTGTCCTGGAACGCTGCGGAGAGGATGCACTTGCCTTCTTCGACGCGATCGCGCCCATCGTGCATTTCGACAGCGTTGACCTGACAAAGGCCTGGTTCCAGTCGCGCTACGACAAGGTCGGGCCGGGAGGCACCGGCAAGGACTACCTCAACTGCCCGATGGACAAGGAACAATATGACGCCTTCATCGATGCACTGATCGCCGGCGACACGACCGACTTCAAGGAATGGGAAGAAAACACCCCCTACTTCGACGGCTGCCTGCCGATCGAGGTCATGGCCGCCCGTGGCCGCGAGACCCTGCGGCACGGCCCGATGAAGCCCATGGGCCTGACCAACGCGCATAATCCGGATGTCAAAGCCTATGCGGTGGTCCAGCTCCGTCAGGACAATGCGCTCGGCACGCTTTACAATATGGTCGGCTTCCAGACCAAGCTGAAGTACGGCGCGCAGGGCGACATCTTCAAGATGATTCCGGGCCTCGAGAACGCCCAGTTCGCGCGCCTCGGCGGGCTGCACCGTAACACCTTCCTGAATTCGCCGAAGGTGCTGGACGGATCGCTCCGGCTCAAGGCGGAACCGCGCCTGCGCTTTGCGGGCCAGATCACCGGCTGCGAAGGCTACGTGGAATCGGCCAGCGTCGGCTGCATGACCGGCATTTTCGCCGCGATGGAACGGCTCGGCCGGCCCATTGTCACTCCGCCGGAAACGACCGCAATGGGCGCGCTGATCGCTCATATCACCGGGGGTCATATCGCCCGCGACGACGGCGCCGGCAAACCCAGCTCGTTCCAGCCGATGAACGTCAATTTCGGACTGTTTCCCCCGGTCGAGGCGCCGAAGGTCGATGCGGACGGCAAGCGGATCAAGGGCAAGGACAAGACCCGCGCGAAGAAATTGGCAATGACCACGCGGGCAAAGGCCGACTTCGAAGGCTGGATTTCCGGGTTGGAACCTGCAGAACAAGCGGCGGAGTAATCTCCGCCGCGCAGAGCTAACGCCGGATGAAATACTTCAGAGAGCGACGCCCGACTTGCGCGCGGCGCGCCAAAGGATCCATTGCCGCCTGAGCTGCGACAGCTCAACCGGGGATCTGAAGGGATCGAATCCCGGTTTTTCCATGCGTTTCAGGAAAGGTTCGACCAGCGCCAGCGGCAGGAACGCCGGGGCGATGTGGGACGGGATCTCGGCTACCCTGGCCCGGACACGGCCCAGATGGTGGCGGACATGCTCGCGCATTTCCCCAAGCGCGGATCCAAGCTCCGGCGTCATCTGCCCCTTCAGAACGGTTGCGGTGTCAACGCCGTGACGGGACAGGACATCGGCGGGCAGATACGTCTGGCCGCGGCCCGCATGCCAGGGCAGCGCCCGCAGCAAACCGCAGATGCCATAAGCCACGCCGGCATGACCTGCGATTTCGGCGGTGTCCGTTTCCTCGCCCCTGTTCAATACGAGGCAACCCAGCTGGATCAGGGCTGATGCGGTCTCGCCGCAATAGCCTTCCAGATCGTTCAGGCTCGGCATCGGATCATTGTAGAGATCGAAAACCCGTGCATCGATCATCGCAGTCAACGGCGCGCGCGGTAGCCGATAGGTCTCGATGGTTTCGGCGAGAGCCGCCGCAACCGGGTTCGCATTGGCCGATCCGTGTGCGGTTCCTTCCAGGAAATCCCGCCACCACTGCAGGCGCACCTCTCCCGGAAGCGGATCGCTGACCAGCTCGCGAACACGGGCGATCTCGACATTGAACGCATAGAGCGCCAGCACGCCCCTTCTCGTTTCCTCCTTGGCAAAGAGGCTCGAAAGATAGCGATCGCGGTCCTGATCGTAGACCAGCTGTCCGGCATGATCGAAGTTTGTGTTCATGTCAGCCATATGGCGCGGACGCTGTCCCTAGTCCACCGCAAGCAAGGCGGTGGCGACTGCACGCTCTTCGGACAGCATCACATTGAAGGTGCGCACGGCAGCACCCGTCGACATGCTGTCGGAAATGATGCCAGCCTCGCGAAACGCCTGCTTGAGGTCTGCCGGTAGCGGCCTGAGGTCGACACCAGTCCCCACGAGAAGAACCTCGATGTCAGTGGTTTCCTGAAGTACGCGCTCGAAAGCCTCAATACTCAGATCGTCAAATGTGAGCGGGTCCCAGCCATAGATCCCGGACGGAACGCACAGGAGCGAGCCCCTGTGCGACATGTTTGCGAACCGGAAGCCGCCATTGCCATAGGCATCGATCGGCGCCCGGCCCGGAAAATGTGCGTCCCTGATCTGCATCGCTGTCTCAGGTGGCCGGAGCCGGATCGGCGTCGCCGTCAGCTTCCTCTTCGTCTCCGCCCGATGACTTTCCGTCACTGCGAAGGTTCAGAAAGATCAGCAAGGGAGCCGCCAGGAAGATCGACGAATAGGTTCCGATCACGATGCCAAAGATCATGGCGAGCGTGAAGGAGCGAATGACTTCACCGCCGAAAATCCAAAGCGAGAAAAGTGCAAGCAGCGTGGTCAGGGAGGTCAGCGTCGTACGCGACAGGGTCTCGTTGATCGATCGGTCGAGTACGTCGGTCAGAGCCATCTTCTTGTAGCGGCGCAAGTTCTCGCGGATGCGGTCGTAGACGACCACGGTATCGTTCAGCGAATAACCGATGATCGTGAGAACCGCGGCAATTGACGACAGTGAGAAGTCGAGCTGCAGGATCACGAAAAGGCCGATGGTTACGATGACATCGTTTGCCGTCGTCAGGATCGCGCCGACGGCGAACTGCCACTCGAAGCGGAACCAGATGTAGAACAGGATCGCAATGAGCGAGGCAATCACGGCGATGACCCCTGCACGGGCCAATTCGCCCGAGACGCGCGGGCCGACGATCTCGACTCGGCGGAACTCTACATTGTTGTCCTCGAATGCGGCGCGAACCTTGCCGATCACGGCCTGCTGGGCGAGTTCACCGCCCGGCTGTTCCTCGATGCGGATCAGAACTTCCTCGGGCGAACCGAATTCCTGCACCTGGACGTCGCCAAGGTTCAGCGCCCCCAGCTCGCTACGGATCGAGCCGATATCGGCGGGACCATCGGTCTTCATCTCGATGACCGTACCGCCCTTGAAATCGATACCGTAGTTCAGGCCGACGACCGCAAACAGCGCAATCGAGGCAATACCGAGAAGGATCGCCAGCGGGAAGCTGATCTTTCTCAGCCACATGAAGCGGAATTTGGTGTCATCCGGAACAAGTCGGAGCAATGCCATTTATTCGTCTCCGGATCAGATAGGCAGTTTCGACGGCCGGCGGCGGCGGACCCATAGGGCGACCAGCAGGCGGCTGAAAGTGAAGGCCGAGAAGACCGTTGTGAAGATGCCGACGGCAAGCGTGACGGCAAAACCGCGAACCGGACCTGATCCAAGCTGGAACAGGATCAGGGCAGCAATAAGCGTGGTCACGTTGGCATCAAGGATGGTACCGAGTGCGCGGCTGTAGCCTGCATCGATGGCCGAGATCGCCGACCGCCCTGCTCTCGCCTCCTCACGGATACGTTCGAAGATCAGCACGTTGGCGTCCACCGCCATACCGATGGTGAGCACGATGCCCGCGATCCCCGGCAGCGTGAGCGTCGCTTGCAGAAGGGTGAGTGCACCAAAGATGAGACAGATGTTCACCGCAAGAGCAAGATCCGCGATCAAACCGAACTTTCCGTAGGCGAGGATCATGAAGATCACGACGGCAGCGGCGGCAATGATAGATGCAAGCTGCCCTGCCTCGATCGAATCCGCACCAAGGCCCGGTCCGATTGAGCGCTCCTCGATGACCGTCAGCTTGGCAGGCAAGGCGCCGGCGCGCAGCAGAACGGCAAGGTCGTTGGCGCCGTCAACGGTGAAGTTGCCGGAAATCTGGCCCGAGCCGCCTGTGATAGGTTCGCGAATGACAGGCGCCGAGATCACTTCGTCATCAAGAACGATGGCGAACGGACGGCCCACGCTCTGCTGGGTTACAACGGAAAACTTGCGCGCACCGGAAGTGTTGAAGCGGAAATTCACCACCGGTTCGTTGGTACGCTGGTCGAAGCTGACCTGTGCATCGACAAGGTCTTCACCGCTGAGGAGCGGCGTCTCTTCCAGCAGGTAGGGAATTGGCGGATCGTCGACCGACATTGCCACGACGGTTCCGACCGGAGGACGGGACTGCATCGCCTGCTCGCCGCTCATGGACGTATCGACCATGTGGAAGGTCAGCTGGGCGGTCTGCCCAACAAGATCCTTCAGGCGTTCCGGGTCGCTTTCGCCCGGAGCTTCCACGAGAATACGGTCTGCGCCCTGGCGCTGGATGTTCGGCTCGGTGGTGCCGAGCTCGTCAACGCGGCGGCGGATGACCTCGATCGACTGCTCGACGATCGACTGCATCCGCTGGGCAAGGCCTTCCTCGGTATAGGTGAAACGTACCAGGCCGTCGTCGGAGACGGTCAGTTCGAACTCATTGACCTGCTGGCCGCCGAAAACGGAATTGACCAAAGGCGTCTGCAGCTCGGACAGGCGTTCACGCGCTTCCTCCAGCCGGTCCATGTCGCGAATGCGGACTTGCGCGGAATCGCCCTGAACCCCGAGCCCGGTGTAGCCGATCCGAGGCTGCTCGCGCAGCTGTGCACGCACATCGCCGACAAGGGTTTTCAAGCGTTTCTGGACATAGTCCTGCTTGTCCACCTCATAGAGCAGATAAGCACCGCCCTGCAGGTCGAGGCCAAGCACCATCTTGTTCTGCGGCAGGATATCCGGCCAGGCTTCGAGGGTCTTGGTCGAGAAGAAGTTCGGCAGTGTGGTCAACACACCGGCAATGACCACGAGGGCGATCAGAACGATCTTCCAGCGGGCGAAATATAGCATGACGACAGCCTGTCTAGAAAAACCGGGCCAGACCGTTGTGCCGGCCCGGTACAGGATTTGAGGATAAGGGTACCAGGACCCTTATGCGCCTTCCTTGGCCGGTTCGGACTTGGCACGCACTTCCTGGACCATCGAACGTACGATGCGAACCTTCACGCCTTCTGCCAGTTCGACCAGCAGCTCGGCGTCGTCAACGACCTTGGCCACTTTGCCGATCAGGCCGCCGGTGGTGACGATGGTGTCGCCGCGGCGCAGGTTGGCAACCATTTCCTGGTGCTGCTTCATGCGCTGGCGCTGCGGGCGAATGATGAGGAAGTACATGATCGCGAAGATCAGCACGAACGGCAGAATGGACATCAGGAAGTCCGGTCCCAGCGGGCTGCCGGCAGCTTGCGCGTAAGCGGGCGTGATAAACATCAATTTCTCCTTGAGGGTCGTCCTTCGACGAGGACAGCAACTGCAAGCCTCGCGAAAAACGCCTAATTCCGGTGGCCGGACTATACTGTCGATGCCGCGCTTTTCAAGTAATCCAAGCACAATCAGGCGTACCGCTTTGCGAATAAGCGACGTTTTCCAGATGGATTGGCCGTGCTAGGTCTCGGAGCAACAACAACTGGCCCCTCAGGTGGGGCCGAGCGTGAAGGTTTTAAAGAGCATATGTCCGAGCTTTCGATCCTTTCCGAGAAACTCGATTCCCTGATCGCCCTTATTGCCCGTGCCGTTCCTGCAGAACCCAAAGCACCGGATTTCGACAATGCAGAAGCCTTCGTCTGGAACCCAGATCCGGGCGAGCTTCTGCCCGTGGCCAGGGTCAACCGCGTCGATCTTGCCCTGCTTTGTTCAATTGCTCGCGTGCGTGACCTGCTGATGGACAATACGCGCCGTTTCGCGAAGGGACTTCCTGCCAACAACGCCCTGCTGTGGGGCGCACGAGGCATGGGCAAGTCGTCCCTCGTCAAGGCTGCTCAGGCGGCCGTGAACGCGGAGCTCGGCAATACGGATCTGAAGCTGATCGAAATCCACCGGGAAGACATCGACTCCCTGCCCGCCCTGATGAAGCTTATCGACGGCAGCGGCAAGCGCTTCATCATCTTCTGCGACGACCTCAGCTTCGACCATGACGATACCTCCTACAAATCCCTCAAGGCAGTCCTTGAAGGCGGCATCGAGGGACGGCCGGAGAATGTCATCTTCTACGCAACGTCCAACCGCCGCCACCTTCTGCCGCGCGACATGATGGAGAACGAGCGCTCCACCGCCATCAACCCGTCGGAGGCGGTAGAGGAAAAGGTCTCCCTGTCCGATCGTTTCGGCCTCTGGCTCGGCTTCCACAAGTGCAGCCAGGACGACTATCTGGAGATGGTCAATGGCTACGCTGCTCACTACAAACTCGGCGTCGAAGCGGAGGCCTTGCGTGCCCAGGCGCTGGAATGGGCAACGACCCGCGGCAGCCGTTCGGGCCGCGTCGCCTTCCAGTTCATTCAGGATCTCGCTGGACAACTGGGCCGGACACTCGACTGACGCACGAAAAAGCCCCGGACAATCATCCGGGGCTTTCATGAAGTGTCTATCTTGCTCTGCCGGACTGCGATCAGCTCTTGGGCAGGTAACGCAGTGGATCGACCGGTTTGTTGCCCTTGCGCAGTTCGAAGTGAACCTGCGGCTGGGAAACGGATCCCGTCGCACCGGCATTGGCGATCACGTCGCCACGAGTGACCTTGTCCCCGCGCTTGACGTTCAACTGGGAATTATGCGCGTAGGCTGACACCCAGCCGTCCTCGTGGCGCACGAGGATCAGGTTGCCGTATCCCTTAAGCTCATTGCCGGAATAGATGACCGTGCCGTCGCTAGCCGCCTTGACTGGCGTGCCTTCCGGCACGGCCAGATTGACGCCGTCATTGCGCGTTCCGCCCGGCTTGGCGCCGAAATCGGAAATGATCCGGCCACGGACCGGCCAGCGGAAGCTCGGCCCCTCGGCGGCATCCGCCGGCTCTGCACTGGCAACAACCTGCGGGCGCTGGATTGGCTCGGTCGGGCGCGCCTCCCGTTCGACCGGAGCGGTCGGGGCAGCAAGCGCGACCCGCTGGGTCGTCTCACGGCGCGACGGAGCGGCAGACGGCGCTGGCACCGAGCCGCTGACCGATGCAACAGGCGTAGGCTGAGGCGCCGGAGCCGCGACACGACGGGACGCGGGCTTGGATTTGGGGGCAGTTGCAACACGGATCGGCTCGGCATCGCTTGCAACGTTGCCGGTGCGGACCTGAGCAAAGCTGGGCTGCTGATAGGGCTTGCGATCCGGCAGCGGCGTCGATCCGCTCAGGCTTTCCGCAGGACGGACCGAGCCGGTCACGATCTCCGGCTCGCTGCGAACCTGAGTAAGCCGTACGGGCTTGCCTTCACTTGCTGTCTGGCTGGCGACGCCGTTGCGATCTGAGTAGACGTAGGTCGGAATAACGATCATCTGTCCGGGACGAACCTGGTTCGGATCCTCGATGCCGTTTACGGCCACGATCGCCTCGACGGGGACACCATAGCGGCGGGAAAGACTGTTGACCGTATCGCCGGAGCGAACCGGAATACGCGTCCCGCCTGCCGAGCTCCAACCGCGCCAGTTTGAACCACCTGAAACAGGCACCTCGGGCGCAGGCGCGGTTGCGACGGGAACCGGGTTTGAGCGGACCGGCGTCGCATTGGGAAGATCCTGCCGCGAGACGACAGGCGCCGCACGGCGCGGGGTGATAGAACCGGTGGTTACCGGTTCGGACGATGCCGAAGGAAGCCCCGCGGCAGTCCCGCCCGGACCCTGCATGATATCCTGGTAGCTGGGCTGCTTGCCGCCACCTGCAAGGATGGACCTCTGGTTGTCGGTTCCGCCGGTATAGATCGGCGCCTCACCGAAGCGCTCGACGGCAGAGCTGCACCCTGCCAGAACACCGGCGGTCAGAGATACAAGAGCGACCCGGGAAACCAGGGTGCTGCGGAGGGAACGCATCCGCTTGTTCATCGTCTTACTCAACCAGATACTAGTGTGACCAACATGGTTAAGATTAGAAACGAGTAAGGTTTACAAAGAACTAAGACGCGGACTTAAATCGGCGACGCGGATGATGGCCTGAACATGCCAGGCATTGGACGGCTTTTTTGAACGACGCGTCTTTGCCAACAACGTCGGGAATTCTCGTCGTTTGTCCGGCAGAATATCGGTCTTATCGCAATTCAGTGCATTGATCCGGCCATGCGAAGGTCAGATCTGGTTCAGCCGTTACGCAAGTCGGCATCCCCGTATGAGCACCGGGCGATCGCCTGCCCCAACGGGCCACCTTACAGGATCGATGCCTTTCCGGACGTCAGTGCAATCATGCGCACGGGCTCAAGCTCCTCAACGTGGAGGCCGTCTCCGTCCCGCGTGATCCGGGTCAGTTGCTGAACATTGCCCATATCGCCCACCGGCGCGATGAGAATACCGTCCGGCGCGAGCTGGTTGAGAAGAGCCTCAGGAACAGCGTTCACGGCGCCGGTCAGGATAATCCGGTCGAATGGGGCACGCGCTTTCAATCCGTCAAGGCCATCGCCCTCATGGACACGTACATTCGACAGCTTGAGAGCCGCAGTGCGCTGAGCTGCAAGGGTTGCAAGCGTCCTGTATCGGTCGATGCTGTCAACCGATCCTGCGACATGAGCGAGAATTGCCGCCTGATATCCCGACCCGGTTCCGATCTCAAGAACCTTGTGCCTTGCCTCGACCCGGAGCGCCTGAACGATCCGCGCCACAAATGATGGCGCAAGAACGACCTGCCCGCACTCGATCGGCAGGATCGAATCCTCGTAGGCAAACTGGTGATGAACCGCAGCAAGAAACAGACGGCGCGGCACCCGCTCGACCGCGGAAAGCACTGCACGATCACCGATACCCTGACCGCGCAGGGACAGGATCAGCTGCGCCCTGGCCTGCGCCTCGTCCGTATCGACCGCACGGGCATCTTCCGGCAGTTTCAGCGAGGACATGGCACTCATGCTGGACAGACCCTAACTCGACCAGGAACGACTCAGGCCAGTTCTCCGGCCAACTGCTGAACCATATCATGGGCGGTCAGATCGATCCGCAACGGAGTGACCGAAATGAAACCGTCTCGCACAGCATGAAGATCGCTGTTGTCGAGGATCGACTGGCCGCGGTCCTGGAAACCGAGCCAATAGTAAGGATAGCCACGACCGTCACGGCGCTCGGAAATCGTCAGCCCCGACTGTTCGTGATGGCCCTGCACGGTGACTTTCGTACCCTTCACATCCTGCGGATCACAGGCCGGGAAGTTGACGTTCAAAAGCGTATGTGGCGGCATCGGGAAATCGAGCAGCTTGCGGAACAGCTCCGGAGCATGTGCCTCCGCGGTGCCGTAGTTGGGCTCCGACCCGACATCCCAATTATAGGCCTGGGAGACAGCGATCGAGCGAATGCCGAGGATGGATCCCTCCATGGCACCAGCAACCGTGCCCGAGTAAGTGACATCCTCAGCAAGGTTCTGGCCCTTGTTGATACCAGACAGGATGAGGTCCGGCATACCCGGCAACACCTTGCGAACGCCCATGATAACGCAGTCGGTCGGCGTGCCGCGCAGCGCGAACTGATGCTCGGAAATTCGCCGCAGACGCAAGGGATCACTCAAGGTCAGGGAATGAGCGACACCGCTCTGGTCGGTTTCCGGCGCGATCACCCAGACATCATCGGACAGCGTCCGGGCAATGCGCTCGAGCGCTGCCAGTCCCGGCGAGTGAATGCCGTCATCATTGGTGATCAGGATACGCATGTCAGCCGATCTTCTCCAAACCGTTCATGTAGGGGCGCAGAACCTCGGGCACCGTGATCGAACCATCGGCATTCTGGTAGTTCTCCAGCACGGCAATCAAGGCACGGCCGACCGCAATGCCCGACCCGTTCAGCGTATGAACATGGGCAAGCTGCTTCTCGCCGGCAAGGCGATAGCGGGCATTCATGCGGCGCGCCTGGAAATCGCCACAGACGGAACAGGACGAAATCTCGCGATAGGTATCCTGCCCCGGCAGCCAGACCTCGATGTCGTAGGTCTTGCGCGCACCGAAGCCCATGTCGCCGGTGCAGAGCGTCATGACCCGGTAATGCAGGCCAAGCTTCTTGAGAACGTTTTCCGCACAACCCAGCATCCGCTCCAGTTCTGCGAGCGAATCGTCCGGTTTGGTGACCGAAACCAGCTCACACTTGGAGAACTGGTGCTGGCGCAGCATGCCTCGGGTATCGCGCCCGGCAGAGCCTGCTTCGGAACGGAAGCAGTAGGTAAGCGCCGTTACGCGCAGCGGCAGAGCCTCTTCGGCAACGATCTCGCCGGCGACCAAGTTGGTCAGCGGCACTTCCGCTGTCGGGATGAGGTAGTGGTCGCCACTGGTCTTGAAGAGGTCTTCCTCGAACTTTGGCAGCTGACCCGTTCCGTAAAGCGCGGTGTTGTGTACCAGAAGCGGCGGCGACACTTCCATGTAGCCGTGCTCCTGCGTATGCACGTCAATCATGAACTGTCCGAGCGCACGTTCAAGACGCGCAAGCTGGCCCTTCAGGACAACGAAGCGCGAACCGGACAGCTTGGCAGCGGTGGCAAAGTCGAGGCCCGCTTCGGCGCCTTCCAGTTCGAAATGCTCCTTCGGTGCATGATTGAACGAAAAGACGGGCTTCTCGCCGACGACACGCAACACGACATTGCCGGCCTCGTCGTCACCATCGGGCACATCGTCCAGAGGAAGATTCGGAATGACGGACAATGCAGCTTCGAGCGCGGCGACGAGCTCGCGCTCCTTTGCCTCGCCCTCCTGGATGAAAGACTTGATCCCGGCGACCTCGTCCTTGAGGGACTGGGCCAACGCCGCATCCTTGGCGGCCATCGCCTTGCCGATTTCCTTGGACGCGGCATTGCGCCGTTCCTGAGCTTCCTGAAGCTTGCTGATGTGAGATCGGCGGGCGTCATCCAGAGCGATGAGCTTAGCGGCAGAAGCCTCGTATCCGCGGCGCGCAAGCGCCTTGTCAAAGGCTTCGCTGTTTTCCCTGATCCATTTGATATCGAACATCGTGCTTCCCGGGCAACGCTTGAGAACTTCTCGGCTCAAGCGCTACGCAGGTGGCAGGCAGGCCGCTCAGGCCTCTTCAGCCTCGCGTTCTGCTTCCCGATCTGCGCGTTTGCGCTCGATGAGCCGAACAGAAATGATGGAGACTTCGTAGAGAAGCAGCGTCGGCAGCGCAAGACCGATCTGCGAGATCGGATCCGGAGGCGTCAGAATTGCGGCAGCAGCAAAGGCTCCGACGATTGCGTACTTGCGCTTTTCCCGCAGGCCCTGTGACGAGACAAAGCCGACTCGGCCCATGAGCGTCAGGATGACCGGCAGCTGGAACACAAGGCCGAAGGCGAAGATCAGGATCATGATCAGACCAAGATATTCGCTGACCTTGGCAAGGTGCTGGATCGCGACCTTGCCTTCACCGCCGACCTGTTCCATCGACAGGAAGAAGCCCATGGCCATCGGCATGACGAGGAAATAGACCAGGCACGCTCCAATCGCGAAAAGGATTGGCGTTGCGACCAGGAATGGCAGGAACGCGCCCTTTTCCTCCTTGTAGAGGCCCGGAGCGACAAACATGTATATCTGCGATGCCACGACCGGGAATGCCAGGAAAAGCGCACCGAACAGCGCGAGCTTCAGCTGGGTGAAGAACCATTCCTGAGGTGCGGTAAAGATCATCTGCACGGCACCTGGATCGGGCGCAGCACGCAGATACGGAACCGTCAGGATGTTGTAGATATCCGTGGCAAAGTAGAAGCACACGATGAACATCACGATGATCGCGATCACCGATCGCATGAGCCGTTGACGCAGCTCGATGAGATGTTCGATCAAGGGCGCCTTGGACGCGTCGATATCTTCCTGGCTCATGCCTTGGTATCTTCCCGTGCAGTCTCTGCGGCCGCACTTGCCGCGGGCTCGGTCTTTGCCGTCCCGGCTGACGTCTCAGCAGAGCTTGCCGCTGCTGCGTCATCACCGGAAACCTTTCCGGCTTCTGCCGGTTCAGCCTTCGCGGCGGGCGGCGCAGGCGTCGTTGTCTTCTGCGCCACCTTGTCGGTCTCGATCGACTTCTTCAGATCCCCGAGGGGATTGAAATTGCCGACCTCCTCGACCTGTTTCTTCATGTCCGCGATGTCAGCCTGCTTTTCAGCTTCGCGGATCGCATCGTTGAACGTTGACTGGAACTCGCGCGACATACGGCGCAGCTTGCCGATGGTCTGTCCAAGGCCCCGGAGCATGCGCGGCAAGTCTTTGGGACCTACGACGATGATCGCAACACAGGCGATCACCAACAGTTCGGTCCATCCGATATCGAACATCTAAAGTCCAGACCGGTTGGTTACATGAAGATGGAACGGCATTACGAGAATGCCTGATGAAAATCAGCTGGCTTTGGACTGATTTTCGGTCTTTTCAGCAGAGACGCTTTCCGCCGGCTGATGATCGATCGTCTTGGGAGCTTCGTTTGCAGGAGCGGAGTCGTCATCCGCCATACCCTTCTTGAAGCTTTTGATCCCCTTGGCGACGTCGCCCATCAATTCGGAGATCTTGCCACGCCCAAACAGCAGAACAACGATCACCGCCACGATGAGGATCTGCCAAACACTAATGCCCATTACGCCAAACTCCCAGTTTCGATGCCTCTCGGCGGGGTCACTATTACAAAAAACACCAAGCCCCCGCAATACGATCGGCTATGCAACCAATTACGGAGATTGCCGATACCCTTAATGTGCGTTCTCGGCGTCGAAGATCAAGACATCCTGCGGATCCGTGTCGAGCGCGACGTCCATTCCGGCCTCCAGCCCGCTGCCCGGACGGATACGCGCATGCAATGCCTGATTGAGGCCTTCGACAATAATCGTCAGAAGATCCATCTCGCCGACGAATCGCCTGTTGGAAATGCGGCCGATTGCAGGCTTTGCATCAGCTACCTCCGGAAGCAGTCCATGCGGGCGAATACAAACGGAAAGCCTTGATCCGACCGGCCAATCTCCGGACGGGAGCATGCCGATAGCAGTTTCGATGCCCGCAGAGGTGACGATACCCTCCAGCTCATTCAGCTCGGAAAAGAATTTTGCCGCAAAGACATCTGCCGGGTTGCTGTAGAGCTCAGCGGAAGTGCCATGCTGGACCAGCCTACCCCGCCGCATGAGAGCGATCTTGTCGCCCATTCTCATGGCTTCTTCCGGGTCATGCGTCACGATGATGCAGGTAGCCCTGGTCTCGCGCAAAATGGTCATTGTCTCGTCGCGCACATTGTCGCGTAAGCGCCGGTCCAGACCGGAGAATGGTTCGTCCATCAGAAGAACCGAAGGACGCGGCGCGATCGCCCTCGCCAGCGCGACGCGCTGCTGCTCACCACCAGACAATGCGTGCGGGTAGTCCTGGGCATAGCCGTTGAGGCCCACACGCTCGAGCAGCGCCAATGCCTCTCGCTCCGCGGTCTGCCGGTCCAGGTCGCGCAAGCCAAACACGACGTTGTCGAGGATACTCATGTGTGGAAACAGGGCATAGTCCTGGAACATCAGGCCGACGCCACGCTTTTCAGGCGGAACGAACCCTTTCGGCCCGGAGACTTCGCGCCCGTTTATCAGCACCCGTCCTGAAAGCTGCTGCTCCACGCCGGCGGCGATCCGCATCAACGTGGTCTTGCCGCAGCCCGAATGGCCAAGCAGGCACAAGACCTCGCCCGGCGCGACTTCGAGTGACAGGTCGGACACGGACACATTGCCGTCGTAGGCATGGCTAACGTTCTCGAACACCAGTCCGGCAGCAATCGTTGCCCGGGCGGTGCCACGCGCACCCCAGCGTGGCTCAAGTTCGGTAAAGCCGGGTCCGGTCTTCGTTCTTGCGTTCAATACCGTCATCCCGCTCAGGTATCCGGGTCAAAATCGTCGCCATCAAACAGGGAGCCGTCTTCCAACGGATCTTCGTCTTCTCCCAGTTCTTCGTCGTCGTTGGGCGTCGGCACAAGGAACGACGCGGGGATGGCACTATCGAGCATGCCCGCGCCCTTCAACTCTTCCAGTCCCGGCAGATCACGGATCTGGTCAAGGGCGAAATGCGCCAGAAACTCCTCGGTGGTCCCGTATGTGACCGGCCTCCCCGGCGTCCTGCGCCGACCACGCATCCGGATCCAGCCTGTCTCCATCAGGACGTCCAACGTTCCCTTCGACGTCGACACGCCGCGAATTTCCTCGATCTCCGCTCGTGTGACCGGCTGGTGATAGGCAATGATTGCGAGCGTTTCAAGCGCTGCACGCGAGAGCTTGCGTTCTTCTTCCCGGTTACGGTGCATAAGGAAGGAAAGGTCTTCCGCAGTCCGGAAGGCCCACTTGCCGGCAACACGTACAAGATTGACGCCCCGCGCCTCATAGGTTCGCTGCAGTGTCTGAAGCAGCGATACGACATGCGTGCCGACGGGCAAGCGTTCTTCCAGCTCAAGCTCGGAGAGCGGCTCGGCCGACGCGAACAGCAATGCCTCCACCATGCGAAGGCCGTCGCGGTCATTCTCTGCGCGCCTGTGCGCATCGTCCTCGGTCAGGCTGCCGGACAACAGGTCGCCTTCATGTTCCATCGTCTTCTCCTTGCGGCAATGCACGGATATAGACCGGTGCAAAGGGCTCGCTCTGGCGGATTTCCACCTGTCCCTCGCGCACCATCTCCAGGCTGGCCGAGAAGGTGCTTGCAACGACCGTCGCCCAGTCCTCCTGATCGTACAGGTAGTCCTTGAGGTAGCTGTTGATCGGCGCCCACTCGCCGACGCGTCCGACCAGACGGGCGAGCAACTCCCTCGCCTCCTGGAGCGACCAGACGTTGCGGCGCAAAACCCGGACTGATGTGACGGAATTCCTCTGACGCTGCGTGGCATAGGCTGTCAGCAATTCGTAGAGCGTTGCCGACCAGACACTCCGGCGCTCAACGGAGGTTGTCTCCGGCATGCCCCTTGCGAAGAAATCCTGCCCCAGACGCGGCCGCGCCATCAACTTCGAGGCCGCCTCGCGCATGGCCTCGAGCCGTTGCAGGCGGAACGCAAGTGCGGCAGCCAGTTCCTCGCCGGTGGGCTCGTCCTCGTCCTTCTGTTCCGGCAGTAGGAGCCGTGACTTAAGATAGGCAAGCCATGCGGCCATCACGAGATAATCGGCAGCTAGTTCCAGCCGCATGCGCCGGGCTTCGGCGACGAACCCCAGATACTGCTCAACAAGTGCCAGAATCGAGATGCGCGCCAAATCCACCTTCTGTGTGCGTGCGAGCGTCAAAAGAAGATCGAGCGGACCTTCGAAGCCGTCGACGTCGACAACGAGCTGCGGGTCCGACGAAGCGCGCTCCACATCCATGGTGGAGGATAACAGATCCTGATCGTCACCCGCTGCCATTGCCGCTCGTCTTAATCCTCACACTTGGCCACAAAAGCCTGCTTCACGCCATCGCGTCGCCAAGCAGAATTCGGAACTCTGTCCGTGCTGCCTCGACGTCGAAGTTCGGATCCGGGTCGCGAAGTGCGGCGAGCGCCTGCGCGCACCGCAATTCCGTCATTCCCCCGATCTGTGGGGCGACTTCAGCAACAGCGTTCATCTGCTCAAGTTCACCGTTACAGTGAAGCACAAGATCGCAACCGGCAGCAAAGGTTGCGGCACATCTTTCGCGCATATCCCCACCAAGCGCCTTCATCGAGATATCGTCGCTCATCAGGCAGCCTGAGAAACCCATCCTGCCTCGAATGACCAAATCAATGATCTCGCGGCTCTGGGTCGCCGGGCGCGTGGCATCGATCTCGGTAAAGAGGATGTGTGCGGTCATTGCCAGAGGGTAGCCGTTCAGGTCACGGAACGGTGCGAAGTCTGTCGCATCCAGCTCGGCGACAGTAGACGTTACCTTTGGCAATTCCAGGTGGCTGTCGACAGTGGCGCGGCCATGCCCCGGCAGGTGCTTGAGTACCGGAAGGACGCCGCCGGCGAGCAATCCCTCGCAGGTCTCCCTTCCGAGCGACGCAATCGCCTTCGGGTCCGCTCCATAAGCCCGGTCGCCAATGGCATCGGCGGTTTCGGGGAACTCGACGTCAAGCAAGGGAAGGCAATTGACCGTAATGCCAAGTGCGCGAAGATCATGGGCAATCAGCCGGGCGCCAAGACGTGCAGCGGAACACCCTCGTGTCGGATCATTGCGATAAAGATCGCCGAAAACCCGCTGCGGCGGGTATTTTGGCCAATGCGGCGGGCGCAGGCGCTGGACCCGTCCGCCCTCCTGGTCGATCAACACCGGAGCATCGATGCGTTCTACAGCATCACGAAACTGCTGAACCAGTGCAGCAACCTGAACCGGTGTTTCGCAATTGCGCCGGAAAAGGATCAATCCCCAGGGGTTTTCACGCTGGAGAAAATCGATTTCAGCGTCCGTCAGGACCGTGCCGGGACACCCGGTTATAAATGCCTTTGCCATGACAAGGCCTTAACTTCGCGTTGCGAGGCGGTCAAGCACAAGCGGATGGCCAAAGGCGCTGCAAGGAGCGCTCGCAGCTCGATAGGCTGTTGCGTGCGCGCCCCCGCATCGCTCATAACGGGACCAGCCAAAGTTCGGCTGCGACCTTTCCGGTGGCAGCAATGATCCAGAAAAGAGCGGAAATACCATGCGCACGCGCTCCGACATACCCGTGGGTACCTTGCACAGACTGACGGTTCCCTCCGATTGCCTGAAGGGCAATCTGCTCGGCGATCCGTCCGACCGCGAGGTCGTGGTCTATACCCCATACGGACACGACGGATCAGGCCTGCCGCTGCTCGTCGACCTTGTCGGCTACACCTCGGGCGGGCCGGCGCATGTCGCCTGGAAGAATTTTGGCGAAAACGTCCCCGAACGGCTCGACCGCCTGATCCATGAGGGGACCCTGCCCCCGGTTGCTGTTGCCTTGCCCGACTGTTTCACGCAGCTCGGCGGCAACCAGTATATCGACAGTGCGGCCATGGGCGCCTGGGCCAGCTTCCTGACCAAGGAAATGCTGCCTGCCGTCGAGACCCGCTTCGGCTGTGGGGGCGATGGAAGGCGCGCCTGCTTCGGCAAGTCGTCGGGCGGGTATGGCTCGCTCGTTCATGCCATGCTGTATCCGGACGTCTGGGCAGCCGCAGCCTGCCATTCCGGCGACATGGCATTCGAACTTTGCTACCTGCCTGAAATGCCGAGCGCTCTCAGGGCAATCCAGCGGAAAGGTTCCATCGGCGCGTTCATCGACGACTTTCTTTCCGGTCCGAAGTTTCCCGGCAGCGCACTGCATGACCTGATGACCTTCGCGATGGCCGCAACCTACGACCCGGATCCGTCGGCACCTTACGGCGTCCGACTACCGGTCGATCCGGAGACTTGCGAAATCATCGAGGATCGTTGGGCGAATTGGCTGCAGTGGGATCCGGTCGTCATGGCAGACCAGCACATGGCCGCCCTTGGCTCGTTGAAGGGCCTTTGGATCGATTGCGGAACAGCCGATCAGTACAACCTGCTTTACGGCGCGAGGCGGATGACCAGGAAACTTACCGGAGCCAATGTCGCCCACGTCTACGAGGAATTTGACGACAACCACTCGTCGATTGATTACCGGCTCGACAAAAGCCTGCCATTCCTCGCAAAGGCACTGGCGAACTAGCTTAGCAGAGGCGATACCTGCCGCAGAAAGTGAAAGGCCGCACCGGGACACCCGGTACGGCCTTTTTCAATTCGCACTGTCTGCTGCCGTCAGTTACGGCGGACGAAACAGTCGCCGCCGGCGGCCTGCAATCCTTCACAAAGACTGATGGCGTCTTCGCGTGAAGTCATTGGAATGCGCGCACGATAGAAGGTTCCCCGGTCGGGAATTTCGGCTGCGACGATCACCGCATCGCGGCCTCCGAGAACCTGCGGGAAGCGGCGTTGAAGGCCGCTGTAGGCATCACGGGCTGCGTCGGCCGAACGCTGAGACGTCACCTGGACCACATAGGTACCGGCAGGGATCGTGCCTGAAGTGCTCGGGACCGGTGCAGCAGCAACAGGGGTTGCAGCGACCGGTGCTGCTGCAACGGGGGCGGCCTGCGTCGCGGGTGCCGGATTGCTGAGATCAAGCGGACCTCCGGTGGTAACGGCCCGAGGTGCGGCGGCGGTACGGACCGAGCCATCGGGCTTCTTCTTCGGCAAGACAGACGGAACATTTGCCGGCTGCTCCGGCAGTGCTGTTTCCGACTCCGCAACAATTGCAGGCGTTTGAAGGACGGGTTCAGACACTGCAGGGGTTTCATCTGCAGGCGGGGTTACCTCCGGAGCTGCGACCGCTGGAGCGGCAGGCTCGGGCGTCAGCGCAATCGGGGCCGTGGGCGAAGATGCCTGCGGCGTAACAGCGGGCGCCGTTTCATTGGTCGGCGCGACAGGACGTGTGGTCACCTGGCGCGGTTCCGCCGGCGATGAAGCAGGCTGGTCGGATTCAGGCACGATGGTCCCGTCCGGACGCACAACCAGGGTGCGGACTTTCTTGGGCGCACCGGGAACGAGAGGATCAGTTCCGGTTGCACCTTCCGGCGCAGGCGGCAACTCTGCCGGTGCGGTTCTTTCCGGCAGGACCAGACGTTCGCGCGACGTATCGGAAGTGTTTCCCACCCGGTCATAAATCAGCTTGGAACTGGATTGGTCCGGCTGCTCGGGAGATGATTCCGGATAAACCTTCAACGGGCCTTCGAGACCTGCGATCAGCGGCGGCGGCCCATCGGGAATGGATATGGAATTGCCATCCGTGAACAGGAAGACGCCTCCTCCCGCGATCGCAACCGCCAGAACGGCCGCGGCGACATAGAGCCCCTTGCGTGACCCGGTCGAATGCGGCGCCGCAGCTGCTTCCTCGCGCGGATGAGGCGGAAGAACACCGGAGCCTGCAAGGGTCGGATCACTTTCCTGCATCGCACGTGCAACGGCCTCGAGATCATAACCACCCGGCGGCGGTGGCGTCTCATCATCCGGCACGTCTGGAACCGCGGCTGCAGCAGCCGGCCAGGCCATGTCGTCGATGTCATCGGCGGCCGATGCGGTCGCCGTTCCACGAAGTTCTCCGCTGAACCGCTGCGGTGTTACTTCTGCAAAAAGGCTATCGAAATCGTCCTGTGCCGCGACTGGCGCAGGCGCCTCGGCCTGCGGCTGCGGGGTCAGTGAGGCAAACAGGTCGTCATCGTCGTTTTGGTCCGGCTCCGCTTGATCGGTCACATCAGGGGCTCGCCGGTCTTCATGGACAAAGCCGGTCTGAGCGACTGCGACGCCGTCATGGCCGTGGCTTGCGCCGTCATCAGGCTCGGAGAACTCGTCTTCCTGATATTGGGGGGCGGTCGAATGTGAACTGAAAATGTTGCCAATCGCAGAGGCAGGCCCGCCACGTGTATGGACATCGAAATCGGAAACTGATGGCTGAACCTGTGTCGCTTCTGTCGTCCGGTATCGATCAGGCTCAAACGATGCACGGAAGACGCCCTGAAGTTCGTCTTCCAACTCGGCTGTCAGATTGGCCTCGAGGTCGAGTGCGACACCGCTGTCGAGTCGGCTTTCCGGTATATCCAGGCCGAGATCCTCTTCAACTTCGGGAGCAGGTTCCGCAGCGAAGGGCTCGTCTTCGGCAGGAGCGACACGGTATGAGTTCGCATCATCATAGGCATCAAACTGCCGCGGCGCACCAGCCTCAGGCAGGCGCAGCGCATTTTCCAGTTCGTCTTCGAGACTCTTGGTGGTCGAGGACTGATTGAATGCCGGCTCCACGGATGGAGCCTGTGTTTCAAAGCGCGGCTCGACACGGCTAAAAGATGAGGCCGGCGCGGCCGGTTCCTCTAGCGCCACATCATCGAGTCCTGCGAAATAATCAGTGCGTCCAACCCGGCCCGCTGCTGCATCCTGATCAGGCTGACGGTTCCGATTTACGATCCGCGCCAGTTCGACGAGCGGATCTTCCGCGGGAGAATCGATCCCGTTGTCGGTGGCCGGCGTCCCGGGCAGCGGGTGTGTTGACGGATAGTCTTTTTCGTTTGCCATGGGCGATATGCAATCCGGCCGCAGTCTGTGGGCCCACCGGCAAGCCGGCAGGCACTACCATTTTACTTCAGCGCATTTCCTCAGGCGCTTCCACGCCCAGAATCGCCAGACCTGAAGCAAGTACCAAGGATACTGCCCGCACCAAGGCAAGACGCGCTAGGGTTAATTTGGCGTTTTCAGTGTTAATAAAGCGTAATTGCGGCAATTCCTTGCCTCGGTTCCAATGGCCGTGCAAGGAACTTGCGAGATCATACAGGTAGAATGCAATGCGATGTGGCTCGTGTGTTTCGGCTGCCGCGTCGACAATCTTCGGCCACTCCGCCATCTTGGCGATCAGTTCCAGTTCACCACTGTCGTCCAGAAGCGAAAGATCTGCCGCCTTGAGGCCTGCATCGCTGGTGTCCAGAGCCGGCACTTCTTCTGCTGCCTGCCGGAGGACGGAGCAGCAGCGCGCGTGCCCATACTGGACATAGAAGACAGCGTTATCCTTGGACTGTTCGGTCACCTTCTGGAAATCGAAGTCGAGCGGCGCATCATTCTTGCGGTAAAGCATCATGAAGCGGACCGGGTCACGGCCAACCTCATCCACCACGTCGCGCAGCGTGACGAAGTTGCCCGAACGCTTGGACATCTTCACCGGCTCGCCGGCGCGGAACAGTTTCACCAACTGGCAAAGGCGGACGATAACTTCCGACTTACCACCGGAAACCGCCTTGCCCACCGCCTGCAGGCGCTTGACGTATCCGCCATGGTCGGCGCCGAGGATGTAGATCATCTCGTCAAAGCCGCGCAGATACTTGTCACGGAAATAGGCAACATCCGCAGCGAAATACGTGTAGGAGCCGTCTGACTTCTTCAGTGCACGATCGGTGTCGTCACCGTAGTCCGATGCCTTGAACAGCGTTTGCTCGCGGTCTTCCCAATCATCAGGGACCTGGCCCTTGGGCGGCGGCAGCGTGCCTTCGTAGACAAGGCCGTCACCACGGAGGGCTTCCAGCATCTCGTCGATCTTGGACGGCGTGGCTCCTTCCTGAAGATGCAGTGTCTTCTCCGAGAAGAACACATCGTGGCGGACGTTCAGCTGCGCCAGATCCTCGCGGATCATGTCCATCATGGCATCGACGGTGAAAGGCTTGACGATGTCGAACCATTCGCTTTCGTCCATAGACACCAGCTTGTCGCCGTATTGTGCCGCGAGCGCCTTTCCGACCGGAACGAGGTAATCGCCCGGGTAGAGGCCAGCGGGAATCTCGCCGATATTTTCACCAAGTGCTTCCCGGTATCGCAGGAACGCGCTGCGCGCGAGCGTATCGATCTGCGAGCCGGCATCGTTGATGTAGTACTCGCGAGTGACATCGTAACCGGCATAGGCGAGCAGGTTCGCCAAGGCATCGCCGACGACAGCGCCGCGGGTATGACCGACATGCATCGGACCGGTCGGATTGGCCGAGACGTACTCGACGTTGACCTTCTTGCCCGCTCCACGGGTCGAACGGCCAAAATCCAGGCCATCAGCCACAACCGAGGCCAATACGCTCTGCCAGGCGGACGCCGCAAGACGCAGGTTGATGAAGCCGGGACCGGCGACGGATACTTCGGTAATGTCCGCATCCGCTCGCAGGGCCTCTGCAAGCTTGTCGGCAAGGTCCCGCGGCTTCATGCCGACCTGTTTTGCCAGAACCATCGCGGCATTGGTTGCCAGATCGCCATGCGCGGGGTCGCGCGGCGATTCGACCGTCACACGTGAGACGTCAGGAGCGGCCCCGTCCGGACCCGCCAGATCGAGACCGGCGACCGCTTTTTTTACGCGTTCGGCGAATTCCGCGAATATATTCATAACCATCCAACCGGCTGGAACGTGCAAACACAACAGCCCCGCGCGCAACGGGCCCAAGGGCCCGGCGCTGCAAGGGCCGACTCTATGAGCGATGCGCCTACCCTAAATCAGGGGTATCGTCAAACAATCTGCGATGTTCGTCCATGGCGAAGCGGTCGGTCATGCCCGCAATGTAATCACAGACCCGGCGTGCCATCTGCTCCTGACCAAGCCCTTCCAGACCACGGTTCCAGGGCGACGGCAACAGCGTCGGTTCTGCCAGAAAGCGGGCAAAAAGATCCCGCACGACACGAGCGACCAGCTTGCGGACCGCCAATACATCCTCGTGCCTGTAGACACGGGCGAAAAGGAAGCGTTTGACCTCCTTTTCCCGTGCAGCCATCTCCGCCGAGAAATCGACGACACAGCAACCGGCATTGCGGATATCATCGACCGTCCTCGGGGCAAGCTCCGACAGGCGGCGCATGGATTCGGAAATGACGTCCTCGACCATACGCGTGATCGACCGGCGGACGATCTCATGGATACGGCGGCTCTCTTCAAGGCCCGGATACTTCGCGTCCACCTCAGCGAGGATCGATGCGAGGAATGGAACTTCCTTCATCTCGTCTATGCGGAACAGTCCGGCCCGCAAGCCGTCGTCCAGATCATGGGCGTCATAGGCGATGTCATCGGCGATCGCTGCGGCCTGGGCTTCTGCACTTGGCCAGGTATCGAGGCCCAGATCCTGACTTTTTGCATATTCCCGGATCGCGAAAGGCAGTTCTGACCCGGAGAATTTGCCCAGTGGAGCGCCTTCGGCAGACACTAGCGGGCCGTTATGCTTGACGAGACCCTCAAGGGTTTCCCAGGCAAGGTTCAGGCCGTCGAACTCCGCATAGCGCTGCTCGAGCGAGGTCACCACACGCAGAGACTGGGCATTGTGATCGAAGCCACCATAAGGAGCCATGCACTCATGCATGACGTCCTCACCCTCATGACCGAAGGGCGTGTGGCCCAGGTCATGCGCCAGCGCGAGGCATTCGGCCAGATCCTCATCGAGCCGAAGCGCCCTGGCGAGAGAACGCGCGATCTGTGAGACCTCGATCGTATGGGTCAGGCGCGTACGATAGTGGTCGCCCTCGTGATAGACGAACACCTGGGTCTTGTGCTTCAGACGCCTGAATGCCGAGGAATGAATGATGCGGTCGCGATCTCGCTGGAACGGCGTTCTCGTCGGGCTTTCCGGCTCCGGGTAAAGGCGCCCCAGGCTCTTGAACGGATCCTGAGCGTAAGTTGCCCGCTCCTGCGCTCCAAATCCCAGAGCCGGTGCAACGGCGACCGATTGACTTTCACTTCCCACTGCGCCCCCTTGGACGAACCCTTTTACGGCACGTTGCAATGAGCGATCATTGACGCGCCCGCTTCCACACCATACCTATCGTCATAGACCGATAGATTTATGAGCTGTTGCACCTACGATCCCGAGCGGACGGCGCAAGCCGCGCGCACCCGAGGCGAGATCGAAGGAAACGCTCCAGGACAATAGCCGAACCATGACTGAAACACTTGAACATCCCGTAACAGTCAGTGCCCGCGCTGCCAAGCGGATCGCGAAGATCATTTCGAGCGAGCCGGAAGGAACGGCCCTCAGGGTCAGCGTCGAAGGCGGCGGCTGCTCGGGCCTGCAGTACAAATACGATCTCGTGACGGCACGCGAAGACGACGATCTCGTGATCGAAAAGGACGGCATCGAGGTGCTGATCGATTCCGTGTCGCTGCAATACATGAGTGGATCTGAGATCGATTTCGTCGACGACATCATTGGCCAGTCCTTCCAGATCAACAATCCGAACGCAGTGGCCGGTTGCGGCTGCGGCACCAGCTTCACGATCTGACCCGGCTTGCGCGATGGCAAGTGCCTTTCTCCCAAGGAAACTTCGCTGATCGCTTGCTAGGGCGGGACATCTGCAGCCCGCCGGTGCTATGTCTGGCTCACGACCAGACACTGACGGTATTTGGAAACTGCCTGAATGAAGATCGCTACCTGGAACATCAACGGCGTCAAGGCTCGCATCGAGACGGTACTGGAATGGCTGAAGGAAGCCCAACCGGACGTCGCCTGCTTCCAGGAAATCAAGTCGATCGATGAGAACTTCCCGCGTCAGGCGATCGAGGATCTCGGCTACAACGTCGAGACCCACGGCCAGAAGAGTTTCAACGGCGTCGCGCTTCTTTCGAAGCTGCCACTCGAGGACGTGCAACGTGGTCTGCCGGGCGACGAGAGCGACGAACAGGCCCGGTATATCGAGGCAAGCGTTTCGACCACTAATGGCGCTGTCCGGTTCGGCTGTCTCTATCTTCCGAACGGAAACCCGCTCGGTACGGAAAAATTTCCCTACAAGCTATCCTGGATGGACCGACTGATCGATCACGCAAAGCAACGCCTTGCGGAAGAGACCCCTTTCATGCTGCTCGGCGACTACAATGTCATCCCCGATCCGGTGGACGCCGCCAATCCGTCCGCCTGGGTTGACGATGCGCTGTTCCAGCCCATCAGCCGGCAGAAGTTCCGTACGCTCATCAACATGGGCATGACGGAGACCGTGCGTGCCTGCTCGGAAGCGCCCGAGACATATACCTTCTGGGACTATCAGGCAGGCGCCTGGCAGAAGAACAACGGGATTAGAATCGACCACATTCTGCTGTCGCCGCAAGCGACCGACATGCTGAATGGTTGTGGCATCGACAAACATGTTCGCGGCTGGGAAAAGCCCTCCGACCACGTTCCGGTCTGGGTCGACCTGGCTGCCTGACAACTGTTTCAGGCCTCAAACCTCACCAATAGTCAGGATTTTGTCACAAGGCCAGTGCGTGGTACGATGACCTTCTTCAGTCTGGAGGTCGTGCGATGGCATTTGGATCCGGGCAAGTCGGAACGCGATGTGGCCGTTCCTGTTTTATGAGAGCGGTCCGTACTGGCGTCGCGGTTTCGGTTGTTCTTGCCGTCATCCCGCTTCAGAGCGCCCTCGCCGACGGTGGAAAGACAACGCCATATCAAGAACGGTTCAGGTCATCGTCAAACATGGCCTCAAAGCATTCCGCAGCACCAGTAGTGGATTGCACCTGCCGTCACCGGGGCGAGGATTTTCACATTGGAGAGACGATCTGCATCCGCAGCGCTGAAGGCCTCAACCTCGCTGTCTGCTCGATGGTGCTGAACAACACGTCCTGGAAGGTGACACGAACACCCTGCCCGTCGTCCTGAGGATGTGAGATCACTGCGCCGAGGGCTGGCTCGCAGGTTGGGCCGCGGCACCTGCAACAGCGGTGGCAGCCGTAATGAGATCCGGACGATTTCGATGCATCCAGGTTTCGGTCATGGAACTTGCCAGCCGGCGCACGGGTTCATCCGCATGCGCAAAATACTGTTCGTGAAGTGTCCCGATCCATGCGGCATCCGGATTGCCCTTCGCCTGTTCGCGCGCGACGCTCATCCACATCAGACCACGCGCCTTGCGGCTTTCAGACGTTCCGAGTGAGAAAAGGGTTTCTCCCAAGCGCGCCTGGGCTCCGACATGGCCCTTGATGGCAGCCAGATTGAACCAGCGCACGGCAAGCCGCCCGTTATTCGGCTGGTACATCATACCCAGTTCGTACTGCGCGTCAGGATCGCCGAAATAGGAAGCCGCATGGGTGAAGATCTGCTTCGCCCGGCCCGCATTCTGCGGCACGGATTCGGAAATGCCATTCAGATAGTATTTTCCGAGCGCGACGAAGGCGCTTGCAACGAACGGAGCGTCGGGAGCATCAGGATGGTCGTCACCATGCTCGCGCACCACCTGACTGTAATATTCGAATGCCTTGAGATCATCTTCCTGCACACCGTCGCCGGTTGCATACATCTTGCCCAGCTTCCAGGCAGCCATGGGTTGGCCGTTCTCGGCCGCATAACGAAGGGAATTGATCGCGCCGGCCTTGTCGCCGGAATAATACTGGCGCGCGCCATTGCGCAGCGCCTCGACCGGACTTACGTCACTCGGGCTGATCGACGGGTTTGGCGCAGGTGTGCCGTCAAACGCGAGAGCGCCGCTGCCCATCGCGGCTACGAAACCACCAACCAAAAAAAACTTCCGCATTGCGGACACCATCAAACTCACTTCCGGTGCTGTCATCTTCAAATTCGGCATTCGACGATCATAGCCTCGGTTTTCGACCAGAGTACGGCCCTCAGCGTCCTGAATGTGGCATTTGCTGGGAAACATGACGTCTCCCGTGCCTTCGCTCCACCATGCCCGGAATATCCGTGACATCACTCAACGCTCCTGGACTTGTCTCTGCTTACGAGTCTCAAACCGCACGACACCTGTTGCGCCGCTCACCTTGCCCCTTCAGCACAGATGGCTTGAAGGTGAAACATGGCCGAACAACGGCATCAACGACCTCATTGGGGCCTAGACCCAAGTCCGCGGCGTACTGTTGCTGCAAAACCACAGAATCAGCCTGCAACCGCAATCAACGCTGCACAGAGTGCCAAAGCGATCGCGCAATACAGGTCTGCCTTCTCCCTCAAGTCGACAAAAAATACGGCCATGTTCCCCCCTCGTGTCGCCACCGATCTGCCGTTTCCCGGACATGAACAGATCTCACCACAGATCAGTTGATTTTCTCTTGCCTCCCCAGGCTGGCGCCATGCCTGTTAAAAACGGGGGCTAAACCGCGCAAAGCTTTACTGTTCTGGCTTTGTCCTGAGACAATCGTGACTGATTCGGATATAGAAACGACGGAATTCGGCCAAAAACCTGTTTGGCCGGGATGTTCGGCACCAGGTGGACAGTACGACATGAGCGCAAAGAACGACCTGTTTGCAGGAAATGCAGCACCGGCAATGCCCGATGACGTTTCCGCAGCCACGCCTGCTGCTGCTCAGTCCCCGGCACCGAAGCCCACGCCCGCCCCTCTCCCTGCAGCATCCGGCGCAGAAGGCGAATATTCAGCCGCGGACATTGAAGTCCTCGAGGGGCTGGAGCCGGTACGCCGCCGTCCGGGCATGTACATCGGCGGCACCGATGAGAAGGCCCTTCACCACCTCTTTGCCGAAGTCATCGACAACTCGATGGACGAAGCCGTCGCCGGACATGCGACCTGGATTGATGTTTCCCTGACCGCGGACGGTTATCTGACCGTGACGGATAACGGCCGGGGCATTCCCGTCGATCCCCATCCGAAATTCAAGGACAAGTCCGCACTCGAAGTCATCATGACGACGCTTCATGCGGGCGGGAAGTTCGACAGCAAGGTCTATGAGACCTCCGGCGGCCTTCACGGCGTCGGCGTGTCGGTGGTGAACGCCCTTTCCGAAGACCTCGTTGTCGAGGTTGCCCGGGCGCGCAAGCTCTACCGTCAGAACTTCAAGCGCGGTCACCCGCAGGGTCCACTCGAACTTGTCGGCGACACACAGAACCGTCGCGGAACACAGGTACGGTTCAAGCCGGACCCCGAAATCTTCGGCAAGTCGGCGCACTTCAAGCCGGCACGCCTGCTCAAGATGGCTCGCTCCAAGGCCTACCTTTTCGGCGGCGTCGAAATCCGCTGGCATTGCGCGCCGGAACTGATCGGCGAGAAGGATGAAACACCGACCGAGGCGGTTTTCCATTTCCCTGGTGGCTTGCGGGACTTTCTGGCCGAGCGTCTGGAAAAGGAACGCAAGGTCGTCGACGACATTTTTGCCGGACGTACATCGACCACCGGCAAACATGGTGCCGTAGAATGGGCGGTCACGTGGTTTGCCGGCGACGGTTTCATCAATTCTTACTGTAATACGGTCCCCACCCCCGAAGGCGGCACCCATGAAGCAGGGATGCGCTATGCGCTGATGCGGGGCCTGAAGGCCTATGGGGAGCTGACCAACAACAAGAAGGCCTCGCTGATCACCGGCGACGACGTCCTCACCTCTGCCGGAGGCATGTTGTCGGTATTTATCCGCGAACCGGAATTCGTCGGCCAGACCAAGGACAAGCTGGCCACCAATGAGGCGACCCGCATTGCCGAGATCGCGATCCGCGACGCCTTCGACCACTGGCTGACGGCATCACCGAACCAGGCGAACAAGCTTCTGGAATGGGTCATTGACCGGGCCGAAGAACGCCTTCGCCGCCGTCAGGAGAAGGATGTCGCGCGCAAGACAGCGGTGCGCAAGCTGCGCCTTCCAGGCAAGCTGGCCGACTGCTCGCAGAGCAATTCGGAAGGCACCGAGATCTTCATCGTCGAGGGCGATTCGGCAGGCGGCTCAGCAAAACAGGCTCGAAACCGCAAGAACCAGGCAGTCCTTCCCTTGCGCGGCAAGATCCTGAACGTCGCCAACGCCAGCCGTGACAAGCTGGCTGCAAGCCAGCAGATCAACGACCTCGTCCAGGCGCTGGGCTGCGGAACACGCTCCCAGTACCGCGACGAGGACCTGCGCTACGAGAAGGTCGTCATCATGACCGATGCGGACGTCGACGGCGCCCATATCGCGACACTCCTGATCACCTTCTTTTATAGAGAAACCCCTCAGCTGATTCAGAACGGCCATCTTTATCTTGCCGTTCCGCCCCTGTACCGCCTGACACAGGGTGGCAAGACGCTTTATGCCCGCGACGACGCGCACAAGGACGAATTGCTTGCAAACACCTTCAAGGGAAAAGGCAAGGTCGAGATCGGACGTTTCAAAGGCCTGGGCGAAATGCTGCCTGCGCAGCTCAAGGAAACAACGATGGATCCTGCAAAGCGGACGATGCTCCGCGTCGGGGTCACCGTAAGTACTCCGGAAGACACCGACACCACTGTCGAGCGACTGATGGGCAACAAGCCCGAGGCGCGCTTCCACTTCATTCAGGAAAACGCCGAGTTCGCCGAGGATCTGGATATCTGAGCCGGGACGCGTTAGCGGCCATTGACCAACCAGATGCGCGCAAGTCAGGCCCAACAGGGCATGAGAGACCTTTGAAATGCGGCCTGCCAGTCCCTGTTCTTGCTGCGTCACAAGAGTTCAACATGGTCACGCAGCGCTGCCAGTTTGCAAATTGGCGCAGAAGAACTTGATCAACTACGCAACAAGTGCCGCGAATTCGCTCACCAGCCACGCGCTTATTAACTGAAATACCTATCTTTTCGGCGCCTACGGCGTATTTGTCCAGATTTAGGCACCTCACACGTTGACACAAGACGCAACAAATGTAGGGTGTGCCACGAAATGCAGCGGAATTCCGCGCGTTATCGTCATCCGTCCATCAACGATCCGGGCTCAATCGCTCTATGTCTTTTAATACTCTCG
This sequence comes from Roseibium sp., assembly GCF_048261595.1. Taxonomy (GTDB): domain Bacteria; phylum Pseudomonadota; class Alphaproteobacteria; order Rhizobiales; family Stappiaceae; genus Roseibium. The sequence continues at coordinate 294,547 of NZ_JBLXFW010000001.1, forward strand.
GCCTTAGCGAGAAGGTTCTCGCTGCAGTGGAAGAAGCAGGATACAACGAACCGACTGCCATTCAGGCAGGAGCCATTCCACATGTGCTTGAACGCCGAGACGTACTGGGCATTGCCCAGACCGGAACAGGCAAGACAGCAAGCTTCACCTTGCCCATGCTGACGTTGCTGGAAAAGGGACGCGCCAGGGCCCGGATGCCACGGACCCTCATTCTCGAACCGACCCGCGAACTTGCAGCGCAGGTTCAGGAAAACTTCGAGAAATACGGCAAGAACCACAAGCTCAACGTCGCACTGCTGATCGGCGGCGTTTCCTTCGCCGAGCAGGACCGGATCATCGACCGCGGCGCCGACGTTCTGATCGCAACGCCTGGCCGCCTGCTTGACCATGTGGAGCGCGGCAAGCTGATGCTTCAGGGCGTCGAGATCCTCGTCATCGATGAAGCCGACCGCATGCTCGACATGGGCTTCATTCCGGATATCGAGCGCATCTGCAAACTGATTCCGTTCACGCGCCAGACCCTGTTCTTCTCGGCAACCATGCCGCCGGAAATCCAGCGTCTGACCGAAACCTTCCTTCAAAATCCGGCCCGTGTCGAAGTTGCTCGCACCTCCTCCACGTCTGAAAACGTCACACAGCGCCTGAAGGCAGCGATGACGAAGGACTATGAGAAGCGTGCAGCACTGCGCGAGCTTCTGGAAGGCGCCGAGGAACTGAAGAACGCCATTGTCTTCTGTAACCGCAAGCGCGACATCACAACCCTTTTCCGCTCCCTCGAGCGTCACGGCTATAATGTCGGCGCGCTTCACGGCGACATGGACCAGCGCACCCGCATGATGATGCTGGAGAACTTCCGCAAGGGGAACGTTACCCTTCTTGTCGCCAGCGATGTTGCCGCCCGCGGCCTCGACATTCCGGACGTAAGCCACGTCTTCAACTACGACGTCCCGATCCATGCGGAAGACTACGTTCACCGCATCGGCCGCACGGGCCGCGCCGGCCGCAAGGGTGCCGCTTATACGATCGTAACGCCGGACGACCAGAAATACCTTTCGGCCATCGAAAGTCTGACACAGCAAAGCATCGAATGGATCGGCGAAGCTGTTGACTTCGAGGCAGCCGAGCAGGAACGCAAGAGCCGCAAGCGCGGCCGGCGTGCTCCAAAGGCCGAGAATCTGGAACAGGACAACGAGGCAGCTGCACCAAAGCCCAAGTCGCGGCGCAAACCACGGCCGGAAAAGTCGGATGAGGCTGCGGCTCCGACTGCGGAGGCAGAGGCAGAGGCAGAGGCAGAGGAAACCGCTGCCCCGGCACGTCGACGTCCACAGCGCCAGGAAACTGCAAAGCAGCCGGCAGCGGAACGCTCTGCAAGAAACCATCGCCAGTCCAAGGGCGAACCGGCATTTGGCCATGGCGGTCACATCCCGGCCTTCCTTCTGCGGGAACCGCGCCCCAAGAAGGCGTCCTGATCGCATTTTTACGAGACGAACTGCGCCAGACTTAACCCGGTTTTAAGCCTTACTGTAGGATTTTACAGGTGTGAGCAGCTGCTGATGTGGGGCGGCGACGTTAGCTCTAACACTGTGAGTTTTATGTATGGCGGATGCCGACGACCATAAGCGGACGATTGTGTACGGGGATTCCGCTCTTTCGTACATAAAGCGAAATACGCTTCCAGCGTATCCGCGTTCCTATGAGCTTTGGTACACGTATTCTGCGGGATACAATCTCGGCCTCAACCGCGCAATCAATCAGGTGATCCAGGAAAAAGGCCGCGTGTCTTCCGACGACATGCAGGCCATCTATGGCGAGTATCTGGCTCCGACCCGCCTTGGGGACAGGCTGAATGATGTCGGTTCCAAGGTGTCGCAAGAAGTTGAAGGGCTGGTCGATACGCTGAAGCTCAGCGCTGACGCGACCTCTGACTACGGCTCGTCGCTCGAGAAGGCCGGCGCCAAGCTTAAATCCTTGCGCGACCCGGAAAAGCTGGAACTTTTCATCACGAACATGGTCCAGGCGACGCGCACGGCGGTCACCTCGAATCGCAGACTCGAGACGCAACTTCTGGAATCGAAACGCCAGATTGAGGCGCTTCAGGCGAACCTGGAAGCAATTCGCTATGAATCGCTGACCGACGAACTGACCACTTTGAACAACCGCAAGCATTTCGACAGTACTATCGAACGCACGGTTGCCCAGGCGCAGGAAAGCGAGACCTCGTTCGCGTTGCTGCTGACCGATATTGATCATTTCAAGAAATTCAACGACACATTCGGTCACCAGACCGGCGACCAGGTTCTCCGGCTTGTTGCCCTGTCGGTCAAGCAGAACGTCAAGAGCCACGATGTTCCATGCCGCTATGGCGGAGAAGAGTTCGCGATCATCCTGCCGCAGTCGGGATTGGAAGAAGCTGCAGAGATTTCCGAGAAGATCCGCCTTGCAGTGATGTCGAAAGAGCTGGTCAAGCGTTCGACCGGAGAGAATCTTGGACGGATCACCATTTCCATCGGCATATCGACGTTCAAACCAGGCGATACGGCTCACAGCCTGATCGCTCGCGCCGATGAAGCGCTTTATGCCGCAAAGCACAGCGGCCGGAATAATGTGAAGACGGAAGTCGATCTGGAAAACGGCAACAATTCACAGGTTGCCTGACCCCGGATGAATCCGGCATCATTCTCGAATTGTCAGAATATATTCTGACGATTTATCTGAGACCCATTTGCCAAAAATCGGCTTCCAGACGGCTCGCTTCGTTGAAGATACGCGACAGCGATGGGAACCTGGCGTCGGTCAGGTAGGTCTCCGCCGTCTTATCCATCCAGCTTGCAAAGTCTGCGGCAACGCCCTGATACGCAGAAGAGGCGTATTCATCGATCCAGCGGCGGTAGGAAGAGCCGGCGGGGCCGCTCGGGGTGGCCGCACGGTTCTCACGTGCAATTTCGGCGTAGCCGATAATGCACGGAGCAAGTGCGACCTGAAGATCCAGCAGGTCACCCCGCAGGCCCGTTTCCAGAACGAAACGGGTGTACGCCATGGTTTCGCTTGCTTCGTCGAGCCGCTCCAGTTCGTCTTTGGAGATCCCCCAACCGGCACAGAGTTCGACGTGCAGATCCATCTCCACGTCCATGATCGCCTTCAGGCCTTCAAGTGCATTACGCATGTCCCCAAGCGTCTGGGATTTGTAGACGGCCAATGCATAAGCGCGGGAGAAGTGGATCAGGAACAGGTAGTCCTGTTGCAGATAGGTCCGAAATGCGTTCTCGGGCAAAGATCCGTCTGCAAGCCTGCGGACGAAGTCGTGGCGCGTGTAGGCCTGCCAGGTAGGCAGGTTCTCGGCCTTGAGGCGATCAAACAGAGGCATGAAAAATCAGGCCTGCGGCGCCAGCGCATTGAGATCGGCGGCCTGGAGGGATACGGATTCTCCGCAACCGCAAGCAGACACCTCGTTCGGGTTCTTGAAGACGAAACCGGAGCGGAACTTGGTGACTTCAAAATCCATCTCGGTGCCAAGCAGGAAAAGCACCGCTGAGGGATCGACGAAGAGCTTCACACCCTTGTCCTCGATGACGTCATCACCGGCCTTCTGTTCCTCGACCAGCTCCATGGTGTATTCCATCCCGGCGCAGCCGCCCTTCTTGATGCCAACGCGCAGGCCAAGAGCGTTCTTGTCGGAGTTGTCGACAAGCTCCTTGACGCGGTCGGCAGCGGCATCGGTCAGGGACATAACCTGGAACTTGCGGGCAGAAGCCATCGGTTTCCTCGAATTCGCAAAAAGATCTGTCTTCAATATAGGGCGTCAGACCGGAACTACAAAGCAACGGCCATTGACCGGCCCGCCGCTCAGTACCAGTTCAGAGCGACCTTCGCCTCGTCCGACATGCGCTCGGGTGTCCACGGCGGGTCAAAGACCATGTCGACATTGACGGACTGAATGCCGGCAACCGACTCTACCGCATTCTGGACCCAGCCGGGCATTTCGCCTGCCACCGGACAGCCAGGGGCCGTCAAGGTCATGTCGATGTTGACCGAGCGGTCATCCTCGATGTCGACCTTGTAGATCAGTCCCAGCTCATAGATATCACACGGGATTTCCGGGTCGTAGACCGTCTTCAACGCGCCAATGATGTCGGTCGTCAGACGCTCCAGTTCCTCGGTCGGAATGGCGGCGGGGGCTGCCACTTCGGCCTTGAGTTCTTCGCCCGCTGCGTTGTGATCGATCGTCGTGATTTCGTCCGTGCTCATGCTTGTCCTCAGGCGAAGAAGGCCTGTGCCTTGATGAGGGCTTCATACAGCGCGTCGACTTCCGCCCGCGTGTTGTAAAGCCCGAAGCTTGCGCGACATGTAGAGGTTACGCCGTACTTTGCCAAGAGCGGTTGGGCGCAATGGGTGCCCGCGCGAACGGCAACCCCGGAACGGTCGATGATCGTCGAAACGTCATGGGCATGGGCACCCTTGATCTCGAAGGACACGATTGCGCCCTTGCCCGGCGCCGTGCCGAAGATGCGCAAGGAGTTGATCTCCGACAGACGCTCCTGGGCATAGGCCGCAAGATCCGCCTCATGAGCAGCAATCCGGTCCCGGCCAATAGCATCCATGTAGTCAAGCGCGGCACCAAGGCCAATCGCCTGAACGATCGGCGGCGTTCCAGCTTCAAACCGATGCGGTGGCTCGTTGTAGGTCACCATATCCTCGGTGACGTCCAGAATCATCTCGCCACCGCCCATGAACGGACGCATTGCCTTCAAACGCTCGGTCTTTGCCCAAAGCACGCCGATGCCCGACGGGCCATAGACCTTGTGACCGGTGAAGCAGTAGAAATCGCAATCCAGATCCTGCACGTCGACAGGCAGGTGAACGGCGCCCTGGCTGCCGTCGACCATGACCGGAATGCCACGCTCATGGGCAATCCGGCAGACTTCCTTGATCGGAACGATGGTGCCCAGCACATTCGACATGTGTGTTATGGCAACCAGCTTGGTGCGATCGGTCAAAGTTTCGGCGAAGGCGTCCAGGTCGAAGGAGCCATCCTCGCGCACATAGACCCACTTCAGTTTGGCACCATTGCGCTCGCGGTGGAAATGCCACGGAACGATGTTGGAGTGATGCTCCATGATCGACAGGACGATCTCGTCACCTTCGGAGAAATAGTCCGGCCCGAGACCATAGGAGACCAGATTGATCGCCTCGGTGCTCGACTTGGTGAAGACGATCTCGTCAACGGTCGGTGCGTTCAGGAACCGGCGAACGGTTTCGCGCGCGGCCTCGTAGTTGTCGGTCGCAGTGTTGGAAAGGTAGTGAAGACCGCGGTGAACGTTGGCGTATTCGTGGGAATAAGCCTTGGTGACCGCGTCGATCACGGCCTGCGGCTTTTGCGCGGAGGCTCCGTTGTCGAGATAGACGAGCGGCTTGCCGTAGACCTCACGCGCAAGGATCGGAAAGTCCTTGCGGATGGCCTCGACGTCGTAAGCGTCAGTCTGTTGTGCCGTCGCGACCGTCATGCCGCCTGCTCCCGTCTATCATTCTTTTAAAACGTATCGTGCGGTCCCGGTCTTGCACCGGGACCTGCAATTTCCGTTGACCGTGCGTCCTGGCTCAGGGCCGGGACAGCCTGGACGCCGTGGTCAGGTTGCCCTGACCTCGGCGATCACCTGTTATTCGCCGGCCAGCCAGGTGCGAACGCGGCCCTCGAGCACGTCCGTGACATATTCCTCGTCGAATTCCTCGATGGCTTCGGAAAGGAACGCCAGAACCAGGAGTGTACGAGCTTCGGCTTCCGGAATGCCGCGGGCGCGCAGGTAGAACAGAAGATCTTCATCGATCTGGCCGCTCGTTGCGCCATGCGCACACAGAACGTCATCTGCAAAGATTTCCAGCTCCGGCTTGTTCGCCATTTCCGCATCCTCGCCGAGGAGCAGAGCCTGGGTCATCATTTCGCCGTCGGTCTTCTGGGCGTGCGGAGCCACGTTGATGCGGCCCTGGTAGACGCCCCGTGCCTGATCGTCGAGAACGGTCTTGAAGAACTCACGGCTGTTGCAATGAGGCACAGCGTGATCGACGATGAGCGTCTGGTCCGCCAGATCCTTGCCGCGCGCCATGGTCACGCCATAGAGCTTGGCTTCGGAGTTCTCGCCGATGAAGTTGACGAACTGCTGGTTGCGCGCAAAGGACGGACCGGCAATGAAGCCGAGCGCCTTGAACTCCGCCTCGCCGCCGATATGGGCGATCGTGGTGAAGAGCTTTGCGCCCGCGGCCTTGCCGACGACCAGACGGGTCACGGCGAGCTTCGCTTCGTCGGCAACGTCGTAGTCGAAGACAGTGTTGGTTTCACCTGTACCGGTGTCGCCTGCGAAGGTCTCCAGCAGCTTGAAGGTCGCGCCCTTGGCCACGGTAATGCGGTTGCGCACGACCTGTGCGCCCTCGCCCACTGCCACCTGGATCAGTTCGACCGGCTTGGAGACTTCCGCACCTTCCTTGACCGCGATGACAACGCCGCCCTGAACGAAGGCGGTGTTGAGAGCAAGGGTGCCGTCTTCTCCTGCCGTCTTCGGGGAAGACAGCAGCGAGGCGCCATTGTCGCCCGCAAGGGCTTCGTTGAAGTCCGTGACGGTGACGCCTTCACCGGCCAGAGCGGCCACGTCGCTAAGCTCTGAGACAAAGCTGCCGTTGGCGATGACCAGCTTGTAACGGTCCAGTTCGCCGTAACTGTCAAAGCCGTCGATCACGGCCTTGGCTTCTGCGGCGGTTGCAGCGGCTGCCAAGGGCGCTGCGGACTTCATGTAGGCGCGCAGATCCGTGTACTTGTACTCTTCCACGCGGCGATGCGGCAGGCCCTTGGCCTTGATCTGGCCGGCAGCGGCTTCGCGCAGGGCAGTCACAGCGGCGGAACCGGCGAGACCGGCCTTGGCGCCGTCGAAGCGAGCGATCAGTTCGCCTTCGGCCTGCGTGTGGTTGATCGGGGTTGTTGCGTTCATGACCTTCTCCCCGCGGCTCAAGCAGCTTCGATGTAGTCTGCGTAGCCGTTCTTTTCCAGCTCCAGAGCCAGTTCCTTGCCGCCGGTCTTGACGATGCGGCCCTTGGACAGAACGTGGACGACGTCCGGCACGATGTGGTCGAGCAGACGCTGGTAGTGGGTGATGACGATCATCGCGCGCTCCGGGGAGCGCAGCTTGTTGACGCCTTCGGAAACGATGCGCAGGGCATCGATGTCGAGGCCGGAGTCGGTCTCGTCGAGAACGCAGAGGCTCGGCTCCAGCAGGGACATCTGCAGGATTTCAGCGCGCTTCTTCTCACCGCCGGAGAAGCCGACGTTGAGCGGACGCTTCAGCATGTCCATGGACACGTTCAGGTCCTTGGACTTTTCCTTGACCAGCTTCATAAAGTCCGGGATCGACAGCTGCGCCTGGCCACGGGCCTTGCGCTGAGCGTTGAGAGCGGTCTTCAGGAATTCCATGGTGGCGACACCCGGGATCTCGATCGGGTACTGGAACGCCAGGAAGACGCCGGCAGCAGCGCGCTCATCCGGTTCCATGTCCAGCAGGTTCTCTCCGTGGAACAGGATCTCGCCTTCGGTGACTTCGTAGTCTTCCTTGCCCGCCAGGATATAGGAGAGCGTGGACTTGCCGGAGCCGTTCGGGCCCATGATGGCGTGGATCTCGCCGGCGTTCACCTTCAGGTCGATGCCGCGCAGGATTTCGGTGCCTTCTTCGGCGATGCGGGCGTGCAGGTTCTTGATCTCAAGCATTGAGATAGTCCTTCGTGTCTTTGACGGCCCTGTCGATGGGCCTAATTCGTCCAAATTCGGTTGTGACGCCGGTGTTATCCGACCGAGCCTTCCAGTGAGATCGAAATCAGCTTCTGGGCTTCGACGGCGAATTCCATCGGCAGCTGCTGGATCACGTCCTTGACGAAGCCGTTGACGATCAGCGCCACGGCGCCTTCCTCGTCGAGACCGCGCTGGAGGCAGTAGAACATCTGGTCATCAGAGATCTTGGAGGTGGTCGCCTCGTGTTCGAAGACCGCCGATGCGTTCTTGCTCTCGATGTAGGGCACCGTATGCGCACCGCAGTCCTGACCGATCAGGAGACTGTCACACTGGGTGAAGTTGCGGGCATTGGATGCTTTCTTGTGAGCCGACACCAGACCGCGGTAGGTGTTCGACGACTTGCCCGCCGAAATACCCTTGGAGATGATGCGGCTGGACGTGTTCTTGCCCAGGTGGATCATCTTGGTGCCCGAGTCGATCTGCTGATAGCCGTTGGAAACGGCGATCGAGTAGAACTCACCGACGGAATTGTCGCCGCGCAGGATGCAGGACGGGTACTTCCAGGTGATGGCAGAGCCGGTCTCAACCTGGGTCCAGGAGATCTTCGAGTTCTTGCCGCGGCAGTCACCACGCTTGGTGACGAAATTGTAGATGCCGCCTTTGCCCTGGCTGTCACCCGGGAACCAGTTCTGAACCGTGGAGTACTTGATCTCCGCGTCATCCAGAGCGACGAGTTCAACGACAGCCGCGTGCAGCTGGTTTTCATCGCGCTGGGGAGCGGTACAGCCTTCCAGGTAGGACACGTAGGCGCCCTTGTCGGCGATGATCAGCGTGCGCTCGAACTGGCCGGTGTTCATCTCGTTGATGCGGAAGTAGGTCGACAGTTCCATCGGGCAGCGAACGCCTTCCGGGACATAGACGAAGGATCCGTCCGAGAACACCGCGGAGTTCAGCGTGGCGTAATAGTTGTCGGTCACCGGAACCACGGAGCCGAGGTACTTCTTCACCAGGTCCGGATATTCCTTCACCGCCTCGGAGATCGAGCAGAAGATGACACCGGCCTTCTTCAGCTCTTCCTTGAAGGTGGTGACAACGGACACACTGTCGAAGACAGCATCGACGGCGACGCGGTTCTTCGGCTCGACGCCGGCCAGGATTTCCTGTTCGCGCAGCGGAATGCCGAGCTTCTCGTAGGTCGCCAGCAGTTCCGGATCGACCTCATCGAGGCTCTTCGGGCCTTCGACGGACTTCGGAGCCGCCCAGTAGTAGAGGTCGTCAAAGTCGATCTTCGGATAGTCGACACGTGCCCAGTTCGGCTCTTCCATGGTCTGGAAACGGCGCAGCGCATCGAGGCGCCATTCCGTCATCCATTCCGGCTCGCCCTTCTTGGCAGACAGGAAGCGGACGGTTTCCTCGGACAGGCCCTTGCCGCCCTTTTCCGACTCGATGTCGGTGACAAAGCCGTATTTATACTGGTCAACATCGATCGCTTTGACCTGATCGATCGTCTCCTGCACAGCGGGCATATCAGTACTCCGTTACACGCGGCCTTACGGCCCCGCAATTGCTCGTCTTGTCGCCTCCTCGAATGGCCGGAGCCAGAGAAGACTGTTTGGTGCAACGCCCCGAGAGGCGCTGAATTCGTCAGGCCGCCCGGTTCCGGGCCGCCGGATTGAGCCGGTCCACGATGGACGGCCAAACCTCTAGAAAACGGCTGACATCCTCCTCAGCCGTGTTCCAGCCAAGGCTCACGCGCAGGGCGCAGCGAGCCAGGCCTTCCTCCACTCCCATCGCGCTGAGCACATGGGAGACAGAAACCTTTCCCGACGAGCAGGCCGAGCCCGACGACAGGAAGATATTTTCAAGGTCGAAGGCAATCAGCGCGGTTTCCGCAGGGACACCTTCAACTGCAAAACAAAGCGTGTTCGCCAGACGGGGCGCACCTGCGCCGAACACCGTCACCGACGGACATATATGGCGGATACCGGCTTCCAGCGAGTCCCGCATGGCTGCAATGCGGTCGGTTACTACCGCTTCCTGCGCCGCCAGCTCCGCCGCAACCCCGAAGCCGCAAATGCCCGCAACATTCTCAGTGCCTGCGCGTCGCCAGTTCTCCTGACCGCCACCGGTCAGAAGAGGCGCCGGAACGCGGGCCGTGGAGCGAACCACGAAAGCACCCATACCCTGAGGGCCGCCAAACTTGTGCGCGGACAGCGTCACCGCATCCGCCTGCCAGGCATCCAGGTCGATGGGCATGCGCCCGGCGGCCTGAACCGCATCGACATGGAAGAAACCATTTGCCTCGGCTGTCATACGCCCGATATCGGCAAGTGGTTGTATGACACCCGTCTCATTGTTCGCCGCCATGACGGAGACGAGAACACGCTCGTCGCCAGCCAGCATCTCTTTAAGCGCGTCAAGTCGGACAACGCCGTTCCCGTCAACCGGGATGACGCCCTGCCTGGACACCGGAAACCGGCCGCCGGAGGCCACAGAGGGGTGCTCGGTGGCCCCGCGCAGCAGTCGGTCGAGATAGACCGGCTCGCCCTGATCCTGCCACTGTGGCGTCAGCACGGTCATATTGGCTTCCGTGCCGCCGGACGTGAAGGTCACCGCACGGGATCGTGCCCCACATAGTCGCGCGACGGCCTCGCGTGCTTCCTCGATGCGGCCCCGCGCCTTACGGCCCGCGCCATGCACCGACGAGGCATTGCCGGCATCGAGCAACACTTCAAGCATGCGCTCGCGCACCTGCGGGCGCGTGGGTGCACCCGCATTGTGATCGAGGTAAACCTGAGGCCGCCGAGACGCCATTGCCGTTTCGATATCCCGTTAAACCAAGCCCGACGCAGTTTTCGTCGCCCCGCATCACGGAAAACTTGAAATTTTCCGCGCGGATGACGTAAACGTGCCCCAATCCGAATTGAGGACGCGCCCGTCTGACACCATATGGGGTACCGGGAGCGTGCCGAGTTTCGAATAATTCTAAACAAGGTTTTAGAAACTCGGAACCTGTTAGTCAAGTTTGGACTTAGGGGTTTCACGTATCTAAATCGGTGCTCCGGCGGGCGGCTTTCAGCGTTCCGGAGACAATAAAGGAAACAACGCTTCATGCCTGAGGTGATCTTCAACGGTCCCGCCGGCCGGCTGGAAGGCCGGTTCCATCCCGCAAAGAAGCGCAATGCGCCGATCGCGCTGGTTCTTCATCTCCACCCGCAGTTCGGCGGCACGATGAACAACCAGATCGTCTATCAGATGTATTACATGTTCGCGCAGCGTGGGTTCGCGGTTCTCCGCTTCAACTTCCGCGGTGTCGGCCGGTCTCAGGGCAGCTTCGACCACGGCCAGGGCGAACTCTCGGATGCGGCAGCGGCGCTCGACTGGGTACAGACCGTACATCCGGATGCCCGCGCCTGCTGGATTGCCGGCTTCTCCTTCGGTGCCTGGATCGGCATGCAGCTTCTGATGCGCCGCCCGGAAGTCGAAGGCTTCATCTCGGTTGCGCCACCCGCCAACCTTCATGACTTCTCGTTCCTGGCGCCCTGCCCGTCTTCCGGCCTGATCGTTCACGGCGACAACGACAAGGTCGTGCCGCAGAAGGACGTGCAGACGCTCGTCGACAAGCTGAAGACCCAGAAGGGCATCGTGATCGATCACGAAATCATTCCGGGTGCGAATCACTTCTTCGAAAATGACATGGACGACCTGATGGAGCGCTGCGGCGGCTATCTCGACCGTCGCCTCGGTATCACGCCCCAGGATTATCTGCCGGTCGAATGATCCGCGGCAAGAACCGACTTCAAAAGCCCGCCACCCGGCGGGCTTTTTTATTGTGTCGCCTCAGGTGACGATGGTGCTGCTGACAAAATCGGCCCCCGACGATTGAGAGCGCCGCCCCGGACCTGATCCGGGACCGTCGATGCCGGACAACTCGACTCTGGATCAGGTCCGGGGCGGCGCCGGGAAACTCGGTAACGGTCCGATGGACACGATCAAAAACAAAAAGGCCCGCGAAATGCGGGCCTTGTAATATTTTCTTCAACCGATCTCTTACTCGCCCGGGGTCCAGGCCTTGTAGTCGCCGGTAACCGTCGGGCGGCTTTCCGGGGTCAGGATCGAGCCTTGCGGGCGGTAGGCCTCGGCGGTTCCGGTACGGTTGCCGTGATGCGGCTTTTGCCAGCTCTTTGCGTAGTAGGTCTCGTCCGTCGGGGGCGTATCGACGCGGTGGTGCATCCAGCCATGCCAGCCCGGAGGGATCATGGAAGCCTCGGCGGGTCCGTTGTAGATGACCCAACGCTTCTTGCCTGCGCGCTCACGGTAATACTTGTTGCCGAACTCGTCCTCGCCGACGAACTCGCCCTTGCGCCACGTAAAGAAACGGGTGCCCATGGTCTGGCTGTTCCACCAGGTGAAGATCTCGAGCAGGAGGTTTTTCATCCCCGAGGCGTCCTTCGTGCTTCGCGCCGGGTCAGCGCCCGGATTTTATCCTTCACCGGCGCGGCACTCCAATGGATCGGAAGCGGCCAGTGTTATTCGCGCGGAATATGAAGGCAAGGCACCGATCTGTCCAGTGCCGGGGCGCATTAGACCAAGGCTTCTTCAGGTTTTATTGGCCGGGAAACTTTTGGCCAGTCACCGAGAGGCGGCGAGTCGCGGCCGAGAGGGGCGCTTGGCCGTTGCGAAGGCACGCTGATCGCGGGGCGGCACCGGAGCATCCTGCTCGGCATCGTCTTCGCCCTTCTGGGCGTTGAATTCCTTCTCGACGGTTCCCTGGACCTCGACCAGACGCCTGATCGCCTGCTCATGATAGGTCCTTGCGTTTTCAAGGGTCTGGATCTTCTCGGCCTGCTCGTCAAGCGCACGTTGGATGCCGTGAATATTGTAAAAGCCGGAATTTTCCAGAACCAGCGGCCGGTCATCGTTCACCAGCCAGCGCAGCCGGTTGTAGAGCGTGGCGGGCGAGACAGGCTTCACCAATATATGGTGTGCCCCTGCCCGGAGCGCTTTGTCGACCAGCGGACGGGTTCCGTGAGCCGTGACGAAAAGAATCGGAACGTAGCAGAGCGGCTCCATGTGGCGATGGCGGACCAGGCGCAACAACTGGTAGCCGGATGTCGGCGCCATTCGCCAATCGGTCAGAATCACGTTCGGCGGTTCGGCGAGCATGGACTGAAGCGCCTCGTCGGCCGAATCGAACGCCCGCACTCTGGAGACCTTGAAACTCAGCAGGATGGATCGAATGATCGTCTGCATCGGCTTGCTGTCCTCGACGATAACCACGTCAAGATCCTCAAGGCCAAGCCCGTATGCGGTGTGATGTTTCATAGTCCCTGTCAGCCCTCGCCATTCCCTAGGGCGTCAGGAAAACAGGCCGCGTTTAAACCCCGCTGAAATCGCCGGCCGCGTTTTTCTTCAAATTTTCATAGAATCGTTGAACATTAAAACGGCAGCTGGAAAACGCGCGATTTCAGAGCGCAATCGGCATTTTCTCCAGCTTTTGCAAAACCTCCCCACTATCCACAACACCCCACAAGATTTAGCGCTTGCCCACAAATTGGACACAACTGCTTGTCGTTCGCGGCTTGACGTTAAGAACCCGTTTACACTAGTTTCCTAAACATCACGGTGTGCGTATCAGGAAGCGGTCTTCCGGTTCCAAACCTCCAGTTTTCAAGTGCCCGAGTAGCCACCTGAATCGGCAGACATGCTGTTCAGGGGATCGGTTTTCGTGTGTCTGGCCTCCAGACGCATAGCGTGACAAAGCTGTTGATGAACACTATATCTAGTAGCCATCTACAGTCAGGATACCAGATAAGGGTTTTGCACTGACACACCCCTAAGGGTGGCGGCGCAAACAGGTTGATCGCCGATAGCAGCTTGGCGGTCATGATGCGGGTGACAGACGAGGTCGGGCGGGGACTGAAAATTGGCCCGATCCTTCGAAGACAAGGGGACATGGAATGCGGATAGAGCGGCGCTACACCAAAGAGGGTCAATCTCCCTACGCCGACGTTGAATTCCGGAAGGCCACGAGCGAGATTCGCAATCCGGACGGCTCCATCGTCTTCCGCCTGGAAGACATCCAGGTGCCGGCCCAGTTCTCCCAGGTCGCGTCCGACATCCTGGCCCAGAAGTATTTCCGCAAGGCCGGCGTCCCGGCCAAGCTGAAGGCCGTTGAAGAAAACACCGTTCCGTCCTGGCTGTGGCGCCACGAAGCTGACGAGAAGGCACTGAAGAAGCTGCCGGAGGCCGATCGCTACAGCTCGGAGACCGACGGCCGTCAGGTTTTCGACCGTCTCGCCGGCACCTGGACCTACTGGGGCTGGAAGGGCGGCTATTTCGATGGCGAAGCCGACGCCCAGGCATTCTATGACGAACTGCGTTACATGCTGGCGACCCAGAAGGTGGCGCCGAACTCCCCGCAGTGGTTCAACACCGGCCTGCACTGGGCCTATGGCATCGACGGCCCGAGCCAGGGTCACCACTATGTCGATTTCCAGACCGGTGAACTGGTCAAGTCCGCAAGCGCCTACGAGCATCCCCAGCCGCACGCCTGCTTCATTCAGTCGGTCGAAGATGATCTCGTCAACGACAACGGCATCATGGACCTTTGGGTACGCGAGGCACGCCTGTTCAAGTATGGCTCCGGTACCGGTTCCAACTTCTCCCGCGTCCGCGGCGAAGGCGAGCGCCTGTCCGGCGGTGGCAAGTCCTCCGGCCTGATGAGCTTCCTCAAGATCGGCGACCGGGCAGCGGGCGCGATCAAGTCCGGCGGCACCACCCGCCGCGCGGCCAAGATGGTCGTGGTCGATGTCGACCATCCGGACATCGAGGAATACATCAACTGGAAGGTCAAGGAAGAGCAGAAGGTGGCGGCACTCGTCACCGGTTCCAAGATCTGCCAGAAGCACCTTTCCGCCATCATGAAAGCCTGCGTCAACTGCGAGGCTGACAACGGCGAATGCTTCGACCCGGCCAAGAACCCTGCCCTCAAGCGGGAAATCAAGGCTGCCAAGAAGATGATGGTGCCGGAAAACTACATCCAGCGCGTCATCCAGTTCGCTCGCCAGGGCTTCACCAAGATCGAGTTCCCGACCTACAACACGGACTGGGACTCCGAAGCCTACCTGACCGTTTCCGGCCAGAACTCGAACAATTCGGTCCGCGTCACCGACGGCTTCCTGAATGCCGTTGTCGAGGAAGGCGAATGGGACCTGATCGGCCGCCGCACCGGCGACACGGTCAAGACCGTCAAGGCCAAGGAACTGTGGGAACAGATCGGCTACGCTGCCTGGGCATCCGCCGATCCGGGCATCCAGTACCACACCACGATCAACGACTGGCACACCTGCCCGGCCTCGGGTGAGATCCGCGCGTCCAATCCGTGCTCGGAATACATGTTCCTGGACGATACCGCCTGTAACCTGGCGTCCATGAACCTGATGCAGTTCCGCCGCGAGGACCGCTCCTTCGACGTGGAAGCCTATGAGCACGCCACGCGTCTGTGGACCATCGTTCTGGAAATATCGGTTCTGATGGCGCAATTCCCGTCCAAGGAAATTGCCGAACTTTCCTACCGCTACCGCACCACGGGTCTGGGCTATGCCAACATCGGCGGCCTGCTGATGACCTCCGGCATCTCCTATGACAGCGACGAGGGCCGCGCGCTCTGCGGTGCCCTGACCGCGATCATGACCGGTGTCGCCTATGCCACCTCGGCCGAAATGGCCGGTGAGCTCGGCGCCTTCCCGGGCTACGCGGACAATGCAGAGCACATGCTGCGCGTCATTCGCAACCACCGCCGCGCCGCTCACGGGGAAGCGGCTGGCTATGAAAAGCTGAACACCGCACCGGTGCCGCTGGATCATGCCTCCTGCCCGGACCAGACGCTGATCGAACGTGCCCGCAAGGCATGGGACCGCGCCCTGGAACTCGGCGAGAAGCACGGCTACCGCAACGCCCAGACGACCGTGATCGCCCCGACCGGCACCATCGGCCTCGTCATGGACTGCGACACCACGGGCATCGAGCCGGACTTTGCCCTGGTGAAGTTCAAGAAGCTGGCCGGCGGCGGCTACTTCAAGATCATCAACCGAGCCGTGCCGGAAGCTCTGCGCGTGCTTGGCTACTCGGAAAGCCAGATTGCCGAGATCGAAGCCTACGCGGTCGGTCACGGGTCCATCGATCAGGCCCCGGCGATCAACCCGTCGGCTCTGACGGCCAAGGGCTTCACCGAGGAAAGCCTCGCCAAGCTTAAGAGTGGCATGGCCTCGGCCTTCGACATCAAGTTCGTCTTCAACCGCTGGACGCTTGGTGACGAGCAGATGAAGGCGCTCGGCGTCACCGAAGAGCAGCTGAACGATCCGGAGTTCGAGCTCCTGCCGTTCCTCGGCTTCTCCAAGGCCGACATCGAGGCCGCCAACACCCACGTCTGTGGCGCCATGACCCTGGAAGGCGCTCCCTTCCTGAAGGCAGAGCATCTTCCGGTGTTCGATTGCGCCAACCCGTGCGGCCGCATCGGCAAGCGCTTCCTGTCGGTCGAAAGCCACATCCGCATGATGGCCGCGGCACAGCCGTTCATCTCCGGCGCGATCTCCAAGACGATCAACATGCCGAACGATGCGACCGTCGAGGACTGCATGGAAGCCTACATGCTGTCCTGGAAACTGGCCCTCAAGGCCAACGCGCTTTACCGCGACGGCTCCAAGCTCAGCCAGCCGCTCAACGCCCAGCTTCTGGCCGATGAGGACGAGGATGAGGACGATGCAGTCGAGGCCATCGCCGCCAAGCCGCTTGCGGCCCGCGCCGAGGTCGTCGCAGAACGCATCGTCGAGCGGATCGTCGAACGGGCCGTGCGCGAACGCGAAAAGATGCCGGACCGCCGCAAGGGCTACACCCAGAAGGCGCGCGTCGGTGGCCACAAGGTCTATCTCACCACCGGTGAGTACCAGGACGGCCGTCTCGGCGAGATCTTCATCGACATGCACAAGGAAGGAGCCGCCTTCCGCTCGCTGATGAACAACTTCGCCATCGCGATCTCCCTCGGCCTGCAGTACGGCGTGCCGCTGGAAGAATATGTCGACGCCTTCACCTTCACCCGCTTCGAACCGGCGGGCATGGTTCAGGGCAATTCGGCGATCAAGAACGCGACGTCGATCCTCGACTACATCTTCCGCGAGCTGGCCGTGTCCTATCTCGGCCGTCACGACCTGGCCCATGTGCCGCCGGAAGCCTTCGGCAACACATCCATCAGCGGCGCCTCGGAAGGGCGCGGCGGCGATCAGCCGGCCGTTGTCTCCCATGGTCTCGTCCGTGGTCAGACGGAGCGTTTCCGCCTGGTCTCCGGTGACGAGCCGGCAGGCAACCTGACCAATGCGGTCTCCGGTTCGACGGCAAATGCGCCGGCAGCCCAGACGTCGGCAGTGGCCAAGGCCTTTGCCCGCGGTTCCGAAGCCGTGGCAGCGGTGGAAGTGACAACCGCTCCTGCCCCGCAGACGACCTCCGCGGCCCAGCAGATCGCCCAGGCTCGCATGAAGGGATATGAGGGCGAGAGCTGCTCGGAGTGCGGCAACTTCACCATGGTGCGCAACGGCACCTGCCTGAAGTGCGACACCTGCGGCTCCACCAGCGGCTGCAGCTAAGCCTCGGGCCTCTGGCCTGATGTCCCGAGTCGCATAGGATGGCCAATTTAGGCCAATAAACGGCTCAAACGGCCCTGAAACGCGAAACCCCGCCCATCGGAGACGATCGGGCGGGGTTTTAATGTCAATGCCGGGCCATTTGTGGACGGCCAGGATTGGACAGACCACGTCAGTAGAGCCGACGACACCAAATTGTTCGTCTTTTACATTCGAGGACGTTCGACCAAACAAGCTATTCAATCGGGTCAATTCGGTCGATCATTCGCCCATCGAACACAAGCAGTTGGTGATCCACGTTCGCAACGAAGTTCCGGACACTCACCAGATCTTCGCTCGTCGCGATTAGGATCTGCGCGCCTGACGAAGCTACCCGTGACGCCTCGGCAATAAGTCCTGCGACACTGGTCGAAGCCGCTTCCTGCTGTCGCGGCTCATCGAAGACAACCAAGCCCGGATGATTAGTCGAACCTGCCTTTACAGCGTCGACTAACCCGAGCTGATACGCCCATTTCAATCGGATGCTATCGCTCGCAGAGAGCTCGAATCCAATTTCAAACCCTTCCTTTTCCGGTCTATAGCTGTCCTTCGAAACCGTAAGATCCTGAGGCGGAAAGGTGATAAATCCATACCTTGCGAGCTGGCTGCGGATGGAGGCTTCCAGGACATCTACCTTCTTGACGTCGTCCACGCTCAGGCGTTCGGTCGGCAACTCCTTGCGGTCGGCCAGCAAGTTAGCCCAAGTCGCGGCTAGATCGACCAGGCTGTTGATCTGCTCGTCGAAGTGCGCTTCCACATCTCGAAGCTGATTGAGCCGTTGTTCGATCCGGAGACGTTCCTCGATGAACGACGCGGAGGCGGCGTGTGATGGCGCGATCAGATCGGACTTCAGCGCTCGAAGACGCGCCGTCTGCTTTCGCAGCTCTTCTCCAGTGGTTACGAGTTCCAGGTCCAGCTCGCGAATGATCGCGACCGATCTGTCCGCGAGGCGCTTGAATGCCTTCCTCTGCGCATCGATGTATTCGATGTTGTCTTCTAGGGACATAACGGCTTCCAAGGTGCCTTGGGGAAGCAGCGTATCATCGATCGGCTGCTCGCAAGTTGGGCAGTGGTTGGGGTGCAACTCACGGGAAATGGTCGATCCGAACTTCTGCAACTTCAGAGCATCTTTGTTTTTCCTTAAATCTTCCTCAAGTTGAAGGGTCCGCTGATCCGTGGAGGCTTGCTGAACCAGTTCCACCTGGCGCGCCCGGAAGATTGTCGAACGCTCAGAGTTGAGCATTTGGATCTTGTTCGCCAACTTGTCAGCTTCCACCGCAGCACCGTCTGCGATCATCTCCACCTCGGGTATGCGTTGCTCCTCCAACATTGTTAATTCGGTCGCAAGCTCAGCGATGCGATTGCCAAGCTTGCGCCAGCCGTCGCCCTCGAAAACCTCGAGATAGGCACTACGGACATCCCCCTCGATCGCAGTGGGAGCATTGGGAAGCGCCACAGCTCGTAGACCGGATGCAGAAGCTAACGCGTTGATCGAGTCTACAGTCTTCGTCCAGTAAGTTCGTGCTGCGATCGCACGAAGCTCGATATCCTGCCGCCGCAACTCGTTCTCGTGCGTGTCGAAATCCATGAGGAACTCGACGGCGCGTCTATGGACCTCGCGAATCCGGAATTGCGTTGGTATTGCTCCCGGTATCGTCGTCCAGCCGACCTTCTGCTCAACGAAAAAGAGGGGAAAGATCGTCTCGACGTAAAGGGGACACTCGCCGCCGTCGTACCGCTTCACCGTCGGCAGGTCCCAGTCCATGAATCGAGCTAGCCTGCGGTGGAATCCTGCCTCACGCTGTGCGCCACCCGGATCGATGACGAAGTAGTCGCGTCTCTCGTATTCCCCAGGCCCCTCTGAAAGCTCCGGCCCCTCTACCACGTTCACTAGGCGATAATCGCCCTCCGCGACGACATTGCGCCGAACCGTCATGTGTTCGCCGCGCGCGTTCACGACTTCGATCGCTACGTAGGATTCAATGACATCCGCGCGGGCACCCGTGCGTGGATCCTCCACATAGTCGCGCATTGCATATGAGAGCGGAATGCCGCGCTTCGGGCTCAGCATCTGCTCAAGCCCTAGAGCGTAAAGAAACGCATGCAGCAGGGTAGACTTGCCCGAGGTATTCGGCGCGTGCAGGATCGTAAGCCCTCGCTTGAGCGAGACGTCGGTCCCGTAAAGGCCCGCACTCGTCTGCACGCGAAGCCGGATGTGGCTAATCGTCAGCGACATTAGAACGCTTCCATCTTCATGATTCGATCAACTACCTGCTCGCTGACCAATTTACCGACCTCGTCAAGGAAGGCGATCTCTTCGGAGAGCAGGCCTTGCTTCCGGATCTCCTTTGCGGCCGCCTTTCCTTCGTCACTCAGCGCGAGTGCTTTCCCGCCGCGCACCTCGATAAGGCCCTTCGCCTTAGCAAAGGCTGCGGCCCGGTTGACCCATGGCTCGATCCGGACCACTAGGTCGATTGGATCACGCCGACGCGCTAGTACATCACGCGTCTTGTCTCGAAGAACCGCGGTGCGGCTGAGATGCGCCAGAAAATGTACTTTCTGGATGGAGCATTTTTGCCCGCGCGAAGACGCGAGCACCAGTATTAGAAGCGACTGCCCCCAGCCGACCCGGAGGTCGCCGGGAACCGGCTCTGGTCTCTCGGTCACCGAGAAGTCGCCGGTCAGCACTGATCGGAAAATGTTGGTCTCAACCATCCTAATTGAGCCTCAGTGGGCAGCGCATCAGCCAGTCGCTAACGACGCCGAACGCAATTGTCTCCGCTGTCCCAAGATCCAAGTTAGGCACGGCGGAGATGATGTTCGATTTCAAGGAGTCGATCTCAACTTCGAGGCGGTCAACACTATCCGAGACACGCGCACCCATCCTGAGCCTCCGCAGCCTCTGCGCCACCATCCGGGTTATCTCTTCGTAAGCGTCCGGCGCTAGGTTGCGCAGCTGCGAAACGGCGTTCTGACATTCCAAAAAAACACGAAGCGCGTCGTCGATAGCATCTTCAAGCTCGCTGTCATTTTCGAAGCGAACTCCAAGCTTTTTTCGAAGATTTTCGGTCAGGTTTTGATTGCTGTCGGCCATTTTAGCTACTTCCGACTCGGTCGGGATAGTCACCAACGGCCTGATGCGTTTCCGAAGCAAGATGCGCCTGTCCCAAGACGCTTGGTCAAAATCGTCCTTGTCGTGCACCAGTATCTGGAAGCCCGGATCGACGTAGGCTAGGTTCTTTTGGATTACTTCCGTGGTCTTCTTCAGCGCGTGCTGTACCACATCCCGACTATCATGGGTCGGAACGGCAAGTATCCACCGCTTTATTCTATACCCATCAAACATCCTCGCAGCGCCCTTCGACGTATCACAGAACTTGTTGATATCCGTCGTTATTTTGGACTTCTGCTTGGTAGCTCGTACCGCAATGTCTACCGGCTCTTCAACAGCATAGCACTGGTACACCACGTGCTTGTCGAGACAAAAGTAATCGAGGCCGCAGTCACCTTTGTGCTTCGCAGGAACTTTCTGCACGTTTTCTGGCCCGAATTGATCTTGGATGAGTCGGAGGACGTGCGCCTCCCACTCGTCCCCATCCCATGCGTCAATGTTCACGATCACCCTAGCCCATTTACAAATTCTACGGAGAGACACGCCAGTTCTGGCATAGAGCGCAAACACAAGAATGCAGACCGCCCCTCCCCCACACACTGTAGTTGCAATTTTTATTTTGAAAAGTCGATCTTTATAGTCTTGGAGATCTCGAGATCACGGCGATGTTGCCCCCCAAAAAAGTCTCTCACCGCTTACACAGCCAATCCCGGATAGCCTGGAGTTTCCTTTCAGATCCGCATGAGGAGCGGTCAATCGGCCCGAACCAACACCTCGACAAACTTAAAAATCCGGACCATCGCAAGAGTATCGAGCTCGCAATACGCCAGAAGCGCCTTTCGCAGTTGCGCGCGCTTTTCCGGATCTTCCTCGTTGATCATCTTGTTCCAGCCATCCATTGCCGCAGTACCGTCGGCAATCTCCATCTCCTCATAACTCAATTCCGGAACGACAACGGGAAGGACCTTCTTGATGGATGTCGATCCGTTAAAACGGATATCGACGTATCCTGTCTTGAACACATCCATCAGATCGACTGTTCGCTCGACAAGACCAAGGAGGAAATATGCCTTGTCAGGAAAGGCCTCGGCCATCTCCTTGTTTCGTGTGTTCTCGAAAGCCCTGTTCCAGGTAATGACGGAGCCAGTCGCACCAATAGCCCCTTCCAGAGCCTCCACCAATGGACGTGGTTGCTCTGGCCGATCTGCCAGATACTCCACATGTTCGAGCCCTCCGTCCTCCTGGAGGACATGAAGGGAAAACTGAAAGGGAACCTGCTCCTGGGGCCCTGCGCCATCAACGATTGGAACGGCAGAAGCGTATGTCTCGTAGTCGAGGAAATAGAGTGGGTATTTCAAAACACCTATGAAGTTTTCAATGTCAGCCAAATCGATATACGGAGCACCTGAAATGTGGGCCTTAATAATCGGCTGCTGAAGCTTAGTGACCTCATCAAGTTGGATTTGATCCAGAGCGAAACGGCCGTCCGCAACGAAGGACGCAAGCTTGGCACCAGACAATCGTGGGAGAGCGTAGATGGAACGCTCCGGGATCCCCGGATTGAAGTAGTCGAAACTGTCACAATGGTGAGAGCGGCTGAGATTCAGACAGGTGCATGAACTCTCGTCGATCGCAGCTTCTCCTAAAAGAGAGAGCGCATCCTCAATTTGCTGTTCGGTCTCCTCGATCAGCCCCTTAACGCGTGTGGTCTCATCTGCGAAAATCAGAAGTCCAGCTGGATCTATCTCGCCGTCCCGGACGTAGTCCTTGTTCAGATGTACAATGAAGACGTTTCTGACTTCGCGACCAGTTTTGGCGGCAGCGATCGCCTGAAACGCCGCGTCCTTCAGTTGGTTGTGAGGGCTGCTGTCCTTAACGCTCGTCGAAGACTTGATTTCGAATATATCGATGGATCCGTCTTCGTGTGTGCGTAGCATGTCCGCTCGAGCATATAGCCCCTCCCCCGTCTCGAATACGTCTTGAAACGAATAGGCGTCAGCATCCGGTCGGGATTGCACCAACCGCTGCACGTAGCGCTCAACCTCATAGCCTTCTCGAGCCAACTTCTTAGCATATTCGGACTGCTCACCCTCAGGATAGACATCTGGCTTGCGTTGCTTGAGCCAGAGCGACTTTGGGCAGTTGAGATACTGTATGAAGTCTGTTTTCGAAAGCATTGAACCACTCAGGAATTTGTTCAAATACATTATCACGGGCAATTGATAGAAATTTCAATTACTGATTTAATTCCTCTGTCATTCACCAGGATTAAGCCAACCAATTCGAGGGTGGACAAATGGGGAAGAACATCGTCGTTTGCTGTGATGGCACTGGAAACCAGATTGAAAAAAATCTCTCCAACGTTCTGAAACTTTTCCGTGTCTGCCGCAAAAATGAAGAGCAGCGCGTCTATTACAACGCTGGCATTGGAACAATTGGCTCCAGCGATGCATGGGCCAGATACCGCCAAAACGCAAAGGCCGTTTTTGAACTGGCCACAGGGTATGGCCTGGATGACGATATCCTTGCTCCATATGATTTCATCTGCCGTAATTATGCTGACGGCGATCAATTATTCCTGTTCGGCTTCAGCCGTGGAGCTTACACAGCACGAGCACTTGCAGGCTTCATCCATATGGTCGGGCTCATTCCTATCGACCAGCTAAATATCGCGAACTACGCCCTTCGCGCCTACAAACAAGCCAGTCTTGAAGGCGACTTCACCGTGCCCTGGCACTTTGCAAAAGTATCTGGCGCCAAACCTGCACGCATCAAATTCCTCGGTGTCTGGGACACGGTAGCCTCTGTCATTGTCCCGCGCCCAGATCGTCTGATCCCCCAACTGCTCACCCTACCCTACACACGGAAAAACCCAAGCGTCGAAGTGTTCCGCCACGCAATGGCGATTGACGAAAGACGGCGAATGTTTCGGCTTAATCGGTGGGAAGAACCGCAGCCTTTCGTGAAAAATCCCTTCGACAAAAAGGCTGAACCCGTTTCCCAGGACATAAAACAGGTTTGGTTTGCGGGATGCCATTCCGATATCGGAGGAGGCTACCCGGAAGAAGAGAGTGGCTTGGCAAAATTCCCCCTCGACTGGATGCTTCGAGAGGCGATAGCCCATGGCTTGAAAGTCAACCCTGCAACCCGAAACTACATCGTTCTTGGCAAAGCGCGAATGGGCTCAAGTGTACGCTATACAAAGCCGGATCATTTGGCAGATGCGCATGACTCCCTCACTGCGGGCTGGCGTCCCCTCGAGTATCTCCCGAAATCTGCAAAATGGATGGAATGGTCCCGACGCAAATTGGCTTGGATGTACCTGCCGCAGGCTGAGCCGCGGATGATCGGGGATTCGGCTAGAAAGCCAATCATTCATAAGTCCGTTGTCGATCGGAAAAATGCTTCAGACTATGATCCGGAGAACCTCCCCACGGATTTCGATACCGAGTCATGAATTTGAACCCGACAACTCGGAGCAGTGACAGACGTATGCCATTCGGATCTATCATTGTTGGATCGAGCGTACTTCCAGCAATTACCGAGCCAATCCATTCATCGATGAGACCACACTGGCCATGTGCAAAAATGTAATGAGGAATGAGGGGCGGCTATGTTTTTCTTTGACCATGAACAACGAACCGGATTCCGACCCAAATCACTGTTCGATAAAGAAGTGGGGAGCCTGCAAAACGAGATTTTAGCGTATTTGAAGCTACCTGAAAAGGAACGCATGCAGACCGATGTTCCACCGGTCTGGAAATACTCCTTCGAGCCTGATGTTCTGACGGCACTCTCAAGGCTTTCCTACCACAAATGCCCCTTTTGCGACACGCCAACGACAGCACTGCAAGCATACCGTTTCCGCCCTCCGGCCCACGCGACGCCAAGCAAAGGCGTGGCGGACAAATATTCCTATCTGTGGCTTGCCTTTAACTGGGAGAACCTCTTTCCGATCTGCCAAGGTTGCCTGCCGACAGACAAGTCATATTTCCGTGTGCGCGGTCGGCGCGCGTATTTCGATCCGCTGGCGCCCTATGTGGATCCGTTTTTACCAGGTTTGCATTTAGACGAAAGGCCGGTGCTTTATTATCCCGGTGAATTGAAAACACCCTACAAGGCCTTCGAAATCAATCACAGGGGCGAACTCATTCAAACTTCGGGTCGGGCACCTGAAACACTCAACCAGTTCAAATTGAACCGGCCGGAGTTGGTTGAAGCGCGCGCAAGGGCGATACGTGAACAAAGAGGTCTTCTGCGCAAAAAACGAGTGTTTTCAGAAGAGATGAAATCTCTACCGGCAGCCTCTTTTGCGGGTGCTCGCTATCTCTTTCTCGTCCAGCTTGCCGATCAGATAGGACACCGCTTCGGGGGCAACTTCGCTAAATCACCTGATGGCATCGTGACGGCATACCAGACCTGGTTTCGATCTAATATCTATGACGAGGCAATAGAAGAAGGTCTGCTGAGCTTCGACGAAAAGGGATCCGAAACCATTTTGCAGGTAGCTCCAACTGATCCGCAAGCAGGTACGGCACCAATCCTCATTTCATCGAGTAACCAAGTATCAACGTTAGAAGGTGCGGGACCGCAAGCGCCAACATCTGACGCTGGACTC
Organism: Roseibium sp.; assembly: GCF_048261595.1. GTDB lineage: Bacteria > Pseudomonadota > Alphaproteobacteria > Rhizobiales > Stappiaceae > Roseibium. The sequence goes on from NZ_JBLXFW010000001.1 coordinate 319,719, forward strand.
TATTCTATCCGGCATCCGCGCCTCACGCAGGTCCGCATTACTAATTTCAAATCGCTGGAACGCATTGAGTTTGATATTCCCGCGCAACTGAGCGATGCGGAGCGTAAGCTGGCCATGATGGAGGAGCTTTCGGAGGTTCCCGCGGCACCCGCCGTGATGATCCTCGGCGAGAATTCGACCGGCAAGAGCAGCATCCTCGAAGCCATTGCGCTCGCCTGCCTGCCGAAAGACCAGCGCAAAGGGCTTGAACTTAATCCCGGCAGGCTAACCACCAATCCAAGCTACATGGGGGCCGAAGTGGGCAAGGCCTCGAAGCAGCCCCTGCGCAAAAGTAATGTGCAACTAACCTTCGAGGATGGGAAGCGCTTCACGCTCGACATCGACCAGGACGGCATCCGCACCGCTTCCAGCGGCGGGCGCGATCCGGACGGACAGCCCCATCTCTTTGCCTATGGTGCGCACCGGCTATACGGCAAGGCGCACCGGGTAGACGAGTTGCGCCACGTCGATACGCTTTTCAGCGACGAAAAGCAGATTTCCAATCCGGAAGCCTGGCTGACCCGGCTCAGCCGAGAACGGCCGGAGGCCTTGAATGAGGTCGTTTCCGCGCTTCGCCACATCATCCAGATCGATGGCCGTTTCGAGCATATCGAGGTAAGACGTGACGAAGACGACGAGACGGACATCTGCCTGATCAAGATCGTCAAGGAACGCTCGGATGGCACCAGCTATTCGCTGTTCCAGAGGCTCGATGTCGCATCCTCCGGCTACAAGGCCGTGCTTGCAGTGGTCTGCGATATTCTTCAAAAGCTGATGGAGGAGAAAAAGCTCGAACCGCACAGGGCACGCAACGCTCATGCCATCGTGCTGATCGATGAGATCGAAGCGCATCTACATCCGCGATGGAAGCTGCAAATAGTCTCTGGTCTGAGACGTGCGCTGCCAGGCACAACCTTCCTTTTTACAAGCCACGATCCGCTTTGCGTGCGAGGCATGTTTTCCGGCGAGGTGATGATGCTCAATCGCTTCCAGAACGCGGGCAGCGCGAAAGGCGGGGAACTGCCGGAGGTGGTGGAGCGGGTGTCCGACTTCGGCAACATCGGCGCGCTGACTGTGGAACAGCTGCTGACCTCCGATATGTTCCAGCTCTTTTCCACCGACGATCGCAAAACCGAAATCGCCTTTGCGCGCGTGGCAGAAATCCTAGCACGCGAGGAGCACGAGGACCTCTCACAGAACGACCTCGATGTGCTGGCGGAGTTCCGGCGCGAGATCGGCGATGCGCTTCCCTACGGTCGCACCGAGGTGAGCCGTGTTGTGCAGGAGGCGGTGGCCGAATACCTAGCGCAACGCCGTAGGTCGGGGGCGGACAAGATCGGGGACCTTCGCAATAAGGCCAAGAAGGAGATCAAGGGATTTCTTAAGGAGATCCTCGAATGATCCAGACTGACCGTTCGAAGGTGCAGGCGCCTTCCGTGCTCAACGAGCCGTTCAGGAGCGACGGCAAGACAGAACTTGAACGGGTGACCGCACACAGGAACGGCCCTGACAGGGACAAGTCCTTCGATTTCAGCCGCTACAAGTCGGCGGCGGTGAAAGAGGCACTGGAGCAGCTCTTTCACGGCAAATGCGCCTATTGCGAAAGCTTCTATTCCTCCACCCAGCCAGTGGATGTCGAGCATTATCGGCCCAAGGGCAAGGTGGAAGACGACGATGCCCATCCCGGCTACTGGTGGCTCGCGATGGAGTGGAGCAACTTGCTGCCCAGCTGCATCGACTGCAACCGTCGACGCAACCAACGCACGCCGATGGCCGACCGCCAGGATCTAGTGGAACTGGCTCGCACCGGCGATCTCAACCGCGCCCGTAAGCTGGCAACTGGCAAAGCCTGTGCGTTTCCGCTGGCCGACGACGGCGTCCGCTGCACGGCCCCGCCTGGCGAAGAAACGGACCTGATCGCGGAGAAGGCGCTGCTGCTTGATCCAACACGTGACAATCCAGACGATCACCTAGTTTTTGTCATCAGCCGAGAGCATCAGATCAGCCTAGTGGGCGCAAAAGCGCAAAGCGAAGGGGCCGGTGCCCTATTGCCGCCCGCTACGGACGACGTAGGGGGTGTGAATACGGCGGCCAACGCGGCGGGCGTCAGCTCCAGGGGAGCCGTTTCAATTCAGGTCTATGGACTAAACCGGCTCGGGCTTGTTCAAGCACGCACGCGGGTGTTACGCGATCTGGAAATGCTTCTCGAAATGTCGATCGGCCTCACAGAACTGTCTCTGAAGATCGCCGCGCGCAACGACGATCTTTCGGCCGAAAAGGCCGGAGCATCGGTCACTAGAGCTAGAGAATTGAAGGACGAAATTGACTTCAACAAATCGATCCGGAAGAAGATCGATTTTTACTCTGGTGAAATAAAAAGTCGATTTGCAGAAATGATAGCACCCGATGCCCCTTATTCCGCCGTTTCCCGCGCATGGGTGAAAGCCTATCTGCAACATTGAAATAGTGGATACGGTTGGATGTTGTTGCAGACTAGGTGCTATTCAGCGCAAAAGATCCGGAGTTGAACCCCGACCGACTGGCACGCTGAATATGTCGACAAGACCAAGTGGTAGAATTGGAGAATGTGAGGCTTAGGTTGAGGTTTGGCGAACTCATCCTTGAGCTTGGCGAGCGACAGCATCCCACCCGAGCAGACCAACCAGATCGCCCGCTCGGTCGTTGGAGTAGTGCGCAAACGCTGGAAGGCTCTACGGAAAGCTCTCGATCCGCGACCATGTCGTTTGCGATTGACCAACTGGGTAATGGGAGTTCTGCGCTTTGACAGTCGCCAATGGCCATCGAACCGAGTCTGGCTGCCCGGCAGGGCGACACCGTCACTTTTCATGTAAGCGAGATTTTTTAGGCCTTGCGAGCAGACATCGTAGAAGGCGGACGCCGACACGCCGGGATTACCACTTTTCCATTTGCCTGCGACCGCTACCACCGCCGGACCAGCCGATGCCTCATCTAGGCAAAGGAAATCGCCTACCTCGTCCTGAAGATCGTCGCATACAATGTCTGGAAAATTCCTCCCGAACAGCGCTGGACCACGATCGGGCCTAAGAGCTTTGTCGAGCAATTCAAACAGTGAACCCTCCGCCCAATAATCGACATGGCCATTGACCAATTCACCCTTTTCCGACTCCACCGCATTGAGACCGGGTATCGCGGTGATCAGATCGAGCACCAGACTCGCCGCTCCCTTTGAATCGGTGAGCTCAAGGTCAAGTCGGTAAAAATCACCGCTGACATAAGTATGGGCGAGGTCCTTGGTGATAATTCGGAATGGTTGTAGCTGGTTCAAGCGACGGGTTAGAGATATTTTCGGATTATCCTTAGTCTTGATCTGACTTAGGCCGGGCGAAACCAGCCAATATTTCGCCTTCTTAGCGTTCCAGTCGATCCAAACCGGATGCTCTTCTCCATCAACATTCAGAAAGAATAGAAACCGTGCTGGCGCCTTGGGGTTGGTGTCCTCTTCCACCGCAACACATAGATCCTCAATCCTGACCGCCGCGGTCTGTCCCTTGGCGACGAATTGATCACCCATCTCGGCCATATCCACGAGAATGTTGAGTGGCGTCGTGTCCGCAGGAACCCTGTCCGGAACAGCGAAACGGGTAAAAATTGATGCTGTACGGGCGGCGGCATCCAGCTCCAAATCTACCTTGGCGCACCAATCGGCATATTCCTGCGCGGTCAGGTCGTTGCCCTTGCCATCGCGTACGCGCGATCGCGAAAAACCAACCGATCGACGGATTCCATCTTCAGCTGCCCTAGGGTGAATGTACCCAGTCGCACGTGTAACGACGTTGAGATGCTCTCCCATAAACACGCCCGACCGATCGAGCGAGCGAGCGGACAAACTGCGCGTTCGCAGCGCCAACGGCCCAAGGTCGGTATTTTTGACACTCATAAATGAAATGCTGTTTTCGGTTCCATCGGGAAGAAGGGCACGCAAGGTATTAGCATTGACGCGCGGACCGATGCCCTCGAGTTCATTGATCCAGAGACCAGCACTGTCAAAGAAGAAGAGACGCCTGTTCTTTTTCGCATAGATTGTCACCTCGAGGCTCGGCGCTTGGAAAAGGCTGCCCGACAGGAACGGTGACGGAGTCAGCCGAAGCGTAATGTGATAACGGCAATGGCCGTCGGCGGTTTGACCGCTGAGTGCTTCGTGACGATCCTCGCGATTGAGTTCTGCCTTAATCGCATTTTCGAGTTCGTCCAGATCAAGATCAGGTTCGATCGTGAAGGCAACCGCCGCACTCGGGAAGCGCAGCTCGTCATGGAGATCGGGATCGTCGAGATCGGGTCGTTCGCGGAAGCGTCCCATAACATAGTCAAGGGTCGGTAGGGCCGCGATCAGATTTTCCAAGATCGTCGCATCGTTGCGGACAAAAGGTTTGTTACCATTCGCCTTCGAGGCTGCGTCATAGGTGAGAAAACTGTTCCATTCGTCTGCGATATCGCGCCCCTTTGGTGCGAGGACATAGGCGGCCGGCACTACATCACCGATCGGCCCCGGATGACGGATCAGCCTGCCAACCTGTTGGACCAGCATGCGCGTGTTCGTGAACGGCTCGAAGAGACCGAGCATCGTACAACGGGGATCATCGATCCCTTCGATCAGCATGAACTGATGGACGAGAAAGCGCTCAGGCCGCGCTGCCAAGTCCGATGGAACCGCGTCGAATATGCCATCGTCGGGCCGCTTGGAGAAATTATTATGGATTGCAAGGACCCCGTCGGCCCGCCCAGCGAGTGCTGCGGTTAGTGCCTGATACATTTCAGTGACCGACTCCTCGCTGTCGCACCGCACGATCACCCTGTTGGCAGCTGTGAATCGCCCTTCGGCCACAAGCGCATCGACCCTGGCGATCAGTGCCAGCGCATAATCTTCCGCTGACTGAGGCAATGGCATTTCGTCGATTTCGACCCCACGGATGAGGCCCTGATCAACTGCGTCGGCAAAGCCGAGAAAGTGAATATGGTTGTCATCGACATCGAAGATTTTTAGATCACCCCGAAACGGAGTGGCACTGAACAATACGGTCGGCACTGCAAAACCGCGGACGACGCGGGACCAGCTTGGTGCAGGCTCGCGATGCCCCTCGTCGAACAGGATCGTGCCGATTCGGCCATGGAGCTGATTGATCTTGCCGTCCGCTTCGATCTGCTGGACTGCCTGTACGGTACCGATCACGATGATCCGCTCGCCATGATGATCGTCTAGGCGTTGCGCGAGGTTCTCAAGGTCACTCGGCAGAACATTCAAGACCCAGTCGGGTTTCCAGGCCGGGTCGGCGCCAATCTTTTCCCAGAACCGCCCCTTGAACTCGGCGGTGAGCTGTTCGACCAATGCTGCCGAAGGGCAGACGACTAGCACCGGCCGGTCCTGTGCGCGTTGGCGCGCGAGCGTCGCCATCACCCCGGTTTTGCCTGTGCCCGTCGGCATATTGACGAGGCAGGCGCGAGTACTCGCCGACGCAAAATAGGAATCGACCGTATCGAGCGCCGCATGCTGATGCGGCCAAAGCGCAAGCGCAGTCCTAGATAGCTCAGCCTCAACCAAAACGCACCCTCTCAAAAACCTAAAGTAGCACGCTTGTTTAACTCACACGTTTACCGAAAGGAATAGCGGGTCAAAGGTCAAGATGAAGCTGGCCGATATGGCAGATTTCGGAGACTGTGTGGAATAGGGTTTCAGGAAGATACTCACCTACAGCGCCTGAGAGACTGCGATCGGACTGCTTATTGCACTTTTCAAAATCGTTCGATTATCCGAATGAATGCAAGGAGTAGGCCGGCGGCCAGCAGGTCGCAGCCGGGCTGATCAACCCGGTTCCGTGGCTTTTTGAATATCCCCCCGTCGGCGTCCTCTACGTCTTCGCCAATTGCGTCAACACTTTAGGTTGCATGACGCAGCTTTCGTTCGTCGCACCCTGAAGGCTGCAAGGCAGCAATGTACGCCTGTCTGTCCTTCAAATAGGCGGCGGCGGGTCTCCGAAAACGGCAACTTGCGGGAACGAAATAGGTCCGTCGGCATGACATGCATGGAGGCGCAAAGCGGGCATTCCCCCGTAGAAGAACCAGCAATGGAACGTGGTCGCAATTCCCCGCTCCATCCGAATTGCTTTAAACTGAACCCCTTCCACGCTCCGGATTCGCATAACGTGCCATATGAAACTCCGAACTCGGACTTCGATACAGATAATCAATCCGTGTTGAGATTGAGAATGGCTAAAACGGGGCCGTATGCAGACTGGCGGGTTCTGGTGGACGGGTGCACTAAGCAGACGTGCGCAAAGTTGGCGATTGGAAAGCTTCGTCGGCCGTTTTCTGCGGCCGGAGGGAAAAGGCGCAATACGAAAAAAGACTATATTTATCAGATAGTAAAAAATAAATTTGGTGCGGCCCTAGGGTGGGCTGTCGTTCGCCACGATACGTGTCCCAATCGACAAATCCCCGCAAGTGGTCCTTTGCACCCGGGCGCAATTTTTACGTAGATGGGCCGAGAGCCTCCATCGATCGAAATCTGTCATCTAATAAAGACGCGCCTGCCTCTATCGTTCGAGTCGTTTTCAGGTGAATGTGCCGTGAAGACAATGGTTTCCAGAGAGAAAGTTTGCCGATCTACATCGCGCGGCAGGTGCCGGTGACGATCGAAATACAAGGGCGTCCCGTCATCATCGTCATTAGCACTGAGGAGTATCACCGACTGACGGGAAACACGGCGGACGAAACAACACAAACGGGTCAAGGCAGTGCAACGCGAACAAAATAATTTTGCGCAATATGATGACCGCACGGCTCACCTCTTCAGTAAAGATGGTACCGACGGCGATGCCACGGATGCCAAAGCCTACATTGAAAAAATTTGCAAACGAAAGATACAGAGCTTTTGCGGAACGATCGACGAAGAAGGAGCCTATCTCGATAAGATCTATGCCGGTAATGTCAGCCTAGCGCAGAGCATAACGGCCGACTACCACGGTCGCTTTCTCATCGAGCTCATCCAGAACGCTTACGACGCTCACCCGCATGGAACTGGCGATGGTGAGGTCGAAGTTCTTCTCGACCTCGATGCCGGCGAGCACGGCATCCTTTATGTCGCCAATCGCGGTTCGCCCTTCACACGCAAGAACGTCGATGCGCTCTTCGATATGGGCTTGTCGAGCAAGCCGCCAGGCGAGGCGATCGGCAACAAGGGGCTCGGATTCCGCAGCGTTCTGCATATCACCGATAAGCCTTTGATCTTTTCGCAGGCATCGCCCGTTGGCAAAAAACCGCAATTCGACGGATTCTGCTTTGGCTTTGCCGAAAAGGAAGATTTCGACCGGTTGATAAGCAACCCACTGCACCGCGAGCGTGCGACCAATGACATGCCGCTACTTCATGTCCCGCGCTGGCACGTGGATCAATCGGAGCGGGTTCAGAGCTACGCTCGCCGCGCCTTTGCGACTGTGATAGCCCTCCCGCTGCGCGACAAGACGGCACGCGAAGCTGCTCTCAAGGAAATCCAGTTGCTTCGTCAGCAATCGGCGCCCGTGCTGCTCTTTCTGGTCCGTCTCGGCAGGCTGACCGTTTCTGTCGTACCCGATGACGACTCCCGCTCTTTCTCCCTGTTTCGCGAGCAACGGGAAATTACCGGCAGGCCCGGCGCGACGATTGTTGATCTCAAGGCGTCTGGCACATTTCTTGTTGCAAGAAAGCCGATTGCCGAAGCCGCGATGAAGCAAGCCATCGCAGATGGCGTCGAGCAAAAGCAGCTCCACTCGCGTTGGCTGGACTGGGAAGGCGACGGGGAAGTCGCGCTCGCGGTCCGTCTTGACGCACACGTCGCAAGTACGCGCCTCTATGCCTTCCTGCCTCTAGGGGAACAGGCTGTAGCGCCGTTTCAGGGCTATTTGCATGGCACTTTCTTCCCCAGTTCAAATCGCAAGACACTTGATGCAAAAATCGCCCTCAATGCCTTGCACGTAAGGGAAGCGGTAGGGCTTGCCGCTGAAACCGTGATTTGGCTCTCCGGCCTCGCCGACCGGGGTGGCTCTTCCGACATCACTCCCGGCAAAGCTGCGCTCGCGGCGACAGACTTCCTCGTCTGGGAGGATGTCTCCAGCCTGGATGCCAGCCCGTCCCTCGATCTTGCTTCGATGATAGCCGGCGCCATTCGAACCGCGGCGGGCGCCGAGAGCCTTGACGACGCCCGCATCGTTCCCTGCCTTGGCTCCGGTGCCGATAGCGAGACGATCGTTTGGCGTACTCCCGCAAGCGCACGGTTGTGGGAGTACAACCTGGCCACTTTCCCGGCCGAGATCGCGGCTGCTCATCACGCGCAAGCCGGCTTCGTCCCCCTCTGGCCGGGACTGGGCGCGCGGCTGAAGCGGATTGATCAGTTCCTGGCAGATCAAAGCGCGGATTATGTCAGTGCGCCGACCCCGCAGGAGCGGGCGGCGCTCGCCGCCGCCATTGCGGCTACGTTTGCAACCAAAAAGCGAACTTCGATCCAGAAATGGACTTCCTACTACCAAGACCTCATCGAGCTGATGGGTAAGTCCACCATGGCTCTGGAAGGTCAGGAAATCCTGCTTTGCTCTGACGGTAAGCTCCACCAGACTATGATCTCAGCGCCCGCTCAGGAAGGCGGCAGACCGAGGAAGCGGCGGCGGAAGGGTGAAGGGCATGGTTATGTGTTTCCCCCGCCGAGCTCAAAAGGAGATGCGCCGGACATCGATGATGATCTGATGCCACCGGCGGAGCTGAAGAACGAATTTGCGTTCTTGTCAGACAGGCTCGACTGGCATGGAGCGCTCGGCAGCGTCCGATCCTACTTCGAGAACGCCAAGCTTGTTTCGCCCTTTGATCGCGACACCGTCCTCAGCCAGCTCTCGCAGCTCCTGCGCCAGGATTCGCGCAAAGGTACCCGTGTCGCCGGATTGCGATGGGCATTTCAGGTATGGCGCCGGGCACGGCTGACTGGCCGCCCCATCAAGTTGCGGCCACAGCACCGCTTCTTCGTGCCAACGGTTTCAGGCGACTTTATAGATGCGGCCGAGGCCGTATTTTCGGAGAGCTGGCCGAAAGAAACGCTCGGCCAGCAGCTTCAGAAATTGCTGGATAGCGCGCCGGCAGATGTATTCGATTTTCTGGAGCTGAAAAGCCGTAGGATTGCACCGCCGTTACATCGTGCCTTCAACAGAGGCAACACGCGCGACTGGGTGGAGTTTCTGACAGAACTGCGGGTTCAGAAGGGGCTGCACCCAGTTAAGAAAACGATCCCCAAGTATGTTCGCGCTCATGATCTACGATCGTTTCGGTTTTGCGACCAGCTAGGTATCGGTCCGCTGGCTAAAGCACTGTGGAAGGCCGGCACTGAAGAACAGGACGCGAATGCGCTGAATTTCCCGACGAGCACCGACTATACGATCAGCGGTGACCTTTGGTGGTGGCCCGGACAAGGGGATTATGAGCGCTTCAGCGATGATTGCCGGGAGCTCTATGCAGGCGCGATTGTCGAATGGTTCAGGCAGTCTCATGACATAGATTGGTCAGTAGAGGTCAGCCATCGGTACAACTACCATTCCGATACGCGCGGATGGCCGACGCCGTTCGCTGCCTTCTTGCGAATGGCCCCGTGGCTGCCTGCTGACGAACCGACTAACGAAGGCTCGCGCCGCGTCCATGTAACCGGTGCACAGCTTTGGATTTCTTCCGAGACTAGCAACGAGCGGTTTCCCACATATCTTCGTCGCCCGGCACCGAGCGTCGCCCGGTTGCTTGAGGGCGCTGCCTACCAGTGCATCCAGGAACTTAAGGAAAGGGCAGAACTTCGCATCCTGAACGATGCCGGCACACTAATCGAACAAACAGAATTCCTGGCCGGGCAATATGAAGCCGAAGGCTTCGACAGGTACTTTGAGCGCCAATTCATAAATCTGTACCACCGCACATGGCAGCTCATCGGCCAGCGCTATAGCGGTTCTCAGCAAAGCGCTGTTTCCGCTCCGAACAGGCTTCTGGTCAGGGGCGGCGAGGAAACGATCGTCATAGATATGGTTGAGGATCCCCCTGACGCGGACGATCCCATCTACATACGTGACAATGAAGAAGATGAAACCGCTACGAGCCTGATCGAAACCGCCGGTCTGCGTTTGTTCGATCCGCGCGGTGGCAACCTGACCCGCATAGGCAGGACACTCCATAACCTCTTCGGCGATTCCGTGCGGCTCTTGTCCGAAGCACGCTACTCGGCTGTGGTCGACGGGCAGCCGATCGGTGCTGGCGATATGTCGCCGATCGTAGACAGATGCCCTTGGCTGAGACCGTTTCTGGCTGTCTCCATGGAAGCTCTCCGAGGAACAGAGCTTCAGCGCTTGCCATCCGACCGCTCCGCCATCATTGCGAGGCTGGAACGCATTCTCTTTCAGGCAGCCGCTACCCTCGAATTTGTTATCGACGGCCGGCGTGTGACGCAGGACGATGAAAGCAAACGCGCGTTCGCGTTCAAGACGCCAGACGGAGCGCCGCTTGTCGTCGTCCGCGAGAGCGGTCCTCTTGACTGGGATACTATCGATGCGTGCCTGGGGGCTCTCTGCGAAGCCATCGAGCAGCCGGCGCTTGAGCCGCATCTGCGCATACTGGTTATGACCTTAAGGGCACGGTCGGTGGGAGTCGCAGAAGCGCCGCCGGCCGACATGGATTTGCAGCGCCTATGCGCTGCACTTCGCTTGCGGGAGAGCGCCGCAAGCGCCGTGCGCGATACCCTTGGCACCAGACTCGAACGCCATCTACCATGGCTGCGCGCACTTGTTCATCTCGGCGGCGGCGTCGAAGCACTGGCGGCCTTTCGGTCCGTTGAAGCCCAGGCGATCAAGGAACCTGACCAGCTTCGTTCCGTCCTTAGCCCATCACTGCAACAGCACGACCTGGAAGCAGAGTTCGTGCTCGAAGTCTGCAAGGGCGCCCTTACGACAGGCGAATTGCGGGACCGGTTGGGCCTGGATTTCGAGGCGTTCAACCGTAGCCTGCTCGCGGCAGGCGAGAGCCCCGACACCTATCCGGAACTCCATGCCAGCCTGCTGACCAACTATATCCACGACAACGAAATCGAGATCGTTGATGCGTTGCGCGCCGCCTTCTATCCGGTGATCAAGAAAGGCGAGGTAGCAGAGGAATATGCGCAGTTGAGGGAGGAGGTCCGGTCGCTGCCTCCTGATCCTGCCTGGGAACTCCGCTATCACGAGGTTCCCCACGACATCATGGCAGAGTGGGTGGATCAATGGCTTGCCCAGCATGAAGCCAGCCGCAAGGGCAAGAAGCCGAACCTGGTGCCGCTTGACACGCTAAGGCGAGCCAATGCCGATGCGGTTCGCAAATTCACCAAGGCCGCGGGGCCGGTCATCAGGGCCTGGTGCCTGAAGCACGAGGTCACGCGCCCGGCCTTGTGGGACGAGGTCGACAAATGGCTGGATTCTCTCCGCGCCCGGCTCGATGAAGCTGGCGTCTTCGATTGCCTGAAGCTGGGCGAAACACCGCTATTCTTCTGGTGCCAGGCCCTAGGTGTGTGGCCGGAGGGAATGCTTGCCACGCTTGATCGCGGGCAATTGGAACTCAGCGACAACGATGTCGATGCCGAACGCAGCCGCGAAAAGGAAGAGGCGGAAGCCAGGAAACGCGAGGCGCGTTCGGTACCTTTCAACGGTCGAAGCGTAGACCCTGAGACCGCCGACTGGTCCGCAATCGCATCCGAGCTCGCCGACAAGCTCCCGAAGAGTGTGCTGGAAAGTCCCGTGGGATCGCCGGCCGATCTGGTGCCGCGTGCTCAGCCCAAGGCAAGAGACCGTAAAAACCAGCCGGGCAGCAAGGCTCCGCCGGCTGGCCGGAGAGCGCCGTCTGACAAGACCGACATGATCGGCAAACTGGGCGAGCTTGTCGTCTATAACTGGCTGAAGAACAGACTACCCAAGCAGAATATCGATGCCGCTTGGGTTTCCGAGAATTCGGAGCCCTTCACCGGGCGCAAAGGTGATGATGGCCTTGGTTACGATTTTACCGTCAGCTTCCGAAGCCAGGCGCTGCTCATCGAGGTCAAGGCCAGCCTGGGTGATCCTCGTATGTTCGAGATGGGCGAAAGCGAAGTCAGGACGGCCAAGGTGGCCGCTCGCCCGAGGAGCGGGCAACGCTACGCTATAGCCTATGTCAGCAATGTTGGCGAACCATCTCTTACGCGCGTGGAGATGCTGCCTAACCCGATGAGCGAAGAAGGGGAAACCCTGCTACGCATCCTTGGAGAGGGCATCAGGTATGGTTTCGACAGAGCCTGAACGAGCCTTTATTTTCGAGCGAGTTGACAATTGAACTTGAGTTTCCGCTATCTCCATTCCGGCACAAGCAATTTCAGTAGTGCTCCGATCCCCGCAAACCGGATCGATTTTGACAAGAGCTGTCCGCGCTAGGTTCACGGCAGGGAGAAGGATCGGACGCGATGAAGGCATGTCTGCTTTAAGGGATCTCACCTCCCGACCTAAACGACCGCAATGAGGGCGCGAAGCGGACATTTAGACCGGATGTTCCAACGGTTCCGTTTGGCCTCTCGCCATTCCAGGTTCGATTGTAATTTTTTGCAATTATTCTCACCTGTTAACCTTTTGTCCGGGTTCTTCCGGAAAAACGGGGCTTACGAGACCACAGGAGCCCGAAATGACCTAGATAAAATCCCCTTATCTAACTGATATATTGAAGGTAAATACTCCTTCTAAGGATTCATTCAGATCGCCCACTGGGTCGCCCCGTTGGTTAAATCTGGCCGTAGAAACTTCGTTTCTCACGCCCATTCAGGAGCCGAGATCGGGTTTAGGCATGACGCTCTGCCTTTCAGGCACATGAATCCTTCATGACCCTTTGGCGAACCGCCAGGTTCGTCGATGAGATAATCCCATTCACTCGCAAAACCAGAACATGTCGAGCACCCCGGCTGCCGCAGCAGAGGGCGTCTCAACGTGAGGATCTGTCACGCTTAAAATTCGGAACATCGCAACATGACCAATCCGACGCTGCGGGCGTTTTCCTTTGAGCCGGAGACCTTCCGGTCTATCGCCCTAGCCCTCCAAATGTACCGGAAAAACGGTCTCCCGCCGCTCGAGGCGCCATCGACGGCGCCTCTCATTGTGGACTGGAGCCGAACCCTCCTTCCCTTTCCGGGCATCATCGGCACCTCGGAAACCGCGCCCATACTGGAGCCCGTGTTTGCCTTCAGCGAGGATGACTCCTGGGCACTTTTGTCCCGAGGCTGGGTTCGCCTCGAAAATCACGTCGACGACCGGCTCGATACTGATAGCCGCATAATTCCCTGAACCCGGAAGAGATTGAACCGGCCTGCCCTCCCCGTCTGTAGCCGGCACTGACTTCTTTTTCGAACTCCATTCGATCCGCGACGACAACGTTCCAAATGCACTTGGAGCGAACGCGATCCCCTGCCCAAGAGGACACAAATGAACCGTTCGACCCTTTCGTCAAAAGCCTTGAATAACGCCGGGACATTGATCGCCCGAATGGCTGTCCGCAAAGCGCTTCGGCGGGCTCCTGAATACTGGCACCGTTCAGCTTATGTTATCGGAGCAAACATTCCCGACGACACCGACACAGACATTTATGAGGATGCTCTGGCGAAGGAACTCGGTTGGCGGATACCGGCAAGATGGAAACCAGAGGACCTGCTGAACTTCCACTATTTCATAGATGATGACGGCAATTCGAAATACAGAAGAAATAAGCCATTTGAAGCTTATTCTCTGGCCAGGGATGTTGCCGATCACCAGCGGTTAGTGGGTGTTGGCACGCCAAAACATCCGATGAGTTCACCATTCGTGGATATCGCGGAAACGATCTTGGAGGTTCGACCAGAACCCGAACACATTGCTGCTGCGCTACACTTGGCTCGGGGTCTTCCGGTTACTGAACAACAAGCCAACGAACTGTTGTCGGACACACTCACCGATCTAAACACTGCATTCCGGGGAGACCGGCCGCTCACTAGCGCCTTTCGAATGCTTCGAAAGTTGAGAAAGGCGGAAGCAGCGGCGCCGGAGGCAACTTCAAACAACGCAGTTCCGCCATCGCTGAAAGACATGGTTGGCTATGGCGAAGCCAAGAGCTGGGGATTGGAACTGGCTCGCGACATCCAAGACTGGCGACACGGCAAAATTGCCTGGGTCGATGTGGACCGAGGCATTCTTCTCGTCGGCAAACCCGGAACGGGGAAAACCGTCTACGCCCGATCGCTGGCGGAAACCTGCAACGCCCATTTTGTCGAGTGCTCGCTCTCGAAAATGCAGAGCCGTGGACATCTTGGCGACATGCTAAAGGGCATGGATCGAGCTTTCGGGGAAGCACGCAAAAATTCACCAGCAATCCTGTTCATCGACGAGTTTGATGCAGTTGGAAATCGCGCTACCCTTTCATCACACGCGCCCGAATATACCACCCAGGTCATTACTGGCCTCCTGCAATTATTGGACGGTACGGAAAAGCGTGACGGTGTCGTCATTGTAGCTGCATGCAATCGGCTGGGTACCATTGACCCAGCCTTCCTGAGACCCGGGCGGTTGGAGCGGGTCATCGAAATCCCTCTACCAGACCAGCAGGCAAGGAAGACCATTTTCAGCCAACACCTGAATTCCGATCTCCCCGAGACTGTGCTCAGGGACGTTGGGAACCTGACTGATGGCTGGAGCGGCGCCGACCTGGAAAAGCTCGCGCGTGAATGCCGACGATTAGCAAGGCGAACTGGCGGCACCCCGAAAGCAAGGCACGTTCTCGATGTGCTTTCGGAAAAATTCACGAATGTGCCTCCTTCCGAATTAGAGCGCTACGCGGTTCATGAGACCGGACACGTTGTGGCCGCTTACGCGATCCAGGGTATCGTTGCTTCCGAGGTCGTTGTTCGTGAGAGTATTCGGACAGATCAGGGTGGCAAGTTCGAAAGTGGCGGCCATACCGCGTTTCCGGTGGACCGACCGGGCTACCAGGTCCCCAGCGACTATCATGACAAAATCGCGGTCCTTCTCGCCGGACATGCTGCGGAACACCTTATTTTCGACGAAGCGTCCGATAGCGCCGGATTGGTATCCGGATCAGATTTGGAATGCGCAACCAGGATTGCCGCACGGTTCATCGCCGCCTCTGGTCTTTCTGGCAACCTGGTTTTCAGGGCGGACCTGACGAGAGACCGCTTGGAGAAAATGGTACGTCATGACAAGCAATTCGCGGATGCATGCGACCTGATTTTGAAGGCTCAGATGCGGCGAGTACGGGATATTTTGAGAGAAAATTTGCAAACCGTCCAGGTAATCGCAAGTGAATTGGTCAAATCGAGAAGACTAAATCACTGCGAACTTGCGGCTCTCTTTAAAACCTGCGCATCACAGTAAAATTAGGTAACTCAGTGACTTACAATAATACGCAAAAAATTGTCAGTGATATTCTTACTGATAATTTTCTATATTTCGGCATATTCCTGGCGCTTCGGAGCCAATGCTGGTACCGGTTTAGCCATCGCCTTGGGGTGGCATCCCGCCATCTGTGGGCGACTATCGGCTTAACCCCCCAGCTCCGGCTGGCAGGATAAAGGAGGAGCCGACCATGACTTTCATGCAGAACAATTCGGCTCTCCGCGAAGCCGCTCAAGATCTCCCGATACACAACGCTTGAGTTGGGTACCCAACTGCACGCGTGATGTCTGACCTTTGACATCCGTGGCAGTCGATTGCCCAACGCTGTCTCGTCGCGACCATACCGGTCATTGCGAGCAGTAACTGTTGCTGATGTCGGGAAACGATTTACTTTCATTGTCGTTTTAAACGGCACAGCAGCTCTCCCTTCAAGCGATTGAATTTCGAACCCGCCGCCGCGCGGGAACAGGAGATCTGTGCCATGTGGAATGAACTGAACCTTTTCCGCTCGTTTGCCCGTTCGGGCAACACCGATGCCGGTGGTTCCGCCTGCCGAATAGCTGCCGTGAACAGTCACGTCAGAACTCATCAGAAGCGGAGACCACCATGTCCAACGAAGAACCCAACTACTACATCCCCGCACGCCCGTCTGAGGCGTCGCGCAACGTCAGCTTGAAATCCAAGGTATCGAACCGCGGATTTCTTCTGAACAGCACCTGCCTTCGTTGGGCGGGATGCGAAAGCCTCCTCGAAAGGGACTTTCTGACAATCCTGCTCGCACACCCCGAGGCTGAACTCTTTCAAGAGCAACCTGAGCCGGTGACCTACGTCGATGCAGAGGGCAAGACGCGGACACATACGTTCGACGTTCTGGTCTTTCTGAAGAACGGTCAGAGGATTGCATACGACATTAAGCCCGAGAAGCTCAAAGTTCGTAGTCAGATTGAAGCTACTCACCGTCTCATCAAGAAGCAGCATCCGAACTATGCGGCCAAGCTTGTTGTCCGTACTGATCTCGAGATTTCTCGCGTTCATGTTCGCAATGCCGAGCTGATCCTCCGGTCGCGAACCCTCTGGGATGAGGAGGCCGTCGAGCAACTGAGGCAGCACCTTACCTCGATGCACGGGGTGTTCCGGTTCGCCGCGCTGGTCGCTCTCTTCGACTGTGAAGCTGACGGTTTCAACGCAGTTCTCAACCTCATTGACAGCCAAGAACTGAAGCCGGTGAAGCGAGGTCCCATCAACGACAACACCGAGCTCGAAATCTGCAAGGCAGCCTAACTGAACAGGAAAAATAGACATGAGCAAACTCCCCGACAGCGATCAAAACACCAGCAGCGCTACTAGCTCGGATACCCGCATCCACCTGGATCCCTTTGCGAAGATCACAATCAACGGCCTCCCGCACGTAGAGGTTTCGTCCGATGAGACGGGCTGTGTTCTCCGCCGCATCGACCGGCCCCGGGTATATGCGAAATACACGACCGCCGAGCTGAGCGATCTTGTTTCCCAGGGCCGTTTGACCCAGGACCGGGAAGCGTTTTCCAGCACCGAACTTGGTCTCAAGTACGATCACGAGATCCAGCCCTGGCATCTCGACGTTGAAATCGCTGACCTCGTGGTGTTCCGGAGGTACTTCTGTGACGAGTTTCTTTCGATGGAACTCAATGGCCTGACCACTCGAAGTGATGCGGCCATGAAGGTCGCGATTGGACATATTTTCGCGAGCTGGTTTCGCCGACCGGCAAATTTGGAGCGCTCCGGCAACCGCTTCCGTGGACCACCGACGGTTCAAGCCATCACTCGCCCGCACCCAAGCACTCTTCGAGCGTGGCTCCGGAAATACAAAGCCAGCGGTTTCAAAGCCATGGCGCTCTGCCCGCTGAGGCACAAGCGCATCATCTGGAGCCGATCCCCACACTCCCTCAAAGACTTCCCCACCCCGAAGTCCGCAATGCAGTCAAATCTAAAAGGAAAATCATCATGACCGAACTCCACAGCAACCAGAACGCCAACACCGTATCGGAATCCGCAACGCGGATCCGCTTCTCGCCCCACTCTAAGATCACGATCAAGGGAATTCCGTACACCGCGGTGTCTTCCGACGAAGAAGCCTGCGTGCTTCGCCGCGTCGACAACCCGGAAGTCTGCGAAAAGTTCACCTTCGTACAACTGCTCGACCTTGTCGCTCAGGGGTTGATGACCAACGAAGCGGATGCCTTTTCTCCGTCGGCACTGTCTCTCAAGATCGGTCCTAACACCAAGCTTTCGGACTTGAAGCCGAAAGTTGCCGAACTCGTCCGCTTCCGCCAGTTCATCTGCGACGAATTTCTCAAGTTGGAGCAGGAAGGCAAGGCATCGCGCAGCGATGCCGCGCTGACGAAAATCATCATTGACCTTCATGGCAAGTGGAGCACCGAGCTCGCGCTGAGTGCGTTGGGGGCGCGGTTCAGTGCCGAGCAGACGACGGGAACTTTCGGAATCCCGAAACCCAGCACCGTCCGCCGTTGGCTCCAGATGTATGAAGCGGCCGACTTCAATGCGATGGCGCTTTGTCCTTTGAAGCACAAGTGCGGCAACCGGAAAGACCGCCTCCATCCGGATGTCCGGGACCTACTTCGCGACGGCGCCCGTGAGTATGCCAGCCTCCTCAAGCCTACGATGAAGGGTGTCTATGACAAATTCGGCGAACATTTCGACGCGCTGAATGAAAAGCGGGGAAAAAAGGGACTGCCTGTCCTTCCCAAGCCGAGTATCGCGGCCATGCGCGCGGAAATTCGCAAGCTCGCGCCCTATCACATTGATGCCGGTCGAAAAGGCCAGTCTTACGCGATGAAGAAGTACGCGTACATTCAGGGCAAACACCGTCCGGAGTGGCCCTTGCAGGTCGTTGAGATCGATGAGTGGAAGGTCTCGCTCCAGACCCTCCTTCAGGGTACCGGCATCTGGGAAAAGCTCGGTATCTCGGCTCGCGAGACCCTGAACAAGGACATTGGACGATTGCAGCTTTCTGCCGCGATCGACGTTCGTACCAAGTGCATTCTCGCAATGCAGCTGGCTCCCACGGCCACGACCGATCTTGCAATAGCCACCTTGAAAATGGCGATGTCCGACAAGAGCGACTTCGCCGCGGCCGCCGGTTGCGAAACGCCTTGGGACATGGCCGGCCACATTCAGATGGTTCGGGTGGACAATGGACCGGCATATGTCGCCGGCGCATTCAGCACCGCGGCAATCGATGCTGGCATCGCGGTCGACTACGCCGTCGCTGGTGCCCCCTATTTGCGCGGGTCCATCGAACGGGTGTTCAGCACTGTCCATACCGGACTGATCTCTCTCTTCGAGGGCCGCACCTTCACTAACGTTGTCGATAAAGGAGAATACAAAGCGGAGGAACGCGCATCCCTCACCATCGAAGAACTTGGCAAAGCACTCGTTCGCTGGGTGGTCGACGTCTACCACAATACGGCCCATGAGGGCTTGGGTGGACAGACGCCTCGGAATTGCTGGTTGTCCCTTCGGAAAAAAGTTGGTGTCCCGCTTCCCCCGAACCAAGACGCGATGCGCGCCTGTGTCGGGCTTGTTGCGGAACGCCGCCTCCGCAGTGAAGGAATCCAGCTCTACTGCAACAAGTACCAGTCCACTGAGCTCCAGCGGGTCCGGAGAAAATACCGAACCGGATTGCTGAAGGTGCGCTTTGATCCAGATGACCTTGGGCACATCTCCGTTGAGACGCCAAAGGGCTGGCTCAAGGTTCCCTGCACGACCCCGGAAATGCACGGAACTTCCCTGGAAGCGCACGTAGCCAACCGGCAACGCATGTTGGCGCGTTACGGCGAGGAGGCCGCACAGTCGGAGGCGATCGTTAAGAAGGCACTCGAGGACCTCCGGCGTATTTCTGACAAAAGCCGTGAAAATCGAAATATCGCATCGCCGGTCTTCACAGCAGACAACCTCGCCAGGCTCGACAGCCTGTTCTCCGACGACCGCATCAGGATCGATGAAGACTTCGATGGCGACATTCTGGGGCTCGATGAAAACGACGAAGCAGATGAAGCCGGTGATGCGGCTGCCGCCGATGACAACACCACAGAGTCATACGTGAAGGAGGCGCTGCCGTTCCTGGGCGACGACGACGATGACGATGACGATGACGATGACTACGAGTACATTTTGGAGGACTGAGATGAAGACTGAAAATTCCTATGATGAAACCGCCGTAGCTGAGACTCCGGCAAAACAGGAGGGTGCGCGTCGCCGTCGAAAGCGCAGTTCGGAAGTCGCGCTCCTTCAGGCGCAGCTGAAGCACACCTATTATCCGCACGTACGCGACAAGACGCTCATCGACCAGCTCAACAAACTGCTGGACGATTTCGAGGATCACGAAGACATCGCGGAAACGCTGGGGCTGAGCCGCGTTGGACGGTTGAACGAAGGGCGGGCAGTTGTCATCGTCGGTGAATCTGGAACCGGAAAGTCCCGCTCTCTTGAGCGTGCGTTTGCCGACCTCGGCATGACCGACCCAGCTGACAAGACATTTGTCCTGTCCGTCTGGGCCCCCTCCCCCTGCAACCTCAAGCAGCTTGGCATCGAGATTTTGGAGGCTTTGGGCTACAGGGTCCAACGCGATCTTCGGGAAAACGTTGTCTGGCGACTTGTCAGAGAACAGCTCGCCCTGCGGAAGATCCGCTTCCTGCACATCGATGAATTGCAGCATCTGACCCAGCTGAACAACGCCGCCGAAGCGCTCAAGGTCTGCGATACCTTGAAAGGATTGATGCAAAATGCGGACTGGCCGATGTGGCTGATCCTCTGCGGAATGCCAAATCTCGCTCGTATCATCGAGGGCGATTTCCAACTGCGCCGCCGTAGCACCTTTGTTCGCTTGGACCAGCTGACTGCTTGCAAGGAAGACCTCAAGGAAATCCGAAACATTCTCTACAATTTCTGTGGGAAGGCGGAGTTATCTCTCGACGGTCTTCAAATCCGGGAACTCGCCAGCCGTCTCCTGCATGGCACCGAAGGCCGTCTTGGGTATCTCATTGAAGTCGTCCAAGAAGCACTTTCCGTGACGCTGCAAGAGGGACGGAAGAACCCGCTTATGGGTGACTTTGAGCGAGCCTATGAAGCCAAGACCGGTTGCCGCCCTGAGCACAATGTCTTCGCCGACGGCGTCGAGTGGCAGGACATTGACGTCCGCAATACCCTTTTCCCCGAGGAGGAAATCGAGGACGAGCCGAAGCCGAGAAGGCGGCGCAGCAAGGTCGTCAGGGGGGCATAACAATCAAACTGAACTCTTTTTACATCCCCACCTGCCACCCGGACGAAACTTTGACCAGTTACTGTTCCCGTATTGCGGCCTTGCACACCTGCTCCCTGCGCGACCTATGCAATTACAAAGAATTGCTCGACTACCGGGGTATTTGCGGTGGCGCACCGGCTGCAATTGCCGATCTATCTCGTTTAGTCGGTTTTGAAAATGGGCGGTTTCCTGGCGTGACAACCACCGTTACCGGCAAACGTATGTTCGAGATCAACGGCGAACAATTCACTAGGGCATCACTGCGTCGCGCCCAAATTCGGGTCTGCCCACATTGTCTTCAAGAAGACATCGCGCGCGATGTCGATCACCCGGTAGCGAGACATTACGGACGAGTTTCTTGGACGATTGCAGGCATCCGCACCTGCTCGAAACACAATACTGCACTCGTGGTTGCGGCTTTCGATGACTCTCCAAATCAAGTGCACGATTTTTCGAAACTCGTGACACCTTTTGTTACCAAGCTCGACCAGCATGTAGCGTCTGCTCATCACCGTAAACCTTCTGATCTGGAAACCTATTTGGAAAATCGGATCAAAGGTAATCGGCCCAATCTCTGGACCTCCTCCCTCCCCGCTTATGCCGCCGCCCGGGCTTGTGAGATCATCGGAGCAACAAGACTCCATGGCGCCGATGTGATGGCTGAATCCCTGTCAGAGGACCAATGGTACGAAGCCGGCCAGACCGGGTTTGAGATTGCCGCACGGGGTGAAGAGGGAATTCACAGCTACCTGGATCACATGCAGCACACCTTTGCAGGAACTCGGCATGCCTGGGGTCCCAGGCAGATCTACGGACGCCTCTACGAATGGCTTGCCCACGAGACCGAAGATACCGCCTACGATCCGCTTCGGAAAATCATGACCAAGCACGCTTTCAATACGCTGCCCATGGGATCGGAAGACGAGATCTTCGGCCAGCGACCTTCAAGACGCATCCTTCACTCCATTCACTCTGCCCACCTTGAAACCGGCGCCCATCCGAAAAGGCTGAAGAAGGTTCTCCATGCGGTCGGCCTCATCGGCGAAGATCAACTCCACAAGTCAGATGAGCGAGTTCTGTTCCATGCCGACGATGCAAAATTCTATCTCGACCGGATTGAAGAGAGCATGTCCCTGAACCAGACCAGGGCTTACATCAATGCGCCCCGTCCCGTAGACCGTGTCCTCTTCGAGGCAGGTCTCCTGAAACCCTGGCTCCATGGTGGCACCGGCGTTCTCAAGGACCATGCCTTCGCAAAACGTGATCTGGATGAATTCCTGTCGGCCTTGACCGCCAGTGCGGTGCCGGCGACGGGCGCGGAGACGAACTTGGTGCCGATCTTGCGCGCAGCAAAGATGGCGAATTGCTCCACCCCGGAGATCGTGCAGCTGATCCTGGATGGCCGTCTGGACACGATCCGGACAGACCCGGAGCTGACCGGTTTCCTTTCCGTCCTCGTTGATCCGGATGAGGTTAAACCGCTGGTCCGCCGGGATGACCATGGTGGATATTCCCTTCGCGAGGTCGAACAGAAACTGAAGACGTCGACACGGGTGGTCAAGGCACTCATCAACCATCACCATCTCGAAGCTGTAACCGCGGTCAATCCGATCAACCGGTGTCCGCAGACGATCGTCAAACGGGATATCCTGGACAGCTTCATGGAAAGGTTCGAGACCGCCAGTTCGCTGTCACGACGATCCGGGACTCATCTCCAGACAATGATGAAACGGCTTCAAGGATTGGGGGTCGATGCCGCCTTCCCAAAGGATCAAATCCCGGCGACCATCTATGCTCTGGATCAGGTCCGTTCTGTGGATCCGGATCTCCTTCCGAATCCCTGATCCTCCGATCGGTCAACGCAAAAGCGCCTCCCATTTTGGGGGGCTTTTTTGTGCCTAATAGCCGGAATTCAGGACGTTATTGAGCAACGCTTTGGCTTCATTTGATTATGGCTTTGCCCGAATCCCCGGAAGAACTGAGCCAAATTCAGAAATAAATGCATTTATTTTCAATGACTTATATATCCCGTGCGCCATACTATGCTTGTAGGGACACCTGACACACGAATAAAGAAACCCGCCCGTCGGAAACGACGGGCGGGTTTTTCAATTTGAGGCGTTGGTGGCCGCCGCAAGTCACCGGCTACACAAAGGGTATGGCGATGAACGCCGGGGCGATCGCAGATGTTTCTGCCCTTAGGTGATCGGCAGCATGACGTGCTCGCGGTAGGCCGGTCGTCCGGACAGGCGCTGCCACCAGGCCTTTAGAGCCGGCAGGTCCGGCCGGTCGAACTCCATGCAGTGCCAGCGATAGGCGGAGCAGCCGAGCGGAATGTCTGCCATGCTGACCTCGTCTCCGAGAATATAGTTTCGGCTTTGCAGATGGCGGTCGAGGATCGCCCAGAGTTTGCCCGCCTCGTTCAGGGCCGCAGTCATGGCAAGCGGATCACGCTCGCCGACCGGGGTGCGCACCAGTTGCCAGAACAGGGTCGTCATGGGCGGGTGCACGCTTGTTACGTACCAGTCCATCCACTGGCCTGCGTGGCCCCGCAGCTGCGCTGTCCCCGGCTGCCACGGCGCCGACCCGTAGCGATCACAGAGGTAGCGAACGATGGCGTTCGATTCCCACTGCACGTGGTCGCCGTCGACCAGCGTCGGTATGCGGCCATTGGGGTTCTGGGCCAGATACTCCGGCTGGTCGTTGCCCCCGAAGGCCCCGCCGATGTCGGTTCGCTCGACCTCAAGGCCGAGTTCGGCGGCGCACCACATGACTTTCTGGACGTTGACCGAATTTGGCCGTCCAAGCACCTTGATCACGGATTGTTTCCTGATTTCAGAGACGACAAGGACAATCTGTCTATCAGCATCCGGTGACCGGGTCGATCACCCGAGCGCATACCTCAGGACCGAACAGCTGCCGCCTTTCGGACGAAAGCCTCGATTTCGCCGGCAGGACGCGCCCCGGCGAGCCGGGCGACCTCGCGGCCCTTGTGCCACAGGATCAGAAGCGGAATGCCCCTGATCCCGAGCCGCTGGGATACACCCGGAAAGTCTTCCGTGTTGATCTTGGCAAAACGTGCATTTGACGACAGCGCCTTGCCGGCCTTGGCGAATTCCGGTGCCATCATGCGGCACGGCCCACACCAGGGCGCCCAATAGTCGACGACAAGCGGAACCTCGTCCGTTCGTGTCGCCTTGTCGTGGGTTCGCATATCCAGCTCGGCAACATTTCCCGTCATGAGCCGATCACCACACGAGCCGCATTTCGGCCCGGCGGTGAGCTTGGCCACAGGCACCCGGTTGGTCTGGCCACAGGTGGCGCATGTCAGCTTCACAGCATCTGTCATGGAGCAGGATCCAATATTTCATAACTCGCGAACATATAGGAGCGAGGGCATCCGCCCTTCAAGGGAGACCCGATGTAATCCGGGACTCATCCGGGCGGTCATCCGCAGGTATTCCAGTGCTGCAATTCGGTCTGCCAAACCTGCAACTCCCGTCCCTCCGCGCTCCGACTCCGGACGCATACTAAAATTTTCCTCGCAATTTCATTGGATTAGGCAATTTTGCGCCAGATCAGACGGGACCTCTTTACAAAAGTCATAAAGTATTACTTAATGCCTTTCGTGAGGAGAAAACACCCTCGGGAGGAAACTATGACTTTAAAGGCAATGCTCATTGCCGGCGCGATGGCGATCGCCCCGGCAACCGGAATGGCTGCCGATCTGACCATCGGCTTTTCACAAATCGGTTCTGAATCTGGCTGGCGCGCAGCTGAAACCACCGTGACCAAACAGGAAGCGGAAAAGCGCGGTATCGACCTGAAGTTCGCCGATGCCCAGCAGAAGCAGGAAAACCAGATCAAGGCCCTTCGCTCCTTCGTGGCGCAAGGCGTCGATGCGATCCTGCTGGCTCCGGTCGTCGCGACCGGCTGGGACGAAGTGCTCAAGGAAGCCAAGGAAGCCGAGATTCCCGTCATCCTGCTCGACCGTACGGTCGACGCTCCGGAAGACCTTTACCTGACCGCCGTCACGTCCGACCTCGTCCACGAAGGCCGCGTTGCCGGCCAGTGGCTGGTCGATGAAATGGCAGGCGCCAAGTGCGACATCGTCGAGCTGCAGGGCACCACCGGTTCATCCCCGGCCATCGACCGCAAGAAGGGCTTCGAGGAAGGCATTGCCGGCAACGATAACCTGAACATCGTTCGCAGCCAGACCGGCGACTTTACCCGCAGCCAGGGCAAGGTCGTGATGGAAAGCTTCCTGAAGGCCGTCGGCGGCGCCAACATCTGCGCGCTTTACGCCCACAATGACGACATGGCCGTCGGCGCCATCCAGGCGATCAAGGAAGCCGGCCTGAAGCCGGGTCAGGACATCAAGATCGTGTCCATCGACTCCGTGCCGGACATTCACCTTGCCATGGCGGCTGGCGAAGCGAACGCCACGATCGAGCTGACCCCGAACATGGCGGGCCCGGCCCTCGATGCGCTGGAAGCATACCTGTCCACCAATACCGCGCCTCCCAAGTGGATCCAGACCGAGTCGCGTCTCTTCACTCTCAAGGATGACAACAAGGCCATCTACGAGATGAAGAAAGATCTCGGATATTGATCCATAATCCCATGCCGGGCGGAAGACCTCCGCCCGGCATTCAGATAGAACAAGAAAAAGAATTGACGGCCTTTCAGGGGAGGAAGAAAGCCGATGTCGCTTACGCAGGACCCGGTGCTCGAATGCCGGAGCGTTTCCAAGTTTTTCCCCGGCGCCATCGCTTTGGATGCAGTTGACCTGACGCTCTACCCGGGCGAAGTCCATGCGCTGCTTGGCGAAAACGGGGCCGGTAAATCGACCCTTATCAAGTGCCTGACCGGCGCCTACAAGCGCGACAGCGGCACCATAGTTCTCAACGGACAGGAAATCTCACCCGCAAGCACCCAGGAAAGCCAGGTGCTGGGGATCGGCACCGTCTACCAGGAGGTGAACCTTCTGCCGAACCTGAGCGTCGCGGAAAACCTGTTCCTCGGCCGCCAACCCATGCGCCGCGGTTTCATCAATCAGCGACAGATGCATGCCCAATCGCGTGAGCTGCTCGCAAAATTCGGTCTTGATATCAACCCGGCCGAACCCCTGTCTGCATTTTCCGTCGCGGTTCAGCAGGTCATCGCCATCGCCCGCGCGGTCGAACTCTCCGGCAAGGTCCTGATCCTGGACGAGCCGACGGCAAGCCTGGATCGCGACGAGGTGCAGCTTTTGTTCTCGGTGATCAACAAGCTCAAGTCCGAAGGCCTTGCCATCGTCTTCATCACCCATTTCCTTGACCAGGTCTTTGAGATCTCCGACCGCGCCACCATTTTGCGCAACGGCCGGGTCATTGCCACCAAGACCCTTGCCCATTCAAGCCAGACAGACATCGTCACGCTGATGCTGGGGCGCGAACTGGAAGACCGGATTCACGACAGGGCGCCAATGGAAGCCGGCGAGACCTTCATCGAGTTCTCGAACTTCGCAAAGCGCGGCGTCATCGAACCGTTCGACCTGAAAATCCGTCGCGGCGAAGTCGTTGGCCTCGCGGGATTGCTTGGCTCCGGACGCACGGAAACGGCAAACCTCATCTTCGGCGCCATTCAGGCCGACCATGGCGAGGCCTTGCTGGAAGGCAGGCGGATTCGACTTGGCCACCCACGGGATGCCATCGCGCACCGCTGGGCGCTCTGCCCGGAGGATCGAAAAAGCGATGGGATCGTGGGGGATCTTTCCGTTCGGGAGAATATCGTTCTGGCGTTGCAGGCCCGGCAGGGGTGGTTCCGCCCCCTGCCCGCCGCAAAGGTCAACGAACTGGCCGAGCGCTATGTGAAGGCGCTCGACATCCGGCTTGCCAATCTCGACATGCCGATCCGGCTTCTGTCCGGGGGCAACCAGCAAAAGGCACTTCTGGCACGCTGGCTCGCGACCAATCCGTCGTTTCTTATTCTCGATGAACCGACCCGAGGCATCGATGTCGGTGCCCATGCGGAGATCATCGCGCTCATCGAGAAGCTGCGCGAAGATGGCATGGCCCTACTCGTCGCTTCGTCCGAGCTTGAAGAGCTCGTCGCCTATTCCACGCGCGTGATCGTTCTGCGCGACCGACGTCAGGTGAGTGAATTGACCGGAGACGATATCACGACGGCGAACATTGTCCGGGCAATTGCCGACGAGACCGCTGTGGAGGCCGCGTGATGTCGACGGTTTCACGAGCTACCTTGAAGCGGGTGACGCCGCAGCTGGTCATTCTTGCTGCCGTACTGCTGCTCAACCTTGTCGTGTTTCCGGACTTCTTCCGGATCGAATTCCAGAACGGCCGCCTGTTCGGCAACCTGATCGACGTCTTCAACCGCGGTGCGCCGACCGCCCTTCTGTGCATAGGCATGACGCTGGTCATCGCGACCAAGGGCATCGACCTGTCGGTCGGTGCGGTCATGGCCATCGCCGGAGCCGTGGCAGCGTCCCTTGTGGTTGATGGCCATGCCTGGCAGGTGGCGTTGATCGGAGCGCTCGCCGTTGGTGTCATCTGCGGCGTCTGGAACGGCATTCTGGTCGCCGTGCTTCGGATCCAGCCCATCGTCGCGACGCTTGTCCTGATGGTCGCCGGCCGCGGCATCGCCCAGCTGGTGACCGAGGGAACGATCCTGACCTTTGTCGATGCTGGCCTCAATCATCTGGGTGCGGGCACGATCATCGGTATTCCGACACCGATCGTCATCTGGATCTGCCTTGGCCTTGCAATCACCGCCATCGTTCGAGGTACCGCACTGGGCATGCTGATCGAGGCAATCGGCATCAACGAAAGCTCTTCGCGCCTTGCAGGTGTAAACAGCCGCGTTCTGATCGTCTCGGTCTACCTGATTTCAGGCTTCTGCGCCGCGTTGGCGGGGGTCATAGTCGCCGCCGACATCAAGGGGGCGGATGCCAACAATGCCGGACTGTGGCTGGAACTCGATGCCATCCTTGCGGTGGTCATCGGCGGTAACTCCCTGCTCGGCGGCCGCTTCTCGATCATCGCTTCTCTGATCGGCGCGTTGATCATCCAATCGGTGAACTCGGTGATCCTCCTGTCCGGCATGCCACCGGAGTTCAACCTGATCATCAAGGCCCTGATCATCATCGCAATCCTGATGATCCAGTCGCCCACCGTCAAACACGCGCTCTACATCTTGCGCGCATCGGCAGAGCCGCCCGTATCAAAGCCGACCACGGAAGCCAAGGAAAGCACGTCATGATCCGCTCGACCCACCTACCGTTGCTGGTCACGATCCTGACGTTCGTGCTCGCCTATACGTTATGCGCGTGGCAATACCCGTCCATGCTGTCCTCAAGGGTGGTCGCCAACCTGCTGACCGACAATGCCTTTCTCGGTATAGCCGCTGTCGGAATGACTTTCGTGATCCTGTCCGGAGGCATAGACTTGTCGATAGGCTCGGTGATCGCCTTCACCGGGGTATTCCTGGCAGTCGTCCTGCGGGACACTTCGATCCATCCGATCACGGCCTTCGGTCTCGTCCTGATTGTCACCGTCTCGTTCGGTGCTGCCATGGGAGCGATGATCCACTACCTGGAAATGCCGCCCTTCATCGTGACGCTGGCCGGCATGTTCCTCGCCCGCGGCGCTGCCTATGTCCTTTCGACGGACAGCGTGCCGATCACGCACGAGTTCTACGACACGCTGCAGTCGATCTACTGGAAGGCGCCCGGCGGCGGCAGATTCCGCCTGACGGGCCTGATCATGCTGCTCACCTTCATCGGCGGCATCATCGTCGCCCATCGCACCCGGTTCGGCCACAACGTCTATGCCATGGGCGGAGGCCTTGCGACCGCCAGGCTGATGGGGGTACCGCTGGCCCAGACGACAATCGTCATTTACGCGATTTCCGGCGGGCTGGCCGGACTGTCCGGTATCGTCTTCTCGCTCTACACGTCCGCAGGATACTCTCTGGCGACCGTTGGCGTTGAACTCGATGCCATAGCGGCCGTCGTTATCGGCGGAACGCTGCTGTCCGGGGGCACCGGGTTCGTCGCCGGGACCTTCTTTGGCATTTTGATCATGGGGTTGATACAAACGTTTATTGTGTTTGACGGAACATTGTCGAGCTGGTGGACCAAAATCGTGATAGGCGGTCTGCTCTTCGGCTTCATCCTGCTTCAGAAGGGACTCACTTGGGCAACGACACTGCGCAGAAGACCAGCGACAGAGTTCGCCGCGCAATCATGACGTTCGTCGCAACGGGCGGACTGGGAAGCCAGATCGGCAACCATACCGATCAAGTCGTGGAGCAGCTTGGCCGAGCCATCGTTTCCGGAGAATATCCGCCGGAAACAATGATCCCGCTCGACCCGGACATCTCGGAAATGTTCAATGTCTCGCGCACCGTCGTGCGTGAGGCCAAGAAGACGCTGATCGCGAAGGGCCTCATCCAGTCCAAGGCGAAAGTGGGCACCCATGTGCGTCCCTCGTCCGAGTGGAACATGTTCGACCCGGATGTGCTTCGCTGGCACTCGGTGCTGAAGAACTCCCGGCCATTCCTCGAAGACCTGTTCGAGATCCGGCTGATCTTCGAGCCGGCCGCAGCGGAACAGGCGGCCAAGCGCGCAAGCGATGCCGAATGCGCAGCTCTTGGGAAACTGTGCGACAATCTTTCAACCGGACAAGATCGGGCGGCAGTCGCCGTTGCAGACCTCGAATTTCACAAGATGGTGCTTAAGCTGTCCGGGAACAGGTTCCTGCAGTCGCTCGGAGACCTCGTCCAGACAGCGCTCTATTCGCTCTTCATCGCCGAGGCCAACGAGCGCAACGATCAGGAAACCTACGAGTTCGTCGCCCGCCACCGTGCCATCGTTACCGCAATCGCCAAGGGAGACGCGGAAGCCGCCGGCGAAGCCATGCGGGCGGTCATTCTCGCCGGTCGCCGGATCGAACTCAGCACCTGAACACGAGCAGCTCGCGAG
This sequence comes from Roseibium sp., assembly GCF_048261595.1. Classification (GTDB taxonomy): domain Bacteria; phylum Pseudomonadota; class Alphaproteobacteria; order Rhizobiales; family Stappiaceae; genus Roseibium. The sequence continues at coordinate 349,498 of NZ_JBLXFW010000001.1, forward strand.
CAGGCTTGGGTTGCCCGGGCTGTGTCAGTCGGCTCGGGACAACATCTCCGCGAGGCAGGTGTCGAGGTTCTCTGCGGTGTAGGGCTTTGTCAGCACCACAGCGTTCTGGAACCGCTCGGGAAGACCAGTGCTGTCCCCATATCCACTCGCGAAAATGAACGGAATGCCGAGCTCAACGAGCCGATCTGCGATGTCCAGACTTGTCTCGTCTCCCAGATTGATATCTAGAACCGCAAATCCGCAGGTTTCCTGATCAAGATACGCCAGCGCATCGGAAACGCGGTTGTGCACACGCACATCAGCAAACCCGTTCGACTTGAGCATGTCTTCGGCGTCGAGTGCTATGATGACATTGTCCTCAATCAACAGGACGGTTTCACGTTTTGGCAGTTCGACCTCGGCTTTTGACGCGCCGCTGCCGGCTCCCTTGATCGCACTGCCCGCATCCCGGGAAACAATGTGGGCAGCCGGCACCTTGAAACGCGCCCGCAGGCCCGCCGGTGCGAAATCGAGATTTGCCTCACCCTGGAGCTCAAAAGGTACGGAGCGTTTGATCAGCGTGCTGCCGAAGCCTTCATGCTTCGGCCTCGAGACCCTGGGGCCACCCTGTTCGTGCCAGTCAATCGTGAGGGATCCATCCCCCGCGAGCGCCCAAACGACCGAGAGCCGGCCCGAAGAGATCGAAAGACTTCCATACTTGGCAGCATTGGTCGTCATCTCGTGGAGCACCAGCGCAAGCGTCGTGAACGCTTTGGGACTGACGAGGACCGGGGGGCCGCTCAGTTGCGCGCGCAGGGCGCCCTCCACGCAATAGGCTGCAAGCTCTGCTTCGATCAAACTGCGGAAAGGTGCAGGGGCCCAGTTTTCCTGCGTGAGCTGGTCGTGAGCGCGGGCAAGCGCCTGTACCCTGTCACCCAGAACCGTCTGGAACTGGTCGATCGTGCGGACCTGCTTGCCGGTCTGCGCCACGAGCCCACGAATGAGAGTGAGAATGTTGCGAACCCTGTGGTTGAGTTCACCGATCAGAAGATCCTGCTTGTCCGCCGATTGCTGACGCAGCTTCTCGCTTTCACCAATCGACTTCAGGATAATCTCGAGCAGCGTCGTACGCAGGGTTTCGGCGATCCGCAGATCCGAGGCATTCCAGGGCGCGGCCGTTCCCCTGACCTCTTCCTTCCAGAGCTCGAAGCTCTTGCGAGGCGTCAGCCTGTCGCCAAGTGGCCCCACCTGTATTGCCTTTTGCGGATTACCCGCCCAGTTAACCTGCTGCGTGCGCTCTTGCCGGAAGAAGATCAGGTAATCCCGCGGACTACGCGAGACAGGAATGGCCAGCAACCCCGGAAATTTCCGGGCGATTTCAGGATGGCTGGCGAGTTCGGCCGACAGTGTGGCCGTTGCATAGGTCTGACTTTCTGGCTGTGAGTTCAGATAAGGCACAAGAACTGCCATGTCTTCCTCGCCTGGACACTCGCCGTTACAGGCAAAATCGCCATCGACCCAAACGGCGACACCGTCGCACTCGATTACATCGCGAAAAAGAGGCAGGTAGCGCGACAGGTTGTCGAAAATCGAGCCATCGAAAGAGACCGCAGCCATGATCTTGTCATGCACCGTGCGTGCATGAGCCTCGTGGATATAAAGCTCATCGGTTTCTCGGCGCGAAAGCTCCAGAGAGAACATCTGCGAGAACAACTCCGCAGCTGTACGGCGATCAAAACCGACCTGCTTGGGCGAATAATGATGACAGGCAAAAAGCCCCCACAATTCGCCCCCGACGACGATCGAGATGGACAAGGAGGCGGCGACGCCCATGTTGCGCAGGTACTCGATATGGATCGGCGAAACGGCGCGCAGGACGCTGAGCGACAGATCAACCGGCTCAACATCGCCCTGCGGCGCAATGATCCGGGAGACATTGCCATTGACGTCCGCAATGATGCGGAACTGGTTCTTGACGTAAAGAGCCCGCGCTTGTCTGGGAATGTCGGACGCCGGGTAGCGAAGCCCCAGGAAGCTGTCGACATTGTTCATCGCCCGTTCTGCAACAACCTCGCCGGCGCCGTCCTCCATGAAACGGTAGACCATCACGCGGTCATACCCTGTAACAGACTGGATCTGCTGCGCGGCCGCATCAAGAAATGCGTCGAGATTTTCGGCACGGCCCAATCTTGCCATCATCGACCGGACCAGCGAAATCGCGTCGATCCTCTCGTTCTGGCGACATGGCTCGATTTCCACGATGATCCGATGACCTGAGAGATGAAGTGCCGCATCGAAGGGCGTGCCGGAACCGAACAGGTCGATGCCGAAGAGCCGTTCGGTCGTGTCGCAGTCATGAAGCCACTGCAGACGGCTCCTCAATGTCTGGAGGGCGTCCTGGCTGAAAATCGTGCAGGCCTGCGCTCCGAGAAGATCGGGTGCATGGCGACCTGTATAGGCGGCGCAATTGTCGCTGGCGTGGGAGACGACCCAATCCGGGGTGAATGCGAGCAGGCATCCGAAATCCTGAACACCGCCAAGGAGATGGATAGGTTCGCGATCACAATTCGTCAGGTCAACATCACCCATTCCCATACCCTTTCGAGGAGCCGCGCTCGGCACCCTTGCGTATAATTTCCAAACCCAACGTTAAACAAATGCTGTTCGATCACGGGGTGAGAAAGGCACCGAACGCTTTCCCAGCCCCCAGCATCATCCCATTACGGTCGTTCAGTCTATCGTCTGCATCGGACAGCTTCCCGAGAAAAACCGACCAGAAACGGCAGTCGATATTTCCCGCCAAAAATGGCGAGATGGACGGTTCGGGGAGCATGCGAGCCAACATGCGGCCCCCGAGCCGCGACCCCTCGAGAACATAGAGCGCTCCCCAGGTCTCAGCTTCCGATTGGAACCTGACGGCACGCCCCCCCGCCTGGTTACCCATAGCGATCTCTTCCTCGAGGATATGAAGGCGCTTACGGTCCGGCCATTCGGGGAAGATGCTCGACATCCCAAATTCGTCGAGGGCCGTTTCAATCGCGGAAAGCCCTGCATGCATGAATGACAGGAAGCTGGACAAACCTTCGGGATTTCGCATGTCGAAGAGAGCAGCCCGGCGATCGACCGCGGTATGCAGGTCACGGGTCGCCTCGGCTAAGACATGACGAATTTCGGCTTTGCAGCCTCCCTGGCGGATAGCGGTGAAAGCGGAATTCAAAAAAGAGCTCCCAGGCCCGGGTTTTCAGGAACACAACGCAAAGACCCTGTGTCGACATTGCCGCAGAGCCATTTCACAGGCGCCGGACCACCAGAATTACCCCTACATTACTTGAATCAAACGCACCAGTTTCGGAGCGGTTCCACAAAAAGTCCGATTTTTTTCAACGCGGTTGTCACAACCGTTTTTGGAGCATTCCGGCGAGCTGCCAACATGATTTTTCGGAACCTCTGTCGCAGACACAGCGTTCCTTCCGGAGCTCTGACCAGTGACAGAGCGGTCATACGAATGCCAACGCCAGATGGAAAAAGGGGCATGTTTCATGACAATTCCGGACCCAATCTCCGATCCTTTGAAGGGCCCTGCTTCGATCAGAAGCACCATCGCCGATTTGTGCAAGACGGAGTTCCGCCTCCTACGTTCGGAGATTGCCGAAAAGAGCGGACTGATCGTCAACGGATTGATCGCGATCGCAGCCGGTGCCGTCCTGGCGCTGCCTGCAACCTTCATGGTTCTCATGTCTGCCTCCGCGGCGCTCGCTGCTCGAGGCATCGCCGATCCACTTGCCCATCTGATCGTCGGCGCCCTCACCCTTTGCGTCGCAGGAGCGCTGGTCTGGTACGGTAGGCGGCGTCTTGCCCCCGAACAACTCGCCTTGACCAGAACCGTACGCCAGCTGAAGAAAGACCTCGAATTGGTGAAGGAGGCGTTCCAATGAGCAACCGCCTCGCAGACCCGAACGAGCTGGAAACTCGGGCAGAGCAAAAACGGAACCTTTTACGCCGTCAGGTTGCCGAGGTCCGACAGGCTCCATTACAGGCGGCAAGTGCAATGCTGGCTAGACGATCACTCGCAGCAACCCGACCGGCCAATCGCCCTTCCAAGAAGCATGCGATCAGCACCGAAGTCCTGGCAGCAAGCCCGGTGGCAGTCTTGTGCCTGGCCGCAAGCATCGGCTTCCTGATCGGCGCCTCAACCAGGCACCTGGGTCAAACCAACTCAGTCAGCGCCAATCAAAGAAATAAATAATTTTCTTCATCGCAAAGGAACCGCGGCACCATCGAAGCATTTTCTCTACATCCAAAGAGGAAAGCAAAATGACACTTCGAACTTCACAAACCGAAAAGCTGCAAAATGGCGAAGCAAATACGGTTTTTGCATCGGACATTGTTTCACCTCTTGCAGATACACTTGTGAGCGAGGCAAAAACTCTAACGAGCAGCCTTACTCATCACGCAGGCCGAGCACTTTCGCGGAAATTGCACGCCTCTGCATCCATGCTGGATCAGGTCGCGTCAACCCTCAGGTCTTCGCAGCCGGCCGACGACGATCTCGTCGCGCCGATAAGCAAAGCTGCCGCCGACTATATCGAGGTTTCCGCCGAAAAGATCCGGCACGTCGATGGCGACGAGGCACTGGCTGCGATTGCTGCCACCGCCCGCCAGCACCCCCTGCCCCTGGCGCTCGGCGCCGCTGCAGCCGGCTTCCTGGCCGCCCGTTTCATTTCCTCCAGCACCAAGTAAGGAGAACCAGATGCCTAGTAACTCCACGACCAAACGCGCTTCTACCAAGCCGCAGAACCGCACGATCGCCCCGACACCGAGCCGCGAGTTCTTTGAGGAGCAGGAAGCCAAGCGTCACGCAGAAGGTGGCCGCAATCCTGCCTATGACGAACGTCGCCAGTCGCGTTCCGAGGCAGCTTCCAGTTACCGCGAAAAGCTCGGCGACACGTCTCGCCAGGTGCAGCAGGGTTGCAAGGACGCAGCCGCCCGCGCTTCCGGTTTTGCTCGCGAGCATCCGTTTGCGGTCGGCGCCCTTGGCCTGGTTGCCGGTTTCGCGCTCGGCGCGCTGATCCCGAAAAGCCGTCTGGAGACCAAGGCGTTCGGCGAGGCCAGCAACGACTTTATCAAGAGCGCGACCGAGGCCGGCAAGTCGACCCTTCGCAAGGGCCGCCGCAAGGCGGAGGAAGCGATGAGCCAGATGACCGGTTCCTCCGAGTACGATCACGATGAAGCCGCGCTTGAGGAAGGCCTGGAAGATTCCTTCCCTGCAAGTGATCCGGTTTCCGTGACCAGCGTCTCGCGCGCCGGCTAAAGAGCCATCTTGTTCCGGCGGCGATCCCAACGGACGCCGCCGGCAAACCCTTCCCTCAAATCACTCCCCTCATCGACACGTTCGGAGACACACCATGGACGACCATGATCTTCGCAAGGCGTTCGAGGACTTCATTACTTCCGACAGTTTTCCCTGTGTCGGAGCCAAATCCGCCCTGGTTCGCGACAACATCCAGCTCGTGATCGCCGACGCGATTGACCGCCCGACGTCAGACCTGGAAATTCACGACGCCGTCAGGGCTTTCCATGACAGCCTGGATCTGGACTCCCCGACCGTCCAATCGCTGGCGGTGCTGTTTCGTGGCCCATGCGAGGTCACGGAGGACGAATTCGAAACGGCGCTGTGGGACCGGCTTCAATGCCTGCACAATCTCGACGTTGCGACTGGTGAAATCTGGAACCCGGATGTGTCCAACGACCCGAACGATGCGCATTTTTCGATGAGCATTTGCGGAGAGCCATTCTTTGTCGTGGGGTTGCATCCCGGTGCTTCGCGCCCTGCTCGCCGCTTCGCCTATCCGGTTCTTGTGTTCAATTCCCATCGGCAATTCGAAAAGCTGCGTGAGGATGGACGTTTCGACAAGATGAAGGAAATCATTCGTCAGCGCGACCAGGAGCTGGCGGGCTCCATCAATCCGATGCTCGATGATTTCGGCAGGGCTTCAGAAGCACGCCAGTATAGCGGCCGTATGGTCGACAATGACTGGCGCTGTCCGTTCTCCTACAAGGAAGGTGCAGCATGACATCCCGCATTCCGCCACGCTCGGGTACTGCTTTCGACCTGCAGAAAGGCCAATTCCTGACCGTCATCGACCCATTAGGCGAGCAAGTTTGCGACCTCGTCGCCTACAAGAGCGCCGACCGCAAGGAGCACATCTCCTCGGGCCGCTCGATCGATTATGCCAGCCGGATCTTTCTGACGACCGGCGACCTGCTGTACTCCAACAGGTCGAATCCACTTCTGAGCATCGTTGCGGACGAAGTCGGGCGTCATGACTTTCTGCTGACACCCTGTTCCAGGGACACATTCCGGATCATCTACGGGGACAAGGATCCTCATCAGGGCTGTCACGGCAATCTTGCCGAAGCCCTTTCCCCCTATGGCATCGGCGCCGACGAAGTTCCTATCGCCTTCAACGTGTTCATGAACGTCGACGTCAATGGCTCGACCGGCGAAATCAAGGTGCTGCCCCCCAAAAGCAGGCCCGGCGCTCGCATCGTTTTCGAGGCGCTGGACGATCTCGTCATCGGCATGACCGCGTGTTCGGCCGGTCAATCCAACAATTTCAGCTTCAAGCCCATCGATTATTCAGTGACCGATGTTTGCCCTTCATGGGTAAACCCTGAAAAGCCGGCTGAGGCAGATCTGGAAACATCGGGGGCCTGAGATGGCAGAGCCAATCTGGTTCGACGGGTTTGACGATCTCATCCGCATCGCCATCCGCGTCCCGATGCTCTATTTCGCGATCATTGCCTTCATCCGGATCGCAGGCAAACGCTCGATGGCGCAGATGAACAATTTTGACTGGATCGTCACCGTTGCACTCGGCTCAATGGTCGCCTCCGGTGCCTTGCTGAAGGATGTGACTGTGGCTGAAACGCTGTTTGCGGTTGCCGCCTTCCTTGCGCTGCAATTTGCACTGACAGCCATAACCTGCCGATCTGAACGCTTTGCTGCCTGGATCAAGCCGTCACCGCGAACCCTCGCACGTCACGGGCGTTTCGATGATGGTGCAATGCGGCGCGAGAGGGTAACCAGCGAGGAAATCCGCTCCGCTCTGCGCCAGCAAGGCCTGGATGACATTTCAATGACCGAGGAAGTCATTTTGGAGACGGATGCAACGGTCTCGGTCATTCCCCGGCGCGATCACCGGCAAGTTTGAGCTCACCCTGCACAGCCAGCCCGTCACCGTATGTGCTGGCGCACCCATTTTGTCGATCCCTCCGCCATGCCCTTGAACTTGGGCGCAGATGCGAGCGGCGCCACGAGCAAGGGCTGCTGTTTTCCAATCTGACGCTTGATGGCATGGTAGAATCTTGAACGGGTTTGCTGCGTTACCGCCAGGGCCAAATCGTCCTGGAGCCAACAGCTCTCGGACGCGCCCGCCTTTTCAAGGTCGACCTCGAGCTCTTCTTCGCGCATCCCCGGAACAAGCACCAGATAACGATCAGCCATCACGCCTGCTCCACAGCCGTCAGTGTTTGCGAGCGCGGCAACTTGCGCAGAAGGTCAAGGAAATCGCTTCCGACCGATTTCGCCTGCAAAGCCTTGATAAAGGTGGCCGCCCACCAGTTCACGTCTTCATCGACGATGTTTTCAATCGCCGCCTGATGACGTTGCCGGCGCTCATCGAGCGGCATGGCCAGGGCCTCATGGATGCGCTGACTCATCTGCCGAGTGTCATAAGGATTGGCAAGAAGGACGGCGTCTCCGAGCTGCTCTGCCGCCCCTGCAAAGCAAGACAGGACAAGGACGCCGGGATCAGCAGGGTCTTGCGCCGCCACATATTCCTTTGCGACGAGGTTCATGCCATCGGCGAGCGGCGTCACCAGCCCGACGCGCGACCGCCGGAACAAACCGGCCAGGCGATCACGCTCGACCGGTCGATGAATATATTGAAGCGGGGTGTAGCCGATGTCGGCGAACCTGCCGTTTATGGCGCCTGACAGCTGTTCCAGCTCCTCGCGAATGTCGCGATAGGCCTCGACGTTTTCGCGGGTCGGCGACGCGATCTGGAGATACGACACCTTCCCACGCCATTCGGAATGGTGTTCCAGGAGATCGGCATAGGCGCGGAAACGCTGCGGCAAGCCCTTGGAATAATCGAGGCGATCGGCCCCTATGATCAATTCGCCAATCGAACCCGTCGGCTCGTGACGCTGTGAGCGGCTGGCCGCGATTTCAGCAAACTGCCGGGCATCGATCCCGATAGGGAAGCTTTTTACGTCAACCATTCGCGAGCGATAGCGGATCGCGCCGTCCATCAGCATCTCGGAGCCTGGCAAGGTACGGAAGACCTCAAGGCATGCCGCAACATCACGGTTGGTCTGGAGGCCGACCAGGTCGAACGCGGCGAGCCAGCCGGCGAGTTCGGTGACGTCGGTCAAGGCACCGATGTTCGCGGCGGAGGGAAACGGAATATGGAGGAAGAACCCGATCGGATTGAGGACGCCTTCGCTCCTGAGCATCTGAGCGAGCGGGAACAGGTGATAGTCGTGCACCCAGATGATGTCGTCTGGTGCAAGCTCTTCCGCCAGCGTGCGCGCCAAACGGCGGTTCACCTCGATATAACCCTGCCGGTAGTGAGGCTGCAGGTCGAGCAGATCGATCCGACCATGACAAAGCGGCCAAAGCACGGAGTTGGCGTAGCCAAGGTAATAGGCGTCATAGAGTTCTTCAGGGATCTCGAGAGCCTTGCGCTCGAAACTGAGGCCCGGGTGCTCGACAAATCGGGGCTGGGCGCCGCCGGCATTTTCCCCCGGCTCAACACCGACCCACAACCCGCCCCTCTCCTTCATCGTGTCGTGAAGCGCGACCACCAGACCTCCCGATGGATTGGAACCAAGCGGCAGACGGTTTGAGATCACGACAAGGCGGGACATCGGCAGTCTCCTGAAATGAATTTTGGGGCACTGACAAGTGAACCTTCTTGCACTGCAAAAGTTCCCGTGAACCCCGTCGGCTGGAATGCCGGGGTCTGGGAAACGCCTTTTTTGGAACCATGCCGGTGATCTCACGTTCATTCATTGGCTGGAACGATCGCAGCAAACCTGCAGCGGCCGAGGCTTGCGGAACGATCCTTCCGAATAACGCCTCTAATGCCGCCCCAGTCCGGCTCAACTCCGACACCGAAAGGGGATATGCGATGAACGAAGAACCGACATTGAAGACCACCACCGAAGCCCGTCAGGCCCGGCGCGGACGTCCCGTCCTCGCGGTTCTTCTGGCAAGTCTTGCGATCGTGGTGTGCGCATTTGCCGTCATCGGCCTCTTCGAGCCGGATCCGGAACCCTCTGCCGTGTCCGCCGAGAACAACTCAAGTGTTCTGTCGGCGCCAACCGGTCCAGTCACCAACTAATCCCTCCTCCCAAGTCCACAGGAAAGGAAAGCGCATGGCTTCCGCCAACGTTCTGAACGTCAAGACCAAGAAATCCGAGAACCCGAAAACCGGTATCGACCAGGCCGCGCGCGAACAGATCGCGAAGCATCTTTCGGTCGTTCTGGCCGACACCTACATGCTCGTCGTGCGCTCGCACGTGTATCACTGGAACGTGGTCGGCCCGCTGTTCAAGTCGATCCACGACCTGACCGAGCAGCACTATGAAAACATGTTCAAGGCGGCCGACGACATAGCAGAACGCATCCGCGCTCTTGGCTACCCGGCCCCGGTGGATGCCGATCACCTGAAAATGACCATCGACATTTCGGCCCCGGGCAAGGGAATGCCGAGTGCGAAGGTCATGGTCGAGGAACTGGTCAAGGCCCACGAGAAGATCGCCGCCGAGATGCGCGATGTGGCTGAGTTCGCGGGCGAGAATGCCGACCCGGTGACCGAGGACCTTCTTACAGAACGCCTGGCGTTCCACGAGCAGGCGGTATGGATGCTTCGTGCTCTTGTGACAGACTGATCCTGAATCGCGCCCGGAACGTAATAATAACCGTTCCGGGCCGCCTAACGTCCGCTAGCGTGCCTGGAGCGGATGCCAAGATTACTCAAGAATTGCCCATGCCAACGCCAAAGACATTTGCAGGTTTCGCCTCTCCAGATGCAATCCTTCGCGACAGGGCTCTCACCCGTCGGCAGAAACGAACGGCATTGTTACACTGGCGCAAAGCCCTCAACCGGTTCTCGAAGATCCGGCAGGTCAACCAGGAACGTCAGAGCGAATTGAT
>NZ_JBLXFW010000001.1:359711-1639901 GCF_048261595.1 Roseibium sp.
TTGTTACACTGGCGCAAAGCCCTCAACCGGTTCTCGAAGATCCGGCAGGTCAACCAGGAACGTCAGAGCGAATTGATTCTGGAGATCGATGAGGCCTTGGAAACCCTCGATACCTCATCCAGGCCAGTGCGGGAAACGGGTAGCAGTCCGTCACCTTGAGTAGCATCGCCAATTCTGCCTTTCCGATGCGGCTGATCTCGTTCCTATCCGGCAGACAAGTTTTCACGGACGGCGGTAAATTCCGCCGTCCTTTTTTCGTTCCAACCGGATGGGGCTTGGGCTCAGTTCATATCCACCAGTTGTGACATCGGGAATCTGATCTCGCACAGGAGACCGTCGGGCTCGAACTTCAGTGCCACCTGACCGTCCAGAGACGGACCCACCGACCGCTCCAACAGGATCTTACCGAAGCCCTGACGGGTGGGTTCGGTTACGGCGGGGCCATCGGTTTCCTTCCACCGCAGGAAGACTGTGTCTCCCTCCCTGTGCCACGTCAGGCTCAGGCGTCCGTCAGGTACCGAGAGGGAGCCATATTTCGCGGCATTGGTCGTCAGTTCATGGAGGGCCAGACCAAGGTTCTGGGCAGCTTCAGCGGATACGTGGATTGGATCACCGGCAATCGTTACCTGAGGACTGTGGGGATCAACCGTCTGTGAAAGATGCACATTGATGAGTTCCTCAAGCCCTGCGCCAAACCAGGAGTGAGATACGAGAAGATCATGGGAGGCTGCCATTGCCTGGAGCCGCGCGGAGAACCGCTGAACAAACTCGTCCTTGTCCTTCGTCCTCGCTGCGGTCTGCCGTGCCATTGCCTGAATGACAGCCAGCAGATTTTTCGACCGGTGTGTCAGCTCCCGCATGACAAGGCGCATCTGGCGTTCGTTGTTTTTCTTGTGCGTCAAGTCCACCGCGGTGCCAATCACGCCGCAGATTTCGTCATCACCGTCGAATTTCGGATCGAGGCGAAGATCGTAACATTTCTGCTTTCCATTCAGCACAATGTCGACTTCGAGCTGAACGCGTTCGCCGCTCTCGAAGACCTGTTTCTTGGGCGCGATAAGGCTCAGCTGGTCTTCGGTGGAAAACAGGTCATAGTCCGTCTTGCCCAGATAGTCCTGCTGCCCGGTTCCGGGCGGCGGGTTGACGATATGAACGTAGCGCAGGTCAAGGTCCTGTTCGAAAACCGTGATCAGCGAGCCATCGAGGGCAGCCTCGAAACGCCGATTTGCCTCGGTAAGCTGCGAGGCCATTGAAGCCAGGCGAACTTCAAAAAGGTTCTTCTCGGTCATGTCGAGGGCGGTGCACAGCAGACCATTGATGTTGCCGGCATCATCGCGCGTCGCATTCACCGTCAGATCAAGATAGAGCGTTCCCTCGGCCTCCGTCTCAAGCGCGATGGAGATCGACTGCGTCTTTCCTGTTGCGAGAACCTCACGTTTAAGCGCAACCGTCAGGTCGGAAGTCTCTTTCGGGAAGAGGTCGACGTCCGTCGAGCCGATGATCTCTTCGGCATCGCAGTCCACGCGCGGATTGTGGATCCAGGTATACCTGAGATCCTTGTCCTGAGTGAAAACGGTGATGTTCGATCCGGTCAGAGCCGCCTCGAACCGGTCCCTGGCTTCATCGAGCTCATGCGTTCGGCCCACGAGTGCCTCGTCTAGACGCGCGTTTGCCTTTTGAAGTGCAACGTTCGCCGCTTCAAGAGCCTGTGGTGAGGGTAGAGCAAGCAGCCTTGGTATCTGTGGCCATATGGCGATGGCCGTTGATACGGAAATGATAGCCGTACCGGCCTTTACCAGTCCCTGGGCCCCGTAGGCCGGAATCCACAGGGTAAGTAGCGCAGTGAAATGCGTGAGCGCGCATGCCACGATGAAGGCCATGAAAAGATATGCGATCAGTCTTGCATCTTCGTTCAGGTCCTTGCGCTTTTTCAGAAAGACGAGCATCGCGCCGGGAATGCTGATGTAGGCCAGACCGATCAGGGCATCCGATATTGCGTGCATGGCGACAAGATCCGGGCGCCAAAGCAAACAATAACCGTGAGGCATGAAGCTGGCGGCGCCGAACAGATAGTCCAAGATTGTATTCATAATAATTCCGATCAGGGGAAATTGCCGGATCGGACGCAGCAATTTCGGACGATTTACGGAGGCTCGAGTGCTTAGAATGGCGTCGACGAAGCCGCTTCTGCAGCTCCGGCGATCAGTGGTCAACGCGCGAGAACGGAAATGGTTGCGTAAATAATTTCAGGAACCGGTGGCCGGGCTGCCCGTTTGCTTCCCGTCATGTCCAGGAACTGAAAGGAGTTCATCATGAACTGGAACCAGATCGAAGGAAATTGGAAGCAATTCAAGGGCAAGGCACTTGCTCAGTGGGGCAAGCTGACCGATGACGAACTCGACCAGATCGAAGGCCGTCAGACCGAGCTTGCCGGCCTTATCCAGGAACGCTACGGCAAGACCGAGGAAGAAGCCAAACGTGAGATCGACGATTGGATGGGGCGGATCTGAGCCCTTTCCAGCGCGTAACAAGAAGGCGGGGTCAAACCCCGCCTTTTTTGTGTGCTCTTCAATGTGGGAAAGGACTTCGGTCAGGTTCTCTCATTTGCCCCTGTCCCTCAAGGTCTGGCATGAACTGCCGGCTGAAAGATCGACTGCAGAACGAGCAAGGCAGGTATGGCCAGCAACCCTCCGACCGGTCCCCAGAGCCAAACCCAAAATCCCAGGGAAAGCACGACGAACAGCGGCTCAACCCTCATTCTCTTGCCCAGCACACTCGGCGTAACGAAGTTGGCTTCGACGAGGTTCACGGCGAAGAAGACAAGGGCCGGCAGCAGCATGTACAGGGTCGTACCATCGCGTAGCAAGCCCGCTCCCAACAGCAACAACGTCAGGATGAAGGGTCCGACATATGGTATGAAGTTCAGCATTCCTGCCAGTGCTCCCCAGAACCAGGCATTGGGCAGACCGATAAGCGCAAGCGCAATCCCGGTGACCACTGCAAGACCGAGGTTGATTGCGGAAACGACGGCGAGATAGTCCGCAACAGTCGCTTCCGCCCTCCCAATGGTCTGGCGCAGGCGTCGTGCCCAGAGGGATGTCGCGCCACGCGCCGTCAGCGATGCTGTCAATCTCGAGCGTGAGGCCAAATAGAAATAGAGAACCCCGGTGAAAAGAACGAGCTGCCCGCCGGCTGCCGGTAGGCTGATCGCAATTCCGCCAAGAAACGCGGGAGCCGAAACGACGGTCTTGTCACCCGAGGTGTCAATCCCGGTCGTTTCCTGCACGGCGTCCGCCGCGCTTTCAATCGTGAGAAGCAGTTCCTTGACATCGTTCAGCTGCCGTCTCAAGGCCGCATAGATTTCGGGCAGGCGCGCCCACCATTCCTCGAAGGGCAGGACGAGAATGCGCATGGCGAAGAGACAAACCACCACCATTGCAACGACGATGAAGCCGGCCGCCAGTCCCGGGTATACCCCCTGGCGTTCGAGCACCACCTGAAATCGGCCGAGTCCCAAACCGAGAAAAAGCGCTGCCATGACAGGCACCATGATCCCCTGCCCTTCCTGGAGGGCCCAGATCGCGGCGACGGCGAATATTCCCCAGATCGCGAAGCGGGTCGAGGCGGTCTCAGCGAGGCTGCGACGCACCCCACCCTTGATCACGGGCGTATCTGTCTTGTTGTCCAGTTGGGATTGGAGCATGTCATCTTCTCCAGGGTGTCCGGAACCGGGGTCAGTTCCAGGAACGGGGATCGAGCCCCTCTCGATCAACGCCGTTCAATGAAACCCGTTCCCGATCAGGAGACCGTGGCGCCCAATCACTTCGTCAAAAGAAAAACCCCGGCACCAGGCCGGGGTTCTCGCGCCCTGCGACGGGAGGGAGAGGATCATGCCGCAACGGACGCAGTCGAGTTGAAAAACAGAGCTTGGCTGATACCGGCCTTGACCGTATTCGGATCGAAGGGCTTGGTGATCAGGAAGGTCGGCTCAGGCCGTTCGCCGGTAAGCAGACGTTCGGGGAAGGACGTGATGAAGATGACCGGGACATCGAAATCACTGAGAATATCCTTGACCGCATCGATACCGGAGGATCCGTCGGCCAGCTGAATGTCGGCGAGGACCAGTCCCGGCTTTTCGTTCCGGGCCGCGACAACGGCCTCAGCGGCTGTGCGCGCCACGGTGGTAACGCGGTGGCCAAGGCTGGTGACGATGTCCGCCAGATCCATGGAAATGAGCGGCTCGTCCTCGATGATGAGAACCTGGGTGGCGGTTTGACGGTCGATCTCGTTGATCGCTTCGCTGATCAACCGGGAAACGTCATCCTCGGTCTTGCCAATGATATGAGCGACCTCGGCTGCCTTGAACCCTTCGAGGGTGGAAAGCAAAAGCGTCTGACGGCTTTCCGGGGTCATGCTGGAAAGACGTTGCTGGGCTGTCTTTTCAAAGATGGAGACGCTTCCGTCCTGCGCGGGAGCCGCGATCATTGTCGCGTTCCACAAGACATGGAACAGATGGTAGAGGCCGATCTTGGCACCATTGCTCATGTCGAAGGCAGAACTGTCTGCGACCAACGTCTGCAAGCAAGCGCGAACGTAGGCATCACCGCTTTTCTGGGAACCGGCGAGCGCTCTTGCATAGCGACGGAGATACGGAAGATGGGGAGCAATTTCCTGAGAAAGACTTCCGGGCATGAGTTCATTATCCTTTTGCGTCTGTCCTGCCGATCCTGGTGCCGGAAGGACGCTATGAGCGCCTTAGCGCCAATCCGTAAACTTCCGGATGCGAAAAAAGTTCCGAACCAAGGGAACTTTTTTTTGGGGCCGCAGTTTACTGATCAGAACAATCAAGGGATCGACGCCCTATTTTGGGTCCCGGGGCCAAGGAGAAGTTATGGCGCAGAGCAGAAAGACCGCCCAATCACCCCTGTCTGACGGGCTTATTGCACCCGGCAAGCTCGGACGGACGAAAGAGGACTGGATCGGGAACCAGTTGAAGAAGATCTACGACGAGGCGGTCACCGAGGATATTCCCGATGACATGCTCGCCCTTCTTAGCCAGCTGGACGGCTCGCCCGACGACGAGTCTGGAGAGGAGTGTGCACGGTGAGTGACGCTGCCTTCAAACGCGAGCTGGTCGAGGCCATTCCCTCGTTAAGAGCGTTCGCGCGCTCACTTGCCGGGAACCGCGACCGCGCCGACGACCTTGTTCAGGAAACCCTGGCCAAGGCTATCGACAAACGAGCCAGCTATACACCAGGGACCAACCTTATCGCCTGGCTCGTCACCATCCTGCGCAATCAATATTACACCGAAGGGCGCAAGCTGAAGCGTGAGGTTGCCGACAGCGATGGCATCCACGCCGCCTCCCTTACAGACATACCGCAACAGGGTGGGCATCTCGAAATGTCCGACTTTCTGAGCGCGCTCCAGTGCCTGCCGGAGGATCAGCGCGAAGCCCTTATCCTCATCGGCGCCAGCGGTTTCTCCTATGACGAAGCCGCGGAAGTTCTTGGTGTGCGCACCGGCACGGTCAAGAGCCGGGTGTCCCGGGCAAGGATGCGCCTTGAAGAACTGATGAATGGATCGCCGGATTTCGTCAGGGACGACAACGGCGCGCAACAGTCAGCCCAAATGCTCCAGGCCGCACTTTCGGTCTGACATAAGCAAACAAGAAAAAAGCCGGGACAATCGTCCCGGCTTTTTTTGTCGACTAGGTTTTTCTAGCGCGATTCAAGGGCTGTGCGGGCATTCTCGAGGTTCTCCATGCAGGCCTCCTCATCGCCCTCTTTTGCCGCAAGGCGGGCAGCTTCCAGGTACTCTTCCACTGAAGCCTCTCCCGGGGGCATGCCGAACCAGCTTTCGGTCGGCTTTGCATCAATGGCAGGGATCGTAACCTCGTCGCCATTAGCTTCGACGGTGACCTGTTCCGGCTGCTCTTCGGTTGTCTTCTGCTCAATCGGCATAGCGTCCAGCCGAGCCTGCACTGCATCGACTTCACCGATACACCCGGCCGCCAGGGCCTGCGAGCTGAACAGCATCCCGATGCCAAGCGCCAAGGGAGAAACGTATTTGAAATTCACGGCCATAATAACCTCCATGGTTTGATACAGGATCAACGCATCCAACGGCTGTATGTTCCGTTCGTCGCGCCAGGTTTCCTGCGAATTTTCCGGAATTCGAGAGCGCGGCTGCGCACAAAAACAAAGGGCCTGCAGCCAGGCTGCAGGCCCTTTTCAGGATGTTGGTCGGGCAGTTTATGCGCGGCCGCGGATGAGATGCACGACTGCGGTGATCGCGAACAGCGCAAGAGCGACGACGAAGATGATCTTCGCGATGGACATGGCGGTACCCGCAATGCCGCCGAATCCGAGAACAGCGGCAACAAGAGCGACGATCAGAAAAAGAAGAGCCCAGTTCAGCATGATGACATTCCTTTCAGAAGTGACGTTTCAGCGGTGGATGTTCAAGTTATTAATTCACACACGATAAAATCGTTCCCGATCTATTTTCTTGCGCCGCGTTTCTCGTGCTCCCCCGTCACCCGCGTGGCACCGCCGGGGCGTTCAAATGCCCTCTTCATATGATCCTCGGTTCCAACGTCACGGGCGACGTTGCCACCACTGCGCCCACCTTCGTGGCGAACATCCTCCGCCAGGGTAAGCGGTTCCTCGAGTTGTTTCTGGCGCTCACCTCTGGATTTCGTTTCCATATCGCGTCTCCTTTGAAACTTCCGGGGCGCCAAGCTTCAGCGCACCTTCTTCAAGGAAACGAATGACCGCCCTCCCCGTTCCCGGCCCTCTCGACGGCAATGTCATTAAAATTATTTCGGAACCTTTTCATTGCTCGCCACGTTCTCCTCACGACCTCGCAAGACACAGGAGATGTGACATGGAATACGGACTTCTTGGACTGCTCGTCCTCATCGCCGACATCTACGCGATCATCAAGACTCTCTCGAGCTCTGCCTCCACCGGTGCGAAGATCCTCTGGGTGCTGGGCATTTTGATCTTCCCGGTCGTCGGCTTCATCGTCTGGCTGCTCGCCGGCCCTCGCGGATCGAGCCATTCGATAGCTTAACCGAAGCATCTTAAAGTTTTAATCTCTGACTCCTCCCCCGCATGACACCTTGACCGCCGACCCCACAAGTCGGCGGTCTTTTTTATTTCAACCGAAAAAATTTTTACATATTTTTTAGGAACCAATAGTGCTCGCGTTCATTTCCTACCCGACACCCCAAGCAAGCGTGTCAGTAAATCCAAATCTGGAGAGTGAATGATGCTTCGCACTATTCTTGCAACGACCGCCCTTGCCACTGTTCTTTCGGTTCCGGTATCTGCCGCAGACAATCAGCCTGTGCAAATGGACCCGGCCGCCAAAGTAGAAGTGCAGGAAAATACCAACCTGTACCTCTTCGACATGAACACCCTGGCTGAGCAGAGCGCTCGCGGTTACCTGGCCTCGAACCTGATCGGCAAGTACGTCTACACATCCAATGCCGAAGACGCTGACTCCGTTGGCGACATCAATGACATTGTAATCGGTGAAGACGGTCAGATCCGTGCTGTCATCGTCGGTGTCGGCGGCTTCCTGGGTATCGGCGAAAAGGACGTTGCGGTTGACTTCGATCGCCTGGCCATGGTCGCCGTCGATGATGACGAGCTCCGCGTGACCTCGGACGTCTCCAAGGAAGAGCTGGAAGCAGCTCAGGAGTACGAGCGCCCGGACTACATCCCGGACTGGATGACCTCGTCCAACGTTCGCAATGAAATGGACAAGGTTGCCGATGCAACCAAGCAGACTTACGAGACCGTCCGCGACGAAGCCAAGACCGCGTGGGACAACACCACTGCGAAGATGGCCGACGGCACCTGGATGGAAGGCAAGACCCAGGTCGAAACCGGTACGATTTCCGCAGAGACCCTGATCGGTGCCACCGTCTACAACAACGCCAATGAAGACATCGGCGAAGTCAGCGAAGTCCTTCTGACGGCTGACGGCGAGATCGATGCAGCAGTTCTGGATGTCGGTGGCTTCCTCGGTATCGGCGAGAAGCCGGTCGCAGTGAGCTTCACCGAGCTGACCATCTACAAGGACGAAGACGGCGAACTCTATGTCTCTACGCCGTTCACCCGCGCGGAACTTGAGCAGGGCGCGGCTTATGACGCCGAAACCTACAAGTCCGATCGCGATGCGATGGTGATCGGCTCCTAACAGCCTGCCTGTCCAACAGCCCGCCCATCAGCTCCGATGGGCGGGCTTTTTCTGTTCTGGGATTGTCTTGCGAGGCGCTTGTTTGGCCTCGTCCACGCCAAAATCCCTTCACCTACGCTCACCGGCACTAAAAATTTAGACTGCTCAGTATTACAACGTAAAGATCCATGAAAGAGCATCGCACCCGTTTTGCGCGCCTCCTGCCAAGAACCTGTTTCCGTTGTTATTTCGTCCGCAACTCCCTGCTTACTCGAATGCGGGACACGGAAAGGTTTCTGAGCGGACCAAAGGTTTCCGGCTACTAAAAAATTGACCGTTTGCGCCAGATCAAAAACATTCAGACCAATGAATGTTTCCATACGTCACCTGCTGCCGCAAGGCACTTTCAAACGGAGGGTTGGTTGATGTTTAGACAGTCTGGACAAGGCAAGGTCATTGCAGCCGCAACGGTGGCCGCCATGATGATGGCTGGCGTTTCTACGCTGATGGTTTCCAATTCGGATATCTCGCTCGTGACGGCGGCGCAGGCCCAGGGCCACGGTAGCGGCGGTTCGGGCGGCGGCGGTTCCGGTGGTTCTGGTGGTGGTGGCCACGGCGGTGGTTCTGGCGGATCTGGCGGTTCGGGCGGAGCCGGAGGCTCAGGCGGATCGGCGGGATCTGTTGGAGGTGCCGGCGGCGCAGCGGGCTCCGGCTGGATACGCCCCGAACCCCGTGCTTCGCAGAGCTCGGAGCCGACCACACAGCAGCCGACGGCAACCGTGAAGAAGAAATCCACGTCCCCGTCCAAGAAATCGACGGCATCCAGCGGAAGCGGCAAATCCGGCACCAGTGCCACGCCACAGAAGGCCGCTGGCATTCCGAAGGGCGGCAAGCCGGAAAACACAGGCGGTCAGATGGCCGGCAAGAGCGGCAAGACCTTTGCGGAAATTCTGCTGTCCGTGACCGGCGACGACGATTCCGATCGTCCGGACTGGGCCAAGCAGCCCGGCGGCAAGGATGGTGCGGGTGGCGGCCGGCCGGACACCTCCGGCTCAAAGAAAGGCGATCTCTTCGGCGACCTCTGGGTGATCGACCGTGACGAAAACGGCGTGCCGATACTGACGGCAGAAGGCTGGGTTCAGCCGCTTGATGCCGACGGCAATCCGATTCCGCTCGATGAAGAAGGTCACCCGGTAGACGAAAGCCTGACCGTTGAGGTGGAACTCGGACGCCTCAATGTCGGCCGGGCTCCCACGAGCGTCCTGCTGCGCCGGGCGGACGAAGTTGTCACGCTGCTGAACGATGCAACCGCGCTGACCACGGATGCAGCCGGCCGCCTGGTGCTGACGGTGGACGGTGTCGCAAAAACGATCGACTCGCCGCTTGAGAACCTGGCGATCTACGTTGCCCTCATGTCCGATGGATCCATTCCCGGTGTATCGGATCTGCCGGGAACCGACTTCGACTTCATGATCGACGGCGTATTTACCGGTGAGGACCTGGCTGCATCGACCTCGTTCCTGGCGGCTGCGACCGACAAGACCGGAGCATTCTCCAGCGACGAGATTGCCTATATCAATGCATTTCTTGGCGTAAATCTGACCTCGTCGGGCGACGTTGCCTATTCGGAGATCGACTATTCCGCCTTCACCTATGACCGTTCGGCTGTTTACAGCGGCGTAACGGCTGAGGTCCTGGTTCTTCAGGATGGCGTCTGGGTACCGACCGAGGTAAATATCTACGAAGCCGTGTTCGGCAGTGCCACTGCGACGGTTTCAGGTAGCCTTGATGCCTATACCGTTGCGGCAGACGATGCCCGCATGGTGATCAACTTCATCCATGAGTATGAAGTCCCGGCAGAAGATTTGGGGGACGTTGCTCACTAAGTGATCACCGAGTGATAACTCAGAAAATGAAAGAGGGCGGACCGAAAGGCCCGCCCTCTTTGCTGTTCTATCGATGGTATCACACCGGAGGGTTTCTGAACGCAGCGCTCAGACTTCGAGCCACTCCTGCCGCACCGCTTCATTTGCCATGAGCTCGGCCGGTGTGCCCTCGAACACGATCTGGCCATGGCCCATGACATAGACACGGTGGGAGATCCGGGTCGCGATGACCAGCCGCTGCTCAACAAGCAGGATAGAGATCCCGCGCAGACCGATTTCCTGCAAAAGCTCTCCGATCCGCTCCACCATCTGGGGCGCCAGTCCCTCTGTGGGCTCATCGATCATGATGAGATCGGGATTGCCCATCAAGGTCCGGCAGATCGTCAACATCTGCTGTTCGCCACCCGAAAGCGCCCCGCCTGGAGCATTTGCACGCTCCTTCAGCTGCGGGAACATCTTCCAGGTTTCGTCGATACTCCAGCGTCCGGCAGACTGACCGGACTTTTCGCCCATGATCAGGTTCTGCTCGACCGTCAGCGTCGGAAAGATCGAGCGTTCCTCCGGTACATAGCCAATACCCTTGCGCGCAATCTCGTAAGGATTGCGTCCGGCAATCTGCTCACCCTTGAAGGTGATTGTGCCTTCGGGTGAGGGATCACCCATGATCGCCTTGAGCGTCGTCGACCGGCCGACACCGTTGCGGCCGAGGATGGAGACGATCTCCTTTTCATCGACGCTCAGGTTCACCCCCTGCAGGATGTGGCTCTTGCCGTAGTAGGCGTGAAGATTCTGAACTGAAAGCATCATGCCACCTCGACTCCCAGGTACGCCTTCTGGACTTCCGGGTTGGCCTTGATGCGCTCAGGCGTATCAGACGCAATCACCTCGCCGTAGACAAGCACGGTGATGCGATCTGCCAGGTCGAAGACGACGCCCATGTCGTGCTCGATCATGACCAGTGTCCGGTTCTCGCTGACCTTGCGGATGAGCGCGACCATGCGTTCGGTTTCCGCATGGCTCATGCCTGCCATCGGCTCATCGAGCAGAAGCATCTCCGCATTGCCGGCGATCGCAAGTCCGATTTCCAGCGCGCGCTGCTCCGCATAGGCAAGCACGCCCGCAGGCGTATCGGCCCGGTCCAGCAGGTTGATCTCGCTCAGGATCTGGTGCGTGCGTTCTTCGGCATCGGCGAGCTTGTCGACATTGCGCCAGAAAGCATACCGGTAGCCGAGGCCCCAGAGCGTGGCACAGCGCACGTTTTCCCAAACGCTGAGCTGCGGAAAGATATTCGTGATCTGGAAGCTGCGGGACAGCCCCATCCGATTGATCTGCTCCGGAGACTGTCCGGCGATCTCGGTTCCACGGAACCGGATGCTGCCGCTCGTCGGCGTATAGTGACCGCTGATTAGGTGAAACAGGGTGGACTTCCCTGCCCCGTTCGGACCGATCACCGCGTGGCGTTCACCCGCGGGCACCGCCAGATCCACCCCACGAATGATGCGCGTGCTGCCGAAGCTCTTTTCGAGCCCCTTGAGTTCCAGAACCGGAGTTGTGGCGCTATTGGTCATTGCCCCCTCCCAATTGTAACAGCTGCGCCATATGCTTCTCCGGCCATTTTCGCCGTTCGCAGGAAAACCCAAGTTCCGCCTCCGAACAGGCAGAGTGCCAATGCCCAGGCCAGGATGGAGTTGGCCTCGAACGGAACGTAGAGGAACGACATGGATGTGCCTTCCGAGGTGGCGACCGACAGCTGATGCGTCATCTCGATCACCATGCTGAACCCGGTCAGGGCTATCAGGCCGGGGACCAGTGCCGCCAGGTAATACGGCAAGACCTTGAGAAGGCTTCCATTTCGGATCAGCGGCACCTGCGCGGCAAGGATGCCGGCGAGGCCTCTGGGTGCGAACATCACCATGGCGATGAACATCAGGCCGAAATAGAGTTCCCAGACTTCCGTGATGTCGCTGAGCGACAGCTGCAGATAGGTGATCAGGATAGCCCCCAGGATCGGACCGGCGAAGTTGCCGACACCACCGATGTAGGTCATGAGGATCACCGCCCCGGATTCATGAGAGCTCATCTGCGCCGAGTTGACGATCTCGAAATTGATCGCAGCAAGCGCACCGGCAATTCCTGCAAACAGGCCGGCGAGTGAGAACGCGATGAAACGGACGGTACCGGTATTGTAGCCGATGAACTGCACCCGGTGCGGATTGTCCCGCACGGCATTGCAAATTCGCCCGAACGGAGTGCGCGTAAGCGCATACATGCACCCCATCGAAATCAGGCACCAGACCGCGATCAGGTAGTAGATCTGGATCTGGGGGCCGAAGCTCCATCCGAAGATGTGTACAAGATCCGTTCGATCCACGGTGATACCCTCTTCACCACCGAAGAAGTAACGAAGGATCAGGGCGCTTGAAGCCACCAGCTCACCGATTCCAAGCGTGATCATGGCGAATGCAGTGCCTGCCCGCTTCGTCGCAACAGCGCCGAAGACGATGCCGAAGATCAGGCCGGTGATTGCCCCGAACACGGGATAGACAACCAGTCCGAAGGGCAATCCGCCACCGGCAAAGGCATTCAGCATGTGAACGGTCAGGAAACCGCCGAGTCCGAAGAAGACCGCGTGACCGAACGACAGGAGACCGGTCTGGCCCAGGAGCATGTTGTAGGACAGCGCGAAGATGATCATCGTGCCCATCAGGCACATGGTCGAAATCGCAAGGCCCGAGGAGAAGATCTGGGGCAACAGGACGAGCGTTGCAGCCGTGAGCACCCAGATACCTATGGTGAGTGCCGGCGACCGGCGACCGCGCGCTCCCAGCTTGAGTTTGGTGGTGTCAATCATGTGTCACGAGTTCCCATCAATCCGCGCGGCCTGAAGATCAGGATCATCACCAACAGGATGTACGGGATGACCGGGGCGATCTGGGCGATGGTGACGGACCAGATGTCCTTGAAGAAACGGCCGACATCGCTGGTTGGGATGAAGGACCCGAAGGCATCGGCCAGCGAGACGTCGAACGCGACGGCGAAGGTCTGGACCAATCCGATCATCAGCGACGCGATGAAGGCACCGCCCAGGGATCCGAGCCCCCCGACAACCACCACAACGAAGAGGATCGGTCCGAGCAGACCGGCCATGTTCGACTGGGTGACGAGCACCGGTCCTGCGATCACGCCCGCGACTGCGGCCAAGGCCACGCCGACGCCGAAGACCGCCATGAAGACGCGATCGACGTTGTGACCGAGCATACCGACCATTTCCGGATGACTTAGTGCCGCCTGGACCACGAGCCCGACGCGGGTCCGCTTGATCACCAGCAGAAGTGCGATGAAGATCGCGACCGAGGCCAGCAAGGCGAACAGCTTGAAGGCCGGATAGTTCGTCGAGAAGGCGGTGAAAGCAGAGAAATCCAGCGATGCGGGAATACGGAAATCCGCCGGCAGCTTGCCCCAGATCATTTCAACCAGTTCCTGGATGACGAATGTCAGGCCAAAGGTGAACAAAAGCTCGGCAACGTGACCATGCTTGTGAACATGGCGCAGGCCGTAGCGTTCGACGAACATGCCGATCACGCCGACGACAACCGGCGCCAGCACAAGAGCGGGCCAGAAACCGAGGTGACGGGTAATCTCGAAGCCGAAGAAGGCACCAAGCATGTAAAAGCTGGCATGGGCCAGGTTCAGGACGCCCATCATCGAGAAGATGACGGTAAGTCCGCTCGCCATCAGGAACAGCAACATTCCGTAAAGAACGCCGTTGATGGTCGATATGAATAGAATTTCCAACAAGCTACGGCTCGCTCTGAAAGAGTTCTCTTGGGGCGCCTTCTTCCGGGGCGCCAGAAAACTGATCCCGGCGGTGGGCGCCGGGATCAGCCGAGCGTCGGGTCAGCCCGGACGCTTCATCTCACAGGTCGTGGGAACGATCGTCTGACCGGCCTGGATTGTGCCGATCTTCTTCCAGCCCCAGCCTGTGCCTTCCTCGTCGAACGGCTGGCTGCTATCCAGCGGGCCGAAAGTGGAGATCACGAGCGGCTGGAAGAACTGGTGATCCTCCGCACGCATGAAGGAATCGCCACCGTTGGAGAAAACGGAGTACCGCATATTCTCGAGCTTCGGAATGAAGTCACCCGGGTCCTTCGAGCCGGCCTCTTCTATTGCCTTGAACAGCATGCCCGTTGCATTGAACATGCGCGGGAAGATCACCGGAGCTTCCTTGTAGCGTTCGCCATAGGCGCGTGCGGTTTCCTCTGCCGGCGGATAGCCGAGGTTGGAGATGCCCTCGCTGACCTGGAAAACCTTATCCTCCAGACCGGCCTGCTTGACGGCGGTCGGGCCGCCTGCAGCACCAGCGTAGTAGGTGTACCAGTTGACATCGAGACCCGCCTGGCCGGCAGCCTTCACCAGAAGGGCAAAGTCCTGCCCCCAGTTACCGGTGATGACGGAATCAGCGCCGGAGGCCTGGATCTTCGCGATATAGGGTGCGAAGTCGGTGATCTTGACGAGCGGATGAAGTTCATTGCCGACGATTTCGATGTCCGGACGCTTGTCGTTGAGCATCCGCACCGCCGTATCGGCAACCGCATGACCGAACGAATAGTCCTGACCGATGATGTAGACCTTCTTGATCTCGTCGCGAACGCGGATGAAGTTGGTCAGTGCTTCCATCTTGACCGTGACGTTCGCATCGAAGGCAAAGTGCCAGTAGCTGCACTTCTCGTTCGTCATCACCGGATCAACGGCGCCGTAGTTCAGGTATACGACGTTGGCACCGGGGTTGCGCGAGTTGTACTTGGCGACGAACTCCTCGATGGCGACGCCGACCGATGAGCCATTGCCCTGCAGGATGATGCGAACGCCTTCATCGATGGCTTTTTGGACCTGAACAAGGCTCGTCTGGGCGTTCACCTGGTTATCATAGCCGATCACCTCGACCATCTCGCCATTGACGCCGCCCTTTTCGTTGACCTGGTCGGCGATGAACTTGAGCTGGTTCAGACCGATCTGGCCGACGCTCGCAGCACCACCCGACAGCGGGTCGACGAAACCGAGCTTGAGGGTCTCGGCCCATGCCGGTGCCGACACTGTTCCCATCACGGACAACGCAACGGTTGCCCCTGCTATCAACTTTTTCATTGCTCTCCTCCACTTTCGACAGGCGGTTCATCTGCCTGCCCTTGCGCAGTTTTCTGCTGCACGAATCGGACCCGCCACCAGACACCTCCCTCCCGGAAGCACCTGCCGGACGACGGGCACCTATCCCGTTTTCAGAAGGCTGACCGCGTCCAGTCCGACGCTCGCCAGCTCCATCTCAACCTGGGCAAATCCATAAGGAGGAACGACATCCCCCGTGCGCTCGCATACGCGATCCCACTGCTCGACCACCTTCTCGGCGACGCCGTCTCCGGCCCCGAGCTGGACGCCCTGTGTCATGGTGATGTTGGCCGATGCAAAACGCCCGCCTCCCGCGCAAAGGATCGCGCGCGTCGGTGCGTTCTCGCCGACAAGCGCCAAAAGTCCGGCGCTCACAGCCTCCGGAGCCAGACGCTCCAGAACCTCGCGCGAGAACAGCTCCCCGGTCATCTGGGTGGCAGCTGTCGGCGCCAGACAATTGACGCGAACGTTGTATTTTTCACCTTCGAGCGCGAGGGTCTGCATGAGGCCAACGAGGGCCATTTTCGCCGCGCCATAGTTCGACTGGCCAAAGTTGCCGTAGAGCCCCGATGACGAGGTCGTCATCACCACGCGGCCATACTGCTGGCGCCGCATGATTTCCCAGACGGCCTTGGTGCAGATCACCGATCCCATCAGGTGCACATCGATCACCTGACGGAAGTCTTCGAGATCCATCTTTGCGAAGGTCTTGTCGCGTAGAATTCCGGCGTTGTTGACGAGGATGTCGATACGACCCCACTTCTCCATCGCTGCGTCGACCATGGCAGCCACGCGGGCTTCGTCGGTTACCGAGCCTGCAAATGCAAGAGCGGCGCCACCGGCCGCGACCACTTCATCGGCAACCGCTGCAGCGCTTTCGCCGTTCATGTCGTTGACAACGATGTTGGCTCCCATGCCGCCCAGAAACAGGGCATGTGTGCGCCCCAGTCCTCCACCTGCTCCGGTCACGATGACAGTGCGCCCAGTCAGCGACATGAATTGATTCCTCCTGCACTTTCATTTCATTCACTCACTAGTGAATTAATTAGCTTGGCGCAAGAGTTTCTTTTGCCCGCGTCGACGCAAATTCAGGGCTTAAAAACAAAAATGCCCCGCCGTTCAGATGGAACGGCGGGGCATCCGGAAAGCGTAATCGGCTGGAACTCAGGCGTTGCGCCTTCTGCAAATCTCGTGGAAGCCAGCGGCCATGAAAACAGCCATCCGTTCCTTGATCGCCTCATGGTCATCAGAGCAGCAAAGTCCGCCGGACAGCTTGTCGATACGACCCGTTCTAGCGAGTGTGAGCATCAGGGAGCCGGTCACGAAGTGATAGCACCAGTAGATGTCCACTTCCGGACAATCCGGCAATGCCTTCTTTAGAAGGTCGATCAGCCGGTGAACGACCGGATCAAAATTCTTGTCCATCAATTCAGCGCCCCACTCCGGGGTATTGGCGACGAGGGCACTGAGGCCGGCATAGTTCTTCCAACCCTCCCCGCTCGCGAAATAGAGATCGAGATCGGTGTCCAGAAACACCTTCAGTGCGCCTTCAACGGTGGGCTTGCCGCCGGTCTCCTTCTCGTATTCCGCCAGAGCCTTCATGCGGCGCTGAGAGGAGACCTCGGCACGGCGTGCGAACGCCGTGTCGAAGAGTGTTTTCTTGTCATCGAAATAGTAGTTGATGAGGGTGTGGTGCACTCCGACACTCTTGGCCACATCCTTCAGCGTCACACCATGCAGACCGTGCTTCGAAAACAGAAGCTCCGCAGCATCTATGATCTGTTCGATCATCTCGGCGCGTTGTTCCGCCTTGGTGGTCCGCTTCTTCCTGGGCTTTGCTGTGGCCGTCACCCTGTAACCTCTTGCTTGCTGACGCACAGACCAGAGGTCACAGGGACTTCGGTCATGCGCTTGCGTATTGTGATCTCAGGCGCATCTTATCGATCTTGCCCGTCGGTGCCAAAGGCATCCTTGAAATACGCAAGACTGCGTCAGGAATCCACCAGGAAGCGACCTCATTGCGTAAAGTGTCCAAAAGCTCGGCATCACTGAGAGATGAGCCCTCACGCATTTCTACGATCAAAATCGGCCTTTCGCCCCACTTGGGATCCGCCCGTCCGATCACCGCGACCTGGGAGACCTCCGGATGTGCGCCAACCACGGCCTCCATTTCCGCCGGATTGATCCACTCTCCACCTGACTTGATCAGATCTTTCGACCGACCGGTAATCATCAGGCTTCCGTCCTGACCGATCCGGGCAAGGTCACCCGTCTCGAACCAGCCATCTGCATCCGTCGCACTTTCGGATTGCCCGAGATAGCGCTCGATGACGGCAGCACCACGCACACGCAGATGACCCTCCACGTCCCGCTGTTCCGGCAGGGCCTTGCCGTTCGCGTCGGTCAGCAGCAAATCCATGCCCAGAGCGGGCTTGCCTGAAACCGAGGCCTGCCGGTTCGGTTCATTCGGCCTTGCCATGGTTCCGGAGGGCGAAAGTTCGGTCATGCCCCAGCTGGTCTGTGTCTCGACGCCAAGATCGACTGCAAGCCGCTCCATGAGCGCCGGCGGCATGGGAGAACCACCGACGACGACCCGCTTCAACGTCGGGACCTGCCCCCCCGTCTTTTCCAGATGTTCCAGCAGGCCAAGCCAAACGGTTGGAACACCGGCACCAATCGTTACTCCTTCGCCGTTGATCAGACGCTCGAGGCTGGCGCCATCCGCCGCCCGGCCGGGCAGCACCAATTTCGCCCCTGCTGCAGGGGCGGCAAACGGCAGTCCCCAGGCGCTCGCGTGGAACATTGGCACGACACCAAGGATCGTGTCCTGGGCCGAGAGCCCAAGGACATCGGTCTGAAGCAGACGCATGGTGTGGAGGTAGTTGGAGCGATGGGTGTAGCTCACTCCCTTCGGAGCGCCCGTCGTCCCGGATGTAAAGCACAGTCCGGCGGCACAATTCTCATCGAATTGGCCCCAGGGAACATTCGCCTCAATCGAGGGATCGTCGGCATTCAAAATCCGTACTGCTGGCTGCGCCGTGCCCTCTGGCCAGGTATCAGCACTCCCATCAATCACCAGAACGTGGGAGACCCTTCGGGCGTTGTCGACAATCTGCCGGGTCAAAGGCATAAGGTCGGCGCTGACGATCAGGACCCTCGCCCCTGAGCTGCGCACCATCGTGCCGAGCTGGTCCGGCGTCAGGCGCGGATTGAGGGTATGGCACGCGGCCCCCATCCCCATGATCCCGTACCAGGCTTCAAGGTGCTCCTGACTGTTCCAGGCGAGCGTCGCGACCCTGTCGCCACGTGCGACGCCGAGAGTGGCGAGGATTGCCGAAACTCGCCGGGCGTTTTCAAGAACGACCGCGTAGCCCGACCGCCGTGTCTCTCCCCCTGGCAGTCCGGTAACGACCTGTGTGGCCGGGTGCCATTTCGCTGCATGCAGCAGAAACTTGTCCACTGTCAGCGAGAAATGTTGCATCGCTCCGTCGGCGAGGACCTCATCATGCGGCTGGGTGCCAGTCTCTCCAAGGCTGTTTTCTGGTGCATCAACCTGCACCGGCTTGAATTTCTCCACGGCTGGTTCTTTCCGTTTTGCCGGACGGCCGCTTCCGGCCCTCCATCCTCCCATTCATTGGACTGGCGCCCCTCATGTTCCAGCGCCAGTCCCTCCCGTCAGCGATTGACTTCGAAAAGCCCGGCCGCCCCCATTCCGCCCCCGACACACATGGTGACGACGACGTATTTCACGCCCCTGCGTCGGCCTTCGATCAAGGCGTGTCCGACCAGACGCGCTCCGGTCATTCCATAAGGATGGCCGATCGAAATCCCACCGCCATTGACGTTGTAGATTTCCGGATCGATGCCGAGATGGTCGCGGCAATAAAGCGCCTGAACGGCGAAGGCCTCGTTCAGTTCCCAAAGACCGATGTCGTCAACGGAAAGGCCGTGGCGGCGCAGCAGTTTCGGCACCGCGTAGATGGGCCCTATCCCCATCTCTTCCGGAGCGCACCCCGCGACGGCCATGCCACGGTAGACACCGAGAGGTTCCAGCCCACGCTGCTCGGCAAGCTTTGCTTCCATCAGCACACAGGCCGACGCGCCATCGGAAAGCTGGCTGGCATTGCCTGCGGTGATGACGCCGCTCTCGACGACAGGCTTCAACGACGAAAGTCCTTCAAGGGTGGTTCCGGGTCGATTGCCCTCGTCACGATCGAGTGTCACATCGCGAATGGAGACCTCTCCGGTCGCCTTGTCGGAAGCCATCATCTTGGTGGTGAAGGGAACGATCTCGGCGTCGAAACGCCCCTGTTCCTGCGCCAGCGCGGTTCTGCGCTGGGATTGCAAGGCATAGGCGTCCTGCGCGTCACGAGAGATCTTGTACTTGCCCGCAACAAACTCCGCAGTCTGAAGCATCGGCATGTAGGCGTGTTCCACCTGTGCCGTGACAGTCTCGTCAGCTTCATTTTGCACCCAGTCAAAATACCGGTTCTGCACCGCCGAAATGTTCTCGTGACCGCCCGCGGCGACAACGTCCATTCCGTCGGCCACGATCTGCTTGGCCGCGGTAGCAATGGCCATCAGGCCTGAAGCGCACTGGCGGTCCATGGTCTGACCGGCAATCTCAACCGGGAGGCCTGCAGAGAAAACAGCGTTCCGCGCAAGGTTCATGCCCGCCGTGCCGGCGCCAAGGACGGTGCCGAGGACAAAGTCCTCGATTTCCCCCGGTTCAACACCTGAACGCTCAACCGCGTGGGCAAGCGCATGACCTGCGAGGCGTGGCGAACGCGTTGCGTTCAGACTCCCGCGAAAGGCTCTTCCAATGCCGGTACGCGCCGTACTGACAATCACCGCTTCTCTCATCAAAATCCTCCCGTTTCCGCTTTCAAGCTGGCCGTAAATCGGCGACCGCACCAAGTACGGCTTTGCTGAATCGGATCGCTCAAAAACATTCACTATATTGTTAGTGAAGATTTTTCCAGAGCGAAATTCGAGCTCATCAGGATCAACAGCGCACGGATAGTCACGGCCTGGCACTGTTGAAAATGCGGATAGTTCACGTTCGCATCACGCCGGTGGAGGTCAGATCAGAGTGCATATGACCGGCGGTCCTTCCAAGTCCGGGACCAAAGGAAAAGATCTTGTTCAAAGCATTTTCAGATCCGTGTCTCAGACCCTTATTGGGATGCGGCGTTTTTCAATTCAGGCCGGGCCATTTCAAGCCGGCCAACTGGGAAGACTGCTTGTTCCGGAGCGTCCGCGTTGCGGAGCAAGCGGCTTTCCCGCCTGGTGCCGATGAACATGGCCGAAGAAGCAATGGACGCATGAGGAACCCAGAAACGAAATGCCAGACCCCAAGTCCTATCTTTTCGACCTTCCTCGAGCTCTGCGGCCGGATCGTGCCACCTTACAGGAGGAATGGTACCCTGGCGTTCGGGACTACTGGGCCGACGCCTCCTCCAGCCGGATCTACGACCCCATTCTCGGGATCAGGGCAATTGTCATCCATGCGACCGCTGGCGTCAGTTCGAACGGCGCCATGAGCGTCATGGCAGCCGGCCGAGCAAGCTGGCACTGGCTCGTACCCGATGAGGACGAAAGCGCACACGGCGCGCATGTCTGGGCTTGCGCTCCGGAGGCGCGCGCTGCCTGGCACGTGCGCAACAGCTGTTCGCACGCAGCGGTCAATGGCGGCGCAGACAAGGTCAACCATTGGTCTCTCGGCATTGAAATCGTGAATTCACAAACCACCGGCGTGATCGACCCTTTCTCCGATTGGCAGGTTGCTACCACCGCGGCCATCGTCCGCTATTGCTGGGCGAAATACCCCAACCTCAAGCAGGTCGTCTCCCATGCCCTGCTGGACCCGGAGCGTCGCAGCGATCCGGGTGCGCATTTCCCCTGGGAGGAATTCTCCGGGCTTGTCCTGAATGGCGTCTCGACTGAACGCGCACCAGATTCGTTCGTGGATACGATACCGATGGCGGAATTGCCCTCACCTCCCACGGGATTAAGCTTGTGCTGTGCAAAGGGCTGACGAACCCGCATGGCAGATCCGACATCGAGAGCTTTTGACACTTCAATGGCACATGAAATCCTGACAATGCCGGAAAGCGCCAATGAACAGGCGATCATCCGCATTGCGGCAAGCCTGGAAGGATTGGAGCAATTTCCATTGCCCATGGCAAACGGCATGACACTGGTCATGGGCCTCGTGCCGGATCCGCGCGATGGTACCCGCATGACGGTTTCGGGCTGCCATCGCTCTCCGGAGCTCGCACTTGCCGCTTGCGCGGGCGAGGCTGCGGAGTTCATTGCACAATGCGAGCGACCCCAAGAAGCCTGCTTGGAACTGGATAGGCTTCCGAAGTGGAACGATGACAAAAATCTCCGCGTTCCCATTCAATCAAAGGACTGGATGATCGCAAAGGACTTGTCCGATGGCGGGCATATTGCGGTTCCAGGCTGTCTCGCACGCTACCATCCCTCCTCCGCGCACCTGGACATATCGACCGGCTGCGCGGCGGGGCCCACACGCAACGACGCGACATTTCACGGCCTGCGCGAAATAATCGAGCGCGATGCACTTTCGAGATGGAGGGATGAATCGATCGCTCCTTACGCGCTGGAACCATCGCCGCGCCTAGCCAGATGGATCGATTCTGCGCGGCAAAACCCGTCAGCCCGGCAGGTGGCGCTTCTCGACATCGGCATGGATGGTCCGCTGCCGGTGGTCATCGCCCTGTCCCATGACGCGGACGGAAGAAACCTTTGCACGGGGAGTTGCGCACATCCAGACCCGGAAGCATGTGCCACCGGCGCACTCCGCGAATTGTTCCAGATGGAGTTCGGCCTCCAGCTCGCGCGCTTCAAAGAAGAAAACCTCGGGTCCACAGGTCTGTCCGAACCGGACAAGGACCTGCTTTCGAATGCAGACGGCCTCTTTGACCGGCCGGACCAGTTCAAACCGTCCGGTCAAAAGACGCGCGACATGGATGCCGACCGCCTGTCAGGAGGCGCGTCGACACAGCACATTGCCGCCTATTTCAGCGCCCGTGGCCAACGCTGCGCTGTGGCTGACCTGTCCGCATCGGCTGGACTTTGCGTCGTCAAGACCTTCATCGAGGGCCTGGACACGCCAATTCGCCGCTATTCTTGATTTGAAGCTCCACTTGGACCAAAACTGCTGGTTGAACTGCTAGAAGCAGATCGTCCGGAAGGGGCATGGGGAGTTTTGATGACGGATGGAACGGTGTACGAACTCAGCACCATGAGCGGGTTCGCCTTCACGGACCGTGATCGAAGCTGCCGCATAACGAGGCGCAAGGCACAG
This sequence comes from Roseibium sp., assembly GCF_048261595.1. GTDB lineage: Bacteria > Pseudomonadota > Alphaproteobacteria > Rhizobiales > Stappiaceae > Roseibium. The sequence goes on from NZ_JBLXFW010000001.1 coordinate 382,284, forward strand.
GCGCTGCTCACCTATCTTTGGCTTCAGCCAAATCATACGGAAAGTCGCAGCAGACTGGCCAACCTGCTTTGGAGCCGGAGCAACGAGGCGGATGCACGTGTCTCGCTGCGTCAGGAATTATCGCGTCTGAACCGCGAGTTGGCCGTCTTTTGCGGCATGGATATTCTCGGAGGGGACAAGTTCAGCATATGGCTTGCCCGAAAGCCCGAACCATGTGACGCGGAGGCTATCGTTGCGGCGCTGAACAAGAGTGACGTGGCACCAAAGCTGACCGAATCGCCACTTCTGCAGGAACAATATCTAGCGCATCTTGAGGGCATCGACCCGGAACTTGATCTCTGGATTTCGGTGCAACGCACGACATTTACCCGCCGCTGCACCAAGGCGCTCGAAGCCGTTGCCCTTGATGCGGGGAACAGACACCAGACCCGGGAGGCGGCAGCGCGCGCGCTTCTGAATCTCGACCCGTCTGACGAAAATGCCTGCCGCATGTTGATGTCGTCCCTGGCAGAACGGGGCGATACGACCGGTGCACTAACGCTCTTCGAAGAATTGAGCCAGCTTCTAAGACGCGAATACGACGTCGAACCCGGGACTGCATTGACTGAGTTCGCTCAATCCTTGCGCGGCGACCGCAGCCCCTCGCCTTCCAGGCAACGAGACCGTCCCGGGAGCACAGCCCAGGAACTGGTGAGCGAGCGTATCCTGTTGCTCGTGCACCCTGCCGAGACAATGCAGGACGAGAGCAGTGCCCAGCGCCGCTTTTCGGTGCTCAGAAGCGAGTTGATCGGCGCACTGTCGAGATTCCGTGACTGGTCGGTGCGGGAATATTCGGGCGACGAAATCATCCCGGCCGCCAATCCGGCGAAGGTCTATGAGCTCAAGCTGAGCGGTGAAGCAGGGGTGGACGGCGACTTCTTCACGATCAATCTGATCGCGGCCGATACGCGTGCCTATGTCTGGAGCGAGAGCCTTGAGATCGACTACAGCCGGGTTGCGGGTCAAAGACGCGATTCGATCAGGAAGCTTGCCAGCGCACTGAACGTCGAAATCTCCGCCCACCGCATGTCCCAGATCGTCGGCTCGGAAGAGGCTGATCTGGACATCTACGACCGTTGGCTGGTCGGCGAGCGGAGGTTATTGAGCTGGCGTCCGGAGGACGAAGCCAAGGCGGAAGGCATATTCCGCTCGATACTTGCGCAATCGGGAACTTTTGCTCCCGCAATTTCCGGCCTCGTCCAGATCCTGAACACCCGTCATCACATCTTTCCGGGAATGATGCGGAGCCGCGAACGCGAAACCGAAGCGCTTGAGCTCGCCCGACGCGCCTCCCGTATGGCCCCCCACGACAGCCGGACCCAGCTGACGCTTGCCTGGTGCTACCTCATGAACAGCGAATACGATCAGGCAATCTATTACTTCCAGCTGGCGCTCGACATTAACGACAATGATCCCTGGACGCTTGTCTCAGCTGCTCAGGGCCTGTGCTACGCAGGCGCCAAAGCCCAGGCAATCGAACTGGCTCTTCGCGCCAATGCCACTGGCCGTGGGGGCACGCCCATGCACTGGGCCTACATGGCCTGCATTCACTTTCACGTCGCCGACTATGCGACGGCGCTCGATGCCCTTGCTCGGGCGGAAGGAGCTGCCTATTTCGTCGGGGGGATGCGGGTTGCTACGCTGGGTCAACTCGACGATTGCGTAGCTGCGAACAGAGCTGCCGAAAAATTCGAGACGGATGTGCGAAAGGCTTGGTCTGCCCGCAAGAAACCGACACAAATGGCGATCCGGGAATGGTTCCTGCAGCTCTTCCCGATCCGAATGCAAGCCGATCTTGAACGGCTTGAAACCGGCCTCGACAAGGCCGGCTTCGGGGTCTGACAATCAGCTTTGGTCTCAGCGGCAGCTGCGCATGGTGTAGTCAGCGATGCGTGAGAAAAATACACTCTCGGCCGGGAAACCATGGCCTTCCTGCAGGAACATCGAATAAAGCCGCGGTAGCGGGTATTCTGAAAGTCCCGAGCGTATGATCTTTGCACTTTCGGACACCTGGCCCTTGGGGGGCAGTCGTAGCACGAACTCCAGTCCATTGCTGCCCGGCTCCGACTGGACCGAACCGTTGTCTGCCTGGACAATCCGAAGGCGCTCGTATTCCGGGGGCACATACATATTCTTGCCGACGGCTTTCCGGAACGCCGCCATGTTTTCTGGCCATGGCCTTGCCCCGGTCGCCCATTCGAACACCAGCTGACCAACGTCGCGGTAGTTGTCGAAAGACGCATCCAGCTCATGCTGCGTCGGACCAAAGGCAAAGGGCGGAAACTTCCTGTCGGTTGACAGCTTTGTATCGTCACTCATGATCGCTCCCCAATGAGTTTCGGCTGGCATCTCCAGCCTTGTCAATTTGACGGAGCCAGCGTGATGCCTGCGTGAAGCGATCAGGTCACGGTGAAGTCACGCTCGCACGAGCAAGATCCTTTCACCCGGTCGCGACTCGCGAACCGGAGCGGATTTGGCAAACGGGGCAACTAGGACAATGTCCAGGCAGCGCATCAGAACGGCAGGTTTGGGGATCGGCATGCTGGTCGGCATGGTCACGTCCACGACGGCCGTTGCCGATGGCAGCTGCGGAGAATCAGCACTCCTTGCCCAGCGCAATGCCACCCGCAATGCGCAGGCGTCCTACAGCGCAGCTGCGCGGCACGCGGAGATGCGCGGGCTCGCTGCCCTCGATCCTGGCGAGCTGAATAGTTCTCTGCCCGGAATGCGCGTCGCATCCGCTCAGGATCATGCGCCTGTTCCGATCGATGCGGACCGCTCTCTCTTCATCAGGGACAGGGCGCTTCTGTCCGCCTTCTCTTTCAATGAATTGATGGCCGCTTTGGCGCAGTCCACAGGCGACCAAACTCTCTCGGGACTGAACCTGTTCCAAGACTGGTGGCTTACCTCCCTCCCGCCCAAGCCGGACAAGGATCCGGCTATCGGTTGCAACGACAAGCTGATCAACGGCATTGACTATTCCTGTCCCGCCTCTGGCGGACAAGGAACACTTGCCGAAGTTTCCTCGCTTGACGGCGGTACCGATGCTCCCGTTCAGATCATGGCGCTGGTCAACCGCGGCGATCTCTGGAGCTTCGAGACCGACAGCGCCGACTGCGGTGAATACCGCGTCATTGCAGGCGTGAACAACGACACGGGGCAATTCCCCGCGATCGAGAGCGGTCTTTATCTTTTCAGCTTCGAGGCGGTGCTTCGACGCGGAGACAACGGACCCGGTTTTTGCAAGGCGGTGCAGAAACTATGGGCCTCTTTTTCAACCCTCGCAGATACGGAGGACTTCAGGAGCCTACTGCGCAAATTCTATCTCGAACAGAACGGTCTCTCCCAGGACGGTCGCCTCGTGGCCCCATCGCACGCGACCGCAAGCTTTACCTTCGGCCCCATCATGGCATCAAAGAACCTCGGGCTTGATGGTGAAGCGCCCGAACTTGGACAAATCAGAACAAACGCCAAGTTCACTTCCAGCAATGGCAGCTGGTTCTTCCGGGAATACCGCTTCCGCAATCTCCCCGGTACCGGCCAGCGCTTGTTGCCGGTCGGGCTCGCGGCTACGCCGGTCAAACTGTCGGGAGATCCTGGCCATCCGCACAATCAGCGACTGGCAGACGAGATCGGCCGAAATTCAGACGGCCTTGTCACCAAGCAATTCGACGACGTCCGTTTCGTGCCGTCTGATCGCTGTCTGGATGCGGGGGAAGACATTGCAAACGATCGTTCGGGCATCCGGTCGATCATGCAGAAATATTTCTCCGGACAGTCCCCCAACCCAGCGGTCCAGGCGCTCGCAAAGCTCGCAAACAGCGATCTGACCGTTCGCGACCTGGCGAACAATCTGGACTTCACCACCTGCGTCGGATGCCACAACACCACAGGCAAGTGGCAACTCAACCACCTCGTAGCCCCCTACGCAGATTTCGAGACGCCGGGCAAGATTGGCGAGGCCTGGGACCGTCCTCTCAGTTTTCATTTTGCCCGTTTCGACATCGAACCCGGCACGATTTCCGACCGCTACGCCATCGCCCATCAGCTTGAGAACGTCTTCCTTCCCAAACGCAAACACCTGATGCGCTTTGTTCTCGAGAACGATCCTCTCCCCAAATGCCCCGATCTGCGAGACAGCGGCGAAACGCCCGTGCCCGGATGTTCCGTGGATGGGAGCGGAGAAATTCGCATTTTTCAGGACTAGCGCGCGCCGCACCCACTGCTCATCTCGGCGCGCCGTCAGCAATAGCCGTGGACCGCAGGGATCCCTCAGGTCTCCGATGGAGCGCGGGCGGTACGCAGATAAATTTCTTGACTTATTTATTCATATTTTTATAGCTCCTGAGACATGGACGCGCTGTGTTCTGCCGGTCCGAAGCCGTTTCTTGGTGCCCACTTTTCTCGGCATGATTTAATCAAGCCATTCAAGATACTGACGATTTTCGATGGTTTCGAAGCTGCAAAAGCCCTTGCCTGCAAGACGGAGCCGTGAGGCATCCTTCTGGAGGTCTCGCCAAGGCGCCACCATTGACTGGTCCATCGGTGCGGTCGCCAGTATGCTTGCCGTCTTTTCCCTGATCACAGGAAACGCCTCCCTGGCGCGGGCGGGCGACTGGCCTGTTTCGATCGAGACCAAATACGGCGTCACCAAGATCGACAGCGCTCCTCAGCGCGTGATCTCCCTCAGCTATACCGGGCATGATTTCCTTCTATCTCTCGGAGTGAAGCCGATTGCGCTTCGCTCATGGTATGGCGGCTATCCGCAAGGCGTCTGGCCATGGGCCCAGAACGCCCTCGGTGATGCCCGGCCTGCGATCATGAGTGGCCAGATCGACATCGAGCGAATTGCGGCGATGAAACCGGACCTGATCGTCGGGCTATGGTCGGGGATGAGCGCGAACGACTTCCGGATCCTGTCCCAAATCGCTCCGACCGTAGCGCCACAGACGCGCTACGGGGACTATGGGACGCCATGGCGGGTCATGCTCACGACGCTTGCCGAAGCAACCGGGCGACAACAAGAGGCTGAGCGCATCATCGCGGCCTACGACCGGCGCATCCGTGACATCCAAAACGCTCACCCGGACTGGCAGGGAAAAACCGGAGCGGTGGTCTGGGCTGCACAGCTTGGCGCCTATACCGCCGGGGACATCCGCACCCAACTGCTGGGAGAGCTTGGACTCATCATCCCTGAGGCCATCGAAAGGCTTGACGTCAGCGGCAACTTCTATGTCACGCTTTCAGAAGAAGACCTTGCACCAATCGATGCGGACGTTCTCATCTGGCTGGATGCCGGAAACTCAATTGACCAGATCCGCTCCATTGCCCTGCGCGACAGCATGAGGGCGCGCCGCGAGGGCCGTGAGGTCTATGCCGATACATTGCTTGCCGGCGCACTCTCGCATTCCAGCCCGCTGTCCCTGAACTATGCGCTGGACCGGCTTGTTCCGCTGCTTGAGCAGGCGCTCGATGGCGACCCGGGAACCGAAGTTGCCAGCACCAGGAAGGCGGGCTTGCTGGAATGACGATCGCCTCCATCCTCCCACGCCCGGGGCTGGCGCGACCAAGGTCTCGCGCGCGCCTCGAAGCGGTTCAAGTTATCATCCTCTGCGTAGTGCTGGGCGCGCTTGCCGCACTTGCGCTGACGGTCGGAACCAGGGCTGTCAGCCTGCAGGAGGTTGCGTCGAGCTTTCTGGAATATGATCCGGCGAGCCCGAGCCATATCGTCGTTCAGACCTTTCGGGTGCCCCGGTTGATTGCCGCCCTTCTCGTCGGCGCAGCGCTGGCGGCGTCGGGAACCTTGATGCAGGACATGACGCGCAACCCGCTTGCCGATCCCGGGTTGATGGGCGTAAACGCAGGGGCTGCGTTCGGCGTCGTCCTGGCCATATGGCTGTTTCGGATATCCGACCCAGGCATGTTGATATGGCCTGCCATTGCCGGAGCCGGACTAAGCGGTTTATTCGTTCACGCCCTGGGAAGCGCGGGCGGAGGCGCGTCGACACCGATCCGCTATCTCCTGGCGGGCGCGGCGACCAGCGCGCTCTTGTTCGGACTGATCCGAATGCTGCTTCTGCTCAGCCAGGAAACCCTCGACGTCTACCGTTTCTGGATCGTCGGGTCGTTGACCGGAACCCGGCTCGACGACCTTGTCCCGTTGCTGCCCTTTTTCGGGATCGGGTTTGCCGGTGCCATTGCGGGGGCAAGAATGCTCAATGCCCTGAGCCTTGGGGAGGATGCCGCCCGTTCACTTGGGACCGATCCTGCCGTTATCCGGATCTGGAACATGGCAGCCGTCACATGCCTTTGCGGGGCTGCCGTGGCGCTCGCTGGCCCAATCGGCTTCATCGGGCTGGTCGTTCCCCATATCGCCCGGTCTCTGTTCGGCGTAACATCACTTCGGGTCCTGATCTCCGGCACTCTGATCGGTGCGATCCTGCTCCTGAGTGCGGATATTGCCGGGCGGCTCGTCTTCGCCCATTCGGATCTGCAAGCGGGTGTCACGGTCACCCTGATCGGCGCTCCGGTGTTCATCTGGCTCATCCGCAGAACGAGGCTCATGCGCCAATGACAAGAGGCCATCGCCTTCTTCGGCTCGGACCCATTCAGATCCGCTTCTCCTCGATTGCCGCCCGGCGGGCCTGTCTGCTCGTTGGGCTCACCGTGCTTGCCGTCGCTATTGGCAGCGAAATTGGCACCTATCCGGTCGGAGCACTTGATATCGGAGCGGCGCTGTCCGGTCAGCTTGACCGGATCGACGCGTTGATCCTGCTGGACTTTCGCCTGCCCCGGCTTGTGGCAGCCCTCGTGAGCGGCGCGGCATTTGGGGCGGCCGGGGCAATCTTTCAGGCGCTCTTGCGCAATCCATTGGCCACACCGGATATCATCGGCCTCGCGGCAGGTGCCAGTGCAGGTGCCGTCATGACCATCGCTTTTGCCGGGGGCGCAGCGTGGCTTCCGGGCGAAGCGCTTCTGGGAGGTGCTTTTCTGGGCTGTCTGGCGGCGGCGGTGATAACCTTCCTCCTCTCCTTGCGCGATGGCCTATCCATCCACCGGCTGGTCCTGGTGGGTATTGGAGTCAGCTTCACCCTCGCGGCGCTGACCGACTTCCTGCTGACAAGGATGGATATTCTGCGCGCAGGCGATGCCGCCAAATGGCTCGCCGGTTCGATAGACGCGCGCAGTTGGCCTGAACTGGCGTTACCCATAGCGGGCATCGGCGCGCTTCTGATGGCAGCGCTCTGGCTGCAGTATCACCTCAACCGCATGCAGATGGGCGACGACCTCGCCACCAGCCTCGGCATCCCGGTCAACCGCACCCGGATCGCACTTTCGCTCGTAGGTGTCGCGCTCACCGCCTTGGCGGTTACCCTCGCCGGCCCGCTGCCTTTCGTCGCCCTGATCGCCGGACCGATTGCCAAGCGGATCATCGGAACGAACTCGGCGGCCATTTTCTCCGCCAGCCTCGTCGGAGCGCTCATCACTCTTTGCGCAGACATAGCCGCGCGAAATGCCCTGGGTTCGGTGCAGCTGCCGACCGGAGTGTTCACTGCCCTGATCGGCGCGCCCTATTTCCTCGCGCTCCTGTTCTTTCAAATCAAACGCGGACACCTTTGATGCCTGGATCCGTATCGACGCAGCGCCTGAAGGCTGAAGACCTAACCGTCCGCTTCGGCACGCAAACCATCCTGCCCGGCCTCAGCCTCCAGATTCCCGACCGAAAGGTGACGGTGATCGTAGGTCCGAACGCCTGTGGCAAGTCGACCTTCCTGCGCAGTCTGGCCCGGCTCACATCGCCCCAGGGCGGCGCGGTCCTTCTGGACGGCAAAGACATCCGAAAGCAAGCGAGCCGACAGGTAGCGCGGACGCTTGCCATCCTGCCGCAGATCCCGACCGCACCGGAGGGTATCCGGGTCTATGACCTCGTCGAACGTGGACGCATTCCCTACCAGTCGGCACTCAGGCAGTGGTCCGCACGCGATCGCGAGGCTGTCGAAACGGCGCTTGAACTCACGGGCATGAGCGATCTGGCCGAACGATACGTTCAGGACCTCTCCGGCGGGCAACGGCAGCGAGCATGGATCGCCCTTTGCCTTGCGCAGGAAACCGACATCGTGCTGCTGGACGAGCCGACAACCTTTCTCGACCTTCCGCACCAGATCGAAGTGCTCGAACTGGTGCGCAAACTCAACCGGGAGGCCGGGCGGACGGTCGCGATGGTACTGCACGACGTCAATCTTGCTGCGCGCTATGCGGATCACATGATTGCCCTGAAAGACGGCACCGTCATCGCAAAAGGGGCCCCCGAAAGCGTGGTCACGGCCGACACGATGCGCCGCGTCTTCAGCCTCGAGTGCCACGTCATGAAAGATCCGGTGCGCGGCACGCCGATGATCGTGCCGCTCTGACCGACGATGCGATCCATCCAGCGCCCAGAACATCCTCTTCACCCGAGCCGAAGCGAGACCTCAAAAGATGCAGACCGCACCCGACTTCAAATTGCGCAGCACGCTGGTCCTGACGGGTCTTTCGGTCCAGGAAGCCAGCAATTTCCTCAAGCATCAGGCCGAGCATCACAATCTGAAACTTACCAAGGATGAAGAGGGCAACCTGAGCTGCGCGACGCCTTTCGCGAACGTTTTCCTGAAGGTTTCGGGAGACACACCCGAGATCGTCGTTCAGGCCGCAAGCCAGGACATGCTTTACCTGGTTCAGGAAGATCTGTCAGAACACCTGGGTGAACTGGACGCTGAACGTGCCGGAAAAATGCAGTGGAGCAGCATCTTCACTCCAGGCTCGTATCCGCCGAATTTCCGTTTGGCCGAAGTGATCAACGTGAGACGTGTCAATTCGTCTTATAATCGCGTCCGCATCAAGACGGATGGTCTTTCGGATTTCACCAGTGGAGGAATGCACTTCCGGTTGCTGATCCCGGCGTCGGGTGCCCTGAAAGCCGTTGCCTACCCAACGATCGGTGAAAACGGCCAGACGGTCTGGCCAAAGGGTGAGGATGCACTGCATCGGCCGGTCTACACGACGCGCAGGGTCAACATTGAACAAGGATGGCTTGAATTCGACGTGTTTCGACATGCCGGAGGGCGGGCGACCGAATGGTCCGAAAAAGCCGTTCCCGGCACCGAAGTCGGCCTGATGGGCCCGGGAGGCGGAACCTTGCCGAAGGCGAGCCGAATTCTTCTTGCCGGCGACGAGACAGCACTTCCTGCAATATCCCGGATAGTCGAGCACCTTGAAGCTGACGCATGCGGGACGCTTTTGCTGCTGACCGACGAAGCCACTGTTCCTGAGGATGTCGCGCTTCCTGCGGGAGTGAGTATCCGGCTGGTGGAAAGAGGTAGCTCTCGGCATCCGCTGCTCGACGCAGTGAAGGTTTCTTCCCTTCTCCAGGAGAGCCCTTATATTTGGTTCGCCAGCGAAAAGTCCGAGACGAAGGCCGCCCGTTCCTATTTCGAAACCTGCGACTGGTTCGATCCGCAGGCCAGCTATATTGCTGCATATTGGACAGCGCGCTGAGGGGACATCGCGCCGCCCGGCACTTCACTTGACCGGGAGCAATACCCGGTCGAAGAACCCCTTGAGCCCGACCTGATCCTCAAGCGGCAGGACGGCACCGACATATTGATCCGGCCGCACGATCACGGCCGCGCCACGCAAACGATCGATACCGCGCATATCGAAGATATCGACACCACTCTTTTGGTCGGCACAAAAAACCTTCTCGTAGTCGGTCAGGCCATATCGTCCCTTTTCCGGTCGCAAAAGTTCAGGCATCTCTCCGATCTCCACGTCGCGAAACCCCTGCTGCAAGACCGCCCGGATATCGATGACATCGTCAACATCCCTGCCGTCCTCCGTGTAGCGGTGAATGAGCCCTTCTCCGTTCTCGTTCAGAAGCTTACAGGTCCGCTCAAGCGACGACCGCTCGCCTGCGGCAAAAAGGAAGACACGCCAACGACCGTCGGCGACATTGACGTGCCCCAACTCAATCGGCTTGCCATCGGCGAGGCGCACGACAGGGGCTGCATGGAACCGCATGCCGACGGGAAAGCCAGTCGCGAGAGCCTGGTGGTCCGTTTCACCGGTCAGGACCGAAGGGCGATAGAGCGTCGCGGTGCCGGCCGTGTAGCGACCGAAGCGCTGGAAATACTTGCGAAACTCCTCCGGATCGACACCATCCGGGTTATCGTCTGCCTTGGGCTTGGCGCTGAACATGGCCGCCCACTCCCGATCGAAGTCGATCAGATCCTGCGCGATCTGTTGGCGCTCGACGGAATAGGTTTGCAGGAGCCCGGGAGCAGCCTTGCCCTGAAGGACATGCGCCAGCTTCCAGCCGAGATTGAACGTGTCTTGCATGGAGACATTCATGCCCTGCCCGGCTTTGGGGCTGTGGGTATGGCAGGCATCTCCCGCAATGAAAACCCGCGGATCTGCCTCGTCGACGCCGCGACCGCAAACATCATCGAACCCGTCGCAAATACGCTGACCGATCTCGTAGACCGACCACCACGCAACCTCATGAACTTCCAGGCTGTAGGGATGAAGGATACGCCTTGCGGCCGCGATCAGGTGGTCGGCGGCAATGTTGCGGCTGGCGACACGCTCGTTTTCGCTCAGCTTGTCCATCTCGACATACATGCGCACAAGGTAGCCGCCTTCGCGCGGAATGATCAGCAGGTTCCCCTCTGCCGATGACTGGATCGCAGCCTTCATCCGCACGTCGGGGAAATCGGTATCACAGAGCACATCCATGACACCCCAAGCCTGGTTGGCGCTGTCACCCGTCAGTTCCCGGCCAATGGAAGAACGAACCTTGCTGCGTGCACCGTCGCAGCCGACCACGTATCTGGAGCGCACGATCTCGTCGCGCGTCTCGTTGTCCGCCATCTTGTGGCGCAACGTCACCTCGACCGGATAGTCTCCCCGTTCCCGGTCGATGGACAGATCAACGACTTCGCAGCCATAGTCCGGTTCAAGTCGGCTGGGAGAATTCCGCATGACCTCCAGATAGAAATCGTGAATCCGCGCCTGATTGAGGATCACATGCGGGAATTCCGACAGGCCATCTTCCACGTCCTGAACACGGCTGTGGCGTGAGATACGGCGGCGCTCCAGATCGTCGGGCTTCCAGAAGGTGGTTTCGTTGACCCAATAGGCTTCACGCGCGACCTTGTGCGCGAAACCGAACGCCTGGAACATTTCCATGGTACGGCATGCGATGCCATCGGCCTGCCCCAGCTCCAATGGGCCATCGCGGCGTTCTACAATCCGGGTCGAGATACCCGGAAAGGCGCTGAGCTGCGCGGCAAGGGTCAGGCCGGCGGGCCCGGTCCCTACGATCAGGACATCGACCTCGGCATTGCCGATAGCCAGTCCTGTTGCTCCATAGCTTCGGGCATCGGGCTTGATATCCGGGTCACCTGCACGAAACCCATTGAGGTGAAATTGCATGCTTGCCTATCCTCCCCGTCACGGCAGACCCTCCAGTTGCCGAGACCTGTCCAATGCCTGGTTTACAGCGTCAGCCTGGATTTATAATAAGCATGCTTATCTATTTCGATAGGCAATTCGTTTAACGACAGTTGGAAATCTGCCGATGCAAAAGCTCAGGTCTTTCGGGCGACGATAAATCGCGCCGGCGGCGAGGCCGGAAAAGTGCCGGTTTCAACGATGTCAAACCCGGCGTCTTCGATCATTTTTTCCAGCTCGGATTTTGAAAAGAAGGTAATCGGCGGGGCCTTTCCGAAAACCTGCATGAGCCTGATCACCCAACGAAGCATGGCGCCTGTTTCACCAAGGCAGGCGGATTTGGAAATGAAAAGCCCCTTCTCGTTGAGGAGCGCGTGGACCTTTGCCAGCTCAGCGGGAACATCGCCGACGAGATGCAGAAGATTGAACGCCAGGACCGCGTCATAAGTCTCGCCGCGAGCCAAATGATCGGAAAGGGAAGCAACCTCGAAGCAAACATTGACGCCGACGCCAGACCGCTGCTTTTCGCGCGCGATCACAATCATCTCCGGCGCGATATCGCTCGCCGTCATGGATGCAACGCTGCCTGACAGTTTCAGGGCGGTGGTACCTGTGCCGCACCCAACTTCAAGAACGGAGTCGTCTCCGGAAATATGAGCCCTGGTGCGCTCGAGCGTGTGCTCGTATGCGATCTCGTCAGAGACCGGTTGCGCGGCGTACTTGCGAGCACGGCGGTTCCAGAACCTGGCATTTCCGGAACCAAAGTCGGAGGTTGCGTCTGTCACGGATCAGTGTCTCATCATCGGGCTAGGGTCGTTCAGGCACCTCCCTACTTCATGCACTTAAGAATATTAATTGCGAATTTTCGCACCTGACATATACACTTTTGCATGATTTCACCTTCCAAATCCTTCGACTGGAATCAGGCTCGTGCCTTTCTCGCCACCGCAGAGAGAGGATCCCTGTCCGCCGCTGCGCGCGTACTCAATCAGACCCAGCCAACCATTGGCCGTCAACTGTCCGCCTTTGAAGCCTCGCTGGGCCTTGTCCTGTTCGACCGGGTTGGACGCAAGCTGCTACTGACGGAAGCAGGTCGATCGCTGCTGCCGCATGTGCGCGCGATGGCGGAGGCCGCAGGCAAGCTATCGCTCATGGCCGAGGCGCGTTCTACCGACATGAGCGAACCCGTTACCATTACGGCCAGCGATGCCGTTGCGGCTTTCCTGCTACCAGGTCATCTCAAGAGGCTAACGGCACAGGCGCCGGGGCTGCGCTTTCGCGTGCGCGCTACCAACTCCTTGCAGAATGTGCTCAAGCGCGAGGCAGACATCGCCATTCGCCATGTCCGACCCGAACAGGGCGACCTCATCGGCAGGCTGGTCAGAAACTCGCAGGCAACCCTCTATGCAAGAGCCGACTATCTCGCAGGTCTTGGCGAACCACTGAGACCCGCCGACCTTGCGAGTGCATCATTCATAGGCTTCGACGACAGCGAACGGCTTGCCGGTCTTCTCAATGCCCGGGGGGTTCCGGTAACCGAAGAGAATTTTTCCTTTGCCAGCGAGAACGGCAACGTGGCCTGGGAGATGGTTCGCCGCGGCCTGGGAATCGGTGTCATGATGCAGGAAATCGGCGACGCTACCGACGGCATCCGCCCAGTGCTGCCGGATTTCGAACCGATCGACGTCCCGATCTGGCTGGTCGCTCACAGGGAGCTGGCGACCAGTGCACGCATTCGGCTGGTCTTTGACTATCTGGCCGATCATCTTTGATCCGGTTGCGGGACCGGATCGAGACAGAATGACCTTGTAAAATGGCGAGATAGCCTGCATAGCCGCCGCACCTGTTTCTTCCAGGGTGTGTCTCGTGCTCGATGTTCTCACAATCACCGGCGTCATCTTTATCCTGATTGCCATAGGCTACGGTTCCGTCGCGCGCGGCATGTTCGCGCCGGCCGAGCTGAAGGTGCTTGGCAAGTTCGTCGTCAACTTCGCGCTGCCGGCGCTCATCTTCAAGGCGGTGTCGAGCCGGGATCTGCAAGAGGTGTTCGACCCGGTCTACCTCTCTGTCTATCTCGCAGGATCACTGACAGCCTTTTTCGCCGGCTATTTCGTGAGCAGGCGACTGATTGGCAAGGCAAGTGCCGACGCAACATTTGCCGGCATGGGAATGTCGTGCTCCAACAGCGGCTTCATCGGCTATCCAATGTTCCTGATTGCCCTCCCCTCGCTTGCGGGAACCGTGCTCACGCTGAACATGATGATCGAGAACTTCATCATGATCCCGCTGGTCCTGCTCATGGCGGAACGAGCGGCACGCCATGGTGCTCCAGATGCAAGCCTTTTCCGTCAAGTCGGTCTCCGGCTGATCCGCAACCCCATCGTGCTGGCCATGCTGGCAGCCGTCCTCGTTTCTGTTGCGGGAGTGCCGCTGCCGGAAATTCTGACGCGGTCCATCGATCTCATCGCCGCGGCAAGCGCCGCCCTTTCGCTCATCGTTATCGGCGGAACGCTGGTCGGCATGAAGCTGAATGCGATCAATCTCAATGTCATCGCGATCCTGCTGGGCAAACTGCTTTTGATGCCCCTGGTCGTTGCCGGGGCCATCGTACTGCTCTCCCGGTTCGGCATCATGATCGCGGACCAGCGCCTTGCACAGGCGGCGATCATCAGTGCGGCCATTCCACCGATGGCGATCTATCCAATCCTTGCGCAAAGCTACGGAGCGGAAAAGGACGCATCGCTAGCCATGGCACTGATGACGGGTGCGTCATTTGTGACGCTGACCGCGCTGCTCTGGCTGCTTCAGTTCCCGTCCTAGGGCCACGCTGATTTTCATCTCGGATGCCTGCACGTCGCTCAGCCCGATATTCGGCTAACCTTTTCCGTCGAAGGCCTCGACCACGTCATACATGACCGGCTCGAAACTCTTGCACAGGGATGCGATATGACGGTTGCGTTCGCGCATTTCCGGTGACCGCAGCATTGCAAGGAAATCCTCCCGGCGTTGCCACTGAGAATAATTGGCTATGCGGGTCTGGGCATCGTTGACGTGCAATCCCGCCCCGATGAAACCGGGTTGCCTGCTGATGAAATTCGCATAGGCATCTTTCAATGCATCGAGAAGATCGTAGCAGGTGCCCGGTGTAAGCTCGAAGGTCGTTATGACCGTCTGGCAGGTCGACTGGCTGGATATTGTCGGCATGAGGTCCTCCATCTGGCTCGTCTTGCCGACAGGAGATCACAGTCCGGCCACTTGCGTCCATGCACAATGTCGCAAACAGCTGCTCAGCACTCAGGCCTGATCACGGCAAGGCCAGGCACAGCCATCTCCTCGATCGCACGACGAGCATATCCGGCCAGCCTCCTGAAGTGATGAGCCCGGACGCTCCCGCGGCGCCACGCGATGGTCAACTCCCGCTGCATCGGAAACCGGACAATGCGGCGCAGTTCCACATTCGCCTCACTGGAAAACTCCGAATGAATGTAGCCGGCCGGGAACAGGGATATTCCCATCCCGATGGACACCATCTGGCGCAGGGTATCGAGACTGGTGCCAAGGTAGTCCTCGCGAAGTGGCGTCTCCGTGGCTTCTGCAAGGGCGACGACTTCCTCGTAAAGCCGATATCCCGGCCCCATTGTCAGAAGACGCTGACCCTTCAGATCAGCCAGATCAAGAACCTGCTTTTCAGCAAGAGGGCTGGACGCATTGACGCCAAGTAAAACCTCTTCCTGGCAGAACACCTCTGCTTCGAGCCTTTCGGACAGAAGACGCGTTGGCGTCAGGACACAATCCAGCGTTCCCTCTGCCAGCATTGCGTGGAGATTGTCCGGACGCTCGTCCCGAATATAGAGCTCAAATCCGGGAATCTCGCGGGAGAGAAGCTTCAGCAGGTAGGGCATGAAATAGGGGCCGAAGGTCGGTGCGACACCCAGCCGGACCAGTCCACCGAGCTGCCCGACCTGGGCCCCGGCTCGCGAGACGATTTCGTCCAGCATCTCAAGCGACTGACGGGCGAGTCCGATCAGGCTTTCTCCAACCGGAGTTGGCCGAACCTTTCCCCCGCCCCGGTCGATCAGAACGACGCCCATGCTGTCTTCCATCAGCTTGAGCTGGGCGGACAGGGTCGGCTGCGAAACATTGCATCGTGCAGCCGCCCGTCCGAAGTGGCCTGTTTCGGCAACGGCGATGAAATACTCCAGCTGGCGTGGCGAGGGACGATACGGCATTGAGGCACTTACACTATGATAGATAAAAACTATCAATACAATACAATCAATATATTTCAACTATCTAATTGCCGTTCCCATATCCGGAGTGTCGGAAACGAAACTCTGGAGGAATGAAACAATGCACCGCCGATTGAAAGCCTTGCGGGATCAACACCGAACGCTCGACACCTTGATCGAGCGGGAAGTCATCCGCCCGGCTCACGACGTGATGCACGTCAGGACCTTGAAGAAGATACGGCTGCGGCTGCGTGACGAGATAGCAAGGATCGAAGCGCTCGTGCGGCGCGATACCGGCGCGCTGGCCTGAACGGGAGTACGAACTGATGTTTCCACTGTTCCCCTTCGCCTCTGCGCTTCATCCAGCCCGCAGTCCCTCCCGTCGGGAGACCAGGGAGCGCGAGCTTGAGGCCAGAATGAGTGCTTTCCTCGCCGCCAAGCGGGACGATGCCTCGACGAGTCTGATCAACGAGATTGCCGCCCAGCGAGATGCCTTGCGCGGCACACGGAACAACAAGACACGGACAGCGTGCGACTAAGTCCTTGCGGGGACACCTTGACGACCCTGCCTGTCCCACCAGGCAGGGTCTTTTTCTTGTTCCAACGGTCCGGTGACACGGCGACTTCAACCTGTTCATTCCCGGCTTGAAATGATGGCGACCTCTCGGATAGGGTCCCGTTTTCGGCATCTCGTTCCGAGCACATGCTGCCGATTTCATCGACTTTCTGCGTTACGACAAGGACCCGGGCATGAGCCAAAGTTCCTATTACTCGCCCGCTGGCGGCCATCCGCCGCAAACCCAGCTCCTGACCGACCGGGCCATGTTCACAGAGGCCTATTCCGTGATCCCGAAAGGGACCATGCGGGACATCACGACCAGCTATCTGCCGTTCTGGGACAAGACCCGTCTCTGGGTCATCTCGCGCCCCCTGTCGGGGTTTGCCGAGACCTTCTCCCAGTACATCATGGAAGTCGCGCCGGGGGGCGGCAGCCAGAAGCCGGAAACGGACCCGGAGGCAGAAGGTGTCCTGTTCGTCGTCAGCGGCAGCATGACGCTGACCATATTCGGCAAGATCTTCCAGATGGAAGAAGGCGGCTATGCCTATATCCCGCCGGGAACGGATTGGCAGGTCCTGAACGAGGGCGGCGAACCGGTCACCTTCCACTGGATCCGCAAGGCCTACGAAAAGGTCGAGGGGCTCGAAACGCCCTCCGCTTTCGTGACCAGTGACAAGGATGTCGCTCCGACCCCGATGCCCGGCACGGACGGAAAATGGGCGACCACGCGCTTCGTCGATCCGGCGGACCTGCGCCACGACATGCATGTCACGATCGTCACGTTCGAACCGGGTGCCGTGATCCCCTTCCCCGAGACGCATGTCATGGAACATGGGCTCTATGTCCTGGAAGGCAAAGCCGTCTATCGGCTGAACCAGGACTGGGTCGAAGTGGAAGCAGGCGACTACATGTGGCTGCGCGCCTTCTGCCCGCAGGCCTGCTATGCAGGCGGACCGGGCAAGTTCCGTTATCTTTTGTACAAGGACGTCAACCGCCACATGAAGCTGCGGTGACGCCATGAGCAAGACGATCATCTGCGAACCGCTGACGGCTGAAGCCTTCCTCGCTTTTGGCGAGGTTCTCGAAGCCACGGGCGAACCGGACAAGATCATCAACCAGGGCCTGTGCGGCCGATTCCACGACCGCGCAGCGCTGGACTTCACGGGTGATGACGCGCGCGCCGGCATCAGCCTGTTCAAGTCCGAGAAACGGGAGCTGCCCTACCGGCTCGAGATGGTCGAGCGTCACCCGCTGGGCAGCCAGGCCTTTATTCCGATGACGCTGGAACCCTTTCTGGTCATCACATGTCCCGACGAGGACGGAAAGCCGGGAACCCCACGGGCCTTCCTCACCTCTGCAGGGCAAGGGATCAACTTCCACCGCGGCACCTGGCACGGAGTTCTGACGCCACTCAGCGAACCCGGCCTGTTTGCCGTCATCGACCGGATCGGTGAAGGCAACAATCTGGAAGAGTTCTGGTTTGAAGCGCCATATCTGGTGAAACCGGGGCCGTGAACGCCAGATCCCGCGATCGGAAGACCCTATCATTCTCGCAGCGAAGGGCCTTCTTTACCGCTTTGGGGCCGACTTTCCTGCATCGTCTTATTCTTTGCTTAGCCAAGGTTCACGAAACCCGCCTTTCGAGCGCCTATTTCAAGCCAAAATCGAGGGAATCCGAAATCGGCGCCCGTTCTCAAACGTAGATTCTCCCGTCAGGCCACCTCGGCCACTAGGAGAAGAACAAATGTTCAAGCTGATTGCACATGCAGCCGCCGTTTCAACGCTGCTCGCCCTCTCGTCCACTTCGTCATTTTCTGCGGGCCACGAAACTCCCACGGTAAAGGCGATGGACCAGAACGTTTCGTCCGGCACGGTCACCGCAGCGACGATCGTCTCTCCCGCCGATGGCTGGCTTGTGGTTCATCGTACCGATGCATCCGGAAAACCCGGAGCCGTTGTCGGCCACGCGGCTGTCATGCATGGAAACAACGAAAACGTCACCGCAACCCTGACCGAGGACGTCAAGCCGGGAGACATGCTCATGCTCATGCTCCATGGCGAGGCAGGCGGCATGACCGCCGGTACGTTCGAGTACACACTTGGCGCCAAGGAAGACGGCCCGGTCAAGGTCGACGGCAAGCTGGTGATGAGCACGATTACTGCGCAGTGAGCGTCACTGACTTCCAGATGATCAAGGCGGCCCTCGGCCGCCTTGACTTGTTTTAAAGCCCTCTCAAGTCCCTCATGCGCTCGCCACAGCCGTTTCGTCGGCGTCAGTCGGACCCTTCGCCCGCTTCGGGGGACGCACCCTGAAGAAAAGGGCATAAAGAACAGGTGTTGCGATGAGGGTCAGGACCGTTGCGAAGGCAAGCCCTCCCATGATGGTCACCGCCATTCCCCGGAAGAAGGCGTCATAAAGGAGCGGCGCCATGCCGAGGATCGTGGTTATTGCCGCCAGCATGACAGGCCTCATACGCGACACGCTTGCATCCACGATGGCATCATACTTGTCCCTGCCCTCGCTGATGAGCAGATCGATCTCCTCGAGCAGGACGATAGCGTTCTTGATCAGCATGCCGGAGAGCGACAGGAAGCCGAGCAGCGACATGAAGCCGAAGGGCGTGTCGGTTCCAAGCAGCGCCAACGCCACGCCATTGATCGACATGGGTACCATGAGCCAGATGATCAGCGGCTGACGGACTGCACCGAACAGCAGGATCGAAATGATCAGCATGATCAGGAAGCCGAGCGGCAGCTGTGCCCCCAGAGATGCCTGTGCGTCGCGGGTGCTCTCGAATTCGCCGCCCCATTCCAGCTTATAACCTGGAGGCAGCTCCAATGCCTCGATCTGGGGACGCACGCGCGCCAATGCTGAAGCTGCGGTTTCCTTGCCCGTGGTTTCCGCCTTGACGGTCAGTGTCCGGACACGGTTCAGACGGTGGATCAAGGTGTCCTGCGGCTCCATCTGGAAGCTGGAGACAATCTGGTCGACCGGGACATAACGGCTCTGGCTGGTGCTCCAGACCAACGTGTCATTGAGGGTCTCGGTAGGCGAGACACCGTCCTGCCGAGCCTTGCGGGCAATGATCGGGATGCCCTCGTCTCCGTCCCGGTAGCTCCCGGCCCGAACCCCGTCCGTCGCGAATTTCAGCGACTGCGACAGGTCCTGGCGGGTAATTCCGGAAATCCGCGCCCGATCCTCGTCAAACAAAGGACGCACCACCAGCTCGCGCTGACGCCAGTCGGTTCGAACGTCACCCAGCTTGTTGTCTGCCTGGCTGAAGATGGCCTGCGCCTTGTCGCCCAGCATCTTCAGGATGTCTGCATCGGGGCCCGAGAACCTTGCCTCGATCTTCGCACCGCCGCCTGGGCCGAAAACCAGGCGCTTGGTCATGATCTGGGCATCGGGGAATTGACTGCTGAAGCGATCACGCAGTTCAAGCGCCAATGCGTCGATGTCATCGCGGCTGCCCGTGCGAATGATCATGTGGCCATAGGACGGGTTTGCCGATTCCGGCGCGTAGGTGAGCATGAAACGGGTCGCGCCACGTCCGGCGTAGGTCGTCACCGTCTCGACGCGCTCGTCTGCCAGAACAACCGCCTCCATGGCCTTGAGATCCCGCTCGGTCGCGCGAATATCCGTGCCCTGCGGTGCCCAGTAATGCACATAAAAGATGGGCGTGTTGCTGTCGGGAAAGAAAGCCTGTTTCACGTTGCCGAAGCTGATGACGCAGGCAACCGTGATGCCGACAAGGGCGGCAACGGTCAGCAAGCGCGCATGCAGGGATCCGACCAAAAACATGCGGTAGAACCTGTAGAGGTTCCCCTTGTAGGGATCGGCCTCGTCGCCGGCTGCCGTGGTCTTGAAGAAATACTTGCCGAACAGCGGTGTGACCGTGACGGCGAAAACCCAGGACAGAAGGAGCGAGATGCCGATCACGGCAAAGAGCGAAAACAGGAATTCTCCGGTCGCATCCGGTGACAGTCCGATGCCGGAGAAGGCCATGATGCCGATGACCGTTGCACCCAGGAGCGGCCACTTCGTCTGGCTGACGACCTGGCTTGCGGCGGGGATCGCCTTCTGGCCCCGATGCATGTTGATCATCATGCCTTCGGCCACGACGATGGCATTGTCGACGAGCATGCCCATGGCGATGATCAGAGCACCAAGTGAAATGCGCTCCATCTCGATGGCGAAGATGCGCATGAAGAGAACCGTTGCCATGACGGTCAGCAACAGGACCGTACCGACGACGATGCTCGCACGCCAGCCCATGAAGATGCAAAGGACACCGATAACGATCACGACCGACATGGCGAGGTTGACGATGAAGCCATTGACCGACTCGTCAACCACCATGTTCTGCTCGTAGATCGGGTGAAGCTCCATGCCGACCGGCAGGTTCTCCTCGATTTCTGCAAGCTTCGCCTTTACCCGGGCTCCGACGTCGACGATGTTGGTACCATCGATCTGCGAAACCCCGAGCGTGACTGCATTCTGGCCATCGTGGCGGATCTGCAGGTCCGGTTCTTCCGGTTCGCCCAGTTCCAGCGTCGCGATGTCGGAAAGACGGATCATCGCAGTCGACCCGGGTTTGCCGACGACAAGGTCCCTGATCGTATCGTATTGATCGAAGGCAGATGCCGTCATCAGGCGGATCCGCTTGTCGCCCGAAAGACCCGAACCGTTGGTCTGGATCGCGTTTTCTGCGGCCAGAACAGACGCGATATCGTTCAGGGAAATGCCGAGCCCCGCCATCTTCTCCTGGGATACGTTCAGGTAGATATTGTCTTCCGGCTCGCCTGCAACCTCGACTTTGCCGACGCCTTCGACGGTTAGAAGCTCCCGGCGGATCTGTTTGACCGTCTGGCGGATTTCGCGCCGGGTGTAGCCGTCGGCGGTGAATGCATAGTACAGCCCGAACACATCGCCGAAACTGTCATAGACCAGTGGCGCGCGGACACCGTCCGGCAGGTTCCGGACCTCGTCGTTGACCTTTCGGCGCAGCTCGTCCCAGACCTGGGGAAGTTCGGTACCGTCATAGGTCGGCTTGATCTCGACCTCGATGCGCGACAGGCCTGGTTGGGACACCGACGTGATCTTTTCCAGCTGGGGCATCTGCTGGATGGCCGTTTCCAGCTTCTCGGTGACCTCGGTCTCCACTTCGGTGGCCGTCGCCCCGGGGTAAGCGGTAATGACCTGCGCCTGCTTGATGGTGAAGGCCGGGTCTTCCAGTCGTCCGACCGTGCTCAGACCCCAGAGTCCGCCGAACAGGGCAATGAGCACGATCATCCAGGTGTTGACCGGCTTTTCGATTGAATAACGTGCGATATCCACGAGGTTGGTTCCGTCGTTTGTCGTTGCCGGATCAGGGAAGCGGTCGAATGACCTGGCCGTCGCTCAAATGCGCAGCACCAGCGGCAACGATACGGTCGCCTTGGGCCACACCTTCGGTGACCGGGATAAAATCTCCCATCACGGTACCTACCTTCACAGGCGTCTTGAGCACCTCATTCGAGGCCTCACTCACACGCCAGAGGAAGGTCTGTCCTTCGCCGTCGACGGCCACTGCGCCAGTCGGGACCAGCAAGCTTTCACCCGCTCCGTTTCCGTCTCGCCGAAGTTTGGCGATGACGGCTGCCGTCATACCCGGATAGATACGTGCGCCAGGATCTCTGGGCATGGCAAGCGTAACCCGATAGGTCTGGGTGACCGGATCCACTTCCGTGGAGTGCTCGCGGTATTCCAGCGGGAAGGTTCGGCCCGAGATCGACGGGAACTCCGCATGAAGCGATGCAACCTGGTTTTCGGAGACCTTGGCAAACAGAGCCTCTGGAACGTTGATGTCGATCTGGACTTCCGAGACATCCTGAAGCCTCACCACGGCGGTTCCGACACTCACCGTCGTGAAGCTGTCGACCAGTCGCCGGGTCACGATGCCATCGAACGGCGCATGGATCTCGGTGTATTCAAGGTTCTGCTCGGCAGCCGCCAGCGCCTCGACTGCGAGGTCATATTCGTTCTTCTGGTCGTCGTAGCTCTTTTCCGAGATGACGGACCGGTTCTTCAGAGTTTCAAGACGCTCAAGGTCCTGACGCGCCTGATTCAGACGGAGCTCTGCCTCCCGAACAGCACGTTCATAATCGGTGGGAACCAGCTTGGCGATGAGATCGCCCTTCTTCACTTCCTGGCTTTCCAGGATGGCAAGGTTGGAAAGCTTACCCGCAACCTGGAAAGACAGATCGACCGTCTGGACAGCCTCGACACGGCCGGTAAAGCGGCGCGAAAGCATCCCGATCTCGTCGGAAACCGTGAACACCTTCGCCGGACGCGGCTTTGCATTGAGCGCTGCTTCGGCATCCGCGAGAGGATCGGGCGCCTCACCCTGGCAGGCACCGACGAGCATGGCCAAAAGGAGCGCAGGAACGAACTTTCGCCCTGGACTTGCATGGACTGACATCATTGTCGGGACTTTCCGTTCTGATTGGTTTCGCGGTCGGCAAGACGGCCTCTGAGCTCGTTTAAGATGACCCTCCGGTCCTCATCCGAATGCACAGAAACCCCATGCGCCGTTGAAAAATGAATGCCCTCGAGTGCGGCCCAAATCGCCATATCCCGAGGTCGATCTGATGTTTCGGCCTCGATTTGCAGCTTGAGGCGGCGCTTGAGCTCAAGGAAGGGTTCGATATGCCCTGCGTCGCACAGGGTGGTCACAAGCATGGCGCGCGCTACGGTGCTCTCGCGCTGGACCCAGCTCTCTGTCACATCGATCATGCCCATCACGGTCGGGCTGTCGCTTTCGGGGTAGCCGGCACGCGCCGTCTCTATGTCCTGCGAGAACCGATCGGCAAGCAGCTGCACCATCGCGCGGATCAGCGCATCCTTGGTGGGGAAATTATAAAGCACTCCCCCCTTGGAGAAGCCGCTCTTCTCGGCAACTGCATCAATCGTGAGACTGAACGCGCCGGAGCTACGGACGAGGTCCAGTGCGGCGTCGAGGATTTCGATGCGCGAAGACTGAGATTTCTGCTGCAGGGGCATTGCTTGCTTGTCCGGTGACGACGGAATCCGGGAATATCGGAATTACACTAATGCGTTTACATATACCGTCCAGCCGGTACAGACAAGCATGAAAAATGGCGACATTACAGCTGCTTGCGCAGAACGAAAAAGCCCGCCGGTTGTGGCGGGCTTTGTCAGACCGTCGACGATCGACCGATTGATCGCCTAACGAATATCGTCTCAGAAACAGAAAGAGATCAGGCAGCTGCCTCGGCTTCGGCTGCCGCTTCTTCCGCAGCAATCCTCTCGGCCTCGCGCTCGGCGGCGGCGAGGTTATCGGCGAACTCAATATACTGCTTCCCGGGCATGGGCGCGGCGAAATAGTAGCCCTGCGCCGCGGTAACACCGAGCTCGCGCAGGCGTTCGATCTGTTCTTCCTGCTCCACCCCTTCAGCGATGATGCCCATGCCGAGATTATCCGCGAGCTCGACCATTGAATCGACGATCGTGGTTGAGCTGTCGTCATCGCCGATCGCATCAATGAACATCTTGTCGATCTTGATGATATCGATGCCCAGCTTCTGCAGGTACGCCATGCCCCCGTGACCGGTCCCGACGTCATCGAGCGCGACACGCACGCCAAGTGCCTGCAATTCGGCGATGATCTTGCGGGCCAGTTCCAGGTCTTCCAACGGATAGCGCTCGGTGACTTCCACGACGATCTGCTGGAAGGATATGTCGGAATTTTCGTAGATCGACTTGATGTCGCTGACGACCTCCCGGTTTCTGAAGTGCCCGGCAAACAGATTGATCGACAACTTGAGATCCGGATTGTCCAGGTGCATCTGACCCACTTCCTCGCAGGTCTGCGCCATGATGTGCCGGGTCATGTCGAAGATGTGACCATGCCGCTCGGCATATTCCATGAACTGGCCCGGCGAGACGATCATGCCATTCGGGCGGCGCCAGCGCATCAGCACCTCGCAGCCACGTAATTTGCCGGTCTCGATGTCCATGACCGGCTGATAATAGGGAATGAACTCGCCGTTGCGGATGGCTGCGATGAAGTCGTCGTGCGCTTCGCTTTCAGGACGCCAGGAGAACCAGACGCCGATCGCGACGAAAAGAAGCGCAAAGGCGGCGCAAGCGGTTGCCGCAATGACCTTCAGGTCATGAACCATGTGGATCGCCGCGGATCGTGGGGCAACGATCGTCGCTTCAAGCGGATAACGCCCTGAACTGATCTTTACGACGATAGCGTTGTCCGGGTTCGAACTCTCGGAATTATAGCCGCCGGTCGCGTACCACAGGATATCGTTGCCGAGACGCAGCTCGGCCCGGCGATAGGCACGCAGATACTCGGGTCCCGGATCGGCCGAGATGGCGGCGGGCGTTACCTCTGCGAAAAGACGATAGCCGTTACGCAGATCCCAACTCACGACGCCGACACGTGCGCCCATGAAACTGCGATCGAGCATACCAATGCCGACAAGGGGACCATCCGGGCGCAGCATTGGAAGGATGGCCTCCCCGCTGAGTTCCATGTCCGGAACGATGCACATGCGCTTGCCGTCGCGATCGACCAGGCCGATGGCGTCGATGTAACCGGTTTCGGAAATCACGCGCTGGAAGAGCGCGCGGTCTTCCATGTCGCACGTTTGGATATCGTCCCGATCGAGACGCTGAAGAGCGGTAACGGTCTCGCTGATGGCGTTGTCGGCCCGCTGAATATAACGGTCCGCCATGGCGGTCATTTCCGCCTTGGCCTGACTTTCTGCATATTGATTGAGGATCATATTCGCGACGAACAGCGGCGCTGTCGCAAGCACAAGGGCGATCGCCACCGCGCGCAAGAATATGATGTATCGCTGTGTCACCAGGGGCCCTGTCGGTGAATAAACTCTTTAGGACATTGGGCCAAAGCCGTAAACAAGCACTGAACAACGCACCTCTTTTGCCAAGGGCCGGAGTGCAGACCTGTCGGATTTTCACAGCCTGCGGCATAGTCGGTGTAACAATGACGCGATTGGCACCTCCGGGGGGACGCAAATGCAGGCACTTTTCATCGGCCAGGCCTATATCGACGTGACCTTCCTTACCGACGTCATGCCGACAGGCGACGAGAAGGCGATCGCGCGGGACTACGCCATCAGCTTCGGCGGAAATGCTGTCACCGCCGGCTTTTGCTGCGCCAAGCTTGGCGGGAAACCCGACATGCTCTGCTCGGTCGCGGATGACTGGCTCGGCCGTATGTTCCGCGACATGGCCATGCAATACGGGATTACCGTGCACAGCAGGAAAGTGAAGGAATCCTCGCTATCCTTCATCATGCCGCGCAACGGCAAGCGGGCGATTGTCCGCTGCCGCGACGACGACTATCTGCACCCCTTCCCTCCGCTGAACATCTCGGGAATGAAAGCGCTGCATCTGGACGGGCACATGCCTGACGCTGCTCTGCACTACGCAAAGGCATGCCGCGAACAAGGCATCCTGACCTCACTGGACGGCGGCGCCGTGCGGGAGAATACCGATGAACTGCTCAATTTCATCGACGCTGCGGTGGTGTCCGAGCGGTTTTGCGAACAACTCGGCAAAAGCACCGGCGAAACCTTGAACTACCTGCGCTCAAAGGGATGTCCGATCGGCGCTGTAACGCTCGGCGAACGTGGAACCGTCTGGTATCACGGCAACGGTCCGGACCAGGTTTTGCCAGCGCTTGATGTCCCTCTTCGACACGTCGTTGACACGAACGGAGCGGGTGACATTTTTCATGGTGCCTATATCGCTTCCTATATCCAGCACCCCGAGAGGCAGTGGGCTGACCATCTGAAGTTTGCCCGCGGTGCGTCTACCCATTCCATCCAGCACCTCGGCAACGAAAACAGCCTTCCGACACTTGAGGATATTCAGACAGCCATTGCCACGTTCCCTGAAAAGCGCGTTGCAGAATGACCGGCGACGCCTTGCGCTCGCCCTCAGGCTGTCCCATCGTGGCGAGTGGGCAAGGCTACCGACGAATAGTTTCCCGGAGATCCAGATGACGTTTCAGATTTCAAATTTCCTATCAGCTTCCGCAGCCGCCCTGTTGCTTGGATGCACCTCCCTCGGCGCGGCACATGCCTATGAGCCCACGGGAAATGCCATTGCCGACGCTTTTCTCGAGCTGCTGGAAGCTGAGGAGGGAACCATCGAGAGTTATGGCAGTGTTGAGGGAAGCGATAGAAGCGCTACGATCGAAGACATTCGGCTCGTTCAGGACGAAGGTGAACAGGTCACTGTAACGCTGCAGAAAACAGAACTCTCCGAGGCCCAAAAGCTCGCGAACGGCCGGTTGCAGGTCGGAGCTTTTTCGATTGAAGGGCTCACGCTTGACGGTGATGACGGTTCCCTGGCCATAGAACGTTTTTCTGCCAATGACCTGATCCTTCCGTCTCCCGAGGAGGCATCCTCGAAACACGAAAACGGGCCGATCGCTCCGTCCTACCGAGACCTCGAAATCCTGAACACAGAGGTTTCCGACGAAACCGGCAATGCTGCGCGTGTCGAGCGGATCTTCGTGGCGATCGATGCCATGGACGGAGACCTGCCGACCGCCAGCCGCTTCGCACTCGAAAATGTGGTGATCGACGCGGATGCTGTCGACAGTGAGACGCGCAAGTCCCTCTCCGATCTGGGGTACGAGAGCGTGACGCTATCCATCACAGGGGCCGCGAACTGGGACCCGACCGCAGAAACGGCTGTGGTGGACGATGTGCGCATCTCGGGACCGGAAATCGGCACGCTCCAGATGTCCTTGAGGCTCGGAGGCTTATCACGCTCCGTCATAGCCGAACTCAACAAGAACCAGGATGATCCGGAGAGTGCCCTTGCCCTGCTTCAGGGTGTGACCGTCGAGGCAATCAGCATACGCCTTGATAACGACAGTCTGGTTGAACGCGTGCTCGACATGCAGGCGAAAGAGGCGGGAACGGACCGGGCTGGCATCGTGGCACAGATCGAAGGCGGGCTGCCCTTCATGCTCGCAATTCTGCAAAATCCGGAATTCCAGACCAAGGTGTCGACATCCCTCACCAGCTTCCTGCGTGATCCGAAGAGCCTGTCGATCGCAGCGTCCCCTGCATCGCCGGTTCCGGTTGCACAGATCATGGGTACCGTAATGCTTGCGCCGCAGACCCTGCCCCAGGTGCTGGGCATCGCGATTTCGGCGAACGACTGACAAAGATGCATCGGCAAATGCGGTATTCCGCGTTTGCCGGAACGGCGGAGGAACCCATGCAAACCGGCAATTCTCGAATTCGAGCTTCGCTCCGGCGCGTCGCATTTGCGAGCACGCTGGCAGTTGGTGCACTCGTCGGCCAGATGACCCTACCGACCTGGGCGCAGGGAACCTCCGCTTCGCCCGCGTCGCAGGAAAAGGGTCAATTTGCTGAAACCCCCGCTGCAAGGCTCCTGAGTGACTGGATTGCTTCCCTGAACGAGAAACAAGGCGTTACGGCGTCCGTCGGTGAAATCTTGCCGGGAGACCGCAGATCGGTCATCTCGGCTCAAAATGGCCGCATTGCCTTCTCAATTCCGTCCGCTTTTCTTTCGGGTGCCACGCAGGTCGAGGCCGTCATCGAATTCCCCCTGGTCGAGATCGATGGACTGCGCTCATCGGGAGATCTCTACCTTGCCGACAGTATAAGCTTTCCAGAATCACTCGATATCAAGATCGAGGCACTCGAGCGCGCAACAGACGATACGGACACCACGGCCGCGCCCTCAACGGCGATCCCGAGCCGGTTCGAGATATCCTATGAGGAACTGCTGCTCGAGGGGCTGGCGTTTCCAAAAGAACTACCTATCCCTTCGACCGGATCCCGCCCTTCCGCCACCTTACTCTCCTACCTCGATGCCATGCGGAAGGTCGCGCTTGCTCGCGCATTTGTCTCGCAGGCTACGGCGAGCAGCAAAAGCGGCATGGGGATTGCCAGCTCGTTCGTCTATGAAGACATGGCGCTTATTGGTCTTGCAGACGGTCGTATTTCAGAGCAGAGCGTCGGACGGGTCCGCGTGATCGAAGAACTTCCGGACGCCTCGCACCCCACAAGCAAGGTCGACATCACATTCGATGGCGTCATTCTGCGCGGCTTCGACATGGTGCCTCTCATGGCACTCCTCGGTGGGCATGCGGAGGCAGGGCGCAATGTGCTTCTGGACCGGGAGGAATTCACCGGTCTTTCCTTCTCGCAGGATGGTGTAACAGGCACCATCCGCAATATCCTGTTTGAGGATATCTCTGTCACTGATCTCTCGCCCCTTCGGTTCACGGAATTGCTGGACCGGGATGCGGCAGGCGACAAGGTGGATGAAGATGAGCTGGGTGTGGCCGCGCTCGAGGCCATCGGCAGGTTCCGCCTGGGACGTTTCGAACTCGGGGACCTGGATGTAACGACATCCGATGGAAACGGTTCGTTGCGCCGCGTTCTCGTCCGAGACCTGACGGGAGGTGGTTTGAGCGAAGTCTCCTTCGACGGGTTGAATATTGCCGCCACCGACGGCAGCCAAATCGTCATCGACCATGCAGGCATCACTCAGGTTGCCCTTCCACCTCTGGGCGCCCTCCTTGCTTTGGACAACAACGCTGAACCAACAACGGACCAGATTCTGGCCGTGATGCCCACAATCGGCAAGATGCTCGCCAGCGCAGTCGACGTCACCGCACCGTCAGATCTCGTTCCGGGAACCACGCCCGGAGAACAGCTCCGTAGCGGCATCTCGCTGATCGAGATCGTGCAAGGCGGCTTTGTCTCGAACATCCCGACACGGACCTCCGTCATTGTCGACGGTGTCACCTTGCCGACAAGCCACGTCGAGGACCCTTCTCTCAGAACCATCCTGGAGGGCCTTGACCTGCAGGAAATCGAAATCAATCACGCCTTGAGCGTGAAATGGGACCCGGAGAGCCTGGACCTGACGATTTCAAATGCGTCGATACATGTTCTGGAGGGCGGCACTGCTTCGCTGTCGCTCACGCTCGGCAATGTTCCTCGGAGCCTGTTCACCACGCCTCAGCTCGCCGAGATCGCGCTGGCCGGGGCTACCGTCAAGTCCGGCGCCATCCGGCTTCGCGGAGGCGCGCTCTTGAATGCACTGCTTGATGAGCAGGCAAGTACAGCCGGCGTTTCGCGGGAGCTCTTTGCCGAAGGATTGACGGAAGCGGCTCGCGGAGAGCTTGCAATTTTCGCGGGATCGCCGTTCGAGGCCAGCCTGATCGCAGCGCTGCGCAGCTTCTTTCAGGATCCGGACGAGATCGAGGTAGAGCTCGCGCCCGCCACACCGGTCCCCGTGACGGAACTGCTCGGCATGGCCCTCAGCGCCCCGCAGGCCATCCCCGACCGTCTAGGTGTCCGTGTCGTCACAGCTCAATAGTCTGAAGACCTTGAGAGCATACTGCGCATAAGCTGGCGTGTGAGCGTTAGCTTGCCTTCTTGTCCACGCCCTGGAACTGCAACTCACACAGCCGGCGATAGATGCCGTCGGCGTCATAGAGGCTCGCATGGGTGCCGTGTTCGATACGGCGCCCTCTGTCCATGACGTGGATCTCGTCCGCATCACGAACCGTTGAGAGCCGGTGCGCGATGACCAGCGTCGTGCGGCCTTTCATAAGGCGGGCCAACGCCGACTGGACCTTGGCTTCGGATTCGGCATCGAGAGCGGAAGTTGCTTCGTCGAGCAGAAGGATTGGGGCGTTGCGGAGCATCGCGCGCGCAATTGCAATACGCTGGCGCTGACCTCCAGACAGGTTTCCGCCGCCCTCTCCCGCGAAAGCCCCATACCCCCCCGGCAACTCAAGAATGAAGTCATGGGCATTGGCGTCCTTGGCCGCCTGAACGATCTCCTCGTCGCTTGCTTCGGGGCGACCGACTGCAATGTTGTCACGCAAGGATCCGTCAAACAGGAAGGTGTCCTGGGTCACCATGGCAATCTGATCACGCAGAGAGCTCAGCGTGACTTCCGAAATGTCCTGACCATCGATGAGTACCTTGCCCTTCTGCGGATCGTAGAAGCGTTCGATGAGACTGAACAAAGTCGATTTTCCGGCCCCCGACGCTCCAACAAGGGCAGCAGTCTTGCCGGCGGCAGCCGTCAGTGTCAGACCGTTGAGCGCAGCGCTTTCACCGTAGGCAAAATGGACGTTCTCGAAACGGATTTCACCGGCCGTGACTTCAAGGGCCCGCGCTCCGGGCTTTTCCTGAAGCTGGGGCACGTCGTCGACCAGCTCGTACATCAATCGCACGCCAACGAGACTGTTGTTGAGATTCACCTGCAGCCGGGCAAGACGGCGCGCAGGATCATAGGCCATCAACAATGCGGCAATGAACGAGAAGAACGCACCAGGATCCTGCCCGCGTTCGACGACCGAATAGCCGCCATAGAGGATCACCATGGCAATCGCGAAACCGCCGAGAGTGTCCATCAGCGGCGACGTGCGCGCGGTCAGGGAAACGATCTTGTTGGACTGATGCTCGACGTCAGAGACCGCGGTGTCCATGCGGACAGACATTCTCTTCTCGACGCCGAAGGCCTTCACGACCCGGATACCGCGTATCGTTTCCTGAAGCGCAGACATGATCTGGGTGTTGGAGACGAACTGTTTCTTCGCGTATTTCTTGACCCGCTTGATGAGTGTGCCAACCCCAAGTACCGCAGGCGGCATGATCACCAGTGAAATCATGCTGAGCAGCGGGTCCTGAACGATCATCACGACAATCAGGGCCAGGACGGTCAGGACATCCCGGCCAAGAGCCGTCACGACGAGATCGATCACTGCGCGAGTGTCGCCAGCACCACGGCCAATACGTACCGCGATGTCGCCAAAGGAAGTCTTGTCGAAATAGGACATGTCCTGCTGGAGCAGACGGGCAAAGAGCTTGCACTGAAGCTTGGCGACGATAGCGTTGCCAATGCGCCCCAGGACGACCATCTGGCCATAGGCCGAGCAGCCCTTGATCGAAAAGATCACCATCACAGCAAAAGCGATCAAGTAGACCGCATCGCCATCCTTGTTGACGAAGACCTCGTTGATGACGTCCTTCAGGATCCAGACGCTTGCTGCGGTGGATGCCGCCACCAGTCCCATGAAGACGAAAGCCAGGATGTAACGGCTGGTGTACTCGCGGGCATTTTCGCGGATCAGGCGCCCCACAAGCTGAATGGTTCCGTCCGGATCCGTCACGATCTGCCACTGCGCAGGATTGAGCAAAGCTGTCTCTTTCAAGTCATTACGACCGTTCGCCCTTTATATTCCAAGGGCCGGCTTTCCGGCGAACGGTGACATCCTTCCACCGGAAAAGGTTCGCCGTTCATATAACCAGAACAGACGTCAGATGCCAGCGCGACCCGGCGACACACCGCCGGGTGCATTTGTCCGAACCAAACGCGATCAGGCGTCCGGCAGGTTCAGGCGCAAATGAAGTTCGCGCAGCTGTTCCTTGGTGGGCTCGCTCGGAGCTCCCATCATCAGGTCTTCCGCCTTCTGGTTCATCGGGAACATGATGACTTCGCGGATGTTGGCTTCATCTGCCAGCAGCATGACCATACGGTCGATACCGGCAGCGCAGCCGCCATGCGGAGGGGCGCCGTACTGGAACGCCGTGACCATGCCGCCGAAGCGCTTTTCGACCTCATCCTTGCCATAGCCGGCAATTTCAAAGGCCTTGTACATGATCTCCGGCTTGTGGTTCCGGATCGCGCCGGAAACCAGCTCATGACCGTTGCAGGCCAGGTCGTACTGGTAGCCGCGTACGTCGAGCGGATCACCATTCAGAGCGTCCAGGCCACCCTGCGGCATGGAGAACGGATTGTGCTCGAAGTCGATGTCACCGGTTTCCTCGTCCTTGGCATAGATCGGGAAATCGACGATCCAGGCGAATTCGAACCGGTTCATGTCGGTGAGACCAAGTTCCTCGCCGATGATGACACGGGCCTTGGAGGCGACACGCTCGAAGCTCTTCGGCTTGCCGCCGAGGAAGAAGGCTGCATCGCCCTCTTCAAGGCCAAGCTGCACGCGAATGGCTTCCGTGCGCTCCGGTCCAATGTTCTTGGCAAGAGGACCGGCTGCTTCGGTGGTGCCGTCTTCGGCCTTGCGCCAGAAAATGTAGCCCATGCCCGGCAGGCCTTCGCCCTGCGCGAACTTGTTCATGCGGTCGCAGAACTTGCGGCTGCCGCCCTTGGGTGCCGGAATGGCGCGGATTTCCGTGCCTTCCTGCTCCAGAAGGTTTGCAAAGATGGCAAAGCCCGAACCGGCGAAATGCTCGGAGACAACCTGCATCTTGATCGGATTGCGCAGGTCCGGCTTGTCGGTGCCGTACCAGAGCGCTGCATCCTTGTAGGAGATCTGCGGCCAGATGCGGTTGACCGGACGGCCGCCACCGAATTTCTCGAAACATCCTGCGATGACCGGCTCGATCGTGTCGAAGATGTCCTGCTGGGTGACGTAGGACATCTCCATGTCGAGCTGGTAGAAGTCGGTCGGCGAGCGATCGGCGCGCGGATCTTCATCGCGGAAGCAGGGCGCGATCTGGAAGTACTTGTCGAAGCCCGACACCATGATCAGCTGCTTGAACTGCTGTGGAGCCTGGGGCAGCGCGTAGAACTTGCCCGGGTGCAGACGGGACGGCACCAGGAAGTCGCGTGCGCCTTCCGGAGAGGATGCCGTGATGATCGGCGTCTGGAACTCGTTGAAGCCGATGTCCCACATGCGCTGACGAAGATCGGCGACGACCTTCGAGCGCAGGATGATGTTGTTGTGCAGCTTCTCCCGGCGAAGATCGAGATAGCGGTATTTGAGGCGCACTTCCTCGGGGTAGTCGAGGTCACCGAACACCGGCAGCGGCAATTCCTTGGCCGCGCCGAGGACTTCCATGTCACGAATGAAGATCTCGACTTCACCTGTCGCGATTTCCGGGTTGATTGTCTCGTCGGTGCGCTTCTTCACCTCGCCGTCGATACGGATACACCATTCGGAGCGAACCGTTTCGGCGAGCTTGAAGGCGGCTGAGTCGGGATCGATCACACACTGCGTCATGCCGTAGTGATCGCGCAGGTCGATAAACAGCAGACCACCGTGATCTCGCACGCGATGAACCCAACCGGACAGGCGAACGGTTTCGCCAACATGGGTTGCGCGCAGGTCGCCGCACGTATGGCTACGGTAGGGATGCATGTAGTCCTCGACAGGTTCGAAAAGCCAATAGAATGTCGTCACGCCCGGCGCAGAACCGGACACGTTGGCTGGAAAAGCCACGTCAGCGGGGCAAAGTCAAGGGAAAGCCGGGCCTCGCCACGTCTCACCCCCACTGAAGGTAAAGCGTCTCGCATTTTCAGGCTCGCAAGGTCAAGCCGAGCTTCAAGGCAACCGCGAAATGTCAGCCTCTGGTCTGACGCTCGATCAGGAATTCTCGAGACCATTCCTCGAGCTGATCCAGAATGGGCCTGAGCCGCTGCCCCTGGGGACTCAGGCTGTATTCCACCTTGGGCGGGACCTGCGCATAGACGTGACGTTCGATTATCCCATTCTCTTCAAGCTCACGCAGCTGCTTTGTCAGCATTCTCTGGGAGATGGCCGGGACCATTCGGTGCAGCTCGTTGAAGCGCATCGTCTTCCTGCAGATACACCACAGGATCATGCCCTTCCATTTCCCCCCGATCATGCCGAGAGCCGTCTCGGTTGGGCAGAATAGCGGATCGATAGGGTTGCTGCTTGCCATCAGGACAGCTCCATTAGTTACTTTTTTGTCGGTATAGGCCAAAATATTGCGTACTAGTCAATATATCATGCGCTTCGTAGATCTCTCCAAGTCCACCCCTGTCGAGAGAGACAAACACCATGACACTTCCACTGCTCACCTCAACCACGATCCGCTCAACCAAGCTGGCCAACCGCTTGGCGCTCGCGCCAATGTCGCGAACCAGTGCCGATAAAGACGGCACCCCGACGCAAGCCATGGCCGACTACTATGCCAGCTTTGCGCGCGGCGGCTTCGGCATGCTGATCGTCGAGGCAACCTTCATCGATCAGAGCTATTCCCAAAGCTATGCCGGACAACCGGGCTTGGTGAGTGACGCCCATGAAGCCGCGTGGCGGAGGGTCGTCGATGCAGTCAAACGAGAGAACGGCGTCATCGTGCTCCAGCTGATGCACGCCGGTGCCACCTCGCAGTGTACCTTTGAAACCCACGCACCCTCCCCTGTCCGGCCAAGAGGAACGATGATCCAGGGATATGGTCCAAGGCAAGGTTCATACGATGTTCCCAAGGAACTCAGCCGGGACCAGATCCAGGGGATACGGGAGGCGTTCCTGCAGGCCGTGCAGCGAGCCGAGCGGGCCGGTTTTGACGGTGTCGAAATCCACTGCGCCAACGGTTACCTTCTCGATCAATTTCTGACTGAAGAAACCAATCAGCGCACGGACGATTACGGCGGCACACTTGAAAACCGCCTTCGGCTGACGAGCGAAATCATTTCAGCTGCCAAGGCGGCCACGTCTCCGGAGTTCCTGACAGGGGTCCGGCTGTCACAAGCCAAGGCAACAGAGCAGGACTACTTCTGGCCCAATGGGCTTCAGGACGCAGAAGCAATCTTTTCGGGGGTTTCGGCTGCCGGCAGCGATTACATTCACCTTGCCAGCGAGAAGAGCGGCTACGCCTATCACTGCTCCACGCGAAAAGGCGAAAACCTGACGGAATTCGCCCGCAAGCTGACCGGGCTGCCGGTTATTGCAAATGGCGGACTGGAGGATATCGATCTCTCAAACGGTCTGATTTCCTCGGGCAAGGCAGACATCCTGTCGATCGGCAAGGCCGCCATGCTCAATCCGGACCTGCCGCAGAAAATTTCCTCAGGTCAACCACCGCGACCGTTCACGTTCGACATGTTCCGATACGGAGTGACCATTGACGCTCAACGCAAGTGGGAAGCGGAGATAGGCGATTTGATGGCGAGCACGTAACCTTAATATTGCGTACCGGGGCATACTGCCCCGGTGTCACGTGCGGGGCCAAGCTCAAGCATCCAAAGCCTGCAACAAGGGCATCCATTGCACTCGAATCTCTGCGGAGACCTTGTCGGTGTGATCGAAGATGCCCTCGCCTGCAGCAGCGTCCCTGCCATAGGTCACCCGATCATTGATGCGGCACAGCACCGGAAAACCGGCCTCCTGCATCACGCGCTCCAGTTCGTTCACCTGGCTGGAGCGCTTTGCGATGCGGTTGGCGATGACATGGATGTCCGCCTTGCCTTTGCGGATCCGCTTGATATCGGCGATTGCCTTCAGGAATTTGATCGTCGCGCCCCAGTCGAACGCCGACGGCAGGACCGGAACGACGATGTCCGTTGCCTCTGCGACAAGGCTCTTGGACAATTCGCCCCGCAATCCGCCGGGACCGTCAATTATCAGGGTATCGAGATCCTTGTCCTTGAGCTCCCCAATACTGCCGGCCTTGCTCCAGTTCAGTCCCGCGATTCTCGGCAGGTCCTTGGATCTCCGCTTTAGCCAATCGCGCGAAGACTTCTGAGTATCTGCATCTGCAAGAGCGACTTCCTCTCCGCGGCTGGCGAAGTAGGTCGCCAGATTGGTCGCGAGCGTGGTCTTGCCACATCCGCCTTTCGAATTGAGGACAAGAATCTTGCGCATACCGGCTCCCGCTTCCAGCTCGTTGTGGGTCAGCGCTACCAGCAAAACGTTGATTACCGGCAGACATTATCTGACACTGCACCACTCTAGGGGCAGCATGAGCAGATCCTCAACCGTCACCATGGCGGTTTTCGCGATTTCGTGGCGACAAAGTGGCAAGACTGAGATATAGCTCCTTTTCACCATGCATGTGATTACGAATACAAACGAACTCGCTGACGCCTGCGAGCGTCTTGCCGCCCACGACTACGTCACGGTCGACACGGAATTTCTGCGTGAAACGACTTTCTGGCCGAAGCTTTGCGTCATCCAGATGGCCGGCCCGGACCTGGCGTTCATCGTAGATGCCCTCGCGGAGGGACTGGATCTTGCGCCCTTCTTCGAGCTGATGCGCAACGACCGGGTTACCAAGGTCTTCCATGCGGCCAGGCAAGATATCGAGATTGTCTTTCATATGGGCGGCCTTATTCCGGCACCCTTGTTCGACACCCAGGTCGCGGCCATGGTCTGCGGCTTCGGCGATTCCATTTCCTACGACCAGCTGGTCTACAAGGTTACCGGGGCGAGGATCGACAAGTCCTCACGCTTCACCGACTGGGCCCGCCGTCCGCTGACCCAGAAGCAGCTGGAATACGCTCTCGCCGATGTCACCCACCTTCGCGACGCCTATCAGTTCCTGAAGGCAAACCTTGCCGAACAGAACCGCAGCCACTGGGTTCAGGACGAAATGAAGGTGCTGACCTCGGAAGGCACCTACCTGACGGAGCCCGCCAATGCGTGGAAGCGGCTCAAGATGCGCGTTCGCAAGCCGATCGAACTGGCTGTCATGATGGAAGTGGCCGCCTGGCGCGAGGCCGAAGCACAGGGCAGAGATGTGCCGCGTAGCCGGGTTATCAAGGATGACGCCATCTACGAAATCGCGGCCCAGCAACCTCAAAATGCCGAGGGGCTCGGCCGCTTGCGTACGATTCCGCGCGGTTTCGAACGGTCAAAGTCGGCAGACGAGATTCTCAAGGCTGTTCGCCGTGCCTGCGCCATCCCGCGGGACAAGCTGCCGAAATTGCCCAAGGGCCGCCAGGCGCCGGACGGCTCGGCTGCGGCCGTGGATCTGCTCAAGGTGTTGTTGAAACTGGTCAGCGAGGCTCATGGCGTTGCTTCCAAGGTCATTGCCACCGTGGACGACCTGGAGAAGATCGCCGCCGACGACAATGCGGACGTAGCTGCCCTGCAGGGCTGGCGCCGGGAGCTTTTCGGTGAAACCGCTCTCAAGCTGAAGCGCGGCGAAGTTTCCCTTGCCTTCCGGGACCGGCAGATCGTCGCCCTCGATCAGGAATCTTCAAAGGCCGAGGCTGCGGAATAGTCTTTCGACCGCAGGTCACCAGAAACATAAAGCCGTCGCATCAAGTGCGACGGCTTTATCATTTCGGCTCACTATCAGGCAGGCAGCACTGCGATGCTCGCCTTGGATCCGACCAGCTTGGCGAATTGCTGCATACGCTTTTTCAAACGCTCGCCGTCGAACGCCGCAAGGTGTGCAGGCAGCCTCAGAACCATCATCTTCCTGTCGATCAAGAATGAGGTTTGCGGCAAGACCCCGGGCATGGAAGCGCTGAGAAGAGAGGCAACCCGCAGCGCAGCGCCCAGCACCTTGGCGCGTTCACGCAACCTTTCGCTCGAAAGCTTCCTGATTACCGGAGACAGACTTCCCTCGCTCAGGCCCTGGTGCCGATAGAAAACCGAAGCGGCCAGATAGGCGCGGCCGGCATGATCGAGACCCACGAAGGCCGCGTTCGAAATGATGTTCAGGCTCTGCTCGCCGCGGTAATCGGGATGCGCCCGCCAACCGATGTCCGACAGCAGGCAGGCAGCGTGCCGCAGATGCTGTTCCTGCTCGGTTTCCTCCATACCGAGAGCCGAGAAGATCTGGTCGGTCCAGCCGATCAGTTCCTCTGCATGGTCGGGAGAGCGGGCGCGCAGGATCGCAAGTTCGCGCGCGGCCTCGACCACAGGATCCTGCGCCTGGATTTCCGGCGGCAAGGCCTCATGAAGAAGTCCCTCGCGCACACCTGTTGCTGAAAGTACCACCTTGTCCGCCTTCATGGCGGTCAGGATCTGCTCCATGACGACAGCGCCATAGGGCACCAGGCTGCGACGCTGTTTGGAGACGGCTTCGGCACGCGGAACGTCCTCAAGGTTTTCCTTTTGCACCGAGCGGCAGAAAGCAATCGCCTCGTCTGCCGGGATCTCGTAGTTGTGCATGACGTGCAGTGGATATTTCTTCTGGAAGAGATGCAGCCGTGCCAGCGAGCGCCAAGTACCGCCGACGGCGTAGAAGACCCGCTCGCCATCATTCATCTCAGGCCACTCGTATACGGCCAAAGCATTCTGCGAGATGGCGACAGCAGCCTCCAGGCTACCTGCGGCCTCTTCCTGCAGGCGAAGTCCGCCGAGAGGAAACGTGGCACCGATCCCGGGCGTATCGCCGGAAACATGGACCAGCTCCAGGCTACCACCGCCCAGATCGCCGACCATGCCGCGCGGCTTCCAGAAGCCAGCGATCACGCCAAGGGCGGAGTAATAGGCTTCCTCGTTGCCATTCAGGATTCGGACCGGCGCTCCCAGAACGTCTTCGACCTTGGCGACGAACTCTGCTCCGTTGGCCGCATCTCGTGCAGCGGCCGTTGCCACAACGCGCACTTCCTGCACACCAATGTGCTGGCACAGAGCGCGAAACCGATGGATCGCATTAAGTGCGAGCGCGACCGACTCGTCGCACAATCGGCCAGTGGCGGCGATGCCGCGGCCAAGCCCTGCGAGCACCTTCTCGTTGAACAGCATGGTTGGCGTACGCGCCATGCGCTCATAAACGACGAGACGCACGGAGTTCGATCCGATGTCGACCACGGCGATGGGACCTGAACCGTTGAGCCGACCGCGTGCCGGTGAGAATTGACCTGCCATGGGTTCCACTTCGTGGTCAGCCGGTTTCCGGACGTGTTGAGAATGGACGCGGACGATTGCTCTTCAGCGATTTGCCGCGACCGGACAGGGACGGGTTTGTCAT
Organism: Roseibium sp.; assembly: GCF_048261595.1. GTDB lineage: Bacteria > Pseudomonadota > Alphaproteobacteria > Rhizobiales > Stappiaceae > Roseibium. The sequence continues at coordinate 421,341 of NZ_JBLXFW010000001.1, forward strand.
GAAATAGCGATGCGCATTGAACGGTTCCTCGTTCGCTTGCGGCACGATGCGCTCGTGGCTGCCATCGGGCAGAATGCGCCAGCTTTGCTGATTGTCCTTGAGGTTTGCCACCATGATCTGATCGAGAACCTGCTCGTGGACCGTGGATGTCTGCAAGGGCACGAGAACCTCGACGCGCCGGTCGATGTTACGCGGCATCAGGTCGGCAGAGCCGATATAGACATGGGCCTCCGGCGACGGAAGACCATGGCCGTTCCCGAAACAGTAGATGCGGGAATGTTCCAGGAAACGCCCAACGATGGACTTGACGCGGATGTTCTCGGAAAGACCTGGAATACCCGGGCGCAGGCAGCAGATGCCACGAATGACCAGATCGACCTGCACCCCGGCCTGGCTCGCCTCGTAGAGCGCGTCGATGATCTGGGGATCGACCAGAGAATTCATCTTCATCCAGATCTGTGCGGGGCGGCCCGCTTTTGCGTGCTCGATCTCGGCACGCGTCAGGTCGAGAATCCGGCTTCGCATGTTGACCGGAGAGACGGCGAGATATTTCAATTCCGCCGGCTGGGCATAACCGGTGATGTAATTGAAGACGCGGGCGGCTTCCTGGGCAATGCTTGGGTCATCGGTAAAGAATGAGAGATCCTCGTAGATCCGTGCCGTGATCGGGTGATAGTTGCCCGTGCCGATATGGCAGTAGGTCTTCAGTTCGCCATGCTCGCGGCGAACCACCATCGAAAGCTTGGAGTGGGTCTTCAGCTCGATGAAGCCGAAGACCACCTGTACCCCTGCCCGCTCAAGGTCACGCGCCCACTTGATGTTGGCAGCCTCGTCGAAACGGGCCTTCAGCTCCACCAGCGCCGTGACCGACTTGCCCGCTTCGGCAGCTTCCGCCAGCGCCTTGACGATGGGCGAGTTGTTGGACGTCCGGTAAAGCGTCTGCTTGATCGCGACGACGTCGGGATCCTGAGCTGCCTGATGCAGGTATTGAACGACAACGTCGAAGGATTCGTAGGGGTGATGGACCACGATGTCCTTCTGGCGGATGGCCGCAAAGCAGTCTCCCCCATGTTCTCTGATGCGCTCCGGAAAGCGCGCCGTGTAGGGCTCGAACTTCAGGTCATCACGTTCAAGATCGACGAGCTGGGACAGGTTGTTCAGCGCCAGCAGTCCATCGGCGAGAAAAGTCTCGCTCTCGCTGACGGCAAGCGCTTCGGCGACGAACTCGCGCAATGCCGGCGGCGTGGTGTCCTGGATCTCCAGCCGGATCACCGATCCACGCCGGCGGCGCTTCAACGCGCTCTCGAACAGGCGGACCAGATCTTCCGCTTCTTCCTCGATTTCAAGATCGCTATCGCGGATGACACGGAACGCACCCTTGCCGAGAATCTCGTAGCCGGGGAACAGCCGGCCGATGAAGAGGCCAACCACACGTTCGATCGCAATGAAGCGGGCTGCCCCCTCCGGCCCGTCGGGAAGGCGCACGAAGCGCTCGACCTGCCCGGGAATGCGGAGAAGCGCGATCATGCCGCGGCCACCGCTGACCGGCGCCAGCTGGAAGACGATGGAAAAGCCGAGGTTCGGTATAAACGGGAACGGGTGGGCCGGATCGATGGCAAGCGGCGTGAGGACCGGGAAGATGTAGGACAGGAAGTGATCTTCCAGCCAGCCGAGATCTTCGGCCGACAGATTGCGCCCGTCGCGGATCTCGATACCCGCCTCAGCGATCTCGGAGCGCAATTCGCGCCAGATCGATTGCTGGCTTGCCTGCAGGCCACGCACAGCGTCCGAGATTTTCTGGAGCTGCTCGGTCGGCGACAAACCGTCGTCAGAGCGGATGGCCACCTCTGCCCGTTGCTGGCCACGAAGCCCTGCCACGCGGACCATGAAGAACTCATCGAGGTTGTTCGCGGAAATGGACAGGAACCGGACCCGTTCCAGCAGCGGGTGGTTGCGGTTCATGGCCTCTTCGAGAACCCTGTGATTGAACTGCAGCCAGGACAACTCCCGGTTCATGAAGCGGGCGGGAGATGTTGCCAGATCTGATACTTCTGTCACCGCGGGTCCGGTGACGGGGTTCGGAGCACCGGCCGCAGCTTCGGCAGCACGGGAAAGATCGACATTCTCATTCATTCCTGCCATTTCTCCTTCCCGATCCAGAGCGACCGTTTTGCCGCCCCATATCGAGCCTTATACCTTCAACAGGTTAATCGGCTCCGTTCTGGACATCTTCCAGAACCCGTCCGGCGAGAGGCTTGGTGATCTTCACCCGCCCCGCCAATGCAGCACGGTCGATTTCCTCGACGACACGACAGGCGACCCCGAGGGAACGCTCCATGCGCACGACCAGATAATCGACAACGCCCGGATCGACCGCCAATTGGCGGTCGGCGAACAATTTCACCAGCACGAGGCGCAACAAATCGTCGTCAGGCTCGGCGATTTCGACAGGGGTTGCAGCGCGCAGACGGGACATCAGGTCCGGCAGCTTCAGATTCCATGCGTTCGGCCATGTCCGGCTGGTGATCAGCACCCTGATATCTGCCTGACGTGCTGCGTTCAGAAGATGGAAGAGTGCGGTTTCGTCGACACCGTTGTGCGCATCCTCGACTGCGACCGCACCGCATGCCACGAGACCCGTAACGGCATCGCTCGTCAGATCGGCCGCAGAGATCACCGCAGCACCGGCGTCTTCATGCCATGCCTTGACGAGATGGGTCTTCCCGGCGCCGACGGGGCCGGCGAGAATGACGACCGGCGACGGCCAGTCCGGCCATCGCTCCAGCAGCTCGAACGCCGCCTGATTGGCGCTACCGACGAGATAGTCATCCCGGCCGAGCGCTTCCTCGTGCGGCAATTCCAAAGGCAACTGGCGTGGTGTGTCCGCCATACTCAAGACGCCTACTCTAAAAGCCTATTCTTCCGCCGCCACTTCGATGCGGCCATGACCCTTGTATAATGGGCTCGCTAGGTACTGTCTCAGCGCAAAACGTGCAAGTACGCCGATCATCGCCGCAGCCGGAACGGCTATCAGCATCCCCACAAATCCAAAGAGATATCCGAATGCAAACAACGCGAACATCAGCGTGACGGGATGGAGCCCCGTGCTTTCGCCGACCAGTTTCGGCTGCAGGATATTGCCTTCAAGGAACTGACCGACGGCAAAGACGGCTCCAACAGCGAGGATCATCGTCCAGTCCGGCCAGAATTGTACAAGCGCGACGCCGAGTGAAACGATAAACCCGAGCCCGGCACCAACGAACGGGATAAAGCTGACAAGCCCCGCCCCCATGCCGATCAGCAGGCCGAAGTTCAGGCCGACAATCGCAAGGCCGGCCGCGTAGAACAACCCGAGGATCAGGCAGACCGAAACCTGACCGCGCACGAAGCCGGCGACTGCATTGTCCATTTCCCCGGCAAGATCGCGGATGACATGGAGATAGTCGCGCGGCAGCCAGCTGTCGATCTTGGCGACCATATGGTCCCAGTCGAGCAGCAGGTAGAACGCGACCACCGGCGTGATCAGGAACAGCGACAGGATCGACAGCAACGCCTGGCCGCCGCTCCATACCGACTTTGCCAGTCCGCCGATCCAGCTTGCCCCCTGACTGATGAGCTCACCAACCGACGACTGAAGGTCGGCGGGCGTGAGGCCGGAAAGGCTGACGATCTTTTCCCCGAGGTTCGATGAAACCAGGCCCTGCAGGCGTTTGACAAGATCGGGCAGCTTGTCGAGGAACCCGGCAAGCTGGCTGCCAAGAACCGGGACGACCATCAGGAAGAAGAGCACCAGGACGAGGACAAATGTCACAAGGATGGTCAGCGTCGCCCATAGACGTCCCATGCCATGGGATTCCAGCCAGTCGCACACGGGGTCGAGCAGATAGGCAACCGCCATCCCCGCCACGAACGGCAGCAGGACCTCGGAAAAGACCGCCAGAAAGGCAACGAATACCAGAAGGGACAACAGCCAGAATTGCATCTGTCGCCGAAGGGTCATGCAGAGCTCCCGCACCTCGGCCCGTCGGACCGAATGTTCAACATGATGGCGGCTTGCCGATGCCGCTTCCGAGATCCACGCTTACCACAGAAGCTGCGCGACCTGCGACCGGTGAATCTCCAAAACTCACTCTGCGGCGAGGCGTCCGCGGTTCTGCATCAAGGCGTCAAACAAGGCCCGGACTCTGGCCGTATGGCGAAGTTCACGCGGCGCCAGCAACCAAATTCCGAGACTGAAGCAGGGCTCCTCAAAGAGGCGCACGAGACCCGGCGTTCCATTTGCAACCATCTCCGGGATCGGTCCGATGCCAAGACCCGACTGAACGGCATGCAACATCATGAGCGGTGTGGACAGGGATGCCCGTACCCTTGCGTTGGGCGCGTGCTTCTCCATCCACGCCATCGACCGTTCCATGCATTCCCGGCCATCATATTCCAGCCAGGGATAGGCACTCGGCACGCCGCCGGGAGAAAACCGCCCGGCCGCGCCATAAATGCAGAAGTCAAACCGGCCGATTTCATGGCCGAAGAGATAGTCTTCGGGGGCGTTGGTGAGCCGCAGGGCCACCTCGGCTTCGCGTCGGCTGAGACTGCGCACCTCCCGATCCGTTTCGATGGTCAGCTCGATATCGGGATAAGCCTCGGAGAACGCCGCCAACTCCGGCATGAAATGCCAGGCCAGAACGTCGACAGTCGCCATGCGGATATGGCCGGACAGCCGGGTGTCACGACCATGAATGCCGCGTTCGAGGCGGGACAGTTCCTCGCTGATCCGGTCCGCCGCCGTGGCCGCCTGCTCCCCTTCCCCAGTCAATACGACTTCATCCCCGATCCGTTCGATCAGGCTGGCGGAGAAGTAAGTCTCCAGGTCCCGGACTTTCCTCGCCACCGTGGTGTGCGATACGCCAAGGGCGCGTGCGGCAGCCGAGTAGGTCCGGGCTGTCCTGAGTTCTCGAAGGTAGCGCAGGTCTCCAGCGTCCATGACGGGCTCCTTGAATAATTTTGCACATCAATAGTCATTTTTTGAAAATTGATCGAACTTTTTTGCTCAGATATCGATCGCTGACCCACCATGCCAACAAAGGTTTTCACATGACCGAACCCTTCGTGCTCGTCGGCATCGCCGTCATCGTCTTCGCCTCCGCTGCCATTCAGCATGCGGGCACTGTCCTGTCCCGTGGCGTCGGCTTCGCAATGACCGACCGCTCCGAGGCCTTGCCGGAAACCGGCTTCAGCGGGCGCTCGCGCCGAACCCTTCAGAACAACCTGGAATCGGCCACCATGGCAGTCCCAATACTGACGGTTCTGGTCAGTCTGAACCTTGCCAGCGGGCTGACCGGCATCTTCAGCCTTATCTATCTGGCGGCCCGCGTCTCCTTCACGATCAACTACTGGATCGGCTTCAGCCGCCTCCGATCCTTCAGCTGGGGCATCGGCATGGCATGTCTCGTCGCTCTGGCGGTTCTGACCCTTCAGGGGCTGGCATCCCTCGCATGAGGTGCCGCCCCATGGGGTTGCCGGGGCATTTCCCTGGGCTTCATGGGGCTAGCCCCTTGTTTTCCGCTCTGCCACCCTGTAAGCGCGTGCGTGACGACACGCCCCATATAGCGGAGAGCCCCATGAGCGATGCCCCCTCCAACGGAACCAATGGTCTGACCTATGCCCAGTCGGGGGTCGACATTGACGCGGGCAACGCGCTGGTGCAGCGGATCAAGCCACTGGTCAAGGCAACGGCCCGCGCCGGGGCCGACAGCGACATCGGCGGCTTCGGCGGCCTTTTCGACCTGAAGGGCGCCGGCTTCAAGGATCCGATCCTGGTCGCAGCCAACGACGGCGTCGGCACCAAGCTGAAGATCGCCATCGACACGAAACAGCACCGCACGGTTGGCATCGACCTTGTTGCGATGTGCGTCAACGACCTGATCGTTCAGGGCGCTGAGCCTCTGTTCTTCCTCGACTATTTCGCCTGTGGCGCGCTCGACGTCGACACGGCAACCGACGTGGTCGCCGGCATTGCCGACGGCTGCAAGATGTCCGGTTCGGCGCTGATCGGCGGCGAGACCGCCGAGATGCCGGGAATGTATGCCAAGGACGACTACGACCTTGCTGGTTTCTCGGTCGGCGCCGTCGAACGCGGAGAGATCCTGCCGCGCAAGGATGTGGCCGAAGGCGACGTGCTTCTCGGTCTTGCCTCCTCGGGAGTTCACTCCAACGGCTATTCGCTTGTGCGCAAGATCGTCGAGCTTTCCGGCCTTGCCTGGGACGACGCGGCGCCCTTCGCCGACGGCCAGTCCCTCGGCCAGGCGCTCATAACGCCGACCAGGATCTATGTGAAGCCGCTGCTGGCGGCGCTGAAGGAAACCTCCGGCATCAAGGCGCTGGCGCATATAACCGGCGGTGGTCTGCCGGAAAACCTGCCACGCGTCCTGCCGGAGAATACTTCCGCGAAAATCGACCTTTCCGCGATCGACGCACCGGCCGTCTTCAAGTGGCTTGCAAAGACAGGCGGTGTTGCCGAGGCGGAAATGCTGCGCACCTTCAACTGCGGCGTCGGCATGGTCGTGGTGGTCAGCGCCGAGGAAGCGGACAAGGTCACCGAGGTGCTCACCCGCGAGGGCGAGACCGTGTTCCGCATTGGCGCAATTGCGGCTCCGGGCGACAAGCCCGTCCTGTTTGACGGAAGCCTGGGCCTGTCCGCATGAACGGCCGCAAAAAGGTCGCGGTCCTGATTTCAGGTCGCGGCAGCAACATGATGTCGCTGATCGCGGCAGCCATGGCGCCGGATTACCCGGCGGAAATTGCCCTCGTCCTGTCCAACAAGCCCGATGCGGGCGGCCTTCAGAAAGCCGAAGACTTGGGCATACCGACCGCGGTCGTGGACCACAGGGATTACAAGGGCGACCGTGAAGCGTTTGAACGCGCGGTCAACGAGATCCTGGTCGAAAACGGCATCGAGATTGTTGCTCTCGCTGGCTTCCTGCGCCTGCTGACCCCCTATCTCGTCAATGAATGGCGTGACCGGATGATCAACATCCACCCTGCTCTCCTCCCCTCGTTCAAGGGGTTGCACACTCATGAGCGCGCGCTCGATGAGGGGGTGAAACTCCATGGCGCGACCGTCCATTTCGTCTCCCCGGGGATGGACGACGGTCCGATCATCGCGCAAGGGGCAGTCCCCGTTCTCGATGACGATACGCCCGACGCTCTGGCAGCCCGTGTCCTTGCCGTGGAACACCAGATCTACCCGCGCGCGCTCGAGCTTGTCGTTACCGGCAAGGCCAAGGTCAAGGGCCACAGGGTCGCGACCTCGGTCGACACCTCTGAAAGCGCCGCCAACACGCTTATTTTTCCCTGACGAAACCCTCCAGCTCCCGATCTTTTTCCAAACAGCTTTCGCGAATGCCGTGATAGGTTGGCTGATGTTCAGACAGCTGGTTCTGGGAGGGACAGCGACATGGCTTCGAAGGATCTGACGGTTCTCGTCGGCACAAACAAGGGTGCATTTCTGATTTCCGGCGGCTCCGACCGCTCCGGCTGGGAGGTCAGCGGCCCGTTCTGCGACGGCTGGCCGATCAACCACATGACCGGCGACCCGGCATCGGGCACGATCTGGGCCGGCGGCGGCGGGGACTGGCACGGTGCCGGTGTCTGGCGCTCCGATGATGGCGGCAAGACCTGGGAGGTCTCGCGCCTGACCAAAGGCACCATCGATGACTGGGCGGCCAAGGATCCTGATTTTGCGGCCATGATGAACTGGAGCGCTCAGGAGCTCCCGTTTGACAACGCCTTCTCGCAGATCTGGTCAGTCGGCTTTGCCCATGGCACGCTCTACGCCGGGACCAAGCCTGCAAACCTGCTGAAAAGCACGGACCGCGGCAAGACATGGGAACGGCTCGAGGGCCTGACCAACCATCCATCTGCCGACAGCTGGAACCCCGGCGCTGCCGGATTGACCCTGCACACGATCGTGACCTCACCGGACGATCCCAACAAACTATGGCTTGGCATCTCCGCCGCCGGCGTATTCGCGACAGAAGACGGCGGGGCGACCTTCGAACGGCGCAACCGCCTTTCCAACGAGGCAGCCTGCGAGGGACATAGCCATCCGGCTGCCCCCTGCAACGGAGATATCGGCCACTGCGTCCACAACATGATGCTCGCACCGAGCATCACGGCCGGTGATGGCGACACACTCTACCAGCAGAACCATCACGGCGTCTGGCGTTCGTCTGACGGTGGCAGGAGCTGGGACGACATCACCGAGGGCCTGCCCTCGACTTTCGGGTTCCCGATCCGTGTGCATCCGCGCGATCCGAAAACCATCTGGACCCTGCCACTCAATGGCGACAGTGCCGGGCGCTTCCCGCCGGATGCCTCAGCGGCGGTGTGGCGCTCACGCGATGGCGGCGAAAGCTGGCAGGACATGCGCGAGGGACTGCCGCAAAAGAGTTGCTACTTCACCGTGCTGCGACAGGCCATGGCCGGCGATACGCAGGAACCGGCGGGCATCTATTTCGGCACCAACAGCGGATCCGTCTTCGCCAGCTTCGACGAAGGCGACAGCTGGCAGGAAATCGCCCGCCACCTGCCGACCATCCTGTCGGTTGACGTGCTGGAAACGGCCTGACGATTTCTGGCTCAGGCCTTCCGGATCCACACCGCAGTGTCATGGAAGGCCGCACCGCCATAGGGGGCGACAGGATCGGCACCGGTCAGGGTGTTGATCCCCCTGCCATCCGGAAACGCCTCGTTCGGCCAGATGCCTTCGGAAATGACCGTGCCCGGTGTCAGCTCTTCGTAGAAGCGGGCATGAAGGGTCACGACGCCCCGGCCATTGCCCATCTTCACCAGATCGCCATCGGCAATCCCGAAGCGTGCTGCGTCTTCTGATCGGAGCCAGACCTCCGGCCGCTTTTCCTTCGCGACCGAAGTGGCGGTCTCGTTGAATGTGGAATTCAGGAACGAGCGCGCCGGAGCCGTGACGAGCCGGAAGGGATGCCGTTCGTCGGTTCGCTCGATGCTGTCCCATTGGTCAGGCAATTCCGGCATTGTGGACCAAGGCCCCATGGGCGCGCCCAGCGGCTTGTTGGGGGCAGCGGAGCGCCCCCAGTCGGGGCGGAAATGGAACTTGCCGTCCGCGTGCCCGAAGCCGTTCAGGAAATGCGCCGTCTCGAAATCGGGCTGGAGATCAACCCAACGGCCCGCCTCCAGTTCGGCCAAGGTGCCATAGCCGGAATTCCGCAGCATCCAGTCGATATGATCGCGCGCGCTCATTTCAAAGCCCGGATGATCTTTCGCGCCAAGTCTTCGCGCCAATTCGTTGATAACCAATATGTTCTCGCGCGGTCCCTCTGGCGCATCGACCACCTTCGGGCCGAGCATGAGATACTGGTGGCCACCGCCCTTGTAGATGTCGTCATGCTCCAGGAACTGGGTCGCAGGCAGCACGATATCGGCCATTTTCGCCGTTTCGGTCATGAACTGTTCGTGGACGACAGTGAACAGGTCCTCGCGGGCAAAGCCCTTCTTCACCAGCTCCTGCTCGGGGGCAACCGAGACGGGATTGGTATTCTGGATCAGCATGGCGTGGACTTCCGGACCACCGAGAAGTGCGGCTTCATCGCCGGTCAGAATTCGCCCGATCAGGCTCTGGTCGAGGGCCCGGACGGTTGGATCCTTCAATTCAGGGGCCTCGATCATGGCCTTGTTCAGCTCGTAGATCGCACCGTTGTTGTGAAAGACGCCGCCGCCCTCGTATTGCCAGCAGCCTGTAACGGCACCGATGGAAGCCGCCGCATGCATGCCGACGGCTCCGTTGCGCGATCGGGTGAAGCCGTAGCCGAGGCGGAAGTAGGTCTTCTTCACCGCGCCGATCAAACGCGCGACCTCTTCGATCTGCGCGGCGCTCAGTCCGGTGATTGCGGCCGCCCACTCCGGTGTCCTGGAAGCCAAATGCGCTTCAAGGTCGGCCGGACAGTCGGTGTATTTCTCGAGATACTCCCGGTCTGCGAAACCGTCCCGGAACAGCACATGCATGATGGCACAGGCCAGCGCCGCATCAGTTCCGGGTTTCAGGACGAGTCCGATATCGGCCTGTTTCATGGTCTCCGTTCGATAGACGTCGACAACGATGATATTCGCGCCACGCTTCTTGCGGGCGGCAATCGCGTGGGTCATGACGTTGACCTGGGTCGCGACCGGATTGGTGCCCCAGATCACGATCTGGTCGGAGACTGCCATCTCGCGCGGGTCGGGGCCTGCCAGCTTGCCGGTTCCGGCCACGTAGCCGGTCCAGGCCATATTGGTGCAGAAGCTGTCGAACTGCAGAGAATAGCCCTTGGCATGGCGGAAGCGATGAATGGAGTCGCGCTGCGCCAGCCCCATCGTCCCCGCATAATGATACGGCCAGACGCTTTGAGCGCCGAACTCCGCCTCGACTGCGAGGAACTTCTCCGCAATGAGATCGAGCGCCGCTTCCCAGGAGATTTCCTCGAACCGGCCCTCCCCCTTTGTTCCGACACGGCGCAACGGCTTCAACAGGCGGTCGGGATGGTAGAGCCGCTCGGCATAACGCGCGACCTTCGCGCAGATGACACCGGCCGTGTAGCTGTTCAGCGAGGAGCCCCGAACCCTGCCGATCCGACCATCTTCCAACAGCTCGACATCGAGTGCGCAGGTGGACGGGCAGTCATGGGGACAGGCGGAAAAGGCGGTCGTGGGGACGGGCTTGTTCATGTGGCGGCGGCTCTGATTTCAACCGCCGCAAAGTCGTCGCGAACGCCTCTGCTGTCAAGCGAAGGCGTCCGCGACGAACATCTTCAGGACGAAGTGAAAGCAGGCGCCTATTTTCCCGGGCCGAAGTCCGCCGTCGTCACCACGCCGTCGCCGTTGCGGTCGATCGATGCGATCCAGCCGGCGGCATTTCGAAGAAATTCCTCCCGGGACACCTTGCCGTCCTTGTCGTTGTCATTGCCCTCCAGTCTCATCCCGTTGGCCGGATTGCGCGCTCCGCGACCGGCGGGCTCATGATTGGCCTGATCGTTTGCACGGGCCTCGTCGAAGGTCTTGTACTCTTCGGCATCGATATAACCATCGTCGTTGGCATCGAAGGAAGCAAAGACGTCATCGCGACGTTGCTCGGCCTCCTCGACGCTCACTGCCTTGTCGCCGTTCAAGTCCCAGCTTTCTATGAAGTGGGCTCCTGGTGCGGCCAGTGCGCCAGTTGAGGTCATGATCACGGCAAGGGCCGTTGCGGTCATCTTGTTCATCAAGGTCTCCAACATTTGTTCTTTATTTCGAATATTTGAATATTCATGGGAAATGAAAGTCCGTGCGAACACGGACCTTCGGTGATGCCATCAGTCGTTGCAGGCAATCAGCTGCCGCTGCAGGGGCCCCTGCCGCCCGAGCTGCCGCCCTGCGCACGGCGATTGTCCTGCCCGCGACCGGCGCCTGGGCCATTCGGCCGCTGGCCACGCAGGAGGCGCGGCGGATGTCCGCCCTGGGCCTGGATCAGGGTAATACCGGCATCAATGTTGTCAGACATTGCAGCGAAGTCGACGGTCGGAACGGCCTCTTGAGCATCGATAGGATCAATTTGCAGATCCGCCCGTTGCTTCAGCCGGGTAAAGCTGCTGTCCGGCGTCCCCATCCAGCAACGCGGAATATGCGGGAACGTATCGGTCAGAACGTAGTGGTAGGTCCCGTCAGGATACTCCGGCGTGACCGCGAACCGGCCATTGCACTGGTCCAGATCGCCGCTACCGGCGGCATAGGCCCAGTCCTGGGTGAACTTGCCATTGTAGCGTCCTCCAGGACCGCTCTGCCGCGTTCCGCTTTTGACCCGGTAGCTGCTTTTCAGCTGCTTCACCGAAGACTTCTTCCTGGGATCGGAATAGCCATAGGGTCCGTAGATCGGGAAGCCGTCCGCAGCAAAGCCCAGCAGGGCCGGCACGGACTTGCCACCGCTGGAGGCCAGAACGCCGGTGGGAATGCCATGATAGTGGTAGGTGCCATCCGGCTGGACGTGAGCATTGTATTTGTCCAGTCCCAGCTTGCAGGCGCCCCCGAAGGCCTCATAGTTCCAACCCGAACGCCGGTTGTTCTGCCAGAACTCTGCCGTACCAGGCTCCATAACCACACCGTTGAGCGCAATGCCGAAGACGTTGTTCTGCGCGTTGGTCGCCCTTGCATTCTTGCGCGGAGTGAGCGGCACTTTCAGATTGTAGTTCTTCTTGGAAATGCTGTGGGGGTTGTTGCGGTTCGGGAACTGTCCCGGTGCCTTGTTGGGATATCCATTGGCCCGGATCCGGCGTTTATTCCCGTCAATTGTGATATCGGCAGCCGCTTCCGCCTCTGGTACGAATTGCTTCAGGATCTCGTCGAGGACGTGATCATGCTCGATGGGCTCATCGCCGAGGATCGGAGCTGAGCTTTCGTGCGCGGCAACTGGCGTGATCACCAAAGCTCCTGCCAAGAAAAGTTCATAACGCATCAGTCAATTTCTCCCAGTCATTGCCCCGACACACTCGACATAGGTGTCCATCAGCCTGAGCGCTGTCAGAAAGTTGTACCGAAACGTACCAGTTTGTAACAAGTGACAGAGGAAACAAAAAAGCCGGCCCCGCACCGGGACCGGCTTTCAGACTTTTAAAATCTTGATCGGTCGGTGTTAGCCGACGATCTCGCAACCAGCGAACCAGAATGCGATTTCTTCAGCTGCCGTTTCCGGAGCGTCGGAACCGTGTACGGAGTTTTCGCCGATGGACAGGGCGAATTCCTTGCGAATGGTGCCTTCAGCAGCATCGGCCGGATTGGTGGCGCCCATGACTTCACGGTTCTTGGCGATCGCGTTTTCACCTTCCAGAACCTGAACGATGGTCGGGCCGGAGGACATGAACTCAGTCAGTTCGCCGAAGAACGGACGGTCCTTATGGACAGCGTAGAAAGCTTCCGCTTCACGCTGGGACATCCATACGCGGCGGGATGCAACGACGCGCAGACCGGCTTCTTCCAGCTTGGCGGTGATAGCGCCCGTCAGGTTGCGCTTGGTTGCATCCGGCTTGATCATCGAAAAGGTGCGTTCAATCGCCATCTTTTAATCTTTCCTGGGTTTCGGCCCGTCGGGCCGTTGTTCATCGGCGCGGCAAATCCCTGCGCCGGTTTGAATTCGCGCCTCCTATAACTTTGCAGACGCGCAAGGGCAAGAGGCAGCACCCTATCAGCTGTAAAGGTCCACCGGGTTGCAAACTCAGAAAACTCACCAAAACGACGCTGTTCTACGTCGGGTGCGCTCCATAGCAAGCACTCCCCCAAGACCTGATACGCATGACGCCCCCGCCAATGGGCTACAACTATTACGAGTTTTTCTTGATACAGCGCTCGAATCCCGGTTAAAACCCGGACCTTGCAATGCATGCATTCCGGGAACTGGGAGTACAACGCGCTAAAAGGCGTTAGCCGGGATCAGCATGTCATTCTTCTAGGGGGAGAAGAAGCAATGAAGGCGCTCATACGCATGATGAGTGAATACAACAGATGGGCGAACAACCGGCTCATCGAAGACTGTGCTTGCGTATCCGTTCATGATCTTTGGAAGGATCTGGGGGCCGAGTACCGGTCCATACATGGAACACTCGACCATGGGCTTCTGGTAGACAGGCTTTGGCTTGCCCGCTTTTCCGGCCTTGAACCTCCCTTTGCAGACTTCAAGACCAGCCTCACCACTTCCTTCGAGGAATTGACCCTCGAACGCAGCTATACCGATGAAGATCTGGACAGCTTCATCGACAACGTATCGGAAGCATTTCTACTGCGGAACATTGAGTACACGACCTTCCGATCGACACAGAAGATCTCGCAGCCGTTGGGATCGGCGCTCCTGCACCTTTTTCACCATCAAAGCCATTACCGCGCCCAGGTACAGGCGTTCCTTCAGCAGTTCGGCAAAAAGACGCGAACGCTGGATCTTCTGAGGTTTCAACGTCTGACCATGCTGGGTGGAACGGCGGTCACATGAACCAGCCGGACAATGCAACCGGATTTGCCATACTGGATGCGCTTTGCCGGAAGCTGTAAGCTGGTCATCCCGATTGCGACAGGTTTGGCTGGCGAATGACATTTTCCAAGACAATGCAGAGGCTTGACCTGGTGCTTTGCTCCGCTGCCGCAGCGGGCCTTCTATATTGCTCTCTCATATTTCCATCAGGGGCCGCGAGCGCGGAGGAAGCGAGAACGGTCGGTCAGCGGATCGAGGCCCTGGCGCCGGATGCCCTGGAAGAACTCTTCGTCTTTGTCGGCGGCAACGTCCTGTTCACGCTTCATCACGAGGCTGGCCACATGCTTGTTTCCGAGCTGAAGCTGCCGGTGCTTGGCCAGGAAGAAGACGCTGTCGACAACCTCGCGACGATAAGCATGCTGGCACACAATGATGGCGAGATGGATGTCCTTCTCTCAAGCGCCATGGTCGGCTGGTTCCTCACGACCGAGGACGAGGTCGGCGACCTCGCCTTCTACGACGAGCACGACCTTAACCTGCAGCGCGGCTATCGCATGCTTTGCCTGATGGTGGGCAGTGATCCGGCAGCCTTCGGCGAGCTCGCCTCCGACCTTGGGCTGCCGCCGGAGCGCATTGAGACCTGCCGGACGGACTATGATCAGGCGGTTTCCTCCTGGGAAAAGGTCACCGACCATCATCTCAAGGTTTCGCAAGGGCCAGGACGCAAGATTGCGGTCCGCTATGGCGCGGCCTCGGAACCACTTGAGCTCATGGCCGTTTTCCTGCAGCAGAGCCTGCTGATGGAGATCGTGGCGGAGGAAATCGACAGTCTCTATGCACTGCCGCAGGAAATTACTTTCCGGTCGATGACATGCGGAGCGAAGAACGCCTACTGGGACCCGGAGCTCCGGGAAATGACCTTGTGCTACGAGTTGGTCGAACACTTCGCCGCTACATACCTCGATCTGATTGCCACCCATTGACCCGTCCGGCCCCGGACCACCCCATGGAGAGACGCCCATTCGTGTAGCGCCGCAGTTCTCCAGGCTCTTGCGCCTGTTCGTCACGGACCACGCCTTCATCACGATCCCGGGTGTGGTCGCGCTTGTGATCTGGTCCTTGTGCGCCGGAACGCTGACGCTCGATTACGCAGGCATACTCGACACCTACAAATTTCCTGTTCTGGAGAAGTGGCTGTCGTATGACACTGCGCTAGCTGTTCTGGGCACCATAGCTGCGGCAGCGATCACGACTCTCAGCCTTGTCTATTCGCTCGTTCTGGTGGTTTTCACGCTGGCAGCGGGCACGATCGCCCCGCGCCTCCTGCAGCGTTTTACCAAGGAACGGGTCAGCCAGCTGACCGCCGGGCTTTTAGGCGGAACGTTTCTCTTCGCGCTGACGGTGCTCAGTACGACGGCGCCCGATTTCATCCCACGGCTGTCAGCCGCCGCCGCTTTCTTCCTGGCGGCGCTCTCCATGCTGCAGCTCATCTATTTCGTGCATGCGGTTTCCGTCAGCGTCACGATCGACCAGGAAATCGCGTCGATCAGCAGCGATCTCAAGTCCAAGGTTGCGGGCATCATCAAGACCGACGAGGAAGCCGGCAAGGCCCTGGACCCCTGGCCTGAGGATTTCGAATTCGACATCAAGGCAAATAGCTCCGGCTTTCTGAGCCTGCCGAATGTCGACGACCTTGTTGCCTATGCCGCACGTGAAGACCTCATGATCGAGCTTTGCGCAATGCATGGTGACTTCGTGACCGAGGGAGCGCCGATTGCACGGATTGCCTCGCGCACGGAAGAAGCCTGCGGCGAACGCCAGTCGGATATCGCCTCGGCCGTTTGTTCCCGGGTGAAGATGGCAAGGATCCGGGATGACTACCGGGATGTGGTCTTTTCGCTGAACCTTTTGCTTGAAATTGCCCTGCGTGCGCTTTCTCCCGGCGTAAACGACACGTTCACTGCCATATCCTGCGCCAACCGGATTTCCGAAGTGCTGAGCGACCCGGTCGCCAGGGGGATCCGGGAGAACCTTCATCTCGACGCAGACGATCACCCCAGACTTCGGATACCCGGTCTGACGCTGGAACACCTTCTTTCCAGGGCGCTCGACCCACTGCGTCAGGCTGCGGCCGATAACCACCTCATGCTGACCTGCCTGGCAGAGGTTCTTCGCCGCCTTGCAGCCGTCGCACAGAACAGCCGCAGCAGCTACCTTCTCACCGAGCACGCGCAAAAGATGCTGGCCAGCTACAAGAAGAGCGATCCGATCGGGGAAGACCTGCGGGACCTGGAAGCCCATCTTGCCCCCTTGCTGGGAAAGGCCTCCGCCGGTTGAGCCAACCGGCATTTGGGCGGCCATGGCAACTGCTTTGCGGATCTTTTTGCGTCTTTGAGCCACGCCCTCTTGCATCGCCGCGAAAGCTCGGCCAAAGATCCGCGCCATGTTGCAGATTTCCGACCTCACCTACCGCATCGGCGGCCGCCTCCTCATCGATCAGGCCAGCGTCACCCTTCCCGCCAAGTCGAAGACAGGCCTTGTCGGCCGAAACGGCGCGGGCAAATCGACGCTGTTCAAGATCATCACCGGCGATCTTTCGTCCGAAAGCGGTTCCGTGCAGATCCCCAAGGCTGCGCGGATCGGTCAGGTCGCCCAGGAAGCGCCGGGAACAGAGCAGAGCCTGCTGGAGGTCGTGCTCGCTGCCGATACCGAGCGCAGTGCGCTCTTGGCAGAAGCGGACACGGCAACAGATCCGCACCGTATCGCGGAAATCCACACCCGCCTTGCCGATATCGACAGCCATACGGCTGAAGCGCGCGCCGGCTCCATTCTCTCCGGCCTCGGCTTTGACGCCGAAGCCCAGCAACGCCCCTGCTCCGCCTTTTCCGGTGGCTGGCGCATGCGCGTCGCGCTCGCGGCCGTGCTCTTTTCCGAGCCGGACTTCCTGCTGCTCGACGAGCCGACAAACTATCTCGACCTGGAAGGCACGCTCTGGCTTGAAAACTACGTTGCCCGATACCCGCATCAGGTCCTGCTCATCTCCCACGACCGCGATCTTCTGAACAAGGCCGTCGACAGCATCGTTCACCTGGACCGGGGCAAGCTGACCTACTACTCGGGCGGCTACGACAGCTTCGATCGCCAGCGGCGCGAGACCATGTTGCTGCAGCAGAAGGCCAAGGAGAAGCAGGACGCGCAGCGCAAGCACATGCAGGCCTTCGTCGACCGCTTCCGCGCCAAGGCCACCAAGGCACGCCAAGCCCAGTCCCGCCTGAAAATGCTGGAACGGATGGAGCCGATCGCGGCGCTGACGGAGGAAAGTTCGCGCCCGATCCATTTCCCGGATCCGGAAGGCCGCCTGTCGCCTCCGATTCTCAAGCTGGAAGGCGTCACCACCGGCTATGACGGCAAGGCCATCCTGAAGCGCCTGACGCTGAACATCGACACGGACGACCGCATCGCGCTCCTTGGCGCCAACGGAAACGGCAAGTCGACCTTCGCCAAGCTGATTTCCGGCCGGCTCGATGCCATGGACGGCGCGATCAGCAAGGCGGCGAAGCTCAAGATCGCCTTTTTCGCCCAGCACCAGCTCGATGAACTTAAACCCGCCGAAAGCGCCGTTGCCCATGTGCGTGCGCTGATGCCCGATGCGGCCGAAGCGCAGGTCCGCGCCCGCGTTGCCCGTTTCGGCCTGCCGACCGACCGGATGGAAACCCCGGCCAAGGATCTCTCCGGTGGCGAGAAGGCCCGCCTGCTGCTTGGCCTTGCGACCTTCCACGGACCGAACCTTCTGATCCTCGATGAACCGACCAACCACCTGGACATCGACAGCCGCGAGGCGCTGGTCATGGCGCTCAACGATTTTCAGGGTGCGGTCGTCCTCATCTCCCACGACCGTCACCTTGTGGAGGCCTGCGCCGACCGGCTGTGGCTTGTCGCGAACGGCACGGTCGCGCCCTATGACGGCGACATGGAGGACTACAAGCGGCTGATCCTGCAAGGTCCGGAAGCGGCGCAAAAGGCCCGCGACAAGCAGGCCCAGGAAGACGCGGCGACGTCAGGTCAGGACAAGCGCCGGGACGCGGCGCAAAAGCGCGCGCAGTTGAAGCCGCTCAAGGCCAAGATCGATGCGGCGGAAAAGGAAATGGCCCGCCTGCAGGAGAAGATCGACAAGATCGACGAGATGATGTCCGACCCGGAATTTTTCACCAGGGACCCGGACCGCGCGGCAAAATTCGCCAAGGAACGGGCTTTCTGCGAGAAGAAGCTGGTCAAGACGGAAGAAGAGTGGCTTGAGCTTTCCGCAGAATATGACGAAGCGGTGTGAGGGAGGCTTGTACCTCTCCCCTCTCCACCGCGACCGCATGCCTTGCGCCAGCAAGTTCTTGCGCTGACAATTACAGCTGCAGACAAGAGCCGTAAAATGTCAGACAGCCACCCATAGGCACGAGAGAACCGCGCTAATTAGTTGCAATAAAAAGCCAAAGCCGATCAAGGAGATACCGACCCTTGATCGAGAAATGTAAAGTAACTTTTCTTTTCCAGCTCTCCATCGCTGCATGTGAGCACGATCCACACCGTCTCCTACGCCCTGATCGCCCGAAAGAGCTAGATTTGACGTTTTACGAAACGAGGGTTGCGGATTTCCCCATACAAACAGGAACAACGCTCCGAAAAATCCAGACAACAAACCCAAGACATTAAGAAACTCGATCACCCTTAGTCTCCAAAAGCTCAAAAAATATTTCTTAGAATACTCTTCATCCTTACCGTCGTCATCCCGGCCAAGCGTGAGCGCGAGCCGGGACCCAATGCCCCTCACGGCTGAACCGACTTCGGCTGTTTGGCGCTGCGCTCAGGAGTCACCTCCAACTATCCCACCCAACTCTCTGGGGATGAGTGGGTCCCGGCTCGCACTGCGTTCGCCCGGGATGACCACCTTGGGTGGAGGCAAGCCGCAACATACTCCGCCGTCCCGGCCTTGAGCCGGGACCAAGAGCGAGAGGATCGCGGCCCCGGATCATGTCCGGGGCGGCACCAGTGATCCTATCCCCTCACCCCACCGGATGCTTCGGCGTTCCCGTGTCCATGAAGCTGACGATATTCTCCACAGTGGTCTCGGCAATGGCACTGAGGGCCTCGCGGGTGAAGAAACCCTGGTGGCCGGTGACGATGACATTGGGGAACATCAGGAGCCGCGCGAAAAGATCATCCGGGATGATGGCGTTGGAAAGATCCTCGAAGAATAGATCGCCCTCCTCCTCGTAGACGTCGAGACCGAGCGAGCCGATCCGGCCGCTCTTCAGGCCCTCGATCACCGCAGCCGTGTCGATGACGCCGCCGCGCGAGGTGTTGACCAACATGGCGCCCGGCTTCATGCGCGAAATCGCGTCGGCATCGATCAGGTGGTGGGTCTGCGGCGTCAGCGGACATTGCAGGGAGATGATGTCCGCCTCGCCGATCAGCTTGTCGAAGTCGACATAGGTCACGCCCAGCGCGACACAGGCTTCGTTCGGCGCCGGATCGGAGGCGATGACCCGGCAGCCGAAGCCGGTCATGATGCGGGCCAGGATCTCGCCAATAAGGCCAGTGCCGACGATGCCGACGGTCTTGCCGTGGAAATCGAAGCCCATGAGGCCGTCGAGGGCGAAATTTCCCTCCCTCACCCGGTTGTAGGCCCGATGGGTCTTGCGGTTGAGGGTCAGCATCAGCGCCACCGTATGTTCGGCGACCGCATGGGGCGAATAGGCGGGTACCCGGCAGACGGGAATACCGGCCGTTTTCGCCGCATCCAGATCCACATGGTTGAACCCCGCCGAGCGCAGGGCAATCAGCTTCACGCCCAGCGCCGACAAGCTTTCGATCACGGCTACGGTGAGATCGTCGTTGACGAAGGCACAGATGGCGTCCGCACCGTCGGCCAGAGCCGCGCTGCGGGCATCAAGGTGGACATCGTGAAAGACCAGCTCCAGGTCCCGCCCCTCGCCTGCAGCCTTTATGAAAGTCTGGTCGTAGGGCTTGGCACTGAAGATATCGACGCGAAACGGCTTGGTCATGAAAAGGTTTTTCCCGGCAAGGACATGGAAGGTGCAATCTCATGAAGCTAGTATCCCCACCAGGAGCTGGCAACGGGGAATGGACGCAAGGTGGACAGGCAGGTGATGGGGAAAGGATTGCGGAAAAGCACTGTCCTGCGCAGTCCCGGACGCAGCGAAACGGGGATCCGGGACCTAATGAACAGTTTCCGGTGACAAGGCAGCGAGCCGGTCTTGAAAAGAGGTCCCGGCTCAAGGCCGGGGCGGCCCGAACCCATTTCTCCTCCTCCCGGGCAAGCGAAGCGCGACCCGGGATCCGCATACCTTCCCCTCATACTGAGGAGGGCTGACAAGCCCGTCTCGAAGCATGCTGCCTGCTCCCCTCAACGTGCTGCCCATCCTTCGAGACAGCCCTTCGTGCTTCCTCAGGATGAGGTTGGGGATCACGCTCAGTCACAAAAAGCCTCGGCACGTGATCGCTTTCATAACGCTGAGGAACGTACGAACCCATCGTTCGCCTTCCCGGGCAAGCGAAGCGCGACCCGGGATCGGGGAACCGAAAGCCTATCGGGTTCAGTCCGGTCGCTACTCCAATACCGTGGCTCACCGGCCAAGAATCTCAGGCCTCGCCTTCGTCCGGGATGACAAACTATGGGGTTTGTCGGGAACCATGGGCAACGAATGCAAAAAGCCCCGGCACATGACCGGGGCTTTTCCTAAAACAGCTGTATCAGGAGGCCTTAGAACTCCAGCGGACGCTCGCCGTTTTCATCCTTGATGCAAGTCGGCAGTCCGATCCGGTTCAGGATCGCGAGGAAGGGCTTGGGATCAAGCTCCTCGACGTTCTTCATGGTGCCCACATCCCAGGTGCCGTCGGCGATCAGCATGGCAGCTGCGACCGGCGGAACGCCGGCGGTGTAGGAAATGCCCTGGGAACCCACTTCATTGTAGGCGTCCTTGTGATCGGCGACGTTGTAGATGAAGACTTCAGCGTCCTTGCCGTCGGTCTTGCCCTTCACCAGCGTGCCGATGCAGGTCTTGCCCGTGTAGTCAGGCGCCAGCGAGGACGGGTCCGGCAGCACGGCCTTGACCACCTTCAGCGGCACGACTTCAAGGCCCTCTGCCGTCTTGACCGGCTGCTCGGACAGCAGGCCGAGGTTCTTCAGAACCGTGAAGACGTTGATGTAGTGATCGCCAAAACCCATCCAGAAACGCACATCGGCGTCCGGATAGTTGGTTGCCAGCGAATGAACCTCGTCGTGACCGGTCATATAGGCCTGCTGCTCACCAACGACCGGAAGGTCCCACTTCTTGCCGACCTCGAACATCTTGTTCGACTGCCACTTGCCCTGCTGCCAGGAGTAGACGGTGCCGGTGAACTCGCGGAAATTGATTTCCGGGTCGAAGTTGGTGGAGAACCAGCGGCCATGGGAACCGGCGTTGATGTCGACGATGTCGATTTCTGACGGCTCGTGCACGTAGTCATCAATCGCCAGCTTGGCATAGGCGTTGACGACGCCCGGATCGAAGCCGACGCCGAGGATCGCGGTTACGCCCTTCTCTGCGCAGCGCTCGCGGCGCTTCCACTCGTAGTTCGCGTACCAGGGCGGGGTTTCGCAGATCTTGTTCGGATCTTCGTGGATCGCCGTATCCATGTAGGCGGCGCCGGTCTGAAGACAGGCTTCCAGCACGTACATGTTGACGAAGGCAGAGCCGACGTTAATCACGATCTGAGACCCGGTTTCGCGGATCAGATCGGCAACGGCTGCCGTGTCCATTGCGTTAAGGGCATGGGCTTTGAGAACGCCATCCACCTTCATGCTGCCTTTTTCGCGGATGCTCTCGATAATCCGCTCACACTTCGCGACCGTGCGCGAAGCGATGTGAATATCGCCGAGCAGGTCGTTGTTCTGCGCACATTTGTGCGCCGTGACCTGCGCGACGCCACCGGCGCCGATGATGAGTACGTTGCGTTTCATTTGGCCCATAGTCCTCCTTGGGTCGGGTTTAACATTCCGGTTTCGCAGAGCGGGACCGCCTGCGCTTGTTGCCGAAGCTCACGAAAGGGCTTCGACAAAATCCTGATAGGTGAACTCTTTCTCCAGAGTGACCGTTCCGTCGAGTTCCCTGACGGCGATGGACGGCATCTTCACGCCGTTGAACCAGTTCTTCTTGACCATCGTGTATCCGGCCGCATCCTGCATCGACAGGCGGTCACCGGCTTTCAGCGGCTTGTCGAATTTGAACTCGCCGAAGATGTCACCGGCAAGACAGGACTTGCCGCAGACCATCCATTCCTCCGGTCCCTTGTTCGGCAGGACCTTCGCACTTTCACGGTAGATCAGCAAATCGAGCATGTGCGCTTCGATGGAGCTGTCGACGATGGCCAGATTCTTGCCGTTGTAGAGCGTATCGAGGACCGTGACTTCCAGGGTCGTCGATTTTGTGATCGCAGCCTCACCGGGCTCAAGATAGACCTGCACCTCGTTTTCGCCCGCAAAGCGCTTCAATCGCTCGGCGAACTTCTCCAGCGGATAGCCTTCTCCGGTGAAGTGGATGCCGCCGCCGAGACTGATCCATTTCATCTGGCGGATGAGATGGCCGAAGCGCTGTTCGATATGCCCGAGCATGCCGTCGAAGCGGTCGAAGTCGGCGTTCTCGCAGTTGTTGTGGAACATGAAACCGGAAACCTGATCGATCACCGTCGCGATCTGGTCCGGTTCGTGTTCGCCAAGGCGCGAGAAGGGCCGCGCCGGGTCGGCGAGATCAAAGCCGGAGGTGGAGACACCCGGATTGACGCGCAGGCCGCGCACGTGGTTTGCCGACTGGCTCTCGAAGCGCTCAAGCTGGCCGATGGTGTTGAAGATGATCTTGTCGGATGATGAAATGACTTCGTCGATCTCGTCATCGGCATAGGCCACCGAATAGGCATGGGTCTCGCCCGGGAATTTCTCGCGGCCGAGCTTCACCTCGTAGAGCGACGACGAGGTCGTTCCGTCCATGTACTGGCTCATGAAGTCGAACACGGACCAGGCAGCAAAGCACTTCAACGCCAACAGCGACTTGGCACCTGAATTCTCGCGCAGCCAGGCAATCTTCTCCATGTTGGGAAGAAGCTTGGACTTGTCG
Source organism: Roseibium sp. (assembly GCF_048261595.1). Lineage (GTDB taxonomy): Bacteria > Pseudomonadota > Alphaproteobacteria > Rhizobiales > Stappiaceae > Roseibium. The sequence continues at coordinate 444,501 of NZ_JBLXFW010000001.1, forward strand.
ATGAGGTAATACGGCGTGGAGATCATTTCATGCCCTTCCAGTGCCATGCGAAGCAGTCATTGGCAGCTTCGAAAACTTGAGGGGGCCGATTAGCTGTTTTCTGATCGGGGCTCAACGAAAAACCGAAGGAAAATTCAATTTTGTTCGGGACGTAACCGGCAGCTGATGCCGGCATTGATGGCCTCTGCCCCGTGGTGATAGGTTGGCGTCCCACCCGAACGGAACTTCCCGATGACCATAACGACACTTGGCTTTGATGCCGACGACACGCTTTGGCACAACGAACGCGTCTTCAAGCTGACAGAGGAGCGCTTCGCCGCCTTACTTGCCGAGTACACAGAGATTGACCACCTGGAGGAACGTCTGCTCGCCGCCGAGCGGCGGAACCTCAAGCACTACGGCTACGGCATCAAGGGTTTCGTCCTGTCGATGATCGAGACGGCAATCGAAGTGACCGATCAGAAAGTGCCGGCCTCGATCCTGTCCGAGATTCTCGATGCAGGACGGGACATGACCACGCATCCGGTTGAGCCCCTGCCCCATGTTGCAGACACCTTGCTCGCCGTGAAGGACGACTATCGCCTCATCCTCATCACGAAGGGCGACCTGTTCGATCAGGAACGCAAGTTGGCCGCCTCCCGCCTCGGCGAGTATTTCGATGCGGTTGAGATCGTCAGCGAGAAGACTGCCGCCACCTACGAGACGCTGTTTGATCGTCACGGCTCGGGTGCCGCATCAGCGATGATGATCGGCAACTCGGTCAAGTCCGACATCCTGCCGGCACTGGAGGCTGGCAGTCATGGCGTCCACGTTCCCTATGAAATCACCTGGGCAATGGAACAGGCGGAAGTACCCATCGGCGCGGACCGCTTCCACACCATTGCTCACCTGGGTGAACTTCCCGATCTGCTGCAGCGCCTGGCGCCCTAGCCTTGCAATCATGCTCCCGGCCAGATCAGCTCCAGCCGGATGCCGCCGGGCTCAGTGAAGATCATGTGCTTGCGCGGTCCCTCGCCCAGGACTTCGGGCATGAATTCAACATCGACGCCGGGCCAGCCCTGAACCCGCACTGCAAGTTCGTCCAGTCTTTCCTCGCTCTCCACCTGGAGTGCAAGGTGATGCAGCCCGACATTGTGCCTGCGATCGAACGGAGCGATGGGGCCGCTCCGATCCACCTGCCAAAGCGTCAGGCGGCAGGTTCCGTCAGAGACGGCCGTGCGCGGATAGGAAAGGTCGCGGCCACTTTCTTCCCACCCCAGAACCTCGGTGAAGAACGTCGTCGTCTCGTCCAGATCCCGGACTGCGAGACCGAGATGATTGATACCTGTCGTGGCAGCCATGAGTTTCCTTCCAGCGCGTTCGGGCAGCTTGCCGGATTGTTCCTATTGCGGTTTTTCGACAGGTCCTCCGGCCGTGACCCAGTCGTTGAACCCGTCCCTCACGTGGGCGCATTCAAATCCCATGTCGTTGAGCTGTGCGACGGTCAGAGCGGACCGCCATCCGGACGCGCAATGGAACAGGAACGTCTTTTTCTGACCGAAGATATCCTTGAAATACGGACTTTCCGGATCAATCCAGAACTCCGCCATACCGCGCGGGCAATGGAAGCTGCCGGGTATGAACCCAAACCTTTCACGCTCGCGCACATCTCGCAGATCAACGATGACCACATCCGGATCGCTCACCATGGAGATGGCGTCTGCAGTCTCGACCTCACGGATGCGCGCCCTTGCCCGCTTCACCAGCTCGGCGGACGAAACCTTCAGAGCTTCCATAATCAATGCTCCTCCTCATTTGCCAACGGACTGAATGTCACACCGTCCTAAGCTCGCCGGAATTCTACCAGCACATGGGGTATCACACGGTCCGGACGCACGACGTCGTAGAGACTCTCTCCGACCAGACGCAGGCCGCGGTCTTCGAAGCCTCGCCACTCGGAGGGTTCCAGCGGCCAGGGAGGCCCCTTGGCGTCTGCGCCTTCCAGGCGGGAGCGGCTGATCAGAAGCAGCGTACCACCGGGGGCCACAAGGCCGGCGAGAACGTCCATCGCCTCAGAGCGCATCGGCTCTTTCAGAGCCTGCAGTGTGTAGCATTCGTGCACAAGTTCAAAAGCATTGCGCCAATCAGACGGCAGGCTGAACAGGTCGCCAACGACATAATCGACGGCGCTTTTTTCAAACCGGCGGCGAGACCAGGAAATTGCTTCGGCTGCAAGATCGAAAGCCGTCGTCCTGTAGCCGGCATTGCTCAAAGCCTCGGCATTGTCCCCCAGACCGCAGGCAACGTCGAGCGCGGTGGCGCCTCTGCCGGGCCGGTTCGCCAACCAATCGTTCAAGGCCTGCTTGGGTTCAAGGTCGGCCCATGGTACGGCCGCTGCATCCCCTTTGGCTTGCCTGTAGACCGTCTCGAACCAGGTCTTGCGGTCCTTTGCGTCACCGTCCTTCGCACCGGTCAGTTCATCGAGCTTCCTGCGTGCCTCGTCGCGGCGGGCCAGGAACTCGGGTGTGTGGGATGGAGCAGGTCCGCCACGTTCCTCGCTCATGCCTTGCGCTCCCAGCCACCGGCACCGGTCTGCTGCCAGTAGGTTACTGCGAAGCCTTCCGCCTTCGCCTCCTTCCAGCGTTGACGCGCATCGGCAAGCGCCTCTGAATCATTGCCATCGAACATGTAGACGGCGCGGGTATAGCCGGCCAGAGGCGGCGGCGCTGCCCTGTCGACAAGGAAGCGCACGTCAGCGCGGTTCGGATTGTCGCCTTCCGCTGTCATATAAATGAGCTGTTCCTCGGCGTGACCGTCAGCCTTGGTGCCGTGGGGAAGAAAACTGTCGTCCTGAAATGTCCACAGGTGAGCATCGAGAGCGGCGCAGCGTTCCTCGGACCCCGCCTGCACGACGACGCGCCAGTCCCGTTCAAGACATTTCATCAAAAGAGGCGGAAGCGCCGCTTCCAGCGGTTGATGGACCAGATGATAGAAAAGTACCTCAACGCTCATTCCGAACCCGACTTGCCCTGTTCCTGTCTCGCGCCAGCCACCATCGGCACGGGTCATCATCCAAATAAATTGATGCGGCGACGCAACACTCTGACGGTTCGTGCATTGGACCACCGGTGATGCAGTTTACTTACGCGCCGAGTCGTATCATTAACCCTTCGCAAATGTCGATTGGTTACAGAACGTGCTCGGGGACGTTTTCGTGATTCTCGTTACGGAAACTGCGACGGACCGGGATCAAGACGGGACCGACGTTCGGGGGAAATAGATGATTACGCGTATCGTGGTTTTTTTCACGCTTGTATTTGCGATGGCCGGAGCAACCGCCGGGGTTGGACTGGTAGTGTCGGAAGAAGCGACCGCATGTCAGGCCTACAAGACCTGCTAGGTTAACGGGCTTCACAAGACAGGCATGAAAAACCCGCCGTTTCCGGCGGGTTTTCTTTTGCCGACCCTTTGGTCAGGCTTACCTTTCGTAAAACTCCGAGACCAGACGGTCCAGCAACCGCACTCCGTAGCCAGTCGCCCAGCTCTGGTTGATCTCGTTCTTGGGAGGACCAAAGGCAGTTCCTGCAATGTCGAGATGCGCCCAGGTAACGTCATTGGCGAAGCGCTGAAGGAACTGCGCTGCCGTAACAGACCCGGCCGTGCGCCCGCCGGTGTTCTTCACATCAGCATTCGGTGTGTCGATGAGCTTGTCGTATCCCTTCGACAGCGGCAGGCGCCAGAGGCTCTCGCCCGTGGCCTTGCCCGCGGCTTCCAGTTGACCTGCGAGCTCGTCGTTGTTGGAGTACATCCCGGCATTCAGGTGGCCAAGTGCGACGATCACCGCTCCGGTCAGAGTGGCAAGGTCAATCATGAAGGCAGGCTTGAAGCGGTCCTGCGTATACCAGAGCGCATCGGCCAGAACGAGACGGCCCTCGGCATCGGTGTTCAGAACCTCGATCGTCGTGCCTGACATTGCCGTCAGAACGTCGCCGGGGCGATAGGCATTGCCATCCGGCATATTCTCCACCAGCCCGATAACGCCGACAACATTGGCCTTGGCCTTGCGCGCCGCAACCGCGTGCATAAGGCCAGTCACTGCTGCTGCCCCGCCCATGTCACCGCGCATTTCTTCCATGCCGGCTGCGGGCTTGATCGATATGCCGCCAGTGTCGAAAACGACGCCCTTGCCCACGAAGGCGAGCGGTGCGTCGCCCTTCTTGCCTCCATTCCAGCGCATCACGGCAAGTCGCGGCGGACGGGCAGCTCCCTGGGCAACGCCCAGAAGCGCGCCCATCTTCAGCTTCTTCATTTCCTTCTCGGTGAGGATATCAACCTCGACACCGAGCTTGGTCAGGTCACTGGCAGCCTTGGCGAATTCCACCGGCCCGAGAAGATTGGGCGGTAAATTGACCAGATCCCGGGCGAGACAGACGCCATCGGCCACGCCTTCGGCAGCGGCCCAGGCCTTTTTCGCATCCTTGACGTTGGCCACGGCGAGCTCGAGCCGGATCATCTCCGGGCTTTCGTCATCTGCCTTCTTCGCCTTCGGCGCATCGTAGGAATAGGAACGGAGCTTCGCGCCCATGGCAACGGTCGCGCAGGCCTGCGCCGAAACGTCTTCTTCCGGGGTTATTTCAAGCAGGAGGGTTGCCTTGTCGGCTTTCGCGCCGGCCAACAGCCCCTGCACCGTTCCTCCAAGCTTGAGCCAGGCCTCGTCGGTCAGCTCCTCGGCTTTTCCGAGACCGACGACGATAAGACGATCCACCGGAATACCGGCCGGTGCAATCAGATCGAGACTGGTCCCGGACTTGCCGGTGAAACCTGCCACCTTTGCAGCCCTTTCGAAGCCGCCTTCCATCCCGGCTACAAACGCCTGGGTTTGACTTCCTAGAGCTAGCCCTTCGGCAGCCAGTATCATTGCAACACCCCCGGATGGTGCTCCGAGTTTGCCGAAAGAAACCTTGGTCAGCTTGGTCATTTGCTTTCCTGATAAGTCGTGGTGCATGTGCTACGCCGATCAGCGCGCAGGAGCTGCACGCGAATTCCACCTGATCATGGAGTGTTCCTCAAAACTCGGCAAGTGCGTCAAAATTAATCGCTATTTACCATGCTTGTTGAGGCGCCATTCACCAAAAACCGTGTTATTGCCATTTAGGAATTTCAACTTATGTGCCTTGAACAAATTGCGCAGCATTTGACCGCATGAAGATCCTGGAACGATACATCATCAAGCGCGCTTTCTTCGCCTTTGCCATGACCCTGGCGGCGATGACGGGGGTGGTGTGGGCAACACAGGCTCTGCGTCAGCTTGATCTCGTCACTTCCAAGGGCCAGACGATCGTTCAGTTCATCAGCATAACCATGCTTGCCATGCCGTTTCTGGTCGTGATCGTCGCGCCCTTCGCAATGATGATCGCTCTTATCCTCGTGTTGAACGCACTTTCCAGCGACAGCGAGCTCATCGTCATCAATGCCACCGGCGGCTCCCGCTTCCTGGTGCTGAAGCCCATCATGGTCTTCGCCATCTTCGTTTTCGCGCTCAGCGCCTCAATGTCGCTCTACGTCGCTCCGCTTGGCCTTGGTCAGTTGCGCGAAGAAATCGTCCGCGTGCGCGCAGACCTCATCGCGAACATCGTCAAGCCCGGGCGCTTCATCACCGTCGAGGACGGCCTGACCTTCCATATCCGCAACCGCTCGGGAAACGGGACTTTGGACGGGCTGCTTCTGCACGATACCCGCGAGGAAGGGACGGCCTTCACCTATCAGGCTGAAAACGGCCAGATAATCGAGACGGCCGGGCGGACACTTCTTGTCATGCAGAACGGAACGATCCAGCGCCGGCCGCAGGCAGATGGAGACATCTCCATCGTTCGCTTCCAATCCTACGCCTTCGATCTGTCGAACCTCATTCCGGAGGCCTCGGACCCGGTCTACAAGGCGAGCGAGCGTTCTACACTCAATCTTCTAAATCCCGACGCCGACGACGGATATGCGCTGCAGCATCCTGACAAGTTGCAGACCGAGCTGCATGAGCGCCTCAGCCAGCCACTCTATTGCCTCGCGTTTGCCTTGATCGTCTTCGCACTTCTCGGCCGCGCTCGAACAACCCGGCAAAACCGCTCTGTATCCATTCTGGGTGCAATTGTCGGCTGCATTTCCCTGCGCACCGCGGGTTTCGGCGTCACCGCAATCACCGGTGGCAGCGCGAGCCTTCTGGCATTGCTCTACGTCGTTCCCCTTTGCGGCATCGTGCTTTCTGCATGGGCAATCATTCGCGACGAACAGTTGCCATTGCCACGCCCGGTGACGGCGGCGATCGAAAACCTGTCCATCCTCATCGACCGAATTGGCGACCGGATCAACGGACGCAGCGCAAACGGAGCGGCCTGACGTCATGGTTCTTGGTCGCACTCTCACCCTCTATTTTTCAGGCAAGTTCCTGAAGTCGATCCTCGGGCTTTTTCTGCTTGCCGCCGTTCTGATCTTTCTTTTCGACGTTCTGGAACTGGTTCGCCGAGGCGGTGACAGGGAAGGCTTTTCCGTTCTCCGCGTCAGCCTGATTTCGCTGCTGCGTGTGCCTCTCCTCCTGGAGCAGGTTATCCCGTTCGCCGTTCTGTTCGGCTCCATCGCAGCATTTGTCGGCCTGAGCCGCGCACTCGAACTGGTCGTGACGAGGGCCTCGGGCATTTCCGTGTGGCAATTCACCATGCCTGCGATTGTCGTGGGACTGGCGATCGGAATTGCCTCCATCACCCTCTACAACCCCGCAGCTGTTTGGCTGCAACAGAAATCGGATGAAGCCGCTGCGGGACTGTTCGGGTCGGAGCAGGGCTTGCTGCTGCAGACCACCGGCGATGTCTGGGTCCGGCAGGATGGCCTGGACGGTGAATCCGTCCTGTTGGCGAAGCAATTGCTTGACGGCGGCAGTCGGCTTCAGGGCGTCACGATCTTCACCTTTGACAAGACCGGAACGTTCCAGGAGCGTATCGAGGCCAAGGAAGCGCGTCTCGGGAACCAGATCTGGTATCTGAGCGGCGCCACCGTTTACACGACCGAGCGCGACCCACAATTTTACGGCGCCTACGAGGTCAGTACATATCTTACCGCGACCGAGGTTCGGGAAAGCATCGGCTCACCCGAATCGATCTCGTTCTGGAACCTGCCGAGGTTCATCGACCTGGCGCGTAATGCAGGTTTGCCCGCGTACAGGTATGCCTTGCAATATCAAACCCTTCTCGCCCGTCCCCTGCTTTTGGCGGCAATGATACTGATCGCGGCGGCGGTTTCGCTGAGGGTTTCCCGATTTGGTGGACTTGGAGGTATGATTCTGGGTGGAATCATCGCCGGGTTCGTGCTTTACGTTCTATCTGAGCTCGCAAAGGACTTTGGCGGCGCCGGTATCGTGCCGCCCACGATCGCTGCGTGGGCTCCTGGAATTTTTGGAGTGCTTATGGGGCTGACCATCCTGCTGAACCAGGAAGACGGGTGACAAACGAGTGATCAGTTTATCCCCCTCTCTGCCGAGTTCGCATGTTCATGACGCCGTGCGCGGAAAACCAACCGCAGCGCGTTCCCTTGCACTCGCCCTGAGTCTCTCTGTCTCAGTCCTGTGTCTGACGTCTGCCCTGCCGTCCGTTCCGGCGATGGCTCAGTCCAGCCTTTCCGACTCCGTTGCCGGGCAGGTCAGCGACGACGCTCAGATGCTGCTGGAAGCCGCCGAGGTCACCTACGACTTCGACCGCGACATCATTTCCGCTTCCGGCAACGTTCAGGTCTACTACGACGGCTACACGGTCGAAGCCCGACAGATTATTTTCAACCGGGCAACGAAGATCCTGACCGCGCGCGGCGATGTTGTCATGACAGAGCCGGACGGAAACATCGTTCAATCCCAGGAAATGGTCCTTTCGGAGGATCTCGCCGAAGGTTTCGCGAACGCTCTTCAGGTGGATACCCCAGAGCGCACGCGCTTCATCGCACAGAAGGCGAGCCGGTCCGAAGGCAATGTCACGACCTTTGAGAACGGCATCTATACCGTCTACACACGCCCGACGAGTGCGCCGAACAAGCCACCGCTCTGGCGCATCCGCGCCGCCAAGATCGTGCATAACCAGCAGGAACGGGTGATCTATTACGAGAACGCCTCGTTCGAGTTGTTCGGCAAGCCGATCGCCTACGTGCCCTACTTCTCCATGCCCGATCCCACGATCAAGCGGAAGTCGGGCTTCCTGATGCCGACGGCGGTGATTTCAGATCGGCTGGGAGTTGGTGTCGCCGTTCCATACTATTGGGCCCTCAGCCCTCACTATGATCTGACGACAACGGTGACGCCGCTGAGCAAGCAAGGTGTGGTCGCCGACGCGAAGTTCCGCCATCGCCTCGTTTCCGGCTCCTATTCAATCGCAGCAGCTGGCCTGTTTCAGGCCCAGCCATCCGCTTTCATCGGCTCGAGCGGCGATGAACGTTGGCGCGGGGCTGTCAACACCACGGGCCGCTTCAGCCTTGCCGAGAACTGGAACTATGGCTGGAACCTCACCTACAAGAGCGACCGCGCCTTTCTGGAGGATTACGCGTTCACAAGTCTCGAAGGTGATGGCGAGACCTCCGAGATTTATCTTGAAGGAAATTCGCTGCGCAACGCACTGACCTTCCGTGCATACGCTTTCTCGATCTCTCAGGAAGACTACACCACGGACGGCACGAACGACCCGAGCGCTGCTTTTTCCTCTATCGGCCAGTCGCTTCAAGACAAGCAGCCCTTTGTCATGCCGGTCATCGACTATGACTATGTCTTCGATGACCCGATCGTTGGCGGAGAGCTGTCGTTCACCGGCAACTTCACATCGCTGACCCGCGCTGAAACGGATGCATTCCAGGCCACCGGCTCCAATGTCGACCGTTTCCGCGGTATCGATGGCACCTTCTCTCGCGTGACCCTTAAGGGCGACTGGCGCCGCACATTCATCGACCCGCTCGGTCAGGTATTCACGCCTTTTGCCTATGTCCGCGGGGACCTGTTTTTCCTCGCCTCAGCCGACAAGAACGTGAACGCACTCACCGGTGAATCCTTCGTCGGACGTGCGATGCCGGCTGCCGGACTGGAGTACAAGTACCCCTTCGTGGTGACGTTCGATGGCGGCAACCAGATCATCGAGCCGATCGCTCAGGTGATCGTGCGCCCGGACGAGCAGCGAATTGGAGAGCTGCCCAACGAGGACGCGCAAAGCATTGTGTTCGACGCCACCACCCTGTTTGACTATGACAAGTTCTCGGGCTTTGACCGGGCAGAAGGCGGTTCGCGGGTTAATGTCGGCTTGAGCTACAAGCTGCAACTGGAGGAAGGCTACTTCCTCAGCGCGCTCTTTGGCCGCTCCTACCACATCGCGGGTGAGAACTCGTTTGCGACGCCGGATATCCTCGGCACGACGCAAAACTCAGGCCTGGCGACGACCCAGTCAGATTACGTCGGCAGCGTCTACCTGGACACCCAATACGGCGTCAGGCTTGGTGCGCAGGCCCGCCTTGATGACGAGGATTTTCGGGTTCGCCGTTTCCAGGCGCAAGCCACCGGCACTTATGGACCGGTCGTATCGACACTTGCCTATGCCTTCCTTGGCGCACAGCCTGATCTCGGGATCAATGACCCGCGTGAAGAAATCCTGGGCTCTGCCAGCCTTCGTCTTCAGGACAACTGGCGTGTCTTCGGCTCGCTACGGTATGACATGGAGAATTACAACATGGTCCAGGACGGCTTCGGCCTGGGCTATGATGACGAAGGGTTCTCGCTGTCCCTGTCCTACTCGGAAGACCGCAGCCGCAACAACGGCCAAGAAGTGGACCGTACGCTTTATCTGCGCATCGGGCTCAGAACAGTCGGCAATACGCAGCTGTCCACTGGCGTGGACTGAGGCCGGTCACGAGGTAGGCAGAACGTAAATTGCAGGGCGCCGGTCACACTTCCGACACATCGGAACGTGCAACTGGCGCTGAACCTTTGAAATTGCCGAGGGTTTGTGCAACATCTCGGATAGATAAGGTCAGATTACAGAGAACAGGCCGGTTTCCGGCGCGGACAGGAATTCAATGCGCTTCAAAGTCATTCCTCTCGTTTTGCCCCTTCTGTTTCTGGGGACGCCGCTTGCGACCGGTCCGGCGACGGCACAGACCTCCATCGAGGTCATCGTGAACGATGAAGCGATAACATCCTACGACATCAACCAGCGTGCCCGTTTGATCACGCTGACCCAGCGCACGAACAATGCGACCGCACGGCGGCTTGCCGAGCAGGAGCTGATTGACGACAGGTTGAAGCTGACCGAGGCCGAACGTATCGGCGTCAATGTGTCTGATGGCGAAGTCAACAACGCCTTCAACAACATCGCCACCAATGTTCGGATGACACCATCTCAGTTGTCGTCCGCTCTCAGCCGAGGCGGCGTCAATCCGCAAACACTGAAAGACCGTCTCAAGGCGCAGCTGGCCTGGTCACAGGTCGTTCGCCGTCGCTTTCAGGCGACCGTGAAGGTGACAGAATCTGACGTGATTGCAGCACTGAGAAAGTCTGAAAAGGCCGATCAGAACACGAGTATCGAGTATGATCTGAAGCAGGTCATCGTCGTTGTCCCGAAGAAATCAAACGGTGCATTCAAGTCCAAGCGGAAGCGTGAGAGCGACCAGATCCGCAATGCGGTATCAGGTTGCGACGGGATCGGCACCGTCTTGAGCCAGTATTCGGAAGTCGTCGTCAAGCCGGTCGGCCGCCGCCTGGAGACCGAGCTGCCGGAATCCATGCGCGATGACATCAGCAAGACGGAACCGGGACGGCTGACGAAGCCCCAGGAAACCGGTCGCGGCTACGAGATGATTGCCGTCTGCAGCAAGGAAGAAATCCAGTCCGACATTGCCGCACGCACCGAAATGGAAAACGAACTGAGGGCCAAGGAAGGCGAGGCGCTCTCGCGCCGCTATCTGATGGACCTTCGCCGCCGCGCAACGATCGTCGAGCGCTGATGCCATGGTTTCGGTCAAGACACCTCTCGCCGTCACCTGCGGTGAGCCTGCTGGCATTGGCCCGGACATCACCCTTCTTTCCTGGGTTGCCCGTCGAGACTTGGCTTTACCCGCATTCTATCTTCGCGGGGACCCGGGCTTCATAGGCCGCCGCGCCAGGCGCCTCGGTCTGGACGTACCGGTTCAGGTCGTCGAACCCGAGGAAACTGTCTCCTGTTTCGCCAAGGCCCTCCCCGTAGTTGCCACCGGCGATCCAATGGATGACATGCCCGGCGATGAGCGGGCAGAAACAGCTTCGTCCGTCATTGCTTCGATCGAAATGTCCGTCAGGGACGTTCAGGCGGGCCGGGCCTGCGCCATCGTCACCAATCCCATCAACAAGGCCGCGCTCTACGGTGCGGGTTTCACCTATCCCGGCCACACCGAATTCCTCGGTCATCTTGCCGATACACTCTGGTCGGGGGGACCCTTCCGACCGGTCATGATGATTGCCGGACCGGAACTCATGGTGGTTCCGGTCACGATCCATATTGCGCTCAAGGATGTTCCCACTTCCCTGACGCAGGAGTTGATCGTCGAAACAGCACGCATCACCGCGGCCGATCTGAAGCAACGGTTCGGCTTCGCGTCTCCACGTCTCGCCCTGTGCGGGCTGAACCCTCATGCGGGTGAGAATGGAGCTATGGGTACGGAAGAGCAGGATGTCATCATCCCGGCCATCGAACTGCTGAAGGCGGAGGGACTGGACGTTACCGGCCCCCTTCCAGCCGATACGATGTTCCATCCTGCCGCACGCAAGACATATGACTGCGCGCTCGGCATGTATCACGATCAGGTGTTGATCCCAGCAAAGGCGATCGGCTTCGACGAATCCGTCAACGTGACGCTCGGCCTCCCCTTCGTCCGGACCTCTCCTGATCACGGCACGGCCTACTCGCTTGCCGGTACGGGCAAGGCGCGCCCTGACAGCTTTGCCGCATCCCTGCGGATGGCTGCCGTCCTGGCGAACCCGGGGGCCATCTGATGGCGCAGATCGACGATCTTCCACCTCTGCGCGACGTAATTGCGACCCATGGTCTCGACGCCAAGAAATCGCTCGGGCAGAATTTTCTGCTCGACCTGAACCTGACCTCCCGCATTGCGCGTGCAGCCGCGCCGCTCGACGACTGCACGGTCCTGGAGATCGGACCGGGTCCCGGCGGCCTGACGCGCGCCCTTCTTGCAGCTGGTGCAAAACGGGTCGTCGCGATCGAAAAGGACACGCGGTGCCTGCCTGCCCTGAAGGAAATTTCCGACCACTACGGCGGACGCCTTGAAGTGATTGAGGGTGACGCGCTGAAGATCGATCCGGTCGCGATTGCAGGCGGAGACAAGATCAAGATTGTCGCCAACTTGCCCTACAATGTCGGTACCGAACTTCTGCTCGGTTGGCTCACCACGGAGGACTGGCCACCGTTCTGGACCTCTCTGACGTTGATGTTCCAGAAGGAAGTAGGCGAACGGATCGTCGCCAAGCAGGGGTCAAAGGCCTATGGACGGCTTGGCGTTTTGGCAGGATGGAGAACCACGGGCGGCATGTTGTTCGACCTGAACCCGAAAGCCTTCACGCCGCCTCCCAAGGTCACATCTACCGTCGTTCAACTGATGCCGCGGGAAAACCCGCGGCCCTGCTCTCTCAAGATGCTGGAAAAGGTCACGGCCGCCGCCTTCGGCCAACGCCGCAAGATGTTGCGTGCATCCCTGAAGTCGCTTGGAGGGCCTGCCGAAGAGCTGATCGAGGCTGCCGGGCTTTCCCCGACCGCCCGCGCGGAGGAAATCGACATCGAGGGATTTGTTCGCCTCGCGAACGCTTACGAGAAGACCCGCGGCTGAGGCCGCATCGCCCGTCCTACCCTTCCCGCCCCTTCAGCTCGTCCTGCAGGTCGGCGACCATTCCGTCCATCAGCTTGGCGACGGCACCCGAGCGCTTTTGCTTCAGCCGCTCTGCCTTCAGGATCGCCTTGACGTTCTGGTAGGCCCGCTCAAGGTCCTCGTTGACCACGACGTAGTCATACTTCGACCAGTGCCGCATCTCTCCGACGGCGGTCTCCAGGCGGCGCATGATGACCTCTTCCGGATCCTCACCGCGGCCACGCAGACGCGCCTTCATTTCGTCGATGGACGGCGGCAGGATGAAGACCGAGACAACATCTTCCCGCATCTTGTCATAGAGCTGGAAGGTACCCTGGATGTCGATATCAAACAGAATGTCCTTGCCGCTCTCAATCGTGTTCTCGACCGGGCCACGGGGCGTCGCATAATAGTTGCCGTGCACCTCGGCCCATTCCAGCAACTCACCCTTGTCCTTCATTTCCTCGAACTGCTCACGCGTCCGGAAATGATAATGAACGCCATCGATCTCGCTCGAACGACGCGGCCGGGTGGTCACGGAGATGGACAGATCCAGGTTGCTTTCGCGCTCCAGCAGCATGCGTGCAATCGTGGACTTGCCTGCGCCTGATGGTGAGGACAGGACCAGCATGAGGCCGCGACGTTCCTGCTCCGCCTGATCGGCACTGACCATGGTTCCCCTGATGGGTTTGGCGTCGCTCATCTGGTCACTCCAGGTTCTGGATCTGCTCGCGCATCTGGTCGATCACGGACTTGAGATCGAGACCGATGGCAGTCAGCTCCACATCATTCGACTTGGAGCACAGGGTGTTTGTTTCGCGGTTGAATTCCTGGGCCAGGAAATCCAGCCGCCGGCCGATTGCTCCACCGACACCGAGCAATTCGCGCACGGCGTCCACATGCGCGTGAAGCCGGTCGATTTCCTCGCGAATGTCGGCCTTCGTCGCCAGAATTGCCGCTTCCTGATGAAGGCGCTGCGGATCCAGCGCGCCGCCGGCAGCATCCAGCAATTCGGCGACCTGCGCTGCAAGGCGCGCCTTGATGGCATCAAGCTGGCGCGACGGCAGGGCCTCGGCGCGGCGTGTCAGGTCGGCGACCGTATCGACCTGACCGGACACGAGCCTTCCGATTGCCGTTCCCTCGCCGCGGCGCATGGAAACAAGTTCATCAAGAGCACGGTCAAGGGTGACAAGGAGCTGCTCGAGCATGACTGCCCGGGTTGCCTCGTCGTCTTCCTGATCCTTGAGCTCGAAGACCCCCTTCTGGGCAAGGATGCCGTCGAGGGTAGGCGGCGGCACGTCCGGCAGGCGCTGACGCAGGAGATCGATCGCGGACAGAACAGACTCCAGTGCCGTCTCGTTGACCGTCAGCCGTGCTTCGCCTTCGTCCCGCTTCATGGACAGGCCGACGGTAACGTTGCCGCGCTTCAAGTGCCTTGCACACCGCTCGCGGATCTTCTGCTCCAGCTCTTCCAGACCTGTGGGAATGCGAATGCGAACGTCGAGGTTTTTGCCATTTACGGAACGCAGTTCCCAGGTCCAGCGGACCACGCCTGCTTCACCCTGGACACGGGCGAACCCGGTCATGCTGGCAAGAGCCATGATGTTCTCCAATCAGTTGGACTCGGAAGCGTCCGTCGCGGTGTCGCGCTCGGCGGCGCGCCGTTCACGCTCGATCTTGCGCCACTTGCGAACATTCGCCTGATGTTGCTCGTAGGTTTCGGCGAAGACATGACCACCGGTCCCATCGGCAACGAAATAGAGATCCTTCGTGCGGGAGGGATTGGCGACCGCTTCCATGGCAGCACGGCCCGGATTGCCGATCGGTCCGGGCGGCAATCCGTCGATCTGGTAGGTGTTGTAGGCGTTTTCTTTCCTCAACTCGGACTGCTTGATTGCCGAGCGGTCCTCCAGCCAGGCTTCACCGCCATGCAGACCATAGAGGATCGTGGGATCCGACTGCAGGCGCATGCTCCGGTTCAGGCGATTGACGAAGACACCGGCAACGCGCGGCCGTTCATCTGCCTTCGCCGTTTCCTTCTCCACGATGGACGCCAGTATGACCAGCTCTTCCGGCGTTTCGACCGGCAGACCTTCGCTCCGGCGCGCCCAGATGTCGGCCAGCAACTTGGACTGTGCGGCTTTCATCTGCTCGACGATCTGCTGACGGGTCGTGCCACGTGTGAAGGCATAGGTTTCAGGCAGCAGTGCGCCTTCCGGCGGAATATCGGTAATGTCTCCGACAAGGACCGGGTTTTCCTGAATACGCCGAATGATCTGCGCAGTCGTCCACCCCTCCGGAACGGTGACAGCATGCGTGACGGCGTTGCCCTCAACGAGGTCCGTCATGACCTCCTTCATGCTGACGCCCGCCTTGAAGGCATATTCACCAGCCTTCAACTTGGTGGCATTCTTGTAGAAACGCACACCGGCATTGAAGAGGAGTTCGTCGATCAGCGTGTCCTCGATCACGTTCTGCGCCTTGAGGCGAGCAGTGATGCCGGACAAGCCGGAACCGGAGGAAATGATGACCGTGCTGTCTTCCTTCAACGGTCCGGCTTCTTCGAAAGCCGACTTGCCGAAGTAAAGGGCTGCGCCTGCGCCGATCAGGGCAAAGACAGCCAGCGAAATCACCATGTTGATGAGGATGACAATCGGATTGCGCACGTGGCGCGAGCGGGGCGGAGGACCGGGTGCAGGCTCGGGCTGGATCGCTTCGCGCGGGCTTTTGGGCTTGATGCGCATCTAGACCTTCCTTCAAACGGCACCGGATGGTGGACCCGGTATCAACCTCGGCGCAGCTCTACCGAACCTCTTGGCACAAGTAAGGCGCTGCCGGATAAAGATCGCCGCCACGGCCAGACCGTGACGGCGAAACGTCATTTGAAAGAGCCGTTAATCGGCGACTTTCCTGAAGACCAGTGACGCATTCGTGCCGCCGAACCCGAAGGAGTTCGAAAGAGCGACATCGATATTCATCGACTTGGGCTTGTGCGGAACTAGGTCGATCTCCGTCTCGACGGACGGGTTGTCGAGGTTGATTGTCGGCGGCGCGACGCTGTCGCGGATCGCAAGCACCGAGAAAATCGCCTCAATGGCTCCGGCGGCACCGAGGAGGTGCCCGGTGGATGATTTCGTCGACGACATGGTCAGGCGGCTTGCCGCCTCACCGGCCAGACGCGTGATCGCGCCAAGCTCGATTTCATCACCAAGCGGCGTCGAGGTGCCGTGCGCATTGACGTAGTCGACATCTGCGGCAGCAATACCCGCACGCTTGAGCGCAGCGTCCATGCAGCGATAGGCGCCGTCGCCGTCGGAGGACGGTGCAGTGATGTGGTAGGCATCACCGGACATGCCGTAGCCGACGATCTCAGCGTAAATCTTCGCACCGCGCGCCTTGGCGTGTTCGTATTCCTCGAGAACGACGACGCCAGCGCCCTCGCCCATCAGGAAGCCGTCACGGTCCTTGTCATAAGGACGGGATGCACGGGTCGGATCGTCGTTGAAACCTGTCGAGAGCGCGCGGCAGGCTGCGAAGCCGGCGAGCGCCAGACGGCAAACAGGGGATTCGGTTCCGCCAGCAACCATTACGTCGGCATCGCCGAAGGCAATCAGGCGTGATGCATCACCAATGGCGTGCGCGCCCGTCGAACAGGCGGTTACGACCGCATGGTTCGGGCCCTTGAGACCGTGGCGGATAGAGACATAGCCACCGGCAAGGTTGATCAGGCGTCCGGGAATGAAGAACGGACTGACACGGCGAGGCCCCTTTTCCTTAAGGATGTAGGCGCCCTGCTCGATACCCTGAAGGCCACCGATGCCGGAACCAATCAGAACGCCTGAGCGGATCTGATCTTCGTATTTTTCGGGCTTCCAGCCGGAGTCGGCCATCGCCTGATCCGCGGCCGCAACCGCATAGACGATGAAATCGTCGACCTTGCGCTGCTCCTTGACGTCCATCCAGTCATCAGGATTGAACGCCCCTTCTTCAGAAGCATCACGCGGGATCTGAGCTGCGATCTGGCACGCCAAATCGCTAACCTCGAAATTCGTGACCTTGCTGGCCCCGCTCTTTCCGTCGAGGATATTTTTCCAAGAGGCATCGACGTTTCCGCCCAGCGGAGACACCATGCCCAATCCGGTTACGACTACTCGCCTCATGAACCCGCGCATTTCTTGCGGGCAGGACGGCGCAAGGCCGCCTGCCCGTTTGTATCGTCAAGAAGACCGGCGATTAGCCAGCGTTCTTTTCCAGGAACTTCACAGCGTCACCAACCGTCAGGATGGTTTCAGCTGCATCATCCGGAATTTCTACACCGAATTCTTCTTCGAAAGCCATGACGAGTTCAACGGTGTCGAGGCTGTCTGCGCCCAGATCGTCGATAAAGCTTGCGCCTTCCACAACCTTTTCCGCGTCCACGCCGAGGTGCTCGACAACGATCTTCTTAACACGATCCGCGATATCGCTCATTTTCTACTTCCTTGAGTTTACAAGTCTTACTATGCGCCTCCGGATCCGCCAGCCTTAAGGCCGGGCTCCGGAATTGCAATTCTCACAAGTCACGCAAATCTGCCATCGCGTCCTGAAGGACCCTTGGAATTTCCGCGCTTCGAACACTTCCGGGCGTGACAGGTCGGCGCGAAGCCGCACTCCCAACCCCTTGGAACAATCGGCGGGTAGGTAACATACTTTGCACCCCTTGACCAGCCGGTCCGAGCCGCGCGGACGCGGCCAGGATTCTCTTCGCCAGGATTTCGATTTTTCTTTTTAAATCATGGCCATGCCGCCATTGACGTGAAGCGTCTGCCCGGTGACATAGGCCGCCTCGTCGCTGGCGAGATAAATGGAAGCCGCCGCAATTTCATCTGCAGTGCCCAGACGACCTGCCGGAACACTCTGCAGAATTGATTCCTTCTGCTTGTCGTTCAGCTCGTCCGTCATGGCAGTCTCGATGAAGCCAGGCGCGATGGTGTTGACGGTGATGTTCCGGCTGGCAACTTCGCGCGCAAGCGACTTGTACATGCCGATCATGCCGGCCTTTGCCGCTGCGTAGTTGGTCTGACCCGGATTGCCGGTGACACCGACAACCGAGGTGATGCCGATGATGCGGCCGGCACGGCGCTTCATCATGCCCTTGATCGCAGCCCGGCAGAGGCGGAAACCAGAGGTCAGGTTCACTTCCAAAACCTGGTCCCACTCATCATCCTTCATGCGCATGAAGATGTTGTCGCGGGTGATACCGGCGTTGTTGATCAGGATGTCGACCTTGCCAAGCACTTCCTCGGCGGCCGGAAGCAGCGCATCGACCGCCGCGCGATCCGACAGGTTCGCAGGGGTCACGAACGCGCGCTCACCGAGTTCGGCTGCAAGCTCCTCGAGCTTCTCCTTGCGCGTTCCAGACAGGGCGACAGATGCCCCTTGAGCGTGAAGAGCGCGCGCGATTGATGCGCCGATCCCGCCGGTCGCACCGGTCACAAGAGCAGCCTTGCCCTCAAGGTTGAACATGATCATTTCCTTCCTTTGGCTCTGGCCATCGGGTCTGGCGTTCGGATCCGCCAAACTCATTGACCGGATGCCTGTCACAAATCAGCCGTTGAGCTTCTCGATCAGGGCATCGATATCTTCCGGCGCGTTCACCGCGATGCCGGAGGCGTCCTTGGCAATGCGCTTGACCATTCCGGTCAGGACCTTGCCGGTACCAACTTCGACGAAAGTGTCAACGCCGTTTTCAGTCAGCCAGGTAACGGATTCCCGCCAGCGAACGGTCCCGGTCACCTGTTCGACCAGGCGGTTGCGGATTTCAGCGGCATCAGTGATCGGACGCGCAAGAACGTTTGCGACCAGCGGCACTTTCGGCGATCGGATTTCTGCTTCCGCGAGAGCTTCGGCCATTGCGTCCGCAGCCGGCGACATGAGAGCGCAATGGAATGGTGCGCTGACAGGCAGAAGGACCGCACGGCGCGCGCCCTTGGCCTTGGCGATCTCGATGGCACGTTCGACTGCACCGACATGGCCGGAAACCACGACCTGCCCGGGCGCATTGTCATTGGCCGCCTGGCAGATCTCGCCCTGTGCGGCTTCCTCGGCAACTTCGCGCGCTGCATCGAAATCGAGACCGAGCAATGCAGCCATCGCGCCCTGCCCGACCGGAACGGCATTCTGCATGGCATCGCCGCGAACGCGAAGCAGACGCGCAGCCGTGCCGATATCAAGCGATCCCGCAGCAGCAAGTGCGGAATACTCGCCAAGCGAATGTCCGGCCACAAAGGAAACGGAAGCTGCCAGATCGAGCCCCCTGGCTTCCAGAACCCGCATCGTTGCGAGGCTGACCGCCATCAGTGCAGGCTGGGCATTGGCGGTAAGCGTCAGATCCGTATCGGGACCGTTCCACATGACATCGGAGAGCTTCTGGCCGAGGGCGGCATCCACTTCTTCAAAGACCGCGCGCGCTTCTGCGTAGGTATCGGCGAGAACCTTACCCATGCCGACAGCCTGGCTGCCCTGACCGGGGAATGTGAATGCGATGCTCATTATGGGACGCGCCTCCGTCGCCGGACTGTATTGTTATTTGTTTCGAGGGGATAGTGCCCTCTAGTACTCGGCAAGGCTCACCATTGCGCGCAAGCCGGTCGCCGTTCCATCTCAGGCGCGAGGCTATGGTACGGACGGCCGCCCCCTGTCAAGACCTGCCCCTGTCCAGACCGGGCTTTTTACGGGAAACTGTGAGGATTACGCTAGGTCCGTGATCAGCTCTCACAGGCTGCGTGCAGGCCGGCACCGGAAACCGACGCAAGCCATTCGGCCCACATTTACGGCGATGGGGACACTCCGGCCGCCAAACAACCGCTCCGCTTTGCAGGCAAGGCATCAGATTTCATGTTTTTCGATTGCATCTGACCTATACTGGTCCGCAAACGCCGGTTGACGCTGCAACGAGCCAGGATCGCCAAATCGCATTTTGAGCGTTTTCGCTGCGTCCCGGCACTTGCATTTGCGCGAAATTCGCGTATACCCCGCGACGCAACCGGGCACTTGGCCGGGGGCTGAACGGAAGGGCGTGCAAACGTCAGGGTGCCTCAAAAATACCCGTCTTCCCGTGTCTCCGCTCTCGTTTTAGAATTCTCGTTCCTTTCCGGAGGTCACGAGGAGGCTTCGCGCCAGTGTCCGAATTGAAACCAAGGAAAGGCTTTTCCATGCCTCTTTACGAGCACGTGTTCCTGGCTCGCCAGGACGTTTCGGCCCAGCAGGTCGAAGCCCTCGTCGAACAGTACAAGGGTCTGATCGAAGCTGGCGGCGGTACCGTCGGCAAGATCGAAAACTGGGGTCTGCGTTCTCTCGCATACCGCATCAAGAAGAACCGCAAGGCTCACTACACCCTGATGAACATCACTGCTCCGCATGCAGCGGTTGCCGAGATGGAACGCCAGATGGGTCTGAGCGAAGACATCCTGCGCTTCATGACCTTCAAGGTCGAGGAACTGGACGAAGAGCCGTCTGCAATGATGCAGAAGCGCGACCGCGACGACCGTCGTGGTGGCCGTGGCGATCGTTTCGGCGGTGGCGAGCGCGGCGGTGACCGCGGTGGCCGTGGTGGTGATCGGGGCGAGCGCGCTCCGCGTCGTGCAGAAGCGGAGTAAGAGATCATGGTTGATATTGCACAGCTTCCGAGCCGTCGTCCGTTCTTCCGTCGCCGGAAGACCTGCCCGTTCTCCGGCGCAAACGCTCCGAAGATCGACTACAAGGACATCCGTCTGCTGCAGCGCTACATCTCCGAGCGCGGCAAGATCGTTCCGAGCCGCATCACCGCAGTTTCTGCAAAGAAGCAGCGTGAACTGGCCCGCGCCATCAAGCGCGCTCGCCTGCTCGGCCTTCTGCCTTTCGTGATCAGCTAAGCTGATCTGATCAAAAGCCCGGAACACGTTCCGGGCTTTCCCGGATTGGGGCCGACCGGACTTCAAGTGCTCGGCCTCTAACCGCTGGACTGACGAAAAGATCAGCCGCGGGACAGACCGCAGGAGTTATTCCAATGCAAGTTATCCTTCTCGAGCGCATCGCCAAGCTCGGTCAGATGGGCGACACCGTCCGCGTCCGTGACGGCTATGCCCGTAACTTCCTTCTGCCGCAGGGCAAGGCTCTTCGTGCGAACAAGGCGAACCTCGCCAAGTTCGAAGAGCAGCGCTCGCAGCTCGAAGCACGCAACCTGGAGCGCAAGTCCGAAGCCGAAGCTGTTGCTTCCAAGCTCGATGGCGAAACCCAGGTCATGATCCGTTCCGCTGGTGAAACCGGCCAGCTCTACGGTTCCGTTTCCAAGCGCGACATCGCTGACGGCCTCACCGCTGCCGGCTTCACCGTGGCTCGCAGCCAGGTCGAACTGAACACGCCGATCAAGACCATCGGCCTTCACAACGTCCTGATCGCCCTGCACCCGGAAGTCGAAGTCACCGTGGTGATCAACGTTGCGCGTTCTGAAGACGAAGCAGTTCGTCAGGCAGCCGGTGAAGACCTCACCGCTCCGGAACAGGACATCTTCGAATTCGAAGAAGACGAAGAGCTGGAAGGCGAAGAAGCCGAAGCTGAAGCTTCTGACGAAGCTGAGGCCGACGAAGAAGCCTGATCCGGCTTTACCGTCCCATTCCAATGCCTTTGAAAACGGCGCCCATCGGGCGCCGTTTTTATTTGCCGTGCCTGTAAATATTAACCTTGACAGTTTTATCGATCATTACCTCTTCCACTCATGAAACGGCATCTCCGCAATTTTGCCGGGGACTGCAATTTTCCCAAGGTTTTCAACGTCTCCTGTGACCGGCGTGCCGAGTCGCCAAAATACCCGGCCGTCAAGTTCCTGCCCAAGATTTCCCCGATGATTTCCCACAGGCTGAGGGAATCGGAGTCAAGGTTTTTGATTCCTTGAAGCGATCGAAGACTTCCGTTTAATCGGAACCCAGTCGGGTCATCGGGGGACATCATGAAGGGCAAATTGCAGTCGGTGGAAGCAGAAGAAGCCACACAGCGCCTTGCACCACACAACGCAGAGGCAGAACGTCAGCTTCTCGGCGCCATTCTTGTCAACAACGAGACCTTCTACCGTGTTTCCGACTTTCTGGAGCCGCATCACTTCTTTGTCCCTCCGCATCAGGACATTTATGAGAAGGTCGGCCAGCTGATCCGGGCGGGCAAGACAGCCTCTCCGATTACCCTGAAGACGTTTTATCCGGCCGACACGAAAATCGCGGACCTGAGCGCGACTCAGTTTCTGCTGCGCCTTGCTGCCGATGCCGCCTCAATCATCAATGCCGAAGATTATGGCCGGACCATCTACGACCTTGCCCTGCGCCGGAACCTGATCCGCATTGGCGAAGACATGGTCAACATCGCTTTCGATGCGCCGATCGACGTGCCGCCGACCCAGCAGATCGATGACGCGGAACGTCGCCTGTTCGAACTTGCCGAAACCGGCAAGCGCGAAGGCGGGTTCGTCACGTTCGGTGACGCCCTGACGCAGACAATCGAGATGGCGCATTCGGCCTTCAACCGCGAAGGAGCGCTCTCGGGTATCTCCACGGGACTGCGCGATCTCGACAGCCTGATGGGCGGCTTGCAGCACTCGGATCTGATCGTTCTTGCCGGCCGACCGGCGATGGGCAAGACCTCGCTCGCGACCAACATCGCCTACAACATCGCCCAGGCCTATCAGGCCGAGGAGCAGCCGGACGGAACCATCAAGACCGTCAACGGCGGCGTGGTCGGCTTCTTCTCGCTCGAAATGTCGGCTGAACAGCTGGCCACCCGTATCATTTCCGAGCAGGCCGAGATCTCTTCCTCCAAGATCCGCCGCGGCGACATCTCGGAAGCCGAGTTCGAGAAACTGGCAGCATGCGCCCAGACCATGCAGACCGTTCCGCTCCATGTTGACCAGACCGGCGGCATTTCCATCGCCTCGCTGGTCGCCAAGGCACGCCGCCTGAAACGCCAGCGTGGCCTCGACCTCCTGGTGGTCGACTATATCCAGCTGCTCAGCGGATCGGCCAAGAACTCCGGCAACCGCGTGCAGGAAATCACCGAGATCACCACGGGCCTCAAGGCGTTGGCGAAGGAGCTGCATGTTCCGATCATCGCTCTGTCCCAGCTCTCCCGTCAGGTGGAATCGCGCGACGACAAGCGCCCGATGATGTCCGACCTTCGTGAATCGGGCTCGATCGAGCAGGACGCCGACGTTATCCTCTTCGTTTATCGCGACGAATATTACATCGGGAAGACCGAGCCGGAGGAAGGCACTCCGGAGCACGAGGTGTGGAAGGACAAGCTGGAACGCGCCAAGGGCAAGGCGGAAGTCATCATCGCCAAGCAGCGTCACGGTCCGACCGGCACGGTCAACCTGCACTTCGAGGGCCAGTACACCCGGTTCTCCGATCTCGCGCAGGACGAATACCTGCCCGAGCGCCACGAATAGGCCTCAGTCTTCGGCGATCTGGATTTTCAAAAGCCCGGCGACGACGGGTCATGGCTCATGCCCGCTGAATTGTGGGCATAGCAAGGCCGTAACCTGAGAGGCTATTCTTTCGGAACACATCGCCTCGGGCATCGATTCGACCGACCACTGCGGAACCGCGACATTGCAGGACGCTGCACATATTTCTGAAGACCTTTATGGCGGCCGGCTGACCATCGACCGGGATGCAATCGCGTCCAACTGGGCTTTCCTGAAGTCTCAGCTCAAGCCCGGCACCGAATGCGCTGCCACGATCAAGGCCGACGCCTATGGCACCGGCCTGACCGGAACCGCGGCGCGGCTCCGGGATGAAGGTTGCCGGACATTCTTCGTTGCTCTGCCCTCAGAGGGTATGGAGCTGCGCACCGCTTTTCCCGATGTGCGAATCTTCATTCTCGACGGCCTTTTTCCCGGCGCGGCTGAAATCTATGCCGACAACCGGCTGGTGCCCGTGCTGGGCTCGCTGCCAGAAGCCGAGGAATGGTCTGGTTTCTGCGGGGGCATCGGGACGCGCTTGCCCGCCGCGATCCACATCGATACCGGAATGAACCGTCTCGGCATGCGCCCGGACGAATTCGTGGCCCTGATGTCGGACACCGGCAAGACAGCCTCATTCGAGATCTCACTTTTGATGACGCATCTGGCTTGTGGCTCCACGCCCGAAAGCCCCATGAACCGGCACCAGCTTGCGCTGTTCAGTGAAACAACTGCCGCATACGCAGACATTCCCCGTTCAATGGCCAACTCCGCAGGCGTTTTCCTCGGGCCCGACTATCATTTCGACCTCGCCCGACCGGGTATCTCGCTCTATGGCGGCAAGGCAATCGACACTGTCGCCAACCCTATGAAGGCGGTGGCTATGGTGGCTGCCCGCGTGCTGCTGGTCCGCGATGTGCCAAAGGGCGAAACCATCGGTTACGGCGCCGCTGAAACTGCAAAGCGCGACATGCGGATTGCCGTCGTTGCTGCCGGCTATGCGGATGGGCTTTTGCGGCGTGGCGGCAGTACGGACGCTCGTCCCGGCGCATTCGGATGGCTGGCCGGTCATCGCCTGCCGCTGGTGGGCCGAGTCTCCATGGACATGATCGCACTTGATGCGACCGATATACCGGAAGGCCTTGTCCGGCGCGGCTGCCTTGTGGAAATGCTTGGCCCCAACGTTGCGGCTTCGGACCTTGCCGCTTATGCCGAGACCATCGACTACGAATATCTCACGGGCCTTGGCCGGCGTTACCTGCGCCGCTATCAGTCCTTGCCGGCCGCCTCGACGGCTTGAGGAGACACCAACGCATGGCGCGCCGTTCCAGCAGCTTCGTTTGCCAGTCCTGTGGCGCCATTTCCGGCAAGTGGACGGGACGGTGCGAGAGCTGCGGCGAATGGAATACCATCGTTGAGGAACAGACCGGCGGCGGTATCGGAGGCGGACCGGCGAAGACCAAGGCGCCAAAGGGGCGGGTCGTTCCCCTTGTTGGCCTGCAGGGTGACACCAAGGAAGCCCCTCGTATCCAGAGCCGTATCGCCGAACTCGACCGGGTCACCGGCGGCGGCTTCGTGCGTGGCTCGGCGCTTCTGGTTGGCGGCGACCCGGGTATCGGCAAGTCGACGCTTCTGATCCAGGCGGCTGCCGCCTTCGCGCGCCTTGGCCACAAGGCAGTCTATATTTCGGGCGAGGAAGCCGTCGGCCAGGTACGCCTTCGAGCGGAACGCCTCGGCCTTGCCGATGCTCCCGTCGCGCTGGCCGCTGAAACCAGCGTCGAGGATATTCTCGCGACCCTGCAGGCGAGCGAGCCACCGGCCCTCCTGATCCTCGATTCCATCCAGACGCTGTGGACCGACACGGCCGACTCGCCTCCTGGCACAGTCACCCAGGTCCGCGCCTCGGCACAGGCCATGGTGCGCTACGCCAAGAAACACGGCACCACGCTTGTGCTTGTCGGCCACGTCACCAAGGATGGCCAGATCGCGGGCCCCCGCGTCGTCGAACACATGGTCGATGCCGTTCTCTATTTCGAAGGTGACGGCGCTCACCAGTACCGCATCCTGAGATCGGTGAAGAACCGCTTTGGCGCGACCGACGAAATCGGCGTGTTCGAAATGACCGGCTCGGGGCTCTCTGAAGTCGCCAACCCATCCGCTCTGTTTCTGGGCGAAAGGTCGACCAATTCTCCAGGGGCGGCCGTTTTTGCAGGTCTTGAGGGTTCTCGCCCGCTGCTGATCGAGGTTCAGGCACTCGTTGCGCCCTCGCCGCTTGGAACACCGCGCCGCGCCGTCATCGGCTGGGACAGCGCACGCCTGTCCATGATCCTGGCGGTGCTTGAGGCCCGTTGCGGCGTCCGCTTTTCCCAGCACGATGTCTACCTGAACGTGGCCGGTGGTCTGAAGATCA
The DNA here is from genome assembly GCF_048261595.1 of Roseibium sp. Classification (GTDB taxonomy): domain Bacteria; phylum Pseudomonadota; class Alphaproteobacteria; order Rhizobiales; family Stappiaceae; genus Roseibium. Next base: position 470,255 of record NZ_JBLXFW010000001.1, read on the forward strand.
ACGAACCGGGGGCCGATCTGGCGGTGGCTGCAGCGCTCGTCTCATCGCTCAGCGGGCTTGCCCTTCCGCCCAATTGCGTCTATTTCGGCGAGGTCAGCCTCTCCGGAGCGATCCGACCGGTCGCCCAGGCGCAATCGAGGCTCAAGGAAGCCAGGAAGCTGGGCTTCGACAAGGCATTCTGCCCCAAGGGCAACCTGAAGGACGGAAGCAAATCTGAATTCGCGGCGACAGGCCTTGAGGAACTCGGGGAACTGATTGCCAAAATATCGGCTCGGGGCGGCGCTTCAGGCACTTCAGCCTGATTGACGACGTTTCAGGAACCGGACAACGCCGCGGGGACCAGACACCCGAACGGCTCGCACGAGGGATCGAACAGGAACATGCCGATCACGCTGCTCGACGGAATACTTCTCGTCATCATGCTCATCTCGGCGGTTTTGGCGATGATCCGCGGCTTTGTCCGCGAGGTCCTGTCGATTGCCTCCTGGGTCGCGGCTGCCATCGCAGCCTTCCTGCTCTACAAGCACGTCCTCCCCTACGCCCAGCAGTATATCTCGCATGAGCTGGTCGCCATGGGCGCATCGGCCGCAGCGGTCTTCATTGTCACGCTGCTGGTTGTCTCCTATATCACCATGCGAATTTCGGACTTCATCCTGGACAGCCGCATTGGCGCACTTGACCGCACGCTCGGGTTCGTTTTCGGCGCAGTGCGTGGCTTGCTGCTCGTCGTCGTGGCCATGATGTTCTTCAACTGGTTTGTCCAGCCGCAACAGCAGCCGAACTGGGTCCTGCAAGCCAAATCCCGACCGATCCTGATTTCGGTCGGTGAACGTCTCGTGGCAGTGCTCCCGGAAGATCCGGAACGAGCGATCATGGACAAGCTGCGCCAGAGCGAAAACAGCTCGCCCGCTGGCGCCGAAGGTGAGAGTGAAGAAGCCGGATACAGCGCCTCCGAGCGCCAGGGTCTTGAGCAACTCACCACCGGCGGCAACTAAATATACAGTCCTGCCGGCGATACTTCCGGCGGGCAGACAACAAGTCGGCAATACAAGGAGCTTCGCCATGCAGGGCGAGACCGAACTCAACGAGCCTTTTGACCCGTATGCGGACAGGCTCCGCGAAGAGTGTGGCGTTTTCGGCATACTCGGTCATGAAGACGCAAGCGCCCTGACCGCGCTCGGCCTTCATGCCCTGCAGCACCGCGGACAGGAAGCAGCCGGCATCGTCACCTACGACAATGACCAGTTCCGCGCCGAGCGCCATCTGGGCCTCGTCGGCGACCATTTCTCCGAGGCGGCCACCATGGCCCGCCTGACGGGCATGAGTGCTGTCGGCCATGTGCGCTACTCGACCACCGGCGAAACCATCCTGCGCAACGTCCAGCCGCTCTTTGCAGAGCTGGAAGGCGGCGGGATCGCGATCTGCCACAACGGCAACTTCACAAACGCCCTCTCGCTGCGCCAGGAACTCATCCGCGACGGTGCGATCTGCCAGTCGACTTCGGATTCCGAAGTGGTCCTGCAGCTCGTAGCCCGCTCCCGCGAGCGCAAGATCGTCGACCGTTTCATCGATGCCATTACCAAGATGGAAGGCGCTTATGCGCTGGTGGCCCTGACTGCGAAAAAGCTGATCGGCGCCCGCGATCCCTTCGGCATCCGGCCGCTGGTTCTGGGCGATCTCAATGGCGCCCCGATCCTGGCCTCCGAAACCTGTGCCCTCGACATCATCGGTGCGACCTTCATCCGTGAGGTCGAAAACGGCGAAGTGATCGTCTGCAGCCCGAGCGGCATCGAGAGCTATTTCCCGTTCGGCAAGAAGCCGGCACGTCCCTGCATCTTCGAATACATCTATTTCTCGCGTCCCGACTCCATCGTCGGCGGCCGCAGCGTCTATGACGTACGCCGCGAGATGGGCCGTCAGCTCGCCCGTGAGTCCAGCGTCGACTGCGATGTCATCGTTCCGGTGCCGGACAGCGGCGTTCCGGCGGCCATCGGCTTCAGCCAGGAAAGCGGGATCCCGTTCGAACTGGGCATCATCCGGAACCACTACGTCGGCCGGACCTTCATCGAACCGACCCAGCAGATCCGGAACCAGGGCGTGAAGATGAAGCATTCGGCCAACAGGCCGATCATCAAGGGCAAGCGCGTCGTACTGATCGACGACAGCCTCGTGCGTGGCACGACGTCGGTCAAGATCGTGCAGATGATCCGCGAAGCCGGTGCTGCGGAAGTCCACTTCCGTCTCGCCTCCCCCCCGATCCGCTACTCCGACTACTACGGTATCGACACGCCGGAGCGCGAAAAGCTGCTGGCCGCACGCTACAACCTCGAAGAGATGCGCAATTACATCGGCGCAGATAGCCTCGCTTTCCTGTCCGTTGACGGAATTTACCGGGCGATGGGCTATGAGGGCCGGGACAACGAGAACCCGCAGTTTACCGACCACTGCTTCACCGGCGACTATCCGACACCGTTGACGGACCTGTCGGAAGATCGCGACTTCGTGCGTCCTCCGCGCCTTGTCGAAGCGAGCTAAGGGTCTCCGATGTCTCAGGAATTCAAGGATCGCGTCGCGGTCGTGACCGGCGCATCGCGCGGTATCGGCTATCAGCTTGCCAAGGAACTCGGCCGGCGTGGTGCCCATGTCATCGCCATCGCAAAGACCGTTGGCGCTTTGGAAGAACTGGATGATGAAATCCGCTCGTCCGGCGGAGAGGCAGCGACCCTGGTGCCGCTCGACCTGACCGATTTCGATGCCCTCGACCGTCTTGGCGCTGCCATCTACGAGCGCTGGAAGAAGCTCGATATTCTGGTCGGCAATGCCGGGCAACTCGGCGTCCTTTCGCCACTCGGACATATCAGCCCGAAGGACTTCGAAAAGGTCATGTCCGTCAACGTGACTGCCAACTGGCGCCTGATCCGATCGCTGGATCCCTTGCTGCGCCAGTCGGACGCAGGTCGCGCGGTCTTCATGACGTCACATCATTCTCGTGAAGCGACACCGTTCTGGGGTCTGCAGTCGATCTCGAAGGCCGCTGTCGAGGCACTGGCGCGCACCTATGCCCATGAAACCGAGAAAACGCCACTGCGGGTCAATCTCTTCGATCCGGGGCCAGTGCGCACGGGTCTGCGCGCAAAGGCGATGCCTGGAGAAGATCCGGCAAAGCTGCCGCAGCCGAAGGATGTCGCGCTGGACCTGATCAAGCTGCTCGGCGCCGATGTGACGGAAACCGGCAAGCTTTATGACCGGAGCTCAGGGAGCTTCATCGCTCTGTGACGGTCAGCGTAACAGGCTCAGCAAAAAAGCGCGAACCGCAAGGTCCGCGCTTTTTTAATGCCTTCATACTGAACCTGATCCAGGTCGGTCAGCTCAGCGGTGAAAATGAGCGTTCCGTGATCTCAAGAATCTCGTCGAATATATCCGGACCACTGACAATCACTCTTGCACCGTTGTCGAGTGCTGCGACTGCGTCATAGGCTGCGACCCGTCCGCCGGCTTCCGCGGCAATCAGCATGCCCGCCAGACAATCCCAGGCATTCATGTGCGCCTCGACATAGCCGAGCAGACGGCCGGACGCGGCATAAGCCAGCATCAATCCACCGGAAGCATTCCGGAAGAAGACGCCGCCCCTTGCGACCAGCGCCTCGATGCAATTGACCGCGTCAGAAGTTGCCGTCCGGCCATTGAAGCCGACGCCAAGAGAACCCTCTGACAGGCTGGTGCTGTCACTGACCTTGATCGGGCGGTCGTTGACGAAAGCACCCCTTCCCTTGCCGGCGCGGAACGTTTCGTCGGCATTCGGGTCGTGAATGACGCCAAGGACGGTCTCGCTCTCATGGACGCAAGCGAGGATGACGCACCACTGGGGAATACCGGAAACGAAATTCGCGGTCCCGTCGATCGGGTCGATGACCCAGGTGAACCCGGAGGTTCCTTCGACACGGCCATGCTCTTCGCCAACAATGCCGTCACTGGGAAACGTTGCCGCAATCTCATCGCGGACAAGGGTCTCGACGTCCCGGTCCGCCTCGGAGACGAGATCCTGATGCCCTTTCTTGGAGACGGTGAGTTCATCGAGGCGCCGGAAGTAGTCCATGCCCAGTTTTCCAGCCTTGCGGGAAAGGGCAACGGCGAAATCTAGCCGGTCAGGCGTCATCGAAAACCTCCAATACAAGAAAGGCCGGGATGCCCGGACGGGCATCCCGCTATCAAAATGCTAGGGAGCGAAGATTATTGAATCTTTCGCTTCTTTTTCACTGCGTAGGGATTGTCGCCCTTGCGGTAGGAGAACCGGATTGGCGTACCCTGAATATCAAAAGTTGCCCGCAAATTATTGACAAGATAGCGGGTATAGCTTTCCGGCAACTGCTCTGGCCGGGAGGCAAAGGCAACAAAGTGCGGCGGGCGTGTCTTGGCCTGCGTCATGTAGCGCAGTCGAACGCGGCGTCCGGCTACCGCGGGGGGCGGATGGTTGGCCAGGACCTTCTCGAGCCAGCGGTTGAGCCTTGACGTCGATACGCGAGCGTTCCAGGCGTCGTAGGCGGTGAAGACGCTCTCGATCAGGCGATCGATGCCCTGGCCCTGGATGCCGGAAAGCGTCACGATCTGAACGCCGCGGATCTGGTTGAAGTAGCGATCGTTCGCATCGCGGATCTTCTTCCAGGCTTCCTCGCGATCCTCGACCAGGTCCCACTTGTTGATCGCGATGACCAGCGCACGTCCTTCGCGCGCCACCAGATCGATGATCTGCAGGTCCTGCTTTTCGAATGAGATCGTGGCATCGAGGGTCACGACAACGACTTCGGCGAACTTGATCGCGCGCAACGCATCAGCGACGGAAAGCTTCTCGAGCTTCTCCTGAACGCGCGCCTTGCGGCGAATGCCTGCAGTGTCGAACAGCTTGATATGGCGGTCGCGCCAGGTCCAGTCGACGGAAATGGAATCGCGCGTGATGCCGGCTTCCGGGCCGGTGAGCATGCGGTCTTCGCCGAGCATCGTGTTGATCAGCGTCGACTTGCCGGCATTCGGGCGCCCGACGATCGCAACCCGCAGAGGACGCTCGACGGTTCCAACCGGTTCGTCCTCCTCGATCATCTCGCCGTCTTCATCGACGTCGAAATCGGTGCGGGCCACTTCAGCGGCCTGCGCGTCGTCGGCAGCCCGGGCCTCCTCCTCTTCCTCGACCCGGTCCACATGGGGCTTCAGGGCGTCATAGAGATCGGCTAGGCCTTCGCCATGCTCCGCGGAAATGGCAATCGGCTCGCCAAGGCCAAGCGAATAGCTCTCGTAAAGGCCGTCCGCCCCTGCCCGTCCCTCGGCCTTGTTCGCCAGAAGGATCACCGGCCGGGTGGTCTTGCGCGCCACATCTGCGAAATGCGCGTCGAGAGGCGTCACGCCCGCGCGCGCGTCAATGACAAACAGGACCGCGTCCGCCTCGCTGATGGCTTCCTCTGTCTGACGCCGCATGCGACCCTCGAGGGTCGCATTGTCGGCTTCCTCGAGGCCCGCCGTATCGATGATGGTGAACCGCAGGTCGCCAAGACGCGCGTCGCCGGGACGACGATCGCGGGTCACGCCCGGAGTGTCGTCAACCAGCGCCAGCCGCTTGCCGACCAGTCGATTGAACAAGGTGGACTTGCCGACATTCGGCCGTCCGATAATGGCGACTTTTGCGCCCACTTCATTTACTCCTGATAAGCCGCGCTGACCCGGCGTCCGGGTCAGTTGAATGCGGCGACGGCGTCATCGCCGTCCAACACGATCATGCGCCCACCGGCGATGATCGGGGTCACGTAGACCTTGGTCTTCACGTCATAAGTGGCCATGATCTTGCCCGATGCGGCATCGACCATTGCCATGCGTCCGTCGCTGGATACAGCCACTAGGGCTCCATTAGCAAGCACCGGGCCTGCCCAATTGCGTCTTTGCTTCTTTTTTTCCGGACGCGGCAGGGCTGTCGACCAGAGCGTTTCGCCGCTCTTGCGGTCCAGCGCGACCATCCGGTCATCAAGATCGACCATGAACAACGCGCTGCCGGAGACGACCGGAGTGTGAACGGAACCGAGATCCTGTTCCCACTGACGCGTTCCCGTCTTCAGGGATGACGCGATCGTACGGCCTGCCACACCCGTGGTGTAGACGGTATCGCCGGAAACGATCGGGCTGGCCGATACATCGGACAGGCCAGACACTGCAAGTGTGCGGAAACCGCGCGCCACGCCGTCGATCCAGGCCGGTTCGCCGGTCTTCATGTCGAGGGCCATGATTTCACCGGACGAGAACGGAACGATGACCCTGTTGCCGGAAATCGCTGGGCTTGCCGAGGACAGCACGCCAGCCGTTTCCTCGATGCCGACGTAGTTCCAGGCCTCGGTCCCATCGGACTGGTTGAGGGCGTAGACCTCGTTTGACTGGCTGACCACGACCACGAGGCCATTGCCTGCAACAGGTGCACCGCGGGCCGGCGTCGCCAGTTCGGCGGTCCAAAGGAGCTGCCCGGAACCCGCATCGAGTGCCGAAAGCGAACGATAGCCTGTAGCGGCGTAGACAACGTTGCCGGAAACGGCAACGCCACCACCCGGCGCAACGTCCTTTTCACCTTCGGGCCGCAGCGAACGCGTCCACACACGAGCGCCGCCTGTCGTCAGCGCAACGACTTCGCCGTTGGGCTTGTAGACATAGACACGGCCACCTGCGCTGACCGGACGTGCGGAGGCACGCAGTGCGTCGGAAGTCAGGCTGCCGCCGGCCGACCCGATCTGGGCCCTCCAGGCGCGATTGCCGGAAATACTGACGGCGACATTGCCCGGGTCGTTGGTAAGGCCGCCACCGGCTGTGGGCCAGTCTTGCCCGCCGGTTGCGTTGCCGATGGAGGCGGCACGCGCAGCAGCGACTGCAGCAGGGTCGGCACCTTCGAACACGGGCTGACGCTCGCCGGGAAGGATCTTTTCCTTCGAGAACGGATTAAGGCTTTCGGAGAACTCCGAGACGCTACCGCAACCGCCCAGCGCGAGGGAAAGGACCGCGACGCTGCAGAACGAGCGCAGGCCTGACTTCAGGTTCATGAATGTCACTGGCCGTTCTCCGTCTTGGCGGTACCGGTTGTTCCGTCGATGACCTGCGTCAGGATCGAGACACGCTGAGCAACGTCTGTCGGCGTCGCCGGGTCATCGTTGAGCGCGGCGATCCATGTCCTGGCAGTTTCGATATCGCCCGCCTTCCAGGCGGCTACTGCGAGGATCTCACGAGCTGCGCTGCGGAAGGGTGCATTTTCGCCAGTCAGACCTTCTGCCCGGTCGGCAACTGCGGCGTAATCCTCGGTATCAACCGCAATATAGGCGGCGCGCAGGCTGGCAATGTCGCGCAGGCCAGCATCGACACTGCTGTCTCGGGAGATGTCGTCGAAAGCGGCAAGGGCCTCGGTCGTGCGCTCGTCACGAACCAGATCGGCGGCCTTTCGCAGGTGAGCGATTGCCGGATATCCGCCGGTCGCATCCGCCAATTCCGCAAAGCGCGCCTCTGCCGCCGCACTGTCCCCTGCCTCTGACAGCCGCACGGCATCAAAGAAGGTATCGCCAGCTGCCTGCGACTTGGTTTCCTGCCAATGAAGCCAACCGCGATATCCGCCGGTGCCGACAACGATCAGTACCGCCACGGCGATGAGCCAAGGGCCGAAGCGATCCCAAAGCCGACGGTACTTCTCCTGGCGGATGTCTTCATCGACTTCACGAAAAATATCGGACATGCGTGTCTTGTTCCTGCATTGATTGGCTTACTCGCATCCGCTCCGGCACCCACCGTTGCGGGTGGAAACGAAAGGCGCGCCACATTATCCCCTCGCCCCCTGAGAGGCAAACGCCGGTTAGGCTCTCTTTTCAACGGTTTGATGGCGCAAGTGAGGCATTCGCAACATAAATGCCGGTCGCCCGCGCCCGATCAGATGTGATTACGTCAAGGGATAGCCAATGACAAGCTCGTGTCCCTTCCAAACGAAGAGACCGTACAACACCAATCCGGCCAAAATGACGAGGACCTCCAGGTATGGCCGGCTTTCGTCCAGATGCATCGCGACCGCACCGCTTTCTGCGGGTCGACGCTTCAGCGAGATCCGGTCGATGACGGCCCAGGCCAGAAAACTGCCGAACAGAACCACCGACGCAAGGTCTCCGCGCACCAGCAAATGCGAAAAAGCCCATAGTTTCACCGCCACAAGCATAGGATGCCTGAAGGTGCGCTTGATGCGACCTTGAATATAGGCCGCGATCAACAGAATGAAGACCGGGATCATGAACAGCATGACCACGTGACGGGTCCATTCGGGCGGATCGTAGAGAACCGGCAGATCTTCGAGGCGGGCTTCTCCGTAGCCAACAACGATGAAGTAGAGTCCGATCGCGGAGATCAACGAGAAGGCAACACGGTACAAGGCTGACCCGAGCAATCCGATCAGCCGCTTCCGGGCAAGCGTGAACATGGGCAGCACATGAATGCCGAGAAAGATGATCAGGCCAAGTACCAGCGTATTCATTCAGATCCTCCCCAAGCTGCTTTCGAGACGACAGTCCGCAAACATGAGGGGAAGGTCAAGCCGCCTGCCACGCCAACGTTTCGCAGCGCCATGCCCGCTTCTCCGCTTTCGCCGCAACCGTGAAGCGGATCGATCTATTCAGCTACCCCAACCAAGCAAAGTTGAAATATTATGTTCATACTTCATTAATCATCAAATATAACATTTTAAAAAAATATGTTTTTACCTCTTCTACGCACTACAGGCTTTGCGCAATACTTTATTCAGAATTGAAGGCTAGTATTTGTAACAATTGCAAATCTCAGGATGAATGGAATGTCGGAAGTTCTGGCCATGACCGAGGAACGACGAAACAACAATCGGAAACGGACCCTGAAAGCAGGCCGGATCGTTTTTGGCGGTCTGTCACAGGTGTTCAACTGCACCATCCGCAACACCAACGAGACCGGAGCACTGCTGACGCTGCCGTCAACGCTCGGCGTACCGGGCTCCTTCCTCCTCTACATCGACAACGAGTCGACCCGCCGCCCTGTGGAAGTGGTCTGGCGCAGCGAGGACAAGATGGGCGTTCGATTTACCGGACCGGCAGAAAGCACCATTCGGCGGGCCTCCTGACGCTCCGCGCTACGATCTTGCCATCTCGAACGAAAAACGGCAGCGGTCTCCGCTGCCGTTTTTTTTGTGGCACTCAGCGCAGCATTGCCGCTGCTTCGTCCCGGCCAAGCGCAGCCGGCCGTTCGCAAGGTGTCGAGATGTCGATGAAGTTTCCGGTCTCACCGGACTTCAGGATTGACGTCATGACATCGACGGCGTGCAATGCCCGGTCGAGGGAGCAGCGGTAGTCACGACCTTCCGTGATCGCCTGAGCCATATCGGCCAGCCCCGCAGCCCGGTAGTTCGCCATCTTGCCCTGGGCGTGATCCTGGTTCGGAATGCCGAAAGGATGCCCGTCATCGGCCAGAGTCTCTGCCGTTCCCGTCCGGTCGGTCAGGATGACATCACCGCCGAAGAAGTTCGGATCCGGCACGTAAAGCGAACCCTCAGTTCCATAAAGCTCCATGTTCTTGTGGCGATGAGCCCAGACGTCCCAGCTTGCCGACAGGGTGATCGTCGCACCGTTCTCGAACTCCAACAACGCATGGATGTTCGTCGGCGTCTTGACCGGGACCTCCTCGCCGGCACGAGGCTGGCTCGAGATCTTGCGCGTCGGCGTCGCCATGGAGGTGAGTGCTGCGACCCGTTTCACGGGCCCCACCAGATTCACCAGGTTGGCGATGTAATAAGGTCCAAGGTCGAGGATCGGACCGCCCCCAGGCAGAAAGAAGAAGTCCGGGTTCGGATGCCAGTGCTCCATGCCATGGCTCATCACATGACAGGTTCCGGCGGTGATCTTGCCGACACGGCCATCGTCGATGGCCTTGCGGGCCCTTTGATGAGCGCCGCCCAGGAAGGTATCCGGAGCTGACCCGGCCTTGAGCCCCTTCTCGGCCGCGAGCTTCTGCATTGCACGGCCGTCTTCCAGCGTCAGCACCAGCGGCTTTTCCGAATAGACGTGCTTGCCGGCAGAAAGGATTTCCTTGGAGACCGGCCAATGGGCATCCGGTATCGTCAGATTGACGATGATATCGATGTCATCGGCCTTCAACAGGTCGTGAACGGTCATCGCCCGCACGCCGAATTCCTGACCACGGGCCTCCGCAGCACCGCGGTTCAGGTCTGCGCAGCCCCGGATTTCCATCCCCTTGAAGAGCGGAATGAACTTGAAATAGGTAGTCGAGATGTTGCCGCATCCGATGATGCCGACACCAAGTGTGTCACTCATGATCTTCCAACCTTAATAGTTCTTGGCCGAAGCGATCGACCGTTTCGCAAATCTGGTCGCATCGTTGGGCTTGTCGTGTTCCATGACGAAAAGACGGGCCGGTGTGGACTTGAGAGCATCCATGATGCCGTTCCAGTCCATCGTACCGTGGCCGACATCCGCCCAGCCATCCTCGTCGGCGCATTCGCCGTCACTGGCGATATCCTTGACGTGGGCTGCCGTGATCCGGCTGCCGTACTCCTTGATCCATGCGATCGGATCGGCTCCCCCGCGCACGATCCAGGCAATGTCTGCTTCCCAGCTGATGCTCGGAGCATTGTCCAGAATGAGCTTCATCGGAATGGAGCCGTCCGGAAGAGCCTCGAACTCGAAAGCGTGGTTGTGCCAGCCGAATTCATAGCCCAGCGCCGAATAGCGTTCATGCAAGGCCTCGAGACGCTTGGCGAAGGCGATCCAGCCCGCAGCGTCTGTGGGGCGTTCCTCGACCACGATATGCGGGCAGTAGATCGTCTTGATGCCCAAAGCCTCTGCGATCCGGACTACCTGGTCCTGATCCTCTTCGAGCATTTGCAGAGAGAAGTGGCCGGACGGCATGGAAAGACCGGCCGCATTCAGCGCAGCCTTCGTCGCATCGAGGTCCTGATAAACGCCGCCATATCCCTCAACCTGGGCATAGCCGGCCTCGGAGAGCATCTTCAAGGTGCCATCAAGCGGCGGAAACTCGCGTGCGCTGTAGAGCTGGAAGGAAAAAGCAGTCATTTCAAAAAGCTCCTGTTTGATGTTGACCAGATCCCTTTCGCGCCGTCAGGCCCGGGAACTGGAATAAAGGTTGCGTATCGTAAGGCTTCGGAGGATCTCCCCCGGTGGTCGTTTCCCCATGTCTTCGAGATCGAGGGACACGGGCCTCCCAGGCAGCAAAGTGAGAACATTGTCTGAGAACCGCACCGGAAGGTCGGTTTCCAGGGTCACGAACAAGGCTGGCCTGTCGGTTGCGAGCGTCACGACAGATCGCCCATCAACCTCTTCAACAGTCGTGGTGATGTCCGGTTTGTGCAGGTCCAGGCCCTTGTAGGCGGCCGGCATGACGTGATCCCAACCCGACAGACCGCATGAGCTCTGCCACCTGTAGACAGTCAGTCCGGTGGCGTCCGGGTAAGCGGCAGTCTCCACCGGAAGATCAATGGCACGGTCAGCAGGGACGCTGGCACGACCCTCGCAGAAGATCTCGTGGCTCCCCTCGAAGCTCCAGCGTTCAACCTGGTAGGTTACCTCGACAGGATCGGCGCCATCGTTGACCGCTGACAACCGCAATCCACCGTCCTCACTTGGCAAAGCGAAGACCTGGACGGGCGAAAAGAAACGGCGAGCCATGTAATGCAAGGCCTTCCAGCCGCCGCCATAATCAAGACTGGACCATGATGCGACCGGCCAGGTGTCGTTCAACTGCCAGTATAGAGCGCCCATGCAATGGGGTTTGAGGGAACGCCAATACTCAACGGCCGTGCGGATCGCCAATCCCTGCTGGACTTGCGAGAGATAGACGAAATTCCCGAAGTCGGACGGAAAGCGGAAATAGCGGAACATGGTTTCGGCAATCCGAGCATTGCCACCGGCGTTTTTCTGATGCGACTCCATCACCGGCGAGGCGATGTTCATGTCGTCATCAGAGGCAAAGGTCCGGATCACCGACATGGATGGAAACGACTGGAACCCGAATTCGGAGCAGAACCGCGGCGAGACGTCCCGGTAGTGGGCGAAGTCCCTGCCCTCGTGCCAGACCGACCAGAAATGCATGTCGCCAGAGGTATCGTCATGCCAGGCATCGCCGAACGACATCGGTCCCGGCGACGGACTTGATGGCCACCAGACCGCTTCAGGCAGAACGGACTTCAGGGCATTCTCGATGGTACGGTTGAGGCGATCATAGGCAACGAGATATCGATCCCGGTTCTCGACCGATTCCTTGAACCAGGTCAGCGCACCGATCAGTTCGTTGTCGCCGCAGAAAAGAGCGACCGAGGGATGCGAGGAAAGGCGGACCGACTGCTCGCGCACCTCCTGCTCGACGTTCGCGAGAAACTCGGGCGTGGCCGGATATAGATTGCAGGCGAACATAAAGTCCTGCCACACCAGCAGCCCGTGCTCGTCGCAATAGTCGTAGAACCACTCCGACTCGTACTGCCCGCCACCCCAAACGCGGATCATGTTCATATTTGCCGCAAGCGCCGACGCCAAAAGATGTTCGGTCTTTTCCCGCGTGATACGGCCAGGCAATGCATCTGCCGGGATCCAGTTGGCTCCGCGGCAGAAGATCTCGCGGCCATTGACCGACAGACAGAACCGATGTCCGACCTCATCCGCATCGGTGATCAAGCGCAGATCCCGGAAGCCGATCCTGCGCGTCTGGCACGCAGATCCGACGCTGACAGACAATTCATGAAGCGTTTGCCGTCCGTGCCCTGCGGGCCACCAGAGGTCCGGCGCATTGACCATCAAACGCCGCTCGAACGTGTTTTCGCCAGCAGACAGCCAGATCCGTTCCTGAAGCCGAGCGCCCGCCACGGAAATAGAGAGATCCGTTTCGCCTGCCTCGATTGCCGCGGCAGTCAGCCGCAGCACGAGCTCGACATTGCCGTCGGAGTGACTCTGGGCTGTCGACAGGCTGGCGATCCGATAGTCGGCATTGGGAGCAATGGCGATATCGCCGTAGAGCCCGAACGGAGCGAGCGCGATGTTCCAGTCCCAGCCGAAATGGCACTGGCTCTTGCGCAGCATATTGCCGTTGCGAATGGGGCAGTTACCCGCATGGTAGGGAACATAGAACGGCTGCGCGTCCTGCAGGTTTTTGGCTTCAGCGATATTTGAGCTGAACCGGATCTCGATGCGGTTGCTCCCTGCCCGCAGAGCACCGCTCACATCAGCACGGAAAGACCTGAAAGCATTGGCGGCAGACAGCACACTGTGACCGTTGACACGGATCTCGGCGACCGTGTCGAGACCATCGACCTCGAGTGACCAGCCGTTGGCACAGAGCGACGGATCGGGCACGGAGAAGTCCCGGGACAGAATCCAGTCCCGCTCGGCAATCCAGCGCAAGTCATACTCGGCCCGCCCCTGATAGGGATCGCCGATCACACCTGCAGCTTCCAGCGCGCTGATCACATCGCCGGGCAGGTTCATCAAGACCACATGTTCACCGGTCTCGTCGGACAGTTGCCATTGTCCGTGCAGGCCGACCGGCTGCGGCATGTCGATATGGAGCGGATTGATGGTCATGATCGGGATCTGTTCCGCTCGTCGGTCTCGGCCGCCACCAGTACCCCATGTGCAGGCACAATGCCGGCTGCCATCACAGCAAGGCCTTGAACGTGAAACTGGGTGAGACGCTCTGCCATTCTTGTTGTCCGGTGCCCGCAAAGAAGTTGAAATCGGAAGGGAAAGCCTGCCGGACGGATGCTGGAGGATCGTAGACCCGTTCGGCAGGCTCTTGGGACCCGCCGCACTTGCAGGCCCATGACGTGACAGCTTGGACGGCAAGCTGCCTCAGATGCGCTCCTCCGTCGCTGCATCAAAGACTGATGCGTGCTGGAGATCGAAGGTGACGAAGACATTGTCACCGGGAATGAAGCGGGAGGTGCTTTCCGTGCGCACCGACAAGGTCTTCTTGCCCAAGCGCAGCCAGACCAGACTGTCGGCACCCATGGGTTCTTCCAGTTCCACGGTGGCGGAAAGGTATGGCCCTGAGGTCGGCTCGCGCGTCACCGTCAGATGCTCCGGGCGAACGCCGAAGACGACCTTCTGGCTGTCCCGCATCTGCCCCTCGGATTCGTAACCCTCGAGCGGAACCTTGAGGCCGTCTCCCAGGTTGACCGAGTAGACACCGCCCTGCCCTTCGACCACGGCATCAAGGAAGTTCATCGACGGCGAGCCGATGAAGCCTGCAACGAACAGGTTGACCGGCTTGTTGTAGATGGTCAGCGGATCGTCCAGCTGCTGTATGATGCCGCCCTTCATGACAGCGATACGGTCAGCCAGCGTCAGTGCCTCGATCTGATCATGGGTCACGTAGATCATGGTGTTGGTCAGGTTCTGGTGCAGGCGCTTCAACTCGACGCGCAGCTCCGCACGCAACTTCGCATCGAGGTTGGAAAGCGGTTCATCGAACAGGAAGACATCCACATCGCGAACCAGGGCCCGACCGATGGCAACGCGTTGTCGCTGGCCACCGGAGAGCTGGGCCGGCTTGCGCTTGAGCAACGGCTCGATCTGCAGGATTTCCGCCGCCCGCTGAATGCGGGCAGCGATCTCGGCCTTCGGCAAGCCGGCGATCTGCAGGCCGAAGGACAGGTTTTTCTCGACTGTCATCTGCGGGTAAAGCGCGTAGGACTGGAACACCATGCCGATGCCGCGGTCCTTGGGCTCTTCCCAGGTGACGTTCTTGCCCTTGATGAAGATCTGACCATCAGAGACGTCCAGCAGTCCGGCTATGCAGTTCAACAGGGTCGACTTGCCACAGCCGGACGGCCCGAGCAGCACGAGGAACTCACCGTCGTTGATATCGAGATTGAGGTTTTCCAGAACGCGGATCGAACCGAAGTTGAGGGACACGTCCCGAATGTTGACACTTTCCATGGAATTCACCCTTTCACCGCGCCAGCGGCGATACCGCGTACAAACAGCTTTCCGGAGATGAAGTAGATGGCCAGGGGCACCAGGCCTGTGAGGAGCGTGGCCGCCATGTTGACGTTGTATTCCTTCACGCCCTGAACCGAGTTGACGATGTTGTTGAGCTGAACGGTCATCGGGTAGAGATCCGGCTTGGTGTAGATCACACCGAAGAGGAAGTCGTTCCAGATGCCTGTCACCTGCAGGATGACCGCGACCACAAAGATCGGCAGCGACATCGGCAGCATGATCCTGAGGTAGATCTGCCAGAAGCCCGCCCCGTCCACGCGCGCTGCCTTGAACAGTTCTTCAGGCAGCGAGGTGAAGTAGTTGCGGAACAGCAATGTCAGGATCGGCATGCCGAAGATCGTGTGCACGAGCACCAGGCCACCGAGTGACCCATAAAGGCCCATTTCGCGCAGGATGATCACGATCGGATAGAGCATGACCTGGTAGGGAATGAACGCCCCGAAGATCAGGATCGTGAAGAAGACGTCGGCTCCCTTGAAGCGCCAGTTTGCCAGCGCGTAGCCGTTCACAGACGCCACGGCGATGGAGAAGATCACCGATGGAATGGTGATCTGCACCGAGTTCCAGAACCCGCGCGACAGGCCCTCGCAGTTCAGACCGGTACAGGCCTCGGCCCAGGCCTTGACCCAGGGCTGGAAGGTGACTTCGACGGGCGGCGCGAAGATGTTGCCAAGGCGGATCTCCGGCATGCCCTTCAATGACGTTACGACCATCACGTAGAGCGGCAGGAGATAATAGAGCGCGACGACGAACAGCGTGCCGTAGATGAAGATGTTGCGCCGGGAAAACCTTTGGCGCGGCTTGGTGCCGCTGGGTCCATCGAGCAATCCGCGAGCGGTTGCGGACGAAGCACCGCCCGACTTCACCTTGCTGGCAACTGTGCCGTTTTTCTTGCCCTTGCCGGCCACATCGTCGGAGATGGAGCGCATTTGAATTGTCTCAGACACGTTTCTTGCCTCCGAATTCCAGATAGGCCCAGGGGATGAGGACGACGAGCACGGAGAGCAGCATCATTGTCGAGCCTGCAAAGCCCTGCGCCAGGTTCTGCCCCAGGAACATCTTGTCGTAGACGTATTTCGCCGGGACTTCGGAGGCGATGCCGGGACCACCACTGGTCTGGGCGACCACGAGATCGTAGACGCGGACGATGCCGGAGGCGATCAGCACCAGGGTGGTGATGAAGACCGGACGCATCATCGGGATGATGATGAAGACATAGGTCTTCCACACCGGAATGCCGTCGACGCGTGCTGCCTTCCAGATGTCCTCGTCGATGCCGCGCAGGCCCGCCAGCATCAGGCACATGATCAGGCCGGTTCCCTGCCACAGACCAGCAATCAGGATGCCATAGATCACGATGTCTTCGTTGTAGAGCGGATCAAAGGTGAAGCTCTCGAAGCCGAGCGAGCGTATGACGGCCTGAACCCCGAAGTCGGGATTCAGGATCCATTGCCAGACAAGGCCCGTCACGATGAAACTGAGGGCGAAAGGATAGAGAAATATCGTTCTGAAGGTGTTCTCGAACCGGATCTTCTGGTCCAGAAGCGCAGCGAGAACGAAACCGATAAGGAGCGAGAAGATCAGGCTGCAGACGCCGTAGATCATCAGGTTTTCGATCGAGACAATCCAGCGGTTTGCCGACCACAGGCGCTCATATTGATCGAAGCCTACCCATTTCAGTTTGGGCAGCAGGTTTGATTTGGTGAAAGAATAGACCACCGTCCAGGCCGTACCGCCAACGAAGATCACCAATGCCGTCAGGATCATCGGGATCGCCGCCACCTTGGCGTTCAAGTTCCGGAACAGCTGAATGGGCCGCGCGTTATGCGCCATAGCCACCCCCGTCGCTGAAGTCATGTCGCAGAAGTCTTGCAATCATTGCCCGACCAGGCAAGGAACCGGCACTCCCGCCGGATCCCTCTCGTGAGATCCGGCGGGCACCTGCCCTTTCGATCAGGTCGCTATCGAAAATCAGTCGGCGTCTGCGATGATTTCCGCGTAGCGCTTCTGGGCGTCTTCAGCGCTGATCTCGGTGCTCGACCAGAATTCGGTCATGAGATCCTCGATCTGCCCCTGGGTGTCGGGGGAGAAGGCCTGGTTGGTGTCAGGCAGGATGTTGCCCTTGGCCAGGATATCCAGACCCTTCTTCATGCAGTCGTTGGCCGCTGCAAGATCAACGTCGCCGCGAACCGGCAAGGAGCCCTTCTTGAGATTGAAGGCGACCTGCACTTCCTTGCTCATCATGAGCGAGGCAAGGCGCATCTGGGCAGCTGTCTTTTCCGGGTCATTCAGCTTCGGGAAATAGAATGCGTCACCGCCGGTGGAGATGACTTCGGTCACTCCAAGGCCCGGCAGACACTCATAGTCCGTTCCGGCAACCTGGTTTGCGACCTGGAACTCACCCTGTGCCCAGTCACCCATGATCTGACCACCAGCCTTGCCGGTGATGACCAGGTTCGTTGCCTGGTTCCAGTCCTGAACGTTTGAGCCTTCGCGCATCTTGCGCGCATCAGCCGCTGCCTTGAAGACCTTTGCATATTCCGGACCGGCCGCAACATCGGCGTTCTTTTCGATGTTGACCGCCTTCCAGGCATCAAGGCCGGCGACTGCGATCGACATTACGTTGAAGGCGCCCGAGGACTGCCAAGGCTGATTGCCCATGGCCAGCGGGATCTTGCCTGCCTTTTCAAGCGCCGGAGCGGCGGCAACAAACTCATCCCAGTTGGTCGGAACGGCAACGCCGGCTTCCTCGTAGGCCTTGCGGCTCAGCCAGAGCCACTGCCAGGAGTGAATGTTAACCGGAACGCAATAGATCTTGCCGTCAAGCGTACAGCTGTCCAGCAGTGAAGACGGGTGGACGAGGTCCTTCCAGCCTTCTTTTTCAGCCAGCTCGGTCAGGTCCTGCATCAGGCCGGCTTCGACCAGCTCTTCTGCCTGACGGCCATGGTTGAACTGGGTTGCGCCCATCGGATCACCACCGGTGATGCGCGAAATCATGATCGGCCGGGCCGTACCGCCAGAACCGGCAATTGCGCCGTCGACCCACTTGTCTCCGGTCGCGTCGAATGCCTTGGCGAATTCTGCAACGGCGGCAGCCTCTCCTCCAGACGTCCACCAATGCGTCACTTCAAGGTCAGTAGCGTGTGCGCTGAAACCCAGTGGCATAGCCACGGCGGCCAAGCATACCGCCATCCGGCTTTTGAATGTCATCGAACTTCCTCCCATAACTGTAACGTTATAGGAGAAGGATATTTAGATTTTTTTAGGATTTCAATCTCCGATTTCAAAGTGACTGTGCGCATGCGAAACACGCTTGAGTAACGCTCGTCAAAAATCATTTATTTCCAGAAACAACGGCACAAAAAATAAATATATCTCTTTGTTTTTTCTAATTTTATACAGCCTTGAAAAATTTTCGCCTTCCTGCAACTTTTAGTTTTTGCACTTGCGAAAAATAATCGGAAAATCCGACCTCAAGAACGGGTCTCTCGCAAATTATTTGCAAATCTACTGTAACGTTGTAGTATTTTGGTTCCGGCCCTCGACACCCCCTGCGGCTCCCTCCGCATCACCAAAGGCCGCACCAGCTCCGCCAGAACGGAGCAGATGTTTTTCCGAGGTATCGGAGCGCCCGGCCGTGTTCGGCCTTTAAAGGCGGTCCGCACCCCAATAATAGAAGACGCCCGAACAGATTTTCGACCGACCAAGGATCAGATGATTTGAGCGAGATTGACGCTCCAACAAAACCAGCCCCGCAACGCCCGCCCGAAGGTCGACCAACGCTCAAGACGATCGCGTTCATGACCGGACTTGGCGTGACGACGGTCTCGCGCGCCCTGAAGGATGCGCCCGACATCGGCGAGGCGACAAAGAAGCGCGTTCGGCTTGTCGCTGATCAGATCGGCTACCGGCCGAACCGCGCCGGTGTGCGCCTTCGCACCGGGAAGACCAACGTCATCAGTCTCGTTCTGAACACCGAGGAACAGATCATGGGGCTGACCAGCAGCATGATCCAGGGTATCTCTGACGAGTTGGCCGGCACGCCTTACCACCTTGTCGTGACGCCATACACCCATGCCGGGGATCCGATGGATCCCGTCCGCTATGTGGTTGAAACCGGATCCGCCGACGGAATCGTCCTGTCACGCACGGAACCAGAAGACCCGCGCGTCCGCTACCTGCACGAAAAGAACATGCCGTTCGTCACCCATGGGCGGACGGAAATGGGGATCGAGCACGCCTATCATGACTATGACAATGCGGCCTTCGCACGCGATGCCGTGGCGATGCTGGCGCGTCTCGGACGCAGCCGCATTCTGCTGCTCGGACCGCCGACGAACCTGACCTACGCCCGTCACATGATGGAAGGCTTCGAGGAAGGCATCCTCGAGAATGACCTCCGCCCCTTCCCGACGCCCTCTTTTACGATCGATGACGACATTCAGGCGATCGCAGACGGGGTCAGGAAGCTGATGCAAAGCGAAAGACGTCCGGACGGTATCGTCTGCGGCGCGGGGAGTGCCGGGATTGCGGCGGCAATTGGAGCCGAACAGGCTGGCCTCACCCTCGGCAACGAAGTCGATATCGTCACCAAGCAGTCGTCCTTCGACATGCTGACCTGGTTCCGGCCGGGAATTCTGGTCATCAGCGAGGATTTCAAGCTCGCAGGCCGTGACCTTGCCCGCAAGGTTCTTTCACGGATCGAGGGAACGCCGGCGACAGACCTTCAGACGCTCGCCTATACACCTCCGGCAAGAGAACCGGAGACAGCGTAAAATCATGCCAAGCCTTTGACGGGCTATGTTTTTCTGGGAGGGAAATCATGAAGACGATGAAAGGGCCGGGTCTGTTCCTGGCCCAGTTTGCGGGCGATGCTGCCCCCTTCAACTCGCTTGAGGCCATCGCGACCTGGGCAGCAGGCCTTGGCTATAGGGGCCTGCAGATCCCGACCTTCGACGGCCGGATGTTCGATCTCGAGAAAGCCGCCTCCTCACGCGGCTATTGCGACGACCTGAAGGGCATGCTGGCCGACAAGGGACTGGAAGTCACCGAACTTTCGACCCATCTCCAGGGCCAGCTCGTTGCGGTCCATCCCGCATTCAACGAGGCATTCGATGCCTTTGCTCCCGAGGCCGTTCATGGCAATGCCGCGGCGAGGACAGAATGGGCGATCGACCAGATGAAGAAGGCGGCGGTCGCCAGCAAGCATCTCGGACTGACCGCAAGCGTCAGCTTTCCCGGCGCCCTCGCCTGGCCCTATGTCTACCCTTGGCCCCAGCGCCCCGCCGGTCTGGTCGAGACCGCGTTCGAAGAACTGGCCAAACGCTGGAAGCCGATCCTCGATGTCTACGAAGACAATGGCGTCGACGTCTGCTTCGAAATTCACCCCGGCGAAGATGTCTTCGACGGCGCTACCTTCGAGATGTTCCTGGACGCGCTCGGCGGCCATTCCCGTTGCTGCATCAATTACGACCCGT
This sequence comes from Roseibium sp., assembly GCF_048261595.1. Classification (GTDB taxonomy): domain Bacteria; phylum Pseudomonadota; class Alphaproteobacteria; order Rhizobiales; family Stappiaceae; genus Roseibium. Next base: position 490,776 of record NZ_JBLXFW010000001.1, read on the forward strand.
CGCATTTCGTCCTGCAGCAGCTCGACTACCTGGCCTTCATCGACATCTACCACGAGCGGATCAAGGCCTTTCACGTCAAGGATGCCGAGTTCAACCCTGACGGCCGCCAGGGCGTCTACTCGGGCTACCAGCCCTGGGTAAACCGGGCTGGCCGCTTCCGCTCGCTGGGCGACGGACAGGTCGATTTCGCCGGGATCTTTTCCAAGCTGGCAGCTTACGACTATGACAGTTGGGCAGTCCTTGAGTGGGAATGCGCGCTCAAGCATCCGGAAGACGGCGCGGCGGAAGGCGCACCCTTCATCGCAGATCACATCATCCGCGTCACCGAACATGCCTTCGACGACTTTGCCGGCGCCGAAACCGATGCCGCAAAAAACCGTCGCATGCTTGGCCTGAGCTAAGGGAGAGAGTGACCATGAGCGTTGCTGAAAAGGGTCCGATCCGCCTCGGCATGGTCGGCGGAGGCCAGGGCGCCTTTATCGGGGCCGTGCACCGTATCGCTGCGCGGATTGATGGCGACTTTACCCTGGTTGCAGGAGCGCTGTCGTCAGATCCGGAGCGTGCGCGCGCCTCGGGCCTCGACCTGGGACTTGATCCCGAGCGCTGCTATGAAAGCTTCGACGAGATGGCAAAAGCCGAAGCCGATCGGGATGACGGCATCGAGGCGGTTGCGATCGTCACGCCGAACCACATGCACTACCCGGCCGCAAAGGCCTTTCTGGAATCCGGGATCCACGTGATCTGCGACAAGCCGCTGACCTCGACACTGGAGGACGCGGAAGCACTCGCCGCTCTCGCCAATGCCTCGGGCAAGCTCTTCGTGCTGACGCATAACTATTCCGGCTATCCAATGATCCGGCAAGCGCGGGAGATGGTTGCAAACGGGGCTCTCGGAACGATCCGTCTTGTCCAGATGGAGTATGTGCAGGATTGGCTGACCGAGGACCTGGAGTCTTCCGGCCAGAAACAAGCGGCATGGCGAACCGATCCCGCAAGGTCCGGTGCCGGTGGCTGCATCGGTGACATCGGCACCCATGCCTACCAGCTCGGATGCTTCGTATCAGGCCTGACGAGCGAACGGGTGCTGGCCGATCTGACCAGTTTCGTTCCGGGCCGGCGGGTCGACGACAATGTCAGCGTGCTGCTCCGGTTCGAGGGTGGCGCGAAAGGCATGCTTTGGGCCAGTCAGGTCGCCCCGGGCAATGAGAACGCTCTCACCTTGCGCGTATATGGCGACAAGGGTGGCCTCGAATGGCACCAGGAGAACCCGAACCAGCTCTGGTTCACTCCCTTCGGCGAGCCCAAGCGCCTTCTCACCCGTGGCGGCGCCGGATCCACACCGGCGGCGGAGCGCGTCACCCGCATCCCCGCAGGGCACCCGGAAGGGTATCTGGAGGGCTTTGCCACCATTTACAGTGAAGCTGCGCGCGCGATCCGCGCAACGCGCAGCCAGGGAAAGGCGCCAGACAGCGTCATTTTTCCGGGCATTGCCGACGGCCTTTCAGGCATGCGTTTCATCAACGCGTGCATCCGCTCGTCCAGTTCCGGAGGAACATGGGTCGAACCCTGAGGACACAATGAGGGATGTCAGGCGGGCTGAACCGAAACAGGCCTTCGGACGTAGAGGTTCAGGAACAACCCTGTTGAACCTGTGCGGGACAACCAAATGCAATCGAGACTTGCCTGTCTGACCTTCCTGGTTTCATTCCTGCTCGGCGGCAGTTCCCTTTCGGGTGCTGCAGCCGACCAAAAAGCGGAAACGGCGCTCACCGCCCACAGTTTCAGCTTCGAAACGGCCTATGGAGATCCTCTGCCTCTATCGCAGTTCAAGGGCCAGCCAATCCTGATCGTAAACACCGCAACGGAGTGCGGTTTCAAGGACCAACTTTCCGACCTCCAGGAACTGCATGAGCGGTTTGAAACTCTCGGCCTCGTCATTCTGGGCGTCCCCTCGAACGATTTCGGCGGTCAGGAACCGGTTTCCAACAAGGACATGAAGGGCATCTGCGAGGCACGCTTCGGCGCCAAGTTCACGCTGACAGCGAAAACCCAGGTCAAGGGCTCCGGTGCTCATCCCTTCTATGCCTGGGCGTCGGAAACGCTTGGCATGGCAGCGCGCCCCTATTGGAATTTCCATAAATATCTTGTCGGCCCGGACGGGCAAATAGCGGAATGGTTTTCCACGCCGACACGCCCGACCGCTCCCAAGGTGATCGCGGCGATCGAACAACAGTTGGCACGCGCCGAGAATAGCGCGACAAGACGTTCAGATCTCAATGAGAAATAGATCGATAGACGATGGCCGTGTCCGGGTGCCCCGGCCGGCCCTGGTCCTGGGGGCGGCCGGATATCTCCCGTTCCTCGCCTTGTCGCTTCATGCCGCCTTCGCGACCGCTCCACAGGGCGAGCTATCTCATGAAATGCTGCTCGGTTATGGCGCGGTCATACTGTCTTTTCTAGGTGGCATTCACTGGGGCCGGGCGATAGCACAGGACACTCCGAACTGGCCGGTACTGACCTTCGGCGTCATTCCCTCGCTGATCGGCTGGCTGGGACTTGCAGTTCCCTTCAACCCGGGTGCCATGCTGCTGGTATCGGGGTTTGTATTCGCGCTTGCCTACGATCTGCTCGCCACCAGAAACAGGGACATGCCCGAGTGGTATCCACGCCTGCGCATTCCGCTCACCCTGGCGGTCTGCGCAGCATTGCTACTGCCCGTGGCCGTCTGAGCCGGACCTATGCTGCGCTCTGGCAAGCTTCACAAAGACCGCGCAACTCGACCGTTGTTTTGGACAGCTTGAATTTTTGATCCTTTGCCCATTGCCGCAGCTGGCCAATCGCCTCGTCCGGCGCGAATTCCTCGACATGGCCGCAATCCTCGCAGATCGCGAAGGCTGCTGTCTCGTGCGACGAACAGCCCGGATGCCGACAGGCCACGAAAGCATTCAGACTCTCGAGCCGGTGAACCATTCCGAAGTCGACCAGCTTGTCGAGCGCACGGTAGACCTGCAGCGGAGCCCGGAAGCCGTCATCGCGCAGAAGGTCCAGGATCGAATAGGCGGTCAGGGGGCTGTCCGAACGCGACAGCGCGCCAAAGACCAGCGCCTGGTTCTTGGTGAGGGTCGGCTGGTCATCCGGATGATGATGCCTTGTCATGTCAGATCTCCCGAACCGCTTGAAGATTGCCGGCTGCGCCAGCTCGGCACACCGACACTGAGCAAAAAGAACACCAGCGCCGCGACGACAATGGATGGTCCCGACGGTGTATCCCATTCGAGGGAACCATAGAGCCCTCCAAAGACGGATATAACGCCGATAATGGCCGCCAGGATGGCCATCTGCTCCGGGCTTTTTGCGAACCGCCGGGCCGTTGCGGCCGGAATGATCAGCAGCGCAGTGATCAAAAGAACGCCAACGACCTTCATGGCAATCGCAATGACCCCTGCCATGAGAAGCATGAAGAGCAGGTTGGCGCGCTCGGGGCGCAAGCCTTCGGCCGCCGCGAGGTCCGCGTTCACCGTTCCGGCGAAGAGAGGCCGCCAGATCAGCCAGAGTACCGCCATGACCAGTGCACCGCCGGCATAGATGACCGCAATGTCCATCCGATTTACTGCGAGAATATCGCCGAACAGCAAACCGAGGAGATCCATACGCACCCAGGTCATGAAGGCCAGGCAGACGAGACCGACAGCGAGCGCGGAATGCGAAAGCAGTCCGAGCAATGCGTCCGTCGAAAGTGTATCGCGCTTGCGGAGCGCAATGAGCACGAGCGACAGGGCAGCCGAAACCGCAAAGACTGCAAGTGTCGTGTTGACCTCAAGAAGCAGTGACAGGGCAACGCCGAGAAGAGCAGCGTGAGACAAGGTATCGCCGAAATAGGCCATGCGCCGCCAGACGATGAAACAGCCAAGCGGACCTGCGACCAGGGCAACACCTGCGCCTGCGACCAATGCCCGAATGAAGAAATCATCAAGCACGGCCAGCCTCCACCGGTTCCGGACCATCAGCATGGACATGGTGGTGGTGATGTCCGTGCCCTGCCGAGTGCGTATGGGCATGTTCATCGGCGTGGCCATGCTCATGGCCGTGATGGTGGTGCTCGCCGTCGCAATGCTCCCCGGCGCAGTCATCCGTAATCGTGCCGTCTGAATGCCGGACACGGCCGTCAGGCAGATGGACGTGATCGTGGTGATGTTCGTAGACGGCAAGCGCACTTCCCGCCCGATGGCCGAAAAGCTCGCGGAATGCCGAGCTCTGGGACACGGCCGTCGGCGTACCACGACAACAGACATGACCATTGAGGCAGACAACCTGATCGGTCGCCGCCATGACGACGTGCAGGTCGTGTGAGATCATCAGGATCCCGCATTCCAGTTCGTGACGAAGCTTTGAAATCAGGTCGTAGATCGCGATCTCGCCCGAATAGTCGACACCCTGCACCGGCTCATCGAGAACGAGAACATCCGGCCGGCGCGCGATTGCCCTCGCGATCAGCACCCGCTGCAGCTCGCCCCCCGAAAGATGCCTCACCTGGGCTTCGATCAGATGCTCAACACCGGTGCGCTGAAGAGCGGCCCTGCACTCCTCACGGTTCAACCGATGGGTCAGCGTCATCAGGCGCCGAACGGTCAATGGCAGGGTCCAGTCGATGCCGAGCTTCTGAGGAACATAGCCGACCGTGAGGCCCTTCTTACGCGATGCCACACCTTCGTCCGGCCGCAAGATGCCAAGCGCCATCTTCGCAGTGGTCGACTTGCCCGATCCGTTGGGGCCGATCAGGGTGACGATTTCACCCGGCGAAACTGATAGATCGACGCCGCGAACGAGCCATGTTCCCTCGCGGCGCACGCCGGCACCTTTCAGCTCGAGCAGTGTTTCCCGCGCAGGGTTTGCGCTCATTTCCCGGGACTCCGTGACATGAAGTCTGGCGTCAATTCGCCAGCATAAACGTTATACAGTTACGTTATATGCATTCCTTCTGCCACATGCAATTGACGCATGGAGGCAGACATCAAAAAGGCCGGGTTCAAGAACCCGGCCTTTGTGGAGGATTGCCGTTCGATCAGATGCCGCCACCTGCCGAAACGATTGACGGTGACAGTAGATATCCCCGCTCCCTGAGGAAGCTGATGACCTCTTCTGCGACGTCTTCCGGGTCGCGCCCGACGTTATTGAGGACGAGTTCCGGGTTTTGCGGGGCCTCATAGGGGCTGTCGATGCCGGTGAAGTTCTTGATCTCCCCGGCTTCCGCCTTGGCATAAAGGCCCTTGGGATCGCGCTTCTTGCACTCCTCGATCGGGGTGTCGACGAAGATCTCGATGAACTCGCCCTCGCCCACCATTTCGCGGGCAAGCTGACGCTCTGCCTGGAACGGAGAGATGAAGGAGACCAGCGTGATCAGGCCGCTGTCAACGAAGAGCCGGGCCACCTCGCCGACACGGCGGATGTTCTCGACACGGTCCGCCTCGGTGAAGCCGAGATCCCTGTTGAGGCCGTGGCGCACGTTGTCGCCGTCCAGCGTGTAGGTGTGGCGGCCTTCCAGATGCAGCTTCTTCTCGACGATCGAGGCGATGGTCGACTTGCCCGATCCCGACAGACCGGTGAACCAGAGAACCGCCGGCTTTTGGCCGAGGCTATCGGAACGGGCCTGTTTGTCGACGTGAAGGGCCTGCCAATGAATGTTGGTGGCTCGGCGAAGCGCAAACCAGACCATGCCCGCGCCAACGGTAGCGTTGGTCACCCGGTCAACCAGAATGAAGGAGCCGGTGGTCCGGTTGGCCTCGTAAGGATCGAAGGCGACGGGCGAGGACATGGCGAGGTTGCAGAACGCGATCTCGTTCAGTTCCAGCTGCTTGCCGGCCACGTGCTCGAAAGTGTTGACGTTGATCTTGTGCTTGATCTCCGTCACCTGCGCCGTCACCGTTCTTGTCCCGATCTTCATCAGGTAGGAGCGGCCCGGCATCAAGGCGTCTTCCGCCATCCAGATCACGTGGGCCGCCATCTGGTCGGCCACGTCCGGGCGCGAGCCCGACGCGGCAAGCAGGTCACCGCGGGAGATGTCGATCTCGTCTTCCAGCGTGATGGTCACGGCTTCACCAGCGCGTGCCAGCGGCTTCTCGCCTTCCGGCGTCAGCAGCTTTTCCACCTTCGAGGTCTTGCCGGAGTTGGAGACGACGAGCTCATCGCCGACCTGGACGGTGCCGGCGGCAATCGTTCCCGAATAGCCGCGGAAGTCCAGATTCGGACGGTTCACCCATTGCACGGGGAAGCGGAACGGCTGGTTCAGCTCGTGCTCGCCGATCTGAACCCCTTCCAGATGTTCCAGAAGCGTCGGACCGGCGTACCAGCCCATCTTCTCGCTCCTGATCGTGACGTTGTCGCCAAAGCGCGCCGACATCGGGATCGCCTGCAAGGTCTCGAAGTCGAAGCCGTTGGCGAACTGTGCGAAATCTTCCCGAATCTCGTTGAAGCGTTCTTCCGAGAAGTCGACCAGGTCGATCTTGTTGACCGCCAGCACCACATGGCGAATGCCGAGCAGCGAGGCGATAAAGGCATGGCGGCGGGTCTGCACCATCAGGCCGTTGCGGGCATCGACCAGAAGCACGGCAAGATCGGCGGTCGAGGCACCGGTCGCCATGTTGCGGGTATATTGCTCGTGCCCCGGCGTATCGGCGACGATGAACTTGCGCTTGTCGGTCGCAAAGAAGCGATAGGCCACATCAATGGTGATGCCCTGCTCGCGCTCTGCTTCAAGGCCGTCCACCAGCAGCGCCAGGTCGATCTCCTCGCCCACGGTGCCGTGGCGCTTGCTATCCTTCTCCAGAGCTGCCAGCTGGTCTTCGAAGATCAGCTTGGTGTCATAGAGCAGACGACCGATGAGGGTCGACTTGCCGTCGTCCACCGAGCCACAGGTCAGGAACCGTAGCTGGTCCTTTTCTTCCTGGGCCAGAATGTATTCGGTGACGGCCTCCTCGGAAGCCGTGCTCAGCGCATTGGTCTCAAGAACAGACATCAGAAGTATCCCTCGCGCTTCTTCTTCTCCATGGAGGCGCTGTCGTCGTGGTCGATCAGGCGGCCGGAGCGTTCGGAGGTGCGCGCAATCAGCATTTCCTTGACGATGGCAGGAAGCGTGTCGGCGTCGGATTCAATCGCCCCGGTCAGCGGGTAGCAGCCGAGGGTGCGGAAGCGGACCATTTTCTCCTCGACGACTTCGCCCGGCTGGATCTCCATGCGCTCGTCATCGACCATGATCAGCATGCCGTCGCGGTCGACAACCGGACGCTTGGCCGCAAAATAGAGCGGCACCATCGGAATGTTTTCCGTCAGGATGTATTGCCAGATGTCGAGCTCGGTCCAGTTGGACAGTGGGAAGGCGCGGATGCTCTCGCCCTTTGCGACACGGCCGTTGTAGAGATTCCAAAGTTCCGGGCGCTGGTTCTTCGGGTCCCAGCCATGGTTGGCGTTGCGGAAGGAGAAGACGCGCTCCTTGGCACGGGACTTTTCCTCGTCGCGGCGAGCGCCGCCGAAGGCTGCGTCAAAGCCGTACTTGTTCAGGGCCTGCTTCAGCGCTTCGGTCTTCATGATGTGCGTATGCACCGAAGAGCCATGGGAGAACGGGCCGATGCCCTGCTCCAGGCCATCCGGATTGGTATGGACGAGAAGATCCAGTCCCAGACGCTTGGCGGTCTCGTCCCGGAAGGTGATCATGTCCCGGAACTTCCAGGTCGTGTCCACATGAAGAAGCGGGAACGGCGGCTTGGACGGATAAAAGGCCTTCATCGCGAGATGAAGCATCACCGACGAGTCCTTGCCGATCGAATAGAGCATGACGGGGTTGCGAAACTCGGCCGCCACTTCCCGAATGATGTGAATGCTTTCCGCCTCAAGCCGTCTCAAATTGCTCAGGCGCTCGGCCGTCAGGCCTGTTGCTGTCGTATCCATCAGGATCCGCCTCTTTGTCGAATTCCGTCGAGGGAGCTTCAAAACGCTCCCGTCAGAAAATAAAAATCAGTGTCGATTGCACCGCTCGTCTCCGAAACGGCACAGGTCTTGTCAGGCGGCGCCCACCATCAGGCCGGCCTCCGCCAGAAGCGCCGGTGAACTCAGCGCCACGAAGAAGGGATTGAGAAGATCGGATTTTTCCGCGCCCTTCGGCACCCGGTAGCCCAAAGGCTCATAGCCGTCCGCCACGAGCACGGCGCCACCAGCGGCGCGGAGCACCGCATCGCCTGCAGCAATATCCCACTGCATAGTCGGCGCCAGGCGCGGATAGAGATCCGCCTTGCCTTCCGCCAGCAGACAGAGCTTCAGCGACGAGCCGGCAGAGACCCGCTCCGCGACGTTGAACTTCTCGATAAAGGCAGCCGTCTCTTCCGACAGGTGCGAGCGGCTTGCCAGGACCGACAGGCCCGATACCGGCGCGCTACGCACCGCAATCGGCGTCACGTCGACAATCTCGCCGTCCACCACCTTGCCCTTGTAGGCACCGGAACTGTTGGCAGAAGCCCCCTCGCCCACAAGATCGGCCGACAGCGCTCCGCCCCAGAAGATCTCGCCAAGGGCCGGTGCGTAGACGACGCCGAAGACCGGAACGCCCTCTTCCACCAAAGCAATATTGACCGTGAACTCGCCGTTGCGGCTGACGAATTCCTTCGTTCCATCCAGCGGATCAACCAGGAAATACCGGTTCGAGGCCTCAGGCAGATTGCCCGCCTCCACCGCTTCTTCAGCCACCACGGGAACCGACGGAAAGACGTCAGCCAGACCAGCAAGGATCACAGCCTCTGCCCGCTCGTCAGCAACCGTCACAGGCGAACCATCCGCCTTCCGCTCAGCCGAAAAGGATGATCCGTAAACGGACATGATCTCAGAACCGGCGGAGACAGCCAGCGTCAAAAGTCGTTCCGATGCATCAGGTACTATGTCGGCCAGCCGGGTATCACTCACGTGCGCGTCTCAGGTTTTGCGGTGTGGTCATCGTGCGGCCTCTCAACCGCCACGATGACTCCAGTTGGCCGTGACAATACCCCTAAAGCCGGGGGACAGAAACGAATGTGGTTTCTCGCAAGTCGGCGCAGTGAAGTTTTTTCATCTCAAATCTCGCGCCAATGGCGAAATGGGCATGTTGCCGAACAAAAAACCCCGCCGGACAACCGGCGGGGTTCAAAACGGCGCAGATTGCGATTCCCGCTAACTCAACAATGCCGGCAGGAAGAGCACGATCCCCGGGAAGATCATGATGATCGCCACGCGTACGATCTCGACTGCAAAGAACGGTGCAACACCCTTGAAGGTCTCGCCCATTGGAATGTCCTTGGCCAGCGCGTTGATGATGAAGACGTTCAGACCGACCGGCGGCGTGATCAGTCCCAACTCCACCACGACGAGCGCGAGGATGCCGAACCAGATCTTCAGATCCTCGGTGCCCATGCCGAAAGTCGAGGACGCTGCAGTCGCATAGTCGCCGCCATTCAGATCCACCATCACCGGCCAGAAGAACGGAACGACCACCAGGATCATCGCAAGGGAGTCCATGAAACAACCGAGGAGGACGAAGATGATCAGCATGATCACCAGCACCAGCATCGGATCAAGGCCGCTGTTGCCCGCCCACTCCGCCATGGTCGAGGGCAGGTTCGCACGGGTGAAGAACCCTTTCAGAACCTCGGCGCCGAACAGGATGAAGTAGATCATGCCGCTGGTCTTGGCGGTTTCAAGAAGCGCCGTCTTGGTTCCCGGAAGGGTCAGACCCTCACGCCCGAACAGACGCTGTCCGAACCCGTAGACGAGGATGGCGAACACGCCCACGCCCGCAGCCGGGGTCGGCGTGAACAGGCCGATCCCAAGTCCCAGGATGATCGAGCCGAAGATCACCAACACCGGGATCAGATTGATCAGTGCTTCCTTGCGCTCGGCCTTGTCCATGGTCTGGGTGGTTGGCGCGAGGCTTGGATTGACGCGCACCAGGATCGCGATGACCGTAATGAAGAACAGAACGGCAATCATGCCCGGAATGATCGCTGCGCGGAACATCTCGATGATCGAGGCTTCCACGATGACGGCGTAGATGACGAGCGCGACAGACGGCGGGATGAGAATCCCGAGCGTACCGCCCGCAGCCAGCGCGCCGGTGGCCAAACGGGGCGAATAGTTCATCTTCTGGAGTTCAGGCAGCGCGACACGGCCCATGGTCGAGGCCGTTGCCAGCGACGATCCGCAAACGGCACCGAAGCCGGCGCAAGCGCCGATTGCCGACATCGCCACGCCACCGCGGAACCGGCCCATGAGGGCACTCATGCCGCGGAACAGATCGCGACTGAGGTTTGCCTGGCTGGCCAGATAGCCCATCAGAACGAACAGGGGCACGACCGACAGGTCGTAGTTGGCCATGTTGCCCCAAAGCAGCGTCTTGAACTGCTTCATGTAGGGGCCGAACCGAATGTAGGAGGCAAATTGCGACAGCACGAAAGTGCCGCCGACGCCGACCACAAGCATGGCCAGACCGACCGGCATGCGAAGGATCAGCAGAATGAAGAGGATGGCGAGGCCAGCGACGCCGATGAGTTCCATCTCACCCATGAGACTTGCCCCCGAAGAATTGCATGAGAGCCGTCAAGGCCCAAAGACCCATGGAAATGATTCCCGGAACGTACCAGGGCCACTCGTACCAACCCAGAACCGCCGTCATCGCCCCGTCGGAGCGGGTTTCCAGCATGCCTTCGTACATCCAGTAGCCCAGGAAGATTGCCAGAACGACAGTCAGCAGCAGCCACAGGTGATCCAGGATCATCCGCAAGCGCTCGGGCAGAGCCTGGACGAACAGATCGACGGCCACGTGACCGCGCTTCATCTGGCAGTAGGGAAAGAAGCTCAAGCCAGCGGCGCTGACCGCAAGACGGACGAAGTCCTCGTAGCCGGGCAGGCCAGGCACGTAATAGCCGAACGGTTTGAGTGAGAAGTCGAGAGTGAACGCACCGACGTTCACCGCTGTAACCAGCACGATGGCGATAACCAGAACGCCGCCCAGCAGCGCCCACAAGGTTATCACCCGCTGTAACAGTGAGTACATTTCCCTGTCCCTTTAAAAAATAGCGAACGCCGCGTCTGCGCCGTCCGCCATCTTGTTTTACTTCGGCAACCTGTTATTGGCCAGAAGCCTTGGCAACCGCAGCGCGTGCAGTCTCGACCATGCCTGCGCCGTCCATGCCATTGCCGGTAGCTTCGGCAATCCACTTGTCGACAACCGGAGCCATGGCAGCTTCGAACGCACCATACTCTTCATCAGACAGGGTGATCAGTTCGCCGTTGTCGCTGATCAGCTTCTTGCCGCCCTCTTCGATCTGGTCCCAGACAGCGCCGTAGGTTTCAGCGATGTTTGCCATGGAGTGATCGTCGATGACCTTCTTCAGGTCGTCCGGCAGGCTGTTGTAACGGTCCATGTTCATGCCAATCATGAAAGTGGACGTGCCAAAACGCAGGCTGTTCGGACCCTGGGTCGAGTGAGCGGTCAGCTCCTGGAGCTTCAGCGGAGCAACGATTTCAAACGGAACCAGGGCACCGGCCACAACGCCCTTGGAGAGGGCCTGCGGCAGATCCGGAACCGGCATGCCGACCGGCTCAGCGCCGAGGGCTTCGATGATCCAGCCGCCGGTACGCGACGGGGTGCGGATCTTCATGCCTTCCAGGTCGGCCGGCGAACGCACGGCCTTGTCGACCATGTGGAACACCTGGCCACCGTGAACGTGAATGAGGATCGGCTTGATGTCCTTGAAATCGTCCTTGATCAGATCCCAGGAGTTGGAGATCGCGACCGTGGTGTCCTTCGCGGAACCGCCATGGATGGTCGGGAGTTCAAAGACTTCGGTGCGCGGGAAAACGCCCGGCGTGTAGCCCAGAACGGTCCAGACGATGTCAACGACGCCGTCACGTGCCTGACGGTACAACTCCGGCGGCTTGCCTCCGAGCGACATGGACGGGAAGATCTCGACCTTGATACGGCCGCCCGATGCTTCCTCGACGCTCTTGGCCCAGGGCTCAAGCATCATGCGCTGAGCCGGTGCCTTCGGACCAAGCAGGTGATGCAGGGTCAGGGTAACTTCCTGAGCCTGTGCAGTCGCCGCCAGCATGGTGGCGGTGGCAAGGCCTGCCACTGCGGAAATAATGCGTTTCATTTCAAACCTCCCGTTAGGTTGGACACAAATTGGACGGATCGGAACTCGATCGGGCGCGGACCACTCCTCCCAGAACCGTCGCAACTGTGGGCAAACGCTATTCGATATCGTTCGTTATGTAAAATAAGCTCTTTTCAGCAGAAGATAATTTTTGGTTATATGTCAGCTTAGTTTCTTCGGCATATCGGCGACCATCGCCCTAGAGAGAAACCGACATCTGATCCGCCGCGGACCTCAATGCACTCTGGAACATGAGCAAAGCCGGTGTTGGCGCTGCGTCAGCTCTCGTGGTCAGTCCGACGGGTCCCGTGGTCTCCGACGTTTCAAGCGGCAACTCCACCAGCTCTCCTGCTGCGATGTCCCGCGACACAACACCGCTGGATATAATCCAGACGGCATCTGTATCGAGCGTGTATGTGCGGCCAAAGGAATTCGAAATGGTTTCAATCCGTTTCGGCAAGCGGGTGACGCCATGAGTGATCAGTAGCCGCTCGACGTACGGCCGGATGATGGCCTCCTTCGTGGGATAAAGAACGGGAAAATCCACCAGTCGCCCGAGGTCATTGCTGTTTTCCTGAAGCAGCGGATGGCCGCGTCGCACGACGAAAGACACGCTTTCAGAATACAGATGCGCAAAGGACAGACCCGCCATCTGTTCGGGATCTGCCAGACGCCCAACCACAAGGTCCAGTTCGCCGACGCGAAGGCGGCTCAGCAGGAAGGTGTTCGGGCCAGTGATCAGGGTCAGCGTGGTTTCATGACTGTCGCGCTGGAACATCTGTACCGCACCCGGGACAATCCGCGCCGCCACACTCGGCAGAACGCCCACGTTCAGATAGGAGTCTCCGGACATGCGCGCCTGCGCGACACTGTCGAGCCCCTGCTTCAACGCGGCGAGGCTCGCGCCCGCATAATGCAGGAAAACCTCGCCGAACTGGGTCAGGACAACGCCCTTGCGACTGCGTTCGAACAAGCGAACCTCGAGAATCTCCTCAAGCTCTTTAAGTGTCTTCGACACGGCAGGCTGGGTAATGGACAGCGCATCTGCCGCCTTGACCAGGCTACGTCTGCGCGCAACTTCAAGGAAGCACTGTACGTGCCGGTACTTGACGCGAGGATCAATCATCTAAAAAACATTCCCGCCAGTTATTTTAAACTCTCAATTTCTCATTTTACATAACCGAACCGAGAGGCATAGATATAAAAAACGGATAAGGTCAATTGACAGACCAATCACAACGCTCGTCATCGTGCGTTTGCGGAGGAACTCAAGGGATGGACATGATCGGGGTCAACGGCCTCTCTCTGCATTATTCCGACACGGGCGAACGAGACCTTCCGGTTATCGTTTTCGCCAACAGTTTGGGGACGGACTTCCGGTCCTGGGACCGCGTCGTGGAACGCCTGTCCGGATCTTTCCGCATGATCCGCTACGACAAGCGCGGCCACGGTCTCAGCCAGGCAACGCCCGCCCCTTACAAGATGTCCGATCACGTCGGCGACCTTGCCGGGCTTCTCGACCAGCTTGAGGTAACGGCGGCACTTGTCGTCGGTCTTTCTGTTGGCGGCCAGATTGCCCAGGGTCTTGCGCTCAGCCGTCCCGACCTCGTCAAGGCTTTGGTCCTCTGCGATACGGCTGCCAAGATCGGCTCCGCGGAGATGTGGCAGACGCGCATGGATGCCATTGAGAATGGCGGCATCGAGGTCCTCGCCGAACCAATTCTGGAGCGCTGGTTCTCGGAAGAGTTCCGCGCCACCCGTGCCGAAGAGCTGGCCGGCTGGCGCTCCATGCTGACCAGAACACCGCTCGACGGCTACCTCGGTACATGCGCTGCCATTCGCGATACCGACTTCAGCGAGGAAGTGCAGAGCCTGTCGATACCGGTCCTGTGCGTCTGCGGGACTGACGACGGAGCGACGACACCGGAACTGGTGCGAGCCACCGCCGGCCTCATTCCGGGCGCACGCTACGTAGACATTGACGGGGCAGGTCACCTGCCCTGCATCGAGAAGCCGGACGCCCTCGTCCTGGCCATCAAGGAATTTATTCAGGAGAACAAACTTGGCTGATCGTGCACCAGGGTCGCGCTACGAATCCGGAATGGCGACACGACGCTCCGTTCTGGGAGACGCCCATGTCGACCGCGCCAGCGGCAACATGACCGAATTCGACAGGGACTTTCAGACCCTCATCACAGAGAGTGCCTGGAGCACCGTCTGGTCCGACGACACGCTGACGAAGCGCGAGCGATCAATGATCACCATCGCACTTCTGGCAGCGCTCGGCCACCACGAGGAACTGGCGATGCACATCAGGGCAACCGCAAACACCGGCGCGAGCGCGGAAGATATCCGCGAGGTGTTGATGCATGTTGCCATCTACGGCGGCGTTCCGGCTGCCAATACCGCCATCAAGATTGCCAAGGAAACCTTGGCAGGAATGAAGGACTGATCTTTCCGCTTCTTAAGGAGGGGCGCGAAGGAATGCCCAAAAGGCATTCAGCTACTGGGAGAAACCCATGACAATCGAACGACCGAACATGGACCGGCGAGCTCCGACGCCTGGAGAATATTTCCAGCGCGATCGTGACATGCATCCGCCGGCCTATACGCCGATCTACAAGACCTCGGTAACGCGCTCGCCGCAGAAGGCGCTGCTCTCGCTCGAGCAGTCCCTTTCGGAAATGACCGGCCCGGTGTTCAATCACAACGACATCGGCGCGCTGGATCATGACATGATCCTGAACTACGCCAAGGATGGCGAGCCGATCGGTCAGCGCATCATCGTGCACGGACGCGTGATCGATGAAAGCGGCAAGGGCATTCCGCACACCCTGGTCGAGGCGTGGCAGGCCAATGCCGGTGGGCGCTACAGGCACAAGAAGGACGCATACCTGGCGCCGATCGATCCGAACTTCGGTGGTTGCGGCCGTTGCCTGACCGACGAGAACGGCTACTACTTCTTCCGCACGATCAAGCCGGGCCCCTACCCGTGGCGCAACTACGTCAACAGCTGGCGGCCGGCCCATATCCACCTGTCGATCTTCGGACCGTCCTTCACGCAGCGCCTGATCACCCAGATGTATTTCGAAGGCGACCCGCTCATCGACATCTGTCCGATCATCAAGACAATCCCGGACGAAGAAGCGATCAAGCGCCTCGTTGCGCCGCTGGACCTCAATGCCAGCGTCCCGCTCGATTCCCGCGCCTACAAGTTCGACATCGTCGTTCGCGGCCGCCGCTCCACGCTGTTCGAAAACCGTCTGGAAGGAAACTGATCCAATGGTACAGCCGCTGAACTACTTCAAGGAAACGGCCAGCCAGACCGCAGGGCCATACGTCCATATCGGCCTCGCACCGGCCTATGCGGGCTTCGACATCTTCGAGAAGAACTTCTCCAACGTTGTTGCCGGTCCGAACACAAAGGGCGAGCGCATCAAGATCGAGGGCCGTGTCTTCGACGGTACCGGTACGCCCGTGCGTGATGTCCTTCTGGAAAGCTGGCAGGCAAATTCGGAAGGCAAGTACAACCATCCGGAAGATACGCAGCAGAAGCCGGTTGAGGAAGACTTCCGCGGCTGGGGCCGCATCTGCTCCGATTTCGACAGCGGGATCTACACGATCGAAACGATCAAGCCGGGCCAGGTTCCGGGCCGCAACGGCAAGATCCAGGCACCGCACATCAGTCTCTGGATCGTCGCCCGCGGTATCAACATCGGTCTTCAGACGCGGCTTTATTTCTCCGATGAGACAGCAGCCAATGCTTCCGATCCGGTCCTGAACCTGGTTGAGCAGGAAAGCCGGCGCAAGACGCTCATCGCCGAGCGGTCCGAGCGCGACGGCGAGATCGTCTACACGTTCGACATCTACCTCCAGGGCGAGAACGAGACAGTCTTCTTCGACGTGTGATGTTCCCCTGAGAATTTCTGACCCTGCGGCCCGCACCCTCCAGTGCGGGCCGTTTCTTGAGCACCAACGAGTAGGAACCATGGCGAAATTTCAGTCTTTGGCCGATGCGGTCGCCGACAACGTGAAGGACGGCGACACGGTCGCGTTCGAAGGGTTCACCCACCTGATCCCCCATGCCGCCGCGCATGAGGTCATCCGTCAGGGCCGCAAGGACCTGACCGTGATGCGCATGACGCCGGACATGATCTACGACCAGCTGATCGGCATGGGCTGCGTCAAGAAGATGATCTTTTCCTTCGCCGGCAATCCGGGCGTCGGCCTCCTGCGACGCTTCCGCGATGCCCTCGAAAACGGCTGGCCACATCAGCTGGAGATCGAGGAACACAGCCACGCAGCCATGGCCAATGCCTATGAGGCTGGCGCTGCCGGCCTGCCCTGCGCGATCTTCCGCGGCTATCGCGGCGCAGAACTGACCCGCGTCAATCCGAACATCAAGTTCATCGAATGCCCCTTCACCGGCGAGCGGCTTGCGGCCGTTCCGGCTCTGCGCCCGGACGTGGCCGTCATCCATGCTCTGAAGGCGAGCCGCAAGGGCGACATTTTCATGGAGGGCATCACCGGCGTTCAAAAGGAAGCTGTTCTGGCAGCCAAGCGCTCCATCGTGACCGTCGAGGAAATCGTCGACGACCTCGATGACGTTTCACCGAACGCGACCGTACTGCCGAGCTGGACCGTGACCTCCATCGCCGTCGTCCCCGGCGGTGCGCATCCCTCCTACACGCAAGGTTACTACGGCCGCGACAACGCCGCTTACCTGGAATGGGACAAAGTCGCGTCCGACCGAGATACCTTCAAGGCCTGGATGGAAGAGCACGTCCTCAATGTTGGACCGGAAGTCTTCGAGACCCGTGTTGCGCATCTGAAGAACGAAGGCTGAGGAGACCGGACATGAGCGATTTTACTCCCTCCGAAATGATGACCGTTGCCGCAGCCCGGGCCCTGACCAATGACGACGTCTGCTTCGTCGGGATCGGTGCCCCCTCTGCTGCCTGCAACCTGGCGCGTCTCACCCATGCGCCGGACATCACCCTGATCTATGAAAGCGGCACCATCGGCACGGCGCCGAACGTTCTGCCACTTTCCATCGGCGACGGCGAGCTGTGTGACACCGCGCTGACCACCGTCTCCGTGCCGGAGATGTTCCGCTACTGGCTTCAGGGCGGCCGCATTACCGTCGGCTTCCTCGGCGGCGCACAGCTGGACAAGTTCGGCAATATCAACACCACCGTTGTTGGCGACTACGACAAGCCGAAGGTCCGTCTTCCGGGTGGCGGCGGCGCACCCGAGATCGCCATTTCATGCGGAGAGATCTTCATCACCATGAAGCAGTCCCTGCGCGGGTTCGTCGAGAAGCTGGACTTCATCACATCGCTCGGCCACGGCAAGGGCGGCAATGACCGCGCAGATCATGGCGTGACCACAAAGGGCCCGACCCGCCTGATCACCGACCTGGCACTTTGGGAGCCGGATCCGGAGACCAAGGAATTCACCGTTGTTTCCATGCACCCGGGCGTAACCCGTGAACAGGTTGCAGAAACGGTCGGCTGGAAGGCAAAATTTGCGGACACCGTCCTTGAAACGCCGGTACCGACCGCCGAAGAACTGCAGATCCTGCGCGAGCTTCACGCCCGCACCAAGGCCGCCCACGAAGGCAAGTAAGGAAGACCCATGCAGAACGCCTATATCTGCGATTACGTCCGCACACCGATCGGACGCTTCGCCGGTTCACTCGCCTCGGTCCGCGCCGACGATCTCGGAGCGATTCCGCTCGAGGCCCTGATGGAACGCAATCCGGACATCGACTGGACTGCTGTCGATGAGGTCATCTACGGCTGCGCCAACCAGGCCGGGGAAGACAACCGCAACGTTGCTCGTATGTCGGCCCTTCTGGCCGGCCTGCCGGATGTGGTTCCTGGAACGACGATGAACCGCCTGTGCGGTTCGGGCATGGATGCGATCATCACCGCATCGCGCGCGATCATTGCCGGTCAGGCCGACCTGATCGTCGCGGGTGGCGTGGAGAGCATGTCCCGCGCACCTTTCGTCATGCCCAAGGCCGAAAGCGCCTTCTCGCGTTCCAACGAGATCCATGACACGACCATCGGCTGGCGTTTCATCAACCCCCTGATGAAGCGGCAATACGGCGTCGACTCCATGCCGGAGACCGGTGAAAACGTTGCCGAGGACTTCAAGATCTCTCGCGAGGACCAGGACGCCTTCGCCTTCCGCTCCCAGCAGAAGGCGGCAAAAGCGCAGGAAAGCGGGCGTCTTGCCGAGGAAATCGTTCCGGTAACGATCCCGCAGCGCAAGGGCGACCCCGTGATCTTCGACAAGGACGAGCACCTGCGCCCCAAGACCACCCTTGAGGATCTGGCCAAGCTGCGCGCGCCGTTCCGCGAGGGCGGTTCGGTCACTGCGGGCAACGCCTCCGGAGTTAATGACGGTGCAGCCGCGCTCATCATTGCGTCCGAAGCGGCGGTGAAGAAATACGGCCTGACACCGATCGCCCGCATCATCGGCGGCGCGACTGCCGGTGTTCCGCCGCGCATCATGGGCATCGGTCCGGCTCCGGCAACGCGCAAGCTGTGCGAACGTCTCGGGATCGCACCGAAGGACTTCGACGTGATCGAGCTGAACGAAGCCTTTGCCTCCCAGGGCATCGCGGTTCTGCGCGACCTCGGTCTTGACGAGACGGCGGAATACATCAACCCGAACGGCGGCGCGATTGCCCTTGGCCATCCACTCGGCGCATCGGGTGCCCGCATCACCGGCACCGCGGCACTTGAGCTGAAAAAGCGCGGTGGGAAGCTGGCCCTTGCCACCATGTGTATCGGCGTCGGTCAGGGCATCTCGATTGCCCTCGAAGCCGTCTGATACAACCGGCGGGAGAGCTTTTGACAAGCTCTCCCGCTGCTTTCTCCGGTCCTCATCCTGAGGAGCCCGAAGGGCGTCTCGAAGGAAGGGCGGCAGAGCGCCGAGCACGCGGCCCATCCTTCGAGACGGGCTTCAAAGCCCTCCTCAGGATGAGGACGTGGTTTTCAGCGAACGCCTCCCTCATTTCCGCCCGGCGAAGAATCCAGTAAAACCGGTCTCAGCCTTGCGCAGAAAACCGGACTGACAATCACCCAGGACCCTTTCATGAGCCTCACCGCCTACGACAGCCAGATCACCGGCCTGCTTTTCACCGACGAAAAAACGGCGGAGTTGTTTACGGACCGGGCGGTCATCAGAACCATGATCGAAGTGGAAGGCGCACTGGCAGCCGCGGAGGGGCTCTGCGGCGTGATCCCCGGCGACGCCGCCCAGGCAATTGTCGAGGCCTGCAAGACTGCGGAGATCGATCCGGGCCTTCTGGCGGAAGGAACTGCTCGTGACGGCGTACCTGTCCCTGCTCTGGTCAAGGAACTGCGCGCGGTCGTTGACAAGGAACACGCCCGGTTCGTTCATTGGGGCGCAACCAGCCAGGACATTTTCGACACCGGGCTGGTGCTGCGCCTGAAGGCGGCAATCGATCTTCATGAAACCGCCTTGCGCCACCTTGCCCGTACGCTGGCGCTACTTGCCAAAACGCACCGGAACACGCCGATTGCCGCTCGTACACGCAGCCAGCAGGCAACCCCCACCAGTTTCGGCCTGAAATGCGCAGTCTGGCTGACAGCGGTACTGCGTCATATCGAACGGCTTCCGGGTCTTAAGGATCGCCTTCTGCTGCTCTCATTCGGCGGCGCGGCCGGCAATCTCGCAGCTCTTGGCGACAAGGCGATCGAGGTGGAAGCGGAACTGGCCAAGCAACTTGACCTTCAGGTTTGCGCAGCCCCCTGGCACACCATGCGCGATGGTCTCAACGACTATGCCAACTGGCTATCGCTCGTCACTGGCACTCTGGGCAAGATCGGCCAGGACGTCATGCTGATGGCCCAGAACGAAGTCGGCGAACTTCGCCCCGGCTCCGGTGGAGGCTCGTCTACCATGCCGAACAAGGTCAACCCGGTCGGGGCGGAAGTGCTCGTCGCCCTCGCCCGCCAGAACGCGGGCCTTGTCGCCACCATGCATCAGGCCGCCCTTCACGAGCACGAACGGTCAGGATCCAACTGGTCGATCGAGTGGTTGACACTTCCCCAGATGGTGCTGGCGACCGGTGCGGCCTTGAAGGAAGCCAACAAGCTTGCATCGGAGCTGGTGGTGAAGGCCGACCAGATGCGCGCCAACATCGAGGCTTCGAACGGACTGCTGCTCGCGGAGGCTGCAATGTTCGCCCTTGCGGAGCACATGCCGCGCCCCGAGGCGCAGGAGTTGGTCAAGACAGCCTGCAAGACCGTCAATGAAACAGGCACTCATCTGTTCGATGTTCTCGCCCGGACCCACGACCTGCATATCGACTGGCAGACCCTCAAGGATCCGGCTTGCCACATGGGCGCAAGCTCGCAGATGATCGACCGGGTTCTTGAATCCTGTCAGACGGTTATCGGATCGTGTTGAAAGACTGATCCCGCTGCCTCACAATTTGATTCAACCTTGTGGCGGCCCGGCTGCCCCCTCCTATGGGGCGTATCCGGAAAGGACCCAATCCGGTTCGACCAAATAGTCCAAGCGAACGATTGAATGGTCCATTCCGTTCGCCGGCTTCCTCCCTAAACTGGCATCAATATCATCATGCATCCTTGGGAGGATCATTCATGCGCACCCAGGTCGTCATCATTGGCGCCGGCCCTTCCGGGCTCCTTCTGTCGCAGCTGCTGCACCTCTCCGGCGTCGATTGCGTCGTTCTTGAGCGCCGGTCACCGGATTACGTGCTGTCTCGAATTCGCGCAGGCGTTCTCGAGCAGGGGATGGTCGAGATGCTGAAGCGCGCAGGCGTCGCGGATCGCATGCACAAGGAAGGCCTGCCTCATGACGGCTTCGCCATTTCCGTGGGCGAGACCCGGCTGCGCATCGATCTGAAAGGCCTCACCGGCGGCAAGCGGGTGATGGTTTACGGGCAGACGGAAGTCACCAAGGATCTGATGGATGCCCACGTTGCCCGCGATGCACAGGTCGTCTACGAGGCGGAAAACGTAACACCGCTCGATTTCGACGGCGACAGCCCGCGTGTGACTTATGAAAAGGATGGCGTCACCCATGAGATCGCGTGCGATTTCATCTGCGGCTGCGACGGCTTCCACGGTGTATCCCGCGCCGCAGTTCCGGAAGGCGCCATCACCGAATACGAGAAGGTCTATCCTTTCGGCTGGCTTGGTATCCTGTCCTACGTCAAGCCGGTGGATCATGAGCTGATCTACGCAAACCATGCGAACGGCTTCGCCCTGGCGTCCATGCGCTCCCATACGCTGAGCCGGTACTACATCCAGGTTCCCGCCGGAACCGACGTCAACAAGTGGACCGATGACGCGATCTGGGACGAACTCAAGATCCGTCTTGGCGAAGAGGCAGCTGCCAAGATCGAAACCGGCCCGTCGATTGAAAAATCCGTTGCCCCCTTGCGCAGCTTCGTCGCGGAGCCGCTCCGTTTCGGCCGAATGATGCTCGCAGGCGATGCCGGACATATCGTGCCGCCGACGGGTGCGAAGGGCCTGAACCTTGCTGCATCCGACATCCACTACCTGTCCACAGCGTTGATCGAATACTACGGCGAGAAATCATCAGCCGGCATCGACAACTACTCCCAGCATGCGCTCGCCCGCATCTGGAAGGCAGAACGCTTCTCCTGGTGGATGACGACGCTGCTGCACCAGTTCCCGGAACTCGGTGCCTTCAACGCGCGCATGCAGCAGGCGGAGATGGACTATCTGGCAAGTTCCCATGCAGCCCAGGTGAGCCTTGCCGAGAACTACGTCGGGCTGCCGTTCTAGGTCAGCTCCGACACACTCAACACCCCAGGAAGCGCCCCGGAAGCCTGACAGCTCCGGGGCGTTTTCATTTTCACGGTCGCAAAAGGATCAACAGCGCCCTGTTCCTCACATCGCGCGATGTGCTTCGTCGATCCGGTCGGCAATCACCTGAAACATGCGCGAGGGCATGTAGAGATGAGACGCATAGACCTCGATACCAAGCATCGGCAGTTCGACGGCAGAGATGGACCGCGCGGCCGCAGAAGTAAGATCGACCAGCTCCTGTGCGTCCTCATGGAAACGCTCGACAAGGTTCGTCGCCGCTCGGGAGTTGAGCCCTACCATGACGGCGAAGCCGATCGTGAAAACCGCAAAAACCTTGGTTGCGCAATAAACTGAAGGAAACTTCATGTGCTGAAAGCCTCAGACTGGTTAATGAATTATTAAACCACTCAAAGCTGTATCAGGCACCTCGCCACAATTGAAGAACGGTCGCAGGAAACTCCCATGAAAGACCGGACAGGGTTAATGCCGGTCGGAACGACGGGACAGGGAAAGCGTGTGATCGCCACAAGGCCGCGACGTCAGTCCGAGATCTGCGACGACCTGAATTCCTGAGGCGATTCACCGACTTCCTTCCGGAAGACCCGGGAGAAATATGCCGGATCCTCATAGCCGAGATCGTAGCTGATCTGGGAAATGGACAGATCGGAGAAGGCCAGCAGTCGGCGCGCTTCCAACATGACGCGGTCCCGGATCGTCTGCGCGGCCGTGCGCTCGGTGAAAAGGCGGCAGAACCGGTTCAACCTTTGGGTGGTAAGGCCCATCTGCTCTGCGTAGAACTCAGGGCTTCTTTCACCGCGGAAGTTTTCCTCCACAAGACTGCGGAACTGAAACAGGGAAAACCCGGGCGTGCGGTCGAGCTCAGCCCCGTCGGGTTTGCGTGCGAACAGATGCACCAGGACGAGGGCAAGAAGCGGACGGAAAACTTCACGCCGTCGTCGTCCATTGTCGAATTCAACCGCCATTTCCGCAAGATACATGGCAAGCCGGCGGCTCTCGTCAGAATCTGGCTGGAAGACCAGGTTTGAGACCGTCCTTAGCGCGGTTTTCTCGGCGTCGCTGCAGTCCGCACCGTGCCCCCCCAGATAATCATGGGTAAACGAGACCACATAGCCTTCAGTATCGGGCGAAAACGTCCAGCCATGCATCGCCCCCGCCGGATTGAGGGCGACCATGCCGGGCCGCAGTTTGCTTTCTCCCTGGTCACCGACAAGGCGCCCGCCCCCCGCAGTGACCATGAGGACCTGAAACAGATGCACATGGCTATGAGGTTCCAGCGCCCATCCCAGCGGCGCCGAACGCGTTCTGATGGTCTCGATGTGGAAGAAATCGAAATCCTCGGCCGGATCGCCTTCGCCGTACAGATGATAGCGTGGAATACTTGTATTGGTGGCCATCAGGACAAAGGCTCTTGGACTTGAGGTGGCGCATTTGCCTGAACCCGGGAGTTTCAGCGCATGCGGTTCAGTCGTTTTACGGGCGACGGTGCCAGTCGGATTGAACGCCAGCCGGTCTCACGACGCAGCAACTGCACGCCATTCAGCACAGATTATTGTCTACCACAAAAGCCGGACGCGAGGCGCAAACAAATGCCTGCGCCCTTGATCGTCGTGCCCAGCTTCGGCTTGGCAGAAGTGTACTTCAGCCGCGCGCGTGGTGGGCGTGCCAGTGCCAGGCGATATCGATACGCCGGGTGAGCCAGACCTTGTCGTGCGATTGCACGTAGTCCAGGAAACGCGCCAATGCAGCGGCGCGGCCCGGCCGACCGACAAGACGGCAGTGCAGGCCGATATTCAGCATCTTCGGCGAACCTGCCTCTCCCTCAGCATAAAGCGTATCGAAGGCATCCTTCAGGTAGGCGAAGAACTGATCACCGGAATTGAACCCCTGCACGGCAGCAAAGCGCATGTCGTTGCTGTCGAGCGTATAGGGAATGACCAGATGGTCGCCGTCCGGGCCATCGACCCAATAGGGAAGATCGTCTGCGTAGCTATCGCTGTCATACAGGAACCCGCCCTCCTCCATGACCAGCTTCTGGGTCTGCATGGAACAGCGACCAGTGTACCAGCCGAGCGGTCGCGAGCCGGTCACCTCTTCGTGGATGCGGATGGCCTCACGCATGTGCTCGCGCTCTACCTCTTCCGGCACGTCGGCATATTCGATCCACTTGAGGCCGTGAGACGCGATCTCCCAATCAGCCTCCTTCATTGCGGCAACGGCTTCGGGATTGCGCGCCAGAGCCGTTGCAACGCCATAGACGGTCACCGGAATCGAGCGCTGGGTAAACATGCGCCACAAGCGCCAGAAGCCGGCGCGGGAACCATATTCGTAAATGGATTCCATGTTCCAGTGACGCTTGCCCGGCCAGGGCTGCGCACCGACGATCTCCGACAGAAAGGCCTCGGAAGCAGCATCGCCGTGAAGAATGTTGTTCTCGCCGCCTTCCTCGTAATTGACGACGAATTGCACGGCAATGTTGGCGCCTCCTGGCCACTTTGGGTCCGGGATGTTGCGCCCGTAACCGATCATGTCGCGCGGATAGGATGAAGTCATTTACGAGAAATCCCGATCTGAAACTGTTTTGCCGAGAAAAGCCGAAGAGGTCCGGCGTTGCAAGCGCACATTCGCGGCAAGCGCTGCCCTGCGTATGATCACAAGGCGCGATTATACGCAAGTCGCATCGGCAAAACTTACGATTGTCTCAAATTTTATCGGATCAGTTTTCACGGCTTTAGAAACTCGGCGCCTAAAAGCGCGCAGACAGTTTAACGAGGACACCGCCATGAAACTCACATCTGCAGGTCTGCTCCTGATCCTTACCGGAGCCGCAATGACCTTGTTCATCGATTTCGAGCCCGTACCGGCACACGCCGCCGCGACCTATGCCAGCGCGCAGGTCAGCAACTGATTTTGCGGCGCTCGCGATCTCCGGATGCTCTTGCTCCCCTGACGGGCAGTTGCACCGGAATGAGTTGACCATGGCCTCGCCCGACCGATCGCTTGAGCGTTCCGCCGCCGGCTTGGTCCTGATCCTTTAACATCATGATCGCGGTCCCCATCACCACAGACGACATGGTGATGACAAAGCCGACACACAGCATGACTACCGGCACGAGTGGGCTGTCGGCCGAAGCGACGAGCTCCCGAAGATTTCCGATATTCGCCCAGAAGACACCGCCGAGAAAGCCACCGGCAACGAGCGCGCCGATTGCTCCGTTTATCGCCAGAAGCCGCAGAAGCGGATTGTCGGGAAACAGTCGCCGGTCGGCGGCTTGAATGAACGCCATGATACGCATTGCCTGCCTCCAATTCTCCAATTTCGGGAGAAATGATCGAGAGGCAATTATTGAACGCCTCCCGGCTCGACTATGCAACGCGATCCGATGCCTCAGGCGGGCCTAAAATCATGATTTCGGCCCCAAAAATCCTGTCTCTTGCAATATCACACCCGGATATATATTTAACCGATATATATCGAGCGATTATTGCTGCTCGAAAGGGTGCGTATTTCAGACGAGCCTGACCCGATCAGCATGACGTAGCGACCGACATCGGATTTTAGAAAGCGGCTACGAAGGCCTTGTGACAATGCAGGACATGGCAATCAATCACGGTGCGACCGATACCGCACTCGTCACCTTATCGGGAGGCGCAACATGAGCGTTCGCAGCCTGTGCCTTGCGATTTTGAGTTTCGGTGATGCGACCGGCTACGAGATCCGAAAGGAATCGACCGAGGGCCGTTTCAGCTACTTCGAGGATGCCAGCTTCGGCTCGATCTATCCCGCGCTTGCCCGCCTCGAAGCCGACGGCATGGTGACCGTGCGCGAGGAGCAGCAGGACGGGAAGCCGACCCGCAAGGTCTATTCGATTACCGATTCCGGCCGCTCCGAATTCCTCAAGGCCTTGACGGAACCGCAGGCGCCGGACACATTCCGCTCTCCCTTCCTTCTCATCGCTCTTTATGCCGCACAGGTTGGTCCCGAAACCATCAGCAAGGCTCTTGAGCGCCGCCGGCAACAGGTCCAGAACGAACTCGACTCCCTCCTTTCGCACCATGGCGAGTGCGACCACCCGGGATCCCGGTGGACGCGCGAATACGGCATTGCGTGCATGACTTTCACCCTCAATTACCTCGACGCTCACGGCGCCGAACTGATCAGGATTGCTGAAGAAGGCGAAGGTGCTGCGGACATGACCGCCGCCGCTGCCGAGTAAGCCCAGAGACACCCGGAGTTACTCAATGCGTTTCAAGTTTTCATACGTCCTTGCAACAGGACTGGCCGTCGGGATCGGCGTCTGGATGTATTCCGGAACCGTCGTTGTCGGCGGGGTTGGCGACAGTGACAACAGCACGCCTCCTCCGGCCGAGCGGGTGTTGGTGTCTGCGGACAAGCCGTTTCGGGTTGAGGTAAAGCGCCTCGTCGCGGAGGACCGCCAGGCAGTTCTGGAAATTCGCGGCAGGACCGAGGCCGAGGCCAAGGTCGAGGTTCGTGCAGAGACCGCCGACCGGGTCATCGACCGCCCTGCACGCGAGGGCGCCCTGGTGAACGCGGGCGACATTCTCTGCATTCTGGACAAGAGCTCCCGAGAGGCACGGGTTCTGGAGGCAAAGGCGTCCCTGGCTCAGGCCCAGGTCGACTTTGAATCCTCCTCCGCCCTGAAGGCCAAGGGCTTTGCTGCCTCGAACCGGGTCACCGCAAACCAGGCGGCACTGGACGCTGCCAAGGCGCGTCTGGAGGAAGCCGAGCTCGACCTGCGGCGTACAGTCGTTCGCTCGCCGATCAACGGCATCATCCAGAGCCCGATGGCCAATATCGGCGCCCGTCTGAATGTTGGAGATGTCTGCGCTACAGTTGTCGAGACAGACCCGATGATCGCCATCGGCCAGGTCTCCGAACTCGACATTTCCCAGATCTCCGTCGGCATGCCCGCTCGCGTCCGGCTGATCGACGGCACGGAAGTTGACGGCACGGTGCGCTACGTTTCACCGGCAGCCGACCCGGACACCCGCACCTTCCGCATAGAGGTGGAAATGCCGAACCCGGACGGCGTTGCACGTGACGGGACGACCGCACTGACGCTCCTGCCGCTGCCGGTCGAGAAGGCCCACAAGATCACTCCCGCGATCCTCACCCTCAATGACAAGGGTGAAGTCGGCGTGCGCGCCGTGGACGAGAACAACATGACGATGTTCCATCCCGTTCAGGTTCTGGGCGGCGAGACGGACGGGGTCTGGATCGGCGGACTTCCCGACGAAGTGACCGTCATTACCGTCGGTCAGGATTACGTTGCCGATGGTCAATTGGTTGAACCCGTTTTCGATACCGCTGAGGTGTCCCAATGATTTCCATGCTTGAAGGCATTCTTCGCCGCCCCAAAACTGTTTTCGTGCTGATGCTGGCGCTGATTGCCGCCGGCACCGCGGCCTATGTCGCGATTCCGAAGGAAGACAGTCCGGACATCGATGTGCCGGTCTTCTACGTCTCTATCCCGCAGCAGGGCATTTCGCCGGAGGATGCGGAACGCCTTCTCATCCGTCCCATGGAGACGGAGCTTCGCGGGCTCGACGGCCTCAAGGAGATCACTGCGATCGCCTCGGAAGGCCATGCCGGCATCATCCTAGAGTTCGACATCTCGTTCGACAAGGACGAGGCCATGGCGGACGTCCGCGACAAGGTGGATCAGGCCAAGAGCAAGCTTCCGGCGGACGCCGAAGAACCGACAATCTCGGAAACCAACTTCGCTCTCGTTCCCACGATCACCATCGCCCTGTCCGGACCGGTTCCCGAGCGTACGCTCTATCAGCATGCCCGGCGCCTGAAGGACCAGATCGAATCCATCGACACGGTTCGCTCGGCCGACCTTTCGGGCCACCGGGAAGAACTGCTGGAAGTCCTGATCGACAGCCGCAAGCTGGAATCCTATTCGATCACCCAACAGGAGCTGCTCAACTCCCTGTCCCAGAACAATCAGCTGGTTCCGGCAGGCTTCATCGACAGCGGAGCGGGACGTTTCAACGTCAAGGTCCCCGGCCTCGTCGAAACGGTCGAAGACGTCTACTCGTTGCCGATCAAGCAGAGCGGTGAAGGCGTCGTTACCCTCGGCGATGTCGCTGAAATCCGGCGCACGTTCAAGGATGCCACCAGCTACACGCGCGTCAACGGCCAGCCGGCCATTGCCCTGCAGGTCACCAAGCGCATCGGCACCAACATCATCGAGAACAACGAGGCGGTTCGTGCCGTTGTCGGGGAAGCCACCAAGGACTGGCCGGAGACCATCCGCGTCGACTACATGATCGACATGTCCGCCAACATCTTCGAGGTTCTCGGATCGCTCCAGTCCTCGATCATGACGGCTATCTTCCTCGTCATGGTGCTGGTCGTCGCCGCGCTCGGCCTCAGATCAGCCCTGCTCGTCGGCCTCGCCATCCCGACCTCCTTCATGGTCGGCTTCCTGATCCTCTCCGGCCTCGGTTACACGGTGAACATCATGGTGATGTTCGGCCTCGTGCTGACCGTCGGCATGCTGGTGGACAGCGCCATCGTCATGGTGGAATACGCAGACCGCAAGGTGCAGGAAGGCATGGAGGACACGGAGGCCTATATCCGTGCCGCCAAGCTGATGTTCTGGCCGATCGTCTCATCGACGGCAACGACGCTGGTAGCGTTCCTGCCCATGCTGCTTTGGCCGGGTGTCGCCGGCGAGTTCATGAGCTACCTGCCGATCATGGTCATCATCGTCCTGACCGCTTCTCTCGTCACCGCGATGATCTTCTTGCCGGTGACCGGAGGCATCTTCGCCAGTGTGTCCCATTGGATGGGGCGTAACGCGACCGGTATCCTGGCGGTGCTCTTCGGCGCCCTGGCAGCGGTGATCGCCGTTAACCTGCCGGTTCTCGCGGCATCCGAGGCCCTGTCGGGGGCAGTGCCCGCGATCGGCGTGCTGGCGTTTGTGGCCGTCGCGCTGATTGCCTACAAGCTGCTTCGCCCGCTTGTTGCCTGGCAGCAGGCACGCGCTTCAAAACGAGCTGAACAGGACCGGGCGGAGGCTGCGCTCCTGTCCGGCAGCGAGGCCTTTGACGCCAGCAAGGTGAAGGGAGCGACCGGCCTCTATGTTCGCTTCCTGAAACTGCTCGCCGGCAACCCGCTCGGCAACGTGGTCACCCTCGTCGGGATGATCGTTCTGTGTGGTGCAATCTTCGTATCCTTCGGGCAGAACAACGCAGGCGTCGAGTTCTTTGTCGACGAAGAACCTGACCAGGCTGTCGTTCTGGTTTCGGGTCGCGGCAACATGTCGGTCTCTGAATCCCTCGCACTGGTGAAAAAGGTCGAGCGGGAAGTCCTGCAGACCAAGGGCATCAAGAACGTCGTAACCTCGGCCTTCGCACCCGGCGGTGGCAGCGGCCCGGACTTCATCGGCGGGGTTCAGGACAAGCCTGCCGACGTGATCGGCGAGCTGCAGCTTGAGCTTGCCGACTATTGCTGCCGACGCAAGGCGAAGGAAATCTTCGCCGAGATCCGCGACCGGACGGCAAACCTGCCCGGTATCAAGGTCGAGACCCGCAAGATCGAAGGCGGTCCGCCAACAGGCAAGGACATTCAGCTGGAAATCAAGTCGACCGACTATGACACGATGGTTGCCCAGGTCGCTCGCGTCCGCGGCTATCTCGATGGCATGGACGGACTGATCGACCAGGAGGACGGACGTCCCCTGCCCGGCATTGAATGGCAGATCGACATCGACCGCGAACAGGCAGGACGCTACCAGGCCGGCATCGGTTCGGTCGGGGCCATGGTCCAGCTCGTCACCAACGGTGTGCTGATCGGCAATTACCGGCCGACGGACTCCGAGGACGAGGTGGACATCCGTGTCCGCCTGCCTCAGGAGGAACGCACGCTCGACCGCTTCGACCAGCTGCGCCTGCAAACTCCGCTTGGCCTCGTGCCGCTTGCGAACTTCATCGACCGCTATCCGGCACAGAAGGTCTCGTCCATCACCCGTCGCGACGGCCTCTATTCCATGATGGTCAAGGCCACGGTGGACAAGACTTCCGGCGCAACGGTCGATGAGAAGGTCAAGGAACTCCAGACCTGGATCGATGGACAGACGTTCCCGGACAATGTCTTCCTGCAATTCCGCGGTGCCGATGAAGACCAGAAGGAATCGGGAGAGTTCCTCATGAAGGCGATGATTGCATCGCTGTTCCTGATGTTCCTGATCCTGCTGACCCAGTTCAACTCGTTCTACCAGACCTTCCTGACCCTCTCGACGGTGGTCATGTCGGTCATGGGCGTGCTGCTCGGAATGATGATCACGGGACAGAAGTTCTCGATCATCATGACTGGTACGGGCGTCGTGGCGCTGGCCGGCATCGTGGTGAACAACGCCATCGTCCTGATCGACACCTACAACCGGTTCAGGGAAGACGGGCTCGAGCCACTGGAAGCGATCCTGAAGACATCGGCGCAGCGTATCCGCCCGATCCTTCTGACCACGATCACGACCATCGCCGGCCTGATCCCGATGGCGACGCAGGTGAACTTCGACTTCTTCAACCAGGTCACCTCGGTGGGGGGCGTTACGGCCATCTGGTGGATCCAATTGTCCACGGCAGTCATCTCCGGCCTCGCCTTCTCCACCATCCTGACGCTAATCATGATCCCGGTCATGATCGCGATGCCGAGCGTTTGGGTCGGCAGCTGGCAGTCGCTTCGGACCCGTTTCCGCAAATCGGACGAGGCCTGGCCGGCAACCGGTGCAGCGACCATGGAGACCGAGGCACCGCGTTCGGCGTCGGTAGTGCCCTTGAACAAGACCAAGAGCGATCCGATCGACCTGCAGGAATTGCCGCACGCGGCAGAATAACCCGCAGCCAGAAAGCCCCTGGGAAAAGCGCCGGACAACCTCCGGCGCTTTTTTGTTGCCACCCAGGATCGAAGGTATCAATATAGTTGCTATATACAACTATTTGAGTCGATCCATGACCTATGCGCCCGACCTGATCGAAGCCATCCGCAACGCCTCTCGCACCTTCGTTCGCGAGCACGGCTTTCTGGACAGCACGCTTGCCGGCACCGAGTTTTCCCCTTCCGCGGTTCACGCGATCATCGAGATCGGCCGCGAACCGGGGCTCACCGCAAAAGACCTGTCCGAGCGTCTCAATCTGGAAAAATCCTCGATCAGCCGTCTGCTCAAGGGCCTCGAAAGGAAGGGACAGATCAGGTTTTCCCCGAACGAGAACGACAGGCGTTCGGTCTTCCTGGCGCTGACGGAGCGTGGCCGGGAGACGCTGGCCGTCGCAACGGCCTTCGGCAAGGATATTGTCACCGGCGCCCTGCCGAACATGGGTGATGTCGGTCCGGAGGATCTAGCCCGCGTCCTCTCGTCATACTCTCAGGCCCTAACCCAAGCGCGCACCGACGCAGCCGAAGCACCCGAAGCGGGCGGTCCGATGGCACCTGCCGCAACTGAGCGTTTCGAGATCGTCGAGGGTTATCAGACCGGCATGATCGGCGACATCGCCGCAATGCATGCCCGTACACACGGCTTCATCGTCGGGATGGGTCCCGCCTTCGAGAGCGTGGTTTCCGCGGCAATGACGGAGTTCGTTACCCGCATCGACCGGCCCGTCAACAACACTTGGAGCGTTATCCGGAACGGCTCCGTCGTCGCCACCATTTCCATCGACGGCGAAGACCTGGGGAACAACCATGCTCATCTGCGCTGGTTTATCCTGTCGGAGGATCTGCGCGGTCATGGGCTCGGCCGCCGTTTGCTGGACAAGGCCCTCGACCATTGCGACCGCCACGGCTTCGACGAGATCCATCTGTGGACGCTCAAGGGCCTCGATGCGGCGCGCGCACTCTATGAGCGCAATGGCTTCACCCTGGCGAGCGAGTATGCCGGGGACCAATGGGGCAAGCTGGTGACCGAGCAGACCTTTGTCCGAAAGCGTCCGCAACAATAGTCAGGGTCAGCCTGCGTCGTGCTTGTCCCGGTCGCCCAGGTGATCGAGGTCGGTGTCGGCACAGTCGCCATCGTCATCCGTGGCAGTGCCCTGGTCGGAAACCAGGTATCGGCGATGGGCGCGCCAGGAGAACGGGATGGAGACCAGATACAGGGCAGATCCGAGCGCCAGCATCCGGAACGGGTAGCTTACGGTCAGTGCCACGATCAGCACTGCCAGAACGAAGAGCGGGAGCACGTAGTCTCGACGAATGCGAGTTCCGACGCGCTTGCCGGAAAACGTCGGCAGGCGGCTGATCATCAAGAAGCCGATGGCGATCGTGTACAGCGCAACGCCTGGCGCGAACTCCGGCCAGTGCGGCAACACACCCAGGAATTCCCAATAGATCGGGATCAGGACCACCAGCGCCCCGGCAGGAGCTGGAACGCCTGTGAAGAAGTTCGCGGCCCAGTCCGGCTTGTTCGGATCATCGAGCGCGACATTGAAGCGGGCAAGCCGCAAGGCGGCGGAAATGGCGAAGACGAGCGATGCGATCCATCCCAGCGATCCGGCGGTGTTGAGGATCCAGACGTAGAGCATCAGAGCCGGAGTGACTCCGAAATTCACGAAGTCGGCCAGCGAATCCAGCTCAGCCCCGAAACGGGACGTCCCCTTCAGCATGCGCGCCAGACGGCCATCGAGAGCATCGAGGACGGCTGCGACCAGCACGGCGCCGATGGCAAACTCCCACCGGCCTTCGAATGCCATGCGAATGGCTGTCAGGCCGGAACACAGCGCCAGCAAGGTGACCATGTTGGGCAGGATCAGACGCATGGGCACACGGCGGAACCGCGGTGTGCGCTTTGATCCCACGGCCTTTGCGGCTGGTTCGCCTGCTCCGGATTTCGCTGCTTCGCTCACCCTCTTCGACCTCAGCTAACGCGGGTCAGGGGCTGGGCCTTGCCGCCCGTCTGGGAAAGGTCCGCGAGAACCGTCTCACCGGCGATCATCGTCTGACCGAGCGCAACGCGCGGAACCGTTCCTTCCGGGAAATAGACATCGAGACGCGAGCCGAAGCGGATCAGGCCAAAGCGCTCGCCGGCACCGATGCTCTCGCCTTCCCGCACGAAACAGACGATACGGCGGGCAACGAGGCCGGCGATCTGGACGACGCCGATGCGGGTTTCGCCGCGTTCGATGACAAGGCCATTGCGCTCGTTGTGCTCGCTCGCCTTGTCCAGTTCGGCATTCAGGAACTTGCCCGCACGGTAGGCAACCCGAGTGATCCTGCCGCCCATCGGAGCGCGGTTCACGTGACAGTTGAAGACGTTCATGAAGATCGATACGCGCAACATGGGTTCGCTGCCGAGCTCCAGCTCTTCGGGAGGGCGCACCGGACCGACATGGCTGACGACACCATCTGCAGGCGAGACGATCAGGTTCTCGTCGACGGGTGTCACGCGCGCGGGATCGCGGAAGAAATAGCACACCCAGCCGGTAAGGATCAGGCCGATCCAGAACAACGGATCGACGAACCAGCCAACCACGATGGTCGCGACAGCGGCAATGGCGATGAACGGCCAGCCTTCGCGATGGATCGGAACGAAGGCCTTGGTGACGGAATCGACAAGCGACATGAATGACTTCCTGACTGATCTCGGCGGCCGTCTTCCGGTCATGAGACAGGGGGCGCCGTTGCACGCGAACACTAACCTGCAGTCCGCGCAATGAAACTTACCGCGTTCGGTTCTAGTGGCTTTTGTAGCGTAAATGAACAGAAAACGACACACCCGCGAGAGCGCGCCGCTTCAGTTTACAGGGACCGGGGCCCGAAGCGGCCCATGCACCGCCGTTCCGGCTATTTCGCAGGAATATAGTCGGCCCTTGGCCCACGGGTGACGATGCCCTTGTCATCGGCTTCTGTTGCTGCCCGCAGCCGCTCCTCAGCCTCGGATGCTTCGCGCTGACGCGCCCACATGGAGGCATAGAGCCCGTCCATCGCAAGCAGGTCTGCATGGGTGCCCCGCTCGACGATCTCGCCAGCTTCCAGAACGATGATCTGGTCGGCATTGACCACAGTCGAGAGCCGGTGGGCGATGACCAGCGTCGTGCGGTTCTTCGAAACCTGGTCGAGCGCGCCCTGGATTTCGCGTTCCGTGTGGGTATCCAGTGCGGACGTTGCTTCATCGAGGATCAGGATCGGCGGCGCCTTCAGGATCGTCCGGGCGATCGCGACACGCTGCTTCTCGCCGCCGGACAGCTTGAGACCTCGTTCACCGACTTCGGAAGCGTAGCCCTCGGGCAAGCGTTCGATGAAATCGTGGATCTGCGCCATTCGGGCGGCTTCCCGGATTTCCTCGTCCGTGGCATCCGGGCGGCCGTAACGGATGTTGTAGGCAATCGTGTCGTTGAACAGGACCGTGTCCTGCGGCACCATCCCGATGGCATCGCGGACACTCTTCTGGGTGACGTCACGCACGTCCTGCCCGTCGATGCGGACCGCTCCTCCGGTTACGTCATAAAAGCGGAACAGGAGGCGCGATATCGTTGACTTGCCGGCACCTGACGGCCCGACGATGGCGACGGTCTTTCCCGCAGGGACCTTGAAGTCGATCCCCTTCAGGATCGGACGGCTTTCATCATAGTGGAAGCGGACGTTCTCGAAGGCGATCTCTCCCTCAACCGCGTTCAGGCTCGCCGCGCTGTCCTTGTCCTTGATCTCCGCCGGTACACCCAACAGGTCGAACATGCTCTCGATATCGGCCAGCCCCTGGCGGATCTCGCGATAGATGAAGCCGATGAAGTTCAGCGGGATCGAGATCTGCATCAACAGCGCATTGATCAGGACGAAGTCGCCGATCGTCTGCTCCCCGGACATGACAGACCGCGCGGACAGGATCATGCAGGCGGCCATGCCGATGCCGAGAATGACGGTCTGGCCGAAGTTCAGCCAGGCCAGCGAGGTCCATGTCCGGGTGGCAGCCTTCTCGTACTTCGCCATGGAGACATCGAAGCGCTCGGCCTCCATGTTCTCGTTGCCAAAGTATTTGACCGTCTCGAAGTTCAGCAGGCTGTCGATCGCCTTGGAATTGGCGTCCGTATCGCTGTCGTTCATCTCCCGGCGGATCGCGATGCGCCAGTTGGAGGCCTTGATGGTGAACCAGACATAGGCAACGATCATGACCGCGACGATGACAAGGTAATCGAAGCCGAACTGGTACCAGATGACAATCGCCATGATGGCGAATTCCAACAGTGTCGGGATGCCGTTCAAGATGGTGAAACGGACAATGGCTTCAATGCCCTTCACCCCGCGCTCGATGACCCGGCTCAGCCCCCCGGTGCGGCGGGCAAGGTGGAAGCGCAGCGACAACTGGTGCAGGTGCCGGAAGGTTATATTCGCCAATTGCCTTACGGCATGCTGCCCGACCCTTGCAAAGAGCGCATCGCGGATCTGGTTGAACGCGACGGCGAGAACACGCGCTGCGTTATAGGCCAGGACCAACATCACCGGCGCGAGCAGAAACGCAGGCAGATGCGAGGTTTCGCCGCTAAGGGCATCGGTCGCCCAGGCAAAGAAATAAGGCGAGAACACGGTGACAACCTTGGCAATCACCAGTGCAACGACCGCCAGAAGTACGCGCCCCTTCAGATCAGGGCGGTGGGCAGGCCAGATATAGGGCCAGAGATTCACCAGGGTCTGGAATGTGGTGCCTTCGTCAGCGCTTACGGTCTTGGCAGCGCTTGGCGCCTGTCCTTTCGTTACGTCCCCGTCGGTAGGCGCGGCCCTTTTGAGGGTTCTCAATTATCTTCTCCTGACGTTCCGGCATTGCAGACGGAACGCTTGTCATCATCATTGGTTGCAGACAGGTGAGCCAAGGGCAATTCACCACTGCCTGTCGACCTGTCGGCGAGGGAAAGCAAAAAGTCATGTGACGCCTTGGCCGCGATCTCGAGCACCGCAGGATCAAGCCCGTAGTGACAGCAGCGGCCACGGGTGCAGCAGGTAAGCAATCCCGCTTCCTTCAGAACCTGTAAATGCTGAGAAACGGTAGACTGGGCCAGCGGCAGCGTCTCCACGATGTCGCCACAGCAGGCGTCCGGTTTTTCAGCGAGCGCCTTCAATATCGTCAGACGCGCCGGATGCCCCAGTGCCCGATAGATCTTGGCAAGCCTTTCCGTTGCCTCGCTGCAGGCAGAATGCTCCGTTGGTCCGGCGCACTCCGATCGTTTGCTCTGCATGAATTTTCCTGCTGTGGTCGGCCAATGGGCGGCTGGCCATGGCACTTACTTGTCTTATCGTAGATATGCGATGAATTACCAGGAAAACAAGGCGCAGGTCGGGGTTTATCGATAGAAACTCACCAACACCCTTGAATTAGCGTAAAAATGCAAAACCAGCCCCGGCTCACGCCGCGGCTGGCTTTCCTGATTTCTTCTTGGCCGGGCCGTCAGTTCTGGGCAGGCTGCCAGCTCAGATCGCCCTCGGGCGTGAGAAACACCTGACCGGGATAGATCAGGTCCG
Organism: Roseibium sp.; assembly: GCF_048261595.1. Classification (GTDB taxonomy): domain Bacteria; phylum Pseudomonadota; class Alphaproteobacteria; order Rhizobiales; family Stappiaceae; genus Roseibium. Next base: position 527,279 of record NZ_JBLXFW010000001.1, read on the forward strand.
GGTTCCTGATCTGGCCCTTGTTGGCCTGATAAATGGTGGTGTATCGGAAACCGTCGCCGTAAAGCCGACGGGAAATCCGCCAGAGATTGTCGCCCTTGCGGATAATAACATTCGGAAGGGGTTTCTCGACACTTGCGCCGGTCGCTCCGTCAGTAGAGGTTCCCTTGGCAGAGGCAGTCACCTTCGTCAGGACGATGGCTTCCTCCTCCTTCTCGAAGGTCACAGCGGCGCGAGATGCAACTTCGCCGCCGGCCGCAACCATGTCGGCCCGCACTTCCACGGAACCAGCTGCAAGGGCCATTTCACCGTCGATCAGCCAACGGCCATTGCCTCCGACTTCCGTCGTGCCCAGAAGCTTGTCGCCAACGTAGATGTTGACCCGGGTTCCAGGAGCGCCGGTACCGGCCGCATAGACCTTGCCGGCCTCGGCCTCAACGGCCTCCACCGTGATCTGCGGCAACTCGACCACAGGTTCAACTGCTGACTCGCCTGCCTGGGCAGTCTCTGTATCCGCGCTGGTGGCTTCTGCCGCCGGAGCCTGTGTTGAAGCCTCAGCCGTCGTGGTTTCCGCAGCTGCAGCTGTGCTTGCCGGCTGTTCGGAGGTGGTCGCAGGTTCCGATGCCGCGGCCGCCGCGGTCTCCTGCCCTGACGCATCTGCGTCTGCCTCGCCGGACACTGGTGCGGCACCAACGGAAGTGCCGGCATCTGATGCTGATGCCGACTCAGAGGAAGCGGGGGTTGAAGAGGCAGGCGTTCCGCTTGTAGCGTCCTCGGCGGCAGCGACAGTGGTTTCGGTCGCCTTGCCATCGCCGGCAAGCGCCTGTGCCGTTTTCGACACGGCATCAGCTGCCGCGTCCGCTGCCGAAGCTGCAGCATCCTCAGCACTGGAAGCCGCTTCCGCGGCACTTTTCAGACTATCCTCGAGAGACTTTCGTGCGGTCGCCTCGGCTTCCGTTGCCGCATTTGCAACTGCCTCGGCTGTGGCAGCAACTTCCTCGCTCGCGGCCGCAGGTGCATCACCGGACTGCTGGTCGGCAGCGGCGACCTGCGTCTCACCTTCGGAAACGCTTCCGGCAAGATCAGGCTTCTGCAAGAGGGTTGAGGCCGCATCCGGCGTATTCAGCACGACAAGTGGCTGCTCCTTGCCGCCCTCTGGAATGGAAACCGCAAGCCGCTGGCGCGATTCCTGTTTTACCGAGCCGTCTTCGTCCTGGACCTGGAGCGCGACGTCATAATCGCCGGCAGAAAGAGGCTGGTCGAGGATGATCGTCCACTCGCCCTTCTCGTTTGCAATGGTCTTGCCGACCACCTTGCCATTCGCAGTCAGAGCCACGATGGAACCTGCATCGGCTCGGCCCGCCACGACCGTATCTCCCGTGGGTTCGACGCCAACAACGTCGAAGCTCGGGCCACCGTCTTCGGGCGCAACATCCGCCTGGGCGGTTTCCTGCTGCGTTTCTGATGCTGTTTCGGTCCTGGTTACAGTCGCGGCGCTCTCTTCGGAAGTGCCGGCATCAGCCGGAGCAGACTGTTCTCCGGGTGCTGGCTGCTGCTGACCACCTGCCGTTTCGACCGGAGGCAGCTCTTCGCCGCTCTTGTAAAGATAGCCGGTGACCAATGCGGCCACGCCGACCACGACGGCAACTGCGGTTGCCCGGATCACAGCAAGCTTCGTCATTACTCTTCCCATCCACAGCGCCGGAGCCCTGCTCCTCCTGGCACCGTCAAGATCCACCCCGCTCAGCCGAAGCATCAGGTTCGCTTCAGCAATCGGAAAATCAAACTAAATCAATGAATATACGTCTTTTTGTGCCGCGGCAAGAAAACCGCCCGAGATCCGGGGCCGACAGCAACAAGCCCTTCGAGCCGGCAAGTTCCGGCGCTTGACGTCCAAACGATCCGGTGCAACACCTGTGATATGAAAAAATTCGAAAGCGTATGTGTTTACTGCGGCTCCAGCTTCGGTACGGACCCGATCTACGAGTCTGCTGCCACACGACTTGGCCAGCTCATCGCCGAGGCAGGATTACGTCTTGTGTATGGCGGCGGCGACGTCGGCCTGATGGGAACGGTTGCGCGTTCGGTTCTCGATCAAGGCGGCAAGGTCACGGGAATCATCCCGCGTTTTCTCGAAAGCCGGGAAAAGATGCTCGACGACGTCGATGACCTGATCGTCACGCAAGACATGCATGAACGCAAACAGCTCATGTTCCAGAGGGCCGATGCCTTCATTGCCCTGCCAGGCGGGATCGGAACGCTTGAAGAAGCTGTCGAGATGATGACGTGGGCCCAGCTCGGGCAGCACCGCAAGCCGGTGCTCCTGGCCGACATCAACGGCTTCTGGGCACCGCTCCTGGAATTGCTCGACCACATGCGCCATCAGGGGTTCATCCGTCCGGAAACGGAAGTGCCCTATCTGGTTGCCCGGCGGGTCGACGAAGCGATTCCGATGCTTCGCGAAGCCGTCTGCGGCTCGGACGAAGGTCCGTGCGTGCCCGCAGACGAAGGCGCTCCACTCGCCAGGTTCTAGGGCTTTGCCATAACTGCCGCGTTCCTTGCCTCGCGCCGGCCCTTGCGCCAGCGCGACAGGGAATCGAAGCTGAAGATCGCCAAGGCGCACCAGATGATGACGAAGGTCACCAGCGTGGCCGAATTGAGCGGTTCACCCCAAACGAACACGGCCATGATGAAATGCAGCGACGGTGCGAGGTACTGCATCAGGCCGATCAGCACCATCGGCAGCCGCCGCGCAGCTGCTGAGAACATCACCAGAGGCACCGCGGTGACAGCACCTGTTCCGACCAGCGCGGCGAGGACGAGAGGCTCCTTGAGCGAAAACGTGTCAACGCCCCAGGACAGGGTCAGCAGAAGATAGCCGACCGACAGCGGCAGGAGCAGCAGCGTCTCGACGAAGAGGCCGGGTGTCGCCCGCACCGGCGTCACCTTCCGGACATAGCTGTAGCCGGCAAAGGTAAAGGCAAGGAACAGCGACACCCAGGGCAGCCCTCCGGCAAGTCCCGCCTGGATCGCAACGCCAAGCGCGGCAAGGCCAACGGCGACACCCTGCAGCCGTGTCAGCTTCTCGCGCAGGACCACGAGCCCAACGACGATGCTGACCAGTGGATTGATGAAGTAGCCGAGCGAGACGTCCAGGACCTTGTGCTCGTTGATCGCCCAGATGAAGACCAGCCAGTTGGCGGCGATCAGACCGGCGGATAGCGCCAGAAAGCCGACGATCCGCGGCTTGCGGACAATCTCCACGACCTCACCGAAACGGCGCACCACCACCAGGAACAGCGCGACAAGCACGACAGACCAGACGATGCGATGGGCAACGACCAGGTCCGCACTGACCGTATCGGTCAGCTTGTAGTAGGCCGGCAGGAAGCCCCACATGCCATAGGCGCCAAGCGCCAATAGCAGGCCGCCCTTTACATCGCCGGTTTCGCCGGAAGTCTGCGGCTCCTGGCTCATGGTCACTGCCTTTCGCGGGTGCGCGTCAGGCGACTTTCGCCTTCAGGAGCGCATAATTGATTGAATCGACCAGGGCCTGGAAGGATGCATCGACAATGTTGCTGGACACACCGATGGTGAACCAGCGCCGATGGCTCGTCGTGTCATGGCTCTCGATGAGAACCCGGGTCACAGCCCCTGTGCCGCCGTTGAGGATTCTCACCTTGTAGTCGATCAGCTCCAGTCCGTCGATGGCTGCCTGGTACTTTCCAAGATCCTTGCGCAAGGCCGTGTCCAGTGCGTTGACCGGGCCGTTGCCTTCGGCGACCGACATGCGGGTCTCGCCGTCGATGTCTACCTTCACGACCGCTTCCGACATGGTCACAAGTTCACCGATCGCGTTGTGACGCCGCTCGACCATGACGCGGAAGGAGTTGACCTCGAAGAACTTCGGCACTTCACCGAGCGCCCTGCGCGCCAGAAGCTCGAACGATGCATCGGCCGCCTCATAAGCATATCCCTCGGCTTCCTTCTGCTTCACGTCGGCCAGCAGCCGGTCTAGCCGGGCATCGGATTTCTCGACCGAAATGCCGAGGCGTTCCAGTTCGCCCAGAAGGTTGCTCTTGCCCGCCTGATCTGAGACGAGGACACGGCGGCGATTGCCGACGGCTTCAGGCGGAACGTGTTCATAGGTCTGCGGATCCTTCAGGATCGCCGAGGCATGAATGCCCGCCTTGGTCGCGAAGGCCGTTTCGCCGACATAAGGCGCATGACGGTTGGGCGAGCGGTTCAGGATCTCGTCGAAGGCGTGGGACACCGACGTGATTTCCCTGAGTTGCTCGAGGGTGACGCCGATCTCGAAACGGTCGGCATAGGACGGTTTGAGAAGAAGCGTCGGGATCAGCGTAATCAGGTTGGCGTTGCCGCAACGCTCGCCGATGCCGTTGAGCGTTCCCTGGATCTGGCGCACGCCCGCATCAACCGCTGCCAGGGCGTTGGCAATCGCGTGGCCCGTGTCGTCATGGGTATGGATGCCGAGATGATCGCCTGGAACCACTTCCCTCACCTTGGCGACGATCTCCTTCACTTCGTCCGGAAGCGTGCCGCCATTGGTATCGCACAGGACGACCCAACGGGCTCCCGCTTCATATGCCGTCCTTGCGCAGGCGAGCGCATATTCGGGATTGGCCTTGTACCCGTCGAAGAAGTGCTCGCAGTCGATCATCGCCTCGGCGCCGGTCGCCACCGCCGCCTTCACCGTGTCCTCGATGCTTTCCAGGTTTTCCTCGTTGGTGCAGCCGAGCGCCACGTCCACGTGATAGTCCCAGGACTTGGCAACGAAGCAAAAGGCATCGACCTCGGCGGCCAGGATCTGCTGAAGACCCGGATCGTTGGAAACCGAGCGCCCCGCCCGCTTGGTCATGCCGAATGCGGTGAACTTCGCCTTTTTCGTCCGCTTCTCGGCGAAGAACTCCGTGTCAGTCGGGTTCGCGCCCGGATAGCCGCCTTCGGCATAGTCGACACCGAGCCGGTCCAGCAGCTCGGCAATCACGATCTTCTCGGTGACGGAAAAATCGATGCCGCTGGTCTGGGCACCGTCGCGAAGGGTCGTGTCGAAGAGGTAAAGGCGTTCCCTGGTCATTCTTCAGTCCTTGTCACCGGCGTCTTGAACGGGCCAGCTTTCGGTATCGCAATCGGGATGTTGATTGGAAACGAGTGTTGCGTAGAGCGCCTCGGCAGCTCCGTCTTCCTCGCTTGTGCGTGATGGCATCGTCGCAATCGCCTCGCACCATGGCAAACGCCCCTCGGTTCCGACCTGGATAACCGGCGGCGCAACCGAGGGATCGTCGAGGGTGCAAAGAGCTATCTCGGTCCCCAGCCCCTCGAATTCATAGGTCAGCGGAGTGCCGCAATCGGCGCAAAATCCGCGCTGCACCTCGTTCGAGCTCTGGAAACGCTTCGGTTCACCGCGTGTCCAGTTCAGTCCCTTCGAGGTCACCAGCGGTGCAAAGGCGTTGCCGAAGGCCTTCTGGCACATGCGGCAATGGCAGATCGATGCGCGGCCGAACCCGCTGAGCGAATAGCGGACAGAGCCGCACTGGCAACCGCCTGAATAGGTCGTCATGCTTGGACCTCCCGCCCACAGGCGCTCATGATCTTCCGGCACACGCCATCGAGATCCAAGACAACTTCAGAGTTCCAGAAACGCAGGACATTCCAGCCAAGTCGAGACAGTGTCACGTCACGTTCGCGGTCGAGCAGCATACCTTGTTCTGCGCCATGCTGTGATCCGTCCAGCTCGACGATCAGCCGATGTGCGGGTGCTGCGAAATCCACGATATATCCGGCAATCGGCATTTGGCGGCGAAACGCGATGCCATCAAGGCGATGAGCCCTGATGACCTGCAACAGGCGCTTTTCCTCCGGCGTCATATCCTTGCGCAGGCGCTTGGCGTAGTTGCGCATGTAGCCGGGCTGACGGTGCCGGGGCATTGCGCCGTACTCCCCCCCTCTGTCAGCTGACGCTGACATCTCCCCCTCCAGGGGGGAGACAGGAGTATGTTGCAACGGCCGAATTTCTTCAACTTTCGAGCGCATTTGACGCTCAGATAGACCACACGGCACAGCCCCCTCTCCCCCCGGGAGGGGGAGATGTCCCTTCAAGGGACAGAGGGGGGGAAATGCTGCGAGGGCCAGATCCATCAGCGCTTCACTTCCCAGGTCGTGACGCGCTTGCCGGTTTCGGAGTCTTTTGAATCCTTTAGCAGAATTCCTTCAGACGCCAGTTGATCGCGGATTGCATCCGCGCCGGACCAGTCCTTGGCCTCCAGCAGCGCCAGGCGCTCGGCCACACGGGCGTCGATCGACGCCGTGTCGATATCGCTCGTATCAACAGCCACCGGCGCAAGTCCCAGCAAGGTAGCGCTGGCCGAATAGGCCGCCGCCTTTGCCGCATCGTTGGCAGCATCGCCTGCAAGCTGGTGGATCGCCTGAATGGCCGCGACCGTATTGAGATCATCGCCGAGCGCATCCAGAACTTCGGCCGCCGGGGCAGCTCCGGTCGATTGAACCTCAGGCCACTTCGCCAGCATGCGCTCAGCCTCTTCGAGCTTCCGGACAGAAAAGTCGATCGGCTCGCGGTAGTGAGTCATCAGCATGGCAAGGCGCAGGACCTCGCCCGGCCATTTCCGGCCGCCGAAGACATCCGTCTCCAGCAGATCGTGGATCGTGACGAAGTTGCCCTCGGATTTGGACATCTTCTTACCTTCCACCTGAACAAAACCGTTGTGGAGCCAGTAGGTCGCCATCTTGTCAGTGCCATGGGCGCAGCAGGACTGGGCGATCTCGTTCTCATGGTGCGGGAAGATCAGGTCCAGCCCGCCGCCATGGATGTCGAAGGTCTCTCCCAGATGCCTTGCGCTCATGACCGAGCACTCGATGTGCCAGCCCGGACGGCCACGGCCCCATGGGCTGTCCCAGCCCGGCTCCTCCAGTGACGACAGCTTCCAGAGCACGAAGTCGCCCGGGTTCTTCTTGTGGCTGTCGACGGCAATGCGGGCGCCCGCCTTCTGGTCCTCCAGCTTGCGCTTGGACAGGCCGCCATAAGCCGGCATGGAGGCCGTGTCGAACAACACCTCGCCGCCCTGTTCCGTTGCGGCCTCATAGGCATGGCCCTTTTCGATGAGAGTTTGAATCATCGAGATCATGCCGTCGATATGCTGGGTCGCGCGCGGCTCGACATCCGGCTCAAGGCACCCGAGCGCCTTGACATCGGCATGGAACTGGTTGGCGGTCTTTTCCGTCACCTTCGCAATCGCGTCGTTCAGCGGCAGGTCCGGATAATCGCGCAGGGCCCGGGCGTTGATCTTGTCATCCACGTCGGTGATGTTGCGCACATAGGTGACATGGTCGGCGCCATAAAGATGGCGCAGCAGGCGGGCGAGCACGTCGAAAACAATCACCGGGCGGGCATTGCCGATATGGGCGAAGTCATAGACCGTCGGACCACAGACGTACATGCGGACGTTGCTGTCATCGGCAGGAACGAAATCCTCCTTCTGACGCGTCAGCGTGTTCGTCAGCTTCAAGCCCTTGAAAGTGCCGGTGCTTGCTGTGTCGGCGGCGCTCATGTCAAACGGTCTCCTGGCCGGCTGGCCGGGCGGTCCGTCTTTAAGATGCGGTGAGCAAAGAGGGAACGGCCACAGCCAGCGGTGTCGCTAGCTGCAAATAATGGTAATCGCGATGATGTTCACGTTGGCCGTCATCATGGTCGATGTTTTGACCGCTTTCCGGAACCCGGTCAAGTCCGCTGTCCCGACAATCGGAGGTTCGCGGACAACCGACCTGATTTTTGGCCAGCTTCCATGCCCTTTGGTCTTGGAGTGGAGTTGCCAACACCGTACCCTTGCGGAACGAGATTCGCCCGCGCCGGTTGGGCCGGGCGGCAGCATCATCCGTGATGGGGGGAACCAGGATGTTGGGGTCAGGTTTTGGGACTGCCGCAGTGCGGCGGATCGAGCAGTTCACCGTCGTCGCAATTGCGATGCTGATGGTCCAGGCCGCGCTTGTTCAAACAGCGATCGGTCAAGCGCCGGGCAATCCGCTTCACCTTGCGATCCTGGGCCAACTTCAAAACGATTCACGCCTTGGCAAAGTCGCATCGTTCTACGAGCAAAGAGGCTATGCGCCCATCTGGCTCAACGAGAACGGCCTGACCGAGCAGGCTCATCTCACCCTCGCCGCCTTTGCCGATGCCAATTCCCACGCCCTTAACCCGGAGAACTATGATCCGCTCGGCTTCGCCCGTCGCAGCGAGACTGCGGCGACCATCGAGGACTGGGCAAGCCTGGAAACGGATCTGTCCCGTCAGTTCGTCCGGTATGCCACCCATCTGTCCTCAGGACGCGTTCAACCAAACGAAGTCGACAAGGCGCTCAACATCTTCCCGCATGTGCCGGATCCCGATGACCTTCTGGCTGCCGTCACCGATAGCGCAGATTTCAGCACCTTCCTTGAAGCCCTGTCGCCCAACACGCCGAATTACGCCCGGCTTCAGCGCCGCCTCGCCCAGTACCGGGAGAAGGCTGCGAACGGTGGCTTCACCCCCATCCCGGAGGGCGATGCCCTGAAGCCCGGCATGGAAGACATTCGCGTGCCTCTTCTTCGCCAGCGGATGACCGAGGAAGACTACCTTCAGGTCACGGATCATTCAGGGGGCGCCTACGACGGTGCACTCGTCGAGGCAGTGAAGACCTTTCAGGAGTATCACGGTCTGGCCGTTGATGGTGTCATCGGCGCCAATACGCTTGCCGAGATCAACGTGCCGATCGAGCAACGGCTTATCCAGATGGAGCTCAACATGGAGCGCCGCCGCTGGATGCCAGACTATCTGGGCCACACCTATATCTTCGTCAATCTGGCGGATCAGAACCTCAAGTTCGTCAAAAACGGCAAGACCTGGCACACTACGCGTGTCGTCGTCGGCAAACCGTATTACGCAACGCCCGTCTTTTCCGACGAGATGACCTACGTCGAGATCAACCCCTACTGGAACGTGCCCTACTCCATCGCCACGAAGGAGTATCTGCCCAAACTGCACAAGAATGCGAACATCCTCGCCAAGGACAATATCCGCGTCTTCAATGGCGAAAGCGAAGTCGCGCCCACGCAGATTGCCTGGAACAGCTACTCGTCTGGCAACTTTCCCTTCAAGCTGCGGCAGGACCCTGGCGACGGCAATGCACTGGGCCGGATCAAGTTCATGTTCCCCAACAGGTTCAACATCTACATCCACGACACGCCGTCCAAGGGCCTGTTCGATCGGGTGCAACGCGATTTCTCTCATGGCTGTATACGGGTCTCAGATCCCTTCGCCCTTGGTGAGGTGCTGCTGGCAGACGAGGGCTATGACAGAGCTCGCCTTGAACAGATCCGGGACAGCGGCGAACGTCAGGTCGTGACCCTCAAGGAACCGGTCCCGGTCCACCTGACCTATCTCACGGCCTGGATGAACAAGGATGGCTCGACGCACTTCCGGCGGGATATCTACGACCGCGACGAGGTCCTGCTGAAGGCCCTTGCGCGCGCGATGACAGACAACCTTTGACAGAGCACAACATGGTTTGCAGGCGTTTACGACCCTGAACGCCTGCTGAATGCCCCTCTCAGAACAGGTTCAAGCGCTCTCTCCTATGGTCCTCTTCACCGGGTCAATGTTCCCGGGCGAGATGTCTGGAGAGCCTGAGATGTTGAACCGTTTGTTTGCAGTAGCGTTCGTATCCGCCATTTTCCTGGCACCTTTTGCGGGCATGGCCAGCATGGCCGGCGGCGGGATCAGTTCGGCGAGCCAGAGCCAGCAGAAAAGCCTGTGCATTGTCGCCGGCGTCGGCTGCGGATCCGGTCACGTGCTGCTGCCTGCCATCGGCCGCTTCTAGTCGATTGGGCAGGTCGCTGCTGCGATGTTTTAAATCGATTTACCGTGTCAAAGATCTGTAGTTGCGATTTCTTGAATTATTTGACATATTGCGACGCATGAACAAGCAAGCTCTTGAATACAAGGCAGAAGATGCCGCCCGCTTCCTGAAGATGCTGGCTTCCGGTCCGCGCCTTCTCCTGATGTGCCATATGTTCGACGGCGAATGCAGCGTCGGCGATCTGGCAGAGAAAACGGGTATGCGCATGCCGACCGTCTCGCAGCAGCTCTCGCTCTTGCGGGCGCAGGGGCTCGTGGAAACGCGCCGCGAAGGCACCACGATCTACTACCGCCTCGTCAGTACAGCTGCCCAGGAAGTGATGGGTGTGCTCTACAAGCATTTTTGCGCAGAGGATGCGGACCAGGCGGCAACAGGTCTTCTGGCGATGGCCGGAACGGACTGACCCCAACTGCCGGGTTGAACGCAAAAGGGCCGCGCGAGCGGCCCTTTGTCATTTCCGGTAAGGTTGCAGTGGTACGAATACCCGCCTAGTCCTTCATGAAGTCTTCGCAGCGCGGGGGCATCTGGTCTCCCCAGGGCATGAGCGGCACCGTCGAGGTCGAGTTCTTGGGGCTGCCCTCTACGAGCCTGTCGGAATAGACCAGATAAACCAGCGTGTTTCGCTTGGCATCGCAGCCACGAACGATCTGCATCTTCTTGAAGAAGAGCGAGCGGCGCTGGCGGAACATTTCGTCGCCCTGCTCAAACTTTTCCTTGATGGTTACGGGGCCGACCTGCCGGCAGGCGAGAGAGACGTCCGAGACTTCCTCAGCGACCCCGATCCAGCCGGAGATGCCACCCTTCTCGGGAACGGTAAAGTGGCAGGCGACACCGTCCACGACCGGATCATCTATGGCATATGTCGCAAGCTTGTGGTCGGGCGTCAGGAACTTCCAGACGGTAGATTTCTTGAAGATCAGATCCGGTTCGTCCGCAGCCGATGCCGCGATCGGCATCAGGACCGCAAGCGACAGCAAGAAGGAGGAAGCTAGAGACGCGAAGCGCATTTGGACAATACCGTTTTCAGTTGGTTGCAAATCCCATTTGGGAGTTCAACGCGGCAATGTCCAGTACGTTCCGGCTCAGACGGTCTCGGGCTGACGTTGCACTTCCTCGTTCTCAGACCTTTCCTCATCACCCTCGCCAGGTTCCGAAATCGCATCGGCAAGGGCCGCCAGATCGATCACGTCCTCTTCGTCCTCGGCTTCACCTTCGAGAGTGGCCTCTGTATCAGCAGAAGGCTCAAATGCACTTTCCGCATGCGTGTCCGCATCCGTCTGCACCTGCTCGTGCTCTTCAGCTTCCGGCACTGCTTCAGCGACAGGTTCCTCGGCTTCAGGCTCTTCGAGGACGTCCTCCACAGATGAGGCCTGTGGTGCCGGGGCCGGCACCCGCCCATGGATTGCGTCCCAGAGATCGCTGTCCCGTTCCGCCGTCCAGACCTGCGGAATATCGAGGCCGTGGGCTTCGTCGTAGGCGCGCGCCACGTTGAACGGCAGACAATGCTCGTAGATGGCATAGTCGGCAAACAGCGGGTCCATCACCTCCTTGACCGCACGATAAGTCTCCCGGATGCCCATTCCGTTGGAAACACAGTTGGCAGTCGTATCGCGCAAGGTCGTGAGGAACTGCTCGGTCAAGGCAAGTGCTTCACTGACCTTTTCGCGGCCGATCAGGGCGTCGCCACGCCCCGGCATGAGGGCCTCCGGCCGGAAGGCGGAGATCCGGGTCAGCGCTCTTGGCCAATCCGCCAGATGCGCATCGCCGCAATAGCAAGCGGATTTGTACTCGACCAGATCGCCGGAATACATCACGGCCGCATCGGGAACCCAGACCACGGCATCGCCCATGGTGTGCCCCCGGCCCAGATGCATGATCCGGACTTCGCGGTTGCCAAGATTTACGGACATTGACGAGGCGAAGGTCATCGTCGGGCGTGTCAGGCCAGGGATCGTGTCGGCATCACGGAAAAGACGCGGGAAGCGCGCGTATTCGGACTGCCAGTCAGCCTCTCCCCGCTCGTCGATGAGCCGTCTTGTCAGATCGGATGCAATGATTTCGCTGGCTCCGTAGGCGCTAGCACCCAGAACGCGCACTGCATGGTAGTGAGTAAGGACCAGATGCTTGATCGGCTTGTCCGTGACGGAACGGATTTTTTCAATCACCTTCCCCGCCATTGCCGGGGTTGCCTGGGCGTCAACGACAAGGACGGCATCGTCTCCGATGATCACGCCGGTGTTGGGATCGCCTTCCGCCGTAAAGGCATAGCATCCACGGCCAATTTCAGTGAATGAGATCTTCTTGTCTTCGGTGTCTGCAACAGAGGCGAAGTCGTGACTCATGACAGCACTTTCATCTACCGGGTCCAGCCAGCTTCTCGTGGCCGTCACCTCGCGGTTGGGACGGACTTCTCTCCGTCAGCTGCGCAGCGATCTGCTGCGAGGTCTTTGCCCGCTCTGGCACCGGGCCGCGATCGTAAATACGCCCTGAAACGGTCGCAGCTAATCGGTGCGATTCGCAAATTTTGCGCGCATCCGCGCGTCACAATTGCCTGCTTTTCAACAGATTGATGACGAATTCTGATCAAATACAATATATTGTTGCCGGTGCAGTGAAAATCATCCGGAACTCCGGCCATGAAATTCATTGCCGGGACTGATAAGTCTTGGAGCACACTTCGCTGGACGGGTCACAAGCTACTCATCAGTGACAGAGCGGAACAGTACAACGGGCACCAAGAGGCAGCCGCCGGGAAAGAAATGAAATGACCAGACAGTCGGATCAAACGACCCAAATGGCTGAAGCTCCGGCCAATCCAGCGTCGGAGGGCACCCTCGTGCTGGATCAGTTCCTGCCCTATCGGCTCAACCTTGTGTCGGAAACCGTCAGCCGTTCCTTTGCCCGTCTCTATGCGCAACAATTCGCCATGGACAGGCCGGAGTGGCGTGTCATTGCCATCGTCGGGCAATTCGGCCGTGTCACCGCCAAGACGGTGAGCGAACGCAGCACGATGCACAAGACCAAGGTAAGCCGTGCGGTGGCAGCTCTCGAGAAAAAAGGCTTCATCGAAAGAACACCCAATCCCGAAGATCTGCGTGAGATCTTTTTGGACCTGACGCCAGAAGGCCGCCGGGCCTATGACACGCTCGTCCCGCAGGCGCTCACCTTTTCGCGCCACCTCATGGACACGCTTTCGCCGACAGAACGCGCACAACTCGAAACAATCCTTGGCAAATTGACAGAAGCAGCGGCGACTTTCGACGTCTGATCGCTTGCGCATTAACCCCAATTCAGCGGTTTCCTTGCTAAACTCCGCAGCTGAGTAATAGTGACGATGTCAGGCTGCATCTGTTCAGCTGGCATAAGGATGCGGCGGGGGCCGTGTCAGGGGATTTCGAATGAGCCGGGAAGTCTGGGTCGAGGCGGCAATCACGCAGGTCTGCAGTGTGGTATTCGCCGCTGCACTTGTGGCGCTTGTGCCTTCTGCTGCCCTGTCTGCAACCTGCTCGTCGATCGAGGCCGAACTCGCCTCGCTGCGCAACGCCAGTGCCTCCTCCGGGGGCGGCAAATGGCAGACCGCCCGCAGCCAGCAGGAGCAGGCGATTTCTGCTGCAGAACGCGACGCCCGCTATTTCCGTTGCTCATCTGCACCCGGTTCCGCAAAGTGCCAGGGGCTCGTCGCCAAGATCGAGCGCATGCACAAGAACCTGCGGGCCATCGACCGCAAGATTTCCCAGCAATCTGGTGGCGGAAACCGCAGTGCCAAACGGATACGCCAGCTGGAACAAATGCGGCAGACCCAAAACTGTGGTGCGGTTGCTGCAAGAACCGATAACGCCTCCTCGTCAGGAGGGTTTTTCGCCAAAATACTGGATGGTTCCAGATCGCACGGGGAAAGTGACAGCAATGTTCAATACAGGACATTGCCCAATGGCCTGGTCGTTCAAGCTCCGCGGACCAACCTGATTTCCGCACGCTCCGGCGACCAACAGCTCGCATTGCTAAACTCGCAGGCAGGGCTGAGCGGAAAGCGCATGACGCGCAGGAGCCAGATCCCAAGCGGCGGGACGTTCAGAACCCTGTGCGTGAGAACCTGCGACGGGTACTTTTTTCCGGTCAGTTTCTCGACCGGCCGTGACCAGTTCGCGGACGATGCGGCGAGATGCGGCGAGATTTGCCCGGCCGCACCGACAGAGCTTTTCGTTCACCGCAATCCCGGCGGCCTTCAGGAAGAAATGGTATCGCTCCAGGGCGTGCCCTATCTTGAAACCGAAAACGCTTACCGGTTCCAGACAGAGTTCGTGCCCGAGTGCACCTGCAGACAAAGCCGGACGGCCGAGGGCAACGGTTCGGCTATGACACCGGTCGCTCTCAGCGGAGAACTGGCCCCCGGTCCAGACGGCCGCTTCCGCGTGTCGCTCGCCCCTGTGGGGCCCTCACCGTTCTTCCAAGATGACAAGGCAGACCGCTATGGCTGGAGCCGCACGCCGATGCGTCCGGACCAGCTGCCGGAGGGCGCCGATCCTGCGTCCCGGCATGACCTTGTCGAAGGCTTCAATGCCGATCTTGAGGAACTGCCCATGCAGGAGCCGACGATTGCGGAGACCTCCGAGACCACCGTCCATCAATCCGGGATTACGCCTGGAATAACGCAGGAAGGCCCGAACGCGGGTATTGCGTCCGGGCCTTCCGAAGATCCTGTCTTTGCCAAGGCAGATGACGGTGGCTTCAGGCCACGCAGTGACAGCGGCTCTATCCGGGTAGTCGGTCCAGAATATTTTGTCGCCCAATAAGGGGAAGCAGAGCCTTCATGTCCGGTCCGTGCTCAAGGCCAGTCAGCGCCTTGCGCAGGGGCATGAACAGAGATTTTCCCTTGCGTCCGGTCTCTGCCTTCAGTGCAGAGGTCCATGAGCCCCAGGTCTCCAGGTCGACGTCGCCCTCGGGCAGCATTTCACGTGCCTTGCCGACAAACTCGCGATCGTCGTCGTCAATCGCGCCCTCCAGCGGGCCAGTCACGATGTGCCAGTACTGACAGGCATCGGAGACCTTGCTGCAATTCTCGCGAACGGTTTCCCAGAAGATCTGCGTCGGACGAATGCCCATTCTCGACAGGCGGTCGGAGACGGCGTCAAACGGCATGTCATGGACAAGTCTGGCGTTCAGCCCCTCCAGATCGCACGGATCGAACTTGGCCGATGAGCGCGACACCGTCGACAGATCGAATCTTGTCGCCAATGCCTCCAGGCTCGGGACAGGTTCCACTGCCTGGCTGGTGCCGGTCAACACGGCCAAAGAGGATACGGCCATCGGCTCCAGCCCCGCGTCGCGAAGCGATCCGATCGAGAGCGCACCCTTGCGCTTTGACAGGCCTTCGCCGTCACGGGTCGTCAGGAGATTGTGGTGCGCAAAGACCGGCCCGGCTGCACCGAGTGCCTGGAAGATCGCGTATTGGACGCCGGTGTTGGCAACATGATCCTCACCTCGAATGACATGGGTTACCCCCATTTCGATGTCATCGACAATCGATGGCAAGGTGTAGAGGTAGGATCCGTCCTCGCGTATCAGGATCGGGTCAGAGAGTGACGCCAGATCGACCGACTGCTCACCGCGGCAAAGGTCATTCCAGGTCACTTCCGTACGCTTGGTCTCGAACGGATCATCATCATAGTTAGGCAACAGAAAGCGCCAATGCGGCCTGCGCCCTTCGGATTCGAGGGCAGCCTTTTCCTCATCCGTCAGCTTCAGCGCAGCCCGGTCATAGACTGGTGGACGCCCGAGGGCACGAGCGCGCGAACGGCGGCGCTCCAACTCGTCGGGTGTTTCGAAACAAGGATAAAGCAGCCCGTCCGCTTTCAGCTTCTCCGCAGCCGCGTCGTAAAGGGCGACACGATCGGATTGCCGTTCGACCCTGTGCGGGCGAATTCCGAGCCAGGCGAGATCGACCTTGATGGCCTCCGCAAACTCGTCACGGGACCGCTCGCGGTCCGTGTCGTCGAACCTGAGGATGAACTCGCCATCATGTTGATGGGCGAACAGCCAGTTGAACAGGGCGGTACGGCTGTTGCCGATGTGAATATGGCCAGTCGGGGACGGCGCAAAACGGACAGTAACTTTCATGCGAACCACCTACCCCCGTGGCAACCAAGCTTCAAGTGCTTAGTGTGCATTTGCCCCACAACAAAAGTTTACGTAGCGTCTTCAATGCCATATTGCAACACCTGCGCTTCGTTCCGCTTTCTGATTCCGCCTGACACACGCATCAGAATCAACGTGACAGCTACGCAGTAGAGCGCCATGCCGATCACCTGCGCATCGAAGGGCACATCCGCATCGATCAACAGCCCCATCGTTCCGGGTCCCGCCGCAGAGGCAAAGACCATCATTGCAAAGGCGACGCTACGGATCGCGCCGATGTGCCGGCTGCCGTAGATCTCGGGCCAGAGCGCCCCGGACAGGGTTGCAGTGAAGCCGTTGCCGACGCCGAACATCGCCATGAAGACGAAGGGGGCCCAAGGCGTGTGAACGAACGCCAGGACAAGGCAGGCGCAGGCAAGCGGCACAATCGCATAAGGAAGTAGCGCCCTGGCCGAGAAACGGTCGATCAGCGACCCAAGCGTCAAGGAGGACATGACCGCGAATCCGGCCATGACAACGAAGGCACCGGCAAAATGCTCGAGCGTCCATCCGCGCAGATTGACCAGATAGACCTGGTTGAAGAGGATCGCTGTATTGATGAACGGCGGGGCCAGAATACCCGCCGATGCCAACCAGAACACCGGATCGCGTAGAACTTCGGCACGGGTCCAGTCGCGCACGCTCGTTGCACGGACTTTGCCGTCCAGCTCTCCGGGTTGACGCTCCCGGCTGAACAGGAAAACGATCAGTGGCAGCGCCAGAAAAACCAGCAGACCCGCGCCGATCGCCCATCCCGTTCTCCAACCGGCAAGCCCGGACAGCATCACGAAGGCGGTCGGCATGAGACTTTCGGCGACAGGGAAGCCCATGGCCGCAAAGGAAACCGCCCTGCCCCGCTGCGCCGAGAACCACCTGGCCATGGCAGTCATGGAGGTGTGGGTCATCATGCCCTGCCCGCACAGACGCAGCCCGACAATGGTCACGAACAGCATCGGAACGGAGATGACGCTCGCCATGGCCGCACAAAATGCGGCAAGCGAAACGATCACCGCAGCGGCCACCTTGTGCGGCGGAAAAATGTCCACTGCCTTGCCGACCCAGGGAAGCAGCGTCGCCGACGTAAGCGTAGCCAGCATGTAGAGCAGTCCGAATTCGCCGTGGCTGAGTTCGAATGCGGCACGCAGGTCCCCGGACGAAAGCGCGATGAAGAACGTCTGCCCGAAACCGGAAAACGTGGTCAGCAAAATACCGCCGGCCAGCCACCGACGATTGTCACGCAGGAACCTGAAATAGGACAAGGCAGTATCCAGACGGATAAGAGGCAGGATCGCCCATCGGCACCTGATGGGCGGAAACTCAGAAATCAATGTCGGATAGGCGCCAGGTCGCGTCAAATGAACGCGATCCCGGCAATCGCGGCTTCAGTTAGCTTACGTCCGCCCGGAACCCGGGGTCAAGTCCGGTCGCGGAAGCGGTTGGTGATCGGATAGCGGCGATCGCGGCCGAAATTGCGCTCCGTAATCTTCACGCCCGGAGGCGCCTGACGACGCTTGTATTCGGCGATGTAAAGCAGATGCTCGATCCGGTGGATCAGCTGCCGGTCGTGACCGCGTTTCTCGATCTCGCTGACAGACATCTCCCGCTCGACGAGACAGGCAAGGATATCGTCCAGAACATCGTAGGGCGGCAGGCTGTCCTGGTCAGTCTGCCCTTCCCGGAGTTCGGCGCTCGGAACCTTGGTGATGATATTGCGCGGAATGACCTCGCCACCCGGCCCCAGAAGGTCGGCCGGACGATGCCCGTTTCGCCATGCCGCCAGATGATAGACCTGCGTCTTGTAAAGATCCTTGATCGGGTTGAAGCCCCCGTTCATGTCACCGTAGAGCGTCGCATAGCCAACCGACATTTCCGACTTGTTGCCGGTCGTCACCACCATCGAGCCGAACTTGTTGGAGATGGCCATCAAAATGACGCCCCGGGCACGCGATTGGAGGTTTTCCTCGGTCGTATCCTGCTCGCAGCCGGAGAACATGGACGCAAGTACCCGTCCGAACCCCTCCACCGGCTCGGCAATCGGCACCGTGTCGTGGCGGATGCCGAGAGCACGCGCGCATTCATCGGCGTCGACGATGCTTTCACGGGACGTATAGCGATACGGCAGCATGATCGCATGGACCTTTTCCGGTCCCAGCGCGTCAACTGCCATCGCAGCCACAACCGCTGAATCGATGCCACCAGACAGGCCGAGGATCACCCCCGGGAAGCCGTTCTTCTCGACATAATCGCCAAGACCCATGACGCAGGCGCGCCAGTTGGCCTCATCGATCCCCGGCAGGACGCTAACGGGACCGTTCTCGCAGACCCAGGCTTCATCGTCATTTCGGACCCAGTCCGAAATCCCGACCCCGGTCTGGAATTGGCCCATCTGGAATGCGAGGGTCCGATTTGCCTGCAACGCGAACGAACCACCATCGAAGACAAGTTCGTCCTGGCCGCCCACCTGATTGCAGTAGACCATGGGCAGATCGGTTTCGACGACCCGCGCGACCACGACCTGAAGGCGTTCGTCTGCCCGGTGTTCCCAGTAAGGTGAACCATTCGGCACAAGCAGGATCTCGGCGCCTGTCTCGGCCAGGCACTCGCAGACCTCGTCCTTCCAGATGTCCTCGCAGATCGGCACCCCGATGCGAACGCCGCGGAAATCGATCGGACCCGGAAGCGGTCCCGCCTTGAAGACACGCTTTTCGTCGAAAACGCCGTAGTTGGGCAGGTCATACTTGAACCGGACCGTCTTGACCTCACCACCATCGAGCAATGCGACAGCGTTGTAGACATTGCCCTCGTCGTCCTTCCATGGAGACCCGACAAGCATTGCCGGACCGCCATCGGCCGTTTCGCTCGCCAGGTCCTCGACCGCCTTCATGCAGCGACGGACAAAAGCAGGCTTGAGGACGAGGTCTTCGGTCGGATACCCGGCGACGATCAGTTCCGAATAAAGGACCAGATCGGCGCCCGCAGCAGCGGCCTCATGGCGCGCAGCGCGGATCAGCCCGGCATTGCCGCTGACATCGCCAACGGTCGGGTTGAGCTGGGCGACCGCAAGACGGAAGCGGCCATCGACAGAATCTTTTGAGGCAGGACGTGTCATACGGCTGATTTACCCCGCCTCCGAAAGACTGGCAATCAGAACCGGCGCCTAAAGCAGCGCCATCGACAGTGCATCTTCTTTCCGGCCCATTGAGGAAGGCGCAGGACGGCTCAAATCCGTCACGGAGACATTGCCCTTGCGCTCGGTTGGCTGCGTGGTGCCGAACACCCCCTTGCAGCGGCCATGAAGTGACTGCTTGTAGAGGATATCTCCGATGTGATTATAGAGAACGGAGGGAGAAACGGGCTTGGCGATGAAACCGTGAACCCCGAGCTTGACCGCCTCAAGAATGGTAGCCTTGCGCGAATGTGCGCTGACGACAATGACAGGGGTGGTATTGATCATCCGGTCGGCCTCCGAACGCAGGATCTTGATGAAGTCCGCTCCGCTGACTGGTGCCATCGCCCAGTCGACCAGGATGAAATCCGGAGTTCTGTCCAGAACGATCTCAAGCCCGTCGGCGCCGTCGGCAGCCTCATAGATCTGCCGAACGCCAAACCCGCTGAGCACCGAGCGCAGGATGCTGCGCATGTGCATGTTGTCCTCGACAACAAGGAAAGAGACCTGAGACAGGTCCCAGCGCTTGTTCATTTCGTTGTCCCCACAAACAACTCACACGAGTGGTATTGCGGATGCGCCGTTAAAGGTGACTTACCAAATTTATCGATAATCGGATCATCCCGGGCAAAGAAAAAGGGCGGCTAAAGCCGCCCTTTGAAATCATCGCCCTGATCAGCGAGGATCAGCCGTTCACGGCCACCGGCGCCGCCTGGCGGCCGTCGCGTTCCTTCTTCAGGTTTTCCGCGACGAGGAAAGCCAACTCGAGCGCCTGGTCCGCGTTGAGGCGCGGGTCGCAGTGGGTGTGATACCGGTCGCCGAGCTGGTCGGCGGTGAGCGCATGGGCACCGCCGGTGCATTCGGTCACGTTGCGGCCGGTCATTTCCACATGGATGCCGCCAGCATGGGTTCCCTCGGCCCGGTGAACCGCGAAGAACGCTTCCACTTCCTTCAGGATGCGATCGAACGGACGGGTCTTGTAGCCGCCGGCCGAGATGGTGTTGCCATGCATCGGGTCACAGGACCAGATGACAGACTTGCCTTCCCGCTCCACCGCCCGAACAAGCTGCGGCAGATGGTCGAAGACCTTGTCCGCACCGAAACGCGCGATCAGGGTCAGGCGTCCCGGTTCGTTTTCCGGGTTCAGGATGTCGATCAGTTCAAGCAGACCGTCCGGAGACATGGAGGGGCCGCACTTCAGACCGATCGGGTTCTTGATGCCGCGGAAGAACTCCACATGGGCATGATCGGGCTGGCGGGTCCGGTCGCCGATCCACAGCATGTGGCCGGAGGTGGCGTACCAGTCACCAGAAGTGCTGTCGACGCGGGTCAGCGCCTGCTCGTAGCCGAGAAGCAGGGCTTCATGGCTGGTGAAGAAATCGGTCGAACGCAGCTGGGGAACCGAACCGGAGTCGATGCCGCAAGCACGCATGAACGCGAGCGACTCGGTGATCCGGTCGGCCAGTTCCTTGTACCGATGGCCTTGCGGGCTATCGGAAATGAAGCCGACCATCCACTGGTGCACCTGGTCGAGGTTCGCGAAACCGCCCTGCGCGAAGGCACGCAGCAGGTTGAGTGTCGCCGCCGACTGGCGGTACGCCATGCTCAGACGGGCAGGATCGGGAATACGGCCCGCCTCGGAGAACTCGATATCGTTGATGATGTCGCCGCGGTAGCTCGGCAGCTCAACACCGTCCTTGGTTTCCGTATTGGACGAGCGCGGCTTGGCGAACTGGCCGGCGATGCGGCCCACCTTCACAACCGGCTGGCTGGCGGCATAAGTGAGCACGACGGCCATTTGCAGGAAGACGCGGAAAAAGTCGCGAATGTGATCGGGATGATGCTCCGCAAAGCTCTCCGCGCAATCACCACCTTGAAGGAGGAACCCCTTTCCGGCCGCGACATTGGCAAGCTGGCGCTTCAAATCACGCGCCTCACCTGCAAAAACCAGCGGCGGATAGGTCGACAGACGCTGCTCAACGTCCGCCAGGGCCTGTTCGTCGGGATATTCCGGCACCTGCAAGATCGGCTTGGATCTCCAGCTGTCCGGTGTCCACTTGTCCGCCATTTCAACTACTCCTGAAAGGGGCCGTCTGCCCCATCAACACTTCAATGATCCCATTAGATACAAGAACCCAGCCGCCTGACCCTGAAAGGCTCAAAACGAACTGGAATGGCGGGTTATACACTGCCGACCCAGTCAAGACCACCGCCAGAACATGAAGAAATCGGCCCGACTAAGCATTTGATCAATTGAACTAATTAGTTCATTTCGTATTTGACAATATTCGTTGAGCAAACTTCATCAATGCATCCCCAGGATCGGGATTTCCGGTCCGCCTGCCGTATCGGCACTCATGCTCTTGCGAGTATGAAATCGAGATCTCCCTGTATCCGTGGACAGGTCCATTCAGGTTTCCCCCTATTGCGCGGGGGCGCGAACCCTGAAACGCTCGCCTCAGACGGAGCCAAGACCAGCCAAGCACAGGACGCCATGCCCCTGGAACATAGCCACGCACCCGACGACATCGCCGACCGCCTGCGCGATGGCCCCAACATCAGCTATCTGCGCGACTGGGTCTACGGCGGCATTGACGGTGCAGTGACCACGTTCGCGATCGTCGCCGGCTCTCTTGGAGCCAACCTTTCATCGACAATCGTCCTGATCCTCGGCCTTGCCAATCTTCTTGCGGACGGCTTTTCGATGGCTGCCGCCAATTACTCGGGGACCAAGACCGAGGAAGCGGACTATCACCGGCTTCAGTCTATCGAGGAGAAGCATATCCGCCTCGAACCTGACGGAGAGCGGGAGGAAATCCGGCAGATCTACAAGGCCAAGGGATATGAGGGCCAGGAACTTGAGTCCCTTGTTGCGATCATCACCTCCCGCAGGCAAACCTGGATCGAGACCATGATGCAGGAGGAATATGGTCTTGGCTCAGCCCAGCGCTCGGCCATGAAAGCTGCAATCGCCACTTTCGCAGCCTTCATCATCTGCGGCAGCCTACCGCTTCTTCCCTTTGTGTTCGGCTGGCAGGCCTCTGGGCTGATCACCTCTCTCTCGACGGCCTGCGCGTTTTTCCTGATCGGCTCGATAAAGGCAAAGTGGTCAACTCAAAGTTGGTACATGTCCGGTCTGGAGACCACGGCCATCGGCATGGCGGCGGCAGGCATCGCCTGGATTGTCGGTTACCTGCTCCATGGTCTGGTCACCTAACGTCAGGCGGACGGTTTCAGGTGGATGACACCCTGCTCCGAGAGCAGCGTGTCGATCAGCTCTCTCACGTCACGGCGAAGTTTGACCGCGCGCGGATACCGAGGGCAGTCCCGATCTGCGAGGATCGGCACGTGCCACCCACGGGTCGTCCCGATGAAGTTGGCCACCCCCTCTTCCCCCCAGAAGGCATGAAAACCCGCCAGCACACAATCGACATAGCTTTGGAGGATTGGGTGGTCCTCGTCGCCCCAGTCCGTGAACTCCGGCTTTGAGCGAAACAGGAACATACCCTCCGGCCCCGGTTTGCCTGACGCGTCGCAACGGAACGCCCGGCCGATATCCTGGACCCGATCGTATTTCCATTCACGCCGCGAAAGCGCCTCTAAACCTTCCTTCGGCTCGACAACGGCAACACCGCGGATGGACGCACCAGCTTCAGGTGCGACCGTCAGTGAGCAGACGCCACCGGTCTGCGGGCTGTGGCCGCGAATTCGCCATTCGCGAACCCACCCGTCAAGCGTGCCTGGCCGGACACTCGCCCCGCGATTCAAGGTCTCGACATTGACCAGGGAGCCGTAACCAAAATAGGAGATTGTCATGGGACCTTTTTAGGGTTCCGAGCAGCCCGCCGTAAAGACCGACCTTGCACAACGGATCCAGCGCATGTCTTCTTCCAAGTCCGCCGCCTCTGTCCTTTCAACAAGTCAGGTGGAGGCGCTGCGGCGAGATACTCCGGGCTGCACCAAACGCATCCATTTCAACAACGCGGGCACCGGTCTTGCCCTGGCTCCTTCTCTTGAGGCCGTCAAGAAACACCTGGATCTCGAGGCGGAGATCGGCGGCTACGAAGCCCACGACAAGCATCTTCCCGAGCACAATGCGTTCTATTCCAGCATCGCAGCACTGCTGAATGCCAAGACGTCGGAAATCGCGTTCATCGAAAATGCCACGCGTGCCTGGGACATGGCTTTCTATGGCATCGACTTCCGCCCGGGTGATCGCGTCATCACAGGCCGGGCGGAATATGTCTCGAACTTCGTCGCCCTCCTGCAGATGAAGAGGCTCAAGGGCATCGAAATCGATCTGATCGAGGACGATGAGCATGGCCAGATCGACCTCAAGGCCCTGGAAGCCGCGATCACACCCAAGACACGACTTATCGCACTGACCCACATTCCCACTTTCGGCGGACTGATCAACCCGGCCGAGGAGGTCGGCGCAATCGCTGGCCGGCACAAGATTCTCTATCTTCTCGACGCGTGCCAGTCGGCAGGACAAATCCCACTCGATGTTCAAGAAATCGGCTGCGACATGCTCTCGGGAACGGGGCGCAAGTACCTGCGCGGTCCCCGTGGTACCGGTTTCCTTTATGTCAGCGACGCTGTTCTTGATCAGCTGGAGCCGCCCTTCGTCGACCTGGAGGCAACGTCCTGGACCGGCCCGGACAGCTACGAGCTGAAGCCAGGTGCGCGGCGCTTCGAGAACTGGGAACGCTATTTCGCCGGGCAGATCGGGCTTGGCGTTGCGGCAGATTATGCGCTCAAGATCGGCATGAAGCAGATCTCGGAGAGGATCATCGACCTTGGCGCACAGCTTCGCGAGGGCCTTGCCGCCCTACCCGGCGTCTCGGTGCATGACAAGGGCCTTCGCAAGGGCGGTATCGTCACGTTTGCGATCGAGGGCGAAGACCCCTTGGCTACAAAGCAGCGGCTATCCGCAAACGGCATAAATGTTTCGGTCTCAAAAGCGACATCGGCGCAGATCGACCTGCCCTCCCGAGGCCTCTCCGCGCTGGTGCGAGCATCCGTCCATGCGTTCAATACAGAGGACGAGATCACGGAAGTGCTGACAGTGGTAAGCGCGGGCAAAGCTCGAACGATCTAACGAAACACTAATAATCCTGTTCGGAGTCGCAATATCCGCTCTCATTCGGAATTAAGGATTTTTCGCTAGTCTTTCATCGTCATCGGTCAAACCCGTGGGGATGAGGGAACAGTGACGCCAGGAAATGGAAGTTCGTTTGAAGTCGCTCGGCCGCGACTGAAGCTCAACCACTGGGTCTTCCTGCTGGCCGCGCTTCTGATCGGCCTTGCATCGGCCTCGCTCGTGTTTGTCGGGCATATCTCGTCACGGGAAGCGGATCGCCAGGCTCTTGATAACGAACGTCAGCTTTTCGAGAACGCCTTGCGCGAACGGCACACGGATATCGCCCAGGAACAGCTGACCGTGACACAGTGGGATCGCTCGGTCTCCAAGATCAGCCGTGGCTTCGATCGTTCCTTTGTGCGCGACGAATTTCTCAGTTCGCTCTGGTACGATTTCGAAATTGAGTACAACATCCTGCTTGCACCTGACAACACCGTGCTTGCATCCGCTTCCAGGGACAGCGTTTCCTTCTCAAGGAAGACACTCTCCGACAGGGATCCTTTGGTGGTGATTGCCGAGCGCAGCCGCCAGACCTACTTCGACAACCGCATCGAAATCGACGGTGGCTTTGCCCAGCGCACGGTCACGCCGTCGCAGGCCCATCGGGTGGGGGCATTCTCGTTTGGCCTTCTAGAGGGGCGCCCCGTGCTCATGAGCGCGATGGCAATCGTTCCGGACGATGGGGATGTCACGCTTGAAGGAGGTGCACCGATCGTGTTGATCTCGGCCCGCTTCATCGATGCTGCCTTCCTTGCCGATCTCAACGCTCAGCTCTCCTTCCCAAATCTCAGATTCGAACAACGCGTGCCCGAGCGCCCGCATCCCACGGACTGGCTTGTGAAGGATTCTGCCGGATCTGCTTTCGGCGTCTTCAAGTGGGATGGCCAGAAACCCGGTCCGCGCATCTTCCGCACCATCGTTCCGATCGTGATGCTTCTGGCAACCGTCCTGGCAATTGCCGCCTACCTGCTGGTACGCAAAATCGGAAAACTCTCGAATTCACTGGAAGAGAGTGAAGAGCGCAACCGCTATTTTGCCCAGCACGACCCACTCACCGGCCTTGCAAACCGTCGCCATTTTACCGACCACCTTGCCTATGCCATCGACCAACTACCGGAACGCCCCTTCGCCCTGCTGTGTTGCGATCTCGACCGGTTCAAGGCTGTCAACGACACGTATGGACACTCAGCCGGCGATATGGTGATCAGAACCGTCGCGCACCGGCTTCAGGACGCCGTGGGAAACCTCGGGATCGTGGGACGTATCGGCGGCGACGAGTTCGTCATTCTGATCACCCGCGCCACGGCAAACCCGTCGTTGTCCAGACTGTGTGACATCATCCTGAAGTCAATCATTCTACCGATCGAGATCGAACCGGGTGTCAGCACCGATGTCGGCATCAGCCTCGGCGTCGCAGTGGCTCCGGAGGACGGGGCGAGCGAGGCGGACCTGTTCACGGCGGCGGATGCCGCTCTCTACAAGGCCAAGCATGGCGGGCGCAACCAGGCTGTCTTCCACGCCCCTGCCGACGAGAATTCCAAGACCGATGCCGCGTGAGATATCACGCCGTCAGCTCTGTCAGATGCTGACGCTCGCGACGCTGACCCAGTCGCTCGGCAAGCCCCCTAAGGCCCTGGCTGCGACTTCCGCTTCTGCAAAGTCGGCGATCGTCATCGGCGCCGGGATTTCCGGACTGGCCACCGCACGGACGCTGGCCGACGCTGGTTGGGATGTCACGATCCTTGAGGCTCGCGACAGGATCGGCGGGCGGATCGATACCTTCCGTTCGTTCGGACAGGTTCTGGAGCGCGGAGCAAACTGGATCCACGGCATCAACGGCAATCCGATTACCGCACTTGCCAGAAAGGCCGGTGCGAACTTCGCCCGGACGGACTACGACAGCCTTATTGGCTTTGGTCCAGATGGACGCGTCCTGACCGATACAGCGCTTGTCGATGCTGAAGACACCTATGCGGAACTCCTCGAGCGCATCGATGAAACGTATGACGCAAATGACGATCGCCCGCTTGTACGAGCAATAACCCTTCTGGAACGCGATTTTCTGGACGATCCCCTGCTCCGCGCCATTGCGGCCGCGGATACCGAGGCCGACACGGGCGGACGTCTCGAGGATCTCTCGGCCCATGCTCTCGACGAAGATGATGCCTTTGGTGGTCCCGATGTCATCCTGCTGCAGGGCTACGACCAGATAACTCAGCTCCTGGCACATGGCCTCGCCGTCCGGCTCGGCGAACCTGTGCTCGAAATTCGCCATGACGACGTCAAGGCGACCGTCGTAACCGCGAAGGCCAGCTACACAGCCGATCATGTCATCTGCGCGGTACCGCTGGGCGTCCTCAAGGCCGGGTCCATTGCCTTCTCGCCAGCACTTCCGAAATCCCACGAGAAAGCAATCAAACGGCTCGGGTTCGGACAGGTCGCAAAGCTGGCCCTGACGTTCGATCATGTATTCTGGCCCGAAGAACCGCACTTCCTGTTTCATGCCAGTCGAAGGCGCGGTGAATGGCCGACGATCGTCAACCTGAATGCACTGACCGGTCAGAAGACGCTGATGATGATCTGCGCCGGAGACGCCGCAATTTCGGCGGACCGGCAGTCCGACGACGATCTGGTCGCCGGAGCAATGACAGTTCTGCGACGTCTTTTCGGCACGGACATCCCGGCGCCAGACAACTTTCTGCGCTCTGCCTGGTCGCAGGATCCGTTTTGCCGCGGCGCCTACTCCTTTGCGGCTTATGGCAGCCGTCCGAAGGATTTCGCAAACCTAGGAAGTTCCGCAAGCGCGACGCTCCATTTTGCAGGAGAGCATACGAGCGCCGATTATCGGGGAACTGTTCACGGCGCCTATCTGAGTGGGCTCCAAATAGCAGAAAGACTCCTGACCGCGCGTTGACAACCGGGTTCGCGCCCTGCTGTCAGCACCGAGAAAAATTCCCACGCAACCGACCCTACGCAGGCTGCGCAAACCGCTAGCGCTGAAGAACAGGACCTCCAGTAGATTTTGTTAGCGTTAATGCAAAGACCCTTCGTTTCGCAACGGCAGATGACCGCGTCTTAACCCGTCGAAGCCTATAAGGGGCCTTGGAAAACTTCAGACAACAAGGCGCATTGTGGCAGAGCAGAGAAATCGCAGATATTCGGACAAGGAACTTGCTGCTCCGCGCCATCACATTTCGCGGCTCGCATTTCTCCTTGCCGCGCTTCTGATCGCCGTGTCCGCGGTCTCTCTGCTGTTCGTCGGATACATCGCTTCCCACGCTTCCAACCGCCAGGCGGTCCTGAACGAGGAGCGCCTGTTCAGCAATGCGCTGGAAGATCGCATGCGCCTTGTCGTTCGCGAACAGCTTGCCGTCGCGCGCTGGGACGAGGCGGTCAATCGCATCGTTCTCGACTTCGACTACGAATTCGTTCGCGAGCATATCGGCAGCCTTTGGACCGACCACGGCCACAACCGGACACTCGTGGTTTCAGGCAAGGACATGATCATTGCCGAGACCTTCGCCGACTACACTCACATCACACAGCGTCCGCTCGCGGAGACGCCTGAAGTGCTGCCGGTCCTTCAGCGCGCGCGGGAATTGTTCGAGCAAAACCGGGTACGGGTTCCCGGTGGCTACAGCTATCGGTCCATCCAGGGTCTCGACCCTTCGGAGTATGCCGCCATCGGATTTCTCAGGATCGACGGAAAGCCGGCGATGGTCGGCGCGATGCCAATCATTCCCGATCAGGAAAAAGTGCGCCTGCCTGAAGGGCCTCCCACGATCCTGATCTCGGCAAAATTCATCGATCAGCGCTTCATTGCAGATATCAATTCCCAGCTCTCTTTTGGCGAGATGGAGTTTCATGCAGGTGGCCTGCCGACGGGCGCGGGTCCAATCCATTCGGTAACGGACATGACGGGATCGGCACTCGGCGATTTCCGATGGATCAGCGAAACGAGATCAGAAACAATCTGGCGGACGGTGGTCCCTGTCATTCTGGTTCTGTCGATCCTGCTTGCGATCCTCGCTTTCGGGATTGCTTGGCGGATCGGGAAGCTCACCAGCTCGTTGCAGGCAAGCGAACGTCAGAACCGTTACCTGGCGCTGCACGACACGCTCTCGGGTCTTGCCAATCGTCTCCAGTTCAACCGGGTGTTGGACACGTCCGTCAAGGCGCTCCCCGACAAGTCCTTCGCCGTGATCCATTGCGATCTCGACAAGTTCAAGGCCGTCAACGATACCTACGGCCACGCGGCCGGGGACGAGGTCATCAAGGCCGTTGCCCGGCGCATGACGAAGGTAGTCGGACGCGGAGGGCTGGTGGCACGTGTCGGAGGTGACGAGTTCGTGGTAATAATGCGCACCGTGACGGACCGCGCCGGCCTCACCAAGCTCTCAGATACTCTCATCGCCTCGATCAGCGAACCGATCCCGCTGCCCGACGGCATCGACGCTCATATCGGTCTCAGCATCGGAATCTCGCTGGCGCCTGATCA
This sequence comes from Roseibium sp., assembly GCF_048261595.1. Lineage (GTDB taxonomy): Bacteria > Pseudomonadota > Alphaproteobacteria > Rhizobiales > Stappiaceae > Roseibium. The sequence goes on from NZ_JBLXFW010000001.1 coordinate 556,186, forward strand.
GGGCGTAGACGGAGAAAGCCTCGTCGCGGCCGCAGATGCTGCACTTTATCACTCCAAGGAAACCGGCCGCGGGCGGATGTTCTTTGCCGAGGATCTTCCCGACGCTGACGATCTTGAAAAGCCGCGCCTCAAGCCAGGTGTTTCATCCTCCTTTCAGGAAGCGTCCTGAGCGGTCAACTTCATCCAATCGCCCTGCAAGAAACAAAAATGCCACCGGGAGATCCTCCCGGCGGCATGCTTTCAAGTTCAATGTTAGCCGGGTTCCATCACCCCCGCAGCTGCTCCGTCGGCTCCCGCATGGTGACGAGTTCCTCTGCGGCTGTCGGGTGAACGGCTATCGTGCGGTCGAAGTCGGCCTTGGTCGCTCCCATTTCGAGCGTGATCCCGAGTACCTGGGCCAGTTCACCGGCATCCGGCCCCATGATGTGAACACCCAGGACCTTGTCCGTGTCCGCATCGACGATGATCTTCATCAGCATCTTCTCATCGCGGCCGGACAGCGTGTGCTTCATCGGCCGGAAGCTGGACTTGTAGATATCCAGGTTCGGCGTGCGCTTGAGAGCCTCTTCCTGGCTGAGACCGACAGTGCCCAGTTCCGGCTGCGAGAAGACTGCCGTGGCGATCAGGCTGTGGTCTACGGTCCATGGCTTGTTGCCAAAGACGGTGTCGGCAAAGGCATGGCCCTCGCGGATGGCGACCGGCGTCAGGTTCGCGCGGTTGGTGACATCACCGACAGCATAGATCGAGGGAACGGATGTCTGCGAGGCAGCGTCGACCTTGATGGCGCCGATGCGATCCATCTCGACACCGGCACTTTCCAGGCCCAGACCGACCGTGTGGGGCCGGCGGCCGATTGCATGCATGATCTGGTCGGCATCGATACGAACACCCTTGTCCGTCGTTGCCGTGAGGCTGCCGTCAGCGTTCTTGACGATCTGCTTCAGGTTGTCGCCACAAATGACCTTGATACCCTTCTTCTCCATTTCCTGACGCACGGCAGTGCGCAGGTCCATGTCGAAGCCGCGCAGGATCTCCTCGCCGCGGTAGAGCAGAGTGGTCTCGACGCCGAGACCGTTGAAGATACCGGCAAACTCCACCGCAATGTAGCCACCGCCGACTACGACGGCCCTCTGCGGCAGTTCTGCCAGGTTGAAAGCCTCGTTGGAGGTGATGACGTGCTCGCCGCCCTCCAGGCTTTCATCCACATTCGGTGATGCACCGACGGCGATCAGGATGTACTTCGCGCTGATCAGCTGACCGGTTGCCAGAAGACGAACCGAATTGGGCCCCTCGACCACCGCCCGGCTGTCGTGCAATTCGACATTGGTGCGCTCAAGGTTGCGACGGTAGATACCTTCCAGCCGCGTGATTTCCTGATCCTTGGCGGCAACCAGCTTCTCCCAGGAGAATGCGCGTTCGCCAACGCTCCAGCCGAACCCTTCCGCATCCTCGAACTCTTCCGAGAACTTCGAGGCATAGACGAACAGTTTCTTGGGAACGCAACCGCGGATGACACAGGTACCGCCGTATCTGAATTCTTCGGCAATACCGACACGGGCACCATGGGTCGCTGCGATGCGCGCGGCACGAACGCCGCCCGAACCGCCACCGATTACAAAGAGATCATAGTCGAATTCGCTCATGGAAACCTCGGTCCCTGCCGCCTGTCCGCAGGCGGTATTTCTCTTCTTTCGTTCGTCGCCCATGTCGGTCGGGCGCGGCATAAAAACAAGGCCGCATACGCGGCCTTGTAAAACACCTTGGATCACGTCGAGGTGATCCGGCCCTCAATCGGACCTTACTGTGCGGCCCGCTTGTCCAGCTCTTCGCGCACCAGAGCGACCATTTCGGTCGAGATCGTGTCCTGCCACTGGCGCGCGGCACCGATCGCCAGCGCGGTGATGGACGGACCGGTTTCGGCAAGCTTGGTGCCGAGCGGCGTGCGGTAGAAATCGGCCAGCTGCAGCAGCTCCTCTTCCGAGAACCGACGTGCCCAGACTTCATAGATAATACGGTTCAGATCGGCCCGGCGGGGAGCGAGTTTCAGTGCCACCTCAGTCGATACATCCACCACTTCCTGCGTGCGAGAGGGATCGGACTGAATGAACAGAGTCCGGGTCTGCTCTGCGAGCAGCGGAAGGATGTCATCGAAAGAGCTCAGAGCCTTGGTCGCTGTCACGACCTGACGGGCTGCGTCGATGTGGCTTTCGGAAAACTCCTTTTCCTGGGCCTGGACCGGAGCAAGGCCGGCGACGAACAGAGCAGCACCAACGACAGGGCCGATGGACAGCAGGGACTTAAGTTTCATAATCGAACTCCATAACGGACAGGTCGTTTTACGCCACCTGCCATCAAATTCCAAAACTCAATTTCCGGGAATTTCAGCTTTTGGCCTCGACGGTCTTCACTCCATCGGGCCCGGCAACATATGCCTTGCTGGCGAGACCGATAAACAGACCGTGTTCCACAACGCCCGGAATCGCAGCCAGATCATCGGCAAGGCACGCCGGGTGCGGGATCTTTCCCAGATGAGCGTCGATGATGTAGTGGCCGCCATCTGTGACAAAAGGATGTTCTTTACCGCCGCGAAGAACCAATTCACCGGAAAGATCGTTTTCTGCGAGGCAGGTCTCGATTGCCTTCCACGTTGCACCCAGACCAAAGGAATTCACCTCGATCGGCAGCGGAAAAGCACCCAGCACGTCCACAAGCTTGCTGCCATCGGCGATCACGATCATGCGGCCGGATGCAGCTGCGACGATCTTCTCGCGCAGCAAGGCGCCGCCTCCGCCCTTTACCAGCACGAGGTTCGGATCGATCTCATCCGCTCCGTCGATGGTCAGATCAAGCTCAGGTTCGTCTTCAAGCGTCGTGAGCGTAATGCCTTCCGCCTTGGCCAGTTCATGAGTGCGTTCGGATGTCGGCACACCAATGACCTTCAGCCCGGCACGCACCCGTTCGCCCAGGGCGCGAACGAAATGCTCGGCTGTCGACCCGGTCCCGATGCCAAGCTTCATGCCGTCTTGAACATCCTGAACCGCACGTTCGGCAGCAAGGCGCTTCCAGTCGTCGCTCATTCCTGTATTTCCCTTCAGTACCTCTGATCCGGCTCGCGTGCGATCCGTGAGGCGTTATACGCTTGTGGCTGCCGGAATGACATTCCGGACCATTCATGCGCGCTGATTAACACGGCTTCGCGGGAGGGCAAAGCTCAAAGCCCACCTTTCCAAAGACCGCCAGCAACGGAAATTCCCCTGCCCACGCCATTCGTCTGGGGGCGCGAATGAAAAGCATTTGGTCCGGTTTTTCTACGCCTCTCTGAAATTCACTTCAGAGGACGTTAAGGCACTAGCAATCATCGTGGTTAATCATTTGACCATTATTTTAAAATTATCTTGGAACCTGCAATTTAACGACTGCTGGTCAAAGGGGCCATTATTAAATGAACTTGCTTCGACTGAAACGCAGCATTCGAGACGATATTCCTGAAGTAATTGAAGAGGTTGCGCCTACGCCCGCACAACACCACGACGCTGGTGAAGACCGGGCGATGATGTCCTTCGCGCTCGATGCCATCGAGGATGACCTGCACGTCGCTGCGAAAGACATCAGCAAAGTAGCCAACGCCGTCCAGCAAAAGATTTCCGAACAAATCCAGCTTCTTAGCCACATTCAGTCGGAAAGCAGTGCTCTTCGTGAGCAAAGTTCATCTGCTTCGGCCAACGCCTCCGGCCTGGCTAACTCGATTGCCGAGCTTGCGGAATCAAGCAACGAGATCGGCAAGCAGGTCGATCTATCCAACCGGCTGGCCGAGCAGGCACGGGAGGTCGCAGACGAAGCGAATACCGGCGTCATGGACCTCAAGAACGCGATCGAAGACATTGCCAATGTCGTGCGACTGATTTCCGATGTGGCGAAGCAAACGAACCTGCTAGCGCTCAACGCGACCATCGAAGCAGCGCGCGCGGGCGAAGCGGGCAAGGGTTTTGCGGTCGTGGCCAACGAGGTCAAGTCCCTCTCGGTCGAGACCCAGAACGCCACGGATGAAATCGTTGCCAATATCGATCGGCTGAAAGTGTCTGCCGAAGCCAGCATCGGCTCGGTCAACCGCATCATCGACGTCATTGGCCAGATCAGGCCAAATTTCGCGGCGGTCGAGGCTGCTGTCCAGGAACAGATCGGCACGACCAGCCAGATCGGGGAGCGTGCCAGCGAAACCGCCGAGTTCATCAAGGATGTCACAACGCGCGTCGACGCAATCGACGCATCAACCAATGATGCCGTCGAAGTCGCACGCGAAGCTTCGGAAGTTTCCACGGAAATGGAAGCCTCTGCCCAGAACCTTGGCAATCGCTTCACGATGATGATCCGGCAAAGTGCACTGGGTGACCGCAGAAAATCCGACCGGCTGCCCGTGAAGCTGCGCGGTCAGGCTGTTGCGTCGGGCAACAGCTACAGTTTCGAGACCATCGATATTTCGGAAGGCGGCGTCCTCTTCAAGACCGCAGAGGCCGTCCCGGTTTCTCCGGGTCACCTGCTCGAGCTGAGCATGGCCGGCCTTGGAGCCTGCAATGCAACAGTCGAGAATGTCTCCCAGCACGGAGTGCATTGCTCCTTCACCAACCCAAGCGAAGACTTCATGGAAGCTGTCGGACGAAAGCTCCGGGAAATTCATGAAGCCCACGAAATCTACGTGGAAAGAGCCCAGACAGCCGCGGCGAAGATTTCGGAAGCGCTGGAAGACATGGTCGCGAAGGGCAAGATCTCGCAGGATGCCCTGTTCGACACCAACTACCGGCCGGTCAAGGGTTCCAACCCGCCTCAGTTCGACACCAACTACATCGCCCAGCTGGAAGCGTTTCTGCCGGAGATCCAGGAGCAACTGCTCGCCACAGACACGAGCATGGCCTTCTGCGCAGCGGTTGACCGCAACGGCTACCTGCCTGTTCACAACAAGGTCTATTCCCATCCGCAGCGACCGGACGATCCGGCCTGGAACGCCGCCAATTGCCGAAACAAGCGTATTTTCGATGACCGCGCGGGCCTAAGCGCCGGACGCAATACCCGGCCTTTCCTGATCCAGTCCTATGCCCGCGACATGGGCAACGGCAATTTCATCTGGATGCGCGAGATTGATGCTCCGATCGTGATCGGCGGCCGTCACTGGGGCGGCTTCAGAACCGCTTACAAGCTCTAGTACGCTATAGCTCGACGGAAGAGCTTGTTGCCGGGCAGCGAAGCAGATAATCAGCCGGGAGGCGCTTCGACGCGCACCAGCTGAAGGAAGCAATATGTCCGTGCTCGTGTTCGATCTCGATGGCACCCTCGTGTCTTCGATGGATGACCTGACCGCCACTCTCAACGCGGTGCTCGTTGAAGAAGGTCACAAGGCAATCGCGCCGGAAAGCGTGCGCTCCATGGTGGGGCACGGGGCGAAGGTGCTCTTGCAGCGCGGGCTGGAAGCGAACGGCGTCACCTGGACGGAAGAAAGCCTTCAGCCGCTCTACACCCGCTTTCTCGACTACTACGAGGCTCATATCGCCGATTTCACCCGCCCATTTCCAGGTGTGATCGATGCGCTTGAGGACTTCCGGGCACAGGGTTGGCGTCTCGCCGTGTGCACCAACAAGGTTGAAAGGCTTACGCTGCCCCTGCTTCAGGCACTCGATATGACGCAGCACTTCGACGCTGTCGTGGGAGGCGATACGTTTGCGCGCCCCAAACCGGACGCTGCCCCTGTGCTGGGTGCTATCGAACGGGCCGGCGGTACGCTCGAAGGCTCGGTGATGATCGGCGACTCCGTCACTGATATCGACGCCGCCCGCGCCGCGGGCATCCCCGTCATTGCCGTTGACTTCGGCTATACGCCTGTGCCGGTCGAACAGCTCGGCCCCGACAAGGTGATTTCCCATTTCGATGAACTGGCTTCGGCCATCGCAACTGTCGGTGCGCGCGCCTGAACCATAGCATGGTCCGGTTCAACTCCGCGGATCCGGGCGCTGTAAACGGGGTGTCTGCCCAAGCCTCCAAATCATATTCGAAGCGCTTGCATCTGCTCCATTGATCCAGTAAACACCCGCAACCAGCCGAAACGGCCACGGGCGATTAGCTCAGCGGGAGAGCACTCCCTTCACACGGGAGGGGTCACTGGTTCAATCCCAGTATCGCCCACCATTTCCTTAGAAATTACAGTTCCTGCCGTCGACCCGATGTCTGCCTGCAGCGAAATGCTCCGAAATCTGCGGAAACCTGATTGGTTTTCGTGGATGGCGCCACGATGGCAGCCGTGTGCTGCTAAACTGTGCGGCAAGTGATTCTTGTTTGAAACGAACTTGCTCGGACGGACCATGGCCCTCAAAACCGCTGCCAACCCCTTGCGGGAGAAGATGGAGAAGGCCCTTGCCTTCCAAAAGGCGGGCGAGATCGAAAAGGCGCAGCGGCTATACAAGCAGGTTCTGAAAAAACTGCCGAACAATGCGGACGCCAATCATCTTCTGGGCGTATGTTACCGGCAACTCGGCTTTCCTCATCGCGCCATTGAATACATTCAGAAGGCGATCAAGATCGCCAATGACCGGGGCCCTTTCTACGCGAACCTTGCGCGGGCGATGTCCGACATCCCGAACTCGGACACCACAAGTATCCTGGCACTGACACAAAAGGCGCTCAGCTTAAGCCCCAACCTGATCGAGGCCGAAAATCTGCAGGCAATAAGCCTGTCGAAGCTCGATATGAAGGAAGAAGCCGAGGCGATTTTCCAGAAACTGATCGTCCAGTATCCCAACTATGTCGAGGCGTACCGCAACTACGGCATCATGCTGCGCGACAACAAGGACCACGACAAGGCGGTCGCACTGTTCTTCAAGTGCACCATGCTGGAACCCAACAACCCGGAAAATTACCTGCAGCGGGCGCGATGCCGGTTCGAAGCGCAGCAGTTCGACCGCGCCGAAGAAGAACTGAATGATGCCCTGGCGCGGTTCCCGGACAACGGCGACCTTCATCACGAGATGGCAAGGCTGATGTTCCGGCTCGGCGAATCCTTCCGGGGGCTGGAAGCGGCACAGCGAGCGGTTCGGGAAGACAACAGCAACAAGCATCGTCTCGTCACGCTGGGGGTCATACAGCACGCCCTTTGCCAATATGACGACGCGATCAGCAGCTTCCGAAGTGCTCTTGCCCATTCCACCACGCCACTGCCGGCGGCGGAGTGGAACCTGTCACTGGCCTATCTCGGCAAGGGGGATCTGAAGCAGGGGTGGAAATATCACCATGCCCGTTTCTTCGAAGGACATACGTCCGTTCTGTTGAGAAAGTTCGATCGCCCGATGTGGGACGGGTCCGACATTTCCGACAAGACGATCATGGTGTGGAACGACCAGGGCGTCGGCGATGCGCTGCGTTGCGGCACACTGATACCGGAGATCATCGAGCGGGCGGGCAAGGTGATCATCGAGACGTCCGAAAAGCTAATGGCACCTTTCCGTGACAGCTTCCCGGAGGCGACCGTCAGGCTCGCGACGTTCGAAACCGGCACGATGCTCCCGACGGCAGACGACTATGACGTCCAGATAAGCATGGCGGATCTGGCTTCTCATTTGAGACCCGACACCGCCTCGTTCAAGCGGATCAAACACCCGGTCTACAAGGTCTCACCGGAACGGGTGCGTGAGTTTTACGGCCGCATTCCCGAAGCGGACAAGAAGCCGATCGTCGGCGTTTCCTGGCGGTCGCGGAACCTTGCGCCTCACCGCGCGAAGAACTACCTCTCGGCGCCCGATTTTTCCCCTATCGTCGAAGTCGAAGACGTCATCTTCCTGAACCTGCAGTATCTCGCGATCAAGAAGGAAGTCCGCTTCATGCAGGAGGCCAAGAAGGCGAACTTCATTCATTTCGATGACGTGGATCAGTTCAACAACCTTCAGGATGCGGCTGCGCTGGCCAACTGCTGCGACCTGATCATTTCAGCCAATACGAGCGTGGCAGAAATCGCAGGCTGCCAGAACGTTCCCTGCTGGACGTTCGGGGAACCGGCAAGTCACTTCCTCCTCGGTGAGGAATTGCCGCCCTGGTACGACCAGATGATCTACACCGTCGTCCAGCCCGGCCACTTCGTTGCCGAGCTCGTGCCGCAGCTTGTCAGCCGGCTCGAAGCCTGGAAGGAGACATGGTCTCCCGAGGCCCGGTTCAAGCGGGTCGGGCTATAACGCCATGACGGAAGGCTCCGACGTCGTTGCCATCATTCCGGCGCGATCCGGTTCGAAGGGACTGCCGGGAAAGAACACGCGTCTTCTTGATGGCAAGCCGCTCTACCGGCACAGCGTCGACGCAGCGCGCGAAGCCGGGATAACTCGTATCGTCATCACGACGGATATCGAGGAAATCTTCCGCCACGACCTGCCGGCAGGCGTCGAGATCGTTCCACGCCCCGAACACCTTGCCGGCGACCAGGTCACGATGGCTCAGGTTCTGAACGATCTGCTCCCCCGCCTCGGACCGGGCATTGCAACCGTTGTGCTGCTCCAGCCCACATCGCCCCTGCGCACCGCGGAGACAGTGCGCAAGGGATTGGCCCTATTCGATGCGCGCACCACCTCGCTGGTGATGAGCGTTTCGCCGGCCGACCGGGGAGTCCTGAAATGGGGACAGCTTGAAACCGGGCGCTTCGTTCCGCTGTCGAAGCCCGAATATTGTTTTGCCAACCGGCAGTCGCTTCCGGAGGTCGTGCGTCCCAACGGTGCACTCTACGTATTTTCAGCAAGCCGTTTTCTGCGCGAGGGCGATTTTTCGGCCGAGAATGTTAAGGCTATCCAGATTTCCGAGCAGGAAGCCATTGACATCGACACCGAGACGGACTTCTTGCATTGCGCTGAAACTATCTCCGCAGGAAAAACATAATGAAAATCGCTCACCGGGAGATCGGCCCCAACAATCCGCCGCTCGTCATCGCCGAAATCGGCATCAATCACGGCGGGAATCTCGACGTTGCCAAGGCAATGGTACAGGCCGCAGCTTCGAGCGGTTGCGAGATGGTCAAGCACCAGACTCATTTCGTCGATGACGAGATGACTGCGGAAGCAAAGGACATCTATCCGCCGAACGCCGATGTCTCCATCTACGAGGTCATGCGCCGCTGCGCCCTGCCGCCCGATGCCGAAATGGAGCTGAAGACCTTCACCGAGTCCCTCGGCCTGATCTACATTTCGACGCCGTTTTCTCGCGCGGCCGCAAACTTCCTTGCCTCGATCGGCGTTCCCGCGTTCAAGATCGGCAGCGGCGAATGCGACCACCTGCCCCTGATCCGCCATATCGCCCGCCTGGGCAAGCCGGTCATCATGAGCACCGGCATGCAGACGCTCGAGAGCCTCCAGCCGTCGGTCGACATTCTCGACCAGTCGGGCCTCGACTACGCGCTGCTTGAGTGCACTAATCTCTATCCGTCCCCGCCGGAAATCGTTTCGCTGCGCGGCGTGACCGATCTCCAGAAGGCCTTCCCCAATGCCGTCGTCGGCTTTTCCGACCACAGTATCGGACCGGAAATGGCGCTGGCGTCCGTCGCTCTCGGCGCCTGTATCCTGGAACGTCACTTTACCGATACCCGTTATCGCAAGGGCCCGGACATTTCGTGCTCGATGGACCCGGCTGAGCTGCGCTTTCTGATCGACCGCTCGCGGGAAATCCATACGGCGCTCCACAACGAGAAGAAGCGGACGTCGCCCGAAGAGGACGTCTATCGTTTTGCCCGCGGCTCGATCGTCGCGGACCGGGATCTGGAGGCCGGCCAGATTATCGCTCCTGACGACATCTGGGCACGGCGACCGGGCAACGGGGAAATTCCGGTCGGCGATTTCGACAAGTTAATCGGGAAGACCCTCAAGCGGGCGCGCAAGCGGAACGAACAACTGCGCTGGGACGACTTCGAAAGCTGAAACCGGAGGGAGGCGCATGGGACGAAAGCTGCTGTTTTTGACCGGCACACGGGCCGACTTCGGCAAGCTGGAACCGCTTGCCGTCGCCGCACGCGACGCCGGCCATGACGTCACCTTCTTCGTTACCGGAATGCACATGCTCGAGCGCTACGGCTCCACCCGCCTGGAAGTCGAACGTGTTGCAGGCGTGAAGCGCCAGGAATTCATCAACCAGCGCATCGGCGACCCGCAGGACGTTATTCTATCGAAGACCATACTCGGTCTTTCCGACTGGGTGCACGAGTACCGCCCAGACCTTACCGTCATTCATGGCGACCGTATCGAGGCCCTTGCTGGGGCTCTGGTCTGCGCGACCAATTACATTCGCTGCGCCCATGTCGAAGGTGGCGAGGTGTCCGGCACGATCGATGAGGTTTACAGACACTGCAACACCAAGCTGTGCACGTATCATTTCGTCAGTTCACAAGACGCGCGCGAGCGCGTCATCACACTTGGTGAAGAGCCTTCGGCCGTCTTCACCATCGGGTCCCCTGAGCTCGACATCCATCTGCAGGGAACGGGCATTGCCATGGCCCAGGTGCGCGAACGCTACGAGATCCCTTTCAAGGAGTTCGGCATCGCGGTTTTCCACCCGGTCACCTCCGAGCGCGACACGATCGGCGAGCAGGCACGCAATCTCTTCACCTGCCTGAAAAACAGCGGCCGCTGTTTCGTAGTGATCCTGCCCAACAACGACCCGGGAAGCGAAGAGATCTTCGCGGAAATCGAAAAGCTGCCCAAGGACAGGTTCCGCTGCCTGCCCAGCATGCGCTTTTCCTATTTCTCCACGCTGATGCGAGAGGCAAGCGTCATGGTCGGCAATTCCAGTGCCGGCGTGCGAGAGGCTCCGTTCCTTGGAGTACCGAGCCTCAACATCGGCTCGCGCCAGCACCTTCGGTCGAGATCCTTGACGATCACCGACGCAACCGCCTTTGATGTCGAAACAATCAAGGCGTTCCTGAAGGACCGCTGGGGACAAAGGTTCGACGCTGACGTGTCCTTCGGCGCAGGCAACGCGGCACAGCGTTTCGTTGAGGTTCTGGAAAGCGAGGCCTTCTGGACCGCCAGCCAGCAGAAATATTTCTATCAGGGCTGACCGGGGCACCCAGTGTAACTGTCAGATACGGCTCGCGATGAGGTGATAGCGACCGCCCCGCGTATTGGCCGTGATATCCCGGCGTTGGACGTGGACCTTTTCGATCAGATCAAAGCTATTGCCAAGCAGACGGTCGATCTTGGCCTCATCGAAGTAGCTCTGGATCGTTCCGATCTCATGCTGCTTCTCTACAACGACCTCCGAGGAAAAACCGGGTTCGACATCCGTGTCGTCATTGCTGATCAGATCAAGGTAAAACAGGCTACCGGGTTTCAGGACCCTACTGATTTCGGCCATACACTCCAGCGCGATTGCAAAGGGCATCGAGTCGAGAACTCCGTGGGAGACGGCAATGTCGAAGGAACCGTCGTCGAACGGCAGTGCCCCGCCCTCCCCCTGGACAAGAAGATCTTCAGCGGCCTCGAAGCCGCACCCGGAGAGCCACTCCCGTCCGGTCGAAATGGCATGAACGGAGAGGTCGATACCGCAGGCGTCGAGCCCCAGTTCCTTAGCGAACTTCACATGCCGCCCGATACCGCATCCGAAATCGAGAACACGTGTCTGCGTACCAAAGCCTGAGTGATAACGGATTTCGTTGATCCCCGTGCGCTTGGCGACCTTGCGCGCGAAGAAGCGGATGACCTCCTCGTTCGGGTAGAACAGGAAGTTGTCGCCGCGCTGGTAGGCGTCGTCCCACTCGCTCTGCCGCGTGTCAGCGCTCGTCATTCATACCACCAGCTGTTGTTGGAGCCGAACGCAGGCATCGCAATTCAATGACTCGCGCCGCACCTTGTCGTTCACATAGACATTGGAAAAGTGATACCAGAAATCAGAGTGATAGATGTTCGGCTTGCGCTGGACGCGGCACTGGAAGCCGATCGACAGATCCTCCCAGGGCAGGCCCAGACGAATGACCCTGTTGAACTCGGCCTTGCGAATGCGAATGGCAAGAAATCTCTCCAGCTCGCTCATGGCAGTTTCGAACCCAAGCTTGTCCAGGGAGACCACGTCGACCGGACCGCTGTCGTCAAAGCTGATCGAAAACGCCTCTTCCCCCGCCTCAAAGTCATCTTCAGTCAGGCGAATGAGCAGATTGAGGGGTTTGGCGAAACCCGATTCGAGGAAATAGGCCCGAACCTCCTCAAGGTCCGTGCTACCGAACTGCTCTTCGACCGCAGCCAGATAGGCATCAGGCTCGATTTCCCTTATCGGTTCGAGTTCCAGCCTCTCCTGGCGCTTGAATTCCGCTCCCTCAAAGACAAACCGGTCCGAGTTCGTCACATCCAGGAGATGGACACCCCGCTCGGCACAGCCTTCAGCATAGCTATCAACGCTGTTCTTGCGATTGTTCTGCTTGATGTAGGCGTCGCGCTTCGCAGCCTCGGTGAAGAAACCGGCATAGGGCAGAAACGCCGTTGGTTTCATCTTGTCGAGCGCCTGGAAATTGATGTGACGGACAACATTGCAGTTGCGCGTCATGATCCGCTTCTTCTCGTCTTCCCCGTATGTCTCGAAGCACAGGGGAAACCCGCTGGCGCCGGAAGCGAAGGCCGAACAGAAGAGGGTCAGGTTCGTCGGGAAGCGATGGAAGTCGACGAAATTCGCGTCGACGGACAAGAGCGCACTGAAGGCACCGATCTCCACCAGCAAGCCGCTGTCATCGCGAAAGTCACCGCTCTTCAACACCGATAGCGCGATCTGTCTTTCGCGGTCCTCGAGCCGCGTATCGAATCCGGCTGCGCGTATATCCGTAAAGCCGATTTCCTTCAAATAGCGAACGGTCGAACCGGTCTCGAAGGCGGCAGTCAGAATCGGCATATCCTTGCGAACGTGTTCGAGCGTTTCCCGGTGAAGGTGATCCGGGTGATTGTGGGAAATGAACAGGAAATCGCAGGCGTTGAGCCGCTTGAAGGCGTCTTCCGGCGTTGGCAGGCTGAGCCACCATCCGTTCGAAAAGGCTGGCCCGATCAGCCAGGGATCCGTTGCGAACTGCAGGCCTTCCGTGCGTATCAGCAGGCAGGCGTGGTTGAGAAACTCGACTTCGACATGCTGCTCGGCATCGAACCCGGCAAGGTCCCTCCTGCTGTCCGGCAGCGAAAAGCGGATCTGGCCATTCTCGATCTCGGATTTGCGGCAGACCTTGAGAGGCGCCTTGGCGCAGTTGACGTTGACATAGCTGCCGATAGAGGGATCAAGGGTCCAGCCATGCATGGGGCAGGAAATCCGGCCATTGTTTGAAATGAGCCGTCCACCGGCATGATCGCAAACGCGGTCGTAGATCCTGATCTCGTCGCCACCTTGAAAAACGAACCAGTCGTCGAAGTTGGTCAATCCCGGACCAATGTCCGACAATTGCACCGTTCGCTCGCTCGCACCGGCGGTAAACGTCGCCCCTGCCTCTACAAATCTTTGCCAGATATGTCCCATGCGGAGACCTCTGATACTCCGTTCCAGCTGTGAATGGCACAGGAAACAGATTCGTTCCTGCTGGGAGTATGTCACGTCTTGCTCGCGTCGTCCGCACACGGGGCGTGGTAGCACCCGTCTTTGCACCGATACAGCACCATCTCGAAGAACTGCGCCGGCCTGCCTGAAAACAGAAGGCCTTCGGGCCAATCGGACGGGGACAATCTGGAATGTGAGGGCCTATCGCGCTTGCAGCATGTTGCCCTTCTCATGAGCGCGTAGGACTATCGCGAAATCGGCAACGGCACTCGGGAAAAGCAATGCTCACGGTCAACGGTCTCAACAGTGCAGAGGTTTGGGACCACGAGAACGCGTTCTACTGGTTCTCCGACGCCACCCGGATGGGGAAACTGCTTGCCCAATACGAACTCTATTGCAGGATCGTTGAGCTGCCGGGCGACATTTTCGAGCTCGGTGTGTTCAAGGGGGCTTCGCTCATCAGGTTTGCCCAGTTCCGCAGCTTTCTGGAAACGGCGACATCCAGAAAAATCGTGGGCTTCGATGTTTTCGGGAAGTTCCCGGCCGAGGGGCTGAGCAATCCCAACGACCATGCCTTTATCAAGCGCTTTGAGGCGGGCGTCGGCGATGGTCTCGCGCGCGACCAGCTTGCCAAGATTCTCAAATTCAAGGGTCTTGACCAGAACACCCGACTGATCGAGGGCGATGTTCTTGCTACCGTCCCCGCTTATCTGGAAGTTCAACCGCAAACACGCCTCGCCCTGCTGCATCTCGACATGGACGTGAAGGAACCGACGGCGTTTGCTTTGGAACAGCTATGGGATCGGGTCGTCCCGGGTGGCCTTGTTGTCATTGACGACTACAACGCCGTCGAAGGGGCTACCCAGGCGGTCGACAGCTTCATCGAAAAGACCGGTCAAAGGCTGCAAAAACTGCGCTTCAACCACGCACCGGCATTCATCGTAAAAGAATAACAGCAACAACCGCCGCCCGGGGAAAACCTGGACGGCGGTGCATTTCAATCGAATTTGCTCTGACGGATCAGCCTACAAACGCCCGCTCGACAACGAATTCGGCAGGCTTGTTGTTGGCGCCTTCGTTAAGGCCTGCCTTTTCAAGCAACGCCTTGGTATCCTTGAGCATCTCCATGGAGCCGCAGATCATGCCGCGGTCGATCGCCGGATCGAGCGGCGGAACGCCGAGGTCGGTGAACAGCTTCCCGCTCTCGATCAGGTCGGTGATGCGGCCCTTGAACGGATAGTCCTCTCGGGTCACCGAGGTGTAGTGAACCAGCTTTTCCTGTGCCAGTTCACCGATCAGCGGATCGTTCTTCGTCTCCTCGACGAGATCCAGACCGTATTTCAGTTCGGCAACTTCACGACATGTATGCGTGACAATCACCTGGTCGAACTTCTCGTAGGTCTCCGGATCGCGGATCAGGCTGGCAAAAGGCGCCAGACCGGTACCGGTGGAGAACATGTAGACTCGCTTGCCCGGGATAAGGGCATCGTTGACGAGGGTGCCGGTCGGCTTCTTCTTCATCAAAACCGCGTCGCCCGGCTGGATCTTCTGAAGGTGCTGAGTCAGCGGACCATCCGGCACCTTGATTGAAAAGAACTCCAGCTCTTCGTCCCAGGACGGACTGGCGATGGAATAGGCGCGATAGAGCGGCTTGCCGTCGATCATCAGGCCGATCATGACGAATTCCCCGGAACGGAAGCGGAAGCTCGCCGGGCGGGTCATGCGGAACTTGAACAAGCGGTCCGTGTAGTGCTGAACCGATGTGACTTCCTGGACGAAGGCACCTGCGGGTGCGGCTGCTTCCAGGTCTGCTGCCTTGGCAAGGACGTTCATGTGCTTCGTTTTCCGTTCTCAATAAGCGCGATCAGGTCGAAGGAAGAATTCTCAGGCTCGGTTTCTATCACTGCCTGGGCATTGATATGAAGCAACCAGATGGCGGCAAAACGACCGAAACCAGAAAATTTGACCGAATGTTGCGGCCGAAGGCAACGCTTTTTCCGGCAGGGTGGCGTTTGGCTGCCCTGTCACCAAAGACGATTCAGGATCGCAGGTCGCGCGCTGGATTCCTCGACATCGGCTTTTGGCGGCTTTTCCGCTCCGGGGCAAGCCCGCGAAGAACGCACTGCAGCAAATATATGCAGCGCAGCACAAGAAAACGCAAACACTATACGCACTCTAAGCCACCGATTGTTTGACAAACGGAGATTCCCCAAGCAACCTTGAAGCAACAAGAGAAGATAAGCTTGCCAGACACTTCACGGGAATGGACGCGATGTCGAACAGCAATCAGTATTCGGAAGGCAAAAGAATAGCTTTTGTCCTGTTCGACCGCTTCTCAATGATAGCATTCTCATCAGTGATCGAGCCGCTGCGGTTAGCAAATCGCCTTTTGGGGTCAGAATATTACGTTTGGTCAACTTACTCCATAGACGGGAATCCTGTCTGCGCCAGCAATGGAGTTTCCGTCGGTGCGGATTATTCTATTTCTGATCTAGGCGACGCTGATGTAACTCTTTTGTGCTCCGGCATTGACGTCGAACGCCTTCCGCTGAGTGCGGAGCTCGGAAAGCGCCTGAGAAAGCTCAACGCCATGGGACGGACCTATGGCGCTGTCTGCACCGGCGCCTATCTTCTGGCGCGCTATAACCTCCTGGATGGCCGTCGCTGCACCATTCACTGGGAGAACCTGCGTTCCCTGGCCGAAGAGTTTCCGGATATCGAAGTCAGCCAGGACATATTCACGATCGACCGCAACTGCATCACGAGTGCGGGTGGAATGGCCGCCCTCGACATGATGCTGCGCCTGATCGCGATCCAACATGGCGCGGCCCTGGCGCACGACATTGCCGAGGTTTCGCTCTACCAGAACATCCGTACCGGTGAGAGCGTTCAGCGCCATGACGCAGAAGCAAGGACCGGTATTGCCAACATCAAGATCCTTGATGCCGTGCGGATCATGGACCTCCACATCGAGGACCCCTTGAGCTGCCAGCAACTGGCACTGACGGTAAACCTGTCTCCGCGCCAGCTCGAACGGCTGTTCCGCCGGCATTTCAACTGCACTCCGGGCCAGTATTACCTGCGCCTGCGGCTCGAAACGGCACGCGACCTTCTTCGCCGCACCGGCCGTCCGGTCCTTGACGTTGCCATTGCCTGTGGCTTCGCATCAACGTCACACTTCACCAAGTGCTACCGTGAGCGGTATGGATGCACGCCGACGGAAGAACGGCGAACGTACCAGTGGGGTGCAGTTCCGGAACCTGTCCAGGACATGGCGCAGCCGGCAGTGATCTGACGCGCCTTGCCCGGGGCGTTCTGCAAGAGGCCGGTTCAACCGAGAAGCAGCACCCGCACGACGATGAAAAGACCGAGCGCGAGAATGCCGCAGTAGAACAAGGTGCGGAACAAGGCCTCGGACAGCCGCTTGCGAATAGCCTGACCACAGAAGAACCCGGCAATCGCCGGCACGGTCGCTGCCGCGGACATCATCCCCATCTCACCATCCATCAGCCCCGTACCCGACAGGCTTGCGCCAAGCGCGATGGTGGAGCCCAGAAACAGGAGGCCCATGGCCTGCACGAATGGATCTCGCGCCAGACCCAGGCTTTGCAGATAAATGACCCCCGGCACCGCATAGGAGCCGACCATTCCGGTGAGAATGCCGTTGATGCTTCCAAGCAAAATGCCGAAGGGCTTCTCGCGCGCGCTCGGTGTCTGGAAGGAAAAGCCGGAAAACCCCATCAGCGCGTAGATCACCAGTACCGCGCCAAGCAGCGCCGACATGAGCGACAGGTTTGCGTCCTTCAACACCAGTGTGCCGAGCCATACAGTGACCGTCGCGCAGACCAGAAACAACCAGATCCGCTTCAGAACGACGGCAAGGTGGCCGCCTGTAACCGCCTGAAGAAGGTTCGTGGTGAACGTCGGCACAAGCATCAGCGCCATGGCCGTCGGGAGATTGGTCGTCACCGTCATCAGGCTGAGCGCAACGGTCGGGAGGCCAAGGCCGATAATGCCTTTGACGAGACCTGCCAAGAAGAAGACACCAATAATGAGGGGAATGAGAATCGGACTGTCCATTGCCTCACACTAGACAGTTTCACGGGCACGTGGAAAGCATGCTTGCCGGTCCGATTTCGGGTTTTGCGATCGTCCCGTCGCCTGCTACCACTGACAGCATGACCGCCATCCGCCCCCCTTCCCTGCCCGTTCTGTCCAACACCACCGCCCGCCGCCTGTTCATGAAGCGGCACGGGTTGCTGGCAGCACCGAAGGGCACCGGCAAGGGCGCCGATCTTCTCGGCGTGATCGAGGATCTGGGCTTCGTTCAGGTCGACAGCATCAACACCGTTTCCCGCGCTCATCACATGATCCTGTCGTCACGGCGGAATGCCTATCGGGACAAGCACCTCAAACCCCTGCTCGAGACCGACAGGCACCTGTTCGAACACTGGACCCATGATGCCTCGGTGATCCCGACCCGCTTTTATCCGCACTGGAAGCTGAAGTTCCGGCGGGATGGCGAACGCCTGCGCGGTCGCTGGCGGAACTGGCAGGGCGAGAGCTTCGAGGAAAAATTCGAAGCGGTGCTGAACCGCATCGCCGCGCATGGGCCCGTCACGTCCGGAGAGGTCGGCGAAGACGAGGAACGCGCGAACGGTGGCTGGTGGGACTGGCATCCGTCCAAGACCGCGCTGGAATACCTGTGGCGCTCGGGCCAGCTCTCTGTCAGCGGCCGAAATGGCTTCCAGAAAGTCTACGATCTGACCGAGCGTGTAATTCCGGATCAACATCGCCATCATGAGCCCGACACGGACGAGACAGTCGACTGGGCCTGCAGCGAAGCGCTGAGCCGGCTGGGATTTGCCACCTCCGGCGAGATCGCCGCATTCTTCGACCTGATCACTCCGGCAGAAGCGAAGACATGGTGCGAAGCCAAATCCAGGAACGCCGCAATTGTCGAGGTTCTGGTCGAGGGTGCGGGCGGGCAGTCTCCCCGCAAGGCCTTCGCCTATCCCCGGACACTTGCGGAAGCACAAGACCTTGGAGCGCCTCCTTCGAGCCTGCGTATCCTGTCCCCCTTCGACCCTATGCTGCGCGACCGCAAACGCACCGAGCGACTGTTCGGCTTTCACTACCGAATTGAGGTATTCGTTCCCGAACCCAAGCGCAAATATGGCTACTATGTCTTTCCAGTGCTTGAGGGTGAGAAGCTGATCGGACGGATCGACATGAAGGCCCATCGCGCGGAAGACCGGCTGCATGTTACGGCGTTCTGGCCCGAACCCTCCATCCGAATGACCGCCGGCCGCCTTTCCAGGCTTGAAAGCGCGCTCACCCGGTCCGCCCGGCTTGCCGGCGTGTCCGCCATATCCTTCGCCGCGGACTGGCAACGTGCACCGCTCGACTGAAAAACAGGCTTCGGCTAGCGTCGCATTTGGACGCAGGCACGTCGCGCAACCGCATCCTGCTGCGCCGCACAGCTCTCTAGTGTATGACACTGAGCAAGAGCCCGCCTGAACGGCACAAGAGCAAGAAGATCACAACCGAGGTAGTTCCGAATGACCACCGACATCGAGATTGCCCGCGCTGCGAACATGCGCCCCATCGCGCAGATCGGCGAACGGCTTGGCATTCCGGAGGACGCTCTCATCCCCTATGGCAGGACCAAGGCCAAGCTGGATGGAGCCTTCCTGTCGACCCTTTCCGAACGACCGAACGGCAAGCTTGTTCTTGTGACGGCAATCAATCCGACGCCCGCCGGCGAAGGCAAAACCACCACCACTGTCGGTCTGGGAGACGGCCTCAACCGGATCGGCAAGAAGGCCGCCATCTGCCTGCGCGAGCCGTCGCTCGGTCCCTGCTTCGGCATGAAGGGCGGGGCTGCGGGCGGCGGCAAGGCCCAGGTCGTGCCGATGGAGGACATCAACCTCCATTTCACGGGTGACTTCCACGCGATCACCTCGGCGCACAATCTGCTGGCCGCGATGATCGACAACCATATCTACTGGGGCAACAAGCTGGATATCGATCCACGCCGGATTACATGGCGCCGGGTCATGGACATGAACGACCGAGCGCTGCGCTCGATCGTCTGTTCCCTCGGCGGGGTGTCGAACGGGTTCCCCCGTGAAGGCGGTTTCGACATCACCGTCGCCTCGGAAATCATGGCCATCCTCTGCCTGGCGACGGATCTTGACGACCTGCAAAAGCGTCTCGGCGACATCATCATCGGCTACCGGCGCGACAAGACCGCCGTCACCGCGCGCGAGCTTGAAGCCGACGGCGCGATGACCGTCCTTCTCAAGGAGGCAATCCAGCCGAACCTGGTCCAGACATTGGAGAACAATCCGGCCTTCGTTCACGGCGGCCCGTTTGCCAATATCGCCCATGGCTGCAACTCCGTCGTGGCGACGACGTCCGCCCTGAAGCTGGCCGATTATGTCGTCACCGAAGCCGGATTTGGCGCCGACCTTGGCGCGGAGAAATTTTTCGACATCAAGTGCCGCAAGGCCGGCCTTGCGCCTGATGCCGTCGTGATCGTCGCGACGATCCGCGCCCTGAAGATGAATGGCGATGTCGCAAAGGAGAACCTCGGCACGGAGAATGTCGGAGCGGTCATCAAGGGCTGCGAGAACCTCGGCCGTCACATTGAGAACGTCAAGCAGTTCGGCGTGCCTGCTGTCGTCGCGATCAACCACTTCACCTCCGACACGGTTGCCGAAGTCGCTGCCGTGAAGCAGTTCTGCGCCGATCATGGGGTGGAAGCCATTCTCGCAACCCACTGGGCTGACGGCTCGAAAGGGACCGAAGCTCTGGCCCTCAAGGTCGTCGAGATGGCAGAAAGCGGGCAGGCACAATTCGCCCCGCTCTATGACGACCACCTGTCGCTCTTTGCCAAGATCGAGCAGGTTGCAAAGCGGATTTACCGGGCGAACGAAGTGTTGGCGGACAAGTCGGTCCGTGACCAACTGCACAGCTGGGAAGCACAGGGCTTCGGCCATCTTCCAGTTTGCATGGCAAAGACCCAATACTCCTTCTCGACCGATCCGGACCTGCGCGGTGCCCCGACCGGGCACAGTGTTCCGGTTCGCGAGGTGCGTCTGTCCGCCGGTGCCGGCTTCATCGTCGTGATCTGCGGTCAGATCATGACAATGCCCGGCCTGCCGAGCGTCCCCTCCGCCACGCGGATCGGGCTGGACGACCGAGGTCAGATCGAGGGCTTGTTCTGACAAGCCCCTCCTGCCCCTGACCTTTTCGCTCTGAGGGAGATGCCCTTGTCGCAGGTGCGACTTGGCGCGTCGCATTGGTGATATCCGCGTTCCAGCCCCGGTCTCAAAGTCGATGGAGACAGCGACTTTCAAGGGGTGCATACGCAGCCATGTCCGACGACGATATCGATCTTGCCGCCCTTGCCGACGATGAACTCGTCGAGCAGATGCACGATGACCTGTATGACGGCCTCGGCGAGGAAATCGTCGAAGCCGTCAACATCCTGCTGGGACGTGGCTGGGCGCCCTATGACATCCTGACCAAGGCATTGGTGGAAGGGATGCGCATCGTCGGCGTCGACTTCCGGGATGGCATCCTCTTCGTTCCGGAAGTCCTTTTGTCGGCCAACGCCATGAAGGCCGGAATGGGCATCCTCCGTCCGCTCCTCGCCGAGACCGGCGCTCCGAAGATGGGCAAGATGGTGATCGGCACGGTCAAGGGTGACATTCACGACATCGGCAAGAACCTGGTCTCCATGATGATGGAAGGGGCCGGCTTCGAGGTGATCGACATCGGGATCAACAACCCGGTCGAGAACTATCTGGCCGCGCTCGAGGAGCACAAGCCGGACATCCTCGGCATGTCGGCGCTCCTGACCACCACCATGCCCTACATGAAGGTCGTGATCGACACGATGGTCGAGAAAGGCATCCGGGACGACTACATCGTTCTTGTCGGCGGAGCGCCGCTGAACGAGGAATTCGGCATGGCCGTCGGTGCCGACGGCTACTGCCGTGACGCGGCTGTCGCGGTCGAAACCGCCAAGGAGCTGATGTTGCGCAAGCACAATCAGCTGGCCGAAACGGCCTGAACCGCAATGCGCCGGGGCGCTAACTTGCGAAGGCGGTCGCCGCGGGCGTCAAATCCCGCCGGCTTTCCGGCTCGTGCCTTGCCGGGAAATCCGGACAATGTGCTGGTGATCGCCTGCGGCGCGCTTGCACGTGAAATCCTTGCCATCTGCAGCGCGAATGGCCTCGGCCACATCGAACTTAGATGCCTGCCGGCCCAACTGCACAATCAGCCCCGGAACATTCCGGACGCTGTGCGGAAGGTGATCGATGAGACCCGCGGAAGCTACGCAGACATTCTCGTTGCCTATGCCGATTGTGGCACAGGTGGCGCACTCGACAAGGTTCTGGCCGAAACCGGCGCAAGGCGGATTGCTGGCGCCCATTGCTATGCCTTCTTCGCCGGTCTCGAAACCTTCGACGACCTGGAAGCGGATCACCTGGGTACCTTCTACCTGACCGACTTTCTGGTCCGCCATTTCCGCACGATGGTAGTCGAGCCACTTGGTCTGGACCGCGCGCCGCAGCTACGGGATACCTATTTCGCCCACTATTCCAGAGTGCTTTACCTGGCCCAGACCGCGGACCCGGAGCTGGAGGCTGCCGCAAAAGATGCAGCGCGTGAACTGGGACTTGCGTTCGAGATGCGCCACACCGGCTTCGGCCTGATGACCGATTTTCTGGGTGACGCTCCAGAGCATGTCCCAACCTGATTTCACCGCACGGTCATGACGTCGCTTTTGGTCTTTGCGGTGACGCAAATTCCGTCTCCGTCCGACTGATCCGGCCGCAGTCTGGGGGCAGAAAGGAATCCTCCATGGCCCAGAAAATCATTGTCCTGTGGCGCGATATTCCGGCTCAGATCCTGATCCGGAAAGGGCGGAATTCCGCTCGCCGCGAATTGCCGGAACTGTTCATGCAGGCGATTGACTCCTGCGCGATGAAAGTGGGCGCGAAGGATAGCGAAGCCTATCTCGCCGAATGGCGGCGCGCAGAGGCCGTAGATGTCTCTGACGACCTGGAACTGGAGGCCGACGCGGCGCTCGCCGATTTGTTGGCAGCCTACCCGAAAGAGCGGGTCCTGGCGCTTGTCGCAACGGACGGCTGGATCACGGAGGACGCCGCATGACGCTGGCTGCAGTGCAACTCCCCCTGCCCGCCTCGACGGAAATGTCTCCCCGGCAGGTCATGGAGAAACCCGAGCTTCTCGATCTGATACCCGCCGGCACTCATGTCTACGTGACAGATCTCGGCAACGCGCCGGAGGACCAGATCGTCGCGGCGGCGGGAAGGTTGTCGTCCACCGGTCTCGTTCCAGTCCCGCACATGGCAGCGCGGCGATATCAGAGCCGCGAAGCGTTTGAACGCCGTATCCGCCGGCTTGTAGAGGAAGGCGGCGTTCGTGACGTGCTTGCCATCGCCGGAGAAACGGATGCGCCGGGCCCCCTGACATCTTCCGTCGCCTTGATCGAGACCGGCCTCTTCGATGAACTGGGGATTCGGAGCATCGGCGTCGCCGGTCATCCGGAAGGCGCTCCTGACATTCCTTCTGACGTCATTCGCCAGTTTCTACAGCGCAAACATGAGCTCTCGGCGCAGAGCGATGCCTCCTTCCACATCGTCACCCAGTTCGGCTTCGACCCGGTGCGCCTCAACCAGTGGCTGGACGAGTTGGCCTCATGGGGCAACCGGTTCCGGGTTCATGTCGGCATCGCCGGACCTGCCAAGATGACGACCCTCCTCAAGTATGCCGCCTTCGCGGGCGTCGAAAACTCCCTGAAATTTCTCAAGAAACGCGGCGGTTCTGTGGTGTCCCTGCTTTCCGGCTACGATCCGGAGACCATGGTCGGCCCGCTCGAAGCCCGTCTCCGGCGGGATCCCAGGACTCCGCTTGTCAAACTCCACGTCTATCCTTTTGGCGGCATCGCCAAGACATCCTCATGGCTGAACGAACGCGGCAGTTGGTCCTTTCGAGAGACCGGAGTGAGCGCCCCGCAAGCCCCTCAGGAGATCGCCCAATGACCCGTACCGTCGTCGCTTCCGCGACCAAGGAAATCATCATCGGCTTCGATCAGCCGTTCTGCGTCATCGGCGAGCGGATCAACCCGACCGGACGCAAGAAGCTCGCGGCCGAGATGATCGAGGACAATTTCGAGACCGTGGAAAAGGACGCACTCGCACAGGTCGCCGCGGGTGCCACCATGCTCGACGTCAATGCCGGCGTTACCGCCGTCAATCCCAACGAGACCGAGCCCCCCCTCTTGGTGAAGACACTGGAGATCGTGCAAAGGCTCGTCGACGTTCCCCTGTCCATCGATTCCTCGGTGACCGCCGCCATCGAGGCCGGGCTGAAGGTCGCCAAGGGACGTCCGCTGGTCAATTCCGTGACGGGTGAAGAGGAAAAGCTGGAAGCCATCCTGCCCCTGATCAAGAAATACGACGTGCCTGTGGTCGCGATCTCCAACGACGAGACGGGCATTTCGGAAGATCCGGACGTGAGGTTCGAGGTGGCGAGGAAGATCGTCCAACGCGCTGCGGACTACGGCATTCCTGCCCATGACATCGTCGTCGATCCGCTGGTCATGCCGATCGGGGCCATGGGCTCCGCCGGTGATCAGGTGTTCAAGCTGCTGCGCCGCCTGAAGGAAGAGCTGAAGGTCAACACGACCTGCGGCCTGTCCAACATCTCCTTCGGCCTGCCCCATCGCCATGGCATCAATTCGGCCTTCATTCCGATGGTGATCGCCTCGGGAATGACAAGCGCAATCATGAACCCCTGCCGCCCGCAGGAAATGGAAGCCGTTCGCGCCGCAAATGTGCTCGCCGGACATGATCCGAATTGCCAGGAATGGATCATGAGCTACCGCGATCACACGCCTGCAGCACCGGGCGTAACACCTAGCGCCGAAGCAACGGCTCCATCGTCCGGGCGGCGACGCGGTGGCCGTGCAGCCCGACGCGGTGCGGCATAGATGAACGAAAGTAAGGTCAAATCGTTTGTACCCTCCCGTCCCTCTCCCGCCTTGAGGGGGAGATGTCTCCGCAGGAGACAGAGGGGGGGACTGGTGCCCCACAGCTTACGCACGGCTCTGCGGCAAGACCGCTCCCCCCCTCTGTCGGCAAGAGCCGACATCTCCCCCTCCAAGGGGGAGACGGGAGTGTGTGGATATTTCTGCGATCTGAAGCACCGACGAAACTCCGGGTATCAAGGGCCGAGGCTCAACCATGTCTGAGCTGCGACAGACAGCCAAGGTCGTGTTCCAGCCAAGCGGACGGCGCGGAACCTTTGCGATCGGAACACCGCTGCTCGATGCGGCACGCTCGCTCGGTGTTTACGTGGAATCGGTCTGTGGCGGGCGCGGCATCTGCGGACGCTGTCAGGTTTCCGTATCCGAAGGGCAATTTGCCAAGGAAGCGCTGACCAGTGCGGCCAACCATCTGGACAGTGAAACCGATGCGGAACGCCGCTACCGCTCCTTGAGGTCTCTGGACCCCGCGCGCCGTCTGTCTTGTCAGGCAAAGATCCTGGGCGATCTGGTCGTGGACGTGCCTACCGAGGCCCAGACCAACCGGCAGGTCGTGCGCAAGCGCGCCGAAGCGCGCGCGATCGAGCCGAAACCTGCCATTTCACTGGTCACCGTGACGCTGGAAGAGCCGTCAATGGAAACGCCGCGCGGGGATGCAGACCGCCTGCGCGAGGCTGTCGCCGGGAAAATCGCGGCAGATCAAATCGCACTCGATCCAACCCTTCTTCCGCAGATCCAGACGATCTTGCGCAAGGGCAGCTGGACGGTGACCGCGGCCCTGCACCATGATGGACAACACCCCTCGGAAATCGTCGCTCTATGGCCTGGAAAGCATTCCAGAGCCTATGGCCTGGCGGTCGATATCGGGTCCACGACCATCGCCGCCCATCTGTGTGATCTGGCGACCGGACGCACGGTTTCTTCCGCGGGCACATCGAACCCACAGATCCGCTTCGGTGAAGACCTGATGTCTCGGGTCTCGTATGTCCAGATGAACCCCACGAAGCTGCCGGATCTGACGCGAACGGTTCGCGAGGCGATCAACGCCCTCGTCGGCAAACTGGTCGCGGATGTCGGGGCCGAGCGCGCGGACGTTCTGAATGCGGTCTTTGTCGGCAATCCGGTCATGCATCACCTGTTTCTCGGCATTGATCCGGTGGAACTGGGTGGCGCGCCCTTCGCCCTCGCCGTATCCGACGCTTTGCACCTGAAGGCCCGTGACCTCGCTCTGGAGCTGAACCCCGGTGCAACTGTCTACATGGTGCCCTGCATCGCCGGTCATGTCGGGGCGGACGCGGCCGCAGCTACGCTTTCGGAAGCACCGGGCAGATCCGAGGAAATCACCCTTCTGGTGGATGTCGGCACCAATGCCGAGATCATTCTGGGCAACAAGAACCGGCTGCTCGCTGCCAGTTCGCCCACGGGACCGGCGTTTGAAGGGGCGGAAATCTCCTCCGGGCAGCGGGCAGCGCCCGGGGCCATAGAGCGGATCCGGATAGACCGGGAAACGCTGGAACCGCGCTTCAAGGTGATTGGACTGGACGAGTGGTCCGACGAGAAAGGCTTTGCCGACAAGATAGATCAGGTCGGTGTCACCGGCATCTGCGGCTCCGGCATCATCGAGGCCGTTGCCGAGATGTATCTTTGCGGCCTCATCACGGAGGACGGCGTGATCAATGGCGCGATGATGGAGCGAACGCCCCGCATAGTCGCGAACGGCCGCACGTTTTCCTATGTCATCGCCTCGGAGGGTATCGATATATCGATCCTGCAGACCGATATCCGCGCGATCCAGCTGGCCAAGGCTGCACTCTATGCCGGGGTCAAGCTGTTGCAGGACAAGCTCGGGACGGACCGGATCGACCGGATCCGTCTGGCTGGCGCTTTCGGCAGCTATATCGACCCGACCTATGCCATGGTGCTGGGGCTCATTCCCGACTGCCCGCTTGAGGGGGTCGCTGGCGTCGGCAATGCAGCGGGAACCGGCGCGCGCATGGCCCTGCTGAACACCGACCATCGCCGGGAGGTGGAACGCACGGTGCGCGACATCGAGAAGATCGAAACCGCGCTGGAGCCTAAGTTCCAGGAGCATTTCGTCAATGCCATGGCATTGCCCAACAAGGTTGATCCCTTCCCCAACTTGCGCGCTGCCGTCGTCCTGCCTGAAAGTTCTGGCGGTGCGTCCGGCGGACCGGAGGGCGGCCGCCGCCGTCGGCGACGGGAGGGCCGCTAGGCGCAGATACACGAGCCACGGTCTTAATGGCCGCCGAAGGTTCCGCTGAGGATCTGGAACCCGGCGATTGCCACGCAGATCCCGGCACCGAACAGTCCGACCCAACGGTAGCGCTGGAGCTGTTGGTGCTCTGGCCGGCCGCCGAGGCAATAGAGGGACAGATTGACGAGCGCGAAGACCGAGAGCGTCACCAGGCTTGTCAGCTCTGCCAGACGGACCAGCGGAAATACGAGAGCGAGCGCTAGAATGACCACTGTTGTCGTCAGTGTCGCTCGTCCGGGTGTCCGGCGACGTTCTCCGACCTTGGCGAACCAGATCGGGGCCAAACCCTCGCCGGCCATGCCATAGAGAACCCGGCTGACCATGACGATCTGGACCAGAATTCCGTTGATCATGGCGATGGCTGCAGCAGCGGCAACCGGTTTGCCCGACAGCCCGCTCAGCTGTTCGAACAGGACCGCCATGGGCGCGGGAGAGCCGGTAATCGCGGCCCGGTCCGGGGCCAGCACGGCCAGCACCGATATCAGCACATAGATCAGAACCGTAATGGCCAGGGTCCAGTAGATCGCCCGCGGAACGGTCCGTTCCGGTTCCACGGTTTCTTCGGCCATGTTCTCAATGTCCTCAAAGCCGATGAAGGCGAAGAAGGCAATCACCGATCCCGACAGGATGCCGGCAAGAACGACCCCGTCCAATGAAGGGACGAAGGACGCCCCCACCCTTGGCAAGTCGGCGAGAAGCGGGGTCCCAAACAGGACGACAACCAGCAGGGTGCCGACTTCCATGATCGTGATCAGGGCCGCGAAGACGATGCTCTCACGCACGCCGAACCAGGCAATCAGCGAAAGTCCGCAGACAACCCCGACCAGCAGCAACTCCTGGGGCAACGGAACGAGCGCCTGCATATAGCCGGAAAAGGCCAGGGCGATGACGGCACTGGAAATCGTGCCGGTTGCCACGACGCCATATCCGACAATATGGCCGAACAGCCGGCCGAGCCCGCGATTGACGAAGACTGCCTCGCCGCCGGCACGCGGAAAACGCCTGATCAAAAGGGCATAGGAGACGCCGGTGATGCCGGCAATCAAGCCGGCAAGCAGGAACGATAGCGGCGCCTTGTCCCCGGCCAGGATGAGTATCTCGCCAATGAGAGCGAAGATCCCCGCGCCGACCGTGACCCCTACACCGTAGAACACAAGCCAGGGCAAGGTGAGCGAACGGCGAAGGGTTGCCCGGTCTGATCCAGTGTCTGTCATGGCAGCATTGAAGCCGACCGATGGCCTGCCTGTCGATGACAAAATCGATCGGCACCGGGCTCTGCGCCCGAAAGCAACGGGGTTTAGCGGTCGAAGTCGTCAAACTGCCACTGCCGCTGCTGGCGGATCTTCTCGCCGATCAGGCAGTCATAGGGCTTGGAGAATGTGATCTGCGCACGCCAGAGCTTCGGCTCGGCGGCGTAGTTGCCGATTTCCAGCACGAGCTTGCGCCGCACGGCTTCGGGAAACTGCGGCCAGTCATTGACGGGCAGGACGAAGCTTCCCGGTCCGCCGATGACGCAACGCCGGTAATATTCGTCAAGGTCATCAATGTTGTACTGGGAGCCGAAGCCGCCTCTCGTCATCAAGGGCAAACCGTTGATGATAATGCCTTTTGCGACCGCCATGTCCCGTGCTTCGGTGACCGGCAAGCCCTGGTTGTTCGGTCCGTCGCCGGAGATGTCGATCACATGCCGTTCTGCCTGAAACGGCACTTCGTCAATCAGGTAGGCTCCCGCCTCGATCGCACCGGAGATCGACGTGCGCCGCGCGCCGACACTACTGCCTTCGAGCAGTTTCGCGGCAACCGCCTTCGCATCCGCGGCGGTTTCGATGATGGTCCAGTCGATGATCTGGGCAAAGTGGGAATTTCCCGCCCATTCAAAGAAGGTCACGCCGATCCGGCCGTAAACGCCCTGCCCGATCGCACGCAAGACCTCCGGGCTGGCGATTGCCGCGGCATAGCCTTGCCGCTGGATGCGCAGCTCTTCGTAGGACATGGATCTGGAGACGTCGACCGCCAGAACCAGCGCAACGTCTACCTTCTCCTGGGCCTTGGCTGGAACGAGCCACGCAAGAGCCAGGCAGATTTGGATGGTCAGGAAGCGGCAAAGACCATGCATCTTCATGGCCACAGGATATCGCAAAAATCCTGCACGCCAAGAGGCGCCAATCCCGTTCCGATCAAGCTGTCGTTACGGCTGCACGGCCTTCCGGGCACCACCTCAGGCCGAGCGTTCACGCCGCCGCCGGCCACCCCGCCCGTCGGCGGAAGCATTGCTTGGCGGTGAAACGAGAGGACCGATCCGCTCGATCACGTTTTCGGTCGTTGGCCGCGTCTGTTTCTCATGGAAATCCAGGGCACTGCGCATGGCGGCAAGGTGCTGCGCCGAAGTCCCGCAGCAGCCGCCGATGATGCGGGCCCCCGCATCCACCGCAAGGCGCGTGTAGTCCGCCATAAGCTCCGGCGTTCCCGAATAGATGAGGTCCTTGCCCTTCACCTGCGGAATGCCGCAATTGCCCTTGGCGACAACAATCGCATTGGGATCGGCCTGGGTGATTTCGAGGATCGCCACGAGAAGGTCCGAAGCTCCGACGCCGCAATTGGACCCGATGGCGACCGGCGTGCAGGCAAATTCCCCCTGGAGATCGGCAAGTCCTTTCGGCGGCAGTCCCATCATCGTCCGGCCTGCGGTATCGAAGCTGGCGGTGATGACCAACGGCACGCCCCTGCCGCGTGCGGCTTCGCTCGCGGCTTTCATCTCTTCAACCGCCGACATGGTCTCGACCCAGAGGATATCGACACCGGCCTCGACCATGGCGTCGATCTGCTCTTCAAAGGCCTCGACGGCCTCCTGGTAGGTCAGCTTGCCCAGAGGCTCGAACAACTCACCTGTCGGTCCGATTGAGCCGGCAACAAGCACCTCGCGGCCGCTTTGTTCGACAGCTTTTCGTGCGAGCGCCACGCCGGCCATGTTGAGTTCGCGCACCCTGTGCTCGTCATTGCTGAGCTTCAAACGATGCCGGTTGCCACCGAAGGTGTTGGTCAGGATGATGTCCGCGCCTGCATCCAGAAAGCCCTTGTGCATGGCAAGGATCTTGTCGGGCTCGTCGACGTTCCACAGTTCCGGCGCATCGCCCGACTGCAACCCCATGCCGAAGAGCGTTGTCCCGGTCGCTCCGTCCGCGAGAAGAACACCTTTTTCCGCGAGAAGCTTGTCGAACTTGGTCATTCCAGTCGGTCTTTCTTGTCACTACTCATCGCGGCTCAGGACAGCAGAGCATGGCGGGTCAATCAGCTCCGTGGCTTCAGACTGTCGGGATCATAGAGCGGCCTGTAACCGACCGCGACCACTTCAACCCGATAAGCTTGCGAGAAGTATTCCACCTGCAGCTGTCTCCCGACTTTGGCATAGTCGTGCGGGAGATAGGCGAGCGCGATGTTTTTTCCAATCGAGGGACCGTAGGCGACCGAGGTGGTGTAGGAACGCCTGCCCAGCGCATCGACCAGGGTCTCTCCGGTGGCAGGATCCATGACCGGCATGGTCCCAACCGGGAAACGCTTCACGCCGGACGCATCCTCATTCTCAAGCATGACCAGCGTGCAGAGCATGGCGGGCTGGTGGTCGCGCGCACGGTATTCGAGGTGTTTCATCTTGCCTCGGAAATCGGCTTCCTTGACCTTCGGGCGCGCCAGATCGGCTTCATAGAGATTGTACTGGGTGAGCAGATCGGCATTCTGCAGACGCAGGCTCTTTTCCATGCGGCGCGAGTTGGCATAGGTCTCCACGCCGACAGCCATGACGCCCAGCGCCCTCAGCGCATCCCAGACGGCCAGCCCGTCCTCGTACTTCATGTGCAGTTCCCAGCCCTGCTCCCCGACATAGGAGAGCCTCAGGGCCGTGACCTTCCTGCCTGCGATCTCGATCTCGCGGATCGCGGCAAAGGGAAAGTTTTCAGGGTCGAGAGATTCCGGATCGGCAACTGCCTTCTTCAGGTTTTCTCTGGCGTTCGGGCCCCAGATGCCAATTGTGGTGAACTCTTCGCTGACGTCGGTGACGGTCACGTCGAAGCCCTTGTCCTGAGCAACGCGCCGCACATAGTGCAGATCTCGCGGACCGGCATCGGCGCCGTCGATGACGCGGCAGCGGTCGGCCATTCGGATGACGGTCAGATCGGAGCGGACCATGCCCTCGTCGTCGAGGAAGTGCGTGTAGATGCCCTTGCCGATCATGGTCTCGCCGCCAATCTTCGCGGCACAGAGCCATTCCATCAGTGCGACTTGATCAGGGCCTTCGACGTCGAACATGTAGAAGTGGGACAGGTTGATCAGGCCGCAGTCCTCGGACAGGGCCAGGTGTTCGGCGTTGGAGACGCGCCAGAAATGGCGGTTGTCCCACTCGTTCTCGCGGACCGGTACCCGGTCGGCGTATTTCTCAAGCAGGTGCTCATTTGCGGCATAGCCATGGGCGCGCTCCCAACCGCCAAGCTCCATGAAGTAGCCGCCGAGTTCGACCTCGCGCTCATAGAAGGGTGAGCGCTTGGCGTTCCGGCCGGACCCATAGGGCTCACGCGGGTGAACGGCCGGATAATAGATTTTCTGGGCCGCCTCGTAGCAGCGTCCCTCGATGAACTTTTCTTCCAGCTGATGAGGATAGAAGCGCGAATAGTCGATGGAGTTGTGGTCGATTTCAGTCCGCCCATCCGTGATCCAGTCGGCGATCAGCTTGCCGTAGCCCGGACCGTCCTTGACCCAGATCGCGACGCAATACCATAGGCCGCGCAGCTTCTGGCTTTCCCCGCAGGACGGCCCGCCGGCCGCAGATACCTGCAGCAGCCCGTTGAAGGAATGGCCCTCATTGTAGCCGAGTTCGCCGAGGATCGGTGTCAGCTCCATGGCCCGTTCCAGCGGCTCGATCACCTGCTCCATCTCAAGATCGCGCTGGGAGGGCGACAGGCGGGCCTCCTCCTTGGACTGGAGATCGCGCGGATGGCACATGCGCGGGTTGTCGGTCTCGTAGTAGCCCCACTCTATCTGGCCGCCCTCGGTGGTCTTCGGATCTCCTGTATCGCGCATGTAGGCCGAGTTGCCCTGATCGCGCAGGAGCGGGTAGCCGATTTCCTTGCCGGTGCCCTCGAACGCGTTGTACGGACCGAAAAACGTCAGCGGGTGATCGACTGGCATGACGGGCAGATCCTCGCCGACCATTTCGGCAATCTGCCGCCCCCACAGACCCGCACAGACGATGACGTGATCCGCCCGGATGGTGCCGCGATGTGTGACGACGCCTGCGATGCGTCCGTTCTCCACGACAAGCGATTGCGCCGGCGTATTTGCGAAGGCTTTCAATCTGCCGGTTTTTTCGGCTTCGTCGACCAGCTTGCCCGCCACGGTCTGCGAACGCGGAATGACCAGACCCGCATCGGGATCGAACATCCCGCCCATCACCTGATCTTCTTCGATGAGGGGAAACAGCTGCTTGATCTCGGACGGTGTCGCAAGACGAGCATTGGTGCCGAACGCTTTTGCAGAAGACACCTTGCGCCGGATCTCCTCCATCCAGGTTTCGTCACCGGCACGGGCAACCTCAAGCCCTCCGATGCGGGCGTAATGGCCCATCTTCTCGAAGAAATCGATGGAATATTGCGTGGTCCAGACCGAGAGGAAATCGTGGCTGGTCGTGTAGCAGAAGTCCGACGCATGGGCCGTCGAGCCGATGTCCGTCGGGATGCCTGACTTGTCGATCCCGACCACGTCGTCCCAACCGCGCTCAAGGAGATGGTGGGCGACCGAGGCTCCGACGATTCCACCCAGACCGACGATGACGATCCTTGCCTTGTCAGGAAACGCAGACATCTTCTCCCCTTCTCCTCAACACCCCGACACAGACCCTTGCACAAGGCTGCCGTCTTCCTGCCCCCCGCCGGAAGGACAGTGTTCCGTCAACAAGTTAGGCAGCCCCAAAGGCAGCAGAGTGCGGTGGACCGACATCCGTTGTTCTGGAGCCGCCATAAGGACATTCAAAGGCTCTGCGCAGCTCTCAAGCCACATGCCGTTTTTAGGTCAGCGCGCGACGTTTCGAGACGATGTGCAACGTGGCTTCCGCGCCACTATCGCGGTCTGATCATTGCCTGCTTGAGCATCCGGAACCTTGTGACATGACTGACCTTGGCGAAATCCAATTGTCCTCAGAGACCCCGGAACGTACCGGAGGCCGCCGTGGCCGCTCCGCGCGGCGCGAAAAACGGCAAGCCGGAGGCTCGGAGCTCGCCGCCCCGTATCTGACGCGGCAGATACCGGTCCTGGAGTATCTCGACGACGAGGGCTGTGAGAAAATCGAGGCACAGGCCGACCGCATCCTGGCCGAAATAGGTCTTGAGTTCCGCGATGATCCGGAAGTGCTCTCCATCTGGCGAAGTGCCGGGGCACAGGTTGACGGCGAGAGGGTCCGTTTTCCAAAAGGAATGTTGCAAGAGCTGGTGAAGACGGCCCCCAAAACCTTTACCCAGCACGCCCGCAATCCGGCGCGCAACGTCGAGATCGGCGGCAACAATACGATCTTCGCGCCTGTCTACGGCCCTCCCTTCGTCACCGATCTGGACCGTGGTCGCCGCTATGGAACGATCGAGGACTTTCGGAATTTCGTGAAGCTGGCCTATGTCTCGCCCTGGCTGCACCATTCCGGAGGGACGGTGTGCGAACCGGTCGACCTGCCCGTAAACAAGCGGCACTTCGACATGGTCCATGCGCACATGAAGTATTCCGACAAGCCGTTCATGGGCTCGGTGACGGCGCCGGAACGCGCAGAAGATTCCGTCGAGATGGCACGCATCCTGTTCGGCCGAGACTTCGTCGACCAGAACTGTGTCATGATCCAGCTGATCAACGCGAACTCGCCGCTGGTTTACGACGGAACGATGCTCGGGGCCCTGAAGGTCTATGCCAGAGCGAACCAGGCCTGCATCGTTTCTCCCTTCATCCTGGCAGGCGCCATGAGTCCGGTGACGGTCGCGGGCACACTGTCCCAGGTCCTGGCAGAAGCCCTTGCGGGATGTGCCCTGACGCAGCTGCTGCGGCCCGGCGCTCCAGTCGTCTTCGGCGCCTTTGTCAGCTCCATTTCCATGCAGTCGGGCGCTCCGACCTTCGGCAGCCCGGAAGGCACCTTGCTTCTGAACGGCGCGGCCAAGCTTGCCCGAAGGCTCGGCCTACCCTACCGGTCCGGGGGCTCCTTCACCTCTTCCAAGCTACCCGACTCACAATCGGCACAGGAATCGGCCCACACCATCACCGCAACCCTTCAGGCAGGCGTGAACTTCTGCCTTCATGCGGCCGGCTGGCTCGAGGGCGGGCTTTGCTCCTCGTATGAAAAGTTCATTCTGGACGCCGATCAGCTCGGGATGATGCATGTGCTGGCCAGGGGCATAGACCTTTCCGATGAGGCCATGGCGATGGACGCCCTGGAAGAGGTCGGGCCCGGCGGGCACTTCCTGGGGGCGGCGCACACCCAGCGAAATTTCGAAAGCGCCTTTTTCCGCTCCAAGGTCGCCGACAACAATTCCTTCGAGCAATGGCTGGCAGACGGTCAACTCGATGCGGCCCGCCGCGCGAATGCGATCTGGAAGAAGCAACTTCAGGACTATGTTGCTCCGGCACTCGATCCGTCGGTCGACGCAGCGCTTGAAGGCTACATTGCCGAACGCAAGGCCTCCTTCCCCGACAGCAACGTCTGATCCGGCTCCGAAACCGCGAAACTGCGTGTTTGCAAAGTTCGATCTTTGATCCGTCTCCACGAGCGTATTAATGTGGAACGGCACCAATATTCTCGATTCGACTTTCGCATTTTGGAGTTTGGCCTTGGCCGCCACGCAATTGCCCTCGGAACGGATTTCCGGGGCGTCCCCTCTTTGCCAAAAACTCAAGTCATGGCTTTTGAACGATGCCATGCCGGTGTGGTTTGAAAAGGGTATCGATCGTATTCATGGAGGCTTTCAGGAAGCCCTTGATCCAAAGACCGGTGAAGGTTTGGATCACGCCAAGCGCGGCCGGCTTTGCCCTCGGCAGGTGTACAGCTTTCTTGCAGCCGGAGCGCTGGGCTGGGATGGCCCGTGGAGAGGGGTCGCAACCGACGGCCTTGCATGGTTCCTCCGTCACTACCGCAAAGAGGACGGCACCTTTGCCGCGCTCGCTTCTGCAGACGGAACGATCCTCGACTCTTCCTTTGACCTGTATAATCAGGCCTTCGCGCTTTTTGCCTTCAGCCAGGTGGCCTCGGCCCTCCCGGAGCGCCACGGCGAGATGACCGGTGAAGCACGTCAGCTGCTTGCAGTCCTGCGCGAAAACTATGGTCATGACGAACGCGGGTTTCGGACCGACAATCCCGACCGCCTGCCACTCTGCTCGAACCCGCACATGCACCTGTTCGAGGCCTGCCTTGCCTGGGAGAGCGTTGACCAGGAAGGCCCTTGGCAGGCACTTGCCGACGAAATCGCAGAGCTTGCGATGGACCGTTTCATCGATCCGGTGACCGGAGGCATCCGGGAGTTTTTCGATCTGGACTGGTCGCCGATGCCCGGGGATCCGGGGCGGGTGATGGAACCGGGTCATCAGTTCGAATGGGCCTGGCTGCTTGTCAGGTGGGGACGCACACGCGATAGCGAGCGAGCGCTTGCCATGGCACGCCGCCTCTACGAGATCGGCGAAAGATACGGGCTTAATGACGATCGCACCGCCGCGATCATGGCCCTCAATGACGATTTCTCAAGGCGCGACCCGGTCGCCCGTCTCTGGGGCCAGACGGAATGGCTCAAAGCAGCACTCATTCTCGCACAGATCAGCGAGGGAGAGGAGCAGACAGCCTATTTGCGGGATTTGAATCGAGCTGGCGACGCGCTGCTTATCTATCTCGACGCTGCCCCCGCCGGGCTATGGCGCGACAGGCTCCTGCCGGACGGCAGCTTCGCGGTTGACCCGGTCCCGGCAAGCTCCCTTTACCACATCATCTGCGCCATCGCCGAGTTCGATGCCGCCGTATCAAGGCTCGATCACCGGTAAGGCCCACCGCCCACCAAAAAAGGCATCAACTGGCCCCTTGGGACGGAAAAATGTAGGTCGCGGGCTTTTCGGATGGCTCACCGCTTTTTATAGAGGGCGCAGCGACACCTCACGAGGATAACCTATGTCCCAAGCCCGCATCATCGATGGCAAGGCGATTGCCGCTTCCGTCCGCGACGAAATTGCCAGCCGGGCGGCTGCTCTGCTTGCCGAGAGCGGCGCTCGCCCCGGGCTTGCAGTCATTCTGGTCGGAGAAGACCCCGCCAGCCAGGTCTATGTGCGCAACAAGGACGCCACGGCGGAAGCCTGCGGTTTTCACTCGGTGAAGCACACTCTGCCCGAAAGCACTTCCGAAGCGGATTTGCTCAACCTGGTCGAGACGTTGAACAATGATGCCGCCATCCACGGCATCCTTGTGCAGCTGCCCCTGCCCGGCCATATCGACGAGAGCAAGGTGCTGCGCCTGATCAAGCCGGAAAAGGACGTCGACGGCTTTCATCCCGTCAATGTCGGGCTGCTCAACGCCGGTGAAATGAAAAGTGCCCTGGTTCCGTGTACGCCTGCCGGTAGCATGGTTCTTTTGAAGCGCACCCTTGGCGACAAGCTTTCCGGACAGAATGCCGTGGTTATCGGCCGGTCCAATATCGTCGGCAAGCCGATGGCGAGCCTGCTGCTGCAGGAAAGCTGTACGGTCACGATCGCCCATAGCCGCACGCGCGATCTTCCTTCTGTTGTCCGGGCAGCCGATATCGTGGTTGCTGCCGTTGGCCGTCCCGAAATGGTAAAGGGTGACTGGATCAAGCCGGGTGCAACCGTGATCGACGTCGGCATCAACCGTATCCCTGCGCCAGAACGCGGTGAAGGCAAGTCCCGTCTTGTCGGCGATGTCGCATTTGACGAAGCCGTTGGCCATGCGGGTGCGATCACCCCTGTGCCCGGCGGTGTCGGTCCCATGACCATTGCGATGCTCATGGCCAATACCCTGACCGCTGCCCGTCGCCAGCTTGGCCTCAAGGACGAAGCACCGCTATTCTGAACGCCTCGGTCCCATTACGGGCATGGTCACGCGGTAGCCGCTCGGCCAGGGGGATTGTGTTTCGTGTATCTACGTGGTCTACGAAGGGTCAGCTTCTCTTAACCAAGAGAGGCCTAGACTTCGCCCGGGTGGATTCATACCTGCGACACGTTCGGTAGCCTCGGCGCGGCCTTGCCCTTAGCGGCGGCAGCGATCGGGTCCGCCTGAAGGGCAGAACAACCGGGCGGAGTATTCAAGGTTCGGCAACGCACTCGTGCGGCGGTAACAAGTGGTGAGTAGACCGTCTGAAAGCAGCGAAGAGACCCTTCGCGAACGCGCAATCTGGCACGCTTCCGGCATCAGACCGCGAGGTGCGATCAAGCACGCGCTGATTTCAGGTGCATCCTTGATCGCGCTGGCTACCGCTTTCTCTCTTGCCCTGCCCCTGGCCACTGCTGCCCCTGCTGCGGCTTTCGAACTCTTCGGCTTCACGTTTTTCGAACCTGAGCAGCAGCAAGGCGAGGCCGTGCCGGATCCGCTCGCCTATAACCCGGTGCTGAATGTTGCCGGGGATGACAGCGATCTTGAGGCAAGCCTTGAGGCCAGCTCACTTCTGATCTCCCGCGAAGACCAGTCTCCCTCCGGCCAGTCGGGCTTGATATCCCGTGCCCTTGGAGACGTGGAGCGCCTCGTGGCCCGGCTGTATGCCAACGGCTATTACGGCGGCACGGTCGACATTTCTCTGAATGGCACGGGCCTGCAAACGGCGCTTGAAACCGGCCAGATCCCCGGACCTCGCCCGGTTGCGACCGTCATCCAGGTAACACCCGGATCGCGTTTCACCTTCGGACGCATAGAGCTGGACCTTGCCGATGGCGGCGAAAGCCTGGCGGAGAGTCCGTCCTTCTGGGGTCTGTCGTCCGGTGAAACGGCCGGCTCCGGCAAGATCCTGACCGCCGAAAGCCGCATCGTGCAGATGCTGCGCCAGCGCGGCTATCCAAAGGCGCGGATCGGCGAGCGTGTGATTGTAGCGGACCATGCGACGAAAACGCTGGATGTCCGCCTTGCCGTTTCAGCCGGCCCGAAGGCGAGCTTTGGCGCCGTCACCGTTTCGGGAACAGAAATAACAGACCCGGAATTCGTGGCCCGGCAAGCCATGTTGCCGGAAGGCGATACCTATTCACCCGAGGAACTCGAAAAGGCCCGCAAGCGCCTCAACGAACTCGGCATCTTCTCCTCCGTACGTCTCGTCGAGGGAGATGTCGCCGCCGATGGCGCATTGCCGATCACCATCGAGGTAAGCGAGCGCAAGCGCCACGTTCTTGGCGCCGGTGCGTCCTGGTCGAGCACAGAAGGGTTCGGCGTGGAGGCCTATTGGCGCCGGCGCAACCTGTTCGGCCGCGGCGAGTTGTTGTCGGTCGAGGGATCAGTGGGCCGGATCGGCAATGCCGAGCTGACGGACATGGAATATGCAGCCCGCATTGCCTTTGAAAAACCCGGTGTCTTCGGTCCCCTGACCAAGTTCACCACCAGCCTCGGCGCGAAGCAGGAAGCCCCGGATGCCTATACCAGCCGGACAGTGACGCTCGATGCCTACCTGTCTCGCCAGTTCTCCGATCAGCTGACCGGCCGGGCAGGCGCTGAAGTCTTTTACGCCAATGAAGAAGACGCGTTCGGCAATTCGGACTACCTGCTGGTGGGCCTGCCCGTCGACCTGACCTACGACAGCCGCGACAGCAAGCTCGATCCCTCAAGCGGCATCTATGCAGCAGCGGCCCTGGAACCGGCATACGATACGCTCAACAACACCGGCATGGTCTTCGCGAAAGCGACCGCATCGAGCTACGTCGCGCTGGACGAGGCAAAGCGCTTCATCCTGGCCGGGCGCATCTCTGCCGGCAGCATACTTGCGCCTTCCGTCGATGACGTTCCCGCCAGCCGCAGATTGATTGCCGGCGGTGGAGGTTCCATCCGCGGCTACGCCTACCGCAATGTCGGACCGCGCGTGAACGGTGAGGTTGTCGGCGGCCGCAGCCAGGTCGAATTTTCCGGCGAGGTGCGCATCAAGGCGACGGACACGATCGGTTTCGTCGCCTTCATCGATGGCGGTAATGCCTTCGAAGAGTCCATTCCCGACTTTTCCGAGCCGATCAAGCTCGGCGTAGGTGCGGGCGTGCGCTACTACACCCCCATCGGCCCCTTGCGTGTTGATGCGGCTATTCCGCTGGATCCGGGCAAGGATGACCCGGATTTTGCGCTCTATGTCGGCCTGAGCCAGGCCTTCTAACCGGCGTCGGCGCGCACCACGTCCTTTCTGCTCTCCCAGCGGCAAAAATGCACCGAAACCCAATTGCGCCCCATTTATCGGCTGATATCCAGGGCCATATAGTGCGTAAGGGGATTCGCCCGCTTAACTTCGGATTGATGGTTTGAAACGATTGCTCAAGGGCCTGATCGGCCTGATCCTTTTTCTGGCTGCCCTGCCCTTCCTTGCAGTTCTGTTTCTGCAAACGGAATTCGGCCGCGAATTTGCCGGACGCACCCTGGGCTCTCTTGCCAGTTCCGAAGACCTGACAATCGAAACGGAATCGCTCCGCGTCGGCTGGAACGGCGACGTGAGCCTTGGCTCCGTCACCTTGTCGGACCGGCAAGGGCCGTGGCTGAACGGGCGGGACATCAAGGTCGAGTGGTCGCCCCTGTCGCTTTTGAAGGGCCATGTCGATGTCGACCGGCTGCATGCTGGAGAACTCAGCCTGATCCGCAAACCTGCGCCCTCGGCATCGGTGCAGGATGCAGCGCCCCATGATGGCAACGGGGACAGTTTGAACCTGGTGCCGGTAGAGCTGCGTGACCTGGAAATCGGCTCCCTGCGCATCGGCTCTGCCATCGTCGGCGAGGATCTCGACTTCCAGGTGGACGGGTCCGCATCGCTTGCCGACGGTCCGAAGCGCCTCGCTGCGAGAATTGATCTCGTGCAGCTGGAGGGGGCTCATGGAGCACCGTCCGAGGGCACGATTTCGGCGAACCTGCTTTTTGCCCCTGCGGCCCAGACCCTTGCGTTCGGCTTGACTGCCCACGAGCCCCGCGGCGGCCTCTTGGCCCGCCTTATGGAAGTGCCCGATCTGCCCGCTCTCGACCTGGAATTGACCGGTCACGGGCCACTGTCGGACTGGGGCGCGGACCTTGCCGTCGCGCTGGATGGACGGCGTACGGTTTCGGGACGCGCAGGACTGCGCGAGGCAAATGGCGGTTACCTGCTGACGACCGATCTGGACGGCGCGCTGTCGCCGCTGATGCCCGGCGTTGCCTCCGCTTTTTTCCTCGGCAATACCAAGTTGACCGGCACCGCTGAACTTGATGCCAATTTTCTGCCGCACTCCGGCGACTTTTCCCTCAAGACAGAAACGCTCGATGCCACCACAACCGGCAGTTTCGAGCCTTCGTCCGGCGCGCTTTCGCTGGACACGACCGTCGAAATCAGCGCGGGCGCAGATCGGCTGATCGCGCTTGATCTTCCCGAGCGACGGCTCGCGTTCGGCCCACTGAACCTGAGGGCGAAACTGACCGGCAACATCGACAAGGCCGCAATCCGGATTGCCCTCGACGGGAAGAGCGTTTCTACGACCGAAGGGCGCCTCGGCCCCCTCGCCCTGTCTCTCGTCGCCGATGATGCGGTTCTCGATATCGATGCCCTCGCCATTCCCTTCCAAATGGCCTTGAGGGTCGATGACATTGAGCCTGTCGATGACAAGCTCAAGCCAATTGGCG
The DNA here is from genome assembly GCF_048261595.1 of Roseibium sp. Classification (GTDB taxonomy): domain Bacteria; phylum Pseudomonadota; class Alphaproteobacteria; order Rhizobiales; family Stappiaceae; genus Roseibium. The sequence goes on from NZ_JBLXFW010000001.1 coordinate 596,884, forward strand.
GTGATCTGAACCTCAAGGGTGGCCTCACCTTGTCCCGCGAGGGAGAGGGCATTCTTCTCTCAGGGGTACGGCTGACCTCGCCTGTGGTCAGCATGGATGTGGCCAATGGCTTCATCTCAAAAGACCGGATCACGCTCGCCGGCAGCGCCGGAATCGGGAATCTTCAGGCCTTCTCACTGCTTGCGGGACAGTCCCTTTCCGGGGCTGTTGCCATGACCTTCGACGTCAAGGGCGATCCGGATGATCGCGATGCCATCGTCACACTTTCGGCCAACGGCCGCGACCTATCCTTCGGCAATCCCGATCTCGACAAGCTTCTGACCGGTGCTGCAACCCTGACCACCACGGTGCGCGTAGATGACCTGGAAGACATTTATGTCGAGAGTGCTGTCTTGAAGGCACATGGCGTTGAGGCCAACGGAACAGCGCAATATGGCGAAGGCGCCCTCGCCGCGGCCGTCACGGGCGCGTTTCCCGACATGACCCGTCTGCACGCTGATGCTGCCGGAGCCTTGTCGTTTTCAGCCAACGTCAAGGGCCCTCTCGGCAGTCCGGAAATCACGGCCGATCTTTCCTCGGCTCAGATGATTCTCCTCGGCACCGCTCTGGAAAAGCTGGCAGTCACCGCAAGCGGCACGGCATCACCAACGGCACCGACGGGCAGCCTGCGCGGCAGTGCGACGCTCGGAGGAGCTCCGGTCAATCTGAATGCCAATCTGTCCAGCGCCGATGGAGGCGCCTCGATCCGGGATCTCTCCGCCGTCATCGGAGGCAACACTCTGAGCGGTTCCTTCGACATTGCGGACCTGTCGGACGCGCTGGCGACGACGAGCGGCAAGCTCGTGGTTGATGCTCCCGACCTTTCGACCCTATCGCCGCTTCTTCTGCGTCCGGTTGCCGGGAGCCTGGAAGGATCGGTCCTTGCGACAACAGTCAATGGCCCGGCGCTTCAGATCGACCTGAAGGGCAACGCCCTTGCCGCCGAGGGCATCGAGGTCGGCGACCTGATCGCCGATATCGGTGTCAAAGGCCCGTTCGAGACGCCCAAACTTACGGCCGACGTGCTGGCATCCCGTATCGCGTCAGGCGAGACCGTCATCGAAACAGCTGCGGTGAAAGCGGAAACCGAGGGCAATCTGACGCGCTTTGCCTCGGACATCCGGCTGACCGCCGGAGAAACGGCAGACGGTGTGCGCGCTGAAGGCTCGCTTGAGCAGTCAGGCGACCAGATTGCCGTGACCCTGAACCGGCTCGACGGGCGTTACGCAGGCCTTCAGACCGACCTCAAGTCTCCCGCTGTCGTTACCCGCAAGGGAGAGCTGACGCGGATCGAGTCGCTCGTCCTCAACCTCGGCTCGGGTACCCTTTCCGTCTCTGGAACGGCCTCGGAAGAGCTGGCGATCTCTGCGGAGTTCAGCAACGTTCCCCTTGGCCTTGCCAACGCCTTTGCGCCTTCTGCTGCCCTTTCCGGAACGCTTTCCGGCTCGGCTGAGGTGAAAGGCCGTCCGGACGCGCCCCTTGCAAGCTGGTCGGTCACCATGAATTCCCTGTCGGCGGGACTGCTTGCGCAAAAGGGCCTGCCGGCGCTTGATGTCGCCAGCACCGGCAAGCTTGCGAATGAACTCATCACCCAGTCGACCACGATCACCGGCCCTGATGGACTGAAAGTCACATCTGACGGCAAGGTCGGCATCAACAGGCCGCAGTCGCTCGACATGACGGTGAATGGCTCGTTGCCGCTTGCATTCCTGCGCAGGCCACTGACAGAAGCCGGCCTCAGGGCAAAAGGCACGGTCTCCGTATCGGGTTCAGTCACCGGAACCGCGGCTGAACCCCAATATGCGCTGACAGCTGTCCCGAATGGCGTCACCGTAACCGAACTCAGCACATCCCTGACACTCACGGATGTGACAGGATCTGTGGACGTTTCGCCCGGATCCCTGCAACTCTCCGGCCTCAAGGCCAATCTTGCCAGCGGAGGCAATGTTTCGGCCGCAGGCGCGATCTCCTTGAATGAAACGCTGGATGCCGACATTACCATCAATGCCGACCAGGCTAGATATGTCGACCCCGGCCTGGTCACGGCTCTGGTCAGCGCGGATGTTACCGTCCGCGGACCCTTGGCGAGCCAGAGTTCGGCGGCACTCATCTCCGGGAATGTGGTCATCGGCAAGGCCGACATTTCCATTCCCGAAACACTTCCGGGGGCAGTTCCGCCCGTTGCCGTCACGCATGTGAACACACCTGCCCGCGTGCGCGAGCAACTGAAGGAACTCGGAGCGGGCAATGGCTCCGGCGGCGGACAAACAACCGCCAATCTGCCTCCCCGGCTCGACATAAAGGTCAGCGCTCCAGGTCAGATATTCGTGCGCGGGCGCGGTCTCGACGCCGAACTCTATGGCGACCTGACGATTGCCGGCACCACCGAAGCGCCACAGGCGGTTGGTGCGTTCACTCTAAAACGCGGCCAGATGGACATTCTCACGCGGCGGCTGCAGTTCTCGAAGGGACAGGCAACCTTCTACGGATCCTTGACGCCATCTCTCGACTTCCTTGCCACAACGTCAGCCAACAGCACCTCGATCAATGTAACCGTCGAGGGGCAGGCAGATGATCCGCTGATCGCCTTTTCCTCATCGCCCGAGTTGCCGCAGGACGAAGTCCTGGCGCTGCTGCTCTTCGGCAAGGACATGGGATCCCTCTCGCCGGCTCAGGTTGCGCAGCTGGCAGCCGCGATTGCCACCCTCACCGGCGGGGACGACAACGGCCCGCTTGCCCAGATCCGCAAGTCGCTCGGTCTCGACGCGATCGATATCAATACGAGCGGTGACGACGGACCGACGGTCGGTGTCGGCAAATACGTGAATGACAACATCTACCTTGGTGTCGAACAGGGCACCGGCGAAGCCGGAAGCCGGGTCAAGGTGGATATCGACCTTGACCGGGGCCTCAAGGTGCGCGGCGAGGTCGGAGCGGACGGCTCGTCAAAGGCAGGCATCTTCTTCGAGAAGGAATACTGACCGCCTGAAAGGCGCCCGCCATTGGGCAAGAGCCACTCAGGCCAACAGGTTCCGGATCTCTGCAAGGATCGCGGACGGGATTGCCAGCCCGTCGCGCTCGGCCCGCTCCCGCATCTCGATCCGCCGGCTTCCGGGAACACGCGCGCCCTCTGCGCCCTCGACAGCGGTCAACAGCGTTGCGATGCGCTCGGCGTAGGCGCCGCCGGAGCTCAAGCCGGGATCAATCGCAATGATCACCTGGCCGAGGTTCGGTGGGCTCCCCTCGCCGGAGAACAGGCTCGATGCCTCGAATGCGAGGCTTGCGCCAACCAGTGCCGCGGACAGCACCTCGATCATCATGGCAAGCGCGGCTCCCTTGGCCTCGCCGATCGGGAGCATGGTGCCTTGCATGGCCGCCGACGCGTCGGTTGTCGGGTTACCGTCCTTGTCGTGCGCCCAGCCCTCCGGGATGGCGCTGCCGGTCTTTTCCGCTGCCATGATCTTGCCCTTCGCCACACGCGAAACGGCAAGGTCAATGACGAGGGACGGCTTTCCCGGGACGGGCGCTGCAAAGGCAATCGGGTTCGTGCCGAAGAGAGGCTCCTTGCCGCCCCATGGCGCAATGGACTTGGGAGCATTTCCGAAGACCAGGGCAACATAGCCCTTGTCGGCCAGAGCCTCGCAATGGGCGCCGCCCTGACCGAAATGATGCGAGCGGGCAATTGCCGCCATCGCGATACCCTGGCGCGAAGCCATCGCGGGCAGGACGTCGAGCGCCCGCTCAATCGCAGGGTAGGCAAACCCGAGCGCCGCATCGACGCGAAGAAGCGACGGCGTCACCTCCTGAAGCGAGGGAACGGCCCTGCCATCCACCTTGCCACTTGCCGACTGGGCCGCATAACCCGGAACGCGGGACAGGCCATGCCCCGGCTGGCCTGACGCTTCTGCCGCGACCAGAGCGCGGGCGACGCAATCGGCATTCTCCGAGCTGGTTCCGCAGGCAACAAGCGCTGCAACGACGAGATCATGGGCTTGGGCAAGTGTCAGGATTTCAGAGGACATGGGGACCGTGACTGGGCAGGTGGGAAGGCGCGGCTGAGCATCGCCTTGAAACAACGGTCCACACCCGAGGGCGAGCGGACACGTGACATCCGCATAGCACCGGACGCAGAAGCTGGCCAGTGCCTGGCCGCACGCAGTTTCGTTCCACAGGCGCCAAACTGCTTGACCGCCAACAGACCCCATTTGAGCGGAGTGCCGCAGGCTGACGGGCTTGCCTTGGCAGCCGCGATCCCTTAGCTCTGAGGAGAACGGGTGGGTGCGCCTGCGAATGTCCGCCCTTTCGGACATCTCGCCTAGACCGCCCTTGCCGGACCATTACCAGCACGACCTTCTGCCGATCCGGCAGCCTCAGGTCGCCTCCAAACTCGCGACAGGAATGGCGGAGCTGGCTCCGCCGGGAGCATCATCAAATGAGTCTCGACACCACCTTCTTCAAACAGTCCGTTTTCATCAACGGCGGCTGGAGCGCAGCGGACGCCGGAGGCACCATCGACGTGGTCAACCCGGCAACCGGTGAGAGCATCGGCACCGTGCCGGATTGCGGGCGTACCGAGACCGCCCGCGCGATCGACGCGGCCCATGCCGCCCTTCCCGCATGGAAGGCGAAGACCGCTGCCGAACGCGCCGGACTGATGCAGAAGCTCGCCGACGTGATCATGGCCAATCTCGACACGCTGGCCGCGATCCTGACGACGGAAATGGGCAAACCCCTCGCCGAGGCCAAGGGAGAAATCACCGGCGGCGCCAACTACATCCGCTTCTTTGCCGAAGAGGCGCGGCGCGTCTATGGCGACGTCATCCCGTCCCCATGGGCTGGCAAGAAGATCCTTGTCACCAAGGAGCCCGTCGGCGTCGTGGGTGCGATCACGCCATGGAACTTCCCGAACTCGATGATAGCGCGCAAGCTGGGCGCCGCCCTTGCCGCCGGTTGCACCATGGTCATCAAGCCGTCCGAACTGACCCCCTTCTCGGCGCTGGCCTATGGCGTATTGGCAGAAAAGGCCGGGATTCCGGCTGGCGTGGTGAACGTCCTGACCGGCGATGCGCCCGCCATCGGCACGGAAATGTGCGAGAACCCGAAGCTGCGCAAGATCACCTTCACCGGTTCGACCCGGGTCGGCAAGCTGCTTGCCTCCAATGCAGCCGCGCACATGAAGAAGATCTCCATGGAACTCGGCGGCAACGCTCCGTTCATCGTCTTCGAAGATGCAGACCTCGATGCGGCAGTTGCCGGCGCCATCGCCTGCAAGTTCCGCAATTCCGGCCAGACCTGCGTCTGCGCCAACCGGATCTACGTGCAGGCGAGCGTCTATGATGCCTTCGCTGCAAAGCTGAAGGCAGCTGTCGAGGCCCAGCTCGTTCCCGGAAGCGGTTTCGATGCGTCCTCGACCCAAGGCCCGCTGATCGACGAGCGGGCCATCACCAAGGTCTCCGATCACCTGCAGGACGCGCTGTCCAAGGGTGCGACGCTGCAGACCGGCGGCGAGCGCTGCGGCAATGCCGGGACTTTCTTCAAGCCGACGGTCGTCACCGGTGCAACTGCACAGATGAAGCTTGCGCGCGAGGAAACCTTCGGCCCGCTGGCAGCCCTTTTCTCCTTCGAAACGGAGGAAGAAGTCGTGGATCTGGCAAACGCCACCGAATACGGCCTTGCCTGCTACTTCTACACCCGGGATCTGGGCCGCACGTTCCGCGTCATGGAAGCGCTCGAATATGGCCTGGTCGGTGTCAACGAGGGCGTCATCACGACGGAAGTCGCACCCTTCGGCGGCGTCAAGGACAGCGGCATGGGCAATGAGGGCTCCAAGTACGGCCTCGATGACTACCTGAACATCAAATACTCATGCATTGGCGGCCTGCAGCGCTAAACGCTCCAGTCGTACCTGCTTGACGAGAAAAGAGAACCCCGGCCTTCCAGCCGGGGTTTTCGTTTTTTCCACGGTCTTTCAAGGGCGCCGGGAGCGGCTCTAGACGACCTGTCTGAGCTTGCATTCACTTTGCGCGAGCCGCTCGGCTTCCGCCTGTCTGAGCCGTTCTGCGATGGCGATTGACTGCATCGGCCTGCCGAGCAGGTAGCCCTGCCCGATATCGCATCCGAGTTCACGCAGCTTGCGTTCCTGGTCCTCGGTCTCGATGCCTTCGGCCACCACGGTCATGCCGAAACTTTCTGCCAGATGGACGACCGAGGAAACGATGGCAGCGCTTGGCTCGTCGCTGCACACGTCATCCACGAAGCTCTTGTCGATCTTGATTTTCGAGAACGGGAACCGCGGAATATAGCCAAGGCTCGAGTAGCCCGTGCCGAAATCGTCAAGCGCGAGCGAGCAGCCCAGCGCCTTCAACGCAGAAATGGTGCCACCGATGTCCATTCGTTCATCGACGAAGAGCGACTCCGTCAGTTCCAGATCGAGCCTTGATGCCGGGAACCCTGTCTCCGACAAGGCGGTCCGGACGACGTCGATGAATCCGGGCGCCGCGAACTGGACCGCGGAAACATTGACCGCGAGCCGCAATTCCGCCGGCCAGGTCATGGCGTCGCGCATGGCCTGACGCAGGATCCAGCCGCCAAGTTCAAGGATACGCCCGCTTTCCTCGGCGATGGGAATGAATTCCGCTGGAGAGACGAAACCAAGCACGTTGTGCTCCCAGCGCATCAACGCCTCGACACCGATCATGGTGGAAGAGGAAAGGTCTACCAGAGGCTGATAGACGACATGGATTTCATGCTTCTGCAAGGCTCCGACGAGTTCGATTTCAAGGGTCCGGCGCCTTTCGAGGGCGGTGTGCATCACGTCCTCGAACCGAAGGACACGGTTGCCGCCTGAGCGCATTGCCAGCGAAAGCGCATTTCCGGCATCGCGTAGCGGTATTGAGCTGTCCCGGACATCTCCGCAGATCAGAGCATAGCCGATGCTTATGCTCACCGGAATCCGGCTTCCAGTCAGGGTATAGTCACCGGACAAGGCTTCGAAAACCTCGTGAACCTGATCGAGAATGTCTTCTTCCGATCGTGCTGAGATGAGGAGGCCGAGGCGGTTCTCACTGACCGATGCAATCACGGCATCCGTTTCTGCTGCATCGTCGAGGCGTTCCGCCAGGGCTTTGCGCAGATGATTGCGGATCGAAAAACCGAGGGACGCGATGATCCGGTCCATTCCGTCCACCGCGATCAGAGCGATACAGAACGTTCTGCCATTTTCCTTGGGAACCGCACATGCAGCGTCGACACATTCGCTGAAGCTTGCCTCGTTGATCAGACCGGTCACCCGGTCATGTCCCGCGAGATAGGCAAGACGCCGCGTGGCCTTGCGCTGGTCTGTCACATCGCGGCAGGTAACGGTGGCAAGACGCTCGGACGCTTGCGATCTTTGAAACCGGAGGTCCGTGGCAATCTGCCGGGATACAGTGACCACGAACTCGATGATCCGCTCGGTGCCATCGGCCGGCTTGAGGTGAACTTCGCGCGGCTTTGCCTGAAGGGTGTCGTCGTCGCAGCACGTCAACGCTTCCAGGATTTCATGGTAGATCTCGTCCGGAAGACACGTACGGGCCAGCTGACCTGCCTTGACCGGCGCGCAGAGGATCCGCGCGGCCGATCGGCTGGCGATCTGGATGACCGCCTTGGAATCAACGACCAGAATTCCGTCAAAACTGTCCTCGAAAACCCGGCCGAGGACCATGCGGGAATTCCGCGTCTGGATCTGGGAAACTCTCAGAAGAATTTTGACCAGTCCGATCTGCTTGGCCATCATCAGGCCGAACAGCAGAAGCAACGCGACCTGCGCACCTTCGGTTTGCAAAAGCACCGGGCGCGTTTCATGCAGAACCATTGCCCCGACTTCAAGGCCAGCCGAAAGTGCAACCATCAGGGCGGCCCGCAGTTTCCAGTCAAACCGACCGCAGAAAAGGATCGGGAACACCAGCAGCACCGTCAGGCCCAGCAGAAACTCGCCACCAGCTCGTTTCAGGTCGCGCCCCAAAATCAGGCTTTCCGCTGCCAGAGCCTGAATGACCGCTCCGGGAAGCACTTCGTGGACCGGCACCGAGAAAAGATCCCTCAGTTCCTGGGCGCTTGCTCCAATAAGAACCTTCTTACCCGCCACAACGCCGAGATTCGCCCGTTCGGCAAGAATGTCGACCGCAGAAATGCGTTTAAACCCAGCGGGGTCAATACCGTAGTCGATATAGAAGGGCTGTGTCAGATCCCCGCCCACACCGGCCAGCAAAGCGGCCAGGGCCATGACGGGTTCTCCCTCAAGCAAGTCACCACGCAAGCTGCGCCAAACCCGCCCGTCTTGCTCGATCGGGACACTGACCAGTGCCGGCCAGATATGCTGTGCGAAGTCATCGATCGGCTTGTTGACGATCAGTTCCGCCTCTCCATCGGCGGCGTCGATCGCATCCTGGTGGAAGGTGGCGAGAGATACCTTTCCTTCAGCCCGTTCAAGCGCAGACGCGAATACAGCGTCTTCATATGGCGTCGATCGCGTGCTGAAGTCGACATCGAAGGCGATTTCTTCGGCCCCGCCTTCAAGCAGGCGATCGATGATGTCGGCGTAATAGCTACGCGGCCAAGGCCAGACTCCGACTTCGTTCAGACTGCGGGCATCAATGTCGACAATCAGGATCTGTCCCGACGGGTCCTGTGGCGACAGGCCCAGGCGTATCTCGTCGAAGGTACGGGCGAACGGCGCCAACGCACCCATCGAGAACAGCTGCACAGACAGGAATACGATCGCGGCGAAGGCCAGCAACGGCAACGCGCCGAACCCTATCGCATGGCCCCGCCTCGATTTACCCACTTTCCGTACTCCGCTTCCCGAAAGATCAGACGGCCAGGCTTTTATTCGGCATTGCCATTGCCATTGCCATTGCCATTGCCATTGCCATTGCCGTTGCCGTTGCCACCGGCGTTCGAGTTGCCGGAATTGCCATTCCCGTTGCCGCCAGCGTTCGAGTTGCCGGAGTTGCCATTGCCGTTGCCGCCGGCGTTCGAGTTGCCGGAGTTGCCATTCCCGTTACCACCGGCGTTCGAGTTGCCGGAGTTGCCATTGCCGTTACCGCCAGCGTTGGAGTTGCCGGAGTTGCCATTGCCGTTGCCACCGGCGTTGGAGTTGCCGGAATTACCTTTGCCGTTGCCGCCGGAATTGGAATTCGCGGCTGCGTTTGCATTGGAACTGGTCTTCCCGGTGCTGGCTGCTGCCGGAACATTCTTGACCGCCGGTGTCTGGAAGCTTGGCGACTTTTTCGGGCCGGAGCGGACTGTCGGCTTGGTCTTGCCGCCAACCGTCAGACCGACCTTCTGTTCAGGAGCCGTGGATGCGCGCTGCCCGGGACCGAGGTCGGCCTGGTCGCCAGATGCATAGTCACTTACCGACACCAGGCCGCGGTCAACCGAAACCGAAGCGCCCTTGCCCGCCACCGTCACCTCAAAGCGGGTGCCCTTCACGACAGCTGCAAGGAAGGGCGTTTCAACGGTAAAATGAGGCCGGTCGCGTTTGGCGACATCGACGGTAAGCGAGCCCGTCTTCTGAAGGAGCGTGGTCTTTTCCCCGTCGCTGCGATAGCGCGACAGGGCGAAGGTCGTGCCCGGACCGACAAGAATGGTTTCCGTCCCGCGAGCAATCATGACGCGCGCTCCACCCCGGGTTGCCAGGGTCATGCCCTTCTGGAGGACCATTCCGGACTTGGCGCGAAATGCAGGCACCTGCGGAGCAACCAGATAGGCAACGCCCGTAACCCGCTTCAGGACCCACTCCGATGCAGCTGCCTTGAAGGGCATAAGCATGACCAGGCTGAGCCCGAATAGCACTGCCAGAGTTACGAGGAGCCGCCGGTGCGCGCCGCTCTTGTTGGCTTCTGCACCGCAATAGGTCCGGCCAGCACCGGCTGTTTTGGTTTGATTTGCGTCCACGTTGCACCAAATATCTGTGTCGAATAGACCCCAATACTTGGCAAAAACCCTTAATAGATCTGAAACTTCAGGAAACCCGAAAGTGTTTAAGGTAAACAGTCGACTACCGTGACCACATCGTTCTTAATGAACGGTTCGCAAGTCACTGATCCGACGCCATGACGCGTCGCAATGTGTCAACGTCGTCAATGTTATATTGATCAATGCCATAGGCGATGGCCGCCTTGAAGACGTCTGGATCCGAACCGGCATAGAAAATCTGCGTCACCAGCCCTGCCTCATGGGCTTCACTCACGCGTTCGGCGCTCATGGTATCGGGGTGAAATTCAAGAATCGACGCACCAAGTGCCACTGCCTCCGACACCTTGCCAACGTGCTCGAAGAGCACCATCAGCCGAAAATCAGGCACCCTGGCGCGCACATCGGCGCGAATGGCAGGGTCAAAGGAAAAGGTCCAGCCTGTCTCCAGAAGCCCGCGTTCCCGGAGCATGTCGCGTACCAGGGCGGGATCTGCCTGCTTGATCTCTGCATAAGTGGCGATCCGCCCCGCGCAGGCATCCAGAAAGGCATCGAGACGAGGCACCTTCTCGCCCGCGAACTGCGGAGAAAACCAGCTTCCCGCATCAAGGCAGTCAATCTCTTCCGACGTCATGTCGGCAACGCGGCCGCTGCCATCAGTCGTGCGGTCGACCGTTTCGTCGTGGATTACGTAAAGCACACCATCGCGGCTGGCGTGGATGTCGAACTCCACAGCGTGGGCACCAAGTGCGATCGCCTTTTCCAGAGCAGCGAGCGTGTTCTCCGGTGCGATCTTGTTGGCCCCACGGTGGCAGACGATTTTCAAGTCACGCAACAGTTGATCTCCCTGTGCCGTCGCCAAGACGGAATACAATAGCTGTCCTGCCTTGGTTCAAGTTGCAATTTCAAAGGCCGGACACGATGGCTTGCGGCTACCTGAATAAGAGGGTTGCACGATTCGCGTGATTGACCGATGACAGCGTGAAGCGGCTCGTCGCGGCGCCAGCACTCTTGCGGTTTTTTTCAACGAACGTGCTGCGATACCTGAGGATCAAGAAGTGGCGCGCCCCTCTCAAGCTCATGAGTTTGCGGCATTCTCGCGACCGGATCACGGTTTTTTGTTCATTCAGAGTGGACAGTAAGTCAAATTGTTTATCCCGCAAAAGCGACTAAATCGTCCTCCATGGCGCTCACGTCGAGGCCGCTGCATTTTCCTGACTTGAGGTAGTGAAAACATGATCCGTCTTGCAACTTCCGCTCTTGCCCTGTCCCTTCTTGCCGGTGCCGCAGTGGCAGAACCGGTCGCATACGACTTCGACAAGTCCCATGCGAACCTGTCCTTCTCCTACAACCACCTTGGCTACTCCACCACCGAAGGCCGTTTCGGCGAGTGGGAAGGCACGCTGCTGATCGACCAGGACGCTCCGGAAAATTCCTCGATCGAATTTGTCATCGACGTCAACTCGCTCGACACCTTCTGGGCCGACCGTGACAAGCACTTCCTCTCCGCTGATTTCTTCGACGCCGAGAAGTTCCCGCAGGCATCCTTCAAGAGCACCGCAGTCGAAAAGACCGGCGACAATGCGCTGAAGGTGACCGGCGACCTGACCATCAAGGACATCACCAAGCCGGTGACCCTTGACGTCGTCGTTGCTGCAATCGGCGAACATCCGATGGCCAAGAAGCCGGCAGCCGGCTTTGCCGTCACCACCACGCTGAAGCGTTCCGACTTCGGCATGGACATGTATGTGCCTTACGTCAGCGACGAAGTTCAGGTGACCTTCCACGCCGAAACGATCGAAGCTGCGGTTTCCAACTAAGACCGTGACCCGGCCTTGCGGCCCTCCTCCTCCCGGGAACGCAAGGCCGCACAATGCGCTTTCGGACAGCTCCGCCGCCAAGTAGCAGAGGTGGCAGAGCCGTCCGGAGGTTTCTCCTTACACCCGGAGCGAGAAAAGGACGCCCAATGGTGCGCAACACCCGTCTTGGCTACGGCCTCGTGGCAATCGTCTTTCACTGGACGATGGCGGCACTTATCCTCATCCTGCTTGCCCTGGGTCTTTACATGACCTCGCAGCCGCCCACTGCTGCGGCGACCTTTCAGCTCTACCAGCTTCACAAATCAATCGGTTTCGTCGTCCTGACGCTTGCAGTGCTGCGGCTTGGCTGGCGTCTGATCAATCCGTCACCGACCTTGCCCGAGGGCATGGGCACCATCGAGCGCCTTGCCGCCCATGCCGGTCATGCCGGGCTCTACGCGCTGATGTTCGCGCTGCCGATTTCCGGCTGGCTGATGGTTTCCGCCTCGCCCTGGAACATTCCGACTGTCGTCTTTGACGTATTGCACGTGCCGCACCTGCCCGTGCCGGCCTTTCTCGGAGACAAGCCGGCAGCCGAGGCGACGCTGAAGCTCGTCCACGAATACGGAGCATGGCTGCTCATTGCGCTTCTGGCCGGCCATGTTGGCGCTGCGCTCAAACATCATTTCATCGCCCGGGACACGACCCTGAAACGGATGATCTCGACCGGCCCGTCAAAGTCGGCTGTCTGACGACATAACAAGGACAATTGCCATGACGCTTCATTCACTTGCACAAAAGTCCATCGCCGCCGCAGCATTCGGCCTCGGCCTGGCCGCTCTCACGGCCCCCGCCCTGGCCGCCGACTGGACCGTCGACAAGGACAAGAGCCGCCTCGGCTTCACCGTGAAGCAGGCAGACGGCGAGGTCGTCGGCCAGTTCGATGCCTGGTCAGCGGACATCGACTTCGATCCGGCCGCTCCGGAAAAGGCCGTGATCAAGGCCTCCATCGAAACCGGCAGCGTTGTCACCGGCAATCGCCAGTATGACGACATGCTGCAGCAGCCGGACTATTTCAGCATCTCCGCCTTTCCTGCCGCCACTTTCGAAACCACGCAGGTGATCCCGCTGGGCGAAGACGCCTACAAGGCGGAGGGAACGCTGGCCATCAAGGGTGTCTCCCAACCGGTCGTTCTCGACTTCACCTTGAAGATCGACGGAGACACCGCGAAGGCGGAAGGAACGGCAACCGTCCAGCGCCTGGCCTATGGAATGGGCACCAGCGTTGCCACCGGCACCTTGGAAGACACCGTCACGGTCACCCTCGACCTGACCGCCACACGCGCGCAGTAGGCACGGCACCGGCGAACCGCCGGCCGGCTTCAAACGATTGAAGTGCCCGCCCCCGACCAAAGCACGAGGGCGGGCACTTCCGTTCAGGCCCTGCAAACCGGTCCGCTGCGCCCTTTGCAGGCGAATTTATCCCAATACAGACAGTGACTTACTCGCGCCGTGGTCATCACTGCCACGCCAGTGCGGCGGGTTTTGCTCTGTTAGGATTTTTGGCGTAAAGAGGGCGCTGAAATCGTCATCCAGCAGCTGCCCGCCGTTTCCCGGGTTCAGCCAGACAAATGAAGAGAGCCATCGACCATGAACGCTCCCACCACACCGCCGGCCTACAAGCACAGCGCCCTGTTTCCAATGGGCGAGGACAAGACGCCTTACCGCAAGCTGACGTCCGACTATGTGAAAACGGCCGAGTTCAACGGCGAGGAAGTTCTGGTGGTTGAAAAGGAAGGCCTGCGCCTTCTGGCGGAAGAAGCCTTCAAGGACATCAATCACTTCCTGCGTCCCGGCCATCTGGAGCAGTTGAAGAAGATCCTCGACGATCCGGAAGCGACCGAGAACGACAAGTTCGTCGCCTTCGACCTCTTGAAAAACGCCAACATCGCCTCCCACGGCGTCCTGCCCATGTGCCAGGACACTGGAACGGCGATCATCATGGGCAAGAAAGGCCGGCGCGTGTGGACCGACGGCTCCGATGAAGCTGCCCTCGGCGAAGGCTCGCGCGACGCCTATTTCAAGAAGAACCTGCGTTATTCGCAGCTGGCGCCGATCTCCATGTTCGAGGAAAAGAACACCGCCAACAACATGCCGGCGCAGATCGAGCTCTATTCCGAAGGTGAGGACGCCTACAAGTTCCTGTTCATGGCCAAGGGCGGCGGTTCGGCCAACAAGACCTTCCTGTTCCAGGGCACGCCTTCGCTCCTGACCCATGACCGCATGATCGATTTCCTGAAGGAAAAGATCCTGACGCTCGGTACCGCGGCCTGCCCGCCCTATCACCTTGCCATCGTCATTGGCGGCACCTCGGCGGAAATGAACCTGAAGACCGCGAAGCTCGCCTCCGCGCGCTATCTCGACAGCCTGCCGACCTCAGGCTCCGAAGACGGCCATGCCTTCCGCGATCTGGCCATGGAAGAAGAGATCCACAAGCTGACCCAGGCAACCGGCGTCGGCGCCCAGTTCGGCGGCAAGTACTTCTGTCATGATGTCCGCGTCATCCGCCTGCCGCGCCACGGTGCATCGCTGCCGATAGGCCTTGCGGTTTCCTGCTCTGCCGACCGTCAGGCGGTGGGCAAGATCACCAAGGACGGCATCTTCCTGGAACAGCTGGAAATGCATCCGGAGAAGTATCTGCCGGAAGTCACCGACGAGCACCTGTCCGACAACGTGGTCAAGATCGACCTGACGAAGCCGATGAGCGAGATCCTGGCCGAGCTGACCAGGCACCCGATCAAGACCCGCCTGTCGCTGACCGGCCCGCTGATCGTTGCCCGCGACCTTGCGCACTCCAAGCTGCGCGATCGCCTTGAAAGCGGCCAGCCGCTGCCGGACTACTTCAAGAACCACCCGATCTACTATGCAGGCCCGGCCAAGACCCCGGACGGCATGCCGTCGGGCTCCTTCGGCCCGACCACGGCCGGCCGCATGGACGCCTATGTCGACCAGTTCCAGGCTGCCGGCGGCTCCATGGTCATGCTGGCCAAGGGCAACCGCTCGCCGCAGGTCCGCCGCGCCTGCCAGGCCCACGGCGGCTTCTACCTCGGCTCCATCGGCGGCCCTGCCGCGCGTCTGGCTCAGGACTGCATCAAGAAGGTCGAAGTGGTCGAGTTCGAGGAACTGGGCATGGAAGCCATCTGGAAGATCGAGGTCGAGGACTTCCCTGCCTTCATCGTCGTCGACGACAAGGGCAACGACTTCTTCAAGGAACTGAACCTGGGCTGATTTTCGGCTGTTTCAGGTTTTGAAAGCACGAAACCCGCTGGCTGAGAGGCTGGTGGGTTCTTGTTTGCCTCCGACGCCGGTCGTCCCCGCCTCGTTGTTCAGTCTTGAAACATGATTGGCACCCTGCCTGTCAGGTAAGGCACCGCCTCACTCGCAATGCATTCGCGGGCGAAGCGAAGACCGGACGCGGGAACCGGTTCGCCGCAGTGCCGCAAAGACGATCTGGCGGACGCCTATGGTTTCCACATAAGATATCGGCTGATTACAAAAATTGCCCTCCCGCTGCCCACCCGCAATCGCTGCCCCAGGAGAGATCCGATGCCTGAGACTTCCGCCCATCCGGACGACCCGCACTACGTATCGCGTAGCGGCTGGCTGCGTGCCGCGGTTCTTGGTGCCAACGACGGTATCGTCTCCGTCTCGTCCCTGATCGTCGGGGTCGCGGCGGCCAATCCAAGCCCGGGCACGGTTGTCATCGCCGGGATTGCCGGACTCACGGCTGGGGCCATGTCGATGGCTGCCGGGGAATATGTTTCGGTCTCGTCGCAATCCGATATCGAGCGCGCCGACATCGCACGCGAGACACAAGCGCTGGAGGAAGCGCCAGAGGAGGAACTGGCCGAACTCGCCGCCATCTACCGCGAGCGGGGTCTTAGCGAGCAGACTGCGCTTCTTGTGGCCAAGGAACTGTCCGAGCACGATGCGCTCGGTGCGCATATACGGGACGAACTCGGATTGTCGGAGGTTCATGCCGCCAATCCCCTGCAGGCTGCCTTTACCTCCGGGGTAACATTCAGCGTTGCCGCCGCAGTCCCGCTGCTGGCGGCGATTGCGGCGCCGGAAGGTTCCATAATTCAGGTCGTCCTTGTCGTCACTGTCATAACGCTTGCCATTCTCGGAGCGCTCGGGGCGAAAGCCGGTGCTGCCCCTGTCTTGCGTGCAACCCTCAGGGTCGTGTTCTGGGGGCTGTTCGCGATGGCAGTCACGGCCGGAATAGGCTGGATCTTTGGCGTCAGTGTGTGAAGACGGCGGCAGAGCCCAGGTCTACTGGTTCGGCCAAAGAGTGTGACTGAACGGAACAAACGGCTCGGCCCCGTCGTCCCGGAAGCTCAAAGACAGATTCATTTTCTGCAGACAAGCTATTGACGAAATTTGCTTATTCGTTTCACGAGCGCACAAACCCGGCAGCGAACCGGTTTCCGGAATGGACCCTGGCCTTCAGGGAGGAACGATCGATCCAGTCCTGTATCTCCGGCGTGAGATCGCCCAGGAATGTGACGTCGGTCAGGCTGGCAACGGAATGGAGCGCCTTCATTTCCGGCCACGCCATGGCAATGTCGTGGTGACCGATCCAGGCATTCGCATCGCGGTAATCGACCACCGCCCGCGCCGTCTTCTCGTGACCATTGACGAAGAAGCGATAGCCCAGAACGCCGGGATGGCCTTCCCTCTCGACCCGTTTGCTCAGCGCCGTGATCGCACGGGTGAACTCGGACGCACCGAGGGTGAGGCGGTAAAGGTTCAGGATTGTCAGCGACGGAAAGGGCATATCAGCTCCGCGAAAGTAAAAACCGGGCGGCTTGGGATCCTGTCACCATTACCTTCGGCTTTCCAGTAGTTCCGGCTCCGACACGCCCAACGGTTCAGGGCGCGGTTCATTTGCCCTTACCCTCTCGTCACTGAGAGCTGTACCGGGATGGAAACAGAAAATGAGTGCGGGCTTTTCGCGATGGTCTTGTTTGCATTCCCGATTGGACAAGCTGTTGAAAGCTCGCATCTAAACCTTGGAAGCGGGGCGCCTCGCCTTTTTGACCGCGCCTGCAGCCGAGGCCTCCTTGGCCTGCCGGGCCTCCATCTCGAGGCGCGCCGTTCGCAGCCTCAGGGTCTTGGCGTTGCGGACATCCGCCTCGTTGCGCGCGATTTCCTCGGCGACCCGCTTGGTCACCTCCGCCTTGGTGAAGGCTTTCGAATTGACCGGCTTGAACAGTGTGTCCTTGGTCAGTTTCTCAGTCATTTGGGCTTCCTTTCTTGATGAGCCTCAAACAAAAAAGGCCAGGCAAATTGCCCGGCCTTTTCATTTCTGGTGCGGCTTCGTCCAAGCTGTTCGCCATCACGAACCGCGGAGCTGTCTTCAGGCAGCCTGCAGGTTGTCAGCAGCGGACTTGCCCGAACGGCGGTCCTGGACAACGTCGAAGGAGACCTTGTCACCTTCGTTGAGGCCGAACATGCCAGCGCGCTCAACTGCGGAGATGTGAACGAACACATCAGCGCTGCCGTCTTCCGGCTGAATGAAGCCAAAGCCCTTGGTGGAGTTGAAGAATTTTACGGTACCAATAGCCATTACGATTTCCTTTCAATCGATCAGTAGCAGATGCCCACGCAGGACAAGCGTCCAGCGGGGCGGTTAGGTCGAGATTGTGTAGGAAGATCGTAGAGGTCGCGAAAAATCGCGTAGTACAAAGTTCAACAAGCAAAATCGATAAACCCTATTTAGAGTGTGACATTGTAATTATCAAGGGTTATCTTCTGCCTATTCAAATTTATTTTCGAAAGCGGAAATATTTCCCGTAATTTTTATTTTTGCCCTTCAAGTTTTCCCGCCATCCGAATTTATCGGACTAAGTCCGCTCCCCCCGACAGGATGTTCCGGCCGGGGGACGTTCCGCCCTTACCTCCTGACCGGGTAAGGTCCCTTCAGGGCAGCGAGATAGTCGACGGCGGCGCCCAGGACGATGACGGCGAAGGCCTGGTGCCACAGCGCCAGATGCAGCGGCACATTCATGACCAGCGTGGCAATACCGAAGATCACCTGCAGCAGCACGAAACCGGCAATGTGGCGCGCGGGCATCATCACCGGCTTTCGGCCGCTGACCTTCTTCGAACGGATCACCAGGAGCACGGCGACGGCAACCAGAACATAGGCAGTCATGCGGTGCTGGAACTGAACGGTCATGACGTTTTCGAAGAAATTCGCCCAGGCCGGATCCATGACCAGCAGGCCGCGCGGAATGACCTGGCCGTCCATGAGCGGCCATGTGTTGAAGGTGAAGCCGGCATTGAGACCAGCGACCAGACCGCCCATGAAGATCTGCAGGAAAACCAGCCAGAGGAAGATCTGGCCGATGCGGTTCAAACCCTCGGCCTCTTCCGCGGTAGCCGCTTCGCGCGGGACAAGGCGTCGGGCGATCCAGAACAGATAGGCGAAGATGACACAGGCGAGTGTCAGGTGCGCAGCCAGCCGGTACTGGCTGACGTCGATCCGGTCTACGAGACCGGAGGCGACCATGTACCAGCCGAGCGCCCCTTGCAGGCCGCCAAGGATCAGGCCGATGACCAGCTTCGGTTTCAGCCAGGGCTCGATACGCCCCTGGATCCAGAACACGGCCATCGGCACGAAGAAGGCGACGCCGATGAAACGGCCGAGCAGGCGATGGCCCCACTCCCACCAGAAGATGAACTTGAACTCGTCAAGGGTCATGCCCTTGTTGATCGCCTCATACTGCGGGATCTCGCGGTACTTGGCGAATTCCTCCTCCCACTCTTCGACCGAGAGCGGCGGGATTGCGCCGTGGATCGGCTTCCATTCGGTGATGGACAAACCGGATTCGGTCAACCGCGTCGCGCCGCCAACGACGACCATCGCCAGCACCAGAAGGCAGATACCGTAAAGCCACCAGCGGATCAGTGCACGGTTGCGCCAAAGCTGGCGGGTTTCAGCGTCGTTCAGCGGCATCTGGGAAGCTGCGGATCCAAGCGAGGAGGACACGGACATCGGCTGACTTTCAATCGTGAATTTGACCTTTGACCGGGGGAGATATAGGTGCAGGGCAAAAGCGGCAAGTGACAGACGGCTTTTTGCGACACTTCACCGCTCTCGCGCTTCGATCAAAGGACAGAAATCCAGATGGTTCCCTCCTTCCGCAAGTTCGTCGGCATGGTCGTGCTGGTCGTATTCGTGATCGTTTACGCCCTCGTCGCCATGGTGATCGGCGACATGACGCTTCAGCAATCCAGTACGCTGGTCCGGGTGATCTACTTCGCGATTGCCGGCCTGGTGTGGGTAATTCCGGCGGGAGCCATCATCTGGTGGATGGAAAAAGGCGGGAAACGCCAGTCCTGAGGCCGAAGCCACCGCGTGCCCAGCAGGCAGCACGGTAGAGCGCGAAAGGTGCGCCGGTCAGATACTGGTCGATGACGTAGGCATCCTGGAAGCGCCCATTGAGTGACACACGCGGCAGCAGCATCGGGCTGCGTGCGTTGACCGACTTCAGGACACCCGGGAATGTGGTCACGGCAGAATTGAAGCCGATGTCCGCCAGAAGGCGCGCATCGCGCTCGCTCACCGCGACCTGATTGCCGTAAGGGTAGGCAAAGTGTTTCGGCTTGCGGCCAAGCTCTGCCTGCATCCGGTAGACACCGGTCATGATATCCTTGCGCGCGTCCTCCTCGGACAGACGGGCCAAAGCGTGGTGCCCGTGGGTATGGGCACCCAATGTCACCAGCGGCTCTGAAGCCAGCTGGCGCAAGTCGTCCCAGGTCATCATCAACCGGTCGACCAGCGCGGCCAGATCGAAATCATAGCGCTCGGCGAGACGCTGAATGATCTGACGTTGTTCAAGTTCGCCGACCTCGTGCGTCAGCCACTGGGTAAGCTGGTGATAGCAGGCATTCTTTTCCTGCAGCGTCCGGCACGAAATGCCCGTGCCCGATCCATCCTCGGACAGAACCAGTTCGTCATTTGCGGCAATCATATGCTCCAGTGCGATCCACCACAGATCGGACTGGCGGTCGATCAGACCGGTGGCAACATAGATGGTGAAAGGAGCCCCGAGTTCCTTCAGCACCGGATAAGCGACTTCAAGATTGTCACGATAGCCGTCATCGAAGGTCAGGACCGCGTAGCGCTTGCGTCCGTAGCCGCTCTTGAGCAGATCCACGGCCTCGTCCATCGCGAGTATCTCGTAACCGTTGCGGCGGATCCGGTCGACGCATTCACGCAGGAATTCAGGGGTGATTTCCAGGTGCTGGTTTGGGCGAAACGACCGTTCCTGATCGGCCCGAACGTGGTGCATCATGAAGATCGCACCGCAGCCCTGGGTGAACGGAGCCAGCAGGCGAGAGAGGCCACTGCCATGCAAGACCTTGAAGGATTTCTGGAAAAACGTCTGCCTTGCAGTCATCACACGACAAATTCACCCCTGTTCACGTGGCAAATCTAAGCACGTTTTCTTTAATATTTATTGCTATTTCTCCCTAGAGTTGAATGAGCGAGCTGAAGGGCGAGGATGGGGCAGAGCCAAGACATTGGCGTGAGCATGAGGGGGGCTGCGTCATCCGACGCGGACGAGACTATCGCCCACCGGAATGCCGGCATCCAGGAAGCGGCCAGCCTTTCCGTCAAACGCCTGGCCGATTTCAAGGCAGCGGAAGAGTTCATCTCCCGTCTCGAAAATCCCGTCGGGCTCCTGCCCTATCACACACCTGCCTGGATGAAGGCATATGCAAGCACTCTTGGCAGCGAGAGGGCCGCGGTGCTGGCAAGTCTGTGGCTCGGCGACCAACCGGCGGCCCTTCTGCCTTTGGAACAGGTTTCCCGAGGGCAGGTCAGCTGGCTACGTTTTCTTGGACAGGATCGCGGGAACCAGTTCACCGGTGTGTGGGACAGAACGGCACTGGAGAAGATTAGCCCCAGCGACCTTTCGAACCAGCTGCTAGATCTGGGGCGCTCGATCAATGCCGACATGATCCAGCTGGCCAACACGCCGGAACGGCTTGACGGGTTGCCCCTGCCCTTCGCCCTTTGCAGGCGGGTGGCAAGTCCGAGCCCGGTCTACCAGGGAAAACTTTCCGACGACTTCGACAGCCTGTTTCGCTCGGCCGTCAAAAAGGACAGCCGCAAGAAACTGCTGAAGAAGCAGAAAGCGCTCGAGGCTGCGGGTGAGTACGAGATCGTTCGCGCCCAAACAGATGAACAGATTGCCCGTGGACTTGCCACCTTCATTCTGCAACGGACGTCCCGCGCTGCGCAGACCGGTATTCCGAATGTCTTTTGCGACGGCGAAAACACCGCATTTCTCGAGCAGTTGCTGAAGCCTTCCGAAGACGATGCCCAACCCTGCCTGGAACTCTGGTGGCTCGAATGCGGCGGTAAAATCAGGGCGACATATCTTTGCGCTCGCAGCGAAGGAACGCTCTACGGCTATTCCAACTCGATCGCCCATGACGAGATGATGGCGCATAGCCCCGGTGTCGTGCTTTTGAAGGAGATCATTGCCATTAGCTGTGCCGACCCGGCCATGACGGATATCGACCTTGGGCTGGGGGATGAACGCTACAAACACGCCTGGGCCCAACCGGTCCCCCTCTGCGAGCACCTCAAGGCGGTGACCTTCAAGGGCCGTGTTGCAGCCCTTGCACAAAGAACGCGGCAAGACATTAAGGGACGGATCCGCAGCTCAAGAACCTTGTGGCAACTGGTACGCCGGCTTCGGAAGGTTCTCGCACAGAAGGGTTGATGCTTCGTCCGCCCCCCAAAAAATGAGGGCCAGGCTTACTGCCGTCGATTGACCTCAGGCAGCCCGCCCGGACTTCTTCTTCTTGCCCGTGTCCGACCCGGCATGGATAACCTCCACTTCGGCCCCTGTATTGTGGGCGAGCAGACGGGCCGCACTCTCAAGCTCTCGCCCCTGCCCCTTGCCCTTGGACATGAGAAGCACCCTATCGGCTTCGCGCAGGAAGGCGGCGCTTGCGAGCGAGCCGTCAATGACGCCAAGGTCGATGACGACCGTGTCGTAGATCGAGCAGATGGCCCCGACAACACGATCAAAACGCTCCGAGGCAGCGGCTTCGTCGTCAATGGACCCGGTACCTGCCTCTATGATGTGGATGTCGGAATGCGCGTCAGCATAGACCACTTCGGAAAACTGCACCGCGCCCTCGACAAGATCGGAAAATCCTTCTGCCGCCTCAGGTGTCTCGATCTCAGGGAAGACTTCCATCAGCAGCGTCTTGCTGCCGGTCTTGGCAGCACCACGCGCAAGGGCAAAGGCCCGTTCGTGTGACAGTGCGGGCTCGTCAATGCTCAAGACGACGATCAGTCCTTCAGGGTCTGTGGTTTCAGCAGCGGGTCCGGAGCCGGAGTGCGGGTGTCCGACCGGCATCTCACTCCGCTCCGCTGCAAGGTTCCCATCATGGAGATCGCCATGAGACCTTGCGTGTTCGACCGGTGCGGCACGGCGCGGCGAAGGCGCTGTTTCTGGGTCGGCTCCCGCCGCAACATCATTGACATAGCGGGCTGCAGCTTCGCGATACCCGCCGAAGGAATAGGACGACGTCATTGAAACACCCGCCGCCGCGCCCCAGGCTTCGCCCGCCGGCATGTTTCGGTGCGGAGCTGGCTGCCTCTCAATGTTGCCGGCTGCCTGTGCACGGGAAACGCCCGAGCCGTGGTTGACGGCATAAAGAACATTGCCGCTCAGGAACTCCCGCATGATCACGTAGCCGGAACCGAGCAGGAACGTGACCAGCGCCGCGATTATCGTGACGGCCAGAACCTTCGGAGAATGAGGCTCGATCGGTATTGCCGCACGGGAAATGATGCGCGCGTCCGCCGGCAGCGCCTGCGCCCTCAACCGGGTATCGGCATCGCGAAAGCTTGAGATCATCTCGTCAAGTTGCCGTGCTTTTGCATTGGCTTCGCGCTCCAGCTCGACGAGCCGAACCTGATCCGAGTTGGTTTGCGCGGCGGCGGTCTTCAACTCGCCAAGGCGGGTCTTGAGCGCTTCGGCCTGCTGGGCCGCTACCTTTGCGTCGTTCTCAAGCCCGACAAGAACCTTGCGGACTTCCGAGCGGATCTGGCGATCATAGTCGGCGAGCTGGGACTGAAGCGCCTTCAGCTGCGGATGGTTCGGCAGCAAGGTGATCGACAGCTCGGCAATATTCGACTGCAGTTCCACCTGGCGCTCGCGAAGGCGCTGGATCAGGAGAGAATCGAGCACATCGCTGGCCGTTTCGATCGCGCCGCCGGAGTTGAGCAACTCACGGATCAGGTCAGCCTTGGCCTGAGCCTCCGCCTTTGATGCCTGGGCCTCGGAGTAGCTGCTCGAGATCTCGGCCAGCTGCTGCTGGTTCAGCGTGAGATTGTCGGTGCCCACGAAGAGATCTGCTCGGGCGCGAAAGTCCTCAACAGCCTTGCGCGCGGCCTGCACCTCGGCCTTCATCCGTTCGATCTGGGGCTGCAAGGAGGTCGTCGCGATCTCGGTGGTTTCGCGTTTGGCGCTCGACTGAAGGGCGATGTACTCGTCAACGATGGTATTTGCGACGGCCGCTGCAAGTTCCGGGTCCTGGGCGGAATACTCCACGGCGATGACACGGGAGTCCTCGATCCGATAGATATCGACATTCTTATAGAAGACCTTGAGCACCCGCTCCTCGGGCGAGATCCGGTTCGGATCGCGGGCAATGCCGAGCAGGACCAGCGCATCGTTCACCAGGCTATCGCCCCCGCCGGCCTTGAATTCCGGAATAGCGGCAAGTTCAAGCCGTTTGGCGACCCGGCGCGCCAGGTCTGCAGACATAAGGAGCTGAACCTGACTGGCAACACCTTCACTGTCCAGCAGCGCCCTTTCTTCCTCGACGCCCCTGGTCGCGCCCGGATAGTCGCCGTCCTTGCTTTCGATGAGCACCCTCGCCTCGCCCTTGTATTTGGCGGGAACGAACTGGAGCGCCAGGAACGTGGCAACGGTGACCGCTACAACAAGTGGCACCAACCACCGCATGGCAGCGCCAAGCGCCCTCAGAAGACCGACAAGATCGAGGGCCATATCGTCATCATGGATTGCGCTGCGGGGTGAACTCATCATCGAAACTCCAACGGATTGGGGGAACTATGACGAATTAGGGTAAGCGATCGGTTAAGCGCTCCATCTTCGGAGCGTCGGCCGCGTTAATAATCGCATTCGTAGTTTTTACGATCCATTTTGCCCGGGTGAAATGCCTTCACCTGACATTAACCATGTCTTGCGATGGTTGGCCCGATCTATTGGAGAGTAGTGAATGTCGACCCGATTGGTACTGACACTGGCAATCTGCGCCGGCCTTGCAGGCTGCAGCGGCTACAGGCAGCCGCCAACCGCATTTCATGAGACGCTGACCCAGCCTTACCGCCTTGATTCCAGCGACAAGCTTCGTGTGATCGTGTTTGGACAGGATGACCTCTCCAACACCTATACCATTGATCAGGCAGGATATATTTCATTTCCGCTGATCGGCACCGTTCCGGCCCGCGGCAAGACCCAGCAGGAACTTTCCGTCGCAATCGCCCAGAAGCTTCGTCAGGGGTACCTGCGGGATCCGGACGTTTCCGTCGAGGTCGACACCTACCGGCCGGTCTTCGTCATGGGCGAAGTGCAAAACGCAGGCCAGTACAACTACGTGGCCGGCATGACTGTCCAGAACGCCATCGCGACTGCAGGGGGTTTTTCCACCCGGGCGCAGCAGCAGGACGTCGACATCACCCGCCAGATCAATGGTGAAATCCTAAACGGACGTGTTCCCATTTCGGACCCATTGCGTCCTGGCGACACGATTTACGTCCGGGAACGTTATTTCTGATCCCGTCGCAGGTTAACCGCGGACTCACCTCCTCTGTGTAATGTGCAGGCCATCGGCTTCATGGATCCACCAAGAGATCCGGGAGACGCAACAGGGAGCCTGTACCATGACGAAGGATCCGCTCAGGATCATCCATTGCGTGCGCTCGCCCATCGGCGGGATCTTCAGGCATATCAAGGACCTTGCGACCAGCCAGGCAGCGGCAGGTCATGAGGTCGGCCTGATCTGCGACAGCACAAGCGGCAGCAGCTTCGACAACGCCATTGTCGATGAACTGCGCCCCAGCCTGTCGCTCGGCATCGCACGCTTTCCGATGAAGCGTCAGCTTACCATTCAGGATCTGCGATCGACCCACGAGCTATATCGTCATATCCGTGACCTGAAGCCCGATGTCCTGCACGGTCACGGAGCCAAGGGCGGCGCCTATGTTCGCACGATCGGCACCATTCTTCGCATGAAGGGCCAGGACGTGACGCGCGTCTACTGCCCTCACGGCGGCAGCCTGCATTATGACCCGAACCGGCGGGAAGGCCGTGTCTATCACTCCATCGAACGCCTGTTGTCCCGGTTCACCGATGCCCTGGTATTCGTTTCCGACTACGAGTATGCGGCTTTCGAGACCAAGGTCTGCCATCCGAAGGCACCGGCGCGCGTAGTCTATAACGGGCTGCAGCCAAGCGAATTCGCACCGGTCAACGTTGATGATGACGCTGCGGACTTCCTCTATATCGGCATGCTGCGCGACCTGAAGGGAACCGACCTCTTCATCGACGCGCTCCACAATATCAAGCTGAAGACGGGCATTGCCCCAAGTGCCCATATCGTTGGCGAGGGGCCTGATGAAGACCGCTACCGCAAGATGGTGCGCGACTACGGCCTGACCGACAGGGTCACCTTTCACGGCGCCCTGCCCACCCGAAAGGCCTTCCGCATGGCCAAATGCGTGGTGGTTCCCTCGCGGGCCGAGGCCATGCCCTATATCATCCTGGAAACGGTGGCCGCTCAGCGTCCGTTGCTGGCAACACGCGTCGGTGGCATTCCGGAGATTTTCGGCCGCTACGCTTCACGCCTGATCGAGCCGGGTCATATCGACAAGCTGACCCGCGCGATGGAACAGGCGATGGCGGACCCGCAAACCATGGACGAGCATGCCCGTGAGCTGCGCGGCTGTCTGGCGGAGACGTTCTCGATCGAACTGATGAGCGACCGGATCACGACACTCTACAAACAGGTTCGCGGCCAGACGGCAATCGACATCGATGCTCCGGCCACGTCGGCAACCGCAAGCCGCACCTCGGCAGCGGCTTCACCCGCCGTTTATGCAAGATCGAGCAACCGGCAATGAACAAGGCTGCACACACATCCGTCAAGCAATCGTCCTTGCAGCATTCGCTGAGCGGTGCGCCGGATCTGCGGCAACGCCTGACCAGCGGTTTGCGTCGCTCGGGTCCGGAACCGTCCGGCCCCATGGCTTACGAGCCGACTGGTACTGAGGCGGCCGCAGAGCTTATGCCGGAACTGACCGGCCAGGGAAATCTCTCAGGCGAAGCGCTGGAGATCGCCTACACGCTTGATGATAACGGCGTCTCGGTTCCGGTCCTGACCGGGTCGATCCGACTGATCGACATGGGCCTGATCGCATTTGCCGGCCTGGGCGCGGCATTTGCCAATCTGTCCCCGGACGCCGGTCCGGTGGTTTCGCTCGGAATACCGCACCTGATCGCGATCATGGTCACAATGGTCTTCTCGCTGGCGTTCTTTCAGGCGGCCGACGCTTACCAGGTCTCGGTCATGCGCAGCGGTCTTGCCCAGATCGGCCGCGTGGTCGCTGGCTGGACCCTTGTATTCGCCATGCTATTCCTGATCCGGACAATGACCGGCGTCGGCACGGGCCTGAACCAGCAGTGGCTCGGCGCCTGGTTCGTGCTCGGCATGACCGCCCTGATCTGCTCGCGCCTCGTCGTCTATCGCCTCGTGCGCCACTGGATGGACACCGGACGACTGGAACGGCGCGCGATCATCGTGGGCGGCGGAACGGCTGCTGCCGAACTGATCCACGAACTGGAATCGAATTCGGACAATGATATCCGCATTTGCGGGATCTTCGATGACCGCGCCAACGACCGCTCCCCGCCGGTTGTCGCCGGTTACCCGAAGCTTGGCGACGTTTCCGCCCTGGTGGAGTTTGCGCGGCTTGCCCGCATCGACATGCTGATCGTGTGCATTCCGCTGCGCGCCGAACAGCGCGTGCTTCAGCTCCTGCGCCGTCTTTGGGTTCTGCCGGTCGACATCCGCCTCTCCGCCCATACCGACAAGGTGCGCTTCCGCAATCGCGGAGCCTCCTTCATCGGCACGGTTCCCTTCGTCGACGTGGTCGAGAAGCCGATCACCGACTGGGACATGGTTGCCAAGCGCGTGTTCGACATCGTCTTTGCATCCCTTGCCATCGTCGCCCTGTTCCCGGTGATGATCGGCGCTGCGATCGCGATCCGCATGGACAGCAAGGGACCGGTCCTCTTCCGCCAGAAGCGGTACGGCTTCAACAACGAGATCATCGACGTATTGAAGTTCCGGTCCATGTACCACGAGATGTCCGACCCGGATGCCAGGAAGGTCGTGACCAAGGGCGACAGCCGCGTCACCAAGGTCGGACGCTTCATCCGCAAGACGTCGATCGACGAACTGCCGCAGCTGTTCAACGTCCTGCGCGGTGAGCTGTCCCTCGTCGGGCCCCGCCCGCACGCGGTCAATGCCCACACCGACAACCACACCTGGGACGAGGTCGTGGACGGTTACTTCGCCCGCCACAAGGTCAAGCCGGGCGTAACCGGCTGGGCGCAGATCAACGGCTGGCGCGGCGAAGTCGACACGCCGGAGAAGATCCAGAAGCGCGTCGAATGCGACGTCTATTACATCGAGAACTGGTCGATCCTGTTCGACCTGAAGATCCTGGTCATGACGCCGCTGTCGCTTCTGAATACGGAGAACGCCTATTGAGCCAGGAGACGGCCGACCCACGGCCGGGCTCCACCGTCCGGCCTCCAGTCACGATCCGCGTTGCCAGCATCGGCGACGGCGCCCTGTGGCTTGCCGCCTTTCTCTCCGGTTTCGTCATCCGCGAACCGGCTCCCTATGAGCTCTATCTTGCCGGCCTGACCGTTGTCTGGCTCGCCTTCGGTCTCAAGCTCCGGCGCGAGATCGGGCCGCTGATCATCTGCCTGATGCTTTATATTTCGGGTGGAATTGCTTCCATCCCCTTGGCGAGCGAGATGGGCGACGCCGTCATCTACATCGCCGTTTCGGGCTTTCTCGCAGTGACCGCCATCTTTTACGCGGCCATTCTGGCAGAGCGACCGGAGCGATATTCGGTCATCGAGAAGGGCTATCTCGCGGGCTCGGTCCTTGTCGCGCTGATCGGGATTGCCGGCTACTTCAACCTTTTCCCCGGCGCGGACTTCTTCACCCGCTACGGCCGCGCACGCGGTACCTTCGAGGATCCGAACGTCTTCGGCCCCTTCCTGGCCTTGCCGACGGTCCTGTTCATGCACCGGCTGCTGAACAAGCCGATGCGTGAGGTTCTCGCCTACGGCCCTGCCCTGGCGATCCTCGTGCTCGCCATCTTCCTGAGTTTCTCGCGCGGAGCCTGGGGCGTGATCGCCATCGCGACGCTGGTGGTTTACCTCCTGTCGCTCATCACAGAGCGCAAGGCGGCCCGGCGGCTTCGCCTTGTTGCGCTGGGAGCGGCGGGTATCCTTGCCGTGATCGCGCTTCTTGGCGTCGTGCTGACGATCGACAGCGTGTCGGAGATGTTCGTGGAACGCGCCAAACTGGTGCAGGAATACGACGGCGCGCGGCTCGGGCGATTTGCGCGATACGCGCTCGGTTTCCAGATGGTGATGGAGAATCCACTCGGCATCGGCGCGCTCGAATTCAACAAGCACTTTCCCGAGGACGAGCACAACGTCTACCTGAAGGGGTTCACGACCTACGGCTGGATCGGCGGGCTTGCCTATATCGTCCTTGCCGGCTGGACCATGAAGCGGCTCGTACCGCTGCTGTTCAAGCACCGGCCGTGGACGCCGTTTCTGCATTGCGTCTTCGCGGTCTTCACCGCGCATCTGATCTTGTCCGTGATCATCGACACCGATCACTGGCGGCACATGTACATGCTCTACGGCATTTCCTGGGGCCTGATCGGCGCCGACATGATCGAGCAGAAGCGTCTGTCTCGAATGCGCGCGCCGGCCTGAGAACACAAACTGTGGAGCAAGGGGCATCTACTGCCTTGCGCTCGGACAGCGAAACGGATAGGTAGGTCGCGTTCGGGCAGTAGCGCAGCCTGGTAGCGCACTTCACTGGGGGTGAAGGGGTCGTCGGTTCAAATCCGGCCTGCCCGACCATTTTTCCGACATTACCGCCTGCCGCGAGGCACTCCGGGGCTTCAGCCTTGCCAAGATCGTTGGTAAGCTGGACAAGCCGGACGTGTTGTGTAGGGCGCAACTTCGTTTGGCAAAACGCGCAACTTCACATGGCATCCAATTGAAATAACTTTTCAGGGTATTATCGGCCGCAAGCCGTCAATTGGACCAGGTGGAGGAATGTCTGAAAGCATCTCACAGTGTGAGATACTACGCATTGAATAAATGCCAGCGTAGGCAGACCGTTCAGACATGCCCCCACTTAGACAACATGAGCCCAAATTTCTTGTAAAAAATTGAGGTCATAAATTCGGAGTGTTAGCTAATAATGCCAAGGCCCGAGAGAAGTTTTCCGATTTTCTCCGCGAAAGCCCATAGTGTATTCACGGATTTCACGCGGTCTTCGATCCCTTTTAGTATGCTTTCGATTACAGGTTTTGAGCGCTTG
Organism: Roseibium sp.; assembly: GCF_048261595.1. Taxonomy (GTDB): domain Bacteria; phylum Pseudomonadota; class Alphaproteobacteria; order Rhizobiales; family Stappiaceae; genus Roseibium. The sequence continues at coordinate 626,442 of NZ_JBLXFW010000001.1, forward strand.
CCTGCTATTTGCTCGGAAAGTGTGCCGAGCAATTCGCCTATGTCGTGCTTGTCCTCTTTCGTGACTTCATCAGAGTCCAGCACTGCCTGCGCGAAGTCTTTAATATTTTGACCCAGCTCCTCTACATCGCTACCTTCAGTGATCGTTATCACCGCGTTGATTTTGGCCAAGTCGCCTGTGTTCAGGACACCTACGGACGAATTTGAGATGGTGATGTGGTTGTTGGTCATGGGGCGGCTCATCGCTTGGGCTAGTTGACTAACTGGTATTCTATCGCCGCCGAGACGAATGCCGGTCACCATATCCATTTCGTCCATCGCATGATTCATCATGGAAGCGTTCATTAGGAAGCTGCGGAAGTTGTTTTCCTGCAGGATTGCATTGCATTTAAGGCAAAGGACTAGCCCATGGTCATACTGATAGAGACCGGGCCTTTCGCATTGATGACACTTCATCAGCCTACCTTCGCTATGAAACTCACGACCCTCTTCGCTTTGAATACTCATAAAACGTAGCAGATGAAGGTGACCGAATCCTAGAGCCCGGGAAATTGGAGCGGCATATCTGTACGATTGACGTAGCCCTGGTTAAAAATAAGGGTTCCCTTCCGTGTGATTGTTAAGTACTTGAACTGCCTCGCTGATCGATTACCTATAGCATCAGCAGTCAAGTAAGCGAAAATAAGCGCTTTCACTTCGCGATCACCAACGCCTTTATTTGAGGCGATTTCCCGCCACAGCTGCGCTGTCCTTTTTGCATTACCCGCCTGTCGCTGCTTCCACGGCAGGTCAGTCTCGAGATAGTCTAGGACGTTGTTAAATGCGGCTTCAGTACCACCTTTCTCTTCGATAAACTTGGCAACTTTAGCTGGCGTTGAGGTACGGCGCCAAAAGTCACTGTGAAAAGTCAGTGTATCAATAAATATAGCCGTCTCCCGTACGGAGGGCGTTTCAGGCGCCCACCATTCGACGGCACAATCCCATGCTCGGCCTGCTTTCGAGAGAACCAGCTCATCCTGTTTTTGCACCCCAACCGGGCTAGACAGCAGCTGCCCAAGCCGCTTGGCTAGTTCTTCCCCTTTTCCCTTTTTCCAAGAAGCCTTACGTTCTCCCTCCAGCGCCTTCGGGTTTGGGATATCCTGGTAGGATCTAATCCATTGAAGCTGTTTTTTCGTCGAGATCCGCCTAAACATCCGCGTGACCTCGTCGTAAAAATCGTCAAGTATAACCTTTGCGGCCTCCGGGTCTTCGCTGATAATGCTGCGAACCAACGGCTGTAAGCTTCCCTTTCCAATATTCCATTGAAGCTTTCCTGCCGACAGGCCCTGGGTATCAAAGTCCGGGGTAACTGTATCGTAGCCCTGCCCCTCGAAGGAGCTTGTTTCATAATAAACAACTGTTGGCGTAATTCTCTCGGCATAATCGGCAGGAAGTGGAACCGCGGCTTTTGGACAGGTAGCTGCGACAACCGATGTAAAAGTTATTGGCATCATCATCGAAGTTACAAATAGAAGAAATCTCATTTTGCTTCCCCTCAATACGAAACGCACTGCAGAACTACTATAAATGTTGATTTTAACAGATAGACTCCGCAAGTTGCAATGGCAGATGCTTTGGAAGAAATCGGCTAGGGGGCTTTTTCCTTGCCCTTGTCTAGTTAGGAAAGTAAGCGAATGAATAACCGTTGAATTTGTAGACGCCTTCTTTCCTCAAATTGAAGCAAGGAGACCGACGCCAATTTGAGTGACGTGGCATACGGAACGTCTGCATTCTCCGGTTCCCAGCTTAGCTGCCAGGAGGCCTTATCCTTTTGCAGCAAACCGCAGACAGTCCGGAAAACGCAAGATCAGAAAAGGTAACCGCGGGGACTCGTCCAGTTCTTGCTTCAAACCTGAACAAATACAGATTTTATTCGGCATTTTCAGATGGCCGTTTTGAGAGTGTCCTCGCCCCCTACTCTTTGAGCCAAATAAAGTTACGCACTGACTTCCGTTGGCTTCTTTCAGCTCCCAAACAAAACGCCGAAATTGCCAACTCTCAAATATTCCCACTTATTCCCAGAATTGCCCTAAGTACCATCCGTTCTTGCGCGGTACAATTCCGCTCAAATGCAGAACTCATGGCACATTCGTTAGCGCGGTGCTTTCTTTAGTTGATTGAAGCTGGAACGCCCAATTTCAGCCTTAAACCCTGCCCCAAAAAGCGCGTGGGGAGCTCACATTTCATGCAGTATGCAATTCTGTACAGCGCCGCCTTCAAGTAACCAGAATGGCCTTTTTGCGCCTGCGTGAGTGTTCTCCAAGGCAGCACCTCAGTACGGCCCACCTAATTTGTACCAGGCCAGACAAAATCACACGCTTTTCCTAAGCATGACAATCTGTTGACGGTAATATTGGTCCAACCCTTCTCTAATCCAGGACGTCCTGAAGCCTTCACCAATTAAGCCCCCATTAAGGACCATTTCTTCAATCAATGAATGAAACACTCCGAAAGGCTCTTTGTCATCCTGATAAATCTTTCTTTTCCGAGATACTTCATTGACTGTGATCGCCCATTTGCAGACGCCATCAACGTACCACTGTCGAACCTTTTCTCGTTCAGCTGTTGAAATTCCTTCGTTTTGAAAAAAGAGGTGGGCGATATTTGTCTGCTTCCAAAACGATGCCCTCAAGGCAGATAGCTTTTCTTCTACTAACCTGCCATCTCTGTTCCTCTCCTCAATCAGACTGTCAAAAAGCTCAGTCATTTTTGCCTGAACGAAGTCTGGGTCACTTGACCGAGGTCCAGTAATACCGTGCAAGCCGTGAAAATCATTTACGTCAGCAAAATGGCCGGTCATTTGCTGCCAGAATGCAGCTCTGTTCTGAATAGCCTGGCGCCGCATTCCTTTGAAGAAAAACCAGAAAGATAGGCTGGCCGCGAGAAACGAGCCAAGTGCTGAAATTGCCGAAATCCATTGATGATCAACAGAGAACCCCAGCAACACTAATCCACTCTCTTCAGGCGACATTTTGGTTCCCTTACTGATCACACAAATCCTACAACATACACATTCAATACACTCAACTTTACGGCGCAGGTCCATTCTATTTGGGCGAACGTGACAGCGATGGAGTTCGTCAGAAATGCTGATACCCCCGGCACTGGGGCATATCCCGGAAGTAGAAGAGCGGGAAATCACACCGGGATTTCGCGGAAATCCGCCGCTTTCTCGACCCCGCCCAAGCAATCGTCAACCTTTTCCGGCTAACAATCCGACCACGTTAGGCAGATGCTGTTCGGGAGGAACGGTTGACCTCAGTCAGCGACAGGCACACACACACATCAGAGCGCGCAGAAAAGCGGTCCTTGCGCATTCCGGCGATGATCTCGCTCGCGATCGCGGCCGTCCTGATCGCGACGGTCCTGTTCGCGGTGTTCATAGACCGGGTGATCGGAAGGTACCTGCTCGACGACGCCCGTCATCTGGCTCTCGATGCGGCGACTTCGACCGCGCGTATCGTCCAGCTCATGCCCGGCCCATTTCCCGAGCTGGAGGGACAGGACAAGGCAACGGGCACCATTCCTTCGCTGCTGCAGAAGGAAATCGCGGACCTGGCGAAGACCTACGGCAACCGGCTGACGATCATTGACGACGAGGGGTTGGTTGTTGCCGACAGCGGCATGACCCGCAGCCAGCTGGAAACGGCGCAAAACCACAAGTCGCGGCCGGAGATTCTGGAGGCAAGGGAAAATGGCCATGGCTTTTCCATTCGCCACAGCGCCACTTTGAACGTCGACTTTCTCTACGCCGCCAGCCTGCACTACAAGCACACCACGCCCTTTGTCGTGCGAGCGGCTCTTCCGCTAAAGGGTCTGGTCGAACAAACCAGCCACATCCGAATGCTGCTGGTCTTCGGCGTGACCGGAAGCATCTTGATGGTTGCAGTGGTCGCGATCCTGCTGGGACGCCTGCTGCTCGGTTCAATTCGGGCGGAACGCGCCCATCTGGAGGAGAAGGTTTCAGAACGAACCGCGACGCTGCGATCCTTGCAGGAACTTGGTTCGCTCCTGTCCGTCACCAAGAACGTGAGGGAGGCGGGAGAAGTCCTGTGCGCAGGCTTGCCGGCGCTCCTGCCCGCTCAGGCAGGTGCTCTGGCGCTGATCAACAACTCGCGTGACCTTATGATCATCGAGCAGGAATGGGGCAGCTTCTGGAAGAAGGGCGATTTCGTTCCGCCTGACGCCTGCTGGGCCCTGCGCAAGAATGCCGTGCATCATTCGGTGCAGGAAAACCTTCCATGCGCGCACCTGGCCAAGCACCAGGAGCACAATGTGGTGTGCATTCCGCTCCTGGCGCAGGGCGAGGTTCTGGGTGTCATTCATCTCAAGGAAGCGGAGCAACGTCCGTTCAGCCCGATGGAGCTCGAGGTTGCCAAGGCAATCGGCAAGGAAACCGCGATTGCCATTTCCAATCTGAAGCTGCGCGAGACGCTGGAACAGCAGGCGCTTCATGACCCGCTGACCGGCCTGTACAATCGCCGCTATCTCGAAGAGCGCTTCGAGAGCCTCGTCGCCCAGTCCAAGCGCGACAGCCTGCCGTTCTGGATCCTTGTGATCGATGTCGACCACTTCAAGAACTACAATGACCAGCATGGTCATGATGCCGGTGACTTCGTCCTGATCCAGCTTGCCAAACTGCTCAAGCGCAAGGCATCCAAGGCGAATATCGCCTGCCGTCTCGGCGGTGAGGAGTTCGCCGTGGTGCTTCCCGGATACGGGCATGAGGAGGCCGCTGCCTTGGCAGAGGATATCCGTAGCGAGACCGAGGGGCTCAGCATGATGTTCGAAGGACGGCATCTGGGCTGTGTCACCATCTCCGGAGGACTGTCCACATACCCAAGTGACGGCGAGCAGCTTGCCAACCTTCTCAAGGTCGCAGACGAACATCTCTATCTGGCAAAACGCTCTGGACGGAACCGGATCTGCTGCTCACAGACGGCGGCCACAAGTTCGATCACGGTTACGGAAATGCATGCGCGCTACGACGCGGTGTAGGGCATAGCATCGATAGCTCCCCGGACCCTTTCCGGCCGGAGCCAGATCCAATAACGTCGCGGGTCTGACCTTGTTCGCGATTCCCAGCCAGTGCGCCAGCCATGATCCAAGACCTTGCCTTTCAGCCGTTGTCGGCCGACTTTGCCCGCGATCCCTACCCCTTCTATGCAGCCCTTCGCGAGAAGCCGGGCCTGACCTATTTCGAGCAGTTCGACGTCTGGCTGGCGTCCCGTTTCGATGATGTCCAGACAATCGTCATGGATCCGCGCATGGTGCGCTCGATGGAGCATGTCGCCTCCCCGGATGAGATTGCCGCTCAAAAAGAGGCTGGCAACTGGCATGACATGCCGCATCACTCCCGCTTCGTGCAGTTTTCACTCCTCGACAGCGACGGCGCGGTGCACGACCGGTTGCGCAAGCAGGTGTTCAAGCTGTTCACGCCCAAGATGGTCAATGGGCTGCGCGATGAAATTCAGGCCTATGTGGACCGGCTGTTCGACACTCTTGCCGACCGCGAGGGGATCGATTTCATCGAAGACCTGGCCGCCCATGTGCCGGGCCATATCATCGGCCGCATCCTCGGCGTTCCCGACGAAGACTGCCCACAGCTCAGGGTCTGGTCGGAAAATATCGTCCAGTTTTTCGATATCGACCGCTCGGATGAGCGTAAGGAACTGGCCGAGCGGAACACGACCGCGTTCTATCACTACCTGCAGGACCTGAAGGCAAGACGGGAGAAGACGCCTGAAGACGATCTCATGTCGGCGATGATCGCGTCAGAGCAGGCCGGACTGATGAACGAGGACGAGTTCTTTTCCACCGCCATGCTTATCCTGATGGCCGGTCATGGCTCTACGATCGATGTTCTGGGAAGCGGGCTGCATGCGCTGCTGCGCTTTCCGGCCGAAATGCAGCGCCTGCGCGATGAACCGGGCCTGATGAAGACTGCCGTGCAGGAGATGTTCCGCTTCGAGAGCCCCCTGCCCTTCTTCCATCGCTACTGCATGGAAGATGTCGAGATCGCCCGACAGGAGTTCAAACGCGGCACCAAGTTCGGCGTCCTGTACGGCTCGGCAAACCGGGACCCTTCGCAATTCCCCGATCCGGACCGGTTCGACGTGGGACGCTCGCCGAACTGGCATGTGGCGTTTGGCCGGGGCGCCCACTTCTGCCTCGGAAACCATCTGGCACGCCTCGACATGGACATCATATTCTCCACCCTGCTCGGCAGGTTCAAAAGTATCGAGTTGATCGAAACGCCCGACTACAAGAAAGGCCTGTCGGTCCGAGGTCCCGGGAGCTTGAAGATTGAATGGCAGCCCGCTTAACCTGAAACGTGAGAAATGATGATCAGAACGGCGAGGGAGGGCCGGAAAAACATGTCATGGAATACTTGCAACCTGCGCCGTATATGCGTCGCACTCGGCCTGTTGCTTGCGGCCCCTGAAGGGGCAATTGCCTCTCATGTCAGTCTGGGGCCACGTCCGCCGTATCTGGTTGACGGTATGGAAGATGGCCCGCTGAAGGAGAAGCTGACAGCATGTATCGGGACGCCCGCACGCCATTCCGATTTTTCCATAGGCCACCGCGGCGCAGCGCTTCAGTTTCCCGAGCACTCCGCCGAGGGCTATCGGGCAGCCGCACTCATGGGCGCGGGGATCATAGAGTGTGATGTCACCTTCACAAAGGACAAGGAACTCGTCTGCCGGCATTCCCAGAACGACCTGCACCAGACGACCAATATCCTGGCGACCGATCTGGCCGGAACCTGCAAGGTGCCGTTTTCTCCCGCTGAAGGCGAACAGACCGCCCGTGCGGAGTGCCTGACCTCCGATATCACGCGCGAGGAGTTCCTGTCGCTGAAGGCGAAAATGGACGGCGCCGACAAGACGGCGACGAGCGTCGAGGACTATATCGCCGGCACACCCGGCTGGCAGACCGACCTTTATGCCTCGGGTGGAACCGTCGTCACTCATGCCCAGTCGATAGACTTGATCCGCTCGCTTGATGCCAAGTTCATGCCGGAGCTGAAGGCACCGAAGGTGGCAATGCCCTTTGACGGGTTTTCCCGCGAGGACTACGCCCAGAAGCTGATCGATGAATACAAGGCCGCCGGGATACCGCCCGAGAACGTCTGGCCGCAATCTTTCGACCTGCAGGACATCCGCTACTGGATCGAGAACGAGCCCGAATTCGGGGCGCAGGCGGTGTACCTGGATGGCCGTTTCGGTCGCGACGGAGTGGATTCGCAGGATCCATCGACCTTCTCACCGAGCATGAAAGAGCTGAAGGCAATGGGCGTGAACTACATTGCCCCCCCGATCTGGATGCTGCTCACCCTAAGTCCGGAAGGACGCATCCTCCCCTCTGCCTATGCTGTCGAGGCCCGCGGGGCAGGGCTGAAAATGATTGCGTGGACGCTCGAACGATCCGGTCCATTGAACTCCGGCGGAGGGTGGTACTACCAGAGCATTGCCGATGCCATCGATGGCGATGGCCGGCTCTACGAAGTCCTCAATGTCCTGGCGCAAGACGTTGGCGTATCGGGCATTTTTTCAGACTGGCCAGCGACCGTGACTTTCTATGCAAACTGCATGGGGTTGGATTAAGGTTTGCGAAAAATTAACGCCAAAAGGAGGAGAAGAGACCGGAAAAACAACCCATGAGGGCAATTAATGGCGAAGGCAAAAGCCTACTCTGATTTCCTTGGATTTCATGTTCGGGCATTCTTCTGTTTTTTAATCGCACAAGTCCTCATCATACGAGACGTAGAACGCGTGATCGCAACAATGCGCCAAGGCGGCTGTGCGACCTTTCAAGACGCTCCGTTGGATTGGATCGTCGCCGCGATTTTCTACTCTTACGGCATTGCGATGTTCATCTTCATATTGGTGATCACCGCCACGTTCTTCAAAGGCAGAGCCGTGCGAGTGGTTTGGTTTCCCATCTCGTTATTGTGGGTAGGGTTGGTCTTTCTGGCCGTGAACCAGGCTGCATTGTTCGCGGCTGCGGGACGGCTGGATTACAACATCGATCAACTTGCGGACCTTCTAGGCACTGCGCCGTTTGCCGCTTGCAGCTAGCACGATAACCGTTACAGGCAATCTTGGCTCAGCGGGCCTGATCGAGCAGCCGCTTGCACTCGAGCAATTCGAACAAGGTCGACTGGAGGCGGCGGACATCGTCCTTGGACAGCGTGTCGGCAGTCACCGGGTCAGTGTCTGCGTCACCGTCCTTGTCGCCGCGCAGACGCGCCATGAATCCTCGTGACCCATGAGCCTTTTCGAGCGGCTTTTTCTCTGTCCCTTCAGGAAGAACATCCCGCGGCGTTCTGTCCTCATCGGCCACGCTATCGGCGGCGGCGGAAACAGCGGACATGTCGACAGCGACGGCGTGAGGTTCGGCTTGCTGCGTCACCGGAACCGGCAAGGCATCTTCCCGCCAGATCTGCATGACGAAGCGGGCGCCCTGCTCCTTCAGGATGCGCTGCACCCCCTTGATGGTATAGCCTTCGCCGTAAAGCAGATGGCGGATCCCGCGCAGCAACTCGACGTCATCGGGACGGTAGTAGCGGCGCCCCCCGCCACGCTTGAGCGGTTTGATATGGGTAAAGCGGGTTTCCCAGAAACGCAGGACGTGTTGCGGCAGATCCAGATCTTCTGCCACCTCGCTGATGGTCCGGAAAGCGTCCGGGCTCTTGTCCTGAAGACTCATGCTGGGCGTCTTGCAATCAGTTTAAACAAAAGGCGCGTTCGACCACGCAGGCCGACCTGGCCGGCGACCCGTGAAGACCCGTCCCGAAGCGGTTCAGGCCGGTGAGCCGGTCAGTGCATCGTTGATGCGCTGCTTCAAGACGTTGCTCGGCTTGAAGACCATGACACGGCGGGGGGAAATCGGAACTTCCTCGCCGGTCTTCGGATTGCGTCCGATCCGTTCGCCCTTTGAGCGAACGACGAAAGATCCGAAGGAAGACAGCTTGACCGATTCTCCGGTGAGGAGACATTCGGAAATCTCCGAAAGTACGCGCTCTACCAGTTCGGACGACTCCGTGCGTGACAGGCCGACCTTCTGATAGACCGCCTCGCACAAGTCCGCGCGCGTGATAGTTCTGCTGCCCATGACCACTCCCCGGCGATGCCAACGATCTGGCTGATTTTGCTATAGAACTTACCGAATTGACCTACGGTATTGCGTCGAGCAACACCGGTCAACAGGAAGAACGCGGTTCAGCAAAATTTACGACTAGTCCTTTTGGAGAGGTTTTATTGCAACTACCAGCGCAGGAGCACCGATCCCCAGGTGAAGCCGCCACCCATCGCTTCCAGGAGCACGAGATTGCCCGGCTGAACACGGCCATCGCGCACAGCGGTATCAAGCGCCAGCGGGATGGAGGCCGCCGACGTATTGCCGTGGAGCTGAACCGTCGTGACCACCTTTTCCGGGGCAATGCCCAGCTTCTTGGCGCTGGCATCGATGATGCGCTTGTTCGCCTGGTGCGGGATGAACCAGTCGAGGTCGTCGGAGCTGAGACCTGTCGCAGCATAGGCGTCTTCGATCACGTCGGTGATCATGCCGACTGCATGCTTGAAGACTTCCTTGCCTTCCATGCGCAGATGACCCGTCGTCTGTGTCGAGGACGGACCGCCGTCGACATAGAGCTTTTCCTTGTGTTCACCATCGGACCGCAGATGCGAGGTCAGGATGCCCCGATCGGCGACATTTCCCTCGCCTTCCCGAGCTTCGACGACAACCGCGCCCGCGCCATCCCCGAAAAGAACGCAGGTCGTGCGATCTTCCCAATCGAGAATCCGGGAGAATGTTTCCGCGCCGATGACAAGCGCACGCTTGGCCATGCCGGAACGAAGATAGGCGTCGGCCGTGGTCAGCGCATAGACGAAGCCGGAGCAGACCGCGTGAACATCGAAGGCAAAGCCATGATGGATGCCCAGTCCCTTTTGAACCGTGACCGCACTGGCCGGGAACGTGTTGTCCGGGGTCGCGGTCGCCAGAATGATCAGGTCGATGTCCTTTGCCTCGACCTTGGCGCTTTCAAGCGCAGCCTTGGCGGCCTTGAGCGCCAGGTCGGAGGTGACCTCGCCTTCTGCCGCAATGTGGCGCTGCTTGATACCGGTCCGCTGAACGATCCATTCGTCGGATGTGTCAACCATCTTGGATAGGTCGTCGTTGGTCACGCACTTGGCCGGCAAGTAGCTTCCGGTGCCAAGAATGGTTGAACGGATCACGCTCACAAATCACCTTCCGGGGTAGTCGCGGCTTCGGCAAACCGGCCGCGATGATAATGCACAAGGTCCTGGGCGATCTTGTCGGTCAGCCCGTTCTTGACCATGTCGTAGGCCAGATCGATGGCCGCTGCATAACCTTCGGCGTCGGTGCCGCCGTGGCTCTTGATAACAATGCCGTTGAGGCCAAGGAAGACCCCGCCATTGACCTTGCGCGGATCCATTTTCTCACGCAGCAGATCAAAGGCGCTCTTGGCGAAGAGGTAACCGAGCTTGGACATGAAGGTCCGGCTCATAGCCGAGCGGAGGTAGCCGCCGATCTGCTTGGCCGTTCCTTCCGCGGTCTTGAGCGCGATATTGCCGGCAAAGCCTTCAGTCACAACAACGTCAACGGATCCCTTGCCGATGTCATCGCCCTCGACGAAACCGGCATAGGAAAGTGAGCGCAGCGGCGTTTCGCGCAGCAGACGCCCAGCGGTGCGAACCTCTTCAAGGCCCTTGACCTCTTCGACGCCGATATTGAGGAGGCCGACAGTCGGCTTTTCGACGCCAAACAGGGCGCGGGCCATGGCGCCACCGAGAATTGCAAAGTCGATCAGCTGCTGCGCATCGGCGCCGATGGTGGCCCCGACATCAAGCACGACGGACTCGCCTCGTGCCGTCGGCCAGATTGCAGCAATGGCAGGACGCTCGATGTTCGCCATGGTGCGCAGGCAGAACTTTGACATTGCCATCAGCGCACCGGTATTGCCCGCCGACACGGCAACAGCCGCATCGCCGGTCTTCACCGCTTCGATCGCCCGCCACATGGACGAGCGCCAGCGGCCCTGACGAAGCGCCTGGCTCGGCTTTGCATCCATCGCAACCGAGACATCGCAGTGTTCGAAGACGGAGGCGTCGCGCACTCGCGGATATTTCTCGAGAAGCGGCCGCACCACCTGCTCGTTCCCGTAAAGGAGGAAACGAATGTCGGGGTGCCGGACGAGAGCGATTTCAGCGCCCGGAAGAACAACTTCCGCGCCGTGATCACCGCCCATGACGTCGAGAGATATTGGAATGGTTTTCGCCATATTGGTCTTTAGATAGTGCCTTTTTCGCCCAGCCTAGGGCGAATCTCACGTTCACCCTGCCCAGAACACATGCCCTTGCCTGCCGTCAGGCTAGGCCTTTCGACGGTCGCCGAACATAACGTTTTCCGTCGCCGAAACAACCGTTTTCACAAGTTCGTCCTGAGGTTTCGCCCGCAAAGCCTCGTCACTCGGCTCCCCTCAGTTCTTCGGATCCTCCTTCAACTTGGCCAAAGCTGCAAAGGGTGACGGCGCGGGCTCATCCTCTTCCTCATCGCCCGAGACAGCGGCCTCGAAGGTGACACCCGGCTTCTTCGGGAAGGGATCAATAACCAGTGCCAGCTGCTCGCAGATCACGGCGCCAAGATCGAGAATTCCGTCGACTATCACATCTGGCGGATCCAGGGTTTCCAGGTCGATCTCGATCTCGCCGTCATCGTTGAGATCGCGCGGCTTGCGCGAGCGGCTGGAGACCGGCTCGAAGGTGCGGTCTATTTCCTCGTCAATCTCGCTTACAAAGCTCTCGAGCGAGACGACACAGGTCTGTTCGAGGCCTGCCTTCAACCGTCCGCTGACCCGGATACCGGCCTTGTGCCAGGGCTTGAGCGCGAGCTCTGCCCGGAGAAAGCGTATGCCGTCGAGTTCATAGGCTTTTGCGATCCTGTCCAACTCGGCCTTGTTGGGTTCCAGAACGACTTCCTGCCCCGATCCGATCTTGTCGCCGGAGATCTTGTGGGAATAGGGAAATGTCTCACGCATCATCTGTCTTGTCCTCTGGAGCGAAGGGTGCCGGATCCGGGAAGGCGACCTCACCGGCAAGGATCCGGTCGACCTGCTGCCCGTCCATCTCGCTGGCCGCTGCAATCATGTAGGCAGCCAGCGCCCGGTCTGCGACCTCTCCCTCGGCATCGGGAAAGACGTTGCGCCTCAACGCCTGCGCAAGCGCATCGACATCGCCGCCTTCGATGGCCGGCATGTAGGCATCGGCGCGGCCATAGAAGGCCTCGCCCATCACCTTGATCTTCTTCGGCACCCTTACATCCGTCACGCCGAGCTCACGCAGACTTGCATCCATGTCGTGAAAGAACAGGTCGAAGACGTTCTGGGCGAAGCGACCGACCGCCTTGCCTTCTCCGCGCAGGCGGCGGAAAAGCAGGACGGCGTGCACGATGATCATGTCAAAACGCCCGTCGATCGTATCGGGTACGCCAAAGCGGGAATAGAACACCGGTTGCCGTGCTTGAGCCACGATCTGGCAATACACCTTGTGCTCTGCGTCACGGGTTTTGCGGCGAAAAAGGCCGAAGAGCATTATGGTCTCCGTGATAACTGATGTTGCCATGTGGCCTATCCCACGATAGGGACTTTGCCAAGCATCGAAAAACTGACACCGTCCGGCGTTGCGGACGGCCCTACAGGAAGACACGTATGAATATCAAGGCCCAAGCCGTTCTCATCCCGCTTCTTGTCGCATTGCCGCTCGCCGGGTGCTTCACGCAAACCTATACCCATGGCCACGTGATCTCGAACGACATGCTGTCCCAGGTGCAGGTCGGCTCTTCCAAGGAACAGGTGGAACTGGTGCTCGGGTCTCCGTCAACGACGTCGAGCCTCGATGGTGACGCCTACTACTACATCTCCCAGATCTCCGAGACGACAGCCTTCCTGGCGCCGGACATCGTCGAGCAGCGCGTCGTCGCCGTCTATTTCGATGAAGACGGGTTTGTCCGCGATCTGGCGAACTACGGCCTGCAGGACGGCAAGGTCGTCGACTTCATTTCCCGTACGACCCGCACAGGCGGTTCGGACTACGGCTTCCTGACCCAGATACTGCGCGGCGCGGCAACGCCGAGTGTCGGGCTCTAAGACGCCGGTCCCGAAAACCCCCATTCGAAATGATGAAAGCCCCGGCCGATTGGCCGGGGCTTTCCTTTTTCAGGTCCGCCGCAAAGCTGGGTCCTTCATCAATGGGCCAGGATCGCCAACAGCAGCAGGGCCACGATGTTGGTGATCTTGATCATCGGGTTCACCGCCGGGCCGGCCGTATCCTTGTATGGATCGCCAACCGTGTCGCCCGTGACCGAAGCCTTGTGAGCCTCGCTGCCCTTCTGGTGGGTGACGCCGTCCTTGTCGGTAAAGCCATCCTCGAAGGACTTCTTGGCGTTGTCCCATGCGCCGCCGCCGGCGGTCATGGAAATGGCCACGAAGAGACCGGTCACGATCACGCCGAGCAGCATTGCCCCGACCGCCGCGAAGGCATCGGACGGGGTCGCCACCGCACGGACGATGAAGAACACCACGATCGGCGACAGCACAGGCAGCAGCGAGGGAACGATCATTTCCCGGATCGCGGCTCTGGTGAGCATGTCCACCGCGCGGCCATAGTCCGGACGCTCGGTGCCCTGCATGATGCCCGGCTTTTCCTTGAACTGGCGCCGCACTTCCTCGACCACGGAGCCCGCTGCGCGGCCAACGGCCGTCATCGAGATACCGCCGAAGAGGTAGGGCAACAAGCCGCCAAAGAGGAGCCCGGCCACCACATAGGGGTTGGACAGGGTGAACAGCGTGTCGACGTTGATGCCTTCGAAGATGGAGCCCGCTTCCGCCTTGGAGGCGAAGAAGCGCAGATCCTCGGTATAGGCAGCAAAGAGCACGAGGGCCCCAAGACCAGCCGAGCCAATGGCATAGCCCTTGGTCACCGCCTTGGTGGTGTTACCGACGGCGTCCAGCGCGTCGGTTGTCGAGCGCACCTCGGCAGGCAGTTCCGCCATTTCCGCGATCCCACCGGCATTATCCGTGACCGGACCGAAGGCGTCGAGCGCAACGACCATACCGGCCAGCGCCAGCATCGTCGTCACCGCGATGGCAATGCCGAAGAGACCTGCAAAGGCGTAGGTCACCAGGATACCTGCAATGATGATGATCGCAGGCAATGCCGTTGCCTCAAGCGACACCGCAAGGCCCTGAATGACGTTGGTGCCATGACCGGTGACCGAAGCCTGGGCGATGGAGCGGACCGGACGATAGTCCGTACCCGTGTAGTATTCCGTCACCCAGATGATCAGGCCGGTCACGATCAGGCCGACGATGCCACAGTAGAATAGATCCAGCCCGGTAAAGCTGTTCCCGGTGGACGTGGTGAAGACCTTGTCCGCCCCGAGCCAGCCGAAAATGACCCCGGCAAGGGCCACGGCCGAGAGGACCGCGGTTGCGATGAAGCCCTTGTAGAGCGCTCCCATGATCGAGTTGTTGGCGCCGAGCTTGACGAAGAAGGTGCCGAGAATCGATGTGACCACGCAGACCGCACCGATCATCATCGGAAGCAGCATGAGCGGCACGACATCCGCACCTGCAAAGAAGATCGAGGCAAGCACCATGGTGGCAACAACGGTCACCGCATAGGTCTCGAACAGGTCGGCCGCCATGCCGGCACAGTCGCCCACATTGTCGCCGACGTTGTCGGCGATGGTGGCCGGGTTGCGCGGATCGTCTTCCGGAATACCGGCTTCGACCTTGCCGACGAGATCGCCGCCGACATCCGCACCCTTTGTGAAGATACCGCCACCGAGACGGGCGAAGATGGAAATGAGCGAGGCGCCGAAGCCAAGTGCAACGAGCGCGTCAATGACCACGCGGTCGGTCGGTGCATGTCCCATCGGCCCCGTGAGGATGGCGTAGTAGACCGCGACGCCCAGAAGTGCGAGGCCGGCCACCAGAAGGCCGGTGACAGCGCCGGACTTGAACGCAATCTCAAGACCGGCGGCCAGGCTCTGGCTTGCTGCCTGGGCCGTGCGCACGTTGGCGCGGACCGAGACCATCATGCCGATGAAACCGGCCAGTCCCGACAGGACCGCCCCGATCAGAAAGCCGATGGCAGCTGTTCCTGACAGCAACACCCAGGCCAAAACAAAAACGACCGCCCCGACGATGGCGATCGTTGTGTACTGACGCGTCAGATAGGCGGTTGCCCCTTCCTGGATCGCCCCGGCAATTTCCCGCATGCGCGGGGTACCGGCGTCGGCGGCCATGACGGACTGGATCGCCCAGCCCCCGTAGGCCACCGACAGCAGCCCGCAGACAATGATGACGACTAACTCGCTCATATTTCCTCCCAGAATTGTCGCGAGCCTATTTCGATTTACATTGTGCTTTTCTTATTCTGAACAGACCCGCCTCGGGCAGCCGCGGTCCCCCACTGCTGCCACCACGTGGCCACGATAGCAGGAGAGAACCAAGTGGCGTCAAGTTACTCTTAGGAATAACTCACAGGTGACGCTAAGATAACTTATAGTGCGTCGCAATATTTTTAATTGCACACCTTGCAATGCAACAAGCAATTGAAACTCAAGGTGTCTGTTTATTTCGCTCGTGCGAAAGAAGCCACCAGAGCAGTACAAGGCTGAGCGCGACGAACGGGAAGACAATCCAGTTGACCGTGCTCCAGCCGTAAATGTCGAGCAGCTGACCTGACGAGAACGACGCAAAGGCGACGAAGCCGAAGACGAGGAAATCGTTGGACGCCTGGACCATGTTGCGCTCCTCCGGCCGATAGGTGTCGGTCAGCATGGCGGTTGCGCCGATGAAGCCGAAGTTCCAGCCAAGACCCAAGAGGATCAGCGCGGTCCAGAAGTGCGACAGTTCCACCCCCATCAGGGCGACAATGGCGCAGCCTGCGAGCAGAGCCAGACCGACGGCAACGATGCGCTCCTTGCCGAAGCGGGCGATCAGGTTGCCGGTGAAGAAGCTCGGGCCGAACATGGCCAGAACGTGCCACTGGATGCCAAGCGCCGCGTCGGTTTGCGTCAGGCCGCAGGCAATCATGGCGAGCGGCGTTGCCGTCATGACGAGGCTCATGAGCGCGTAAGAGGTAACGCCGCAGGCTGCGGAGACGATGAACCGTGGCTGGCGCACGATCTCCATGATCGGCCGCCCTTCCCTGACGCCCTTGACCCGTCTCGGCGGTGTCGGGATCTTCAGGAACAGCACGAAACACAGTGCGACGACGGCAAGTCCCGCCTGGGCCAGAAATGTCCCGGCAAAAAGAATCGGGTCGAACAGGTCCTTGGTCCAGATAACCGTCTGTGGACCGACCACGCCTGCCAGTACGCCGCCGGCCAGAACCCAGGAAATTGCCTTCGGCTTGAACGCGTCACTGGCCGTATCCGCGGCCGCAAATCGGTATTGCTGGACGAAGGCGCCGGTGAAGCCGCTGAGGGAACAGGCAAGACAGAACAAAAGGAAGCTGTTCTGGAAAATGGCGTAGGCGGCCAAAAGGCCCGCGACGATGGCAACCACACTCGACCCGGCAAAGCCCGCCCGGCGCCCGAAGCGCCGCATGATCATCCCGGCAGGCAAAGTGCCGATGGCGGTTCCCAGGACCATGGCCGAGACGGGCACCGTCGCCAGCGACTTGTTCTCGTCCAGCATCATGTAGCCGACCAGCGACCCGGTCGCGATGACGATGGAGGCAGAGGCACCTCCCACAGACTGGGCCATTGCCAGCAGCAGGGCGTTGCGCTTGGCAAGACGGTCGTCGACGGAAACGGGGTTCGGCGCGGAAGCGGCTGAAACAGAAGACATGGGATTTCCGGGGTTCACGCGGCCGAAAGATCGCCAGCTGCGTCAATATCGTCAGAAGAGGTCTCTAGTCCTACACCAGCTTTGAAGGTGATGGCAGTCCCTGTTTCACAAATGTGAAAATATCGCAGCTACGCTCCAGCTCGGGCGCAAACGCTCCCCGCATATGCCCAAAGACCGGTTCGACCGGAGATGGCGAACACGGTACGCCTGATCAAAAGTGCCGGAACCCGGGGAAGTGAGAATTCGAGAGGCGGCCGGACGTCGAATGAGGCACCACCCTGCCCTCACCGGCGACAACACGGCCGATGGCCGTCACGTCACAGCCTGCTTCGGATGCAGCGCGCTCGAAGGCATCGGAGGCGCTTTCAGGAACAGCAGAGAGGATCTCGTAATCGTCGCCGCCGTTCAGGCAAGCGGCGAAAATCTTCCCATCCTTCGCCGCGATGGTTTTCATGGCGTCAGACAGGGGCACCCGGTCCAGTTCGATTTCCAGATCGACGCAAGATGACCTGGCCAGATGTGCAGCATCTGCCAGAAGCCCATCGGATACATCCATTGCCGCCGAAGCATGGGCGCGAATGGCCGCGGCCAGCTTCACCCTTGGCCTGGGAAGGAGGTATCGGTCGAGAATGTGCCGTTCTTCCTCGGAGGAGAACCCCATGCGACGCTTGAAATCGGGGTCGAGCCGGTCCTTGAGGCCTGCGGCGGCATCGCCAATGGTCCCGGAAACATAAAGAATATCGCCAGGCGCCGCCCCCTTTCGGCGAACAGCGGTACCTTCGGGCACCTCGCCTATCGCAGTAATGGAAAGCTGCAAGCCGTTGCCGGAGCGGATGGTGTCACCACCGACAAGCGTGATACCGAAGGCCGCCTGGTCCCCGGACAGCCCGCAGCAGAAGCGTTCAAGCCAGTCAGCCTGCCAGTCGTCGGGCAAAGCCAGTCCGAGCAGATAGGCCCTTGGTTCGGCCCCCTTGGCGGCAAGATCGGACAGATTGACCCGCAGCGCCTTGGCCGCAATCGCCTCAGGCGGGTCGTCGGCAAAGAAATGAACGTCTGCGGCCAGCATGTCCTTTGTCAGGACGAGTTCGAAGCCGGGCCGAGGCTTGTAGACGGAGGCGTCGTCGGTCAGCCCGAGGCTGCCGGGATCACTGGCAAGCGGAGCAAAAAAGCGGCGGATGAGGTCAAACTCACCCGGCCGC
Source organism: Roseibium sp. (assembly GCF_048261595.1). Taxonomy (GTDB): domain Bacteria; phylum Pseudomonadota; class Alphaproteobacteria; order Rhizobiales; family Stappiaceae; genus Roseibium. Next base: position 644,564 of record NZ_JBLXFW010000001.1, read on the forward strand.
CCGTCTTCTGTTTGCTGGGGCGTTTCCCCGGCCATGCCTATTCCCCGTCGGCGTCCGCGTCGTCACCCTCATCGCTCACCGGAGCCGGGACGTCCAGCTCGCTGTTGCGAAGGTCATGGGCCAGACGGTCGAGAATGCCGTTGACGAGGCCCGGCTCGTCGTCCTGGTAGAAAGCCTTGGCGACATCGATATATTCGGAAATGATCACCTTCGGCGGCACATCCTTGCGGCGCAGCAGCTCATAGGCACCGGCACGCAGGATCGCGCGCAGCAGGCTGTCGATGCGCTTCAGCGGCCAGTCTTCGGTCAGAGCGGTATGGATGAAGGGATCGAGGAACTTCTGGTCAGCGACCACACCGCGGACGATGCTCGCGAACCACTGTTCGTCGGCGTCGCGGTACTGTTCGCCGTCCAGTTCCTTGCCAAGGCGGAAGGCGGTAAATTCGCTGATGACGCTGGAAGCCGGAGTTCCACCGACATCCATCTGATACAGCGCCTGCGCAGCCGCGAGACGCGCCGCGCCCCGCTTGTTCGCCGGGCGCGCTTCCCGCGTCTTCGGCTGTGCCTGTTCGACCTTGTCGGTCATATTCTTATACTCCGAGCCTCTCGCGCAGCGCGATCATTGCCAGCGCTGCCTCGGCGGCTGCGCCGCCCTTGTTCTTGTCGTCCACCTTGGCGCGCGCCCAGGCCTGCTCGCCGTTTTCCACGGTCAGGATACCGTTGCCGACGGCCAGATCCGCATCCACCGTCAGGTCCATGATCACGCGGGCAGATTCATTGGCCACGATGTCGTAATGCGAGGTTTCGCCGCGGATCACGCAGCCCAGAACGACGAAGCCATCATAGATCTCGCCGCCATTTTCCATGGAGGTCATCACCATGGACAGGGCAGCCGGAATCTCCAGCACGCCGGGAACGGAAATCCGCTCATAGTGGCCACCGGCCGCCTCGATTGCCTGGATCGCGCCTTCGGCCAATGCATCGGCAAGGTCGGCATAGAAACGGGCTTCGATAATCAGAATCTTCGGCGCAGAGCTCATGGGTCCATTCGTCTTTCTTGGGGGCCGCGACAGGAACCATGTCCGTCCGGCTTTGTCCACCCCGAATGCGGAGCCGGAATGGCTCGGCTGGGGAGAAATGAAATCTCTGGTAAACGCAGCTCAAGGCAGCCGCGCCCGTTCACTTGCGTCTCTGTTACGCCTCGCGAGCGAATTCCGCAAGCCGTGCCGCGTAGCGGGCCATCATATCGACTTCCAGATTGACCAGATCGCCCTCGCCGCGCTCGCCCCAGGTGGTCACGGCAAGCGTGTGCGGGATCAGGAACACGGAGAACAAAAGTCCGTCTGCCTCGTTGACGGTCAGTGATGTTCCGTCGAGACAGATCGACCCCTTCTTGGCGATGAATGGCGCGCTCTCGCGGGACGCCTCGAACTGGAAATAGACGCTGTCGTCATGGTCGACGCGCCTGGTGATCCGCGCGGTACCGTCGACGTGACCAAGAACCAGGTGACCACCGAGTTCCGCTCCCATCGCCAGCGAGCGCTCAAGATTGATCTTCTTGCCTGGCTGCCACGCACCGACGGTGGTCAGGGCCAGGGTTTCCGCAGCCGACTCCACCTCGAACCACCGGGTACCGTCCGCATCCTCGCCCTTGGCAGTCACCGTGTGGCAGGGCCCGCCGCAGGCAATCGATGCACCGATATCGATGCCCGCCGGATCGTAGGCCGTCTTGATGCGGGTGCGCAGTCCCGCCGGGATCTTCTCAACCGACAGGATTTCGCCGAGATCGGTGACTATACCGGTGAACATTCGCGTCCCCACTTCATGCTTCGTGCTTCAACGCCTACGCGCGCTTGCGCAGGTATACATAGGTATCCCGGCCGGAATGGCCGCGGTCGATCCGCTCATATCTGGGATCAGCCAAGATGTCTTCAAGGCTTGTTCCCTGCAGAGGCGGTATGCCGCCAGCGCCGATCTCCACATCTCCGGTGACGATGCACAGGTCATCGACGCAGTCCGCAATGAGGAAGGCACTGGCGATACGTGAGCCGCCTTCCACCATGAGACGGGTGACACCACGCGCTCCAAGCGCCCTCAAGGCCGTGCGCGGATTGATCCGGCCATTCTCAAGCGGGATACGGATGACAAGTGCACCGGCCTCGCTCAGCGCCTTAACTCGACCGGTGTCTGCGTCGTTGCCAACGATAACCCACATTGGGACATCGGCGGCACCCTTCACCATGGCCGACGTGACGGGAAGCCTGGCCCGGGCATCGAGCACCACACGCACGGGCGACCTGTCGGCCATGCCTGGAAGCCGGCAGGTCAGCATCGGGTCATCGGCAAGTGCGGTGCCGATCCCTACCAGGATCGCATCATGGTTGGCACGGAAGCCGTGCACATGGCGCATGGACAATGGCCCCGAAATCATGATCTGTCCCTCGCCTTCACGGCCAATGAAGCCGTCTTTGGATACCGCCAGCTTCAAGAACACATGCGGTCTCTGTTCGCTGATGCGCAGGGAAAACCCGTGATGCAGGGCACGGCACTCCGCTTCCTCGACACCGAGCAGGACGTCGACGCCAGCGTCCTGGAGCATCTTGATGCCGCGTCCCGCAACACGCGGGTTCGGATCACGCATGCCGATGACCACACGGGCCACCCCGGCTTCGATCAGGGCGTTGGAACAGGGCGGCGTACGGCCGAAATGGGAACAGGGTTCGAGCGTGACGTAACAGGTCGCCCCCCTTGCGCGGCTTCCCGCCTGACGCAGGGCATTGACCTCGGCATGGGCGCTTCCGGGCCGGGAGGTGACACCCCGACCGACGACCACCGGTTCGCCGCGCTCGTTGTTGCCCACAATCAGCGCACCGACCGACGGGTTCGGCCAGACCTTTCCAAGCCCCCGGCGGGCAAGCCCGACGGCTGCGAGCATGAAACGGGAATCCTGCTGGGCAAAATGGGTCATGAAAAATCAGGTCCGGCTGGTCATGAAACAAAGTCGGAAAACCGGACGCCTCACGGCGCCCTGACGTCTTTCCTAAAGATCCACCAGAGGTTCCCCATCCGGTCCACTCAATTCATCGAGAAGTGCCTCGAAGTCCTTGGCTTCACGGAAGTTCTTGTAGACAGAGGCGAAGCGGACATAGGCGACGTCGTCAATGCCCTTGAGCCCTTCCATGACATGGTTGCCGATGGTCTCGGCAGTCACGTCGCTCTCGCCAGAACTTTCCAGCTGCCGCACGATACCCGAGACCATGCGCTCGATGCGCTCGGGCTCGACAGGGCGCTTGCGTACGGCGATCTGGACGGAACGCATGAGCTTCTCGCGATCGAACGGAACGCGGCGGCCGGAACGCTTGAGCACGATGAGTTCGCGTAGCTGGACGCGCTCGAATGTGGTGAAACGACCGGCGCAGGTGTTGCACACCCGGCGTCGGCGAATGGCCGTATGGTCCTCGGTCGGGCGGGAATCCTTGACCTGGGTTTCCTCGCCGCCGCAATAGGGACACCGCATGGGTTATTGCTCCGATGCCACAATCGGCATTCTTCGGACCGTGCCGAAAGCGCCAAGCCGACTGATTTGAGAATTTGAGGCCTCCTGCACCATCCGATGCAGGAGGCCCAAGAGCTTTAGAGGGTCGGGTAGATCGGAAAGCGGGCCGTGAGAGCCTCGACCTTGGCCTTTACCGCTGCCTCGACTGCCGCATTGCCTTCCTCGGAATTCGCGACCATGAGCCCATCGAGCACTTCGGCGATCAGATGGCCGATCTCGCGGAACTCCGCGATCCCGAAGCCACGGGTCGTACCGGCCGGAGTTCCAAGACGGATACCGGAGGTGACGAACGGCTTCTCGGGGTCGAACGGAATGCCGTTCTTGTTACAGGTGATGTTGGCGCGGCCGAGTGCCTTTTCCGCGACCTTGCCGGTGGCGTTCTTCGGACGCAGGTCGACCAGCATGGAATGGTTGTCCGTGCCACCCGAGACGATGTCGAGACCCTGTTCCTTCAGGGATTCGGCCAGAGCCTTGGCATTGGCGGCAACCGCCTGCGCATAGGTCTTGAATTCCGGCTGCAGGGCTTCCTTGAAGGCAACTGCCTTTGCCGCGATGACATGCATCAGCGGACCACCCTGGAGGCCCGGGAAGATCGCCGAATTCAGCTTCTTGGCGATTTCCTCGTCGTTCGACAGGATCAGGCCGCCGCGCGGACCGCGCAGGGACTTGTGCGTCGTGGAGGTAACCACATGGGCATGCGGGATCGGAGACGGATGAACGCCACCTGCGACCAGACCGGCGATGTGTGCCATGTCGACCATGAGGTAGGCACCGACGCTGTCAGCGATCTCGCGGAAACGCTTCCAGTCCCAGATACGCGAATAGGCCGTGCCGCCGGCGATGATGAGCTTCGGCTTGTGCTCTTCCGCCTTGCGGGCAATGTCTTCCATGTCGAGGAGGTGGTCGTCCGCACGTACGCCATAGGAAATGACGTTGAACCACTTGCCGGACATGTTGACCGGGGAACCGTGGGTCAGGTGACCACCGGAATTGAGGTCGAGGCCCATGAAGGTGTCGCCCGGCTGCAGCAGGGCGAGGAAAACCGCCTGGTTCATCTGGGAACCGGAGTTCGGCTGAACGTTGGCGAAGTTGCAGCCGAAGAGCTGCTTGGCGCGCTCGATTGCCAGCGTTTCAACGACGTCCGCATATTCGCAGCCGCCGTAATAGCGCTTGCCCGGATAGCCTTCGGCATACTTGTTGGTGAAGATCGACCCCTGAGCTTCCAGAACAGCTCGCGAGACGATGTTCTCCGAAGCAATCAGCTCGATCTCGTGCTGCTGGCGACCGAGTTCCTTGCCAATGGCGTCAAAAACTTCCGCGTCGACACCAGAAAGCGGACGGTTGAAGAAATCATGGATGGAAGACTGGTTGGCTGCGGAATCCGTCAAAGACATCGCACCGTCCTTTTCAGCTGGAGCTCGACACTGTTGGGGCGTTTAGCCCACGGAATTGCGGCATGTTCGCGCCGCGTCATTCGCGTTGGCGAGGGAGTTACCATAGAGCGGCGTCCGAACCAAGAGGCACGCCGACGCACCACCGCATAAATACGGCATGGGCCGCCGGGGTCACACCCACCCGGACAGGACAGGGGATCAGACGATTTTCCCGCGTTGCACCGGAGGCTCTTCCGCACTGCTCGCCGTTTCCTGTTCCAGACGCCTTTGCAGCTTACGGATAGCCAGCGCTTTCAGATCCGACTGTCCAGCGGTATGCGGACCGAAAACAACCACTTCGAGACCGCTTGCGGCGTCGATCGCCGTCACACGCACCTGTCGTCCGACGGCCTGGAACTCCAGGTAGACTTCACCAGGGGTGGGACGATCTCGGTTCATCTGGTCTTGCTCACATCATGCTCTTGCAGGCAAAGGCGTGTTTCAGGTTTTGAGGAAACGGTTCGCCCTGGCCCAACGGCAAACGGCCGCGACATGGGTGCTGCGGCCGGATCAGTTTTCATGAGCTAGAAAGCCACGGGTTTGACGTTCTGGCAAGTGAAGAGCGTCAAACCCGCCTTGAGCCTTGGATCAAAGGCGCGCCTGGGTTTCCACCAGACCGGCCGAATTCGGATCGGCATAGAGCCCATCACGATTGTAGATGTCGTCACGGAAATGCACGACGCCGTCGGCATTGGCCCAGGCAGTGATATAGGTCAGGTAGAGGGGAATGCTGGACTTCAGCTTCACGTCCTCGCGCGCGCCGGTCCGGATCACGTCATCGACCTTCGAACGGTCCCAGTCCGGCGTGGTCGACTGAAGCAGCCAGGTGACCAGTTCCTTGACGTTCTGAACGCGAACGCAGCCGGACGAATGGAACCGATAGTCGCTGCCGAACAGCGTCTTTGACGGCGTGTCGTGCAGGTAGACCTGATGCTGGTTGTGGAAGTTGATACGTACTGAGCCAAGCGAATTGATCTCGCCCGGTTCCTGGCGGAACTGGTACTGGGTCGCCTCTTCCGTGTTCCAGTCGATCTGTTGCCAGGACAGCTCGTTGTCCTTCCAGTCGAAGATGCGAATCTTGTTCTTCGCCAGGTATTCCGGATCTTCCTTCATCTTCGGGATCAGGTCCTTGCGGATGATCGAGACCGGAACCGTCCAGTACGGATTGAAGTTCAGCTCATAGATCTTGGAATTCAGGATCGGTGTCTGACGATCGATCTTGCCGACGACGGCAGTATGGCGGGAGCGAACCAGCCCGTTCTCGACAGCCTCGATTTCGGCCGCCGGAATGTTCACCATCACGTAGCGGTCGCCGAGGAAACCCGACATGGACCGCAGACGGACCAGATTGGTCTCGAGCTGGCGCAGGCGTACTTCCGCCGGAACGTTCAGCGCCGTGACCGTGGAATCGCCGAGGATCCCGTCCGGCAGCAGGCCGTGGCGAAGCTGGAAACGCCGAAGCGCGGCATCGACGTAGGAGTCGAACGTATCGGACATGCCGGCTGTCTGCTCCAGATCGCCGGAGACCATCAGGCGCTTGCGCAGGTCAACGACCTCGCCACCCTTTGCGCCGATCCTCAGGGGACGGCCGCCCGTGGACCTGATCTGCCCCCATCCACCGTATTGGACGATGCGCGAATAGGTGTCGATCGCGACAGCTATATGATCGGCCGTCTCGGGCGACAAGGTCGGTGCACCCGACTTCATCTCGCGCAGGGATTCCATCGTCTGGTCGAACTTGTCTTCCCACTCGACACGCTGGCGGTGCTGCCGGAGCGCTTCGAGCGGCGAATCAGCCTGTGCAGGGACTGCGGACAAGCCGGAGATCACGACCGCTGCCAGCGCCGAAGTGCCCAACGCGAGGCGCGACAACTGCTGCGTCAACGGCATTGCCGGGTTTGCGATCTTGCTCAGGCGGGCCGTCCGGCAAAGGCTCAATACGTTCATCGTGCAGGTCACCAATCGATTTCGTGCAGCGCGGAATCCAGTCGCCTGGATTTATCATCGGTTTGCTTAACAAATTGCCGCGGCGCTCGCCCAAGCTGGCACAGCACACGTGTCGGCAGGCGTCGAACAAGCCATTTCAATGTGTCGAGATAATGTCGGACACCAGAGATCTGCCGGCAAATAAAAAGAAAATGATGTGGCACGAAGCCTTGAGCGAGTACCAGGACCTTGTGGCATCCGGCTCCGTTAAAATGGAAACGCCGCCCCAGCTTTGCCGGGACGGCGTTTCAAGTCATCTGGATCGGCCGCTAAATCCTTTAGAGGCGATACAGGATCTGATCGGTCCAGAAACGTTCCAACCGGCGCAGTGACCTGTTCAGGGTCACGAAATCCTCTGCGCCGATTTCTCCAACCTGTTCGACGGAAAGCATGTGCCGCTCGTAAAGCTCGTTCACGATGCGAGCGACCTCATGGCCCTTGTCGGTCAGCGACACGCGAACCGAACGACGGTCCATGCGCGAGCGCTGATGATGGATATATCCGGTCTCGACCAGCTTCTTGAGGTTGTAGGACACGTTCGAGCCGAGGTAATAGCCGCGGGTGCGCAGCTCGCCTGCCGTCAATTCAGCATCACCGATGTTGAACAGAAGCAATGCCTGCACGCTGTTCACATCGGACCGGCCCATGCGGTCAAACTCGTCCTTGATGACGTCTAGGAGTCGACGATGCAGTCGCTCGACAAGTGTCAGAGCTTCCAGGTAGAGCGGTTTGATTTCCGTCTCCCCTTCGCCCTGTACCACTGCATCGACTGCCCTTGTTGCGGTGATCATATGTTTGCGCCTCTTAGTACCTGTCTTCAGGTGGATATTGTTCCCACCTTGCTAATCACCCTACAGATGCGCTTCTAAGATCCGCTTAAGAGACACGCTGAATCATCCGTTAAATGTTTCAAGACATTTCTCCAAAGCCTTGAAACGTTTGATTCATCATGTTCCCCGCAAGTATTTCACGATGCCCGAGAAGTCTACGCCCTCGCCTCCTGAATTGACGAACATGGAATAAAGCGCGGCGGCCTGTGCGCCGAGCGGGGTAGCGGCTCCCGACGAATGAGCCGCATCCTGCGCCAGTTTCAGATCCTTGAGCATCATCTCGGCAGCAAAGCCCGGCTGATAGTCACGGTTCGCCGGCGAGGCCGGCAGCGGCCCCGGAACCGGGCAATAGGATGTCAGAGCCCAGCACTGGCCCGACGCGGTGGAGGAAATGTCGAACAGCTTCTGGGCATCAAGACCGAGACGCTCTGCGAGCACGAAGGCTTCGCTGACACCGATCATGGAGATACCCAGGATCATGTTGTTGCAGATCTTTGCCGCCTGGCCGGTTCCTGCATCTCCCGTATGGACGATGGTCTTGCCCATGATCTCCAGATAGGGCTTTGCGGCATCGTACGCCGCTTCCGGACCGCCAACCATGAACGTCAGGGTTCCGGCTGCCGCACCGCCAACACCGCCGGAAACTGGCGCGTCAACCATCGGCATGCCCTTCGCCTCAGCCGCAGCAGCGACAGCGCGTGCGCTGTCCACGTCGATCGTCGAGCTGTCGATCAGGAGCGTGCCGGGCGTGGCGTTGTCCAGAACACCTCCCTCGCCCTCATAGATCTTGCGCACATGTTTGCCCGCGGGAAGCATGGTGACGATGATGTCGGCACCGGCAGATAGGTCCGCAACGCTGGCTGCCCGACTGCCACCGGCTTCTTCCAGAGCCTTCAATGCGGCTTCCGACAGATCGAAGCCGGTCACCTTGTGACCAGCCTTGACCAGATTGGCTGCCATCGGACCGCCCATGTTGCCGAGACCGATGAAACCGATTGAGCTTGCCATGATGTTCCTCCCGATGAACATGACGTTTGTCCGGCGAGAACCAGACCAAGGATGGGCCGCTGGCGCGGCTAATTTTTCCGTATCTCGCGTTCCATCAGGTACATGAGCAGCAGATAGATCGCGATGGTGAGGATGTAGAACGCGATTTCATACGGACGGCGTCCGTAGATATCGGCAAAGAGCGAGTGCATGACGATCTGGCTCATGGCTCGGAAAAGCCACATCACCGTGCCCCAGGACACGGCCAGCCACAGACCGATCGCGGCCACCAGATCGAGCACGGCAAAGAACACCGTTGCTGCCTGCCATTCGACGGGCATGTCCCAGAACCACAGGCCACGCCAGGGCACGAAGCCGACGATGCGCGCCCAGTGAATCACTCCACCGCCAATCAGCAGCAGTGCAATTGCTCTCAGATACCAGACCAGCACCGTGCTCCAGGGCGGGCGCGTCTTTATCAGATCCTGAAAGCTTGTGATCATGGGCGGTTCCGATCCGTACGGTCAGTCGAGGGGCAGGTCCCCACCGACGGGCCTTTCGAAATACGCCTGCAGGTCGGCCGTGTCCACCTGATCAAGGCGGTCAGGCGTCCATTTCGGTGCATGATCCTTGTCGACCAGAACGGCACGGACGCCTTCGAAGAAATCGTGACCTTCAACGACCCGGCTCACAATGCGGTATTCCAGCTTCATGCAGCCGTTGAAGTCGAGGTCCGCGCCGCGGCGCATCTGCTCGAATGCCAGATGAACGCTGGTTGGCGACTTGGCGCGGATCTGTTCCGCGGTCCTGACGGCAAAGTCCTCATCGGAAGCATCCAGCCGTTCCATGATGCCTGCCACGCTGCCTGCCGAAAAAGCCGTCTCGATGAGATCGCCGTGGATCATGAGATCCGATGCGCCCGGATCGACGGCATAGGCCTCGATGGCGGCATCCACGTCAGTAGCTGTTTCGAGGTCGGCCAGAAGCGCGCCGACATTTTCACGATCCATGGCGTGCGTCAGGACTCCAGTTGCCAGAAGATCGGCCTGTTTCAGCCGGCCCGCGCTCATCGCACAGTATGTCCCGGTGAAGCGCGGCATGCGCGGCAGGAAATAGGTGCCCCCGACATCTGGGAAGAAGCCAATGCCGGTTTCCGGCATGGCAAACATGACGAACTCGGTGCCAACGCGGTGCGAGCCGTGAACCGACAGACCGACGCCGCCGCCCATCACAATCCCGTCGATCAGGGAAATATAGGGCTTGGGATAGGACTTGATCTGCGCATTGAGCATGTACTCGTCGCGAAAGAATTCGGCCAGCCCCGGCTCTCCCGACTGTTTCATGTCGTAGATCTTGCGAATGTCGCCGCCGGCACAAAAGGCCTTTTCGCCAGCACCTGTAAGCACAACGTGGCGGACGCTGTCGTCGTCGGCCCAAACGTCGAGCTGTCTGGCAAGCGCACTCACCATCGGATGGTTGAGAGCATTCAGCGCCCTGGGCCTGTTCAGCGTCACGACACCGGCATGGCCACGTTTTTCAAACAGAATTTCGTCGGTCAAACCGGCTCTCCTCCTGGGCAACGGTCGGGTGGCTCTGAACACTTCCCGACCTGGTTGCCTTTAATCTACGTCACAAACAACCGGAGCGTCTCCGCATCCGTTGTGCAAAATCCAAAGCAAGGCCTGGCAGGCCAGCGCTATTCCGACAGAAGCTGACGGGCGATGATCAGACGCATGATCTCGTTGGTGCCTTCCAGAATCTGGTGCACGCGCACGTCGCGCAGGTATCGCTCGATCGGATAGTCGCGCAGATAGCCGTAGCCACCGTGCAACTGCAGTGCCTCGTTGACGACGTTGAAGCCCGTATCCGTGGCAAGGCGCTTAGCCATGGCCGCCGTCTTGGTGGCATCGGGCGCCTTGGCGTCAACAAGGCCAGCCGCCTTGTGAAGGAGCAGCCGCGCGGCTTCAAGCTCTGTTGCCATGTCCGCCAGCCGGAACTGCAGGGCCTGGAACTCTGCCAGAGCCTTGCCGAACTGCTTGCGGTCCTTCATGTAGGCGATCGACCTTTCGAGACAGGTTTGCGCGGCGCCAAGCGAACAGGCGCCGATGTTCAGGCGCCCTCCGTCGAGGCCGGCCATGGCGATCTTGAACCCGTCGCCCTCGGCACCGATGCGATTGGTCTTCGCGACACGGCAATTTTCGAAATTGACCTGGGCGGTCGGCTGGCTCTTCCAGCCGAGTTTGACTTCCTGTGCTCCGAAGGAAAGCCCCGGAGTGTCCTTTTCGATCACGAGACAGGAGATCCCCTTGGGACCCTCCACACCCGTTCGCACCATGGTGACATAGACATCACTGACGCCGCCACCGGAAATGAAGGCCTTGGATCCGTTGACCAGATAGTGATCCCCGTCCTCCCTGGCCGTGGTGCGCAGGCTTGCCGCATCAGATCCCGACCCCGGTTCAGTCAGGCAATAGCTTGCGAACCGCTGCATTGAGCACAGGTCCGGCAAATAGGCCTGGCGGATCTCGTCCGATCCATAGGTATCGATCATCCATGCGGCCATGTTGTGGATCGAGATATAGGCAGCGGTCGAAGTGCACCCCTTTGACAGTTCCTCGAAGATAATGGCGGCATCGGTCCGGGTCAGCGCCGACCCGCCAACGTCCTCGCGCACATAAATGCCACCAAAACCGAGAGCTGCCGCCTTGCGCAGGGTCTCAACGGGGAACGTGCTCGTCTCATCCCAGTGGCGGGCGTGAGGTTCCATTTCCTCGCGCGCAAAGGCACCAGCCATGTCCTGAAAGGCACGTTGGTCCTCATTGAGGGAAAAGTCCACGATCGATCCTCCCCAGATCGGGCCCATGTCCTCCCATGGGCGATTGGCTCCTGGGGAAATCGTTACGCCGTTTTGACGTAAACGTCAAACAAGGCCAAAGGAAACTTGTTTTAGAGCACCTTGAGTGCGGAGCCAGACCGCTGCACCGCGACAAACGTCACGCATGCGTCAAAAAATGCAAAGCATCGCGATTCACCCTTCAAAAAAATCGCATGCATAGAAAAATACATCGCTTCGAGTTCAACCGCTTTATCTTATTGTTTACCTTTCGAAAGCACAGAATGCAGATCTCAAAAGGTTGTAACTACTGACAATAAGACCTTTCCCTTTTTGTCGCGGACCAAAAAACAAAGAACATGCGCACGGGTTCCGGGTCTTCCGGCTTCCAGAACAAAATCTACGACGCAGCTGAAAGGCTCGGGCAAAATCACGGCCTGATCGCCCTGCAACGCGGGCTGGCCATAACCTTGCCCTTGATTTCTGTTGGAGCCTTCGCGCTGCTTCTGCGCTATCCGCCCTTCGGGACGTTCGGGATCGAGCTTTCAGAGGCATACTACGAAGCTTGTGAGAGCTTTATCAGTGCGACCTTCGGCATTGCCGCCCTTGTCGCCCTGATCGGGTTTTCCATCACCTTCTCCCTGCTCCACAATCAAAAATACAGTCCCAACTTCGTCAGCCCGGGCGTTACGGCCACCGTCGTTCTATCCTGCTTTTTCATCGCCTTTTCAGACGGCAACGTCCTGCCAGACCCCGAAATGTTTTCCTTGAGCCAGGGATTTATGGGCGCGCTTCTGGTCTCCATGGTCAGCGGGGCAATGTTTCTGCGTCTATCGCGTATCGACCGCCTGAAACTGCCCCTGGGTGCGCTTGGAACCGACCCCCTGATCGGCGATGTGTTCCAGCTTCTTCCTGCGGCTGCCCTCACAATCGGCATTTTCGGCGGCGCCAAACTCGCCTTCGCTGATGCGGTCATTCCTTCCTTATCCGCTCATCTTGACGCCCTGCTGACCTGGGTCCTGGCGTTCGGAACCGATTGCCCGATCTTCTCGGTTGCCTATGAAGTCCTTTCGCAGCTGCTATGGTTCTTCGGCCTTCATGGGCCAAACGCACTCCACGAGGTTCACGATCAGATCCTTCGCCCCGCGTCGGCTGCGAATCTTGCCGCACATGCCAGCGGTCAGGAGCTACCCTATGTCTTCACGGCCCAGTTCTTTGACTTCTTCGTCCGCATGGGAGGGTCCGGCAGCACGCTTTCGCTGATAGTTGCCCTGCTGATCGCCGGACGGTCGCAAACCATGCGCAGGCTGGCACTCCTCGCCCTGGTCCCCGGCCTGTTCAACATCAACGAGCCCTTGCTGTTCGGTATCCCGCTTGTCCTCAACCCTCTCTATTTCATCCCTTGGCTGTTCGCACCGCTGTGCCAGGCGCTGATGACATACGGCGCCATCATCTTTGAGGTGATGCCGAAGACGAACGGGATGGTGACATGGACGACACCTGTGCTGATCAGCGGATACCTCGCGACAGATTCGATCATGGGTTCCGTCGTCCAGCTGGCGGGACTGGCGACGGGTGTCCTTATCTATCTGCCGTTTGTGCGGCTATCGGAGCGGATTGCCGAGGAACGCAGCCAAAAACTGATTGATCGCCTTTCCTCATCAGATCGCGGCGTGCGAACCTCGCAGCACGACCGATTGCTTCACCTCCATGGGTCGACCGGGCGCATGGCCATCTCGCTGGCCCATGACCTGCAGCAGGCCCTGCGCAAGCGCTCGGACGAACTGTTCCTGGAGTACCAGCCACAAATCGACATCTGGGACCAGACCATCGCCGGAGCCGAAGCTCTTCTTCGCTGGGAGCATCCTCTTTACGGCCGCATTCCGCCGCCATTGATCATCGACCTGGCGGAAGAGATCGGTCAGCTCGACACGCTTGGTCTCCTCGTGCTTCAGGAAGCCTGCCGGCAGTATCGGGAATGGCAGGTGCGACTGCCCTACAACTTCACCATTTCCGTGAACGTTTCACCGGCACAGCTTCGCCATCCCGAGTTCGTCTCCCGTACGCTCAAGATCATCAAGGATGCAACGCTGCATCCAAAGATGATCGAGCTTGAAGTCACCGAGACGGCTGCGCTCCTTCCCGAACAGGATTCGGTCCTGGCACTTCACGCATTGCGCAAAGCCGGCGTGCGGATCGCTCTTGACGACTTCGGCATGGGTCACACCTCGATCCATTACCTGCGCGAACTGCCAGTAGACACACTCAAGGTCGATCGCTCGCTGACGACCGCAAGCGGCAACAACGCCAATGAGCTGATCGTCCAGAGCCTTGTCGACATCGGCAGGTCACTCGACGTTCAGATCCTGATCGAAGGCATTGAGGACGAAGACCAGCTTGAACGGTTCACCGCTCTTGGCTGCAAGGTTTTCCAGGGCTATCTCTTCAGCAAGCCGCTCAGCGCCAAGGCATTCCCTGCCTATGCCCGCGCCCTGATGGAACAGCGTCATCGTCAGCAAACGGCACACGGTCCCGGTTCAAACAGCGCAGTTTCCTGACCGCAGATTTGCGGGCATCATGCCTTGACGAACACCCGTCAGACGCGCCATTGAGGACGGGATTTGCCTGATTGCGCAGCGTGGTCGGGCCCCAATGCCACACAGGATCCCACCCTATGTCAGCCGACCACCGTTCCCCGTCGATCCAGCAGAGCCAGATAGATGAAATTCTCGGCGGCAGACGGATGCGCCGGAACCGCCGGGCAGACTGGTCGCGGAGATTGGTCCGTGAAACCGTTCTGAGCGTCGATGACCTGATCTGGCCAATCTTCCTGATTGAGGGAAGCGGCATACGGCAGCCGGTCCCCTCGATGCCCGGTGTTGAAAGGCTGTCGGTTGACGAGGCTGTCCGCGACGCGGTCAAGGCAGAAGCGCTCGGGATCCCCGTCCTGGCCCTGTTTCCGTACACTGACGACGCATTGCGTGACGCAACGGGCAGCGAAGCGCTCAACTCCGACAATCTGGTTTGCCGCGCCTGCCGTGAAATCAAGAAGCTCGGCCTCAACATCGGCCTCATGACCGACGTTGCGCTGGACCCATATACCAGCCATGGCCATGACGGACTGCTATCCGGCGACAAAATCCTGAATGATGAAACCGTTGCCCAGCTGTGCCGTCAGGCGTTGACCCAGGTCGACGCTGGTGCCGACATCATCGGTCCATCCGACATGATGGATGGCCGTGTGGGGGCAATCCGCATGGCTTTGGACGACGCGGGCATGCGCGACGCACAGATCATGTCCTACTCCGCCAAGTACGCCTCAGCCTTCTACGGCCCCTTCCGCGACGCCATCGGCACAAACGCGACGCTCATCGGCGACAAGCGCACTTACCAGATGGACAGCGCCAACACCGACGAAGCCCTGCGCGAGGCAGAGCTCGACATCGCCGAGGGTGCCGACATGATCATGGTGAAGCCCGGCCTGCCCTATCTCGATATCGTCTGGCGCCTGAAGGACACCTTCCGCATGCCGACCTACGCCTATCAGGTGTCGGGCGAATTCGCGATGATCGAAGCGGCCAGTGCAAACGGCTGGATCGATGGAGAACGGGCCATGCTTGAAAGCCTGATGGCCTTCAAGCGCGCGGGTGCCGACGGCATCCTGACCTATTTCGCTCCGCGGATCGCAGACCTCCTGGCTCGCGCGAAATGAACGCCGCCTTCGAGCACTCCGACCCGGCGCAAATCACCATAGAGGGCGTGCGTGCAGCCGCGGCGCTGATCAAGGGATCGATCCTCGCCACGCCATGCCTGCCTGCCCCCAGGTTTTCGAAGCTTACGGGTGCGGACGTTTTCGTGAAATTCGAGAACATGCAAGTGACGGGCGCGTTCAAGGAACGCGGGGCGATCGTCAAGCTTTCGAGCCTGTCTGAAGAAGAACGCAAACGTGGGGTGATCGCGGTTTCAGCGGGCAACCATGCCCAGGGCGTTGCCTATCACGCAGGCCGGCTTGGCATTCCCGCTACGATCGTCATGCCAGCACTAACGCCCTTCGTGAAGATCGCGGCGACCCGGGAGTACGGCGCCGAGGTGGTTCTTGTCGGCGATACGCTGGCGGAAGCCAAGGCCGAAGCCGACCGGCTCGCCGAAGAACGCAATCTCGTCTGGGTTCACCCATACGACGACCCGCATGTCATCCATGGACAGGGCACGATTGCGCTGGAAATGCTGGAAGCGGTTCCCGATCTCGACACGCTCGTCATTCCGGTCGGAGGTGGCGGCTTGATCTCGGGCATGGCAGTCGCCGCCAAGGCGATCAAGCCGGACATCGAGATCATTGGCGTCGAGACGGTCCTCTACCCGGGCATGTGGGGGGCACTTCACGGACGCGAGGTCCGCTGCGAAGGAGCGACGATTGCCGAGGGCATTGCGGTCCGGGATATCGGCCTTCTGACCCAGGAAGTCGTCAAAAACACCGTCGACGAGATCGTGCTGGCCAAGGAAAGCACGATCGAGCGCGCGATCAACGCCTACCTGACGCTCCTGCGCACCATTGCCGAGGGTGCAGGCGCTGCCGGGCTTGCCGGCATGCTGACCGATCCGGAACGGTTCCGGGGCAAGCGAGTCGGCCTCGTCCTGTGCGGCGGCAATATCGACCCGCGCCTTCTGTCCAAGATCGTGGTGCGCGAGCTTGCGCGCGACGGGCGAATGGTCTCCATCAGGATCGATACACCAGACCGCCCAGGCGTCCTGGGCGAAATCGCAACGCTCATCGGTGAGATGCAGGGCAATGTGGTCGATGTCGCACACCACCGCCTGTTCCTGAACGTCCCCGCCAAGGGCGCCACCCTGGACATCACCTTCGAGGCCTTCGACCGGCCGCACGGAGAAGAGGTGGTCAACGCCCTGCGAGAGCGCGGATTTACGGTCCGGCACCTGGAAATCGGCGAAAGAATGGAATGAGCGCGCGCGGATTTGCGTTTCGCGCGTTCCTCACCACATAGATTGCATGCTCGGCATCGTTTGCACGTAACGCCGGCAGGAAGCCGAAGGAGACCGACCGATGTCTGCAGACCTCGCAACACCACACGCCGACCGTCGCGACATGTTCGATCCGCTTGCGCGGCCGGAGTTGTTCGAGGGCGTGCGGACCCGCCGCATGTTTGCCTTCTGCATCGACGTCATTGCCGTGGCCATCCTCACTCTCATGGCGGGCATCCTCATTTTCTTTCTCGGCATATTCACCCTGGGTCTTGCCTGGTTCTTCTACGCGTTTCTCGGACAGGCCGTCGCGCTGATCTACACTGCCTTCACCCTCGGCGGCCCAAATGCAGCGACACCCGGCATGCGGGCGATGGGACTGGAAATGCGCCTTTGGTACGGCGCAAAGCCTTATCCGCTGCTTGCCGCGATGCACGTTCTCCTGTTCTGGTTCTCCTTTGCGCTTTTGACACCGCTGGTGCTGGCCGTGTCATTGTTTTCAGACCGCAAACGCCTCCTGCACGACATCGTTCTGGGCACCCTGGTGATGAACGCAGAAGGCTTGCGCGCCTGAGGTATCAGCGCGCAAAACCATTTCATTATCCCCGGTGAAGACCAGAGATCGTTCTTTCCCTTCAACGATCCGATGCTCTAAAGTGCCATTTGATCGATTTCGATCAGGTGGCAACGGGCAGGTGAATGCTGGCAATCGACTTTCCAATGGCGCTGACCTTTCTGGTTCTCGCCGCAACGGTGGTGCTTTACGCAACCGAGCGCTATTCGATTGAAATCATTGCCTTAGGGTCTGTGGCCGCCTTCCTGGCGCTGTTCATGGTCTTCCCGTCTGAAAGCGGCGGGCGCGCCATCTTGCCGGCCGACCTGCTGGCCGGATTTGCAAACCCGGCGCTGATCACCGTCATCTGCCTGCTCATCATCGGCCAGGGACTGTTCCAGACCGACGCCCTGGAAAAACCGGCACAGATAATCGTGCGCTGGAGCCGCGGAAGATCGCATCTGGCAACGGTTCCGGTGCTGATCGCTGTCGCGATCCTTAGCGCCTTTTTGAACAACACGCCGGTCGTGGTCATGTTTCTGCCGATCCTCTCCGCTGTGGCCGCGACGATGGGGCAGTCTTCGTCACGTGTTCTGATGCCGCTATCGTTCATCGCGATCCTTGGCGGCATGACAACTTTGATCGGGTCCTCGACCAACCTCCTGGTGGCGAACTTCGCCGCGCAGACCTCCGGCATCGTCCTGAGTTTCTTCAGCTTTACCCCGATCGGCCTGCTCATGGCGGCCGCCGGTGCGGTGTACGTTCTCTTCATCATGCCGCGGCTTCTGAAACCGCGGAAGACGATGGCCGAAGAGCTCCAAAGCTCGTCAGGGAAGCAGTTCATCGCGCAGATCAACATCACCTACGGCCACCCGCTCGTGGGCGTCGAATCCGTTTCCGGGATGTTCCCGGCCCTGAAGGACATGACGGTCCGTCTTGTCCAGCGAGGAGAAAAGCCGATCCTTCCTCCGTTCGAAAATGTTGTCCTGTCGCCCGGCGATACGGTGATCGTGGCTGCCACCAGAGCCGCTCTCGCCAATGCGCTGGCACGTCGCCAGCCCCTCCTGGACACGGATGCGACGGGTCAGATCGAGAACGGCGAGGCGCTTGCCGCCGCCCCGGGGACGATGACACTGGCCGAAGTGGTGGTGGCACCCGCCTCGCGCCTCATGGGAAGGACATTGCTCCAGTCCGGCTTCCACGCGGAAACCGGCTGCGTGGTCATGGGAATCCAACGGCGCAGCCGCATGCCCCGCATGGCGATGAACGACATGCGTCTTGAAGCCGGCGACGTTTTGCTCGTGGCTGGCAGCGACGACCAGATTTCAGGCCTGCGCGGCAATCGTGACGTCCTGCTTCTGGATTGGTCGACGGCCGAAGTGCCCCGCCGCCGGTTTGCTCCCCGCGCCCTCGCAATCTTCTGCGCTGTTGTCGGCCTCTCCGCATTCGGGGTCGTTCCGATCGTCGTCGCCGCGGTTGCCGGCACATTTGCCATGGTGGCATCGGGCTGCCTGAACATCCGACAAGCCATGCGCGCGATCGACAGCCGGATCTTCATGCTGGTAGGAGCCTCTCTCGCCGGCGGCCTGGCTCTGGAGGCGACTGGCGGAGCGGCCTTCATTGCCGAGGGACTGGTCACTGTCCTTGATGGCAGTTCGCCCGCCGTCATGCTCTCGGCCTTGTTCCTGATCGTGATGATCCTGACGAACTTTCTCTCAAACAACGCTGCGGCCGTTCTCTTCACACCGATTGCCGTGGATATCGCCCGGCAAATCGGCCAGTCGCCCGAAGCGTTTATCGTCTGCCTGATCTTTGCCGCCAACAGTTCGTTCGCGACTCCCATCGGCTACCAGACCAACCTGATTGTGATGGGTCCCGGGCACTACCGCTTCTCGGACTTTTTAAGGGCTGGGACACCTTTGGCGATTATTCTCTGGTTGACGTTCTCCATAGTAGCACCATGGTATTATGGGCTCTGATACGCTTTGGGGAGGCTGATTTAGGCAAGTGACACGGCATCCGACTGATCATCCGCAGTTCTATCTGACGGCTCCGGCACCCTGTCCCTATCTGGAGGGGCGCCAGGAGAGGAAGGTGTTCACGCATTTGATCGGCCAGCATGCTCCGGCACTGAACGATGTTCTGACCCATGGCGGGTTTCGCCGCAGTCAGAATATTGCCTACCGGCCTGCCTGCGAGGAATGCAGGGCCTGCGTTTCAGTCCGTGTCTGTGTCGGCGATTTCCGCTGGAGTTCTTCGTTGAAACGCCAGTGGAAGCTTGGTCAGGAGATTATCGGCGCACGATTGCCGGCAGCCCCGTCCGCAGAACAGTACGATCTTTTCCGCACCTATCTGGAAACCCGCCACGAAGATGGCGGCATGACCGAGATGAGCGTCCTCGACTACGCCATGATGATCGAGGACACACATGTGGAGACGATGGTGATCGAGTATCGCCGGCGCGGTCCCGACAGCTTCATCACCGGCATGGGGGAAGGCCCGCTGCTGGGAGTGGCCTTGACCGACCAGCTCGCCGACGGCCTGTCCATGGTCTATTCCTTCTACGACCCTGCTTTCTCAGGTTTCAGCCTGGGCACCTACATGATCCTTGACCATATAATGCGGGCCCGGCAGATGGGCCTGCCTTACGTCTACCTCGGGTATTGGGTCGATGGCTCGCCGAAGATGGCCTACAAGTCGAGGTTCAAGCCCCAGGAACATCTGGGCCCGAATGGCTGGTCACAGGTCGGCTAGGCGCTAAAGCCTATCATGCATCCGGGATGAAGCGCCGGATATCCTCAAATACGGAGCGGAACATCTCCGTCGTCAGACGGCCTGTGTTCGTGTTGTATCTGGAGCAGTGGTAGCTGTCGAAAAGTCTCAGGTTCCGCACGCCGAGTTCATGACCCGCGCCATGGGCAAAGGTGAAACTGGATCTGCGCAAGTCGAGCGCGGAAAGGAACGTTTCATGCGCGATCCGTCCGAGGGCAAGCACCGCCCTGACCGACGGGTTTGCATCCAGCGTGGAAAGCAGGAACGGGCGACATGCCTTGATTTCCCCCCCTGTCGGCTTGTTCTGTGGCGGCAGACAGCGCACCGCATTCGTTATCATCGCATCGCGCAGACGCAAGCCGTCGTCCGGCCGCGCTTCGTATGATCCGGTCGCGAAGCCGAAATCCAGCATGGTCTCGTAGAGAAGGTCGCCGGCATAGTCGCCGGTGAACGGCCGTCCGGTGCGGTTAGCACCTTTCATGCCGGGCGCGAGCCCGACGACGAGCAGTCGCGGGCTCGGAGATGTAAAGGAAGGAACCGGCGCGTTGAACCAGTCCGGATGCTGATCGTTCACTTCATCGCGAAAAGCGACCAGCCGCGGACAGATCATGCAGTCCAGCGGCGGATCAACCAGTACTCGTGCCGTCATTCCGATCTCAGTAGTCGTCGTCTTCGTCGTCCAGATCGTCCTGTGCCGGAGCCGGACGTGCCGGCCGCTCGGACGGATCACGTCCGATCTTGTTGGCGAGGCTGGCCAGATCGATGAAATGGTCCGCCTGGCGACGCAGGTCGTCCGCGATCATCGGCGGCTGGGTCTTCAGCGTGGAAACGACGCTCACCTTGCGGCCCTTGCGCTGCAGCGCCTCGACCAGGGAGCGGAAATCGCCATCGCCCGAGAAGAGTACGATGTGATCGACAGTATCGACGATCTGCATGGCATCGACGGCAAGTTCGATATCCATATTGCCCTTCACCTTGCGCCGACCGGAGGAATCCACGAACTCCTTCACCGGCTTGGTGATAACCTTGTATCCGTTGTAGTCGAGCCAGTCGATCAGGGGGCGGATCGAGGAATATTCCTGATCTTCGATCAACGCCGTGTAGTAGTAGGCTCGCAGCAGGTAGGCCTGCCCCTGAAATTCCTTGAGCAGACGCTTGTAGTCAATATCGAAGCCGATGGCCTTCGCCGTCGAGTACAAATTCGCGCCATCAATGAATAAAGCAACTTTTTCGCGTGCATCAAACATTCGCTAGGGAACCTTTCTTATTGTTGTACAGCCTCCCGGAGCAACGATTATGCGACATAGGACTTCAGTCCCGTGACCCTAATCACGCTGGATGTAGCCATTAACCCGGGTCGTTTTCGACCCTTAGTCTTGCCCTTATTATTTACCCGCACGGTCAAAATTTTTCGTTATTTCAATGACCGACACATTCGCCCTACACCATATTTGCACGAGCAAGCAACGCCAAACGCACGAGGTACGAACCTTATTATAAGGTTTTTGCCCCAAACTTGACATGATCAACCACGAACCGGTGGGTGGCTGCGGCCAGCAAGGGGTTGCTTTCGGTCGGCACGATCAGTATACGCTGATCAACTGGTTCCCTAACTTATGGAGACGTCGTATGGCGCGCGTGACCGTCGAGGATTGTATCGACAAGGTCGAGAATCGTTTTGAGCTTGTGCTTCTGGCAGCTCATCGCGCTCGCATGATCTCAAGCGGCTCCCCGCTGACCCTGGACCGCGACAACGACAAAAACCCGGTCGTGGCCCTGCGTGAGATCGCCGAGCAGACCGTCAGCCCGGAAGACATGAAGGAAGACCTGATTCACTCCCTTCAGAAGTATGTCGAGGTCGACGAGCCTGAGGCAGAAGCTGTGCCGCTGGTTCCCTCGAATGCATCTCAGCAGGCGACCCAGGTCAATCAGGTCGACGACAGTGCAGTCGAATTCGACCGCATCTCGGAAGAGGACCTTCTGCGCGGCCTGGAAGGCCTTGTCCCGCCGGAGCGTTCGGACGACATCTGATTTGCAATCGAATGAGATTTCCCAGGCGGCCCATGCGGCCGCCTGTTTTCACGGAGCGGACGGCTCCATTCATGTTCCCGGCTATCATGCGAGTCGGTTCCGGCCATGATGCGCCAATACGAACTCGTTGAACGAGTTACACGCTACAATCCTGACGCTGACGAAGGTCTTCTGAACAAAGCCTACGTCTATGCCATGCAAAAGCATGGACCCCAGACTCGTGCCTCAGGCGATCCTTACTTCTCCCATCCGCTCGAAGTTGCCGCGATCCTCACCGATCTGCATCTGGATGACGCAACCATCGCCGTTGCGCTGCTGCATGACACCATCGAGGACACCGACGCAACCCGCGCCGAGATCGATTCCCTCTTCGGTGAAGAGATCGGCAAGCTTGTCGACGGGCTGACCAAGATCAAACGCCTGGACCTTGTTTCCCGCAAGGCCAAACAGGCCGAGAACTTCCGCAAGCTTCTTCTTGCCATTGCAGACGATGTCCGCGTCCTGCTCGTCAAGCTCGCGGACCGGCTCCACAACATGCGCACGCTCGACCATATGCCCGAGCACAAGCGCGGGCGGATCGCCGAAGAGACGATGGAAATCTATGCGCCGCTGGCCGGCCGCATGGGCATGCAGGACATGCGTGAAGAGCTGGAGGACATTTCCTTCCGCACGCTTAACCCGGATGCCTACGAGACCATCACCGAGCGCCTTGCAGAGCTGCGGAAGAACAACGCCGGACAGATCGTCGAGATCGAGAAAGTCCTGACCGAGCGCCTAGCAGAGCGTGGCATGGCGGCGCTCGTGAAGGGCCGCGAGAAACGCCCCTACTCCATTTTCCGCAAGATGCAGCAGAAGTCGCTTGGCTTCGAGCAACTCTCCGACATTTACGGCTTCCGCGTCACCGTCGGCACCGTCGAGGCGTGTTACCGGGTTCTTGGCGTGATCCACACAACCTGGCCGACCGTTCCGGGCCGGTTCAAGGATTACATCTCCACGCCGAAGCAGAACGACTATCGCTCGATCCACACGACCATCGTCGGCCCATCCCGCCAACGCGTCGAGTTGCAAATCCGCACCGCATCCATGGACCGTGTCGCAGAACTCGGCATTGCCGCCCATGCGCTCTACAAGGATGGAGAGACGGGCGGACGCAACATCGCCCAGTTGACCGAAGAGAGCAAAGCCTACGAATGGCTGCGCCGGACCATCGATCTGCTGTCGGAAGGTGATACTCCGGAAGAGTTCCTTGAGAACACCAAGCTGGAGCTGTTCCACGACCAGGTCTTCTGCTTCACGCCGAAAGGACGGCTTATCGCCCTGCCGCGAGGAGCCACGCCTATCGACTTCGCCTATGCTGTCCATACGGGCATCGGCAACACATGCGTCGGCTGCAAGATCAACGGCAAGATCATGCCGCTGGTCACAGAACTGAGGAACGGCGACGAGGTGGAGATCATCCGCTCGCAGGCGCAGACCCCTCCCCCTGCCTGGGAGGCAATCGCTGTAACCGGCAAGGCCCGCGCCGCGATCCGGCGCGCGACACGAGAATCCGTTCGCAAACAGTATGGTGCGCTCGGCGAGCACATCCTCAAACGCGCCTTCGCACGCGCGGACAAGACATACACGGAGACCCTTCTTGAGACCGTCCTCGCCGATATCGGATTTCCGAGCGTCGGGGAGCTCCTTGCCGCTGTCGGCCGCGGCGATGTCAGCGCTCAGGATGTTCTGAAGTCGGCTCATCCCGAATATCAGGACGATCGCTCGTTCCACGCGGTCACCAAGCCGGGCGATGGCTGGTTTGACCTCGAGAAGGGCGCCGGTCTCAAGTTCCGCATCCCGGTCGGAGAACTCGATGGTGACGCCGACGCAGACGGCGCGGACCCGCATGGCCCTGCCCTGCCGATCCGCGGTCTATCGGGCGACATTCCGGTCAGCTTCGCCCCGGATGGCGGCGCCGTGCCCGGCGACCGCATTGTCGGCATCCTGACGCCTTCAGAAGGTCTGACGATCTATCCGATCCAGTCGCCTGCACTGAAAGAGTTCGATGACCAGAGCGAGCGGTGGGTCGATGTCCGCTGGGACATCGATATCGACAAGCCGGAACGGTTCCCGGCGCGCCTTTCGATCGCTGCCGTCAACGAACCCGGCTCCCTCGCCTCCATCGCCCAGACGATCAGTGACAACAGCGGCAATATCGATAATGTGAAAATGATGCGGAAAGCACCAGATTTTCACGAGATGATCATTGATCTTGAGGTATGGGATCTGAAACACCTGACCCGGATCATCAACCAGCTTCGGTCGAAGCCAAATGTTTCCAGCGTCTCCCGCGTAAACGGATGATCTGGAAGGTCGAAAAGGATACATTGGGACAATGACACGCGACGAGGTGCTGCAGGAATTTCGGGAATCCGGTGCCATACTGGAAGGACACTTCATCCTCTCATCCGGACTGCGCAGCTCGATCTTCCTGCAGAAGGCGCGTGTCTTCATGTATCCCGATCGGACCGAAAAGCTCTGCAAGGCACTGGCCGAAAAGGTCCGCGATGCCAATCTCGGTCAGATCGACTATATCGTCTCGCCTGCCCTTGGCGGCCTGATCCCCGGCTACGAGACTGCGCGTCATCTGAAAGTGCCGGCGATGTGGGTCGAGCGCGAGGGTGGCGAATTCCGCCTGCGCCGCTTCGAGCTGCCAAAGGGTTCCCGCGTAATCGTCGTGGAGGACATCATCTCCACCGGGCTTTCGAGCCGTGAAACGGTCGAGGCGCTCAAGGGTATGGGCGCCGAAGTTCTCGCAGTTGCCTGCCTGATCGACCGCTCGGCGGGCGAGGCAGATGCGTCTGTGCCTATTGTTGCCCTTGCCGAATACAAGGTACCGGCCTATCAGCCGGATAACCTGCCGCCTGAGCTGGAAGCCATCCCGGCGGTCAAGCCTGGCAGCCGCGGACTGTC
Source organism: Roseibium sp. (assembly GCF_048261595.1). Taxonomy (GTDB): domain Bacteria; phylum Pseudomonadota; class Alphaproteobacteria; order Rhizobiales; family Stappiaceae; genus Roseibium. Next base: position 669,477 of record NZ_JBLXFW010000001.1, read on the forward strand.
GTGATGGGCCTGAAACCCGCCCAGTGAGTTGAGAGAGTAGCCGTCGCCACATGCTATTTCGCCGCAGACATAGTCCTACAAGGATCGAGCGACTGCGTGTCGCGGTCTGGCCGCGGCACAGCTGGGTTCGCTCAACCCGCTACTATGGCAAGCGGGTTCTGCGGCTGACGGCAACGCCACACGCCATCGCCATCGGCTTCGCGGCAGGTGCGTTTGCCTCTTTCACGCCTCTCATCGGCTTTCATTTCCTGATTTCATTTGCCCTGGCTTACGTGATCGGAGGCAACCTGATCGCGGCGGCCCTCGGCACGTCTGTTGGCAACCCGCTGACATTCCCATTCATCTGGGCCTCGACGTTCAAGATCGGCAGCTGGATCCTTTACGAAAGGCCGGCGGTTCCACACCACGATCTGCACGAACAGTTCCAGGAACGGCTTTTGACCAAGTCGCTCGACGTGCTCCTGCCGATGCTCAAGCCGATGCTGGTGGGAGCGTTGCCCCTCGGCCTCATCGTCGGCACCATCAGCTATTTCATTGTCCTGAAGAGCGTTGAAGTCTATCAGCGCAGACGCCGCAAGACACTTGCGCGCAAGCGCGGCCTTCCCGATGCTGTCCTTCAGGACATGGACGATCCGGACGCTGCGGCCTGAACCCGGCGACAAGGGGCCAGCAATTGGCAATGAGCTTCGAAGGAACGGCGCGATGATCCTCGGAATCGGCAGCGATCTGATCGACATCAGACGCATTGAAAAGACACTGGAGCGTTTCGGCGACCGGTTCACCAACCGTGTCTTCACCGAAATCGAGCGGAACAAGTCCGACCGGCGCGCTGAGCGATCTGCCTCCTATGCCAAACGGTTCGCTGCGAAGGAAGCCTGTTGCAAGGCGCTTGGCACCGGCATTCGCATGGGTGTGGCATGGCGGGAAATGGGCGTCGTCAACCTGCCATCCGGCAAGCCGACCGTCGCACTTGCCGGCGGTGCAGCACAACGGCTTGAAGCGATGACCCCGAAGGGGTTCAAGGCGAGAATCGACCTGACGATCACAGACGACTACCCCCTGGCGCAGGCTTTTGTCGTGATCACCGCATGGCCGGAAGACTGGCCAATTGCCCCCAATCCCGACTGAAGCCTTCAGACAGCGGATTGCCACAGGCAAACCAAGCGGATAAGAGTTTCGCGGGGCTATCTGATGAATTCCACGTTGCCGCACGTCTGCGGCGCATCAAGCCAAAGGACGACATGAGCGTGAGCGACAGCAAGACGGAAAAGGACGGCGGCCTCTACGAAACCGTCAAGATCATTGTGCAGGCACTGCTGCTTGCCTTGATCGTGCGGACCTTTCTGTTCCAGCCGTTCAACATCCCCTCCGGCTCGATGAAGGACACCCTGCTGATCGGGGACTATCTCTTCGTCTCCAAATACAGCTACGGCTATTCGCGCTACTCCTTCCCCTTCGGACTCGCTCCGATTTCCGGCCGGATCCTGGGATCCGAGCCCGAGCGCGGCGATGTGGTCGTGTTCAAGCTGCCGAAGGACAACTCGACCGACTACATCAAGCGCGTGATCGGGCTTCCGGGTGACCGCGTCCAGGTCAAGGACGGCGTGGTCTACATCAACGACGTTGCGGTCCCCCGCGAGCGGATCGACGATTACATCGAAGACACCGGGTTCGGCATCCAGCGCGTGGCGCGCTACCGCGAAACCCTGCCCAACGGCGTCACCTACGACACGCTGGACCTGACAGCACGCGGCACCCTCGACAACACGCGTGTTTACGAAGTGCCCGAGGGCCACTACTTCATGATGGGCGACAACCGGGACAATTCGACGGACAGCCGTGTATTGTCTGCTGTCGGTTACGTGCCTTACGAAAACCTGGTCGGAAGAGCCGAGGTCCTGTTCTTCTCGGTTGCCGATGGTGAACCGGCCTGGATGGTCTGGAAATGGCCTTGGACCGTTCGCTGGGACCGTTTGTTCCGCGGTCTTTGACAACCGACTAAACCTGAGGAAACCCCATGCCGCGCGATGATTCCGGCAAGGCAGTGTCCGAGCTTGAAAGACGGCTCGGGCATTCGTTTGCCGATCGCTCACTGCTTACCGTAGCGCTTACGCACGCAAGTGCCCTCGACCCGTCGGACAGCGTTGCCGGGAGCTACCAGCGTCTGGAGTTTCTTGGCGACCGCGTCCTTGGACTTGCAGTTGCGACCATGATGCACCGGCATTTTCCCAAGGCGGACGAAGGCGAGCTCGCCAGACGCTTCAACCACATGGTCAAGCGGGAAACCTGTGCAGAGATCGCCGTCGAGCTGAAGCTGGGCGATGCCATGCGGATTGGCCAGAGCGAAGCCCAGACGGGCGGCCGCAAGAAAGTCGCCCTCCTTGCCGATATCTGCGAGGCGGTGATTGCTGCAATTTATCTCGACGCCGGGTTCGATGCGGCAGAGGCATTCGTCAAGCGCCTTTGGGAGCCGCGTATGCTATCCTGGAGCGGTCCCTTGCGGGATGCCAAGACAACCTTGCAGGAGTGGGCCCAGTCCAAGGGTCTGCCGACGCCTCGATATGACGTCGTCAAACGGGAGGGGCCGGACCATGCGCCGAGCTTCGTCGTTGGCGTGACGGTTCAGGGCCTTGCCCAGGGCCAGGGCAAGGGCGGGTCTAAACGCACGGCCGAACAGAGCGCCGCGGAGACCGTGTTGCGCCGTGAAGGCGTCTGGAACGAATAGGAAGCGACTTGAACCAGAACAACGACAACAACGACGGCGACTTTGACGACGACCTGCCGCAAAAGGCGCCGCGGTTCGACATGCCCCTGCCGGATCCCGATGTCGCTCCCATGCCCAGCGATACCCGTGCCGGTTTCATTGCCCTGATCGGCGCACCCAATGCCGGCAAGTCGACGCTTGTCAATCAGCTCGTCGGCACCAAGGTCTCCATCGTCACCCACAAGGTGCAAACGACACGCGCGATTGTTCGCGGCGTTGCCATGCATGGCAAGGCACAGCTCGTGTTTGTCGACACGCCCGGCATCTTCCCGCCGAAGCGGCGTCTGGACCGGGCCATGGTCGATACGGCCTGGGGCGGTGCGCGCGACGCAGACGTGATCGCTCTCCTCATCGACGCTCGCAAGGGTATCGACGAAGAAGCCGAGAAGATCATGGAGCGTCTCAAGGACATCAAGACGCCGAAAGTCCTGATCCTGAACAAGATCGACGTTGCCAAGCGCGAGAAGCTGCTCGACCTCGCGCAAAAGGCCAACGAGATCATGACCTTCGATGAAACCTTCATGATCTCCGCCCTGACCGGAAGCGGAACGAATACGATCCTGGACTATTTCGCCTCGAAAGTGCCGGAGGGGCCGTGGCTCTACCCGGAAGACCAGCCCTCGGACCTGCCGCTGCGCATCCTGGCCGCCGAGATTACCCGCGAAAAGCTGTTCGAGCGACTGCACCAGGAACTGCCTTACATCTCCACGGTTGAGACGGAACAATGGCAGACCCGCAAGGACGGATCCGCCCGAATCGAACAGACGATCTATGTCGAGCGCGACAGCCAGAAGAGCATTGTCCTCGGCAAGCGCGGACAGACGATCAAGGCCATTTCGCAGGCAGCACGAGAAGAGCTTTCCGAAATCATCGAGGCGCCGGTGCACCTGTTCCTGTTCGTCAAGGTTCGCGAGAACTGGGCCGACGACCCGGAGCGATACCGGGAAATGGGGCTGGAGTTTCCGAAGTAGGATTGCCGTTTGAGGGCAATTCAAATCTGTCCTGAATCGGCTAGAGTCCCGCAATGGAATGGAGCGCCCCCGGCATCGTGCTCGGCACACGCCGCCACAGCGAAGCAGACGTCATCCTTGAAGTCATGACGGCCGAACACGGCCGTCATCTTGGCTTGGTGCGCGGCGGCCGCTCCCGGCGGCAGCAACCGGTGCTGCAGCCCGGGAACGAAGTCCAGCTGACGTGGCGGGCACGGCTTCAGGATCATCTGGGCATGTTCACGGTCGAGCTTGTGAAACCGCGCGCGGCCGAAATGATGGCGTCAGCCGTTGCGCTGAATGGCGTCCAGCATCTTGCATTCCTTTTGCGCCTCGTTCCGGAGAGGCACGCAAACAGCAGGCTTTTCAATGCTCTGGAGCTTGTCCTTGAACATCTGAATCAGGCCGACATTGCCGCCCCCCTGATGGTCCGCTTTGAACTGGAGCTTCTGCAGGAACTGGGCTTCGGACTGGATCTCACATCTTGTGCGGCGACAGGCCGGACCGACGATCTTGCCTATGTGTCTCCGAAATCTAGCCGCGCGGTCAGCCGCGACGCGGGCCGCCCCTATCACGACAAGCTCCTGCCCCTTCCCTCGTTCCTTGTGGAAGGGCAGCGTCAGAGCGGTAGTGAAATCAGCTTCACCGATATCGCCGAGGGATTCAGGCTGACGTCCTACTTCCTAGAGCGCCACGTGCTGGCGCCAAGAGCGATTGCGGCGAAGGACAACCGATCCGCCCTGGTCGGGGCGCTGGAGAAGCACTATCGGCTCGAACAGCCCTGGAATTTCATCGACAGTCCCTGATCAGGACGCCATTGCCGCCGGTTCATCGCGATGCTGCAGGAAGGCTGCTACCTCATCGTCGGGCAAGGGCCGGGAATAGTAGTAGCCCTGCACGTGAAGCCCACCGAGGCTCTTGACCACTTCCAGTTCTTCGGCGGTTTCCACCCCCTCGACGATACAGCCGATGCCCATCTCCTGGCTCAGGTTCAGCAACGACTTGACGATGCCATAGCCTGGGGAGCCTGCATGAATATTCGTCACGAAGGATCTGTCGATCTTGATCTTGTCGAGCGGAAAACTGTGAAGATGCTTGAGGCTCGAGAAACCGGTCCCAAAGTCGTCCAGGGAAATTCGCACGCCGATCTCCTTCAACGTGGAAAGCACCGCATGAACCTGGGCGAAGTCGTATATCATCGCGGTCTCGGTGATCTCGAAATCGATGCGGTGCGGATCGAAGCCGCTTTTCCGGATCTGGCTTGCCAGCCGACCTGCATATTGCAGGGATGCGATGTTCTTGGCCGACAGATTGAAGGACAGACGTATCTGCTCCGGCCACTGAACCGCCTGCTTGAGTGCCTTGTCGAACAGTATTTCCGTCAGGGTGTCGATAAAGCCGCAACGCTCGGCAATGCCGATGAACTGGTCCGGTGCGACCCGACCGAGCAACGGATGATCCCACCGGGCAAGGGCTTCGAACGCTATGCAACGGTTGGTGTTCACATCCACGACCGGCTGAAAGACAACCGAAACCTGATCGATGAAGGCCGGTTCGTCGAACCCGCGTTCGATGAGCCGTTGACGACTGATCTCGGCCTGATGCTCGGCACTGAAGACGAGAGCGTGGCCACGATCTGTTTTCTTCGCCTGGAAAAGCGCATAGTCCGCCAGTTCGTAAAGCTGGCTCGAGCTCGCACCGGTTGGCGGACATCGGGATAGTCCGAGAGAACCGCCAATGTTGAGATCTGCGTCCTGATGCTTGAACGGCTCCTGCAGGACGTGGCAGATCTTGTCGCCCAAGGCCTGCAGAGCGCTGTCGCAAGACTCGTTTGTGATCAGGATACCGAACTCGTCTCCTCCCAGGCGGGACAGGAAAACATTGTCGTTCACGACCGAACGCAGCCGCGCGGCAACATCTACGAGCAGACGGTCGCCGACAGCATGGCCGTAATAGTCGTTCACCGCCTTGAAGCCATCCAGGTCCAGAATGCCGATGGCCAGCGCTTCGTCCTTCCCGGCGATATGTTCAAGGCATTTTTCCAGCCGGGCGAAGAAACTGCGCCGGTTGGGCAGATCGGTGAGGCTGTCCAGATTGGCCAGACGGAAGTTCTCATCGCTGAGCTTCTGTGTTTCCTTCTGCCGCTGTTCAAGGGCCTGCTGCTGAATGGTCAGAACTTTCTTGGACACGATCAGCGATTCAAAATCTGCAAAATTCGCCCAGATGATCGCCAGCATCGCGCATGAAACCAGGAGCACATTCAGACCCTTGAATGCAAAAACCGGATTTCCCGACAAAACGATCAGAACCAGGAATGACAGGTTCGCGATGATGGTGACCGACAGCGCGGCGGAGCGTACGTGGGAAAGGCAGAAGATACAGCCGACCACTGTTACGCCAATGAAGAACGCTGCATGCCCCTGTCCGTAGGCATCGCCGTAGCTGAAGAGCGAGATCCCCCAGATGCTGAAGCAGACCCCCAATACGGCCGCAACGCGATTGGTACGTTGAAGACGCTTCAGTGCCAGTTTCCCGTCCGGCTCGTCCTTGCGGGACCGCCACCATGTCACCATGCGCAGCAAGGCAATGGCACTGAGCAACGCGGGAACATGAAAGGTCAGGTAGGCAGGCGCGGCGTCAAAACTTGTTGCGACCAAGGACCAGGCATTGACCACGATCAGAAAATAGAGCAGCGGAATCTGTCGCGTATTGGCCTTGTGCTGGGCAAGGATCAAGTCGCGGTTGCTGCTTGGAATTTTGAATAAGTCAACAATCCTGGAAATAATCAAGAAAACCATCCACCCGGTACTTTCGTCACCGGTTTTTTCCCGCGCCCAGAGGTCCGGGACACTAGCTGCTCCGCCTCTTTCCTTAACGGCAGCACATTTAAAGCTGATTAATCGAAAGCGTTAATCGCACGCATTTCGCGAATAAAATTAGTGAGAATTGCCAATATCCAGGCGTCTGCCGTCTGGAACTGCAGAAGTATTCTCGCGTTTTGCGGGAATCCATCGCGAAATTGGGCAGGGGCGGACACTTACAAACCCGTTGAGGGCCGGTGCGCCGGGATTGGGAAAACCGTTGGATTTCCGCCGTTTTGGCACCCACCATCATTGTGCGAACGCAACAGACGCGGTACCTGATACCTCATGGGAAATGAGTTGATTCCGCCAGGTGGCGTCGATGGCATCGATCTTAGGGAAGCGCTGGAAGAGCGCTATCTCGCCTATGCCCTGTCCACCATCATGCACCGTGCGTTGCCGGACGTCCGTGATGGTCTGAAGCCAGTCCACCGGCGCCTTCTCTACGCGATGCGCCTGTTGAAGCTTGATCCGGGTGCGGGCTTCAAGAAATGCGCCCGCGTTGTCGGTGACGTGATCGGTAAGTATCACCCCCATGGTGACCAGGCGGTCTATGACGCGCTTGTGCGCCTTGCACAGGACTTCGCGCAGCGCTACCCGCTGATCGAGGGTCAGGGCAACTTCGGCAACGTCGACGGCGATGGCGCGGCTGCCATGCGTTACACCGAAGCACGCATGACCGACACGGCCAAGCGTCTGCTGGACGGTCTCGACGAGAACGCCGTCGACTTCCGCGAAACCTATGACGGTGAGGACAAGGAACCAATCGTCCTTCCGGCCGGTTTCCCGAATCTTCTCGCAAATGGCTCCTCCGGCATTGCCGTGGGCATGGCGACGTCTATCCCGCCCCATAATGCCTATGAGCTCTGCGAGGCCGCACAGTACCTGATCAAGAACCCGAGCTGCGAGAGCGAGGATCTTCTCCAGTTCATCAAGGGTCCGGACTTCCCGACCGGCGGCCTCTTGATTTCCGATCCGGCCGCAACGCGTGAGGCCTATGTCACGGGCCGTGGTACCTTCCGCGTTCGCGCCCGCTGGGAAAAGGAAGAGCTGGAGCGCGGCCAGTGGCAGATCGTCGTTACCGAGATCCCCTATCAGGTGCAGAAATCGCGCCTGATCGAGAAGATCGCGGAGCTTTTGATCGCCAAGAAACTGCCGCTTCTCGATGACGTTCGCGACGAGAGTACGGAAGACGTTCGTGTCGTTCTGGTGCCGCGTTCGCGCAATGTCGACCCGGCGATCCTGATGGAAAGCCTGTTCAAGCTGACAGATCTGGAAAACCGCTTCAGCCTGAACATGAACGTTCTGTCCAAGGGCAAGGTGCCCATGGTGATGGGCCTGAAGCAGGTTCTGCGAGAATGGCTCGACCACCGGCAGGAAGTCCTCGTCCGCCGGTCCGAGCATCGCCTCGCGCAGATCAACCATCGTCTTGAGGTTCTGGAAGGCTACGTGATTGCCTATCTGAACCTAGATGAGGTGATCCGCATCATCCGCGAGGAGGATGACGCCAAGGCGGAGCTCATTCGCACCTTCAAGCTGACGGACGTTCAGGCCGAAGCCATCCTCAACATGCGCCTGCGGTCCTTGCGCAAGCTCGAAGAGCTGGAAATCCGCAAGGAGCACGACAAGCTGTCGGAGGAAAAGGACAGCCTGACCGAGCTGCTCGGTTCGGACGCCCGCCAATGGACTCGTATCGGCAAGGAAATCGGCGAGATCGCTGTTGCCTACGGTCCGGACACCGAAATCGGCAAGCGCCGCACCCACGAGACCGACGCCCCCTCACAGGATCTGGCCGACATCCAGCAGGCGATGATCGAGAAGGAACCGATCACCGTCATCGTCTCGGAAAAGGGCTGGATCCGCGCGCTGAAGGGCCATCAGGCTGACCTCAGCAGCCTGTCGTTCAAGCAGGGGGACAAGCTGAAGCTGTCCTTCCATGCGGAGACGACTGACAAAATCCTACTGTTCTCCAGCGGCGGAAAGTTCTTCACGCTTGGCGCCGACCGGCTGCCCGGCGGGCGCGGGCATGGCGAGCCGATCCGGCTCATGGTCGAGATGGACGAGGCGCAGGACATCATCAGCGCTTTCGTGCACAAGCCGGGACGCATGCTGCTCCTGTCCAGCAACGAGGCACGCGGGTTTGTCGTGGCTGAAAACGACGTCATCGCCAATACCCGGAAGGGCAAGCAGGTCCTGAACCTGACCGCACCGGCCGAGGCAACGCTTTGCGTAGAGGCCAATGGCGATCAGGTCGCGATTATCGGCCAGAACCGCAAGCTGCTCGTCTTCCCGCTGGCCCAGGTCACGCAGATGTCGCGCGGCCGCGGTGTCCGGCTGCAGCGTTACCGCGACGGAGACGTTGCCGACATCCGTGTATTCAAGGGCGAGGAAGGCCTTAACTGGACCGACAGCTCCGGCCGCAGCTTTACCCGGTCGATGGAAGAGCTCGCGGAATGGCGCGGCGAACGCGGTCAGGCAGGCCGATTGCCGCCGACAGGGTTCCCCAGAAGCAACAAGTTCGGAACACGCGAACTTTGATCGAACCGAACAAGGGCCGGATAAAAAATCCGGCCCTTTTCCTTGCCTGAAGCACCGGGATCAGCCCACTGAACACAGGGCGCGCCAGTGTCCAGGAGCCATGCCATAGGCCTGCTTGAAATGACGGCTCATATGGCTTTGATCCGCGAAGCCCGCGTCAGCAGCGGCGTCAGCGAGCCCCTGCCCCTTCCGGATGGAGTCCTTTACCGCTTCCAGCCTGCGCAAGACCTGGTAGCGGTGCGGTGACGTTCCGAATGCCTTGCGGAACTGGCGAGCGAGCTGGAAGCGGTCCAGATCGGTGACCGCTTCCAGATCGGCCGAGAGGACATCCTGCGAAAAATTGTCCCGCAGATAGTCGCGGCAGGCCTTCATGCTTTTCCAGTCGAGCGCTTTACGGGTGGTGTGACGATCATCAGCATGACGCTGCAAGCCTGCAGCAAGAGCCGCGACGCAGCTGTCGAGCTTCAAGGATCCCATCTCCAGATCTAGATCCTGGACCGCTTCCACGAGGGCCTGCCTTAGCTCCGGGTCGTCGACAACAGGTTCTGGAAGGAAGGGCAATCCGCCGCCGGGCCATCCCGTCGCCTCCGCGATCAATTCGGGAGGAACATAGATCATCCGGTAGAACAGGCCTGCGTCACTCCCCGCTGCGCCGTCATGCACCTCGTCCGGGTGAAGGACGATGACCTGACCAGGCATGGAGAAGCGTTCTGCACCTCGATAACGGAAAGTCTGCACGCCGCTAACGGTCAATCCGATCGCATAGGTATCGTGGCGATGGGGCTCAAAGCCAGACCGCTGAAACCGCGCAAGGATCCGTTCCACCCCTTCCTCGATCGAAGCTGAGTGAATTGCGTCGGTGCCGATCTCGCACAAACGTTCAAGACGGTCCGTTTCCTGCCCGGCTACGGTCCGGGCATCGAATTCATCTCTTAAACCACGCGAGGAATTGCTCGACATGTTCGACACCAAGTTCGTGATCATCGTCCGCGAAGACCTGGCAGTCTGGCAGAAGCTGAATGTGACTGCGTTTCTTTCATCGGGCGTTACCGCGGGCATGCCGCAGATTATCGGTGAGACATATCGCGATGCCGCCGGTCACGTCTACAACGCGCTGTGTGCCCAGCCGATCATCATCCTTTCTGCAGACAGCAACACGCTGTCAAAGATCCACGACCGGGCAATCGGTCGGGGCGTCTCCACGTCGCTCTATATCGAGGAGATGTTTGCAACAGGCCACGATGCGGCCAACCGGGAAGTCTTTGCCAAGTATGACCCGGCAACTGCCAACGTTGTCGGCATCGCGTATCATTGCGAGCGAAAGGCCGCCGACAAGATTTCGAAGGGCGCACGGAGGCACGGCTGATCCGAACAGGTCGCTCAATTCCCCGGACAGCCTCTTTTCGCTCGACGCAAGCCATTGAAAACGTCATGTTATTTCGAGGTATGATCGATGGCTGGGGGAGACAGATGATCGGTGGCTTCGCATTCAATACCAGTGCGCGAATCCTCTTTGAGAACGGTGCATCGGCCAGGATCAGCCGGAGCGCTTCGCACCTGCTTGGTCCACGCCCCTTCGTCATCACCGACCGCGGCATCATTGCCGCAGGGCTTCTTGAAAAGACGCTGCAAGACCTAGCAGACAGTGGGTCGACGCCAGGTTTATACCAGGATGTCCAGGCGGACCCTGCACGCGCCCTGGTAAACGCCGCCGTCGATGCGGCTAGAGCACACGAGACGACCTCCGTCATCGGCTTTGGCGGAGGATCATCCCTGGACATTGCAAAGCTCGTCGCGCTGCTTCTCGGCAGCGGCGAGGATCTTGACGAGGCCTGGGGAGTGGGAAATGCAAAAGGACCCCGCCTGCCGCTCGTCCTCGTTCCGACAACCTCCGGGACAGGCTCCGAAGTTACGCCAATTTCCATCATCACCGTGGAGGATGACGAAAAACGCGGTGTGGTCTCTCCGGTCCTCCTGCCCGATCTGGCAGTACTCGACCCGCTGCTGACCCTAGGCCTGCCCGCGCATGTCACCGCGGCGACCGGGATCGATGCCATGGTGCATGCCATCGAGGCCTATGCCTCGCGCAGTGCCAACAACAACCCGGTTTCGAAGGCGCTCGCAGTCGAAGCCCTCAAGCTCCTCGGCGCCAACATCGAGACGGCCGTCTTCGACCCGGCAAACGAATCCGCTCGAGGTGCCATGCTGCTGGGCTCGATGCTGGCAGGCATGGCTTTTGCGAACGCACCGGTTGCCGCCGTTCACGCCCTCGCCTACCCGATCGGCGGTCGGTTCCATGTTCCTCATGGTCTTTCGAACGCCCTCGTTCTGCCGCATGTTCTGCGCTTCAATGCGCCGGAGGCCGCAGACGCATATGCGGAACTGGCGCCGACAATCTTCCCAGAACTTGCAATGGTGCCGGACAAGATGGAACGCGCCGAAACTCTTGCTGACGAGCTAGGACGACTGACCGAGCGGCTCGGCCTGCAAACGACCTTGCGCGAAGTTGGCATCACAAGCGGGCATCTTCCGGGTATGGCGCGCGACGCCATGAAACAGACGAGGCTTCTGGTGAACAATCCGCGCAACGTCACGGAAGATGATGCCCTTGCGATCTACGAGGCAGCGCTGTGACCGCCGCTCGCCCGACGCCGATGCCCCGGGACCGCTTTCCACTGTTCCGCCAGATCCCGACCCGCTGGCAGGATGTGGATATCTATGGCCACGTCAACAATGTGCAGTACCTGAGTTTCTTCGACACCGCAGTGAACAGCTGGTACATCGAAGAGGGGCTGCTTTCGCCCGCAAACTCCCAGAACATTTTTCTCGTCGTCGAGACAGGTTGCCACTATTTCTCCGAGCTCGTGTTTCCGGAAGTCGTGGAGGCAGGCCTGTCTATCGATAAAATCGGTTCTTCTTCAGTGATTTACCAGATCGGTCTATTTCGCGAAGAAAGCGCGGAAACGGCGGCCATCGGCCGTTTCGTGCATGTCCTTGTGGATCGCGATACAAGACGCCCGGTTCCGATCGACGGGCATTTGCGTGAAAAACTGCAGACGCTGATTTCCGACTGAGACCCTGGATTTTCAATCCTGTGGCACCGATGATCAGATGTCACTTTTCCACAGGTTGAGAACAGGTTCCCAACAGCTTATCCAAAGTTCTTCATGACGCGGGCCTTTTCCCGCTGCCAGTCGCGTTTCTTCTCGGTCTCGCGCTTGTCGTGGACCTTCTTGCCGCGCGCCAGGGCAATTTCCATCTTCGCCCTTCCCTGCTCGTTGAAGTAGAGCTTGAGCGGGACGATGGTCTTGCCTTCCTTCTGCACAGCGCCGGCGAGCTTGCCGATTTCGCGCTTATGCAACAGGAGTTTACGCGGTCTGCGCGGTTCATGGTTGAACCGGTTCGCCTGAAGATATTCCGGGATATAGACGTTGTAGATCCAGATTTCGCCGTTGTACTCGGCAGCATAGGACTCGCCGATATTGGCCTTGCCCGTGCGCAGGGATTTGACTTCCGTCCCCTTCAGCTCGATGCCGGCCTCGAACGTATCCTCGATCTCGTAATTGAAACGGGCCTTCCGGTTGTCGGAGATAATCGTCCGGCCCGGAGGCCCTCCGCGCTGCGAGGCCATTCCAAAATTCCCTTAGGTTCCGGCTCCGGATACATCTCCGAAGCCGGTATCGTTATCCAAATCAGTTGATCAGACCGGCATGAACCATGGCTGCCTTGATCACCTGCTGTGTAGGCTCGCTGACCGGGACCAAAGGCAGGCGCACTTCATTGTCCAGCTTGCCGAGAAGTGACAGGGCATATTTCGCTCCCGTCGGGTTCGGTTCGATGAACAACGCCTGGTGCAAAGGAGCCAGACGGTCCTGGATGGTCAACGCCTTGGCATAGTCCCCTGCCTGACATGCAGCCTGGAACTCGGAACACAAGGCAGGAGCGACATTGGCCGTCACCGAAATGCAGCCCGTTCCGCCGTGGGCGTTGAACGCCAGCGCCGTAATGTCTTCACCGGACAACTGAACGAAATCCGGTCCACACAGATGGCGCTGCATGCTCGCCTTTGCAAGGTTCGCCGTTGCATCTTTTACGCCAACGACGTTCTTGCAGGTCTTGAACAGCTCCGCCATCGTTTCCGGCGCCATGTCGATCACCGACCGGCCCGGGATGTTGTAGATGTAGATCGGAATGCCGACGGCATTGTCGATCGCGCGATAATGAGCCTTCAAGCCTTCCTGGTTCGGCTTGTTGTAATAGGGCGTCACCACGAGCAGAGCATCGGCACCAGCCTTTTCGGCAAATTGCGCAAGATCAATGGCTTCTGCAGTGTTGTTCGACCCTGCACCCGCCATGACCGGCACGCGGCCGCCGGCTGCTTCTACACAAAGCTCTACAATGCGCTTGTGTTCGTCATGGGTCAGCGTCGGGCTTTCACCGGTGGTGCCAACGGGAACAAGGCCGTTGCTGCCCTGTTTTATCTGCCAATCAATGAAGTCCTGAAACCGTTTCTCATCGAGCGCTCCGTCCTTGAACGGCGTAATAAGCGCTGGAATCGATCCCTTGAACATTTCCGGTTTCCTCGAAAGAGTGGCAGTAGAATTCAGACGGACGCCTGAATGGATCGGCACCATAATGTCCTGCTCGCGCAGGAGCAATCCCAAACCCCTCGGCCTGCCGTCTAACTTGACTTTTCCCGGCGAACAACGGGCAATGATGTACGAATTTTCACTTCGATTGCCCTTTCAGGATCCAGCATATGGCCCTTTCCGACACGACAGAACCACACAGGTCCGACACTGAAATTTACGGCGAGCCGTTCAACTACAACAGCGTCGACGGGCTCAACCTTGCAGGTCGGCGCTGGCGCGGCCGGAACCTCGAAGACGACCGGGTTCCGGTTCTTTGTCTGACAGGGCTGTCTCGGAACACGAAGGATTTTCAAGCTGTTGCAAGCTTCCTATCCGCGCATGGGCACGAGGTCATCGCGCTCGACTATCGTGGACGCGGCGAAAGCGATTGGGACCCGAACTGGGAGAACTATTCACTGCCGGTAGAGGCCTCGGACATCGATGCGGCCGTCGAACATCTCGATCTTCAGCGCTTTGCCGTTCTTGGAACCTCGCGCGGCGGCCTGCACGCCATGACAATGGCAGGACGCCTCGGTGCCGACCAGTTGGCGGGTATCATCCTGAATGACATTGGCCCGAAGATCGAGGCGTCGGGCATTCAGCGCCTGGCGACAAGCATTGGAAAAACAATGCTGTTTCGAGACGCTGCTGACTGCGCGGAAAAGCTGGCGGCTGGGTTGCGGAACCAGTTTCCGTCCCTCGGACCAACCGATTGGCTGCGCTTTGCCAGCCAGCTCGGTGCCACGTCGCTAGCGGGGTTCCAACTGGAATACGATCCGGCTCTGGCAAACACGATTGCCGCGATGGATGACGGAGCGCCCTTGCCGGACCTCTGGCCGCTCTTCGAGACCTTGGAGGACATTCCCCTCCTGATTCTGAGAGGCGAGCACTCCGACATTCTAAGCAAAGAAACGGCGGATGAGATGGTTGCCCGGCACCCTCGAGCAGTGCTTCATTCTGTCGAAGGAGAAGGTCACGCACCGCTTCTTTGGGACCGAGCGACGCAAGAGCGCATCGGCAGTTTTGCTGCGTCCCTTTGAGAGAACGCGCCTGTACCACAGCGCCGTGACCTTTAAGGTCGAGAGGTCTAGCGGCGCCACCCCACTGACAACAAAAGAAAAAAGCCCGGCGATGCCGCCGGGCTTTCCTTCAGCTCCGAAGAGAACCGAATTAGAAGGTGCGCTGTACGCGGAAACCGACGCGGATGTCGTCGTAGTCGTAGTTTTCGACTTCGGTGTTGGCGTAGCCCATGTCTGCACCAAGCTCGAGGCCGGAAACGGGGGTCCACTTGACGGAGCCGTCGATCGCCCAGCGGGTGACATCGATGGAGTTCGGTGCACCTGCGATCATAGCAGCGCCCGAGTTGGCCAGCTCGATGTCCATGTAGGAACCGTCAAGCGCGATGCCGATGGTGGAGGTCGCCTGGTGATAGATACCACCGGAGATGGAGAAACCGGTCGAGGTATCGCCCGTGGTATCTGCATCCCAGAGGCTGGCCGTCGAACCCAACGCATTGCTTACAGTGCTCGGAGCGCCGATGTAGGAAAGAGCGCCGTCAGCATACTGAGCCTGGAAGGCCAGGTTCGAGCCGGACGAGAGCATCGGCAGGTTGATGATCACACCACCGCCAACGGCCCAACCAGTTGCACCTTCATAGGCAGCAACAGAATGACGAACGTTATGAACAGCACCGGAGAGCTGTGCGGAACCCCAGCCCTGGTCTACGCGCAGGTTTGCGACGAGATCCGGCATCTTGTGGCCACCATAAGCAACGGTGGTCGTGTTCGCCAAGGTAACGCCGGTAACGGTGCTTACGCCGGTGTTCCGGTATGCGCCATCTTCGATGGAGAGCGTTGCCGAGAAACCGTTGCCGAAGGCCGCAGTATAAGCTGCAAGATCAACGGTGGTATCGGACCAGTTACGTCCAACAACGCCGATGAAGGCCTGACCGGTGAAGAAGTCGAAGAACGACGTTGCGTGACCGAAGGTCAGTCCGCCCCACTGGATGTAGGCCTTGCCGAGGAAAACTTCGTTGTCGGATTCAACTTCGATCTCGGTGAAGGTGCGCAGCAGGCCGAATTCGGTTGCCGTGCGGCTGTCGAGATAGAGGTAACCTTCTGCGTTGAAGTCGAGAGCTTCACCACGGCCACCCCAGGTGCCATC
The DNA here is from genome assembly GCF_048261595.1 of Roseibium sp. Classification (GTDB taxonomy): domain Bacteria; phylum Pseudomonadota; class Alphaproteobacteria; order Rhizobiales; family Stappiaceae; genus Roseibium. Next base: position 685,423 of record NZ_JBLXFW010000001.1, read on the forward strand.
GTCAGCAAAGTTGTTGGCAATGTAGTTCGCACGAACACGGCCACCAACGCGCAGGCAGGTTTCGGTACCCGGGATGTAGTAGAAGCGTGCGCCGTAGGCGTCACAGACGCGAACGTAATCAACCGGCTCCGGAGCAACCGGAAGATCGGCGGCATGAGCGCCGGTGGCGGCGGCTGCAGCAGCAGCGCCGAGCATAAGGCTCTTAAAGTTCATTTCTGACCTCCAAATCAGTCATGTTTAAGATGACTCCTCTCAGGAGGGCGGCGGCGCCGCTCAAGTCATCGTAATCCCCGCGAAAATCTCTGAGTTCAGCAAGCGCCCGAAGGTTGGAAGTTCGGGATTGCAAACCAGCGCGGCCCGAAAGCCGCTCGCAGGTTGACCATACGCATCGAGGTTGGAGGTGCAACTGGCAATGAGCCGAAGCGGCCGCCAGAGGCATTGTTTCAAAAACGACTGTTGCCGGAATGACACAAAATATGTGCCCCGGCTAAGATTTCGGTAACGATTTCACCCAGATCCGGACCCTAGAGCCTGAACGAGGCCCGATTTCTCCGGAATCGCCCTCTCTTGGAGGGGACGACCCGGCGGTTTGGACGCCGCCGGGTCGCATGACTGATCAGAGGTTCAGAAGAATTCTCAGATCAGAGCTATCCAATCCGGAGATTAGAAAGTGCGCTGCACGCGGAAGCGAGCCTTGACTTCGTCGGTGTCCGTGGAACCAACTTCGTTGTTGGCGTAGCCGACAGCAACACCCATTTCGAAGCCAGAAACCGGAACCCACTTAGCCGAACCGTCGATCGCCCAACGGGTGATGTCGGCAGCAGCAGAACCCATGTCGATGTCCATGTAGGAACCGTCGAGGGACAGACCAACAGTGGAAGTTGCCTGGTGGTAGATACCGCCGGACAGGGTGTAGCCCTTGTTGTTGTCGCCAGCCGTTGCGTTTGCAGCGGTCGAACCGATGTAGGACAGAGCGCCGTCAGCATACTGAGCCTGGAAAGCCAGGTTCGAGCCGGAAGACAGCATCGGGAGCTTGACGATTACGCCAGCGCCAACTGCCCAGCCGAGTTCGCTGTCAACGGTTGCGTCTGCAGAGACGTTGTCGTGGATAGCACCGGAGAGCTGTGCAGAACCCCAACCCTGGTCAACGCGCAGGTTAGCGACGAGATCCGGGTAACGCTTGCCACCTTCGTTAGAAGAAGCGCGAACGCCAGCGTCTTCAAGAGACACGGTAGCGGACAGGCCGTTGCCGAAAGCAGCGGTGTAAGCGATCAGGTTGGTGGTCTTGTCGGACCAGTTACGGGTAACCGGACCTGCGAAGGACTGACCGGTGAAGTAGTCGAAGAACGACGTAGCGTGACCGAAGGTCAGGCCGCCCCACTGGATGTAAGCCTTGCCGAGACCGACAGCGTCGCCGCTGCTGAGTTCGATTTCGGTGAAGGTGCGCAGAAGACCGAATTCGGTGTTCGTGCGGCTGTCGAGGTACAGGTAGCCGTACGCGTCGAAGGTGTAGTTCGCATCAGCGCGGTCACCGAAGCCGTCGGTGTTGTCTTCGCCGAAGTTGGACGTGGTGTAGTTGGCACGAACACGGCCACCAACGCGCAGGCAGGTTTCGGTGCCCGGGATGTAGTAGAAGCGTGCGCCGTAAGCGTCACAGACGCGAACGTAATCGACCGGCTCAGCAGCAACCGGAAGATCGGCAGCCTGAACGCTGGTTGCAGCAGCTGCAGCAGCAGCGCCGAGCATAAGGCTCTTAAAGTTCATTTCTGACCTCCTAAAGTCAAATCTCAAAGGCGCCGAGCGAAATTCTTGCATCCCTGCAAGGCACCATTCCCCGCGAGTTTCGACAAGACAGGCCGAAGGGCTCCTTTTCAGATAACCATTCGGAATGCTTTGAAGGCGGCTCTGCGCCGCTCGCTCAGCCAAACAACCAAATCACGGCACCAACATCAAGACGATTTGCCACCAGCACAGCACGGCAGCCACCAGCCGTGTTCATTTTGCAACACATTGATTTAGTGGACTTTTTTATTTTCTGTAATGCACTTAATACGTGCAACAAAAATATTTCTGTCAGCTCAACAGAATAATTATCAAATCAAATCCCTCATATTGAGCTATTTCATTTCATAATTTTACATTAATCAAATATAGTACATATGTACTATCGCTTAAATGGGAATGTATTAGTACATATGCACTACCCGTATTTTCGTTCTCGTTCAAATTTTTTATTTTATGCCTATCGACACACTGGCCTTATGAGCGACATAAAGACTTCGACGCAGGGTTTCGCCGAACTCTGATTGCGCCGAAAAAGAGGCTCGATGCTGTGGGAAAGCGCTGTTTTGGATATTGCACGCGGAGCCGCCAGTGCCGGTTCTCAGGTCGCCGCGACGCGTAGATCACAAACGGTCGACGCACCAAGACCGCACGATCTGAGCGATTTTCGTGATTTCTTCGGAGATTCGCGCCGTAACTAGCGCAGGAAGGCTTCCACGCTGGCTGAAGCGCCGGTCTGGTCGACAACCGTGATCCGGACCACGCCGGCGCCACGGGGCATCAGGCTTGCGGACGACCGGAAGTCGTTCTCGGCCACGGGCGTTCCGTCGACCAGCCACGTGTAAGGCCGTTTTCCACCACGAACCTTGACGACAAGAGCCTGGCTGGATTGGTGACCGGTCAGGCCGAGGTCGATTGTGCTCGCCGCCGGAGGATAGCTGATTTCGAGCGGAGCCTGGCGCGCGTCGACCGCCCGGACCCGTGCATTGCGCAATGGCAGCGGCAAGGCGGCCGTCGTGGCCTTCAAGGTTCCCTGCGGCGCGGGCGGCAACGGTACCGGAGCAGGTTTGAGCCGCTGGAAGGCATCGAAGAGAATCGGAACGGCAACTTCCGATCCGGTCATGCCCGGAACCGGGGTGCCGTCGACCCGCCCGGCCCACACGCCGATCACATGGCGTCCGTCAAATCCAAGCGCCCAGGCATCGCGGTACCCATAGGCCGTTCCCGTCTTGTAAGCGATGTGAGCGTCCGCAGCGAACTTTGGCTGCGGCAGGCCGGTCAGTATGTCGGCCGCATGCCATGCAGCGACATCCTCGAGAAGGCGCAATCCGGTCCGTTCAGGCGCCAATCCGCTCTTTATATATAGAGGTGTGACACGCCCCCCATTTGCGAGAGAGGCGTAGAGGCCGGTGAGGTCACGCAGACTGAGGCCGAGGCCTCCCAATCCGATGGCCAGTCCCGGAGCTTCCCGCCCGCCGATTGCCAGCTCCGCGCCGCCGCGCTTCATCCGCGCCACGAGCCGGGCCGGGCCGACAGCCTCGAGCAACTGGATCGCCGGCGTGTTCAGGGACATCTGCAGGGCTTCGCGCACACTGACCTGTCCCTGGTAGGCCAGGTCAAAGTTGGTCGGCTTGTAGCCGCCGATGTCGATCGGCCGGTCATCGATCAGGCTTTCGGGGTGGGCGATTCCTTCCTCGAACGCCAGAGCGTAGATAAATGGCTTCAAGGTTGATCCGGGCGAACGCACGGCACCGGTCATGTCGACATGGCCAAGCCTGTCATCGTCCAGAAGATCCGGAGAGCCGACACTGGCCAGAATTTCGCCCGTCGAGTGGTCGGCGACGATGATCGCGGCGGAACGCTTCGGCCCAAGCGCCCCGACGCGGGTTTTCAATAGCGACTCAAGAGCGCTTTGGAGATCGGCATCAAGGGTTAGCAGATGCTGCTGCAGGCCGGGGCTCGCCAGTGTTTCGCTGCGTGCGACATGCGCCGCCAGGAAGGGCATCGGCCGTCTCACGGACGGCATGGCCTCGTTTCGGGCGGCGTTCGAATCGTCTTCCGACAGGACACCTGCCACTACGGCCCGCTCCAGAACACGGTCGCGCGCAGCCTTGGCCGCCGCCCCGTGGCGATCCGGCCTCCGGGTTTCCGGAGACTGCGGCAAGGCTACCAGCAGCGCAGCCTCGGCTGGAGTCAGACGTTTGGGTTCCTTGCCGAACCAGGTCAGGGACGCGGCGCGGATGCCTTCCAGATTGCCGCCGAAGGGCGCACGCAATGCATAGAGCTGAAGGATCTGGTCCTTCGTCAGATCTCCTTCGAGCTTCAGCGCCAAAAGAAGCTGCCGGTATTTGGCGGACAGGCTACGGGTAGGCTGTTCCTCCAGCAGCCGGGCGACCTGCATCGTCAAGGTCGAGCCCCCCGAGATAATTCTGCCGTTGAGGGCAAATTGCATTGCGGCACGGGCAAGCGCCTTGAAGTCAACGCCGTCGTGTTCCTCGAACCGCCGGTCTTCGTAGGCCTTGAGCATTGCCCAGTAGAGCGGATCAATATCCTCCACGGACACCGGAAGACGCCATTTTTCATCCGGGGTTGTAAATGCCCGAAGGAGACGGCCCTTTCGATCCAGAACGACCGTCGAGGTTGTCACCTCCGAAGGCAAGGGACCGCGCTCCAATGCGTGGAAGTCGGTAACGAACTTGCCGGTGGTGAGAGCGCCGGTCAGGCAAAGACCCGCGACACCGGCGAGTAACCACCAGCGCCGTCTATCAGTCTTACGAGGCCTGGCCACCGCCCTGCCCTGACTACCGCGACGGACCGAGCACGGTCAGCTGGCCCGTTTCGGTAATTGCGCGCCGCTCCGGCCGGTACATGTCCTCCACGGACGCCGGCGGATGGGCGTAATGCCCCGGTGTGACGGCTCGCGCCAGATAGGCAAAGGCGAACTCGGTTCCGCTCCTCTGCTTCTCATCAAGCGCCACCTCGAACCGGTCGCTGAAGAACTGTGCATGGTCGGGCTGCTCGGCCAGTTGCAGCCACTGCAGAGCTCCGACTTCCCCCGACCGCAGAAGACGCGGATTGTCGATGGCGAAACCTGCCGGGATCCGATCCACGACCATCAGTCGTCCGGGAACCTCGCTCAAGGCCCGAACAGTCATGACGACGGCGACGCGCGTGTTGACCGGTATGGCTGAAACATCGAGGACATTGCCATCAAGATCAAAGAGCTGGCGCTCAATGGCGTAGTCGGTTCCGCCGGCAGGTTCAGCCGCAAACGGCTGACCCGTCACAGAAACCAGAAGCTCGGTGGGCTCGGCACCGCGATTCTCGACCTGGGCGCGCTCACGGGCAAGGTCCTCGCCCTCGAACGACCACAAGAGGCGTCCCGGCGTCTCCACGCCATTGACCGCGATCTTCGATGCCTTCGCGTGCTCGTTGAGCTCGCGCGCCGCCATCAGCAGCCATGCCATGTCCTGGGTCGAGTAGTACTGACGTCCTTCCTGGGCATTTCGAACGAAGTCACTCGCCCGGTCCATATCGGCCCTGCTCGCCGCATTGGAGGAGACATAGGAAAGAACGCCTGCCCCGTCGCGCAGGACGGAGCCGTAGTCCGAGCGGTAACCGCCCGGGCGCCGGTCGCCCAGCGCAAGAACAGCGGCCTCAAATCCCTTCCGGGCCCGTTCAGTCTCGCCATAGAGCGCAAGACTTGCCGCCAGTTGCGCCTTGGCAAGCGGGGTCGAAAAGGCGCCGAGCTTTGCATCCAGATAGTAGCGCAGGTCGCCCATGGAAGCCCGTCCGCTGCGGGCAAGGACATAGAGCCCGTACGCGATTTCCTCGCCGCCTTCGGAAAAGTCCGATGAATAGGCGAGCCGGTTCTCAAGATTGGCCAGGGCCATGTCAAAGGCCCGATCGGGAACCTCGTAACCCTCTTCCCGCGCCCTTGTCAGGAAGTCTGCGACATAGGCATCGAGCCAGGGATCATAGCTGCTGTAGCTGTTCCAAAGCCCGAATGACCCGTCGGACGACTGATTCCCGAGAACCCGGCGAATGGCCTGAACCACACGGCTCCGGATTTCAGTGTCGTCACCAAGGCCGGCTGCCCGAGCAACCTGGTTGAGATAAAGCAGCGGCAAGGCGCGGCTGGTCGTCTGTTCCGTACAGCCGTGCGGATAACGGTCGAGGTCTTCGAGAAGGCCGGCAACGTTGATCCGCGCGGCGCCTCCGGCGGTCACCTTCACGGCGACGCTCTCCGGGCGCAATCCTTCAAAGACCGCGGGGTCCAGAACGAGGCTCGAACCCGCCAGCAAGGGGAAGGTAGAACGGCGAACCACATCCGGGCGCGTATCGCGTACGTCGAGGCTCAGGCGCTTGACGACCTCGGTGCCGTCGGGTCCGCTCAAGCTTGCGTAGATTGTGCTTGTTCCGATCGACTGCCGAGCCTGCAGCGGAACGAGCACGGCCGACTTGCCGGACGCCTGCAACGCCAACTGACGGGTTCCGGCAAAATCCGCGGCAAGCTCCACGGGGCCTTCGGAAGACAGAGTCAGTTCGTAGTCGCCCTCGGGTCCATCCACATTATCAATGTCGAGGCGCAAGCGTGAGCTGTCGCCAGGGGCAAGGAACCGTGGCAAGCTCGCTGTCACGACAACCGGCGACCGGACTTCGACGTCGCGACTTGCATGCCCACCCCCCTGCGCGCTCCAGGCAACAGCCATCAACCGCAAGGTCCCGTTGAACTCGGGAACGTCGAAAGACACTTCCGCGCTACCGTTCTCGTCCAGTCTGACCAGACCGGAGAACAGCGCAACGGGTTCCTGATCGGGCGGCGGTGCATCGAGACGCATCCCCATCGCATCGCCGCCGGAGCGGACGCGGCCACGGGTTCCGGCCATACGGTCGATGAGCTGACCGTAGAGATCGCGGATTTCGGCTCCAAGACGGCGCTGACCGAAATACCAGTCTTCCGGCGCGGGCGGCTCATATCCGGTCAGATTGAGAATCCCCAGATCGACCGCCGCGACGGTGATATATGCCTCGGTTCCGGCTTTGAGGCCGCTTATTTCGACGGGAACCGTCAAGGTTTCCAGGGGCCTCAGAAGATCGGGTGCAGCCAAGGCGACATCCAGGTCCCGGTCCCCCGGCTCGATCTGGAGCCAGGACAGGCCAACCGACCGCGACGGCATGCGCTTTGCGTCCAGATCCATCGGGCGATAAAGGCTTGCGGTGACATAGGCGCCCGCCCCCCAATCGTCGCTTACGGTCAGCTCAAGTTCGGCCTCTCCGCCCTTTACATCCAGAGTGTGCGTGGACAGGACACCACCGGAAACCACGTTGACGGCGGCAATGCCGTCCATTTGGGAGGTCAGGCGAACAATCGCAGTCTCGCCTGCGCGGTAGGATTTCCGGTCAAGGCCGACGTCAAGGTAGTCGGGCGTTTCCGACGTGGCATTGGCCGTATACCAGCCGGCGGAAAACTCGATGCTGCTCGCCGTTGCCTCAACGCCGGACGACTGAATTTCGAGACGATACCGGCCCCAATCGACAGGAAGGTCGAGCGTCGCGGGTTTGCCGGCCAACGTGTCCAGCGTTCCGTTTGCTACGCGCGTGGTCGAGACGATCGGTTCATAGTTCCAGGAGCCGTCGACCCGGTACCACTGATAGCGCCGGTTGATCTTGGAAAGCGTCCAGGTCAGGCCTTGCCGGTTGATCTCGGAGCCATTCCTGTCCAGAACGACGACGTTGAAGACTGCCGGACCGCCCTCGTCAACACCTCCATTGAACAGAGGCTTTATGCCGATCTTCTCCGCTTCCAGAGCAACGGGCAGTTCCAGGCGGCGCTCCACGTAACGGCCTCCAGCCTCCACGAGGCGCGCGACCAGTTCAGCACGGTAAAGGCCGGTCGTCTCGGCAATCTCCGGAAGCAAAAGGTCGAAATCGAGGGAGCCGTCGATATCCGTGACCACACCGGCAGGCAGGCTCTCGCGGGTTGGATAGGTCGTATCGTCGGCGAGGCCAAAGACATAGCCGGGGTGCGATGCCAGTTCGCGGGTCGGGCTGACGATGATATCGCCCTCCAGCTTCTGCCCGCTCGCCGGCGAACCGTAGAGGAACCGCGCCGAGAGGGAGACCGGGGTCGGTACCGCGCGATCGAAGGTCTTTGCTGCACTCTCCAGATCGAAATCGACCCTCTCAGGCTGGTAGTCCTCGACCAGGAACGTTGACTGCGAAAGAGCGTCGCCCTTCGGGTCGACATGCACCTTCCACGTCCACACACCCTGCTGGGCGCTTGCCTCCAAGGTGAAGTCCTGCAGGTGACCTCCAAGGCCGCCATCCTGAACCACATGGCGCGAGTGTTCCACGCCATCCGGACGCTCCAGAATGAACGTCAAGGGCAGTCCCGATTGGGCAATGGCCTTCGACGTGCGAAGCAGTGCCTGGGCGTGAACGGTCTCGCCGGCCTTGTAGACGCCGCGGTCGGTCCAGGCGAAGACGTCAAGCGGTCCAGGTGCCGGGCGGCCCTCAACGCCGCGGTCACTCAAGTCGAAGGCGGGCTTGCGCATATCGAGGAAAGAGTAGTCGCCGTCCGTCGTTTCGGCGACGATCAGGCTCGGAGCCATGCCCCCACGGCCACGGCTGAGGCCCGGTGCGAACCGAGCGTAGCCGAGGTCGTCGGTCTTCGTTTCGCCAAGGATCTCGTTGTTGATCGCGACAAGACGGACGGTAACGTCCCGCTTTGCCGTCGCGTCGGTCAGGGAGCGTACGTTCACCGCGATGCCATCCGTCCCGCTAAGCGTCGAAAGACCAAGGTCGGAAACGATGAACCACTGGGTCGCCATCGGGCCCCACTCGTTCTGCTTGTCCAGCCGCGAGCGTGCGGTCATGGCGTAGACACCCGCCCTGATCTCGAGCCCAAGATCGTTCAGCGGGATACCGGTCGTGATGTCCTCGTTGAGCCGGTTTTCGGTCTCTACGACGCCGGACCAGACCTTTTCGCCGTACTCCTCATCAATCTCGTCGGCCCTGTAGGACGACATCTGGCGCAGGAACCTGCCATCGCGAACCGCCCCTGCCAGAGCACGGTCACCGATCCGGTAGACAGAGGCGTCGACCTCGGACGTGTTGACGGAAACGATCGGGATCGTTGGGTCGCCGCCAGCGGGAAGGACGTAGGCTTGCCCCAGGAAATGCACGCTTGGAGCGCGATCGCGCACATATATGTCTAGCCGCGCGGACTTCTCGAGCTTTTCGCCGTCTGCGGCCGGAATGCCACTGCGGACGGTCAGTTCATACCGTTCGCCATGCCGTACGCCGTCGACGCAGAGTTCGGCCCCGTCTGCCTCGACCGAGGTAGATCCCTTTCCTGTTGCCGCAAGATAGGGAGCGAAATCCGTCCCCGCCTGCAACGTCGAAGAAAACACAAGGCAGATGCGCGGCGCGGCGGCGTCAGCCGACACAGTGTGGCTCAGGATCCGGAAGCCGTGCTCGGCGACCATCTGGTCGTACCGGCGTCGCACGTCCGGGTCATCGGACAAGGAAAGCGCGGCCCTCAATGCCTTGATTGCAGGCTTCCAGTCGCCCTGACGGGCAAGCGACTGTCCAACCAGATCGAGCGCCCTCGCCCTCTCGCTCTCGCCGAGGGCGCGAAGATAGGTATTGATCGCGGCCGAGGTCGCATCTTCCAGCTTCGCCTGCCGTTCCTGCCAGTTGCTGGGGTTCTGCAGCATCAGCGCGATGGCGAGCTGCGCCCATGCACTGAAATCTCCCGGTGCAAGAGCGACTAGGGATTTCAGATCGCCTTCGGCCAACGCACCGTTGTTTATGCGGATCGCCTCACGGGCGCTCACGCGCAGATCGTCGACCGTTCGTCCACGGTCAGGCGTTGCCGCCTGAAGACGCGCGCTCAAGGTGAGCGCTTGCTCGATCTGGCTGCGATCGATAAAGGTCAACTCCGCCTTGCGGTCAGCCTCTCGATTTTCACGCTGCACCTCGACAGCCACCACGCGCCCGGCCACCGCGCCCTGGAAACTCTGCAGCTGCCCAAAGTCTGATTTCAGGAAACACCAGCCGGCGGAGGTGTTGTAGGTGAAGGCCCGGCACATGTTGTCGTCGAGACAGGCTGCCTTGCACGCCTCAAGATCGACTTCCTTGACCGTCCGATAATCCGCGCCGAAATAGTCCGCGTCATCGATGGTGACAATCCGCCTTTCCTGCGCCTGGGCCGGCAGAGCCAACATCACGCCCAGAGCGAAGAGCGCCGGGAAACGAGCTAGTCTCATGCGCCCGGTTTCACCGGAGGCTTCGGAAATATCAGAAAAAATCGACGACGAAACAGACTTGATGGACAACATGAGCGCCTCCCGAACACCCGGCTAAAAAATCGTGCCAAGAGATACGGTACACGCGATCATGACAATGCCAAGGCAAAACGGAAAACGTTGCGTCAGATCTGCTTGCGAAGCTCCGCAATCAGTGCGTCGACCTCCTGTGCAGCCTTGCCCGTGGGCTGCGTTTCCATCACCGTGTGACCGGACCCCATGGATGATGCATAGCCGGTGCGGTTGCCGAGCCGTGCCGTCAGGGTGCTGTAGCCGGACGCCGCGATGGCATCGGCCATTTCCCCGGTAAGCGCTGCGCGGGGCGGCACGCGGTTAAGAATCAGGATCGCCGGTGTGTCTTCCCGCTCGGCAAGACGGATGGTCTGTTCCGTGGCCCAAAGATCCACCGGCGTCGGCTGGATCGGAACCACGACAAGGTCCGCAGCTTCCATGGCGGGTTTGGCGTCCGCATCGGTTTTCGGCGGTGTGTCGATAATGACAAAATCGTGGTCGCGTGCCATGGAACGCGCTTCGCGACGTGCTCCCCAGCCTGAGGCAGTACGGAACTCAAGTCCTGTAGCGTCCTCGCCATATGCGGTCTCGCGTGCTTCGAACCACGTCCCGAGGGAGCCTTGCGGATCGACATCCAGAATCGCAACGGATTTGCCGCCAATGCGGGACAGTGCAACTGCGATATGAGCGGCAAGAGTCGTTTTGCCTGAACCGCCCTTCTGCTGGGCTACCGTCAGTATTTTCCCCGTCATTTCGGACCTCCTGGTTGGTCGCAACGCCATATTGCGCCGCAATATACACAAAGACAACAGTTGTTCTTCCGGGGCGAAAATCTGCGACTGGACGCGGGCACCTGGATGCGATCTGCTAGGCGCCCATAGGCAAGCGTGGGAGGGCTGTCATGAAATACGTTCCGCTTGGACGAACCGGAATCAAGGTATCGGAACTTTGTTTTGGAACCATGTCCTTCGGGGGGGACGCTGACGAGGCTACGTCGCGTGCGCTCTACCGCTCCTGCCGCGACGCCGGGATCAATTTCTTTGACTGCGCCGATGTCTATTCCAACGGAGCTGCGGAGGAAATCCTTGGCCGCCTGATCGCCAGTGAGCGGGACGAGCTGGTGATCACCTCCAAGGTCTTCGGATCCATGATGAAAGGCGCCAATCCGGGCGGCACAAACCGGAGGCACGTCGCGCTTGCCATCGAAGCCAGCCTCAAGCGGCTCGGCACCGACCGGCTGGATGTCTATTTCGTCCACCAGTTCGACCACGCGACACCGCTGGAGGAAACCCTTCGCGGCCTGGAGGATGCGGTCCGCGCCGGCAAGGTGCTCTATATCGGCGCCAGCAATTATGCCGCCTGGCAAGTGGCGAAGGCACTCGGCATCAGCGAGCGACAAGGCTGGAGCCGGTTCGACGTGCTGCAGCCCATGTACAATCTGGTCAAGCGCCAGGCAGAGACCGAGATCCTGCCCCTCGCCCAGTCGGAAGGCCTGGGCGTGATTTCCTACAGCCCTGTGGGCGGTGGTCTGCTCTCGGGCAAGTTCCGACCCGGAGACAAGCCCTCCGGAACCCGACTGTCGGAAAATGCCATGTATGCGGCACGCTATGGCGAGACCTGGGTGTATGAGGTGGCAGAGAAATTCACTGTTTTTGCCGACAAGCTGGGCGTTCACCCGGTGTCACTGGCCGTTTCGTGGGTTGCCGGCCATCCCGGTATCACCGCCCCGATCATCGGTGCGCGCAATCCCGAACAGCTTGCCCCTGCCCTCAAGTCGGTCAACGTCAAGATGACCGATGAGCTTCGTCACGAGATCTCGTCCCTGTCGCGAACTCCCCCACCGGCAAATGACCGGCTGGAGGAGCAGTAAACCCCATTCAGGCGGCCTCTACTGCCCGCCAAGCTGCTGGTAAATTGCCCAGCCGGGACGGCCCGTGACCGGCATGCCATAACGTGCCTCGGCCTGTTTGATACCGGATCGGGTGGCGGGTCCGACCTTGCCGTCCGGCTCGCCGACATTGAAGCCGGCCTTGTTCAGGAGTTTCTGGAGCTCCAGTCGCTGCACCCGGGAAAGCCCGGGATCATTGGTCGGCCATGGCGTCCTGAACGGCTCGCCTCCGGACACGAGCTCTGACAGGAGCGCGATGGCCAGCCCGTAGGACTGGGACGCGTTATAGGAGCGCAGGGCGTCAAAATTGCGTGTCACCAGGAAGGCCGGGCCATTGCTGCCAGCCGGCAGGATCAGGCCGGCCTCAAGTTTCCCGGACAGCTTCCTGCCGTCGACATGGGTCAGACCGCGCTTGTTCCAGGTCGATAAAGACGACCGCTTCGTGCGCCCGGTCGGCCCTTTGTATCCACTCGGCAGCTTGACCTCGTACCCCCAGGGCCTTGAGTTCTGCCAACCAGCATCCTTCAGGAAATTCGCTGTTGATGCCAAGGCATCCGGGATCGAGTTGACCAGATCCTTGTGACCGTCACGATCGAAATCGACGGCAAGGCGGGTATAGGTCGTCGGCATGAACTGTGTCTGTCCGAAAGCCCCGGCCCAGGACCCCTGGAACGCATTGACCGGCACGTCTCCGCGCGAGGCAATCTGGAGCGTCTTGATCAGCTCGCCCTTGAAGTATTTCGCGCGCCGCCCGCCGGCGCATACGAGATTGGCAAGTGCATGCGGTGTGTAGAAATCGCCTCGAAACTGGCCGTAATCGCTCTCGATTCCCCACACGGCCAGAACCACGTGGCGATCGACACCAAAACGTTTCTCGACCGAGGCAAGTGTCGACTGGTGCTTCTTCAGAAGCGCCTTGCCATCCTCGATCCGCTGCGGGTCGACCAGAAAGGCCATGTAGTCCCAGATCGGCGTCTCGTATTCCGGCTGGGAGGTGGAGAACCGAATGACTTTCTCATCGTACTTCGCCCCATCAAGCATCTGACTGGCAATTTCCGGCTGCACGCCCGATTTGACGGCCTCGGCCTTGAGCGAGGACACGCAGCGGTCAATCGATGCCGCCAGTGCCCCGCCACTGCCCGTCGCCAAGCCCAGGAAGGCCGAAACCAGGAAGGTCGCCCGCCCCGTTCCGTGGTTCAGTGTGAAAATCATGTTCTTCGCTCCGCCGCTCGCGAATCTCGTTGCCAAAAAGACTCGCAAGGTCCCGCGACGGAAATAAGGCAGGCGGCATTGGCTTGCCGCCTGATCGAAACCGGCCTTACTTTCCCTCGATCAGCTTGCGGCGGAGCCAGCTCGAAGCCTGATCCATCGCGATCACGACAAGTATGGTCATGATGATGATGTAGCTGGTGTTTTCCCAGTCACGCGACGTGCGCATGGTTTCCACCAGCATCAGGCCGATACCGCCGGCCCCCAGAGCGCCGATGACGGTGGCAGACCGGGTGTTGGATTCCAGGTAATAGAGCACCTGGGACACGAACACCGGCAAGATTTGGGGAATGACGCCGAAGCGGTATCGCTGGAGCTGGTTGGCGCCGGTGGCCCGCACGCCTTCCACCTGCTTGTTGTCGATGTTTTCCAGCGCTTCGGAGAAGAGCTTGCCGAGGGTACCTGTATCGGTAAAGGCGATGGCGAGCGCACCGGTCAGCGGCCCGAGTCCGAAGGCCCGGATGAAAATCAATGACCAGATCAGCATGTCGATGCCGCGCAGGAAATCAAAGACCCGGCGAACGCCGAACCGGATCACGAACGAGGGCGTGAAATTGCGTGCAGCCAGAAAGGCGAGCGGCAGGCCAACGAGTGCCGCTGTCAATGTGCCGAGGACCGCCATCATGATGGTCTCGAACAGGGCGATGAACACCGCCTTGTGCTGCCAATCCGGATTGGTCAGGAACTCGTTGAAGATGAACGACAGGTTCGAACTCTCAGGATCGATCCGGTCACTGCTCGTTGCCAGGGCCCAGAGCTGCGACATGGACATGCCATGCAACTGAGACCGGAACGGGAACCAGAAGTTCTCCCAGCCGCCGAAGTAGTTGTGCACCTCGATCTTGGTCTTCGTCACCTGGACGCGCCGATCTAGGGTCGGGCGGGCGTCGAACTTGCGCGGATCGTCCTTCACCCAATCCGGGACCGGCCCACTCGGCAAGAGGGTCTCGACACCGGTCTTGGTGCCGGTGACCTTTATGATGCCGTAGTCGGGCACGGTGAAGCGCATGGTCTTGCCGTCGATCTCGATCAGGTAACCCTCGCCGAGATCGACGACCGCGTTTTCGCCATCCAGCTTGACCCAATCCGGCGCAGTGCCCTGTTCGTAGGTCGCGGTACGCTCGCCCTCGACGGCGATCTCGAGACCGCCGCGGCGCAAGTCCTTGGTCACGTGGACCTTGTGGGCGACAGCGTCGGTGGCGAGGATGACGGCGCGCTCCGGCTGGGCACGCTCAAGCAGATCCGGCACGCCGAAGGCAAACCAGGTGTAGAGAAGATAGGTGAGGATCAGCAGCGGGAGTCCGACGGTAAAGGCCGTGCGACGACGGATCTGCGAGAAGACCGTCTGCGGATCGATGCCAGGCTGGATCGTTGCGTCAGTCATTGACATGTCTCCTCAATGCCCCCGGCCGTTGCCGACAAGCTTGCCGCGCAAATAGGACGACGTCTGGTCGATGATCATGATGGTGGCGAACAGCAGAACGAAGATGGCGGCCGTCTCGTCGCCCGACCCCTGCCCCCAACCGATGGTCCGGCGCAGCTCCGCACCGATGCCGCCGGCGCCGACGAAACCGAGAATCGCCGAGGCGCGGACGTTGATCTCAAAGCGCAGCAGGAAATAGCTCAGGTAGTTGGGCGCTACCTGGGGCAACACGGCAAAGCGGATACGCTGGAGCCAGTTGGCGCCGCAGGCCGACAGGCCCTCGATGGGCTTGCGATCGATATTCTCGTTCACTTCGGAGAACAGCTTGCCCAACGCCCCGGCGGTGTGGAAGGCGACTGCAATCATGGCCGGGATCGGCGAGGACCCAAGCACAAAGATCAGGAACAGCGCAATGATCAGCTCGGGAAAGGCGCGCATAATGTCCATTGCGCGGCGGACGACCGGGATGAGCGGACCGTAGCTGTCGACGTTTCGCGTCGAGGCCATGGCAAGGACCACCGCCATCGCGCCGCCGATCAGCGTCGCGACGCCCGCGATGTTCAGCGTCTCCAGCATGAAGGGAACGAAATGAATGATCAGGCCGAAAAAGTCCGGACCGGCCTGCCAGGCCTCTTTCACGATCTCGCCAGGATAATCGAAGAACTTGCTCAGCCCCTCGACGAAGCTGCCGGAATTCATTGCGTTCGACTTGGAATAGCCGGAAACGAGAATGGCGACGGCCAGCAGAATCCCGATCAGGGAGTAGAGCTGGCGCCGGTTGCGCATCGACAGGATTTCCTGCTCCAGAGCGGCAACGGCCATGCGGGACACCTTTATCAAGAGACAGATACAAGAAAACGCGGACCGGAAGGCCGGTCCGCGTTCTTGGAATTGAGGCCGATCAGTTCTTGGCCTTGCGGGCTGCGACGATGGATTCGTAGGCAGCGTGCGTGATCGGCATGAAGCCCTTCGCCTCGCCGGCAGCAACGCCGTAGAAGCACTCTTCATCCATGGACTTCAGGGACGCCATAAGGCCGGTCATCTTCAGCTTAACGTCTTCCGGAAGCTTCTTGGACAGGACAACCGGACCTTCCGGGATCACCGGCGAGCGCCAGATTTCGTGGATTTCGGTCATGTCGACGAGACCGGCATCGGAAGCCTTACGCAGGGCACCGGAATTGTAGCCGTCTTCCCATTCGCCGAGGCCGTCGGCCCAGGTCACGCCGCCGTCGATGTCGCCGTTTGCGACTGCAACGATGGTCTGCTCATGACCGCCGGTGAACTTGACTTCACCGAAGTATTCGCCGGACTTCATGGAGTAGCCCAGCTTCGGGATCTCGATAGACGGGATCAGGTAGCCGGAGGTCGAGTTCGGATCGCCGAAACCGAAAACCTTGCCCTTCATGTCGTCGAGCGAATTGATTTCGCTGTCGATGCGGGCAAAACCGATGGAGTAGTAGCCGTAGCCACCATCGTTGTTGACCTTGACGAGAACCGGATCAACGGCTTCCGGGTCGGTCAGGTAGACCTTGGCGTAACCGGATGCACCCAGCCAGGCCATGTCGAGGTTGCCGCCGAGCAGGCCTTCGATGACGCCGTTGTAGTCGGCCGGCGCGAAGAGCTTGACTTCAACGCCCAGCAGGTCGGCGGTCTTGTCCACAAGGCACTCATAGGCGCGCAGGCGATCGGAAGCATTTTCACCGCCGAGGATGCCGATGCGGAACTCGGTGATCTGGTCCTGGGCAAGGGCGGAGGTTGCGTTCAGGGCGAGCATGCTGACAGCGGCAAGAGCTGCGGTCTTGGAGAGGAATTTCATCTGGGGTTCTCCCGAAAAGATGGATCTTGATGACGTTGGTCCGGGCCGGGACTAGACCGCGGCCGCGACCGCCGGCGTCATCACACCGGCAGGATCTGAAATTCGGACAGGCTTCGTCCGGGTCTCGATGGAGGTCGACGTCGCGGCTTCGTTGAAGCTTTCGTCGGCGCCGTAGATCTCGCGCGCCACTTCGGTCGTCAGCGCCTCGGGCGCTCCATCGAAGACGATGCGGCCGTCACGCATACCGATCACGCGATCGCAGTAGCTGCGGGCCGTATCGAGCGTGTGCAGGTTGCACACGACAATCTTGTTGTCGCGCTCATGGATCTCGCGCAGGGCATCCATAACGATCTTCGCGTTCATGGGGTCGAGCGAGGCGATCGGCTCGTCGGCGAGCACCATGTGCGGGTCCTGCATCAAGGCGCGGGCGATGGCAACGCGCTGCTGCTGACCACCGGAGAGTTCCTCGGCCCGCTTCGTGGCCTCCTGGGCGATCCCCAGACGGTCAAGCGCCGACAGGGCCGTATTTACGTCTGATGCGCTGAAGACGTTGAAAAGGCTCTTGAAAGTGGACTGGGCATTGAGGCGGCCCAGCATCACGTTGGTGACGACGTCGAGACGCGGAACCAGGTTGAACTGCTGGAACACCATGGCGCAGTCGCGCTGCCATCGCCGCATCGCGCCGCCCTTCAGGCTCAGGATGTCCTGACCGTTGAACAGGATTTGGCCCGAGGTCGCGGGCGTCAATCGGTTGATCATCCGCAGGAGCGTCGACTTGCCGGCACCAGACCGGCCGATGATGCCGACCATCTGCGGTCTGTCGATGGTAAAGCTGACGCTATCGACGGCGGTACGCACGCCAAAGGTCTTTGTCACATTCTCGAAATGGATCACCCGAGAGCCCTGTCGCTGTTGTTATTTGCTCAGCGACAAGAGCCACGGCTCCATTACAAACGCATGACAAGAGACCTGCAAGACCCTTGAAGTTTTGGCGACAGTTTCATGACATGCCCATGACGCTTTGCCGTGTAGGTCGCAAGATCCATTGAAAGCAAGCACTTGTCATTTACACCCGGACGACGCCGGATCCAGATGAAAGTCTTCGAAGGCTGAAAGTGATCGAAATTTCATCGTTTCATCATGGAACTGTTACACAGGGCACAAGCGCGAAACCTAAAAGGCAGAAACCCAAGATTGGATACTGCCATGACAAAAGCTGCTGAAAAAGAACGACTCACGTCCGCCCCGAACATTCACCCTGATGCGCAGGTCCTGAATTGCGAGTTGGGTGCCTGGACCGAGGTTGGCGCCTTCACCGAAATGCGCGAGAGCCAGATGGGCGACTATTCCTACATCGTCCAAGGCGGAGACGTGGTCTGGACCACGATCGGCAAGTTCTGTTCGATTGCCCGAAATGTTCGACTCAATCCCGGGAACCACCCGACCTGGCGCGCCTCGCAGCACCACTTCACCTATCGCGCGGCCGCCTTCGACATGGGAGCCGATGACAGCGCCTTCTTCGACTGGCGCAAGGAAGACTGGGTCACCCTTGGACACGATGTCTGGATCGGACATGGCGCGACCGTGCTTGCCGGCGTAACGATCGGAACCGGTGCTGTGGTGGCAGCAGGTGCCGTCGTCTCGAAGGATGTTCCGCCTTACTCCATCGTCGGGGGTGTCGCGGCGCGCCATATCAAAAGGCGCTTCTCGGAGCGGCAGGCCGACGCTCTCATGGAAATTGCGTGGTGGAACTGGGACCATGCAACGCTCAAGCAGCGGCTTCCCGACTTCAGGGATCTGGAAATCGACGCTTTCATCGAGAAATACGGGATATAAACGAAGGCCCATGCCGAAAACCACGCGTCTGCGGCGTTCACATTCCCGTTATCCCTGCAGGCAAGTCCAATGAGAGTATTACCATTAACGCTGCGTAAAGGCTAGAATGGCAGGGTTCGTCTGGTGTTTCGTGTGCGCAAATTATATTGGAATGATCTCAAAGGTACGACGATGGCTAAAGGATTACTCGCAGCTTTCGCGCTGTTATTCGCAGTGACGTCGGGAAGCGCATTTGCTTCCCCCGGCGGACAATTTTTCGACCTGGAAAAAAAGCAATGGGTCAACTACGGCCCGTCCTATGGCGGCAAGTCGCCAGTTCGCCGCAAGAAAGTCAGCTATGACGGGCCTTACAGCCCGGGAACCATCATTGTGGATACCGCCGAGCGGCGCCTCTACCATGTACTTCCGGGCGGCAAGGCGATGAAATACGGCATCGGCGTCGGCAAGGACGGCTTCCAGTGGGCCGGCACCCACAACATCACCCGCAAGGCAGAGTGGCCGGGTTGGACCCCCCCGCCTCAGATGCGCGCCCGCGAACGCGCAAAGGGCCGGATCCTGCCTGCCCACATGCCCGGCGGACCGAACAACCCTCTTGGAGCACGTGCCCTTTATATCGGCAGCACGCTCTACCGCATTCACGGGACAAACCAGCCGTGGACGATTGGCAGCGCGGTTTCTTCCGGCTGCATCCGGTTGGCGAACGAAGACGTTATCCACCTCTACAACAGTGTTTCGGTCGGCTCGAAGATCGTCGTGAAACGATAAGCTGCCATCCGAGCATCGTGATTGGGAAAAGCCGGCTCCTCGCCGGCTTTTCTGTTTCCGGCTTGCCCTTTCTGTGATCTTGCGCCAGCCTTTCCGGCAGCAGTCAGGAAGGAGTAGCCAGATGCCAGGGAGATGCCTTCGGCACCATCAGCCATCCGCAACGTCAGTCCCGGGACAGCTTATCGCTCTTGCGTTTGGGGTGTTTGCGGCCCTCACGGCTCTTTCCATCCAGCCGGCCCTCGCCTCGCCCACTGAAGCGCTGCAGCAAAGAGGCTTCGAACTCTCCAAGCTTCACTGTGCCCGCTGCCACATCATCAGCGAGAAAGACCGTTTCGCGGGAACCTCGTCCACGCCCTCATTCAAGATCATGATCGAGTTTCTAAAGGACTGGGAGGACCGTTTCGACACCTTCATGGCCCGGAACCCGCATCCGGCACATGTCCGGCTTCAAGGTGATGGTCCCAGACCGGACAACCTGCCCGCCACGATCCAGGAAGTCATTCTTACCCTGGACGATATCGAAGCGATTCTCGCCTATGTCGACCAGATGGCGCGAGAGCTGGGCAAGCAACCTTCCGACTAAAACTGCTTAGGCAGCTTCCGCTTCCGGGCCCAGCGCATCTTCCAGAAGTGTTCGAGCGGCTGCCTTGGCGTCCCCGGCAGGATCGACTTCGTATCCCATATGCTTGGCGATGATCGAGCCTTCCTTCAACAACAACAGCTGCCTTGCCAGATCTCCGGGCCTTTTTGCCCCAGCCTGACGTGCAACAGCATCGAAGTACTTGAAGAGCAGCCGCTTGTGCTCGGCCGACTGCGCATGGATAGGGTGATCGGGATCCTGGTATTCCCCTGACGCCTTGATGAACATGCAGCCACGGAAATCCGGTTGCTCGAACCACTCGGCAAGAACGTCGAATAACGCAAGCAAGCGCCCGCGCGGGGATGAGGCACGTTCTTCCACTCGCCTGATGATCCAATTGCGGAAATTTTCGTCGCGAAGCCGCAAGACGGCCAGGATCAGCTCTTCCTTGGAGCTGAAGTGCTTGAACATCGTAGTCTTCGAGATGCCGGTCGCCGCGACAAGAGCGTCCATCCCCGTTGCATGGAATCCTCCACGATAGAAAACCTTCAGGGCTTCTCGAACCAGTTCGTCGCGTTTGCTCGGACGCATCACAATACCTTTCTGTACCGATCTGTAATTTAATTCACTTCACCTCATTTTTCAAGTTCCGCAATAAACACAGCAATTTAAGCGCTATTTGATCCAATCTTCCAGCGTCCGGACGGGCAAAATAGCTCGATTTCGCCATTCTCCCCCTTGCATAACTGAACAGATCTGTACATATTCCAATTATCAAAATGAACAGATCGGTACTTATTGAAGTCAGGGAGGTCGGAAAATGCTCCTCAGAAAATATCCAGCCCCAAGGTTTCTACGCTGGTTCGCAGCATTCACTGCCCTGGCCCTGACGCTTGCCGAAAAACTCAATTCACAGCTCTGAACGAGCGATGCCTGCGCACAAGGAAATAATTCATGTCACGTCCGCCCCTCCCACCCTTCACCCGCGACACTGCAATCACCAAGGTGCGTGCTGCGGAAGATGCCTGGAACAGCCGCACTCCCGGCAGTGTCGCGCTTGCCTATACGCCCGACACCGTCTGGCGGAACCGATCCGACTTTCTTACCGGACGAAGCGCGGTCGAGGCCTTCCTGACGACGAAATGGCAGCGCGAGCACAAGTATCGCCTGATAAAGGAACTCTGGGCCTTTACCGACAATCGTATCGCCGTCCGCTTTGCCTACGAATGGCACGATGCGGCTGGGCAATGGTTCCGCTCTTACGGCAATGAAAACTGGGAATTTGCCGAAGACGGCCTGATGCAACACCGCATCGCCAGCATCAACGACCTCAGGATCTCCGCGGACGAGCGCCTGTTCCATTGGCCGCTCGGACGACGTCCGGACGACCATCCTGGCCTGAGTGACCTATCCCTTTGATACCCACAATCTGAGAACTGACGATGACACGCGCATTCGCAGACATAGCGTTCACTCCCTCGGTCAAGGTCCGGCAGGATCAGGAAGGTTCGCGCTCGGCCTACGCCGCACTCGACTGCGGAGACTTGATCACCCGCGACACAATCACCGAGATCGAGGCGCAGTTCATCCACGAAAGGGACGGCTTCTACCAGGCGACCGTTTCAGAAACGGGCTGGCCATACGTCCAGTTCCGGGGCGGCCCGGCGGGTTTCCTCAAGGTTCTGGACGAGCAGACAATCGGCTACGCCGACTTCCGCGGAAACCGTCAGTACATCAGTTCGGGCAATCTGACCGGCAATGACCGTATCAGCCTGATCCTGATCGACTATCCGAACCGGCGAAGACTGAAGGTCTTGGCGCGTGCCCGGCAGGTCGCAGCGGCGGATGACCCGCTGCTCATCGAGCGCCTACGTCCGGACGGGTATCGCGCACTGCCTGAAAGGGCGGTCCTGTTGAGTGTCGAGGCATTTGACTGGAACTGCCCCTCCCACATTCCACAGCGCTTCACCCTGGCGGACCTGGAACCGCAGTTGGGCAGCCTGCGGAGCCGTCTTCAGCAACTCGAGACCGAAAACGAAGCTCTCAAACGCCAACTGGCTGCTGCGAGCGGAACAAGCAACGCGTAGCGGCAAGGACTGCCTTGCCGGGTCCACCCGTTCCAAAACGTCGATTTCCATGGGGGCACGCACATGATCCAGATGCCTGATTTTTCGAGAACATCCCTCGCAGCTTCCGCTGTGGTCGCGGCATTTTCCGGTTTCGACCAAGCTGTAGCCTCGCCGGAGTATTATGCTCCCGGTATCCCGGACCATTTCATCGAACTGCGCGCCGACGATCTCCCGATCAGCTTTTTGCAGGCCGGAGATCCGAGCAACCCGACGCTCGTGGTTCTTACTGCTCCCGGTGACGATGCAGGGATGCTGGCGACGCTTTCACCCAGCCTGATCCACGAGTTTCATGTCCTCGCGGCGGACTACCGGCATACACGGCACCACGATCTGGATGCGACGTCTGAGCCGGATAATGTTTCCCGCGCGACCGCCCTTGCTCTCCAGACGATGCTCCGCCGAAATGGCATCTCGCGTTATGCATTGTTCCTGTCGACACAGACCACTGACCTGGCCTATCGCCTCTTCGAACTGGATCCTGAAAGTGTGACCGGACTGATCGTCAGCGCGAGGCTGGACTACCCGCACTCGCTTGCCCGCTTCTGGCAACCGGTCAAGGCGCAGTGGCAGCAAGACTCCCTGCTGGAAGACGCAAGCATGCGGGCCTCCCTCAACGTTCAGGATGGCCGGTGGCAGTTCACGGTCGGCATGCGAAGCCCGGATGCCACAACTGACGATGATTATTGGTACGCCCAGTTCCTTCTGGACCAGACGCCCGAAGACGGGCTCGACCTTGCCTATTTCCTGACAGGTGAGCGTGAAAGTGCCGTCTACTCAAATTGGCACGAAGCCCTCGCGACGACGACGCCCCCGGCTCTGGTTGTCTGGGACGAGCCAAGCGCGACAAATGCAACTGACCCCAACTACGAGCAGCCGATCACCAGCGCCTATTCCACATCCATGAGAAATTCCGCGAACGGCAGCGTGCAGAACCCGCTTTTCCGCCGGAAACTGAATGCCTTTCTGGACACCGTCACATCCAGGTAGGTGCCTTTCCTGCGGCGTCGTTGCCCTCAAATGCCGCAGGAACCCCGGCCCGGACCGCAGTCTCCTCCGGGCCACCTGGCCTCACCTTTCGCGGGTGAGGCCTTTTTCTTTCAGTTCGCCAAGGTAGCCACCCCAGTGCTTTTCGCGCTCACTGGCGAGCTCCAGGAAATAGTCCCAAGTGTAGATGCCGGTATTGTGCATGTCGTCGAAATGGATGCGCACAGCGTAATTGCCGACAGGCTCGATGGTCATGATGCCGACATCGATCTTTCCCGGCACGGTCTTCTTCTGCGATGGAGAGTGGCCCTGCACCTCTGCTGAAGGCGAACAGACGCGGAGGTATTCCGCCGAATACTCATGCGATTCACCGTTGTCGAAGGCAACGTGCAGCGTCTTTTTGTCATTCTTCAGCCGGATTTCCGTCGGCCAGGCCTTTTGGTCTGTCACCTGTTTCATCTCCCCGAAAAGTCGCGCGGACGATAGCCACGTGGCCCGCCAGCATTCAAGCCCAATCGCTCGAGTAACCGGCACCTCACGGATTTAATTGCAGGTCAGGCGGCGGCTTCTCCACCACGCTTCACGGCTTCATAGCCTTCGAGCGCGGCGTCACGAGCGGCAAAGTGCTCGACGATGGGATGGGGGTAGGTCTTGCCCAGCGTCACACCCGCCTTGATGAGCGCTTTGTCCGGAGCGTCGAAAGGGGCGTGGATATAGGCATCGTCCAACCCTGCAAGCTCGGGCACCCATTGGCGGACATAGGCTCCGTCCGGATCGAATTTGGCACCCTGGCTCATTGGATTGAAGATGCGGAAATACGGGGCGGCATCCGCACCGCTTCCGGCGACCCACTGCCAGCTGGCAGAATTGTTCGCCAGATCCGCATCGACGAGGGTATCGCGGAACCAGGCCTCGCCGTGACGCCAATCGAGACGCAGATGCTTGACCAGAAAGCTGGCAACAATCATGCGCACCCTGTTGTGCATGTATCCGGTCTTCCAGAGTTCGCGCATGCCGGCATCGACAATTGGATATCCGGTTTCACCCCTTTGCCAGGCCCTGAGGTCGGTTTCGCTTGCGCGCCATGGATAGGCGTCGAAGGAGGGCTTGAAGTTGTCGTGCGGCAAGGTCGGAAAATGATAGAGCAGATGATAGGAGAATTCGCGCCAGCCGATCTCGCTGATGAACTTGGCGCCATCCTTTTTCAGCGCCGGCTCGGCATCTTCGACCGAATTGGTTTCATGACGGATCTGTCGCGGTGAAATCTCGCCGAAGTGCAGATGCGGCGAAAGGCGCGACACATTCGGCAGGTCCGGACGATTGCGAAGCTCGCCATACCCCTCAAGGCCATCGGCCAGGAAGTCCTGGAGCCGCTTCATCGCACCCTCTTCCCCCGGTTGCCACAGGTCTTCCCAACCTTCTGCCCAATTCGGCGATCTTGGCAGCAGATCGAGGTCGTCAATCTGCTCGCCGGTGTTGGGCAGATCGGCAATCACGAGCTTTTCCGGCCGGGGCAGCGGGTCGGCAACAGGTTCCTGCAACGCGGCCCGCCAGAAAGGCGAATAGACCTTGAACGGCCCACCGGACTTTGTTTCCAGCTCCCACGGCTCGTGCAGAAGGCTGGCGTTGTAGCTGTTTACCTCGATCCCCTGCTGCTTCAGTTCTGCCTTGATTTCCGTATCCCGCTCGACTGCATGAGGTTCGTAGCAGCGGTTCCAATGGACGGCTGTCGCACCTGTCTCATGGGCCAAAGCGGGAATGGCGACACGGGCATCCCCCCGCAGGAGCAGAAGCCCTCCGAGGGACTTGGCCAATGCCTTCAACGAATGGTGAAGCCACCAATTGCTTGCACCCCCCATGGGGTGGCGTTCACCCGATCTCTCCGGATCTTCCAGGATGAAGACGGGAAGCACCGGGCCTTTGGCTGCTGCCTCGAAAAGGGCTGGGTTATCGGCAAGGCGTAGATCCTGACGGAACCAGACGATCGTAGTCATGGGGCTCGCATAGATTTGGATGGTTTATGCAGTCTACGTCACCGGAAGGCTGCGGATCACAACATTGCGGTTTCCGGAAGGGTTTCCACACCTTGAGACGCCGACAGCCCACAGAGAAACCGCGACCGCAACGCGAGGGCCGTCCTGGGCCAGCGCGTCGAGGTCGGCCGGGCCTGTCTCAAGTGCTTCACCATCGAAGATCTTTGTCCGATCTGGATATTGTGCTTGTTTCAAATTGCACTAGGTTAGAGCTCAGTGCCGAAAAGGTACCCGGCCGAACCCGGCGCCGGAATCGAGGGAGAAAAATATGACGGGTGGAACGACGGATCGAACGTTGTCTGCAGGCGCTCCGATTGACCTGAGTGGATCAACCGCCAATAGCAAGCCGCTGATGATCGACCCCTTCGGCCGCGCAGTCACTTACCTGCGGGTTTCCGTCACTGACCGCTGCGATTTCCGCTGCGTCTATTGCATGGCAGAGGACATGACGTTCCTGCCCAAGCGTGAAGTGTTGTCGCTGGAAGAACTCGACCGGCTCTGCACGGCCTTCATCGAAAAGGGCGTTCGCAAGTTGCGCCTGACCGGCGGCGAACCCTTGGTACGCAAGAACATCATGAGCCTGATCCGGGGCCTCTCCCGTCATATCGACAGCGGCGCCCTTGAAGAGCTGACAATCACCACCAACGGTTCCCAGCTGACCAAGCTTTCGACCGAGCTTTACGACTGCGGCGTCCGCCGTATCAATGTGTCGCTCGATACGCTTGACGATCAGCGTTTCAAGGCGATTACCCGCTGGGGCGAGCTTTCCAAGGTCATGGACGGCATTCAGGCGGCCAAGGACGCAGGTCTGAAGATCAAGATCAACATGGTCGCACTCAAGGGTGTCAACGAGCACGAGATCGTGCCGATGATGGAGTGGTGCCATGCCAACGGCCACGACCTGACCCTCATCGAAACCATGCCGCTTGGCGAGATCGATGGTGACCGGACAGACCAATACCTGCCGCTTTCACTGGTGCGCAGCCGGTTGGCCGAACAGTTCACCCTGGAAGACATTCCCTACAAGACCGGTGGACCGGCGCGCTATGTCGAAGTGAAGGAAACCGGCGGCCGCATGGGCTTCATCACGCCGATGACGCACAATTTCTGCGAAAGCTGCAACCGGGTGCGCGTCACCTGTACCGGCCAGCTCTACATGTGCCTCGGCCAGGACGACATGTCGGATCTCCGCGCTCCCTTGCGCGCTTCTGAAGGCAATGAACTCCTGAGTGCCGCCATCGACGAAGCCATTGGACGCAAGCCGAAAGGCCATGACTTCGTCATCGATCGCCGTACGAAGCAACCGGCTGTCTCCCGCCACATGAGTGTTACAGGCGGCTGATCCATGGAACCGGTGCGGAGCCCCAGCCGTCTTGACGGGCGCACTGCGCGCCTAACCGCATTGGTGATCGCACTCTCAGCACTTGCGCTGATGCTTTGGCTCGGACGCGAGGACGTCGGTTTCGTACGCGCTGGGGTTTCCATGGTCACCGGAGAGGATCCGGCCAAAGCCGCCTCGACCGGAAACCCGGAGCTTGATGCCTGCCTTGCCCAGCGAGTGGGCGACGTGGACAAGCTGCTCGCCGAGGGCATGATCAAGGAAAGCCAGTACCAGGCTTTCAAGCGCCGTGCATCTTCCTACTGCGAGACACAGTTTCCGGTCGCTCGCTGACCCGGATGCAGCCTGGATCTATTCTGTCGTAAAGCTCATCCGGCGACGGCTCGGGATCTTCGCCTTGGCCGGCATTTCCGTCTCAACGTCAACTTCCGCCACCTCGATATCGACCGGAGCGGTAGCATTGGCATCGTCATCTGCCTCGCCATCGCGCGACAACTCCGCTGGCTGGCCATTGTCGGCAAGGTCTTCTTCGCCGGGCTTTCCTGCGACCGGAGTGGCTTTCTCGCCTGCCGCAAGGCGTTCACGCTCTTCTGCCAGGCGGGCCGATTTCGCTTCCATCTCGGCAGCGACTTCCTCGGCCTTGTCGGCATAGCCCTTGCCGACCTTCCAGGCACTTTCGAACTGGCCCATGACGCCTTGCGCTATTCGATAGTCTTCGTCGTAGTCGTTAAGGCCATCGAGAACTGCAAGCACGGGATTGCTGCGCCACAGCTTCTGAAGCGCCGCGTTCTTCAAGGCCGCCGGCACGCCATTCTTCATGAAAACGGTGAAGTCGGATTCGTAAGTCAGCGTTTCCAGATCGACCGCCTCCGCTGCCTCCCTGTTGGCAACCAGCTCCGGATCTTCCTGCGGCTCGGTTCCATGTTCGTCGCCTTCGGAGGTCTCATCAGCAACCACCTGGAGTTCGGCGGCTTCGCTCTCCTCCTCGACACCGCGCTTGCGGCGGGACCAGCGTGACAGGAAACCCTCGTCCTTATCGTTACCCGTCATGCTCGTCGCCCTCGCGTCGCCCGCCCTGTTCGAAGATCGGAATCTTCCCGAATTTCTGTTCCTCGGTCTTGTGGGATACTCTTCTACGTTTCCGGAACTTTTCGGGATCGGGCATCTGTTTCAGATAGTCGACCATCCAGTGCAGGATCTCGACAGGCACAGGCATGCGCTCCACCAGCCCCTCGCCGGAATCCAGAACCCCCATGGCTTCATATGGATCGACGGTGACGCCTCGCACCTTGTAGGGAACAGGCTCCGTGTCGGCATCGTCGAGCATTACCCATAGAGCAGGGTTCTCGGTCTCGATATTCGCGTCATAGGCCTCGCCCATCTTCCGGTGAAGGGTCAGCGCAACCGGGCCATACTGGAACAGCCGGCGTTCCTCACCGGTCTCTATCTCCTGCCAGCCACCGGTCTGAGGCGGGTCTACGAGGATTGCGACCGGCGTCCAGATGTCGCCGCCCCAGCGATGCGTGCTTTTCCTTTTCTCAAGGACGATGCCGACATGCCGCGTGATCTCTACTTCCAAGGCGCTCTCCCAAACTTGGCTGAGGTATATTTTATGCCATGCGATCGATCTGGCAAACCATTGAAAGCGTTTACATCATGCCATTTCCGTCGCAGCACTTTCATCGGCAGAAAGCTTGCAAAAAGCCGCCTCCGATATAAACTTGGAATAATTATAAAAAACAGGGCTTTGCCCACCCCGGAGAACGCCAATGCCAGCCAATGAACCGCAGGTCCGCGACGAACGCCTGCTGTTGTGCAACTGTTTCAAGACGATGGACCTTACGGCAAGTGCCGAGGCTCTTGCCGACCGATTGGCCGCCCCGACCTGCAGCCAGTTGTGCCGCGATGAAATAGGCACGTTCGAGACGGCGCTTGGCGAAGGAGGCCGGCTCCTCGTTGCCTGTACCCAGGAAGCGCCGCTATTTCGGGAAATCGCGGAAGAGGCCGAGGCAGACGACCGGGTTCGCTTCGTCAACATTCGTGAGACCGCCGGCTGGGCCGCCAAGGGCAGCAATCCGACGCCGAAGATCCGCGCCCTGATTGCCGACGCAGAATTCCAGAAAGGCATGCGCCCGACCCCCTCCAAGCCGATCAACTCAGACGGCATGTGCCTTGTCTATGGACGTGGTCAGGCCGCACTCGATGCCGCCATGGAACTTGAAGGGGACCTTTCGGTCACTCTCGTGCTGACCGCCATCGACGACATCGTGCTTCCGGCCGTTCTGCCCTTCCCGATTTTCTCCGGCCGAATCCGATCGCTCTCCGGCGCTCTGGGATCGTTCGAGGTTGTCCTGAACGGCTATGCCCCGATGCTGCCCTCGTCCCGTGGCAAGCCGGAATTCCTGATGCCGCGCGACGGTGCAAAATCGAAGTGCTCGGTCGTTGTCGATCTCAGCGGCGAGACGGCGCCGATCACCGCTCCGCAAAAGCGCGACGGATACCTGCGGGCAGAACCTTCCGACACAGTCGCGATTGCCGAAGTTCTTCGCGAAGCGGCCACGCTTGTCGGCGAATTCGAAAAGCCGCTTTACGTCGCCTACCAGGCCGATATCTGCGCTCACAGCCACGCTGGCAAGACGGGTTGCTCCAACTGTCTGGATGCCTGCCCTGCCGGAGCGATCCAGTCAACGGGCGAGAAAATCGCCGTGGACCCGGCAATCTGCGGCGGCTGCGGAAGCTGTGCGGCGACCTGCCCGACCGGCGCAATCACCTACCAGTATCCTTATCGCGCGGACCTTCTGGGCCGTGTGCAGACGCTGCTAGGAACCTTCATCGAGGCGAGCGGCAAGACCGCGAACCCGCCGGTTCTTCTGCTGCACGGCAATGATCATGGCACGGAGATGATCGGAGCGCTGGCACGCTTTGGCGACGGCCTTCCCGACAACGTTCTTCCGCTCGGCATGCACGCGATCACCGGCTTCGGCCACGAGGCGATGATCACGGCATTCCTTGCTGGGGCCCGGCGGATCGTTCTCCTCGCCGACCCCAAGGAAGCCGATGAACTTCTGCCGATCCAGAACGAAGCGGCATTGGCAAAGGCCCTGCTCGCCGGAATGGGGCACGATGCGGAGGATCGCATCGAAATCCTGGTGACGAGCGATCCGGACGAGCTCGCCAACACTCTTTTGGTGAAGGCCGGGAGCGCTATCGTCGAATCGCCGCGCAGGATCGCTGCAGCCGGAGGCAAACGAGATGTCTCCCGGCTGGCGATCTCGGCGCTGCACGGCGCTTCGGCAAATGCACCGGACATCATTGCGCTGCCGGAAACAGCTCCCTACGGACGGATCAACGTCAATTCCGAGGGTTGCACCCTGTGCCTCTCCTGCGTGTCTGCCTGTCCGGCGGGAGCCTTGAGCGACAATCCCGACCGGCCGCAGATCAGCTTCGTTGAAACGGCCTGCGTTCAGTGCGGCCTTTGCCAGACCACCTGCCCGGAAAAGGTGATCACGCTGGAACCGCGCTTCAACGCTTCGCCTTCGGCAATGCAAAGCGTTGTCCTGCACGAGGAAGAACCGGCCTCCTGCACCTCCTGCGGCAAGGCCTTCGGCACCCGCTCGACGATTGCCCGGATCAAGGAGCGTCTCGCCGGCAAGCACCAGATGTTCCTGTCGGATGCCCAGGCGAACCTGATCGAGATGTGCGACGACTGCCGTATCAACGCTCAGTGGAACATGGACGAAAGCCTGCTTCATTCAGGCGGCCCTGCCCGGCCGAAGATCCGCACGACGGATGACTATCTCGACGCGGCCAAGAGCGGCCTGTCAGTCGAGGACTTCCTGAAGGAACACTAGGGTTCGAACCCTGAACAGTGCCGCGCCAAAAGCGCGGCACATGCTTGTTACGCGTCTGTGCGGTTTTCGAAGCGCCAGGCGGCAATGCATCCCGCCCAGGTAGCGACGATGCAAAGGGCCATGACAAGAGCCATGGGCCAGACAGCTGCCGGCCACATGGCTTCCGACAACATCCAGGCAACCAGGGCGCTCGTGGCGCCGCCAAGGCCAATCTGCAAACTTCCGCTCAATCCGGACGCAGCGCCAGCAAGATCCGGCCGGACGCTGACCGCACCCGCAATCGCATTCGGCAGGCAGATACCATTGCCGAGGCCGACGAGGAACATGGGGGCGAACAGGGCGAGCGCACTGGTTCCGAACAGCCCGAGCCACATGTCGATGATCAGAAAGATCACGGCCACGGTGGGCAGGGCAGATCCTATCAGGACCATCCGCAAGACTCCGAGGCGGGCAGAGGCGCGTCCGGCAATACCATTGCCGATGATGTAGCCGACAGCCACGATCATGAAGTAAACGCCCATCTCGGCCGGCGTCATTCCCAGCTTGTCTGCGGCGATGTAGGGCGCACCGCCCAGATAGGCGAAATAGACGGACGAGGTGAACATGGCTGTGAGCGCAAAAGCCCAATAGAGCGGCACCTCAGCAAGGGCGCGGTAGTTTCGCCACAGGCCCGACAGGCCTCCATTCGCCCTCTTGTCGTGATTGGTCTCGTGGAGATTGATCCAGGCGGCGAGCAATACCACCGTACCGAGACCGAGCATCAGATAGAATCCCCCCTGCCAGCCATAGCTGGCATCCAGGATCCCGCCCATGACCGGACCGATCATCGGCCCGACCGTCATCCCCATGGTGACATAGCCGATCATGCTCGCAGCCTCTTCTCGGTGATAGAGATCGCGAACGATCGCCCGGCCCAGTGCGATGCCGGTACAGGCGCCTACTGCCTGGACGAGGCGCGCCAGGACGAGCATCTCGATGGTCGGCGCCATGAGGCAAAGGGCGCTGCCGAGAATGTAGATCACCAGCCCGCCCAGAACGACGGGCCTGCGGCCATATCTGTCGGACAAGGGCCCGACGAAGATCTGCGCAATCGCAACGGCCGCGAAATAGAGCGACATGGTCAACTGAACGCGTGCCGTCGTGGTCTCGAACGCATCGACCATGCCCGCCAGCGATGGCAGGTAAACGTTCATGGACACCGGTGCGACCGTCGAAATTGCGATCAAGACGGCAATAGACGGCACCTTCCGCTGTGCCGGATCAGACGAAATATGACTTGGCATTTGGCCGACTTTGGCCTCTTCAAAAGGTGGGTTCGGGCAGAGTACGGCTGAGTTCGGGTAATGGCAAGCGACTCACACGCGTATCAACCGGCGCTGCGGCGCAAGCTACCCTGACGGTGTTCGCGGACAAACGTGTAGATACCCGTGGCGACGACAATCGACGTTCCCGCCATCGTCATCAGGTCGGGGATCTCTCCCCAGAAGGCATATCCGAGACCGAGAGCCCAAAGGACGGCCGAGTACCGGAACGGCGCCACCACCGATATGTCGCCTGAGCGCATGGCCAGAATGATGAAGATATAACCGCAGAGCACGAAGCCGGCAGCTGCAAAGAGGATCCCGAGTTCCTGCAGGCCGACCGGCTCCCAGCCTTGCGTTGTCATGAGGCCACCACCCAGGACCGTCACGCCGATGGCGGTTGCCAGGCTGACACCGAAGGTCGGGATCTCGCGCGGCATCTGCCGGGTCACAAGATCCCGCAGGGCCATGCTGAAGACACCCGCGAGTGCCAGCAGGGCCCAGGCATCGAAGCCCTCGAAACCTGGTCTGACGATCAAAAGGACACCGATCAGACCGACACCGACCGCGCTCCAGCGCCGCCATCCGACGTGCGCGCCGAGAAAGATCGCCGCGGCAGCAGTGACCACCAGCGGCAGCGCCTGCAAAATCGCCGTCGCGTTTGCGATCGGGATGCGTGTCAGGGCATTCAGATAAAGCAGGGTTGCAACGACTTCGGCCAGTGTCCGGATGACGACCTTCGGGCTTGCCAGAACCCGAAAGGACCGGAAGACGCCGGTCGCAGCACAGACGCCGCCGATCAGAAAGATCGTGACTAGGCCGCGTAAAAAGATGATCTGGCCAAGCGGCAAGCTGCCTGAAACCAGTTTGACGAGAGCGTCATTGATGATGAAGGCGCCATTTGCCACCAGCATCGCGATAATTGCACGTTTGTTGTCCTGCAGGTCCACAGATCCCACTCCCGGGCGTCATTGCACCTTGTCCGTCAGCTGCCTGAGGCCAGTGGAAGGTTCACCAGAAGGTTCTGCGGTTTCATACGGATCTTGTTGTCCTTCGACATCGCGAGCCCGAGCCAGACGGGCTTTCCGCGCAGATCGGAACGCATGTCGGTGCGATGTTCGAAGTCCATGCGGAACAGGCAGAGAATGCGCAGGTTGTCGGCCTCGGACAGGCCTTCCTCATTGTAGAGCGCATTCAGAATAGCGGTGGCGTCTGCATCAAGGCCGATATGCCAGGACCAGTGTTCGTCCCGGATCTTCTGCACCGGCTGCACGCGCACATCCACCTTGGCGAAGTGGCGTACCCAGTCTTCCAGCACGCGGGCAAAGGCGTCAGGCCCGGGCTGCGTGAACCGGAAGTCGAGAGCGGTATCGAAACGGTCGGAACGGTCCCAATAGATCTCCGCGTTTTCCTCACCCAGCACATCCAGCGCCACTTCGCGCATGGGGGTGCCCGATTCCATCAGCAACGCGCCCAAGCCGCCGAGCCCGCCGGTTTCAGACATCATTTCGACGATCTCGGCGTCGGCGATGGTGACTACGCCTTCGCTCAAGGTGACGACCTGCTCCCGGAAGAACAGTTCCGCGGCGCGCAGGCGCAGGGGATCCTGACAATTGCGCAGAATATTGCGCAGGATCAGGTGCACCATCTGATCGATGAAGACCGGGGGAATGGAGATCGAGCCGGCACGGAACAGGGCTGCATAGGCCCCCTCCACGGTCTTGTGGCGCACGAGATGATCACGGAACCCGAGCACGACGCGGTAGTTGTCCACAGTGTCCTGATCTGCCATCGGCGCCAGGTCGTCATCAGTCAGCTGCGTCAGAGGATCGGTCATCAGCCGTTCGAACAGCCGGTGTTCGACTTCGCACGATTCCTCGACCGGGTGGATTTCCGGACGAGTCAGATAGGCCCGTATCAGATCCGGCGTGACCCGCAGCCAGCCATTGGCTTCGCGCTCGACAAGGTGATAACCGGCTGACTTCCAGAATGGCCGCATCAGGGCTCCTCCACCACATCCCAGATCCGAGCATGCGGCTTGTCTCCAGGCGGGGTTACGATGTGAAAACTTTCCTTGAGCTCACCGTCGTCGCCGATTTCCCGGCTCAAGGCAAGCAACGTGTTGAGAGCTGCCCCTTCGGCAAGCTCCCGCGCGAAGGCGATTTCCTCCCGCGCCGCCGCCCGGGCTGCCTCCTCGCTCGGGGCTCCGACGTTGCTCGCGAGATATTCTGCAAGAACATCTTCGCAGTCCGCGATCTGCTCTTCGCTCGCATCCGCGACGCTGACGATGGTCGAGAAACCGAAGGAGCCGAGCGCGAGAAAGCCGCTGACCAGCGCCTGACGCTCCTTGCCGCTCAGATCAGCAGGCGGTCCGAACCGCCCCAGAGCAAAAACGAAGCTGCCAGGGATGGCCCATTCGTTTTCGAGCGCGGCGGCCGGAAAGACATGACTATCTGAGGCATCGAAACGGATCGCGCGAAGAAATCTCGGCATCAGGCGTGGCTCCCTTGCGCCGCTCAGGCGTCTTTTTCGACAGCCGCCAGGGGTCTGACCAGGTTGCCATTGGCGATGAAGTCTACGAGTTGCAGGGCCGCGGTCTCGCCGCCCGTTTTCAGGAGCAGATTGCCCGTGTCGTCGAGACCGACAAAGGTGCCGGTCACCGATCCTGTATCGACCTCCTTGCGATAGCCGTCACAGCGGAAAAGCCAGGCCTCATGCACCGGTTTGAAACCATCGGTTTCCCATCGATGCACCCAGGTCAGGAAATGACGCGAGAGCGATTCGAGTGCCGGCACGGCTTCGACATCAACTCCGCCCTCGTCCCACAGCGTGGTCCGTCCCGGGGTCTTGCCAGGTTCCACGCTGTCGACCGGCTTCAAGGCCAGCTTCAGTCCGACGACCATCCAATCGGGAGCGCCGTTTTCATCGTCCTCCGGGCTGACAACCATACGGGCTTCGCCCAGCCTTGCGCCGTTGCCGTAGATCGCCGTGGGCCAATTCCAGGTGATCGCCAGTTCAGGCGGGCTGATTGCACCCAGAGCATCGGCGCACGAGACCATCAGAACAAACAGCATCTCCTGAACGCTCCGGCGTTCGACATCCGGCTCGAGCACAATGGCGAAGGAGATGTTTTGCGTTTGGCAGGACCAGAACAGGTCACCGGCCTCCGCCTCGCCTGCCCCGGCTGCGCTGACGGCCGCCTCGAAGGGATCATGAGGCTCCAGCACCGGACGGCCACTCAGCAATGGCGGGAATGCAGGATCGAAATTCAATGGCTGGTTCATGTTCACGGACATCTGATGGGCTGACCGACGTTTCAGTCGAGATCGATCTTGCCGTTGACTTCATGGACGAAGTCGGAGCCTTCAAAGGTCAGGGTAACCTTTGCCTTCAGCTGGCCGGAAGTCAGCCCAGCGGTGCGGACGTGTTCCTCGATAGCCTGCTGTGAGGTGACGCCAACCTGCTTCAGGAACTTGCGCATGGACATGTTGAAGGTGTCGTTGTTCATGAGAGAGGTTGCTCCATTTTGGTTGACCGACCGTGGAACGTCGCAGCGCCCATGATGTCAGGTCATATGTCTGCTCTCGGCTCGTCATCGGGGACAGGTCCGGTATCTTCTCCTGATACCGGTTGTTCTGACAATGTGATTCAAGCCGTTGAAAGATTGATTCAAAGCCTTGGGGGTTTGAGTCAATCAACCCACGCAGGCTATTGTTTCAATTAGTGATCTCGCTCCGCGGCCATGCCGGGATCGAGGCGCACGCTGTCGTTCTTGTGGCTGGTGTTTACAGTCATGGCGGAATAGTCGAGTTGCTCGGTCAGCACATACCATGCACCGACACTAATCACGACCATGCCAAGCACTCCAGAAATGAACGCCTTCATTGGGCTGTTCCTCCGTTTGTTGCGGGACCGCCATCCGGGTCCGTCGCGCGTTTCAAGAATGCCACCAGGGCATCGCGATCCTCGACCGATTTCAGTCTCTGGATCGGCATTTTGGAACCCGGCGTTACCACGTCCGGGCCGTAGTCGAAGAGATCCGAGATGGTTTTCTCATCCCAGACGAAATCCGCCTCGAGAAGGGCCTTTGAATAGGGGTAGCCCGGGAGCGTACCTGCCTTGCGGCCAAACACGCCGTAAAGCGTCGGCCCTGCCCTATTGCCTCCATCGGGGCTCAGAGTATGGCAGACGGAGCACTTGCGGGCGAACTGCAGCTCGCCCGGATCATCCGTGTTCGCCACCTGGAACCGGCGAGGAAACTCCACGTCGACCGTCTCAAACGGCTTGCGCGGCGCGACCTGCCAGAGATGTATCTCGTCATCGAGCCCAACATAGAAGAGCTCGTTCGCATTGGTCGTGAAAGCCAGTCCCCATACTGGACCGTACGGGTTCTGGAACTCCTCCAGCAACTCCCAGTCCTTGGCATCATAGACCCTGATCACACCGTCGCCGCCACCACTTGCGGCCCTCTTGCCGTCTGGAGAAAGGGCAAGAGACAAGATCGGACGGGTATGCGGCGGCAGGATCTTTACCTCAGTCCCGGTCTCGACATCGAGCACGCCCACCTTGCCATCTGTAACTCCGAAGAACAGGCTGCCCCCGTCCGGCAGCACCTTCAGCACGTTGACACCCCAGCCGAAATTGATGATTTCGCGCTTCAAAGTGCCGGTCAGAACATCGAATTGCCGAACGCCGCCGTCATAGGACGCCGTGAAAAGATCCGTTCCGTCGACGGAGAACGCAACCGAGTTCACGTTGCCACGATGGGTGGACAGAACCGCGTGGGCTCCGTGTGCGTCGCTCTCAAGGTCGTAGATCCGCGCTTCGTTCTCCCAGGAAGCTACCGCAACGAACCGTCCGTCGGGAGACACGTCCAGGCTCAGCACCTTTTCGCCCCGACCACGATAGCGACGGAGTTCCTTGCCAGTCTCGAGGTCCCAGATGATCAGATCGCTGTCGTCTGAAACGGTCGCGGCACGACCTCCCGGCAGGAATCGGACGTCGTTGACCGCAGCATTATGTCCTGTCAGGCGCAGGGGCGCGCCCGGCGCACCATGTGCGCCCGGTTCACGCCACAACAACGCAGTGTAATCAAAGGAGGTCGACAGAAGACGTTCGCCGCTTGCGTCGAGATCGACAGACTTGACCGGCCCTCCGTGACCGACGAGCGCCTCAGGCCATTCGGCCCGTGCGAGGCTGACACCGTGCGCGAGGGTCAGCGCCCCCAGCGCACATGCCAGCAGTTTCGCACGGCTGCGCATTCGCGCTTCCGACATTGGACAGACCTATTCTGCGGGTTGCGGAGTTCCGCGGTCGCCAGAGCCCTGATGAATATCGCCCTGGTGCTCCTCGACCCAAAGCGAATGGTGTTCCTTGGCCCAGTTCAAATCGACTTCGCCTGTTCCCATGGCATCGAAGGCGCCTTCCATGCCGAGCGAACCGATATAGATGTGGGCCAGGATAACGCAGACCATGAAGATCGCCATCACGGTGTGCCACAGCTGGTTCAGCTGCTGCTCCTGAAGAACCGAGAGGACCGTCGGAAGCTCGGTCCCGAAGAGCATGTTGATCTTGCCAAAAGTGCCGGCGAAGAAGTGGGTCGTGAAGGGGAACATCAGCGCCCAACCAGAAAGGGACAGCGAGAAGCCACCGATGATCACGGACCAGAAAATGAGTTTCTGACCAGCGTTGAACTTCTTCGCGGGCGGATGAAGGTTCTTCGAGAACAGGCCGCCAGCCTGCAACAGCCACTTGACGTCGGTGCGGTCAGGCAGGTTGTGCTTCACCCACATCACGAAGATCATGACCAGACCTGCCATGAAGGCGAATGCCAGGTAGTTGTGAAGGTACTTGCCGACCTGTGTGATGAAACCGAAGGCGCCGTCACCGATCAGCGGCTTGAGCACATAACGTCCATAGAGCACGTTGAGGCCGGTGAGACCGAGGATGATGAAGGATACCGCCAGCATCCAGTGGCCGAAACGTTCGACAGCCTTGAAGCGCGTGATGGTCTTGTCGGACGGGCCATGCTCGATACGGATGCGGCCGCGAATGGCATAAAACAGCCCGAGAAGCACGATCGTACCCAAAAGCGCCCAGCTGGCATAAAGCGACAGCGGACCGTTGCGGATCGAGCGCCAGGCTTCGCCTTCGGACTGGATCAGCGTTCCAGCCTTCTTGTCCGGGATGGAAACGTTTCCCTGAACGCCGCTTCGGACCGCACGCCAGTAGTCAGTGTCCGAGGTCAAGCCAAGAGCTTCACCGGGAACCGCACCACCTGTCGGCGCTTCGCTCTGCACGGCCTTGGGCGCCAGCCCCTGCTGCGCGTTGCCATGCCCCGGCAAGGCCAGCACTATCGCCAGCAGAAAGCCCACAAGCGCGACCGCCCGCCAGAGGGCGTTGAGGTCGAATGTCTTAATCCGGTTCCCGTCCATCGGATCCTCCTGAGAAAACGTTCGCCGCCCCTGCCGCGGCAATCCGGCCTGATGCCGGCTTAATGTTCGAAACCGCGGCCTGCTGCAAAGAGTGCGAAACAGCGGCTGCGGATGGGGATCGGTTACCCGATCAGTATTTCTGGTTCATGCCCCGCGCGCGCAATTCGCGGCGCTGATCTTCGCTCAGGGCGGTGTCCTGCGGACCGGCGTATTCGCCCTTCTCCAGCTTGATCACCCTGTTCTCTTCAGATTCACGGCATCCCGTCAGAGCCGTTAGTCCCATCACACATAGGGCCAGGAGCGCTGTCGCCGGCCGCTTCATTCTGGTGCTGGTCATCAATGCCTTCCCGATGTTTCAAGGCAGAGAACGGAGACAGCCAGCCAGCTGCCTCCGTCCTACAAGTCTTCAGATCATTGACCGCAGCTTAGAAGTTGCCGGCCTTCTGGTCGTAGGCGGTGCCCCAGCCCCATGCGCCGGAGCCGAAGCCACGGGCAACCACGCGCTCGCGGTAGATGGCGGAGACAACGTCACCGTCACCGGCCAGGAGAGCCTTGGTGGAGCACATTTCCGCACAAAGCGGCAGCTTGCCTTCCGCCAGACGGTTGCGACCGTACTTCTGGAACTCGGCAGACGAGTTGTCGGCTTCCGGACCACCGGCACAGAAGGTGCACTTGTCCATCTTGCCGCGCGAGCCGAAGTTGCCGACCTGCGGGTACTGCGGAGCGCCGAAGGGGCATGCGTAGAAGCAATAACCGCAGCCGATGCAAAGATCCTTGGAGTGCAGCACCACGCCCTCATCGGACTGGTAGAAGCAATCCACCGGGCACACTGCCATGCAGGGTGCGTCGGAGCAGTGCATGCAGGCGACGGAAATCGACCGTTCGCCCGGCTTGCCGTCGTTGATCGTGACAACGCGGCGGCGGTTGATGCCCCAGGGCACCTCGTGCTCGTTCTTACATGCGGTAACGCAGGCGTTGCACTCGATGCAGCGTTCAGCGTCACAGAGGAATTTCATACGTGCCATGAGTTTTTCCTCCCTTAAGCCACACGCTCGATGCGGCAAAGAGTTGCCTTTGTTTCCTGCATCTGGGTCACGCTGTCGTAGCCGTAGGTCTGCGCCGTGTTGGTCGCTTCACCAAGGACGTACGGATCAGCACCTGCCGGGTACTTGGACCGAAGGTCCTCACCCTGGAAGTGACCGCCGAAGTGGAACGGCATGAAGGTTACGCCGCGGCCGACACGCTCGGTGAGCATGGCCATGACCTTGACCTTGCCGCCTTCCGGACCGTGCACCCAGACCATTTCCCCGTCGCGAACACCAAGGTCGTTGGCGTCGGCCGGATTGACCTCGATGAACATGTCCTGCTGCAGCTCGGCAAGCCACGGGTTCGACCGTGTTTCGTCGCCACCGCCCTCGTATTCGACCAGACGGCCCGAGGTCAGGATCATCGGGAAGTCCTTGGAGAAATCGTTCTCCTGGATCGACTTGTAGGCGGTCGGAACACGCCAGAAAGTCTTGTCCTCGTAGGTCGCATACTGCTCGAGCAGGTCGCGGCGGTTGGTGTAGAGCGGTTCGCGGTGCAGCGGCACCGGATCCGGGAAGGTCCACACGACCGCACGGGCCTTGGCGTTGCCGTAAGGCGAACAGCCATGCTTGATGGCGACGCGCTGGATACCGCCGGAAAGGTCGGTCTTCCAGTTGGTCTTGTCACCGGCGACGGCTTCGATGGAAGCACGTTCTTCGTCGGTCAGGTCACCATCCCAGCCAAGGCTCTTGAGCATGGCCATGGTGAACTCGGGATAACCGTCCTCGATCTCCGACCCGACCGGATAGGAGCCTTCAGCGAGCAGGTTGTCGCCGTTGCGCTCGACACCATAGCGGGCACGGAAGCCCATGCCGCCTTCGGCGACCGGAAGGGACGTGTCATAAAGGTTGGCAGAACCGGGATGGCCCATTTCCGCCGTTCCCCAGCACGGCCACGGCAGACCGTAGAAGTCTCCGTCAGCCGGTCCGCCGAGCGCACGCAAGGTGGTGCGGTCGAAGGTGTGCTGGTTTTCCATGTGAAGCTTCAGGCGCTCCGGCGACTGGCCGGTGTAGCCGATGGTCCACATGCCCTTGTTGAACTCGCGAGTGACGTCCTCGACGAGCGGTTCGTCGTTCTCGACCTTGATGTTCTTGAACATCTCGTCCGCGAAGCCGAGCTTCTTGGCGAGCATGTACATGATCGTATGGTCCGGCTTGCTCTCGAAGAGCGGCTCGACGACTTTCTCGCGCCACTGCAGGGAGCGGTTGGACGCCGTAACGGAACCGTAGGTTTCGAACTGGGTCGCTGCCGGCAGCAGGTAGACGCCGTCCTTGCGGTCGGACAGGACTGCCGAGAAGGTCGGATAAGGATCGATCACGACGAGCGTGTCGAGCTTCTCCATGGCGACCTTCATGTCGGGCAGACGGGTCTGCGAGTTCGGAGCATGGCCCCAGAACACCATGACCTTGGTGTTGTGCGGCTGCTGCAGCTTGTCTTCGTCTTCCAGAACACCGTCGATCCAACGGGACACCGGAATGCCCTTTTCGTTGATCATCGGAACGTCCTTGCCGTCGGCACCCTTCATGGTGGCGAAGCGGCCGCGGATATAGTCGATGTTCACATCCCAGACGCGTGCCCAATGTGCCCAGGAGCCGTCGGCCAGACCGTAGTAGCCCGGCAGGGTATCTGCCAGAACGCCGAGGTCGGTCGCGCCCTGAACGTTGTCGTGGCCGCGGAAGATGTTGGTGCCGCCGCCGGCCTTGCCCATGTTGCCGAGGGCAAGCTGAAGGACGCAGTAGGCGCGGGTGTTATTGTTGCCGTTGGTGTGCTGCGTGCCGCCCATGCACCAGATGACGGTGCCCGGACGGTTGTTGGCCAGCGTACGGGCAACGCGATGGAGCTGGGAGCCCGGAACGCCGGTAACGCGTTCGGTTTCCTCAGGGTTCCACTTCGCAACCTCGGCCTTGATCTCATCCATGCCCCAGACACGCTGGCGGATGAATTCCTTGTCTTCCCAGCCATTTTCGAAGATGTGCCAGAGAATACCCCAGATCAGGGCAACGTCCGCACCCGGACGGAAGCGCACGTACTCGCTGGCGTGGGCCGCCGTACGGGTGAAGCGCGGATCGCAGACGATCAGCGGTGCGTTGTTCTCTTCCTTGGCCTTCAGCACGTGCAGCAGGGAAACCGGGTGAGCTTCAGCCGGGTTGCCGCCGATGATGAAGATGGCGCGGGAATTGTGAATGTCGTTGTACGAGTTCGTCATCGCGCCGTAGCCCCAGGTGTTCGCAACACCTGCAACCGTGGTCGAGTGACAGATACGCGCCTGGTGATCGACGTTGTTCGTGCCGAAGAAGGCAGCGAACTTGCGCATCAGATAGGCCTGCTCGTTCGAATGCTTTGCCGAACCGAGCCAGTAGACGCTGTCCGGACCGAATTCGTCGCGAACAGAGTTCATCTTGTCGCCAAGCTCGTTGATCGCCTGTTCCCAGGAGATGCGCTCCCACTTCCCGTTGACCAGCTTGGTCGGGTACTTGAGGCGGCGCTCGCCATGGGCGTGCTCACGCACGGATGCGCCCTTGGCGCAATGGGAGCCGAGGTTGAACGGGCTGTCGAAGCCAGGTTCCTGACCCACCCAAACGCCGTCCTTGACCTCTGCAAGCACCGTACAACCGACGGAGCAATGGGTACAAACGGACTTCTTGATATCGACCTTGCCAACGGCTGCTGCCTGGGCCTGGGCCTTTTGAACCATTCCGCCGGAGGCTGCGGTTACGGCCGCAAGGCCGCCTGCTGCCACACCGGACCTGCGCAGAAACGTTCTGCGGTCCATGGTTGCCGATCCAAAGTCGGCAAGAGCAGAGGAAAGCCGGCCGCGCCGCGCGACTCCACTTGTCTTTTTCCTGAGCATACTGTCTCTCCCTCAATCGGACAGAAGCCGGCAAACCCGCCCCAGTCCGCTCCGGCGCCTCGTCGCGTCACGAGGTCCGGAAATGATTGGCTTAGAAGCGTGCGGTCTCGTAGACCTTTTTCACGTGATCGGTTTCCCGATATCCGGTCGCAGATTCCAGATCCGCTTCAACAGCCTGAGCTGAGCCGCCCACGATGGTCGCACCGCTTGCGATCGTGCCCAGGCCGGCCAGCTTCAGGAAATTGCGCCGATCGGCAACATCCTGTGTCTTCTTGTCGGTCATCGTTCCTCTCCAGCTTTCGTCCTCACCGCCGCCCTGCCCTCTCACTTGCGAGGCGACTGATCCGAACCTGCCGAGCGCTCTCCAGCGTCCCGGCTATTGCGCCATGGCGAAGGCCTCGGCCTCCACCGCCATGAATTGTTCACCTAGGGCACCGACCGCTGAATAGAAGCGGCTTGTTCCCGATGCGGCCAGATCCTTGAAGAAA
Organism: Roseibium sp.; assembly: GCF_048261595.1. Classification (GTDB taxonomy): domain Bacteria; phylum Pseudomonadota; class Alphaproteobacteria; order Rhizobiales; family Stappiaceae; genus Roseibium. The sequence continues at coordinate 727,602 of NZ_JBLXFW010000001.1, forward strand.
TGACCCGCCCAGGAACCGATGTGCGCAGTGAAAAACTGCTTCTGCTCGTCAAGGCTCGCGACCTGGCCAAACTCGCCCAGGATCAAGCCCTCCATCATCTGCATGAGCGCAGCGATATGATCTTCCGGCTCAGACACACCTTCAGCGCGCTCGATGCCGAAACCAGCCATGCTGGCACGCAATTCGGCCAGCGGCTTCTCATGCAGAAAACCTGTGAGATAATAGGAACCGAACGGCACGAATTCGCCGCGCCCGAGACCGATAAAAAGATCGTGGTAGTCGCGCGCAAGATCAACCGCCGCGACATCTCGCGCAGATGCGGAAATCTCGCCCAGCAGCAAGCCCATGGGCGTATCGTCAGCACTCAGGCTGCGCAGCACGGCAAGGTCATCGTCACTCGGAGCAGCCTGAAGCATGCGCCCAAGGAACCCGTACATGACCGCCCGATCCGCGTCCTCAGGCGAAATCTCATCTCTCATCGACGTCAAATTCGACATCTAGTCATTCTCCCTCAATGCAGAAGAGTGCGCCGAACCCTCTACAGTCGCAAATGAAATTAGTTTTGCGCTGCACATCACCCTGTTTAATGCGTTTTTTTCGCCAAATTTTTGCATATCTTGAATTTAGAACATGAAATTGCATAATTTATCACTTCTTGCTGCGTCGCGGCATTTTCCCACCATTTCATTCGCCGATTCAAAATTGCCCTGATATTCCAATGAGCACTTCCAGACGTGCCGCACATCACAAAACATGACCTTTTGATGCATGTTTCACCAGCCGAACACGCGTAGAACAATATCAATATTGTTGTTTATATTCAATGCGTTATCATACACACGCAGACCCGCGAATCCGGAAAAACATTCCCCTGCGATATCTACCAAGTCCGAGAGGAAAGATTGGTTCTTGGCGTCGGGACGACGGCATTGCTGCAGCGCACAAAAACATTTTCGAAAAAGAGTTGTTCAGCGATAAAAAAGTTGATCCTAATAATCATAAAAGCCGGACTGATCGCTCAGCCCGGCCCTCATGTTGACGTCATTGCGCTCGTGCTTATTCGAAAACAATCCTGGGAGCCGTGCGCTCGCCTTCGCCTTCGAAACGGGCCACTTCCGCCATGACCTTTCGCGCAATATCGCGGTAGATCTTCGAATGAGATCCATCCGGGTCGGACACCACGACCGGCGTGCCGGCATCGGAAGTCTCACGGATCTGCATGTCGAGCGGGACCTCACCGAGGAACGGGACGCCGAGCTTTTCGGCCTCTGCCCGTGCCCCGCCATGACCGAAAATGTCGTGCCTGCCGCCACAATCCGGGCACAGGAAATAGCTCATGTTCTCGACGATGCCGAGAACTGGAACGTCGACCCGGCGGAACATGTTCAGTCCCTTGCGAGCATCGATCAGTGCGAGATCCTGCGGCGTCGAAACAATCACCGCCCCGGCGAGCGGGACCTGCTGTGCCATGGTCAGCTGCGCATCCCCCGTCCCCGGAGGCATGTCGACCACCAGGACATCCAGTTCGCCCCAGGCGACTTCGCGAAGCATCTGGGTCAGTGCCGAGATAACCATCGGTCCGCGCCAGATCATCGGAGTTTCCTCCGCGACCATGAAGCCCATGGACATGACCTTGACCCCATAGCCCTCGAGCGGCTTGAGAATACGACCTGTTACAGGCTCCGGACGACCGGCCACATTGAAAAGGCGCGGCACGGACGGGCCGTAGATATCTGCATCCAGAACGCCGACCTTCAAGCCATTGGCCTGCAAAGCCAGTGCGAGGTTTGCCGTGGTGGTGGACTTGCCCACCCCACCCTTGCCGGATGCAACGGCTATGATGGACTTCACTCCAGGAACGCCGGGCTTTTGCCCCGGCTGCTCCGCCGGCTGGGCGCCAGCCCGTGCCTGCATCGGCGGAGGAACCGCACCGATCTGCGCCTTGCTGGGAGCAGGACGCACGGGAGCGGCAGATTGGCTATTGGCGCTTCCAGGTGCCCGTTCTGCGGTCAGTGCGACCATTGCCTTTTCGACGCCATCCACCTCAAGAACGACCTTTTCAGCAGCCTGCCGGAGCGGCTCCAGCTGCTGGGCCCGTTCAGCGGGGACCGTGATGGAGAAGGCAACCCGGCCATCGGATACGAAGACGTCCGATACAAGGCCAAGCGAGACGAGATCTCCCTCAAGATTCGGCCCCTTCACCTTCGACAGCCGCTCAAGCACAGCTTTCCTTATTGCTTCGCTCATTAATTGCTCTTTCTGAACTCGCGTCCGGCCGGTGCGAAACCAGCCACGTTCCCGGCCTAACGTAGTCACAGACAGCACGGCGTCAATTGCCACCGCGGTCGCAAGTCTGTTTCCGGGAAGTTGCCCCCAGCCAGCCGCGCCGCCGTCAAACCCAATGAGAGCGGGCTTGGGCAACGTGCACTCTCTTGCCATTCAACTTTCGGATGACAGCATCTGTGGAGACTGTCATGCTTCTGATGCGATTACCGGTTTCTGCTTGCCTTTACATCTTTTGTGAAATCCCCCTTCCAGTTCAGGAGTCGTGTCATGTCCCTGTTTTCGACCACCGCAATGTCCCGCCGCACGCTGTTAACGGGCGCGGCCGCCACCGGCTTCATCGCTGCCATGCATCCCTTCTCCCTGTTGGCAAAGGAAGGCTCGGCGCATTTGCGACTGATGGAGACGACGGACCTGCACGTCCACGTCATGCCTTACGACTACTACAGCGACAAACCGGTCGACACGGCAGGCCTTGCCCGAACGGCAACCCTGATCCGGAATATCCGGGACGAGGCGACAAATTCCGTGCTCGTCGACAACGGCGACTTTTTGCAGGGCAACCCGATGGGCGATTTCGTTGCCTATGAACGCGGTATGAAGGAAGGTGACCTGCATCCGGTCATCAAGGGCATGAACGTCCTTGGCTTCGATGCCGGGACACTCGGAAACCACGAGTTCAACTACGGCCTCGATTTCATGATGAAGGTGCTGGCCGGCGCAAACTTCCCCGTTGTCTGTGCCAACCTTGCATCCGGATCCCTTGCCACGAGCGCGCGCAACGACAGCCTGATGCTCAACCCCTATGTCATCGTGGACAAGACGGTGACTGACGGCGCGGGCAAGACCTATCCGATCAAGATCGGCTTCATCGGTTTTGTTCCGCCCCAGATCATGAACTGGGATCGCCGGCACCTGGAGGGCAAGGCCAGCGCTCGCGACATAGTGCAGTCGGCCAAGGCCTTCGTACCGGAAATGAAGGAACAGGGGTGCGACCTGATTATTGCTCTCTCCCACTCCGGCATCGATGCCAACGACTATTCGGAAGGGATGGAGAACGCATCGCTGCACCTGGCAGGCGTCGAGGGCATCGACGCCGTCTTTACCGGTCACCAGCATCTCGTTTTCCCGGGACCGGCCTACGCGGGGTTGCCGGGTGTCGACGTCGATCAGGGCACGCTCTTCGGGAAACCGGCAGCCATGGGCGGGTTCTGGGGCTCGCATCTTGGTGTCATCGACCTGATGATCGAGCGCGACGGCAATTCCTGGCGCGTTGCCGGCTTCACGACCGAAGCCCGCTCCATCTATGAAAAGGACGGCCGGAACGTTACTCCGCTGGTGGAAAGCCAGCAGGACGTGCTCGACGCGGTCAAGGAAGACCACGAGGCGACGCTGGCCTATGTTCGCCGCCCGGTCGGGGAGACCTCAGCACCGCTGCATTCCTACTTCGCCCTCGTCGCCGACGATCCGAGTGTGCAGATCGTCTCCCAGGCACAGACCTGGTACATCGAGCAGATGATGAAGGGAACGGAATGGGAAGGATTGCCGGTCCTGTCCGCAGCGGCTCCCTTCAAGGCAGGCGGGCGCGGTGGACCCCAGTACTACACCGACGTCCCGGTTGGAGCCGTTGCAATCAAGAATGTAGCCGACCTTTACCTCTATCCGAACACCGTACGGGCGGTCGCCATTTCCGGTGCAACGGTGAAGGACTGGCTGGAACGCTCAGCCGGGATCTTCCAGCAGGTCGAGCCCGGTGCAAAGGACGCACCGCTCATCGACCCGGCTTTCCCAAGCTACAATTTCGACGTCATTGATGGGGTGACGTATCAGATCGACCTGAGCCAACCCTCGAAATACGGCCCCAAGGGTGACCTCATCAATCCGGACGCCAACCGGATCACGGATCTGAAGTTCAACGGCGAGCCGATCGCCCCGGATGCCAAGTTCATCGTGGCCACCAACAATTACCGGGCGGGCGGCGGCGGCAATTTCCCTGGCATCACCGATGATGTCGTGGTGTTCGTCGGACCCGACACCAACCGCGACGTCCTGGTGCGTTACATCGTAGATCAGGGCACGATCAACCCATCCGCGGACGCGAACTGGACCTTCAAGCCAATGTCTGACACGACGGTCCTGTTCGACACCGGCCCAGGCGGCAAGGAACATGCGGCTTCGGTCAAGGGCGTTGCGATCGAGCCCGCCGGCGACGGTGAGGAAGGATTCGCCCGCTACCGCATAACGCTCTGACGAATTAGTCTGAGGCATCCATCTGCGTGGCGGCCCTGCTGCCACGCTGTCCCGCTCCCGCGTATAACGCGCTGCAACGCTTCGTCGGATGAACTTGCCCATCCCTTGACGTAGTTTTCGAACCGCATCTGAATCGCACATCTCAGATCGCTGACATGCAGCCGACCAGCACGCGGGTTTTCATCACTCCGCTGACCATCATTCTATCCTGACAGGACATTTCCATGACGACCATCCTGATTACCGGCGCCAACCGCGGCATAGGTTTTGAACTCGCCCGGGCTGCGCTCGAAAAAGGCTGGACCGTCTACGGCTCGGCAAGAACTCAAGGCAAGGCTCACGACATGGCCGCAAGCCTGCCGGGATTGAAGGCCCTCGTGTTCGACGTCTGCAACAGGGCGGAGATCGCGGAAGGCTCCAGACGGGTGGATGGTCCACTCGACATTCTCATCAACAATGCAGGCATCATCGGCCCTGACCGACAGTCGACGCTGGATATGGATTTCGATGGCTTCGCTGAAACGCTTGCGGTCAATACGCTGGCACCACTGGCCATCGCACAGGCGTTTCTGCCCGCGCTTCGCAGAGCAAGGACCGGGCGCATCCTGACCGTTTCCAGCCAGATGTCGTGGATGGGCTACGGCGCCTCGGACCGGATCGCCTACCGGGCGTCGAAGGCTGCGGTCAACAAGGTGATGCAAGGCCTTGCGACGGACCTTCAAGCGGACGGCATTCCGGTGGCCCTGATCGATCCGGGATGGGTCAGGACCGACATGGGTGGGAAAGCAGCAGACCTTGAGCCGGCAGAGGTCGCGCGTGGCATACTCAAAGTCGCGGAAAACCTGTCACTTACCCACACGGGAAAGTTCTTCAAGTGGACGGGCGACGAGCGAGCATTCTAGTCTTTCGCTCCAAGATCAAAGATTCGTTCCAAGGGCGCCCTTCATGTGCTGGCCAAACCCATTCTCCACTCAGGGGAAATTCGTCCGCCTCGTGCCGCTTTCGCAGGATCACGCCGAGGACCTGGCAAAGGCTGCCGAGGACGGAGAGATCTACAAGCTCTGGTTCACGAGCGTTCCACACCCCAAGTCGGTTCCGGCAGAAATCGAGCGGCGACTTGGTCTCCAAAAGGACGGCTCCATGCTGCCCTTTGCCATTGTCGGCAAGTCGAGCGGCAAGGCTGTCGGCATGACAACCTACATGAACATCGATGCGCTCAACCGGCGTTTGGAGATCGGATCAACCTGGTACCGGAAAGCCGTTCAACGTTCCCCCTTCAACACCGAGTGCAAGCTGCTGCTGCTCAGACACGCTTTCGAAGAGCTCGGTTGCATTGCCGTCGAATTCCGGACCCACTTCATGAATCGTCCCAGCCGTGCCGCGATCGAACGGCTGGGGGCAAAGCTCGATGGCATATTGCGTTCTCATCAGCTGATGGAAGACGGATCCCTGCGCGACACCGTCGTCTACTCGATCATCGCGAGCGAGTGGCCGGCTGTTCGGGCAAATCTGGAATGGCAAATGGAAAAGCCGCGCAGCTGATTAAACGTCACCGGAATTACGCAAGGCCCAGATCTTTATTCCACTCCTATTGTCATCATTACCAATAATACTCGTCTTGCTCCGCTTTTTTCATCGTAGCACCGTCGATTTGTTCAGATATTATTTAGATACCCTGACGAGTCTGTAGCGCACAGATCTTGTTACCGCACCAATCGCCTCGCGAGGGGTATAGATGAGCGACCTTTATTATCTTTGCTACAGAAGCGAAACATCTTCGGAACTGAATCCGGATGAACGCAGCGACGAGGTAGAACATATCCTTGCCTCTGCCCGCAGGAACAATTCCGCTGCAAAGGTCACTGGCTGCCTTCTCTTTACACATGACTTTTTCTTCCAGGTGCTCGAAGGTCCCAAAGAGGCGGTGTGCGCCACCTTCAAACGCATTTGCAACGACCCCCGGCATCGCGCAATCAACGTTCTGAGCGAAGGCTCCCTGGAGAGGCGAAAGTTTCCCGAGAACTGGATGGGCTTTTCCGAATACGCGGTTCCGTACGACGCATTGATCTCTGAAATAGGCGACGCCATTGCCGAATCCCAGGGTAATCTGAGCTATGCCGAGGCCATGGTAATCCTGAGCAATGTGGCGCACCTCATGGATCCCTCGAGCGACATACGCGCGACCGGCTCGTAAATCCGGATCCACGCAAAGCGAATTTTATAAAAGAATTGTAGCGCGGCGCCCCCGGGCGATTGCATGGGTAGCGGACTTCCGTCACAGTACGATGCCCTTCCGTTGTTCTGCGACTTTCTTTTCATGGCAACTCCCTACCCTTCTCTTCAGGCGGCGTCCGCAGGCATTCTTGCGGCCATCGTTGGCTCCGCCAGTTCATTTGCCGTCGTGGTACATGGCCTCAGCGCTGTCGGAGCAACTCCCGAGCAGGCAGCAAGCGGACTGATGGCCTTGTGTATCGCACAGGGACTTGCCGCAATCCTTGCCTCACTGGTGACACGCATGCCGATCAGCATGGCCTGGTCCACGCCTGGTGCAGCGTTGCTGGCGACAGGCGGAGCAGTTGAAGGCGGGTTCCCGGCAGCTGTAGGCGCCTTCATCGTCTGCGCATTGCTGATTATCCTTGCCGGCCTGTTCCGGCCGCTCGGCCGGGCGGTGGCGGCAATCCCGCTTCCCCTTGCCAACGCGATGCTGGCGGGCGTTCTGTTCGGACTATGCCTTGCCCCGGCCAAGGCCGTCGGTACCTTTCCGCTCGAGGCCCTGACGATCATCGCCGTATGGGCGGTGGCGTTTCGCTTCAAGCGCTTGTTCGCTGTTCCCATTGCAGTCGCGACCACGGCTATCCTCATCTACCTGACGAGCGACCCTGCCCAGTTCCAGGGCATAGCAGGTCTGACGAAGCCCGTTTTCGTCATGCCGGACTTTACGCCTGGCGCCGCCATTGGGATCGGCCTCCCGCTTTTCATCGTGACCATGGCGTCGCAGAACATCCCCGGAATGGCCGTCCTTGCCGTGAACGACTATCGCCCGGACGGAGGGCGCCTTTTCTCGCTCACCGGTTTCTTCAGTCTTCTCGCCGCGCCCTTCGGCGGCCACGCCGTCAATCTGGCGGCAATCACCGCGGCCATGTGTGCAAACGAGGATGCCGAACCCGACCGGACGCGGCGATATTGGGCCTCGACGATCTGCGGCGCGTTCTACCTGGTATTCGGGCTATTGGCCGGCACCGCAACCGCCTTCATCTCGATCGCGCCTCCAGTGCTGATCGAAGCCGTTGCCGGGCTTGCCCTGATCGGGGCTCTGTCGGGTGCGATCATCGGCGCGACAAAGGATGCCGACACGCGCGAGGCGGCCGTAATCACCTTCCTTGTTACCGCTTCCGGCCTCAGTTTCTTCGGGATTTCAGGCGCATTCTGGGGACTGATCGCAGGCGGCGGTTTCATGGCACTGCAGAGCTGGCGTGGCAAACCCGCCTGACGATCATCGGTGGATCCGGACATTCATGCGGCACAGGAGGCCCTGCGCCCCTTGCGCTCCAATCTTGGGCTCCCATAAATTGAGGCGAAGTTCTACGGAGTCGTTTCTTGACTGACAGTTACATCCTGCGCCCGGATCCACTTGCGACAGGCCTGTCCACCGAGGTGGACGGCATCGATCAGGACGGAAATCCGGTGACGACCAAAGTCGTCCATGAGAAGGCGCTGACCCTCTTTCTGAATTCGCAGGAAGTCGTCACCATGATGACGATCGGCGACCATCCGGATCTGCTCGCCGTCGGCTACCTGAAGAACCAGAACATGCTGCGCGATGACGACGTCATCACCGGCATCGACTATGACGACGATCTGGAAGTGGTGGTCGTGCGCACGGAGCGCGAGACCAACTACGAGGAAAAGCTGAAGAAGAAGGTCCGCACGTCCGGCTGTGCCCAGGGCACGATCTTTGGCGACGTAATGGACAGTTTCGAGGAGATCGAGCTGCCTGCTTCAGCTGAACTGAAGACATCCTGGCTCTACGCTTTGACCAAGGCCATCAATACGACGCCATCGCTCTACCTGGAGGCAGGCGCCATTCACGGCTGTGTCCTGTGCCAGGGCGACAAGCCGCTGGTCTACATGGAAGACGTCGGACGCCACAACGCGGTCGACAAAATCGCCGGCTGGATGACGCTCAACAATGTTTCGCCAGACGACAAGATCTTCTACACCACAGGCCGTCTGACCTCCGAAATGGTCATCAAGACCGTCATGATGGGCATTCCGATCCTCGTTTCCCGCTCGGGCTTCACAGCCTGGGGCGTGGAACTGGCCCGACAGGCCGGACTGACCCTGATCGGCCGCGCCAGAGGCAAGCGCTTCGTGGCGCTGGCCGGGCAGGAACGCATAACGTACGACATGGACCCGGGCACGGCCGACGAGGAGCCTGAACGCGCCAGGCGCAAGGGGAGCTTTGCCGCAGAATGACCCAGGCACCCCGGATTCCGGTCGAAAACGTTCTCGCGTGCGTGCTGGCTGGCGGACAATCCCGCCGGATGGGCGGCGGAGACAAGACGCTGATCGACATCGGCGACAAGCCCATGCTTGCCCACATTCTCGATCGCCTGCGCCCGCAGACCAAAAACATCGTGATCAACGCAAACGGCGACCCGGAGCGCTTTGCCGACTATGGCCTGCCCACCGTTGCCGATACGGTCGATGGGTTCGCAGGGCCCCTTGCCGGGATCCTGGCGGGGATGACCTATGCCAGAGAGCACTGCCCGTCAGTGACCCATGTCGTCTCGATTGCTGGCGACACGCCCTTCTTTCCGAGGGACCTTGTTGAGAAACTCTGCGCGGCCGTCCCCGCGGATCACGCAGTGATCGCGATGGCAACCTCCCATGAACGGTTGCATCCGGTTTTCGGATTGTGGCCCGTAGCCCTTCTGGACGACCTTCAAGATTGGCTTGCCAGCGGACAGTCCGGAAAGGTTCTGGCCTGGACGGACCGCCACGACAGCATCGAAGTTCCCTTTGGCGACGATCCGGACACCGGTCTGGACCCCTTCTTCAACGCCAACCGGCCCGACGACCTGAATGTCGCCCGCTCCGCCGTGAAAAAGGCATCGGAATGAGCAGGAACCGGGTATTTGGTGTCACCGGCTGGAAGAATTCCGGCAAGACCCTTCTGGTCGTGAGACTGGTGGAGGAACTGACCCGCCGGGGCTACCGCATCTCGACGGTCAAGCATGCCCATCACCATTTCGACATCGACAAGGAAGGCACCGACAGCTACCGGCACCGACAGGCCGGAGCTGGTGAGGTGGCGCTTGTTTCCGGCCGCCGATGGGCCCTCATGCATGAATTGCGCGAGGAAAAAGAACCGCCGCTGGAGGCCATTCTTGAACGCCTTGCGCCGTGCGATCTGGTCATTATCGAAGGCTACAAGCGCGAGAGCCATCCGAAGATCGAGGCACGTCGCCTGGAAAGCCGAAACCGTGCGCCGCTCTCGGAGGAGGATCCTGCCATAGTAGCGATTGCTGCAGATCACCCTATCTCCGATGAAACACTGCCGGTGTTTGATCTTGACGACATTCCGGCAATCGCCGATTTCGTCGAGAAGGTCTCCGGCCTGAAGGAAAAGAATGCCTGATCCGCGTCCCCTGCTGAACGATTGCTTCCTGCACGACAAGGACCGCTTGCGCCACCACGAGGCGCTGGCCATCCTCAAGGAACGGATTTCATGCATCGCAGACACGCAAACCATTTCGCTGGCAGATGCTGGAGGACGGATACTTGCGCAGGATGTCACCGCGCCGAGAAATGTACCCCAATCCGACAATTCCGCGGTCGACGGTTACGCCTTCCGCCATGGCGACCATGACGAGGCAGGCGGCTTCTTCCGGCTTGAACAGCGTATAGCTGCCGGACACCCGAGCGATGCGCCCTTAGGGCCATGGGCGGCGGCCCGCATCTTCACCGGCGCGATCATGCCCGAAGGTGCCGATACCGTTGCGATGCAGGAGGACTGCGAAACCCATCAGCAGGACGGCCAGTCCTTCGTCATCGTGCCAAGTGGACTGAAGCGCGGCGCCAACCGCCGGAAGGCAGGCGAAGACGTCGCCAAGGGTGACATCATTCTGTCTCCTGGCCAGCGCCTTCGCCCCCAGGATGGTGCCGCCATTGCCTCCACCGGCCTGGCGGAGATCGAGGTCTACCGGAACCTTCGCATTGCGATCGTTTCGACCGGTGACGAGATCCGGCGACCGGGGACTGAGCTAAAGGCCGGCGAAGTCTATGATTCCAATCACTATCTCTTGCGTGGACTGGCCGAAGCCCTTCCGGTCGATATCGAAGATCTGGGTGTCCTTCCGGATCGGGCAGAGGTGGTTGAAAGGACCCTCGCAGACGTCAGTCAGCGCGCGGATGTGATCCTGACAACCGGTGGCGCCAGCCGGGGCGAAGAAGACCATATGCTGACCAGCCTTGATCGGCTCGGCAGCCGGCACATGTGGCAGCTTGCGATCAAGCCGGGCCGCCCGATGATGTTTGGTCAGATCGGAGATTGCGTCTTCCTCGGCCTGCCGGGCAACCCGGTCGCCGCGATGGTGTGCTTCCTGCTCTATGGACGGCCGGTAATTAGCGCTCTTGGCGGTGGCGGTTTCATTGAGCCGCTGCGCTATCAGGTTCCTGCCGATTTTGAGGTCCCGAAGAAGAAGCCGGATCGCCGCGAATTCTACCGTGGAACGCTGGTGACCGATGAAGCCGGGCGTACTCTGGTACGCAAGTTCGAGCGGGACGGATCGGGCCTTATCACCGGTCTGCGGGAGGCGGATGGCCTTATCGAGATCCCGGAAGAGGCCACTTCGGTCGAACGGGGTAGCCTCGTCGACTTCCTGCCGTTCTGACCGAAAACCAACGTCAGATTTCGCTAGCGGCAACGACCCACGGTTCGGCATCGCCCGCCTGACGCCATGCCTTCCAGGCAGGCAATGCGGTCACACGCGCCATATAGGCCAGAGCATCGAGATTGCCGGTGAGCTGATAGGTCTCGAACCGGCTGACGACTGGTGCGTACATTGCGTCAGCAATCGAGAACGAGCCGAACAGAAACGGACCGCCCGAGCGTGACAGGCAATCCCGCCAGATATCGACGATGCGGGCGACATCGGCCTGAGCAGCTTCGCTCATCGCAATGGACGACGGTGTCCTTCGCATGTTCATCGGGCATTCGGCGCGCAGGGCCGAGAAACCGGACGCCATCTCCGTTGAAACGCTGCGAGCCCGTGCCCGCGCCCCGGCCTCGGCCGGCCAAAGACCGGCTTCGGGAAAACGCTCGGCGATATACTCCAGGATCGCAAGGCTTTCCCAGACCAGCAGATCTCCCGCTTTCAACAAGGGCACCTTGGCGCTTGGCGAAACCTTGCGGATTTCCATGTTGCCGTTGGCGAAGTCGAACGGAATGACGGTTTCGGTAAACGGGATTCCGGCCTGCGTCATGGCAATCCATGGCCGCAGCGACCAGGATGAATAGTTCTTGTTTCCGATGACCAGTTCCAGCTCCGACATCGTTCGCTCCTGTTCGCGAGGTGCAGACAATCCTGCCGGGCAACATCTGCCTTCGGGCAAGGTCCATCATGATTAGGAGCCGGGAGCCAAGAGTTCAAATTCAATAAACTCATGAAAACGATAAGAAACTCTCATCGTTGATCGCAGGCACATGACTTGCATGGAAAATTCCGGCTGCGACCTGCTCCGCAATCTTGGTCATTTACAGGATCCTGCATGACGACGATCACCAGTCCCAACTCCGTCCCCCAGAGCGCCGGATCATCTCCCCAGGCAGAAGCCGCGAGGCCCGGCGGTTTCGACATGGATGCGTTTCGACAGATCCTGCGCGAACGCTACCTTGACTGGCTAGACTTGCCGGAAGCCGAGCGGATCAGGCATCAGTACCTGTCGAGCCATGGCCTCGATGAGGCAAGCCTCGACCTTCTGCCGGCAGCTGAAAAGGCTGCTCACGAAGAAAAGATTTCCGAGCGGACAAAGCAGCCGCAACTAAGCCTTGCGATCGAAAACACGGATCAGGATAAGGCGCTCCGCCGCCCGGTTCTCACGCTTCAGTCAATTTTGGAACTGGCGCAAAAGGTCGAGGGAGAGGCGCATGTCGATCACAGCCTGTTCGCGGCAGTCGATCCAAAGACGCTATAGCTCTCGAAGCAAGCAGGTTCTCCGGACGCCGTGTTGCGCCCGGAGAGCCCTTTCCTTTCATCAGGCGTAAGGCCATTCTGCCGCGACAAATCGGTAGGCATCGCCATCACGCGCGACGTGACCGAATCCCGGGAACGGGATGTGGGCACCGGCAAACATGACCCGGTCGCTTGCTGCCTGATCGAAGAACCGCTTGCGGGTCGCAACCGCAGCTGCCGGGTCAACGTCAAAGGCAATGCCCCATTCGGGATGTGCGAACTGGTACGCTGCCGCGTGCATGATATCGCCCGCAATGATCAGCGTCTGACCGTCGCTGTCGAGAACAAAGCCGGAGTGTCCCGGCGTATGTCCGGGAAGCGCCAGCGGTCGAATGCCCTTTATCAGCTCGGCCTCACCCGAAAAGAGCGTCTGGCGGCTCTGATAGGCATCGGCGGCGGCGCGGGCTCCGACGAAGAACGGGCGAACGGATTCGGGCGCGGCGTTCATGTTGGCATCGTCATACCAGAACGCCCTGTCTGTTTCAGGCAGAACCAGCTCGGCATTCGGGAACAGCTTTTCGCCGGTCGGCGTCAGAACCCCGAAAAGGTGATCGGGATGCATGTGGGTTATGAAGATCGCGTCGATCTGGTCTGGAGTGACACCCGCGGCCTGAAGGGCGGTCGCGACCTTGCCCAGCGTCGGCCCCATCTTGTCGGAGGTGCCGGCGTCAATCAGGATCAGTTTTTCACCCGTATTGACCAGATACGCCGAGATCGGAATGACCATTCCGGTCTCAGGTACGAAGGCCGCTTCCCTCAGTGCGGCGGCGGTGGCTTCTTCGTAGCCGATTATGAGTTCATGGCCGACCGGCAGGTAGCCGTCCAGCAATGCCGTGACTTCAAAGCTTCCGACCTTGCGGCGGACGACACCCGGTAAAGGCGTACCTGCCAAGGGAGCGGCTGCCTGTGCTGTTCCCAGGGAAAGCGTTGCCCCCCCGATCACACCAATCGTACCGGCAGCAAGCGCTGCCCCACCCAGAAAGCCACGCCGGCTCAATGTTCTTTCGTCCATTTCAAGACACCTTCCCTGATAGGCCCGCAAATCGGTTCTGCAGGCGACGAAGGGAATGTCATTCATTTTCTCTGGTTTTGAAGTGGCGAGATACTTATAGTTTTTCAAATCACAGCTTATGAATAGGCCATTCACGAGACGCATCATGGACAAGCTTAGTGCGCTGATCAGTTTCACACGTTCCGTCGATCTCGGCAGCTTTTCGGCTGCGGCCGGCCACCTCGGCGTTTCGCAACCCGCTGTCAGTCAGCAAGTGCGCGCGCTTGAGGAAAGCCTTGGGGTCAGGCTTCTCAACCGAACCACCCGCAGCCTTTCGCTGACCGAGGCCGGCGAAAAGTATCACGCCTTTGCCATTGATATCCTGTCCCGACTCGAGGAGGCGGAACGGTCGGTGCAAAGCGCGGAAGCCCAGATGTCCGGCCGCCTGGCGGTCGGGCTGCCGATCGGCTTTTCCGATTCCCTGCTCGGCGAGTTCCTCATCACCTTCAAGACCAAGTATCCGAACCTGATTCTGGACGTTGCCATATCGGACGCCTTCGTCGACCTCATAAGCGCAAAGCTCGACGTGACCCTGCGGGCCGGCATTATCCGTGACGACAGCCTCATTGTGAAAAAACTCGGCGATGTCGAACGCTGCCTCGTTGCGGCACCGGATTATCTTGACCGCGCCGGGAGGCCGGAACACCCGGCTGACCTGACCCGCATGGATTACCTGCTGTACAAGGGGATCGCCACGGGGGACCTTGTTACCCTGACGGGGCCATCCGGCGCGAAGGTGAGCGTCGATGTCACCCCGACCATGTTCGTCAACAACGCTCTGGCGCTTCACAACGCATGCGTCCGGGGGCTCGGGATCTCCATGGCCAAGAGGTGGCAGGTTGAACCGCTGATGGCTTCAGGCGTTCTGGAGGAAGTGCTTCCAGACTGGGAGTATCCTTCGCAGCCCATGCATGCGGTCTACCCATCCAACCGCTACATCCCCCTGAAGGTGAAGGTGTTCGTTGAAGAGATGGACGGGTTCCTGCGAGAGATAGGAGCGTTTGCGACCCGGTCCCAGCGATCCCCTCAACCAAGGTCAGTCTCCCACAGCGCGGATTCCGAAGGCTGAAAGGTCACCGGCCCGCATAAGTTTCCACATACCCGGGCGAGGTATCGATAAGGCACTCAACCCAAGCGTGTCAAAGTCCGCTAAAGCCCCATGTTTTTTCGTGGCCATGGTTGAATTTTGCTTCAAAGTGTATCGAATATGACAGACGGACTTGCGCAGGAACGAACCCTGCACGTCCGAACCAATATACATAGGGGAATTCATATGCGTATCATGCGTTTGGCTGCCGCTGCTGCCGCTCTACTGGCTGCCGTTGGCGCCGCTGAAGCAAAGGACTGGTCGAAGGTCCGTATCGGTACCGAGGGCGCCTACCCTCCGTTCAACTCCCTGACAGCAGACGGCCAGCTGGTCGGTTTTGACATCGACATCGCCAAGGCGCTTTGCGAAGAAATGAAGGTCGAGTGCGAATTCGTCACCCAGGATTGGGATGGCATGATCCCGGCTCTGCAGGCCGGAAAGTTCGACGCCGTGATCGCGTCCATGTCGATCACCGAAGAGCGCAAGCAGAAGGTCGACTTCACCAACAAGTACTACAACACCGGCCCAGCGATCGCCGTCCCGAAGGACAGCAAGCTCGCCGGCGTAACCGATGCCGACCTGAAGGGCGCGCTTCTGGGCGCACAGTCTTCCACGACGCACTCCAATTATGCGGAAGAAAAATTCCCGTCGGCCGATCTGAAGCTCTATCCGACCCCGGACGAGTACAAGCTCGACGTTGCCAGCGGTCGTATCGACGCGGTCATCGATGACGTCGTGGTCCTGTCCGACTGGCTGAAGACCGACGACGGCGCATGCTGCAAGCTCCTTGGCGCCCTGAAGGCTGATCCGGTCATCAACGGCGAAGGTGCCGGCATCGCCATCCGCAAGGAAGACGGTGACCTGAAGGAGATGTTCAACAAGGCCATCGCAGGCATCATTGCCAACGGCAAGTACAAGGAAGTCAACGACAAGCACTTCGAATTCGACGTATACGGCGACTGATCGAAGCACTTGAGCGGTGATATTCGAGCGCGGCGGCATCTTCGCCGCGCTCGTTCCGTTTCTCCGCCATCCCTGGCAGACCGTTGGGCAGACCCTAGACAGAAAGCAGCACCGAAGGCATGAATGAGGCACTGACGCTCATATCATTCGGCGACGCCGGATGGGGAGATGAAATCGCGGCCGGGGTGGTCATCACCATTTCGCTAGCCCTTGCCACCCTCCCCTTCGGACTTTTGCTCGGCTTCGTCCTTGCCCTTGCCAAGAAATCGGACGAGCCGTCATTGCGGATGGCCGCGAACATCTACACGACCCTTTTTCGGGGTCTGCCGGAGCTCCTGACGCTGTTCCTGGTCTATTACGGCGTCCAGATCGGCCTGCAGCAGTTCATGCAGCTCCTCGGCTTCGATATCTACATCGAGGTGAACTCCTTCGTCGCCGGCATGGTCGCGCTTGCCTTCGTGTTCTCCTCCTACGCCTCCGAAGCATTCCTTTCTGCGTTCCGCGGCATCCCACAGGGCCAATACGAGGGTGGATATGCGCTCGGGCTTTCCAAGAACCTGACGATGCGCCTGATCGTCCTGCCGCAACTGATCCGCCTTGCTTTGCCGGCCCTCGGTAATCTCTGGCTGATCCTTTTGAAGGAAACGGCGCTTGTCTCCGTCATCGGACTTGCCGATCTGGTTCGTCAGGCCGGGATTGCGGCCCGCGTCACGAAGGAACCGTTCCTGTTCTTCGGCGTTGCCTGCGCGATCTATCTCGTCCTGGCAATGATTTCCTCCGGAGCACTGTCGCGCATCGAGCACTGGTCCAAGCGAGGAGATACTGCGCGATGAGCATGATCTCCGACTACATCGAGCCACGCCCGGCACCCACTGCGGCAGCAACTCCCTGGACCCGGACGAGGGTTCTGGGCCAGGTGCTCATGACGCTCTGGATCATCGCCGGCGCGTACCTGCTCTACTATCTGGCGGTCAGCGCCTTCAGCCCGTTTGTGGAGAAGTACTGGACGAAGTATCTGGACGGCTTCGTCATCACGTTGCAGATCGTAGTCGTGTCGCTGGCGCTCGGAGCGCTGCTGTCCGTGCCGATTGCCCTGGCCCGGTCATCCCGCCTTGCGATCATCCGCTGGCCGGCCTATGCCTATGTCTACTTTTTCCGGGGCACGCCGCTGCTTGCCCAGACCTTCCTGATCTACTACGGCGCCGGTTCGTTCCGAGATGGCCTGACGGATATCGGCCTGTGGTGGTTCTTCCGCGATGCCTGGTACTGCATCATCTTCGCCTTCACTCTGAACACGGCAGCCTATCAGGCGGAAATCCTCCGCGGTGCCGTGGAGAACGTGTCGAAGGGACAGTGGGAAGGCGGCATGGCGCTCGGGCTCTCGCGGCCGGTCATTTTCTTCAAGGTCATCCTGCCCCAGGCGCTGATGGTTGCCCTGAGGCCCTATGGCAACGAGATCATCCTGATGATCAAGGGCTCCGCGATTGCATCAATCGTGACGATCTATGACCTGATGGGCGAGACCCGGCGCGCCTATTCCCGCTCCTACGACTTCCAGTCATACATCTGGGCAGCTGTTTTCTACCTGCTTGCGGTGGAAGTCCTTCGCCGCGTCTGGGAGAGACTGGAAGCCCGGCTGACACGTCACCTGAAGCGGTAGCGCGAATACCAATCGAACGACACCGCCGCCCGATGAATGGGCCGTGTCGTTTTCATAAGAAAATCAAATGACAACGATTGACCGCCTCTGTTCTCGATCTGCTAGACAGGGGCCTCAATCAACGGTGGATTCCCCAATGGCACGCTCTACCCTTCATCCCGACAGCCTGCTTGCCCATGCCGGTGGCGGTTCCGACCCGCAGACCGGTGCCGTTGTACCGCCGATACAGCCGTCAACGACGTTCGTGCGGGATGAAAATTATGAGCTGATCAGCTCCGGCCACCTTTACAGCCGCGACGACAACGACCTCTTCCGGAAGACGGAGGGCCTGCTTGCAGCGCTCGAAGGCGCCGAGGACAGCCGTCTGTTTGCCTCGGGAATGGCGGCAATCGCCGCGATCATGCGCACGGTCAGGCCTGGTGAAACGATCCTGCTGCAATCCGGCATCTACTGGGGAACCACGGTCTTCTTCCGCCGCAACACCGAGCGCACGGGTGTCAGGCTGGTCGAGGTCGATGCGACCGATCTGGATGCCCTATCGGCAGCAATTTCCGAGCATTCCCCGAAGCTCGTATTCCTCGAGGTGCCGAGCAATCCGTTCCTGAAGGTCGCCGATATCCGCGCGGCGGCAGATCTCGCCAAGTCCTGCGGCGCGACAGTCTGCGTCGACGCGACGGCCGTGACGCCATTGATCATGAAGCCGCTCGCCCTCGGCGCCGACCTCGTCGTCCACTCGGCGACAAAGGCTCTCAACGGCCATTCGGACGTCCTTGGCGGTGTCGTATCAACCTCCCGAAAGGACAGCCCGGACTGGACTTTCATCGCCCAGGAACGTCATGACGCCGGCGCGGTGATCGGGTCCTTCGAAGCATGGCTCCTTCTGCGTGGCCTGCGCACCCTCGCCTTGCGGGTCGAGCGGATGAATGCCAACGCGCAGGCATTCGCCGCGCACTTCGATGCCCATCCGAAAGTCGAGAGCGTTCTTTATCCCGGCATCTCCAGCCATATTGGCCATGACCTTGCCAAGGCACAGATGACCGGCGGCTATGGCTCGCTGATGAGCCTGCTGGTCAAGGGAAGCAAGGC
The DNA here is from genome assembly GCF_048261595.1 of Roseibium sp. GTDB lineage: Bacteria > Pseudomonadota > Alphaproteobacteria > Rhizobiales > Stappiaceae > Roseibium. Next base: position 746,219 of record NZ_JBLXFW010000001.1, read on the forward strand.
AGACGCTCTCAAGGTTACCGGTGCGCTCAACCTGTTCCAGCGCGCAACGTCGCTCGGCGGCGTCGAGAGCCTTGTCGAACATCGCGAGACCATCGAGGGTCCGAACTCCGGAATTCCCGGCACCCTGCTGCGCCTCTCGATCGGCATCGAGCATATCGACGACCTGATCAGTGACATGGAACAGGCTCTGGCAGCATTCTAACGGCAGCAGGCCTCTGCCTCGCGTGCGCGCTTCTTGAGCCATGTGACGAACGTCTTCAGGGGCGGACGTTGCACGCCCGGACGCACCACCATGTGGTAGCCGGAACCACGCGGGCGCACGTCCTCGAACAGCACTTGCAACGCGCCTGACTGAATGTCTGCCTCGACGAAGATGCGGGCAGTGGCCGAGATGCCATCTCCCCTGCGAAGTCCGTCGAGCACCATGTACCCCGGCAAATGGGTAACGTTCAGCCTCGAGCGCGGCACGACGCCCTGCCGCTCCAGCCAGATCGACAACTCGTTTGTTCCTAGCTCCTGCAACCATGGGAAATCCTGGATCTGAGACGGATCGGTGATCTGGCGTTCGCCGATCAACTTACGTGCACCGACAACCACATAGTTCGACGGCAGCAGAAGTTCCGACTGCAGCCCCGGCCAGCCTCCTTCGCCGAAGCGGATGGCAAGGTCGACGCCACCGGGTGCGAACTCGACAACCTCGGCTGTCGGGTTCAGCATCAATTCGACTTCCGGGTGCTCCTGCCGGAAGTCGGAAATGCGCGGCATCAACCAGCTGACCGCGAAGGAAGGTGTCATCGTTATGTTGAGCGGCCGTTCCTGATCGCTCTTGCGCAGACTTTCGACCGTATCCAGCATACGCGCGAATGCTTCTCGCAAACCGGCCGCCAAATGCTCCCCATCCGGCGTCAACGCGACTCCTCGCCCTTCCCTGACCACCAACGAGGTTCCAAGCTGGTCCTCAAGTGCCCGCACCTGCTGGCTGACCGCCGCGTGCGTAACGTTCAATGACCGTCCGGCAGCCGACAGGCTTCTTGTTTCGGCCACTTCGGAAAAGGCTCTCATGCTGGAGAGCGAGGGCAACTGACGCCAATCCATATGTAAATTTTTCTTACGTTTTAGAAATTTTGCTGCCTCGCATCAAGTCACCAATCCAGCCATATTGCAAGCATCGAAACCAAAGATGGATGCAAGAAGATGTTTGAAAGATTTACAAATGCGCTGAGGTACGCAAACCGGATGACGCCATTCACCCGTCCCGACCCGCTTTCCGGTACACCGTTACGGTTTGTGGAGGGCGACCGCGCCGAACGCGAACGGGAAGCATGGGCACAAGTCAGGCGCTTCACGTTCTGGGTCTAGGTCTTTCGCCTGACAAGCAGAAATGAATGCGCTACAAAAACTCCAGTTAATCGACAGGCCCGGTCATCTGCCGGGCCTTTCGCTGCAATGAGGAGGAGCCGGGGATATGGCAAAGGTTGCATTCATCGGACTTGGGGTCATGGGCTATCCGATGGCCGGATACCTGAAGACCAAGGGCGGTCATGACGTCACGGTCTACAACCGCACGACCGCAAAGGCGGAAAAATGGGCGGCTGAATATGGTGGTTCCTTCGCGACAACACCGAAGGAAGCCGCCGAAGGCTGTGACTTTGTCTTCGCCTGCGTCGGAAATGACGCGGATCTGCGCTCCGTAACGACCGGAGAGAACGGTGCATTCCACGGTCTCAAGGAAGGCGCGATCTTCGTCGACAACACCACCGCATCCGCCGAAGTCGCCCGCGAGCTCCATGCCGCCGCAAAGGCGAAGGGTTGTGGTTTCATCGACGCACCTGTCTCCGGTGGACAGGCCGGCGCCGAGAATGGCGTTTTGACGGTCATGTGCGGCGGCGACCAGGACGCCTTTGACAAGGCCAAGCCGGTCATCGAGTGCTTCGCCAAGTTCGTCGGGCTGATCGGCGACAGCGGCGCTGGCCAGCTGACCAAGATGTGCAACCAGATCTGTATCGCCGGGCTGGTTCAGGGCCTCTCCGAGGCCATTCACTTTGCCAAGCAGGCAGACCTTGACGTCACCAAGGTCATCTCCGCCATCAAGGGCGGCGCTGCCCAGTCCTGGCAGATGGAAAATCGCTGGGAGACCATGCAGGCTGGCAAGTTCGAGTTCGGCTTTGCCGTCGACTGGATGCGCAAGGACCTCGGCATCTGCCTGAAGACCGCCAACGACACGGGCGCCCGCCTGCCGGTAACGGCATTGGTGGACCAGTTCTATGCGGAAGTTCAGGCCATGGGCGGCAATCGCTGGGACACGTCCAGCCTGATCGCCCGGCTGGAAAACGCCGACAAGAAATAAGCCGGCGCCTTCAGTCAGCTCACATCAGAGGCAGCCGGTCACTCTCCGGCTGCTTCCTTGACGATGTCGTCCAGCAGCGTGTTGATTTCTGCAATTGCCGCCTTGGATGCATCCGACCCCGTCTCGTCCAGACGGCGGAAACCCACCAGGACGCTACCGGGATCCTCGGCCTTCTCGTAGGCGAAGACCGCATATGGGCAATACGCGATATTGCCGGGATCTGCTTCCATCATCTTGCGCGACAGGTTCGCCGAGCAGAAAAGCATCGATACGGCGTTGGCGTAGAGATCCTTCGTGCCACCGACGTCTTCCTTGGTGCGAGCAAGCATGTCCCCAATGTGAGAGACATAATCGATCACCAGCCCCCGGTTGACGATGGCCGTTTCGAGATTGAAACGCACATCTTCGAACTCGGCGCCGGTGGCATAGGCGGTGACACCGGGCGGTACGGCATCAGCGGCCATGTCGGCAGCGTTTACCGAGGTCGACAGCACACCAACCGCCATGGCAAGCGAAAGTCCTGTACCAAGCGCAACCTTCTTCATCATCTCAATCATTGCAGGTCCTCCCGAAAGGTAGATCTGAGCGATCCTAACAGCCTTCACGGCTGCATCGGATGATACATATCAACTTTCGAATGCTTCCACACGCTTTGCTTGGAGGCCGTTGCGCGGCGAATGCCGCACGTCACGCTCAGTCCGACTTGGGCTTTTGCGCAGGAATGTAGCCGAGCGGAAGTTCCGTCGTGTACTTGATCTGCTCCATGGCGAAGGTCGTCGAGACGTCGGAAATATCGATCTTGGCAATGAGCTTCTTGTAGAAGGCGTCGTATGCCTCGATGTCCGGCACCGCTACCCGCAAAAGGTAGTCGACCTGACCAGCCATGCGATAGAACTCCACCACTTCAGGGAACTCGCTAATGACATCTGCGAATTTCTTGAGCCAGTCCTCGGAGTGCTGGCTCGTCGTGATGGCGACGAAGGCCGTGACCTTGGCATTGACCTTGGCCGGATCCAGAAGCGCGACGCGCCCGGTAATGACCCCGTCTTCTTCCATCTTCTGAATGCGACGCCAGCACGGTGTCGTCGAGAGGCCAACCCTGCGCCCGATCTCGGCGACCGGGACGGTGCAGTCCTCCTGCAGGATCGAGAGGATACGGCGGTCGATACGATCGATCATGATGTGAACTTCCACTGCTGACGCCCGGCCGGCGATTTTCCGTCCGGATTCTCATTGCTGTACTTATGGCAGTTTTGAAAACAAATTTTCAAAACAAACAACACATGCAGAATTTGAGATTTTTCTTCTAACCCCAGCCTCGACAAAGCTTGTCCTTGCTCATTTAGAGTGCCAAATAGCGCTCCACAAGAAAATTTTTCTTCACATCACCATGATCTGGAGAGGTTCGGATGCGCATTCAAAAGACAGCACTCATCAAAAAGTTCGCCGGACTATTTGCGGCAGCGACGCTTTTGGCGACGCCGGTGGCAGCTGCACCGGATGTCACACCGCTCGTCTCCACCCAGTGGCTTGCCGAAAACATCGATAGCGACGAGATCCTGGTGATCGACACGCGCTCGAAGGTCGCCAAGTCAGGCAAGGAAGACTACCTGAAGGGCCATATTCCTGGCGCCATCTGGTCGGAATACCCAGGATACTGGCGCACCGAGCGTGACGGCGTTGCCGGTGTCCTGCCCTCGGTCGAAAAGCTCGAGGCATCTCTTTCGGAGCTCGGTCTGTCGGAAGACAAGGCGCTGATCATCGTACCGGCCGGCAGCTCCAGCCTCGAATTCGGCGCAGCCGCGCGCATCTACTGGACGCTCAAGTACCTCGGCCATGACGCCGTTGCGATCCTCGATGGCGGTCATGCCGCATGGGTAAAAGAGGGCCGTCCGCTTGAAACCGGCAATGTCACGCCGGAAGGCGACCTCTTCGTCGCCGACGTTCGGGAAGAACTTGTGGTCTCTACCGGCGAAGTCGCCGAGACCCTCGGCACCGACACGCTTCTCCTCGATGGCCGTCCCAAGGCACAGTTCGAAGGGCGTCAGAAGCATTCCGAAGCAACGCGATTCGGGCATATTCCAGGAGCCGTGAACTTCGATCAGGATCAGTTCTACGACAAGGCCAGCAATCGCCTCAAGGATGGCGCGACCCTCGCCTCCCTGCTTCCGGCCTCCCTCAAGCAAGACGACACTAAGGTCATCTCCTACTGCAACACCGGCCATTGGGCTGCCACGAACTGGTTCGTTCTGACGGAACTGCTCGGCAAGGAGAATGTCCGGCTCTATGACGCCAGCATGGTCGGCTGGAGCCGTGCGGAAGACCTTCCGATCACGGCGACCGCGGAACCGGATCCGGTCAAGCAGCCGAAAACAAACTGAGGCTAGCGCCTTCGCAGAATCGATTAACGATCGCCCGGCTCACACGAGCCGGGCGATTTTGTTTCTGAGGACCGGCAACAGCTCTGCTTCGAACCACGGATTCTTTCTGATCCACGCATTGTTGCGCCAGGAAGGATGCGGCATGGGCAGAACCATTGGTGTTCGCTTGGCGTCGAGATAGGTCTGCCACTCCTTCACCGTCTCCGTAAGGGTCCGCTTCCGATCGCCGCCAAGATGATAGGCCTGCGCATACTGACCGATCACAAGCACAAGTTCGATTTGCGGCATGGCGGCAAAGATGCGGTCATGCCATTTCGCCCGGCATTCCGGACGGGGCGGCAGGTCGCCGCCCTTGTGATCAAGCCCGGGAAAACAAAGCCCCATGGGAACGATGGCAACCTTGTCCGGATCGTAGAAGACCTCGGGCCCTATCCCCATCCAGTCTCGCAGGCGATCTCCGGAGGGGTCGGTAAAGGGTCGCCCGCTCTTGTGGACACGGGTTCCGGGAGCCTGACCGCAAATGCAGATCCGGGCGGCGGACGACAACTGGATCACCGGTCGAGGCTCATGCGGCAAGGGCTGACCCTTTGGCTGTTCCAGGCAAATCCGGCAGGCCGAAATCTCGGTTGCCAGTCCTTTCAAGCCGTTCTCGCCGCTATCTGCCGTACCCACTGATCCGCACCCAAGTTCCTTCAATCGCTTACCTTTCGTTTACCACAGTCCTGAGGACCATCTTAAGAAATCCTGAGTCACAAATGCGAAAGTCATCCAATGGCGTCAATCTTTCGCAAAGGCTCGGATCCGATAGATGGGAAGTGAAGCGCGCAACTCTTCCGACGGAAAAACCGAGATCAACCGGCAACGGGCGATCCGTCGGCGCGAGGTCGCGCGCACCGTTCGGGATGTTCGCAGCCGGATCGGATCGAAAGACGCTTCGATGAACGATTTCGAACTGGAGCGTCAGCACCTTTTTGCCGATACGCGCATGAACTCGGCCTTTGCCGTTCCCATGCTCGCCTTGATCGTCGCAGCCATTTCGTCGCTCTGGATCAATACATACCTTGTCGGGGCCTGGTTCACTGTTGTCCTGTGCATGCATCTGCTGTGCGTGGCGACCTGCCGCACTTACGAGAAGACACCCTCTTCAAAGCGGCGTGTCCGGCTTTGGTTGCGCCGCTTCACCCTGTCCGACCTGCTCTACGGCAGCAGCTGGGCGCTGTTTTACCTGCTGCCCAAGGAAATTGCGGCCGGTGACGGTTTCCTGGTCTTCCAGTTTGCGACCATGCTGATTGTAGTGGCCATGAACACGATGCAGTCGGCGACCCTGCCGCGCGCGCTTTTGGCATCGACCCTGCCCGTCTCCCTGATGGTGACGGCGACCTTCCTGAAGCAACCGCAACCGATCCACTACACGCTCGCTGCCATGGCAATCGGCGCCCAGGGCTTCTTTTTCATCCTGGGAAACCAGCTGATCAAAAACGCCAACACGATGCTGGAATATAGGGCCGAGAAGGATCACCTGATCGCTGAGCTCGAAACCGCAAATGCGCTTTCAGACGAAAGCCGCCGCCGCGCCGAAGAGGCGAACCTTGCCAAGTCCCGTTTCCTGGCGACGATGAGCCACGAGCTGCGGACTCCTCTCAACGCGATCCTGGGTTTTTCGGAGGTGATGAAGGACGAAGTGCTCGGCCCGATGCACAACTCCAACTACAAGAGCTACGCTGGCGACATCCATTCCTCCGGATCGCATCTGCTCAACCTGATCAACGAGATCCTTGACCTGTCGCGCATCGAGGCAGGACGCCATGAATTGCAGGAGGAAGCGGTAAACCTGCAGGATGTCATCGAGGAAAGCTGCAACATGATGCAGATCCGCGCGAAGGCGAAGGACATCAAGATCTACCAGAGTTACGAGGACCATCTTCCGAAGGTCTGGGGGGATGAGCGCGCCCTGCGCCAGGTGGTCCTCAACCTTGTGTCCAATGCGGTCAAGTTCACCCCTGTGGGCGGCGTTGTGCGCATATCACTCGGCCGCACGCGCGACGGCGGACAGTTTGTATCAGTCCGCGACAATGGCCCGGGGATACCCGAGGACGAAATTCCGGTCGTGCTGCAGGCGTTTGGGCAGGGCTCGGTTGCAATCCAGAGCGCGGAGCCGGGCACCGGCCTCGGTCTTTCCATCGTTCAGGCACTCGTCTCGATGCATGGCGGGAGCTTCGACCTGCGCTCGCGCCTTCGTGAAGGCACTGAGGTGATGTTCACATTGCCGAAGGAACGGGTCATGGAAACCATGCCTGCATATGACGTTCCCAAAAGCAGAAACGCTGCCAAGTGGCCCGCCTGATCTACGCGAAGACCCGCGAATGAAAAAGGCCGGTGCGTCTCCGCCCGGCCCCTCTCCGATTTACTGATGCCCGAGGCGGGCGTTATTCGGATTTCGTTGCAACGCCGGCGTCGGCGAAAGTCGCCATACCGGCGTGGGTCTCGGCTGCTGCCTTGACGATGCCGGCTGCAATCGCCGCTCCGGATCCCTCTCCGAGGCGCATGCCGAAGTCCAGGAGCGCTTCCTTTTCCATCGTTGCCAGCGCCCTGCGATGCCCGGCCTCGGCCGAGACATGGGCAAAGATGCAGTGGTCGAGACCTGACGGGTCCATCGCGTAGACAACACCGGCAGCCGCCGTGGTGACGAAGCCGTCCACGATGACCGGGACGCGCTGGAGGCGGGCCGCGATGATCAGGCCGACCATGGCGGCGATTTCACGACCGCCGATCTTGCGCAGAATCTCCAGCGGGTCTTTCTCGCCATTCAGGCGGGAAACGGCCTTGTCGACCGCAACGCGCTTGCGCTCAAGACCCTCGTCGTCAACGCCGGTTCCGCGTCCGATCCAGTCTTCCGCCGTACCGCCGAACAGTCCGTTGAGAACGGCAGCTGCGACGGTCGTATTGCCGATGCCCATCTCGCCAAGGCAAACCAGATCGATGCCGCCTGCCAGCGCTTCCATGCCATAGGCCATGGTGGCCGCGCAGTTGGCTTCATCGAGTGCATCTTCTTCGGTGATGCAAGGTGTCGGCATGGAGACAGCCAGGTCGAAGACCTTCAGGCCGAGATCATTGGCTCGGCAGAGCTGGTTGATCGCGGCACCGCCGGCAGCAAAGTTCTCGACCATCTGCTGATTGACGGAGCTTGGAAAGGCAGAAACGCCCTTGTCGGCCACACCATGTGCTGTCGCGAAGATGGCGACCAATGGACGGCTTACCTTCGGGGTGCTCTTGCCCGACCAGGCGGCTAGCCACTCGGCGATCTCTTCCAGGCGCCCAAGAGACCCCGCCGGCTTGGTCAGCTGCGCATCGCGCGCTCGAACAGCCGCCAATGCTTCGTCATCCGGCCCGGGCATGGAGCGAACCAGATTGCGAATGTCGTCGAAGGGCAAGGCGGTTTCAGATAGGGACATCGGGAATTGCTCCGGTCTTGGGCCTTATATCGGCAGCCTGTTGAGAGCCAGGGGTGCATCGAGGCAGCACGCCGGGGCCCTCTGCAGGCCTTGGACTGGCGGTTGCGCCGATCTATAACGACCGGTGCTTGAAATGGAAAGACGGGGAAACGGCATGGAGGGCAGCGCCAAGCGGCAAATGACGGGTCTCTTTCGTCTAATGATCGACCTCGCCGATGATACGGCCGCATGTGTCCGATTCTTTTCGCGTATGCCAGTGCCTCGCCTGACGTCGAGCGACGATCCGCAGGCCATTCCCGACTTCAGAAAGATCGCACGCGCCATACCGTTTGCCGGCCTGATCGTTGCGCTTCCGGCCGCCGCCGCGGGTCTCTTGCTAGGCCTCACCAACCTTCCCTCGCTTGCTATCGGTTTCATCGTGACCGGATTGCTCGCTACCGTCACGGGCGCCCTTCATGAAGACGGGCTTGGCGACGTCGCGGACGGGTTCTTTGGCGGACATACGCCCGAACGGCGCCTGGAGATCATGAAGGACAGCCGGATCGGCGCTTTCGGAGCTCTGGCCATGATGATCACAATCGGACTGAAAGCGGCTCTGATTGCCGCGCTTCTCGACCGCTTCGGCCCCCTTGGTTCAATGACCATCCTGCTTGGCGTCGAGAGCTTCAGCCGCGCATTGATCGTCTGGCAATGGGTGAAGCTGCCGCCAGCACGCCCTGAAGGCCTGGGAAGCCGGTTCGGAACCCCGGACCGCGCCGCATTGCTTCAGGCCTTCGCGGCGGGTGCTCTCAGCCTGCTGGTCGCCCTCATTTCGCTTCCGCTTTCAAGCCTTGCACTGGCCCTGCTCCTCGCAGTATTTGCCGCGTCAGGAACTGGCCTGCTCGCAAGGGCGAAAATTGGCGGTTTCACCGGAGATGTACTGGGCGCAATACAGCAGGTCTCTGCCCTCGCCTTCCTGGTCGGGACGCTGGCAATCAGTTGAGGTTGAACACGCAGAAGTTGGTTCGCGTCCTGCACCGGGCATATCGCCTTCCGTAACGAAAGCCATTGCATCGGCAAACTGCAGGTGGCATTCCTCGTGGCTTACGTTTGTCCTTCCCTCGAAACGGATGCATGTCAGGAATGCTTGGCGGAGACAGAGTTGCCCTTGGAGAATTTGGTCCCGTTGCTCTTCGCCGATCCGGCCGCGCAGCGGCGTTCCTGATTTGCCTGCTTTTGGCTGCCTGTTCCAGCCGCCCGGAAAACGGGGCTCTGATCGTCAACAACACACCTTCGGAAAATGCGCAGGTTCAGGACATACTGATCGTAACCACCCGTCAGCGCGACAACCGCCCGAACACCTACTTTAATGGCGAACGCGCTTCAGAGGCCGACTACGCGAAGGCAAGTATTTCCGTCCCGGCCAGCCACCAGAACGGCATCGTGGAATGGCCCTCGTCCCTCCCCGGCAACCCTGATAAGGAATTCGTCACCCGTTCCGCTGAGTTCATTCCGGGACGCGAGGCAATGCTAGACGAGCTAAATCAGCGGCTGATGAAGCTGCCGAAGGGGGAGCGTTCGGTCTTCGTTTTCATCCACGGCTACAACACGCTCTTTGCCGAAGGTCTCTACCGCTTTGCGCAGATCGCCCACGATTCGGACTATGGCGGTGTTCCTGTCCTCTTTACCTGGGCCTCGCGCGGCGATCTCACCGACTACGTTTACGATCTCAACAGTGCGATGTCGGCGCGTTCGGCGCTTGAACAGACGGTTGAAGACCTCGCCCGAAGCAAGGCAGAGCGGATCTTCATCCTCGCCCATTCAATGGGCAACATGCTCCTGATGGAAACAGCTCGGCAGATCACGCCAGAGCAGCGGCGCAAGCTCGCACCGAAGCTCGACCAGGTGGTGCTTGCGGCCCCGGACATCGACATTGATGTCTTCAAGGAACAGCTTCGCGCCATCAAGGGAAGTGGCGGCAGTCCGCAAAAACCCTTCATCATCTTCGTGTCGCAGGACGACAGGGCGCTGCGGCTTTCCAAGCGGATCGCCGGTGGCAAAAGCCGCGTCGGCGCCTACGAAGATGACAGGGAGTTGGCGGAACTGGGCGCGATCGTTGTCAACCTGACAGATCTCGATTCACTCGACAGCGCCAATCACGCCAAATTCGCACAGGTCGGCAGATTGAGCCCGGAAATCCGGAACGTCCTGAAACAGCGTGAACTGCAGGCTGGCGGCCCCGAACAGACCGGCCAACTCAGCCAGGCTGGTCAGGACCTGGGAACCTTTGTCGCGAGCACCGCGCAGGTTGCGATTACGCTGCCCGTGACACTGATCACCGCCCCGATCGCGCTGGCGACCGGCGGCCTCTAAGGGCCAGATGTCTCAAGCTGGAGCACCGGATCCTCTGGCCGCAGCCGTCGGAATTTCCTATATGAACGGTCATGAAAACACCCTGCACCAAGATCTGCCAGATTGACCGGACGACCAAGCTTTGCCTCGGCTGCTACCGTACGCTCGATGAAATCGGCGGCTGGTCGACGATGACCGATGCGCAGCGCAATGCTGTGATGAGTGATCTCGACCGGCGGCGCGCCGCCTCTGACGTGGCCGCAGCTGGAGGCATCAGGTGATGCGCGGAATACGCGGCGTCGCCCTGGGGCTCGTGATCACCGCGGTTCTGGGTGGGATTGCCTATAATTGTTTCGGCTCACGCGAAGTTCCCGAGAGTTTCGATCTGGACAACACCGGCCCGCGTGTCGTTGCCCTATCCATCCTTGCATTCGTCTTCATGGCAAGCCTCGTGTTCGGCCAGCCGAAGGTGCGCGACATTCTGAAGGGAACCCTTTTCTGGGGCGGTTTGCTGGTCCTTCTGGTCACCGGCTACACCTTCCGGCACGATCTGGTCCAAGGCGGCTACAGGGTTCTTGGCGCCCTCGCCCCGGGTCTGGCCGTAGATCAACCGGACGGGACAATCCTGGTCGTCAAGGATGTCAGCGGGCACTTCGCACTCGAGGCGCGCGTCAATGGCGCCAATACGCGATTCATGCTCGACACGGGAGCAAGCACTGTTGTCCTGACCTATGAGGACGCACTCAGGGCGGGCTTCGAGGCGGAGGACCTTTCATTCTCAATTCCCGTCCAGACGGCAAACGGACGGGCTCTCGTCGCGCCGGTCCGCATCGACATGCTATCGATCAATGAGCTGCGGCTAAGTGAAGTCCGCGCCTTCGTTGCCCGGGAAGGCGCCCTCGACACCAGCCTGTTCGGCATGTCGGCCCTCGACCGCCTTTCAAGCTGGCGCATCGAAGGCGACCGGCTGATCCTCGTACCGTAAACGGGCGCAGTTTCCTAAAAGCCGTTCAGGCTCAGGATAAAGCGGACGGCGACCACCATGAGGAAGATGCCGAAGAAGACTTCCATTTTCCGGCGTGGCAGGGAATGAGCGACCTTTACCCCGAAAGGCGCAGCAAAAGTCGTCACCGGAATGATCAGGGCAACGCCAAGCAGATTGACGTAGCCAGCCGAGAACGGCGGCAGTTCCGGCGCACCCCAACCGGCCCAGATCAATCCGATCGTGCCGGGGATCGAGATCATCAGGCCCGTGCCGGACGAAGTTGCCACGGCCTGGTGGATAGGTCGTCCATAAAGGGTCATGAACGTGTTGTTCATCACCCCTCCGCCGATGCCCATCAGGGTGGAAAAGAAGCCGATACCGGCACCGCAGAGCGGGCGGATCGGAGAGCCCGGAATATCATTGCCCAGCTTCCAGTGCTCCTTGTTCAGCAGCATGCGCAGGCCAAGCACGAAGGCAATCACTGCAAAGATGCCTTTCAGGCCGTCCCCGGACACATATGCGGCGACCAGCGACGCGGCTACGACACCGAGCGGCAGCGGGATAAGCCAGGATTTCAGAAGTTCCAGATCCGCCGCCCCGCGCTTCTTGTGCGCAAGGAACGATCGGATCGACGTGGGGATGATGATGCCTAGCGAAGTCGCGACCGAAACATGCATGCGCACGCCCTCGTCCACGCCAAGAACAGTGAGGAACTGGTAGAGCACCGGGACCAGCACCGCGCCGCCGCCAATACCGAACATGCCCGCCAGAAACCCGGCGACAAGGCCGGAACCGATCAGGGCAAGACCGAGGCCAATTACCTCAAACAATTGGCCATTTGACGTTAAACTCGTGAGATCCATGGTCCGACGCTCCGCAAAACCGAACCAGACAGTACGCCGATTCGAGCGCCAGATCATCAGCCGTCATAAGGCAAAGACCTTTGCCACCAGTCACTGGATGGCACGACCACGTCAGGCAGCGCTTTCGGTATCCAGGTTGTCCGGCAAGTCATGAGGACGGACGGCGGCAAGCGCCTTTTCGACGACCTCAGTCCCCGCGCCGGGCTTGATCGCCTCGACGGTCAGGATCCGGCGCCAGGAGCGCGCACCGGGACGGCCATGGAACAGACCGAGCATGTGGCGGGTCATGTGGGCCAGCTTGACGTCCCGCGAAAGCTGATCCTCGATATAGGGCATATAGGCTTCGACCGCCTGCCACGGGGAAACATCGTCGCCCGTCTCGCCGTAGAGGCGCCGGTCGACCTCGCCCATGATCTGCGGCGTGTGGTAGGCAGCGCGCCCAAGCATGACGCCGTCGAGGTCCGGCAGAAAGGTTTCCGCCTGGTCGAGGTCGGCAATGCCGCCGTTGATGCCGATGAAACGGTCTGCAAAACGCTGTTTCAGACGGCGCACACGGTCATAGTCTAGCGGCGGGATGTCCCGGTTTTCCTTCGGGCTGAGCCCCTTGAGCCAGGCCTTGCGGGCATGAACCCAAAGCGCGTCACAGCCAGCTCCAAAGACCGCATCAGCCATGGCGTCCAGCGCCGGTCCTGGATCCTGTTCGTCAACGCCGATCCGGCATTTGACCGTCACCGGGATCGAGACCTCGGCTTTCATGGCGGCGACGCATTCGGCCACAAGTGCCGGTTCCTGCATCAGGCAGGCGCCGAAACTTCCGGATTGCACGCGGGCGGAGGGACAGCCAACGTTGATGTTGACCTCGTCGTAGCCGAAGCCCTCGACGATCCTGGCGGACGTCAGCATGTCCTTCGGATCGGAGCCGCCGAGCTGAAACGCCACCGGATGCTCGCAATCCGAAAAGCCGAGCAGATGGTCGCGATCGCCATGAATGACCGCACCGGTCGTCACCATCTCCGTGTAGAGAAGCGCATTGCGGCTCAGCTGCCGGTGAAAGGCCCGGCAATGGCGGTCGGTCCAGTCCATCATCGGAGCCACGGCAAAGCGAGGCTGATGGCCGGAATAGAGGCGGTCATGTTTCGTCATCGGCCGCTCAATACCATCAGAAGCGCCCTCAGGGAAGCGGCCGTCTGGTACGTCAACCGGGGCGAACGCCCACAAGAAGTTCTGCCAGCCTGACGGCAGCCGAGACGCCATCGATCACGCGCATGGAGAATTTGCGGCTCAGGTCCTCCGCCAGATCCGCCATCCCGGCACAGCCGAGCACCATGGCACCGATTTCATCTTCTGCAATCGCCCGCTCGATCTCCGCTTCGACTTTCGCACGGGCATCGCTTGCAGGGTCTTCCAGATCGAGAACCGGTACTTCTGACGCCCGCACTTTCGCGCATCTTGGAGCAAGCCCGATCTGTGTCAGGTTCTGCTCAAGAACCGGAACAGAGACGGATAGGGTCGTCACCACCGAGAAGCGCTGCGAGGCAAGAGCCGCCACGTGATAGGCAGCCTCTCCTATTCCGATCACAGGCACGGGCCATCTCCGCTTGAGCTCCCAAAGACCAGTGTCGTCGAAACAGGCAATCACGATCGCATCCGCCGGGTCGTTTGAAGTCATTTGCGCTTCGATCAGTGCAAAAAGGCCGGGGAGAGCGGCTGCGCCGTCGGCTGGTCCCTGAATGGCCGCCGGGCCCTCATCCGGATTTATGGCCGTAATCCGGATGCCGGAACCAGCAGCGGCGCGCGCCGCCTCCCCGATCTTTTCGGTCATCGACGCCGTGGTGTTCGGGTTGACGACCAGAATGTGCCTGTCGCGGCTGTGTATGCCTGGTTCTTCTTGCATGCCGGTGCGGCCCTTCAGACCATGCCGCTTCCGGCATCGGACCCGCGTCTGGCCTGCCGTGATCGCATCACCGCGACCACCGCCAGGAACGTTCCGATGATCAGGAAGGAAAATAGGGTTGTCAGAGTGCCCAGCGCATAGAGAACCGGCGACGTGACATTTGTCGTCATGCCGAAGATCTCCAGTGGCAGGGTGTTGTAGGATCCCGCGGTCAGCAGCGTCCGGGCAAACTCGTCATAGGACAGGGTGAAGCCGAAGAGTGCCACGCCGATCAGCATGGGCGCGATGATAGGCAACACTACGTGGCGCACGGTCTGCCAGGAGGAAGCCCCAAGATCGCGCGCCGCTTCCTCGTAGGATTTGTCGAAGCGGTTGAATACCGCAAACATGATCAACAGCCCGAAGGGCAGCGTCCACGTCAGCTGAGCCCCGAAACCGGATGTCGCCCAATGCACCTCCAGGTCGAGGATGTTGAAAATGAGCCCTACCCCGAGCGAGACCAGGATCGAGGGAATGATCAGACTGGCGATGATGACGTAGAACAGCACGCTCGATCCGCGAAATTTCTTGCGGAATGCCATGCCGCCCATGACGGACAGGACAACCGTCACCACCATCACCATCAGGCCCAGCGCGAAAGAACGGCGGAACGAGCCCCAGATGTCACCAACCGCCTGCTTCTCGAACAGGTCGTAGAACCAGTGCATGGACACGCCGTTCATCGGGAACGTCAGACCGCCGTTCGGCCCCTGGAAAGAGAGAATTCCGATGGTGATGACGGGACCATAGAGAAAGACGACAAACAGCGCGAAGAAGGCTGCCAGAAAGTAGAAAGAGCGAGAACGCGGTTCCATGATAGCTCAAAGCTCCTTCCGGATGTCGACGAAGCGCATCATCACGCCAATCATGAGCAGCACCGTGCAGAGCAGGACGACTGAAGACGCGGCTGCGGCGGGATATTGCAGCAGGGAGATCTCATTGGAGATGATCCGCCCGACAGAGGCACTCTGACCGCCGGACATGTGGCGCACGGTGATGAAGTCACCCATGACAAGCGTCACGACGAAGATAGAGCCGATCATGATACCGGGCTTGGCCAGCGGAATGATCACGTTGGTGAGGATCTGCAAGCCGGAGGCACCGGCATCCCGCGCTGCTTCGATAAGGGATTTGTCGATGCGCATCATGGTGTTGAAAATCGGCACCACCATGAAAAGCGCATAGAGGTGAACGAATGCCAGCACGACTGCAAAGTCAGAATAGAGCAGCCACTCGAGTGGTTCATCGATCACCCCGAGACTGATCAGGGAGGAGTTGGCGATGCCGTTTCTTCCCAAGAACGGGATCCAGGAGATCATGCGAATGATGTTCGAGGTCCAGAACGGGATCGTACATACGAGAAACAACGCGATCTGGGCCGGAAGCGTGCGCACGTGAAAGGCGAGAAAATACGCCACCGTGAAGCCGATAGCCGCGCAGAAGATCCATGTCAGGGCCATGAACTTGAGCGTCTTGAGGTAGGTTGCCCAGGTGACCGCGGAGGTCAGATGGAAGACGTAGTTGTCCAGGATGAAGTCCGGAAAAAACGACCACTCGTTGTAGTTCCAGAAGCTGACCACGACGATGGTCAGGATCGGCATAAGCAGGAAAAAGCCGAGGACGCAGGCCAGCGGCGTTACCAGCATCCAGCTGATGCGCTCGGCGCGTTTCGACGGATCGAGTCTGGTCTTCTTCATGGGGTCCGGTCGGCCTGAATTGGGGAAGGGCCCTGCCCGGCCAAGTACCGGACAGGGTGCATTGATGAGTGCGCGGCCTCAGGCTGCGATGAACTCGTTCCACTTGCGAACCATGTACTGGTTCTCGTCCATGACGGCGTTCCAGCAGGCAACGGCCCCCATGCGCTCGTAGAAGGAGCCGCCGTCGCGGGTCTCGCCCGCTTTTGCCAGGGCGTCACCGAACGGGTTCTTGATGGTGTCGGTGGCTTCCTTGCCCTCGAACCAGTAGCCCCACTCATTCTCGTCCATGAACGCCTTGGAGGTCTCTGGCACGGCGGAGTAATAGCCCTGGCGCATGAGGAACCCGCCAACCCAACCGGACAGGTACCAGTTGATGTACTCGTAGGCGGCTTCCAGCTCGAGGCCGGTAAGCGCTGCGGACAGGCCGAGACCGCCGCCCCACGAGCGATAGCCTTCCTTCAGCGGCTGGTAGACGCATGGAATACCCTTGGACTTCACAGCCGTGATCGCCGGCGACCACATGGACTGGATGACGACTTCGCCGGAAGCCATCAGGTTGACGCTTTCGTCGAAGGACTTCCAGAAGGCGCGGAACTGGCCGTTCTTCTTCGCCTCGGTCATGATCGCCATGGTCTTGTCGATCTCTTCCCGGGTCATGTTGCCCTTGTCGCCATACTGGATCTCGCCCATGGCTTCGCAGACCATGGCCGCATCCATGATGCCGATGGAAGAGATGTCGAGGATCGAGGCCTTGCCCTTGAACTCCGGGTTCAGCAGCTCCGCCCAGGTGTCGATCGGACGGCCGATGAGATCGGGGCGTATACCGAGCGTGTCGGCGTTGTAGATGGTCGGGATGAGGGTCATCCAGCCGGTTTCGGTCTCAGCGAAGGTCTTGCCGTCAGGACCATCGACGAAGCCGACCGTGTGCGGCGCCGTGCCCTGAGCGATGACGCTTTCAGGTGTCAGCTTGCCCGACTTGAAGATGCCGACGATCTTGTCGTAATTCTTGATCTTGGAGGTGTCCATGGCCTGCAGGTTGCCGGCACCCCAGACCTTCTTGCAGATCCAGTATTCGATGTCGGCAATGTCGAAGGACTTGGGCTGCGTGGCTGCACGCTGGGTAACGCTGTCACTGTCGAGTGCGGTCATTTCCAGGGTAAAGCCCAGGTCTTCCTTCACCTTCTCGGCAACCTCGTTGAGGTTGGATACGCCGGTACCGAACTGGCGCAGCGTGACATTCTTGATGTTCTGCGCCCAGATGGTCGGGAACCCGGTGATCGCACCGGAACCCAGAGCCGCGCCTGCGGCGGCTGCACCGCCCTTGAGGACACTGCGGCGGCTCAGTCCCTTGCTATCCAGCTTGATCGTCATGACTTCCTACTCCTCTTCCCCTTTGGAGGTATTTGACCGGCGTCTCTGGCCTGGTCGTTGCAGGCGGTTCAGGCCGCCAACGCATGGGCGTCAGCAGCTCTCCAGCTCAGGAAAACCGTTGCGCCGATTTCGATCGGATCACTGAAGAAGGTCTCGTCCGGCAAGGCGGCGGTCAGGTCGCCTGCACTGCCGGCATCAAGAGCGAGGTTCACGGTGGCTCCGAGATACTCGACGTCCTTCACGGCTGCGGTAAGCAGCGCATCGTTTCCAAGCGCCTCACGCTTTACGTGAAGGCGGTCGGCGCGCACCGCCACGGGCATGCCGTTGACGCGCAGAACGTTGTGCCCACCAATGAATTTCGCCACGAACTCCGTCGTCGGTGCATTGAACACCTCCCGCGGACTACCCGCCTGTTCGATCCTGCCGCCGTTCATGACGATGATGTCGTCCGCAAGGGCCAGTGCCTCGTCCTGCGAGTGCGTGACGTGGATGAAGGAAATACCGAGCTCTCGCTGCAGCCGCTTCAACTCCAGACGCATCTTGATCCGCAGGAACGGGTCGAGTGCGGAGAGCGGCTCATCGAGAAGAAGAACCGATGGCTCGGTGATCAGCGCCCGCGCAAGTGCGACGCGCTGCTGCTGACCGCCGGACAGCTGGGCCGGAAGGCGCTCGGCATATGGCGCCATGTCGACAAGTTCCAGCAGCTCCATTGCGCGCTTCTTTCGAACCGATTTGCCGACCCCCTTCATCTTCTGGGAGAAGGCAACGTTGTCGACCACGGAAATATGCGGGAAAAGCGCGTAATTCTGGAACATCATCGCGGTGCCCCGGGACGCGGGCGGCAGATCCGTGATGTTCATGTCCCCCAGCAGGATATCCCCATCGCTCACCTGCTCGTGACCGGCAATCATGCGCAGGGTCGAGGACTTGCCGCAGCCGGACGGACCAAGCAGGCAGGAGTAGGTCCCTGTCTTGAACTTGTGGTCGATGGAATCAACCGCGATCGTTTCGCCGTAGCGCTTCGTGGTTGCGACAAGTTCCAGGTCGAGGGTCTTGGACATCTATGATGATCTCGCGTCGCCAGTAAAAACTGGAACGTCATTCGCAACGTCCATGCCAACTCGAAAAAACCCATGATTTTCAATGGAATTTACGACACTTGCAGTCCAAATCAGCTGACACCACCGCCCAAAGGCGCACAATTATTCATCAGTTAGAATACGAATTAAGCAAACATTGTATACGATTTGCATTGCGCCTTGTATGCAGGCAGATATGATCGGGATATGTCCAAATTCAGAAGAGCCATCCACACATGGCCCACCCCATGACCCACGATGGCGCATACGCCTCCTCAGGTCTTCATGACCTCTTCCAGCTGCCTGTGGGACGCACCCTCGATATCTGCCTGAAACTTCACAGCGCCATCCTGGAGCATCGGCTCGAGCCGGGCATGAAGCTCTCCGAAGACGAAGTCGGCGAGATCTACGGCGCAAGCCGAACCGTGGTGCGAGCCGCCCTGCAAGCCCTGGCACACTCGGGCCTTGTCTCGATCGAGAAGAACCGGGGCGCTTTCGTCGCCCGGCCGACGATCCGAGAAGCACACGAGGTGTTCGAGGCCCGTGCCCTGATCGAACCGCGAGTTGCGCGCATGGCAGCGGCGGCGATGACAGACAAGGACTTGAAGCGCCTGCAGGCTCATATCGATGCCGAGCATGAGGCCATTCACTCCGGCGACATGGGCAAGGCTCTTTCGCTTTCGGGCAGCTTCCACACAGCGATCGCCGATATCGCCGACCAGCAGGTGCTTGCCAACATGGTGCGCTCGCTGATTTCGCGCTCGTCGCTTATCATCGCGCTTTACTGGAGGCGCGCCGACACAGCCTGCGAGAGCCATTCCCATCACGCATTGATGAAGGCCTTTGCCAAAAAGGACGGTGACGCCGCGGAGGAAATTCAGAAGAGCCACATCGTCGATCTCCATTCCGGGCTCAACCTGACGCAACCGCGCAACTCCAGCCCAAGCCTCGCCGAGGCATTGCGTGGCTGACGTTCCAAGATGAAGACGCGCTGAGTAGCGATTGACGCGGCGGCGCAGCGAGCTAGGTTTGGCTCATGATCCCAGCTCGCACACTTGTGTTCACATTCGCGGCCCTTGCACTCGCTGCCATTCCTGCTGCGGCCGAACCACCAACCAGTCCGAAAGACTGGATTCTCCTCGCCGTCGAGCAACTGTGCGATCCGGAAGACCCGAAAACAGGCCTTGCGGCCGAGGCGGAATTGCCCGGAAGCTGGCTTCTTTCAGAAGAGCCACTGGAACGGGGTGGCATCCGCTTCGGACTGAAACAGACATTCGCCCTTCCGGGCGGCAACGAGTTGCGACTTGTGCGGTCCGAAGCCAATGGCAGGTTGAGACGGCTGACGCTGGAGGTCCACACCTTGCGCGATGGCTCGCTTCGCCCTGCACTTCAGGCCATGACAGACGGCGGGTGCGCCGTGCAATCCGGCCGGGCGATCATCGAGACCGATAGAGATACACGCCTGCTGCAACAGCTCGACGGGGATCTGGAAACCCTGCGCTGGACCGAGACACTCCAGACGCCCTGGCCAGAGGGCCTAGATCCCGGCGGCATCCGTGTCGCGCTGGTCGACAGCGGGCTTGCATACGACCTCGACATCTTCCGCGATCGCCTCGCGCGCGACGAAAGCGGGCAGCCGCTCGGCTACGACTATTGGGACATGGACCCCCTGCCCTATGACGGCGACATGGCGCGCGGCGATTTCCTGCCGATCCGCCATGGAACAGCGGTTGCCTCAATTCTTGTTCGGGAGGCGCCGGAAGCCAGCCTCATCCCGCTTCGCTACCCCCGGCCGGACATGAGCCGGATGGCAGACGTGGTGGGCCACGCCGCAAGGTCCGGCGCTCGGATCATCGCCATGCCGCTTGGCAGCAAGCGAAAGACCGACTGGACCGGTTTTCAAACTGCGATGGAGACACATCCGGAGCTTCTCGTTATCGTCTCGGCCGGAAACGACGGTATCGATCTCGATCAAATCCCGCTCTATCCGGCCTCGCTCGACATCGACAACATGCTCGTCGTCACCTCCGCCGACGGGTTCGGCAAACTCGCATCCGGGTCGAACTGGGGCGAACGAACCGTCGACATCATGCTGCCTGCGGAAAACCAGCCTGTCGTCGACTTTCGCGGAGCGAGGGGAACCGCTTCGGGCTCCAGTTATGCGGTACCGCGCCTGGCGGCCCTTGCCGCGCGTCTGCTCGCCGCGGACCCGTCGCTATCGGGCCGAGACCTGAAGCAGAAGATCCTGAACCGGGCTGCTCCCTCGCCCTTCGAGTCCCGGCCAGTCGTTTCCGGCGGCTGGATCGCCAACCCGGCAGAGTGATGCCTCCAGCGACCCTTACCCTCTTCTGGCCGGGCGCGGCGGCGGAGTGTCTATGAACCGGCGCGCGGCCTGGGCTTGACGCGGGTCGCTCTTTTCCATGGCTGCATAGGCAGCTTCCGCGAGGTCCATGTCCCCTCCCCAGACCCCCGACTGGATGGCGAACCGAAGTGTCTGCGGATTTTCCGGCGCTGCCTCAAGCATGAAGCGCGCGTGGGGCAGCATGTCCTCGAAGCGGCCAGCGAGCTGCAGCGACACCAGCAGAGACACGCGAGCATTCAGCGAGTTCGGTACCTGTGCGACCGCAGCCTCATGCAAGGCGATTGCGCCTGAAAAATCGCCAGCCTGTCCAAGAACCCGGCCGGCCATCTGCAGTTGCCCCTGGTTCTTCGCGAGGGCGCAGGTATCGGAAATCCGCTCCAGAAGATCAGTATCGACCGTGCCGCGCGGTCGGCTTTCGGCGTCCTCGACCGCTTCCTGGCACAGGGCAAGGGCCCGGCCCAGCGCACCATGAGTGGCAAGAGCCTCACTGTTGTCCCGCCCAGCCAAGAGAGTTGCGATATCCCCGGCCGGAAGTGCCTCGAAATAGCCGGCCCCGCCACCGGCAGCAATGCCGACGAGACGACCTTCCTGATCGACCAGAGCACCACCGCTGACGCCGGGCTGCATGTAGCTGGTGACATGAAGGCGGCCCAGTTCAGCGCCATCTGCAGGCGTCAGGATCATCTGCCCCGGCTGGAATACCCGCACCTGTCGTTGCGCCACATCGGCCCCGACGACCTGCAGCATGTCCGTCCTATCGCCGATCAGGTCAGGCGACAGGATTTCTCCATCCTCCGGCAACCCTTCGACCTTGATGAGGGCCAGATCGCCCGCATAGACGGAGGGAATGACCTCTCCTTTCAGAGGGCCTGCCGGGGTAAAGACCGTTGCGGTCGTCCGGTCGGCGACTGCGTGACGACCGGTGACGATCAGATCGCGCGCGATGCGCACGCCGCTCGCCACGGTAGCGAAGCTTTCCAAAGGGAAAACCGCCTGACGGGTTGCGCAAACGGCCTGCGGATAGGGGCAATCTGCGGTGCCGACATTTGACCTTGACCCAGCTTCAGCGGGTGTTTTAGCGGCCGTGACCGGAAACGAGAGCGCAGCCTCAACCGTGTTGCCGCCACGCAGAACGGTGACGGGCACTTCCTGTCCTGGCAGAACAAGTGCGAGGGCGGAGATGACGTCCCGGGGCCCCTTGATCCGTCGGCCGTTCACAGAAGTCACGACGTCGTCGGTGGAAAGCCCTGCCTCACTGGCGGCCCCCTCCTCAGCCAGAGATGCGATGCGGGCACCGGCCGCCTTTCGAAGGCTTTCCCGCGATGGCATTTCCAGCCCCCAACCGGCCGAGACATAGGTGACCGCGCCATCGTCTGCGAGATCCACGACGACACGCCTCAGGAGCGCCGAAGAGACGGCAAAATTCACACCGATGTTGGTTTCGCCCTTTGAAGCGAAAATCGCCGACACCATCCCGATCAGACGTCCTTCACCATCTACGAGCGCGCCGCCGGAACTTCCCGGATTGGCGGCTGCATCCGTCTGGACGAAATCCTCCACCGGATTGAAGCCAGCATTGGCGACATGAAGCGCGGAGACGATGCCGCAGGTGACGGAGAGATCGAGCCCATAGGCGTTGGAGACGATACAGGCCCGTCCGGCGAGCATGGGCTCCGGTGCGGTTTCAAGCACCGGCAGCGTCTGATCGATTGCCAAGAGCGCGATATCACTGGCCACATCTGCTCCGGCAAGGCGGGCTGGCAAAATGCGACCGTCGGCAAGCCGGATATCGATGCGTTCCGCGGGCTCGATGACATGATAGGCCGTCGCGATGAAGCGGCCATCCAGAACGGCGATGCCCGACCCTTCCGGGGCCGCGCCCGCAGGAGTTCCACCTCCTCCCTGCGGCTTTCCAGGCCAAACGGGCAGGACCGAGACGACACTGTCGAGCACTATCGGCTTGAGCCCCTCGGCATGTACAGGAGCCGAAGGCCGCACCACGAAGAGCGCGGAAACGACAGCGATGCATATGGCTTTCATGGCTCCGCCGCGTCCAGACGGTTTGGTCATCAATTTCCTCCGAAGGCTTGCCTAGCCAATTCTAGAGCAGTCAGGTTCTGCCGCAATCTCTGACAGCCGAAGAAACACACCAACAGAAAAAGCCCGGGCGCTCGGCCCGGGCTCCCCCTCTGTCCAACCTTGGCTCGGCCCGGTCAGAACGTCTTTGCGAGTGACAGTTTGAAGGTCCGTCCTGCCCCGTTCTGGGTGGACAGGTATTCTCTGTACTCACGATCGAAAACGTTATCGATGCCAAAGACGACATTGGTTCCTTCAAGAAGGCCTTCGTCGGGGCTCCAGACAGTTTTGAAGTTGTGCAGGGCATACCCTTTGGTGGCGGTCAATCCGCCGGCCGACGAGGGAACCCGTTCCTGAGATGCTGCGAAAACGGCCTCCCAGCTCAGATCGAGGTTGTAGTCCTCGAACCTTGTGCCGACCTTGATCCGCGTTTCGTCTGCCGGGATATAGGGCAGATATTCGCCGCCGTACTGACCGGAGAGGTCATAGCCACGCATGTGCGAGTGGGTGAGTGTCGTATAGAACCGTCCTGCGTCGTAGCGTGCCTCGATTTCAACGCCTTCCACACGCGCCTCATCCGCCTGGGAGCCGCCGTCGATCATGTTCTTGATGTTGTTCTGGAACACGGTGAACTTTGCCTGGGCAACATCGGCATCGGTGAAGATGTGGCGCTGATCATATGAGACCCCGGCCTCGTAGCTGATCGCCGTTTCGGGCTCCAGTTCAGTCGTGACCGAGGTGGCGAACAATTCGTCTACCGTTGGCAGGCGGTCCGTGTAGGCAACAGAACCGAAGACATTGAAATGGTCTTTCAGTTCATAAAGAGCCTCGAGGCTCGGAGCCCAGGCGATATTGGTCGAGCCGTCCGTCCAGCCAGTGGTGGTTCCAGACCCCGGTTCAATGCTCTGATACTCGAGACGGATGGTCGGAATGAGCTTGAAGCGCTCGTAGATCCGCATTTCATCCTGCACGAATGCAGCGATCTTCCTGCTGGTACCCTCCGGGGCGGAGGAAACTGGCGAGCCATTGTAGTCCGACAGTCGATCGAGGATGGATCCGTCAAAACCATAGATCAGCGAATGCTCAACCGGACCGCTAATGAAATGCGACTTGTTTTCGGCCCGGAAGCTGAAGGTGCGGTTTTCATAGTCTGCCTCGGTCAGCGAGACGGACGGACTGCTCCTCGAGTTGTACTGGTCGATCTGCGTGAGCGCATAGCCGAAGGTGAGCGAGAAATCGATCAGGTCGTTGCCGACCGGATTGTAGCCATAGTCGAAATTGATCCGTGAATCCTTGATGTCGCGATCAATGAACCCGAAGCTGGTTGAAGCCGGGTTGAGCGCCGCAAAGGGAACATCGGTCTGCTTGGCTTCATAGTACTGATAGGTCGCCCCGACGCTGTGTTCGCCGCTTTCACCGAAGGTGTACTTGCCCTTCAGGAGGCCAGATGGCGCACCGAAGTCGGATCCGGTGATATCGTCCCCGGCACCGTCCGTCTGCACATCGCTGTAGCGATAGTTGAAGGAACCAAGAAGCTCGAAGTTCTCCAGCGGCTTTATGGCAAGGATCGTGCTCGACGTGATCCCGTCGCCGTTGCTGAAGTAATCAACCTTTTGACGCAGGGCGAAACGGTCATCTCCGGACAGGAAATCGCCGGCATCCTTGGTGGTCGCGATCACCGCTCCGCCAATGGCACCGGTGGAATAGAGGCCCGTGCCTGCCGGTCCCCGGAACACCTTCACTTCCTTGTAAAGCTCGGGATCCGTAAACACCTGTGAGCCGAGCCGATAGAGCTCGTCACCGCCGTTGGCAACGCCGTCGATCTGGATAGCGACGCGCTGGTCAGAGCCGTAAGTGCCACCTTGGCTACCGAAACCGCGAATATTGATCGCCTGGCCGGCCGGGCTGGAGGAACCGGCGATAGAAACACCGGGTATTGACTTCAACAGCTCGGCGAAGCTGGAGACCTGGGACTGATCGATTTCTTCCAGCGTCACCGTCGTTTCAGAGCGCGGAACATCGGTCGCGATTTCTCCGTCAGCTGCTTGAATGACGATCTGGTCAAGCGCAACGCCTTGCTCCTGGGCCGAAGCCTGGAGCATCAGATACGGGTTTCCAATGACGGTGCCGGCAAGCAGCATCGCCATGCGCGCATGATGAGACATACGGCAAGTCCTTAAGTTGAAAAATTGTGGGGAGGTGCTGGCTGAAGAGGCGCGCATGCGCCGTTCTCATGCTGGCGAAGGCCGCGATCGGCCACGCCCCCGCAACTGCATGTGCAGGCGGGATCCGTATTTATGAGTTATATACTCATGTTTTATATTTGTGGAGTATAAAATTCATATTTTTGCTATTTCATCTATAAATTGCAATAACTTGATGGCACAACAAGATATCAAAATAGCTGGCTCCAGGCCACCTCTCCGGAGAAAAGCCCTCGCTTGTGGCGCCGGTTCGCCGCGTGTTCGAGGCTAGGTGCGGCGCGTAGTATCCGGCGTCAGACCACCCTCTACCTCAAGACGCAGAAGCCGATCGGCGGCTGCAATTTCGGCGGGCTTGTGGGCGATCATCAACACCGGAACGCCGCCGCGGAAGCGCTTGAACCCGTCAAGCACCGCACCTGCCGTTTCATCATCCAGACCTTCGGTAAACTCATCGAGGATGAAAAGCATCGGTCTGGTCAGATATGCGCGCGCAAGACCAAGGCGGCGCTGCTCTCCGCCTGACAATCCAATACCCCCCTCGCCCAGCATGGCTTCAAGGCCCATTGGGTTCTGACGAACACGCTCGGACAGGGCCGCAATGTCCAGCGCCTGCCATAACTGCTCATCGCTCGCGTCAGGCGCCGCAATCCTGAGATTGGCGGCCAGCGTGTCGTTGAACAGGAACGGACGCTGTCCGATGACGGTGATCATGCTGCGAAGTTCGTCTTCGGAATAGGCCGATAGCGGCTTGCCGTTCAGGTGGATGGCCCCCGTATCCGCCTGAAGCAAACCGGCGGCAAGAGCGGAGACAGTCGACTTGCCACATCCGCTGCGCCCGACAACGGCGAGCCATTCACCATCCGCCACGGAAAAGGACAGGGATTCCAACACTTGTCGACCGGCCGAAGGATAGCCGAAACTGACCTCATGGAAAGCGAGGGGCGCGGCCCGACCAGTTTCCGCTTGCGACAGGGCGACCGCCCGCGTCGCGCCGGGAGCAGGTAGTGGCTTGGTGCCAGCAATGGCACGTCGCGCGGCAAGGCGCGTGCGACCGAGGCCGGCCAACCCGGGGACCACGGCGCCGAGTATTTCCGGTAGCGCCACGGCGACCAGAACAGATGCGACGGCAACTGGTGCAGTGATCGCGCCGGAGCGCGTGAGCCAGAACGCAAGCGCCATCGTCAGAACGATGCTGGCCTGTGCGGCAAACCCTGTCCAGGCTGCAAGGGCACTGGCTGCAAGGTCTGTATCCTGCTCTGCGCGAGCCAGGCGTTCATGAGCAGAGCGCACGGTATCGGCTTCTGAATCCAGACCGCCATAAACCGCCAGATCGCGTCGTCCGGCCACGAGGTCTACAGTCCGAAGGCGAACGGCATCCAGCGCTGCCTCCTGCCGGCGAGCTGAACGTCCGTTCCCCATAACCAACGACCGGATAACCAGAATAGCCAGGAACAACAGAAGCGCTCCCGGTCCAAGGGCGAGATAGGCAGATTGCTGAACCGTCCAATGGATCGCGACAAGCCCGACCGCGCCCGCAACGACAATCGGCACCACAAGACGCAAATATACTGCATCAAGTGCGGTAATGTCCGAGGTCAGCCGATTGAGTGCTATGCCACTGCGCCGTTCACGGCCATTTCCTGCGCGATCGGCCTGCCCCTGGAATATCCGGGCACGCAGATTGGTCAGGAACCGGAATGTGGCGTCATGCGTCGCGATACGCTCTGCATAACGGCCGAAGGTACGCCAGAAAGCCAGGACGCGGATGACACTTCCTGGGCCAAAGCCATAGACGAGAAGTCCGCCGACCCCGGCGATGGCCGCGGCGGTGACATACCATCCGGCCGTACCCAGAAGCGCAACCCCGGCAATTGCCGGAACAACAGCCAAGAGCACCCCACCGGCGAATGCCAGACGGTGGTGACGCCATTGCAGCGCGATGAGGCGGAACAGGTCTGTCATGCCGCCCCCTCCTCTGCCGTCGTTGCCATGGCTTCCGCACCTGCATCCAGGCGGATCTGCCGAGCAGTGATGGCCATGAGTTTCGGATCATGGGTTGCAGCGACGAAACTTCGTCCGTCAGCCAACTTCTGCAGTCCGGAGATCACGTCGGCGGCGGTTTCATCATCAAGGCCCGCTGTCGGCTCATCCGCAAGGATCAGCGCAGCGTCTGACCGGATAGCTGCGCGGGCAAGCGCTATCCGCCGCATTTCGCCCACGGACAAGCCGAAGCCATCTTCACCTACAATGGTTCCCAGACCACGAGGCAACCGCTGGACCAGGTCAGTTGCTCCGGCCAGTGCAAGGGCGGTCCACATGTCGTCTTCGTTCGCGTCAGGATTTCCACGCAGGAGATTGGCCTTGAGCGAGCCATGGAAAAGCCGCGGCGCCTGACCAACCCAGGCAACCGAGTTGCGCCATGCCTGCAGATCGAGTTCTGCCGTGGCAGTCCCGCCGATCGAGACTGCGCCGCTATCGAGCCGATGCAGACCGAGAAGGCAGTCGAGCACCGTGGTCTTGCCGGCACCGCTGGGGCCGACAAGAAGTACGCTTTCGCCAGCTTCGATGCGCAGTGAGAGGTTCCTCAGGACCGGCCGCCCGGCGAGCGCCAGGCTTGCATTCTCAATGGAAACTGCAGGTGATACGCGGCGTTCAACAGCTTTCGCGGAGCCAATCGGCTCTGCGATGCTCACCGCGAGCGGCGCGACTTCCGAACTCGTGCTGATCTGCGTGTATAGCGCCGAAAGCTTGTCTTTCGCCGCAAGCCCTGCCGCCCTGTCGTGATAGGCGGCCGCATAGGCTCGGAGCGGGGCGAAGAACTCCGGTGTCAGCAGCAGCACGAACAATCCGGTTTGAATGGTCAACGGAGCCCCCCAGGCACCCGCCTCGAAAGCACCGAGCAGGGACGAGCCGACATAGATCGCGATGGATGCGATCCCCAGGGCGCTGAAGAGTTCCAGCGCAGTGGACGACAGGAATGCAATCCTGAGCACTTTCATCGTACCGACACGAAAGGCCTCGCCAACCGCGTCGATCTGGCTTCGGGTACGTTCGATCGCCCCGAACAGTCTGAGTGTTTCGAGCCCCCGGATCCGATCGAGCAAGAACCCGCTCATGCGGGTCAGCTCGGCCTGCTGCCGTTCACTTGCGGCTTTCGCCCTCATTCCGATAAGCGCCATGAAGACGGGAATGATCGGTCCCGCGATCATCAGGATCAAGGCGGCCAACCAGCTGACTGGCAAAACGGCAAGCGCAATAACGGGCGGCACGATACCCAGGCGGATCTTCTGCGGATAGAAACGCAGGAGATAGGGTCCGAGTGCGTCGACCTGATCTCCGATCTGGGCTGCAACCTCGCCACTTGACGGCATGGGGCTGGCAGGGGAAGCCGATGAAATCGCCCGCAACAGCCGATCCCGAACACGCGTTTTCACTGCCTGCGCTGCGACCATTGCCATTTTGCCTGCAGCGAGGGTCAGCCGTGTACGCACGAAAGCAAGAAGAACGACGGCGGCAAGCTCACCAAAAGGAAACAACGCGGACGCCATCGATACAATGGGAGTGCCAGGCACCATTCCAGCAACGACCGAGGCAATGAGCCACGCCTGGGCGATCCAGACAAGATCCGAGACGGCAAAAAGACGCCCGGCCATTTTCAGCCGGCGCTTTTCGGATGACGACAGCTCTGCAAGCCCGGTTTCCGGCAACTCCTCCGACGTCGCTCTCATGCCCGTTCCCGCATGCTCCACGACGCCACCCGCGGCAGTACCAATGTCTCTCCCGGTGTTACCACCTACGCAATCCTATTCATTCTGGACAGCAAACCTCTTCCGTCTCTTGTAGGCATTCCCACCATGCAAGGCCAGTTGCAAGGCCGCGACATATAGGTCGAATCAACACCGGTCTTTGACACTTCGCAAGCCGGTCACATCTCTCAAGCCTGCTGGAGGGATAACCATCTGCGGATCTAATCAGCAACCGCCCCGGCCCTGCCGGCCGGGCCGATGACGCTCGCGGCCAACAGGTTAAACACGAGCGTCTCAAGGTGCAATCGGGCGGCATACCGTTGATTGCAGGCAGGCATTCTGTACGCTTGCAGTTTCGACCAACCATCACCCAAGCCAGGCCAGACGGCGTAAGGCAGCACGAACTGCGCACAGCTAATCAGCTGACCTTGCTGAGAAAACTCCACAGCCAAGCTTTGCATTCTAACGGGGTAATATTACCCAAACTACGAATACACTGGAAAAAGCGAGTGCAATTCCGCTCTAGGCATGGTTGTATTTGCCAATGTTTACGGTAGCCTGACTGTTCGCTTCCGTAATCATTTCTGGATGTGCCGGCCGCATTGTTTTTGAGCGATCACCGGCAACGGTCCATGCCTTTGTTCTGAAAGGTACCCGCAATAAACTTCAGGGTCGGCATTTCGCCGGCCCTTTTTTTGACCCTGCGGTCAATATTCATACCTATCAACAGCATCAGATACGCTGTTTCTGGCAAGCAAGGGATGACGCTGCTGACGGAGGGCTGTCAGGAGGCCGCTGCTACAAGGTCTCCCGTTGGGCAGAGGCCCTTCACAGAACCTGGAGAGATCACATGTCAGAAACCTGCCTCGAACTTGTCATCTTCAAGATCAAGGACCCGGCCCGTGCGCGGGATGCGCGCCGCGCCGCGCAACAAGTCATTCAATCCTATGACGGCTTCATCTCCTGGCGCGCCTGTGAGGGCGCCGAGGACGCAAACCTCTTTGCAGATCTGGTCGAATGGCGGGATCTCGCCACGGCAAAAGCCGCAGGCGAGCGCATCATGGCTGATCCTGGCGTCGCAGCTCTCATGTCAGAGATCGACAGCGTCGTTGTCATGGCGCACTTCAAAACCGACCGCAGCATCACCGTTTCCTCAGGGGCAGCCGCGGCGTGACACCAAACCGGTCGGCATGGCGTCATTCGCCGTGCCGATCCCGTCAGTTCCTGGTAGCTTCACCAATGGCATGAGCGGTGAGAAACAACGCTACGCCGGGTACGTCACGATTGTGTTCAAGGACCTCGAGACAGCGCTCGAAGCCTCCATTCCCGACATTCATCTCGCTCAGGCGATCATCGACGTATTTCCTGGCCGCGTTCTCCATGGCCCTGCCAAACGCGAACGCGAGAAGGTGTTCGGGATGATCAGCAATGCTCACGGCGGCATCTTCGTGTTCCTCAAAAACCAGCCGGGTCCGAAGCTCCGGAGGAACAGCGCCGATCAACCTCATCCTGGAGTGCTTCAGATCCCTGTGGGCCAGCTCATGCAGCAGGATCCCGAGCAGCATTTCACGGTCATTCCCGCAAAGCTTCACCATCTGATCGCTTAGGGTGACGCCCGTATCAGCATCGGAGAAAAGAACCGCTCCGAGATCGTTCCCGTCAACCAGTGTCAGGAACACATAGGCGTCGTTCGTATAAGGATTGCGGAGTGCGATCCTGTCAAATTCCGCCTGGATTTCGTCGATGCGCGCCCGCGGAAGTTTGGACGTGCCGGTATTGGCGTCGATGGTGTCCCGCGCGGCAATGGCAAGCATCTCGGAGGTGAAGCTCGTGACGAATTCCTGCTCGTTTTCGATCAGAATCATCTTGCTGGCCAACTCCAGGTCGACTGCCTGTTTCTCGACCCTCAGGGCGGCGAAACCGGTAATTGCGACAAGTGCCAAACCGAGGAGAAGCTTTTGCTTTCGTATCATCGTCGCCGTGCCCGTTCATCCGAAGTGAGAAAAGACAAACAAAAAAAGGCCCGCCGATGGCGGGCCTTTGCATTCGCGGCTGGAATTGCCGTTACTTCATCGTCGGAATGGAGAACTCCGCCCCTTCCTTGATGCCCGACGGCCAGCGCGCCGTGACCGTCTTCGTGCGCGTGTAGAACTTGAAGGCATCCGGGCCGTGCTGGTTCAGATCGCCGAAGCCGGACTTCTTCCAGCCACCGAAGGTGTGATAGGCGAGCGGCACCGGGATCGGCACGTTGATACCGACCATGCCGATGTTGATGCGGGACGCGAAGTCACGTGCCGTATCGCCGTCACGGGTGAAGATCGCCGTGCCGTTTCCGTATTCGTGATCCATGGCAAGACCGATCGCTTCTTCATAGGTCTTGGCGCGAACGGTGGACAGAACGGGGCCGAAGATCTCGGTCTTGTAGATGTCCATGTCCTTGGTGACGTGGTCGAACAGGTGCGGACCGACGAAGAAACCGTCCTCATAACCCTGAAGCGAGAAGTTGCGGTTGTCGACGACGAGCTTGGCTCCCTGCTCCACGCCGGAGTTGATCAGGCGCAGGATGTTTTCCTTGGCAGCCTTGGTCACGACCGGGCCGAAATCAACATCGTCGCCGGCGGTATACGGGCCGACTTTCAGCGCTTCCACCCGCGGAACAAGCTTCTCGATCAGACGGTCAGCGGTCTCGTCACCGACCGGAACGGCAACGGAAATCGCCATGCAGCGTTCGCCCGCCGCGCCGTAACCTGCGCCGATCAGTGCGTCGGCAGCCTGGTCGAGGTCCGCATCCGGCATGATGATCATGTGGTTCTTGGCACCGCCGAAGCACTGGGCGCGCTTACCGGTCTCCGCCGCACGGTGGTAGATGTAATGGGCGATCGGAGTGGAGCCGACGAAGCCGACGGCCTGGATCGTCGGATTGTCGAGAATCGCATCCACCGATTCCTTGTCGCCGTTGACGACATTGAGCACGCCGTCCGGCAGACCGGCTTCCTGGAGCAGCTCGGCCAGCATCAGAGGCACCGACGGGTCACGCTCGGAGGGCTTCATGATCATGGCATTGCCGGCAACCAGCGCCGGGCCGAGCTTCCAGAGCGGAATCATGGCCGGGAAGTTGAACGGGGTAATGCCGGCGACGACACCGAGCGGCTGGCGCATGGAATACATGTCGATGCCCGGACCAGCACCATCGGTGAATTCACCCTTCAGCAGGTGCGGCGCGCCAATGCAGAACTCTATAACTTCAAGACCACGCTGAACGTCGCCCTTGGCGTCAACGAAGGTCTTGCCATGTTCCGACGACAGCTTCTCGGCGAGCTTGTCCATGTCGCGGTTGAGAAGATCAACGAACTTCATCATCACACGAGCGCGCTTCTGCGGGTTCTGCGCAGCCCAAGCCGGCTGTGCGGCAGCAGCGTTGGCAACGGCTGCTTCAAGTTCCGCCGTCGACGCCAGCGCCACCTTGGCCTGAACCTCACCCGTCGCCGGGTTGTATACGTCAGCAAAACGGCCAGACGTGCCTTCGACACGCTTGCCGCCGATGAAATGACCGATGGTTTCCATGGCGCTACTCCCTTTGTCGTCGGCGGCTGATGTGCCGTTGCCGAGCGAGCCGCACTCCTGGCGGCTAGAATTGACTGGTGGGACTTTATCCCTTTATTTTTATCACAAACAATCCCTCGGTTTCCGCATCCGTTGTGCAAAAATCAAAGCAACCGGCGCAAGTTTCTCCAGCAGGCAGTCTGACATGAATTGGGATGATACCCGCATCTTTCTCGCGGTTGCACGCAGCGGCCAGATCCTTGCCGCAGCCCGCCGCCTGGGTCTCAATCACGCAACTGTTGCCCGGCGTATCACCGCACTGGAAACAGCGCTGGAGACCCGTCTTTTTGATCGCTCGACCAACGGCTGTTTCCTGACTGATTCCGGATCCCGGTTCCTGGAAAGTGCCGAACGCATGGAAGCGGAAATGCTGGCAGTCCGGGCAGACCTTGGCAGCAACTCCGTCGAGGTGAGCGGGACCGTGCGTATCGGCGCACCGGACGGGTTTGGCGTTGCGTATCTTGCTCCCCGGCTTGCGGAACTCACTCGACAACAACCGGGGCTTACCGTCCAGCTGGTTCCCGTACCCCGGTCCTTTTCCCTGTCTAGGCGGGAAGCCGATATCGCGGTCACCATCGAGCGGCCAGAGCACGGCCGGCTGATTGCTGCCAAACTGGTCGACTACTCGCTGGGGCTTTACGCATCGCAGGACTATGTCGAAAGACGTGGCTCGCCCTCCTCGATTGCCGAACTTGGTGAGCATGACCTCATCGGTTACGTCGAGGACCTGATCTATTCTCCAGCCCTCAACTACGCTGCCGAAATCACCAAGGACTGGCCTTCGCGCTTCGAAATCGCCTCGGCACTCGGTCAGACGGAAGCAGTGCGGGCGGGCGGCGGTATCGGCATCCTGCACAGCTTCATCGCGCGCGGAGACGAGGCCTTCGTGCCTGTGCTGCCACAGATCCGCGTAGATCGCGCCTATTGGACCGTTCAACACGAGAGCACGCGCCCTCTGCGCCATGTCGCGGTGGCGATGGACTTCTTGCGCAAGCGTGTAGCGGCTGACAGAGCCATGTTCGCCTGACAGCCTACGCTTGAACGCAAGATTGTGATGAAGCCGCGCGACCCAATTCGCGCTATGATCTGCCCGCTTTGCCTGGAACGCCTTGGGAGGAACAGCCATGACAATGACGGCCACAAGCATCATCCGGTTCGCCTTCATGGTTTTCCTGGCCCTAGGCAGCTTCAGCTCTCAGGCCTCTGCCAGCGAACAATTGCCGGAGCCGGCGCTCGGCGACAACGGCCTGCACGTCCAATCGTGGTTTCACGAAGGCTTCCTCGAGCTTGCAGACGATCTGGAGGAGGCAGGTAACAGCGGCAAGGATCTCCTGATCCTGATCGAGCAGGCCGGCTGCCCTTATTGCCGTGAGATGCACAAGGTGAACCTGCGCATTCCTGCTGTCGTGGACTACATCAAGGAAAACTTCCTCGTCGTGCAGCTCGACATGCGTGGCTCGCGCGAAGTGACAGATCTCGATGGCGCGGCCATGGAAGAGCGCGAGATCGTCCGGAAATGGGGCGTCGCCTTCACCCCGACTCTGATTTTTGTCCCGTCCGATGCAGTGGAGGGCGAAGGAACGGTCCGCCAGCGTGCAGCCATGGTCATGCCTGGCTACTTCAAGCCCTTCCACTTCGACACTATGATGCATTTCATCGCCGAAGACGCCTATCAGAACGGAGGCGACTTCCAGCGTTATCTTGACGAACGCGCCGCAAAGCTCCGGGCCGAAGGCAAGGACGTGGACGTCTGGTAGCCGGGTGCTGACACCAACAGGCGGGCCCCGAAGGCCGGCGCCCGCCATTTTTTGTCAATGCGTAGCAGGCTTAGCGGCGACCGTGGCCGCCACCGTTGCCATTGCCGCCGCCATTGCCGTGGCCACCGCCATTTCCGTGGCCGCCGCCGGAATTGTTCGCTTCGCTACCAGAGTTGCCGCCACCGCTTGCATCCGCGGTGTGCATTTCGCTCTCCGATGAACCTCCCATGCCGCCGACATCAATCGTGTCGGGACGGCTCTTTCGACCGGTGATCGCGTCGAGCAGCTTGCCAGCAAGGCCACCGCCTCTGAATGGTTCCGCACTGGCATCATCCCGAGTTTCTGCCCGGGCCTGATGAATGCCGCGCGGGTCGTAGGCAGTCCCCTCACCCCACTTGCTTTTGTTGTCTGCCAGAGCAGTTCCTCCCAGCATCATGGTTGTCAGGGTAAAAAGGGCTACGTGCTTGATCATTGCGAGATCCTCCATCGACTCGTCATTAGTCTCAAAACAAATACATTCAAACTTTCGAATGTGTTTAAGTGTAGGCGTGAAAGAGACGATTTGCGGATAGTTTCAGGCACCAATAGGGTGCAGCGACACACGCCCGAAAGGCTCTCAAACAAGCAGAAGTGCAAATGTGCAGCAGGAGGAAACGGTTTGTTTCGCCTCCTTACCTGCCGGACCGGGCAGAGCTTTGCTAGTCTGTGACTTCATGCAGAGCAAAGGCGAAGTGCAATGAGCTGGCTCCACCGACCCGACCCGCTCCCCGGAGCTCCAAGTGCAGGAGATCCAGTCGAGACGGTCGTCGTTCCACGATCAAGTGACATTGGCGGATTCGAAGTACGCCGCGCCCTGCCCAGCGCCCGCCGGCGCATGGTCGGGCCATTCATCTTCCTCGACCAGATGGGGCCTGCGGAGCTTCTGGTTGGCGGTGGAATTGACGTTCGGCCGCATCCTCATATCGGCCTCGCAACGCTCACATATCTCCTTGAGGGCGAACTCTATCATCGCGACAGCCTGGGAACGCAGCAGGCGATCACGCCGGGCGCGCTCAACTGGATGTCAGCCGGGCGTGGCATCGTCCATTCCGAGCGGGAACAGCCTGAGCGCAAGTTGCTTCAGCGCTCGTTGTTCGGCCTGCAGAGCTGGGTAGCACTCCCCACCCAGCTCGAGGAAAGTGCGCCCGCCTTCACCCACCTGCCTTCCTCCGACCTGCCGGAACTGAGCGACCGGGGCCTGTACGTCAAGCTTATTGCAGGTAGCCTCTACGGCGAGAAAGCCCCGGAACCGAGCGCGCTCGACATGTTCTACGCTGATGTAACGCTCCATCCGGGCGCCAGAATTCCTCTCGATGCCTCGCATGATGAACGCGGGCTTTTCTCCATTGACGGCGCCTTGACGATCGCAGGCCAAACTCACGCACCGGGCCAGCTTCTGGTGTTCCGTCCAGGTGACGCCGTGACCATCGAGAACACCTCATCCAAGCCGGTTCGCTTCATGCTGCTTGGCGGCGCGGCAATGCCGGAGAAGCGCTACATCTGGTGGAACTTCGTTTCCTCGTCGAAGGAGCGGATAGAACAGGCCAAGGAAGACTGGAGACAGGCGCGCTTCGATACCGTGCCCGGAGACGAGGCGGAATTCATCCCGCTGCCGGGGTGAGCCTTTTTGAGGCGCCGACGCTCCCAAACTCACTGTCGGCTGCCGTTCGCGTCGTGGACCCGGCTTTCATAGGCTCCAAAGTCTTCTTCGTTCCCGCCTCCCTAGGCTGCCGTTTCCGTTCGATGTCCCGCCCCCTTTCCGCTCTCTTGCAATCACGCGTTCAGGCCGTTTACATGTTCGCTCTTTCAAGGAGGATTCCACCCGGTGAGCGCGAACCTGCCAGATACGCCCGAGCTTCGGCGTGCGGTCATTGAGACTGCGCGCGCCCTTGTCGACAAGCGACTGACACGGGGAACTTCGGGCAATGTTAGCGCCCGCGTGGAAAACGGTTTCCTGATCACCCCGTCAGGCATTGCATATGAAGCCCTGAGCGAAGATCTCATCGTTTTCATGGATCTTGAGGGCGGCTACTTCGGCGAAACGCTGCCGTCGTCTGAATGGCGCATGCACATGGACATCTACCGTGGACACCCGAATGCAGGCGCGGTCGTCCACTGTCATTCGCCAAGGGCAACCGCTCTTTCCTGCTTGCGCCGCGGCATACCCGCCTTCCACTACATGGTAGCAGTCGCCGGGGGCGACCGTATTGATTGTGCTCCCTATGCCACCTTCGGGACGCGCGCGCTTTCGGAAGCAATGCTGCAGGCCCTCGGGACACGACAGGCCTGCCTTCTTGCCAACCACGGACAGATCGCTTTCGGTACGAGTCTGGCAAAGGCACTGTCCGTTTCCGAGGCGATAGAGGAACTCGCGGATCAGTACCTCTCCGCGCTTTCCTGTGGCGAACCCGTCGTCCTTAGCGAGGACGAGATGTCGGAAATCCTTCGCAAGTTTCAGAACTACGGCAAACAGGCGAACCAACAGGATCCGGAAGCGGGCGATGCCTTCGAACTTCCGACAAGGAGAGGATGAACATGCGGCTCGGGATCGACTGGGGCGGAACCAAGATTGAGATCATCGCGCTGGATGACGGCGGGCACGAACTTCATCGCGAGCGGGTCGCGACCCCGCGCGACGATTATGAGGGCTGTATCGAGGCAGTTGCAGGGCTTGTAGCGCGCGCGGAAGCCGCAACGGGAAAGACGGGCACTTTGGGTCTCGGTATTCCCGGTTCCATTTCTCCGGCAACCGGCCTGGTAAAGAACGCAAACTCGACCTGGATGAATGGCAAGCCGCTGGACAAGGACCTGGAGAAACGCCTTGACCGTCCCGTGCGTATTCAGAACGACGCCAATTGCCTTGCTGTATCCGAGGCAACGGACGGTGCGGCAGCGGGCTGCCATTTCGTCCACGCCATCATCATTGGGACGGGATCGGGCTCAGGAATCGCCATTGACGGCAGGGCGCATCGGGGCGCGAACGGCATCGGCGGCGAATGGGGGGCAATACCGGTCCCCTGGCTGAAGCCGGAAGAATTCCCGGGGCCGAGCAACTGGCTGGGTCATCCGGGCGCCATCGATCATTGGTGCTCGGGAACAGGGTTTCAGGCAGATTACACGGCAAGAAGCGGCACTGCCCTGAATGGCCACGAGATCATGGCCAGAAAGCGCGAGGGCGATGCGTTGGCCACCGCGACCTATGAGGCCTATGCCAGCCGCCTCGCCCGTGCCCTGGCAATGGCTGCCAACCTCATGGATCCCGACTGCTTCGTTCTTGGCGGTGGCATGTCGAACGTCGATGAATTATACGAAGACCTGCCCGGCCTGATGGCACCTTTCATCATGTCGGACCACTATGAAGTTCCCATCCGCAAGGCCAAACACGGAGACAGCTCCGGCGTCCGCGGCGCAGCTTGGTTGTGGGAGTAGAATCGGGTGCCGGCACTTAATCCAAACCGCCCAACTTCCATATCGGGCCAAGAACCTTAACCACGAGCAGTTCACCAGTCCCAATGTCAGACCAAGCTTCCCAAAGCGTTATCGCAATTACGCTCTGCACTGCGAATAGACCTGCGTTTCTAACCGCCTGCCTTGAAGGTATCGCGAAGCTCAATCGTCCAGATGGATACACACTCGTATTGTGTCTGGTAGAAAATGGGCCGTCAGCGGAGTGCTTTGAATATGTTAGTCGCTTTGCTGCCGAGTGCGGCTTGAATTTCAAGTATCGCCTGGAACAGCAAATGGGGATTCCCTTCGCGCGAAACACTTCGATAGAGCTTGCACTAGAAACAAAGCCTGACCTTATTGCCTGCCTTGATGATGATGAAGTTCCCTCTCAGGGCTGGTTGATCGAGCACATAGGCGCTCTAGAAAAATTCAGTGCTGACGTGTCGTTTTGCAGAGTTACCAAGCTCTATGAATCCACGCCACCGAAGTGGTATCCCATCGACGTGGAAAAGGATTCACCTGCTGGCACCCCATTGAACTGGGCGGCCACCGGAAATGTACTGTTTTCTGCAAAGCTTGTGAACGACTGCGGCCCTGGACTACGGTTTCAAAAGGGCCTCATGAGTGGCTACGAGGATCTAGATTTCTTTGAACGAGCGTCGGCCATAGGCTTTCGAATTGTCAATTGTCCTAGTGCCCAGGTTTGGGAGAACGTCCCTACAAGTCGTTTAACATCCGAGCGGTTCCTGTTCAAAATCCGCTCGGCTGCCGCTGCACAAGTTCAGGCATACCGGCTATATCATTCAGGGCTTGCAACCACGTGGAAGTTTTGGCGAAGAGCTTTACGCCGTATGGCTTGGGGCGGTCTTCTTATGATCCGAGGAGTCGTTGTCGATCGGATCGCCAATGACAACGAGTATACTGAGTACACTAAAAGCCGTATTATATTCGAACGAGGACTTGGGGCTCTACTAGGTATGTTTGGTATAGTGCCGAAGTATTACGCAGTTATAGACGGCAGCTAGTAAATCACATCCTCTGTGGCAAGCAACGGTCATCAAAGGTAAGTTTGCTGAGGCAATTCAAGCACCTGACTGGTACGCTTTGCCCAATACCGCTGGAAGTCACAAGGCCTTGATGTTGCCGCACCTAGAGGGCCATGTATTTCAAGCTTTTTGAAATCAAGGACACTTCACATGCTGAAACGCCTTTTTACGGCTGTGTTTTCGCTTGTTGCCGCATCATCCTTCGCCGCGGCGGAGGAGCTTAAGATCACCGATCTCGTCAAGGGAACCGGAGAAGAGGCGAATGTCGGAGAGACGGTCGTTGTGCACTACACCGGCTGGCTCATGGACGGGACGAAGTTCGATTCCAGCCTCGACCGCAACGAGCCCTTCGCCTTCACCCTCGGCGAGCGTAGGGTCATTCCGGGCTGGGAACAGGGCGTTGAAGGCATGAAGGTCGGCGGCAAGCGCGAGCTGATCATTCCACCGGAACTGGCATATGGCCGGCGCGGTGCTGGTGGCGTCATCCCGCCGAATGCGACACTGAAATTCGAAGTCGAGCTGCTTGAGGTCAAGGGAAAGAAATACTCCGACCTTTCCAATGACGATCTCAAGTCAAAGATCGCGGCTGGGGTTCCGGTCATCGACATCCGGCGTCCGGACGAATGGAAATCGACCGGTGTCATTGCCGGGTCTCACCTGATCACCTTCTTCGACGAAAAGGGCCAGATCAACCCGCAGTTCGGGGCCGAACTCCAAAAGGTCATTTCCGGCCCCACCGACGAGGTGGTGTTCATCTGCCGGACCGGCAATCGCAGCTCGGTTCTCGCAAAGCACCTTGCCGATAACTCCGGCTTCACGAATGTCGGCAATGTCACAAACGGAATTACAGGTTGGATGAAGGATGGCGGCGAGGTCTCCGTGGCTGCCCTTCCCGACAACTGCTGGCTCTGCTGATCCGCGCTGACCTGCCCTTCCTGATCACCGCCTCCCGCTGACGAGCGCGATCCCTGCCCCAACCAGGGCGACCGCGATCAGCTTTGCCAAGTCAGGCACTTCCCCGAAGAGAACGAAGGCCAGGATCAGTCCGGCGACCGCAGCGACGGATCCGATCTGGCTGAGGAACACCGGACCTGCCAGCTTTTGCAGGCGGAAGTAAAGCGCGTAAAGCAAGGTGAACTGGCCCGTTTGAAGCGCCAGGAGAGCGGAGGCGAACAGCGTCAAGCCATCCGACGGTAACGCAGCTTGCCCGAGCGCCAACGTTACCGGAACGAGCACCAGGAAACCGGCCCCCATCATTCCAGATGAAAGAAGTTCCGGCTGAGCTCCCTCGGGCCAGTAGAGTGTCCGATAGATATTACCCAGCGCGATGATGACCGGCATGGACAGGGCAGCAAGAGCCCAGAACAAGTTGCCGGGTGACGATGCCAGCCCCCCAGCAACCATGGCAATGCCACCGAGGACACCGAGGACGACGCCAGCAATCCTGCGGCCTTTCACAACCTCCAGTCTGAAACTGACAGCGAGGGCATAGGTCAGAACGAGCGGGAAAGCGAAACAAAGCGCCACAAAGCCAGCGCCGACATGGAGCACGGCTGTGAAGGCAATCGCGTTGGGAACCGCAAAGAGTATGCCGGAAACAAGCATATAGCGAACAAGAGAGGCCCTGTTTTCCGCAGCGGTGGTTCCCGATGACGCCGAACCGGAACGGCGCCCCCAAATCACGGCGGCCTGGAGGGTCGCCGCCAAGAGCAAAGACCACTGCAGCAGTGGCAGGGATGACCAGCCGGCCGCAGGCGCCATTCTTGCGACCACTGTGGAGCCTGCCAGCAGGGTGCCCACGACGAGCAGAAGAGTGAAGGCTTCAAAAACACCTTTGGTTTTTTCTGGTGTCCCAGCCTTCCCAGCTTTGTCAGCGATAGACTTCGAATAATCCGGATTCGTCCGCAGCTTCATCGGTGCGGCTACACTCCGTTCCACGTTGGTCGTCATGCCCATCTTCCCTTTTTCGTCGGGCCAGCCTTTGTCCGGCCACAGCCCGTCACCTTTCGTGGGGGAACATAAGTCATTTTATCTTGATATCAAGATACTTTATACAAAGATTCTTGGGCAGTTGACAAATATCGGTCGAGGCAGGCATGCATCACGAGAGAGGCGGGACACCGGCAAGTTCGATGCCCTTCGCGAAATCGAGGGAAACGGGTGCAGATGAGCGACGGCAGATCAGACCAGGGAGAAAAGCCGATCAGCGACCGGGCAGATACGGCGCGACTGCAATGGCAGGCGGAGATGCCAGAGTTGTCGGACAGGCTGGACGCGATGGTGATCCTGGGACGCCTGAATGAAGCCTCGCACCTCGTACTGACCGAGAAATTTGCGCCAATCTTCAAAGATGCCGGGCTCAAACAAGGGGAGTTCGACGTACTGGCAACGCTCGTGCGTTCAGGTCCGCCGTACAAACTGATGCCGACGGATCTCTACAAGTCGACGATGATGAGTTCCGGTGGAATGACCGCTCGCCTCGACCGCCTCGAAAAGGCAGGTCATATCGAGCGATGTCCGCATCCAGGCGACCGACGTGCCCTGATGGTGTGTCTCACACAACAGGGGAAGTCCCTGATAAAGGCGATGATGCCGGACTATGTCGACTGCCAGACGCAATTGACGGCCGGATTAACGGCCGAAGAGCGGGAGACCCTTGCGGGTCTCCTCGACAAATTCCTCAATAACATTCGCTAGACGATCCTGAGCGACCGAACTTCGACGGGCTGACGCCTTATCGCTCGAGGTGAGGCATACGGTTCCATGCGTCTAGCGCCGCAATCTTGTACGCCTCTGCAAGGGTCGGATAATTGAAGGTGTTCTCGACAAAATACTCAAGCGTTCCCTTGAGGTTGAGAACAGCCTGACCGATATGCACCAGCTCGGTCGCGCCCTCGCCAACGATATGACACCCAAGCAGCCGGCGCGTCTTCAAGGAGAAGATCATCTTCAGCATGCCGGTATCGAGACCCATGATGTGACCACGGGAAGTCTCGCGAAAACGGGCAACTCCACATTCGTAAGGGATCCCCCGCTCCTTGATCTCCTCCTCCGTCATGCCGACGGTGGAAATCTCCGGAACTGCATAGATGCCATAGGGGAAATACTCCGGCGGATCGTAGGCCTTTTCTCCAAGCGCATGGCAGGCCGCAATACGTCCCTGCTCCATGGACGTGGAGGCCAGGCTCGGGAACCCGATGACATCCCCCGCTGCGAAGATATGCGGGACATTCGTCTGAAAAGTCATGGGGTCGACTTTCAGCCGCCCTCGGTGGTCCACCTCAAGTCCACAGGCATCGAGATTCAGAGACGGTGTCGCCCCCATCCGGCCTGCGGCGAACAGAATGACATTGGAGCGAATACACCGGCCTCCCTCAAGCCGGATTTCACAATCGGCCGGGCCGTTCTTCGTAATCTTCTCGACCTTGGCCCCGAAGCGCAGGGCGATCCCGCGATCTCTCAATTGGTGCGTAAAGTCGGCCACCAACTCCTGGTCCAGAAAGTCCAGCATCGAGTTGCGCGGTTCGACAAGCGTCACATGAACGTCGAGCGCGGAAAAGATCGAAGCATATTCGACGCCGATCACGCCCGCACCGATGACCGCGATCGAGCGTGGCAGCTCGGAGAGTTCGAGGATCTCGTCGCTGTCCAGCACGTACTCTCCGTCGAAGGGCACATAGTCGGGGCGGAAAGGCTTGGTGCCGACGGCGATAAGAAACTTGTCGGCGCTGAACTGCATCACTTCGCCAGCGTCGCCTTCGACCTCGATGGTGGTCGCATCGGCAAAGCGAGCGTGACCGGATACCGTGTGAACCTTGTTTCTGGCAAACTGGTGCTCGAGAACCTCAACCTCGTGGTTAAGGGTCATGTGCAGGCGGGCGCGCAGATCGCCGGCGCTGATGTCCTCCTTGACCCGATAGGAACGGCCGTAGAAGCCACGCTCGCGCCAACCGGTCAGGTTCAGAACTGTCTCGCGCAAGGTCTTGGAAGGGATCGTCCCGGTATGGACAGAAACCCCACCGACGCGGCGTCCCTTCTCAACCACGAGAACGTTGCGGCCGAATTTCGCCGCCTGGATTGCAGCGCGCCGTCCGGCAGGGCCACTGCCGATCACGATCAGATCGAAATGTTCCATTTACACCGCGCCTGAAACGGCGCCCCCACTTAAGCTCTCCAAGCGCCAACCGTCCGCGGCGCGACCATACGTCTCAGCGCGCAAGATTCGCCGTAAAAGATGAACTTGTCGTCAAGGCCTGCGAGATTGAAGCTGATCTCTACCAATTCCAGCGTAATTCCAAGGCACTCGAGCGTTTGCCCCTTCGCCCCAAGGCCGATTTCTACGCGAAAGGCATCGATATCCGGCGGCTCCGCATCAATGTCGGCCTGCCATCGCCCAGGGTGCTCCCAGGCCTGCCAGAAGGCGCAATCACGCAGACATCACGCAGGTTCGTCAAAATTGTCACTGCTTGGCGTCCGTCGCGACGGGCGAAAGTGCGTGAGAAGTGCACTCAGGTTGCAGGCAACAGGGGAGGATGCCATGGCCAGCTATTTCACACAGATGAACGCCGTCAAGAACACAAGCATCGGGGTTTTCGTTGCCGGGGGCTTCGTCTTCTTTCTTGTGGTGCTCCTGTTCGGCTTCTCGGCCTACATCACGCGCACGACGGCCGATGCCCAGTCGGCCAACGGACCAAACCTGGACAAGCTGATCCACAACATCGAGGAGCTGAACCGGCTGGACGCGGCGCTGAAGCTGTCGAACCTGACGCTGACGGAGCTGATCCAGGCTAAGACCGTGATCGAAAGCGAGATCGAAACCGCAAGGAGGGATCTTTCGGTCTTGAACATTTCGACGGCCGACACTGTCAGCAAACAGCTCGCGGACCTTCTCTATCTTGTCACGCCCAATCCGGACAGTCCGCTCAAGAAAACCATGCTCGACGCATTGTCGAAGGACCGATCAGAGGTCAC
This sequence comes from Roseibium sp., assembly GCF_048261595.1. Lineage (GTDB taxonomy): Bacteria > Pseudomonadota > Alphaproteobacteria > Rhizobiales > Stappiaceae > Roseibium. Next base: position 789,909 of record NZ_JBLXFW010000001.1, read on the forward strand.
CGAGGCCCCGCTTTCCTTTAGCGAGACCCGTCGCTTCGTCACCAACATGCAGACCCATCCGTTTACCGAGGACGCCGCCAAGGGCAAGGCGGACGTCATGGTCGCCAGCGTCACGACAACCCTTGCCGCCTACACTGACAAACACGGCCAGCTGCGCTACGAGATTTCACAAAAGAACGTTCAGCGATCCAGGCATGACCTGCAGATCACCTCCGAGAACACTCAGATCGCAGGATTGAAGTCTCGCCGCGAAACCATCGTCGGCGAAATACCGGAAGACGGACGCGCGCTGTTCGCGTCTCTAGACCTTCTGGGCGGTTCGCTTCTGTCCTTCGTCAAGATGCCGACGATCATCCTGACCCTGATCGTCACCATCGCGGCCGGTGGACTGGCGTCGCTTGTCTCCTTCACCCGAAAGTTCCTGCATAACGATCACAACAATGTCGGGGTCAGCCGGCTCCTGTCGAATGTCGCCGAAGGCATTGCCGCCTCGATCGGCATCTTCCTTTTTGCCGGTACAGGCATGCTGATGCTGACCCAGGGTGGGGGTGACGGCGTAAGCCGGGTGGAACTCAGCCCCTATATGGTTGCCTTCATCGCATTCCTGTCCGGCTTCATGGCTGAGAGCGCCTTCGCCAAGATCGAGGACTCGGGCAAGCGGATATTCAAGACCGAGGCCGCGGACGCAGGCAACGAAGGCGCGGACCGCAACGGCGAAGCGGGCGCCGAGACCCCCTCCCCTGCCCCGGCATCACATGAAATGACAGAAGGCAGGGCCGATGATGCCGTTGCGGGCAAAGGCGATGCCATCAAGCAAGGAGAAGCCGCCTGAGCCAGACCCACTCGCCAGTCACCTTCAGGCAAGCATCTCGCGGACCAGCGGCATGACCTTGGTGCCGTAGAGCTCGATGGATTTCATCAGCTGGGCATGCGGCATTGGCCCTGTTGCGTATTTCAGGTCGAAGCGAGCGAGCCCCAGGGTCTTCATTGTATTTGCGATGCGTCGCGCCACGGTTTCAGGCGAACCGCAATAGACGGATCCGTGCCGGACTTCCGACAGGAACATGTCCTTGCCCATCTGAGACCAGCCGCGTTCGCGCCCGAGCCTGTCGTGAAACGCCTTGTAGTGTGGCCAAAGCTGTTCGATCGCCAGTTCGTCGGTCTCTGCAATGTGGCCGGGGGAATGGACGCCGAGCGGCTTCGCCGGATGCTCCATCTGGTCACAGGCCCTGTGGTAGAGATCCACGTAGGGCTTGAACCTGGCCGGATCGCCGCCAATGATCGCCAGCATCATGTTGAGATTGTAAGTCACCGCGCGCACCACCGATTCCGGCGAACCGCCGACACCGACCCAGATCGTCGGCCCTGGCCCTTCAAAGCGCGGATAGACCGTCTGGTTCTTCAGGGGCGGGCGCAGCTGCCCTTCCCAATTGACGACTTCGTTCGACCAGAGCGTCGCCAACAGGTCGAGCTTCTGTTCGAACAGGACCTCGTAATTGTTGAGATCGTACCCGAAGAGCGGAAAACTCTCAGTGAAGGAACCGCGGCCCAGGGTGATCTCGATGCGACCGGGCGCCAGTGCCTCCATGGTCGAAAAACGCTGGAAGACGCGAATCGGATCGTCGGAGGACAGAACCGTCACGCCGGTTGCGACCTTGATGCGCTTCGTACGCGCAGCGAAGAACGCCATCAGAACCTCCGGCGAGGAAATCGCGAAATCTTCACGGTGATGCTCGCCAAGTTTCAGCGCATCGACGCCGGTCTGATCCGCAAGTTCTGCCTGTTCGGCAAGGTCGCGCAACACTTCGGCTTCATGCTTGAGCCTGCCGTCAGCGCCTTGAGTGATATCCCCGAATGTATCGAGGCCGAGTTCGATGGTTCTTGTCATACGATATCCATGTCGCCGTTTTGGCTCTTCGGGTGCACCTGACCCGCGCCCACAGTTCCAAGCCCCAACCTATGTTCCGCCGACCCGGGAAAAAAGGCGTTCTACCCTAGATAAGGGTGAACACTGTGTTCGTAGGCATCCTTGCAATGGAAAGGAACGCCGCGCTGCTGCGCCAGCTCTGTGCACGGAGCAATGATGCCTCAGTCTCAGGTTTCGACTGTCTGACGCCGATCGCTTCGTGGCGTCTGTGGAGCGGAAGCCACACTATCCAATGCATGAACAGCAAGTTTTTCGTACCATGCTCCGACACTCTTTGAATCAGTGAGCAAAAGAGCTACACAGCGGGCATCAAATCGCGCCCGAATATCGAAACCCGATAGGAAAGACAATCAATGACGCAAGCCGCCAAAGTAGCATTGATCACCGGAGTGACCGGACAGGACGGCGCATATCTTGCTCGCCTCTTGCTCGACAAAGGTTATGTGGTCCATGGCATCAAACGGCGCTCGTCATCCTTTAATACGAGCCGCATCGAGGACATCTATCAGGATCCGCACGACACCGACCCCCGGTTTTTCCTCCATTACGGCGACATGACCGATGCGACCAACCTGATACGCATCGTGCAGGAAACCCAGCCGGACGAGATTTACAATCTCGCGGCACAAAGCCATGTGCAGGTTTCCTTCGAAACGCCGGAATATACGGCGAACTCAGACGCGCTCGGCACATTGCGCCTTCTCGAAGCCATCCGCATTCTTGGACTGGAAAAGAAAACCAGATTCTACCAGGCCTCCACGTCCGAGCTTTATGGCCTGGTTCAGGAAATCCCGCAGCGGGAAACGACGCCCTTCTATCCGCGTAGCCCTTATGCGGCGGCCAAGCTCTACGCCTATTGGATCGTCGTCAACTACCGCGAGGCCTACGGCATCCATGCCTCCAACGGCATCCTGTTCAATCACGAAAGCCCCCTGCGCGGCGAGACATTCGTGACCCGGAAGATCACCCGTGCGGCAGCGGCCATCAAGCTGGGACGTCAAAATAAGCTTTATCTTGGCAATCTCGATGCGCAGCGCGATTGGGGCCACGCCCGGGAATACGTGCGCGGCATGTGGCTGATGATGCAACAGGACGCTGCCGATGACTATGTCCTGGCAACCGGCGAAACGACCCGGGTACGTACCTTCGTTGATCTGGCCTTCCAGGAGGTTGGCATCAATCTCACGTGGCAAGGCGAAGGTGTCCACGAGAAGGGCATCGATAAAGCTACGGGCAAAACACTTGTTGAAGTCGACCCCCGTTATTTCCGGCCCACAGAGGTCGAACTCCTGATCGGCGACCCCACCAAGGCACACGAAAAGCTGGGCTGGACCCATGAGACAAGTATCGGCGATCTGGTGATCGAGATGGTTCGCGAGGACCTGAAGACCATGCGGAGCGCACCGATCGACAAGGGAGCCTGAGGCGATGAACGGGCACTTCGACCTTAAAGGCAAACGGATCTGGGTTGCCGGACACCGGGGGCTCGTGGGCTCCGCCTTGGTGCGCCGTCTTCAAAGCGAAGGCTGCGAGATCCTGACTGCTTCCCGCGAGGCGGCGGATCTGTGCGATCAGCGTGCGACCTTCGACTGGGTCAAACGCTTCAAGCCCGACGCGATTATCGTCGCGGCAGCCAAGGTCGGAGGCATCTTCGCCAATGACAGCCGGCCAGCCGAATTTCTCTACGAAAACCTGATGATCGAGGCGAACATCATCGAGGCAGCGCATCGTCAGAAGGTGCAAAAGCTGTTGTTTCTTGGTTCGTCTTGCATCTATCCGAAGTTTGCAGAGCAACCAATCGATGAAAGCGCCCTCTTGACCGGCCCACTTGAGCCGACCAACGAGTGGTATGCCATCGCCAAGATTGCCGGCATCAAGCTCGCCCAAGCCTATCGCAAGCAGTACGGCCGCGACTATATCTCGGCCATGCCGACCAACCTTTACGGGCCGGGCGACAATTTTGATCTGACCAGCAGTCACGTACTTCCTGCTCTGATCAGAAAGGCCCACGAAGCCAAGATCAATGATGCAAAGGAACTTACGATCTGGGGCACAGGAACTCCGAAACGTGAATTCCTCTATGTGGATGACTGTGCCGCAGCGCTGATTTTTCTGCTGAAGAATTACTCCGGCCATGAGCATGTGAATGTCGGCAGCGGAGCGGATATCTCGATAAAGGAACTCACCGAGCTGGTCTGCGAGGTGGTCGGATTTGAGGGCAAGATCAACAACGACCTCTCTAAGCCAGATGGCACACCACGCAAGCTGATGAACAACGAACGTCTCAAGGACTTGGGCTGGGAGCCCCAAACGTCGCTGAGAGAGGGAATCAAGGCTACATACGATTGGTTCTTATCTTCGCCTGAACCGAACGAGTAATGGAAGAGCAAAGCATGAGAAAAAAAATTCGACGGAAACTTGAACGTTTGGTGCATTCTCCCCTGCTGGCCAATCCTTTGGAGAAGGAGGCGCTTCGCGAATTCAACCGGTCGAAAGCACGCTGGTTGGCAGCCGGTGGGCGCATCGACCGGAACTTCGCGATTAAGTCGGATTTTATGGCGGATGCGGGGTCAAACAAGGGGCACTATTTCCATCAGGACCTTTTGGTCGCAACCTTCATTTTCGAGGAAAACCCAGTCCGGCACATTGATGTCGGTTCACGCATCGATGGTTTTGTCGCCCATGTTGCTGCCTTTCGTCCAATTGAGGTTGTTGACGTCCGTCCTTTGCCGAGCACACCTCACAAGAACATTATTTTCCGGCAAGCAAATCTTATGGAAACAGTAGAAGAGGAGATAGCGGACTCTGTCTCCTGCCTTCATGCGATAGAACACTTCGGCATGGGCCGCTATGGCGATCCAACGGACATAAACGGGCATCTCAAGGGCATCGACAACTTGGTTCGCATGCTCAAGCCGGGAGGGAAACTCTACATAAGCTTTCCAATCGGGAAAGAAAACGAAGTTCACTTCAATGCCCATCGTATCTTCCACCCGGAGTTTATTTTTAAGCTTTCGGTCATTTCCTCGGAAATGAGGCTGCTGCGCTTCGACTATGTAGACGATGACGGTGATCTTCACACGAACACCCCGGTCAGTGAGGCAGTCGGAAGATTTAATTTCGGATGCGGAATCTATACGTTCGAAAAAGCCCAAACACCGTGCTGATTCTTATCGATGAATGACACCAAACCCGTGATTACATTCTCCCAGCTTGGCCGGTTGGGACGGTTTGCGAATCATTGCCTTCAGTACATGTTCCTTTCCGCCTACGCGGATAAGCACGGACTCGAATTCAAAACATCACATTGGACCGGCGAACGGATATTCAACGTCAAAAGAGGCACGGATGACCTGCCACCCTTTCCCCGGGTTGAGCAGCAGACAGACGACTTCCAAACCTGCGAGATTGCAGGTTCAGCGCAACCGCTATGCAATATCGACCTATCAGGGTATTTCCAATATAATTTAAGCTATTATGCCGGACGCCAGGACAAAATCCGCGAGGAATTCTCGTTCACCGGCCACTACGAGTCCATCCGCCGGGAGATTGCCGGCGTATTCTCCTCCTACGACGCCCCTGTTGTGTGCTTACACCTTAGGCGCGGCGACTATGGCTACTCACATTTCTTTGTTGCCCCGAACAAATGGTACATTGCGGAACTCAAACGGCTCAAAAGCGAGATTGGCAACTTTGTCGTCTACATAGCCACCGACGACGTCAATTGCATTGGACAAGATTTCAACGAGTTCCAAGTCATCACGTCCGCAAACCTAAGGGCTTCACTTTCTACACAGGTTGCTGAGCAGGAGTTGCACTTCCTTGACTTCATTGCTCTGACACAAGGTGACATGCTGGCGATATCCAATAGCAGTTTCTCGTTTTTCGCCTCCCTCTTGAATACTAAAGCGTCAAAGTTCTTACGTCCATCGCTCGCGGCGATGAAGCTGATCGACTACGATCCATGGGCATCCGATCCAATCTTGCGAGACCAAACGGTAGAACAAGCCGGCTCGCAATTCATGAACCCAGCGCTTGCGAGAAAAGCGCGCCGCAAGCGATGGCGCAATTTAGTCCGTGAGCCGTTTAAGGCAATCGCTCACTATTTTGGCTCGTAAGTTTTCACATCGGAGCGAAAATGCAGACACGGAAACTTCTAATCATAGAAAAGAATCTTATCGCCCATAGTGGCCACTACTGGACCCAAGTAGGGCAGCTGAAAAAGATTCTCCCAAAGCACTCAACCCACCTTCTTGCCGGTGATTGCTATGATGAGAGCTTCGGGAGGGCAGACGCAAAAATTTCTTCGAGAGACATTTTTATAGGAAGGCAGATCGCCCGCATACGCCACGGCTCTATGGCCGAAAAATTTCGCGCAGGTATGAGGCTTGCAAAAAAGGCCAAGGTGAGCGACCTGCGCGGTTCCTCATTACTTCAGGGCCTGCGTGCTACGGCCAAAAGGCTTTCCCTGTCGAGCCAAGACATCATTGTCATCCCGACGGCGGATATTGACGAGCTAGAGGCGGCTGTTCAGTTTGTTAGGCACCGTGACTGTTCAACTCCGATTCACCTGCGCTTCGTTCATCACCTTTTAGGGGAAACTAAAGAGTTGATGCTGGAGAAGCGCTTGGCGGCCGTGCGCCCTCTTCTTTCAGCGCAAATCCATCTCTATTCGGAAACGATCGAAATGGCAGATTTTCTTGCTCAAAAATACAACATAGAGGTTCAGGGCGGGTTTTTCATGCCATGCAGCCTCCCCCCGGAACAACCAATACATGTGCGTGAAAAGCAAGACCTCTTTCGAGTTGGTGTTTTAGGCATGGCACGGAAGGACAAAGGAAGTAGTCGAATCGGGCCAATCTTAGATTCACTGAGCGAGCTTGAAGAATCGCCCCGTGGGCTCAAAAGCAAACTACCAATTGTCTTCGCTATTCAACCGGACACCCCAGATATTGCCGACAGCCCCTATTACGGCAACATTACGCGACGCGATGGGCTGGAACTTCACCCGGCTAGCGCCGGACCCGATTCCTTCCGGGTGCTACTCACCTCTTGCGACCTCCTTTTGCTGCCGTATGACCTAAGTGAGTATAGGGTACGTGGTTCGGGCTTAATTCAGGATGCGGTTGCCGCTGGTATTCCAATCGTCCATACGCGCGGAATGGCTATGCAATCATTCCTGGACCATGGCAATGCACTGTCCGCTGAGACGCCTCAAGAATTCGCGGAGGCAATCCTAAAGGTTGCACGAGACCCAACCAAGTTTAAGCAGGGCACTTCAACCGCCCAGACTTATTATGCGAAGTTGCTTCGCTCATCTCCTTTCGTACCGCCGCTCGATATCTAACAGAATACTAGCAGAAGTTATGAGCCAAAGCATTCTCATCACCGGAGCAACCGGGATCGTTGGCAGGCACGTCAGAACGCGATTGCAAGCATGTGCGCCAAAAGCGATGCTTCATTCATTCAGGGGCGATGTCTGCCAGCCTGATGATCTTGCACGTTTCATCGATAAACTAGAGCAGCTTGACTTAGTGATTAACTTGGCCGCCGTAGTACCTGTTGATCAGGTATCCTCCGATCCGGCCAGAGCCTATGCCGTCAACGTGGGCGGCGGAATCAATCTTCTTGATCAAATTCTCCAAGCCGGTCATCAACCCTATGTCTTTCAATGCTCTTCAAGTCATGTCTACAAGGCGAGCGAAAGCCCGCTCTCTGAGATGGCACCAACCGAACCAGTGTCGGTATATGGCAAAACAAAGCTGATGGCTGAACAGGCAATCTCTGATATCTGTGCCGCCGCTGGCCTAACACTTGGGATAGGGCGTGTTTTTTCCATTCATGACCCGAAGCAAACGGGCTCGTTTCTGCGCCCAAGTATAGAACGAAGGTTGGCAACCGAGGACCTTACCTGCCCCTTTGAGCTTCACGGGGCAGATAGCGTCCGAGATTTTTTAACTGCAGAAGAGGCCGCTGAATTTATCGTTCGGCTCACACTTTCCCGGTATCGAGGCATCATTAATATTGCATCCGGCGCCCCTTTAAAGATCCGCGACTTTGTCCAATCACTGACTAAGGCGCCACTCGACATTCGGCACTTGGGGCCAAAAAATCGACTTGTAGCAGATATCTCTCGGCTGAATACCTTCAGAACGTCGGCTCTCGAAATGAATGGCAGAGAAAAAAATGTTTGAAACCAATCCAACTGTCTCAGTGGTGATTCCGACCTTCAACCGGTCCGATTTACTGCCTCAAGCCATCGACAGCGTTCTTGCACAAACTTATCCCGCAGAGATTATTGTCGTAGACCACGGATCTCGGGACCGAACACCTGAGGTAGTGCAAAATTACGGGGACAAGATTCGCTACTTGCGTCGCGATGAAGACTTTGGGCCGCATTTCTGCTGGTTGGACGGAGTTCTTCACTCCACTGGTGAATTTGTTCATCTTCAATTCGATGACGATCTCTTATCACCGAGCTTCATCGAGAAAACCGTGTCGCTTTTCGACGATGACGTCGGCTTCACATTCTCTTTGGCCGATGTGTTTGACCATGAAACAGAAAAGACACTGAGCACGCAGTTCTCCGACTGGGTGCCTAGAACTGCTGTTTATCAAAACGAGGTCATCGAGAAAAAGATCTTGCAAGGCTTGATCTCTCCCGCGGCAGCGGTCTACCGGAAGCAAGTTCTACTCGATGCTCTGTACCAAGGCAGGCTTCCGTTGGGCGACAACTACTATCACGGGGTAGGGCCCGACTGTTTTGTCACCCTGCTGTCAATGCTTCGATACCCAAAAGTTGGCGTTGTGACCGAAAGTTTGGCGCAATTTAGATCTCACAAAGACTCTATCACCGTGGACGCCTATGCGAATGAGGAAAAAACAAAACGAATTGCAGCCGCTTACAACGACGTCAAGGTCTTCTATAAGGATCTCAAACGCATCAAATGGCTCCGCCAACACCTCCCGTTCCTGCTCAAGTAAGAGATCATGCCAAAGCCCATCACCCTTGCTGAAGACACCATTTCCCACGACGAACTGGAAAACCTTTGCGACTGGATTAAAGCAGGCAATCGGCTGACGAAAGCCGACCAGACGCTTGCCTTCGAGGAAGAATTCCGTGACTGGATGGGTTCTGGGCATGCCGTGTTCACCAATTCAGGATCATCCTCGAACCTTCTGATGATCTATGCACTGAAGGAATCTGGGCGTCTGCGAAACAACAAGGCCGTAGCTGCATCAGTTAGCTGGGTTACAACAGTGTCACCGCTGATGCAGTTTGGTTTCGACGTGACACTATGTGACTGCGACGAACAGAACCTGGGCCTGGACCTCAATCACCTTGAAGATATCTGCAGAACTGAACGCCCTGCTCTCCTAATCCTCGTACATGTACTTGGCCACGCAAATGACCTTGCAGCCATCCGCGAAATTTGTGACCGTTATGATGTTCTTTTGCTTGAGGATAGCTGTGAAGCGCTCGGTAGTACGATCGGAGAAAAGAAGCTTGGAACCCACGGCTTAGCCGGCTCGTTTTCATTCTATTACGGCCATCACATCTCGACGATCGAAGGAGGTATGGTCGTAACCGATGATTACGATCTCTTTCAGCTCATGCTGTCTCTGAGGTCGCATGGATGGTCGCGTGATCTCGCGCCGGAAAGGCGTGAGCGCTTGACCGCAGAAAATCAAATCGACGAGTTCCGGAACCTCTACACCTTCTATCATGCAGGCTTCAATCTCAGATCTACAGATCTTCAAGCTTTTATCGGCCGTTCCCAGTTGAAAAAGCTTGATGAGATAGTAGAAATTAGACAGAAAAATTTCCAAGAATATAAGAAGGCACTTCCAGATTTTTTCTGTCAGTCGAGTGCAACCGACACCCTGTCTTCATTTGCTTACGGAACACTCGTCGAAAACCGGCTTGAGGTATTCCATGCATTGAAGGCCGAAGCTATCGAGTGTCGTCCGCTTATCTGCGGTAACATCGCAAGGCACCCCTTCTGGATCAGAGAAATGGGACCGCGTCGGCTACCTAATGCTGACAAGGTCCACGACTACGGCATCTACCTTCCAAACCATCACAACTTATCAGCCGACCACGTTCGGCGCGTTTCTGCAGTGTTCAGTTCAATCGCACGACCGTTATAAGGTCGTTTTGAGATCATCAGTGACTCTGTATCAAGTGTAGAATGATTCGTAGGGTGATGTTGTCTACGACCGCCACACCAAGTGTTTGGTGTGGCGTACTACTGGTTCGCCAGTAGTGATGCTGCATTCACAGTGAAGGAAGCACGATTGCGATGGTCTCTAGAGGCGCATCAAAACAGCGCATAGCGATCAGCGCCTACAGCGGCTCATCGAGACGTTAATTCGGCGTGGTATTGCGATTTGGAAAAGGTCAGACTTGTATTTGTTGTGTATTAATATGACTTACCAAACAAAATGCTGCTGAGTTTCCTTCGGAACCGGCGAATTGGGCCCTTAGGTTTTTTAAATTTGTAAACATCGCATTCAATTGATTCGTTTAGGTCCGAGTTCACCTCAACCGCAGGATAAACAAGCGGCCATTCCAACGCTTTGAACGGCTGATTAGCGCGTGTGTCGTCTGGATTAAATGTATGAGTAGCAGCTTCGCCAAAGCCGATATTGGAGATGAGGTTTTTTGAAGGAATAGAGCAAAGTCCGCCGCATTTGGTTACAAAATAGAGCCAGACATAAGCCCAACTATCGAGATGCCCCTGGCGGATTTGTTCAAATATTTCCAAATAATAATTCCGGACATAACTCTTCTGAGAAATGCCATTGATATGCAGTGAGTGATCATCGGACAGAAAGACATCGAAGTCAAAATTTTGCCATGCGCGTTTCCAAGTTCCCCAACCCCAGATAAATGGATGGGTGGCAAAATCAAAACTCTTGTCAGATGGAAATGCCCCGGGCAGTGAATTATCGCCACTGACCACCATGACTCGATCATCATCCACATAGTGGTCCAAAAGCTCGCTGCAATAGCGAAAGAAATCCAGATGCGGAAGGCAGTCATCTTCCAGGATTATGCCGCTTTCCTCAGTTTCAAAAAACCAACTGATCGCTCCGCTGACCCCTAGTCGGCAACCCAGGTTCTGATCCCGAAACAACGTCTTGACCTCACAGGGCCAATCGACCTTTTCGGCAATCGCACGGGACTGAGAACATAGCTCAGCCTCTCCCGGGCGGTCCAAGCGCGGACCATCAGCTGCAATGTAGAGACGCGGAGGCTTGGCCTGACGTATCGCTTCAAAAACCCGAACGGTCGTGTCCGGACGGTTGAAAACAATCAGCAAAACGGCCTTATCGCAAACCATGTTTATTCCTTGCCGCTGGTGATGAATGCTCCGCGGTTTCACCCGTCTGGCACTTTTTGTTGCGGTTCACTTTTTCATATTACGCGCTTAACATTTGAAGGCTGGAATTGAAATCAAAAAGGAAAACCATCCCGTGTAGCAAGGGCAACAGGCTCCGACAAACGCCGGGCAGCGCAACGCAAACACATCAGCATGGAGGGGTTCCTTGAAGGACATTTCAATTCAAAATAGACACCCCAAGGCCTTGTGCCACCGTTCATGTCCGCGACCGCAGGAATGCGAGCTTACAAAAGATGAGCCAATGACGTCACTATTTCTGTCCTCCGCCTTCCTTACCAAAAGGACGCTGCCTGAAAACCTGCGGGATCGGGACTATTTTCTTTTCCACAAACACATGGAATATCACGCCCCAAATGCGTCAATCCAAACGCTTGACAACATTTACGCCAGCAAGATGGGCTATCTATTCCAGGGCAACCGGGTTCTTCCGAAATCCTTTGTCGCCGGCAGTCCACCTAACAAGCGCAGACAGCGCAGGGAAGCATACAAGAACTGGCTTATGAGGCCGTTCGCGAAGACTAGGAAAAGCGCGCTTTGGATCACGGACACTTGGAGTCACAATTACTTCCATTGGCTAACCGACTGCATACCGAGGCTTCACACAACTCTCAAGCTGTTCCCAGAGGCCCAGCTCTATCTACCTGCCACGCTGAAACGTGCCGGTTTCCTATCACAGACCCTTGCCGCCTATTCCATTCAAACTCCGAAGTTCGTGGACACATCCATGCCGGTTCGCTTTCAGGAGTTCCTACTCCCGGATCACATCGTTCCGACGGGCAACTACAATCCGGCGCTCATGAAGGAGATAGCGGCACGCTACATCAGGCACTTCTCGGACGACAAACCGGCAACACGGCGCCTGTACATCAGCAGGGCCAAGGCTGGAATGCGCCACATTGTAAATGAAGAAGATATTCTACCGTCCCTTAAAGAGGCGGGGTTTGAGGTCCTTCATTGTGAGGACTTGGGCTTCATCGAGCAGGTCAAAACCTTCAACGAGGCAGAGATCGTCATCGCGCCCCATGGCGCGGGCTTGACCAACACCCTTTTCATGCCAGCGGGTAGCAAGCTGCTTGAAATCTTCCCCCGCGATGACACGATTAACGCTTGCTATTTCAGTCTCTCGGCAGCGCTCGGACACAGATATTCCTACATGTTTGCCTGCCCCGAAACACGCGTTCAAGTGCCTTACTCTTCAAATCTAGTCATTGACACAGAAGCATTTTCGAAAGAGCTTGCTCGCCTTCTTTGATCATGCCTTTGTGTCTGGCCGTAACTGCCGTGATCTGAAGTTCGCAGGCCGACCTAAAAGTCAATCAGGAGCCGAACTTGAAATCGAAAATTCTGGTCACAGGCGGGGCGGGTTTTGTCGGCTCGCACTTGTGTGAACGCCTAGTCCAAGACGACCGCTACGAGGTTCACTCACTCGACAATTATTCAATGGGCAGCGAGGACAATCACGTCCCGGGCGTGGCCTATATAAAGGGCGAAACGTCGGATATCGAGCGGCTGATCGATTTCACGCCGGATATGATCTATCACCTCGGCGAATATTCGCGCGTGGAACAAAGCTTCGACGACATCGAGAAGGTCTGGCGGTATAACAAGGACGGTATTTTTGCCGTGCTTCAGTTCTGCCGCAAGACCGGCGCCAAGCTCGTCTATGCCGGAAGCAGCACCAAGTTCGGCGACGGCGGCCTTGGGCGCAGCCAGAGCCCCTATGCCTGGACCAAGGCGACCAACACCGAGTTGGTGATGAACTACGGCACCTGGTTCAACATTCCCTACGCCATTACCTATTTCTACAATGTCTATGGCGGGCGCGAGATTGCGACCGGCAAATACGCAACACTGATTGCCCTGTTCAAGGAAAAGATTCGCAAGGGCGAATCCTTGACCGTCGTTTCCCCGGGCTCGCAGAAACGCAATTTTACCCATATCGATGACATCATCGACGGCATCGTACTTGTCGGCGAGAATGGCTATGGTGATGAGTTCGGCATCGGCAGCGACGAGGCCTACACTGTTCTCGAAATCGCCAAGATGTTCGGCGGCGAGGTTGAAATGCTCCCTCCCCGCGCCGGCAATCGCATGACGGCAGATGTGGTCAGCGAAAAAACACGCGCCCTTGGCTGGGAGCCTACGCGCCGGATTGCCGATCACATCGCCGATTTCACTGCAGAGTTGACAGCAACGGACAAGCGGCGGGCGAGCTGAACCTTGTGCGCAACGCCGCACCGCATTTCCCATTGCCTCTCCATGCCCGATCCGCTATGCACTTTGGCATGAAAACGGTAACGGCACAGACTTGGTGGTGGCGGGGCGTCTAACGGCGGCCAGCGCTTTTCCATGTCTTGACGTGATCGAAGCAAACTGAAGGCCGCCGCGGGATACCGCAGGCGGCCTTCAGTTTTTCATGACCGGGTTCCGGACCCTTGCGACGCGAAGATCGCAAACACCCCGGGGCCAAGACGGTCCTTCCCTGGGCGTGTTTCCAACCATGCCCGCGCATAAGGATGAATGACATGCCGGCATTGGCCGACCAGAGCTTTGAAACGCCCGGCGGATTTACGATCCGCCGCTCCTCCCGTCCCGCCGACTATGAAGACGGCACGTCGAAATGGATCGACAGGCTGGACGCCGAGCGTGGCGCGGTTCTCTCTTCCTCATATGAATATCCCGGCCGCTACACACGCTGGGACATGGCCCTGGTCAACCCGCCACTCGTCATGGAGGCATCCGATCGAACAGTCGAGATTCGTGCGCTGAACGAGCGCGGCAAGGTTTTGATCCCGGCGGTCGCCCGCCTGCTGAAGTCGCATGCGGACATCGCCACGTTCTCGGCCGACGAAGAGCGCATCGACCTTACCGTCAGGAAGCCCGACCGGGTGTTCCAGGAAGAGGAGCGCTCGCGCCAGCCGTCGACCTTTTCCATCGTGCGGGCGCTGAAGAACATGTTTGCTTGTGCCGACGACCAGCTCGGTCTCTACGGCGCCTTCGGCTATGACATCGCCTTCCAGTTCGAGCCGATCGACCTGAAACTGACCCGCCCGGACGACCAACGAGACGTGGTGCTGTTCCTGCCGGACGAGATCCTGATCGTCGACCACCACGGCAAGCGCGCCTACGTGCTGGAATATGATTTCGAGGTCGACGGCAAGACTACCGCCGGACTGCCGCGCGAGGGCGAGAAAAGCCAGTACATGGCGGCCAATGAGGACCCGGGCCGGGGCGATCATGAGCCGGGCGAATATGCCAAGCTCGTCGAGAAGGCCAAGGACTATTTCCGCCGTGGCGACCTGTTCGAGACCGTGCCGGGGCAGACCTTCTACGAGCCCTGCCCCAACCCTCCGTCGGCCGTTTCCCGCCGACTGCAGCAGATCAACCCGTCGCCCTACTCCTTTTTTTTCAACCTCGGAAACCGGGAGTATCTCGTTGGCGCCTCGCCGGAGATGTATGTTCGCGTGACCGGTGGCCGCCGGGTCGAGACCTGTCCGATCTCGGGAACCATCCGCCGCGGCAAGAACGCGATCGAGGACGAGGCGCAGATCCGCAAGCTCCTGAACTCGGCCAAGGACGAGGCGGAGCTGACCATGTGCTCCGATGTCGACCGCAACGACAAAAGCCGTGTCTGCGTTCCCGGCTCGGTCAAGGTCATCGGCCGTCGCCAGATCGAGATGTACTCGCGCCTGATCCACACTGTGGATCATATCGAGGGCATCCTGCGCGAGGACATGGACGCCCTCGATGCATTCCTCTCCCACACCTGGGCTGTGACCGTCACCGGTGCTCCGAAGCGATGGGCGATGGAGTTCATCGAGGAGAACGAGAAGTCTCCCCGGGCGTGGTATGGCGGTGCCATCGGCGCCGTGCTCTTCAACGGCGACATGAACACCGGCCTGACCTTGCGCACGGTGCGCATCAAGGACGGCATTGCCCAGATCCGCGCTGGAGCGACGCTGCTATACGACAGCGTTCCGGAGGACGAGGAAGCCGAAACCGAGCTAAAGGCCGAAGCCATGCGCGCGGCCGTGCGCGAGGCAGGTCTTGCCACAAAGACCGAAGACAAGACCCAGAAGCACAAGCCGGGTGAGGGCCTGAAGATCCTTCTCGTTGATCACGAGGACAGCTTCGTCCACACGCTGGCCAATTACTTCCGCCAGACAGGAGCGGATGTGGTGACCTACCGAACGCCTGTTGCGGACCATGTATTCCACGACGTCAATCCGGATCTGGTCGTGCTCTCCCCCGGCCCGGGAAATCCGAAGGACTTTGACTGCGCAGCCACCATCGGACGTGCACGCTCGCGCGGTCTGCCGATCTTCGGTGTCTGCCTGGGTCTTCAGGCGCTGTCTGAAAGCTTTGGTGCCGAGCTCGGTCAGCTGGAAGTACCGATGCACGGCAAGCCGTCGCCAATCACGATTTCGGGCAACTCGCTGCTGTTCGAAGGCCTTGATGCCCCCGTTATCGTCGGGCGTTACCATTCGCTCTACGCCAAGCGCGAGACGTTGCCGGCGGACATGCGCGTGACTGCGGAAACGGAAGACGGTGTCGTGATGGCGATCGAGCATGACAAGGAACCGATCGCGGCCGTTCAGTTCCATCCCGAAAGCATCATGTCGCTGGATCAGGATGCCGGCCACAAAATCATCGAGAATGTGGTCGTAAGGCTTGTAAAAGCAAAGGTCGCCGAAGACGCCTAGGGGATTTATGAAAACTTGCGGGAAAAGGCGGCCGATGCCGCCTTTTCTCGTTCTCAAGATAGTGTCAATCGTCACGACCAACCGACAGCTTCAAGAAGCCGGATATCGCGTCAATCACCTGACGATGCACGGCTGCGCGGTCCGCCCCTTCAGGATCATCGCAGATTGGATCGTCGCCTTCTTCCATCAGGATAAAGTGGGCCTTGTCCTTGCAGAGGGCGAGAAAGGTAAAATGTTCGGCAGGGGCGATTTCAACATGGGTCGCATTCGGCAGGAGGCTTGCCATCCCGCTCCCTCTTTCTCCGACATTGACCATCTCCGGCAAGGTGTCCTGATTGCCCAGATTGATAAGCAGTACGGGCTTTTCCATCTGCGAGAGGCTCTCCCTGGTGAAGGCGAAGGGCCAGCCCGGATCAACCGCAATGGTTCCGGAAAAGCGGGGGTCGCCGTAGCTACCGTCGGTAAATCCGATATCGACTTTCCGAAAATCGACACCTCCCTTGCCATAGAAATCGCAGCCCGGCGCTACCGGGTTCTCTGCGCAATAGTCGCCGATCTTTTCCGCCTTCAATTCCAGCCCGACGCTCTGCAAGGCCGCGCTCCCCCCCAGGGAAAACCCGAGCGGATAGATCATCGACCGATCAACCTTCGGCCCGAATTCCGGATCACTCAGGAAGACATCCAAGGCCGCAGACAGATCCCTAACCCTGTCCGAGAAGCGGGCCGAGCGGCGCGGTGAGCTGTCACCGGACGTGCTGCCCGGATGATTGACTGCAAGTACAATCGCTCCGCGCTGAGCCAGCCCCGAAGATAGCCAGCCAAGGTTGTCCATATTGCCGCCGGACCCATGGGACAGAACCACGAGCGGGTATTTTCCCTCCGCAATCTTTGGACCGATCAGAGCCCGCGTTCCGTGAAAGAGCGGCGAGTCGCCGACCGGAACGGCATAGGTTCTGGAGCCAGCCGGATACCAGACCGAGGCTTGCATCAGTTGGCTCCGATGGGCTGACCTTATGTCGAAACGGTCATAGCCCGGCAGTTCGACACCATGGCTTTCATTCATGGATTGCGCAAACAGCAATGCGGCAAGCCCTGCGCATAGCAGGACCGGCTTCATCTGCTGGAAAGCGCCGGAAATCGAGGGAAGTTTGGGAAAAGTCATGTCCATGCCTCTTGAGCTCAATCACGGCCTGAACAATTGTGAATTTGGTCTCTATCGGCGTCCTCAATCCGGTTTCAGGACGTCCGGGAACCGGTTTCAGAACCCTCAAGGTCTCTCGACCAACGCAAGTAAGGCGCCATGCTCTCTCTTCCGATTCCCCTCTTCACCGCTCTGATTCTGGCGTTTCTCGGTCTCAGGGCTGCATTGGAGCAGGAAACGCCGAAGATGGTCGTGGGGCTCATTGCCTTGTGCGCAGGTCAGTCGCTGCTCATATCGCTCACTCAGTATTATGATCTGGCAGTGCTTGCGCCGGTGCAGCCAGTGACGGCAATGATGATTCCGGCCCTGGCCTATCTCACGTTCCTGAGCACCGCCGTTCGTCCGCTGAAGGTCTTTCCCGACGCTCTCCATGGCCTCGCGCCGCTCCTCATTGCAGTCAGCTATATTCTTCGAAGCGAAATGCTCGACGTAATTCTCGTGCTTGGTTTCTCCGGTTACGGAATTCTGCTTCTGAGCCAGCTGCGGAAGGGGCCAGATGGACTGCCACTAGTACGGCTCGACAATGACAACCGAGCGATTACGCTCTGGCGCTGGATGGGCATCGCGCTGATTGCCTCTGCCGCAAGCGACCTCCTGATTACTGTGGTCTACGTTGTGGGGCTTGGCTGGCTGCGCCCATGGATCATTTCCATCTTTTCGAGCCTGTTCCTTCTTCTGATCGGACTGCTGAACCTTTCGGATGTCTTGAAGATAGGAGCCAGCCCCGTAGTACCGTCTTCCAGCGAGAAAAGAGACGCTGATACTTCGCCAACGGACGGGAGCCATCCGGAGCAAGGTTCGGACGATGCGGCCTTGATGGAGCAGCTCCAGACCCTGATGGACGGAGGTCAAGTTTACCTGGACCCGAACCTGTCGTTAAGGCAGATGGCACGCAAGCTCACAGTCCCCGAAAAGCAATTGTCAGCGGCGATCAACCGGTCGACCGGGGAAAATGTTTCCCGCTTCATCAACGGCCATCGGATCGCGCATGCCTGCGCCCTGCTGCAAGCCGGGTCACCAGTCACGACCGCCCTCTATTCCAGTGGCTTCAACACCAAATCGAATTTCAACAGGGAATTCCTGCGGGTGAAAGGCTGCGCGCCGAGCGTCTGGCTCAGCTCTGCCTTGCGCGTAAACGCCGATTGACGGCCCTAAATCCGTCGGCTGCAGACGTGGCCCGTCGCTCAGCCACACCCGGGAGCCTCCCTGTAGATTGACAAGGACGCAGACCACAAGATCATTGAGAATGTGGTGGCCACGTGGGTAAAGGCGAAACCTGGCAAGACCGCCTGAAACAAAAAGCCTCACCGGACTGCTCCGGTGAGGCAATTGATCGAAATGCAGCTCTGCCCCATGGAGATCCGATAACGCTTCCCTAGCCGACCTTCGTCGCCTGCTTGAGGAATTCGTTCATTCCATCGCGCAGCGTCTGGAGACTGCGCTCCTGATCCTGAAGCCGGGTTGCCGCCCCAACGACCCGCTCGCTCTCACGCTTCGTTCCCGCGGTCGCCTCCTGGACGCCAACGATACTGGAGGTGACGTTGGTCGCACCCGTTGCGGCCTCCTCGACGTTGTGCGCGATCTCGCCGGTCGCTGCGGTTTGCTGCTCAACTGCAGCCGCAATCGCCTCGGAAATGGAACTGACGCGTTCGATCGCCTCACTGATCTCCTGATTGGCATCGACCGCTCTGTGCGTTGCCTCCTGAAGACCGGAGATCTGCATGTTGATCTCTTCCGTCGCATTTGCCGTTTGTCCGGCCAGGGCCTTGACCTCCTGCGCGACGATGGCAAAGCCACGCCCCATCTCACCAGCCCGCGCTGCTTCGATGGTCGCGTTCAACGCGAGGAGGTTGGTTTGCGACGCAATCTCATTGATCAACTGCACGACTTCCCCGATCTTTGACGACATGTTCGACAGGCTGTCGATCTCCTTGCTCATCGTGTTCGACTTCGCCACGGCGCTCGACGCGATCCCGGCGGCGGAAACGACCTGACGATTGATCTCGGTGATCGAACTGGTCAGCTCTTCGGTGGAGGCGGCAACGCTTTGCATGTTGGCAGAGGCCTCTTCCGCACCCGATGCAACAATCAGGGACTTCTCGTTGGTGGTCGTACAGGCATCGGCGACGCTGACGGCGACCGTATTCAGCTCATCGACCGATTCCGACACGGAGCCGACGACATCCTTGAGCTGTTGCTCGAAGTCAGCCGCAATGTTGCAGAAGCCCTCGTGCTTTTCCTTGATCGCCCATGTGGCGGTGTTGATGCTGCGGGCGGCATCCTTGAAGCTGCCGACCATGCCCTTTTCGACGATCAGACGGAAATGCTGGTTCCGGCTGACATACTCCAGACAGGCCTTGGATTCGCGCAGATAAGCGTCAGTGCGGTCGATCAGCAGGTTGATGGTGTGCATCAACTCCGCTGCCTCTCCCGTCTCATCGATGTTGGTGATGCGCGCTTCGAAGTCGCCATTTGCTACGGCACGGCACACTTCGGTGGCTTTTTTCAGGGATGATCGCTTGAGACCGAAAAACATGTCAGTTACCCGAAAGACGTTGATTTAAGTCCGAAACCAAAGGAATTAGCGGAAGCCGCGGCGGCGGTTCTGACCGAGCGTCGCGACGAATTCGTCATAACCGACGCCTTTCTGGGCCAACATGTCCAGGATGACCTTTTCTGCCGAATTCATCCCTTCCTTCCGGTTCGCGTGTCGCGCTTCCTCCTCGCGCAGATCCCGGTACATCGGAACGATCAATTCTTCGATGATGTGCTTGTCCGGAACGCGGCGATTGGAGTGGTATCCGACGATCGATCCGTCAGAGGCAAAGCTCGGCGTAACGTGGGCATAGACCCAGTAGTGGTCGCCATTCTTCGCCCGATTGATCACATAGGCGAATATCTCCTGGCCCCCTTCGATGGTTTGCCAAAGCAGCTTGAACACGGAACGGGGCATTCCAGGATGACGGATCATGCTGTGAGGCTGCCCCATCACCTCTTTTTCAGTGTAGCCGGCGATATCCAGAAAAAGCTTGTTGGCGTAGGTGATGCGGCCTTTCAGGTCCGTCTTGCTGACGATGATGTCGTCCTCACCGAAAAACCTTTCAACTCCCGTCAGAAAAACTGGCTTGGCCATGGATGCGCTCTCTCGTTGCCGTCGAACCCGGGGTCGCGGTGACCGGGCCCGGAAATTCACATAGTTGCCAGCATCAACGGCACCCCTTAAGCTTGTACTAACCAAGACATACGGTGTTATACCTACGGTTTTCATGAATATTCTAACGAGAATACTTCTATTTTCGTATTTTCACTAATTTGAAATCTCACCTCATCGTGAAATTTTCCAATTAAATACTCAATAATTCAGAAATATTCACACCGTTACTTATACGGAGTGACGTAATGTTCCCAAGTCTTCAAAAGCACTGAAAAATTATTTTACGTAAGGTACGACGGAACATTTCATCCTCAGACCTGCACTGAGATCTTCAGAACTGCCATCCAGTTCGGCCGCACGGGCGACCATGTTGCCCATGAGGCGGGCGACCAGCCAGTCGCCATCGCCATCTGACATTGCCCTATGGCTCATGTCCCGTACCGGCGTAATCTCCCTGGCACCCGCGCTTTCGATTTCCGCTACGGCAAAGCGAAACACATAGGCCGGTGTCATGCCCATCCTAAGGTCTGAAACAACGATCCGACCTCTAACCTCTTCAGCCTTGAAGAAGCCTCGGCTGAACCAGGCCAGTTTCTCGAAGGCTTCGTTGTCCTCAAGACAAGCGGTCAAATCCGGACGGCGCGGATGGCTGTAGATCTGCGGCTGTTCGTCTCCGTCGAGCAGCGACAGGTAGAGATTGTGATAGGCGTCACCTTCAACGCCGATCACCTTCCAGAGCACGGTATTGAACGGACCGGCTATGGCAAGGACCTTGTCCGGTTGCAGACCTGCGTTCTCGTAAACCGTGCGGGCCCGAGCCTCCATGTGAGCTTGCAGCCCCGCACTGAGGGCAAGATAGCCGGTCGAGAAGACCAGCGCCGCCGCAGTGCCCCTTGCCAGCGCAGACGTCCAGGTCTTTCGAGATAGGGCCCAGATGACAACTCCCAGCAGCGGCAGCGTATAAAGTGGATCTATGATGAAGACCGACCCAACGCCTACCGGATCCTTGTAGAGCGGCCACAGGATACGGGTTCCATAGATCGTCATGGCGTCGAGGAGCGCGTGGGTAGAGAGACAGAGGAAGACCGCGAGCCAGGTTGCCCAGCGATGATCGCGCAGGGGTTTCACAAGGCGCACCAGGACCTCACCGATCAGAGGCGCGGCGAGCGCATGCGTAACCAGCGAATGCGTCCAGCCGCGATGGAGCACGAAGCTGTCGACCGGGTCATCAAACGGCAGGAAGACATCGAGATCGGGCAAGGTGCCAAGGACACCACCGAGGATCGCCGCCTTGCGAGGCCCCAGCTTCGGGCCGAGAACTGCGGTGGAAACGGCGGCACCGAGGACGAACTGCGTCAATGAATCCATGTGTCTTCCAAATAGGTTGAAGTGAAACGTGCCGCCAGAACGCCAGACCTTTCACGCCTATATGGGGCACAAAAGCCCTACCCTCAACCCGGGAAGGCGGAAGACCGCGGGTAATTGGGAGAACAAGCCCGCCACGCTGCTTCGTAGCCGGTGTCTACAGTCCCTTGCGCAACTCTGCCAGTGTGTCGGCAAGGGTCTTTCTTGCCTGGGGATCGAGCGTGTAGACGGCGTTGAACCGCATGAACTGGCTTGCCGACTGAGACACGCTGAAGACGTTTCCGGGGGCAAGAACCACGTTCTTCTTCATGGCGTCCCGAGCCAGCCGGGTGGAATCCACTCCGTCGGGCAGACGGCACCACAGGAAGAACCCGCCGCGTGGCATGATCCAGGGATGAACGCCAAGCCCGGCCAGATGGTTCACCGCCTCGCGCCGGGCTATCGACAGCTTGCGGCGCAATTCCTCCATGTGCTTGCGGTAGGTTCCGCCCTTCAGCACCTGTGTGATGACTTCAACCGCAATCGGGCTCGGCCCGCCGAAGCTCGTCGCCACCTGAAGATCGACAATGCCGTCGATCCAGTCTGGACGTGCGGCGATGTAGCCGCAGCGCACGGAGGCCGACAAGGTCTTCGAGAAACTTCCGATGCGGATTACCCGCTCGAGGCCGTCCAGCGCCGCCATGCGGGTGGATTGCTCGGGTTCGAGATCGCCGAATATGTCATCCTCGACAATGGTCAGGTCGTAGCGCTCGGCCGCTGACAGAAGCTTGTAGGCGACATGTGGCGCCAGCGTAACCCCGGTCGGGTTGTGAATGGCAGAGTTGGTTATGTAGAGACGGGGTCGCTCGGCCTCGAGCACATGTTCAAAAGCATCGACGTCCGGCCCCTCGGGTGTCATTGGAACACCGATGACTTTGACCTTATGAGCGCGCAGCAGTGCCTGAAAGTTGAAGTAGCACGGGTCGTCGACAAGAACCGTTTCGCCCGGACGCAGGAGAAACCTGCACACAAGGTCGAGTGCCTGCGTTCCCGAGCCGGTAAGGACTATGTTGTCCGGGGTTGCTACCAATCCGTCCGCGGCCACTCGGGCCAGAACCAATTGCCGAAGCACCGGGGAGCCACGGGTCGATCCATAGTCGGTCAGATGATGGGATTGGGACCTCGCAATTCCCCTCAGGGCCCGCTGCATGGCCGCTCCCGGCATCCACTCCGACGGCAACCAGCCACAGCCGGGTTTCAGCGCATTTTCTTCAGCATCCAGCGACTGGCGCGAGACCCAGAACGGGTCGACCTCGCGGATCTCCGGCGGCTTGGGTCCGGCCAGCTGCAATGGAGGCAGCCCCCTGTTCGAGACGTAGAAACCCGAGCCACGCTGTGATCGCAGGACCCCATCGGCGACAAGCCGGTCATAGGCTTCGACAACAGTAGACGGCGAGACGCCCATCGTCGCCGCCAAGCGTCTTATCGACGGTAGACGATCGCCGGGAGACAGCGTGCGATTGGCCAGCCGCTCACGAATGACGTCCATCACCCCTTCGGTTCGTGTCCGCGTCGGATTGCCTTGCATAGCGACCTTGATTGTATTGCTAATCGAACCAGTACAGTTCATCAAAACTGTATTGATCTGTATCTGGCATGGCAACGTCCTTTTCCGTAGCAAGACCGGGAAAGCGAGGTTTCATGAACGCCAATTTTTCCGGATGGGGCAACGGCCTTGTCGGTGTACTCATCTTCAGCGGCTCGCTCCCGGCGACCCGTGTTGCAGTCGCCGACTTACCGCCCCTTTTTCTGACCTCCGTGCGAGCGGTGATCGCCACTCTACTCGGTGCCGGCCTTTTGCTTCTCCTGCGGCAGAAAAGACCCGAGAAGCATGACCTGATGTCCCTGGTCTTTGTCGCGCTTGGAGTCGTGATCGGCTTTCCGCTTCTGACGGCCTTTGCTCTTGAAAGCATTTCCGCTTCGCGATCAATCGTCTTTATCGGGCTTTTGCCGCTAGCGACGGCGTTCTTCGGCGTCATGCGCGCGGGCGAACGACCGAAGCCCCTGTTCTGGGTCTTCGCGCTTCTCGGCAGTGCTGCCGTCGCAGGTTTCGCGATTTCGCTTGGCGGCGCCGGGACGCTGTACGGCGACAGTCTTATGATCGCTGCCGTAATCGTTTGCGGATGGGGGTACGCGGAAGGTGCAGTGCTGGCCCGTACGCTCGGCGGCTGGCAGGTCATTTCCTGGGCGCTGGTGATCTCCGTGCCGGTCATGGCACCGGTCGCGTTTCTCACCCTTCCGAGTTCACTGGCGGGCGTCAGCGCTCCTGCTTGGGCAGGTCTGGCCTATGTGTCGCTGTTCAGCATGATGATCGGCTTCGTCTTCTGGTATCGCGGCCTCGCCGTCGGCGGCATCGCGACCGTCGGCCAGTTGCAGTTGCTCCAGCCATTCTTCGGACTGCTGCTGGCTGCAGCGCTTCTGGATGAGAGCGTCAGCCCGATGATGGCTGCCACGACGTTGGCCGTCGTCGCCTGTGTAACACTGGCCCGCTCATATGCACGCTGAAACACCAATCGAACCGCCCAAAGAAAAAAGGCCGGACGAATACACTTTTTCTTCAGACACACCACATAGCTTGCTTGAGCTTCTCCAATCACGCAACCAATGCGAGAGCTCACATTGAATTCTGTCAGGGAAACGTTGCTCGCGTCGTTGGTTCTGATCTGCATGCTGCTGGCCAGCGTGCAGAACAGCACGGCGACTGAAATCACTGAAACCCATCTGCTCTCGATCGGGATCTGCCCGCCGTGGAAACCGCACCCGTCATCGACCTGCACCAACAGCATCAATTCTGTTGGCGAAGGGCTGATCAAGCGCATCGGCATCCGCCCGGAGAACTGGCACAAGCTCCTGAATGCGGACGCCACCACCGCAGGTCTTTTTGAGACCCTTGATACGCTCAGCCGCGAGCTTGGCCCCACAGATCGCCTAATCGTCCACGCGAACCTCCACGCCGGTTCTCTCGACCCATCCAAGCCCGCCGGGCCGGGCAATGATGTCTTCGTGTTGTGGAGTGTGGAGAAGCCAGCCGTTATGGCCTTCGCGGTAGCACAGGGTCTCTGGATACAGGCCAGTGAATTCGCCGGCCGTGTCCACAAAATCCCCGCAGGTGAGGTCGTCCTCATTCTGGACGCATGCGAATCCGGCGCGGTTTCCCCCCTGTTTCTGAATGCGCATTCGGATGACGATAAGGCCCGTCCTGAAGCAGTGGTTACCTCCGCCAAGGCTGACCAACTCGCAAATGTTTCCGCAGACGGAACTTCCGCGCTCTATTCGCAGATCCTCGGCAATACTCTGTTGTCGGAGACTGGCCCCTTTAGCAGGACCCTCTCGGTTGCGGCCAGCAGGGTTGAAGCGTCAGCCATCCCGATTTGTGAAAAACTTGCAGGCGACTTGAAGAAGTTCGGCTTGAAACCCGATGCCTGCAATCAGCAGCCAACCCAACACGATCCCGACGGGATCCTGTCAAGACTGCAGCTGAAGGCCCCCTAAGGGCCCGACCGGAATGCAGCACAATCACCGTTCGTACTTTCTTGAATAGGAGCATCACCATGAAGACAATTCTGCTCTCAGGCGCCTTTATCGCAATCGCGGGCGCAGCACTCGCCGGCCCATTCACCCTGCCCCCATTCGGCACCGAAGATGTTCCAGCCGGGGTTCTGTGTCAGGTGAAGGACGTGACCGTTCTTGCTCAGTCGGCAGAAGACTGCACCAAGATCGGCGGCGCAGCGACCCACACCGTCACCACGGTCAAGACTCCGGTCAAATAGGGCCGATACGACCAAAGAAAAAAGGCCGGACGAATTGTCCGGCCTTTTTGCGTTGACGCTCAGGAAGCCTCAGTCCACCTTGCGAACCGCACCCATGGAGGCGGAGGTGGTCAGAGCCGCATAGGCGCGAAGGGCTGTCGTGATCTTGCGCTTGCGCTTCTCGACAGGCTTCCAGGCGGCGTCACCCTTGGCTTCCATTGCCTTGCGACGCTCAGCCAGAACCTCGTCGGACAGATCCACCTTCATGATGCGGTTCGGAATGTCGATGACGATCAGGTCGCCTTCTTCAACCAGGCCGATCGCACCGCCTTCAGCGGCTTCCGGAGAAATGTGGCCGATGGAAAGACCCGAAGAACCGCCGGAGAAGCGGCCATCGGTGATCAGCGCACAGGCCTTTCCGAGACCCTTGGACTTCAGATAGGACGTCGGGTACAGCATTTCCTGCATGCCAGGGCCGCCTCGCGGTCCCTCGTAGCGGATGAGGACGACATCGCCTTCCTTGACCTTGCCGGTGAGGATCGCGGAAACCGCGCTGTCCTGGCTCTCGAAGATGCGTGCCGGACCGTTGAACTTCAGGATGCTGTCGTCGACACCCGCGGTCTTCACGACGCAGCCGTCGAGGGCGATGTTGCCATACAGGACCGCAAGACCGCCGTCCTTCGAATAGGCATGATCCCCGTCGCGGATGACACCGGTTTTGCGGTCGAGATCGAGCTCGTCCCAGCGGCGCTCCTGAGAGAAGGCCACCTGCGTCGGAACACCGCCCGGAGCAGCCTTGTAGAACTTGTGCACGCTTTCGGAATTGGTCTGACGAATATCCCAGCGCGCAAGCGCTTCCTTCATGGTTGCGGAGTGCACCGTCGGGTTCTCCGAGTGCAGGTGTCCTGCCCGGTCCAGTTCCCCGAGGATGGCCATGATACCGCCGGCGCGGTGAACGTCTTCCATGTGGATGTTCTCGATCGCAGGCGCGACCTTGCAGAGCACCGGAACTTTCCGGGAAAGACGATCGATGTCATCCATGGTGAAGCCGATTTCGCCCTCATGGGACGCTGCCAGAAGATGCAGGATCGTGTTGGTCGAACCGCCCATGGAGATATCCAGGCTCATGGCATTTTCAAACGCCTGGAAGTTGGCGATTGAGCGCGGCAGAACGCTCTCATCATCCTGCTCATAGTAGCGCTTGGCCAGATCGACGATCAGGTGACCAGCCTCGACGAATAGCCGCTCACGGTCGGCATGGGTCGCCAGCGTCGAGCCGTTGCCGGGCAATGCCAGGCCGAGTGCTTCGGTGAGGCAGTTCATGGAGTTGGCCGTGAACATGCCCGAACAGGAGCCGCAGGTCGGGCAGGCGTTCTGTTCCATCTCCATGACGTCGGCGTCAGAGACGCGGTCGTCAGCGGCCATGACCATGGCGTCGACCAGATCGACAGCCTTTGCCACGCCGTTCTCAAGGATCACCTTGCCGGCTTCCATCGGGCCGCCGGAAACGAAGACGACCGGAATGTTGAGCCTCATGGCTGCATTCAACATGCCCGGCGTGATCTTGTCGCAATTGGAAATGCACACCAGCGCATCGGCGCAATGGCCGTTGACCATGTATTCGACCGCGTCGGCAATGACTTCACGCGAGGGCAGCGAATAGAGCATGCCGTCATGGCCCATGGCGATGCCGTCATCCACCGCAATGGTGTTGAATTCCTTCGCGATACCACCGGCTTTCTCGACTTCCCGAGCGACCAGCTGCCCAAGGTCCTTCAGGTGCACGTGACCGGGGACGAACTGGGTGAAGGAGTTGGCAATCGCGATGATCGGCTTGCCGAAGTCATCGTCCTTCATGCCGGTTGCGCGCCACAGGCTGCGTGCACCGGCCATGTTGCGGCCATGAGTGGACGTTCTTGAGCGATACGGTGGCATTGGCGTCGTCCTTGAAATTTTCTTTTCGTTCCGGCTGCTCTCCCGGGGACGATGGTCCCTTACAGCCTCTGGCGTTCGACCATGGTTCTGTCAGGTTTTTGATCCGGTGAAAAGACCGCTTTCGACCAAAACCGTACGCTGCGGTACGATTTTTTGGGGCCACAGACATGACGGAACCAAAGGCAATGAGACCGCTCCGAGTTCAACTTTGCAATAATGGGTAGACGTTATTGTCAATTTTACGGATTCCATAACGAAGTTTTTACAAGGTGATCCTTATCACTATCCGGACATTTTCTTCCTGCAGTCGTATTGATGACACTCGACACCTTCACATTGTTCACCTGCGTTACCGTGGCAAATATCGCCGGGTCGATCGTCCTGTGCCTGCTCGTGCTCGCAATGCGAAACCAGCCCTGGGAAAGCCGTCACAGCTGCATTCTCTGGTCCTCTGCAATGCTGATGGTCGGAATCGGATGCATTCTGGTCGGTCTGCGCGGCGCCGTATCGGACATGTTCAGCGTCGTGGTGGCAAATGCGCTGCTCTTGCTGGGTCAGGGGCTTAGACCCAGCGCAATCGCACAGTTCCACGGACAGCGCCTGCGACATCTCTGGCTCCCGGCACTCTCGGTCGGAGGGTGGCTGGCCTTATGCCTTTTCCCGCCCTTCCGGGAGAGCTACGCCGCGCGCGTGGCCTACGCCCAGGGTTTCCTTCTTGCCTCAACGGTCTTCAGCGCCTGGGCAGTCATCAGGCTGAACCAGAAACGTCTCGTGAGCGCAGGCGTTCTGGCCGGCATCATGGTGGTTGAAGCAACGGCCTTCCTGATGTTCAGCTACAGCCAGTTGACCGGTTTGCACACCAGTTTCCTCGGTGCGTTCCAGACCACGGCAATGTCGATCTACCTTGTCGCCATACTCGGCACCACCGCGCTGGTGCCGATGGCCGTTGCAGCAATGGCGATCGAGAGCGTTCAAAAGATCTTTCATCAGGATGCCCGGCGTGACCCGGTCACAGGCCTTGCCAACAGGCGCGAACTGGACGAGGAAATGCGGCGAGTGCTGCGCAAGTCCGGAAGTAGCCCGCGGCTCTATTCTCTCGCGGTGATCGAAATCGACCAGCTCGACCATTTTCGGGAAACCTATGGGGAATCGATGGGCGATGCCCTCCTGAAGCTCTTCAGCCGAATCTGCCGCGACAGCCTGCCGGCGAAGGGCGTCATCGCTCGCATTGGCGAGCGTCAGTTCGGTCTGTTCCTGCCCGAGCGCAATGATACATTTGCCTGTGCCCTGGCGCGTGGCATCGCGCGCACCTTTACGACTGCCAGCCGGCAGGCATCGGGAGGCCGTATCATGGTAACGCTGTCGACCGGCGTCTTTTCCGGGGAAGGCAAGACCGACGGCTCCCGCGCTCTTGAGATCGCTGACAGATGCCTCATTCGCGCCAAACAGCAGGGGCGCAACCGCGTGGTGGTCAACGAAGACGAGATGTCGATGCCCTTGAAATCGGTCACCGTCGAAGCCCCCTTCTCGACCCATCAGCGCACTGCAGCCTGAAGCAATTTCCAATCGAACGAATGCGAACGGCCGGCGTGGGAGAGGAGGACCACGCCGGCCGCTGGCAGGGCCGCGCCGCCTTGTGGACGTCCATCAGGGGCAATGATGGAGGCGGCGCAGCCGGTTTGAGACTCCGCCGTCAGGCAGCCTTGCTGTCTTTCAGCGTCGGATAGTCGGTATAGCCCTCCGCTCCGCCGCCATAGAACGTGGACTGGTCCCATTCATTCAGCGGCGCATCGGCCTTCAGACGCTCGACAAGGTCCGGGTTGGAAATGAACGGACGGCCAAAGGCCACCAGATCGACCTCGCCCTCATCAACTGCCTTCACCGCAAGTTCGCGGTCATAGCCGTTGTTGCCCATGGTCACGCCGTCGAAGCGGTCATAGAGGGCTTTCAGGCTTGCTCCGTCCGGGATGTCGCGCGGGCCGCCGGTCTGGCCCTCGACCAGGTGCAGATAGGCAAGGCCATAGCCGTTGATCACGTCAACGACATGGCTGAAGAGAGCGACAGGGTCGCTGTCGCCAATGTCGTTGGCATTGGAGAACGGGCTGAGGCGAATGCCGACATGGTCCGCACCGATTTCGCTTGTCACTGCATCCAGAACTTCCTTCAGGAAGCGGGTACGGTTTTCAATCGACCCGCCGTAGGCATCCTCGCGCTTGTTGGAGCCGTCGCGCAGGAACTGGTCGATCAGGTAGCCATTGGCGGCATGTACCTCGACACCGTCGAAACCGGCTTTGATCGCATTGGCTGCCGCCTTGCGGTAGTCCTCGACGATGCCCGGAATTTCAGCCACATCGAGCGCCCGCGGCGTCGGAGTATCGACAAATGCCGTGCCGTCGAAGGTCTTGGACGCAGCCGCAATTGCCGACGGGGCGACCGGATCGACGCCATTCGGCTGGAGAACCGGATGGGAGATACGGCCGACGTGCCAGAGCTGGATAACGATCTTGCCACCCTTCGCATGAACAGCGTCCGTCACCTTCTTCCAGCCTTCGATCTGGGCGTCGGAATGAATGCCGGGGGTCCAGGCATAACCCTTGCCCTGCGGCGAGATCTGGGAGGCTTCGGTAATCAAAAGGCCGGCGGATGCCCGCTGACCATAATATTCGGCCTGGAGCTCGTGTGGCGCATCATCTTCGGCGCGTGCCCTGTTGCGGGTCAGTGGGGCCATTACGACGCGGTTCTTCAGTTCGATCGCGCCCACCTTGAGAGGTGTGAACAGTTTTGCGTCACTCATAGTCGTCTCCTTGGGAGGTTGAGACATTTTTGGAACGAATAGTCCAGAATTGGCCGCACCATGGGATCCTACAGGTACTTCCAATTCCGGCTCTTTCGGGAGCCTCAGGAGGCGACAAGCCCTCTTGCCGCTTCCAGGGCTTTGGAGATCTGGTCGGGAGGAAGACCAGATTTTCGCAATGTGAGCGTCCCTATGGCGAGAGCTGAAAGCGCCCTTGCCTTGTCGCGCCCTTTCGCCGGATCATCCGGAGAAATCGCTTGAGCAAACAGTTCCTCGATCCGCTCAAGATGGTGGCGGCCGATCGCGGCCACCTCTTCCTGGTGCGGCGCAAGCTCGGTGATGCAATTGACCAGCATGCAGCCGCGCGGACCACCGTTAGGATCGGCCAGTGCAGACACCATGGTGCCAACCGCATCATCCCCAGCTTCTCTGGACAGCTCTTCCAGGGCCTCCAGCGCCGCCTCTGAGTAACTCTTCAGTGCAGCGATGAAGACACCCTGCTTCGATCCGAACGCCGAATAGAAGCTGGACCGGGACAAGCCCATGGCAGCGGTCAGATCATCAAGGGACGTCGCCTCATAGCCCTGACGCCAGAAGGTCTGAAGCGCTGCGTCCAGCACTTCAGCTTCATCGAAGGCACGCGGCCGGCCGGGCCCGCACTGGGGCTTTGCGCCAGACCTTGTCACCTTGCCAGAGGCTCCGGAGGATTTCGCCTGATTGCTCATGAAGCGGATATCGGACTAGCCGGTTCAAAAATCAATAGGCGAAGGACTATTATTTTGGACCGGACGTTCCTATTTATCGATCACATCCTCGCGATCACCGCTGAAAGCCAAGAAATCCCTTCATGATTCCTTTCTCCCTTCTCGACCTTTCTCCCGTTCCCGCAGGCAAAAGCGTGCGCGATGCGCTGGCCAACACCAGGGATCTTGCCCAACATGCCGAGCAGCTCGGCTACCGCCGCTACTGGCTGGCCGAGCATCACAACATGCGCGGCATTGCCTCTGCGGCGACCGCCGTCTTGATCGGACACGTGGCAGGCGCGACATCGACGATCCGGGTCGGCTCGGGCGGCATCATGCTGCCGAACCATGCGCCGCTGGTGATCGCCGAGCAGTTCGGCACACTGGCAGAACTCTATCCGGACCGCATCGATCTCGGTCTCGGCCGCGCGCCGGGTACCGATATGGCAACGGCCCGGGCGCTCCGGCGTTCCACGGACAATGCGGACAATTTCCCCGAAGACGTTCTGGAGCTGATGGCCTATCTGGACGATCCGGCTGAGGGAACAAGGATCCTCGCTGTTCCGGGAACCGGCACGAAGGTTCCTGTCTGGATCCTCGGCTCCAGCACCTATGGAGCGCAGATGGCCGCCTATTATGGTCTGCCTTACGCCTTTGCCTCGCACTTTGCCCCTGCGGAACTATCCAACGCGGCGGCGATCTATCGCCGCTCCTTCCAGCCATCGAAATATCTCGACAAGCCGCACTTCATGATGGCAGCGAATGTCTTTGCCGCCAATACGGACGAGGAAGGCGCGTACCTGCGCACTTCCATGCAGCAGGCCTTCATCAACCTGCGCACAGGCAAGCCCGGCCCCCTGCCCGCGCCGGTCGCTGATCTGGAAGCCCTTGTCGGGCCTGTCGCCATCGAGATGGTGGAAGATGCCTTGCGGATTTCTGCCGTCGGCGCGCCCGAGACCGTCAAGGCGAAACTTAAAGAGCTGATCGCCACCTACCAGCCGGACGAACTGATCTTCACCGGCCAGATCCATGACCACACCTCCCGCAAACGCTCCTTCGAGATCGCGGCAAGCGTGATGGGGGAGATCAACGGCGAACGGGAGGCGGCGGAATGACGCTTACGCCCCCAGATAGCGCTCCTTCAAGGTCGGGTCGGCCTTGAGCTCCTCGGTCGTTCCGGTCCAGACCGTGCGGCCCTTTTCCAGGATCACGTGACGCTCGGCGAGCCTTTCCAGGGCCGAGACGTTCTTGTCGACGACAAGGATAGACTGGCCGCGGGACTTCAGTGTTTCAAGGCAGGACCAGATTTCCGCGCGGATCAGCGGGGCTAACCCCTCGGTCGCCTCATCGAGGATCAAGAGCTTCGGGTTGGTCATCAGCGCCCGGCCAATCGCCAGCATCTGCTGTTCGCCGCCTGATAGCTGGCTGCCCAGATTGCCGCGCCGTTCCCGCAAGCGGGGGAACAATTGGTAGATGCTGGCAAGATCCCAGCCGTTCTTCGCCTTGACCGAGGTGGCAACGAGGTTTTCCTCGACACTTAAGGTCGGAAACACCTGACGCCCCTCGGGCACGAGGCCAAGACCAGCTTTCGCGATCCGATAAGAGGGCGCGCCTACCACCTCTTGCCCCTCGAAACGGATGCTGCCGCCCCTTGGACGCATCATTCCCATGAGATTGCGGATCGTGGTGGTCTTGCCCATGCCGTTCCGGCCCATGAGGGTGACCACTTCACCGGCCTCGATGGTCAAAGACACGTCGAAAAGCACCTGCGCTTCGCCATAGGCAGCTTCGAGGTTCTCGATCCTGAGGAGCGGCGCGCTCATGCGTTTTCCTCCTCGCCGAGATAGGCCTCGCGCACCTTCGGGTCGCCGCGGATCTCGTCCGGCGTGCCGCTGGCGACGATCTCGCCATAAACCAGAACGGAAATCCGGTCGGCGAGCTGAAAGACGGCATCCATGTCGTGCTCCACCAAGAGCATCGGGCAGCGGCTCTTCAGACCTTTGAGGATCTCGACCAGTTGCGCGGTTTCCTCCGGCCCTGTGCCTGCCATGGGCTCGTCGAGCAAGAGCAGTTTCGGTTCGACCGCCAAGGCCAGCGCCAGCTCCAGCATGCGTTTCTCGCCGTGGGAAAGGCTTCCGGCTCTCAGATCGGCCCGCCCATCGAGACCTACATCGGTGAGGATCGCCGTGGCCTTTTCATTGAGAGCCCGGTCGCGGGCAGCGTTTCCAAAGAAGCGGAAGGAATGCCCCTCATGGGCCTGAACGCCGAGCGCAACATTCTCCAGTACGGAAAAATCCGGCAGTATCGCCGTGATCTGGAAGGTTCGCCCAAGTCCGGCACGGGCACGGGCGGCAACCGGCCAATGGGTCACGTCGGTTCCGCCGAAGAGCACAGAACCGCTGTCGGATGCGGTCGCCCCGGAAATCTGTCCGATCAGTGTCGTCTTGCCGGCGCCGTTCGGACCGATGACCGCATGGATCTCACCGGGGTGGACATCAAGCGACACGTCCGTGGTGACCACGAGGGCGCCATAGGCCTTGTTGAGGTTTTTGAGCTCAAGGATCGGGGCGGTCATTCGCTCGCCCTCCCCTTGATCATGCCCAGAAGTCCGCCGCGGGCATAGAGAACGACGAGGATCAGCAGCGGGCCGAAGATCAATCGCCAGTGCTCGGTGTAGCCGCTAAGGACCTCTTCGAGGACCATGTAGACTATGGAGCCGATGATCGCGCCATGCAGCGAGCCGAGACCGCCGAGGATGACCATGACGATCAGTTCGCCGGACCGGTGCCAGGACATATAGGCGGGCGAAACGAATTCGGCCTGATTGGCCATCAGTGCCCCCGCAAGGCTTGCGATCATCCCGGCAATCACGAAGGCGACCAGGCGGTAGCGATAGGGGTCGACGCCCATGGCCTCAAGCCGTGGCTCGCTCTGCTTCGCGCCCTTGAGAACCCGCCCAAAGCGGGAGGCCGAGACCATGCGCAACAGGAGGTAGGTCCCGGCAAGGCAGGCGAAGACAAGATAATAAAAGCTTTCGTCGCCCGCAAAGAGCTCCGTGCCGAAGAACTCGGACCGTCCCCACATGGTCAGGCCGTCGTCGCCGCCGTAGGCAGAAAGCGAGGTGGCCGTGTAATAGGCCATCTGCCCAAAGGCCAGGGTGATCATGATGAAATAGACGCCGCGGGTCTTGAGGCTGATCGCCCCGGTGACAAGCGCGAAGACGCCGCCGACCAGCAAGGCAACGGGGAAAGAGACCCAGGCATCCCAGATATCGTGCTCGGCGAGAATGCCGACCGCATAGGCGCCGAGGCCGATATAGGCGGCATGGCCGAAGCTGACCATGGCGCCGAGCCCAAGGATGAAATCGAGACTGACAGCGACAATGGCGAAGATCAGGATGCGCGTGGCGAAGAGCATCACGAAGCGATCGTCGAAGATGCTCGCGTAGAGCGGCACAAGAGCTAGCGCCACGAACAGAACGAGCGGCAATAGCCGGGATTTGAAAACGCTTGCGCTCATGCCGTGCGCACCGGGAAAAGGCCGCTGGGGCGGAAGAACAGCACACCGGCCATCAGAATATAGATCAGCATGGAAGCGATAGCGGGACCGACGTCATTGGCGGCATCCGGCGGCAGGATCAGCCGGGCGATGTCGGTGGCGAAGGACCGGCCGAGCGTGTCGACAAGCCCGATGATCAGTGCGGCCAGGAAGGCACCGCGGATCGAGCCGATACCACCTATGACGATGACGACGAAGGCGAGGATCAGCAGATTGTCACCCATGCCCGGCTCAACGGACAGGATCGGGGCGGCCATGATGCCGGCAAAGCCGGCGAGCATGGCACCAAAGCCGAAGACCAGCATGAACAGGCGGCGGATATTGACGCCCAGCGCTGCAACCATTTCCGGGTTGGAGGCCCCTGCCCGCACGAGCATGCCGGCGCGGGTGCGCGTTACCAAAACATAGAGCAGGACCGCGACCGCCAGCCCCGATCCGATGAGCGCGATGCGGAACACCGGATAGGCAAAGTTCTCCATCAGCTGGATAGAGCCATCCAGCAACTCCGGAACCGGCAACGACAGCGGCGCGGCACCCCAGATGACCTTCACCGCCTCATTCAGAAACAGAATGACGCCGAAGGTGGCCAGAACCTGGTCGAGGTGATCGCGGTCGTAGAGATGCCGGAAGACGAGGAACTCCAGAACCAGCCCGCAGATCAGCGCTGCGATCAGCGCCATTAGCACGGACAGCCAGAAGGAACCGGTCAGCTGATAGGCCGCGACAGCCAGATAGGCGCCGAGCATGTACTGGACACCATGCGCCAGATTGATGAAGTCCATAACCCCGAAGACGAGTGTCAGGCCGGCGGCGATCAGGAACAGGAGAATGCCGAGCTGGAGCCCGTTGAGGGTCTGGACGGCAAGAAGGGTAATGCTCACGGTCTGGTGTCCGGATGGCGAGAACGCCTCGAGAATGCAAACGGGGTCCGGACATGCCGCCCGAACCCCGGGGAAACGGACAAGCCGTATTACTTCAGACGGCAGGAGCCGGCGTAGGCGTCGCCAACGTCGTCAAAGACCTTCTGAACAGTTTCAGTGACGTACTTCCCGCCTTCGCCCTTCACAGCCTTGACCAGGTAGAAGTCCTGGATCGGGAACTGGTTGGTGTTGAAGCGGAAATCGCCACGTACACTTTCGAAGGGAGCGGCAGCCAGCGCGGACAGGAGCGATTTCTTGTCCTTGGAACCGCCGGTCATGGAAACAGCACCGTCGATCAGACGAGCCGCGTCATACCCCTGAGCCGCATAGAGCGACGGAGCATAACCGTATTCGGCCTCGAAGGCGCGAACGAAGCGATTGTTGGCTTCGTTGTCGATGTTCGACGCCCATTCGGCGCCGGAATAAAGGCCGACCGCCATGTCCTTGGTTGCCGGCAGGGTCGTCTCGTCAACCGTGAAGGTGGACAGGAACGGGACGAGATCCTTCAGGCCGGCCTGGGAATACTGCTTGACCAGGTTGACGCCCATGCCGCCCGGCATGAACGTGAAGAGGGCGTCCGGACGTTCGTCGGCAATGCGGGCAAGCTCGGCCGAAAAATCGAGCTGACCGAGCTTGGTGTAGATCTCTTCCACGATGGTGCCGGTGTAGTGCCGCTTGAAGCCGGCAATGGCGTCCTTGCCTGCCTGATAGTTCGGCGCCATCACAACGACCTTGCCGTAGCCCTGCTGCGAGGCATAACGGCCCATGACTTCATGGTTCTGGTCGTTCTGGTACGACGTGGAGAAGAAGTACGGGCTGCAGCCCTTGCCGGCAATCGGAGACGGACCGGCATTGGCACCAATGAAGATCGTCTCTGACTGGATGATCGGCTTGTAGACCGCCATCATGACGTTGGAGAAGACCACGCCGGCCATCATGTCGACCTTGTCACGCTCAAGCAGCCCCTGAACCTTGGTGATCGCCGCGTCCGGCTTCAGCTCGTCATCAACGACGATGACTTCCGTTTCGAGGCCGCCGAGCTTGCCGCCACCCTGTTTGACCGCCAGCAGGAAGCCGTCGCGCATATGCTGCCCCAGAACCGCAGGCGGTCCGGACAGCGTTGCCAGAAAACCGATCTTCAGGCCATCGGCAGCAGCCGGTGCCATCGTTCCGGACAGGACCGCTGCCCCGACCGTCAATGCGGACAAAATGCGTTTCATTCCTCATTCCCCTCGAATACTCTTCTTGGCTATCCGGCAAGTTGGAGGAGTCTTTCGCGCTCCATTCCCTCACCGGATGCCCGTTGCCTGCATTTAAAAGGTAAAACTATCCGGATGTTAAGCCCTTGAGGCCCATTCTTGATCAAGAAACTGCACTGCAAGCCCCGCAAAATACACGAGGGCAGCTTTTACGGGGGTGCAGAGCCGGGTCGCCGACGCCTGGTGGAACGAAAGGCATGGCAATGGACAGTCAATCTGGAAAGACCTTGATCGTCGCCTCGGCGCTCCTTGCCCTGACCGGATCGTTCGGCGCGGCTGTAGCCGACAGCCTGCCGGAACCGGACAACCTGCCCATTCCCCTGCCATCCATTCCACAGACGGTTGATTGTGACGCCTACGCCCGCGCCTATGCCGACAGCTATCTGGGCAGCGGCGACCCGACGGGCGACATCGTCGACGGGGCAATGCGCGGCGCTGTCGCGGGCGGTGCCTGGCAAGGTCCCGGTGGCGCCCGGCGAGGCGCACGCGTCGGTGGAGCCCTCGCCGTCATGGACAATCTCGCCTCCTACCCTGGAGGCTGGCAGGGCCTCTACGACATGGCCCTGCAGATCTGCCAGAATGAAAGCTCGGGCGCCAACTATCGTCCTCAACCGGCTCCAAGAGGATCCGGCGCCAGCGGCTCTTCCCCCTGCCGTTCATCGGCGGGCATGGCAGGAGGCAGGCCCAGCGGCGGCATTTCGGCCCGTTCCGGCGGGGATGATTGCCGCTGAAACGTGGAACACGCGACAAAGGCGCAGAACACCTGTTGACCCGGCGACCGTCCCTACGTCACCCTGTCGTCGATTTGAAACGCGTGATCCGTCCGTACGCCCCGGCAATCGCGCGATCCGTCAGTCCGTTAGATTTGGCCCGAGAGATTTCATGATCCGCGCAAAGCTGCTTGCCCCCACCATTGCCCTTACCGTCATCCTCGCAGCACCGCAGGCGCTTGCAGCCAAATGCGGCGGCGACTTCCAGCAGTTCCTGGCAGAAGTAAAGGCGGAGGCCGTTGCCAAGGGTCTTTCGGCACGCGCTGCAGACAGGACGTTGAACGGTGCGCAGATCGATCGCAAGGTCCTCTCCCGTGACAGGGCCCAAGGCGTCTTCAAGCTCGATTTCCTGACCTTCTCCAAGCGCGTGATTTCAGACTACCGGATGAAGCATGGCGCCGCGAAGATGAAGCAATACGCTCGCACCTTCGCCCGCGCCGAAAAGGACTATGGCGTCCCCGCCCCGGTGATCACGGCGTTCTGGGCACTGGAAACCGACTACGGCGGATTCCAGGGCGACTTCAATACGGTCAACGCCCTGGCCACGCTGGCACACGATTGCCGCCGTCCGCACCTGTTCCGCCCGCAGCTCATCGCGGCCATCGAGATGGTTCAGCACGGCGACCTGGACCCGCGCACGATGACGGGTGCATGGGCTGGCGAAATCGGCCAGGTCCAGATGCTGCCCGAGGACATCATAAAGTTCGGCAAGGACGGCGATGGAGATGGCCACGTCAATCTCAAGACCAGTTCGGCCGATGCCATCCTGACAGCGGCGGCATTCATCCAGAATCTCGGCTGGCGTCGCGGCGAGCCCTGGCTGCAGGAAGTCACCGTCCCTTCCAACCTTGACTGGGAAACGACAGGTCTGGGCAAGAAGAAGAATGGATCGGAATGGTCCCGGTTGGGGGTCAAGGCCCGCTCCGGGAAAATCGCGAATCTGCCCGCCGACCTGCTACTGCCACAGGGGCGCAAAGGCCCTGCCTTTTTGGCCTTCAACAATTTCGCCGTCTATCTGGAATGGAACCAGTCGTTCATCTACACGACGACCGCGGCCTATTTTGCAACAAGGCTTGGCGGGGCACCGCGTTACGACGCAGGCAACCCGGACCCAGGTCTGGGCGATGCGGAGATGAAACAGCTCCAGAACAAGCTGAAAGCCATGGGTTATGACGTCGGCAAGGTCGACGGCATCCTCGGCAGCAAGACTCGCGATGCGGTTCAGGACGTGCAGAAGAAGCTGGGCATGCCCGCGGACGCCTGGCCTACCCCTGCACTTTTGTCGAAGCTCTGAGCGGTTGGGAGAGTTGAACCCTCAGCTCTCCCCCCGCCCCTTTTTCAGGCCTTACTTTGGAGCCTTTTCCGGAACGGTTGGCTTACCGCCGTCTCCCGTCAGAAACACGGCGAGGATCCGGACCGGGCTGTCGCCGGTGTTGTGGCCCTGATGGGTCACGTGCATCGCTTCGAGCAGACCTGTGCCCTGCGTATACAGCTTGTCGCCAATTCCCTCATAGGTGACCGTAAGCTCACCTTCGAGGATATAGGCATAGAGCGGCGCTCCATGCCGATGCCATGCGGTCTTCTCGCCTGGATCCATGGTCACGATCACGGATCTGACGCCGGGGTTTTCCTGAGGGAAAGCGATTTTCTCGCCGGCAATGGTCGTATTGCCGGTAAAGACCTCAACGACCTTGTCATAGGTTGACCCGGTGCCGGGCGCCGGCTGCGCGGTCGCGCCGGGCTTTGTCGCCGGTGTGATGGCCTTGTCCGCGGCAAGGACCGGTCCTGTGCCGGCAACAGTGGCAGCAAGCACACACGCGCAAATATTTCTTACAAACACGACAGGGCCTCCCCATTCCAGAATGAGAAGACCCTGCCACGGCATTATGGAGAAGCTGTTACCTCGGCGCCATACGGATTGCGCCGTCGAGACGGATGGTCTCGCCGTTCAGCATGTCGTTCTCGCAGATTGCCTTCACCAGCTGGGCATACTCGGTCGCCTTGCCGAGGCGAGAGGGAAACGGGACCTGCTGACCGAGACTGTCCTGAACCTCCTGGGACAGTCCGAGCAGCATCGGCGTCTCGAAGATCCCGGGTGCGATGGTGCAGACACGAATGCCGGATTTCGACAGGTCGCGCGCGATCGGCAGCGTCATCCCGGCGATCCCTGCCTTCGAAGCTGCATAGGCGACCTGGCCGATCTGACCGTCGAAAGCGGCAACTGACGCGGTTGAGACGATGACACCGCGAGCGCCATCTGCGTTCAAGGGGTCCTGTGCCGCCATGTTGGTCGATGACAGAGTGATGCAGCGGAAAGACCCGGCGAGATTGACCGCCAGGACCTTTTCAAACATGTCCATCGGATGCGGTTCGCCGCGGGACGTCGTCTTTGCAACGGGCGCGATGCCTGCGCAATTTACGAGGATGCGCTCGGCGCCGTGGGCCTCCCGGGCCTTCTTAAAACCTGCAATGACGCTGTCCTGATCGGTGACGTCAACCTCGGCGAACAATCCGCCGATTTCCTTTGCCACCGCTTCGCCATGGGTCTTGTCACGGTCAAAGATGGTGACCCGGACGCCTTCGCCAGCCAGCATGCGAGCCGTCGCCGCGCCAAGGCCCGACGCTCCACCCGTCACGACCGCTGCAAGATCCTTACCCAGTTGCATGACACCACCTCCACACATTAGCAATTGTTTTTACGATCTTTTTTTCTCTTAATTGACTAGAACGTAAAAGTCATTTTGGATAAATGCCGGGTTTCTTCCCATGGGTCAACTTGTTTTGTGATCGGCGAACCACGGCATCTGGAGCAGAGCGCCTTTGCACAAAGGGCACGAGGTACATGCTCACGGCCGTAATCCGGCAATGAGAAATCGGGTACGCAAACTGCGCGCGACAATTGTCACGAAGGGTCTAGCGGCTCGCCAGGATCACAAGATCGACCGGATGCGCGAGCCCGGGAACGGTCTTCGCAGGCCTGGCCAAAGCATCTTCCGCAACGTAATTCTGATGCACTGCCAGGTCAAACGTTGCCCTGTCGGTAAGAGCCCGACTTTGCTCGACCTTGTTCATGTCCTCGAGTTTCGCTGCCCGGTTCACCGCATCACCGATGACCGTGAACTCAAGGCGATCTGCGGAGCCCACGGTCCCGACCGTGACCATTCCGGCAGCTGCTGCCCCGCCGACCACAAGGTCGCCGGGCCAGCCGGCGGACTGAAACGCTGCCTGCCTTTTCTCAACAACATCGACGACCCGGCACATGGCACGCAAGGCATCGGCTGCATGGCTGCCGGAAGAGCGCAAGGCGCCGAAGGTCGCGAGGATACCATCGCCCAGGAACTTGTCGATCCGCCCGCCTTCCTCCCTGATTATCTCGAGCGCCAGCTCCTGATAGACAGCAAGAACTGCCATGACCTTTTCCGGCGTCATTGCTTCCGCCGTTGAAGTGAAGGAGCGAATGTCGAGATAGAGGATCGTCGCCTCCCGCGTCTTGCCCTGCCCCGCTTGAAGCACCGTTGGCGCTTCCGTGATGGAATCGGCAACTTCAGGCGCGAAGAAGCGGCGCAGATCGGCCACGGCCGCCTGTTGGCGGATCGCATCGAAGAGCATCAATCGCCCCCGATAGAGCGCTGCGCCCAGAACGACGGTCACCGTCAGAATGACCATGGTCTTGTCCAGTTCCGCGCCGATCAGGATCGTGTTCCCAGTCAGGTATTCGACATAGTTGCGGGTTACCCGCATCCGATCCATGTCCGCCAGAACAGCGTAGGCGACGAGCCCGAGCCAACCGGTGACGGCCACCAGTCCGGACGCCAGAACGAATCGTTGATCGAACCGGAGTGCTCTGAGCGCAATGAAAATGAAGACGTACATCAGGGTTGGCGTCTTCAGGTAGAAGGTCGGATGCTGTCCGTACTGG
Organism: Roseibium sp.; assembly: GCF_048261595.1. Taxonomy (GTDB): domain Bacteria; phylum Pseudomonadota; class Alphaproteobacteria; order Rhizobiales; family Stappiaceae; genus Roseibium. The sequence goes on from NZ_JBLXFW010000001.1 coordinate 831,352, forward strand.
ATGTGAAACGAGAAGATGAGCCCAACCAGCAACGCCATGTCGACCAGGATCGACAGGTAGAGATACCAATTCGGCAGCTCGAACCGGTAGGACAGCACCAGACGCAGGACAGTGAAGAGAAAATAGCTGCCGAGGGCCAGTGGCACGAAGTTGAATCCGCTTCCACCTTCCGCACGCGGCGCGATTGCATAAAGGCTGGAGAAGAACAGGACGATGGCTAGCTGCACCCATCCGATCAGACGTTCCGAAGCAATCTCGCGCTGATGAATTTCGACACGGACACGTTCCGGCAATCCGGTTTCAGGCGGACCGCCGCGCAGAAACGACAAGAAGAGATTTCGGGCCTTGGCCATCGCGCGATTGCCTGCACTGTTCCGAATGGACTGATCTCAGATCAAGCTGCGTGAAAGGCGCCGCTTGCGCAAGGTACGCAACTGCCTTTGTGATCTGAGGTGACTTTCGGTGATGGCCATGTCTGAACGGTCACGGGATGAGCAGCATGCCTTCCGTTGCCACGATCGTTCCCGGATATGCGGCATTCGCGGCAGCGGCGATGACATCCAATGCATCGTCATTGCGCCGTGGATCATGGTGAAACAGAACCGGCGTCTTCACCGACGCCGCGGCCGCCAGTTCAACGGCCTTTTGCCATGTCGAATGGCCCCATCCCTTGTAGGTGGGATACTCCTCGTCGGTGAACATGGCGTCGTAGATCATGATGTCGACACCCTCGACGAAACGGCGGACGTTTGCGTCGACCTGCGGGTCACCATGTTCGTGGTCCGTGATGATCGCAATCGACTTGCCATGGTAATCGAACCGGTAGCCACATGCTCCTCCGGGATGGTGCAGGCGAACGGTCGAAACCACCAGATCGTCATCACGCTTGAGCGTCTCACCGGCACGAAAGGTCTTGAACTCGACGGCTTTCAGGGTTTTGGCAGCCACCGGAAAGATCGGCGGCGACATGATCCGGCTGACGATATCGGACAGACAGGTATCATCTTCGAAGTGCCCCGCCCAGGCGTTGACCTGAAAGCGTTCGTCATAGGCGGGTTTGAAAAAGGGCAGACCGCAGATGTGATCGAGATGGGTATGGGTGAACAGGAGATCGAAGGACCGCGGCCCAAGACCGCAAAGATCCATGCCGAGATTGCGGGCACCTGAGCCGCAGTCGATCAGGATGAGCGCCTCACCGGCGCGCAGTTCCAGACAGGTCGTCTCGCCGCCGTAGCGCAGGGTACCAGGCCCGGGGGTGGGGGTAGATCCACGCGCCCCCCAACAGCGAAGCGAAAACTCAGTCGCCAATCAACTTCTCCTTATGCCGCCGCACCAGAGCGCGCCGCAGCCAGATCACGGGTCGTCCTTTCCAGACGTAGTGCCAGTGTCCGCATGACTTCAAGGGACATTTCCGGGAATTCCTTGAGCATCTTGAGGAAATCGTCCTTAGAAACCGTTAGGACGTCCATGTCGCACGCCGCAACCAGTGTCGCCGTACGCGGGACGTCGCAGAGGATGGCGATTTCGCCGACGATCGAATTTTCAGACACCTGTGCGACAGCTCTCTCGCCATCCGGGGTGTTCACAACGACGTCGGCGGCTCCCTTGAGGATGATGAAGGCGCTGTCCCCTTCCTCGCCCTGAGAGCAGAGGCGTTCACCCTGCCGGTATTCAACGCGATCGGAGATGAAGGCAAGCAACCGAAGTTTGGTCTCGTCGATCCCACGGAACAAAGGCACCTTTCGAAGGGCCTCGACTTCAGTTTCCAAAGACACTCTTACCTCCTTTGCCGTTACCGGCGAACCTTTCAGGGCCGCGGACTGGCCGCTGCCTCAGTGCACAAAAGCACCTTGCGTGCAAAGCCTCAAGCATCCTGTTGCTCGTCAGATCTGATACGCCCCTGCTCGAGAACCACCGAGTGGGCGAATTCGCTTGCCACCGCTACGTTAGGTGCCCCGAACAGGAAAATCCGTCCGGAAAGAATCTCGCGAAGAGTTGCTCGCAACGCCACATCCTCTTCCGACGAACTGGTTGCGATATCATCAAGAATTGTGACCTTCGCGTTCTTTAGCAAACCTCGGACCAGCGCCAGCTTGCGCCGCTGTCCGGCTGACAGCCGCGATCCTGAAACCCCGACATGATAATTAAATCCTGCAAAGACGATCGGTTCCCGCAGGCCGGTTTCCTCGACGATGGTCCGAATGACTCCGTCGATCCGCTGCCGCGCGTCGCGCCGGTCGACACGAGGGCGGCCGAACAGCAGGTTGTCCTCGATCGACAGGGGCGGCAGGTAGAGATTCGGGTCAATGGCAACGAAGCTGTCGCTCTTGGCGACGACGAGCTCGTGGAACTGCGCTCTGGCAGCGACGATTTCATCGCGCATGGCATCATCAAGAACGCCGAGACGGTGACGGGCCGGTACAAGCTTGAATGCCAGTGAAATCAACCTGTCGCGGTCTGCCTGCGTCAGTCCGGGCCGTTGCTGCCCGGAACGGGCGATACGGACAATCCGGTCGAACTCCGGCAACTCGTCCTGAGTAATGAAGGAATAGGTTCCAAGCAGGCCGCTATCGCCGCTGACGTTGGCAAAGAGCTCGATCATGGTTTCGGCGATCTTCTGGCCGATATTCTGGAGCTTTGAGGACAACCCGGTCTCTTCGAGGAAGTCCTTGACTTCGGGCAACTCATGGACCGTGGACATGGTCACGTCCGGATCGGTCGGAACGGCGAAGAACAGGTTCTCCGCAAGGCTGGCACTGGAATTGAACCGGCTGACGTCCCAGAGTTCCACAAGCCCTGCAATTTGCGTATCGGCCGCTATCCGGGCGCCGAGTTTGGCACGCACAGCCAGAATACGCTCCGCGAAACCATCATCCATTGCCGGGTCGAAACGTGACTGCAGACCGAGGCGATAGACGTCCGGCTCCAGCTGGACCGCTCTCAGCAGCTCAAGCGCCTTGACGTCGAGGGCCTGCGCATCCGGCACGCCGGCGGCAAGGAAATCGTCCCAGATCGCTTCCAGATCATAGGTGGGATTTCGGGTTTCCCGAGCCTCGGAGAGCCTGCGCTCGAAATCCCTGAGGCGAGAGCCCTCCCGTTCGACCTCCTGCAATGGCCTGTGCCGCAGACCGTAGTAGAGGTTCTCCCTGATGCTGCCAGACCAGATATGCACTGCGCCGCCCACATAGGCAATTTCTCGACCAAGGGTCGACGCACTGAGCGTCTCCAGATCCCTGGCCCCGATACAGACCTTGCCGGAAGCGGGACTGACGAGGCCGGCGGCAAGTTGCAGCACCTCGGCGCGTCCGGAGCCATCCGAGCCGATGACGGCACAGGCTGTTCCCTCTGGCACCTTCATGCTGACATCCGAGACCTCCTGTCCCGCGGCGCCGCCGGAGAATGTGACATTCTCCATCATCAGATCGCCCGTCAGCTCGACCTTTTCATCAGATGTCAGGCGTTCCACAGGGTAGATATCCGGCGGATCGAAGTTCTCGACGACGGTCTGATACTTCACGTCGACATCGGCGACGAGCTGGTAATAGGCCAGCAGTTCTTTCCAGGGGCCGGCAAGATCCTTGTAGGCTGCAATGACGGCCAGCAATGCGCCGATGGAGAGATTGCCCTCGATAACCAGGTAGCCGCCGATCAGGTAGAAGAAAAACGGCGTCAGCTGATTCATGAAGTTATTGAGGAACTTGATGAAATACTTTCGATTGAAGATCTCGTAGCGGATCTTGAAATTCTGGTACAGGCGATCGGACAAATCGGCCGAATGCCAGGCCGCGGCATCATTGGCATGGATCTCGGGAACACCGGCGATGCTCTCGCCGACCTTGTCCGCGATGAGCCGCACGTTCTTGACGCGCATACGCGACAGCTGCACGACCTTTCGCTGCAGCTTCGGGATCACGTAGATCTGCACCGGGTAGGACGAGATGGCAGCAAGGCCGAGCAGAGGATCCTGCATGAATATGAAGCCGAGCTGTACGACCAGCATACCGCCCTGGTAGGCGGGAAGCGCGAATGCTTCGCCGATGAAACCGCCGACATCCTCGACTTCGGAGGTGATCATGGGAATGATCTCGCCCGAACTTACCTTGCGAAAATGGGGCAACCGAAAACGGAGTACCCGCTGGAAAAGTTCAAATCGCAGCCTGCGCAGCATGCGCTCGCCGAGACGGCCCTTGAAAACATTGATGTAGAGTTTCAGGCCGTTGGAGACGACCACGAGAGCCAAAAAGCTGATGCAGAGCAGGAACAGGTAGGAAACCTGGTCGAATTCGAAACCGAAAACCGCGCGCGGAAAGTCATCTCCCTGCACCGCGTCGTTGACGATCAGCTTCGGCAGTTCCAGAAGCACATAGCTGATCGGATAGGACAGGACAGTGACAAGAAGGATGAAAATTTGCTGACGGGCGCTGAACCTCCAAATGAAGCGAAACAGACTTTTTTCCATAACTGCATCCCGCTTGACCCAGCGCAACGTCGTGCACGTGGCGATTTTTTAGTATATTAACCCGCATTGGGGGATGTGCCACTGATGAATACCCCTTAGGGATTTTTTCAGGGAATAGTCAGGTAGGTCCCGATGAGGCGCTTGCAAGGGCAGGCTGTTTCACCGCGAGCTCGAACGGCGCAACGATTGGGGTAACATGCGTTCCAACTCACCGAAGATCCTGATTTATAGCCATGATTCCTTTGGCTTAGGTCACCTGAGGCGTTGCCGTGCGATTGCTCATTCGCTGGTCGAAGCCTTTGACGACCTTTCCGTCCTGATCCTGTCCGGATCACCGATCATCGGCAGTTTCGAGTTCCGTTCGCGGGTGGACTTTGTCCGGATTCCCGGCGTCATCAAGCTTCGCGACGGCGAATATACCCCTCTTTCCCTGCATCTGAACATTGATCACACGCTAGCGATTCGCGCGTCGATCATCGAGCATACTGCCAAGGTGTTCGAGCCGGACATCTTCATTGTCGACAAGGAACCGCTGGGTCTGCGCGGCGAAGTGCTTCCGACACTGGAGGCCCTCAAGGGTACCGATACACGCCTCGTTCTCGGCCTGCGCGACGTCATGGACGACCCGCAGATGCTCCGTAAGGAATGGGAGCGCAAGAACGTCTATCCGGCATTGCAGTCACTCTACGACGAGATCTGGGTCTATGGCCCCGAGGGTATCTGCAACCCGGTCGAAGGCATCGACCTGCCCGCTGGCATTGAAGAAAAGCTGCGATACACCGGCTACCTTCGCCGCAGTCTGCCGGAAGGGGCCGAAACGCTGCCCGAACCGGCACCCTTTGGTGAAGAGCCCTATATCCTCGTCACGCCCGGGGGCGGCGGCGATGGCGTCGAGATGGTAGACTGGGTCATGCGCGCCTATGAGGCCCGCCGGCATCCGCTGTTTCCCGCCCTCATCATTCTCGGGCCGTTCATGCCCGCAGCCGCTGTCGCGCAATTCGTGGAGCGTGCCTCGCACCTGCGCGATGTCGAGGTGATCCGCTTCACGCCGCAAATCGAACCATACCTTGCCAATGCGACCGCGATCGTCGGCATGGGCGGCTACAACACCTTCTGCGAGATCCTGTCCTTCGACAAGCCGACGCTGATGGTTCCGCGCATCATTCCGCGCCGCGAACAGGCGATCCGCGCCGCGCGTGCAGAAGAAAGCGGCCTCCTGAGAGTGCTGCCGATCGACCAGTATCCGGACCCGGAACTGATGACGCGGGCCCTGATAGAGCTGCCGGATTCTCCGTGTCCCTCCAGCGCCGGTGTTGAAAACCTGCTGGGCGGTCTGGAACTGATCGGAGAGCGGGTCGGTGAGATCTTCGACCAGAACCGCACATCAGACCGCAAGCTGGTGAATTTCTAGACCGGCATTCGATACATCACACAAGAGCGTTCCATGTCCCGCATTGCCGTCGTGGTCAAAGGCTATCCGCGCCTTTCCGAGACCTTTATCGCCCAGGAAATTCTCGGTCTTGAGCGCCGCGGTATTCCGATCCTGATCGTGGCGCTCAGAAAGCCTTACGACCCTTTCATCCACGAGCTGCACCGTCAGATTTCGGCTGAGGTCATGTACCTGCCGGAGTACGTTAAGGACGATCCGGCACGGGTGGCGCGGGCGAAACTCTGGGCTGAAAAGCAACCCACATTTGCGGCGGCAAAGGCGCTGTTCGATGCGGACTACGCCAACGAGCACAACGCCAACCGCCAGCGCCGCTGGGCGCAAGGCTGCGTCTTTGCCCACGAGCTACCTGAAGACATCACCTGGATCCATACCCACTATCTGCATACGCCATGTTCGGTTGCCCGCTACGCGGCACATCTGGCCGGGCGGGGCTGGTCGTTTTCGGCCCATGCGAAAGACATCTGGACCAGCGAGGAATGGGACCTTCGCACCAAGCTCGACGATGCGGCCTGGGGCGTCACCTGCACGGGCGTCAACGCTCAGCACCTGAAAAGCCTGAGTGCCAACCCGGACAAGGTGGAACTGGTCTATCACGGCCTCGACTTCGAGGGCTTTCCGCTGCCATCCGACACGCCCTCGACCCGCGACGGGACCGGTGAGCCTGTTCGCATCCTTTCCGTTGGCCGTGCAGTGGAGAAGAAGGGTTACGACGACCTGCTTCACGCGCTTGCGGACCTTCCCGAGACTCTGAACTGGCACTTCACCCATATCGGCGGCGGTGAACTGGACGGCGCACTGAAGACGATGGCCGACGGTCTCGGCCTTTCGGACCGGGTCACCTGGCGCGGAGCACAGCCGCGAGAGGAGGTCATCAAGGCCTGCCTCGAGGCGGATCTTTTCACCCTGCCCTCGAAGCTGGCCAAGTCCGGCGACCGGGACGGCCTGCCGAATGTGCTGATGGAAGCCCAGTCGATGGGGCTTTGCTGCCTGTCGACCGAAGTCTCGGCGATCCCGGAACTGATCATCGACGGAAAGACCGGCCTCCTGGTGCCGCCCGCCGACCGTGCTGCGCTGTCGCAGGCGCTTGCAGAGCTGATTGCCAAGCCCCAATTGCGTGATACGCTCGGCCGCGCCGCTTCCGCGCATGTGCGCAAGAACTTCGCCAGCGCACCGGGCATCGACCATCTGGCCGAGAAATTCCGCAAGGTGCTTTGACGGCTCGCTGCGCAAGAACGGGCGCAGCTGATACAGCAGGACACAACTCTTGAAGATCGCCTTCACAGCGCCGATGAAGCCCCTGGACGATCCGGTTCCCTCCGGCGACCGGACCATGGGCAGGCTCATCGTCAAGGCACTGGAAGCGGGCGAGCACGAGGTCCGCATCGCCAGCAGGTTCCGGTCGTGGCGCAAGGATGGTAGTGAAGACCTGCAACGGGCGGTCAAGCGGGATGCGCTTGCGGAGGCCGAGCGGGTCGCGAAGGAATGGGACGCCGCGAACTACCGGCCCGACATTTTCCTGACCTATCACCTCTATCACAAGGCCCCGGACTGGATCGGTCCGGCGCTGGCCGACCGTTACTCCATTCCCTATGCCATCATAGAGGCCAGCCGCGCTCCGAAGCGCAGGACCGGCCCCTGGGCCTTCGGCTTTTCGGCGGCAGACGAGGCACTGTCACGGGCCGATCAGGTTGCGGCCCTGCACCGCGCCGACAGCGAATGCCTCTCCGATGTCGTGCCTAAGGACCGCTTGCGGGTGTTGCTGCCGTTTCTCGACACCAGCCCCTTCGAAACTGATTCACGTCCTGCGCAAGCTGATTCAATTTCAGGCGATAAACCCCTGAAACTTTTGACAGTGGCAATGATGCGGGAGGGCGACAAGACCCGCTCCTACGAAGTGCTGGCCGCAGCGCTCGGCAAGGTCCGGGACCTGCCGTGGCACCTGACCATCGTCGGCGACGGTCCCGCCCGCGATCATGTCCTGTCGCTGTTCCCACCAGACCGGATCACCATGCGCAGTGCCCTGCCGCCGGAAGACCTGCCCGCTCAATATGCCGCGCATGATCTCTTCGTCTGGCCCGCGATCCGCGAGGCTTTCGGCTTCGTTTTTCTGGAAGCCCAGGCGTCGGGCCTTGGCGTCATTGCCGGGGACACGTTCGGCGTCCCTGACATTGTCATCGACGGCGAGACGGGGCTGATCTCGCCGGAGGGCGATGCGGAGGCCTTCGCGCAAAACCTGCGCAAGGTTCTGAATGACCGGCCGCTTGCCGCACGTCTCGGCGAGACCGCCCGCGACCACATCAAGGCGAACCACCGTCTGCAAGCAGGCACCCGCCGCCTCAACGCCTTTCTGGAGGCAGCGCAGGACCAGTATTGGCATCGCATGCCCTTGGACAAACGCTACGCCGCAACGGATCTGACATGACCCTTTCCGCCTTCATCCACGTTCAGCATCTCCTTGGCACCGGACATGCCGTGCGCGCGGCTGCCATCGGCAAGGCGCTTGCAGCGAGCGGCGTCGAGGTGACGCTGGCAACGGGCAACCTCTTGCCGCCGACGCTGGACACGAGCGGACTGGAGGTCGTCCAGCTGCCGCCGGTGAAAAGCCCGGACGCTGTGTTCAACCGGCTGGTGACCCCGGAAGGCGATCCGATCGACGGGATCTGGGAAGAACAGCGCACTGCCGCCACGCTCAAGGCCTTTACTGCAAAGCCCTACGACCTGCTCCTGACCGAGACATATCCGTTTGGGCGGCGTCAGTTCGAATTTGAGCTTTCCGCCCTGATTGCCACCGCAAAGGAAACGGACAAGCCGCCGCTCATCGCCACCTCCATCCGGGACATACTGGTGCGCAAGCAGGAGCTCTGGAAAGAGGAATGGATGGCGGATCAGGCCTGCGCGCACTACGACCGCATTCTCATCCATTCGGACCCGGATTTCGTCCAGCTTGCCGACAGCTTCCCCTTCGCCGACAAGGTCGAGCATCTGGTGCGCTACACCGGCTTTGTCGACGGCGGCGCGCGGCCCGAACCGCCCGAAGGCCTCGGCGAGGATGAAGTCATAGTCTCCTGCGGCGGCGGCGCCGTGGCGCAAGGCCTGCTCATGGCCGCTCTCGAGGCCCGCCCCCTCTCCCGCCGCGCAGAGGATGCCACCTGGCGCCTCCTCGTTGGTCATGACATTTCCGATATGGCCTTCGAGACCTACGCCAGATCGGCGGGTGAAGGCATCATTGTCGAGCGGGCACGCAAGGATTTTCCGGGGCTCCTGAAACGCGCCCGCCTGTCGGTGTCGCAGGCAGGCTACAACACCGTTCTGGACGTGCTGATCGCGGGCGTTCCGGCCGTCTTCGTGCCCTTTGCTCAGGTGAAGGAAACCGAGCAGACGCAGCGGGCCAACGCCCTTGCCGCCCATGGCCGTGCCGTCGTCACGCCGGAACATGACCTCTCCCCGGAAAAGCTGGCCGCCGCCATCGATGACGCGCTCGCCCTGCCGCGCAAACACCACGAGGTACTGCTTGGCGGCGCCGAGAAAAGCGCCGAAATCCTGCTGGACGACCTGAAGGCGCGCCGCCCATGAGCGCCGAATTCGACCGTTTCAAAGCCGAGCTGACCGCCCATCTCGACTGGTTCGCCGAACGCGGCCAAAAGGTCCGCTTCTGGTGGCGCGACGATGACGCTGTCGAGCCGACCGAAGATCTGGAGCGGCTGCTGGCGATCGCCAATGCCCATGACGTCGATGTGGCACTTGCCGTGATCCCCAAACATGCGACGCAAGCCTTGGCCGACCGGCTCGAAGACGAGCCCCACGCCATTGTCCTGCAGCACGGATTTCAGCACAGGAATTTCCAGCGCAAGGACCTTGGCGAAAAGGCCGCCGAACTCGGTACCCGCCGCGATCCGGACCAGCTGATCGGCGAACTTAAGGCAGGCCGGGAGCGCCTGGAGGTCCTGTTCAACGGCCGTTTCGTGCCCGCCATGGTGCCGCCGTGGAACCGGATCGCCCCGGAGATCGTCCGCCGCCTGCCGGATGTCGGCCTCAGCGGCCTGTCGACCTTCACCTGGATGCATTTCCCGCGCGATGCGGCCCGCCAGACGCAGGTCCAGTCCCATGTCGACATCATCAAGTGGAAGAAGGACCGGCGCTTCATCGGCTGGGAAAGCGCGCGCCTGCGCCTCGATCTGCAGCTCTGCCGCCGACGCACAAATCCCTCCGAACCGCTCGGCATCCTCTCCCATCATCTCGCCCATGACGAGGGCTGTTACGAGTTCCTCGACAGGTTCCTCGACATCGCCGCCTACCACCCGGGAGCAGAGTGGCCACGTGTGAAGGAGTTGTTTGGGGAATAGTCCCGTTTCGCCCGGCCGCGTCCTTCACTCTCCCCCCTTGAGGGGGAGATGTCCGCACATGCGGACAGAGGGGGGCATCGGCGCGGGAAACAGGAAGCCTTCTCTTTTTAGAGGGGTTTACACCCCCCCTCTGTCTCCTGACGGAGACATCTCCCCCTCAAGGGGGGAGAGGAACCGTCGCCGAACGGCTTCGCTTGCCAACCGATGGTCCCAAGCCAGACTGAGCACCTTTGGGCTTTGACAACTCCGTCTTCTTTGGGAGGTCCATTCCGCCCCCCTTCCTCATCCTGAGGAGGGCGAAGCCCGTCTCGAAGGATGGGCATCTGGGAAGCCTTCGCTCCAATTCGCGCACGCTCCCCTGGGCCATTTTGCATTGGCCCGCCGCGACGGCTGCGACACAGATGGGAAGTCCTCGACCTCAAACTTATAGGTCTTGAATTCCGGGTTCAGGGCCAGATTACCGTTCTGGGGCAGAAAATAGCCGTCCGCCTGCTCGAACATCTCTGCTGTTTCGGCGCTGTAGACGATACGCTCGGCAGAGACGGCGGCGTCGGTGCCATCGGCCAGAACCAGCGTGCCTGCACCGCCCGCCATCAGTTGCTCGACCTGGCGGAAGCCGCCATAGGCGGTCAGGAATTCATGGCCCGGTGTGGTGACGAGTTCCTTTTCATCGCCAATCATTCACCTCTGAGACCAATAAATTTTAGAAGTAAAACCAAGGGCTGCAGCAGCAAGAACGACCCCAATGGAACGAAAGCGGATACCAAGAAAGAAAATTTGTAACCAATAAATATTACTGCAAAACCGTAATAATCAATTTCACTCAAATAAATATTCATAGCAAACAATACATAATAAATAATTGCAAAAATCAACAAGCAATAAATTGAGCCATAAAACATATGTATATTAATGTTTAAATCTAAAAAATCTAAAAATCTCATTTTCAGATAAAATAAAATCCCAACCAATACATAAAGAATAATCAATACGTGACAGAAAATTGAACTCACTAAGTACACATTGGAATAAACCGGATCGAGCTTTTTCAGATCGGTGTTTCTAGATGTTTCTACAAGAAAAAAATCACTTAGAAAACCAGCTTCGGAAGTAACACTCAATAGATTCACTGCGGCATAAGTAAAAATTGGAACTAAAAAAAAACCCCCAATAACAATAATGTCGGTAGCCAATCCAAATCGCCTCCGAAAGGCCGGTACGTCTGCAAGCGAGAACGCAAAGAAATTCGACATCTAACGATCACCATTCACCTAATGATAATTCCCACCCACCGTCTTCATCCCGCATCTTCGGAAGAAGCGGTCGGCCTCGGCGGCGTTTTCGCCGTTGGTGACGTGGCAGAGCAGATGGGCGCAGTCGCGGGTCCTGGCCCAGTGGCGCAGGGCCTGCACCAGCCACAAGGCCACCTTGCCGGACAGAAGCGTGCCCGAGAGCCCGTCCGCATCCGCCACAACGCCCTCCCGAAACACTCCATTCATGCGCGGCCGACCGGCATCATCGAATCCCCCAAACACGTGGAGAGACCCTAGCAACATCCGGAAATGTAGCAAGCAATCCACCGTGCAATCATGTGTTGAACCGAATGCCCCCGGAGGCTAGTTCCCGGATCTCCGCTACCGCTACGTCCGGGACGGCGGTGGTTGCACAGCCCTGCCCTCCGCAACACACATCATCCCATGGCTTGACCATGGGATCCATTCCGATCCCTTTCCACCAAAGAGCCGATCTGCGAGCCGGTCAGGCAACGGAATGGATTGCAGGATCAAGTCCTGCAATGACGGACAGAGATACGCGGCCAGCCTTCACGGCCGCCAATTTACTCATCCTGAGGAGGGTTGACGGTGACCGCCGAGGGCCTTCTCATGTCAGCGACTCATCAGTGCGCGCCAGAAGGAATGTCATGAACCTGAAAGTTCCGCCACTGCTGCTGACTGCTCTCCTGTGCGCTGCCCTTTGGGCCTCGGCAACTGCCTTGCCCGCGTCAAGCTTTCGGGTTCCCGGACAATGGATCATCGGCGCACTTCTCGCGGTGCCTGCGGTCCTGTTGATCCTTCACTCCGGTCTTCTGTTCCGGGGTCTCGGCACGACCGTCAACCCGATACGTCCGGAGACATCGACCCGGCTCGCCGTCACCGGTTGTTACCGTTTCAGCCGCAATCCCATGTACCTCGGCATGCTCCTCGGGCTCGGGGCGGTGGCGGTTGCCCTCGGCAGCCTTCTGGCGCTCGTCGTGCTTCCCGGCTTCGTCTGGTACATGAACCGCTTCCAGATCGAGCCGGAAGAACGCGCACTCGGCACCTTGTTCGGGGAGGACTACCGCGCCTACCGCCTGAAAGTCCGCCGCTGGATCTGAGCGGGGCGGCTACTGCCCCTCGCCCATGAACAGCTGCGAACGCTGCCGGAATTCCTCGGCGGCGAAGCGCATGAAGCGGCGGATGCGCTCGACGTTCTTCAGCTCCGGATGGGTCAGCACCCAGATGTCGAAGTAGCGGACCAGTTCGAAGCCCGGAACCCGGACCAGCTGCGGGTCCGTGTCGCCGAGAAAACAGGGCATGCGTCCGATGCCCATGCCGGCGCGCACGGCCGAATGCAGGGCAATCATGTCGTCGCAGACAACAGAGGTCACCGCATTGGGAAACCGGCTGCGGATCTCCTTGGGCGGGCTTTCGCCCCACCATTTGAAGGCGACATAAGGTATGGGCGCATCGTCCTCGCTGCCTGACAGAGCCTCGCCATGGGTGTTGACGAAGGAGCGCGAGGCATAGAAGCCGCGACGCTGGCCGGTAGCAAGGCGGCCGAACAGCCCCTCGTCCGGCCGGTCGGTCACGCGCACGGCCACATCTGCCTCCCGCCGCGTCAGACTGAGCAGTTCATTGGAGGCCAGCATGGAGAGTTCGATCTTCGGATGCGCCTCGGCGAAGCGCGCCATGATGTCCGACAGCCCGGCCTGGAAGATCAGCTGGGCCGCTGTGATCCGCAAGGGGCCTTCCAGTTCGCCGTCCCGCGCGGTGATCCGCGTGTCTAGCGAAAGGACCTCCGCCTCCACGCGCTTGGCGGTGTCCACCGCTTCGCGGCCCGCATCGGTCGGCACAAGGCCGTCGGGCAACCGGTCGAACAGGCGCGCGCCAATGCCCGTCTCCAGCGCGGTCAGACGGCGCGAGACGGTGGAGTGGTTGACGCCGAGCTTGCGCGCCGCCGCCGACAGGTTTCCCGCCTTGGCCACGGCCAGAACGAATTTCAAGTCATCCCATTTATCCATGGCTGTGCATTATTGCACAGATTGATTTCCTATTTGTGGAATTTTTCACAAAGGCATTTCGCGGCACAGTTCCCCCGTCAACAACGGAGGACTGACATGACCGTTCAAGCACTCGCACTTATCACCGTCACCGACAAGGAGGTCCTGGGCAAATACCGGGAAGTCGCCGGGCAAGCGCTGGCAAAGCATGGCGGCAAGGTCATCGCAGGCGATCCCGCCCCCACCGTCCTGGAAGCTGCCTTCGAAGCCCCGACGCTTGCCGCCCTGCTGAGCTTTCCAAGCGTCGAGGCGGCAAAAGCCTGGCGGGAAGACCCTGCGCTCGGCGACATTCACGCGCTGCGCAATTCCGGCGGCAAGTCGACGATCGTCGTGCTGCCTGCTTAAAGTTCCAGACGCTACCGCGCGCGCTCTCCTTCTCCCATCCGGGAGAAGGAGCCCGAAGGGCGGATGAGGGGAGTGCTGAACCTGTAGCTGCGAGCCCCTCACCCTGGCCCTCTCCCCAAGTGAGAGGGAATGCGGCTTTGCTGTGCAGGCAGGCAAGCAGCCTCCGCTCCAACGCCGTCCCGGCCCCCGAGCCGGGACCAACTATCTGCACACCGGAACAGATACCCAAAAGCCCTGTGTGCGGGTTCCCGAATCTTCGCCCTCGCTTCGCCCGGGAAGGCGGATCCGAGGGCTAGCCACCCTCCGACCGGCATCATCCGGTCGCGTATCCCCAGGATCGGGTCCAACGGCAAACCCGGCGATTTGTCATCCCGGACGAAGGCTTCGCCTGAGATCCGGGACCGGCGAGCCGAGGCGTTTGCGGGTGCGCCTGACTGAATCCGATGCGCTTATGGCTCTCCGGTCCCGGCTCGCGCTATGCTTGGCCGGGATGACGACGAAGAGGTTCAGGACGACCAACAAAAAGGGGCGTCCGATTGGACGCCCCTTTGATTCATTCGGACTTTGTAGCCTCTGCGGGCCGGCTTGAGCATGCCCCATTCAGGTCAAGCCGCAACCGGCTTGGGCATGCTCCATTCAGGTCAAGCCTTAACCGGCTTGACCAGGCGCATGCGCCAGGTGACGCCCTTCTTGTCTGATACGAGGCGGTAGTCGTCGAGGACTTCCCACTTTTCCGCGTCGTCCGTTGCTTCCCAGAGCCTGGCGATCAGCTTGTTGGCGCCGCTTTCCGGGCGCTTGGGCGAATACATGGAGAGTGCGATAACGCCGTCTTCCTTCAGGAACGGCACGTAGCGAGACACGACGGCGGCCGGGTCCTCGGCGAAATGCAGCACCTCGTTGAAGACGATGGCGGAGAAGGTCTCGCCGGCCTGCGGCTCGAAGGTATGCATGTCGCCGGCGCGCAGGGAGGCAATCGCCGGGTCGACATTGGCGATTTCAAGGGCAGCGGGCGCCAGGTCCATGCCGACGTATTTCTTCACACCCATGGGCTGCAGGCGCTCGTAGAGCAGGCCTTCGCCGCAGCCGATATCCAGTACCTCTCCCATGGAGTTGGTGAGGTTCAGCCACATGCCGATGATGCCGTAGCGGCCACTTTCGGGCAGCGAGCGCAGGAACGCCCAGCGGCCTGCTTCATATTCCTCGTCCCAACCTTCGGCGGTGCTGGCATTCTTCGACATGGGGTCTCCGGTGGCTTGCTGCCGCCACCCTCATTCAGGGCAGTGGCAACGTTGTAACTGTATCGTCAGGATCACTTATAGGGATCGGCCGCGTCACGCAAACCGTCGCCGAGGAAATTGAACGCCAGAACCACAATAATGATCGGGATCACCGGCGCCATCAGCCAGGGATAGACGGTCACGACCGAGATGTTCTGCGCCTCGTTCAGGAGCACGCCCCAGGACACTGACGGCCGGCGCAGGCCGAGGTTCAGGAACGACAGCGCCGTCTCGCCCAGGATCATCGAGGGGATCGACAAGCTGGCCGAGGCAATGATGTGGCTGGTGAAGCCCGGCAGAAGATGGCGGGTGATGACGCGCTTGGGCTTTGCCCCCATCAGCACCGCCGCCTTGGCGTATTCCTCTTCCCGAAGGGACAGAAGCTTGGAGCGTACGGCACGGGCAAGGCCGGGCCAGTCGAGAAGACCGAGAATTATGGTCAGGCCGAAGTAGATCCAGACCGGGCTCCAGGTGACGGGCAGCGCGGCGGACAGGGCCATCCACAAGGGCAGTTCGGGGAGCGAGCGCATGATCTCGATGACGCGCTGAATGACGCTGTCGGCAATGCCGCCGAAATATCCGGCGATGCCGCCGAAGAACAGCCCGAGCACCAGTGAGATCGCGACACCGACCAGGCCGACGGTCAACGACAGCCGTGCGCCATAGACAAGCCCCGAAAGCTGATCACGGCCGAGCCTGTCGGTGCCTAGCAGGAACAATGTTCCGTTTTCGGCAGGGCAGAACAGGTGGAAATCGGCGTCGAACAGGCCCCAGAACCTGTAGTCGTCGCCACGGCAGAAAAAGCGGATCTTCTGTACCTGGGTGGTGTCATCAGAGAAGACCCACTTCAGGTTCACCATGTCGAGTTCGGACTTCATGCCATAGACGAAGGGTCCGACGAACTCGCCTTCATGAAACAAGTGCACGGCCTGCGGCGGCGCATAGAGATGCATGCTGTCGCGGGTGTTGGGCGTATAAGGCGCGATCACCTCGGCGAAGGGCACACAGAGATAGAACAGGATCAGCACCACGCCGGACCAGACCGCGATCTTGTGGCGCTTGAACTTCCACCACATGATCTGCCACTGGGACGCCTGGTAGAAGCGTTCCTGCTCCGGCGTCAGCTCTTCGGAAACGGTCGGATTGAACGGTGCCGGATCGACGTAATGTTCGACTTCGGTGGAGCCGTTGCGGGTCTCGTTGCTGCTCATGACGCGGCCCTCCCGCCAAGCCGAATTCGCGGATCGAGTACGGCGAGAAGAAGATCAGACACGAGCATGCCGATCAGGGTCAGAACGGCGACGAAAAGAAGAATGAAACCGGCCAGGAACTGGTCCTGGCTCTGCAGCGCTGAAAGAAGCACCGGGCCGACGGTGGGAAGATTCAGAACCACCGACACGATGACGGAACCGGAAACCAGAGAAGGGATCAGGTTGCCGATATCGGCAATGAAGGGGTTAAGCGCCATGCGCAGCGGATATTTGACCAGAAGCTTGCGCTCGCTCAGGCCCTTGGCCCGTCCGGTCGTGACATATTGCTTGTGCAGCTCGTCAAGCAGGTTTGCCCGCAGGCGCCGGATCATGGCGGCGGTGCCCGAAGTACCGATCACGATGGTCGGGATGATCAGGTGGGCAAGAACCGACATGACCTTGTCGAAGCTCCAGGGCTGGTCGATGTATTGAGGCGCCATCAAACCACCCACCGACAGGCCGAACCACCTGTTGAACAGATACAGCAGGATTAGGCCGAGCAGGAAGTTGGGAGTGGCAAGGCCGATATAGCCGAGAAACGTGAAGCCATAGTCGCCCCAGGAATATTGCCGCGTGGCGGAGTAGATGCCGATCGGGAAGGAAACGACGTAGACGAACAGGATGGTTGCGAAGTTGAGAACGACGGTTAGCGGCAGGGTCGGACCGACCACATCCGAAACCGGCTTGTCGAACTCAAAGGACCAGCCCCAGTTGCCCTGCAGCAATCCGTCGAAGCCATGCGGCCCCGGCCACAGACCGACCCAGATCAGGTAGCGTTCGAAGAACGGCCGGTCGAGAGCGAATTCCTTGCGCAGGAACTCGAGCTTCGCCACGGACGACGACTCTCCGGTCGACTTCAGGGCCGCGATCTGGTTGGAAATATAGTCCCCTGCCGGGAGCTCGATGATAAAGAACGTCAGAAAGCTGATGACAAACAGCGTCGGGATCATCGTCAGGATCCGGCGCGTTATGTAATACAACATCGATAATTCCCCAGCAGCCCCTGCCCCCGTTTGCGAGAGCGATTATCTTTTGTTTTTAAATCTTTATCGAATGCCCTGCCGAATTCATCCGGCAGGGCCAGATCGCACGCCTAGCGGCGTGCCTTGTCTTCCAGGTAGAACTCGTCCATCCGGTAGATACCGAAATGCGACCCCGGATCCCAGCCGTAGATGGCGGTCAGCGGGACGTTCTTGACGCCGTTGATGACAACCGGTTGCGGCACTTCGGAGACCAGGCCTATGCGGACGGTTTCCTCGGCGGTGATGTCCAGCATCTCCGTCCAGATCTTGCTACGTTCCTCGGAAGAGGACGAGCGAAGCCAGGCGTTGTAGAGTTCCATCAGGCGTTCGGCCGGTGCCCAGTCGGGCTTCTCACCGCCTTCGCCGCCGGTCTCGTGATAATCGCCCCAGGAATGCCAGGACAAGACTTCGCCGCTCACCGGCGCAAAGTCTGAAGGCGGCATTTCGGATGTCGGAATGCCGTTCTCGATGCCCCACCAGACGGACATGACCAGCTCTCCGGTGATGGAACGCTCACGCAGGATATCCCGCTGGCTCGGCTTCACATAGAGTTTGACGCCGATCTCCTTCCAGGTTTCACCCACCAGTTCGAGCGCATCTTCCTGAACCGAAGCTTCACCGGACGTCTCGATGATGATCTCGAGCGGCTTGCCATTCGCCATCAGGCGAATGCCTTCACCGTTGCGCTCGGTGAGGCCGATTTCATCAAGCAGAGCGTTGGCCTTGTCCGGGTCGTAGGTCGCCCACTTGGTCAGATACTCTGCCTTGTACAGCGGGCTCGCACTCAGCACCGTATCGTTTCCGGCCTTGCCCAGCCCGAAAAACAGCGTGCGATTGATCATCACCCGGTCAATGCCGAGTGAAAGCGCATGACGAAAGCGCTTATCGCGCAGCAGCTCGCGCCAGTCCGGATCCTTGACGGTCAGGTTTGGAAGGATCGCGATTTCCGATCCCTTTGCATTGGCCCAAAGCGCTGTCGTGTAACCTTGCGAGGCTTCGCCCTGCTTCAAAACGGTGATGTCGGAGAACGACAGGTTGCGTGCCTGAAGGTCGGACTCACCGGCCTGGGTCTTGGCGCCAATCAGCTTCTTGTCGGCAACGGTCATGATGACGTTGTCGATATAGGGAAGTTGCTGACCGCTGCTGTCGACCCGATGGTAGAACGGGTTTCGCTCGAGGACGAAACGCTGGTCACTATTGTTGGACTTGCGCACCCAGGGCTGCAGCGACGGCAGATCCGGGTTCTGCGCGTCGTACATGTCGTCCTTCTTGTTGTGCAACGGTGCCCAGCTGCGCGCCTTGACCTCTGCGGCCGCCGTTTCGATGAAGGCCGGGTCGCCGTACTTCTCGTGAAACTGCTTCAGGTAGTGCGCAGGACGGTAGATGAACGGAGGCCGGGACTTTGCCAGCTCGCCAAGGAACAACGGGTTCGGCCCCTCCCAGGAGTAGCGCACCGCGGTTTCGCTCAGGACCTCGAACTTGGGGCCCTTGCCGTCAACCGTAAGGAACGGTGGCAGGCCGGAGGGATTCAGTTCCTCGTTCAGGGCGACATCTTCGAAGTAGTAGCGCAGGTCTTCGGCGCCAAACGGTGCTCCGTCGGACCATTTGTGGCCTTCACGCGTATTCAGCGTGAAAATGCGTCCTTCCTCGACCTCGACGCTTTCCAGGATGTCGGGAACGAGTTCCAGTTTCTCGTTGTAGCCGACAAGCCGGGCGTAACCCCATACGTTGATCAGGCGAACATCCTTGGCCCGGCCGATCAGGGTATCCAGGTTGCCGCCATGAGAGCCGATTGTCCGGCCTCGGCCTGACAGGTCGACGACCAAGGGCTCGGACGGCACCCGTTCCGACACCGGCGGCAGGCTCGCGTCGAGCCCCGGTGTTTCCTTCAGATCCAGGGCGCAGGCCGGATAGGCTGCCAGCCCCGACACGACGAGCGTTGCCGCGCTCAACCCCTTCCAAAACATCATGCTGCAGTTCCCCTTACAGCGCCCGATGGTTTCATCCCCGGTGCGCAAACAAAATGATCTTTCTCAAGCTCGACCAGTGTCGGCTCCACGCCGCGCGCCAAGGTGAAGGGCGCAGGCCAGGCCGCAGGATCGGATGCGCGATGGTCGTCAAGCGCAGCGAAATCGAGCGGAGCTTCCAGATCCGGTTCCGGAACCGCCGACAACAGTGCCCTGGTGTAGGGATGCAGCGGGTTGGAGACGACTTGAGAGGTCTCGCCCACTTCCACCACACGCCCACGGCACATCACGGCAACACGGTCGGCGATATAATCGACCACAGCCAGGTTATGGCTGACGAAAAGGTATGTCAGGCCAAGGTCGCGCTTCAGATCCTGAAGCAAGTTGAGGATCTGCGCCTGGACGGACACATCAAGGGCGGACGTCGGCTCGTCGCAGAGAATAAACTCCGGATTGAGGGCAAGCGCGCGGGCGATCCCGATGCGCTGACGCTGCCCCCCGGAGAAGGAATGCGGATAACGGCGCAAATAGCGCGCGTCGAGACCGACCAGGTTCATGAGGCTCCGCGCCCGTTCGGCCTGTTCAGCCGGGGTTCCGATGCCGTGAATCTGAAGGGGTTCGGTCAGGATGTCGTTCACGGTCATGCGCGGATTCAGCGACGAGAACGGATCCTGGAAGATAAGCTGAACCCGGCGGCGGTAGTCCATCAGTTCCGGACCGCTCAGCGAATTGACGTCCTCTAGCCCATTGCCGCGATCATAGCGAACCGAGCCCTCGTTCAGCTTGATCGCCCGGAGGATCGCTTTGGCCGCCGTCGTCTTGCCGGACCCGGACTCGCCAACAAGGCCAAGACACTCGCCGCGCTTGATGGTCAAGTTGATGCAATCGAGTGCCGTCAACTCGATCGGCTTTGCGGAAAACAAGCCGCTCTTGCGCAGGGAAAACCGCTTTGTCGCGTTGCGCATCTCGACCAACGGCTGCCCCGGGGCCACCTTGCAGTCGATCCGGCGACTCTTGAGATCCTCCGAGCGGACTTCGATCGGACGGATCGGCATCAACCGCTCGTCCTTGTCCATGTTGAAGCTGGGCACCGCATTAAGCAGGGCTTTCAGGTAGTCGTGCTTCGGCTCCGTGAAGAGTTGTCTCGCCGTCCCCTTTTCCATGATCCGGCCGTGATAAATCACCACCACCTCGTCGGCCATGTTCGCGACCACGCCGAAATCATGCGTGATCATGAGAACGGACATGTGCAACTCGGACTGCACATCCTTGATCAGCTTGAGGATCTCGGCCTGGATCGTCACATCCAGAGCGGTCGTCGGCTCGTCCGCGATCAGCAGGGCCGGACGGCAGATCATCGCCATGGCGATCATCGCGCGCTGGCGCAGGCCGCCGGAGAGTTCGAACGGGTAGGCGTTAAGGGCGCGATCGGGGTCCGGAAACTGAACCAGGCGCAGCATGTCACGCGTCAATTCACGTGCCTCGGCAGCGCCCACATTCCGGTGAAGAAGAGCCGCCTCACCGATCTGGTCGCCAATCGTGTGCAGTGGCGACAGGGAGGTCATGGGTTCCTGGAAAATGATCGCAACCTGGTTGCCGCGGATGTGCCGCATCTGCGGCCCCTTGCGATCCAGGGCGGTGATATCGACAGGCGCTTCCGATCCTCTCGGATCCGCCAGCACGACACGGCCGGAAACGATCTGCGCCGCGGACGGCAGAAGCCCCATGACCGTCTGGGAGATCACCGTCTTGCCGGAACCGGATTCGCCGACAAGGGCGACGGTCTTGTTCTGAGGAACCGAGAAAGAAACATTGTCCACGGCCCGGACGTTACCCTCAGCCGTGTTGAAATCGACAGTCAGCCCATCGATCGTCAGAACATCCACCGCGCTTCCCCTCCGCTGTGATCGATCCCCATGCGACAAGACCAGTAGGGCCCGCTCGCGCGGTAAAAGACAACCACAAATCCCAGTTACTTAGCAATGTAAAAGGGGGAAATGATCGAAGTGTGACCCAGATCACAATCCGGCGGCGGAAGCAGCGCTGTCTATTCCGCTGCAGTGGGCGAAATTCCGTAGTCGGCAGGCATGCCGACCGCAAAGGGATCGAGCTTCCAGACTTCCAGCGCCTGGGAGCGGCCACGCAAGGAAAACTCGCCGGCGCTTTCCCGAACGATCTGTTCAGGCAAGCGCGCGACGGTATCTGCGCTGGCAAGGATGACGACCTCTTCACCCGCACCGACCTCGCGTCCGAGCGTCTGCAAGCGTTCGGTCACATTCACGGTGTCGCCGACGACCGTATAGTTCCAGCGATCGAGCGCCCCGACGTTGCCGACAACGGCCATGCCGGTATGGATGCCCATGCGCATCTGGATACGCCGCTCGCCCCTCATCTCGGCTTCATCGTTTTCCCGCTTCAGCACTTCGGCAATCCGGCGCGCGGCGCGAACGGCGGCAGCGGCATTGTCCGGCCTTGCATCCGGGGCGCCCCAGAATGCCAGCATGCCGTCACCTATGAACTTGTCGACCGTTCCGCCTTCCTGCTCCACCGCCTGGACCAGAATGGAGAAATGACGGTTGAGATAGCTGGCGGTTTCCGTCGCACTCAAGCCCTCGGACAGCGCCGTAAAGCCAACGATATCTGTGAAAAGAATTGTCAACTCGGCCTCGCGCGCCTCGGCGGCCTGCTGTCCGCCCAATCGCATGAGCTTTGAGAACAGCGAGCGCGGCACATAGAGGTTCATCGCCCGCAAGCCGTCGACCATGGAGTTGAACGCGAGAGCCACCTGATCGAGTTCGGCGACGCGACTGCGCGGCAAGGGCTCGACGTCGTCAAGGGCAAGGCTTCCGACCCGCTCCGACTGGCGTGCCAGGTTCCTGAGCGGCCGGGCAACCCGCCGTCCCATCCATATGGCGACGAGCACGGCAATCAGGAGCGCCCCTAGGCCGACGGCCGCTGACCCCATCAACCTGCGCACTTCGCGCGACATGCTGACGCCGCGAAAATACTGACCGATGACCCAAGGCTCATCCGAATATCCCGGAATGACCACCCTCATGACGATGAAGTCGTCGTTGGCGGTCTCGACCCGGCTGACGCGAATCCCCAGGTCCGCGGCACGCTTGAACGCCTCGAGCTGCTCCTCTTCGCCGAACGCGGCCAGAACCGGGTCGCCCAGGATGTTTCGATCCGACGGCAGCTCGACCTGCGGCACGTTTCCGGTCTGAAAGACAGACATGTCCGAATGAACAACGACCTCATCGCCGTTGGCGATGATGAAGACCGTCGAATCCTCGCCCTCGTCCATGGACTGAATGCTCTCGCCCAGCGCGGTCAGGGAACTGGCGGCCGTCAAGGTTCCGATCATCCGGCCATCGACAACCAGCGGAACCGAAATATGGGCGAACTGACCGACGTCGTTATGCAGCAGGCGCCCCCAGGTCGGGCCGCTTTGCGCGGTCAGCTTCGGCAGCTTGTAGGTCTCGCGCCCGCCGGCCGGTATCTGGCTCTTGAAGGGCCAGAGCCGGCCCGAAGGCGCCTTGAAGACACCAAAGTTGTCGCCATTCAAGTCCGTGACAACCAGCACGTTGATGCGCGAATTGGTGGCCATTGCCACTGTCAGACGGTCCAGTCCACTGTCCGGATCATCGACACGCAGGGTCCCGGTCTCGAAAAATGGCTTGAGATCGACCACGGCACTTTGCACGGATTGGAAGTGCTCGCGCAGCTGCCGTTCCATGGATTGGGTGATCAGGATCGCCTTGTCGTTCAGCAGCGAGAATGTGTTGTTGTAGTTGGCCTTGACGGACAGGAACAGGACGAGCGAGAGCGAGAGCGCAACAAAACCGCCGAAGCTGAGCGAAATGATCCGCGTCAGGGGCATGTTCAACCTGCCGCGCCGCCGCCTCGCCACGAATTTGCGGATCTTGTTCATGCGCCCGCGCTTCTCCAGCTGTGTTCCGGCGACATGCCGAAACCGTTTCCTGCCCCAGAACTTAAGACCGAATCCCGAAACCGAAAGTCCTTTGCACTCAATAGTAGCGCAAAATGTGACATCGCTCCGAGAACCGGAGGCAGGTTTGCCGCTGCTCGGTTAACGTCCGCCCTCAGCCGTTATCGTTTGCACTGCGTGGCGGAAGTCCCAGTTCGCTCAGGATCTGGTCGGTATGCTCGCCAAGACGCGGGGCGGCACGCTCGAGAACCAGTTGGCTGTCCGAAAAACGGATCGGTGTACGAACAGAGGAAACAGTTGCGGTTTTCGTCCCGGTTGCAGGCAAGTCGACCCTCATGCCGCGATGCCGGACCTGTGGATCGTTGAAGACATCCTCGACAGAATTGATCGGCCCCGCAGGTACACCCTTGGCTTCGAGCTGAGCCAGAAAATCGTCGCGGCAACGCTTGACGATCTCAGCCTCGAGAATTGGAACGAGCGCCAGCCGATTGGCCACACGCGCCGCATTGGTCGCGTAGTCCGGATTGGAGGCAAGCTCGGGCATCCCGAGAATGTCGCAAAGCCTGGTGAACTGGCTGTCGTTGCCGACCGCCAGGATCATGTGTCCGTCGCTGACGCTGAAGACCTGGTAGGGCACGATGTTCGGATGTGCATTGCCGAGGCGCTTTGGAGCCTGGCCGGATACAAAATAATTGAGCGCCTGGTTCGCCAGTACGCCTGTCAGCGAATCCAGAAGCGCCATGTCCACGTGTTCGCCGATACCGGTCTCGTCGCGCTTGCGCAGGGCAGCCAGAACGCCGATGACGCCGTAGAGACCGGTAAAGATGTCGGCAAAGGCGACGCCGATCTTCTGCGGTTCTCCCTCCGGATCCCCGGTCAGGTCCATGATGCCGCCCATGCCCTGAATCATGAAGTCATAACCGGCACGGTGAGCGTAGGGACCGTCCTGGCCAAAGCCGGTGACCGAGCAATAGACCAGCTGCGGATTGATGCGATGCAGGCTCTCGTAGTCGAGGCCGTATTTCGCCAATCCCCCGACCTTGAAGTTCTCGACCAGCACGTCGGCATCCGCGATCAGCTTGTGAACAATCGCCTGTCCTTCCGCGGTTCGGAAATCGACGGTGATCGAGCGCTTGCCACGGTTGCAGGAGTGAAAATAGGCCGCATCGCCCTGCTTTCCGTCAGCAGTTTCAACGAAGGGCGGCCCCCAGCCGCGGGTGTCGTCGCCGTCCGGGCTTTCCGCCTTGATCACGTCCGCGCCGAGATCGGCAAGGGTCTGCCCGACCCAGGGACCGGCGAGAATGCGAGCAAGTTCGATAACCTTCACGCCTTCGAGCGGGGCTGTCATTGAAATCTCCTGACGGTGCGCAGCGCGCGGAACAAGGCGCCTAGCCGTTCTTCTTGTAAAGGTGATAGCGGCCGGGACGGATGCCCTCGGGCTTTGGAAGTTCTTCGAAATTGGCCAGGTCGAGCGCAAGGCCCGACAGGACGTAGCCACCCGGCTTTGTATGCTGGTCGATCAGGGGCGACAACCATGCACAGGTTGCCAGGTCCGTTGTCGGGTCACCCGAACCGAGGTCGCAATGGATGAAGGCCGCCTGTTCCTTGATACGCGGACCGCAATAGGCAAGCGTTTCGCGGATTTCGCCGAAGATCATGTGATCCCCGTCGGGGATGCAGCTCGGATGACAGGCAAGGTCCCGGTCGAAGACGAATATTTCCCGGCCGGGAAGGATCTCCCGGATATGATCGAACGTCCGCCCGTTCCCAAGGCCCAGCTCGAGAATCGGACCCTCAACGTTCTTGACGCGCTCAGCGACGTCCTCGAGCAGGATCTTCTGTGCGGTCAATCGGCGGATGAAGCTGTCCAGGCGGCTCATGATCACTCTCTGTTACCGTGAAGTGACCGATACTTAGCTTGTGCGAACTGCAAGGTCAAAATACCGAGGCTCAAGTTTCGAAAGCCTTTGGGCGCTTGCGCATAAGCCCCCCGCCATGGTTCAAGGTGTCAAAGCCAGTGGGAGAGATGCGATGGCGAGCGCCACGCCAGATATGGAAGCGGAATACAACAACCGGGCACGCGTGCCCGAGCATCCGGAACTGATCGCAGCATGGAAATCAGGCGCGGAAGCGTACCGGACCGCACGCTCCGATGCGCAGCTTGACCTGGCCTATGGCACCGATCTCCGGCAGGTGTTCGACGTGTTCCCGCGCTTGACCGGAACGCCTGAACGAGATCGCACCGCACTCTTCATTCATGGCGGCTACTGGCAGGCACTGGACAAGAGCTTCTTCTCCCACATGGCCCGGGGGCTCAATGCCCATGGCTATGACGTCGTGATCGCCAACTACCGCCTGTGCCCGGCCGTTTCCATCGCCGATATCATCGACGACATGCGCGAATTGGCCGCACGAACCTATGAGCTCATGCACAGGCCTTTACTTGTCTATGGCCATTCCGCTGGCGGGCACCTGGCGGCCTGCCTTATGGCGACCAATTGGGCCGGCCGGGGCCTGCCCGCCGATCTTTGCGACCGGGCGATGCCAATCTCGGGTCTGTTCGATCTGCAGCCGCTGGTCCAAACGTCGGTCAACACGGCGCTGAAGATGTCTGAAGAGACTGCGGCGCAGGCGTCGC
The DNA here is from genome assembly GCF_048261595.1 of Roseibium sp. Lineage (GTDB taxonomy): Bacteria > Pseudomonadota > Alphaproteobacteria > Rhizobiales > Stappiaceae > Roseibium. Next base: position 857,374 of record NZ_JBLXFW010000001.1, read on the forward strand.
CGCTCACAGGCAACCCACCGTCTTCCGGGCGTTTCGTCGCTGTCGTGGGAGGCGATGAATCCTCCGAGTACCTGCGCCAGAGCCGGACACTCGTCGACCGTTGGGCGGGACCGGCGCTGGGCGGCGTACTGGACATCCAGTCCGGGGCGAACCATTTTACCGTCATCGATCCGCTCAGCGATCCGGACAGTGCGCTGACGACAGCGCTTGTCAATCTGGGCGCCTAAGGCACTCCGCCGCCAACTGCCGTCGCTTCTGACAAACAGACACGATCACTCACAAGGAAACCAAGATGCGTCCAGAAACGGCTGTTGCCATTCGTCTTGAGGACTATGAGCCCGCGCCGTACAGGATCGACACGGTTGATCTCGATATCCAGCTCAATCCGACGGTCGCCAACATCCATGCGCGGCTTTTCATCTCGCGCAACGAGGGAACTGCACCCGGAACGCCTCTGGTGCTTGACGGTGACGAGCTGGAACTGACAGGCCTTGCCATCGATGCCATGCCGGTTCTGGACGGTACGTACTCGGCCAGCCACGACAAGCTGACAATCAACCGCCCCCCGGAAGACCCGTTCGTCCTGGAAATCCGCACCCGGATCGACCCTGGCTCAAATACGGAACTCATGGGGCTCTACCGTTCCAACGGCACTTACTGCACCCAATGCGAGGCGGAAGGTTTCCGGCGCATCACCTATTTCCTCGACAGGCCCGACGTGCTTTCGGTCTACACGACCCGGATCGAGGCGCGGAAGGGCGATGCGCCGGTACTGCTCGGCAACGGCAACCTGGTTGACGCTGGCCCGGTGCCTGGAACAGATCGCCATTTCGCCATCTGGCATGACCCGCATCCCAAGCCCTCCTACCTATTCGCCATGGTCGCCGGCGACCTCGCTCATGTCGCGGACACGTTCACGACCATGTCCGGCAGGAAGGTGGATCTGAAAATCTATGTCGAGCACGGCCGCGAGGACCGCTGTGCGTGGGCGATGGACAGCCTGAAGCGCTCGATGAAGTGGGACGAGGAAGTCTTCGGCTGCGAATACGACCTTGAAATCTTCAACATCGTTGCCGTCTCCGACTTCAACATGGGCGCGATGGAGAACAAGGGCCTCAACATCTTCAACGACAAGTATGTTCTGGCAGACCCGGAAACGGCGACGGATCAGGACTACGCCAATATCGAGGCGGTGATCGCGCACGAATACTTCCACAACTGGACCGGCAACCGCATCACCTGCCGCGACTGGTTCCAGCTGTGCCTCAAGGAAGGCCTGACTGTGTTCCGCGACCAGGAGTTCTCCTCGGACATGCGGTCGCGAGCCGTGAAGCGCATATCGGACGTGAGGCTTCTGAAGTCGCACCAGTTCCCGGAAGATGCCGGCCCCCTCGCCCATCCGGTGCGGCCGCGCAAGTACACCGAGATCAACAACTTCTACACCGCGACCGTCTACGAAAAGGGCGCGGAGGTCGTGCGCATGCTGAAGACGCTTCTCGGTGACGAGGGGTTCAAGAAGGGCATGGATCTCTACTTCGAACGCCATGACGGCGAAGCGACGACCATCGAAGCCTTTTTGACCTGCTTTTCCGAAGCGACTGCCACGGACCTCGGCCAGTTCGCCCGCTGGTACGAACAGGCAGGTACACCCCGGATCGACGTGAAAAGCCACTATGACAAGATCGCCGGGGAACTGACGCTGGATATCAGCCAGTCCATTCCGCCGCTGCCGGGTCAACCAACCTCCGAACCTGCCGTGCTGCCACTTCGCTTCGGCCTGATCGGCCCGAACGGCGAGGACATGACGCCAGCGGCGCGCAATGGCGCGAGGTTCCAGGGTGACGTGCTGATCCTGGAAGAGCAACGTCAGAAGGTTACGTTCTCCGGATTGCACAACCGCCCGGTCCTGTCGATATTGCGCGGCTTTTCCGCGCCCGTGCGCTTGGAAACGCATCAGAGCGCCGACGACCTCCTGTTCCTCGCCCGCCAGGACAGCGATCCGTTCAACCGCTGGCAAGCGCTTCAGACGCTGGCGACCCATGACCTGATGCGCCTGACCCGGGACGCCCGCAACGGCGCGGCGCTGGAGCCGGATGCCGCTCTCGTGGTCGCCTTCGGAGACGTTCTGGACAATGAGGACCTCGACCCGGCGTTCCGCGCCCTGGCGCTTCAACTGCCGGGAGAAGCAGACCTTGCCCGCGATATCGGCTCGGACGTCGATCCGGATGCCATTGCCGCAGCACGCCAGGCCCTTCGCGCGGCAATCGGCGGTGCACATGCCGCTGCATTCAAGAGCGCGAGTGCGAGCAAGCCGGAAGGAAAATTCAGCCCCGACGCGGCCAGCGCCGGCATGCGCGCCCTCGCCAACCAGGCACGTTCATTCTATGCCGCAAGCGGTGCCGAGGATGTTGCAGCGGTTGTCGAGACCGCTTTTGCAGATGCCGGCAACATGACCGACCGGATCGCCGCGCTGACGCTTCTGGTTCACGATGGTCTTCCGGGAGCGGAAGCCGCGCTCGAAGCTTTCCGCAAGCGCCATGAGCGCACGGCACTCGCCATGGACAAATGGTTCATGGTGCAGGCGACTGCTCCCAGCGCCGACGGCCTTGAGCGGGTGAAGGCCCTGACGGCTCATCCCCTGTTCGATTTCGCCAACCCGAATCGAGTCCGCTCGCTCGTGCATGCGTTCGCCACCGGAAATCCCACTCAGTTTGCCCGAAGGGATGGCGCCGGCTTCGAATTCGTTGCGGATAATGCCCTTGCCATCGATCAGCGCAATCCACAGGTCGCGTCGCGGCTCTTGACTTGCTTCAGGTCATGGCGAGCGCTTGAAGACAACCGTTCGGCCCTCGCGGAAGCGGCACTTCAGCGAATCTCCAACGTGCAAAATCTGTCACGCGACAGCCGCGATATCGTCGACCGTTGCCTGCAATAGTTGGAACAACTGCAAAAGGTTAACAAGAGAGCAGATAACGTCTTTCGCCGTTAACCATTTTTTTCTTCCCACGCTCTGGACAAAAGCCAAACGGTGGATTCAAATGAACTGATTCGGCGAGCAGAATGCAGCGCCGATCAGGACATCACATCAATCGGGGACAGCTTCCGATGGCGCGGGCATCTGCCGGCAGCGCGTCCGTGCGACGCTTTGCCCGGCTCACAGCATCCAAGACAGGCAGAGCCACGCTGACAGCCCATTTGCGGCTGCTCGCGCAGCCGACCTACAAGCGACTGCTGCGTTCGGAGCCGCTGATGCGCCGCCTTATCCCGGCCCTTTGCATGGTGTTCATTGCCTGCCTGGCCTTTTACCGCATCCTTGAGCTGAGCTACGACTATCAGGACGCAGACCGTCAGGCCCGCGATGAAATAGCCCTGACGGCGACCGTTGTCTCTTCCCATCTGGCAAGCGAGGAAGGCGGCCTGCCCGAACTCGGATACCGCTCCGCACTTCAGCGCATTCTTGCCGACAGCCTGCCGGCCGGTGCGACCAGCAACGGGCGCACGTTTCTGGTCGCCGACAAAGATGGGCTGATCGTTGCAAGCGCACCCCTACGCCCCACCCTTGAGGGCCTCCAGATCACCGACCTGCTCGGCCCGACGCAGCCGCTTACTGTTTTCGGAGCCCGCGCCGGCGTCATGGCCCTGCCGATCACGCTGGACGGAAACGAGACCGAAGAAGTCTTCGCGACGGTCCATCACCTGGACGGACGCCTGGGCATGGTCGCGGTCATCCAGTCAGAATCGGACATTTTCATGCCCTGGCGACGTGACGTATCGGCCAACGTCACCCTGTTCGTCGGCACAGCGGCCATCCTCCTGGTCCTGATCTACGCTTTCTTCGCCCAGTCGACCCGCGCCGAGCAGGCAGACGACATGTACGCCGCAACACGCAGCCGCATCGATGCCGCGCTCAACCATGGCCGCTGCGGACTGTTCGACTGGGACCTGTCCCGCGGCCGTATTTTCTGGTCTTCGTCGCTCTACGAGCTTCTGGGCCGGACACCAAAGGACGACATTCTGTCGTTCGCCGAAGTCACGGCGATGACCCATCCGGACGATGTCGACCTGTTCCAGCTGGCCGAGCGCCTGCTTGAGACCGGAGACGGCACCGTCGACGAAATGTTCCGCATGCGCCATTCGGACGGTCACTGGATCTGGCTGCGTGCACGCGGTGAAATCCAGAACGAGCCGGGTCACAGTGAACCGCACCTGATCGGCATCTGCATCGACGTCACAGAACAACACGAACTGGCTGAGGCAAGCCGGACCGCGGACCTGCGCCTACGCGATGCAATCGAGACAATTTCCGAGGCCTTCGTTCTCTGGAACGCCAAGAACGAACTGGTCATCTGCAATTCCAACTACCAGTCGCTGCACAACCTGCCGACTTCGGTCATCAAGCCGGGCACGCCCTACAACGAGGTCATGGCAGCAGCGGGCAACGGCCAGGTGGCGAGCCAGCCGGTGAAGGTCAGCCATCGCTCGGACGCACCGAACGGCAGCTACGAGGCGCAACTGGATGACGGCCGCTGGCTGCAGATCTCGGAGCGTCGCACCAAGGATGGTGGCTTCGTGTCCGTCGGCACGGACATCACCCCGCTGAAGCAACACGAAGAAAAGCTGATGGACAGCGAGCGGCGGCTCAAGGCGACCATCACGGATCTGCAGAAGTCCCGGCAGACGCTTCAGGTTCAGGCGCAGCAGCTGGTGGAACTTGCCGACAAATACGCCGAGGAAAAGAACCGGGCGGAAGACGCGAACCGCGCCAAGTCCGAATTCCTCGCCAATATTTCTCACGAGCTGCGCACGCCGCTGAACGCGATCATCGGCTTCTCCGACATCATGAACCAGGAGATGTTCGGGCCGCTGGGAACCGATCGCTACTCAGAGTACTGCCAGGACATCCACAATTCCGGCACCTACCTGCTCAACGTGATCAACGACATCCTCGACATGTCCAAGATCGAGGCCGGCCGCATGTCGATCGACGCGGAAGCTCTGGATGCCGGTGAAGCGGCCCGTGACGCTGCCCGGATCATCACCGCGGCGGCAAGCGAGAAGAACATCACGGTGACCTGTGACGTTGTTCCGGAGGACCTGCCGGTTGCAGCCGACCGCCGCGCCCTGAAGCAGGTGCTTCTCAACCTTCTCGCAAACGCAGTGAAGTTCACCCAGGATGGCGGCGACGTTCGGCTGGTGGCACGTCCGGAAGGCCGGATGGTGCGCTTCCAGATCATCGATACCGGCATCGGTATCTCGCAATCCGACATCGAGCGCCTTGCCCAGCCGTTCATCCAGGTGGAAAACCAGTTCACCAAGAGCCACAAGGGCTCCGGCCTTGGCCTTGCCATCGCCCGCTCGCTGATCGAGCTGCACGGCTCGACGCTCGCCATTTCCTCGGAAGTCGGCAAGGGCACGACCGTCAGCTTCGTGCTGCCGCTTGGCGAGAAGGCAGAGGTCGCCGAAAGCGCCTGATCGGCCGCCCAGCGCCCTTGCTTGCAGCGCTCATCCTTTTGCCTGACATGACCCGCGCTCCCGGCGGTAGCAAACCTGGCAGCCTCGACACAGACATGGAACGCCATGCCTGGCGGTGACGGGAGTTAGATCCCCGCACGATGGCGACTGCGAAAGGGAGCTATCCCTTCTCCTTACCCTCCACGACTTCCACAGGCCCGACGATTTCCTCAAACTTTGCACGCACGCCCTGCTGGATCTCGGCGAGTTCCAGTCCGAGCCGGGTCAGGTCCGGCGCACCGCCAGCGCGCACAAGAAGATCGAGAACGCCACGCGGCGCTTCACTGGCCACGAACTTGCCTGCCAGCGCCATGCGCAGCACCTGCGTCAGCCGGTGATACAGCCTGAGAGCGTGGAGCAGCTGATCGGCGTCACCTGCATCCAGAACCCCGGCTTCGCGCAGGTTTTCCAGCGCCTGTTCGGTACCTTGCGCAAGCACCTCAGGATGATCATGGGCGCTTGCGAGCTGAAGGAACTGGGCCAGGAACTCGATATCCACCAGACCGCCTGCGACCTGCTTCAGATCCCAGACGTCCTTGGTTCCCTTTTCCTTTTCGATCCGCGCGCGCATCGAACGAACATCGTCGGCAAGCGCCTTGCGGTCGCGCGGTTTGGCCAGGGTTTCCCGCAAATGGTTCTGGATCTTCTCGGCAAAGCCTTCGGAGGTCGAGGCAATCACGCGCGCCCGGGTCAGCGCCATGTGCTCCCAGGTCCAGGCATCCTTTTCCTGATAGGCGATGAAGCCTCCGAGATTGGTTGCGAGAGGCCCGGCGTTGCCCGAGGGCCGCAGGCGGAAATCCACTTCGTAAAGGCTGCCCTCGGCGGTCGGCGCAGACAGTGCAGTCACCAGCCGCTGGGTCAGGCGGATATAATATTGCGAGATCGCCAGGGGCCGGGGGCCATCGGACTGGGTGGCCTCGTCAGGAGCCTCATAGAGCAGGATCAGGTCGAGGTCAGAGGCGGCCGTCATTTCGCGGCCGCCGAGTTTGCCCATTGCCAGAACCGCAACGTCGCCGCCGGGCACATGGCCGTGGCTTTCGGCCACGTGGTCGATAACCCGCGTCATGATCCGATCGACCACGACTTCTGCGAGACGTGCGAGAGCATGTCCGACCTTGTCGGCCGATAGCGTGTCGGAGACCAGACGCAGGCCGATCAGGAACTGCTGTTCCTGGGCGAAGATGCGTGCCCGGTCGAGAGCCTCTTCGTAAAAGCGGGCCAGATCCAGAGTCCGGTCGAGGCCCTCCCGGAATTCCCTCGCGCTCGGCATGGCCCCGAAAAATGCCGGATCGAGCACGGTGTCCAGCACATGCACCCGGCGTGAGACCGTCTCGGCCATGCGTGGAGCCGCACCCATGACGGTGGCCAGCAGGTTGAGCAATTCCGGGTTGGACTTGAGAAGCGAGAAGAGCTGAACGCCGGCGGGAAGCTTGGCCAGAAAGCTGTCGAAACTCCGGAGCGCCGCATCCGCGTTGTCGGTTCCCGCCAACGCCGCGATCAGGACCGGGTGCAGCTCGGTCAGGCGCTCGCGGGCCTTGGTTGACCGGGTCGCCGCATAGCGGCCGAAGTGCCAGGACTTGATGATATTGGCTGCTTCGTTCGGTTGCTTGAAGCCAAGACCCGACAACGTTTCCAGCGTATCCGGGTCATTGTCGTCGCCGGTGAAGACCAGATTGCCGAGTTCGGAGGAAAGTTCCGGCTCGTCCTCGAAGAGTTCCGCATAGTGGCGCTGAACGCGCTTGAGGTGGCCCAGGAACACCGTCTCGAAGGCTTCCCGGCTGTCGAAGCCGCTGAGATAGGCAATACGCAGCAGACCTTCATCATCCTTGGGCAGGAGCTGGGTCTGCTCATCGTTGAGCATCTGGATACGGTGCTCGACATTGCGCAGGAAGATATAGGCCTCACGCAGCTCCTCGCGTGCGTCCTCCTTGATCCAGCCTGCTTCCAGAAGTCCGTCGAGCATGTCGAGCGTGCGCCGTCCGCGCAGATCCGGGTTACGCCCTCCAGCGATCAGCTGCTGGGTCTGGACAAAGAATTCAACCTCACGAATTCCGCCGCGCCCGAGTTTCACATTGTGTCCGGCGACCGCGATCTTGCCGTGACCCTTGTGCATGTGGATCTGGCGCTTGATCGATTGCACGTCGGCAATGGCGGCAAAATCGAGGTATTTGCGCCAGATGAAGGGTACGATCTCCTGCAGGAAGGCTTCACCGGCAGGAATATCTCCGGCGCAGGGACGCGCCTTGATCAGTGCAGCACGCTCCCAGTTCTGGCCAAGGGACTCGTAGTAGGACAGCGCCCCGGGGACGGACATGGCGAGCGGTGTCGCGCCGGGATCCGGACGAAGCCGCAGATCGGTTCGGAAGACATATCCATCCGCAGTGCGATCCTGCATGATCTTGACCAGCCGGCGCGTCATTCGGACAAACTCGACCGAAGCCTCCGCACTTGCAGTCACCGGTGCCACCTCCGGGTCGTAGAGGACAATCAGGTCGATATCCGAGGAATAGTTGAGTTCCATCGCGCCATGCTTGCCCATCGCGAGCACGATGAAGCCGCTTTCGCGCTCCGGATCATCCGGATCGACCGGTGTAAACTTGCCCTTCGAGGCCAGATCGGTGAGGCAGAACCGGATCGCGGCGGACAGCGCTGCATCTGCAAAACCAGCCAGCGCCCCGGTCACCTGCTCCAGGTCGATCGCGCCGCCGATGTCCGCCAGCCCCAGGGTCAATGCCAGATCCTGCTTCAGAAGGCGAAGATCGCGCATCAGGTCCGCTTCGCTGGCCGCGTTTGCCCTGCGGGCCTCTCCCAAAAGCCGGGCGATCCGATGTCCGGGAATGTCGCTCAGGACGCTCTGAAGCCGCGCGGCGTCGCGAACGGCGAGATCGCGCAGGAAGGGTGAGTTGGAAAGCAGTCCGACCAGGAAGGTGCGAAGCGGGCTTCCGTCTGCAAGACGTTTCGAAAGCGGCCCGCAGTTCGCGTCGGTCGCTGCCTTGTCGACGATATCCTTCAGGAAGAGGTCGCCCTTGTCGGGATCGACGGCCTTCGGAGCCATGCCGAGACTGTCCCATAGAGCCCTTTGACCGGGTGGTATCGACGTGGCCGCGCTATCAATTCCCGCCTTCGTCTCTTGCGCCATTGTCGTCGCCACCCCTGTCGTGTTCGGTTTTCCCTGCCTGAGCCATCCTGAGATCAATGCTGACCTTGAGACCCGGCCCCGCATCCTGCAGATGAAGCTGTCCACCATGCAAGCGCGCAATCGCCCTGACGAGACTTAATCCAAGTCCGTACCCGGGCTCGGTGCGGCTGGCATCAAGACGGACAAACCGTCCGATCACCCGCTCCCGCTCTGCGTCCGGGATACCCTGGCCGTTGTCTCGCACAGTCAGGACCATACGTCCTGCGCCGGGCGCCGCCTTGACGGAGATCACTTGCCGACCTTCGAGCGGACGGCCGTATTTGAGCGCATTTTCGATAAGGTTCACGAGAGCCTGCGCAATCAGATCGCGATTGCCGATGACCTCGCCTGCCAGTGCCACGTCGAGACAAAGTTCGCCGCCCTCATCCTCGACGAGCGGTGCATAGAGATCCGCCATTTCCTCCGTGACGGCCTTAAGGTCGACAACGTCCATCCCGGCTTCCGGCGACATGGCTTCCACACGAGCAATGCGCAGCAATGCGTCGAAGATCCGGATCAGGTTGTCACTGTCCTCTATGGTCGCCTCGAGGGCGTCACGATAGTCCGCCTGCCCCTTGCCTTCCCGCAGCACCGTTTCGACCCGGGTCCGCATGCGGTTGAGCGGTGTCTTCAGATCATGAGCGATGTTGTCGGTGACATCCTTCATGCCCTGCATCAGCAGTTCGATGCGCTCGAGCATTTCGTTCAGATTGGTCGCCAGGCGGTCGAACTCGTCGCCGTTTCCGGCAACCGGCAGGCGGCGTGTCAGGTCGCCGTGCATGATGGTCTGGCTCGTGGCCGACATGGCGTCGATGCGCTTCATCACCCTGCGGCTGACGAAAAACCAGGTGGCCCCGGCCATGACGACGACCGCGATCAGCCAGAACCGCATGGCTCCTGCCAAAATGGAGGTGAACCGAACCTGTTCCCCAAGATCGCGCCCGACGAGCAGGCGAAATCCTCCGCGCAGCTCGAAGATGCGGACCAATGCCTCGCGCTCCACCTCACCGCCGGCTTCGACACGGCCATAGCGCATCCGGCGCACATCGCCATCGGCCTCGTCCAGAACGACGGTCGGGAGGCGGGAGATGTTGCCGACGATGGAATTGCCGGCAAAGTCGATAAGAAGGTAGAGACTGGCATCGGGCCGGCGCGAGCGCCGCTCGATACTTTCGACCAGCGCTCGGACACCGCCGCGCAAATATTCTTCCGACAGACCCGAAATTTCGGCATCCACCGTCTGTACGACCTGACTCTCCATCAGCTCGTTGGTGCTGCGCGAGATATAGACCAGCAGAAATCCCGACAGGCCCGAGAACACTGCGATGTAGAGCAGCGACAGCTTGAAAGCGGTCGTGCGCACCATGCGGGTCAGGCCGTTTTTCGGGAATGCGCCCATGACTTGCTGCTAGGGGTGATCGGCGGGTTCGCGGATCGTATATCCGGCACCGCGAATGGTGTGCAGCAGCGGCTTGTCGAAATCCTTGTCGATCTTGCCGCGCAGGCGCGAGATGTGAACGTCAATCACATTTGTCTGCGGGTCGAAATGATATTCCCAGACGTTTTCCAGAAGCATGGTTCGGGTCACCACCTGACCGGCATGCTGCATGAGGTATTCCAGCAGGCGAAATTCGCGCGGCTGGAGCGGAATATCGGTATCGCCCCTGCGGCAGGAATGGGCAAGGCGATCGAGAACGAGATCGCCAACCTGATAGGTGGTGGTTACCTCGCCCCCGGCCTTGGGACGGCGGGCGAGCGCTTCGACACGGGCCAGAAGCTCAGTGAAGGCATATGGCTTGGGCAGATAGTCGTCCCCGCCAGCCTTGAGCCCGGTGACACGGTCATCGACCTGGCCGAGCGCAGACAGGATCAGAACGGGGGTCTGGTTGCCGCCCTTGCGCAATTCGGAGATGACGGAAAGCCCGTCCCGGCGCGGCAGCATCCGGTCGACGATGAGGACGTCGTAGTCGCTGCCAAGCGCCATTTCGAGTCCTGTCTCGCCGTCGGCGGCCTGATCTGCCAGATGGCCAAGTTCCTTCAGCCCCTTGGCCAGATAGGCCGAGGCTTCCGCATCGTCTTCGATGATGAGAATCCGCAACATAATCTCCTTATACGGAAACTGGAGATCGATTGGCAAAGAAACACCGGCGGTGGATCGGGGGGATCCACCGCCGGATGTAACGGCCGGCATTGGCGGGGATGGGGGCAACGGACGCCAAGCCGACCGATAGGCACATGAGAGAACGATCAGGGGATGAGATCGTTCCCTCCTGTGTTTCCGGCTCAGCCGATTTTCATCGGAAGGGCCACGAAACGGGTCGCGTCGTTGTTCTCGACACGGAAGAGAACTGCCTTGCGGCCGTCCTTTTCAGCGGCGCGTACCGCGTCAATGACATCCGACGGGCTTGAGACCTTCGCACCGCCAACCTGGACGATACGGTCACCTCGGCGCAGCCCCTTTTCGGCTGCCGGACCGTCCGGATCCACATCGGCGACAACCACACCGTCACCATCGACACCGGCCTCACTGGTTGTCATCAGGGCCAGCCCCAGATCATCAAGGCTGGTGCGATCAGCCTTGGAAGCGTCGGCCTGCACCTGCTTTTCTGCGTCTTCGAGCTTGCCGAGCGTCACGCTGATGGTCTTCTCCTCGCCGTCACGCCAGACGGCGACATCCACCTTGGTGTCCGGTTCATAAGCCGCGATGATCTTGGACAGATCGCGCGGACCGTCGACCCTGGTGCCGTCGACCGAGAGGATCGTGTCACCCGACCTGATCCCCGCTTCGGCTGCCGGGCCATCTTCCTGCGCGTCGGCAACGATCGCGCCGCGCGCTTCGTCAAGTCCGAGGCTTTCGGCAATATCGTCGGTGACGTTCTGGATGTGGACACCCAGCCAGCCACGAACTACGGAGCCGTCGTCCTTGAGGTCCATGATGACATCGGTGGCGGTCGAAGCCGGGATCGCGAATGCGATGCCCACATTGCCGCCGGAGGGCGAGAAGATGGCGGCGTTCACGCCAATGACTTCACCCTTCATGTTGAAGGCCGGGCCGCCGGAGTTGCCACGATTCACGGGCGCGTCGATCTGGATGAAATCGTCGTATGGACCGGCTCCGATGTCGCGTCCACGGGCAGAAACGATACCCGCCGTGACGGAGCCACCAAGACCGAACGGATTGCCGATCGCGACAACCCATTCACCGACGTTGGGGGCGCTGTCGGCAAACTTGACGTAGGTGAATTCCTTGTCCGCATCGACCTTGAGGAGGGCCAGGTCGGTGCGCTTGTCGGCGCCGATCAGCTTGGCATCGTATTCCTTGCCGTCATTGGTGATGATGGTGAATTCGGTACCCTTGTCGACGACGTGGTGATTGGTCACCAGGTAGCCGTCCTCGGTGATGAAGAAGCCGGACCCCTGGGACATGCCGTATTGACGTGGGCGCTCCTGTTGGCCGCGAGGTTCGCCGCGCTCACCGCGACCGTTTTCTCCGAACTGGCGGAAGAAGCGCTGCAGCGGGTGATCCTTCGGCATGTCTTCGAAGAAGTCGCCGAAGTTGCCGTCGAAATTCATCATCCGCGGCTCGACTTCCTGCTTCACGCGAACGGAAACGACGGCAGGCTGGACCGCGGTCACGACCGGCGAGAAGTCTGCCGGTCCGGCAACGTCAACCTTGACGGCATCGGCAAAGGCAAATTGTCCTGGTACGATGGTCTGTGCAGTCAGGACACCGGCAACACCGAGTGCTACCGCTCCTGCCATAAGACGGGTCCGCAACCGGCTCGGTGTCTTGCGTGCCGCGTTCTGCGGGTTTTCAGGGTTCTGCATCATCAATGTCCTCTCGTGACAAGCATCTCGATCAGTTCGGGCGATCCTCGCGGGGAAGAGGATCATTCGCCCTGTCACCGTGGACTATGGTGTGCGTCTCCTTACGGCCGCCTGTCGGGCGGATTAAGCTTTTGTAATATTCGGGACAAGCGGTCTCAGCCTGTCAGAGGGCTTCCTGCGCCTGCTACGGAAAGACCAGAACAGTATCTCCGGATTGCCACTTCGGCAGCTTTGCCATGATCGACTGGAAACGGACGGAGGCTTCGAAGTCCGAAAGCCGACGCCTGAGATTTGGCCAGGGCTCGCCGTCGAACCACTGCCTGTCGACATTGGCGAACTGGCGCAGGAAAGGCAGGAAGGCGTAATCGGCAAGGCTCGCGCGCGATCCGAACAACCAGGGTGACCTGGTCAGACGTTGCTCGATGTCGCGCAAGATGCTGGATGCGGCCTCCCGCTCTCCCTCGCGCGAGGCATCCGGATGGCGCGTGTCGTACTTGTAGCGGTCGAGATGACGCTTGAAGTCGCCATCAAGAGCGTTGGCAAGGGCGACCATATCCTCCAGCGTGCCTTCTTCCGGCGTTAGCCAGCCCTCAGGGTCTCTCTGCTCAAGCGCCCAGAGCATGATGTCGAAACTCTCGTCGATGACGTTTGTACCGCTCTCAACGAGGCAGGGCACTGTCTTGCTCGGCGAGACGGCAAGGAATTCGGGAGCCTTGTCCCGGAGCACGATCTCGCGGAGCTCAACGGAAACGCCGGAGGACAGGATCGCCAGCCTGGCGCGCATGGCATAGGGGCACCGGCGAAAGGAATAAAGGATGGGCAACTCAGTCATGGATGACCAGTGGCAAAGCGCAATGGCGCGGTCAAGGGCGCTCGCAACACCGAGCAACCCGACGGGTTCCCACGATATGCGCTCCACATATTTATACTATCGTTATTTCTTACAATATCTGTCTGTTTTTCTCATAAAATCTCAATTAGCAACACCAATATTACCAATACTTAAGCATCCGCATGCAAGAAGGAAAACAGGTAGGAAACCGCGTGGGGATTACATGATTCAGGCACTGATCGAGCTTGCCAGGGAAGGCAGCAGCGACAAGCGGCGAGAACTTCTGGGTCATGTCTCCGCCCTTTTCATCTCGGATGCCGACAGGTACTCCGATGAGGAAATGACTCTTTTCAGCGGTGTCCTGTCGCGGCTGCTGGAGGATGCGGACACAACCGAGAAAAAACGCCTGTCCGCTCGCCTTGCACATGTGAAGGAAACGCCGCACGACCTGGCACTCCAGCTTGCGAACGAGGAAGCGGATGTTGCCAAATTCATGCTGCGCCATTCAACCGTTCTCACCGATGACGATCTGATCAAGCTCGCGCGCGCCAAGGGTCAGGACCATCTTCTGGCCATCTCGCAGCGCGAGCATCTGGAGAGCCGGTTGACCGACATCCTGCTCGAACGCGGTGAGCAGCCGGTCCGTCGCTCCGTTGCCGCCAACCCCGGGGCGCAATTGTCCGACTGGGGCGTACGGCTTCTGATGAAGCTGGCACAGAAGGACCAGCCAATCCATGACAGCATGGTGGACCGCAACGACATTCAGCCGGAGCACTACGAACGCCTGATCGCGATGCTGCCGAAGGAACAGGGCGACAAGCTCCGCAATCTTCATGCAAGGCAGAAGGCTCTCGTTGAAAGCATCCTGCGCGAGGCGGGCGAAGCGGTCGCAGGCAGCATGCTGGAACGCCGCAGATCGCGCATCGATGCCAAGGTCGCGCTGAAGGATATCAAGTCCGGCAACAAGACGCTGAACGAGGTGTTCCTGGCATTTTCCCTGTCACGGAACCTGTTCGACTTGGCCTTCATTCTTGCGCAGGTCTCTCTTATCGAACAGAAGTACGTCGTGAATGTCATGATGCGCTATGACATCGACGGCATTGCCATCCTGTGCAAGTCCCTCGGCATCGGCGCAAGCGAGTTCAACATGTTCTGCAAGGCGCGGGGCGCCCATCTCAAGCTCTCGACGGGAGCCATCGAGAACTGGCGCCAGGAATATTCGCGCCTGAGCGAAGAGGACGCGCAGCGGGCGGTACGCTTCATCAAGGTGCGCCTGATGACATCGGCGCTCGAAAAATAATCATATTTTCAGCCTCTTAGCCAAGTTGCCGCAACGGCTTCAAAGCGCTCCCCCGGGCCCCTATTATCGATTTCTACATATTTGCATGGTTAAAAGGATCTATTGATGGATACCTTCAGCCATGCTCGACTCGCTGATCAAACTAGCTACGGATTGTTCTGACGCGAAGCGTCAGCAGTTTGCTGACGAAGTTTCGAAGCGTTTTGTCGAGCGTGTTCACCTGAACCGGCCGGATGAGACCAGCGCTTTCAACAGCCTGCTTTCCGGTGTCGTCGACAAGATGGACACGTCCGCGAAGGTCACGATTTCCGAACGACTGGCCGATATTGACGCGACCGATCCCGGTCTGGCGGTCAAGCTGGCGACCGACAAGATCGAAGTCGCCCGTCCGATGCTCGAACGGTCCAAGTCCCTGCGCGAGCGGCAACTTCTGGAACTGGCGGAAAGCGCGGATCAGGAACACCTGCTCTCCTTGTCGAAGCGCGAGTACCTGAGTTCCCGCCTGACCAAGAAGCTGGTCGAGCGCGGTAACCTCACGGTCAAGCAGTCGGTTGCGTCCAATCTTGGTGCGGAAATCGACCCGAAGGATGTTGACCGGATCATCAAGGACCTTCCCAAGGAGATGGGCGACAAGATCCGGCATCTGCGCCGGTCGACCGAAGACCTTATCCAGGAAATGTTCCGCGACCCGGACGAGGTGATGACCGGCGAAGAACTGGTCAAGCGGGAGTCGCGCATCGACGTGCGCCAGTGGCTGACCGGAATTCGCCAGGGACATGTCACGCTGAACAAGGCGGTTTCGCAGCTTTGCTTCGAGAAGAACCTCTACGACGTGGTCAGCATTCTTGCTGTCGTGGTCGGGCTTGAGCGGAAGCACGTCGCCAACATGATGATCCGGTACGACTCGACCTGCATCGCCGTCCTTTGCCGTTCGATCGGGATCGCCGACGGCGAATACTCGAGTGTCTGCAAGGCCCGCTGCATGCACCTAAAGTTCCCGACATCGACCGGCAACAAGTGGGTGACCAACTACCACCTTCTTGATCCCAAGGATGCCCAGCGGATGCTCGCCCTGTTCAAGGCGAAGATGAGCGCCCAGGACGCCGACGCAGCCTGATCGTCGGCTGCCCCATCGCCCTTTCCGAGATCAGTTTTCCTTGCCCGACAGCAAGGCATCAAGACGCGCCTGTTCCTCGGCACTGAGCGGCTGCGGCTTGTCCTGCGCCCGTGACAAGGTCGATTGACGACGGCGCAAGGCCGCCATCAGGGCAAAGACGCCGGCAATCAAGGCCACCGGACCTGCGGCCCAGAGAATGATCGTGTGCCAGGCAAACCGCGGTTTCAGAAGTACGAACTCACCGTAGCGGGAGACCAGGTAGTCGATCACCTGCGCATCACTGTCACCGGCGACAAGGCGCTCGCGTACCAGAACACGCAAATCCTTGGCCAAAGGCGCATCGCTGTCATCGATCGACTGGTTCTGACAAACCATGCAGCGCAGGTTGGCAGACAGCTGGCGCGCCCGCTCCTCAAGGACGGGATCATCGAGGATCTCGTCCGGTGCGACGGCCATCGCCGGCGCCATCAAGCCTACGAGAAGAACAAGAAACGCAAAGGCAGTTCTCACGGTCAGATCCCCCCTATTCCGCTGCAGGCGCCGGGGCGTTGCTCCGGCGTGCGGCGGGACGCGGCGCACCGACGCGCAGGCGACGGTCGGCGATCGAGACAAGCCCACCGAAAGCCATGATCATGCAGCCGATCCAGATCAGGGTGACCAGCGGCTTGAAGTAGACGCGCACGTCGATGGCGCCGTCGTCTCGCCCCTCACCGAGGGACAGATACAGCTGCGAGAAGCCGACCGTCATGATACCGGCTTCGGTCGTCGGCATCTGCCTCGCTGTGTAGAGCCGCTTGGACGGCTGCAGTCTGGCGATCACGTTGCCACCTTCGCGCACCGTGAAGTGCCCGACATCCTCGCGGTAGTTGGGTCCCTGCCGGGGAGCCGCACCCTCGAAGGTCATCTCGTATCCGGCGAGTTCGATAACCTCGCCAGCTTTCATGGTCAGCACGCGCTCCTCCTGGAAGGCGGAGGCGGTGACGATGCCGAGAACCGTGACACCGATGCCGAAATGGCCGATGGCAGTTCCCCAGGCCGAACCCGGCAGGCCCTTGAGACGAGACAAGCCCCTGACCAGGCCGACCTCGAACAGCTTGACCCGCGTTGTAAGCTCGGCAAGCGCTCCGGCCATGACCCAGACCGCAAGACCAACCCCGAGCGGGGCCAGGACGCGCTGGTAACCCCAGAGCCAGAAGGTGAAAAGAACGGCAAGGATGGCAAGACCGAAGGCGGCGTAAAGACGCTGGGATGCAGCCAGAAGATCACCGCGCTTCCACGCCAGAACCGGACCGAAGGGTACCGCGATCAGGAGCGGGATCATCAACGGACCGAAGGTCAGGTTGAAGAACGGAGCGCCGACAGAAATCTTGTCTCCGGTCACCGCGTCAAGCGCCAGCGGGTACAGCGTTCCGACAAAGACGGCGGATGCGGCAGCCGTCAGGAAAAGGTTGTTCAGAACCAGCGCACCTTCGCGGCTGATGGGAGCGAACAATCCCCCCTGCTTCAGGGTCGGGGCGCGCCAGGCGTAGAGCGTCAACGAGCCGCCGATGAAGAGACAGAGCAGTACCAGAATGAAGACACCGCGCTCGGGATCCGTCGCAAAGGCATGGACGGAAGTCAGCACCCCCGAGCGCACCAGGAAGGTTCCCAGAAGCGACAATGAGAAAGTGAAGATCGCGAGCAGAACGGTCCAGACCTTCAGCGCGTCACGCTTTTCCATGACGATCGCGGAGTGCAATAGAGCAGTGCCTGCCAGCCAGGGCATGAAGGACGCGTTCTCGACCGGATCCCAGAACCACCAGCCGCCCCAGCCAAGCTCGTAGTAGGCCCAGTAGGATCCCATCGCGATGCCGGCCGTCAGGAACACCCAGGCCAGAAGGGTCCAGGGCCGGACCCAGCGCGCCCATGCCGCATCGATACGCCCGAGAATGAGCGCGGCGACGGCAAATGAGAAGGTGATGGAGAAGCCGACGTAGCCCACATATAGGAGCGGGGGATGGATCGCGAGGCCGATGTCCTGAAGGATCGGGTTGAGGTCATTGCCCTCCATCGGCGCCTGAACGATACGCTCGAAGGGATTGGAGGTGGCAAGAATGAAAAGCACGAAGCCGGCAGTGACCCAGCTCTGGACGGATAGCGTCGCAGCCCGCAGGGAAGCAGGGATGTTCGTTCCGAAAAAGCCGACCAGCGCACCGAAGAAGACAAGTATCAGGACCCAAAGCAGGACCGAGCCCTCATGGTTCCCCCACACGCCGGATATCTTGTAGATCATCGGCTTGGCGGAGTGGGAGTTCTCCCAGACGTTGACGACTGAGAAGTCGGAGGTGACATAGGCGACCGTCAGCGCTGCGAAGGAGATCGCGACCAGAAAGAACATGGCGACGGAAACCGGCGGCGCGATGGCCATCAGCCGGCTGTCTTCCCTGACAGCGCCTACCAGCGGAACAACGGACTGGATGAGCGAGAGCGCGAAGGCCAAAACCAGCGCATAGTGTCCGAGCTCGATGATCATGGTCTCTCCCTGAATTGCTTCCGACGGCGCCGCATCAGCGGGCCCAGGTCAGTTGCCCTGCCAGACGCCCTGCTGCTTGAGTGCCTCGGCCACTTCCTTGGGCACGTAGTTTTCGTCGTGCTTGGCAAGGACGCTGTCCGCCACGAACACCCCGTCCGGCGATATCATGCCCTCGGTCACCACGCCCTGCCCTTCCCGGAACAGGTCGGGCAGGATGCCCTTGTAGGTAACGGCAACAGAGTTGACCGTGTCGGTGACCCGGAATGCGACATTCGCATCGTCAGAGCGGACAACCGTTCCCTCTTCCACAAGACCTCCCAGCCGGATGCGCTGGCCCGGGGGAATCGTTTTTTCGACCACATCGGTCGGACTTTGGAAGAATACGATCTGGTCGTTGAGGGCGTAGAGGATCAAGCCGATCGCCAGGGCAAGCACCGCTCCGGCCGATCCGATCAGGGTCAGGCGACGTTGTTTTCTAGTCATTCTACTCGCGTCCAGCTCCTGTTGCCAAAGAGCCCCCTCTAAGACCCCTTGAGCCCTGCCTGTTCGGCAAGTTGGTCGATCTGCCCCATCGCCTCTGCATCATTTGCATGAATGTCACGTGCCTTGGCAATGGCTGCAATTGCCGCATCCCGCTTGCCGAGGACGGCATAGGCGCGGATCAGTCGAAGCCATTCCTCAAGCGAACCGCCGTTCGCCTCCAGCCGCTCGGCCAGTCCCTTGACCATGCCCTCGATCATCGCTGTACGATCGTCTGCGCTCATGTCGCGGGCAGCGGCAATGTCGTCAGCGCTCGGGCCCGGCGCAGCCGCCTGTCCGGCCGCACCGTCGCCGAGCCGACCTGCCATCTGCCCTCCGCCGAGTTTGCTCAGTTCTGCCTGGGCAACCGGAACCCATGGTTCCGCCGGGTCGGCACCGTCGAGCAAAGACGTCCAGGCCGCAATGGCTTCCCCGGCCTTGCCTTCCTGCCCCAGCGCAAGAGCCAGGAAGAACCGCGGCTTCACGGCCTGCGGATCCATCTGTACCGCGCGTTCGAAGGCTGCGTGAGCATTGGCTGTGACGATGCCGTCATTGGCGACCGTCAGGGCCTCACCGTAGTCGGTCACCAGCTTCACCGACGGCCCGAGAATGCGAATGGCGTTGGCATAGGCATCCGCCGCCGCGGCCGGGTTTCCAACTCTCATGTAGACCGGAGCAAGGACGCTCCAACCCTGGCCGTCCTGCGGATTGTCGGCAAGGTGGCGCTCGACGCGCGCGATGAGTTCGCCAACGGACTGGTTCTCGGGCGGCGCGCTGAGACGGGCCTGCAATGGCGTGTCCGGAAGATCGGGCGATCCGAGATAGAGATAGAGACCAAAGGTTCCGGCCGGCAATGCGAGAACGGCAAGCAGAGTGACCAGGCGAAGCGAAACGCGGCTGCCGCCACGTTCATGCGCCTCGGTTTTGCGTTCGTCAGTCGCAAGAAGTCTGCGGGCGACTTCGGTGCGGGCAGCTTCTGCAGCGTCTTCATCGATCAGGCCTCGATCGAGATCGCGGCTGATTTCGTCGAGCTGTTGACGATAGACGGCGGCATCGGCAAGCCGTTCATCCAGCTGGGTGTCATTGCCTGCCTGGCGACGATTCAGGGGCACGAGCACAGACAAAGCAGCAGCGGCGGTCAAAACCGCAGTAAGGATCCAGAACATCATGGGGCCACTATAGAGCCTTTCGGACTCGGAATGGCAAGCATGACTCGCTGTGACGAGCGGTCGCGGAAAGGTCTGACCGGATGCTCCGGTTCATGGGTTTTTCAGCTGTTACTGGCGCCGGTGCTGCATACGGCCCTTTGCGCCGCCAACCGGGCGAACGGAAGGATCCGGCTCGGTCTCGCCATTGGCGAAGACTTCGGCGATAGCGCTCTGGCGGCTGCGACGCAGTTGCTGCGCATATTCGGTGCCGTAGTAGATTTCACACAACATAATCGCGACATCCACCGCGGCAAGGTGGGCTTCTCGTGGCCTGCCCATCGTCTTGGGCAGATCGGTGATCAGGGACCGCGTCACGATTTCAAGGGTTTGCTCGACTGCCTGACGTGTCCGCTTTCCAATATCGTTGACTGCAAAGGTCCGCGGAGCATTTCGGACCATCACGACAACGCGCAGCGCGCGCACGGCCTCGTCGATGGCCAGGCGATCGTGTTCCAGATTGCCGTCGACATCGAAGGTTGGCACCTGCAGGGATCGGCGCACGGCCCCGTGGGCGTTGCGCAGCTCTCTGTCGACGATCTCCGAGATGTCTTTCTTCGTTTCCGAAAGGCGCTTGTGCCAACGACCGGCATGCGAGAGGTCGAGATCGACTTCGATGCCGTGTACCAGCGAATGATATTCGGCCAGCGCCTGGGAAAAGGCGACCGGGTCCGGATTGTTATTGCGGTGATCGTGGGCCAGCACATTGAGGCGTTCCGCCTCGCTCAGCACAATGTCGACGAACGGTGCGAAGCGGGAGCCGCTGAGGCTCTTGGCGTCATTGGTGCCGGCGAGACGGCCGGCAAAGCCACACAGGGCCGCAGGCGATGTCGCCCGGTCCAGAAGAGCGGCCGCGACCACCGGAACGTGGTCGGGAAACCTGGAAGCGGCCTTTTCGACCATCTTCAGGACGCCCTGACCGGTCATCAGGCGCTCCTCGTCCAGCGCATCGGGAACGGCATCGAGAAAAGGCCTCAGCCAACCCTCGGCCTCGAAAATCTTGTAGATATCCTTCAGGTCGGCAATACCGCGCTCGCCGCCCACCTCCATGGACAAGCGCCGGCGCTCCTTGTCGGAGCTTTCGATCTTGTGCAGGACGCCGCCAAGCGCATCAACCGAGCGCTTGCGCAGGTTGTTGATGAGCGATTCCATCCGCTCTTCGCTGACATTCATATCGTCGGCAGAGTTGAGAACACGCTTTACGTCGCTCGCCAGAACGTCGCGGCCAATCCAGGTCCAGACACGATTGAGAATTACGCGCTCGACACGGCCCTCCTGCTTTTGCGGCAGGTGCTCGTTGATCAGGAATTCATCGAGCGGTGTGAAGAACTTCCGCTGAACCTGGTTGCGTCGAACCAGACCACGGGGCATTTCCTCCGGGAAGGAACCGGTCTTGCGCAAGAGGTCGAGCGAGGCAGCCAGAATCAGCTCGACGTGGTCGTCCGCCGTACCGTCCTCCCGAGCCTTTTCGAGATTGCGGACCAGACTTTCAACCGCGCGAGGAGACAGCTCCTGCAAGTAGTTTCGTATCTTACTTGTTACGATCTTGGTTTCAGCCATTTTCTGCAAACACAACTGCGCAGCCTTAGCCTCGGAAACTAAAGGGATACCTTTAAGCAAAGGTTGAGAAACTCGGGTCTGTTTTAAGAAGCCCGACCGGAAAGGCTTTTTCCCGCATAGGCTTAGTGCAACGCACGCTTGCTACCACGTTGCATCGGCCACACCCCCTGACAATTGAACGGATGTACCCGGAAATTATGACCTGAGGCGCTGCCCTGCCACCATGAAAGGCATCGACACGTCAGCCCAGTGTCTTCCAGCTACCGTCATCCTGGCGGCATGCCGTCCCGCGCGAGCTGAGCGAGTGGCCGTCGAGCACCATGACGTGGGTAAATTCTCGGCAGGCCGTATCGTTGACCTGATAGACAGGGCCGGGCTGGACCTGGCCACTGCGCCCGGTCTTCTCATTCTGCCAAGCCACTGCAACACCTACACCATTTGCCCGCAGAGCACGTTTTTGCGCCTCTGCAACGGCACGGTGATCGGATGCCTCAAGCGCCTGGCCGAAGTCGTTGTCGAGCAGCACGGCAATTGCAGTACTCGCCTCATCCTCGGCAACCGAGCCCGAGCTTGCACCGAACTGGTTGTTCCATGCTCCCGAGGTGCCGCCGGATACGGCAGAGCAACCGCTCAAGGCGGCGCCAAGGACAAGCAGACAGGTCAGTTCCGCCAAGCGCATGGGTTACTCCCGAAAACTTCGGACCGCAGGGTTTACAGTGTTAGCCCTGACGAATCGAATAAACACTATTTGTGGCCGAACTACGCCCCGGCGCTCAAGTTTTTAGTGATGCAGATCACAGTATCGTTAGGGCATGTCAAACGGATGGCAGAACGAGTCTTGCCTTGAGCCCGCCGAGTTCGCTGCGACCGAGTTCCAGCTGCCCGCCGTATACCCCGGCCAGATCTGCAACGATCGACAGGCCAAGGCCTGTCCCGGGTACCGTTTCATCGAGGCGGCGGCCGCGCTTGACGGCTTCAGTGCATTCCTTCTCCGACAGTCCGGGGCCGTCGTCCTCGACCAGAATCTCGAAAAGCGCACGCGCCTGTTCGCCTTGCTGGAGAGGCCCTACCTCGACCCTCACAGCCGAACGGGCCCATTTGCAGGCATTGTCGATCAGGTTGCCGGTCAATTCCTCCAGGTCCTGCTGTTCGCCGCGGAAACGGAGGTCGGCCGGGATATCACCGGCAAATCCGACTGTGCGTTCCCGGTAGATCTTGGACATGGCACGTACGAGACGGCCAAGCACCGGTTCGACCTCGCAGGAGACACCGATCACCCGCCGCTGTGCCGCCATGCGCGCACGCTCAAGGTGATGCTGGATCTGGGTCTGCATGATGGCGGCCTGCTCGGAAACCTTATCGGCCAGAGGCCCCGATGCGGACCGTGCTTCGTTGGAAATGACGCTCAGTGGGGTCTTCAGACCGTGAGCGAGATTGCCGACATGAGTTCTCGAACGCTCGACGATCTCTCGGTTCGAATGAATGAGAGCGTTCAACTCGACCGCAAGCGGCGCGATCTCCACGGGGAGATCCTCATCGATTGCCTCGCTCTCGCCGCGCCGGACCATGCCAAGCGATCGCCGGAGACGCATGAGGGGCCGCAGACCGACACGCACCTGCAGGAAGACCGCACCGACAAGCCCGGCACCGAAGATCAGCAGGGTCATGGCGACCTGCCCGGCAAAGCTTCGGATGTCGGCCCTGAACCCGGCGGTTTCGGCGGCAACGGAGACGACATAGGCACTGCCAGCGATGTCGAAACGCTGCTGGCGCACCCGGATTTCCTCATTGCCGGGGCCCATGGCGAAGGTGCTCCGTTCAGCCTCGGCGTCCCTTTCGAGCGTTCCCTCCACGATCAGCGGATCACCGACAAGCGAGGGAGATGCAAAGAGGACTTCGCCGTCCTCTTGCCTCGCGACCGTCCAGTACCATCCGGACAGCGGCAGGGCAAAACGGGGTTCGCTCAATCCCTTCGGCGCACGAACCGTCTCGTCCGTGCCATTCGCCTCGGGGACCATTTCGGCCAGGATCGACTTTCCGTAAACGTCGAGCTGCGCATCGAAGGCCCGCTCGCTGGCCGCCCGGTAGAGGCCGACGAGGATGAACCCCGCGACAGCCAGGGCAAGAACAGACCAGACCGCGGCAACCGCGACGAGGCGTCCGGCCAGCGATGTCTTTCGCCAGCGCGCCTTTCCGGCTCGCGCCGCCTGTTGGATCTCGACGGGTGCGCTGTCACTCGTCAACGGGATCTCCAAGCCGGTAGCCGAGCCCGCGAATGGTTTCGATCAGGTCGGAGCCGATCTTCTTGCGCAGCCGGCCGACAAAAACCTCGACCGTATTGGAATCACGATCGAAGTCCTGGTCATAAAGGTGCTCGGTCAGTTCCGTGCGGGAAATCACCTTGCCCTGGTGATGCATGAGGTAGGACAGCAGGCGGTACTCGTGCGAGGTCAGCTTGATCGGTGTGCCGTCGTTCGTGACACGGCCGGCACGCAGGTCAAGGCGGATCGGGCCGCAGGTGATCTCGTTCGATGCATGGCCGGCGGCTCTGCGCACCAGCGCACGAACGCGGGCAAGCACCTCCTCCATGTGGAAAGGCTTGGCAACGTAGTCGTCGGCTCCGGCATCGATGCCCGCCACCTTGTCGGACCAGCGGTCGCGCGCCGTCAGGATCAGGACGGGCATGGTGCGGCCGTCGCGGCGCCAGTTTTCCAGGACCGAAAGACCGTCCAGCTTTGGCAGCCCGAGATCGAGAATCACGGCATCGTATGGCTCGGTGTCGCCCAGAAAGTGCCCTTCCTCACCGTCGAGTGCCTTGTCGACAGCATATCCCGCCTCCTCCAGCGCGGCCACGAGCTGGCGGTTCAGGTCGACATCATCTTCAACAACAAGCACGCGCATGGGATTTTCCGAAATGGTTTATCTGGTCATTCGTTGAAGTCAGGCGGGAGCAGTCAGGCATGCAAGATCTAACGACTGGCGTCGAGAACCTTTGTTTGCACCTGACCGCCCACGAGAACGGACAGGCGGTAGACATAACGTCCGCCCTCGATACAGAGCTGCGCCTTGACGATCTCGCCGCCAGCGGCACCTTTCATCGAGCCGAGCGGCGCTGCCTTGCCGCTCGCCACCGCATCGCGCGCCTCTGCCTGCGACAGGCATTGGGCAGCGGCGGGCAAAGGCGCCAAGGCAAGCATCACGATCAGAACCTGGTAAATCCGTTTCACGTCCGTTTGTCCCACTCTCGTCCGGCAAGCCGGACCCCTTCGAACACCGTCAAGGTGCCACGACAATCTGCATGTTGGAACAGGGTTTAGGGGAATTGACCTGAATGGAAGCTGAACCGGACTTTCATCAACGCCTCATTTGGCGGCAGCGCTGTCAGCGATGGTGCCCGCTGTCTTCCATAGTGCGGTAGAAATCCTTGAGCGTGCGTCCGGGTTCAGGCCGGAAAACGGACCCTTCATGCGCAAGATCCTTGACGCGGTCGAGCCGGAACATTCGGAAGTCTTCGCGAAGCTCGCACCAGGCAACCAGGGTCCAGACCTTGCCCCAGAACCACAGACCGAGTGGCCGAATCGTGCGTTCCGATGGGTCTCCGTCCGCATCGCGGTAGGAAATGGTCAGGCGATTGTGCTTGTCGGCCGCCTTTTCCAGAAAGTCGATGCGCTGGCGGATTTCCGGCGTCATTTCCGGGGCTATCGCATGGATCTCGACGCCGCCCATGCGCTCGCGCAGGGGATCGGGCAGCACGGCATCGATCTTGATCAGCGCCTCTTCAGCTGCTCTCGCCATCTCCGCCCCGCCCCAGGCGCGGATGAGCCTTGCGCCGGCGATGAGGGCAACGATCTCGTCGCGCGAGAACATCAGCGGCGGCATGTCGTAGCCCGAACGCAGAATGTAGCCGACCCCGGCCGCTCCATCGATGGGAACGCCCGAGGCCTGGAGGTCCGCGACGTCGCGATAGATCGTGCGCTCGGACACTTCCAGCCATTCGGCCAGTTGCCGCGCGCGGACGAGCCGGCCACCCCGCAAATGCTGTACGATCTGGAAAAGGCGGTCGGCGCGTCGCATCATTCATCTCCTCAGGCGGAGAAAAGTCCGACGGAATTACCGTCCGGGTCAAGGCAGTAGGCAAAGCGGCCGGCCGGAATGGCGATCGGGTCGGAAACCACTTCGCCGCCAGCGCGGGCGAATCGTTCCATCGTGGTTTCCAGCCCATCGGGACAGGCCAGGTGAACGGTAGGCCCGGTGCCGCGTGCGGGCGGTTTGCCCGGATAGATATGACCAGCAACACCGTTCTCGCTTGCCGGGAACATTGCCATAGGATTCGGCCCCATGTCCTCAACCTTGGTCAGGCTGATCTGGAACACTTCGTTATAGAAAGCGATGGCGGCATCGATATCCGTCACCGGAAGCTCGAACCAGACCGCGAAATTGTCAGGCTTGAATGTCATTTCCACTCTCCTCGCAGGAATTCCGACGAGGAGAGTTCTCGCACACCCCTCCTGACAGCATTCTGTCAGGAGGGGTGTCAGGGATTGGAATTTCTCCGGATGGACCTAAGACCGCACCCATCCGGCCGGTCCACGCGTGACATGACGCAGGAGGATATTGGCGGCGCCCATTGCGAGAACCGCAAGGGGGCCACCACTTGCCGTCACCACCGTTCCCGGTTCGACGAGCGACAGGTTTTCCGCGACCTCTGCGCCGAGGGCGAGAAGACCTATGGCGGTGTTGAACAAAAGGGTTTTCCAGCCGGTCATGGCAGCTCCTTTCAGGTTGGGGATCGGGAATGTGTGGGGGCGATGCGCCCGGCGATTTCCGCAAGGGCGGTAGCTACAACGAACCGGATCCTGCCGCGGTGGCGCCAGGCCACCGCCAATGCCAGAAACGCTGCGATCACGAGCACGCCCACCAGCAGCACATGCTGCCAGTCGAAGCCGCTCAGGTGCGCCGTTCCGGAGGCCGCAATGCCGCTGCAGGCAGACAGTCGGTTCGCCTTCACCCTTGAGAGAGCACGGTCGAGTTCCGCCCTTGTGGCAGGACCAGCGATACCGTCGGTGAGCAATGGCGGATGGTTCTTCTGGAATGCAAGGACAGCCTGGCGGGTTCTGGGGCCGAGAATGCCGTCGATCCCGCCCGGCCGGTAGCCGAGGGCGGACAGGCCGGACTGAAGGTCCCGCACCATGCGTTCGCTCAAGCTCGGACCGTGGCCGAAGGACCCGTAGTCTCCGCTGAGCAGCAGCTCCGCCTCTTCCCGGCGGCGGCGGACGAGTCCGGCAAGCCGCTTGCCGCCTGCGGTCACGCCGGTCTTTGCCAGCAGCGCGGCGGCCGCATCGAGATCACCCGCCTTCAGTGCCTTCGCCCAGCGCCAGGACAGCGCCCTCGGCCCCAGATTGTAGACGACGGAGACGCAGGCATCGAAGGCGGCTTGGGGCAAACCGGGCAAGGCCTGCGCAACATAGGGAGCATATTCCTCGTCAAGCAGCTTGAGGAGCAGCCGGTTCGCCGCTTCCCGCGAGATGGTGTCACCGAGTGCCAGCGCTCCGCCATGATGCGCCCGCCACCAGCTTGCGAACATGCGCGAGCCCATGGTGAAGCCGTAGCCGATGGTCAGGACGCCGGCCGGATCTAGATAGGCTCTGGACACGAACCCCTCGTGGGCGGCGATGAACGCCAACCCCTTTTCGCTGATTTGCATGAGATTGCTCCTCATCCGTTCCGGAAAAAGGACGGGAAAGGCGGCAGACTGTGAGAAATTGGGCTGCGCCTACGACGCCGGCACCACCGGGATCAGGCAATGGACGGCAAGCCGGACCGAGCCACCGGTGAAGCTGCCTCCGTTGGCACTCACGCGCACGGGGGTATCAGCATAGAAGGCCGTTGGGCCAATGATTCCCGCGTTTGTTGCTCCGGCCGAAACCCCGAGCGAGCCGCCGAACTTCGAGGGCTCGCCAGCCAGTCCGCAGTCGTACGACGACGCGCCGGTCACCTCCGTGGTGGTGCGGCAGGAGACGCCGAAGACAATGGCCCGATCGGGAATGAGCGCACTGGTTTCGGCATAAGTTCCGGCAAGGGCGGTCAGTTCCTCTTCAAGAACCGCAAGGCGGTTTCCCGCGCCGTGTTCCGAGCGGGCCATCAACCGGTCCGGCGCCATGAGCGGTGCAACCTCGCGCCAGCCACTGTCTGTTGCGACAATCAGGGCCTCCTCGTCGGCGACAAAGGCGACAAGACCGGCGAAGGCGGCGTGGAAGTGCCAGATCCCGTCGCGCCAGAGCGCGATCTGGCCCTCGCGGCCCGACCAGTCGCCGCTCGCCCCTGATGCGACCAGAAAGGCATCGCCCTCGACCGGGATCGGCGCTGCCGCAAGTGATCTCGATTTCAGATGCAGATGCGCCAGAGCGTCGAGGGTCAAAAGCGCCTCATTGTGGGTGACGTGCTTTTGAGCCTGGGCAGCTGCTAGAAGCGGCAGGGCGAACCGGAGGGTGTCAGACATGTCGTGTCGCCTTTCTTTCAAAGCCCCGGCCGGAGGTGGCCGAAAGCTGGCAGACCGAGAAACTGAGGGAGGGAACCTGCGCCCCGAAATCGGCGATCTCATCTGCCGCCGGATAGAGCACCTCGGGCGTTGTCGCTGACAGTGTGCGCAGCACCTCATCGCCCGGCCCCAGGATGTCGATTTCGTAGGCCTCGCTCTCCTCGCCGAGCGGCACCTCGACCTGCTCCCAGCTGTCGCCGCTCCGCCGTGTCTGGCGGGTAAAGCTGATGCGGATGCCCAAGGCCGTCCGCCTCGCCTTCAGATGAACCGGAGCCAGCGCTCTTTCTCCGCGTCCTGAGGCGGCATGGGTGAGCGCAAGGGCCAGCGGGTCATCAACGGCAAGGCCCGCGGGCACCAGACGATAGTGATAAGCACGGCCAAGCTGGTCCCGGCCGACCGGCACCAGGGGAACGGTCTCGGGGTCAAGAAGCACCACGTCCGCCCCAGTCTCGGCGCTGACAAGTCCACCGGCCCTCATCTCCGGCTCCGTTCCCATCTGCGCGCGCAAGAGCGTGGAAAGCCGGTAGGCATTGCTGCCGATCAGCTCTGCATCGCGGAACTGCAGAATTTCATGCCCCCCGCCCTTGCAGCGCACGGCAAGAACGTTGCGGCCGCTCAACACCTCCA
Source organism: Roseibium sp. (assembly GCF_048261595.1). GTDB lineage: Bacteria > Pseudomonadota > Alphaproteobacteria > Rhizobiales > Stappiaceae > Roseibium. The sequence continues at coordinate 886,101 of NZ_JBLXFW010000001.1, forward strand.
GCTCCGGGCGCGACTGCAGCAGGCCGCCGTGAAGCTGTACCTCCAGACAATTCGCCCGGTCCCAGACGGCGACCGGCCCGGCGCCAAGATCGGCAAGCAACTGCCCCATGGTGGCTGGCCGCTCAATCGTTGCCACCGGTTCGAAGCCCGCCCCGGTCACCGATCTGAGCAGCGACAGGGTTCCGGGCCAGGGCTTTGCAAAGCAAGCCATGCGCAAAGGGGCGTCCGGATCTCCTTCGGCCATCGGAGGCAGATCGAGGAAAATGCCATGTGGCAGGCCCGGATCGCTGCCCTGATAGGTCTCCGTGACGGGTTCGGGCACCACCGTGACAGGGGCTTTCGTCGTGCTGACACGTACCGCCTCGACGCGCCGCACTTCCGTGTCCTCGATGCTTTCGACCCGCAGGCGCAGCGGCGGCTCGAACCGCTTGCCGGGGACGCCGGAGAGCGCAAGAACGTCACCCGGCTCGACATCGATACAGCGCGGCGACAGAGAGAATTCCGCGCGCTCGCGTTCGCCCCAGATGCGCGCCAGACGGCGGTCGGCTGCCTGCTGAAGGGCGTGCGGCGACGTTACGATGGCCAGATCCAGCGTTTCGATCTGGCGGCTACCGACCTCCAGACGGCGCGAGGCAGCTACCCGGCGGCGATAATCACTTGCCGCATCCTCGGCCCCAAGGCGTACCTCCGAGGCGAGTTCGGCTTCCTGTGCCCGGGTCCGCGACAGGATCGGGACCTGCACGTCGTCCGGATCGACCAGGTCTGCCGGACCAAGCAGGCGGTCCGGCGTCGTGCTTGCGCTCTCAAGCCTAATCCGGGTTCCAAGATCCGACGCCGTGCCGCCAAAGGCGGTCAGAAGCGGTTCGATCACGTCACGGGCGGCAACCGGTCCGGCAACCGCCATCCCCTCGAGGGAGCCGGAGAGCGACCCGACCGCGACATCGCTCTGCGAGATACCGAAGTCGTCCAGGAGCTGGCGCAGCAGGCCGGACACGGACAGACCGCCCAGCCTGCCATTCAGCCAGTGGCCGAGCCGCCAGTTCGCCCCATCGGCCCAGACGTCCAGATGCCGGGGAAACGCGGGATACGGCCGGGCATCCCAGGTCCAGAGGAACATCCCGGCAGGGTCGACCATGCGCCCGCTGAAGGCCGCCGACCACGGATTGACGCTTTCGACAAAGTCCGGATCCGTATCATCGAAGGCATCCAGCCAGGCTTCGAGACCCCGGCGCTGGATCAGGTCGTCCCTGGTTCCGTCGGAAAAATGGGGAAGTGCGCTTTCGGCGGATTTCAGGTCGATGAAGACGTTCGGCTGATTGCTGCCCTTGTCGACCGCGGGCACACCGAGTTCGGTGAAGCGGATCGGTTTTGATCCGGGCACCCAGGACGTCGCAACGCTCTCCTCCTCACCGCCCACTCGTTCGTGATGATCGTTCGACCACCAGCCGGCAAGATCCCGGGCACGGTAGACCCACGGCTTGCCATAGGCGCCATCCGTGATCGGCGTGCGCTGCCCTGCCCTGCGGTCGGCATCGGAGGCATAGTACCAGTCGAAATACTCGCCGCTCGTGATCGCTGCGCGCAGGAGCTCCGGGTCATGAGGGTCCGTGTTGCCATCCGGATCTCCGGTGCCTCGCATATCCGTCAGGGGCAGGTAGTTGTCGATGCCGACAAAGTCGACAGATGACGACGCCCACAACGGGTCGAGCGGAAACCGCAGCTCGGAAGCCGAAACCTGATGGGCTCCATATTCGGACCAGTCTGCGGCGTAGGAAACGGCGGATGCGCTGCCGAGTACGCTTTTGGCGTCTTCGGCCAGTGCGACGAGTTCGTCCACGAAGGGATAGTCCCCACCTGCCCCTTGCGCCTGGGTCAGTCCGCGAAGCTCCGACCCGATCAGGAAACTGTCGACCCCGCCCGCGGCCAGTGCCAGATGCGCCATATGCAGCACATGGCGGCGGTAGCGCCATTCGGAAGGACCCGAATAGACCACGCTTTCGCCCGAGACCGAGAAACTGGACGGCTCAGCACTGCCGAAGAAGCTTGCCGCTTCGGCATCGGTATCAAGATGCGGAACAATGCGCCCACGCCAGGGATAGGCCGCCTGTTCGCTCCCGCCATGGGGATCGGGAAGCCCGTTTCCTGCCGGAATATCCAGCAGAAGGAAGGGGTAGAGCATCACCTTCAGGCCACGGGCCTTGAGATCCTTGATTGCGGCAATCACGCTGGCATCGGACGGCGTACCGCCATAGGCAGGCTTGCCGTCGACCCGAGACACTTCGGTCGCCGCGGACCGCGCAAGCCCCGCCACCGACCAGGTCGCCCCGCTTGTCGGCTTCTGCCGTTCCTCCACCAGTGGCCGGATGGTGCAGGCACCTGCGCGCAGGTCATCGCCGAACCAGGCTACCACGAGCGCGACGCTTTCGAGGTTCGGACAAAGGGCTTGAAGCTCGTCGAGCGATGCCGCCCAGTCGCTGGCGGCATCCTGCACATGGCGGTTGAGGCTTTGTGTGACGCCCGGTGACGGCGTCGCGCTGACCGCGGTTGGCTGGTAGACGAATTCGCCAGCGCCCGGAATGATCGTCACGGACCGGATCTTGGTCTCAAGCGTCTCAACGGAGCGAAGAACCTCGAAGGTGAGCTGCGGCAGGCGGTTGCCGAAACTCTCCAGAGCGAGATGCTCGAAGACAGCATAGGCAACGCCGCGATAGGCCGGTGCGTCCCCCTGAAGCCCGGCGATCAGCGGATCGGGCAACTGGTCGAGGGCGCCGGTGTAGAGGCGCATGTTGAGACGGGAGGTGTCCAGAAGCTTGCCGTCGGCCCAGATGCGGCCAATTTTCGTGACCGGTCCCTCGCAGAGAGCCACGGCGAAATTCGCGTAATAAGCGTAGGAGCGCACGGTGGTCGTTTGCCCGCCGCCACCCTTGCCGCCCTGGCGCTCCTCGGTAACTTCCTCTTCGAAACGGGTCGCCCAGATCACCTGCCCCGCAAGGCGCACGCGGCCATAGACCCTGGGAAGTGCGGCTCCCTCGTTGGACGCCTGGACCGATAGGTCGGCAAGGCGGCCGGTCTCGAGGGTGCGCGAGGACCCGAAGAGCGACTTGTCGAGCGTGTTGCCCGCGATGGCCCCGGCTGCCTTGCCGAGGATGCCGCCAAGACTGCCGAGGCCGAAGATGCCACCGGCCGCGCCACCCAGCGCCTGCCCGGCAGCCGTCAGGATCAAGGTTGCCATGGACCGGACTCCGGAAAGGAAAAGACATGGGAGATGCGCCGGCGCCAGGCCGGTACAAGCGGACTTTCAACGGTTCCGACCCGCTCGTAGGCGTGGATCAGATGACCGGTACCGGACAGGATCCCGACGTGGCGGGCGGGCAGACCATCGCGCCAGCGGAACAGCAGAACGTCGCCGGGCCGCTCATTGCCTATCGCTCCGGGAACCAGCCACCTGCGGCCGGCCGCAGCAAGGCTGTCCTCCTTGTCCGCGGCCATCCAGTCGGGATGATAGGGCGGCACCTTTTCCGGTTCGGCGCCATAAAGCGCCCGCCAGATCCCGCGCAGCAAGCCGAGGCAATCGCACCCGGCGCCTTGAACGCTGGCCTGATGACGATAGGGCGTACCGAGCCAGAGGCGGGCTTCGTCGAGCACGGCGCAGCGCAACGGCGAAAGCTGCCCGTCACGAAACAAGGGTACCGCCATCGTTCACTCCCGTGTTGCGCGAGGGGTAGGACAGCACGAAGTCGGTGCCGGGCATGTGTGGAAAGCCCTGGAAGTTGAGACTGTTCGAAAACTTGTGGCGGCAGGTGCCGAAGCCTTTGTCGCAGCCTGCCGTCAGGCGAACCGGCGTTCCCGGCTCCAGCCGGCCGGGCGGTTCCTGCCAAAGGCTCACGACAGCATCTGGCGCTTGGCTTCGATGGCCGGAGATCTCGGAGCGAAAACCTTCGTATTCTCCGCCAAGGACTTCGAAACGGCCCCCGGAGAACCAACCCGCATCGAAGCCGGAAAGGCCGTCGAGGAACACCTCTCCCTCACCGGCTGCACCTACAACGGTTCCCGTGCTGTGGTACGCAGGATCGTCAAGGTCTATGCCGCAGCGGGCGTCACCGAAATCTGCATCACAGGAGCGGGAGAACACCCGGCCGCGGCGCACTTCCAGAAGATGGGCAAGACCTCGAAGTTCGGCCTGGAAGGCCTCGCCCTTGCGGCTGACCTCACCGATCCTGGCCCGGCGCAGGAGGAGATGCTGCGTTGGTGCCTGCCAGTTGACAAGGTAGACCTCGACCTCGGCCCCGTCCCAACGTCCTGCCTCCAGATCGTCGTCGGTCAGGCCTTGCGAGGCGAGTACCCCGCTGAGCTCGCCGCCGCCTGTTGCGAGACCCGGCCCGCTCACGTCGCTCGTCGCCGTCACGCCGTTCTCCGGCCGGCAGGCGGCACCGCCGACGGACAGGGTCCGGTCGTGGTCGGTGAACCCGAGCTTCGCGCCATCGGCACGGACGACGATCCAGCAGCGCGCAAGCGTCGTCGCCCCGCCGTCCAGATGGGCGGCGAGTTCTGGACTGAGGGTTTTCATAAACGGTATCCTTTCCGGCGGGTCAGATCCGGATTTCGATCAGGGGAATGGAGGGAATGTCGCCGGCCTCGAAATGGGTCAGGCTGACCTCCATCCGGTCGGTATCGAAACGCACGGGAACATCGAACAGGAAGCCAGCAGTCACCGCAGCGCCATCAGACGGAGCAGCAGCGAAGACGAGCTCACCCGTGACAGGATCGACGGAGACCTCAGGGCCCAGGGCTTGCTCCACGCCGCCGACCGCGGCCTTCAGGGTCAAGGGATCGGGCAGGCGGATCTCGCGGTCATAGGCCTCGGCTCCTGAACCGTAGGTCTTGATCAGAGTAAAACGCGTGCGAATCCCGTCGCCGTGGCCAAGCAGCTGGTCTTCCGCTCCCGGAAGAACGTTGTCGTTCCGGGTCGAATGGTCGAACGGGTCGCGAAAGCGAAAGCCGTAAAGCCTGCCCCTCGCCTTTTCGAACAGTGCAAGGACCGCGCGCAGATCCTGCAGGGACCGGATGCCGGTCGATGCATCATAACGTCGACGGCTGTCGGCCCATCGCGCGTTCCGAGCTTCTCCTCCCGAGGCCAGCAGCACGACATCCGTCCGCCGCTCCGGTCCGCCGAGCGCCCCGAAGGCAACGGCTGCGGGAAAACGGTCATCCAGAAAAGAAGCCATGGAAATTCCTTCCCGATTATCGACCGATTGATCTGCCTCAAGGTGTCTGGAGGCCCCGGTCGCCATGTTGGGTGCATGAAAAGGAGGGACCAATGAGTCACGTACCCCACGAACTGCACGAAGAATTTCCGGACGCCGCAGCGGCCTTGCATGCGCTGAAGACCAGCGACGCTCATTTCGCCAAGCTTTCCGAGGAATATCACGTCATCAATCGCGAAATTCACCGCATCGAGACCGAGATCGAGCCAGCCTCCGACCAGACGCTGGAAGATCTCAAGAAGAAGCGGCTGTCCTTGAAGGACCAGATCGCTGCCATGTTGGCGGCGTGCGAGAGCACCGGCTCCTGAGCCCCTCCTTTTCAGGCCGGTGTTAGAGCCCGCGCCGTCCCCGTCCGACGGCGCGGGCCACCATTGCAGAGACCTGCGCTTCCGAGCGGCGGAAGCTTTCCGCGTCCCGCGTGGTGATATTGAGGTGGACCTGCGGCTGCCCGGCTGATGGTCCGTTTTGCACGCCCAATCGGCCGTCACTGCCGCGCACCAGCGGCAGGATGGCCTCGGCTCCGGCCTCCCCGGCCAGGCCGTAGCCGCCACTGAGTGCCCCCGATCCGCCCGCACCATTGCCGCCAAGACCAAAATAGGTTGGCGAAGCGATGACCCCGCCCTTGGCAAAGGGCGTGACGGAAGCAGATCCGGCCATACCATTCGAGAACGCGGACCCCAGCCCGCCGAAGATCGAACCGACTGCATTACTGGCCAGCGCCTCCAGAGGTTTGAGCGCGGAACCCAGAACCCGCGACGATGTCGTCAGCGCGATTTGGCGGAACACCGTTTCCAGCGATTTGCCGTCGACGAGCGCTGCCTTCAGTCCCCCCGCCAGTGCCGAAGAGAACTGTCCTGCCGAGCGCGTGATTTCCTGCATGCGTGCGGAAAAGGCCTCCAGATCCGCCAGCGGCACGTCAATCCTGTCGTCAGTCATGAGAGGTCCTCTCGATCAATGTAAGGGGCGCATGGAACGCCGCCCATCAGTCGGGAAAGGCATCCATAAGGCGGATCAGTCCCGATCTCGTCAGGCGACTCCTTTGTGCGGAAAGGCCGAGAGCGGAGGCGAGTTCGAAAGGGGTCGCTGCCCAGAATACAGGCGGTGTCCAACCGAGCTGACGGAAGGCCGCCTGCATCAGCATGCGCCATGGAAAGGGGCGGCGGTCGACTTGCCTGCCTCCGCGCGCCCCAAGTCATCTGCCTGTTGCTCCGTATGGTCTTCTTCGTCTTCCCCCACGCCGAAGGTGACCTGTAGCAGATCGGCAGCAATTGCGGCGAAGCCACCTGCACCGCCCACGGAGGTCATGCGTGCGACCTGCTCGTCGGAGACGTCATTGCCAGCTCCGCGCAGGCCCGCGCCAATCACCCTGATCAGATCCAATGCTGCCAGACGTCCAGACGAGAATCTCTCGACGAGGCTCTGCAGGTCGGAACAGGCAAAGGCCGCCTCGAGTTCTGCCAGGGCGCCGAGGGTCAGCACCAGTGTCCACTTGCGCCCGTCGAGGCAGGCGCTGATCTCACCGCGCAAACGGTTTGCCATGGGTGTTCTCCTAGATCGCCGTGAAGGTCAGTTCGCCGGCCGATTCCAGCGCAATCTCGTAGGTCACCTCGCCATCGTGGCGACCGGCGTATTCCAGCGCGGTGATCTGGAACGGCCCTTCCAGGATGCCGAAGTCGGGGACGACCACCTGCCAGGGACGGATGCTTCCTGCGAAGAAGATCTGGCGGACGGCGGCATCGCTTGCCTGATCCCGGAACAGGCCGGATCCGGCAAGCGATGCAGAGCGGGTTCCGGCTGCGGCCAGCAACTCGCGCCATCGCCCGGTGCTGTCGGCATTGGTGATGTCGACGCTCGCAGCGTTGAGTGCAAGGCGCCGGGTGCGGAGCCCGGCAACAGTCTGAAAGCTGCCCGAGGATGCCTCGTCCAGCTTCAACAAAAGGTCACGTCCGGCCTGAGCGGTCATCCCGGCCTCCTTTGCTTGATGTTCAGTGTCAGGATCAGCCCGCCGGTTCGGTCACGGCCCGCAGCGTCAACTCGGCGCGGAAGGTGCGGCCATCGCGCAGGATCTGCGAGGCGACGCCCGAGATCTGCAGGCCGACAAGATGGTGCCCGGGGACAACGGGCGTGTTTTCCATAAGCGCCCTGCCCGCGGTTTCGGCGATGGTCAGCGCCTCGTCCCGGCTTTCGGTTCGCGACAGGGCGACAAGGCGCAGCTCGTGGGCAAGGCCCTCGTCCGGATCGGACAGAAGCGGCTCGGCGCTGATGCCTTCCAGCACGAGAAACGGAAAGCCTTGGCCGCGCGGAGGCTTGTCGAAGATCCGTCCAGGGCCAAGCAATGCCGTCAGCGCGGCACTTGCGGCCAGATGATCGAACAGCCCCTTGCGCAGGGCCAGTTGCGGGGTATCGCTCATGTGCCCTCCTCCTCGGCGAGACAGAAGAGCTCTGTGCCGCGGTCGTCTCCCTGGGCGACGCTGAGCAAGCGGTAGCGCCGCAAACCGGCACTCATGCGCCAGCCGCCGGTGATGTCGTCGCGGTGACGCAGGCGGATCTCGTGGGTCACGACGCCTTCGAGCCTTTCGCCGCGCAGCTCCTCGCGCAGGCGGCTCGGTCGGATCGCGGCGAAATCAGCGCCTGCCGAGAGATAGACAAGCGACGCGGTGCCATCGGCGCCGTGAGTCACCACCGGCTGTTCCAGCGTGACCGGCGTGCGGTATCGCCCGGCGCTCACAGCTTCAGCACCTTGTTGACGGCAAGCAGCCGGTCGAGGCCATGAGGCAAGGAGCCTTGAACGGCCTGTGTTCCGGCCTCGCGGTTTTCGAACCAATGGGCGGCAAGCAGCCGGATCGCCTGTTTCAACGTTACCGGAACATCTTCCGCCGTTTCGCCATAGCCGGCGGTGAAGTCCACCTCCAGCCCGTTGAGGGAGGACGAGGACACGCCTGCTCCGACCTTGACCCGCACCCTCGCCGGGGTGACCGACCTGTCGAGCGCATAGTCGCCGGCGTCGAGCACATGGGCGTTGCCGTCGTGGTCGTAGGCGGTGATCTCGGTGACCGCGATGACCGGTGCGACGGGCAGCTGGATGATCCGCCCGACAGGCCAATGCTCAAGATAGAGCCGCCAGCCTTGCGCGATCAGCGCCCGGCCGGTTTCCCGCTCCACCTGCTGGCGCGCGGCAACGACCAGTTCGCTCAAGAGCGCATCTTCCTGGGGGCCGGTCAGGCGCAGATGGGCGCGCATGTCGGCCACCGTCACCGGCTCCACTCCCGGCGGTGCAATCAGGGTGGAAGTCATCGGATTTCCCTCGCTTTGAAAAGAAAACGCCGGCTCCACGGGGAAGCCGGCGCAAGTTGGGGAGGAAGGCTGGAAGCTGCCCTTAGGCGGAGAAGGTCATCAGCTTGATGGCATCAAAGTCCTGCACCCCGCCGCCGACGCGCTTGGTGGTGTAGAAGAGGACGTAGGGCTTGGCCGAATAAGGATCGCGCAGGATGCGCACGCCCATGCGGTCGACAACGAGGTAGCCGCGACGGAAGTCGCCAAAGGCAATCGCCGGTGCGTCGACGCCGATGTCCGGCATGTCCTCTGCCTCGGTCACGGGGAAGTTCATCAGCGTCGCGGAAGCGCCCGCCCCTGCCGGCGGCTGCCAGAGATAGTTGCCGTCGCCGTCCTTCAGCTTGCGCAGGGCCCCTTGCGTACGCCGGTTCATGACGAAACGGGCGTTCTGGCGATAGCCGCTCTTGAGCGCGTAGATCAGGTCGAGCAGCCTGTCGCCCGGATCGAGCGCCGGGAAGCCGCCCGCCTCGCCGGTCGAAACCGTGCCGAGCGAACCCCACGACCAGCTCGCCTCGGCGACAAGCGGCACGTTCAGGAAGCCGGTCGGCTTGTTCACCCCGTCGCCATTGACGAAGGCTGCGCCCTCCTGTTCGGCAAAGGCGGTTTCCACTTCCTCTGCGATCCAGGCGTCCATGTCGACGGCAGCATCGTCCAGAAGGCTCGCAGACGCCGCAGGCATGGCGTAGAGCTCCATGGCCGGGAAATTCAGCTCGGCCAGGGTCGGGGCGGTGGTCTCGGGCCGCACGGCCGTCTCGCCGACCCAGCCGGTCTGCGGCCCGGCGATGGAGAAGGGCTTCTTGTAGGTCGCGGCAGAGACCTGGCGCACGCCTGCAATCGCGCGGATCGGAGACACCTCAGACAGGCGGCGCATGATCCCCGTCTCGGTTTCCTCCGGCACCAGGTAGCCGCCATCCGGATCCGAAGAGGCACTCATCGCCTTCATCTCGAGCGGCCTGAGCGTCTGTTCGCGGCCGGTGCGCACATAGGCCTCGAAGGCCGCCTTGTGTTCGATGGCCTGGGACGACTGGCCGCGCTCGGGCGTGCCGCTGCGCTGCGGACGGCGGGCCTTCAGGGCAAGGTCGTCGAGACGGCGCTGGGTCTGGTCTAGGGCAGCGTCGAGCCGGTCGAGCTTTTCGAGCGTCAGCACATCGGCGCTGCCGCGTTCCTCGATCTCGGCAAGTCTGGCGTCGTTGACATCCCGGTAGGTCTCGAAGGCACGGAAGAACTCGTCGAAGGTACGGGCGACATCGTCCCCGCCCGCAGACCCCGCCGCGGCAACCGGCGGAGCGCCTGTTCCTGCCTTGGTCTCGAGCGGCGCGCTTTCAAAATGGATCTCGTTGGAAGTGGTCATGAAGATCTCCAGTGTGAGGAAGGCGAATTCAGGACGGACGGCCGGACGGGCCGGTCAGAAGGCGCACCCTTGCGCCGTCCACTTGCGGGAAGGTGACCAGCGACACCTCCCAAAGGTCGATGTCGAAGAGGATGCGGCTATGCCCGCCCCTGCCCCGGCCATCGCTCTGGCGGCGGGCCTTGAGGGCGCGAAAGCCGATGGACAGGCCGGTCAGCGCCCCGGCAGCGACAAGGGCTGCCGCCTCACGTCCGCGCGCGACACCGGGCAGGAGGCGTCCGCGGACTTTCAGGCCGCGCCGGTCTTCGGCCATGTGGGTCCAGATGCCGATCGGAGCCGAGGGGTCGTGCTGCCACAGCATGGCAATGCCCCTGGCCCCCCGGCGCGCGAGCGACCCCTTGAAGGCGCCCGGACGGATGATGTCCCCGGCTCCGTCGCGCTGGCCGAACAGGCTGGCATAGCCCGACAGGAAGAGGCCGCTCATGGTGCCTGCTCCGGGCCTTGTCCGCCTTCACTCACCAGCGTGAGCAGCGTTGCCGAGAAGTCGCTGAAGGTGCGCGTGTGCGGCAGATCGGCTGAGGGGCCGCCCAGCCGGTATCGCCGTCCGGCCGATACGCCCGGGAAGGTTCTCAACCCGTTTTTAAAGCTGAGACCGAACGGACCGGCAAAGTGTCCGGCGGTCGGTGATTGCTCAAATGCCATGACAACTCCTGATGGTTTTTACAATGCGACGCAACTGAGAGAAAAAGCCTCTGACACAGGTGCTTAGGGCGCGGAGTTCAGACCCGTTCAGCCAACTTGAGAGCGTGCTTCCAGGCCTTGAGACGCTGAGTCAGCTTTTCGGGTTTTCCTGAATCTTCTGAATCGCTTGGCCGGAGACGTTGAAAGCCTGCTCAACCGGGTTCACAGTCTGATTCAACTTTGCGCCCAGAAGTCTGTTCAGCCGGGCTACCTCGGCGACGAAATCGGAGAAGCGACGGTTCGAGTGGGTCAGCTCACGCAGGAGCAAGGCCGCCAGCGTGCTGGTGGCAACGGCCCACAGGAACAGCGCCAGATGGGCCAGGTCGCCGCGCTCGATGATCGAGCGGGTGATCTCCTCACTCATCGGCTTGCATCCCGGTTCGTGGGCGCCTCGTCATCGGCCCGTACTCCGTAACCGACAGCCTGGCGCTTTTCGTCTTCGCTCAGGAAGCTGGCCCCATCGACCCGCCGCCACAGCGCTTCGCGCTCGCTCGACAGGGCCTCGATGGCGTCCGCGTCCGGCCGGAGGCTCAGCATCTCGCTCGCGCCGTCCCCGTACGTCGGGCCATAGGCAGGACCGAGCCATGCCGCCAGGCCAGCGGCGGTGCGCTGGACCAGAGGAAGGACGGCGGAGCGCCAGAACGCCCGGTTGGCTTCCTGGAAGTTGGAATAGGTGTTGTCGCCGGGGATGGCGAGCAGCATGGGCGGCACGCCGAAGGCCAGCGCGATCTCGCGCGCCGCCTGGTTCTTGGCCTCAATGAAGTCCATGTCCTTGGGCGTCAGGCCCATGGGCTTCCAGTCGAGCCCGCCCTCAAGCAGCAGGGGCCGGCCCGCATTGCGCGCGCCCTGATAGCCGCTCTCCAGTTCGTTCTTCAGGCGCTCGAACTGGTCTGCCGAAAGATTGACCGCATCGCCCGCGCCATAGACCAGCGCACCGGACGGGCGGGCCGCATTGTCCAGCAGCGCCTTGTTCCAGCTGGCCGCCGCATTATGGATGTCGAGGCTCATCTGCGCCGCCTCAAGCGGAGCAAAGCCATAGTGGTCGTTGAGCGGGTGGAACAGCTTCAGATGCCGGACCGGTGCGATGCCGCCCTCACCCGGATCCGGTTCGGCGGACATTCTTACAGTGCGCCCGCCAACCGTATAGTCAAAGGCCTCGGGCCAGCCTGTGGGACCCGGTACGACCTTGACCCGGTCGGGCCGGAGCGCATGCAGTTCACGCGGGACCGCGTCAACGCTCACCTGTTCCACATAGGCGTTGCCGGCGACCAGCAGGTAGCCGTAGAGGCTTTCCAGAAAGTCGCCTCCAGCCTCAAGCCGGTTTGGCCGTGCGAGCAGCTCCAGAAGCGGATGGGTATCCAGTTCACGCTCGCCCTCGAACAGGGTCAGCGGCACGGAAGCGGCGGCTTCGGATATCATCCTGACGGCCCGGTGAACCACCGGATTGCGGCCATAGCCTTCCCGGGCCAGCGCGCCGTAATCGCGCGGGCTCCAGACCGGCTGGGACGCGCCCTGGATGGCCAGAAGCGCGCCCGTCCGCGACGCTTTTACCTCATTGGGTCCATCGGCCCCGCGCCGTTCAGGCGCGGCCCACAGTGATTCAAGTACCTGCATCAAGCCCATGATCTTTCTCGCCTTTCCGGCTGCCTTCAAAGATTGATTCAAGTGGTCGCGAGAATGCCGCCCCTCACCCTTTGCGGCGCTCCGCCTTCTCCCCCCTTGAGGGGGAGATGCCCCCACACGGGGGCAGAGGGGGGGGGTATAGGCACACCGGAGAACAGCAGCCATCGCCGAATACGAACGGACGCTCCCCCCTCTGTCAGCGATCGCTGACATCTCCCCCTCAAGGGGGGAGAGGGGAGATCGCCGAAAGGGCCACACGAACTTCGTTGCCCCTCTCCCGCCTTGCCTGCAGGAACGTTGAAGCCCCCCTCAGAGCCGCCTGACTTTCGGCACCGCTCTTGGTCCGAGCAGCAGTTCGGACACTGCCCAGACGAGCGCGTCGAGCCGGTCGGGAGAGCGGCCACCGGAAAGACCCGAGGGTCCGAAGTCGACCATCTCGTCCTCCAGTTCCGGCAGGGCGCCGACATGGCGGATGCGGTCCTGGTCGTAGAGCATGGCGACCGGTTCGGCGCGGGAGAACTTGCCACGCGTCGCCCTCACCTGTTTCACCGGCACGGCCGGATCGGCCCCGCGAATGACCTCTGCGACCATCTCGCCGCCCTGGTTGACCTCGGCCACCAGACAGTCGGCGGACAGCCCGTGCCACAGGCCTGTCACCACCGCCGCCCAGTCGGATGGCCTTGCGCGCTCGACAGAGCGGTCTGCCAGCACATAGGCCGTGCCGTCCTCGCCAAGACCGACGGCGACGATGCCGCAAGCGTCGGACTTGCGGCCCGAGGTCGCCGGCGGGTCAATGGCAATGACGATGCGGCTCAGGTGTTCGGGCGCCCTGGTCACGCGCAAGGCCTCCAGCTTCTGCCGGGACCAGAGCGCGTCGGGCCGGTCGTCGATCAGCTCGCCGTCCAGCTCCTGTCGCCCGAGGCGGGTGCCGGCATAGCGCGCCACCACCGCCTCCAGGAACCCCGGTGCCAGGAACGGTGCGTTGGCGCTCGTCGGCGCGTGGGTCACCGCTGTCTCGCCAAGACCGAGCAACCGCTTGAGGAGCGGCGTCGGCTTCGGTGTTGTCGTCACCAGCTGGCGCGGCTCGGTGCCGAGCCTCAGACCGAATTGCAGCATGTCGAAGGTCTCCTGCGCGTAGCGCCACTTGGCCAGCTCGTCGCACCAGGCAATGTCGAATTGCGGTCCGCGCAGGGCCTCCGGATCCTCTGAGGAAAAGGCCTGCGCCACAGCTCCGTTGGGCCATTCCAGCCGCCGCCGGGTCGGGGTCCAGGTGGGCCGTTCGCCCCTTGAGTGCAGGGCCAGCAGTCCGGAGACGCCCTCCACCATGACCTCGCGCACATCGGAGAAGGTCTCGCCGACAAGGGCGATGCGCCCGGCAAATCCCTTCGACGCGCCTGATCCGTTCAGCCAGCCATGGCCCAGCGCCATGGCCTTGATCCATTCGGCCCCGGCCCGCGTCTTGCCCGCGCCGCGCCCGCCCATCAACAGCCAGATGCGCCAGTTGCCATCCGGGGGAAGCTGATGCTCATGGGCGAAGGTCGGCCAATCGGACAAGATGAAGCGCATTTCGGCAGGCGACAGCCCGTCCAGCGCCGTCTCCAGAAGGTCATGGCGGGCACAGTCGGCCAAGGCGCTCCGCAAGCGCCTTGCGCAGCTCGTCGGCGGAAAGCTGTTGGTGGTCGTCATCCTCGCTCCCCGTGTCGCTGCCGGTTTCCGCTGCCTGCGCCTCTGCCTCCGTTTTCAGATCCAGAAGCAAGGTCAAGGTCCGGGCAAGGCTTGCGAGCGTCTTGGCCGTGCGGTCTATATCGGCAAGGCTCGACGCCCCGGCCTCCGCCGTCAGGTCCTTCAGCCGGACCTCCATGCTTTCCACCTGGGCCTCGAAGGCCCGGTAAAGACGGCCGATCATGGCCGCGCGCTCCGCCTGCGGTGTTTCAAGAAGAAGCCTCGGGATCTCGGCAGGGTCGAGACCCCGTTCCTCTCCCGCTGTCGCCACCGGCTCCATCGAAGTGACCGCTTCCAGACCCGGCGCCATATCGATCGCCGGTTCGCGGCCGCGCGCCTCGACATCCCGTTCCAGCGCATCGTAGCTCGGCGGCAGGCCACGCTTTTCGCGTTCGCGCATGGCCCTCGACGCCAACACCATGGATCGCCGGTGGTCGGAAACGGATGGCCGCTTCATGGATCGCCTCCCCGAGAATTAGGTCTCAAGCCCCACAACTTCGCGCCGCGCCGTTCGATGGTGGCTAGCCACCCGCCGGACACGCAAAAGCGCCACAGCCGGGCTATCCCCGGTGCGCCGTCAGAGCACTGCAATGATTTCAGTAACTTGCCGACATGGGGGCAATTTTATGCCCACTGCCTTCGGCCCGTGAGACAATCGTCATTGGGCTCCAGCGGGATCTGCCGGCCATCGCAGCCGACATCCCGTCAGCCGCAGTTTTCCGATCATGGCAAAACCCTACCAGATCAGCGTCACGCTGTCAAGAATAAATTCCTATTTTCTTTAAAAGGTCTTCGAAGCCGGCGTATCATGCCATTGTACCACCCCTTTCCGCCTGCTAGCGTTGCGGCAATTCGGGACGACAAAACAAGCAGTTGGTGGGATATGAGCGAAAAAGTGGCTCTCGTCACCGGTGCCGCGCGCGGGATCGGTCTGGCAACGACGAAACTTCTGATCGAACAGGGCTGGAAGGTCGCCATGGTCGACCGGGACGGCGAGGAACTGAGCCGCGCGGCCACCGGCATCAATGCGGCTGCCCCCTTCGTCTTCGACGTTTCGCACGAGGATCAGGTCGACGAGATGACGGCCGCTGTGGTCGAGCAATTCGGCCGCCTCGACGCCGTGGTCAACAATGCCGGCGTGGCAGATTTCGGCCCGATCGAGGAAACCGATTTCAGGCGCTGGCGCACGATCATGGACACCAACCTCGACGGGGTATTTCTCGTTTCGCAGGCAGCCATACCGCATCTGAAGAAGACCCGCGGCTCGCTGGTCAACATCGGCTCGATCTCGGGACTGAGGGCCTCCACCTTGCGCGTTGCCTACGGCACATCGAAGGCGGCGGTGATCCACCTCACCAAGCAGCAGGCCGCGGAACTTGGAGAATACGGCGTGCGCGCCAATTGCGTCTGTCCCGGCCCGGTGCGCACCAAGCTTGCCATGGCCGTGCATACGCAGGACATCATTGACGCCTATCACGATGCCATACCGCTCAACCGCTACGGCTCCGAACGGGAGATCGCCTCTGTCATCGCCTTCCTGTGTTCGGAGGACGCGAGCTATGTCACCGGACAGGTGATCGCCTCCGACGGCGGCTTCGATTCCACCGGCGTCGGCCTGCCGTCCTTGCGGAAATAGCGGCGCATCAATTGCCTTTCCTGCTCGCAAATAGGCTGTCCCAACTACGAACATCGCCTGCGAGTAGCGTCAAATCCCCCCGTTCCGGTGGAGGCGTCTCTTCCGCAGAGTACTGGTCTAGCATAGCGCCAAATATTTGCACTGCTGCTGGAGAAAAATAGCAGTTGTACAAATTGTCTTGGATGCTTGAATGAACAAACATCGCCGCATCTATAGGCCCACCAGAAACAACTAAAGTATCTGCAAAAGAATTTTGGAGAGCTTCGCTTTCATGAATTTTTTCCGTGTTGCACGGAAACGGGACCATTTTCCAACCCATCGCAACCTCCAAGAAATATGATTGAAGTACACACGTTAAGGGCACAGCAAGTCAACTCACCCACAACATTTCCTGGTTGCCGCCGACGGCAGCGTCGACACCACGGGCAGCTTCGTTCACCAGCCCTCGCCTCAACCGCCATCCACCGGTTTGTGAGGCAACGTGAGGGCCTGAACCCTTTTCGGCTGGCCAAAGTCCTGCGATGACTGGAAGATCTGAAGCCTGTTGCGTTTCCACCAACTGCCAGCCTGCCGGAGCCCGTCCCGCCCGATGCCGCCAGCCCGCTATTTCGTCTTTGGCCTCTGCCTTGCCCTCACCGCGCTTGCCCTGATCCTGACCCTTTCCGTCAGTGGACATTTCCTGCTGCCGTTCCTCGCGCTGTTCGGCTTCTCGGTGGTCGGCATCCGTGACCTGATCCAGAAGCGCCATTCTGTGCTGCGCAACTATCCGCTGATCGGCCATTTCCGCTTCATGTTCGAGGCGATCCGGCCGGAAATGCGGCAGTATTTCTTCGAGAGCAACCAGGACGGCGTTCCCTTTGCCCGCGAGAAGCGCTCGCTGGTCTACGACCGGGCCAAGAACATCGAGGGCAACAAGCCTTTCGGCACGGAATACAACGTCTATGCCAACGACTATGCCTGGGTGAATCACTCCATGGCGCCCAAGGGCGGACCGGGCAAGCCCCATGCGGACCCGCTGTCGGACCAGCGCCTAAGGGTCACCATCGGCGGTCCGGACTGCCTGCAGCCCTATTCCGCTTCGATCTTCAACATCTCGGCCATGAGCTTCGGCTCCCTATCGGCGAATGCCGTTCTGGCGCTGAACACCGGCGCAAAGCGGGGCAACTTTGCCCATGACACGGGCGAAGGCAGCGTGTCACGCTACCACAAGAGGGGCGGCGGCGACCTGATCTGGGAAATCGGCTCGGGCTATTTCGGCTGCCGCGCCGAGGATGGCGGGTTCGATCCGGCCAAGTTCGAAAAGCAGGCCGCCGACCCGCAGGTCAGGATGATCGAGGTGAAGCTGAGCCAGGGCGCAAAGCCCGGACATGGCGGCGTCCTGCCGGCGGCCAAGGTGACCGCGGAAATCGCCGAAGCGCGCGGCATTCCCATGGGCAAGGACTGCATCTCGCCCTCGGCCCATCCGGCCTTTTCCACGCCGACGGAGCTGATGGTCTTCATCGGCGATCTCCGGCGCTTGTCGAAAGGCAAGCCGGTCGGTTTCAAGCTGTGCCTCGGCCACAAGTGGGAGTTCATGGCCATCGTCAAGGCGATGCTGGAGACCCGCATCGTGCCGGATTTCATCGTCGTTGACGGAGCCGAAGGCGGCACCGGTGCGGCGCCGCTGGAATTCACCAACCGGCTCGGCACACCGCTGCGCCAGGGGCTTGCCTTCGTGCACAACACGCTGGTCGGCGCGGGCCTGCGCGATCATGTGAAGATCGGGGCCAGCGGCAAGCTGATCAGCGCCTTCGACATTTCAGAAGCCCTGTGCCTTGGCGCCGATTGGGCAAATTCCGCGCGGGGCTTCATGTTCGCCCTCGGCTGCATCCAGTCGCAGAGCTGCCACACCAATCGCTGCCCGGTCGGGGTCGCGACACAGGACCCTCAACGCCAAAAGGCGCTCGATGTGCCCGACAAGGCAACGCGCGTTGCCAACTTCCACCGCAACACGGTGAAGGCTCTGATGGAATTTGCCGAAGCCTCGGGCCTCGACACGCCAAAGAACTTCCGGCCCGAACACGTCTACCTGCGCGAAGGGCACCGGGCGGTGCTGCCCGCCAGCGCCGCGCTTGACTGGCTCAAACCCGGCGACCTCCTGACCGGCGCCGATATTCCCGGCTTTTCCACCTATTGGGCGATGGCCGATGCAAGGAGTTTTGCCCCGGTCAAGAGCGTCGAGGAAGCCCGCGACGAGCGCCACGGCGTTGCTGGGCGCTAGGCAAGTCTCACCCCGCAGCAGATCCGATTGCCGGCGCTGAGCGTATTCCAGCCAACCGAACAGCTGGAGATGCCCCATGTTCACCCGTCTTGTCCGCCGTCCCCTCGCAGCCCTTGCCATAGCCTTCCCGCTTGCAGCCGGTGCATCCGCTGAAGCCTTCGCCAAGCCATTGGTGCTCGAGGATTTCTTCCGTGGCACGACCATCGGCAAGGGCGTTTTCGAGAGCAAGATCGCCAAGGTCTACCGGCCATTCACGGTCAAGCTCACCGGCACCTGGAACCCGCATACCTTCACGCTGCGCCTGCGCGAGGATTTCTTCTACGAAGACGGTGAACGCGACACCAAGACATGGTTCTTCCAGAAGGTCGCGGAGGACCGCTATATCGGTCAACGAGCCGATGTGCGCGGCCCGGCGATCGTCCGGCGTGATGGCGATGGCGCATTGCGGTTCACCTATGTGGCGGATGTGGAAACCTCCGACGGCTCCATTGCCCTCAGGTTCAACGACACGCTGGAACAGGTGGACGCACGAACCGTTCGCAACCGGGCCGACGTGGTCAAACTTGGTTTTCCGGTCGGAACGGTCGAGCTGACTTTCACCAAGTGAAACTCCCGGAATCGCCCGGCAGCGGCAGAACACCCGCTTGATCCCGTAACGGAAACTGGTCACCATCCCCACGCAGGCCGACAACGCCAGCCGGTGCCTCACGGGGGATAGTGCGATGGTTCAAGCAGCAACGGGAACTGGAATTCGGCCCGGCATCAAGATCGTTCGCACTCTGTCGCTGCGCGCCGTTCCCGCACTGCTGGCGCTTGTGGTCATCGGCTTTTCACTTCCTGCCCTGGCCCTGGACACACGTCAGGCCGACGAATTCGCCGAGGCCCTGAAGAAGCCGTTCTTCGGCGATTTCGACGACATCGCCAAGCGTGGATATGTCCGGGTCCTGGTTCCATTCTCCAAGACCTTCTATTTCATCGACGCGGGCGTTCAGCGCGGGGCGAGCGTCGACCTGATGCGGGAATTCGGAAAGTTCCTGCTGGACCGCCACGGCAAGTCCGTGCGCGACGGCCATATCGTCTTTATTCCGACCTCGCGCGACCGGCTGTTCACCGATCTGGCCGAGGGCCGCGGCGACATTGCGCTTGGCAACCTGACGATCACGGAGGAGCGGCTGAAACTGGCCGAGTTTTCCTTGCCCGTGTTCACGGGCGTGCGCGAGGTTCCCGTCACACGGACCGATACCGAAGCAATCGTCTCACCCGAAGGTCTGTCGGGCAAACGCGTTCACGTGCGCCCCTCCTCCAGCTACTACCAGAGCCTTGAGGCCCTGAACGAAAAGCTTGAAGCCGACGGCAAGGATCCGGTCGAACTCGTCACCGTCAGCGACGTGCTCGAGGACGAAGACCTGCTGGAGCTTCTGGCGGCGGGCGGGATCGACCTCATCATCATGGACGAGCACAAGGCGGACTTCTGGCTTCAGATCCTTGACGGTCTCAAGACCCATGCTGAGGCGGCCGTTCGCAAGGATGGCGAGATCGCCATTGCGGTGCGCAAGAATGCACCGAAGCTTCTTGAGGAAGTCAGCGGTTTTGCCAAGACCGTGAAGAAGGGCACGCTGCTCGGCAACATCATCCTGAAGCGCTACCTCAAGGACACCAAATACATAGAGAAGCTTCAGGCGGAGGATCGCAACGCGAAGTTCGAACAACTCTCCAGCCTTTTCCGGACCTACGGCGAGCAATATGCGATCGACTGGCTGCTGATCTCGGCCCAGTCATTCCAGGAATCGAAGTTCGACCAGTCGGTTCGCAGCAAGGCCGGGGCGGTCGGTCTCATGCAGATCAAACCGTCGACCGCCGCTGACAGGAATATCGGCATCAAGGGCGTCGCCGAGGATGCGGAGAAGAATGTTCATGCCGGAGTGAAGTACCTGCGGTTCCTTGCAGATACCTATTTCAACGACCTGAAGGACGATCCGGCCAACCAGACCTTCTTTGCGCTGGCGGCCTATAACGCAGGACCAAGCCGCTTCGATCGGTTCCGCAAGGAGGCGGAAGAAAAGGGCTACGATCCCAACCTCTGGTTCGGCAACGTGGAGTGGATCGTGGGCGCCCGTGTCAGCCGTGAGCCGGTCCGCTATGTCGGCAACATCTTCAAGTACTACCTCGTCTTTTCGGAAGACCTGAAGCGGGACGACATTGCCGCAGAAGCGGCGCGATCCGTCGCCAGATAGGCAACGGATCGGTGCGTCGTGACTTCAACCTGCAACAGCGTCAGGCGGCTTTGCGGCCCATCGCCTCGACATCGTTCAGCCATCTGGCACGCTGCTCCGGCGTCGACTTGACCATCGAGGCAAATTCCGAATAGCGGTTCGGCGCGATGCCGCAGAACTTCAGGATCTGCCGGTCGGTCTGTTTCTTCACGCCATAGCCATAGAGCCACTTCAGGAAGACGGTCGGGGTATCCGAGGTCAAGAGAACGCGGGAGGAGCGGCCCTTCAGCATCGGCTGCGGCAGATCCTTGCCCGAGACATACTTGAACGCCTTGCCCGGCAGCAGCGCGCGGTCGAACAGGCCCTTAAGCCGTGCCGGCAGTCCTCCCCACCACAGCGGATGGGCCAGAACGAAATGGTCGGACCACACAAGGTCGTCCCAGAACCGCTGCAGGTCCGGTTCCAGCGGCGGTGCCTTCTTGAAGTCCTGGGTCCCGAAATCAGGATCGAAGGACATCTCGGCAAGGCGATGCAGGCGGACTTCGTGGCCTCCGGCGTCGGCTCCCCGGGCATAGCTGCGGATCAGGGCTTCACAAAAACTGCTGTCGGCCGGATGGCCGTCGAGGACAAGGATTTTACGGGACATGTCGTTTCTCCGATTTAAAATTGACCGTGGTCATTTTTTAGTTTCGAAATTCCACCCGTCAAGAAAAAATTGACTTCGGTCAATTTTTATTGATCTCTCTTCCCTTTCGAAGGTGGGCAAGCCATGGCATGACAAGCTGTTCGAACGAGACAGGCGAATGACACGCAAACCGCAACAAAGAACCCTGGTTACCCGTGCGCGCATTCTCAGTGCCGCCGAGAGCCTTTCTGGCGACAACGGCCTTGAGGGCGTCACAGCGGAAGCGATTGCGGAGAAAGCCGGCGTTGCCAAGGGCACCATCTTCGCCCATTTCGGCGACATGGACGGGCTGCAATCCTATCTGCTGCTGGATCGCCTAAGAGACCTGCAGGCCCGTTCGGAAGCGGACGGCGCACCGGCCGAAGTTCTGTCGCCCGACCCGGTTGCGGCACTGATGGAACGGATGATGGCGCTTGTGTCGGTCATCAGCGAAAGCCAGACCATGCTGCGCGTGTTCATGGAGAATATCGGCGTCACAAAGGGCCACTGCGCACCCGACTTCGTCGAGGCGCTCGACGCCCTCGACGGCAAACTGAAGACGCTGCTGGAATTCTGGCAGGCGTCCGAAGATCTCAAACCGGCGCTTCGCCGCGACCGCTCGCCGGAGGAAATGGTCGACGGCCTGATCGCCTTCATGCTCCACGGCGCGATCCTCTACCATTCCCATCAGATCGAGGACCTGTCGATTACGGGCCAGCGCCTGCAGCGCCATGTCGAGGCGTTCTTGCTTGAGCAAGGCCCGAACGCCGGCAAGCAGTCCTGACCTTTCGGAGAGGCAGGTTTGCGGCAGCAAAAGGCACTGCACCACCCTTTGAGCGATGAACGCTGTCTGCACACACCTGAAGCATGCCTCTACGTCACAATTTCAACAGAAACGTTCAGGCTGCCAGAAAACCGATAGTCCACACCGATGGCCTTCTATCAAGCTTTTGAAATTCAAGGTCTAACAGCCCGCCATACCTTGAGATCTTAATGGATTATCAAACGGTTTTATTTGCATTCAATTCATCAGACCGCGTTTTTCGGCCCGATGGGAACACATACCAATCGACAGGTAGACAATTTTAAGTAACTATCTTGGTTGCAAGTTCCCGCTCCTCCCAAGCGTTTCTTGCCCGATCGCCCGTCACATGGCGGGCACCAGAAGAGAAGCAGACCAGACATGATGTACACTGCCTTCGTGGCCGTGTGCCTTGCATCAGTCTCGGTCCAGGACTGCAATAGGGATACCGCGCTCAACTGGATGGTTGCGCCCGGACAATATCATCTTGCCTATTGCATGGCCCATGGACAGAAGTTCGCATCGTCTTCGGGCGTCGTCCGCAAGGGCGAATATGTGAAAGTCTACTGCAAGGCGCCTGACCAGTTCAGGACGGCCGGCTGATCCTCCCCTCCCGGAGGCTCGGCTCCAAGAAAAAAGCCGCCTGACGGGAATGTCAGGCGGCTTTGCTGGTTTTTGAGCATCAGCCAGGGAATTCCCCGGCTTGCATCATGCCAGTTTCGCGGACACCTCACGCACGCGCAGCACCGCATCCTCGACGCTGCTCGTGGATCTGGAAATATCAGCCAGATTACCGGCAATGTTGGAGACGCCGTCCGAAGCCATCTGCATGTTCGACGAGATCTCACGCGTCACCGAGGATTGTTCCTCGACCGCACTGGAGATACTGGAAGAGATGTCGCTCAGCTGGCGAATGATCTCCATGATCGACCCGATTGCCTCTTCCGACTGGTTGGTAGAGTTCTGGACCGACTCGATCTGACCGCGGATATCTTCTGTCGCCTTGCTGGTCTGGGAGGCCAGGCTCTTCACTTCTGAGGCGACCACGGCGAAGCCCTTGCCGGCCTCTCCGGCTCGCGCGGCCTCGATGGTGGCATTGAGGGCAAGCAGGTTCGTCTGGTTGGCAATGCTCTCGATCAGTTCGATGACCTCTCCGATCTTCTGGGAGTCCGAGGCAAGCTGCGCCATGATCTTGCCCGACGCATCCGCCTTTGCCACTGCGGACGACGAAATCTCCATGGCCTGCGACACCTGACGGCTGATTTCACCAATCGATGCGACCAGTTCCTCGGATGCTGCCGCAACCGTCTGCACGCTGTCGGAGGCACTGGCGGATGCCGTGGTGGCGCCTTCCGCCTGATTGTTGGCCCGCACGATCGTGTCGGCCATCTTCGTCAGTTCATCATTGATTTCGCGCTGAATCTGCGTCCTCTGGAGACGGCGCTGAACCTGCTCGGTGATATCGACCGCAAACTTGACGACCTTCGTCACCTTGCCGTTGGCATCAAAGACCGGATTGTAGGTTGCCTGGATCCAGATGACCTTGCCACCCTTGCCGATACGCTTGTACTCGCTGGATTCGAACTGGCCGCCGCCGAGCCGCTTCCAAAAGGCGCTGTACTCTGCGGTGCCGGCCTCTTCGGGGTCCATGAAGATACGGTGATGCTTGCCGCGGATCTCGGCCAGGGAATAGCCGACGGCTCCGAGAAAATTCTCGTTTGCCGTGAGGATCGTCCCATCAGGGGTGAACTCGATCACGGCCTGCGAGCGGTTGATCGCATCCAGCTTGCCCTGGATTTCGGCATCCGTGCGTTTCTGGTCACTGATATCGACTGCGAGCTTGACCACGCCGACGACCTTGCCGCCTGCGCCGATGATCGGGTTATAGGCGCCGCGGATCCAGACATCCTCACCGGACTTCTTGAACCGGCGGAATTCGGCCGATGCCGGATTGCCTGCGCGCAGCGATGCCCAGAAGTCAGCATACTCAGCGCTGTCGCGGTAGGACGGTTCGACGAACATGCCGTGCTTCTTGCCTTTGATCTCATCAAGGGAATACTGCATCAGCTCGAGGAAGTTCTTGTTGGCATCGACGATCGTGCCGTCGGGCTTGAACCGGATCACGGCGAAGGACCGACCGACCGCGTCCCACTGAGCTTCCAGATCGCCGCTAAACATTGAGCTGATTTTCACGTTCGCACCCCACAATGCACAGGTTAGCGGCGAGCGAGAACGCCGCCGCAGCGCGCATCGTAGAACTACGTACTTTACGAGTAATTAATCCGGGAAAACAAAACAGACCGAATACTCTAAAAGCCAAATGACGCTAGCGTTACTTTTTACTACAGTTAAAAATACCTTTTAATTTTACAACTCATCAAATTAACACCGAGATACGACTACAACCCAACGCAATTTCACATGGCAGGCACTCGCAAAAACAACACTGTCAAACAAGTCGATACCGATAAATAAATTCGACAATTTACTCATCCCGTGTCATTTTTTACAGTATTTCAGCAGTCAATACACTGATTCAGATACCTCTGTTTTCATTTATATTTAATTTATGGACGCGAATGATGGTTCCCTAGCGAATCTTTGGAGCCTCCTCCATGTCTTTCTTCAAATCCAGCTCGACGTCGAGCAAGGAAATAATCGACGCCTTGAACCTTTCCCAGGCAGTCATCGAGTTTCTGCCCGACGGGACGATACTGAACGCCAACGACAATTTCCTGACGGCGATGGGCTACACACTTGAGCAAATCAGGGGCAAACACCACCGTTTGTTCATGCCCGACAACGAGAAGGGCAGCTCAGCCTATGCGGCCTTCTGGCAGGACCTGGCACGAGGAAAATTCAAATCCGGACAATTCAAGCGCATCGGGGCGCAGGGCAAGGAAGTCTGGATCGAGGCAACCTACAATCCGATCCTGAATTCCAAGGGCCATGCGTACAAGGTCATCAAGTTCGCGTCAGACGTCACCAAGCAAGTGGCCGAAGCAGCTGAGATGCGCGGCCAGGTCGACGCCATCAACAAGGTGAGTGCTGTCATCTCGTTCGACCTGACTGGCCAAATCCTGGATGCGAACAAGAATTTTCTCGACGCGATGGGATACCGGCTGGAAGACATCAAGGGCAAACATCACGCCATGTTCGTCGATCCCGATTACGCCAAGAGCAACGATTACAAGGCGTTCTGGAAAGATCTCGCAAAGGGGAATTTCAACGCCGGCCAGTTCAAACGGCGCGCCAAGGGCGGACGGGAGGTCTGGATCGAAGCCTCCTACAACCCGATCCTGACGCCCGATGGCGTTCCCTACAAGGTGGTGAAGTTCGCGACCGACATCACCCAGCAGGTTCAGCTGCTGAAGGAACTGGAGCACATCATCGCGAACAACTTCGGCGAGATCGACGGAGCCATCCACACGTCCGAAGAACAGACGCTGTCGGTCGTCAGCGCGGCCGAGCAGACCAGTGGCAATGTGCAGACGATCGCCTCGGCAACAGAAGAGCTCGCGTCTTCGATCAAGGAAATCGCCGAGACCATGTCACGCTCGCGAAAGGCCACAGATGACGCCTCGGAGCGTACCAATGTGGCCGGCGACGCGACCCAGCGACTGACCGGAGCCACTCAGGCCATGACCGGCATCGTCAAGTTGATCCAGGACATCGCCGGCGAGATCAACCTTTTGGCACTCAACGCGACGATCGAGTCGGCGCGTGCCGGCGAGGCGGGCCGAGGCTTTGCCGTTGTCGCAAACGAGGTCAAGAACCTCGCCGGTCAGGCTGCCAAGGCAACGGAGCAGATCACCAACGAGATCGAGAGCATCCAGACGATTTCGGGTGATGTTTCCGAAGCGCTGGAAACGATCGAGCTGGCAGTGGAGACGGTTCGCCAGCAGGTCGCTGCCGCCGCGGCGGCGGTCGAGGAGCAGAGCGTCGTCACCAACAGCATGGCCCATAACATGCACGAAGCGGCAACCTCCGTCGGAACGATTTCCGAGGCGGTTACGAACATCAAGCATTCGGTCGAAGACATCGGCTCGGCGGTCTCCAAGACCCGCGACGCCACTGCAGTTCTCGCCCGCTAAAAGGCCCTGGGACCGGGGCGCCTCCCCGGTTCCGCGGCGCAGTCAGCGCGGCGGTTGACCCGAGCCCGGCGGAACTTCGCCGGGCCACGTTACCACATGGTTCTCGTAGTCCTCGATCTCGATCCCGACCTCCGAGACGGTCCGGTCCTTCACGGAGATACCGGCCTGATGCACGGTATCCGCGTCGCCCGAGACCAATGGGTGCCACCAATAGAGATCCTCGCCATCGCGAACGAGACGATAGGCGCAGGTGGGCGGCAGCCAGGTGAGCGTCTTTACTTCGCCGACCGTGAGCTGGATGCAGTCCGGCACGGTAGCCGCGCGGTTTTCGTAGTCCTTGCAGCGGCAGGAGCTTCCGTCCAGGAGCTCGCAGGCGACATCCGTCCAGACGATATCCCCCGTGTCCCAGTCCTCAAGCTTGTTCAGACAGCAGCGCGCACAGCCGTCGCAAAGGGATTCCCATTCGGTTCTGGACATTTGTTCCAGGGTTTTCACCTTCCAAAAGGGACTAGCTTCTGGATTTTCCGGCGGCACGATTGATTTCATCGGCACTTTCGAGTTCCTTTGGGACATGGGAATGGCGCGGCCTATCACGGTTCCGCGCCC
Source organism: Roseibium sp. (assembly GCF_048261595.1). GTDB lineage: Bacteria > Pseudomonadota > Alphaproteobacteria > Rhizobiales > Stappiaceae > Roseibium. The sequence continues at coordinate 912,407 of NZ_JBLXFW010000001.1, forward strand.
GGCAGCAAGCGGGACCGACCTGTGACGGGCCACGAAGACAGCATGGATCAAGACAAAACGCCGGAGGAAGGCCCTTCCGCGAAGACGTCGGGTCATGCCTCGAATACCCCCTCCCCGCCTTCGACACACGCCATTCCAGCGCGTCCCCGCAGGCGCAGCTTCGGCCAGTTCATGCTCGCGATCGATGCCGGTCTCGACACGATCCTTTGGCGAAGCGGCAGCGCGATCCGGCGCACTCTGGAGGGCTATGACGGTTTTCTGCGGCGCTTTCGCGCCCGTGGCATCTGGCGCGGGCTGTCAGAGCTTTCGTCAGAGGCCTGCACCTGGGGCCTCGTCGGCTTCGTCATCCTTCTCGCCTTTGCACAGCCTGCCATGGAGGCGACCCGCTATTCGGACTGGCGTACCACCGACGACTTTGCGGTCACCTTTGTCGATCGCTTCGGCAAGGAAATCGGCAAGCGCGGCATCGTCCTGAACGACTCGGTGCCGCTGGAGGAAATTCCCGACAGCCTGGTCAAGGCGACGCTGGCGACCGAGGACCGCAGGTTCTTCGTCCACTTCGGCATCGACTTTCTCGGAACCTTCCGCGCCATGGTCGAGAACGCCCGGGCCGGCGGCGTCGTTCAGGGCGGTTCCTCGATCACCCAGCAGCTGGCCAAGAACCTGTTCCTGTCCAACGAGCGTACCCTGGGCCGCAAGATCAAGGAGGCCTATCTCGCGTTCTGGCTGGAAGCGAACCTGACGAAGCAGGAAATCCTGAAGCTCTATCTCGACCGGGCCTATATGGGCGGCGGCGTCTTCGGTGTGACCGCGGCATCGGAATTCTATTTCAACAAGAGCGTTCGCGAACTGACGCTGGCGGAAAGCGCCATGCTGGCCGGGCTCTACAAGGCGCCGACCAAATACGCCCCCCACGTCAATCTTCCCGCCGCCCGTGCACGCGCCAACGAGGTGCTGACCAACATGGTTCAGGCGGGTCTTCTGACAGAAGGCCAGGTGATTGGCGCAAGACGCAATCCGGCCATCGCCGTCGACCGTTCGCAGGACGCGCTGCCAGAATATTTCCTCGACTGGGCGCTGGACGAAGTGAAGAAGCTGGCCCGGCGCATCCCGGCCCTGGCGCGCGACCGCATCGTTACTGTCAGAACAACCCTGGAGCCCGCGCTTCAGCGGCAGGCGGAACAGGCGATTTCGACCACCTTGCGCGACAACGCCCGCGACCGGGATACCAAGGAAGCTGCTTTGACTGCGGTCGCTTCCGACGGTGCCGTTGTCGCAATGGTTGGCGGCAGCTCCTACGGCGAGAGCCAGTTCAACCGCGCCGTCAATGCCTTGCGCCAGCCGGGATCATCGTTCAAGCCCTTCGTCTACATGGCAGCCTTCATGAACGGCTATTCCAAGGACAGTGTCGTTCCGGACCGGCCGCTGTGCATCGGCAACTGGTGCCCGCGCAACTACGGCCGCAGCTACGCCGGTGCGGTCAACCTGAAGCTTGCCCTGACCAAGTCTATCAACACGGTGCCGGTGCGATTGTCCCAGGCGATCGGGCGCAAGGCGATCATCGAGACGGCCCAGGCCATGGGCCTGACCCATGAGCTGGAAGACGTGGTGACCCTGCCGATCGGCTCCTCGGAAGTCTCCGTCATCGACATGGCAGCTTCCTACGCCACCTTTTCCAATGGCGGAATGAAGGCAGCGCCCTACACAATCCTGGAAGTGAAAAACACCAGGGGCGACGTCCTCTACGATCGCGACCGCGACGAGCCGCCGGCTCAGCGGGTGCTCCCAGCCGACAAGGTCGCCGAGATGAACGACATCCTCGTCAACGTCGTCGAGGCTGGCACCGGCCGGCGCGCCCGGATAGATGGCGTGATCGCAGCCGGCAAGACCGGCACCACTTCCGCCTATCGCGATGCCTGGTTCGTCGGCTACACGGGCAATTTCACGGCGGCGGTCTGGTTCGGCAATGACGACTTTTCCTCCACCCGCCGCGTCACCGGAGGCAGCCTGCCCGCCATGGCCTGGCAAAGCTTCATGGACTATGCGCACAAGGATATCGAACTGAAGCCGATGCCCGGGGTCGACGCTTCGGCCGTGCCGCGGCTTGCCAGCCTCAAGGTCGCTGAGGCAACGACAGCCACCGCGCAACCCCGTGTCCTGAAGCAGCAGACAAACGCCGTTCTCAATTCGATCGGTGAGGCCCTTGCCAGACTGTCTCCGCAAGCCTCGCTTGAAACCGGCAGCAGCACCGACGTGGCGGCCGCCCAATGAACGCGGATGCAAACATCAATCGTTCACGGACAACGCCACTGATCAAGCTGGAAACGGTCAGGGAAGGCATGGCAACGGATCTGCCTGTCAGCGAAGCCGACTTCAAGGATTCCGCCCTGCCCCCGATCCTGCGGCCTCAACGGCCCTTGCCCGTGCGCAACATGATCACGGCCGTGGCAGTGCTGTTTGCCGGAGCGCTTCTGGGCATTGCCACCGCCTATGTCGCGATCGAACGGGAAAGGCCGTTTCTGGCCGTCAATATCGGCCCGTGGTCAAGCTACCCAAAGGCAGGCACAGCCGACGCCGATCCCTATTCGGTTGCGATCTACACCCGCAGCGCGCGCGTGCCGCTGGCCAGCGGCGAAGGCCTTGCCCTGTCTGCCCGTTTCGACAGCTCCGGACGCGATCTCGACCCTGGCTGCAGCTACCGGATTTCCGGAACAACGCCAACGGCACGGCTCTGGACCCTGACTGCAAGCGATATCCATGGCCGGTTGCAGAAAAGCGTGGCCGGGCGCGTTCACATTTCAAGCGACACCCTTCTTCGCCGGGATGACGGCAGCTTTTCGGTCACCGCCTCGCGCACCCCTCACTCGGGGAACTGGCTCCCGCTTGGCCAACAGATGGACGGCGATGCGGGGCTCATGTTCACATTCCGCCTCTATGACGCTCCGGTTACAACCGGCTCGGCCCTCGACGGAGCGGTGATGCCTGCCATCGAAAGACTGTCCTGCCCATGAGCCTCTCCCCGCGCCTTGCCTGGACAACCGGCCTTCTGGCGACGCTGTCGATCGCGGTGATCGTGCATGTGCTCGTGGTTCTGACCGTGCCGAAGAATGTCAGCCATTCCGCCTACGGCGATATCGGCGATTTCGGACCGGACAGGGCCTTCAACCTGCTGCCGGAGATCCTGCCCGGCGCCGAGCCCTTGCCCTGGCTCGACCCGGCCATGGCCCATTCCGCGTGCCGTTTCAGCCTCAAGGACGGGCCGGTGCTTTTCACCGCGTCGATCCCCGTGTCCTTCTGGTCCATCGGTCTTTTCAACGCAGCCGGAGAAGCAGTCTACAGCCTCAACAACCGTACCGCCGGATCCGACGTCCTGTCCCTCTTGATGCTGACCCCCGAGCAGCTGTCGATCCTGCGCGAGAACCCGCCACCGGATCTGGAAGACCTGATCGTCATAGAGCTTCCCGAGACGGACGGCTTTGCATTGCTGCGCGCCTTCGTTCCGCAGGAGTGGCAGAAGGGCGAGGTGAACGCAGCGTTGAAGTCAGCCTATTGCGGCGGATTGGGCTAACAACGGCGTAAATTCCCGGAAAAATGAGGCGCTGGCCTATTTCTTCGGTGCCGGCCGCTCGGTTCCCCATCCAGTGAAGATGCGCGACCGCTTGGTCTCCGGCGAACTATCCTGGGTGAAGTCGCCCGTGCAGCCATTTTCCGCGCGCCGCACTTCCTTCTCCAGTGTCTGGATTGCGTTGTTCGCCTTCCAGAGCCGGTCCCCGGACGGGGTCTCGATCTCGAGGCTCTCCAGCGCTTTTTCATAAGCGCGGATGCGGTAACGCAGCGCCTGACCGACCCAGGTGATCATGGTCCGGTTTTCCCACACACGCGCCTTGGCGCCCTCGTACATTTCCTCGGTGGTCAGCGACTTGGCCGACAGGGCACGCAACCGTTCCTTGTCCGCTTCCTGGACCCGGTGGGCGACTTCGCAGAAGGGCCAGACAAGCTTGGCATCGCCTTCCGCATCGCTGGCGACACGGTCGTAGCGGGCATCACTGGACTTGAACCTGTCGGTGCTCAGGAAGATGTAATAGAGATCGACCGGGACACGGCCCTCGACCTCGGGAAGGATACGGGTGCGCGACAGTTCAACCACCGTTCCGCCGATCCAGTCTTTCGCCCAGGGCGGACGGATAAGGCCCCAGCCACGGTCTCGCAGCAGTTCCTCGTCATTTGTCTTGTTGAACTTCGACACCGGGTCGCCGCGGTACCGTGCGGCCAGCTCGCCGGCCGCCGGCATGGCCTGGTCATGAATGACGCTGGGACGGGCCCTGTCGAAATCACCGGTCGGGCGGGTACAGGCGGCAAGACCAGCCGCCATGACGGCAAGGGTGACCGCCTGGCAAAGACGGCCACGCGACCTAAACGAGGCCTGCCTGCTCTCCGGCTGACTCTGACGGACTGTCGGCAATGTCATGCGGCCCATGGGGCGATCCCCGCATCTTGGCACGCAGACCCGGCATCAGGATCGCCTGGTCCGGGCGCACCGGTTACGATGCCGGGCGGCTTTCGAGCAGCAACGATTGCCTCAGTGAGGCAGGCTCAGTCGCACTCGGTCGCGGTCGTCCCGGCTGATCTGCCGATGGTCCCGATTCGTGCGGCCAGATCAAGGCCTTCACGCTCGTATCGCACGCCAGGAAAGAGGATAACCTCGCCTTTGGCGCTGCGGGCACTGCCGCGTTTCTCGGATGCAACTCGCTTCAAGCGGGACATGGGTCTCGGGGCGGATGAAAAATCCAGCAAAGTGCCCATCGTCTCCTCCTTCGTTTCATCTCTGCCGTTTACGCAGGGATGGGACAAACAGGTGACGCAATACTCTTGATGAAATTCAATTAGGGCCGGTCAGGGTTAACAGTTGGCTAACGCTTTGCCTCTAATTTGACCGAAAGAACCGTATTCGTTCGCTCTTATGTAAGTTCTGCGTAGTCGAGAGCCATGATCCCGTTGTTCGTTGCCAGCACGTCCGAGGCCGATATGGCCAAAACTCCCAAGAACAGCCGTGATCATACGCGGGACGAAGTCCTTCTGAGCGCGACCGAGCTGTTTGTCAGCCGGGAATTCCACGACGAGCGGGATGTGACCCTCTACCGCGAGCTGGCACTCAACCTCTTGCCGCAGACAGGCGAAACTGATCGCAGGAAAATTGCCTGCCATCTGGTGCGCCACCCCGACGCGCCCATTGAGGTGTTGAAGGTTCTGGGCCACGACGAAGATCCGCTGACCGCCTATCCGGTGTTGCGCAACACGGCCGATCTGGGTCCGGATATCCTCAAGTGCCAAGCCGAGCGCGGCCCGGACAGCCTTCGCAAGGCCATTGCCGACCGTGCGGACCTGACGGCCGGAATCGCAATCGCCATCGCCCGCAACGGCGGCATCGACGTCATCGAACAATTGCTTTCCCGCCCCGACGTCTTGCTGGACGAGGCCATGGTTTCCGCCCTGTGCGAACGTCCGGAAACGTTGCAGCACTTCGGCGACGAGTTGATTGCCCGCAAGGTGTTGAAAGGCGAACATCTGCTGAATCACTTCCCGCGCCTGGGCAAGGGCCTGCGCCGCGAGGCCATTGCGTCAGCCGAACTTGCCAGCCTGATCCAGATGACCCGGACAGGCACACACAAGGCGGCACGCCCGGTTTTCAAGCAGGATGTCCTGGCAAAGATCGAAACCTGTGCCCTTGCCGATGGAGCGGAAGCGTTTTCCGGTGCCCTGAGCTATGCGCTCGGCTTGCCTGAAGATCTCGTTCGCCGTGCCGTCGAGATCGACACGGGCGAGACGCTGGTCATCTGTCTCAAAGCGCTCGGCGTCACCGAGGCAGTTGCCGGCCGGATCCTGATCCGGCTCATCGGCGCACACACACCGCTCGCACAGATCAGGGATCTTCTCGACATCTTCGTCAATATCTCCCATGGCGCGGCGCTGGTGCTGGTCAACCGCTGGATCGGCGGCAGCAGCGAACGGCAGGCAGACCGGGCGGCCACGGCTGCCCACCTGCCCCTGCATCAGGAAACAGTCTCGCCGCGCCGCACAGGCGGCTTGTCAGGCAATTGGCAGGAAATCGAAGAAATCGAGGAGCTGCTGCGTTTCTCCCGATAAACGCGCGCTGCAGACGGTGTGTCAGAACCTGAAAAGGCTGGCCGCAGGATCGTCCGGCTTGTCCGCCGGCTCGTCCGTTGCCAGCGGCAGGTCGACCGTGCCGTCGCGCGCTTCGATCTCCACCACCCAGTAATCGGGATCCATCCTGGCCTCACGCTCGAGTTTCTGCGTGATCGCATCGCGTTGCGCCTTCGCGAGAACCTGCTCGAACAACCTGCCTTGCGGCTGTTCCATGAACATGGCTTGCGGCGCAGGACCGTAGAAGTCGAAGCTGCCGTCAAGACGATCTACCACGACGAAGATGGCCCCCGCCTCAGGAGCTCCCTTGCGCGAAATCGCGGCAAAGCCGTTTTCCGAGAAGATACGGCGCACAAGTGCGGTGACGAAGAAATCCGATGTAATGCGCATGGAAGCGGGTCCGGGCCGGTCAACGGCGGTGTACGGCGTTGAGCAATAAATCCTGGCTGGAGCCTAGTCGATTTTCTGGCCGCTGACCATTTCCAGGCGCTCGATCACTGCGGGCGACAACTCGCCCGTGATCGGCAGCCCCCTGTCCAGCTGGAAGCGCTGGATGGCCGACGAGGTGTTCGCCCCCATGACGCCGTCAGCACTCAGGGGGCCATAGCCCAGATCGGACAGAAGCTGCTGGATCCGCGCAAGGCGGGTATCGACGGGCTGGGACGGCGGCGTATCGATGGCGGCCGGCGGAATGGGAGCTGTCGAACGCAGACTGCGATCATAGCTGCCGGGCTTCGGCCGGGGCACGACCATTGTCGCCGACGCGCTCTGCGCTTCGGAGCCAGCCTCTGACGGCGCGTAGGTGCCTGTCTCGGTGCCCTGCAACGTCAGCAGCGCAAGGAGACCTTCCGTGGCCTCACCGGTCTCTAGCTGCCCCTGAAGGCGCTCGTAGTGGCGAATTGCTCTCTCGGTCGCCGGTCCCATCAATCCATCGAGCGGACCTTCGTAAAGGCCGTGGCGGCGCAATCCCTTCTGCAGATCCAGCACAAGGGTCGAGATCTGCTGGACCTCGATGCCCCGGCGATCTTCAGGTTCGACGGCAACGGGCCGGTCGCGGGTGGTGAACAGCGGAGCGGGATGACGGCCAGGCTGCAGGCTGACGGCATTGGCGATGATCAGGCAACCGGTGAGCGCCATCACGACGGCGCCGCCGGCCGCGACGGGATTGTCGCGTGCAACACCACCGGCGCGGGCCATCATGCCCTCCGGGTGATCCTCAACCGATGTTTTCCTGCCGCGCGCCATTCGCTTCCTTTCCGTCATTGGCGGGTTCAACTCATGCAGACCGGGCCAGGGCCGAACGCTCCGTGCGCACAGGCGGGCGAGCAGCTACGCCGCGCAAGCCCTCGAGAGCCTCCGCCATTCCGGCCTCTTTCAGCGAACCGGCGGGAAGGCGAACCGACACGGTCGTCCCCTTGCCTGCTTCGCTTTCGACGCTCATCGCACCACCATGCAGCTCGGCAAGACCATTGACGATGGAAAGGCCAAGGCCGCTGCCCTGCAGACCTTGCGCGGAGGCCGTTTCTTCCATGGCATGAACGCGGGTGAAAGGCTGTCCAAGACGGTCGATCATGGCCTCGGGAATACCCTTGCCCTCATCCTTGACTTCCAGAACCTGGAAACAGCCGTCCCTCTTCACGCCAACGCGCACCGTGCTGCCTTCGCTGCTGAACTTGATGGCATTGGAAACCAGATTGATAACGATCTGCTTCAACGCGCGCCGGTCGGCGGGAAGCATCGGCAGTCCAGCCGGATCCGGGAAGGAAAGTGCGACGCCTGCGGCATCGGCAATCGGCACCATCATCGCGCGGCAGCTTTCAAGGCAGGCGCCCAGGTCCACCGGTTCAATCGAAAGATCCATGTGGCCCGTTTCGATGCGAGAAGTGTCGAGAATGTCGTCGACCACCTGCAGAAGATGCTGGCCGGACTGGTGAATGAGCTCGGCATACTCGCGGCTGCGGGCCGGGGTCATGCCGTCTTCCGGGGCTGCGCGCATCATGTCCGAAAAGCCGATGATCGCATTCAGAGGCGTCCGCAGTTCGTGGCTTGCGCTGGCAATGAAACGCGTCTTGGACAGGGAGGCCTCTTCCGCCGTCGCCCTTGCACGGTCAAGCGCTTCGTCCCGGCGCTTGCGGGCTGAGATATCCTGGATGGTCAGATTGATCTGTGCATCGCCGTGACGGAACTGCAGTTCCGCCCAGATGAATTCGGCAGAGCCCTGATCACCGGGCGCATTGGGTCCCTTGCGCAGGCGGACTTCAAAAGCCTCGACGGCCGCCCCGCTGCGCGCATCGGCGAGGCGGGTGAGATAAAGCGGGCGGTCTGCAACATGAACGCGCTGGAACAGCCAGTTTCCACGGGCCTGTCGCGGCGAAACACCGAGGATCCCCTCGCAAGAGCCGCCAATCGCGCGCAACGAACCGTCTTCCTCCATCACGCACAGAAGCGAGGTCGCAGCCTCATTGAGAAGTTTCACCCGGGCATTGCTATCGCGAAGCGCCGCGCGGGCACGCTTCTGGTCAATGGCCAGCCGCCATGCCAGCACCGCCATATAGATGCAAGCGGTGAAGGCTGCAAAGAACGTCGCAGCCGACATGGGAGCAGCAAAGAAACTAGTGAGCGGGCCGACCGCGGCCAGAGCCACGAGCACAGCGGCCACCAGGCCAATTGCACCGACAATGACCTTTCGCGATCCGGACAGGGCCGCTTCCATCGGAACGACCGCGAGCCAGATCAGCGCAAATGACCCAAGACCACCGGTCAGGAGGCAGATTCCACCGAGAAACAGGGCAAATACGGCTGCCGAAAGTGCGTGTGCCGTTTCCAGTTTGCCCGTCTGGGAAAGGAACAGGGCAAGAGGCAACTGGGCCAGCATCCAGGCAAGCGCCAGCGCGACCGGCAGACTGGTCGGGCCGATCAATGCCAGATGCAACGGCAGGACAAGAAGAGCCGTGGCTCCGCTGGCAAAACACCCTGCCAGAAAGGACTTGTGACGCGGCTCGCTCAAGGGGCAGCCGAGCGCCTGCGGGTGCACGAGCTCAGCGAGCTGGGACTGCAGGCCATGAACGAGGCCGCGGATGTTCAACAGGTGGTTACGCACTACACACTTCCAGGTCCGCTTGACGGACGTATGGATCCAACTGATTTGAACTTATTTTGGCGGCGGACCACTTAAGGAACGATAAAGGATAAAATCAAAAGCCCCGGCCACGCGAAAAAATCATGACCGTGCAAGGGCTTGCCGGGAAATCGATAAAATTTGAATCAATCTTTCTGCAAATTCGACTTAAACTTCTGTTTTATTTGACGAAAATCCTCGCAGCGGACTCAACGCGGCCTTCGCATGTCCCTGCTACGGTGCCCTTCATAACAAAAGCAAACCCGCCTGGCGCGGCGAGGTTCGCACTGAAATTGGACTGAAGGGTAGCGACATGTTCTTTCTCTTGAGGACGGCATTCTGGCTAACGCTCGTGCTGGTTCTGATTCCGATCGGATCCGGCAATCAAAGCACTTCAAATGAATCAATCGATCCGGTTGCTGCCTATTTTGCGGCACAGGCGACCGTGAGCGATCTCGGCGGTTTCTGCAGCCGAAATCCGGCTGCATGCGAGACCGGCAGCGAAGCCCTGTCTGCGATCGGGGCCCGCGCACGTGACGGCGCAAGGGTCGTTTACGAGTTTCTGGATACCCAAATCGCAGAGCGCCCGGAGAACGACCTTGCGGCCGCTCCTTCCACCGGCGATCGCGAACTGATTACCGGATCCACTTCCGCGGCCGGCACGCTGACGCCCGGCGACCTGGCGCTGCCATGGAACGGATCGACACAGCCGGCCTTCGCCCCGGCACACGAGATTGGGCCTCTTCCGAAGCCCAACCCTCGCGCAGGCTAGTCCTGGACGAGGGGCCGACCACCGGAAAACGAGACCTCCTTTTCCGACGTGTCGGTTGTTTGCGCCCCGCTTTTCCGCGATTGCACGGCTCCCCGCCAATGCGAAGACGGAATGACGGCAAACACCTGAGCGGATCTTACCGCTACGCCGCGAATGGATAGCTGCCCAATCCATTTGCGGCGTTTCTTTATTCTGCACCGATTTGCAAGTCGGGCTCCGAAGGCTATATCTCTGCGCAAGATCTTTCTTGCATTACCCATCGGGGCCACATGACCACCACGCTCGACGACATCATCGAAACCTTCGAATTCCTCGATGATTGGGAAGACCGCTACAAATACGTCATCGATCTGGGCAAGGAATTGCCTGGTCTGGGCGATACGGAAAAGAACGAGGCGAACAAGGTTCGCGGCTGTGTCTCCCAAGTCTGGCTGGTCACGGAGATCTCAAGTGATGATGCCGGTGAACCCGTCATCACCTACCGCGGTGACAGCGACGCCTTGATCGTTCAGGGCCTTGTCGCCATCGTTCTTGCTCTTTTCTCCGGCAAGACCGCACGGGACATCCTCGCCACGGACGTCGACGGGCTTTTCAAGAAGCTCGGCCTGCAGGAGCATCTGACCCCGCAGCGCTCGAACGGCCTGAAGTCCATGGTCGCGCGCATTCGCGCCGATGCCGAGGCGGCGCTCGCCGCCGCCTGAAACCGGAACCAAATCCTCATCAGACCTGACGCTGTGCCCTGATACGGCCCTGCCCGTCCGGAGCAACCGTGCGCATGCCGTAGCGATCGGCCAGGCTGGATAGAGCGATCTGCAGGACCACCTTGCCAGAGCGCGCAGGCCAGCCCCTCTCCGCCTCGACCTTTTCCAACCCCTTCAGATGACAACAGACATCGACAACGACCGAGGCCAGAACCGGCTCCATCTCAGTCAGGGTGCGGGTGACACGCTGACGCGCCGCAATGACGTCGTCGCCGAGATCTGTGGCGGGGCAAAGTCCGCCGCCCCTTGCCGCGCCGTTTGGCTCGACCCGCCAGCCTCCCGCCAGAGCGGGTTGCAGACGGGCGAAATCATAGTCGGCCCGCAGTCGCTCGCCTGCCTCCACCTGCGCCTTGTCAAGCAGCGCCTTGCCCTTTCGGTCCTTGCGGCTCGCAAGCCATCCGAGCGGGCTCTCCTTCAGATTCACAGCCGAATACACCGCCTCGCCTGCCCCGTCCGCAGGAAAAGGCCGCGCGACGACCTCACGGTGCTGGTCATGGAACCCTTCTCCTGCGCTAAGAAGACGGCGGAGCGCCAACCTGCCTTCACCGCTGAGGACCAGACCATCCCCCTGCTGCCGGACACGCCCGCTTGAGAGCAGATCTCTCACCTCGTCCGCCGCAACCGACCTTCCAAGCTGCTTTCCGCCTCGAACCAGATACCACTCATCAGACCGGCGGCCTTCGGTAATCGACATCAGCATAGTGCCCGGAACCGCCAGCGCCTTCAGCAGGGCCTTCCCGCCGACCACCGGCAAATTCGCGTCCTGATTTGCCGCGCTCATAGCCAGGCTCCGGAAAATGGCATGAAGAAATAGTCGTCCCGCAGGGTGACAAGCTGTTCGATCTCGCAAACCATCAGGTCGTAGATGGGATCCTCCCGCAGCTCCTCGACAGTGCGGCAGGCAAGGGCAACTGTGGTCCGGTCCCGCCGGTAACGCCGGCTGACATCGCCGACGCTCATCCCAAGCTCGACACGTGCCAGATACATCACCAGCCTACGGGCATCGACCACGTGACCGGGAGCACGGTTGGGGGCGTAGAGTTCCTGTGGCTCTATGCCGTAGATCCGAGAGACATAACCTTCTGCCAGATGAAGATGAGCGGCCATCTGGTTGGCCGTCATACGGTCCGGAATTTCCCCCGCGGCCACCACCGCGATGTGATGAACGACCACTTCACGACATTGCCTCATCGCATTCCTCCCACGCTGCAGGAATAAGCCACCAAGTCCCTAGGCTTATTTTCCTACATTGTAGCAATGCAATTTTTAGTAGGGCATAAAATGCAAAACAACCTTAAGAGGGCGCATGCACCTTCACCCAGCATGGAGAGGTAATCGTCTGAACCACAAGGGTTTTTGCGCATCGCGACAAGGCAGCTCTGCCCTTGGGCTGCGTCAGGCAATGTTGCATAAGCAAAAAGGCCACCCGGACGGGTGGCCTTTCAGATTGTAGTGCACCGGCTGCGACAAGCGCGCCAAGAGCAGATGACTTACTTCGAGCGCTTACGCTGCTGGCCGAGGCCCATCTTCTTGGCCAGTTCCGAACGCGCTGCTGCGTAGTTCGGAGCGACCATCGGATAGTCTGTAGGCAGGTCCCACTTTTCCCGGTACTCTTCCGGGGTCATGTCGTAGTGGGTGCGCAGGTGACGCTTGAGCGACTTGAACTTCTTGCCGTCTTCCAGGCAGATGATGTAATCGGCCATGACCGACTTCTTCACAGGAACGGCCGGCTTCAGCGGCTCCGGCTCCGGCTCATGTGCAACCGACGCAGTACGCTGCAGGGCGCCATAAACCTCGTTGATGAGGTTCGGAAGGTCGTTTGACGCCACTGTATTGTTGCTCACATAAGCAGAGACAATATCAGCGGTCAGGTCGATCAGATTGGAATCCACCGGACTGTCGGTCATATTACACCTGTTCTTTATCCTGTTCAGGACACTAGATTGAGTTCGCCTTGCAAGCTGCTTATCACAAATAGCATCGCAAATAACGGATACTTGATCTTGGCACTAATCAAAAATGATTCTACTTGGAAGGCAACGATGCGGACCTTATATCGTTACACTGAGCGGTCCACAACCCCCTCGTCATAACAATTACAGTAAATTTGGCAAATAATGGCCAGTCGGGGAAATATTCTATCTGGTCATGACAACCAGACACTTAATAATGAACTCAATGAATACCACTGCTCCGGCATCTTCGGGCAAGTGACGGGTTAAAGAAGGGGCACCGGCCACCCTGACCGACGCCCCTTTTAAGTGGTTTTACTTAGACGGGCCGAGCACGCCCTTGAGCGCATCGATCTTGGTGTCGGCGCAGGGCCGATATCCCACCGCATAGGCCGCCTTTGCCAGAAGATGTGCAGAAATCGGCGCGGTCAAAAGGAAGAACACCACCCCTGCAACGGCACGGGTGACGACGCCAAGATCTCCGGCATAGACCGCAAGGGCCAGCAGCATGAGCCCCGAGCCGAGCGTGCCTGCCTTGGAGGCCGCATGCATGCGCATGTAGACGTCCTTCAGGCGCAACAGGCCGACAGATGCAACCAGGGCAAAAAGCGCCCCGATGACAAGCATCAGGCCGACAACGATATCCAGAACCGCGCTCATAGGCCTGCCTCCTGGCGTTCGATGCTTTCCTTGACTTCCTGCATGACCGTTTCGTCGCCTGCCGTTCCACGGTTGAGAACGAAGCGGGCAAAGGCGACAGTCGCCAGGAAGCCGACAAGGCCGAGCGTGATGGCGATGTCGATATAGAGGTAATAGTGGGTCAGCACGCCGATGGCGGCGATGAAGCCGATGCCGACTGCGACGAGCATGTCCAGGGCCACAATCCTGTCCGGCAGCGTCGGTCCCTTCACCGTCCGGAAGACGATCAGAAGGAAGGACACGGTCAGGATCGCCAAAGAGACGTGGACGCAAACGTCCAGAAAGTCCTGTGCGAATGCTGCAATGGGGCTCATCGGAACACCTCCAGGATCTTGCGCTCGAAGCCGTTCTTGATGTCGTCGATGGTGGCCTGCGGATCCGGAACATCGATGCAGTGGACGTAGAGGGTCTTGCGATCCTCGGAAACATCGACCGACAGCGTCCCCGGGGTCAGGGTAATCAGGTTGGCAAGCATGGTGATCTCGAAATCCCGGTCAACCGTCAGCGGATAGGCGATGATACCCGGCTGCAGGTTGATCTTCGGCTGGATGACGATCATGGCAACGCGCCAGGCCGACAGAACCAGTTCGTAGATGAACATAAGCGCCAGACCGATGGCGCGACCGGAACGGGTGAAATAGGACCCGGTGCCGACCTGCTCGCGGATCAGGTAGAGCGCCCCCGTCGACAGCACGAAGCCGAACGCCAGGTTCAGGACGGTGAAACTTCCTGTAACCGCGCCCCAGGAGAGCGCCATCAGGATGTTGATGAGAAATAGGCCGGTCATCACATGCCTCCGAAGACAGAACGCAGGTAGCCGAGAGGCTCGATAACGCCGCTTGCGCCGCGCGAGGCGAGCTGAAGCATCCATTCCGGCTGCAGGCCGAAGAAGACGACGAGCGCGGTAAGCACACCGAGCGGCAGCCAGAGTGCCGGAGAGCCGGCGCTCGCGGATGCCACCACCCGCGCGGTCGCAGTGCCGTCGGCCGTTCCTTCCGGACCTCCCCGCCAGAAGGCGTAGATCCAGACACGGCCCATTGCCAGCGTGGTCAGGAAGCCGGACAACAGGATCGCGGAAGCCAGCCAGACGCGGCCATCACCGAAGGCGGCATCCACCAGCATGATCTTCGGCCAGAAACCGGAGAACGGCGGCAAGCCGGAGACGGCGAAGCCGAGCACCAGGAACAGGGCCGCGAATGCCGGGCTGGCAGCATAAAGACCGCCAAGCTCGCGCAGCTGGTAGGAACCTCCGAGAAGTCCCATCAGCCCTGCGGCCATGTAGAGAGCGGTCATGACGATGATTGAATGGACGGCGTAGAAGATCGCGCCTGAAATCGCCAGCGTCGAGCCGACCGCGACGCCGGCCAGCATGGAGCCGATGCCTGCGATCACGAGGTAGCCGAGCAGGCGGCGTACTTCCGACTGTGCCAGCGCGCCCATGGCTCCGGTGATCATGGTTGCAATGGCAATGACCGAGATCAGTTCGGCCATGTAGGCACGCGCCCCAGGAAGCAGCAGGACAAAGACGCGGATCAGCGCGTAGACACCCACCTTGGTCAGAAGGCCGGCAAAGACCGCGGAAACCACCACATTCGGTGTGTGGTAGGACGCCGGCAGCCAGAAATTCACCGGGAAGGCTGCCGCCTTCATGGCAAAGGCCAGCAGGTAGAGCGCGGCGATTGTCGCCAGAGTGCCGGACGCTCCGCCGTTCAATTCGGCGACCTTGCCAGCGATGTCGGCCATGTTCAGAGTGCCGAAGACACCGTAGAGAAGACCGGTCGCGATCAGGAACAGGTTGGTGCCGATCAGGTTCAAGATGCCGTATTTCACCGAACCGTCGAGCTGGATGCGATCGTTGCCGAGCACAAGCAGGCCGTAGGACGAGATCAGCAGCACCTCGAACCAGACGTAGAGGTTGAAGATGTCGCCGGTCAGGAACGCACCGGAAACACCGGTCATCAGCAGCAGCAGGAACGGGTAGAAGCCGTAGCGGCGTCCGGTCTTGCCGACCGTGGCGCTGCCGTAGATGCCCGCGCAGAGCGCAACGATCGAGGCAATCAGCGACAGGGTCGCGCCCATCGCATCGACCGTGAAGGCGATACCGAAGGGAGGCAACCAGTTGCCCATCACCATTGTGATGACGCCCTGGTCGAGGACGCGCGCCAGCAGGCCGATGTTGGCCAGGACGAGAAGCAGAAGGAAGATCAGCCCTACCTTCGGCTGGGCGTCGGTGTTCTTGCGCGTCATCAGGCACAGGGAACCGCCCAGCAGGGTCAGGATCGAGGGAGCGACGACGAGCCAGTCTGCTGCGGAGACCGGAGTGACGGTCATCGCCTGCGACAGGTCGACGGAAACGGAGGAACCGGCCATGGAGATCAGTATCCTTGCGGGGGTGCTTGTTCGTCTTGAGGTTCGGCAACGCGCATTTCATTGGCGTCATCCGTTCCCAGTTCCTGATAGGTGCGGAAGGTCAGCACCAGCAGGTAGGCGAAGAAGGAGAAGGAAATCACGATTGCCGTCAGCACGAGGGCCTGCGGCAGTGGATTGGCGGTCGCGACGGCCGGAGTGTAAAGCTCCTCCGGGATCAGCGGCGGAACCTGCCGTGTCAGGCGGCCGGCCGTGAAGATCATCAGGTTGACCGCATTGCCGAGGATCGCGATGCCGAGGAGCATGCGGACCAGCTGTCTGGACAGCATCAGGTAGACCGAGACGGCGAAGAAAACGCCGATCAGTACGGAAAGACCGGTTTCCATCAGTCGCTCTCCCTTTCTTCCAGCGCAAGGGCAATGGATGCGATGGCTCCCACCACGACGAAATAGACGCCAAGGTCGAAGAGCATGGGCGTCAGCAGATCGACCTGGGTTCCAAACACGTTGAGCGCTGCGAACTGGGTCGTCATGTAGGACTGCTTGAAGATCAGCGACGGCAGACCGGCAAGCGTACCGATGAACAGCCCGAACGCAGCCAGCGACATGGGATGCACGACGATGGCGCGGCGCACGGCCGCGACGCCGCAGGCAATGCCGTAGATGGCCAGCGCGGAGGCGGCGATCAGGCCACCGATGAAACCGCCACCGGGCTCGTTATGTCCGCGCAGCAGAACGAAGATCGAGAACAGGATCATCAGCGCCGCCAGATACGGCGCGATGGTGCGAAAGATGATCGTGCGCATCAGCGTGCCTCCACCGGTTTGGCCAGCGCTTCGTCACCGGCGTTTTCATCCTTTTTCACCTCCGGCTTGGTGCGCACGCGGATCAGCGCAAGCACACAAAGTCCGGCAAGCACCACGACCGAGATTTCGCCCAGCGTATCGAAGCCGCGGAAGTCGACGATGATCACGTTGACGATATTGCGGCCGTGGGCGATTGCCCGGCTGTAGGTGGCGAAGAAGTCGGACAGGCGACTGTCGAACGGCTGCTGGGTGATTGCCATCAGCGTCAGGGCGATGCCCGAGCCGACCGCCGCTGCAATGATGCCCGTGAAGAGGGCAGCACCGCCCGAGCGGTGATCGCGCGGAGCAAGGTTCAGGCGGGTCATGACCAGCGCGAGGATCACGACCGACAGCGTTTCCACCATGAACTGGGTGAAGCTGAGGTCCGGCGCGCCGAAGAGCATGAAGATAACCGCAACTGCAAAGCCCTGGATGCCGAGCGACACGATGGCCGTGAGGCGGGTCTTGGCAATCAGCACGGCGACAAGGCCCAGGAGCGCGATGACCAGAATGCCCCATTCATAGAAGGTGTAGTCGGGCACCGACGGCATGGCCGGGAGGCCGTCCGCTAGGAAGGCCGGGACCAGGACAGCAGCGGCGGTCGCGCCGAAGGTCAGCACCATGTAGGTCTGCATCTTGCCGCCCTGAACGAAGCGGGTAACTGCAGTCGAGAGCCTGACGATGCCGGCGACGAACTGGTCGAACCCTTTGTCCGGACCCCATCCGATGGCCGTCAGGGCACCCGCAATGGCTCCGCGCAGGCGCGCCAGGTTCAGGTAGAGAACGATGCCGAGCGCAACGGTGATGAGCGACAGGATCAGCGGCGCGCTGATGTATCCCGGGATCAGATGCAGTTCGACAGCGGCCGAATGCCCGGTCAGCGAGGACAGCATCGGCGCGATGAACAGCTCTCCGGTGCTGTGCGCCATGAGCGCTGCGGCAAGACCGGCCAGCGACAGGACGACAGGACCTGCAAATAGCAGGACCGGGCCTTCGTGGGCATGCTTCGGCGTTTCCACCTTCGGCCCAAGGAACGGCTTGAGGGCAACCGCCGCAGCAATGACCAGCATCAGGGCGTTACCGACAACAGCGGTCAGGGTCAGAGCAAGCGCTGCGCCCCCTGCCCCCCAGGTACCTTCGTAAAGCACTTCCTTGGCGATGAAGCCGATGAAGGGCGGCAGACCGGACATGGACAGCGCCGCGAGGCAGGCGGCGGCGAAGGTGATCGGCATGGCGCCCTTGAGGCCGCCAAGCTTGGTCACATCGCGGGTACCGGCCTCGTGATCGATCGTTCCGGCGACCATGAAGAGCGCGCCCTTGAACAGGGAGTGTGCCAGAAGATAGAGCACCGCGCCTTCCAGGGCCTTTTCCCAGGATGTGCCCACCAGCATGACGAGGAGGCCCAGCGAGGCGACCGTCGTATAGGCGAGCATAAGCTTCAGATCGGTCTGGCGAACGGCCAGGATGGTGCCGACGATCAGGGTCGTACCGCCGAAGATCGGCAGGACAGTGGTCCAGAGCTCCGTATCGCCAAGGAGCGGATGCATGCGCATCAGGAGATAGACACCAGCCTTTACCATGGTGGCCGAATGCAGGAACGCGGAGACCGGCGTCGGCGCTTCCATGGCGTTGGGAAGCCAGAAATGGAACGGGAACTGGGCCGACTTCGTAAAGGCTCCGCCGAGGACTAGCAGGAAGATCGGCAGAAAAAGCCCGGAGTTCTTGATGATGTCCGGGTTCGCCAAGAGAACCGACATCTCGATCTCGTTGGTCGCACCGATGATCAGGATGAAACCGGCCAGCAGCAGGAGGCCGCCACCGCCGGTAACCACCAGAGCCTGAAGCGCGGCGCGGCGCGAGGCTGCGCGCAGGTGGTCGAAGCCGATCAGCAGGAACGACGTGATCGAGGTCAGTTCCCAGAAAATGAACAGCGTGATCAGATTGTTGCCGGTGACGAGCCCGAGCATCGCGCCCATGAACAGGAACAGGAACGAGAAGAACCTGCCCTGCTGCGGATGGCCTTTCAGGTACCCGCCGGCGTAGAGGATGATGAACGTGCCGATGCCCGAGATCAGCAGCGCAAACAGTGTCGACAGCCCGTCGATATAGAAAGACAGGTTGATGCCGTAGCTCGGCGCCCACTCCCGGAACGGGGTAAAGGTCTGCCCTTCGGAGACGGCGCCGACGTATCCGGCGAAATGAAAGAAGATCCACGCAGGCACCAGCGCAAGCAGCCAGGCCGCGTTGTGCTTCAGATACTTCGTGGCAACAGGCGCGATCGCTGCCGCCGCGAAGGGCGCCAGGACGGCCAGTATTGTTGTGTCTATCGCTTCAGGCGTCATGCTGTCTCGATCGCTTTTTCCGAAATGAACACGTCGGGCGATTTCGGGTAGAATCGGCATAGCAACGCCGATTGGTTAACGGGCTTGTCTTACGTGCCAGACCTTTGACGCGCAAGACCTACTACTTTCAGCTGATGACTGGTACGGCTTGAAGTCTAAAAAAAGCCTTTCCGATGAAGATTTTCCGCTTATCTGAACAGATAGAGACAGCGGCTTGCCTGTCAGCCAGCCAAGGAGCGGGTACGGGTAATCTTGCTGCAAGGGGGAACCCCGTCATGAAAGGAATGAGTCTGCACGCAATGCTTGTTCACTTTCTCAATGCAATCGGAATTCCCAAAAGCTCCACTTGCACCGTTATGATATAGTGTTGGTTATACGAACCTCACGGATTGCCCTCTACGAAACAGCATTACTTTTTCTTTCCTTTTTCCGACTACGGTTGACCAAAGTCTTTTTCGGGATGTGACATGGCACAACGTCAAAGCTACGAGGATGGGGCGAAACAGTCGCCGGATGTGGACTTCCGCGCCCTGATTGAATGCAGCTCGGATGTCATCCTCCAATTTTCGCGCGAGCTGCAGCTTGTCTATGTTTCTCCCTCGGTCACGGACATGCTGGGCTGGTCGCAGAGCGAGGTCTATGACAACTGGATCGACGTCATTTGCGATGCGGACCGGGAGAAACTGTTCGCATCCGGCAGGAAGCTTGCGAACGGGGTCAGCGGCTCGGATCGTCTCAGCTTCCAGGTTACCCGGAAAGACGGCGCGCTCGTGTGGGTCGAAGGCGCATCCCACGTTTTGCAGAACGGCGACGAGGCAATCCGCGGCATCGTCGTGACCCTGCGCGACATATCGGTACAAAAGGACCTTGAGGAGAAACTCGAGGAACTGGCAAGAACCGACAGCCTGACCGGCCTGGCGAACCGGCGCACCTTCGACGAGATCCTTCAGCGCGAATGGGCAATCGCACGGCGCGAAGGACACCCGCTTTCGCTGATCAAGGCCGATCTCGACCATTTCAAGAAACTGAACGACCAGTATGGCCACCATTCGGGCGATGAATGCCTGCAGGCGATAGGACAACTCCTGAGCACCACCGCAAGGCGCCCGGCGGACGTCGTCGCCCGCTATGGCGGCGAGGAGTTCGCGCTCGTGTTGCCGAACACCCATGCCCAAGGGGCACAGACGCTGGCGGCATATCTGCAAAAGGCAGTCGAGGACCTGAACATCCCGAACGAGGGAAATCCTGACCACGGCGCACGTGTAACGGCCTCTTTCGGGGTTGCGACCATCCGCTGGCCGAGCGACCGGACGGCGATCGACTACGACAGGAATCACTCCGACCTGCTGAAAGCCGCCGACTCGGCGCTGTATGCCGCGAAGTCCTCCGGCCGCAACACCTGTTGCAGCACATTGCTCCAGATCAGCACGACCGCGTGATCTCGACCGGACCGCTCAACGCCAAGTGACTTGCCGGACCGGCTCCGGGCTTCTATCTGCTGGGAAGACAATCTCGGCAACGAACCGGAGGAACCCCCATGAGCGCCAGCGGCGACAAGGTGCACAAGAGCCTGAGCGAATGGCATGACCAGCTGACCACCGAACAGTTCTACGTCACGCGGCAGAGCGGGACCGAGCGACCGTTCACCGGCCCCTACTGGAACAGTTTCGAGCACGGCCGCTACGATTGCGTGTGCTGCGGGCAGCCACTGTTTCTTTCCGACACGAAGTTCGATGCAGGGTGCGGCTGGCCGAGTTTTTTCAAGGCCGCCACCCCCGATGCGATCACCGAGATCGAGGACCGGTCCCACGGCATGGTACGCACGGAAATCCGCTGCTCCAAATGTGATGCCCATCTGGGCCATGTCTTCCCGGACGGCCCGCCGCCGACCGGCCTGCGCTACTGCCTGAACGGCCACGCAATGACCTTCACCGCCGAATAGCCGGCGGTGAATAGCGCGCCCTCGCCTTTGACCTGTGAACGGTTCATCCGGCTGCGGTGAGCACCAGCCACATGCAATAGAGGTTCGAGGCGAGACCCAGGGCGAAGAACGGCGAGCGGGCCCATGGCAAGCCGGTCAGGTAGATCCCGACAAAGGCGAGCCTTGCCCAGAAGAAGACCTGCACACTCATCGCCGCTGCTTCCAGATCAACGCCCTCGACCAGATAGGCGAGGACGGAGGGGACGATGAAGAAGGGAAGGTTTTCCTTCATGTTCACGAGCGCGCGTTCCGCCCGGCCCGCAATACGCCCGCGGTCCGGCAGCGTGTCGCGCGACCCGAAGGCGGTTGCAACGCCAATCGCCGGCAACATCGCCAGGGCCGACAGATAAATCTGTAGGAGATAGAGAAGCAGCACGGCGCTGATCCAGAACAGCATTAGGGTTTCCTCCTTCATTCGTGATTTGCACGTGGATGCCCCGAACCCTAGCCTTGCGCGGGTTTCAGGCAATTCCCTCGCAGGGAATGCAATGCGGGGGAGAAACGGCATGACCATCGTGTCTGGCGGCTTCGGCCAAGTCCTGAAGGCCTTGCGGCGCGAACGGGGCCTCAGCCAGGCGGATCTCGCCGACCGGCTCGAGTCGACACAGCGCCACATCTCCTTTCTGGAAACGGGACGCACACAGCCCAGCCGCTTCATGCTGCAACGGATCGAACGATCGCTCGCCCTACCGGTCGCAAAGCGCCTCGTTCTCTACGAGGCGGCCGGTTTCACCAGCCCCTACAGACGGCGGGAGGAAGCCTCTGCGGAAGTGGAGGCAGCGCTTGACCTGATCGAGCGGCAGCTGCTTCGCCATTGGCCGTTTCCCGCTTATGTGCTCAACAAGCGCTGGACGGTGCTGCGCGCCAACACGGCGGGCACGACCTTCCTGTCTGCCATTGCGCCCGACCAGCCCCACCCGGCCAATCTCTTCGAGGTGTTTCTCGATCCGGACTTCCGGCACCGAATTCTCAATTGGGAGCAGACCGCTCCGATCTTCGCAGCCCGGCTGTTCCGGGCGGCCGCGGATGACCCGGATCTGGCAGACCTTCTGGATCAGGCAACCCAGGCGGGCCTGCTTGCCGGATTGCCCGAACACCTTCCCGACGAAATCCCGATCTTCGTTCCGATGCACTTCGAGGGACCTGACGGATCGCGCCTCCAGATGACCTCGATGCTCGGTCAGCTCGCCTCCGTTCAGGATGCGGTTATCGAGGGAATGACGATCGAGCTGGTGGTTCCAATGGACACGGCAACCGAAGCCTGCCTGACAGCGACCCTGGCACAGGCCCCGGAACAGGCCCCTAAACAGGCCGTGGCACTCAGCGCTGCCGAATAGGACCGCACGCATCATGGCGGCGGAAGGAAGCACCCATTCCAACCCTTGATCGGTCGGATCAGCAAGTTTGCTTGGACCGATGACATCGCCGCTGTTAGGTGTGGATCTGTAGCCCCCGGATTCCCGCCATGTCGCCGTCCCGTTCCACCGAAATCATCGACGGTCCCTACGCCTGGTTCCGTCTCGCGATATCGATCCTGCTGTCCACCCTCGGCGGGGCGGGCATGTGGGCGGTCGTGGTGGTGCTGCCGGCGGTTCAGGCGGACTATGGTGTCGACCGGTCGGATGCCTCCATCCCCTACACGCTGACCATGCTGGGCTTTGCCGCGGGCAACGTCCTGATCGGCCGCTGGGTCGACCGTTCGGGCATCTTCAGACCGGTGATCGGATCTGCGCTGGCCCTTGGAGCGGGATTTTCGCTTGCGGCTCTTTCCGCCGACATCCGGACATTCTCGCTGGCGCAGGGGTTTCTCGTCGGCATCGGCACAGCGGCCACCTTCGGGCCGCTGCTTGCCGACCTGTCCCACTTCTTCGAAAAGCGGCGCGGGATTGCCGTGGCGGCCGCGGCCTGCGGCAACTATCTTGCCGGAGTGCTCTGGCCGTCGTTCATCCAGTGGAGTTTCACCTTCACCGACTGGCGCAGCACCTATTTCATGATCGCCGCAATCTGCGTCGCGACAATGGTGCCGCTGAGTTTCTTCCTGAGGCGTCCGCCGCCGATCCGATCGGACCCAGCCCACGGCGCGTCAGCTTCCTTCGGGCTGCGCCAAGCGAATATGTCGCCGCGCGCCTTGCAGGGACTTCTTGTGCTTGCAGGACTCGGCTGCTGCGTCGCGATGTCGATGCCGCAGGTTCACATCGTCGCCTATTGCGTCGATCTGGGCTATGGCGTCGCGCGCGGCGCGGACATGCTTGCGATCATGCTCGGCGCCGGGATTTTCAGCCGCCTTGCCTCGGGACTGCTCGCCGACAGGATCGGCGGGGTGAAGACGCTGCTTGTCGGCTCCGTCGGCCAGTGCCTTGCCCTGTTCCTCTACCTGCCGTTCGACGGGCTTGCCTCGCTCTATCTCGTCTCGCTGATCTTCGGCCTGGCGCAGGGCGGCATCGTGCCCTCCTACGCGGTGATCGTACGCGAATACCTGCCTGCCCGCGAAGCCGGACAGCGGGTCGGCTTCGTCATCATGGCAACGGTTCTGGGGATGGCGCTCGGCGGCTGGATGTCCGGCTGGATCTATGACCTGACAGGCTCTTATGAAGCCGCCTTCGTCAACGGCATCGCCTGGAACTTCCTCAACATCGGCGTGATGGTGCTGATCATGATGCGAGGGCGTGAACGGGCAGCGGCAGCTTGAACTGCCCCCACCCGCACCAAGCGATCAGGCGGCGATAAAGACAAATCGGCCGAAGAACCGGTAAATGACCGGAATGACCATCCAGACCATTGCGACAACAATGATCGGGCACAGGATGGCAGTCCGCTGCCAAACCTCGAATCCGGCGGTCAGCGGCGTCAGAATGTAAAGAACCACGGTCACGAGCGGATAAACGCCAAGGAGCACAAGAGCGGCAAAGCGGAGGCGGGAGAGCCTGGGAGAAGAGGAGGCAGACATGTTCATACCTTTTTGGATCAAATTAATGAAACGGATCGTTTCGTTTAATTAATATGTATCCCTTTCGAACTCGTCAAGTCCCATGATACGTTCCCCTCCATGACCGAAGATTTCCGCCCGCAAGCCGACGCGCCGAGTAAGACGCGCACAAGGCCCCAACGCCGCTCGATCGGTGCACAGCGCAATCCAAGCAGCGCCAGGGCCATCCTCGACGCCGCCGCCGAAATCCTGCGCGAGGACGGCTATCGAGGGTTCTCCATCGAGAAAGTCGCCAAACGTGCCCGCGCCGGGAAGCCGACAGTCTACCGTTGGTGGCCAAGCAAGGCTGCACTGCTGCTGGAGGTCTATCTCTCCCAAAAGGCGGTCGACTACCCGGACACCGGCAACCTTGAGCAGGACATCGTCCAGTTCATACAGGATGTCTTTCGGGTCTGGCGGGAGACCAGAACCGGTGAGATCTTCCGCTCGATGATCGCCGAAGCCCAATCGGATCCGGACGCCAGCAAGGTGCTGGCCGGATACGCAGAAGACCGGCGAAAGACCTTCGGGGCCTTGATCAAGCGGGCCCAGGAACGCGGCGAAGCAGATCCCGATCTAAGCCCTGAAACCGTCGCCGACTGGGTTGCTTCGTGGCTCTGGTCGCACTTGCTGACCAATCGCCTGGACGACACGGAAGAGCAGACCCGCCATGCCGTGCGCGTTCTGATACGCGGGATCTTGAGGCCGGAATAACAGCTCATATTGCTCCCCCCTTGCCTCCTGCCCGCAAAAATCCTACCTCGGTCAGATGATGACAAAACCATTGCCCCCGCGCGCCGAAGCGCGCCCCATCACCCTTGAGACCCATGGCATCACGCGTCAGGACGATTATGCCTGGCTGAGAGCCGAGAACTGGCAGGACGTCATGCGCGATGGCCGCGCCTCGCTTGCCAACGACATCGAGGCCTACCTTGACGCGGAAAACGCCTACCAGGAAGCCATAATGGCGCCGACCAGGGAGCTTCAGGAAAAGCTCTTCGCCGAGATGCGTGGGCGGATCAAGGAAGACGACAGCTCGGTACCCTCCCCCGACGGGCCTTACGCCTATGGCATCAAATATGTGACCGGCGGCCAGCATCCGAAGTACCTGCGCACCAAGCGCGACGGCTCGGATGAGGAGATCATCCTGGACGGCGACAAGGAAGCCGAGGGCAAGGCCTATTTCAAGTTCGGCGGCGCCAGCCATTCGGACGACCACAAGCTGCTGGCCTGGGCCTATGACGACAAGGGCTCGGAGTTCTACAGCCTGCAGATCCGCGATCTGGAGACCGGAAAGGACACGGAGACCGTCATCGAGGACACGGCTGGCGGCGGCATCTTTTCCGCCGACGGCAAGTACCTCTTCTATGTCCGTCTCGACCCGAACCACCGGCCGTCCAAGCTGTTCCGCCACGAGATCGGCACGGACCCCGCGAAGGACGTTCTGGTCTATGAGGAAGAGGACGCGGGCTTTTTCATGGGCGTCGGCCGGACCCAGTCGGGCGACACCATCGTGATCGACATCCACGACCACGAGACGTCCGAAGTGCGCGTGATCCCGGCGCATTCGCCGCTCGATCCGCCGCAGCTGATTGCCGCCCGCGACACGGGCGTCGAATATTCCATCGAGGACAATGGCGACACCTATTACATCCTGACCAACCTTGGCGATGCGGAAGACTTCAAGATCGTAACCGCGCCAAAGGCTACGCCGGGCCGGGAATTCTGGTCCGACCTCGTGCCGCACAAGCCGGGCCGCCTGATCCTCAGCCATGAAGTCTTCAAGACCTTCATGGTGCGGCTCGAGCGGGAAAACAGCCTGCCGCGCATCGTCATCCGGCGTCTGGCGGATAACGTCGAGCACGAGATTTCCTTTGACGAGGAGGCCTATTCGCTCGGCCTCTCCGGAGGCTACGAGTTCGACACCACGGAAATCCGCTTCTCCTATTCGTCCATGACGACGCCGAGCCGGGTCTACGACTACAACGTGGAAACCCGTGAGCGCGTTCTGCGCAAGGAGCAGGAAGTCCCCTCCGGCCACGATCCGGAGCACTATGTCACCCGCCGTCTGCTCGCCAAGGCGGAAGACGGCGAAATGGTGCCGGTGTCCCTGCTCTATCACAAGGACACGCCGCTCGACGGTTCGGCGCCCTGCCTTCTCTATGGCTACGGCTCCTACGGCATTTCGATCCCGGCCAGCTTCAACACCAACGCCCTGTCGCTGGTGGATCGCGGCTTCGTCTATGCCATTGCCCATATCCGTGGCGGCAAGGACAAGGGCTTCGCCTGGTACAAGAAGGGCCGCCGGGAGCAGAAGAAGAACACCTTCACCGACTTCATCGCAGCAGCCCGTCATCTCGACGCCGAGAACTTCACATCTCACGACCGCATCGTGGCGCAGGGTGGCTCGGCCGGTGGCATGCTGATGGGCGCGGTCTCCAACATGGCACCGGACGCCTTTGCCGGCATCATTGCCGAGGTGCCCTTCGTCGACGTGCTTGCAACGATGATGGACGCAACCCTGCCGCTGACCCCGCCGGAATGGCCGGAATGGGGCAACCCCATCGAGGACAGCGAAGCATACAACTACATCGCAAGCTACTCGCCTTACGACAATGTGGAGGCCAAGGCCTATCCGGCGATCTTCGCGGTGGCAGGCCTGACCGATCCGCGAGTGACCTATTGGGAGCCGGCCAAGTGGGTTGCCAAGCTGCGCGCCACCAAGACCTGCGACAACCTCCTCATGCTGAAAACCAACATGGAGGCGGGTCATGGCGGTGCTTCCGGACGCTTCGATCGTCTGAAGGAAGTCGCCTTGGTGCAGGCCTTCGCCCTGAAGGTTGCGGGCAAGGCATAACCCGGCTTGTCTTTTCTGCTGCAAACGAACCCGCGCCCATTGGCGCGGGTTTTTTTGTCGCCTTTGATGCAGCCCCTTGGCAAGACGGCCGAACAGAGCTAGGCCTTGGGACGACCTTAAGGCATTTTGACATGAGCGCGTCGCAGGACGAGCCGTATTTCGGAGACCGACCATGGATTCGAGCACGATCAGCAAGTCCGGCCTCGCGAGGCTCGCTTTTGCAGGCGCCGCCCTGTTGACCCTGACCGCCTGCCAGATCCAGACGCCTGCCGACCTTCTGCTGGCACCGACCTATGACAGCCGGTACGTCCCCGAAACCTACGGAACGAAGTACGCATGCAAGGCCTACCGGGCATCTGGCAAGACGTCCGGATGGCGCGGGATCGTCGGCGGCAAGAAGTATGACTTCGACAAGACGTTGAACGTTTCGCGCGAAGGCTGCTTCGAGACCCAGGCCGAATGCCGGGCGTTCCTGACCTACATGTCGGGCTATGTCGACTTCCCGATCTACAGCCGCTGCCAGCCGATCTGACGTCCCGGACCATTCCGGACCGGCCGCGTCATGCCCTGCCCGGTATGGCTCCCTGCAGGATCGGCTCGCCGGCGACAAACCGTTGCGCGAAATCCCTCAGACATTTCGCGCGGGCATTCAAAAGGCGGCCTGACGGCCAGACCGCATAAAAGATGCGCTCCTGCCCGCGCCAGTTCCTCAACACGCGATGAAGCGCTCCCGAGCGCAGGTCATCGGCCACCTCGCTGACGGGAAGCAGAGAGACCCCGTGCCCGTCCCTCGCCAGCTGGCGGGCCATGCCGATGTCGTCGACGAAAACGGACGGCTGCGGCCGCAGGACCGCTTTGGCACCCGTTTCCTGTTCGCTCATCGTCCAGACCGGCAAGGCGGTTGCCGCGATTGTGCGCAAGGTCTCGAGATCGGCGAGAGACTCCGGAACACCCGCTTCGTCGAGGTAGCCGGGAGCTGCAACAAGGACGGTCGCGACAGTGCCGAGACGCATCTGTGTCAGGCTTGAATCGGGCTGTGGGCCGACCCTCAGCGCGATATCGACCTGACCGTCCAGAATATCCTTGGTCTCGTTGCTAAGCCGAAGGTCCAGCCTGATCTGCGGATAGATGCGCAGGAATTGCGACCACATGGGCTGGAGGATGCCGACCGAGGCGTTGGTGGGCGCAAGCACCGTGAGACGGCCGCCAAGCTGATGCACTTCTTCAGACAGGCTTCGGCTGGTGTCTTCGAATTGGGCAACAAGATCGGCATAGGCGGCATAATACGCCTCTCCCTCGGCCGTCAGGCTGAACTTGCGGGCAGAACGGTGGATCAGGCGGCTTCCGAGGTTCTGCTCGAGTTTCTGCAGACGGCGGGTAACGGTCGCCGGTGGCAGGTTCGTCTTCTCGGCCGCAGCCGACAGCCCCTGGGCACGGACAATCTGAACGAAGAGGCAGATATCGTCGAGCATGATTCCATTTTCGCAATTTTATTATGCGATATACATTATATATTTCAATTTCAGAAATTCATAGCTTCGTCCTCGTTCAAATTGATCTAACGAGGAACAACCAATGGCTAAACTATGGGTCAGCGCGGGCATTGAACTCGCCGAGGGCGCGGATCTTGCGGCAACCGAGGCAGCGCTCGCACGCCTTGCAGAAGAGACCGAACGCAAGGAATCCGGCTGTCTGAAATTCGAAGTGCGCCAGAACCGTGACGAACCGCACAGGTTCGTGCTCTGGGAGTGCTGGGTCGATGACAGCGCCCTGAGCCTGCACTTCGAGATGCCGCACACACAGGCCTATCTTGCCGGCAACCACACCAAGCTGCGTTACATCGAAAAACTTCAGCCCGTCACCGCCCCGGCGGATGCGGAACCTGCCTGAGGTCCGGCAATGAAATACCGGATCGTGTTCTCGGGCCTGATGGCCTTCGTGCTGTCGTTTCTCATGTCCGGCTGGGTCACATGGGTCAATCTCGGCCTCAGTCCGGACTTTCCGGGCCAGTGGCTCGCAGCCTTCCGACTTGCCTGGCCTGCGGCTGCGCTGATCGCCTTTCTGCTCGGCCCCACCATCCAGGGCCTGTCGGCCGCCATCACCAAACGTCTGTAATTGTCACTCACGGAGAAGCTTCATGGCTCCAACACGCATAAACCTTCCCGAACTGGGCCTGCCGGTTGGTCCCTACTCCCACGCGGTGCGCCACGGCGACACGCTCTACACGTCGGGCTTCACGGCCTTCGGCACACCCGCGCAAGGCAGGGACGCAGGCGCGCAGGCAATGGCCATCTTCGATCAGCTCGAAACCATCGCGAAAAGCCAGTCGTCCTCGATGGAAAACCTCGTCAAGGTCACGGTCTTCATCACCGGACCGGAGGTAATCGGCGGCCTGCGTGAGGCGGTCTCCAGGCGCTATGGCGCTCACGTTCCGGCCAGCTCCATGGTGATCGTCAAGGGGTTGTTCTCGCCGGACCTGGCCCTTGAGGTCGAGGCCATCTTCGCGCTTTGACGCAGCGGTGCTGCCCGGTCGCCGGCCGGTCGGCCGGGCACACCTATCGCGGCAGCGCCTTCAGGTAGGTGGCGATTGCTTCCCGGTGCGTTGCGGACAATCTGGCCATGTTCTCCTGGACCGGAACCATCTCGCCGCCGACGCTGTCGTATTCCGGCGTGAAACCACTTTCCAGGTAATAGGCTATGTCGGCAAGGGACCAGCCACCAACGTCGGACGCCGCATCAAGGCCGGGGACTTTGCCCTCCCCCGTCGCTGCGGGTGCACCGGCAAGCCACCGGCTCTTGTCGAGCCCGCCCAGCGCATCGCGCGGGGTGTGGCACTCGCTGCAATGGCCCGGTCCTTCGACCAGATAACGGCCAAGCTGCCAGACCTCCGGATCAACATCCGGTCCGCTGGCGGGAGCCGCGACGACCGGATCGGCGCTGAAGTTCAGGAGCTTCCAGACACCGAGGCCGTGGCGGATGTTGAACGGAAAGCCGAGTTCATGCCCCGGCGCCTTGCCGGCGACTTCCGGAACGGTCTGCAGGAACGCGAAGAGATCGCTCACGTCCTCGGGCTTCATCCGCGCATAGGAGGTATAGGGAAAGGCCGGGTAGTAGTGGCTTCCCTCCGGCGACACGCCTGTCAGCATGGCATTGGCGAAATCCGCCTTCGACCAGCCGCCGATGCCATCATCCCGGTGGCTGGAAATATTGGGCGCGACAAACGTTCCGAACGGCGTTTCAAGCTTTAGTCCGCCGGACAGGCGCAGCTTGTCCTCGCCCTTGGCGCCCGGAGCTGCATGACATGAGGCGCAGCCTCCGGCCCAGAACATGACCTCTCCGCGCTCCGCATCGCCCTCCGGCAGAGCGGTGATTGCCGCATCCGACAGGGGGCGCGGCGCGGTCACGAACCAGCCTGCAGCCGCTCCGGCAAATACCAGGACGCCAAGAGTGGCTGCAAGCTTGTTCACGTCTCTCTTCCCTTTTTCTATTTCTTCACGCGGAAGGCTTCATGGCAGGACTTGCAGTTGCCCATGATCGGGCCAGCCACCGCCTTGAAGGCATCAAGGTCGGCAGGGCCATCCTTGCCCGATGCCGCCATGGCCGCGCCGGTCGCTTCCGCGAACTTCGCAAGCGCAGCCTCGAAACCGGCCGCGTCCGACCAGATCGCCGGCGCAGCGGTCGTGTCTCCCGCATCGGAACCTTCCGGGAAGAAGGCGCCGAAAGAGTGAGCCGCTGCGTTCATGGACGCGATCACAGCCTTTCCAGCCGCCGGCGAATAGGCGATCTCACCCTTCATCATGCCACCGGCGAGGCCTGCGGAAGCCCCTACGGACTGCATGATAGCCTTGCGATGCTCGATGGGGCCACCGGCCGCGATGACGGACGTCGCTGCCAGACCGGCAGCACCGGCCAGTACAAGCGTCAGAACCTGTTTGCGCATTTGTCTCTCCTCTCACTGTCGCCTCAAAAAGCCGACGTTTCAATTGAGACCGATCAGAGAGGTGATTGAAAATCACGGCAGCGTGATGTGCCAAGTGGATCAGTTGACGTACCGTCAATACTCATTGAACAGTGTCTCGTGATTTGTACTGCTCCCGTGCCTTCGGTTGCAATCAGCGCGCAGGCGTTCCGGCCCTGAGTTTCCGGACGCAGGAAAGCAAGAACCCCGGGCCTTCCGGACCGGGGTTCTGCAGCAGATCAGCCGTGAAGCGCGCTATCAGGAAGCGGCTTCGTAGAGCTCCAGGACGTAGTCCCAGTTGATCATGTTGTCGACAAAGGCTTCCAGGTACTTCGGACGCGCGTTGCGATAGTCGATGTAGTAGGAGTGTTCCCAGACGTCGCAGCCGAGGAGCGGCGTTGCGCCGTGGACGAGCGGGTTTTCGCCGTTCGGGGTCTTCATGATCTCCAGCTTGCCATCCTTGAGGGCGAGCCATGCCCAACCGGAGCCGAACTGGGTTGCGCCGGCGTTCAGGAAGTCGGCGCGAAACTTGTCATAGCCGCCCAGGTCGCTGTCGATCTTGGAAGCAAGTGCGCCCGGCAGCTTGTTGCCGCCGCCGTCCTTCTTCATCCACTTCCAGAAATGGACGTGGTTGTAGTGCTGGGCAGCGTTGTTGAAGAGGCCTGCGTTCTTGCCGAAGCTTTCCTTTACGACTTCTTCCAGCGTCTTGCCTTCAAGGCCGCTGTCCTTCAGCAGGTTGTTGCCGTTGGTGACATAGGCCTGATGGTGCTTGTCGTGGTGGTACTCGAGAGTCTCGGCCGACATGTACGGGGCCAGGGCATCATAGGCGTAGGGCAGTTCGGGCAATTCGAAAGACATGGCAAACTCCTTTGGGTCCATTGACCGGCGGTGATCCCGGACACGATAGGTCCTTTTGACGATCTTCCGCTTCGACGCGCAATTTAGGAGCCTCTGCTCCGGACGGCAATGTCCCACGGCCAAAATAAAAAAATATTTTTGTTGTTTTTTTCCGGAACGAATTTCCGGCCGCCGCGTTGGTCGCGTCACACACTCTTCCTGCAAACGTCCATCCACAGACAATGCCGCGAGCGCGCCGGCTTGCGGGGCGACATGGCTTGTCCCCCAAAGGACGGGCCTCCACGCTTGATGGCACCCTGAAGCCCGATTCGAGCCCGTTGCATGCAAAGACGTATTACGCCTTTCAGGCGCAGCCTTTGTGCTGCCGCCGCCTTGATAGCCGTCCATATGGCTTTACCGACCGAACTGGCCGCCGAGGGCAAGGCTGTCCGCGTGATCGACGGTGACACAATCGAGCTGCGCGGAGAAAAAATCCGGCTCGACGGCATCGATGCGCCCGAGCTGGCCCAGACCTGCCTGACGTCCTCAGGCCGGAAATGGCCTTGCGGCAAGGCGGCCCGCGATTATCTCAAACGTCTTGCAGCCACTGGCAAGGTCATCTGCGAGGGCAACGAGACGGACGCCTACGACCGCCGGATCGCAACCTGCCGCGCAGGCGGGCAGAACCTCAACGCGGAGATGATCCGTTCCGGCCACGCCCTTGCCTTCCGCCGCTACTCCACCGCCTATGTCATGGAAGAACAGGCCGCCCGCCTTGCCGGCAAGGGGCTATGGGCCGGTCTTTTCGAGATGCCATGGGACTACCGGGCGCAGAAGTGGCAGGTGGCGGCGCAGAGCGGCCCGGAGAACTGCCCGATCAAGGGCAACATCACCGGCCGCGGCAAGATCTATCACACGCCCTGGTCACCGCACTATGAGCGCACCCGCATCGATGAGAACGCCGGCGAACGCTGGTTCTGCTCGGAGGCCGAGGCCCTGGCTGCCGGTTGGCGCGCGGCGCGGTAATCGTAGATCGAGATATACGTCGGAGAAAAATCATTCCGTGATGCTATTGCATCCCAAACACAGCCGAAAAGTCGCTTATGAAACCAGAAAGCTCACTCTCGACACAGCTTCTGTAAAGAGGGTCCGTGCCGCAGGCACGAGACGCCAGAGCGTAAATCAGTGCATACATGAGATAATATTGAGTACTTTCAGGGGTTGTACTCAAACTCAGCCCGAAGGACTTTCCAACCCCCACGACAGAACAATTCACCTTCACATGAAACGGAGTTGAACCATCAATAATCGTTATTGAGGAAGCAATATATCCTGAATTATTGACATACAAATATGTCCCACACCCCGACGCCCAAGTATCCGAGGATTGCAATTCGGTTACCACCTCATCCGAGAGGCCGAATGATCGTACTTTCTCCCCGTCCAAAACACCATTTGCAACAAGGCCTTCCGATTCAAGAATTATGAGGTTGGCCAATCCTCCAGCGGAGACATTACTTTCATGAAAAGTAGTTATTATATTAAAATACGACTTTATATAGTTACCCAACTTACGATCTTCGATTTCAAATCGTATTGAAATATCTTCGGATCGTTTGAAGAACTCACTTCTCGCGGAGGCATAATCGGTAGCAATAAACAATAACATGGCACTATATACAGCAATAAGCTTACGCATCAGAATAGAACACCCCATTTCCAGTACAAAGCACTTACCTCCAACCGTCGTCATTCCGCGTTTCCGGAAGATGCGGTTGGCCTCGGCAGCGTTTTCACTTTTTGTGACGTAGCGCAGAATCTGTCTCTAAAACCCTAGCAACATTGGGCAATTCAGCAAGCAACCGGAGCACCCGCGAAACGCGAAGAGGGGCGGACGCGTTGCAGGGCTTTTGACGTTTCAGCGTCCCAGACAGGCAAACCCGGAAGCGGATTGCAACCCCAAGCCATTGTCATCCCGGACGAAGGCAAAGCCTGAGAGCCGGGATCGGTGAGCCAAGGTGTTTGAGTAGACCTGACTGGAGCCGAGACTCTCCCGGCGCCCCGGTCCCGGGTCGCGCTTCCCTTGCCCGGGATGGCGAACGAAAGACAAGCGCCGGTTCCATCCATCTGCGGGTTTCCCGGGAGAAACCAGGAAATCCTGCCGAGGACTCGCAATCCGGTTCCGCAAAGCCGTCACCTGTGGCAGACATGGGGTTCCGATCTCTTCCGAGATGCAGCAGGACCCCGCCTTGCCGACCGATCGCTCTTGCCCACCCTTGTCCCTTGCCGTTGGAGGCGCCCTTGCTCTTGCCGCGGCGATGGGGATCGGCCGCTTCGTCTATACGCCGATCCTGCCCGCCATGGCCGGAGCGCTGTCGCTACCGGCATCCGAGGCGGGGCTGATCGCCTCGGCCAATTTCCTCGGCTACCTGGTCGGCGCGCTTGCGGCCTCCGCCGGCGGCCTGCCCGGCAGCCAGAGAAGCTGGTTTCTGGGCGCCCTTACCTTCAGCGCCGCGACCACCTTCGCCATGGGACTGACCGATAGTCTGCCCCTGTTTCTGGTCCTGCGCTTCCTTGGCGGCGCGGCGAGCGCCTTCACGCTGGTCTTTGCCTCCGCCCTTGTGCTGGAGCGGCTGACGGCTAGTGGGCGGTCCGGGCTCTCCGCCCTGCATTTTGCCGGTGTCGGCAGCGGCATTGCCGGATCGGCCATCCTGATTGCGGTTCTGAGCTCCCGCGGCGCTTCCTGGCAGAGCCTCTGGTTCGCCTCTGCCGGGGCCACCGTCGCCCTGTTGGCCGGGGCGGCCCTCCTGATCCCGGGCAAGTCCGGCAAGGAGACAGCGCAGCCAGCCCAGAAGCCGGTGAAACCGGCCGCTTCCCGCGGTACGCCGGTCAATGTTCCCCTTCTCCGCCTGATCCTCGCCTATGGCCTTTTCGGCTTCGGCTACGTGGTGACTGCAACCTTCATCTCGGTCATCGCCAAGTCGGATCCGGCCTTGAGCGGTCTCGCCCAATGGGTCTGGCTGATCGTCGGACTGACAGCCGCTCCCTCGGTCTACCTGTGGAACCGGGTCGCGGTGCGCATTGGCACCTCGGCCGCCTTCTCTCTTGCCTGCATCGTGGAAGCGGCGGGCGTTGCCATGAGCGTCAGCGGCGGGCTCTGGCCCCTCGTTGCCGGGGCAGCGCTCCTTGGCGCCACCTTTATGGGCATCACGGCCCTGGGGCTGACAGAGGCGCGCGCGCTGACGAGAGGCGATCCGCGGCGCATGCTTGCGGTGATGACCGCGAGCTTCGGCCTCGGACAGATGATCGGCCCATGGCTCGCCGGAATTCTCCACGACCGGACAGGCGACTTTGCCGCTGCGTCATATGCTGCGGCGGCGGCCCTCGTATTTGCCGCATTCCTGGGCTATCAAGGACGGAAGACAGTCGCTATCGCCGAAGGAAAAACAGTGTCGGAAGACAACAAGGACAAGGTCGAGAGCTGGCCGCAACTGCGCGAGCAGCTGCTGGCGGAAGGCAAGGGTGAGCTGGTCGAGGCAATCGACACGCTGATCCGCGACAGCCGCCGCGTCGAGGCCGCCGAGGTCTTGCGCCAGCTGGCGAGCGAGCCGGGCCTGACGAAAGGCCCGGACACAAGCACGGTCCACTGACGGCGCTAGCCCTTGTGGGAGTAATCCCAGTAGAGTTCGCGGGCCTTTGCGGCAATCGGACCGGGCTGGATGTCGCGGGTCTCGATGCGGTTCACCGGGACGACCTTGTTGTAGTTCCCGGTCGAGAAGATCTCATCGGCATTCAGGAAATCGGAATAGCCGAGGGTGCGTTCGTGCACCTTGTAACCGGCATTTCGCAGCAGCGCGATGACCCGCTGGCGGGTGATCCCGTTCAGGAAGGTGCCGTTGGGCACCGGAGTATGGACCTCGCCATCCTTGGCCATGAAAAGATTGGCCGAGGTCAGCTCCGCCACGTTGCCGAGCATGTCGCATACAACGGCATTGTCGAAGCCGCGGCCCTTGGCCTCCAGCATCGCGCGGGCGTTGTTCGGGTATAGGCAGCCGGCCTTGGCGTTGACCGGCATGCATTCCATGGTCGGGCGCCGGAACGGCGAGAGGGTTATCGAGTTGGCAGCCCCCTTCGCCGCCATCGGCGCGTCGAACAGGCACATGCAGAAGCGAGTGCTGTCCGGATCGCCGGCAATCACGCCCGGACCGTCGCCTTCCGCCCAGTACATCGGCTTGATGTAGAGCTGCTTGTCGGATGAGAACTTGGCCGCCCCTTCTGTGCAAAGCTCCATCATTTCGCCCACCTGCATGGTCGGCTTCAAGCCCAGCGCAACTGCGGAATCATTGACACGCTGGCAGTGAAGGTCGAGGTCCGGCATGACGCCTTCGAAAAAACGCGCACCGTCGAAAACGCTGGAACCGAGCCAGGCAGCATGCGAGCGCGGCCCCATCATCGGCGGATTTCCCTCGTGCCATGTACCGTCGATCCAGGTCCAGGTCTCGCTCCAGCCGCTCATCGTTTTCTTTTCCTCGCCAGTGATTTGCTGACCGGAGGAAACGCCCTGAGCCCCCGCGCGTCAACACCTGTTCTCGGTTCGACTGAAGTTCGGTCGAAAAATTCCTCCTGCGACTGACCGGTGGAAATCTCTACGCCATATCCCGCTCATTCGTGGAAAAACCTATGCGACAGCACTGCGCAAGATCTTGCTCGTCGGCGCGGGCAAAGACATGGTAACAATTTCCAATGCGCCAGCCCAAGTTGCTCACCACGCTGAAAACCTATTCGACGCAACTGTTTCTCGCCGACCTTCAGGCCGGGGCAACGGTCGCGATGGTGGCCATTCCCCTGAGCCTTGCCATTGCCATCGCCTCCGGGGCCGATCCGGCAACCGGGTTGTTCACTGCCATCGTCGGCGGCTTTTTCATATCCTTGCTCGGCGGCAGCAGGGTACAGATCGGCGGTCCGACCGGTGCCTTCATCGTGGTCGTCTACGGCGTGATCGCCGAGCATGGCTTTGACGGCCTGGTTCTCGCCACCCTGATGGCCGGCGTTCTCCTGGTCATCGGCGGCTACTTCCGGGCGGGAAGCCTGATCGCCTTCGTTCCCGAAGCCGTCGTCAACGGCTTCACCATCGGCATCGGCATCATCATCGGCACCAGCCAGCTGAAGGATTTCCTCGGGCTTTCCGCAGAACGTGTTCCCGCCGAGCTGATCGAAAAGCTCGGGGTTCTCTGGGAAGCAAGGGATACGCTCAACCCGGCCGCCCTTTGCATCGCGCTTGCGACAATGGTGCTGATCATCTCCCTGCGCCGACTTGCCCCGCGCTTCCCCGGGCTGATCGTTGCCGTCGCCGCCGGATCTGCCCTCGTGGCCATGTTCGCTCTGCCGGTCGATACGGTCGGCTCTCGTTTCGGCACCTTGCCCAGCGCCCTTCCCGTCCCCTCGCTCCCGGACATTTCCTGGCCCCGCATGGTGGAACTCTTTCCCTCTGCCCTCGTGATCGCCTTCCTTGCCGGGGTCGAGTCGTTGCTCTCCGCCATGGTGGCGGACCGGATGATCCAGGGGCATCACCGGCCCAACGCGGAACTGACCGCGCAGGGAGTTGCCAACATGGCCTGCGCCCTGTTCGGTGGCCTCCCTGCCACCGGTGCGATTGCGCGCACGGCGACCAATATTCGCGCCGGAGGTCAGACACCGGTCGCCGGGGTCGTTCATGCCCTGGTGATCCTTGCCGTGCTCATGCTGGCAGCGCCCCTTGCCAGCTACCTCGCCATGCCGGCCCTGGCTGCGCTCCTCGTCCTGACGGCCTGGAACATGAGCGAGCCGCACAAATGGCGCGAATATGCCAGTGCGCCCATGGAAGACCGGATGCTGCTGCTTCTGACCCTTGTGCTGACGGTCCTTGTCGACCTGACCGTCGCCATCGGGGTTGGCGTTTCCATCGGACTGGCCTTGCGGCTGCGACAGAAAAAGACCGCGGGAAGCGACTGGACGCCGCCGGAGCGATGATCCTGAACTGCAGACTTGCAGCTGAGGCGTTCTGCGGGCACTCTCCGAGAACAAAACAGGATCATAACTTGGGAGCACAGCGTGGAACAGCGCATCACCATGACGACGCTCGCCGTCGCCGACCTTGCCGAAACCCGCCGTTTCTTCGAGGAGGGACTTGGCGGGAGGCCCGCAGTGGGCGGCAACGAACACGTTGCCTTCTACCAGTTGCCCGGTGCAATTCTCGGGCTCTACGACCGGGCCCATCTGGAAAAGGATCTGGGGCGCTCCCTTCCGAAAGAAACCCTCGGCGGCATGACACTGGCCTGGAACGGGCGCAGCGAAGCCGATGTGGACGAAGTCTACGAACAGGCCGTCAAGGCAGGCGCAGGTCCTCTGACGCGGCCGGAAAAGGTCTTTTGGGGCGGCTACTCTGGCTATCTGGAGATCCCGGGCGGGCATCTGCTTGAGGTGGCCTACAATCCGTTCTGGACGCTCAAGGACGACGGCACGGTGGAACTGCCGTCCTGATCGCTGAGCTTGTGTACACAATTGCCTGATTGCGACCATTGTGCAACGCATCACAGCTTGACGGCGCCGATCCGGCGCTGTCATCTGCTTGCCATGTAAATTCTACCAAGCGGAGACTTCCGATGGCTTACGCCGCTTATGTGTTTGACGCTTATGGCACCTTGTTCGACGTGCACGCGGCGGTACGCAAGCACAGCGAGAAACTCGGTCCCGATGCCAATGAATTCTCCATGGTCTGGCGGCAGAAACAGCTGGAATACTCCTGGGTCCGTGCGCTCATGCATCGGTACAAGGACTTCTGGGAGCTGACAGAGCAGGCGCTCGATACCGCTTATGCGCTCTACCCTTCCGCCGACAAGGCGCTGCGCGACGACCTTCTCAACGCCTACTGGACGCTGGACTGCTATCCGGAAGTGCCCGAGGTCCTGACGCGCCTGAAGTCGACCGGGGCAAAACTGGCCATCCTGTCGAACGGGTCGCCAGCGATGCTGGAAGCGGCGATCAAGGGTGCAGGTCTGACAGACGTCTTTGACGAGGTGTTCTCGGTCGACGACCTGAAGACCTACAAGACGGACGAACGGGTCTACGAGCTGGTCACAACACATTTCCGGATCTATCCGGAGGCCGTGTCCTTCCAGTCGTCCAACCGCTGGGACATTGCCGGTGCGACCGCCTTCGGGTTCCGCACGGTCTGGATGAACCGCGCCGGACTGCCCGACGAATATCCGGATCTGGCACCCGCTGCCGTCCTCAACGACCTGACCGGCCTTCAGGCACTCGGCTAAACGGCCGCCGGGCAGGATTGCGCAAGGTCAATTACGGCGCTGCGCAAATCGGCAACTGTTCCTGAAGATGGGGTGTCCCGTCTTCAGGAGCCTTGCCATGCCGTTCCGCCACACCGGACCCATACGTACGCTGACGACATTCCTGTCCAAGGTCTTCGTATCTCTGATACTGCTTGGACTGTCGGAGCTGCCTGCATCAGCCCAGGGTCCGGATCCGCATCAGATCTACGAGCGCAAATGCGCAGGCTGCCATGAAGCCCACGCGGGCGATTTCGTCCATGACAACGTGACAACCGGGGATGGGAAGGTCATCGGCCGCAGATCCGGGCGCCCGGTTGCCGCGTTCCTGGCACGGGGTCACGGCAAGTTGGCACCGCCGGAGCGGGCCGTGCTGATCGAACACCTTGAGCAGATCGCCAGGTCGGGGGCCCTGTTTCACGACAAGTGTCTTGTCTGCCATGATCGTGCGGTCGTTTTCGCACGGTCCCGTCTGATTGGGCGCCAGGGCAAACTCGTCGGGCGCTACAGTGGCCGCGACGTGCGCGCATTCCTGAGCAATCATGGCCGGGTGACGGCTGAGGAAGCCGACACGCTGACAGCCATACTGGCGTACCAGTTACGAGGCAGCCAGTTCTGAGCAGAACGGAACCGGCCCCTTGAATGAAGTCTTCGGTTCAACGCCCTGCCAAAGTGGCCTTCGGCCCTTCCCCCGGTTGTCAGAACACGACTGAACGCTGCAGGGGAACGAGATTGAGCCGCATGGCCCTGGTCGTCGCCATCAGGCGGTTGGTGACCCCGAGCTTCTTGAAAATATTGGACCAGTGGAAGCGAACGGCTGCCTCCGAGATCTTCAACCGATCCGAGATGTCGACATCCGTCTGCCCCTCGACAGCCCAGCACAGGACTTCGCGTTCCCGGCCTGTCAGGATCGGGATGGCCTCGGCCTTGTGAAAACTCAGGAACCGCTCCTGAAAGATACTGGCCAACAGGTTGAGTTCCGCCAGATCGCTATAGTTCTTGTCCTTGATCGGCTCGGAGCTGGACAGTCCGATACCTGATATTTCGCCGGAACGGCTGATGAACGGAATACCAATCCCGTCGGCCAACCCGGCATCGGCAGCCAGGTTCATCATCGTCAGAACGTTCTCGCCCACATCCGGAGATACGGCTTTGTCGGCAATCATGTGCCGGGTTGCTTCATCCCAGTAGAACGGAGCCCACTTCCGGGTCAGGTAATAGACGACCGGATCAATGTCGAAATACCCCTGCTCTCCGTAGAACTTCATCCAGTCCTCGGGGTAGTTCGTGGTGAAGCCGTGCATCGCCGCATGGTCGATGGAAGGATGATCGGTGATCAGCGTGAAACAGGCATTGTCGTACCCGTAGGTCTGGACAGCCGCGTAGAAAAGTTCAAAGGCCTCTTTACCGGACTGTGACCGCTGTATCGCTTCGAAATGTGTGCCGAGATCGCTCATTCAGCCCCCACCTATCGAATTTGATAGCTATCTTGTCACAACCTACGATGTTAACAAAGAGGTGTATTCGCCGATGGGGCAAAAATCATTTCAGTTTTGTCGATGCGGTCAGTTTTCTGACCGCATCTTTTTTATAAACTTTCGCCGCGAATCACGCAGCGTCCGCCTGGCTCGACGCAGGACCTACGACGCCATCTGCGACATTTTAGGTCGAGCAAATCGCGGCGGGCACTGCCCTTCCCTCGCATAGCCGACCTCGATCAACGCATGCATCGTTGCCATTGCCTCGCGATGACCCGTCACGACCGTGGAACCGGTCTGACTTGCGGGTAGAAATTCTCGCCAACCACCCGACCTAAACAAAGAACCCGGGACCATCGGCGCCGGGTTCTCTTTTCAGACTATTCTGCTGCCTGTGGCGCCTCATACCCCAGCGCCGCATTCAGCTTGGCGATGAGGTCGACAGCGGCTTCCGCAATGACCGTTCCGGGCGGGAAGATTGCCGCAGCGCCGGAGGCATATAGCTCGTCATAGTCCTGCGGCGGCACGACACCACCGACGACGATCATGATATCCGCCCGGCCTTCATCCGCCAGCGCCTTCTTGAGGGCGGGGACAAGCGTCAGATGGCCAGCGGCCAATGACGACACGCCGACGACGTGGACGTCGTTCTCTACCGCCTGGCGTGCCGCTTCTTCGGGTGTCTGGAACAGCGGACCGATGTCGACATCGAAACCAAGGTCGGCGAAGGCGGAGGCAATAACCTTCTGGCCGCGGTCGTGACCGTCCTGGCCCATTTTCGCAACGAGGATACGTGGCCGGCGGCCGTCGTTCTCCTCGAACGCCTCGACCAGTTTCTGAACCTTCTCGATGGATTCGGACATGGCTCCGGCCTCCCGCTTGTAGACGCCGGAAATGGACTTGATCTCTGCCTTGTGTCGGCCGAAGACCTTTTCCATCGCCAGCGAGATCTCACCCACAGTCGCCTTGGCGCGTGCCGCCTTGACCGACAGGTCCA
The DNA here is from genome assembly GCF_048261595.1 of Roseibium sp. Lineage (GTDB taxonomy): Bacteria > Pseudomonadota > Alphaproteobacteria > Rhizobiales > Stappiaceae > Roseibium. The sequence goes on from NZ_JBLXFW010000001.1 coordinate 953,819, forward strand.
GAAGGTTGCCATCGCCCGTCTCGGCGCATTTGGTCAAAGCGTCGAGAGCTGCCTGGGTTTCGGTCTCGTTGCGTTCGGCTTTCAAACGCTCCAGCTTGGCCAGCTGCTGCGCCCGAACCTCGGCATTGTCCACCTTCAGAACCTCGATCGGCTCTTCATGGCTGGGCTTGAACTTGTTGACGCCGACCACCGTCTGAGCGCCACTGTCGATACGGGCCTGGGTCTTGGCAGCCGCTTCCTCGATGCGAAGCTTCGGAATGCCCTTCTCGATGGCCTTGGCCATGCCGCCGAGCTCTTCCACTTCGCGGATATGGGCCATGGCCTTTTCCGCCAGATCGTTGGTCAGTTTCTCGACATAGAAGGACCCGCCCCAGATATCGATCGGCGCGGTGGTGCCACTCTCCTGCTGCAGAAACAGCTGGGTGTTGCGGGCAATGCGTGCGGAGAAGTCCGTTGGCAAGGCCAGGGCCTCGTCCAGTGCGTTGGTATGCAGCGACTGGGTATGCCCCTGTGTTGCCGCCATGGCCTCCACGCAGGTGCGCACCACGTTGTTGAAGACGTCCTGTGCGGTCAGCGACCATCCGGAAGTCTGCGAGTGGGTGCGCAGCGACAGGGATTTAGGGTTCTTCGGCTGAAAGTTTTCCTGCATCAGCGTCGCCCAGATCAGGCGCGCTGCACGCAGCTTGGCGACTTCCATGAAGAAGTTCATCCCGATAGCCCAGAAGAACGACAGGCGCGGTGCAAACTTGTCGATATCCATGCCTGCGGCCACACCGGCGCGGGCATACTCGATGCCATCGGCAATGGTGTAGGCCAGCTCCAGATCCGCCGTCGCGCCAGCTTCCTGCATGTGGTAGCCGGAGATCGAGATGGAGTTGAAGCGCGGCATGTTCTGGGATGTGTACGAGAAGATATCGGAGATGATCTTCATCGATGACTTGGGCGGGTAGATATAGGTATTGCGGACCATGAACTCCTTCAGAATGTCATTCTGAATGGTGCCCGACAGATCCGCCTGAGCCACGCCCTGTTCTTCCGCCGCCACGATGTAAAGCGCCAGAACGGGCAGAACCGCACCGTTCATGGTCATGGAGACGCTCATCTTGTCCAGCGGGATGCCGGAGAAGAGCGTGCGCATGTCATAGATCGAGTCGATCGCCACGCCCGCCATGCCCACATCGCCGGACACGCGCGGATGATCGCTGTCGTAGCCGCGGTGAGTTGCAAGGTCGAAAGCGACCGATAGCCCCTTCTGCCCGGCCGCCAGGTTGCGACGGTAAAAGGCGTTTGATTCTTCGGCCGTCGAGAAACCCGCATACTGGCGAACGGTCCAGGGCTGCTGGACGTACATGGTCGGGTATGGGCCGCGCAGGAATGGCGGCAGGCCCGGCCAGGTGTCGAGATGCTTCAGATCCGCGATGTCAGCGGCACCGAAGACACCGGGCACCTCTATGCCTTCCGGCGTCATCCAGGGCACGTCGGCACTGGCCTCGGCCTTCGGCATCACGTCCTTGAACGGAACCTTTGCGAAATTCGGGATGCGCGTCATACCGAGACCCCCTCAACCGTTCCAACCCCGGTGCGTGAGTGCGCCTCGCGCAGAAGGTCCAGCAGGTTGCAGCCTGCATATATAAATGTGTCGACACCCGCCTCGCGCAGCGCCGCCTCCTTGTCACCCGGCTTGCCGGCCAGATAAAGATGGTCGGCACCCACTTCCTTGAGGGACCGTGCTGCAGCTTCCGCCTGCTCGGCATAGATCGCATCGGACGAAACAAGACAGGCAGAACGGGCGCCGGAGGCCTTGAATGCCTCGACCAGCGCAGTCAGGTCGGCGACCGCCTCGCCGCCAAGGCTGGAAATGCCGCCGGCAGCAAAGGCGTTGGATGTCCATGTTGCCCTTGCCGTGAATTGGGACAAGCTGCCGAGGCAGGCAAGGAAAATGCCTGGCATGCCACCCACGGCCGTATTGGCCGCTTCGCGAAGCGCCTCGTAGGGCTCCGCGAGACGACTGCAATGCAGCGGCGTCACCACGAGTGCGGGTTCGCTTGCCATGGCGTGCGGCAGCAGGCGGGCAATGTCCTCCCCCTCGGTGAAAGCCTTCTTGAACGCATTGAAACGCTCACCTTCACCCGGAGCACATACTTCCAATGCTTCTCGCAGGCTCTCGATATCGTCCGACGATCGTGAAAGTGTCGCGACCGTCTTTTCGGTGAGCGAAGGAAATTCGCTGACGCCGGTGATCGGGCGCTTGCGCGTTGCGATGTCCTTTTCCCTTGCCGATTGGGTGGCCCGGATGCGCGCTTGAATGGAGCCGGCCTCCAGCGACTTCAAAATGCCGCCGTCAGCTTCCATTTCCTGCAGCAGGGCCCAGGCCTGCTCGGTCATCTGGTCCGTACGCGCTTCAATTGCGCCCGAACCTGCCGACGGGTCGGCAACCATATGCAGACGGCTTTCCTCGACAAGGATCGACTGGGTATTGCGGGCAAGGCGGCGAGCAAATCCGTCGGGCAGACCGATCGAGCCGGTGTGCGGCAGCACCGTCAGGCTATCGGCGCCGCCAACACCGGCGGCGAAGGTGGCAACCGTGTTCCGCAGCAGATTCACCCAAGGATCCACATTCGTCAGCATCCGGAAGGAGGTCTGCATGTGGACCGGCAACGGCGTCTGTTCCAGGCCGCAGGCATCCAGGATGGCGGCCCAGATACGCCGGGCGGCGCGAACCTTTGCGATCGTTCCGACCTGATCGGCTTCGGCGACCAGTGTCACACCCAGATGACGTGTCCAGACGTCCGCGGGCAGGTTGCTGTCGGCCAGCACTCTCAGGATTTCCAGAGCGGAGGCCATGACACAGGCAAGCTCTTCTGACTGCCCGGCGCCTCCCTGGTGCCAGATCCGGCCGTCCCCCGAGAAGAAGCATGAGCGAATACCGCTGTTCTCCAGGGCCCAGATACCGTCGACCCCACGCTTCCACCAGGTGTCAATCGGCACGTTGAAACGGCCGCGGAATGCAAGCGTGGCGACCGGGTCCGCTCCAAGTGCCACGTCAACGCTGGAGGGATCGACCCCCTTTTTTTCAATCAACGCGACAAGCATTGCCAGAAAGGCCGGCCCTGCGTACGCCCCATCTACCCGAATCTTGACCAGGTCCAGAAAGACGCCATCGAGAAGAGCTTCCATGTCTGCCAGCGTCTCGATCTTGAGACCCTGGCCTTCCTGGGCCACATGAGATGTCCCGAAGACGAGGTCGAGCCCCCCTGCTCCGCCGTTCAGGTCTTCCAGAATCTGCTGGTTCGCCTCGCGAGGGTCGGGCACATCGATCCGCTGGAAAATGGTCCAGGGAGCCTGCGCCGCACGAGCCTTTTGCGCAAGAACATCGGGGCGTCCAGGATAAAGTGGCGCGACGGGCAGACCCTCCTCGGTCTTGCGCGTCAGTCGCTCGATCGGAGCGCCCTTCAGCGCCTTTTCTACTGCTGCGTTCCAGTCAGCTTCGCTATTGGACAAAAAGTCCCGCGGTACATTTAGAGTCATATAGACCTCCCGATGGCACGTATTTAGTCCCTTGGACAAAGGCAAGGCAACTCAGCAGATCGGGTAAGAGGGGGGCAATTGAACGCACAGGTTGGTGCGCTTCAATCTCATAGGCGCGAAGAGGTGGATGGTTTGCTCCGATTGCTTCGGACCCGCCGGCGATTTTGCATGAAACCCGCGCTTGCCAGGATCCCGCCCTTGGAATCAGGCCCTGAACCGGCGACGCAATCAGGGCGCGAACACCGCTCGATCATGCCCCGAAGGCAGCGTGAATATTCCCAATGGTATCTTTTGGAAGATTTTGTCCAGTTTATGGCGCCTGATGCCAACTTTCAGGCATAAAAAGAATAGAGCCGGATAATCTTCTAATGTAACTTATACATATTGCCGCATGGGAAACTGACGATGACAGTCAGCACATTCTCGAAATCGGCATTGTAACTTGAGGAGAGGAGGCAAGTTTAATTCAATTTAAAATCCCATCTGCGAGACGGCGTTAACAAGTCATTAAACACAGACGAAGCCTGATCGCCCAATAAGCAATCAAAGATTGCAGATAATGGATGTGCACTATGCTAGATCAAGTTGAACTGAAGAACAAACTGCGCGCAATTGCAGAAGCCAATGCCTCGCACCACGTGCTGGACATTTTGGAATCCAACCTGCGCCGCATGGGCGCGACCCACGTCCTCGTGACCGGGCTCCCCATGCCGAACCGTCCGATCGACAGTCTCGTCCATCGCTTCCGCTGGCCCGACCAGCGCAATGACGGCATCGAAAGCGCCTCCCTCTCCGCAAACGACAGCGCCCTGATGCTGGGTCTTGCCTCCAACCGGGCAAAGGTCTGGACCATCACTGCTGGCGACATGGAGCATTCCGATCTGCTCGCTGCAGCAGGCGAAGGCAGCGAGATCCTGATAGTTCCGGTCACCGAGCTGCATCCCTTCCAGGCATTCGTCTTCGCTGCCGGTCCGTCCATTCAGGCGACCAAGTGGGAACTGAGCGCCCTTGAAGTTCTGTCCGCGGCTGCCTTCTCCCGCCTGCGGGATCTCGGCATCGTATCCGGTCAGCGCCCTGGCGCCCTGTCGACCCGCGAACGTCGCGTTCTTGAACTGACGGCCTTCGGAAAGACGGCAGGCGAGATTGCAGACCTGCTCGATATTTCCCAGCGGACCGTTCATGCACACTTGCAGAACGCAAGCGTGAAGCTCAATGCCTCCAACAAGACCCATACTGTGGTCGAGGCACTGCGCTACGGCCAGATCCGGGTCTGATCCGCGTTAGAAACGGATCGAAAACGCCCTTTCCCAAGGGCGGCACCACGGAAGACTGAACGAACGCCAGATTCGCAAGGACTTCCGATTGGGGGGAAACGATATGCGCCGACGGTTTCGTCGGCGTCAAAAGCCGGGGCCGATCCGGCGAGTTTTCGCGTCCCCATTTGAAGACTTTGGGAGCGCGCCCGGAACACCCCCTCGTTCCGCGGCCGCTTTTCTTCTGGCAGGTTCCATCTCTTCATTTTCCGAGATCTTTATTGGACCGAGAGGTCGGCTGGGCGTGACGTCAGTCAACGAGCGGCCTATCCGTTCACGCAATTTCGCAATTTCCCGCGTGCCGTCAGCCCAGCCAAGTCCAAGTCCTGCGCAGGATGACGGTCCTGCACCGACACAGTAATCTAGTCCCCTCGCGACTTGGCAACGCCAAGCCAAAGAAAAAGCGAGGCCCGAGGACCCCGCTTTGTCATAAGATCTTGCCCGCCGGTAAATCGGCGAGAGTTGCTACTCGTCAGTAGCTCATCATGGGTGGCAGTTCCTTGGCCTGGTCGACCCACTTGGTGACCTGGCTTTCGCTCGGAACCTGACGCACGAGCTTCTTTTCCTCGTTCACTTCAGCCATCTTGGCCGCAAGATTGGCGGCATTGCGATGCTTGAGTTCCTTGACCGTATCGACGCCGGCAGCTTCCAGAAGCTCGGAATATTCCTCGCCGACGCCGCTGATGCGCATAAGGTCGGCCATGTTGGCCCACTTCAGGATGCGGCTTGCGTCAATTCCGGTTTCCTCGGCAAGAGCCTTGCGTCCCTTCGGGTCCTTCGCACGCTCCAGGTAGGCTTCGGTCGTCTTGATGCCGGCAGCGCCAAGCTTTTCGGTGTACGCCGGCCCGATACCTTCAATTTCACTGATCGAATACGCCATGTTCGATGCAACTCCCTAGATTTCCCATAAATCCATTAGGGACAATCAGACGATCTGGCTCAATCCCGGAATTCTGGAAATCACATCGTCCACTACGTCATCCCCTGCTTTTTCTTTAGCATATCCAACAAGCTGACGAACAACACCTTGCACCTGGCCCATTTCGAGCCCGGCCGAGGTCAGTTCGTTCAATGCTGCCATGGCTCCCATGCCGGGAATCATGCCGCCGAGCCCACCCAGGAAACCGCCTTTTCCGGTCTGCGCCTGACGTTCTGCAACGAGTTCCTCTGCACCTGGAAGCGCGTCAAAGATCATGCGCATCTGGTCAGCAGGAGCATCCTTGTTCAGAAAATTGAGGATGATGCCGATCGCCTGGCGGGCAACATCCTCTCCGATACCCGTTGCCGACGCGATACGATTGACAAGCTCGTTCATGAACCACTCCGAATTTCTCACTGGCCGTTGCACCAAGCTTCGACCAAAAATATTACAGGGGCTATACACCTATGGGGGAATTGCGTCGACGGTGACTTGACGTAATGGGAAGCGTCTTGCTTCATCCCGAATTCGAACAAGGACGGGGGCCGGGAAGACATTGGCGAAAACGGACAGCATCTACATCGGCGGCAGCGGCAAAGACGAAACCCTGCTTCTCAAGCTCGCCAACAGGCACGGGCTGATCACCGGTGCCACGGGCACAGGCAAGACAGTGTCCCTGCAGATCCTGGCCGAAGGCTTCTCAAGCGCAGGCGTTCCGGTTTTCTGCGCCGACATCAAGGGCGACCTGTCGGGCATTGCCAAGGCAGGCGTCGAGAAGGACTTCCTCGAAAAACGCGCCAGGGACATCGGGTTTTCGGACAAATACAGTTACGATGCCTTTCCCACGGTATTCTGGGACCTTTACGGCGAACAGGGCCATCCGGTGCGCACGACCATTTCGGAAGTCGGCCCACTTCTTCTGGCGCGGCTGCTTGAACTGAACGACACGCAGGAAGGCGTCCTCAACATCCTGTTCGAACTGGCGGACGACGAAGGCCTCCTGCTGTTGGACCTGAAAGACCTGCGCGCCATGCTGGCCCACGTTTCGGACCGGGCACAGGAGCTTTCCCGCCTTTATGGCAACGTTTCCAAGACGTCCATCGGCGCGATTCAGCGCCGCCTTCTGGTTCTGGAGCGGCAGGGCGGCGACAATCTCTTCGGCGAACCGGCGCTCGACATTCGCGACTTCATGCGCACCACCCAGGACGGTCGCGGCATGATCAACGTGCTCGCCGCCGACAAGCTGATGAACTCGCCAAAGCTTTATGCGGTCTTCCTGCTTTGGCTCCTGTCCGAGTTGTTCGAAGAACTGCCGGAAGTCGGGGACCCGGAAAAGCCCAAGCTCGTGTTCTTCTTCGATGAAGCCCATCTGCTCTTCAACGATGCCCCGAAGGCGCTCGTTGAAAAGGTCGAACAGGTTGTCCGGCTGATCCGTTCCAAGGGCGTCGGCGTCTATTTCGTTACCCAGAACCCGATGGATGTGCCGGAAACGATCCTCGCGCAGCTCGGCAACCGGGTGCAGCACGCACTGCGCGCTTTCACGCCCCGAGACCAGAAAGCGGTTCGGGCGGCGGCCCAAACCTTCCGCCCAAACCCGGACCTCGATACCGAGCGGGTAATCACCGAGCTCGGGGTCGGCGAGGCGCTGGTCTCGACCCTCGAAGGCAAAGGCATCCCGTCCATCGTTCAGCGCACACTGGTGCGCCCGCCCTCGTCCCGCCTTGGCCCGGTGACAGAGGCAGAGCGGCGCGAGCTGATCCAGGCCAGCCCGATCTTCGGCGTCTATGACCGAACTCGCGACCGTCATTCGGCTTGTGAGATGCTGGCCGAACGCGCGGAAAGGGAGCTGCGCAAGGAGGAGCGCCAGCGGGAGGAAGAGGAGCGCCACGCAGAGCAATATGGCGAGCCGCGCCGCACGCGTTCAGGGTTCCAGCTGCCCGATTTCGGCCGTGACGATCGACCGAGACGCGAAAGCCGGAAGACGACCACGAAACGGCGGCAGTCACGCGACACTGTCCTGGAAGCCGGCATGAAATCCGCGGCGCGAAGCCTTGGCTCCTCGCTCGGACGAGCGTTGGTACGCGGACTTCTCGGGTCGCTCAAGCGCGGATTCTAGGCCGTACGGCCCTCTACGGCATCGACTTCCGGCCGGGCGCAGGCGCATCCTGTGTCCGGCCCATCCATGTCCTCCACCGGCGTGCGTTTGGCGCATAGCTTATTGCCCGATTTGCATTTGCACACGGGCGACGGATATGGACAATGACCGCATCTAGCGGGCGGCCAGCCCGAATCCCGAATTTCCAACCTCAAGGATGAGCGATGAGCACCATCGAGAAGGTTCTCTCCCGGATCGACACCGATCTGGACAACAGCCTGTCACGTCTGTTCGACCTGTTGAAGATCAAGAGCATTTCAACCGATCCGGCCTTCAAGGCAGACTGCCAGACCGCCGCGGAGTGGCTGGCAAAGGAACTGACCTCCATCGGCATCGAAGCGTCGGTTCGCGCGACCGCAGGGCATCCGATGGTTGTCGGTCATCGCAAGTCCGGCAAGCCCGGTCCGCACGTGCTGTTCTATGGCCACTATGACGTCCAGCCGGTCGACCCGCTGGATCTTTGGGACACCGACCCGTTCGAGCCGCGTATCGCGACCCGTGCGGACGGCACCAAGATGATCGTTGCCCGCGGCTCCGCGGACGACAAGGGCCAGTTGATGACCTTCGTCGAAGCAGCGCGCGCCTTCATCGCCGAGACCGGCGACCTTCCCGTCGACGTCACGGTGCTGTTCGAGGGTGAGGAAGAATCCGGCTCGCCGTCCCTGCATCCTTTCCTGGAAGCCAACAGGGACGAACTCTCCTGTGACCTCGCGCTCGTCTGCGACACCGGCATGTGGGATGCCGAAACGCCGGCCATCTCCGTGATGCTGCGCGGCATGGTCGGTGACGAGATCGTCGTCAAGGCCGCCGACCGGGATCTGCATTCGGGCAGCTATGGCGGTGCAGCTCAGAACCCTAACCACATCGTCGCCAGCATCATCGCCGGGCTTCACGACGAAAACGGCAGGATCACCCTGCCCGGCTTCTATGACGGCGTTGTCGACATGCCGGAAGAGATCACCGCGATGTGGGACAAGCTGGGCTTCTCCGCGGAGGAATTCCTCGGTGAGATCGGCCTGAAATACATGCGCGGCGAGAAGGGCCGCCAGGCGCTCGAACACATCTGGACGCGTCCGACGGCGGAAGTGAACGGCATGTGGGGTGGCTACCAGGGTGCCGGTTCCAAGACAGTCATCCCGGCCGAGGCACATGCCAAGTTCACTTTCCGCCTCGTCGGCGATCAGGACCCGGACAAGATTCGCGAGGCCTTCCGTGCCTATGTTCGCTCCAAGATTCCGGCCGACTGTACCGTCGACTTCATCGCCAAGGACGGCAGCCCGGCGCTGCGTCTCGACTTCGACATGCCGGCTCTGGAAAAAGGCAAGGCTGCGCTCAAGGCCGAGTGGGGCAAGGATGCTGCGCTCATCGGCATGGGCGGCTCGATCCCGATCGTCGGCGACTTCAAGCGCATGCTCGGCATGGATTCCATGCTGATCGGCTTCGGTCTGGACGACGACCAGATCCATTCACCGAACGAGAAGTACAATCTGACCAGCTTCCACAAGGGCATCCGCTCCTGGGCGCGCGTTCTCGACGAGCTGGCCAAGGACTGAGCAGCAAGCGCATCAGCAAACGACCACTGCCGGGCAGCTCTGACTTGAAAGAGCCGCCGGGCAAATTTCTCATCAGCCACCGGCGTCTTAAAGGACCTTTGGAATGAAATCCGTCTGCGTTTTCTGCGGCTCCAGTTTCGGGACATCGCCCATCTATGCCGATGCGGCGCGCGAAACCGGCCACGCCATCGCCAGCCAGGGTCTCACGCTCGTCTATGGCGGCGCAAAGGTTGGACTGATGGGAACGGTGGCAGATGCGGCCCTGGAAGCGGGCGGCAAGGTCATCGGAGTGCTTCCGACCTCGCTGCAGGAGAAAGAGCTCGCACATGAAGGGCTGAGCGAACTTTACGTCGTCGGGTCAATGCACGAGCGCAAGGCGCTGATGGCCGAAAAATCAGACGCCTTCCTGACGCTTCCCGGCGGGGCGGGAACGATGGAAGAACTGTTCGAAGTCTGGACCTGGGGCCAGCTTGGCCTCCATAGAAAGCCCTGCGGCTTTCTCAATACAGGCGGCTTCTACGATCAGCTCCTGACGTTCCTGGACTTCCAGACCAATGAAGGCTTCATGAAGCCTGTCATGAGGGCGATGGTCCAATCCGCGGCAACACCGGCCGAGCTGCTCGACCTTTTCCGCGCATATCAGCCACCATCGACGCCGAAGTGGATCAAGAAGGAAGAGTCCTGAAATAGAGTCTTCTTCCCATCAGGCGCGTTGACCAGACAGGTCAGTTCCAATTGCGGGACCGGTGTTCCCACGGGCTGACCTGACCATCACCGTTGGTATCGGCCGCCTCATGGTGCGCTTTCGCCCCGGCCAGGAACTCTTCCTTTGAGACCTTGCCGTCGCCATCCTCGTCTATGGCCGCGAACCGGTCGGACTTTTCCTTTTGACGTGCTTCCTGACGCGCCTGGTTCCAGCCATCGCCAGGACCCATGCGGACATACAGGTACTCGTCCAGCGTCAACGCGCCATCATCGTCATAATCCATGGCCGAGAACACGTCGTCGGCGGCGGAGGCCGCTTCCTCGGCGCTGACCATGCCGTCCTCGTTGGCGTCGATCATGGCAAACCGGCCACGGCCGGGAATACCGGCCATCGGACCGCGGGCATGCCATGGCATCATCATGCCGGACCACATGCCATACCCTGGGCCCATCATGCCGTAACCAGGCCCCATCATTCCGTAGCCCGGGGACATCATGCCGTAGCCAGGGCCATAGCCGCGCGGTTGCGCCTGTACCGGGCCATTGCCGGTGCCGCTTTCCTGTGCCTGACCAGTTACGGCCCCAGCCAGGAAGATGATTGCCGTGCCAAAGGCGATGCGTTTGCCGATACCCATCTTCCGCTCCCGAATATGAAGTGACTGCCAACTAAGTGCCCGGCATTCCCTATCCGCGCCATGATCCCGATCAATCGCCGGACTGAAGCTGCCTGACCGAACGGATGCGACGCCATCAGCGGGTCTGAAGGCGCCGAGCAACAGGGCGACGGCAAGCGCAAGAATGCAAAAGACTGTAGCCGCTGCGGAAGGCCCAAGATCCTGTCGACAAACTCGGCCACTGCTTTGCACGTGTTGGAAGCAACTGGTAAGAGCGAGCCCTGTTAACACTGACAGTCCGTTTTCGCTCCCGGAGTTTTCCGTTTCATGCGTTCTTCAATTTCCGGTCTCGTTTGCGCGCTTGCACTTGTCCTTGGCGCCTGTTCTCCGACAGTCGATTATGAAGGTCCCGTCCAGATCGCCCGGACCTCGACGGTCACGCTGGTCGAAATCACCAACAGCGGCGTTGGGGGTGTTACCCCGGAAACGTCCTATGGTGCCAAGTCGATCGAAGCCGCACTCCCGGGCTTCAGCACCGAGAGCATCCAGACCGCGGAAGAGACGACGACCGAGTGGGCACTGGGAGCCTTCAACTCGGACGGTTTTCAGGTTCTCCAGATTTTCAAGGGCGGCAACGGCAAGGTCCGGGCAGTGCACGGCGTGACGCATCACCTGCAGGGCCCCAACGGCGAACGCATTGGCAACACCTTCTACGAGGTCGGCCTCAGCCGGAATGAATGCCGTGTCGGCCGCAACCTCTGGCGCGGAATGGCCATCTGCAAGGCGAAGAATGCGCCGAATGTGGAACTGGTCTTCGCAATACCGCAGTTCCAGGGCCCGTTCGACGAACTGGCGCCGGACATCGCCCTTCAGGACGCGACGCTGCAGCGGATCGTGTGGACGGCCCGCGGCTAAGAGCAGCCTCCGCTCCCTGCCTGGCTTTGGCAGGGTTCTGCTGTTCGAAATGACGGCTGGCAAGTCTAGCCTTCGCCTCAGACAAAGTTCCACCGTGACGGGGGCTGATTCCTTCGCTAAGCCTTGGGCATGACGCAGACAGTTTCCCGACGCCCCCTCGACCCTATTGCCCTTGCGGATGGTATTCGCTCAGGCAACCGCGCCAGCCTTGCTCGTGCGATCACCCTGGTTGAATCGCGAAAGGCGGACCATCGCGCCATCGCACGCCAGCTGGTCCAGGACCTACTGCCGCTCACCGGCAAAGCGCTGAGAGTCGGCATCACGGGGGTTCCAGGTGTCGGAAAGTCGACAACGATCGACCAGTTGGGCTCCAACCTGACCGCTCAGGGCCACAAGGTTGCCGTCCTCGCGGTTGACCCGTCCTCGACCCGGACCGGGGGATCAATTCTGGGCGACAAGACGCGCATGGCGCAGCTTGCCGTCGACTCCAACGCCTTCATTCGCCCCTCACCGTCCGCGGGCACACTTGGCGGGGTCGCTGCAAAGACCCGCGAGACAATGCTCCTGTGCGAGGCGGCCGGGTTCGACGTGATCCTGGTGGAGACCGTCGGCATCGGTCAGTCGGAAACCACGGTCGCCGACATGGTGGATTTCTTTCTCGTGCTCATGCTCCCCGGCGCTGGTGACGAACTGCAAGGCATCAAGAAGGGCGTTCTCGAAATCGCCGACATGATCGCGGTCAACAAGGCGGATGGAGAAGGCGCATTGCGGGCCAGGGCGGCCGCGTCCGACTATCGCGCCGCGCTTCACATCCTGGCGCCGCGTTCCCTGACGTGGAGTCCGCCGGTCGTGACAATTTCCGGGCTCGCCAACGAAGGCCTGCAGGAGATGTGGGCCCAGGTGGAATTGCACCGCGACAAGATGAGCGCAACGGGAGAGTTTCAGAAGCGGCGCGCAGATCAGCAGGTCGCCTGGATGTGGGACCTGTTGCAGCAGCGGATGATGGAGGCCCTGACCGGCAACGCATCAACAGCGGGCAGACTGAAGCAGCTGGAGGCGCAAGTTCGCAACGGCGACACCGCCGTTTCCGTCGCCGTCGAGGAAATCGCGTCGATTATTGGCGTCTGATCCGTCTTTTTTCTTCAACGATTTCAATGCAGTTAACGCCATTCAAGGCGAACTCACTCCAACGTTACCATCAAGTTATTTGTACCGATCTGTTCACCAACCTAGATGAGCACTGCAGGGAAATGCAGCGTGCCCCGGATCCGGCCGGCCGGCGCACCTTCAGCTACCGGCGCAACTTTGTGCAACTTCAGGAATTGAGGACAAATCACATGATCCGTAGCAACTTCATCCGCAATGGACTGGCCGCAATCGCAGTGGCTGCAACGCTCACCACCTCCGCTCTGGCAGCAGGCGTCGACGTCAACGCAACGACCACCGGTCTTGCCCTTCGCGGTTTCGATCCGGTCACCTACTTCAACGGCGGCGCACCGAAGGCCGGCGACTTCACCATCACCGCAGAGTACAAGGGCGCGACCTACCGCTTTACCTCTGAAGCCAACCGCGATGCGTTCAAGGCCGATCCGGCAAAATACGCTCCGCAGTATGGCGGCTACTGCGCAATGGGCACGGCCATGGGCCTGAAGCTGGACGGTGACCCGCATGTCTACAAGATCGTTGACGGCAAGCTCTACCTGAACCTGAGCAAGCAGATTGCCCAGCGCTGGAATGACGACGTTCCGGGCAACATCAAGACTGCCGACACCACCTGGACCAAGATCGAGCACACCGCTCCGGAAGATCTGGACTAAGCGGACTCCAGTCTCCTCTCGGGAGGAAGGCGGGCGCGGCATGTCCACGTCCGTCTCCTTTCGTTTAAGCGAGGGTCCGCTCCGGCTACTTGCCGCTTATCACGCTCCGGATCTGGTTCACGCAGTCATCAGACATGTCCTTCGACAGTCCGGCACGCCCCAAAACCCTAAGCCCGATATAGCTCGACAGGACCCCGCGAGCCGTCCTTTGCGTCCAGTCCGCGTCACGCGAGGGGTCGCTTTCCGCCAACGCCCCGCGAAACGCGGTTTCCAATCGCAGCACCATGCGCTGGAGCTTTTCCTCGGCAGCTGGATCCTCGACTGCCCGATCGACAAGCGCATTGCACAGAAAGCATCCCGTTCTGTCGCCATTGGAAGCGGCAGCCTTCGCGACGTTCTCAAACAGGGCGACGATCCGATCACACCCGGAACCAAGAGACGGATCGGCGAGCCGCTGGACCGTCGGCGTGATTGCGTTCTTGTCGTAGAGATCAAGTGCCTGCAGGTAGACCGAATTCTTGTCTGCGAACGCCTTGTAGAACGATCCCTTCGTGATCTTCATGGCCTTCAGAAGCTCGGCCAGAGACGCTTCCTCATAGCCCTTGCTCCAGAACAGCCGCATCGCTCCGGTCATCGCCTCGTCCAGGTCAAATTCGCGCGGTCGCGCCATCTTCCAAGAACCTCCGCTTCAACCTGCGGCCTATCACAAGGCCCTCACTCGAATGTGTTTTGTACCGATTGGTTCCTAATTTTATACTCCCAATGTCGCCGATGCAACCGCAGGGCTCCGCCCATTTAGGAACCAATCGGTTCCACGCCCTTATGCCTCCACAGCCTTGCATTGGCGACGTCCGCTTTCCAACCCGAACCATTTGGGAGACATCATGAAGAACGTTGTTCGCAGCAGCCTTGCCGCCATCGCCCTGATCGCGGCCTCCATCACCAGCGCATTTGCCGTCGGCCCGGACGTCAACGCCACCACGACGGGTCTTGCGATCCGCGGCGTGGATCCGGTTTCGTATTTCACCGCCGGCGAACCCCAGGAAGGCAAGGTCAATATCACCGCCATTCATAACGGTGCGACATACCGCTTCACCTCGGAAGCAAACCGCGACGCTTTCAAGGCAAATCCGGCCAAGTATGCCCCGCAGTTCGGCGGCTTCTGCGCCTACGGCACGGCAAAAGGCGTGAAAGTCGACGGCAATCCGGAGCTCTGGAAGATCGTCGATGACAAGCTGTACCTGAACCTGTCGAAGGAAGTGGTGAAGCTCTGGAACGAAGACGTCAATGGCTACATTCACGAGGCCAACGACAACTGGACCAAGATCAAGGACGTCGATCCGTCGAAGCTCTGAGATCTCGGTCCTGCAGAATGGCCGGGTGCCCCTCCCGGCCATTCTTGCATCGTCGCGCTGAGGCTTTTCGGCGGACAAGGCGGTCACAGCCGTGAAGTTGTCGTGTCCGGATCTTGCGTTCGAAGTGAAACACGCCCAGTTTGCCTTTCAGCTGACCTCCTTCCGAGCACTCCGGGATCTTTCCTTTGAAGACACTTCTCGTGACCGGCTTCGAGCCCTTTCCCGGCATGCCGGTCAATCCGACGTCCCTGCTTGTCGAGCGCCTGCCCAAGCGCCTTCCCTCCGTAAGGGACGTCGAGTTCCGGTTTGCCCTGTTGCCGACCACATGGTCCGGACGCAAAGAGGTAACCGATGCGCTGCGGAGCACGCTTGCGCCAGCGGCTATCGTGCATCTGGGAGTGGACGGAAGACGCCGGACCATCAATGTGGAGACCCGCGCCGTGAACCGGGCCACGCGAATCCGCCCGGATGCAGATGGCCAGCATGCCGAAACGCCGTTTCTGGATCGGACCGGACCGTCGCAGCGCCAATCCACATTGCCTGCCCGCGCGCTGCAGCAAGCAGCCCTTCGCACCGGAGTTCCGGCACGGTTGTCAGTCGATGCGGGCGATTATCTCTGCAATGCGACGCTCTGGGACAGCATCGCCAGCGGCATTCCCAGCATCTTCATCCATGTTCCGAGCCTCCCCAGGGGCCGGTTCGAGCGACGGCCTTCCCTACAGCGGGTCGAAGCGGGCGTTGCCGCGATCCTCATTGAAACGGCCAGGCGGATCTGAGTTTCAAACACCCGAGTTCACTCAATCGAGCTGATCGCGATGCTCGTGCAGGAAGTGGCGCAAGGCCATGAAGAGCTCGCGCGCGTGCTCTCTGTCGCCCCTTTTCAGGGCTTCGCGAATGTCGTCCTCGATCATCTGACGGATCCGCGCGGGCCCCTTTGCCTGGTGCAGAAGATAATCCCCCAGCGCAATCGCTGCCATTTCCGGGATATGTTCATGCTCGGCGAGTGCCAGAATCTCGCCCTCGTCAAGGCCGCTCATGCCGATGCAGTCGTCTATGGTGATCATCACGCGCCTCCCTGCTGCGTTCGCGAACAATATGACGCAAGGGAAGTAAGATCATTGATCCGGCTCAATAACAGACGCAGGTTTCTGCCGTCCGGCACGGTGTTTGCTCCGTTTCCGCCATGATCAAGCTTCTTTCCAGATACGGGACACACGATCCCCTCTCCACCGCCAAATTGAGCCGCCGAGCGTTCCTTGGCGGGACAGTTGCGGGGTCTGCACTGTTTCTATCCGGGACACCGGGTCAGACCGCGATCCAGCTCGCGGACCTGCGAGGCTCCATGGATGCCAGCGAACTTGGCCTCGTCCCGAATGCTGGCGATGACCAGACCGCAGTCTTCCAGCGAGCGATCAATCGGGCCGTCGAGAACGGCCGTGCACTGTTTCTGCCTGCCGGCAACTACCCGGTCGCCAATCTCCGGTTTCCGTCCGGTACCCTGATCGTCGGCGTTCCCGGGCGTACACGCCTGATCTATCAGGGCGGCGGGGGGCTGCTGGCAACGGCGGAAGGCGTCTCCAACGTCTCGCTGTCAGGCCTCACCTTCGACGGTGCCAACCAGACCATCGGCGATCACACGGAAGGACTGCTTCATTTCGTCGGCGTGCGCGAGATCTCCCTCACCGACTGCGCGGTCTCCGGTTCGTCCAAGAGCGGCATCGTGCTGGATCGTTGCTCCGGCCGCGTCTCGCAATGCTCGGTCACCGGCGCTGCCGAAGCGGCGATCCGGTCGAACGAGGCCATGGGGCTCCAGATCGCAGACAACGTCATCGCTGACTGCGCCAATGGCGGCATCTGGGTACATCGCTGGAAGGAAGGCGAGGACGGTACCATCGTTACCGGCAACCGGATCGAGCGGATCGGGGCGAAATACGGCGGCACTGGCCAATGGGGCAACGGTATCAACGTCTTCCGGGCTCATGGCGTCGTCATCTCCAACAATCGCGTTGCCGATTGCGCCTTTTCTGCCATCCGGTCGAATACCGGTTCGAACGTGCAGATTATCGGCAACTCCTGCCTGAGGTCCGGAGAGGCGGCGATCTATTCCGAATTCGCCTTTCAAGGGGCGCTGATCGCCAACAACATTGTCGACGGCGCGACCACTGGCATTTCCATGGCGAATTTCATGGATGGCGGCCGGCTGGCAATCTGTTCGGGCAACCTGATCCGCAACCTGTCGGCTGAAGGCCCCTACCCGCCGCAGGTGTCCGGCTTCGGCATCGGCATTGCCGCGGAAGCCGATACGACCATCACCGGAAACGTTATCGAGGGAGCGCCGCGTTTCGGCATGCTGCTCGGCTGGGGGCCGTACATGCGCAACATTGTCGCCTCGCAGAACGTACTGCGCGCCTGCGGTACCGGGATTGCCGTGACGGTCGTCGAAGGTGCGGGCTCGGCCGTAATCAGCCAGAACATCGTCCAGGCCTCGCAGAAGGATGCCATCGTCGGCTACCGCTGGCTCGACAAGGCAACGCGCGAGCTTGACGGCACCCGCGACTGGTCGCATCTGCAGGTATCAGACAATCAGGTCTCGGCCTGAGGCGCCTGACCCGCTTTCGGGTCAGGCAAGCGCAAAGCGCAGCGACAGGCAACTGAGGCCACCGTCGACCTTGCGTGCTTCGTGGGTCGGCAGGACAACCGTCCGGAACCCGGCACCCTCGATGGCGCTCAAGGTCTTCGGATAGCCTTCAGGCACAAGAACCACGTCATTCACCCGGATGACATTGGCGGCATACTCCTCGCCTTCCTGCACCACGACGACCTTCCGGTCGCCGAAAAAGCCGCTGTCGACCATGGCCTGCGTCGCCAGGATCACTCCGTCGCCGAGTGTCGAGCAGGCGGTCTTGAAATGCAGAACACCTTCGGGCGTATCAGCCACGCGGGCATTGTAGCCCCAGTCGCCGAGGAGCATGGCAAAGGCCATGGCACCCTCGCGGTCCGTGCGGGCCGACAGACCGATCAGGATCTCGTCATCAAGCATCAGCACATCGCCGCCATCGACGTGGCCGGTCCCCGGTAATTCGACGACCCGATCGAAACGCGCTTCCAGTGCGGAACGGATTTCACTCACCTCGCCTTTGCGGCTGTCGGCGCCCGGACGCAGCAGGATCGCACCATTGGGCAGGCAGAAGGCCGGGTCCTCGACGAAACAGCTGTCCGGATAGTCTTCCAGCGGCGGCAACACGTCGACGGTCAGGCCGGCAGCCCGCAAGGCTTCGACGTAGGCGGCATGTTCAGCGCGAAAAGCCTCTCCACTCGGGTTGCCGGCATCAACCGCCCTCAGGCCATTAGCCACGCTATCGGACGGTGTCCGGGTGATGGCATGGGTGAAGGTCCAGGAAAGACCGTCGCGGTGCGCCATGTCCGGCTCCTTTCGCGCAAGTTCGGATCAGGAAAGAGCGGCCTTGAGGGCGTCGAGGAACTCTGTCGATGGCCGGATCTCCCCAGCCTCGAAGCCGACCCGCGTCTTGACCGGCGGATTGACGAAATCGTCGAGAACCTTGGCCTGCTCGTCGTCCGTCTCCAGCATCACTTCCAAAACCGATGCCATCATGCATTCCGAGCCTCGGGTAGCACCATCATCGCACTTGAGGGCAATACCGACGCCCATCTCCGGGATCGTCGCGCAGAACACGCCCTCGGCACCGGTCTTGACGAAGACCCGGCCCTTGAAGGCCTCCATGACCCTCGTGCAGAAGCGATCCGTTCCGGCGACCATGAAGGGCTCGTTGACGCAGGCCTCGTAAAGGCGTTCGCAGGCTTCTGCGCGAACCGGATCCAGCCCTTCGCCGGTCCCGAATACTGCAAAGGCCCTGGCAAGGCCGGTCAGCGAAACGCCGTAGGTTGGGATCGAACAACCATCAGTGCCGCAGACATCTTCCGTGAGTTCTTCGCCGGTGAAGGCTTCGACCACTGCCTTGATTTCCTGCTGGACCGGATGCGAGGCATCGACATAGCCCTTGGTCTGCGCGCCCAGCACCTTGGCAAGGCCAAGGAAGCCCGCGTGCTTGCCCGAGCAATTGTTGTAGAGCGCGCCGGGTGTCTCGTCGGCACGGATCAGTTCTGCGATGTCCTCGAGCCTTTGCGGCCACTGCGAGCCGCATTCCAGATCGTCCTCGGTCAGGCCAGCCTTCATCAGCATGACCCGTGCCGATTTGACATGAACGGATTCGCCACTGTGCGAGGCGCAGCAAAGCGCCAGTTCGGCATCGTCAAAATCGAGCGCATCGGCCGCGCCGCTCTCGACCAGCGGAATTGCCTGCAGAACCTTGATGGCCGAGCGGGGGAAGACCGGACGGGCGAGATCGCCGATGGCGCAGATTGTCTTGCCCGTTTCGTCGACGACTGCGAGCGCGCCACGATGGCGGCTTTCGACCAGCTGTCCACGCGTGACTTCAACGGTCACCGGGTTGGAAACGGTTTGGCTCATTCGGGGCGCTCCATCGGCACAGGTATGTTCTTTGTTCAGCTGGCAATAGCGGCCGGCCGCATCCACTTGGTGAGCCGGTTCATGGCTTCCTCGATCACGTGATCCTGCTTACAGAAGCAGAAGCGGATGAAATTGGTAGGTGCATCGCCGCCATAGAAAGCAGAGACGGGAACGGCGGCAACGCCTGCTTCCTCGACCATACGCTGGCAGGCCTCGACATCCGTCTCGCCAATGCCAAGTCCAGTGATGTCGCAGGTCAGGAAGTAGGTGGCCGCGCAGGGCAGAACCGTGAAGCCAAGGGCTTCGAGCCCATTGGCCATGAGATCGCGCTTGGCGGCAAGGTCTCCGGCCAGACCGGTGTAATAGTCGTCGTCCTTGGCGAGACCGAAAGCGACCGCCTTCTGCAGGTTCGGCGGTGTCGTGAAGGTCACATACTGGTGCGCCTTGGCGATCGGGTCGATCAGCTTTGGAGCGCCTGTAATGTAGCCGACCTTCCATCCGGTCAACGAGAAGGTCTTGCCCGCCGAACCGATGCGCAGCGTGCGCTCGGCCATGCCGGGATAGGTCATCAGCGGGCGATGGACCTCGCCCTCGAACACCAGATGCTCGTAGACCTCGTCGCAGATCGCATAGACGTCATGCTCAACGCAGAGCCGCGCAATCGCCGAGAGTTCCTCGTCCGAGAAGACCTTGGCCGCCGGGTTCATCGGGTTGTTGATCAAGAGCGCCTTTGTCTTCGGCGAAAAGGCAGCGGCAAGGACGTCCAGATCGAGTGACCACGCCGGCGGCGTCACCCGAAGGCGTACCGGAACACCACCGGCGCGTTTTACCAGCGGCAGGTAGCAGTCATAGAGCGGCTCGATCAGTATGACCTCGTCGCCCTGCTCGACCAGCGCCATGATGCAATCGGTCAAGGCTTCCGTCGCACCCGAAGTGACGACGATCTGGGTCTGCCAGTCGACATCAAGGCCGTAGAAGCGCTTGTTGGCAGTGGCAACCGCCTGCCGCAATTCGGGGAGGCCGAGCATCGGCGGATACTGGTTCGGTCCGTCTACGAGCGCCTTTGCGGCAGCTTCGCGAATGTCCAGCGGTCCGTCGACGTCCGGGAATCCCTGCCCCAGATTGACCGCACCATGGGCCATTGCCAGACGCGACATGGTCTCGAAAATGGTGGTCTCAAGCCCGGTAAAGACAGGATTGGTGGGTTTCATTGAGAGGCTCCCCCGCCGGATCGCTTTCAGTGCATCGCATGCTGCCGATAGATGCACCTGTTCGGATGTCGGGTTTTATCGCCAAGGCCGGGAGGCGTCGAGACGAAAAACGGCTCCCCCCTGCTTCAAGCACGTAAAGACCATACCGTGATGGCCATCACAGTCCGGGAAAGCAAGTCGCCCTAAGGTCAACTCATCGGCGCAGACATCCACACACAAACGCCGAGCGCCCCGCCGAACGGGGCACCAACAGAGAGGACCAGAACCATGTTCAAGAAGATCGCAGCAGCCACCTTGGCCATTGCCGTCATTTCCACCGCAGCCGTTGCAACAACAACCGCACAGGCGGAAGCCAAGAACGGAAAGACTGCGGGAGCTTTCGCTGCAGGCGCCGTAATAGGCCTTGCAGCCGGTGCCATCGTCGGATCACAGGCACAGCCGCGTTACTACAGCCCGCAACCGGTCTATGGTCAGCCACGGCGCGATTGCTACCGTGAGCCCGTCCAACGCTGGAACCCCTACCGGGGCCGCTACGAGGTCGTCAGCTATCGCAAGGTCTGCTACTGATCGCCTTGAATGGCCTTCACAAGACCCCGGCACAATTGCCGGGGTTTTTGCTTCTGCGGATTGAGCACCGGAAGAGTGGCCAGGCTCGGCGCCCCATGACCCAGCCTCAATCATGAAAAAGGAGCGGTCTTTCGACCGCTCCTGATGAAAAAATAATATGTATCAAAGTAACGACTTAAAAGGTCTTGCTTGATGCGGTTCGGCATCCGGACTTCCGCTGAAAATCGGCAGCTACCAGATCCCATGTGGCGGACCGCTTCACCTGCCCCCAACGAGACAAGTCTTGCCAAGGATTTCAGACCGGGCATGGCCCTTACCCCCCTGACAATTCAACTTAGCCGAGCTTTTACTTCTCCGGCATCCCCCAAATGGGGGATGCCGGCCGGAAAAATGCCAAATGGGTTCCTCGATTGCAGGCGAGAAGGGCCATGATGGCTCAAAGCCTTCCGGCGCGAATCAGGCGCCTGAGAGAAAGCAGAAGCGCTCTAGACGAGAAACAAAGGCCTTCTGATTGGCGACCCCAGCCTTGGCCATGGCGGACTTGAGCTGCTTTCGAGCCGTGTCCAGCGCGATCCCGGCCATGAGTGCATGCTGGTCGAGGCTTATACCGCTCGCGATGGATGCAACTACTCGAGATTCCGCGGCGGTGATGCCGAAAAGCTCGCAGAACCGGCTCACTTCATTTTCTCCGATCACCGCGCCATCAGAGAGCGGCGTGATCAGCATGACGATTGCCGGTGCCTTAAGGATGGAGAAACAGGACAGCGCGGCGCGGGCGGTCGTCAGGCGAACGCCATAGGTCTCAAGGGTTACTGGATCGACCGCCAGGAATTCGGTGCTGGTCCGAACGTCTTCACGCATCAGCCGTGCCAACGCCTCCTGCCACCGCGCCTGGGATGCGCGATCCCGAAACACCAGCCCATCCTTTCCGTGACGGAGGAGGCCATCGCGCAGGTAGTTTTCGGAGGTTTCGTTGGCAAAGAGCAGCTTGCGCTGGTCGTTGAGAATCACCACGCCCTTGCCGCTCCGCGACCACAGGTCACCCAGGGCATTTCGCTGGATCTGCAGATCAAGATTGCCCGAATATAGCCTAACGGCGTGTCTCAGATGCGGAAGGAGACGCCGCAACCGTGCCAGCTGGTCGGCGTCGAAGGGATTGGCGTCGTTGCGCGGAGCGACCCCGAAGCCGGCGTAGAGGGTGTCCCCCGACAACAATGAGATTGCCTGGTTGCGCATGCCGCTGACCGACAGCAGCTCGTTATAGATCGCGCCATTCTTCTTTTCGTCCGCTGTCAGCACGTCGTCTTCGAGAAGAATGGTGTTGATCGGCGCCTTGATGATGCGCTCGATCCGCGGATCAACGGCAATGTAGTCGGTTACGTAGCTTGTGTAGGCGAACTCGTCGACGCATTCGTAGTGCATGTCGACCGGAATGGATCCGGGCTTGTCGATCATGATCAGGTTGATTGCGGCCCCGCCGACAAAATCCGAGAGCTTTGCGAGATTTTCTGCCCAAAGGTCGGGGTTCAGGGCAGCGTCAAAGAAGCCGTCAACGATCTCGTCTTCCGTATAAGTGCTGCCAAGCATATGCTCTCCCCGCCGGCTCACTTAACACCTGAAACAACTCCCTACTCAATCATTAGGTCACATTGCATACATCGTCCAGCACAAGTTGAGGAGACTTCCGCCACCTCTACGCTCATCCGCTAGATGGACAAGGCGCGCGGCAGGCTCCAAAAGATAAGCGCTTGGGGCATCACATGACCCGATTCTGTATTAAATGACTTCTTGGGAGGAAGATTTGGATCTTGGTTTAAACGGCCTGCGGGTTCTGGTGACCGCGGGAGCATCAGGAATTGGCCTGCACACCGCACGAGCCTTTGCGCGCGAAGGTGCGCGCGTGCATGTGTGCGACATCGACGGACACGCGCTTGAGGCCTTGCGCGCCAGTGACCCGGCTATCAGCACCAGTGTTTGCGACGTTTCGGATCGCGGACAGGTCGACGCGCTTTTCGCCGATGCGCTATCGGCGCTCGGGGGGCTCGATTGCCTCGTCAACAATGCCGGCATCGCGGGGCCGACCGGCGCGGTTCAGGACATAGCGCCCGAGGATTGGGACCGGTGTATCTCCGTCACCCTTACCGGCCAGTACAACTGCACCCGCCTCGCGGTCGATCACCTCAAGGCCTCGTCCAATCCCTCGATCGTCAACCTGTCCTCGGCGGCAGGCAAGCAGGGCTTCCCCCTGCGCAGCCCCTATTCCGCAGCGAAATGGGGCATTATCGGGTTCACCAAGACTCTCGCTCGTGAGCTCGGCCCGTTCGGCATTCGGTGCAATGCCATCCTGCCTGGCGTTGTTGACGGCGAACGCATGCGCCAGGTGATTTCCGCAAAGGCGGGGGCCGCAGGCAAAACCTTTGAACAGGTCGAGGGCGAGTTCCTGGCCGCCGCCTCGATCAAGGAAATGATCGATCCGGACCAGCTGGCCGACATGATCGTCTTCCTGGCTTCCAACCGCTCGAGAACCACCTCCGGGCAGGCAATCAGCATTGACGCCGACCTGCAGATGCTTGCCTGACATTATCCTTGCCTGCGGCATCTTCAGACTGCCGCAGGTAACGGAAAACCGCGCTTTTCCTGACCCAACCTTGCTGCAATGCGAAACTTTCGGTAGAAGGGCTGAAATTTGATTTGGGTCAAATCCGCGAGCCCCTCCCATATTCGCTTGCGCCGATCCGAAGTCTCGCCAGACAGAAAGACCGACGCCGGAAATCGGCGCAACTGACAAGATTGGAGTTGTCCTTGACCGCACGCGCCGAGGCACTTGCCCCCGTTACATCCACCAAACTGACACCGTCGCGGATCAAGATCGAACTGCTGGCAGGTCTGACGGTCGCCCTCGCCCTCGTACCCGAAGCGGTGGCCTTTGCTTTCGTGGCAGGCGTCAATCCACTGGTCGGTCTCTACGCAGCGTTCTTCATCGGCATCATAACGGCCTGTTTCGGCGGCCGTCCGGGCATGATCTCCGGCGCCACCGGAGCGCTCGCGGTCGTCATGGTCACCCTGGTCGCCCAGCATGGCGTGGAATATCTCTTCGCGACAGTCGTTCTCATGGGTGTGATCCAGGTGGTGGTTGGCCTCATGCGCTGGGGCAAGTTCATCCGGATGGTTCCGCATCCGGTGATGCTCGGCTTCGTCAACGGCCTCGCGATCGTGATCTTCCTGGCGCAGCTCGGCCAGTTCAAGGTTCCTGACGGCGCAGGCGGCCTGACCTGGATGACCGGTTCCGACCTTTACCTGATGCTCGGCCTCGTCGCGTTGACCATGGCAGTCATCTGGTTCCTGCCGCGCCTGACCGGCGCCTTTCCGGCGCCGCTGGCAGGAATTCTTGTCGTTTCGGCCATCGTGCTCACCTTTGGACTCGAGACACGCTCGGTCGGAGACCTGGCCTCGATCGCCGGTGGCCTGCCGGCGTTCCACATTCCGATGGTGCCTCTGACCTGGGAAACCTTCGAGATCATCCTGCCCTACGCCGTCATCCTGTCGGCAATCGGCCTGATCGAATCCCTGCTGACGCTAAATCTCGTTGCCGACCTCACCAACACCAAGGGTGGTGCGTCGCGTGAATGCCTTGCCCAGGGCGCGGCCAATGTAGTGACCGGCTTCTTCGGCGGCATGGGCGGCTGCGCCATGATTGGCCAGTCGATGATCAACGTGAAGTCCGGCGCGCGGACCCGCCTTTCGGGCATTTCCGCAGCTCTCTTCCTGTTGTCCTTCATCCTGTTCGCAGCGCCTCTGATCGAGCAGATCCCGGTCGCCGCACTCGTCGGTGTGATGTTCATGGTGGTGATCGGCACCTTCGCCTGGGCATCGCTGAAGATCATGCACAAGATCCCGCTCACCGATGCACTGGTGATCGTCATCGTCACCTGCGTGACGGTCTATGCCGATCTGGCGGTTGCGGTCGTGGTTGGCGTGATCATCTCCGCCCTCGCCTATGCCTGGAATGCAGCCAGCCGCATCAGCGCCCGTACCGGCATTTCAAAGGAAGGCTGGAAGGTCTACCGCCTCTCCGGCCCCCTGTTCTTCGGCTCCACCACCGGTTTCCAGGATCTGTTCGACATCCAGAACGATCCGGACGACGTCGTCATCGACTTCATCGACAGCCGGGTGGTCGACCACTCCGGCCTGGAGGTCATCGATGCCGTGGCATCGAAGTACGAGGCAGCCGGCAAGCGCCTCCATCTTCGTCACCTGTCAAAGGACTGCCAGCGCCTCCTGGAAAAGGCCGGGAACCTTGTCGAGGTGTCGGTGCTGGAAGATCCGGATTACGAAGTAGCCGTCGACTACGGCAACAAGTTCGACAAGAACGCCGATCCGAAGGCCTCCCCAGCGTCATAATCAGGGACGGTCTCCGAACCGAAAAATCCGGCCGGTGCCCTGCACCGGCCATTTTCGTTTCTTGTATGGCGATAACTCAGGAAGCGGCTTTCCACTTCGCCGGCCAGGCGAACCAGTTCGACACGCTGACAAGATCAAACATCTTCGGCACCAGGGCGATCACCAGGATCCCGATCGAAAAGAGGCACCAGACTGCCGGCATTTCATTGAGGTTGCCGGTCAGGTGGTAGGCGAGGAATGGTCCGACAAGAGTGTGAAAGATGACAAACCGCCAAGAGCCATAGAGCAGCGGCAGGACGAAGGCCGTGGCCAGATAGGTCGGGAAACCGACATTCATGCCGACAAGGTCATCAAAGGGGATGCTGATGCCGTTGAAGGGAATTTCCCAGCCGATATGCCAGCTGCCGGAGACGAGGCAAAGTACCGGCCCGCACAAGGGTTGCCCATCCCGGCACAGGCCCGCCCAGTCCATGGGGTAAAGCTGAACCAGCATGAAGATCGTCGACACAAAGCAGGCGCCGAAAACCCATCCACGCACATTCCGCCTCACTTCATGGGGCACCAGTTCCATGGCCAAGGCGTTTATGAAGAAGGGCTGGAAGGCTATGTGCAGGTAGGATAGCAGCGTCACCGTCTGGTTGACCGGGCTGCCGCAGGCATCCGCATACGAGTAGCCGATTGCCTGTAGCCCCTCCATCACGGTGAAATAGCCGAGCGTCGCGGAGATGGCGGACGGCATGCGCTTGTGCATGGCGTAGAGCGTTGCCGCCGAACCGCTGGCAACCATCGCGAATGTGACGCTCTCGCTCCAGCACATGCCTCAATTCTCCTCCCGCACCGTCCATGTCATACCAGCCATAGCAAACAGTGCCACGAGGCGGAAATGATCTGGCCCAAACAAAAGGACCGGCGAAATGACCGCCGGTCCTTGACTGAGCCTGAGCTCAGGCAACGCGCTTGTAGAGGGGCCGCGAGGCTTTGCGCCCCCGGGCTGTGGCAAGATCCGGCTCGCCAGTGGCGACCAGACAACCGGCAAATCCGGAGAGATAGCCTTCCTGCAGTTCGATCGCCAGAAACCGGTCGCGTTCCAGCGTTCCGGGCATGGTGACGTCTTCGAGCAGGCCGCGGGCAAACCCGAAGCGCTGGTAGTAGGCGTAGTCGCCGACCAGAATGACGGCGCCATGGCCCGCCATTGCTGCCTGGTTGAGCGCATGGCGCATCAGGCGTCCACCAACCTGCTGGCTGCGGCACTCGGTTTCGACGGCGAGCGGGCCGAGCAGGAGCGCGCCCCACCCGTTGCCGTCTTCCACGTTCCACAGACGGACGGTACCGACGAGCTCTTCGTCCTCGTTCAGCGCCGTGAAGGCGAAGGCAGGCAAACGGCCTTCGCGCAGACGCTCTGACGTCTTGGTGAAACGGTCCGGGCCGAAGCTGCGGTCAAGCAGGGCCTCACGGGCACCCACGTGGGCCGGGATTTCAGAAACGATGTCGATGCTGCCGCCGGTCTGACCGGACGGGACACACTGGCCCTCGGCATCGCGCCGTCCGAGAGAATCAAGGTTGCGTTCGCTCATCGGGGGGGGGTCCCCTTCCATTCCAATCACGTCGCAGGGTGCCAGATGCGGATCCGCTGCCACACCGGGATGGAACCGGAGAGCGCGGAGCTTCATATGGCGACGGTTGGGCACAGGGACCGTTGAACTGACGGATTTCCCGGGCTTTCCCGCGTGTGATGCCGTTGATTGGATCGGGAGACCGAACCGCACGTCGGGCAATGATGTAATAAGTGCCTCATCAGTGACCCCGGGGGTTGGAACCCCGGCAGAGACTACAAGGCCCTCTTACGTCGTTGCTTTAAGCCGTCCGGTTTGCTGCGATCCGCCTTGGCGGCGGAGGTGTTTGCAGCGGCCCCTTTTTCAAGTGGACGACCACGGGCACGTGCGAATTTGGGCAAGACGTAGATGCGCCCAATCGCTCTGCGTTTCAAGAAGAAATTGACCTGGACCAGATTTTTTTCGTGCAGTGGTGAATTGCAGCTTTCGCATGGCTTGCGCCTGCAACGGAAAAGAGAAAAGGCCGCCTCGGGCAAAGCGGCCTTTTCCGTCAACTGCCGGTCATGGACCGGTCAGCTGCGTGGACCCCGGTGATGGTCGTTGTCCCTGTGGTGCCGGCCTTCGCCGCCGTGCTTTCCCTTGTCGGCATGACGGCCGCGCCGGAAGTCGGCCTTGGTAATGACGCCATCGCCATTACGGTCCATGCGACTCAGCATGTCGGCGGTATGGGCTGCATGCTCTTCAGCGGTGATCGACAGATCTCCATCCACATCGAGCCGCTGGAACATGCGTACGGCCTGCTTGTCATGCAGCGTCATCCAGATATTGGAGAAGTCGGTCAGCTCGAAACCTCCGGAGTTGTTCGTGTCGGCGGACGCAAAGAGCTGTCCACGCACGCTGTCGAACTCTTCACGAGTGATCTTGCCGTTGTTGTCGGTGTCGAAATGCTCAAACAGGCTGAGCATCATGCCACCGCGCGGACCGCCACCGAAGCCGGGACCACGATGTTCGCCGCGCTCACCGCGCTCCTTGCCGTAGCGACGCTCCCCGCGATCATCATCGTCATCGCCGCGTCGCTTGCCTCCACGCCGGTCGTCATCGTCATCATCGTCGTCAGACATGGAACCTGGTCCCCGGTCGTCGCGCATCGGGCGGCTCAGCCGCTCCAGCTCTCCATTGCCGTCGCGGTCGAGTCGGGAAAAGACCCGATCGCTGAAACCATCGAACTCCGCCGTCGTCACGGTGCCGTCGCCATCTGCATCGAGACGCTGGAAGGCGCGTACCTGACGATCCTTGCTGTTTTCCGCAAAGGC
Source organism: Roseibium sp. (assembly GCF_048261595.1). Lineage (GTDB taxonomy): Bacteria > Pseudomonadota > Alphaproteobacteria > Rhizobiales > Stappiaceae > Roseibium. Next base: position 982,227 of record NZ_JBLXFW010000001.1, read on the forward strand.
AGCCTTGAATTCGGAGAGGTCAACTGCTCCGCTGCCGTCCTTGTCGTGTTCCGCAAATCGTGTTGAGGCGGCTTCATCGATCTCGGACTGAGTGATGCTGCCGTCGCTGTTGAGGTCGAAGCGCTCGAACATCTTTTTCGCGCCCTTGCGTCCGCCCTTTCCTGCCGGACCGAAACCGGGACCGAAGTCGCCGCCCATTCGATCCGCGTGATGCCCCTTGCCCCAGCCGAATCCATCGGCCTGGGCCGCCGTCACCGCGACGGTTCCGACACTTGCCGCCAAGGCTGCGATAGCAATCGTCTTAAAGGGTTTCATCTTCTGTCAGCTCCTTTGTTGCTGCGTTGACGAGCTGAACATAGGAACCAGTTGTCGCAGAAATACGTGCCAAATCCGGTGCAAGTGTCACCGAATGTGGCGGCGGCGCCTCCAGATACACCTTGATACAAGTTGCCTGCACCGAAGCTGGCGACGCACACTAGCTTTGGTACAGGCCCTTGCGCGATATAGTGGAAACAAGGCGCGCACACGCGAGAACAACATCGGAGATCCGAGTGAACGATCCCAGCCCCCATATCCTTGTCGTCGACGATCACCGCGATATTCGCGAGACGCTTGCACGCTATCTGGTGAAGAACGGTCTGCGCGCGACGAGCGCAGAGAGTGCTGCGCAGGCGAGAAAGGTGCTCAAGGCCGCGTCGATCGACCTTGTCGTCCTGGACATCATGATGCCAGGTGAAGATGGGCTGTCGCTCTGCCGTCACCTGGTGGAGGCCGGCAACCTGCCGGTGATCCTGCTGACCGCGATGGCCGAAGACACCGACCGCGTCATCGGCCTGGAGATCGGTGCGGACGATTATGTCACCAAGCCATTCAACCCGAGGGAACTCCTGGCCCGTATCCGCGCAGTGCTGCGGCGGACCACCGCCGTACCGAAGGAGCGCGATCCGCTGGAGCAGGAAACGCTGCAGTTTGAAGGCTGGACGCTTCAGGTCACAAAGCGGCAGCTGCTCGATCCGGAGGGCATCAGCGTGCCGCTCTCCAGTGGAGAGTTCCAGCTTCTCTGCGCCTTCCTGAAACGGCCGAAGATGGTTCTCAACCGCGACCAGTTGCTGGACCTGACGAGCGGGCGCACTCCCAACGTGTTTGACCGGTCCATCGACAATCAGGTCTCGCGGCTGCGCAGAAAAATAGAGAAGGACCCCAAGAACCCGGAACTCATCAAGACCGTCTGGGGCGGCGGGTACATGTTCAGCGCCGGTGTGGAAGGTTCCGCTGAATGAGCGACATGATCAGAAAGCTGATCAATCGTCTGTCCGCTGCGAGCCTCGGTGCGCAGCTCGTCGGCCTATTGCTTGTGGCGGTGATAGCGGCGCAGACGATCAGCATCTGGGTCTTCCACGATGAGCGACGGTTGGCGATCATCGAGGTCGCCCGCGATAGCATTCTCCAGCGATCCGTTTCGATGGTGCAGCTCCTGGAAGAGACACCTGAAACCTATCACGCCAGGATCCTACAGGCCTCCAGCAGCCATTTCAGCAAGTTCTGGGTCAGCCCCGAACCTGCCGTCGCCACTCCGCCCGGTTCGAAGGGTGAAGAGAAAATGAGCCGATATCTCGGTGCTCAATTTGAACCGCCCCGCGAAGCGCGCGTGGACATCCAGAAGGTCTGGCGGCCAAAGATCAGGGACGACGATGGTGAGCGCCGCCGTCGATGGGACGACGATGATGACGACGAGCAGCTGCGCCCCTGGGAGCGCGAGAAGCTGAAACGGCCATCTCGCGGCAAACTCGAGTTGACCATGTCGATCAGGCTTGCCGACGGGAAATGGCTGAACCTTGCGACCGACTATCGTCCGCCCCCCCGCTCGCTCATTCCGTTGATGACCCAGATGGGCATGACGATCATCGCCATCGTCGTCATCGTCGGTCTGGCGGTCCGGCGCCTTGCCAAGCCGTTGCGCAACCTTGCTGCCGCCGCCGACCGCCTGGGCCGCGGCGAGGATCTGCCGCCCCTTTCGGTGGAGGGCCCTCGCGAGGTGCGCGCCGTCACGACTGCTTTCAACGACATGCAGGCGCGCCTCACCCGGTTCGTCAACGACCGGACCCGGATGCTGGCGGCAATCAGTCATGACCTGAGGACACCCATAACGTCGCTGCGGCTGCGCGCGGAATTCATCGACGATGACGAGAACCGCAACAAGATCATCGAGACCCTCGACGAGATGGCTCAGATGACCGAGGCTACCCTTGCCTTCGCGCGGGACGAGGCGACCCGGGAGGCGGCGGTTCCAACCGACCTTACGAGCCTTGTGGAGAGCATCGCCGCGGACCAGCAGGATCTCGGCCACACCGTGTCCGTAACCGATGGCGACCGGATCGTGCTGACCTGCCGATCCATGTCGTTGAAGCGGGCCTTGCGGAACCTGATCGAGAACGGCATCCGGTATGGCGAGGCGGTCGATGTGCGCCTGCGACAGGACGGGGGCGAGGCGCAGATCCTGATCTCGGACAGGGGGCCGGGCATTCCGGAGGACCGGCTGTCGGACGTCTTTGAACCTTTCGTCCGTCTCGAGGAATCGAGGTCGGAAGAAACCGGCGGCATCGGTCTCGGACTGGCGATCACCCGCTCGATCATCCACGCCCACGGCGGCACTATCGAGCTGAAGAATGGCGCGGACGAGGGCCTGACTGTCGAGGTGCGCCTGCCGCTTGGCAGGTGAGGTTCTCAGTAGATCCCTGGAAACAACCGGTATCTCACAGCATCGGCATAGGAACGGTAACCGGGCAGTTCTTCCTGCAGCGTCCTGTCTTCAAGTTCCGTGCGGACGACGGCGACAAGCAGCGCGACGCCGGCGGGAATGAGCGTCCATGAGGATTCGAGAGCCAGAACAAGGCCCGGGAGCGCCAGAAGGTTTCCGGCGTAGCCCGGATGACGGACGATCCGGTACGGCCCGGTGTCGCAGACGACATGGCCCCGGTCTGTCTGGATGCGCATCATGGTGGAGAAGAAGCGGTTCTCGGCAAAAGCCCACGTTGCAAAGCCGTATCCAAGCGCAATCAGGCAGAGTCCGGCCACCTGGAGCCAGACGGAAAACGAAGGCGACCAGCCGAAGCGGTGATCGAGCCCCGCAACGACGACCAGCGGATAGGAAAGCGTTACCGCCATCAGCGGCGCAAGAACCCGATCCCAGGCTTTGACATCCGGCGACTTGGCGACCTTGGTCCGTTCGGCCATCAGACCCGGGTGACGCCCTTCCGCCCAGATGCGCCCGCCAAGGCCCGCGACGACGATAAGGATGGAAAAGACCCAGGCCTGCCACCAGCCTAGATCGCCGCCGCAAACCAACAGCACCAGCGGGATGGAAAGATAGGCAATGACCGATCCCAGCCATTGGTGGGGCGACGCCCGCTGGTCCGATACCTGGTTTTCGGCCCGCGTTTCCATGATCTGCCTCCTTAGTGACTGCCATGCGGACCGGTGCCGCTGGACCTGAAGGTGCAGATTTCCGCCCTTCAGTCCCTGACGTGAACCGCCAGACTGTCCTTCGGGGCCTCATCCCGCTCGTTCATGCCGTAGTCGCGCATGACGCTTGCTACCCGCAATCGGTAGTCCTTGAAAAAGCTGTTGCGGCCCGCGGTCTGCGCCTTGCGGTGTTCCATCACATTGCGCCACTCATTGAGAGCAGCTTCGTCGCGGAAAAACGAGAGCGACAGCAGTTTTTCCGGGTTGGTCAGGCTTTGAAACCGCTCGACGGAGATGAAGCCGTCGATCTGCTCAACGATCTTGCGCATCTCCGCCGCCATGTCGAGATAGGGCTGCTTTTTGTCCTCGTGGGGAACGACTTCGAAAATCACGGCGATCAAGGTCAGGCCTCCGGCTCGTAGCGCACATATGCGAATTCTGTCCCGTCCGGCGACCAGGACGGCACGTTGATCGTGCCCTGCCCGCCAAACAATTCCATAAGGACGCGGATGTTTCCGCCGTCCATGTCCATTTCCCGAAGCTCCACATCAAGGTCGCGCGGATGCCCTTCGACCCCAGGCGCATAGGACAGGTAGACAATCCTGTCACCCGCCGGCGAGGGATGCGGGAACCAGTTGACGCGTTCATCGGAGGTAATCTGTGTCAGCTCGGCGCCGTCGGTCTCCATGCGCCAGATCTGCATGGACCCGCCCCGGCTGGAATTGAAATAGATCCATCTGCCGCAGGGCGAATAGTCCGGTCCGTCGCTGTGTCCCTTGCCATCGGTCAACCTTCGCTCGGCACCACCGGTGACAGCGATGGTGTAGATGTCGAATGTCCCTTCGCGCTGCGCGCAATAAGCCAACTCCTTTCCGTCTGGCGACCAGCCGTGCCAGTAGGATGGCTCCAGTTCGGTGACACGTTCCGGTGCACCGCCTTCGAACGGAAGGGTGTAGATGGTCGACTTGCCGGAGCGGGACTGGTCGGAGATGACTATCCGCGTCCCGTCCGGAGAGATCCCGTGATCGTTGTTGCAACGGATCGCGTGGCCGGTGTCGATCTCTTCTGGAGCACCCGTGCCATCGACGGGAAGCCGGTAGAGGCGGCCATTGCCATTGATCACAAGCCACCTGCCGTCGGGCGACCAGTTGGGAGCCTCGACCAGATCGTTTGTCTGGTGGACGACACGGCTTTCCCTCGTGCCGATGGTCATGATCTCGACCGAACTTCGCATTTTCCCCTCCCCGCCGCCTTGCGGCAGAGTTCCGGACCAAGCGGCCGGAACGTCCTCTCCTTTGGCAAGTGGTAGAACAAAACCGCAGCGAGATGCCAGGGTTTATGTGTTTGTCGATGTCAGGCCTGGGTCGCGACGTTCAGCGTCAAGTACAGGCTCAGGGCATGACGGAGGCGCTTCGGTTCCTCACGACCGCTTCATCTGGCTCTTGAGCCATCTGGACAGGGCCTGAAACCCTTGTGTTTGTGCCAGCTCCGAGGTCGCAACCAGCCAGTAGCCGGCACGGCTCTTCACCCGCTCTCCAACCTCGACCAGGAAACCGGCGGCCAGGTCATCCTCCACCAGAAGAGTTCGTCCCAACGCCACGCCCATGCCGCTTATGGCCGCCTGAAGTACCAGATCGGTGCGATCGAAGGTTGCCGCTATCTCCGGCTCGGCTTCCTGCCAGCCTCGTGCCCGGAAGTAGCTCTGCCAGTCAAACTCGGTTCCGTCCGCTGCCGCCCGGCGGTCTGCCAAAAAGGCGCAGCCTCCGGGCACGCACATCTCCTGCGACAAAGGTGCATTCAGAAAGCCGGGCCTGGCGACAGGAATGAGCTCGGCCGTGTCCAATCTGACGGAATGAAGCCCCGGGTATGGCCCAACGCCAAACCGGACAGCCGCCTGCGCACTTCCGCTGCGCAGATCGCTTACCGCGTCATCGACGTCCAGCACGAGTTCGAGACCGGCCGCCTCAGCCTGCGCCAATCGGGGTAGAAGCCATTTCATCGCGAGCGAGGACGAAACCGAAAGCCGCAAGGAGCGCGACCGTTGCAAATCCTCCAATTCCCGCAATGCCGCCTCGAAAACCTCAAGGGATCTGGTGGCCGCGGAGCAAAGCACGCTTCCTGTTGCCGTCAAATCCAGACGCCGAGTTGTGCGTTCGAACAGCGGCGCTCCGACCACCTCCTCCAGGGCGCGCACCCGGTGGCTGACAGCGGACTGTTGCAAGCCGAGACGCCCAGCTGCGCGCGTAAAGCTCATCTCCTGGGAAATGACTGCAAGGAGCTCCGCATCCTTGAACAGGCGATGAAGCAGATCGCGATGGTCACTCATGAATTTTTCTCATTCATATATCATTCGAAAAAGCCGACTTAGTCGCCATATCAAGCCAACAAGTTGAAACAATCATTGCAGGTAATCATGACACAGGCTCAAAAAAATATCACCACCCGCGTCGTCAGCAGCTTCATTCCAAGCACACACGCAGCTGGCTCGAATTCGGCTCAAGGAAACCCCGCGGGTGTGGTGCTGGATGCGGACGGGCTGACAGACGGCGAAATGCTGGAAATTGCCGCGAAGATCGGACTTTCGGAAACCGCATTCGTTTCAGCGTCTCGCACGGAAGGCTTCAAGCTCGATTTCTTTACCCCGACGCGCCGTATCGCCCACTGCGGACACGCCACGATCGCGGCCTTCAGCATTCTGGCCGATCTGGGAAAGGTCGAAGACGGATTGACCTCGAAGGAAACAGTTGATGGCCCGCGCAAGATCATCATCCGGAACGGCGAAGCCTTCATGGAACAGCTTGCCCCCAGATACGAGACTTCGGAGGCCTGGTCAGCGCGGAATGTCTCGACGGCAGATGTACTGAACTCTCTTGGATTAGCGGAAGCGGACCTTGCGCCGGGGGCTGCACCGATCGTGGTCAACACGGGAAACCGCTTCATGATCATCGGCGTCAATTCGACCGCCGCCTTGAGGGGACTGCAACCCGACCAGCAGGCGATTGAAAGCATCAGCGAGGCGCTGGACCTGATTGGCTATTATGTCTTCACGCAGGGCGATGCCGCCGCCGGGCACGACGCCGCGACGCGCATGTTCGCACCTCGCTACGGAATTGAGGAGGAATCCGGCACCGGCATGGCCGCCGGCCCACTCGCCTGCTTCCTTCACGACAAGCTCGGCATGGAAAAAGCCGAATTCCTGATCAGTCAGGGCGCTTTCATGACGCCGTCGTCACCTAGCGAGATCAAGGTTTCTCTCGATCTGGATGCCGGTGGGGCCATTGGTGGATTGATGGCAGGCGGCCGCGGCAGGGTGAGCGAGGAAAGGGTCATATCCATCTGACCGGAGAGATGGGCTGGAACGAAAAACACCCCCGCAAATGCTTGCGGGGGTGTTTCCATTTTCTGAGGACGTATACCGTCAGGCGGCATTCTTGGCCTTGAACTCGATGCGGCGGCGATGCAGCACCGGCTCGGTATACCCGTTCGGTTGTTCGGTGCCCTTGAACACCAGATCGCAGGCCGCCTGGAAGCCGACGGAGGCGTCATAGTCCGTAGACATCGGACGATACAGCGGATCTCCGGCATTCTGCTCGTCCACAAGCTTGGCCATGCGCTTCATCGTCTCCATGACCTGTTCCTCGGTGCAAACACCGTGGCGCAGCCAGTTGGCGATGTGCTGGGAGGAAATGCGCAAGGTGGCACGGTCTTCCATCAGGCCGACATTGTTGATGTCCGGAACCTTGGAGCAGCCGACGCCCTGCTCGACCCAGCGCACGACGTAGCCGAGGATACCTTGCGCGTTGTTGTCGAGTTCCGCCTGGATATCGTCCGGGGCCCAGTTCGGACGCTGTGCGACCGGGATCGACAGGATGTCTTCAAGCTTGGCCTTCTCGCGGGACTTCAGCTCACCCTGGCGCTCTGCCACATTGACCTTGTGGTAGTGCAGCGCGTGCAAGGTTGCTGCCGTCGGGGACGGAACCCAGGCCGTGTTGGCGCCGGACATCGGGTGGCCGATCTTCTGCTCCAGCATGGCTTCCATGAGGTCCGGCATGGCCCACATGCCCTTGCCGATCTGGGCATGGCCCGGCAGACCGCAGGCAAGGCCGACGTCAACGTTGTTGTTCTCGTAGGCACCGATCCAGGTGGCGGCCTTCATGTCGCCCTTGCGGATCATCGGACCTGCTTCCATGGAGGTGTGCATCTCGTCGCCGGTGCGATCCAGGAAACCGGTATTGATGAAGAACACCCGGTCCTTTGCGGCACGGATGCACTCCTTGAGGTTGACCGTGGTGCGGCGTTCCTCGTCCATGATGCCCATCTTCAAAGTGTTGCGGGTCATACCAAGCGCGTCCTCGACGCGGTCGAAGAGTTCGACTGCGAAGGCGACTTCTTCGGGCCCGTGCATCTTCGGCTTGACGATATAGACCGAACCGGCGCGGGAGTTTGCCCGGCGACCATTCGGGCCGATGTCATGCAGCGCGATCAGCGACGTGACCATGCCGTCGAGAATACCCTCCGGCACCTCGTTGCCGTCCTTGTCCAGGACCGCGTCGATGGTCATCAGGTGACCGACATTGCGCACCAGCAGGAGCGAACGGCCATGCAGCGTCAGCTGGGAGCCGTCGGGTGCGGTATAGCCACGGTCGCCGTTCATGCGGCGCGTCATCATCTTGCCGCCCTTCTCGAAGCTTTCCTCGAGATCGCCCTTCATCAGGCCCAGCCAGTTGCTGTAGACGACAACCTTGTCCTCGGCATCGACAGCGGCAACAGAATCCTCGCAATCCATGATGGTGGACATTGCGGATTCCAGGATGACGTCGGCGATGTGGGCCTTATCGGTCTTGCCGATCGGATGATTGGCGTCGATGACGACTTCCAGATGAAGGCCGTTTTTGGTCAGGAGGACTTTGGACGGGGAAGCAGCGTCGCCGTCATAGCCTGCCAACTGGGCTGCATCCTTCAACGCGGAGGCGCCGCCGGCGGTCGCAACCTTCAGCGCGCCGCTCTCAACAGACAGGCCCGTTGCGTCGGACCAGGAGCCGCTGGCCAGAGGCGCGGCCTCGTCCAGAACCTTGCGGGCATAGGCAATGACTTCTGCGCCGCGCGCGGGATCGAACCCGCCGCCTGCAGGCTTGGAGCCCATGGCGTCGGTGCCGTAAAGTGCATCGTAGAGCGAGCCCCAGCGTGCGTTGGCAGCGTTGAGCGCATAGCGGGCGTTCATCACCGGAACGACGAGCTGGGCACCGGCGACCTGGCCGATTTCCGGGTCGACATTTGCCGTGCCGACCGAGAAGGCATCGCCTTCCGGGATAAGATAGCCGATTTCAGTGAGAAAGGCCTTGTAGGCGGCCATGTCCGGAGTGCCGGGATTGGCGCGGTGCCAAGCGTCGATCTTCGCCTGGAGGTCGTCGCGCTTTGCAACAAGTGCACGGTTCTTGGGGGCGAGGTCGTGCACAATCGCCGACAGGCCCTTCCAGAAGGCATTCTGGTCAATACCGGTGCCCGGCAGTGCCTTTGTGTTGACGAACTCATAGAGTTCACGGGCAACCTTCAGACCTTCTGCGTCAATCCGCGCCGTCATCTGCGTATCCCCCTCGTGGTGTTCTCGTTTCTGATCGCAGGTTCGAATGCAGCCCCGTGGAGCCTGGACTCCTGGCCGCATTTTTCAAAGTCCCTGTTTTCGCGGCAAGCGACCGTCACGTCAATTCCGAACCCACCTCAATTACTTTTTCCTTAGTGGAAATAATCAAAATTATTTTGTCCTCGAAATATAGTTCGAGTGCCTTATTGTTTGACCTTGCAACTTAAACCGAATTTTGCGAAAGCCGAGGATACACCCATGACGGCGCGCCATTTTCCTTGAAATGTTGCGCCAGACTGGCCTCACCAGCCCCCACTGCAATCTGCCAGATAATCGTTTTTCCGTCTGAAGAGGAAACCCATGTCCACCGTGAAGGCACTTTTTCTTGGCCGGGTCTTCGGAAATCCGTTCTTGCTGCTCACGCTGACCACCTTGATGTGGGGCGGAAATACCGTGGCCGGCCGGCTTGCGATCGGTGAAGTGTCCCCGATGGTCGTGGTGTTCCTGCGATGGCTGATCGTAAGTGTGGTGCTCGTCGCCCTTACCCATCGACAGATCGCAGCCGAGTGGAAAGAAATCCGGCCGAACCTTCGCAAGATGGTCGTGATGGCGACCTTCGGCTTCACCGGTTTCAACATGCTGTTCTACATCGCCGCGCACCAGACGACCGCGGTCAACCTCGGCATCATTCAGGGCTCCATGCCGGTGCTTGTCCTGATCGGCGCCGTGTTCGCATTCGGCGTGCGCGTTCGTTTCCTCCAGATCTGCGGCATCCTGCTGACCCTTGCCGGTGTCGCCACCGTTGCCGCGCAGGGCGATCTCGACATTCTCCTGGCCTTCTCGGTCAACCCCGGCGACGGCATCATGCTGATCGCCAGCCTGTTTTACGCCGGCTATACCCTGTCCCTGCGCAACAGGCCGAAGGTGTCCGGCATCGTATTCTTCACGGTGCTTTCGGTGGCCGCGGCGATCATGACCCTGCCCGGCCTTGCGTTCGAGATCAGCCGGGAGACCGAACAATGGCCAACCACCTTCGGCTGGGGCGTCGTTTTCTATATTGCGCTCTTCCCATCCTGCCTGGCGCAAATCTTCTTCATGCGCGGTGTCGAAATCATCGGGCCAGCCCGTGCAGGCGTCTTTCTCAATCTCGTGCCGATCTTCGCGGCCGTGCTGGCCATCCTGATCCTCGGAGAGCCGTTCCACATCCACCATGCTGTCGCACTGGCGCTGGTCCTTGGCGGCATCTGGCTGTCCGAGAGGAAGAGCACTCCGCGGCCCTGATCTGATAACGTTGAGGCAAGGTTCCGGCAGATCCCGAATTTGCCGGAATTGAGCTGCGAATGAGCCTCTTTGCGGCCTTGGCAAGGCCTCGGCGACACGGCAGATTGGTGTCATGGAAACGCCGATCATCGTGGCAGCCTTCGCCGGGCTGCTCGTCACCATTTCACTTCTGCAACCCCTGGCGCGGCGCTTCGGCGTCGCGCCGAGCGTGTTGCTTGCGTTGGTCGGCACCCTGATCGGCATTGCAGCGACCTACCTGCTCTACACACCGCGCACCGACGTCTTCAACACGATCGCTCTTGTCTTCGTCGATCCACCGATCGATTCGGAAAAGATCCTCTATATTTTCCTTCCGATCCTGCTGTTCCAGACGACACTGACCCTCGATGTCCGCCGGATCTTGGAGGACATCGGGCCAATCCTCGTCATGGCGGTGGTGGCCGTCTTCGTGGCGACATTCTTCATCGGGCTCGCTCTCTATCCGCTGGCCGGGGTGCCCCTGGTTGCCTGCCTGCTGCTTGGTGCCATCGTCGCGACAACGGACCCGGTTGCGGTTGTTGCGATCTTCCGCGACATCGGGGCTCCGGCCCGTCTGGGCCGTATCGTCGAGGGCGAAAGCCTGCTCAACGATGCCGCTGCCATCGTTCTGTTCGTCATCCTTCTCGGGATCCTGACAGGTGACCAATCACCCGACGCGATGAAAGCGGTCTTCGCCTTTCTCAGATCCTTCGCTGGTGGCGTCGTCGTCGGCGTCCTGATGGCACGCGCTTTCGTTATGGTATTGCCGCTCCTGCGCGATCTTCCGCTGGCCCAGGTCACGCTCAGCCTGGCCATGCCCTATCTAGTCTATGTGACCTGCGACCAGTTCGCCGATGTGTCGGCCGTCGTTGCCGTCGTTGTTGCCGGCATCGTCTTCAACCTGCTTGGCCCCTCACGCATCGCGCCGGCACACTGGACCTTCCTGCACGATGTCTGGGAACAGATCGCATTCTGGGCCTCCTCGCTCATCTTCGTGCTTGCCTCGATCCTCATCCCCCGTCTGGTTCAGGGCTTCGCGCCGATAGATTTGCTGCACCTTCTGGTGCTCGTGGTTGCCGCCCTTGTCGCCCGGGCCGTGGTGATCTTTGGCTTGCTACCGGTGCTGTCCACCCTGCGGATGGGGGAAGCTGTCAACAACCGCTACAAGACAGTGATCCTTTGGGGAGGTATGCGCGGCGCCGTCACTCTGACGCTTGCGCTTAGCGTCTCCGAGCACATGGCCCTGTCACCCGAAGTCTCGTCCTTCGTGACAAAGCTCGCGACAGGCTTCGTGCTGTTCACCCTGATGGTCTACGGCACAAGCCTGAAGCCACTTATCCGTCTGCTCAAGCTGAACCAGCTTTCCGCCCGCGATACCGCTCTGCGCAGCCAGTTCCTAGCCCTTGTCCTGTCTGACGTCCGGCTGGAAGTCGAGCACGCTGCCCGGGACTACAAGATCGACAGTGACGTTGCGGGCAAGGTATCTCAGCGGTACCGGGATCGCGCGAAGGCAGCAGCGGAGGCCTCCGGTTCCGTTGATGAGCTGAAAGACAAGGAGAGGGTCATCCTCGGGCTTGTCGCCCTGGCGGATCAGGAGCGGGCTCTCGTGCTTCGGCACTTTCACGAAAAGACACTGTCCAGTCGGTCGGTCTCCCGGCATCTTGCCGCAGCGGGCCGGATCAGCGACCTGACCCGCTCAGAGGGCCGCGCCGGCTACAACAGGGCAGCGCGCCAACCCATGAGGTTCGGACCGGGCTTCCGCCTGGCCCAGTGGCTGCACAGACGCCTGAAGATCGGCAGATTCCTGGCCACGGCTCTTGCCGACCGGTTCGAGTATCTGCTGGTCAGCCGGATCATCTCCGAGGAACTGGTTGCCTTCAACATTCGCCGCATCCGGCCTTTGGTCGGCGAGCGCGTTGGAAGCATCCTCAACGACACCCTCTGTGCACGTCGCGACGAGATTACCCGAGCGATCGAGGCTTTGCGTCTCCAATACCCCGACTATGCCGAGGCTCAGGAAACCCTGTTCCTGACCAAGACCGGCTATCGGCTGGAAGAGACGGCCTATACCGAAGCCCATGCGCATGCGCTTGTCGGGCCTGAACTCTACAACGACCTGATCGGCGAACTTGCCCGCACCCGGGCGCAGGTTTTCGAACGCCCCAAGCTCGACCTGGGTCTCGACACGCTCGACCTTCTCGGCAAGCACAGGCTGTTCAGGGATCTCGATGACAAGCGGATGCGCGCGCTGGAAAAGCTGATGCGGCCACGCTTTGCCACACCGGGAGAGAAGTTGATCACCAAGGGTGAGAAGGGCGACACCGCCTACTTCATTTCGTCAGGTGCTGTCGAGGTGAAAACAGAGACGGACACGTTCCGGCTCGGCCGTGGCGAAATGTTCGGTGAAATTGCCCTGGTAACCGGGCAGCCGCGTAGCGCGGACGTGATCGCCCTTGGCTATTGCCGGCTGCTCGCCCTTTCGGCCTCCGACTACAAGCAGCTACTCGGGAAGGCTCCCCAGATCAAGGAGCACATCGATACGCTGTCCGCCGAGCGGCAGTCGGTCAACGCTGGAAACCAGCATTCAACCGACTGACCAAGGCCGGTATTCCGGAAAAGCTTGCCTGAATTTCCGCCTCACCCTGCGGAGGAACAAATCACCGACAGCGACTTCAGCATGGCCGCGTCTGCTCCAAAGCAGCATGCATGGGCAATGAAGAATGCCGCGGTCATGAGCGAGCCCGTACCAAGAGCTGCTATCAGCCAGGGGTCCGAACGCAGTTCGCTCCAAAGATCCGCCGTTTGAGCGTTCGCAAATGCCATTGTATTTTCCTCCCTCACCATTTGGTGGCGGCCGGCCTCACGGATAGGGAGGCCAGCCTGGTTGTTCCCTTCAGGCGCTTTCTGCCTTCGCGTCCTTCTTGCCGAACATGCCGCCAAGCCAACCTTTCTTTTCCCCGGCGGCAGCGTCTTCGGCAGCTTCATCCGGCTGGCTCGGGGCAACGGTTTCGCCGAAGGTCTTGAAGAACTCACCCGCAAGGCGCTTTGCGGTCGAGTCGATCAGACGCGAGCCAAGCTGGGCAAGCTTGCCGCCGATCTGGGCGTCCACGTCGTAGTAGAGGATGGTGGCATCGGGACCGTCTTCTTCAAGGCGAACCGTCGCTCCACCCTTTGCAAAGCCTGCAACACCACCGGAGCCTTCGCCGACGATCCGGTAGCTCTCGGGCGGGTTGAGATCCTCAAGGGTCACCTTGCCGCCGAACGTTGCCTTTACGGGGCCGACCTTGAGCTTGACCTTGGCCTCCATATCCGTGTCGGAATGCTTGGTCAGTTCCTCGCACCCCGGAATGCACGCCTTGAGGACTTCCGCATCGTTCAGCGCGGCCCAGACGGTTTCACGCGGTGCCTCGATACGTTGGCTGTCTGCCATCTTCATGGGATTGTTCTCCAGTTTTGTTCTGTTTGGTCTTCAGACATAGACGGTTTCGCTTGGGGCGCCGCGTTGTCCCTTGCGGCGCAGACGCAGAATCTCGGCCAGAATGGACAGGGCGATTTCCTCCGGCGTTATCGCACCAAGGTCAAGCCCGGCCGGTGCTTTCACACGGTCCAGATCCACTTCGGACACCCCCTCTGCGATCAGCTTCTCGCGCAGGGTTGCAGCCTTGCGACGGCTGCCGACGAAGGCGACATGCTCGGCGCCGACCGAGACAGCAGCCTTCAGTGCAACCTGGTCTCCCCGGCCCTGCGTCGCGACGATCAGAAACCGCTGCGCGCTCGCCTCGACCGGCAGCGCATAGCCTTCGATCCGCTCATTGGCCTCGGCGAAGGCCCCCTGATCCTCGGCAGGCGCGCAGACAGTCACGTCAAAACCGACGCGCGGCCCCAGATCGGCGAGCGCCACCGCTACAGGGCTCGCACCGAGAATGACAAGGTTCGGGCGTGGCAGAACCGGCTCGATGAAGATGTCCATTGTTCCCTTGCTCGGGCACATGTTCCGCGCGAAGCGGACGCCGTCCTTTTCCTCTCCCGGAGCAACACCGAGATCCTTGAGAAGGTCTTCCGGCTGAATGGAGACAAGCCGGGTCTCGCCATCTTCAAGGGATTCGCGCGCTGCCTTCAGGGTCGCGCCACGTGCGCAGCCTCCACCGATCCAGCCTCCTGCAATCGAGCCGTCCGCGCGGATCACCGCCTTGGCGCCGGCCTTTGCCGCAGTCACTGAAATGGTGCGGACAACCGTCGCCAGCGCGAAGGGTTCCCCTGCCCTGCGCAACCGGTTCATCAGCTCATGCAGGTCTTCCTTTTTCGGATCGGACATTCTTGTGGTTCCAGGCCGGTTCAACATGTCGTCCTCACAGGTTCGCCAGATACGGCTCGAGGGCCGCCAGGCTGTCGAGATTGTGGGCAGGGGCAAAGAGATCGACGTGTGGCAGCGCTGCTGCCATACCACCGGCGGTCGGCTCGTAGCCCTGCCAGCCGATGAGCGGGTTCAGCCAGACAATGCGTTTGCACCGCCGTCGCAACGCCGCCATTTCCTGACCGAGTCTTTCCGGATCGCCAGTGTCATAACCGTCCGACAAGATCATCACGCAGGTGCGCGAATGGATCACGCGCGCCGCATGCCAGCGATTGAACTCGGCCAGCGCCTCGCCGATCTTGGTTCCGCCGCCGACACCTTGCGCCATCAGTCCCATTCGGTCGAGAGCACGTGCAGGGTCCCGTTCGGCCAGCGCGGACGACACATGCACCAGCCGTGTGTGAAACAGGAAGGCCTCTGCCTCGCGGAAATTGTCCAGCATGCCATGGACGAAGCGGGTGAAGACGCCGGTGTAATTGCTCATGGAGCCGGACGCATCGAGCAGGATGACAAGGCGCAGCTGACGTTCGCGCGGGCCCTTTCGCACCAGATCGATCGGTGTGCCGCCATGAGCTATGGAATGGCGAATGGTCCGGCGAAGGTCCAGCCGCGGCCCCTTTCGCTTTTGCCGGTCGCGCCGGGTGAGGCGCACGCGCATGGAATGGGCGAGCTTCTCCGCAAGCTCATGCGCCCGTTCCATGGCATCAGGATCGTTGATCTTGCGAAAGTCTACCTGACCGAGATTCTCGGCAATGCTTGCCCCTTCCCGGCGGGCCTCGGTTTCCTCGTCGCTGTCCTCGTCTTCCTCCGATCCGGGCTTGCGCTCTACGTCCCCGACCATGCCGTCCTGCTTCTGGCCGGCAGCATCCATCAGATCGCGGATCGTCCTGGTGCCCTTCTTCGGGCTCGAGCCGGACGCCTTGATCGCGCCCTTGATGCCTTTGGCGAACCAATAGGCGTCGAAAATCTCGTCAAAGCGCTGCCAATCGGATCGGCGACCGCAGAAAAGCGCCCGCATCGCGCCCTTCAGTTCATGCGGCCGATGAGCCAGCGGTGATTGCAACAGGCGGACCGCATCGTTGGTCTCCGCCAATCCGACCTTGAACCCGCTGTCGCGCAGGGAGCGCACGAAACCGGCAAGACGCATGCGCAGCGCCGCACCGATATCGCTCCGGGTTTCAAGGACAAGCGCCGCCATGATGTCAGGCTACCTTGCCGAGCAGCCTGTCGGTGACTTCGCGGGTCACCTTCGACTGGTCTTCACGTGTCTTGAGGACGCAGGCGAGCGTTTCGAACACAAGCTCGCGCTCGTCATGCAGGTTCTTCGCACCGAGCCCCAGCAGCGCAGCGGCCCAGTCGATTGCCTCCGCTACTCCCGGGACCTTTGCAAGGTCCTCCTTGCGCAGACGACCCATCAGTTCGGCGATCTGCAGCGCCAGTTTTGCATCCAGTCCGTCGACACGGCTGAGCAGGATACGCGCTTCCCGGTCCGGGGTCGGGTAATCGACATAGTGATAGAGGCAGCGGCGGCGCAGGGCATCGGACAGTTCACGCGTTCCGTTCGATGTCAGCACCACACGCGGGATACTGGTCGCCTCGACTGTCCCCAGTTCCGGGATGGAGACCTGATAGTCGGAGAGGATTTCGAGCAGAAATGCTTCGAATTCCTCGTCGGCTCGATCGATTTCATCGATCAGGAGCACCGGCGCCTTGTCCTGACGGATCGCGGCCAGCAACGGGCGCTCCAGCAAATATTTCTCGGAAAACACCGCTTCCTCGATGGCATGGGCACTCTCGCCCGATCCCTCGTGAGCCTTGATGGCCAGAAGCTGGCGCTGATAGTTCCACTCGTAGATCGCATCGGAGCGATCCAGACCTTCATAGCACTGCAGCCGGATCAGGTCGGTGTCGTGCAGTTTGGCGAGGGCCTTTGCTACCTCGGTCTTGCCAACACCCGCTTCCCCTTCCAGAAGAAGAGGCCGCTGTAGCATGTCGGTCAGGACAAGCGCTGTTGCGAGGCCGTCGTCGGCAACATAGCCGGTCTCGGCAAGGGCTTTCGCCAGCGCGTTCTTGTCCAGGGCCATGAGGCGCCCTCCTTGGAAAATCGGATGGTTTGATCTGACCCGCAGGCAAAAGGCCGCATTGGGTTCAGAAGGCCGGGCAGCGTCTGGCGCCGCCCATGCCGACTGTTATTCTTCTATCACGAGCATCAGGGGAAGCTGCTTGTCGACCTGTCCAGCTGCCAGACGGTTTCGACAAGCAGTTCCACTACCGGGTCGTGGGAACCCGGATCTCGCAGCTCGCGATCAGCCGTGAGCGCCCAGTTCCTTGGCTGCCTGCCAGACGCGCCATGCATCATGCGGCATCTGGATGTGCGTCGAACCGAGGAAGCCGAAGGCATCGTTTACCGCGTTGGAGAACGCCGGTACGCCGCCAACGTTCGGGCTTTCACCCACGCCCTTTGCTCCGATCGGGTGATGCGGGCTCGGGGTGACTGTGTAGTCGGTTTCCCAGTGCGGGGTTTCAACCGCGGTCGGCAGGAAGAAGTCCATGAAGGACGCTCCCATGACGTTGCCCATCTCGTCGTAGCGGATCTCCTGACCCATCGCGATGGCGAAGGCTTCCGTCAGACCGCCATGGACCTGACCCTCGATGATCATCGGGTTGATCCGGGTGCCGCAGTCATCCAGCGCATAGAAGCGGCGGATCTTGGACACGCCAGTGTCGACGTCGATGTCCATGACGCAGAAGTAGGCGCCGAACGGATAGGTCATGTTGGGCGGATCGTAGTAGGACACGGCCTCAAGACCCGGCTCCATGTTCGGAGGCGGAGCGTTGTAGGCGGCCCACGCGATTTCCTTCATGGACTTGCGCCGTTCCGGATTGCCCTTCACCTGGAAACCGTCAACGTCCCACTCGAGGTCGTACTCGGACACTTCCAGCATGTGAGCTGCGATCATCTGAGCCTTGTTGCGGATCTTGCGAGCCGCGAGCGCGATGGCCGCACCGGCAACCGGGGTCGAACGGGACCCATAGGTACCAAGACCGTATGGAGCCGTGTCGGTATCGCCTTCCTCGACCATGATGTCATCGGCAGGGATGCCGATTTCCGTCGCGATGATCTGCGCCCACGTCGTTTCGTGCCCCTGGCCCTGGCTCTTGGAGCCCATGCGGGAGATAACCGAGCCCGTCGGATGAACCCGGATTTCCGCGCTGTCGAACATGGCAACACCGAGGATGTCGCAGTTCTTGGACGGACCGGCACCGACGATTTCGGTGAAGAAGCAGACACCGATACCCATGACCTCACGGGTTTCACCGCGCTTGAAGGCTTCCTGTCTGGCCTTCTGCTCTTCACGCAGGCCGCGGTAGTCGATGGCATCCATCGCCTTCTGCATGGCCGTGTGATAGTCGCCGCTGTCGTATTCCCAGCCGAGGGCCGACTGATACGGGAACTGCTCCGGCTTGACGAAGTTCTTCATGCGAAGATCCGCCGGATCCATGCCGAGCTTCTGGGCCAGGATGTCCATGGCTCGCTCGATACAGTAGGCCGCTTCCGTCACACGGAAGGAACAGCGATAGGCGACACCGCCCGGGGCCTTGTTGGTGTAGACGCCGTCGACCGACAGATGGGCGGTCGGGAAGTCGTACGACCCCGTGACGATGTTCATGAAGCCTGCCGGCCACTTGGATGGGTCGGCGCAGGCGTCGAAGCCGCCGTGGTCGGCGAGCACGTGCACTTTCAGTCCTGTGACGGTGCCGTCTTTCTTCGCGGCAATTTCCGTCGTCATGTGATAGTCGCGGGCAAATGACGTGGTGGAGAGGTTCTCCATGCGGTCCTCGACCCATTTCACCGGCTGACCGGTGACGATGGAGGCCACGATGGAACAGATGTAGCCCGGATAAGCTCCAACCTTGTTGCCGAAGCCACCGCCGACATCCGGAGCGATCACATGGATCTTGTGTTCCGGGATGGTGGAGAGCAGCGATGCCACCGTACGGATAACATGTGGTGCCTGGAAGGTGCCATATAGCGTCAGTTCGCCCTTCACCTTGTCCATGGACGCAAGGCACTGGCAGGTTTCCAGCGGCGACGGATGCGTGCGGTGATAGGAGATCATCTCCTTGATCGTCACCTCGGCGTTGTCGAACGCGGACTTGGTGGCATCCTCATCGCCAACAGACCAGTTGAAGATGTGGTTATGGTGCTTGCGCGGACCATGGGCACCTTCGGTCTTGCCTTCAAGGTCCTCACGAAGAACCGGAGCGTCCGGATCCATTGCCTTGAACGGATCGACGAGGACCGGCAGCTCTTCGTATTCGACTTCGACCAGCTGGATCGCATCGTCGGCGATGTAGCGGTCTTCGGCGACTACGAAGGCAACTTCCTGGTTTTGGTAGAGAACCTTGCCGTCGGCGAGAACCATCTGGACGTCGCCTGCGAGCGTCGGCATCCAGGCGAGGTTCACGCCCTTGAGGTCTTCAGCTGTCAGGACCGCAATCACGCCCGGGACCTTGAGAGCCTCGGTCGCGTCGATCTTGACGACCCTGGCATGGGCATAGGGCGAACGGACGAAGTCGCCGTGCAGCATGCCCGGCATCTTGATGTCGTCGACGTATTTGCCCTTGCCCTGAGTGAAGCGGATGTCTTCAACGCGCTTGCGCTTGCAGCCCATACCTTCGAGGGCTGCCTCACGCTGTTCCCGTGTCGGGGTCATGTCATTCATTCTGCAGCCTCCTGGAATTCACGGCCGTTCAGCTTTGCTGCGGCGTACTGGATGGCTTTCACGATGTTCTGGTAGCCGGTGCAGCGGCACAGGTTGCCGGCAATACCGAAGCGGATTTCCTCTTCGGTCGGATCCGGATTTTCCTTCAGAAGCGTGTGCGCGCGGGTGATCATTCCCGGCGTGCAAAAGCCGCACTGGAGGCCATGCATCTGGCGGAAGCCTTCCTGGAGGGCGGAGAGTGTGCCGTCCGGGTTGGCCATGCCTTCAATCGTGGTCAGTTCGGCACCGTTGGCCTGGACCGCGAACAGGGTGCAGGACTTGACGGACATGCCGTTCATTTCAACCGTACACGCACCGCAATGGCTGGTTTCGCAGCCGATATGCGGACCGGTGAGATTCAGGTCCTCGCGCAGGAAATGGATCAGAAGCGTGCGCGGCTCGACAAAGCGCTGCACCTTCTTGCCGTTGACGGTCATCGTCACCGGGACTTGTTCAACTTCACTCATCTCGTTCTGTCTCCCTCGGTCCCGGTTTATTTCTGGGCGCGTTCGGCGGCGCGCGTGAGCGCCCGCTGCATCATGATACCTGCCATCTTGGTCCGGTATTCGGCTGGGCCGCGGCCATCGGAGGCCGGCATGGTGATGGCTTCAGCAGCCGCGACAGCCCTCTTGACCGTCTCCGCATCAAGCGTCGAACCAGTCAGGATGCCGCTCGCCTCTTCCGCGTAGAGCGGCGTGTCGGCAACGTTGGTCAGCGCCACGGAGCAGCTTGCCACCGTGTTGCCGTTCATTGTCAGGACGACAGCAGCTGCAGCGGTGGCGTAGTCGCCTACCTTGCGCTTCAGCTTCTCATAGGCAAAGCCATGACCCGCAGCAGGCGTCGGGATCTTGACGGCAACGACCAACTCTTCCGGCGCGAGCGCCGTGAAATAGGCCGCCTCATAGAATTCGCGGGCCGGAATTTCGCGCTCACCATCGGGCCCTGCGACCAGGTAAGCCGCATCGAGGCACTGCATCAGCGCCGGCATGTCATTGCCGGGATCGCCGTTGGCGACGTTGCCGCCCATTGTGCCCATGTAACGGATCTGTGGATCGGCGATCAGCCGAGAGGTCTCCCGGATAATCGGAAGCTTCGAGGAAAGCAGATCCGAAGCGATCAAATCGGCCTGTGTGGTCATGGCACCGATGACGATGTGAGCGCCGTCTTCGCGGATGCCTTTCAAATCGGCGATGCCGCCAAGGTCGATAAGGTGCTCGGGCGCGGCCATGCGCAACTTCATCATCGGAATGATGCTGTGACCGCCAGCAAGCGGGCGGGCCTCGTCGCCATGTTCGACCAGAAGCGCAACGACTTCCGACACAGACGACGGCCTGTGATAGGTAAATTCTCCGGGGATCATGTGTTCCCTCCCTCACTGCATGCACGTATCGACCAGCGACGCGCGCAAGACTCTCCAAGGTGGTCATCACACATCTTCACAGCCCGAGGCTCACCGGCGCATGAGGATCGGCTCGCGTTTCGATCCGGCGGGTGGGCACTGGGACGGCATTCAACTCCCGGTGCGATAACCGACTCTAGGGTGCAAACCTTTGCATCGCACAAACAACGTCACCTGCACCGAATGTCGGTAGATTTACACGGATCACCGGTTTGATCGCACGAAATGCGTCAATAATATTGACGCATTTCATTGCCGAGATCGACAGCAATCACAGACAAAAATACTAACCATTTCAAATAGCTATAAGCCCATGAAAATGGACTTCGTTCCTAAATCGGGGCAGTTCACGACGGATCAGGCCGCCCTGCACGAATTGTCGCAGCCAACTCGCTTGGACGCACTGCACACACACTCAATAGGTGTAGCGGCAGACAGGAGGCAAATGTTCGAAAGCTGTCGCCGACCGCCAGAAAACCACGGTCCTGCCATCAGGACCGCAGCCAACGGAGAGCGATTCCAAAACCTGGATAGCGGCTGCCAGAATGAGAACATTGCGCCCCGAAGCAACCACAGTGGCGTGCTCTCAGAAACTGCCTGTGTCCCTGCCTGAAGCGACTACTGAGCTGCGACTGCGCCCGAACCCGTAACAATCCGATCGCTACGTTCCGCGAGGCGTCCCTTGATGCGGCTCCAGCGCGATCGACTGACCGGCACATGGTGCGGCTCCATTCCGTCCATAACCAGTAAGCCACTATCGCCCGAGCGCTTGTAGCTGCTGACACGCTGCAGGTTGACGATATGGCTTCTATGAACGCGACTGAACAGCTTGGGGTCCAGTGCCCGCTCGACTTCGCTGATGGCCAACGGGCAGAACAGTGTCCGGTTGCCGTCGAACAGGCGTGTGTAATGCGCGTCTGCCTGCACGGCCACGACATCCGCCGTCGGGATCTGGCATTTCACGCCGTCCCGCTCAACCGGCAGCGTGCGCTTGAAACTTCCTGCAACGCCCTTCTGCCCAGGCGCGGCCTGAAGCCCTTCCGGTGGTCGCTTGTGCGAAGGGACTGCGCCCTCTTCCCCCCACACCGCATCAGCAGGCCCCTCAGCGTCAAGAGAAGTGATCTCCTCACCGGATACACCCATTTCCGCAATTGCGACCTCCGGGACGGCATCATCATTGCCTTCGGCATGGTCTGCAGATCCGGCCGGAACAAGCGTCAAAAGGAAGAGGCCGGAGACGAGGAACGCGACGCACGCCACGACGATTGCGAGCGTTCCCGGAGACACGGACGGTGAATCCGGTGGTCCGGCAACTTCGCGCGGGGTCAGGCCCATACCAGCCATGGCGATGTAATGCATGGCCGAGATCGCAAGCGCCAGGACGATAGCGGAGACAACCATGGGCGGTTGGCGCCCGGAACCGAAACAGAGCCAGAGCGCAAGGCCGGAGGCATTGAAGGCAACGAGAAAGCTCGCCGTTACGTAGACCGGGTCATGGGTCATCACGGACGAGGCATGAAGCGCATACATGCCAAGGTAATGCATGATGCAGATCCCCGCCCCCATGACGAGCGAGGACAATCCGAGACGCAAGGACGAAAGCGCACCGCTGCTGGCGGCAAAAACTGCAATGCCGACCACGAGAACGCTGACGAGAAATGACAAAAGCGTCGGCAAGACAAGGAAGTCGACCGCCACCGGCAACCGCGCCGCCAGCATTCCGACGAAATGCATGGCCCAGATCGCAAGAGCAAGCGTCAACGCGCTGCCGGCCAACAGGAAGCGTCGGCGCGGATCTCTCGCGCGCGCAACCTGAACCGACAGGCTCAGTCCGACGAAACTTCCCTGGAACGCGACCACCAGGGAAAGCGCGACGAGCCATGGCTCGTGCGAAACGGACATGCAGGCTCTCCTCCCTCAGGCAGCTGCATAATGACTGGATCTTAGTGATCAGATCGAGAATAGACGATCGACACGCCAATACCAAGAGACTGCGAAGAAACGGGATTGCTTTCAAGGCGATCGCAATATTTCAGCAAGCCGTTCGGCAAATGCCAGTGGATTGCAGCCATGGTTGGAGAGCACTTGGCTGAACCACGCGATTTCGCCGTTTCGGCGCAATTGATTTTCACCAAACGGTGCTTGCCCAACTTGCAACCGGTGCCTAAGCTCGCGCCCGAAAGTCATATTTCGCTGCTCGTAACCCTCACTTTTCAGGGCGTGACTCGCGACCAGACAGTTCAAATATCAATGGGAGGAACCATGTCAGTCACCGGACAAACCGTTCTCGTGACCGGGGCCAGCTCGGGTATCGGCCGCGCAACGGCTCAAGCATTCCTGAAGGCAGGTGCGAAGGTCGTTCTGACCGGACGGCGCGCCGATCGCCTGGAAGAAGCGGCGAAGGCAGCCGGTGGGGATTCGCTCTGCGTTCCTTGCGATGTGTCGGACGCTGGCCAGGTCGACGCACTCTTCGCCGCGATCAAGGAGCGCTATGGCCGCCTCGATACCTGCTTCAACAATGCAGGCAACAACGTTCCGGCAAAACCGATCGATGAACTCAGCATCGAAGAATGGCAGACCGTTCTGAACGTCAACCTGCACGGCGCCTTCCTGATCGCTCGTGGCGCCTTCGGAATGATGCGCCATCAAAGCCCTCAGGGCGGTCGCATCATCAACAACGGCTCGATCTCTGCACATGCGCCGCGTCCCGGTTCTGTGCCCTACACCACGACGAAACACGCCATAACCGGCCTTACCAAGACGCTGTCGCTCGATGGCCGTGCCTTCGACATTGCCTGTGGTCAGATCGACATCGGCAATGCGGCCTCGGAAATGACAGAACATTTCCAGAAGGGCCTGCCTCAGGCGAATGGCACCATGATGCCCGAGCCTGTCATGGACGTGTCCCACATTGCGGATGCGGTTCTGCACATGGCTGGGCTGCCGCTCTCCGCCAATGTCCAGTTCATGACTATCATGGCAACAAAGATGCCCTTCATTGCGCGCGGGTGAACCCTGCCGCTTTGTTCGCATCCAAATTCCTCACGGACCGTTCCGGTTTTCCAACCGGGACGGTAGCTCGCCGGTAGGCGTTAGGCGCCTAAGCCTTCCACCCAACCACCATCTCGCGCTTGCCGGCAAAGCCCTTTCGCTTCTCGATGTTGAACCCGGCGCCCGAGAGGTTCCGGCGCACCCACCCGGCCGCGGTATAGGTCGCGAGCGTTCCGCCGTTTGCCGTCGAGCGATAGACTTCGACCAGAAGCTCTTCGCCCCAGAGCTCAGGGTTCTTGGAGGGACTGAAACCGTCGAGGAACCAGGCATCAACTCCCTTCCCGGCAGGCAACTGGCGACCGGCATCTGCAAGCAAGGTCCTTGCATCGCCGACACCAATGACAAGATCGACGTCTTGGACGCACCATCTGTTCCAGCCAGGTTCCGGCGACCAGGCACGGAGCAAGGCTTCGGCTTGCGTTTCCAGTTCCGGAAAGGCGCCAAGTGCCCGCGAGAGCTGCTCGGCAGTCATCGGAAAAAGCTCGAAGGACAGAAAGGTCAGCTTCGGCGGTTGCGGCATCTGCTGCATGGCATGCAGCGTGGTCAGAAAATTTAGCCCGGTTCCGAAGCCCAGTTCCGCTATGATGAAATCATCCCCGGCCTGCCACCGCTCGGGCAATCCGTTTCCGGCGAGGAACACGTGCCGCGTCTCGGCGAGGCCTCCTGCACGTGAGAAGTAGGTATCTCCAAATGCAGGCGCTCGTGGAACACCATCCGACAGCCACTCCAATTCCGGAGCACTGACAGCGTTTTCTCCCGCCGACGGCTGCAGGGAAGAAGTAGCCGAGGCGATAATCTCGTCTTGCTTGCGGGACATTGCGGCGATCAGCGCTCTTGATGTTGGTGGCTCATCCTTTTATGCGGGCGCAGGGTCGAGATAAAGAGCGCTCTGCCTGCTTGCCATGCTCACCGGTATTTGCTGAAAGGCCATCCATGCCAGACGCGTTCTCCAATCGTCATGACCTTGCCGTGGTGGGCGGCGGCATCTTCGGATTGTCCATTGCCTATCGTGCACTGAAGGAAGGACTTTCAGTCGTGGTTCTGGAGAAGGACCATATCGGCGCTGGCGCGAGCGGGGGGGTACTCGGTGCCTTGATGCCGCATATGCCAGCCCGGTGGAACCCGAAGAAGGAGTTTCAGTTCCAGTCCCTGATGCGTCTTGAGGCGTTTATTCAGGGCCTTGAAGCGGAAACGGGTCTGTCCACGGGCTACGGGCGTTGTGGCAGAATCCTGCCCCTGACCAC
Source organism: Roseibium sp. (assembly GCF_048261595.1). Classification (GTDB taxonomy): domain Bacteria; phylum Pseudomonadota; class Alphaproteobacteria; order Rhizobiales; family Stappiaceae; genus Roseibium. The sequence continues at coordinate 1,007,383 of NZ_JBLXFW010000001.1, forward strand.
GCAGGACAAGTTCGACCATCATCTGGAACGGGCGGCTGAGGCGGATGAGCGGTGGCAGCCTTTAAAGACGGGTTTCACCTATCAGGTCGAGGCGCAGGGAAGCCGTGCTGACTGGCTCAGTCCGAAGGCCGCACCATTCGGCATTGTCTATGAAACTCTTGCCGGACGTGTCGCGCCGCGGGCCTACCTTGCGGCCCTCGCTGCCTTTGTGCGCGAGCATGGGACGCTGATCGAGGGTGCTTGCTTCGAGGCTTTCGACGAAGCGACGGGTGCAATAACGGGCAAGGGCATCGCGTCCGCACTTGCGGCCGGGCGGCTGGTTCTCGCCAGTGGGCCCGAGAGCTTTGATCACCTCAAGAGCCTGACAGGTGAAATGATCGGCCGCGGTGAAAAGGGGCAGGCCCTGATCATGGAAGGTGCCGGGCTTGAAGACCTGCCGGCAATCTATTGCGACGGGCTTTACGTTGTTCCCCATGACGATGGCACGGTCGCGATCGGCAGCACGTCCGATCGCGATTTCGTGGACAGCGCGGTCGATCCTGTGAGAACGGAGGAATTGATCCGCCGGGCGACGGCATTTTGCCCCCGCCTGGAAGGCCGCAAGGTCTTGAGCGTATGGGCGGGCATCCGGCCCAGATGCAACAAGCGCGATGCTCTAGTCGGCAATGTTCCCGGCCACGAACGGGTCTTCGTCGCTACGGGTGGCTTCAAGATTTCCTACGGTATCGCACATCTGATCGCAGACGCTCTCGTCGCGGAGTTGACCGGCAGCACCCCTGCCGTCGATCTGCCGCCAAGCTACCGCCCCGGCTTTCATTTCAAACGGTGAATTGAAGGCTGACCAGGCTCGCGTGGATTTCTTGGGGCCCAGGAATCAGAAAGGCGCCTGATGGGCGCCTGTATCCTGGCCTGACTTGATGCACTGCAAGACCGTCAGAGGGTCGCGACCGCGTAGAGGGCATAGCCGGTCAGAGCGATAGATCCCCAGAACAGCACGTTCTTCACAATCATGAAGCCCGCGCCAGACGTGGACTTACGATCATTCCGGCTCAAATTTTCTGCAATAAACGCCATGAAAACCTCCGGCAGAGACTCAAATCACCACGTCTCTGCTACACGTACCGACACGGTAGGCTCGAAGCGGTTAATTGTCTCTGAACGAGTATGGTTAACCATCTCCTAATCAAAGGGAATTGCCAGAAGCTGCAAGAATGGGGATAACTTGGACTGCCGGAGCGGTTCTTCTGCGGGTCACGCCAGCATGTCCCTTCTCTCCACCACTATTGTCACCGGAGCCACGAATGAGCCTTGAAAGCGTCCGCCGCCACCTCGCAGAAGCTGCCCCTGAGCTTGAGGTGATCGAAACGGCTGACAGCAGCGCTACCGTGGAACTGGCGGCGCAGGCACACGACGTTCGGCCGGCCCAGATCGCCAAGACCCTGTCGTTCCGCCTCAAGGAAGAGGTCTTTCTTGTCGTCGCCCGCGGAGATGCGCGTCTTGACAACAAGAAGGCCAAGACGACTTTCGGCGGAAAGGTGAAAATGCTCGCGCTGGAAGAGGTGCAGGACATCACCGGGCACCCGGTCGGTGGCGTCTGCCCATTCGGTCTCGCAACGCCTCTCAAGGTCTATCTGGATGAAAGCCTGAAGGCTTTCGACGAAGTCATCCCGGCCGCCGGAGCGACCAATGCCGCGGTCCGCATATCGCCTCAGCGCCTGTTCGAGGTCACCGGGGGCACGTGGGTCGACGTCTGTCAGGATCCGGAGACCGTCCCAGCCTGATCCTTCATGGAACGGGTTTGCAGCCGGCTGCCTTGATGGCTGACACGGCGACCGCTTCATCTGCATCGGATGATGACCCGGAAACTCCAACCGCTCCTGCCACCTCGCCGTCGATCATGACCAAAACGCCGCCGGGCTGAGGAATGAACCCGCTTGTTGCCGATGCGGAAATCGCCGCGGCAAAGCGGTCCGGCAGCACTCCGGTTTCAAACAACTGAAACAGTTTTCGGGTCCCGATGCCCATGCCTAATGCCGCTGTGGCCTTCCCCTGTGCGATCTCATGACGGAGCGTTCCGGCTCCGTCATCGACCTGAACCAGCCGGACATTGGCGCCGGCATCCAGGACCACAACCGCCAACGGCCCCAGTCCGAGCCGTCGTCCCTCGGACGCCGCCGCGTCGCAGATCTTGCGAGCGAGGGAGAGTGACACTCCTCGGAACGCGGTCGCAACGGTCATTGCTCTTCGCCTCCGAAAGCCCAGGCGGACATGCCGATGGATCCGTAACTGAAACTTTCGTGCAACTTGCGCGCCGCGTTCCCCGTGCCACCTGCACCGGCCGCAACGAAGAGCGGCAGGAAGTGCTCTGTCGTCGGGTGTGCCTGACGCGCAGCTGGGGCTTCGGCCTCGAAGTCGGCAAGCGTCGCGACATCACCGCTGTCCAGCGTGTCACTCACCCAATCGTCAAAGGATCGTGCCCATTCAGGCACGGAGCTGCCCTCGGGCGCGATCCGCCGCAGGTTATGAACGCTCGCGCCGGACCCTATGATGAGAATGTTCCTTTCCCTCAACGGTTCGAGAGCGTGGCCGAGTGCCACGAGTTCCCTTGCCGACCGCGTTGCATCAAGGGAAATCTGGACAACCGGAATGTCAGCTTCCGGGTAGACCATCAGAAGCGGAACCCAGGCACCGTGGTCCAGCCCCCGCCCCTGGACTTGCGCGATCTCCTGGCCCGCCTCCGCGAGTACCTCTTGAACCTGAGCACTCAGGTCAGCAGTCCCTCTCGCATTGTAGGTCAGGCGGTAGAGTTCGGGTGAGAAGCCGCCAAAATCATGGATCGTTTCCAGCGGGCCGGGAGCCGTCATCCCCAGACCACGGATCATCCAGTGTGCGGAAATGATGACGATCCCGTCTGGGCGCTGGGGAAGCTGCGAAGAAAGCCTCCTGAGAAAATCGGCGGCCGGAATACTGGTCAACGGGAGGTCTGGCGCTCCGTGCGGCAGGAACAGGCTCGGTTGCGGCTTCAGTTCGCTCATGCTTCCGGCTCCAGAACGTGGGTGAGGTAGGAAAGATCCGGCCCTTGCGGAACAATGCCGCTCGGGTTCAGGGCCTTGACTGAATAGTACCCTGCCTTGATGTGGTCGAAGCGCGTTGCGCTCCGGAAAGCAGGCATTGCATAGAGACGCCTGAGATAGGCGGATACAGCGGGGTAGTCCCGGACTTCACGCAAATTGCATTTGAACAAGCCGACGTAGGCCGCATCGAACCGGATGAGGGTCACATAGGCCCGAATATCGACTTCCGTCAGTTGCGCCCCCATCAGGTAGGCACGTCCGTCGGAAAGACGGCGCTCGAGCATAGCCAGAGCGGCGAAGACGTCGTGGACGGCTTCTTCATAAGCCTTCTGGCTTGAGGCGAACCCGGCTCTGTAGACGCCATTGTTGAACGAGCCATAAAGCTTGTCCGAAAGCTCTTCCATTTCTTGGAGAAGCTCATTGGGCCGAAGGTCGACGGAGCTGGTAGCGAGGGCGCCAAAGCCTTCGTTGAGGATGCGCAGGATATCGGCAGATTCGTTATTGACGATCGTCCGCGCCTTCCGATCCCAAAGCACCGGTACAGTTGCCCGGCCGGTGTAGATGGGATCTGCCTCCGTGTAGATGCCATGGATGTGCGACGCACCGACTTCCCTGTCAGGGCCCGTGGCTCCTGGAAAGTCGCCAAACCGCCAGCCTTCGTCCGAGAGCACAGGCTCGACGACAGAGACCGATATGACGTCCTCAAGGCCCTTCAACGATCGGGCGATCAGAGTCCGGCATGCCCATGGACAGATATAGGCGACATAGAGATGGTATCGCCCCATCTCTGCCGCGGTTGCAGGCTGAGCGTCGGGGCCCGGAGAACCATCAGGCGTAATCCAGTGCCGGAAGCTCGATACTTGCCTGACAAAGCGGCCGTCCGCGTCCTTTTTCTGAACCGGATGCCAGTCCGCGCTCCACTTTCCGTCAACGAGCATCGATGCCTCCTCCAGACAGAAGCGACCCGCTCGGGGCCGTTCATTGTCATCTTTGAGAGGAATATGATCGTTTCACCTGACTGCGTAAATATCAGTAAATTGCGACTTATCGTTCATTTATATCGAACAATGACCATGAAATCTTCGCCTGCGGCCCTGAACAGGACCCGCCCTGCCGGTTCCAAACCACGTAGCAGCGCCGGTCTCAATGGGCGACATACCAATCCTTGCGGTGATTGAAGGCGATCAACGCATTCATGACCAGGGCACCAAGCAGGGACGCCAGTAGGGCCACGCTGTCGATGACTAGGAAACTGACAGCGAAAATGACGAGGTCGGCACCAAGCTGAAACCAGCCAGCGCGCAGACCGAACCGGTCCTGAACGTAGAGGGCGAGCATCCCGAGCCCGCCAGCGCTCGCTCCATGACGGAACAGCGCAATCAGGCCGACCCCATTGACGCAACCGGCGAGCGCGGCCGCGGCAAACGGATCCAGGGAGGCAAAGGAAATCACGTTCGGCAGGAGATCCGCGAGCAAGGATATTGCGGTTGCGGAAATAAATGAGCGAATGGCAAATCGAGCGCCCATTCGCCTGAAGGCAAAGACATAAAACGGCAAATTGACCAGGAAGAAGACAGCACCAAAGCTCCACCCGCTCGCATAGGCAATCAGCAACGCAAGACCTGCAGTCTGACCCGTCACCAGCCCCGCCGCGCGCAACAACGACACGCCGAAGGACGTCAGGACAATACCGAACACCTGGCCCTGCAGATTGTCCCATGTCGAATGCAGGACAGAAGAATGGCCGGCTGCCGCCAAGGCTGCCGTTCCAGAGCCGGGTGCCGATGTGGAGTGGGAGTTGGCATGATCGGTCATTTGCCGCGTTGCCTCAGTCGTTTCAATTTGCCTCCCTTCGACAAAGGTAAGCAATACTGCCATATTTGTCCAGTCAATCCCTCATCTGATTCAAAGGTGCGGCAATTCGCATGAATGCCATGGCTGCCGGCAAAACCGGAACCTGATAGTCTTGATTTCAATGACCGACTTCGATTTGAGAGGCGCATATATGGCTGACCAGGCATTTGGCCTTTCCCGCCGGGAATTCATACTGGGCGGAACCGCCGTGGCCGCCTCGTTCGGGCTGGGCGGGGCGCTCGGGCACAAGGCCCGGGCTGCCGATCTCGTTTTGCCGATCAACCGTTTCGACCATGAACTTGTTCCGGGCCGTGTCACCAGGGCCATGATGGGGTTCGGCTTGGGGGGACCAGCCCCAGTATTGCGTCTTCGCCAGGGCAAACCCTTCACTGTTGATGTGGTCAACAACCTCGACGAGGCGAGCATCGTGCATTGGCACGGTCTGCGCATTGCCAATGAAATGGACGGTGTGCCTTATCTCACTCAAAACCCGATCGAGCCGGGAGAGAGCTTCCGCTATACCTTCACGCCGCCGGACGCAGGCACGTTCTGGTACCATCCCCATTGCAACACCCTGGAACAGATGGCCCGTGGCCTGACCGGGATCATGGTCGTCGAGGAAGCCGAAGATCCGGGCTTCGATTCCGACCTGGCGTTCAACATCCGGGATTTCCGCCTTGGCGGAGACGGCCAGTTCACACAGCTTTTCAAGCCGAGGCAGGCAGCGCGCGGCGGAACTCTCGGTACCGTCTCGACGGTCAACTGGGATACGGAGCCGTCCTACGACGTGGAAGCAGGCACGCTGGTCCGTCTGCGCCTTGCCGTGACCGACGTCACGCGCGTGGCGTCCTATTCTGTGCAGGGGGGCGAGAGCAAGGTGATTGCGCTTGATTCAAACCCGCTCGCCGAGCCTCTGCCTGCGAGCGACATTCTCCTGTCGCCGGGCCAGCGGGCGGATATCGCCCTGCGCGTACCGGACCAGGAAGGTGACATCGTTGCCCTTACACGGCAGACGGCCAAGGGACCAAAGGTTCTCGCGCGCCTGCGCGTCGCCGGAACGAGCGCTAAGCGCAGCTTGAGTGAACTGAAACCTCTCGCGGCCAATCCGGTACCCGAGCCTGATCTTCAAAATGCCGAAGTGCTTGAGTTTGTCTTTGGCTGGACACCGGAGGGCGGACCACCGATTCAAAGCATTTGCGGCACGCTCGGCTATACATTCTGGTCGATCAACCGTGTCGCCTGGGAAGGCGACACGCCTGACCCGATAGCTCCGCTGGCCGTCATGAAACGCGGGCGGTCTTATATCCTGAGGCTAAGAAACGAGACCCCGAACGCCCATCCAATTCATCTGCACGGGCTATCGTTCAAGCTGCTTCGCTCCAACAAGCGTGCGCTGCCGCCGCTTGTGACCGACACTGCCCTTCTGCTTGAGGAAGAAACCATGGATGTGGCGCTGGTTGCCGACAATCCCGGCGACTGGGCCTTCCATTGCCATGTCATCGAGCATCAGAAGACAGGCCTCACCGGCTACCTCCGGGTCGAGGCTTGAGCTGTTAAGCCGTCTGCGACGCCACGCTCAGTCCCTCGACCTGATAGGTTTCGATGAGACGTTGGACCGTGCCCTGGGCGATCAGCGTCGCGACCGTCGTCTCGAGCCACTCGAACGCCGCCGCGTTCTTCACCGGCGTTCCCACTGCCTGCTGGACGGCAGTAAACCGTCCGTCCAGTACACGCGCGCCGGTCATTCGGCCAAGATCCTTCGCAAGCCCGGTTCGAAGCCCTGCGAGAGCGTCGCAAGTACCGTCGGCGAAGACCTGGAACGTGTCCTGGTCGGGCGGAACCAGAACCAGTTCGGCATGGCGCACATTGCGTTCAAGCCAAAGACCGTATGCCGAGCGCGCCTTCACCGCGATCCGCCTCCCCGGCGCATCGACTTCGGCAACCGAGCTTAGATCCGAGGCTTCCCGCACAAGGTATGTCGCCTCGATCTCGCTGTAGGCCCGGGTGAAAAGAATGGTCTTCGCCCGCTCCGGCTCCGCGCCGATATTGCCGATATCCCATTCGCCAAGAGCCGCAGCGTCGGCAACATCGCCGGGGCCCTTGTATTTCACCAGTTTGAGCGGAACGCCGAGCCGAGCGGCGATCTCCGCCGCCACGCCCGGAGAGACGCCCACCGGGTCACCGTTTTCGTCCGTGCCGCTGACAAGCAGACGGTTGGACATGTTGATCCCTGCCCGCAAGGCGCCGGTCGGTGCCAACAGATGCCGGATAAGATCCAGGTCCATACCGTCTGTTCCTTTTGTTTCTGCCTAACTGCCCGATCTACTTGCCGGGATGCGCACGCCGGATCACCGGCGAGACGACCTTGTCCGACACGGGAACATCCCAAACAGCTGTAACGCCCGTCTTCGTGAACTGTTCGACCAATTCCGGCAGCTGTGCCAGGTCCGTCACCGTTTCTCCCTGAACGCCGAAGCCTCTCGCGATGGCCGCAAAATCCGGCTTGCCAAAGACTGCACCTGCATCGTCCAGCCCATCGGCACGCATCTTGTGGATCTCGGAGCCATAGGCGCCATCGTTGAACACGACAATGAGGATGTTGAGACCATGGCGTTTCATGGTCTCCAGCTCCTGGATGTGCATGAGCACGCTGCCATCCCCATCGAACATGACAACGGTGCTGTCCGGTCGTGCAGCGGCAACACCCAGCGCAAACGACGTGCCGTTGCCAATGGCGCCGAACTCGCGGATCGTCAGGAATTTTTCCTGCGGGCGCGAGGGCATGTGCGCGAAGAAATAGGAGCAATGGCCCGATGAGTTGACCATTTCCCAGTCGGCTGGAAGCGCCGCTTCCAGTTGCCGGACGGCTTCGCGGGGATCGTGGACACCCGGCTCGATGTCGAAGGCATGGTCGTCGGCTGGTGTCACACGGATACGTTCCGCCAACTCTGCGGTTCGCCACTCAGGCGTCCTATGTGGCAGCCTCGCGGCCAGCGCCTCGACACCCAGCCTGGCGTCAGCGCGCATGTGGTGATCTGCGGCTTTCCGGCCCTGGGAAACAACCACAGGCTCCACGTCGATCTGCAGAACCTTGGCGTTGGGCCAAAGCTTGCCGCCGGCCGCATTATGGTGGGTCAGCGACGCTCCGACGGCGATCACCAGATCCGCCTCGCCGAAGCATTCGAAGGCAACGGTGGACGAAAAGCCCCCAGCGACATTTAGCGAGAACGGGTCATCATGAAAGATACCCCGTGCCGGAAGCGTTGCAGCCAGCAGACCGTCACATTTCTCGGCGAGATCGCGGCAGATCTGACCCGCTCCGGCCTCCACGGCACCAAGGCCGGCCATTATGATGATCCGCCTGGCGTTCTTGATCAGTTCAGCTGCTCTGGCGAGATCGTCGGGATTGGCCGGGATGGGAGAGAGCGTCGGCAGCAGCTCGTGCGAAGGCGCAGGCATCCTGATTTCACCCGGCCACAATTCATTCTGCAGGTCGAAGGGAACGCCGACGACAACCGGACGGCGCTCACGCCGCGCCTGAAGAAAGGCATCCCGGATCTGGGCGGGCATCCGCACAGGCGCATGCAGTGAATGATATGCCGATCCTGTTGCCTCGACGAACGGCTTCTGGTCGATGCCCTGATTGTACCAGGCACTCTTCAAGGGAGCCTCTCCGGCGAAGATCACCAGCGGCAACCGGGCACGAACCGCAGCCGGCAATGCTGTCATCAGCTGGGTCAAGCCAGGCCCGCAGGTCACGGTGGCAACACCGACCTCGCCGCTCTTGCGCGCATAGGCCATTGCCGCCGCTGCTGCGCAGTGCTCGTGCCGGACGTAGATCATCCGGCAGCCTGCCTCAGCCAGACGGGTCGCCCAATTCATGTTGGCGTCACCAAGCAGTGCGAAGCAGGTGTCCACGCCTTCGTTGCGGAACACCTGCGCAAGGACATCGAAAACCCTTGGCTCGTCCTTGTTGAATACGGTGCTCACGTGCCGGCCACCGCAAGTTTGGGGGCACTCAGAACCGCCTCCGGCACCATGACGTCACCGCGTGAGATCAGGCGTGCGGTTCGGATGAGGCCGGCCGCAATAAAGCGCAGGGTGTCGCCCTGGCGTTCATAGGTTACCGTCACCTCCATATCGCCGATTGGGTGTTCGAGAACCACGACGGCCGGGGAAGGAGCGATCGGCCGGGAGATGCCATCCGCCACCGTTCCGGGTGTCAGGGCACAAGCTGCAATACACTGAGACCCGGTGACCGCGAGGCTCGGATGACATTTCCACGGCATGAAGTAGCGGACATTCAGGTGTCCGGCTCCACGCGCCTCGCTGATCAGGCCGAACTTCGGCACGACAGACTTGGTCACGTCACCCAGTCCCATGCGGCGACCGGCTTCCAGGCGAACCGCCTCCATACGGGCAAACAGCGCCTCATTGGCGTTCAGTTCGTCCGCACTTTCATAGCCGGTGATCCCGAAATCCTTGGCCCGTCCAATCACCATCGGCATGGCAACATCGATACATGTGACGTCGTAGCCCTGGATCTGCTCAATGGCCACGCCGGTCGGCAGCATTCCGTCGCAGCGGGACCCGACAACATCGAGGAAATTGAGAGCGACCGGCGCGGACGTGCCGGGCACCCCATCAATCGCTGCCTCACCTTCATAATTCACCCTGCCGTCGGGCGTCTCGACGATTGCCTCGACAAGGGCGCCGGTGTTGACCGCATGGATCTTCACCGAGGTCTTGTCACCTGAAACGGGAACCAGCCCCATCTCAATGGCAGCCGGTCCGACGCCGACCAGGATGTTGCCGCAGGTTGGAGCAAAGTCCACAAGCCGATCCTCGACACTTACCTGCGCGAAGAAATAGTCGATATCTGCATCGGCGCGGGACGAGGGCGAAAGCATCGCGACCTTCGTGGTGACCGCTGTACCGCCGCCGACACCATCGACATTGGTGGCACAGCCTGAGCCTACGACGGCGACCAGAACATTGGACAACTGGTCGAGGTCCTCCGGAAGATCGGAGCGGCGGAAGTATGGGCCACGGGACGTGCCCCCACGCATCAGGAGAAAGGGAATGGCAAGCTGGGTCATGTCAAAGGCCACGGTAGGTTGACGAATTCTTGGAGAAGCCCCGGGGGGAAGTCGCGTCCGATAAGTCCCGCAAGGAAGCAGATGAAGCCGATGCCGCAGGCCGACAGGGCCAGCGACCGGAACCAGGACACGCCGGCCCTGATTTTCAGGAAGGTGACGAAGAAGATGCTCAGCGCGAGGATGAAGCCGATCAGGCTCGACATGACGAGCAGGAAGCCGAACCACGCGAGCGTCGACCAGAGCCCATGAGGTGCACCGCCTTCATCATCGCCGTTCTCATGATCGACGAAGAGGTGATCGGTTTCCGGAACAAGCATCATCCGCACAAGCAGTGCCAGGCATCCGGCAAGGGACACGAGACCGACCGTCACCGGGAAAATCTTGTCACTGACGAGGTCGATAGAGAGGGCATCCACCAGTGCCACTGCCAGATAGGCAGTGATGCACAGGAGAAAGGTCATCGGCGCCCGCTTTGAACCGGCCGGCGTCGCCGAGTTGCCCAGGATATGCTTGCTCTGGCGAATGCCGATCACGACCGATACGACAGTCAGAACAAGAATGATCAGGACGATGGGAGACGCGATATATTCAAGGCCGTTCAGGAAGCCCTGACGGAAACGCGCACCCGCGATCTGGTTCGCCATGTTGGCAAAGTTCTCCGCCTGGTGCGACAGAACGAAGCCGATCAGGAATGCCGGGCGCGACCAATCGAAGCGCCGCAGGAGAATACCGATCACACCCACGCCCATCAGGGTCACCAGATCGCCCAGCGACTGACGCGACTGAAACGCCGCGAAGGCAATCACCATGAACAGGAACGGCGCGATCAGAGTGAAACGGATGGTGGTGAGACGTGCGATCGGGCCTGAGAGCAGGATGCACAGGCCTGCGCCGAAGACGTTTGCAAGGGCCAGCGACCAGACGATGGTATAGGTCACATCCAGTTCGTAGCGGACCATGTGCGGGCCCGCGTCATAGCCCAGAAGCGCCAGTCCACCGAGGAAGACCGCCATACTGCCCGAGCCCGGAATACCGAAGATCAGGGTCGGAACCAGACCGCCGCCTTCCTTGGCATTGTTTGAAGACTCCGGCCCGATCACGCCGCGAATGTCGCCGCTGCCGAACTTGGTCTTGTCCTTCGAGGACTGGACGGTGAAGCCGTAGGCAATCCAGTCGACGACCGACCCGCCGAGACCGGGAATGACGCCCACGAGCACACCGACAACCGAACAGCGGACCGATAGCCAGATATTTGCCGCCCAGTCGCGAACGCCGTCCATCCAGCCCTTTCCGAGGCCGCCGGATTTCGAGATCGCCCGGTCCTGACGCAGCAGGGCAACGATTTCCGGAATTGCGAAGATGCCCAGACCAACGATGACGAGGGAAAAGCCGTCGATCAGATAGGGAATGTCGTATGTCGCCATACGCAGGCTGCCGCCCGCACCCGCCTCGCCGATGGTTCCGACCATGAGACCGAGCCCAGCCGCAACGACGCCCTTGAGCGGGATGCGGCCTGCCAGGATCGCCACCATCGACAGACCAAGCAGCGTGATCATCAGCATTTCGGGAAGACCGAATGCAAGAATGAGCGGACGGGCCACCAGAATGAAGAAGGTCAGGACGAGCGCGCCGAGCAAACCGCCGAAAAGGGACGACGCGAAGGCCGCAGAAAGGGCGCGTGCCGCCTCGCCTTTCTTTGCAAGCGGAAAACCGTCCAAAACCGTTGCCTGGCTGGCGGTAGATCCGGGAATGCCAAGCAGAACCGAGGCAAATGTGTCCGAGGTCGGAACGACAGCAATCAGGCCGACCATCAAGGCAAGACCCGAGACCGGGTCCATGCCGAACATGAAGGGAAGCACGAGGCTGAGCCCCGCGATTCCGCCCAGTCCTGGGAAAACGCCTACCGAGAGCCCGAGTAGTACGCCGAGGACAAGGAACATCAGCTGTTCTGGCTGAAAGATAAGCGAAAGCGCATCGCCGAGAGCCGGCAACGCAGTTGCGAGTAAATCCATGATGGTCCTGCTGGGATAGAAGCTGAGTGGCCCCGCTACGGGAAGCGGGGCCGAGGCCGACTTATTTCAGCGTTACGCCGTAGTCGTCCTTGAGCCAATTAATGACGTAGGTCTTGGCTTCTTTCGGCACGTTGGTCGCGAGGCTCTTGGCCTTTTCCGCGGCCGCGCCGGTCTTTTGCGGGTATGCCCCGAGGGTCGTTGCAGACAGTTCCTTGAAGTCCGGCCGGGACAGGATCTTCTTAAAGGCTGCTTCGTAGGTTTTCACGACTTCATCCGAGGCCGTTCCGGGCAGGAAGACCATCTTCTGAGCCGGGAAACCTGCAATGAAGAAGGCTTTCCAGGCATCCCAGGCGTCACCGGACGTCTCACAGCCGGCAGTTGCTTCGCAAACTTCCTTGAAGGTCGGAATTTCCGGGAAGGTTGGGTCGCGAACGATATTGCCATCGTCGTCCAGGCTGCCCCAGGTCATCATCGGAACGGCGCGCCCGGCCTCGACCATCGGCACGACACTCTTCAGATAGGCCGGAGAGGTCTGGTAGTCGATGTTGGCCTCGCCGCGTTCGAACATGAGGCGTCCCGCGCCACGACCCTCGATCCCGAAAACCGGCTCGACCTTCATGCCAAGCATTTTCCAGGCAAGGTTCGGCACCAGATCAAGCCGGGTAGCGCCCTGGCTGCCCCAGATGAAATCGATTTCCTTCAGGTCATCGGCATCGCCGTCGAATTTGGCTCCGATTTCCGGCGGCAGGTACGCAACACCGCCGACACCCGAGGCAAGAACGACTTTCCAGTCGTTGTATTCGTAGCTTACACGCGGATCATCGAGCAGATACGGAAACTGAGTCGACCCCGACGAACCGAAGATCAGCGTGCCGTCGCCATTGTCCTGACGCTGGAACCAGTTGGCTCCTTTTGTGGAGCCGGCACCCGGCCGGTAGCGGACCACAACCGTTGGATTACCGGGAAGCGCCTCACTCAAAAGAGGAGCGAAGAAGTTCGCCCAGCTGGCCGATCCACCAGATTCGGAGAACGGGATAACGAACTCGACAGTTTTCCCGGAAAGATCGACTTCAGCGCTAGCTGCAGAATTCAGGGAAACCGCCGCGACGCCAGCAAGTAGCCCCGCAGCAACTCGCGTTGCGAATTTCGGAAATACAGGCATTAAATCCTCCCAATGCCTTGGTATTATTATTAATGTTGCAGCACAAAGGCCGAACATCATATGTTGTGCAGCAGTTCCTCAATCCTGTTGCGCCTCCTTCTCTAGCAGCCCAAGCTTTCAGCAGCCTTTCATCGAAAGACAGAAATCCATGCGGATCGTGATCATAGAGGACAACAAGACCCTCGCGCGGGGGTTGAGCCATCGACTCAAGGACGCCGGCCACGCGGTCGAGATGCTACACGATGGCGAGGATGCGAACACTTTCCTGCTGGAAGAGGATGCCGATCTTGTCATCCTGGACATCAATCTGCCGGGTCAAGACGGCTTCGAGGTCTTGAAGAAAATGCGCGCGCGGGGAGACAATACACCGGTACTTCTGCTCAGCGCGCGGGGAGAAACAAAGGACCGGGTGAAAGGGCTGGATCTCGGGGCAGACGACTATCTCGTCAAACCGTTCGAGGCAGACGAACTGGAGGCAAGGGTGCGCGCCCTCTCCCGGCGGCGCAAGTCCTGCGACGCTGTCTTCAGCAGCATTGGCCGTCTTCAGTTCGACAAGGGTGCGCGGCGCCTGTTCCACGACGGTATCGCTCTCGAGTTGCCACGCCGCGAACTGGCAGTCTTCGAGTGTCTTCTGGATCGGCGTGGCCAGCTGGTCCCCAAGAGCATGCTGCTTGACCACGTCTACGGTCTCGACGCGGAGGTGGAGGAAAAGGTCGTCGAGATCTACATCTCACGGCTGCGCAAGCGCCTTGAAGGCTTCGGAGTCACCATCCGCACCGCACGGGGTCTCGGCTACTATCTCGAAGAAGCCAAATGACCACACAGGCCACTTCGCTACGGATACGACTGCTGGTTCTCATCCTGGTCCCCCTTGTCCTGATCTCCACCATTGCGGGATACTGGCGCTTCGAGGTTGCCCGCGGCACCTCCGAATATCTGTTCGACAGGACCCTTGTCGCCGTGACCATGGCGATCTCGCGCGACGTGATCATCAAGGAGGGCGACGCCTTGACGCCGGCGACACTGGACCTGCTGCGCAGCTCCAGTGGCGGCGGCAAGCTCTTCTACCACGTCAACGGTCCAGACGGTGTCTTCGTGACAGGATATGCCTATCCTCCGACCCCGCCGCCCGACGTCAGAGGGCAGGCAAATACGCCGGTTCTCTTCGAGGCGACCTACCGGTCCGAAGGAGTTCGTGTCGCCCGCCTGACCGAATATTTGACGCTCGGCGGCGTGTCGGGCTTTGCCACGGTGACGGTCTGGCAAAACATGGCGGCTCGTGAGGCCTTTGCCCGCAACCTTGCCATCCGTGCAGCGCTCTTGATGGGATCGCTGATCCTGACCGTGGCGGCAGTCGTCTGGTTTGGCATCAGTCTCGGCCTCAGGCCCCTGCAGAACCTCGAGCAGGCCATTTCCATTCGCTCGCCCAGCGACATGGACGTCATCCGCAGGCCGGTGCCGCCTGAAGTTTCAGGGATCGTGAAGACGCTGAACGCCTTGTTCGGGCAGGTTGCGAGCGCCATCGCGTCCCGTGACGTCTTCATATCCAATGCGGCGCATCAACTTCGCAACCCCATCGCGTCGATCCTCACCATGGCAACGGCCGCGCGCGATGCGCACACCGATGAAGACCGCAAGCTCAGGAGCGAGGAGCTGGTGGAGGCGGCGCGGCACGCCAGCCGCCTGACCGAACAGCTTCTGTCCTACGAGCGCGCACGGGGCCCGGTCGGTTCGCGCAAGTTCGTCCCAACTGTTGCCGCCGACCTCGCACGCGATGTCTGCACCCGTAGCGCCAAGGCGGTTCTCGAACGGGATGTCGACTTCACCTTCAAGGACACCTCGGAGGGTGCCCATGTTCTTGCCGATCCCGTCATGCTCGAGGAAGCCCTGCAAAACCTGATCGACAATGCCCTTGCCCATGCGGGACCGAGCCTCAGCTGGATCGAGGTTGTGATCGAGACTGGAGAGAACACGGTTGCAATTCGGGTCACGAACAACGGCGTCAGCCTGAGCGCCGCCGATCTGCAAATCGCATTCGAACGGTTCGGTCAGGTGACGACAAGCGAGGGCACCGGCCTGGGCCTCCCGATCGTGCGCGAAATCATGACACAGCATGGAGGCAGCGTCGAAACGCCCGCAATGGAGAACGGCGCCTGCTTCCGTCTTGTCCTTCCCCGCCATGAATCCCAGGCGCCAGCATGAGCGGCGACTGAGGCTCGCGTGATCAAGGCAAAACCAATCACCCCATCCGGCAATTTATGAGCGTCGGCCGCGAACCGACCTATGCTCCGAACACATCTGAGGCGTACGGCCAACCGCCTACGCGCTCCACCAAAGGGAGGACCCCGGTGAAACTGGCAATTCTGGACGATTTCTTCGACACGCTGCGGACCCTGCCCTGCTTTGACAAGCTGAAGGACCAGGACGTTACGGTGTTCACCGACAATGTGAAGGACGTCAACCTTCTCGCCGAACGGCTGCGCCCGTTCGACGGCGTGGTTCTCTTCCGCGAGCGGACCAAGGTGACGGGCGAACTTCTCGACCAGCTGCCCAACCTGAAGCTTTTGAGCCAGCGCGGTGCATACCCTCACGTCGATGTGGAGGCCTGCACCCGCAATGGAGTGCTCCTGTGTTCCAATCAGCATGGCGGAACGCCCTCCTATGCGGCGGCCGAACATACCTTCGCACTGATTTTGGCCAGTGCCCGGCAGATCCCGGCCCAGATGGCGTCGCTGCGCGCCGGAAACTGGCAGATGGGCATAGGCAAGACACTTCAGGGCCGCAAGATCGGCATCTACGGCTATGGCCGCATCGGCAAGGCCGTTGCCGGCTATGCCAAGGCCTTCGGCATGCAGGTTTCGTTCTGGGCCTCGGAAGCTTCACGAGAACGTGCAAGGCAGGATGGCGAAGCCGTTGCGGAAAGCCGTGAGGCCTTCTTTGCGGAAAATGACGTGGTCACGGTGCACGTGCGGC
This sequence comes from Roseibium sp., assembly GCF_048261595.1. Classification (GTDB taxonomy): domain Bacteria; phylum Pseudomonadota; class Alphaproteobacteria; order Rhizobiales; family Stappiaceae; genus Roseibium. The sequence continues at coordinate 1,023,557 of NZ_JBLXFW010000001.1, forward strand.
TGACGCCGACAACCCGCGACCTGATCACCGGGAAAGACCTTGCCCTCATGCGCAACGATGCGATCTTCGTCAACACGTCGCGCGCAGGGCTGGTCGAAAAAGGCGCTCTGCTCGCCGGCCTGAATTCAGGCCGCCCCGGATTTGCCGCTGTCGATGTTTTCGACAGCGAGCCGGTCACCGATCCGAACGACCCGCTGGTGCATCACCCGAACATGGTCGCGACGCCGCATATCGGCTTCGTCACGGAAGACGAATTCGAACTGCAGTTTGCCGACATCTTCGATCAGGTGGTTGCCTACGATCGGGGGGCGCCGATCCACATGATCAACCCGGAAGTCTGGTCCGCGAAATAGCACCCACCCCGCTTACGATCGGTCAGACGAACCTTTATTGGAGCTGGCACCTGCCTTGCCGGCTCCAAGATATCCGGCGAAAATCGGCGCGCAGGTGATCACCAACACCAGCCGTGTCAGGTGGTGCAGAACGACGTAGCCAAGATCCGCACCCGCAATAATCGCCAGAACGGTCATTTCCGCCTGCCCGCCCGGAGAAAACGCCAGAAAGCCTTCCATCGTCGGCGCAAGACCCGACTGGACGACAATCTCGGAAAAGATCACTGCAAGCACCGCAAGCAGCAGGACATAGACCACCCCGGAAACGACGAAGCGCCGGAGTTCTGCCAGTGTCACGCCGACGTAGCCAACACCTATCCCTGTGCCGATGAAGAACTGCGCGAAGAGGATCGCCTCTGCGGGCGGGCGCGCATGGATGAGCCCGGTCAAGGAGCAGATCAGCGCCGCAATCAGGGGGCCGAGAATGCTCGCCCCGAAAAGGCCGATGCGTTCGGCGATCTTCCAGCCTGCGATAGCCGCAACAAGCATGATCGCCAGTTCGTGGATCGGGATGCCGGCGGCCGGCTCGCCGACCGGATTGTCGAGCGAGACCCCCATGGCACCTGACAGGATGACCGGCGCGACACTGACGATCACCAGTACACGTGTTGCATGAACCAGCGACAACGCCCGGATGTCTCCACCGGCCTCCTGGCCGAAAATGACCATGTCCTGCAGGCCGCCCGGCATGGCCGAGTAATAGGCCGTCACCCGGTCGAACCCGCAAAGCCTGTGGAAGTACGGAACGCCGACGGCAGCAATCGCGATCAGGTAGACCGGCACAAGCGCAATCGAGAGCATCATCTGCGGCACCTGGGCAATGACTGCGGGCGTGATGGACGCGCCGACCGCTACTCCAAGGATCGTTCGAGCACCCACGGAAATCTGCCCTGCTCCGCGCAGCCGGAAACCTGCAAGGGCCGCCAGAAGACTTGCAAACATCGGACCGAACAGGAACGGCAGCGGCAAATCGAGCAACCAGAACCCCGCAGCCCCCAGTGCCGAAATGGCAATCGTGATCAATGTTCTTGCAAGAGGTTTTTCAAACATGCCCGGATCGATGCATTGGAGGGTCTGGTTACTCTCGAGCGAGAGTCAAGATTGTGTACTATTGTATACTAATTGCAGCTTTTGTCTAAACCGGATTTGAGCATCGGCCCGCGAATGCGTACTCAGCGCGGGCCAAATCGTTATGCGACCATCGGAAAAATGTGAGCGCGAGCGGCATTCCGGTTGAGGACGAAGCCGGGAAGAGTGGACCATCTCAAATCATTTCGAATAGGCACGACGCGCGGCTTATGACGCGTTTATTGAATATGCCCGGGCCTCGGTCGGTTCGGAGCCTCACGCAGCAAGAACCACTGGCGCGCTCACTGTGCTCGCGGAAACCTATGAACGCAATGTGGGAGGGAGAAACTGGCTGGGGTGGAAGGATTCGAACCTTCGCATGGCGGTACCAAAAACCGCTGCCTTACCGCTTGGCTACACCCCAATGCCGTGGGGACGGTGTATAGCTTTGTGGTCAGGCTTGTGCAAGAGGTCCATCGACTTCAATTGCGCAGGCGCGTGTCTGTTTTCCCCAGCCAAGCGCGTGTCTGCGCAAGACAGCTTTTTGCGGAAACCGCTCCAAGGGAGTTTTTCTCTATCGGTCAGCGGGAGACAGAGTGCCCTTTGTCGAGCTGAAGGTGCTTTGCCGGGCCATACGCGGCCTGATCGACGAGAGAACACAGCCTGCCCGGCGAGGAGCTTCCCAAGCGTGCTCCCATGAATTTCCTGGCGAAATCCGGCTGTGATCCACAGGCATGAAAAAGCTCAAGCTTTTTTCCAAGCGGCCTCTTGCGGGGTGAAAAAAGCGGTGCTACATAGCCGCCACATCAGCGGTGGCACTGCCTCGCTGTTCCCGACAAGCTGAATTGACGCTTGAAAATTTTGGATCGGAGTGTAGCGCAGCCTGGTAGCGCACCTCGTTCGGGACGAGGGGGTCGGAGGTTCGAATCCTCTCACTCCGACCATTCTTTCTTCTCATTTCCTGAACATGTGCCCAAGCAGAAGCCACGGTTTCAATTTGCTCACGTCCTTGCGCATCCGGAGCACCGGTCGGGCGTTTCACGCCCAATGACGGCGAAGTGCACGCGCTCCTTCGAGCGCCAGTCTCCACGTCCAGCCGTCTCCCACGTGCCACTCACCGTCGAGGCTCAAGCACACCTCTACCCCACGGCGAAGTTCACCAAGGCTGCTCCGGACCGTGCAGGCTCCAGCAACAGTGCATCCCATCCTGACACAAGATTGAGCTCTATCTGTGTAGTGCATGGATGGGCGATCCCACTCGCACGGCGCGCTGCCTTTACCTGCCGATCAACCGGAATTGAAACACGTCACGAGTTCGCGGCGAGGGGAACCGGCGCGGTGGTATCCTGCCAATCGGCGCTTTCGACGATTGCGCGCATTTGTGCAGCCGAGACTTGCGCAAACACCTCGCCAATCCCGATCAGGACCGGTTCCGAGGTTTTCAGGCTTTGAACGCCATCCGCAAGGTCTCCAAGCTGTCCCGCCCAACGTTTCTCGCCGGCGCGCGTGATCCCCGCCATGACGACGACCGGCGTCTGGGGAGAACGTCCCTCGCCAATCAGACGTTCGGCAATGCGAGCAGACATGCGCCCACCCATGTAGAAAACGGTGGTCGTTGCCGGATCCGCCAGTGCGCGCCAGTCGACGGCATCCGGCAGATCGCCCCTTCTGGAGTGGCCGGTCACGAAGCGAACGGCCTGGGCATGATCACGGTGGGTCAGGGACACTCCGAGGGAAGCTGCCATGGCGGACGCCGAGGTGATGCCTGGTACCACAGCGACCGGGATACCTTCCGACTTCAGGCGTGCAATCTCCTCACCCGCCCGTCCGAAGACCATCGGATCGCCGGACTTCAGCCGAACGACATTCTTGCCCTTGTGAGCGAGATCCACCATCAGGTTGTTGATGTCTTCCTGGAGGCAGCTCTCGCGCCCTCCCCGCTTGCCGACAAGCATGCGCTTTGCCTCGCGGCGGGCAAGTTCCAGCACTTCATCGGCCACCAGATCGTCAAAGAGAATGACGTCCGCAGCCTGCAGGGCCCGTACAGCCTTGAGCGTCAGATGCTCCGCACCGCCCGGGCCTGCGCCGACAAGCGTGACCTTGCCCTCACCACGCCCTTCCGGTGCGACCGAGGCCTCGATCAGCGATAGCATGTCGCCCTCTGCCTCGGGTGCTTCCCGTTCGGAGAAGGCAAACTCGGTGAAGCGCTCCCAGAAGCGGCGGCGCTGTGGCCCCGGTGCCAGACGTTCCAGCACATGTTCGCGGATCCTTCCGGCAAGACCGGCCCAGCCGGTGAGGCTCAGCGGCAGAAGCGTCTCGATGCGGCGGCGGATTGCCTGACCGAGGATCGGAGCGACGCCGTTTGTCGAGATCCCGATGACCACCGGAGAGCGATTGACGATAGAGCCGAACTGAAACTCGCAGAATGGCGGATTGTCGATAACGTTGACCGGAACACCCGCGGCCCTGGCGGAGCAATAGAACGCCTGTGCCTCGCCGTCGCTGGCCGCATCGCAAATGGCGAGGGCCTTTCCTTCGAAGGCTTTCGCCGACCAGGGATCATCGTGGCGGACAAAACTGCCTTTGACGCTGCCAGACTCAAGCAGCTTTTCCATGGCCGGGTCCAGATCACCTGCGGCGTAGACATGGACCTCGGCGCCGGTTGCCGCCAGAAGCTCTGCTTTCCAGGCAGCGGCATCTGTTCCTCCCGCCAGAAGGACCTTTCGGCCTTCAAGCTGAAAGAAGACCGGCAAACTGGCCAAGGCACCCATTCGAGCCGGACGCGAACGAGTGCGGACAGGAGCCTTGACCTCAACCGGCTTTCGCGATGTCGACATTCTCGATCTCCTTGTCATTTAACGACGCCAGAAGGCTTTTGATTTCTGACCGGCAGGACCCGCAGTTTGTCCCGGCTTTAAGGGTCTGGCCGATTGCCTCGACTGTCACTGCTCCGCCGCGGGCCGCCTCGGCGATCTGGTTGACGCCGATCTGGAAGCATGAACAGACGATTGCGCCGGGGTCCGGCATATCTGCGGGCGGTCGACCGGCGAGAACGCGATATCGGTCAATCGCCGTCTCGGCCTTTGCATCCAGAAGACTGCAAGCCCACTGGCGGGATACTTCCACAGGCGCCGGACCGAAGAAGAATGCTGCTTCGAGGCTGTCGCCGTCCCAGACGGCGTAGCGGCTGATGTTCGAAGCGGCGTCTTCATAGCTGAGAAGGTTGCCCTCGATACCCTCCGCCGCAATCAGGCGCTGCACGAGGCCGGCGAACTCGGCCTCATCGCAACCAGCGAATTCAACCCGCCAGCCACCTGGAGCCGGAGCGATTGCCCAATAGTCGGCCTGAAGGCTCTCAGGCTTTTTCCTGAGAACCGCGAAGCCGAACCAGGCCGTCGAAATCCGTGTCAGGGCGACAGGTGTAAACTTGGATCCCGGCTGCCCCGAGATCAGGTCGATTTCCGGCGCAACGACCGCATCCACTCGGCCCTTGGAGGCAAACTGGTCGGTCCAGTGCATCGGCACGAAGACCGAGCCTTCCTGTGCCTTGTCGGTGACCATGGCGCGCACGACGACACGGCCGTGGGGGCTTTTCACTTCGACCAGTTCCGCATCGTTCAGCCCGATCACGCTCGCATCCTTCGAGTGGATTTCGGCGTAGGGCTCTGCCATGTGGGCAGACAGCCGCGGGGTCTTTCCCGTTCGGGTCATGGTGTGCCAATGGTCGCGGACGCGGCCGGTGTTGAGAACGAAGGGGTACTGGCGTTCACGCTTGCGCGGGGGAACGGCCTCTACCGCCACGAAGCTGGCCTTGCCATCCGGGGTAAAAAAGCCCCCCTCGGCGAAGAAGCGACTTTCAGTGCGCGCTGATGCGGAAACGACCGGCCACTGGACTGGCGGCATGGCATCATAGGAAGCCTCGTCCTGACCACCCAGACCGCCGATGTCGAAGTCGCGCGTTCCATCATTTTCGAAAGCCGAGAGCGCTGCGTGCTCGGCAAAAACCTCTGCAGCGTTGTTGAACTCAAAACCGTTTGCAAAGCCCATACGCTTCGCAACTTCGCACAGGGCCCACCAGTCCGGCCGCGCCTCACCCGGCAGATCGAGAAAGTCTCTCTGACGTGAAATGCGACGCTCGGAGTTTGTGACGGTGCCGTTCTTTTCACCCCAAGCCGCGCCCGGCAGGGCAACATGGGCATAGGGTAGCGTATCGACGGCAGTGGACACGTCAGAGACCACGACAAACGGACAGTGCTTCAGGGCAAGCGCCACTTCGTCTGCGTCGGGAAGGCTGTCGACCGGGTTGGTGGCCATGATCCAGATCGCCTTGATCCGTCCGTCGCGCACGGCACCGAACATGTCTACGGCCTTCAGTCCCTGCCGCTGTGGAATTTCCGGGCTGTCCCAGAAGCGCTGGACAATGCCCCGGTGCTCCGGATTTTCGATGGCCATATGGGCTGCGAGCATATTGGCGAGCCCGCCGACCTCACGCCCGCCCATGGCATTGGGCTGGCCGGTGATGGAAAACGGCCCCATGCCCGGACGGCCAATGCGACCGGTGGCAAGGTGCGTGTTCAAAATAGAATTGACCTTGTCGGTGCCGACGACCGACTGGTTGACGCCCTGGCTATAGACCGTGACCGTCTTCTCGGTGCGTGCAACCATCGAATAGAAGAGAGCAATGTCCTGCGGCGCAAGGCCTGTCTGCTCCGCGATCCTTGTGAAGTTCGGAGCGCCGACCTCCTCGAGAGCTTCCTCGAAACCCTTCGTATGACGCGTGATGTAGCCTCTATCCAGGCAACCGGCCTCCGCAAGGTAGGCCAGCAATCCGTTGAAAAGAGCCACATCCGTATCGGCTCGGAGCGCAAGATGCAGGTCTGCGATTTCGCAGGTAGCCGTCCGGCGCGGATCGACCACCACGACCCGCAGCGCCGGGTTCTTCAGCTTGGCTGCCTCGATGCGCTGGAAGATCACCGGATGGCACCAGGCAAGATTCGACCCGACAAGAATGATCAGGTCTGCCAGTTCCAGGTCTTCGTAGGAACCGGGCACGGTATCCGTCCCGAATGCGCGGCGGTGGCCAGCGACCGACGAGGCCATGCACAGGCGGGAATTGGTATCGATATTGGCCGAGCCGATGTAGCCCTTCATCAGTTTGTTGGCGACATAATAATCCTCGGTCAGGATCTGACCGGAGACGTAGAAGGCGACACTGTCCGGACCGTGCTCGCGGATCGCGTTGGAGAACTTTTCCGCCACAAGGTCCAGCGCCTCATCCCAACCCGCACGCTGCCCGCCGATTTGCGGGAACAGAAGGCGGTCATCGAGGGAAAGCGTCTCGGCCAGGGCCGATCCCTTGGAACACAGACGTCCGAAGTTCGCCGGATGCTCCGGGTCTCCCTTGACCGACACCGAGCCATCCGGCGCAACGGTCGCCAAAACGCCACATCCGACACCGCAGTAGGGACAGGTCGTTCGGGTCACTTTGGCTTGGCTTTCCATCGATCTTCATCCTTCCTGCGTCTTTTCGACGTCATTCGTTGTGCGGTGATGGGTATTTTGCGGTGACGGGGCGGTGCGGGTGCGTCTTACCAGGCGTTGTAGGCGAGGAACTTTCCGCTCATCTTGATCTCGATCCGATCGCCCTTGTCGTACGGCACCTTGTCGACGGACATGTCGAAATCGATCGCGCTCATGATGCCGTCGCCGCCCTTTTCCTGAATCAGTTCCTTGAGCGTCTGCCCATAGACGCCGATGATCTCGTAGAAACGGTAGATGCAAGGGTCGGTCGGGATCGACTGTGAGAAGATCTTGTTCGGGCACTCGGCCAGAACGATCGCAGCTTCCTGCGGCAGCCCCAGATTCAGTGTCAGCGCCTCGGCCTTTTCCTTCGGCAGCGTGTTCATGCCAAGGCAGGCGGATGTCACGAAGACCTCGCTCATGCCGATATCGTCTGCGATCTTCGCCCAGCTCACGCCGGCTGCACGCTTCTTTTCGTAGATCATCTCGGTTACGTCAGCTTTGCTCAGCATTCCCGAAAGCTCCTTATGGCTTTGAATGGCCTTCTCAACCCTGTGTCTGTCGATAGAGAAGGAAGATGATGACGGCGATGAGGACGACGCACACGCTCTGCCAGAAGCGAACCGGGTCGCGCCGGGCAAACGGCGTCATCCGATCGGGGCGCAGCGCCGCATTCGGACGCCGGATGTCCTGCAAGAATTCGCTCAAGGCCTCGTAGCGCTGACCCGGGTCGATGTGGGTCAGGCGTGCAAGGGCGCCGTCGACCCAATCGTGCACACGCGGGGTCAGCGACGACGCTGAGACATAGGTGAGCGCCATCTGCGCCTTGTGGCTTTGCGCCCTGGAGACCGCGCTGCCGTAAGGCAGCTTTCCGGTCAGCATCTCGTAGGCGATGACCCCGAGGGCGAAATAGTCGGACCGTTCCGTTCCGCGATAGCCGAGGAAATACTCCGGAGCCGTGTACTGATGCGTGCCCAGGATTTCTGCATCGTTCAGGCCCGGTGCAACTTCAAGAACGCCCTCGATCAGGACCGAGCCGAAGTCGATGATCTTCACGACCCCGTCGTTGCAGATCATGATGTTTTCCGGGCGCAGATCCTGATGCAGCATTCCGTGGCGGTGGAAGGCGCGCAGACCCTTGGCAACCTGCTCGAGAATGCCGCGAACCATTTCGAGATCCGGCCGGGGGTTGTCGATCATCCACTGGCGAAGCGTGATGCCCTCGACGAACTCGGTCACAACAAACAGGGTCTGACGCTCCCGAGGCGCACTCGCTGCCTTGAGGACATGCGGCGAATTCAGGCGTCGCGCGACCCACTCTTCCATGGCGAAACGGCGCAGGTATTCCGCTTCACCGCGAAGGTCCATCGAAGGAACTTTCAGGGCAACCGTCTCACCCGTTTCCTCGTCGCAGGCCAGGTAGATGTGGCTGCGGCTGCTGGAATGAAGCTCACGCAGGATCTTGTAGCCCTCGAAGACGGACGGAGCCTTCAGGACCGGAGCCGGCGGCAACATGGTTTCGTCTTCAAGGATGCAGGTCGCTTCCGGCTCGGGGAGCTTTTCCACCCGAACGATCTGGATGGTCAGATTGTCATCGCTTCCGGCCTCCAATGCGGCCTCGACAATCTGCTTTGCGGCCTGATCAAGGTTCTCGGCACTCCGGATCAGGCCGACGATGTCGCGCGTCGGGAGAAATTCGTGAACTCCGTCGGAGGTCAGGACGAAGACATCCCCGACCGACAGATCGACCTCCCGGTGGTCTATGTCGAGCGTATGGCCAAGACCCATGGCGCGGCCGAGGTAGCTCTCCGACGCCGAGAAATGAACGCGGTGATCGGTTGTCAGCTGTTCGAGCGCATCACCCGCCACACGCCAGATCCGCGCGTCACCGACGTGAAAAAGATAGGCACGGCGCCCCTTTAAAACCACCGCATCGAATGTGCATACATGCCCACGGTTGGCATCGGAGCCCGGTGCGTTCTGGGCGTGTAGCCAGGAATTGCTGGCGGAAATGACACGATATCCGGCTGTCTTCGCTGTCCAGGCATCGGACGTACAGAAGTAATCGGCCAGGAAGGATTTCACCGCTGTCTCGGCGGCAATGTGGCTGACGTCGCTGGAGGAAATACCGTCGGCCAGAGCCAGGGCGACACCCTTGACAACCAGAGCCTGTCCTTCGGGAACCAAGGCACCATGGAAGTCCTGGTTCTGCGGCTTGCGCCCGGCCGATGAATATTGGCCGATGCTAACGGACAGTCTGGCTTTATGGGGCGTCTTCAGCACTTCGCGTCTCTCCAGCGGTGCGGCCCCGCCCTGATCGGGCGAGGCCAACGGATGTTGCGCTTATTCCGCCGGAACAGCAGCCTTGCCAGCTTCGTAGCCAGCGTTGCGCTTCGGAGAAGTGCGGAAGTGCGTGGCGTAGATCATGCCGCCAACGAAGGTCAGGCCGCCAACGAGGTTGCCGAGGATGACCGGGAACTCGTTGTAGGCGAGATAGTCGAACCAGGTGAACTGGCCGCCGAGCATGATGCCGGACGGGAACAGGAACATGTTCACGATCGAGTGCTCGAAGCCGAGGTAGAAGAACACGAGGATCGGCATCCACATGGCGATGACCTTGCCGGAAACCGACGTGGACATCATGGCCGCGACCACACCGGTGGAGACCATCCAGTTGCACATGACGGCGCGGATGAAGACGGTCAGCATGCCTGCGGCACCTGCCGCTGCATAGCCGATCGTCCGGGATTCACCGATGACGCCGATCTTCTGACCAACAGCATTCGGTTCCTCGCTGAACCCCATTGTGAAGATGATGGCCATAAAGACCGCGGTCGTCATGGCGCCTGCAAAGTTGCCGACGAAAACGAGGCCCCAGTTGCGAAAAACGCCGCCCCAGGTGCAGCCCGGGCGTTTGGCGATGACCGCAAGCGGAGCGAGGGTGAACACGCCGGTCAGGAGGTCGAAACCCAGCAGGTAAAGCATGCAGAAGCCGACCGGGAACAGGAGCGACGCAACAAGGAAGTTGCCTGTATTGACTGCGATGGTGACGGCAAAAGCCGCTGCGAGCGCAAGGATGGCGCCGGCCATATAGGCACGGATCAACGTATCCTTGGTTGCCATGAAGATCTTGGATTCACCGGCATCGATCATCTTGGCCGCGAATTCCTGTGGTGCCACGTATGACATGCTATTCCCCTCTGTTGTGCTCGCCGTGGGCGGCAATTGATCCCCAAGATCCCCGGGCGCTTCCTCGTTCCATGCGGACCGCGTCCTGCTCCTTCTGGAGGTCTTGCGCGCGGTCCGGCAGTAGTTGTTGGCTTGGCCTCAACGAAGCCCAAGCAGAACGGTGTCGCCGTCGAGTTTGACCGGGAATTTCCGGGTGGCGCCTTCGTCGGCGCCTTGCGCCTCGCCCGTTTCGAGGCTGATGACCCAATTGTGCAGCGGACAGGTGACGCAGCCGTCGTGAACGATGCCCTGAGACAAGGGGCCGTTCTTGTGCGGGCACTTGTCCTCAAGGGCGAAGACCTGGTCTTCGACCGTGCGGAAGATCGCGACGGTCATCTCGCCCCATTTGACACAACGCGCGCCCTGGCGAGGGATATCGGTGATCGATCCGATCGGGACCCAGTCCTGAATGGAAACCATGTTCATTCTGCAGCCTCCATCGGCAGCGTCGCCATCGGGTTGAACTCGTGCTTGTCCTTGCCGGACACGCGTTCGGACCAGGGGTCGACCTGTGCAAATTTCTGGGAGAAGACGAAGCGGTCGTAGTAGGCCTTGCGCTTTTCCGCGTCGTCCATGATCTGGCGGCGCACCTCGTCATAGCCGATGCGCTTGGCCCACTTGTAGATGCGCTCCAGGTAGTGCCCCTGTTCGCGGTACATCTGGATGAGGGCGGTGATGTATTCCATCGCCTCCTCTTCCGTCTTCACAAGGCCAAGGACCTCGGTGCCCTTGATGTCGAGACCGGCCGCCCCGGCAAAGTGGATCTCGAACCCGCTGTCGACGCAGATCACGCCTACGTCCTTGCAGGTGGCTTCAGCGCAGTTGCGCGGGCAGCCGGAGACGGCCAACTTGACCTTTGCCGGTGTCCACGAGCCCCACAGGAACCTTTCGAGCTTGATGCCGAGACCCGTGGAGTCCTGGGTGCCGAACCGGCACCAGTCGGACCCGACGCAGGTCTTCACCGTGCGAAGGCCCTTGGCGTAGGCATGGCCCGAGACAAAGCCCGCCTTGCCGAGATCTTCCCAAACACCCGGCAGGTCTTCTTTCTTGATGCCCAGCATGTCGATACGCTGACCGCCCGTGCACTTGACCGAAGGGATGTTGTACTTGTCGACCACATCGGCGATCGCGCGCAGCTCCGTCGAAGAGGTCATGCCACCCCACATGCGTGGGACGACGGAATATGTGCCGTCCTTCTGAATGTTGGCGTGAACGCGCTCGTTGATGAAACGGGACTGATAGTCGTCCGCATATTCATCGGGCCAGTCGCTGACGAGGTAGTAGTTCAGAGCCGGGCGGCACTTGGCGCAGCCGCCGGAGGTCGTCCATTCCAGCGCCTGCATGACGGCCGGAATGGTTTTCAGCTCCTTGGCCTTGATCAGACGACGAACATCGTCGTGGCTGTGATGGGTACAGCCGCACATGGGCTTGACCGCATTCGGGTTGAAGGCATCGCCCAGGGTGACAGCCATCAACTGCTCGACAAGTCCGGTACAGGTGCCACAGGACGCGGAGGCCTTGGTATGCGCCCGCACGTCATCAAGCGACGTCAGCCCCTTTTCCGTGATCGCGGAAACGATCTTGCCCTTGCATACGCCGTTACAGCCACAGATTTCCGCATCATCCGGCAAGGCTGCAACGGCCGCCGTAGGGTCCAGGGGGGCGCCCCCCTGATAGGCTTGGCCGAAAATCAGTGTTTCGCGCATTTCGGAGACATCCGTCCCCTTCTTGAGCAGGTCAAAGAACCACGGACCATCGGCGGTTTCGCCATAAAGGACGGCGCCGATGATCTTGTTGTCCTTCAAAACGAGGCGCTTGTAGACGCCGGCTGCGGCATCGCGCAGAACGATTTCCTCTCGTTCCTCGCCCTCGCCGAAGTCACCGGCCGAGTAGAGGTCGACGCCGGTCACCTTGAGCTTGGTCGCCGTCACGGAACCGGTGTAGGTGGATGCACCGCCGAGAAGATTGTCGGCAATCACACCGGCCATTTCGTAGAGCGGAGCGACCAGACCGTAGCAGGAGCCACGGTGCTCGACGCATTCGCCGAGTGCGAATACATCCGGGTCAGAGGTGCGCATCTCATCCGAGACGAGGATGCCGCGGTTGACGTCGAGGCCGACCTGCTTGGCAAGATCCGCGGACGGGCGGATGCCGACCGCCATGACCACGATGGAGGCCTCGATTTCCGAACCGTCATCGAGGCGGATTGCCTTGACGTTTCCGGCGCCGTCATCAACGATTTCATGGCTGTTCGCCTTGGTGCGAACGTCAATGCCGCGACGCTCGAACTCGGATTCCAGAAGATAACCGGCAGCCGGATCGAGCTGACGTTCCATCAGGGTCGGCATCAGGTGGAGAACGGTGACATCCATGCCCTGCATCTTGAGGCCGGCTGCGGCTTCCAAGCCGAGCAGACCGCCACCGATGACCACCGCGCGGCCGCCCTTCTTGGCGGCTTCCAGCATCTTGTCGACATCGTCGAGATCGCGATAGGTGAGGACGCCATTGAGGTCCTTGCCCGGCAGCGGAATGATGAACGGATTGGAACCGGTCGCGATCACCAGTTGATCATAGTTCGCGGTGATGCCGTTTTCCGATGTGACGGTTTTGGCTTTGCGGTCGATTTCAGCCACGCGAGCAGACTTGTGCAGCGTCACACCGTTCTGCGCATACCAGTCATCGTTGTGCGTGATGATGTCTTCATAGCTCTTTTCTCCGGACAGAACCGGCGACAGCATGAGACGGTTGTAGTTCACCCGCGGCTCTGCATTGAAGATCGTCACGTCATAGGCGTTCGGATCCTTTTCAAACAGGAACTCCAGCATCCGCCCCGGAGCCATGCCGTTTCCGACAATGACGAGTTTTTTCTTTGTCATGGTCCTCTCCCTCTCGGGTCCTTCGCCTACTCGGCGGCCTCAATGGCCGCCTTCTGGCGGGCAAGACGCGCAGCGCGCTTCTCTTGAATGGATTTCAGTTGTTCTTCACTCGGGTCCGCGCCGCCCTCGTAGGCTTCGAGGAAGTCGAGCAGCTCTTCGCGGTAGGCGTAGTAGTCCGGGTGGGCCAGCAGCTCCTTGCGCGAACGCGGCCGCGGCAGGTCCACTTCCATGATGTTGCCGATGCGGGCATTGGGACCGTTCGACATCATCACCACGCGGTCGGCCAGGAGAATGGCTTCGTCCACGTCGTGCGTGACGCAAACAGCCGTAACCTGGGTGCGTTTCCAGACGTCCATCAGAACGTCCTGCAGCTCCCAGCGTGTCAGGCTGTCCAGCATGCCGAATGGCTCGTCGAGCAGGAGAAGCTTCGGCGACAAGGCAAAGGCACGTGCAATGCCGACACGCTGCTTCATGCCGTTTGACATGTCAGCGGCAGAGCGATGCATGGCGTCGCCGAGACCGACCTTGGACAGGTAGTACTCGATGATGTCGCGCTTTTCCTGGCGGCTCGCGTCCGGGTAGACCTTGTCCACGCCGAGCTCGACGTTTTCATAGGCGCTCAGCCAGGGCATCAGGCTCGGGGCCTGAAAGACCACCGCCCGGTCGGGTCCCGCCTGCAAAACGTGCGTGCCATCGAGAACGATCGCGCCCTCGGTGATCGGGTTAAGGCCGGCGACCATCGACAGAACCGTCGACTTGCCGCAGCCGGAATGTCCGATCAGCGTGACGAACTCGCCTTTCTTCATCTTCAGGTCAAAGCCGTCGACGACCGTCAGGGGGCCCGTCGGCGTCGGGTAGACCTTCTTGAGCTGGCTGAAGTCGAGGTAGCGTTCCTCGATGGGAGATTCGGCCGCGCGCAGATAGGCCTCGGGAAGCTTGTCTTCCTTGGCCGAAGGACGCTGGGTGATCGGAACGATATTCGGCAGGATGATGTCCCGCTCCATGTCGGAACCGCGTTCGGCGCCGACCGTCATCAGATACTCGGTAACTTCCCCGCGCAGCTTGATGAAGTCGTCATCGTGGTTGAGTTCGCCGCGGTCGCGCGGGCGGCTGAAATCCACCTTGAACTCCGGGCCGAGCGTTGCCTTGGCGCCGGGCTTCAGCGGAATGATCCGGTCTGCGAGCAGGATCGCCTCATCCACGTCGTTGGTGATGAGGACGATGGTTTTCTTCTCCTGTTCGCAGATCGCAGCGAACTCGTCCTGCAGCTTGGAACGAGTCAAAGCGTCGAGCGCGGAGAGCGGTTCGTCCAGCAGGAGAAGCTCAGGCTGCATCGCGAGGGCGCGGGCAACGGCGACGCGCTGGCGCATGCCGCCGGACAATTCCGCCGGCTTGCGGTCCTTGGCATGGCCGAGCCCGACCATCTCGATGTACTTGTCGGCAATGGCCTTGCGCTCGGCCGCAGGCTTGCCCTTGAAGACGCTGTCCACCGCCAGGGCAACGTTGCCAGACACAGTCAGCCACGGCATCAGGGAATAGGACTGGAAGACGACGCCCCGGTCGGAGCTGGGGCCGTCGATTTCCTTGCCCTTGAATACGATGCCGCCGGTATCGGGTTCGATCAGACCGGCAAGCAGGGAAATCAGCGTCGTCTTGCCGGTGCCGGAGAAGCCGACGATGGCGATGAACTCGCCCTCCTCGACCTTCAGGTTGATATTGTCCAGAACGTCGGTGCGGGTCGCACCTTCGCCGTAGGATTTTGAGACGTTGGAGATCTCAAGAAACGACATGAGCCTCTCCTTACCGGTTCGCCGAGAAGGTGAATGCGCGCTGCAGGGCGAACATCAGGCGGTCAAGGGCGAAACCGATGATGCCGATGGTGAAGACAGCGACCATGATCTTGGCGAGCGACTGGGATGAGCCGTTCTGGAATTCATCCCAGACAAACTTTCCAAGACCCGGGTTCTGGGCCAGCATCTCTGCCGCAATCAGAACCATCCAGCCCACACCCAGGGACAGACGCAGCCCGGTGAAGATGAGCGGCAGGGAAGACGGCAGAACCAGCTTGGTGACGGTCTTCCAGGTCGGCAGCTGGAGCACGCGGCCAACGTTCATCAGATCCTTGTCGACCGACGCAACGCCCAGCGCCGTGTTGATCAGCGTCGGCCACATGGAGCAGAGCGTGACGGTCACCGCGGAAATGAGCAGCGATTTCGTGAGCCATTCCCACGGATCCACATAGGTGGCGGAGATGATCATGGTGACGATGGGGAGCCACGCGAGTGGGGATACCGGCTTGAAGATCTGGATCAGCGGATTGATGGCACCGTTGAACGTGCGGGACAGACCGGACGCAATTCCGAGCGGCACTGCAATCGCGGTTGCGATCAGGAAACCGAGGCCAACCGTGATCAGGGACGTCCCGATCTGGTCGATATAGGTCGGCTTGCCGGTGTATGCGCGCCACTTGACCTTGTCGGTCTTTCCGGCCGCCTCGAGCTTGGCGTTACGCTCGTCCTGGCGCTGGTAGAAGTCCGCCGCCTTTTCACGTTCACGGACATGATCTTCCCAAAGGTTGACCGTCTGGGCCCAGACCTGTGCCGGACCCGGCACGGCACCAAGCGACGTCTGCACCTGCGGCGCGAGAATGCCCCAGGCCAGAAGGAACGCGGCAATACCGATCAACGGAATGATCAGCACCCGCTTCAACTCTCCCATCTGCTCCTTCGGGCTGTCGCCGGCCGCTATCTTCAGGAGGGGAACGAGCCAGGAAAACCCGAGTGCATCGAGCCAGCCGGACGCTTTGTTGATCCGCGTGAACAGGCGTTCGCGCCGGGCGGCACGGGCCATGTCTGCTGAGGCTGCAGTATCGGCATTGGCCATCAATGAATTCCTTCAGTCTGGAAACTTGTTCTTCTTGGACCGTTTCGAGAGTGGCAGCGAAGATTGCCGCCACTCTCGGTGGGACTGCGGCTTAGCCGCCGACCACCTCATTGCCGTCGACGATCTGCTTGCCCTTCAGGCCGATCGGCAGGCTGTCGATGTAGGCGTTGGGAGTACGTCCGTCGTAGGAAATGCCATCGATGATGTCGGTCGCCGGTGTCGGAGCGCGGTAGCCGTCGGTCTCCCAGGGGAAGTCGGCTTCGGCCACGTGACCTTCCTCGACCAGCATCTTCGCGGCCTGAAGATAGATGTCCGGGCGATAGACCGACTTGGCGACTTCGTCATACCAGCTGTCCGGCTGGTACTCTGCGATCTGGCCCCAGCGGCGCATCTGGGTCAGGTACCAGACCGCATCGGAGTAGTATGGATAGGTCGCGAAGTAACGGTAGAAGACGTTGAAGTCGGGGACCTCACGCTTGTCACCCTTCTCGTATTCGAAGGTGCCGGTCATGGAGTTGGCGATGACTTCCTTGTCCGCTCCGACATATTCAGAACGGGACAGGATTTCGACAGCTTCCATGCGGTTGGCGTTGTCGTTCTCGTCCAGCCACTTGGCCGCGCGGATCAGGGCCTTGGTGATGGCAAGCGTCGTGTTCGGATACTGTTCGGTGAACTCCTTGGTCAGGCCGAAGACCTTTTCCGGGTTGTTCTTCCAGATTTCGTAGTCCGTGATGACGGGAACGCCGATACCCTTGAAAACCGCCTGCTGGTTCCACGGCTCACCGACGCAGTAGCCATAGATGGTGCCGGCTTCCAGGGTTGCCGGCATCTGCGGCGGCGGGGTTACCGACAGCAGCGCATCGCCCATGATCTGGCCGGAGATGTCGGTCTTGGAATAGAAGCCCGGATGAATGTCACCGGAGGCCAGCCAGTAGCGCAGTTCGTAGTTGTGCGTGGAGACCGGGAAGACCATGCCCATATTGAAGGGCTTGCCTTCGGATTTGAACTTGTCGACGACCGGCTTCAGTGCAGTCGCCTTGACCGGATGAACCGGCTTGCCGTCGGCCTGCATTTCGAGATGCGGCTTCATCATCTCCCAGATCTCGTTGGAAACGGTAATGCCGTTGCCGTTGAGGTCCATGGAGAACGGGGTAACGATATGTGCCTTGGTGCCGAACCCGATGGTCGCCGCTAGCGGTTGACCGGCGAGCATGTGCGCCCCGTCCAGCTCACCGGTGATCACCCGGTCCAGCAGAACCTTCCAGTTCGCCTGGGGCTCGATCGTGACAAACAGGCCCTCGTCCTCGAAGTAACCCTTCTCGTAAGCAATCGCGAGCGGCGCCATATCCGTCAGCTTGATGAAGCCGAACTTCAGTTCGTCCTTTTCGACGTCCAGCATCTCGGCATGCGCCGGGACAAGCGCTGCGGTGAGGCCGGCGGCAAACATGGTGCCGAGCATCAGGCGGCGTGCGAGATTTACATCAGGTGTTTTCATGGTCACTTGCTGATCCCTCATTCTGGCAAGACCCCGGAGAGGTGGGCCAAGACCGTCTCGTGAAACAAAAAAGCCGCCGAGAAACCGAACCCCGCGGGAGGAGCGAGGGAGGGTTTCATCGGCGGCTTTGCCGTAACGCCCGTCATCGGACGTATTCTCTGGAAGGCCTTCGTTGGCTTTGCGTTCTACATAGCAGGCTTCGTGCCAGTTTGAATGTCTTCTTCTTTCTCTTTTCTTTTCATATATTTACGCCGGTTTCGACATTCTTAAACCCTTCGCATCTGCAGCATTTTCCGGCCCGTTTTATTTGCATTTGCACATGTTTTGGGCTGCTAGACGCGTCGCCCATTTCGTCAGCACTCAACATTTCAGAGAGAAGGCCGAAACATATGCCTCGATGTCACTTGGATCGAAATAGGCATGATCAAAGAAGCGGGCGCGTTCGGGCGCTAGCGGCAATGCCGACAACCCGAGCGCTCGGCGATACAAGTCGGCATCAAAGGTACGACGGACAATGCCCAGATGAGCCGGATCGAAATGCACCTGCCCCCAACGTACCATCTGAGAATAGAACCAGAGACCGTGTTCGGGTTGAGGGCTATGGGCGTGCTCTCCGGAAAAGGTCAGGAACGGCACCGAAATGGGAAGCGCCCCTTGCTCGAGACACAACTCGCCTGTCAACGCCGGCATGCAGAAATCGGGAGGACAGTCGAGCACGTCGGATGCGGACAGCAGATTGGCCAGCTTTTGTGCATTTGCAGGAGCACCGCACCAGGCCGCAGACCTGACAAGGGCGCGAATGAGCCGGTCAAGCAAATCGGGATGGGCATCGGCCCATCGTTCGGAGACACCAAGCACCTTCTCGGGGCTCGCAGGCCAGATCGCCTCCTTGAAGGTCACGATCCTCCCCGCCCCCGATGCCACTGAGACCGTGTTCCACGGCTCACCGACGCAATAGCCGTCGATCTGACCGACAGCCAAAGCATCGGGCATGAGCGGCGGAGGCAGCACGGTAATCTCCACGTCCAGATCCGGGTGTATCCCTGCCGCGGCAAGCCAGTACCTCAGTTCGTAAGCATGGCCCGAAAATGGATGCACAACACCGAACCGCAGCGGAGGCCTTACCTCTGCAGAGCGCGCTTCAATCACCCTCTTGAGTGCGTCCCCGGTGGTTGCCGGATCCCCCTCCTGCCCTGCCCCGGCATCAACCATGGCCCGCCAGATCTCGGTCGATACGGTGATGGCATTGCCACCAAGTCCCAGAGCCATCGGAGCACGCATGGGGACCGCGAGGGAGGTTATGTTCAGCGAGGCCGCGATCGGCATAGGTCCCAGCATATGAGCCACGTCGAAATGTCCGACGGATATGCGGTCGCGAATATTGGCCCAGGAGGTTTCGCGGACAAGCTTCAGCTCGATCCCCTCGGCCTCGGCAAAGCCAAGCTGCGCCGCCGCAATCAGAAGCGCACTGTCGAGGAGCGGGATATATCCGGCAATCACGGTTTCTCGTGCATTCGGCATGGCAGTCAGATCCCGGTCAGGTTCTTGTCTTGAGTCGCTCGGCAATCCTGAAACACATCTCAATCCTCCAGCAGGCCGGCAGCAAGAATGAGCCCCTGCGCGACATCTATGATTTTCCGGCTCTGGTTCATCGCCGTCTTGCGCAACAGGCGATAGGCCTCATCCTCGGTAATGCCTCTCGATTTCATCAGGATCCCCTTCGCCCGGTCGATTGTCTTGCGTTCGGCCAGCTCCATGCGCACCTCCTGCAATTCCCGATTAAGCCGCGAATAGGCCCGGAACCGGCTTATCGCCATGTCGAGGATGGGCTTGACCCGCTCCTTCTTCAGACCGTCGACTACGTAGGCCGATACTCCGGCATCAACTGCCGCCTCGATCGAGCCGCTCTCGGACTTATCGACGAACATGGCAATCGGACGCTGGACAGCCCTGGTAACCTGAAAGATATGCTCGAGCTGATCGCGATTCGGATTTTCCAGATCAATGACGATGACGTCAGGCTCGATTTCCGTAATTCGACGGACAAGACCATCCATCTGGGCGATCACGATCACCTTGTCATGACCGGCGTCACGCAACCCCTGCTCGATAATCGAGGCGCGGATGCGATTGTCGTCGATGACAAGGATTGAAAGTGCTGGTGCCATGGCGTCATTATGGCGTTGCGCTATTTTTGTGCAACGCACATAAATAGGCATGAAGTGCACAGAGAATAGTCAAAATGGTAGGCTGTGCAAATCAACCCGATCTGCGGCCTGAGCTGTTAGAACAAAGCAGATATTTCATCCCTCAAACACATAACTCTTTCATTTTGGAATGAATTTTGGTTCACTTGCTAGAGAGTATTATTGCTGCGCCGTCGAGACGGGGTTTCAACCCGGCCATGACAGGGCAGAATTGGGAGGAATTTTGCGATGCCAAAGATCGCCATTGTGGGCTCGGGCTTTATCGGCCGGGGCTGGGCAATCAGTTATGCGCGGGCAGGCTATGACGTCAGCCTGTGGGATCGGGAAACGAGCGCCCCGGAGGCGGCCATCGGCTATATCGCGGAAGTGCTCGGCGATCTGGCCGCGAACGATTTGCTGAATGGGCAGACGCCGGACGAGGTTCTGCCCCGCCTGTCGGCCGAGGGAGATCTGGCAGCGGCGCTGGACGGTGCGGTGCACGTGCAGGAAAACGTCCCGGAGATCCTTGAGGTCAAACGCGACCTTTATACCCGCCTTGACGATCTGGCGGCACCTACAACCGTTCTCGCAAGCTCCACCTCGGCGCTGCTGCCATCGCGCTTCACCGATCATCTGAAGCACCGCGAACGCTGCCTCGTCGCACACCCGATCAATCCGCCCTACCTGATCAAGGCGGTCGAAGTTGTGCCCGCGCCATGGACCTCCGCTGCGGCAATGGAACAGACCCGCCTGTTGATGCTTGAGGCGGGTCAATCGCCGATCATGATGACCAAGGAGATCGACGGCTTCATCATGAACCGCATGCAAGGGGCCCTGCTGGAGGAGGCATTCCGCCTCGTTGCGGGCGGATATGCCAGCGCTGAGGACGTCGACATCGGCATTCGCGAAGGCCTTGCCGCCCGTTGGGCGTTCATGGGGCCGTTCGAGACGATCGACCTCAATGCCCCTTCCGGTGTGCGTGATTATGTCGGCCGCTACGATGGCATGTTCGCCAACATGTTCGAGCAGATGAAGACCCGCGCCGACTGGTCCGGCGAGGTGCTCGACCGGATCGAGGAAGACAGGCGCCAGCGGCTTCCGGCAGACAAACTGGAAGAGAGACAGAAATGGCGCGACCGCCGCCTGATGGCCCTGGCCGCGCACAAACGTTCAGAGGAGGAGAAAACCGGCAAATGAGCACACAAGCTGAGACAGGTTCCGCCAACACAGTGAAGGGCAAGGTCGTCATTACCTGTGCCATTACCGGCGCAATCCATACGCCGACCATGTCGCCGCACCTGCCGATTACACCGGACGAGATTGTCGATGAGGCTATCAAGGCCGCAGAAGCAGGCGCAGCGGTCCTTCACCTGCATGCGCGAGACCCGGAAACGGGCAAGCCGGACCAAAGCATCGAAGGGTTCGCCAAGTTCCTGCCGCGGATCAAGCAAGCGACGAATGCCGCGCTGAACCTGACCACCGGCGGCAGCCCCTTCATGACCGTGGAGGAGCGGGTGCGGCCGGCGGCGACGTTCAAGCCGGAAGTGGCCTCTCTCAACATGGGCTCGATGAATTTCGGCCTGTTCCACATGGCTGCGAAATACGAGACCTTCAAGTTCGATTGGGAAAAGCCCTTTCTGGAAGCATCGCGGGACCTGGTTTTCCGTAATTCCTTCAAGGATATCGAGTACGTTCTGTCGACCTGCTACGAGAACGGCACCCGCTTCGAGTTCGAATGCTACGACATCTCGCACCTCTACAACCTGGCGCATTTCGTCGACCGCGGGCTGGTGAAGCCGCCCTTCTTCGTCCAGTCGGTCTTCGGACTGCTCGGCGGGATAGGCACACACCCGGAAGACGTACAGCACATGAAGCGGACGGCCGATCGCCTGTTCGGCGATGCCTACCGCTGGTCGGTGCTGGGTGCCGGCTCCGCGCAGCTGCGGATCGCGGCGCAGGCCGCTGCCCTCGGGGGCAATGTGCGCGTCGGCCTGGAAGACAGCCTGTGGGCCGGCAAGGGCAAACTGGCGGAATCGAGTGCCGATCAGGTGAAGATGGTTCGGAAGGTCATCGAGGGCCTAGGCCTTGAGGTCGCCACGCCGGACGAGGCCAGACAGATCCTGTCTCTCAAGGGTGGCGATCAGGTCGCGTTCTGATACCGGATCCATTCGCCGCGCCAAAGCGGATGACTGGCACTCAGGTCATGCAAAAACCCCGGCGCATACGCACCGGGGTTTTCACGTTTGAGAGGACGTGGCGGGTGAGTGAACCTCTAGTCCGGTTCAGCTTGAACCGGTCGCATGCTTGACGTTCCGGTTCTGCGTATCGCGGAGGGCGCGTGCAGTGTTGTCAAAAAGGTCAGATCACGAATGAAATCAGCTCGTCCGAAGCTGCCGACTTGACGAGGCTGTCGTGCAGCTTTGCAGCCTCGACGGCAGAGCCGAAAAGCGAACCCTGCGCCTGGTCACAGCCGATCGCCCGCAGATACTCCGCCTGCCCCACGGTCTCAACACCTGCAGCGATCACGGTCAGATCGAAATTGCGGGACAGTTCGACTATGGAGCGCACGATGAGGGTACTCTGCTGAGAACTCTCCAGCCCCTTGATGAAAGACCGGTCAATCTTGATCGAGTCGATCGGGTAGTCCCGCAAGTGTGTCAGTGACGCAAAGCCGGCACCGAAGTCATCAAGAGCGATCGACACGCCCGCCTCCCGCAGTTCCAGCAGGATCCGGCTGACGCTTTCGGTCTCTTCGTTCAGGAGAACGCTCTCCGTGACCTCCAGACGGATCACACCCGGAGAAATCTTGTGCTCATCAAGTAGCGTCAGGAACCCTGTTGCGAAGTCCTCTGTCTGGAACCAGTACTTGGACGCGTTGATGCTCACACAGCCAGGATCGACTTTCTCGGCTTTCCACTTCGCAAGATCATCGAGCACCAGTTGGAAGACACTGCTATCGACGATGCGGGCACTTTCCGGATCCTTGAAGGCCTCCCAGAAGTCGTCCGGACCAAGCAGCGTATTGTTCGGGGAACTTATGCGCACCAGAGCCTCTGCTCCGCGCAACTGCCTGTTCGTCAGGTCGACGATAGGTTGATAATGCGCCCGGATGCGGTCGGAGCGATAGGCCGACCTTACGACGTCGATGGCCTTCTGACGCGCCCCGAAGATCCGCTTCAGTTCCTGCGTGTAGACCCCGACCCTGCCACGTCCCGAGCGCTTCACGCGGTAAAGCGCCATGTCGGCAAACTTCATCAAGTCTTCAGGCGTCTTGGCATCCATCGGAGCAAAGGCGATCCCGATCGACGCGCTGACATAGGCCGCGGTTTTCTCGAAGGGAATGGCCTCCTTGATCCGCGAGATGATCATGGACCCCAGCTGACGCGGAAGCATGACCTTGTTGCAGCAAACGATGATCGCGAATTCGTCGCCCCCAATGCGGGCGCAGATCGCATCCTCACCTGCAACATCGCGGATGCGGCGCGAAACGACCCGAATGACCTCATCGCCCGCCTGGTGTCCGAGGCTGTCATTGGCCAGCTTGAAGCCGTCCAGATCAATCAGCATCAGGGCGTAGTACGACCCTTCCTCCTTGACCTGCTTCAGGACCCGATCAAGTTCGTTATGGAACCAGTGCCGGTTCCCAAGCCCCGACAGAGCATCGATGTTGGCAGTGCGCCATAGGCCTTGCTCCTGCTCGTATCGCTCGGTGATGTCGTCCATCACACCGATGACCACGCTATCATTGTCGGATCCCGTGTCCACTTCGCCCATGAAGCGAATGCGCCGCCTGTCGCCTTTGGCGGTCATGAAGTCAGCGTCAACGAGAAAACTACCCTTGGACGCAAGGTCGCGCTCGACTGTCTGCAGAACACGGAGACGTTCGTCCTCGGGAAAATACTCCAGAGCCTCGTCGAGTGACGGAGATTTATCAGAGACCGGCAGGCCATGGAGCGCGAAGATCTGGTCCGACCAAACCGTCTCTCGTGTCGCCAGATTGACCCTGAACGCGCCTATTTCCGCCAGAGTCTCGACCTGCTTCAAAAGCCGGTTCTTTCGCGCAACCTCAACGCTGCGTTCCTGCGCCAGCCAGCTTGACTCGTGAGCTACCGACACCGCCTGATAGGATCTCATGAGGCCTTCGACGATATTGGCGAGGGATTTGAGCTGCTCGAGCTGGCTTTGCGTCGGCATCCGCGGCTTCCGGTCAATGACGCACAAGGCGCCCAGAAAGCGCTCACCATCAAGACTGATCGGACATCCTGCGTAAAACCGTATCCACGGGGCTCTGTTGACGAGGGGATTGTCGCAAAAGCGCTGGTCGTACAGTGCATCTTCAACGACCAGAACATCTCCTGAGGCGACAGCGTGGGTGCAGAAGGAAACATTGCGCGACGTGCATTCCGCATCGAGACCCACCGAGGATTTGAACCACTGGTAGTTTTCTTCGACGAGAGAAATCAGCGCGATCGGGCATTCAAAAATTGCCGCGGCAAGCTTTGTTACCGCGTCGAAAGCAGGTTCGCGCTTGGTGTCGATGATATTCAGTGACCGCAGTTCGGCCAACCGCTCCATTTCATTGTCCGGAACCGGAAATTTGCTCATGCACCGAAACGCCCTAGCCTGCCTCAACCAGAAGCCTGACCATACGTAATAATCGATAACAAAAAACAAATTCAGATATTAATATTTATAACACTGCAATTTTTGACGATATCTACTTCAGAAATATATAGTATCCAATCAAAACCACACGATCAGCACTTGATTTCAGACCAGAAAATCTTGAACCCATCAATCCTGGGCGGCTAGCGAGAGGGCCTCCTTGAGGCGAGAATGGTCTCCAACCATATTGGCGAGCACCAGTATCAGCCGGGCGTTGAAGGCATCGCTTTCCTCCTTCGAAAGCCCGTCATGGGCTGAAAGAAGGTCAGCATAGAAATCGTCCGGGCGTTCCAGTCCCTTTGGGGCTTCTTTCGTCATCGTCATTCTGCCGTCTTGCCGATTGCCGTCATGAGCGCGTCTCTCACCGCGCTCTCGTCATAGTCCACCCACCGTGCAGCGACATGCTGGTCCGGGCGCAGGAGATAGACCGCGCCGTCTGCATCGCCAAGGTAGCGCTCGCGCAGGGCATCTGACATTTCGTCTCTGCGCACCGAGATGCCCCGAATTTCGACCCCTTCGATCATGAAAATATCCGGGATATCGCGCCCCAAACCAAGAAGCGTGAAGTCACCGCCCAGGCTCTTCAAAAGCCAATCCTCTCCAAGAGGCGCGTCGGACGCCGGTGCGCCCGGCCGGGTGCGGGAGGGAAGGCCCTTCGCATCAGGTCCGTTCAGCGCCGACCCGTCATAGGTGCTCGGCAAGGAAAGGCGGCCCGAGTTCACTAGCGGCCTTGCAAAGGCATGGTGCTCCGCAAGGTCCAGGACCGCGTTCCGAAAGATGCGGCTCATCTCGGATTTCGGCGTAATGAAATCGGTAGAACGGCTGGAATTCAGAATGTTCTCGTCGGCTGCGAACACACGCTCGGCGTCATAGGTATCAAGCAGGCTTTCGTGTGCCTTGCCGCCGAGAACCAGCTTCAGCTTCCAGGCAAGATTCTCCGCGTCCTGGAAGCCGGAGTTTGCGCCGCGTGCGCCGAAGGGTGAGACCTGGTGGGCGCTGTCGCCGGCAAAGAGAACGCGGCCATGGCGGAACTTCTCCATCCGGCGGCACTGGAACGTGTAGATAGAAACCCACTCAAGATCGAACTCCACCTCCTCGCCCAGCATCTGCCTGAGCCGAGGAATGACTTTCTCCGGTTTCTTCTCGTCTTCCTTGTCGATGTCCCAGCCGAGCTGGAGATCGATCCGCCAGACGCCGTCGGGCTGCTTGTGAAGAAGGGCCGACTGCCCCTTGTTGAAGGGCGGGTCGAACCAGAACCAGCGCTCCGTCGGGAAGTCGGCCTTCATGGTGACGTCAGCGATGAGGAAGTTGTCCTCAAAGACGCGACCGACGAAATCGAGGCCCATCATGCGGCGTGTGGGCGAGCCGGCCCCGTCGCAGGCTATCAGCCAGTCGCAGGTGAGATCATAAGGGCCGTCCGGGGTCTCGACGGTCAGACGATTGCAGCGCTCGACCGCTTCCAAAGCGGTGACCTTGCTGTTGCCACGGATCTCGATGGGCTTGCCTTCGGCCTGCAGTTCCCGGACCCGGTCGACCAGATAGAGCTCGCAATAGTACTGCTGCAGATTGATGAAGGCCGGACGCTTGTGGCCATCCTCGGGCAACAGGTTGAAGTCATAGACCTTGCGGTCGCCAAAGAAGACTTTGCCGAGGTTCCAGACGACGCCCTTGTCGGCATAGGCATCGCCGCAGCCGAGCCGGTCCATGATTTCGAGAGACCGCTTGGAAAAACAGATGGCACGGGAGCCGAAACTGACCTTGTCGTTTTCGTCCAGAACGACCACCGGCACATCCTGCTGTGCCAGATCGATGGCAGCCGCAAGCCCCACGGGCCCGGCGCCAATGACAATCACCGGATGATTGACCGGCGAGACCGCGTCCTGATCGCTCGAGCGCTCATAGGGGTAGAGCGGCGTTTCAAAGATTTTAGACATGGTTCCTCCCGGACAGGCGGCTTCATGCCGCCCGGTCCATCTGTCTTTGCGGCCTCGGGCGTTTAGTCCTGAAGCTTTGCCCACATGTCGGCGTCGCGCTCGGCGGTCCAGATGCGCGGCGTGTCGATGCCCAGCGCCTCGTCGTATGCACGGGCAACGTTGAACGGCAGGCAGTGCTCGTAGATCGCATAGTCCTTGAACTTCGGATCGCATTCGGCGCGGCAGGCATCCCAGGCTTCCTTGAGAGAACCGCCGCCTTGCGCGACACGGGCGACCGGCTTGTAGGTGGAGGTGACGAAGTCGGCAGTGTTGGTCAGAGCCTTGCCGACCATTTCCTTGCCGACCAAGGCATCACCGCGGCCCGGTGCAATCGCCTCGACATCGAAGGAGCGGATCGCTTCCAGCGTCGCCGGCCAGTCGGTGAAATGGCCATCGCCGCAGTAGCAGGCGGAGTGGTATTCGACGATGTCGCCGGTGAACATGACGTTTTCGTCCGGCACGTGGATGACGATGTCACCGGCGGTGTGGGCACGACCAAGGAAGCGCAGGTCGACGCGGCGCTTGCCGAGATAGACGGTCATGCGATCGTTGAAGGTCGTGGTTGGCCAGGTCAGCGGCGGGATCTTGGCGACATCGTCGTAGCCCATGAACAGACGCGGGAAACGCATGAACTCGGACTCGCGGTCTTCCGCACCGCGTTCCACCACCATGGAGCGGGCCTTCTGGCTCATGATGATGTTGGGCGCCTGATAGGCGGCTGCGCCCAGAACACGCACGGCGTGATAATGGGTCAGGACCAGATGGCTGATCGGCTTGTCGGTGACGGAGCGAACTTTCTCGATCACCTTGTTCGCCAGTTCCGGGGTCGCCTGGGCTTCCACGATCATGACGCTGTCATCGCCAATGATGACGCCGGTGTTCGGATCGCCTTCGGCTGTAAAGGCCCAGAGATCCTTGCCGATTTCCTCGAAAGTGATCTTCTTTTCTTCCATGTCGCCCTGGGAGGCGAATTTCTTGCTCATTTGGTGTTCCGTCCAATTTGTCAGGCCTGCCGGCCAATTCAGAGTAGGTTTCAGAGGAGGCTCAAGCTCCCTCGTATTTCTCCACGGCCTGTTCGATCGCACCGAAGATGGAATGGCCGGACTGGTCCATCATCTCGATGCGGACTGTGTCGCCGAACTTCATGAACGGCGTTTTCGGCTCGCCATCGTTGATGGTCTCGATCATGCGGATCTCGGCAATACACGAGTAGCCGACACCGCCCTCAGACACCGGCTTGCCCGGGCCGCCCTCCAGCTTGTTGGAGACGGTGCCGGAACCGATGATCGCACCGGCCCCGAGCGGGCGGGTCTTCGCGGCATGGGCAATCAGCGTCGGGAAGTCGAAAGTCATGTCCACGCCTGCTTCAGCACGGCCAAAGGCCTCTCCGTTGTAATCGACGCGAAGCGGCAGGCTGACCTTGCCGCCGTCCCAGGCATCCCCCAGCTCATCCGGGGTCACCGCCACGGGTGAGAAAGCCGACGATGGCTTGGACTGGAAGAAGCCGAAGCCCTTGCCAAGTTCCGCCGGGATCAGACCGCGCAGGGAAACGTCGTTGACCAGCATGATCATACGGATGGCATCGCGCGCTTGTTCAACGGTCGCGCCCATGGGCACATCGCCCGTGATGACGGCGATCTCGCCTTCCATGTCGATGCCCCAGGCCTCGTCGCCCATGAGGATCGGGTCGCGGGGCGCAAGGAAGCTGTCCGACCCGCCCTGGTACATCAGCGGGTCGGTCCAGAAGCTCGCGGGCATTTCCGCGTTGCGGGCCTTACGGACCAGCTCGACATGATTGACGTACGCAGAGCCGTCGGCCCACTGGTAGGCGCGCGGCAGAGGCGACATGGCGTCATGCTCGTGAAAGCGCAGCGACGGCACCGCGTCGTGACTGAGGCTTTCGGCCAAAACTTCCAGCTTCGGCGCGACCTTCTCCCAGTTGTCTAGAGCTGCCTGCAACGTCGGGGCAATATGGGTTGCCTCGGTGCAACGGGTCAGTTCGCGGTTGACGATGACCAGCTTGCCGTCGCGGCTGCCGTCCTTGAGCGTAGCGAGTTTCATGAGTGTTTCCTCGGTATCGTCAGGCCGTCCTTGCCGACCGTCGTTTGTCCGGCGAACTGCGGCGCACAAGCGTCCAGCCAGTCCTGCTCTGCAAAGCCCGGCAGGTCCGCCGGGATCAGATGATTGAGTACGAGATGACGGGCCCCGGCCAGCGCTGCAATCCTTGCCGCGTCGGGAGCGATTGTATGGCTTGCCATCAGGTGCTGGCGCAGCCTGTCGCCGTTGCCTGTGATTTCCACGATCCGGTCGACCCCGTGCTCCAGCATCGCCTCGTGAACAAGGATGTCGCAGTCCCCGGCGAACTCGGCGAGCGGCGGGAAAAAGGCCGTGTCGGCTCCGAACACGACCGACCAGTTGCCGCTGTCGTCGGACGCATTAAACCGCAGGGCGAAGCAGTCAACGACAGGCGGATGGTCGACCCTGAGAGCCGATACCTTGAGCGCCGCATCGCCAAGCTCGATGTCCCCTTCCCTGATCGACCGGATCTCGACCAGGCCGCGCAGGTCCGGCCTGCCCTCATCCGCAATGCGCAAGTCGATGTCGTAGCGCATGGAGGCAAGGAAACCGTCCCAGTACTCCTGAAGATCAGCCGGTCCGAAGACCGTCACTTTTTTGGAAAGGCCCGTGGTCCAGGCCGTATGGATCAGCGGCCCCAGCTCCAGCACATGATCGGAATGCATGTGCGTGATGAAGATGAGATCCATCTCCTTCAGGCTGACGCCGGCCTCGACGAGGCCTCGGGTCACACCGAGACCGCAGTCGATGACGCACCGCCGCCCCGCAATTTCCAGCAGGGAACTGGTTGGAGACGGGCCGCCCGGCCGGATCGCGGGACCTCCCTTGGATCCGAGGATGACAAGGCGGTCCTGCGTTCCCTCCTGCGCAGATCGATCGCTCATCACTTGTCCCAGTTGCCTTCGAGAGTGCCGTCGAATTTCTTCTCAAGGCTCTCCCAGCAGTCGATGTAATCGTCCTGGAGCAAGGCTTCCTGTGCGGCGAATTTGGTCAGATGCTGCGGAAAGCGGGTCTCGAACATGAAGGACATGGTGTTGTCCAGCTTCTCCGCCTTGAGGTCGGCGTTGGACGCGCCTTCATAGGCGTTCTTGTCCGGGCCGTGGGGCAGCATCATGTTGTGCAGGCTCATGCCGCCCGGCACGAAGCCCTGCGGCTTGGCATCATACTGACCGTAGATGTTGCCCATCAGCTCGGACATGATGTTCTTGTGGTACCAGGGTGGACGGAAGGTGTCCTCGGCCACCATCCAGCGCTCGCGGAAGAGCACGAAGTCGATGTTCGCCGTGCCCGGAACGCCGGAAGGCGCGGTCAGAACGGTGAAGATCGACGGGTCCGGGTGATCGAACAGCACTGCCCCGACCGGGCAGTAGGTTCTCAGATCGTATTTCACCGGCGCGTAGTTGCCGTGCCAGGCGACGATATCAAGCGGCGAATGTCCGATCTTCGTTTCATGAAACTGGCCACACCACTTGATGGTGATCTTGGAGGGGGCTTCGCGCTCCTCGAACCAGGCGACCGGGGTCTTGAAGTCGCGCCGGTTGGCCATGCAGTTGGCGCCGATCGGACCACGGCCCGGCAGTTCGAACTTCTGGCCGTAGTTCTCGCAGACGAACCCACGAGCCGGACCATCGATCAGCTCCACCCGGTAGACAAGGCCGCGCGGGATGATCGCGATTTCCTTCGGCTCCAGATCAATGATGCCGAGTTCGGTGCAGAACCGCAGTCGTCCTTCCTGGGGAACGATGAGCAACTCGCTGTCAGCGGAATAGAAATACTCATCCACCATGGACTGCGTCACCAGGTAGATATGGCTCGCCATGCCGACCTGGGTGTTCACGTCGCCTGCCGTGGTCATGGTGCGCATGCCGGTCAGCCAGGTGAGCGCCTGATCCGTATGCGGCACCGGATCCCAGCGGTACTGGCCGAGGGAAATGACATCCGGATCCACATGCGGCGCAGACTTCCAATAGGGAAGATCAATCTTGGTATAGCGTGTGGAGTGCTTCACCGACGGGCGGATGCGGTAGCACCAGGTCCGCTCGTTCTGATGGCTCGGAGCAGTGAAGGCGGTGCCTGAAAGTTGCTCGGCATAAAGGCCATAAGCGCATTTCTGTGGGCTGTTCATGCCCTGCGGCAGCGCTCCTGGCAGCGCCTCGGTTTCGAAGTCATTGCCGAAACCGGGCATGTATTCGAGCGTATTTTGCCCGGCAATCTGGCTGGCATCCTGGCGCATCTTGTCTCCTCCCGAAACGGGCTACCTGCAAATTAGTTACGTATGTAACTTTCTGTTTGCAACTGGTCAAGCTGGCAATGCGGGCCCGCGTCACTCCGTCTGCGGGCATGGTAACCCATCCCCTTCCCGTCCGCTCAAATTTGGGCGGCGAGCCCACGCACTTGTGAATCGGTACGGGCACTGTTATAAGAACAAAGCAAGAACAAATGAGGTGACGCAATGCTGCCGGCTTCCAGTGAACTCCCTGCTTCCATTGAAGCACCCGCCGTGGGCGAAACGGGTTGCGGCTTCACCCGTATCGGCAGACACGTCCCTCCGTATCTGTTGCATAAGGCGATCTCGGTCCGCTCCGATGATATCGATGACCTGCTGCTGTTCCTGGGCAAGACCAGGGACAAGGCCGAAAGAATTCGGGAAAATGCTCCGGCCGGGAGTTATCTCGACAGTGTCCTGGAGCGTACCATTCATGGAATCGAGCAGGAAATTGCGCAGCTACGGTATCTTCTGGGTAACAAGGATCCCGCAGCCAAGGCCGTAGCTGGGACCGCGCAACGCATGCGGCCGGCAGACTGAGCCTACCCCGCCCGTACCGCGTGCCACCGGGGCTTGGAGCCTGGGCAGACATTTACTGCACCGGCGCGCACTACCGGTATTTCGCCGCCGTGATGAATTCGCCGAAGGCCTCGCACCAGATCACAACAGTCGTGTACCCCTCGATACGGATGCCGTTCGGCACGTCCAGAATAAATCCGTCGAAGGACTTCACATCCCCGATGCGCACGGAGCGGTCTCTCAGCTTCTCGAACTGAGCCTCGTCCTCTACAAAGTCCTCGACGAGATAAAGCTTGTAATCCGGTCCGGGGGCAAGCCGGCCTTCATGCACGATGCGTTCGTTTGAAACGCTGACAGTGCCTTCACCCCAATGCAGGAAATCGCTGCCCTTGAGGTTGCGTGTGAACTCGGCGGCAAACTCGGCCGACTGCGCCGCGCTCCGAAGGGTTGCCTGGTCCGGTGCCTGGGGGGCGGTCAGGATCGGCAGCAGATAGACCCCAAGCGCGAAACCGATGCCGAGCATGGCGCCGTGAGAAACCAGAAGTGCTATGATCCGAAGCATGCGATCCCCCGTGAAGATCTGCCTCCCTCACCGGAGGAAAACAGATGTCTCGCTTCGCATGTCGATCATTGCAAATCAATACATGGTTGACGAGGCCTGAGCCGCTGACTTGCTTGCTTCCTGCGTCAAGCCTCAGGCCGCCGCTTCGTCGCCCGGAGCTGTTTGCCATCCAAGGTCAGTCAACGTCACGATCCGATTGCCGCGCAGATCCGTCGCACAGACAAGGAAACCGCGCTCCTCCATGTGGCTTAGCAGCCATCGCGCCCGGCCCGGGGACCGGGTGCCATAGGCTGTCGCGATCTCGATGTTGCCCGGACATGGTGCCTTGGCGAGCGCTGCCTTGGCCAGCAGCAGGTAGACACCGCGCATGTCCTCGGGAAGTTCGGACGCGATAAGCTCTGCCTTCTGCCATTCGTTGTCGTCGATATCGCCCTTCTCGACGCCCGCGCGGGCAACCGACAGCTTCTCGCGGAAGACCTGAAGGTCCGGCGCACCACCGGGAAGCTTGGAAATGCGGCAACGTACCTGGAAATCCTGATAGAGCGAGGCAATCGGCTGGAAGGCCGCATCAGGCTCATCGAGGATCTCGCCGATGATCCGGTCGATTGTCTCCTCCCGCTCGCCATAGTCCAGAAGGCTGGCGGCCGGTTCCACTGCGGCATCCGCGGCGTGCTCGGCACTGGACAACTGACTCAGCACGTCGGAGGTGGAAAGGACCGGCTCCGGACTGCGCGGCCGCATTGGAATGGCTTCCCCCGGCGCGGGTGTGAAGATGAGATCCTTTGCCTCTTCCACGGGCTTTTCGGGAAGCGGCATCAACTTCGGGCTTCCGCCACGACCGGAGGTCTCCACCGGGCCGATCTTCACCGGAATCGGGCGCCGAGACAAAGCGGGCCCCAGGGCAATGAAATGACCTCGATCCAGATTGCGGAAGGATTCTGCCTGGCGCCGCTCCATGCCGAGGAGATCTGCAGCACGGGCCATGTCGATATCGAGGAAGGTACGCCCCATCAGAAAATTGGAGGCTTCCGCCGCCACGTTCTTGGCAAGCTTTGCCAGGCGTTGTGTCGCGATGATGCCGGCAAGGCCGCGCTTGCGCCCGCGGCACATGAGGTTGGTCATGGCACCCAAGGACCGGCGCCGCGCCTCTTCGCTGACTTCGCCGGCCGCCGCCGGTGCAAATAGCTGCGCCTCGTCCACGACCACCAGCATCGGATACCAGAGGTC
The DNA here is from genome assembly GCF_048261595.1 of Roseibium sp. Lineage (GTDB taxonomy): Bacteria > Pseudomonadota > Alphaproteobacteria > Rhizobiales > Stappiaceae > Roseibium. The sequence continues at coordinate 1,056,493 of NZ_JBLXFW010000001.1, forward strand.
CCGGTCCGCATCGAAGAGACCGTCAAGGAATGTGGCTGCCGCCTTCATCTGGCGGTCAGCGTCCAACCCTTCCAGGTTCAGGACAACCGATACCCGGTGCTGACGCACCCGGCCCGCGATCATCTGAAGGTCTTTCTCGGTCCCCACGGCGTCGACGACCACATGACCGTATTTTTCGGCAAGGGAAACGAAGTCGCCTTCCGGATCGATGATCGCTTGCTGGACCCATGGCGCGGATTGTTCCAGAAGCCGGCGCAGAAGATGCGACTTACCGGAACCGGAATTGCCCTGAACCAGCAACCGGGTCGCCAGCAGTTCTTCCAGATCCATTCCAGCGCGCGAACCGCTCGCAACTTCGCCGATATCGATGCTAACCGTCATTCACCAATCCAGAAGACATGTTCAATGTCGAATGTCCTGCGCGCGGATGCATTCGCTCCATTCATTGCACGGAAAAAAGCATGATTCCCGGCTGGCAGCCAAAATTCGAGCGCGAACCGGTGGCCTTTTCCCCCTCATCACAAGGGTTTTCAACAGACCGCCAACTCCTTTGACCGATCTATAGAGCAATATTGCCAAGGGCAAGGGATGTGCGGCAGGAATACAGACCGATGACCCCCGGACGGTTCCATAAAAGAAAAATCCCCACCGCCCGGGGGCAGTGAGGATCTGGGGTCGAATACCTCTCGCAAGAGGCAGGATGGGGCCACGTATTCGACCGTACCGGGATACTGCCTGCATTTTTGCTTTCAGGCTTGGCATCCCCCGCAAGCCGGACCCGCGTTTTCGCGTTTGTGATCCGCTGCGAAAGCATCGTCCTGTGAACTGCCGCCCAAAGGAACGATTGCAACTTTTGATCGTTTCATCTGCAGCGACCTTGGCCTAATGTCATACGTGAAATGGAGTATTTCACGGTATAAACGCCGTGTTTCACCAATCCAACGTCCTGATTTCAAAAGACTTTCCGGACTTTCGGCCTATGAGCAAAAATACGGACATTGATAAGGCACCAAAACCATCGCGGGAATCCGTTGACCAAATCATTGCAAGAATTCGCGAGTCGGCGGAGTTCTCCGGGTCCGTGAGACTGCAGAATTTCCTCACATATATTGTGGATGAGACACTCGCCGGGCGCGGCGAAAAACTGCTCGGCAAAACAATCGCCGCGGATGTCTATAACCGCCTGCCCTCGCAAGATGGCGATCCATCGAACCTCGTGCGGGTGGACGCAAGACGGCTGCGACAGGCGCTTTCTTCCTACTATAAAAGCGTTGGCGTGGACGACCCAATCTGGATCCATGTGGATCCGGGCCAGTATGCCGTCCGCTTCGAAGTCCGACCGGAGAGAGCGGATCCAGGAGGTGCGGCCATAAAATCGCGTTATGGCGCCAGGATTGCCATTTCCCTCGTCGCCTTGGCCGTTGCAGGCGGTTTGGCCCTGTTGGTGATCGATCAACGACCATGGACTGAATCGGACCTCGATTTGTCTCCCCCGAGCCGCTCAGGCGAAGCTGAGCGCGAAGCTCTCATGCTCAAGTCCCCTGCCGCGCTGCAGGCCAGCAATCTCGCAGAACAGGCGCGCGATCTCATCTTCCCCGCGATCGACCCGATCCGGCTACGGGCGACCCGGGACATGTTCGAGCACGCGGTCCGGCTCGACCCACTGCAATTCCGTGCGCATGCTGGCCTGGCACAGGTCATCGGCCTGCAGGCGTTCCGGTTCCCGCCCGGAGAGGAAAAAGCGGCACTGCTGGAACTTGGAATGGAGCACGCAAATCAGGCCCTGCAACTGAACCCGTCTGCTGCGTGGACGCAGTCGGCTCTCGCCTGGATGGCATTCGCGCGCGGTGATGTCGACGAGGCCCGAAGCTATTCGGCCAGGGCGCTTGCGATTGCCCCTGAGGATCTGAGCGTTGTCGACTTCGACTCCCTCATCGCCTTCTTCGGAGGCGATTTCGAGCGCGTGATTTCGGTCGCCAACCCGGCCAACTACTCGGTCAACTCCCCCGGAAGGCACGTGTTCCGGATTTCATATGCGACCGCCAAGTTTCACCTCGGCGATTTTCAGGGCTGCATTTCGGAGTTGAAGCGTGCGGCGGCGGCTGGCAGTCCCGTAGGCCCGATCAGCCATGCCTACCTGATAGCTGCGCACCAGAGGGCCGGACAATCAGCCGATGCCAGACGACTGCTTGAAGAGTTCGAGAAATCCTGGCCAGACAGCAGGTTTCACCTTGCATTGAAGCTTTTGTTCGTGGACGACAATGATCTTGAGGCGCTGCTGTCCGCGCTTCGCGAGGCCGGTTGGAAAGCCCCGGAAAACTGACCCTTTGCGTGTCAGGCGTGTGGGCCAGCATCATGAGCAGACTGTTTCTTTAACCGCGGGCGCTGAAACAATCTTGCCGAAAGACATATTCAATCATATGAATATTGATATTGATTGAGGTCTCATGCTTCACGGGAGGACGCAGATGACACGTTTTCTTTCAGATCTTCGCGAATTTTCGGGTTTCGATCGCTTTCGGATGACGGGCGTCGGCGTCATGGCGCTCGCACTTGCCGTAATCTGTGGACCGGCCCTTGCCGAGGAAGGTTTGAAAATTCAGGGCGATGACACGGTGGTGACCGTCGAAACGGAAGACGGCGCGATCGACATCACGCGCAAGAAAACCGAGGCGGCGCTGATCGGCGGCGTCCTTCAGCCGATGGTGCCTGTTCCGGGAGTGACACCCGTGGGCGAGCTGGAGGTGCTGGAGGCCCTGAAGGCCAAGAGCGCAAAAGTCGTCGACATGCGCACGACGGAATGGCGCACCCAGGCGACCATCCCGGGCAGCATCCATATCCCCTATACCGAGGTTGCCATGCGTCTGGATGAACTGGGCTGCACAGGCGGCCAGGGCGCATGGGAGTGTTCGGCAGCGGACGACATGATCGCCTTCTGCAACGGCCCTGCCTGTCCGCAAAGCCCGACGGCGATCAAGGCGATGGTCCGCGAAGGCTATCCGGTTGAGAAGATCTTCTATTACCGCGGCGGCATGCAGGACTGGATTGTGCTGGGCCTCACGACCGCCGAGGACATGTTCTGAGCCAGTCTTGGCAAATGGTCTTTTGACCCTGACATGCAGAAGGCGCCGTTTCGGCGCCTTCCGTGTATTTGATGCTCTCAATCCCGGCCAGGTCAGCCGGCCTTGAAGCCTCCAGCAAACGCCGTTTTTGAAAGCGGCAGGCGCGGGCTCGGAAGGTCACGCTCCTGCAGGGCTTCTGGCAGCACAGACACATCGCCCCGACGACCCACCGCGAAAGCGATTTCGATCTTGTAGCGCTCCGGCACGTTCAGGGCTGCCGGAATATCGTCATGCATCAGGCCTGCCATGGCATGGGCGTGATACCCGAGGGCCGTTGCCTGGAGAGCCGCCTGGGCCCAGGCAGCGCCTGCGTCGAAGGAGTGGGTCCCGGAAACCAGCGGTTCGGCCCCTTCCTGGTCAACGAGCTTGTCGGAGAACAGGAACACCAGTGCGGATGCGCGCTGCGCCCAATCCTTGTTGAACGGGTTCAGCAGGTCCAGCAGCTTGTCCCAGTTTGCGTCGCCGCGCAGGGCATAGACGAAACGCCAGGGCTGAACGTTGTAGGCGGACGGAGCCCAACGGGCGGCCTCAAGAATGGTCATCAGGTCCGCCTGGGGCATCTGTGAGCCATCATAGGCGCGTGGCGACCAACGCCCGACGAAAAGCGGCTCCACGGGATGCTCGGCGTTACGGTACTCGTCAAGCTTGATGTCATTTGCGACGTGAATGGTCATGGCACTCTCCAATAGCGCGGGAGGCTCGATGCCCCGCTTGTCTCTGTCGTGGTGCCAATGTGATCCTTTTTATCTTGATATCAAGATAGTCCTTCGCGCGTTTCCATGACTACAGTGTTCGCCAATGATGAACAATTACGTACCTCTATCCACCATCTCGCACCGCTGGTCATGGCTTCGGCAAAACGACCTCGTCGTTGCGATCAAAGGTGACGTTCATCTCGATTACCTGCCCGCTCATTTCGGTTGTCACCGAGCGCTTAATGGGTAAGTCGCTGTCGACGGGCAACCAGGTGATCACCGTGGAGACCGCGGGAGGGTCGGTGGTTTCCTGAATATAGGTGAACTTGCGGAGCGTGACGCCGTCCAGGTCTTCCGTTTCGCAAGCGATGTCCTTGATCGTCTCCCTGGTGGCCGCATTTGCAGCCAGGCGGTCTTCCAACCAGTCCGGGGCCCGTGTCCGTGATGGCGACCAGGTCATACCGTCACGCGAGACATATTCCTGATTTCCCAGAACCAACCAATGAACCCCGGTCTCCTTCACCACCTGATAAAAATGGCTGTAATCCTGGTAGAACTGGGTCGAATGCTGGACAACCTGCCCGCCGATAAGCGTCTGCGTTTCCTCACGGTAATTCGACGCCGTTTCCCCGGCCTTCATCATCGCCTGAATGTCGTTCTTGCAGTCTGCGAGCGCAGCTGGGCCTGAAAGGAGCACCGAACCTAAAGCGGCAAAATATAGTCTGATCATCACTTCCCCCATTAACGTAAGGGAAGCCTAGCGCAAATCACGTGCGGCCCGCCATAGTCTCGCGGAGCCGCATCTGACGACGGCATGGTTCATGCCGTCGTCAGAGGGTCTTGGAGGTCAGGCGAAGTCGCCCTTGAATTCGTCGCGCAGGACGTTCTTCTGGATCTTGCCCATGGTATTGCGCGGCAGAGCGTCCAGAACATGCACCTTCTTCGGCTGCTTGAACTTCGCCAGCTTGTCAGCGAGTTCGGAGACAATGCTGTCCTTGTCGAGCTTGGCTCCGCTCTTCGGTGCGACCACTGCCACGACACCCTCGCCGAAGTCCGGATGCGGCACGCCGATGACGGCGCTTTCCGCCACTCCGTCGATCTCGTCCAGAAGCGCTTCCACCTCTGCGGGATAGACGTTGAAGCCGCCCGAGATGATCAGGTCCTTGGAGCGTCCGACGATGGAGATATAGCCCTCGTTGTCGATACGGCCCATGTCGCCTGTGATGAAGTAGAAGTCCGCGCGGAATTCCTCGGCGGTCTTCTCCGGCATGCGCCAGTAACCCCGGAAGACGTTCGGTCCCTTTACCTCGATGATACCGACATCGCCCTGCGGCACCTCGCGACCGGTTTCAGGATCGGCAATGCGCACGCTGACACCCGGCAGCGGATAGCCGACGGTGCCCGGACGGCGGTCGCCGTCATAGGGGTTCGAGGTGTTCATGTTGGTTTCGGTCATGCCGTAACGCTCGAGGATCGCGTGACCGGTTCGCGCGCTGAACTCCTTGTGGGTCTCGGCCGACAGGGGCGCAGAGCCCGAAATGAACAGGCGCATGTGAGCGACCAGCTCACGCGTGAAGGCATCCGACCCGAGCAGACGCGTATAGAAGGTCGGGACACCCATCATTGCCGTTGCCCTCGGCAGCAGCGAAAGGACCGCGTCGAGATCGAATTTCGGAAGGAACAGCATCGACCCGCCGGCCATGAGCAGGCAATTTGTCGCCACGAACAGCCCATGGGTGTGGAAGATCGGAAGGGCGTGCAGGAGCACGTCCTCTGACGTGAAGCGCCAGTAATCGACGAGGGTGCGGGCGTTGGATGCCAGGTTCTCGTGGCTCAGCATCGCGCCCTTGGAACGGCCCGTAGTCCCGGAGGTATAGAGAATGGCGGCAAGATCGTCATCGAGGCGCGGCACATCCTCGAAACTCTTTGCAGCCTTTTCCGCCAGATCCCGCAACGTGCCCTTGGCTTGGGCATCGAGGGTCTGCAGGCTGGCACCCACCTTCTTCGCCGTCTCCGCAAGCGCATCGGCACGCGAAGGGTCACAGACGAACACCGACGGTTCGGCGTCGGTGACGAAATAGTCGATTTCCGCCGGAGTGTAGGCCGTGTTGAGGGGGAGGAAAACGCCCCCTGCCCGTACGGTCGCCAGATAAAGCAGCAGCGCATCGGGCGTCTTTTCCACCTGAACGGCAACGCGGTCACCCGGCTCGACGCCCAGATCGACAAGGGCGTTGGCGTAGCGAGCCGACCAGTCGAGAACATCCGCATAGGTAAAGACCGTGCCGTCCTGCGTTTCCAGGAATGGCTTTTGAAGGTCCGGCATCCTCGACCGGATCTCGGAGAAAAGGTGGTTGGTCATCGTTAACTCGCGGGCGTCAGGTGTTGGGTATCGGGAATAGTCTTGGAAAGCCGGGCGACGGTCGAGCTGGTCGCGACAGTGCCCTGCGCTGCATAAGCTTCGTGATTACGTTCGATGTACTTCAGGTCATAAAGGTAGTTGACCATCATGCCATGGGCCTGGTTCAAACCGTTGGCAGAGAGGTCGCCCTGCCAGTTGACCCGTTCCAGCCGAGCGCCGTTGCCGATATGAAAGCGGGCAACCGGGTCCACGGGCCGGCCTTTCCGGTCCTTCACCTTCGTCAGGTAATGGGCGCAAAGCCCGGGCATGACCTCGGCCAGACGGTCTGCCGTGTCGGTATTCATCGGCCAATCCGGCTGTTTCAACTCCGCAAAGAGTTCGTCCGGCAGCACATCGCGCGCCGGGTTGCTGTCCTCACCCATCGCCTGTCCAAGCCAGCGGGCAAAACCGGGAACCGGGGACAGGGTGACGAAGGTCTTCAGCGAGGGCAACTCACGCCGCAGCTCCTCGACAACCTGCTTGATCAGGAAATTGCCAAAGGAAATGCCGCGCAGGCCCTTCTGGCAATTGGAGATGGAATAGAAAACCGCCGTGGTTGCCTCCCCCGCCGGAAGTTCGTTGCGATCCTCTGCCAGGATCGGGCCGATGGCGCCGGGTATCTCCCGGGTCAGGGCCACTTCGACGAAGATGAGCAAATCATCGACAAGAGCGGGATGGAAGAAGGCGTAGAGCCGGCGGTCTTCCAGGCCGATACGACGGCGCAGGTCGTCCCAGCCGGTGATTTCGTGCACCGCCTCATACTCGATGATCTTTTCCAGGATATTTGCCGGAGTTTGCCAGTCGATGCGGCGCATGACGAGGAAGCCGCGATTGAACCACGACGAGAACAGGTGTTCGAAGTCGCGGTCGACATCGCGAAGGTCCGGGTGCTCCCGCATGAAATCGAGCAGGTCTGATCGCATGGCCACCAGCGCCTTGGTGCCGCCTGCGGCAAGGTTCAGTCGCCTGATCAGCTCCTGCCGCTTCGGTTCCGAGACCGCGTGCAGGCGGCGTAGCAGCATCTGGTCATCGGGGTCCGCGTTGAGAGCTGCGGCCGCCTGGCGGACCTGCTCCACGTCAGCTCCGAAGCTGTCCCGCAGGGTCTGGAAGAACTTAAGCTTCGCGGTCTTGTCCAGCTGCTGATAGCCGGACAGGACTTCTCCGGCGAGCGCAACACCGGACGCCTCGCCGCGCCCCGACAAAAGGGCGTCGCAAAGCTCGGCTATCGGCTTTTCGCCGGGCCGTCCACGGCGGGCCTCTATCAAGGCCCGCCCCTGTTCGGTGATTGACGTCAGAAGTTCGCCGAAGAAGCTCGAGTTCATATGGCCCTGCCCATCAGGAGTTCGGGAAGCCATGTGGCGATGCCCGGGATGAAGCACAGCAACAGGATCCCGACCACCATGCACAGGACGTAAGGGATCGACCCGCGCAGGATCTCGGCCAGCGTGATCTTCGGGGCAATCCCGTTGATCACATATAGGTTCAAACCGACAGGAGGCGTAATCAGACCAATTTCCATGTTGATCGTCAGAACCACGGCAAACCAGTAGGGATCGAACCCGGCCTGCAGGATGATCGGCAGAAGGATGGGCGCGGTCATCAGGATCACGGCAACCGGCGGCAGGAAGAAGCCCGCGAACAGCAGGAACACGTTGATGATGCCCATCAACACCCAGCGGTTGACGTCAAGAGCTGCGATCCACTCCGCAATCGACTGGGTGATGAACAGCGACGACAGGGTGAAGGAAAACAGCTCCGAGGCGCCGATGATCATCATGATCATCACGCTTTCCTTCAAGGTGTCCCGGAACATGGAGGTGACCTTGGTCACGCTCCACATGCGGTAGATCACCACGACCAGGACGATGCAGAACAGCGCACCGACACCGGCAGCTTCGGAGGGCGTCGCCACGCCGCCGTAGAGCACGTAGAGAATGCCGACGATGATCGCCAGGAAGGGAAGAACGCGCGGCAGGGCCTCGAAGCGCTCCTTCATGGTGAAGCGCTCGGTCAGGGCGGACAGGCCGATGCCGCGGCGGTGGCAATCGTAGATCGTCCAGGCCATGAACAGCATGGTCAGCATCAGCCCCGGCAGAAGGCCGGCCAGGAACAGGCGGCCGATCGAGGTTTCCGTGGCGATGCCGTAGACGATCATGGTGATCGACGGCGGGATCAGGATCCCGAGCGTTCCGCCGGCCGCGATGGATCCGGCCGCGATCTCGTTCGGATAACCGCGCTTGGTCATTTCCGGAATGCCCATCTTGCCGATGGCCGCGCAAGTCGCAGGGGACGAGCCGGAAAGAGCGGCGAAGATGGAACAGGCGCCGATGTTTGACAGGACGAGCCCGCCGGGCACCCGGTTCAGCCAGCGGTCGAGGGCCTCGTAGAGGTCCTTGCCGGCCGGCGAAGAGGCAACGGCTGCGCCCATGAGGATGAACATGGGGATCGAAACGAGCCCGAAGGACGCCAGACCGCCGAAAAAGGTCTCGCCGAGGATGGCAAGGCTTCCCGAGCCCTCAACGATGATCAGCGCCATGATGGAGACGAAGCCGAGTGCGAAGGCGATCGGCGTGCCGATGCCCAGAAGCGCAAGCAGGGCCAGAAGGACAACAAGTCCGGTAAACAGCGGGCTCATCGTTCGTCCACTCCCCAGATTTTCATGAGTTCGGCGATATATTGCAGGGTCATCAGGCCGACGCCGACCGGCAGCGGCAGCAACGGGATCCAGAGCGGAAGCGCCCAGACCGTGTCAGTGGTCCAGCCGTAGGACCAGGCTTCCTCGAAATAGGTCCAGCCCGACCACGCGAGCATGGCGCAGAAGACCAGTCCGACCAGGCCGGCCAGGGACTGCATGATCTGCCGCATCGTGCCGTAAAGACGCAGATACAGAAGGTCGACATTCACATGTCCCTTCTCGATCAGCACGAAGGGCGATGCGAGGAAGGTCATGGCGACCAGCGCATAGATGACGAATTCCGTCTGCCAGACCGTCGAGGCGTTCAGGAAGTACCGCATGACCACCATCTGGGTAACAACCAGGATGGCCGAGGCGAGGAGAAGGAGCGAGAGCACCGCAGCAGCGCGGGACAGGGCCGAAACCCAGCGAATATAAGCAGTCATTCAGGAGGTCCGAGATCGGGCGCCCTCAGGCGCGCATGTGCGCCCGGACTTTTATTGTGAAGTCTGGCGGAGATGGTTCGGGCGGCAGCTTCGGCCGCCGCCCTCAACCACATTCGCCAAAGCGGGGATTACTCGACGGCGAGAGCCTTTTCGATCAGCTCCTGGCCGCCCGGAACCTTTTCCGCGAACATCTTGTAGGACGTCTCCTTGGCGATCGCGAGCCAGGCGTCATAGTCCTCGGCAGACATCTCGGCGACTTCGACACCAGCGTTGGAGAAGGCTTCGACCAGCTTGTCGTCAAGGCCCTTCGCCTCACCGGCAAAGTAGTCTTCAGCCACCTTGGCGGCGGCCATCAGGGCGCTCTTCTGGTCGTCGGACAGCTTGTCCCAGCTGCGCTTGGACATGAGGATCGGCTCGTACATGAACCACAGGGCGTTTGCGCCCGGCTTCGTCAGACAGGTGGTCTGTTCGAAGATGCGGTAGGAGACGAAGGAGCCGGACGAGGTGTTGGCTGCATCCAGAACGCCGGTCTGCAGACCGGTGTAGATTTCGGACGACGGCATGGAGGCAATGGAGCCGCCTGCACCGACCAGCATCTGCTCGAATGCCGGACCGGCAGCACGGGTCACCTGACCCTTCATGCTTTCCGGGCTGGTGATGCACTGCTTCTTGGAGGCGAAACCGCCCGCGAGCCATGCGTCGGCCAGAACGACAACACCGGCCTTTTCGATCTCGGCCTTGATGTCATCCATGAACGGCGACTTGTTGAGGCGCGTGGCGCGGTCGTGGTTCCGAACGAGGCCCGGCATCAGGGTCGCGGAGAACATCGGATGACGGCCCGAAGCATAGTCGAGCGGGAATGCGGAGATGTCCAGAACGCCCTTGGTCATGGCGCCCCACTGCTCCTTGGCCTTGAACAGGGACTGACCCGGATAGACCTGGATCTTCAGATCGACGCCGGCCTTTTCGACTTCACGCGCCAGAATCTGGACCATTTCGTCACGGACGTCGCCTTTTCCGCCCGGCCACTGGTGAGAAGCCTTGAGGACGGTTTCGGCCTGCGCCGTCGGAATTGCGGCAGCAAAAGCCACGCCCAGTGCGAGCGCTGTCTTGGCAAAGTAGTTCATGTGTTCCTCCCATGCGCACCTTGTCCCGACTCCCTTCGGGGCGTGCGCTGTGATGGCGTTGGTCGCCTGATGCTAGGCAATCACAGCGCGTGGATGCGAGTCAACGATTTTTGTATACAAGAAAAAGCTTTTTGCATAATTTGATGAAATGACCCAAGGCCAGACAAGAACCCGCAGGGCCCATGCCCTTAAAGAAGAACTGGAAAACGACATTGCCACGGGGCGTTATCCGGCCGGCACCCGGCTGGACGAGGTGACCCTTGCGACACGCTTCGGGGTTTCGCGCACGCCGATCCGTGAGGCATTGATCGAATTGTCAGTGGCCGGACTGGTCGATATCCGGCCCCGGCGCGGGGCCTTCGTCAAGGACACCGGAATCGAGCGCCTGATCGAGATGTTCGAGGTCATGGCCGACCTTGAGGCCATGTGCGGACGGCTTGCGGCGCGCCGGATCACGACCGCCGAGCTTCTCAACCTCAAGCGCGCGCATGACGAGTGCTGCCGCGCCCATGAGGGCGGGGACCCGGACGCGTACTACCAGGCCAACCACACCTTCCACCAGGCGATCTATCGCGCCAGCCACAACACCTTCCTGATCGAGCAGGTGAACCAGCTGCACAACCGGCTGAAGGTCTACCGCCGCCTGCAGCTGCGCGTCCCGAACCGGGTCGCGGGCTCTTTGTCCGAGCACGAACGCATCGTGGCCGCAATCGAGGAGGGCAATGCCGCCGAGGCTGCGGAGCAGCTGCGCCAGCACGTGCTGATCCAGGGCGAACGCTTCAACGACTTCGTCGCCTCGGTCTCCTCGCACCGCCAGGAAAGAGAAGACATCCCACGGCACATCAGCGCTGCTGAGTGAGGGGGCATGGGGGATTGGGCGGCGGGTACCCGCTAGCAAGATTGGGGAAGCGGAGTTCTTGAAGCGGACGTTCGCCATGCGCCGTCTCAATGTTGTTTTCGGTACTGAGCTGCGTTGCGCGACACCGGACAGTCAACGTTCCACCAGATTTCGGCAACCCTACCTTGCAGAAGACACCTCCAAATACAATATGAAATCGGTACGAGGATTGGTCGAGTAGAGGCGGGGCAATGGACGGCTTTTTAAGTTTAATTAGCGATCGCTTTTTCGAAGGATTTTCTCTGCTAATCGCAGTCAGCGCGCTCATTTACGCAGCACTCGCACATCGTGTCGCCAAACAAGCACTAGCAACAGCCAAAACATCTGCCCTGGCAACGCTAAAGTTTAAAGCACATGAGGGACGTGAACGGGCCGAACAGAGTTTTCATTCTCTGCAATCAGCCTGTCACGATACGCGTAGCCAATGGGATCTTCATCATCATCGCCACTCCCCCAAGCTGGGGAGCCTACATTCTCCCCAAGACGATACGCATCACATCTCGGAAATCGAAAGACAAGGACACACGCTGCTAAGGCCACTTGACCTAAGTTTGTCTGAACTGGGGACTATGGACGCTACAGAACTGGAAGACTACATTCAACGGGCGCATCGTATAGCTGCGAGGATTGACCAGCTTCGATTTGAGCTGTCCCCTCCAAAACAGCTGTTTGCGTGATCGGCCTAAAGCAAACCTTCGGAAACTGACTGCAATGTCGCTGCCGTGCTACCCAGCCTCCCCCCCGGGACGGGCTAGAGTGTTCCGAACCGAATCAGGAACACGGGCTGGCTGCGTGTTCTGATTTCATCAGGTCCACCGACACCTTGTTGCCGATGGCACCGTGACGTCTGTGTTCGTTGTAGTCCTTGCGCCAATCCTCTAATTTTCTCCTGCGTCTGCAAGGGTCAGAAATCAGTGCGCATTTCCCAAAACGGATGCAGGTCAACTGCTGGATTGGGCGCGGGTGCCTGATAGGCTAGAGAATTAGTGGATCTGTTACCCATGGCAGAACCTTTCCGTCACCACAAACCAAGCCGGCGTGCCGTTCCCTCGTGTCAATACTAGGAACATAGAAGGTCGTCGGATCGGGATCGATCAGCGAGACGGAAAAAAGTTGCTTGAAGTGTGACGAAGTGATGCTAGATCCCTCAACGAGGGAGAACGGGCTAAACCTTACAGAAAAAAGAATAATCGTAGCACAAACCGCCTCAATACATCGCTCAAGGGATGCCTCGCGAAAATGCGTTTCCCTATCATGTTTGGTTTTATTGTAAGCGTCATACCACAAAAGAGATTGGGTGGGATTTTGCGCTGACCACGTTGCAAACGGGCGTATTGGTGCAACTGTCGGATAAGGTTTTAGGGTCACCTCGTATTCAGAAAGGAAGAGTATATCCTTTAGACTGACATAGTCGGTGGTATTCAGACTTCGACCTCGATTGCCTACCAGTCCCGCATCCCGTGCGTGACGCTGCCAATAATTCTCCACCTCGGTTGCTGCCAAAATTAAAAGCTCTCGAGTCTTGTGGCCGAAACTCCGCAAACCATGTGCATTCGGTTCTACATACAAAAAAAGATCATAAAGGCGCTCGATGAGCAACTGGAGGGCCTGCTCAGCGGAGAGCCTTTCCGGGTCGGTGACACCTAACGCCTCATTCGCATGTGCGGCAAAATAGATTCCTGGCCGCCAAACTCCACGAACAGCGTGACCTGGGTCGCGTCTCATTGGGCGTACATTCTCTGCTGCGAAAGTTGTTCCTGCCCAATCCTCTAAGCCGGTGCTCGTTCTTTGCGAAACAGTCAACCCGCTACTAAGGACGAACAGCCCAGTGTCGCGGCCGTACAGCGAGATTACAAATTCGCCTGCGCGATAAGCATAGCTGCGGGGCTGTTCACGATGAACGGTCGGCACCCACCCTGGTAGATTCGTTGCCCGATTTACAAAAGTAATACTCAATGTGGCGCCCAATCTATTTGTCTCAATCGTTACTCTAACACATACTATTTTGCCTCTAGCATCCTAAACGGCGACTTCTCTAAATTTGAAACAAACAACTTTGATTGACAAAATCCGCACACCTGCCGACGTTGTTCCGACACGCAACACAGTTCCGCTCCCCGCCCCATCAGCGCATTCGCTGCGGCTGCACTGAATGTCGGATAGGGAATGCGTTTCAGGCCGTGGAACGTCCGTCATTCTGAGGGGAACAACGCAGCCCTCTTTCAAAAAGTCTCCCGCCCGCCCTCTTGCTCTTGCCCCGAACGTCAGGCACGATTACATGACCTTGACGTAAGAGGGAGATTGAAGTGGAGCGCGTTCATTCGCTGGCTGAAAAGATCGCTGACGGAACGATTCATGTCATCGGTATCGGACTGGGCATCGCGGCCCTGATCACCCTGATCGCCGTGCAATGGGGCAGCGGCGATGTCGGGCGGCAGGTCTCTGTCTATATCTATGCCGGCTGCCTTTTGACGATGCTGATCTGCTCGGCGCTCTACAACATGCTGGCCAAGGAGAACAAGACCGGCATCCTGCGCCGTCTCGACCATGCGGCCATCTTCCTCATGATTGCCGGCACCTATACGCCGCTTGCCGCCATGATCATCGGCGGCTGGACCGGCGGCATCCTGCTTGCCGTGATCTGGACCGGGGCGCTGACCGGCGCGATCCTCAAGCTGACGCACCTGCAGGGGCTGGAACGCGTCACCGTTCCGCTGTGCCTTGCGCTCGGGTGGGTGGTCGTCTTTGCCTTCAAGCCGCTGATGGACAACGCATCCGATTTCGGTTTCTGGATGATCATCGCCGGCGGGCTGCTCTATACGGCCGGGACGGCTTTTTATGCCTGGAAGCGGCTGCCGTTTCACAACGCCATCTGGCATGCCTTCGTGCTTGCCGCCGCGATCTGCCATTTCTCTGCGGTTCTCAACGACGTGGCTCTCGGCCCGGTCTCGCTTAGCTGATCCCCGCCGAGTGCCACGAATGAAAACGGGCGCCCTTCGGCGCCCGTGTCTTTTTGGCAGAGGCTGCGAAGCTTCAGGCCTGCTACCCGTCCTTGGTCAGAACGATCACCTTGGTATGGAGCGGAACGCGCTTGAACAGGTCGATGACGTCCTGGTGCCACATGCGGATACAGCCGGACGACACGCTCTTGCCGATGCTGCTTGGGTCGTTGGTGCCGTGGATGCGGTAGAGCGTATCCGTCGACCCCTGCCACAGGTCCATGGCACGCGCGCCAAGCGGGTTCTTCAGTCCCGGGGGAAAGCCCTTTTCCCAGTAGCGGCCGAGCGACGGCTTGCGGTCGATCATCTCGCGCGGAGGGCGCCAGAGCGGGTGTTCGCGCTTGACCCGGATCTTGGCCTCGCCCGACCAGGCAAAGCCGGCCTGGCCGACGCCGATGCCGTAGCGCAGGGCCTTGTTGCCGCCAAGCGTCCAGTAGAGAAAATTGTGATAGGGATCGACGATGATCGTCCCCGCATGCTCCCGGGTCTTGTAGTCGACCACCTGCCGCAGGAACTTCGGATCAAAGGCCTTGTAGTTGATCGCCGGCCAGGTGAACTCGCCGTCGGGCAAGGCCGCATAGGCCTTAGCATAGTCGAAATCCGCCGCCGGCAAGGGGTCCTGCCCCGCCAGGCCCGGCATGCCGAGGGTGTTGCAACCGGCGAGGGATACGGCAAGAAGGCAGGCGGATCCGGTCAGGAAGGAGCGCCGCGACAGGACGGACGTCGCGCGCTCTCGCTGGAAGAAGAACTGAGTATCGCCCTGCGGCGGCGAACTGATCGGCATGAAAACTCCGATGAACTGGTGTGAGCCCCGACACGACAGTCATGAGCCATCCGGCCTTGCCTTGGCAAGGGAGTTTCTATCCAATTGACGAAACGCCCCTTCCCTTCATGCGCGTCGTCACGCCAGTGTGGCCCGCGCGCATCAACAAGCCCGAGTATCACAACGAATGACTTCCCCCCTGCCCCGCGTTCCGGTTTTCGACGGCCACAACGACACTTTGCTCAGGCGCGTCATCAATCGCGGGACCGACAAGGACACAAGCTTCTTCGAGCGCTCGGAGCACGGCCATATCGACTTGCCCCGGGCGATCGAAGGCGGATTGGCAGGCGGCCTCTTCGCCATGTTCGTGCCCTCGGACCTGGATCAGGACTTCACCAAGCCCTTCAACCCCAACGACCCGAAGAACTATGCGCCGATCGGGCAGAGCGAAGCGCTCGGGTTCACGATGAAGATGGCCGCAGAAGCCTATCGTCTGGAGCGAGCCTCGGGCGGCAAGATGAAGATCTGCCGGAACGCCGGCGAAATCGAGGACTGCATCGAGACCGGCACACTGGCCGTCTCGCTGCACATTGAAGGCGCAGAGGCGATCGACACCGACTTCGAAGCCCTGGAGGTGCTCCATGGCGCAGGGCTCAGATCCCTTGGCCCGGTCTGGAGCCGCAAGAACGCCTTCGCCGAGGGAGTGCCAATGCACTTCCCGGCCTCGCCCGATATCGGCGACGGCCTGAGCGATGCAGGAGTTGCGCTGGTGCGCGCATGCAATGACCTCGGGATCGTCATCGACCTGTCGCATCTCAACGAGAAGGGTTTCTGGGATGTTGCACGAACCAGCAGCCACCCGCTCGTTGCCAGCCATTCCAACGCCCACGCGATCTGCCCGAATGCGCGCAACCTGACCGACAGGCAACTGGATGCCATTCGCGAGAGCGGCGGCCTCGTCGGCCTGAATTTCCACGTCGCATTCCTGCGCGAAGACGGCCGTCACACGCGCGACACGCCGCTCGACACCCTGATCCGGCATCTGGACCACCTTGTCGAAAAGCTGGGCGAAGACGGGGTGGCGCTGGGATCCGACTTCGACGGCTGCATGACGCCGAAGGCCGTCGCGGATGCCTCCTGCCTCCCGGCGCTTGTGGAGGCGATGACCGCTGCCGGTTTCGGTACGGAACTTGTAAGTAATATCACGCACAGGAACTGGCTGAGACTTATGCGTCACACGCAGATGTGATCACACATTGTCAAAACTCGCGTATTTGTGATTGCATTCATTGGCAGTTTCGGAAAGTTTCGCGTTCGACACGACGCAAAAGTGTTAAACTTCTTCGTGTTGACGCGTTCGCACCAAGTGCGCTCGAAACCATGCCGAATGTTCTTTATCGCAAGGTGGACCGGACCAGGGGCACCTTACGAACCGAAAGGCGAATATCATTGGCGGGTTGTGAGTTCGGGTGTCTTGGGGTGACGCAAAAGTTGTTTGCCGCACCACCGGACAAAGCCGGCCGGAGGCAGGGACCAGGCCCGTATCAGGGATACGGTGAACGGATGGTCCGGCCTAACAAGATGCCGTCACACGGGTAGGACGCGGCCGTTGAGAGGAGACGGCACGGCCCCATCGACATTCAGGAACCTGAAACGTTGCAGCGCGTCCTTCAAGGTTTTCGCGCTTTTGGCGATGTGAGGATCTGACTGGTTTCCGGCAAGCGGCGGCGCTGGCGAGCAATCGCGCGAGCTTCTTCGTATCGGAACCCATCGTTGGGAAGTCGTGCCAGGTTGGGGCAGCTTGCACATGACATTGGCCGAAGTTGAGGGGAATCCGCTCAAGCCACCGAAGGGCGCACGAAAGTCCTGGACCGTTTATCAGGCGTTGAAGCGGCGCATCGTCATCGGCGACATGACGCACAACAGTCCGATGACCGAACAGGCGCTGGCCGGGGACTTTGCCTGTTCGCAAGGAACAATCCGTGAGGCGCTCCTGCAACTCCAGGAAGACGGTCTGGTCGATCGGCGCGGATATCAGGGAACATTCGTGACACGGACCACCGACGAGGAAGCGATCGTCCTCGTGCGTCTGCGCCTGAGCCTGGAATGCGCCGGTATGGAGCGCGCCGTTCCGCTGATGAACGACGAGGGCGAGACACATCTTCGCAGTCTTTCCAACCTCTATCTGGAGTGCCGCGCCCAGCGCGACATCTTCGCATGTGCGGAGGTCGACCGGGCATTCCACATGGCAATCTTTCATATTGCCGACATGCCGATGCTCGAACCGATCCTGAAGCGGACGCTGATCCAGCTGCACAGGTTCACCGTGTCGCGCAATCGTGGCAACATTCTCTGGCGGCCGCTCCAAACCGACCCGCACATGGAGATTGTCGACGCCATGGCTCGACGGAACGCCGAGGAGGCCAAAGCCATCCTCGGCCGCCATATCGGCCTGTCGCTGTCGAACCTTGCCCCGGAAGTGCACAACACCGTCTTCGCCACTTCCCAGCCGGAAGAGCTTTACCGCCAGCTCGCCTGACGCAGTTTCAGCAACTGCGGCTCGATGCTGCGGGCTGCGGGCTGCGAAAAGCCGGTCGATCTTGCTCAAATGCGACGACCGGCTTTCCTCCACTCCCGGACCGGCTCAGGCCATCTGGCGCTGTGTCATGAGCGCCGCCCCGATCAGCTCCCTGGTATAGGAGCTCTGGGGGGCCTCGAAGATGGCCTCCGTCGGGCCTGCCTCCACCACCTTGCCCCTCTGCATCACCATCACCGTGTCGGCAATCGCACGAACGACGGCCAGATCGTGGCTGATGAAGAGATAGGTCAGGCCATGTGCGCTCTGAAGATCGCGCAGGAGATCGACGATCTGCTTCTGGATCGTCCGGTCGAGCGCCGAGGTCGGCTCGTCCAGCACCACCAGGTCAGGCTTCAGCACCATGGTGCGCGCAATGGCGATGCGCTGGCGCTGACCTCCGGAGAATTCGTGTGGATACCGGTTGCGCATGGCAGGGTCGAGGGAGACCTCCTCAAGCGCCTGGCAAGCACGCTGGTCCCGATCCTTCGCGTTCAAGGAGGGCTCATGGACCAGGAGACCTTCGGAAATGATCTGGCCGACGGTCATGCGCGGACTGAGAGACCCAAAGGGATCCTGAAAGACAAGCTGCATGTGGCGTCGAAGCCCGCGCATGGCGGACCGGCCGAAGCCTGAAATATCCTTGCCGTGAAAGACGACACGTCCCGAGGAGGGAAGCAGGTTGAGCACGGCGCGGCCGAGTGTCGACTTGCCCGAGCCGCTTTCCCCGACGATGCCCAGCGTCTGGCCCTGTTTCAGCGAGAAAGTCACATCATCCACCGCCCGAAGGATATGCGGGGCGCTGAACAGTCCGCCGCCCAGGGCGAACTCCACGCGGATCCGCTGAGCTTCCAGCACCATCTTGGAACCATCGCCGACGGCGTCTTTCGAGCCGGTCGGCTCCGCATCGAGCAGCATGCGGGTATAGGGGTGGTCGGGGCTCTCGAAGATCTTTTTCGTCTTGCCGGTTTCGACGACCTCCCCTTCCTTCATCACGTACACCCGGTCGGCGATCTTGCGCACGATTCCCAGGTCATGGGTGATGAAGATGACAGCCATGCCGATGCGCTTCTGGAGGTCTGCCAGCAGATCGAGGATCTGCGCCTGGGTCGTGACGTCGAGCGCAGTGGTTGGTTCGTCCGCGATCAGCACATCCGGGTCATTGGCCAGCGCCATGGCGATCATGACACGCTGACGCTGACCGCCGGAAAGCTCGTAAGGGTAGGATTTGATCTTGCGTTCGGGCTCGGGAATGTTGACGAGTTGAAGCAGCTCCAGCGCCCTCGCCTCGGCCTGTCTCCAGCTCATCCCGCCATGCTCGACCATCGGCTCGGCAAGCTGGCGGCCAATGGTGTAGAGCGGATCCAGCGAAGTCATCGGTTCCTGGAAGATCATGGTGATCTTCTTTCCCCGGACCTTGTTCAGTTGCGACACGCCAAGACCGAGGATGTTGCGACCGCCATAGGTCACTTCCCCGGAAGTGCGGCCGTTGGATGCAAGCAGCCCCATGGCCGCCATCATGGTCTGGCTCTTGCCCGAACCGCTCTCGCCGACGATTGCGACTGTCTCGCCCGGACCGACGCTGATATCGACGCCGCGCACGGCCTTGACCGTACCCGTCGGTGTCTTGAAGTCGACCGTGAGCCCCTTGATATCCAGAACCGGGGCGGTGCTTTCAGTAATGCTCATGTCCATCACCTCACCTGTCCTTGGGGTCCAGTGCATCGCGCAATCCGTCGCCGATGAAATTCAGCGCGAACAGGGTCGACGTCAGGAAAATGGACGGGAAGATGAGCATCCAGGATGCGCCCTGCATGTTTCGCGCACCCTCGGAGATCAGGACGCCCCAGCTGGTCATCGGTTCCTGGACACCCAGTCCGAGGAAGGACAGGAAGCTTTCGAGCAGGATCACCTTTGGGACCAGCAGGGTCATGTAGACCACGACAGGTCCGAGAGTGTTCGGAATGACATGGCGCTTCAGAATGCCGCCGTCGCTGATCCCCATGGCCTCGGCAGCCTGAACGTATTCCTGCCGCTTTATGGTCAGCGTCTGGCCTCGCACGATGCGGGCCATGTCCAGCCACTCGACCGCGCCGACGGCGATGAACATCAGGACGAAGTTCCGGCCAAAGAACACCACGAGCATGATGACGAAGAAGATGAAGGGCAGCGAATAGAGAATGTCGACGACACGCATCATCATCTGGTCGACCCGTCCGCCGAGATATCCCGACGTCGCGCCGTAGATAACGCCGATTGTGATCGCGACGACCGTCGCCAGCAGGCCGATGGTCAGCGACACGCGGCCGGCAATGAAGGTCCGGGTCATCATGTCCCGGCCATTGGCATCGGTGCCGAAATAGAAATGCACGAAGTTGATATCGGCCCTCAGGACGGCCGACTTCTTGTCCTCGGAGAAGTTCTCGATAACTGCGTTCTTGAACATGTCGCCCCGGTCGACATAACGAACGGTCCGCGGATCGATTTCCCGGCCCGACGAGATGTTCGCAATGACGCTGTCACCTTCGCGAACGTAGTCATCGATGGTGACGCGGGCACGCTTGAGCAGACTGCGGAATGCCGGCTCGACCTCGTCTGCGCGTGGATAGGCCTCGAAGCTGGCGGGAACCTTGACGTAATCTCGGTAGACCTTGTCGAAGGGATGCGGTGAGAGCATCGGCCCAAGGATCGAGATCAGCGTGATTGCGGCAAGCACGATCATGCTGGCAACTGCCGCCCGGTTGGCAAGCAGGCGATCGCGCGCATCGTCCCAAAGCGAACGGCCCTTGACCGCGGCGCCGGTTGAAGAAGTGGTCGTCATGGTCATCGCGCGTCTCCTCAATCGTAACGAACCCGCGGATCGAGCACGGCATAAAGCAGATCCACGACGAGGTTGAACAGGATGACGAAACAGGCGACGACGACGACTGTGCCCATGACAAGCGTGTAGTCGCGGTTCAACGCGCCTTGAACGAAGTAGCGGCCAATGCCCGGAATACCGAAGATCGTTTCAACGACAACGGACCCGGTCAAAAGCGCGGCAGCCGCAGGGCCGAGATAGGAAACGACCGGCAGGATCGCTCCGCGCAGCGCATGCACGACAATGACCGTATAGCCCGAAAGCCCATAGGCCCTGGCAGTGCGGACATGGTTGGACCTCAGGGCCTCGATCATGGAACCGCGCGTCAGGCGTGCGACGACGGCGACCTGCGGCAGCGCCAGCGTGACAACAGGCAGAATGACATTGACGAAAGCCCCGCCGTTCCAGCCGCCGACCGGCAACCAGCCGAGCCAGATACCGAAGATGAGGGTCAGGACAGGTGCGACCACGAAGTTCGGAATGGTCACGCCCAGGGTGGCAGCTGCCATCACCGAATAATCGGTTGCCTGGTTCTGGCGAAGCGCTGCGACCACGCCGAGCGTTCCGCCTGCGACAAGGGCCAGGCAGAGCGCGGTCAAACCGAGCTGCATTGAGATCGGCAGGCTTTGGGCGAAGAGCTCATTGATCGAAAAGTCGCGGAAATAGAAGCTCGGACCGAAATCCAGAACGGCAACGCTCTTCAGGTAGATCAGGTACTGGCTCCAGAGAGGCTCGTCCAGATGATAGATCCGGTTGAGGTTTTCCATCACCTTTGCTTCCAGCGGACGCTCAAGGTCGAACGGCCCGCCCGGCGCGATGCGGATCAGGAAGAAGGAAATCGTCACAATGAGGAAGAGGGTCGGGATTGCTCCCAACAATCGCCCGAGCACATAGCGGTGCATGGCCTTGCCCTTGTTCTTACACGGCGGTCTTTCGCCGCCTTGCCTGTCGGTCAAGCAGAAAGACCGGCGATGAGTGCCACCGCCGGTCTTAGTGACTGGGTTATTCGGAAATGCTCATCCAGCGGGTCGGGTGGATGTTGAGGAGGTTGTCCTCAAAGCCCGCGACCTTGTCGGAGACGAGGTTCATGGAACCGTAGTACATGAGCGGGATGAACGGCAGGTCGCGCATGAAGAGGGTTTCGGCCTCTTTCAGGAGCGCTGCACGTTTCTCCAGATCGACAGTGGCTGCTGCATCGTCCATCAGCTTGTCGTATTCCGGGTTGTTGTAGCGGGCGTAGTTGAAGCCCGTATTGTCGCTCTCGACCATGAACAGGAAATTCTGCGGATCGGAATAGTCGCCGATCCAGCCGGCGCGGGCGACGTCGAAGTCCTGACGGTCGCGCAGCATGGCGTAATGGGTCTTGGTGTCGGTGTTGACCAGCGCCACTTCAACACCGAGCGGCTTCCACATGTCGGCGATCGCGACCGCCGTGTTCTTGTGGTTTTCCGAGGTGTTGTAATTGATGGTCAGCTTGAGCGGATTGCTTTCACTGTAGCCGGCGGCCTCGAGGATCTCGCGAGCCTTGTCCTCGCGGTCGATGGCGGACATGTCCTTGTAGTCGGCATAAGCCGGGTCGCCGTAGTTGCCGATGCCCGGCGGGACGAAGGAATAGGCCGCAACCATGGTCGAGCCCCAGATCTCATCGGCGAGGAATTCACGATCGATGGACATGGACAGGGCCTGGCGCACGTCCGGATTGGACAGACCTTCATCCTCGTGGTTCAGCGCGTAATAATAGGTGCCGAGATAAGGCGCCACGCGGAACTGATCGCCCAGCTCCTTGCGCATGAACTCGACCTGCTCGGTCGGTGCATCGTTGTTGGTGTGCAGCTCGCCTGCCTGGAAGCGGCGAAGGGCGGCGCCGCGATCTTCAGTCGGGTAGAAGTAGATCGTGTCGATGCCGACGTTCGCAGCATCATGGAAATTCGGGTTTTTCGTCGCCTTGATGTGCGCATTCGGCACAAACTCGGCCAGCGTGAACGGGCCGTTGGTGACGATGTTCTCGGCCTTGACGAAATCGGTGCCGAATTTTTCGACCGATGCCGGGTGAACAGGAAGACCGGTCTGGTGGCCGAGAAGATCGATGAAATAGGGCGTCGCTGCGGCGAGCGTGATTTCGAGCGTCTTGTCGTCGATGGCCTTGACGCCAAGCTCGTCAACCGGCTTTTCGCCCTTGTTGATCGCTTCGGCGTTCAGGATCGGATAGAGCACGGTCGCATATTTCGCGCCGGTTTCCGGGTTCATGATCCGCTTCAGGGAATAGACGAAGTCACCGGCGACGACCGGATCGCCATTGGACCACTTTGCGTTGTCGCGCAGGGTGAAGGTGTAGACGGTGCCGTCCTCGGAAACCTTCCACTCAGTCGCAACACCGGGAATGATCTTGCCCTCGGCGCTGTAGGCGACCAGGCCTTCATATAGGTCGCGCAGGATGTGCGCTTCGTAGGTGGTGGATGTCTTGTGCTGATCCAGGGTTTCCGGATCTGCGGTGTTGCCGCGATGGTAGACGACTTCCGCCATGGCGGCGACGGATGTGGTCGCGAGAAGCGCTGCAGCAAGCGCGGACATGCGCAAGGATTTCATCATTTCGATCTCCCCTCTTGGTTATTGGTATCGGAAACGATGAGGCACGATTCCACGCTCCTTTTGACTAATCAAGCCTGACGTAACGGCCCCTTCCACAATTAGAGAGAATATCACGATTATTGTGCAATTTACGTCACGACAGCGGGAGGAACTTGCCCAAACCAAGCAAACCGAGAATTTTTATTCCGATTTACTCAACCTGCCATACAACCCTAGCGGCACATCCGCACCCTTCCGCTGTAGGCCAGGTACGTGCCGGTGCGCGGATTGAAAGACTTGTACTTGCGGGCGCAGTAGGCAATCCACTCCGGCGAGAACGGAGCCCCGATGCCGGCGTGGCGTGGCACGACGTATGCGCGCGAGCGATAGGGATAGGGCGGAGGTGCGTAGACGACGGGCGGTGCAGGGTACGGCGGGGGAGCATAGCTGTAGGGTGGCGGATCGTAGTAGACGGGACCACCGTTGTAGCGCGGGCTTGCAAGTGTCGCGCCCAGAAGCGCCGCGGCAGCCAGTCCGACGACACCTGCAACGGCTGCGCCATCTCCGACCCAGACGCCGCCATGGTAGCCGCGATAATGGTGGCGGCCGCCCGCCTCGGCTTCTGCGGTTGCGGCTGCGAGTGAAATCAAGGCGGCACAGGCAATCACGAGAGAGCGCAAGCCAGCTTTTGCCTTCAGGCGTGGAAGGTGTTCAGTCACGATCCCGGTCATAAATTCCCGCTCCCGTATGCCGCTCCCCAGCGCAGGAAAAAGACATTAACGCGAAATCAGGTCGAAATCTGGACCGCCTGCAACGAAAGCGCTTGCACTTGGCCGCCGGATCGTTTTCCTGACGCCAATCGCCCTTCGGCATTCCATCAAGAAGACATATCCGCTTTCCATGGCCCCACCGCTTCTGACCCTTCGCGACATTCACCTGACCTTCGGCGGCACGCCCCTCCTGAGAGGCGCGGAGCTTTCCGTTTCCGAAGGCGAACGCCTGTGCCTTGTCGGGCGCAACGGCTCGGGCAAGTCGACGCTTCTAAAGATCGCGGCCGGGACCGTCGAGCCGGATAGCGGCGAGCGTTTTTTCCAGCCTGGCCGCACGATCCGGTATCTGCCGCAGGAACCGGACCTGTCCGCCTACGCGACGACGCTCGATTATGTCAACGAAGGCCTTGCCCCCGGCGATGATCCCTACAGGGGTCAGTATCTCCTGGACGTGCTTGGCCTCACCGGCAAGGAAGATCCGAAAGCGCTTTCCGGCGGCGAAGCGCGCCGCGCCGCCCTTGCCCGCACGCTTGCCCCCGAGCCGGACATCCTGCTTCTGGACGAGCCGAC
The DNA here is from genome assembly GCF_048261595.1 of Roseibium sp. Taxonomy (GTDB): domain Bacteria; phylum Pseudomonadota; class Alphaproteobacteria; order Rhizobiales; family Stappiaceae; genus Roseibium. Next base: position 1,080,958 of record NZ_JBLXFW010000001.1, read on the forward strand.
CAACCACCTCGACCTTCCGGCCATCGAATGGCTTGAAAGCGAGCTCAAGAGCCTCAAGTCCGCCATCGTGCTGATTTCCCACGACCGGCGTTTCCTGGAAAACCTGTCCCGTGCGACGGTCTGGATCGATCGAGGCACCTCGCGGCGCCTAGACAAGGGTTTTGGCCACTTCGAGGCCTGGCGTGACGAGGTCTTTGAACAGGAAGAGATCGACCAGCAGAAGCTTGCCGCGAAGATCAAGCGCGAAGAGCACTGGATGACCTATGGCGTGACGGCGCGGCGCAAGCGCAACATGCGCCGGGTGCGGGAGCTTGCAGATCTGCGCAAGCAGAAGAAGGACCATCGGGGTCCACAAGGCACCGCCAAGCTGGCCGCGACCGATGCAGATGTGTCGGGCAAGCTGGTGATCGAGGCCAAGAATATTGCCAAGAGCTTCGGCGAGCGGGTGATCGTCCGCGACTTTTCCACCCGGATCCAGCGCGGCGACCGGATCGGCCTCGTTGGCGCCAACGGCGCGGGCAAGACGACGCTGTTGAAGATGCTGACCGGCGAACTGACCCCGGACAGCGGCAGCGTCAAGCTCGGTACCAATCTGGAAATGGTCACCCTCGACCAGAAGCGCGAGAACCTCGACCCGAACGACACACTCTCCTCCGTCCTCACCGGTGGACGCGGCGACACGGTCGTCATCGGCGACGAGACCAAGCACGTCATCGGCTACATGAAGGATTTCCTGTTCTCCCCCGAACAGGCGCGCACCCCGGTCGGCGTTCTGTCGGGCGGCGAGCGGGCCCGCGTCATGCTGGCAAGGGCGCTGGCCAACCGCTCCAACCTGATGGTGCTCGACGAGCCGACCAACGACCTGGACCTTGAAACCCTCGACCTGCTTCAGGAACTGCTGGCGGACTATCAGGGCACGGCGCTGATCGTTTCCCACGACCGTGACTTCCTCGACCGGGTCTGCACCTCGGTCATCATGTCGGAGGGCAACGGCAACTGGCAGGAATATGCCGGCGGCTATTCCGACATGCTCGCCCAGCGCGGCGAGGGCGTCACCGCACGCAAGTCCGAGAAACAGTCAGCCGCGCCGAAGAAGGACAAACCTGCCGCGGAAAAGCCCAAACCTTCAGCGAAGTCGAAGCTCTCCTTCACCCAGCAGCATCTCCTCAAGACGCTGCCGGATACGATTGCCGATCTGGAAAAGAAGCTTGCAAAGCTGCAGGGCGAGATGAACGACCCGAAGCTCTATTCCGCCAATCCGGACAAATTCGCCAAACTGACGGCGAAGATCACTGAACTCTCCGAAGAAAAGGACAAGGCCGAGGAGCAGTGGCTGGAGCTGGAAATGCTCAAGGAAGAGATGGAAGGTTAATCGCAGGGTCCAGGACGCCTTGACCTGGACCCTGCATCAAATCGGAACCACGCCGGACCCGAACCGTTTCCTTCGCAAGAAAAGAAGGAGACATACATGCACAAGACGAAGATCCTCGTCATCGAACCGGTCACCCACGACGTCAAGCGTATCCGTCTGGAGCGCCCTGAAGGTTTCGACTACCAGGTTGGCGATGCAACGGAGCTTGCGCTGGACGTCGACGGCTGGCGCGATGAAAAGCGCCCCTTCACCATGACATCACTGCCGGAAGACCCGTATCTGGAATTCACCATCAAGGAATATCCGGACCACGACGGCGTCACCACGCGGCTGCATGACATGAAGCCCGGCGAGACGGTGCTCATCGACGATCCGTTCAAGACCTTCCGGAATAAGGGCAAGGGTGTCTTCATCGCCGGCGGCGCCGGGATCACGCCGTTTCTCGCCATCTTGCGCAAGGAGCGCGAGAAGCACTCTCTCGATGGCTACACGCTGATCTTTGCCAACAAGCGCACCGAGGACATCATCTGCCGGGACGAACTGGCCGGGATGCCCGAGTTGAAGGTTGTCCACGTCCTGTCCGAGGACAAAGAACCCGGCATGCACCATGGCGAGGTCGACGCCGATCTCATTCGCGGCGAGGTGGAGGACTTCGACCAGCGCTTCTATCTCTGCGGCCCGCCGCCCATGATGGAGGCGGTTCAAAAGTCGCTCGACAAGCTTGGCGTGAAGGCCGATGCGGTTGACTTGAGCGACTGAGAGGGACCTACGGGTGAGGCGGGGTCAATCCACCACACCATAGGCAGGAAAATGCTCTCGCATCGCTGCCTCTTCCTGGCGAATGCGCAGGATCAGGACGACGAGATAGACGGGTAGACCGACGATCAACGTTCCCAAGGCCTGTAGAGCGAGGGCAAAGCCGATCAGTTCCGGAATGATATTGAGGAAATAGTTCGGGTGCCGGATGGCGTTGAAGACGCGGTTCGTGACCAGCTGATGGTCCTGCGCGACAATGACCTTAACGGTCCAGAAGCGCCCGAGCACACTGATCACCCAGACGAGCGCCAGCATCGCCAAGGCATAGAGCACCATGCCGAAATAGGTCAGGCCCGTGACGGGAGCACCCTGCCAGACGCTCTCTCCGATCGCGGCCAGATAAAAAGCGATGTGGGTCAGTGCAAGAAGTGTGCTGGTACCAGCGCAATACTCGACCGCGCCGTTGGCCTTCATCCGCTTTTCGTTGCGGATGGACACGAAGAGTGTGAGGAAGCGGAGAACGACTGCAGCGACTATGAAGGCGATCATAAAACTCGGCATTAAAAACCCTTAGGTCCGAGGTGCGGTGTGAATACCTGGCAGGCTGAGCACCCCGTCATCGTTGAGTTTTCATAAAGAAGGGTTCAGCGAACCGCAACCGCGACGCGTAGGATCACGCGTTGCGTGACGCGGTTCCCATGCTCAGAGCCAGGCCGCCAACGGCACACATGGCCGTCAGCGCCGCGACCGCATCCCATCCGCCATGGATCCAGAACCAGCCACCGACCCAGCCCGTGATGCTGGCACCGGCGTAATAGAACAGCAGGTAGAGCGCGGTGGCATGGCTCTTGGCCCGGCTGGCTGCCGCCCCGACGCCGCTGCTTGCCGCAGCGTGACCAATGAAGAAGCCGATGGTGATCAGTGAAACGCCAAGACCGAGGCCCCACAGGGTTTCGATCAGGGTTGCCGCAAGGCCCATCAGCGTAATGGCAAAGCCGGCAATCAGCATGGTCTGCCGGCCCAGACGATCGATCAGCGCGCCGCCATAGGCCGAGGCGAAAATCCCCAGCGCATAGGTGACGAACAACAGGCTGACGCCGATACGGCCAAGCGAATAAGGCGGCTCGACCAGTCGGAAGGTCGAGTAGTTGAAGACCGTCGTGAAGACGCTGGTGAGCATCGTGCCGATCAGATAGAGCCGCAGCAACGCCGGATTGCGCAGATGGCTCATCCAGATGGCAAGGTGCTCGGACAGGCGCGACCGGCTCGGCCGGAAATTGCGCGAGGGCGGCAGCAGGAGCAGAAAACCGACGGAGGTCGCGACGCACAGGATGCCGAGCAGCACCATTGCCGTCTGCCAGGACGAATAGGCCGAGACCAGGCCCATGCCGACCCGCCCGACCATGGCGCCGAACGCCGTGCCCCCGACATAAAGCCCGACCGCGCGGCCAAGGCTTTTCGGGTCGATCTCCTCGGCCAGATAGGTGATCGCGATCGCCGGAACACCGCCAAGAACGAACCCTTCAGCAGCGCGTGCAGCCAGGAGCCAGCCCCAGCCGGCATCGCTTGCTGCGAGGATGTTGAACACGGAGGCCATGACCATGGAGCCAAACATCAGCTTGCGCCGGCTGACGGACTGGGCCAGCGCGCCGCTGATCAGGATGGAGACGGCAAGCATGCCGGTTGTCAGTGACAGGGCGAGCGAAGCGGTGGCGGCATTGACGCCATACTGGGCCGGAAACTCCGGCAGCAAAGGCTGCACGCAATAGATCAGCGAAAAGCTGGCAAAACCGGCAAGGAACAGAGCGATCTTTGCCCTGGTGTAGTCGCGAGAGCCCTGCGTGATCCAGACGTCTTCGCCCGGCGCAAGATCGCGCGGTGCGGGAGGGCAGTTTTCCAGTTCGGCAGGATTGAGCGCGCGCATGCTGAGAGTTTCCTTTCAGCGAGAGAGATAGCGGGCGCGTCTCAATTAATCTAATATATGGATTGATCAAACTTCATATCCAATGAGTATGACGAGATGGAACTGCGCCACATCCGCTATTTTCTCGCCGTGGCCGACGAGGGAAATTTCACTCGCGCGGCGGAAATCCTGGGCATTGCCCAGCCGCCCCTCAGCCAGCAGATCAAGGCGCTGGAGACGGAAATCGGCACCCAATTGTTCCGACGCGTACCGCACGGGGCGGAGCTGACGGAAGCCGGGCGGGCATTCGAGCGCATTGCGCGCACCCTGCCCGGACAGGCAAGCGAGGCGGTTCGGCAGGCGCGCAAGGCAGCGGCAGGCGAGACCGGCCTTCTGCGGCTCGGCTATACCGGAACGGCAGCGCTCAACGGCATCGTGCCCGCCTGTATCCGCGCCTATCGCACAGGCTTTCCGGACGTCGAACTGCAAGTGACGGAGGCGAACTCCCTGGCGCTGGTGCAAGCTCTTCTGGACGACCGGATCGACATGGCGATCCTGCGCCCGTCCACCTCGGACCCCAAGGAACTGACGGAGGAATTCCTCACCGACGAGCCGCTTGTCGCCGCCCTGCCCGGCTCACACCCTCTGGCGCAGAAGGAAGCGCCGATCGACCTGTCCGGGCTTTCCGAAGACCCTTTCATCCTGACACCACACAGCGTCGGCATCGGCCTTCTTGATGCAGTCGTTGACGCCTGCCGGGCAGCGGGCTTTGCCCCTCGCCCGGGTCAGATGGCGTCCCAGATCGTGTCGATCGTGTCGCTGGTGGCCGCGGGGCTCGGCGTTTCGCTGGTGCCGAGGTCCATCGCCCAGGTCAAGGTGGCAGGGGTCGCCTTCCGGCCGCTGACAGGTGCGCCGCGGCTGGTCTCTCTGGCTCTGGCCTATCGCAAGGGCCGTCTCGTGCCCCCGGCCCGCAACTTCCTGCACCTGGCGCGCAAGCAGATCGGCACTGGTATCCAGACCGTCAGCGACAGTGACTGAGGCGGGAGCACCGCCTCACGCGTCGTAGACGATCTCGCGGGTCTCGCGGAATTTCACGTTCGGGTATTTCTCGGTGATGTAGCCGACTTCCCATGCGTTCTTGAACAGGAACACCGGACGGTCGTCGCGGTCCTCGGCGATCGACATGCGGTGGTTCTCGATCATCTTCTGCAAGGTGGCCTGGTCGGTCTCGATCCAGCGGGCGGTGGAGACGTTGACCGGCTCGAAGTCGATCTCCGCTCCGTATTCGGCCTTCAGACGATCGACAACCACGTCGAGCTGCAGGATGCCGACGACGCCCACGATCCAGTTGGAGCCGATGTCCGGCTTGAAGATCTGCACGAGGCCTTCCTCGGCGAGATCCTGCAGACCCTGGCGCATCTGCTTGACCTTCATGGTGTCGCCGAGGCGCACCCGGCGCAGGATTTCCGGCGCGAAGGCCGGCAGGCCGGTGACGTGGATTTCCTCGCCCTCGGTCAGGGTGTCGCCAACGCGCAGCTGGCCGTGGTTCGGTACGCCGATTACGTCGCCCGGGAAGGCTTCCTCTGCAATCTCGCGTTCCTCGGCGAAGAAGAAGATCGGAGCGGTCACGGCGATCTGCTTGCCGGCGCGCACATGCTTCAGCTTCATGCCGCGCTTGAACGTGCCCGAGCACAGGCGCACGAAGGCGATGCGGTCACGGTGCTTCGGATCCATGTTGGCCTGCACCTTGAAGACAAAGCCTGTGACCTTGTCCTCGTCCGGCGAAATGACGCGGCCGCCCGTTGCGTTCTGGGAATGGGGCGGCGGGGCGAAGTCGGCGATGAAGTCGAGCAGTTCCTCGATACCGTAGTCGCGCAGGGCCGAGCCGAAGAAGACCGGCGTCAGATGGCCTTCCAGAAAGCTCTCCTTGTCGAAGGCGGCATAGCCCTCAGCGCCCAGTTCGACGTTTTCGGTGAGTTCGTCCATGATCCGGTCAAAGACCACGTCTGTCAGTTGCGGATCATCGAGGCCGGAGACCTTTTTGGTCTGGCGGAACGGACCGCCGCGCTCGCCCTCAGAGGTGTGAAAAGCCTGCTTTTGCCAGTCGTAGACGCCGAAGAAGTCGGAGCCCATGCCGACCGGCCAGGTCTGCGGGGAAACATCCAGAGCGAGGGCTTCCTGAACCTCGTCGAGGATCTCCAGGGCATGGCGGCCCTCGCGGTCGATCTTGTTGACGAAGGTGATGATCGGAATGTCACGCAGGCGGCAGACCTCGAACAGCTTGCGGGTCTGGGTTTCGATGCCCTTGGCGGCGTCGATGACCATGATGGCCGCATCGACGGCGGTCAGCGTGCGGTAGGTGTCTTCCGAGAAATCCTCGTGGCCCGGCGTGTCGAGCAGGTTGTAGATGATGCCCTTGCGCTCGAACGTCATGACCGAGGACGACACGGAGATGCCGCGTTCCTGCTCGATTTTCATCCAGTCGGATCGGGCGCGGCGGCGCTCGCCGCGGGCACGCACCTGGCCGGCGGCCCGGATCGCGCCGCCCGACAGGAGCAGCTTCTCGGTCAGGGTCGTCTTACCGGCATCCGGGTGCGAAATGATCGCGAAGGTGCGGCGGTTCTTGTAGCTGGCGCCATTGGCGGACATGGATAACTCCTGGATCCATTACGGAACCCGGCGGGCAAAGGGCCTTCAGGCGCAGGCTTCCGTCTTGCTTGCAGCAACTGCCTCGCAAGAGGGGCGCGCCAGATCCATTCTCCCGGGATCGGATGTTTCGTCGTTGGCGCAAGGTTCTAGAGAATGCGTCGTCAAATTGCCAGTGTTTTCCGCCTCTGACGACGGTCCGCGTACCCCTACTTGCCTTCGGCCGCCTTCAAGGCTGCAGAGAGGCTGCAGCCCGCGCCGGGCACGCCTTCACATAGGGTTTTCAGGGCCATTGCCTTTTTTGCATTCCAGGCCTCAGGCTGCGAGACGGCGGCCCAGGCCTCGATATAGTCGCCGGCGGCATAGTTGTGACCGAAGCCGTCCGGCACATGTGTCGCCAGCAGCATGTCGAGCCCGAGCTGCAGCTGGGTGACGACCGGCATGAAGCGCAGCTCGGGCGACACGTCCGGCGCAAGAGGTTCGCGCATCCAGACCGGAGGGCGCCAGAAGGAGTTGGGGTCGAAGAAGACAATGGCATCGGATGCATATTGCAGGAAAGCGATGCGCATCCGCCCCCATGTCTCGCCCTGTTCCTTCGGCGTGACGTATTGCGAGGCAAAGCGGATCACCTCGCCCTCCTCCACCTTGGGCAGGACGTAGGGCGAACCGTCGTTGCGGGCAGCCGTCACCCGCCCCCAGAGATAGGACGGAAAGGGGGAACCGGTCCAAAGGGCTCCGGATATGGGCTCGTTGATCATCTGAAAGATGTCAAAGGCATACATGGACGACCATGCACCGAGGCTAAGGCCATGCATGTAGAGCCGAGGTCGCCCATCCTGCGGCAGGCTGCGCCAGTGACGGTAAATGGTGCGCATGGTGGCGGTTGCCTGATCGAGACCGGTGCGGGTTTCAAAGATCAGCGCCATGGGCGACTGCATGTAGGAATACTGGACGGCAACGGTCGCGATATCGCCATCATGCATGAATTCGAGCGTGTCGTGACCACCGGGATCCAGCCATCCGGTTCCGGTCGGACTTGCGACGACCAGAATCTTCCGGTCAAAGGCGTTCAGGCGCTTGAGTTCCTGAAGCGCAAGCTCGGCGCGCGCCTCTGCGCTGTCGTCTTGCGAGCGGCCGACATAGACGCGGATGGGATCCGTCGCCGGGCGGCCGGTAAACGTGGAGATTTCGGCGGCGCTCGGCGCACGGGTGACGAAGTTGCGCCCCGGCTGACCCATTTTCTCCCAACTGACAAGAGAACCGGGACCGCCGGGCACCCTGCCGTTTCCAGGCGGCGGCGGTGCCGTGTCAAAAAGGTTCTGCGCGGTCTCATAGGTGTTGTCGAGCCCCTGGAGGACCGCCGGAAGAACCCAGTCACGCGATACGATGAAGGCAATGCCAACCAGCAGCACGAGGCCAAGTGTCCCGGCCGCTCGCGGCGCCATGTAGCGGTAGAGGCGGAACCGCAGCCGATCGAAAAGCCACTGGATGACGAAACCCAGCAGATAGAGCACAGTGAAGACGCCCGCCATCAGCAGGACGATGCCGGCCATGGTGACGTCCTCGGCCGGCTCCATTCCGACATGCGCCCGCACCGAATTCTGCCAGTCGGTCACGCGCAGGAGATTGTGAACGAGCAGGACCAATGCCGGGACGAAAATGGCAACGCGAAAGACGAAAAGCCAGGTCCCGCGGGCTTCGGGAAATTCAACCGCTCGCCAGAGGGTCTGGACAAGGCGCCCGAGCATGTAGCCAATGGCAAGAACCAGGCCGGCCAGAAGACCCAGCAGAGCCCATTCACGCGGGACGAGAGACGGCGTGAGCGATGCTGCGGCAAAGACCATTCCCAGCGCCAACGGAAGAGCTGCAGGCTGCGACAGATGTGCAAGGACCGGCACTTTCATTCTCGATCCCCTGACGACATGCCCCTCTGGCTCCCTTTCGTCCCCGGTCAAACTGTTGGTCTTTTCAATGCCTCGCCGTTTTTACGAAGGACCTCGCCTGAACACCAGAAAATTCAGGGGATTCAGGCTCCCGGGCTGGAAAGCCGCCGCAGCCGGGCAATGTGCCCCCGAACCGGGTCGACGCCCAAAGGGCCGCCATGGCCAAGCAGAAACCGTTTAGCTCCAAGGTCGATAAGCCGTCGAAGGGAAGCTGCCACCTGCGCGTGATCTTCCTCGAACGGTGGGCGTTTTGGCCGGTTTCGCAGAACAACGCCGCCAAGCAAGATGCCCGACGCAACGAGGTCGCCGGCAAAGACCGTTCCGTCATCAAGAAGCACAGAAAGGGATCCGGGGGTATGGCCCGGGGTATGGAGAATACGGCCTGCCAATCCGTAGGGGCGCAGGTCCAGCATTTCATCGCCGCTCAGAAGCGTGTCGGCCTCGAACGTTTGGAACGGACTTTCTATGGCCCCGGTCTTGCGGAACAGTCGACCGAAGGTTCCTGTCGGCCTGAGGAGGGGCGGCTTGCCCTGGCAGTACTCCGCGTCGGCCGCATGCAGAACGATCGGGGCACCGGACAATTCCCGGATCCTGACAGCCGCACCGGCATGATCGATATGCCCATGGGTGATGATGGTCAGGCTCACGTCCTTCCAGCTTAGCCCGTTTCGAGCCAACGCTCTTTCGACCTGCACTTCGGCGCCCGGCAGGCCCGTATCGACCAGGACGGCTACGGTTCCGGCGATGATCAGGAACGCATTGACCATGCCGAACGGCATGACGGGAATGACATCGATTGTCGGTGTTACGGGCATTGCAGCAGCTCCAGGCGCATCATAGGGTGTGCCCAGCCCTAACGGCCGAATTGCGGCTGCTCAATTAGGCACTTTTCGGTAACCTGTTGGAGGAGCACATGAAACCAGAGGTTCACGAGCCTTGGGTCATTGATGGCGACCTGGACAGATGCCCAGTGGCCGACACATTGAAGAGCATAAGCGGCAAGCACACGCCGAAGATCATCAACTGCCTTGCCATTCAGCCACAGCACTTCCTGGAACTGACGAGGGTATTTCCCGGCATCAGCCGAAAGGTTCTGACCGAAAGACTTCGGGAGCTGGAGGATGCCGGCCTCGTATCACGTTCGGAAGTCGGAGATGCGCTCAGCCGTGTGCGATACAGCCTGACGCCACGGGGACAAGGCCTCGCACGCATATTGGAACAAATCTACGACTGGGCGCTTCAAGCAGAGGATGGGCAGAGCGAGCACGCATGAAAAAGGCGCGGAGGATCCGCGCCTTTCAAGTCTGTGGTTTTATGGGCTTCGCTGTGGGGAGATCAGGAAGCCTTCTTGAAAACGTCGTACCAGCGCCGCCGCGGCTCGACGCGCACCTTTTCCAGAACCTCGGCCGCAAACAGCGCCGCGTTTTCCTGAGCCTTGTCGAGGTTTGCGATGGTTTTGGAATCCTGGGACCGCAGGCTTCCGCCGAATTCGAACAGATCCCGATAGGCAGCACGTTCGACAATCGGCGTCATCAGGACATCGATGCCCTTGACCGCCAGGAACTCCTGGACCGCCTTGAGAGCGCGCGTGGTCACCGCCGCATTGGTGCGCGTCAGCGCCACGCAATGACTGATGTCGCGTTTGACGATCTTTTCCAGCTTGGAGATCAGAGTCAGGATCTTGGCGCCGCCGCGTGCATCCATGCTTGAGCCCTGGATCGGCACGACCACGAGATCCGACATGGACAGCGCATTCGCGACGACGAGGTTTTCGGTGCCTTCCAGATCGACGATGACATAGTCGCTCTGACCGCTCGCATCCTGAATCTGCTCGACAATCGAGGTCGGCGTGACCTGGCTGATGACCTCGATGTTCTGATGCCGGCCGGGCAGGTCCGCCCAGGTCGAGATCCATTTCTGCGGGTCCGCATCGAAGATGGTCACGGTTTTTCCGCGATCGGCAATTTCGGTCGCCAGCAAAAGAGCTGCAGTTGTCTTTCCCGCCCCGCCCTTGGCATTCGCGAAAGAAATCACTGGCATTACGGTTCTCCTGATCCGGTTATCCGGCCCCTTCTGGACCGTTTATTTGTTAGGATTGTCCGCAGTTTATGGTTACCAATTGATTAACTGGAATTGCAGATTGCGTTTTGCATCAATCGCTTATGGTTTCTCCACGATTTGGCGAAACGCCATGGTTGTTTTTTACGAGCTATGGGCGAGCGCGGAGGCAAGCCAGAGAATTGCCGCGAAACCGGCGGATAGTTCCCCTCGTAATGCGTGGCCCAGATTGCGACGGCCAGTCGGCGGCGTTAGGCTCGGCACAAATGAAATGGACGGTGGAGACATGATGCGTCTGGCGCTAGGGCAGAGGATGATGACGGGAAAACGGGAACTTCTGGCTGCCGGACTGGCCGTACTGATCGGTGCAGGAGTGACGAACAGCGCTCATGCGAACCTGCTGGCTCCCTACAAGGACAACCTGTTCCGCTATCCGAAGATCACCGAAACGCTTTTCGGCGGCGATTTCATCGTTGTCGAATATTCAAAGCAGCGCGACTTGCGCGACCGCGACAAGGTCGACGAGCGCGAGGTCTACGGTCACTATGTCTCCTACAAGCCGCGGCGCAGCCAGAACGACTACGAGCTGAAGGCCAACGGCCGTACGGTGCGCTACATGGGCGTCGGCAAGGCCAAGGGCGGCGCCAATGCGGTCGTCATTTACATCCACGGCCAGGGCGGCAACCGCTTCCAGGGAATGAACGACGTTTCCTTTGGCGGCAACTTCAACCGCATCAAGAACCTGATGGTACGAAACGGCGGCACCTTCCTGTCCGCAGAGTTCGCAGACTTCGGCGTCAAGGGCACGCAGGACATCGCGGCCCTCATCCAGCACCAGAAGCAGCTGTCCCCGCGTGCGAAGGTGGTCGTCGCCTGCGGCTCCATGGGCGGCATAATCTGCTGGAACCTTTTGAAGAACGGTGGCTACGCTTCGATGCTGGACGGCATCATGCTGCTCGGCTCGCCGAAGGATCCCGGCTTCCTGTCGTCCGGAGCCCCCGCCCGCCGCGTCCCGATCTACATGGGCTACGGCAGCGACGACACGGTCTACAACTGGGAAACCCAGGCCAACTTCTTCAAGCAAATCCGGGGGTCGGTATCCGGCTATCCGATCAAGTTCACCCTGTTCGACACAGGCACCCACGGCACCCCGATCCGAATGACCGACTGGCGACTGGTGCTGAACTGGATGTTCTCGCAGTAGGCGGGAACAGCAAAAGGGCGGCTCGGAGCCGCCCTTTCAGTTTCAACATTTTCCTACGTCACGGCCGGTTGGCGCCGCGATGCGCCCAGCCGGTCATGCGCATTTCGAGCCAGGCCATGATCGCGTACATGGCTATGCCGAGCACTGCCAGAGCAACAAGACCGGCCCAGACGAGCGGCACGTTGAACTGCGACTGGGCCGCCAGCATCATGTGGCCGATGCCGGAATTGGCCGCGACCGTTTCGGAAATCACCGAGCCGACGAAGGCCAGCGTGATCGCAACCTTCAACGAGCCGAAGAAGTAGGGCATCGACCGGGGGATCCCGACCTTCAGCATGATGTCCATCTTCTTCGCGCCAAGCGCTCTCAACACGTCCTCCATCTCCGGTTCGATGGTGGCAAGGCCGGTTGCCACGTTCACCACGATCGGGAAGAAGGCGATCAGGAAGGCGGTGAGGACGGCCGGAATGGTGCCGATGCCGAACCAGATCACGAGGATCGGCACAACGGCGACCTTCGGGACCGAGTTGAAGCCGATCATCAGCGGATAAAGACCGGCGTAGATCGCCCGGCTCCAGCCGATGGCAAGGCCCAGTGCCAGACCGCCGACGACGGCCAGCAGGAAGCCCAGGACGGTCGTGAACATGGTCTGGAGAGAGTTCTTCCAGATCGGCGACCAGTATTTGACGATGGCCGCCCAGATATCCGTTGGCGCCGGCAGGATATAGACCGGAAACTCGAAGATCCGGACCGCCAGTTCCCAGATGACAAACAGGCCGATCGACCACAGCCAGGGCGCTGCCTTGATCCATTTTTCGCTGGTCATGCCACTGCCCTCGCATCTGCAATCTGGCCACGCAGGTCGTGGACGATGTCGTTGAACTCTGCCTCATAGGTCAGGTCGATCGGGCGTGGACGCGCAAATTCGATATGCCGTTCGCTGATGATCTTGCCAGGGCGTGCACTCATGACAAAGACCCGGTCGGCGAGATAGACCGCCTCGCGCAGATCATGGGTGACGAGGATCACGGTAAAGCCCTTCTCACCGTGCAGGTCGCGCATCACCTGCCAGAGTTCCTCGCGGGTGAAGGCGTCGAGTGCGCCAAAGGGTTCGTCCAGCATCAGGAGCGCCGGGTCATGAACGAGCGCCCGGCAGAGGTTCGCGCGCTGCTGCATGCCGCCGGAGAGCTGCCAGGGAAACTTGTCGCCGAAGCCCTTGAGCCCGACGAGCTCCAGGAGCGCCTCGGCCTTGTCGATATAGGCGGCCTTTTCGGCTTTCAGTTTCGAGCGGTGCGGCTGGACGATTTCCAGCGGCAGCATGACGTTCTCAAGCGTCGTGCGCCAGGGCAGCATGGAGGGGTTCTGGAACGCCATGCCAGCGATCGAGACCGGTCCGGAGACCTCCTTGCCTGCGACTTCGACGGTGCCGGCCTGCGGGTTGATCAGACCCGTTGCAAGCTTCATCAAGGTGGACTTGCCACAGCCTGACGGTCCCACCACCGCGGCGAATTCGCCCTTCTTGACGCTCATATCGAGGCCATCAAGGGCGAGCGTTCCATCGGCCTTCCCACCATAGGTCAGCCGTACGTCTCTCAGTTCGACAAATCCTGTCACGTGCTATTTCCCATGGCGGATGCCCCACCTTTTCTCGCAATCAGCCACCTCCCTCATCCTGAGGAGCGGTTCGTCAGAACCGCGTCTCGAAGGATGGGCAGATGGCTGAGATTTCTGGCCCATGCTTCGAGAAGGGTCTTTTGCCCCTCCGCGAAACATGGGTTCGCAATTGGAGGTTCTCCGCTTACTTGACCATCCGCTCTTCTACCGGCGGCAGGAAGCTGGCATCAAAGACCTTGTCCGGCGCCGGAGGCGTGTCGCTGACGCCCATGGAAACCTTCAGGAATTCCATGGTCTTGGCGAGCTTGTCCATGTCGACGCCGCCAAAGCCATTGGCCTTGACCGCCGGGGTGGCGATGGAGTCATTGACGGCCATGGTCAGACGCTCGATCTCGATGTCCTTGTCGAGAACTTCGTTGCGCTCCATGACGTGCGGAATGGCTGCTGCCGGGTCGGCAATCGCGTCGAGATAGCCCTTGATCAGAGCCTTGACGAAGCCCTTGACCGCTTCCGGGTTCTCGGCGGCAAAGTCCGAGTTCACCATGACGACGTTGCCGTACATGTCGAGGCCGTTTTCGGCCATCATGATCGGCACGATGTCGTCTTCGGCAACGCCCTGGGCCTTGAGGTTCAGGACGGACGAGAAGGAGAAGCCGAAGATGGCGTCAACCTGGCCCTGGGCGAGCATCGGCTCGCGCACCGGGAAGCCCACGTTTTCGATCTTGATCGTGGAGGTATCAAGACCGGCTTCCTGAGCAAAGGCCGGCCATTGGCCAAAGGCGGCATCTGGCGGTGGCGCACCGAGCGTCTTGCCTTCCAGCGACTTCGGATCTCCGGTGATGCCAAGGCTCTTGCGGCCGATCACGGCAAACGGCGGGCGCTCGTAGGCCATCATCACGGCCTTGACCTTCAGGTCCGGCTGTTCGTCGATCAGCTTGATCAGGGCGTTCACGTCACCGAAGCCCATCTGGTAGGTACCGGTGGCAACGCGCGGAATGGACTCGCGCGAGCCGGCGCCGGAATCGATGGTGACATTCAGGCCTTCAGCCTCGAAGTAGCCCTTGTCGATTGCAATGAAGAACGGCGCGGACGGGCCCTCGAATTTCCAGTCCAGCGTGAACTTGATGTCGGTGGCCGCAAAGGCCGAAGTTGCCGACATGGCGATGGCCGCAGCCATGCCCAGAATGTGACGCATGATAGTCCCCTCTGTTAGGTGATCGTTTGATCACAATTCTTGAGAGGCAACTGCACAAGAAGCAAGCACGATTTAAGTCTGATCAATTCCGTATCATGAAGCTGGCGCAGATTTCATCAGGGCGCCTATGGAGAAGGAATTCCCTTTTCCTTTCAGATCATTGACCCCCAAACACCCTCCTCACCCGGAACAGCTAAAGCGTTTGAACTCCAAATTTTTTTGACCATGAAGCCAAAAATTCGAGCATGGGACAATTGAGCTCGATGCCGCCACAAGTAGCACCAACAGTCGCGGGCACCCGGAAATCGGGCATTTCCGAGTGCATTCCTGTCGGAAAAGGCTAAAGCCTAGTAGCGGCCGGTGCTCTGGCGGCGCTTGTCGAGCCACCAGCCATATTGCGCTGGCCAGGTGGCAAAAGCCTTGTCGTGACCGAGCGCGTCGGCGGCATGCAACGGCCAGTTCGGATCGGACAGGGCTTCGCGGCCAATGGCGACGATATCCGCCTTGCCGCTGGCGACGATCTCCTCGGCCTGTTCGGCGCGGGTGATCAGACCGACGGCTTGGGTCATGATACCGGTCTCGGCCTTGATCCGGTCCGCATAGGGCACCTGGAAGCCGTCGGGCGGCGGAGTGCGCGGTGCAGCCGGTCCGGAAATCCCGCCTGCCGAGCAATCGACCACATCGACGCCGCGTTTCTTCAATTCCCCGGCGAGCCAGACGCTGTCATCCAGGTCCCAGCCGTCCTCGCGGCCATCGACGGACGAAATGCGCACGAACAGCGGCTTGTCGTCGGGCCATGCGGCACGCACTGCATCTGTCACCTCGAACAGGGCCCGCGCCCGGTTCTCCCGGCTGCCGCCATAATCGTCGGTCCGCTTGTTGGCGTGGGGCGACAGGAAGCTGGCCAGCAGATAGCCGTGAGCGGCATGGATTTCGGCAACATCAAAGCCTGCGACGTGAGCGCGGCGCGCCGCGGCGGCAAAGTCGGCGACGGTTTCGGCAATCTCGGCATGGGTCATTTCGGCAGGCACCGGCCAGCCGTCGGCCAGCGGCAAAGCGGACGGTGCAACGATGCGCCACTGGGTCTCGCCCTTGCGCACCTGCTCATCGGTCAGCACCGCATTGCCCTCCCACGGGCGCTGCATCGAGGCCTTGCGACCGGCATGACCAAGCTGGATTGCGGGAACCGAGCCATGAGCGCGCAGAAAGGCGGTGATGCGCGCCAGATGCGCCGCCTGCTCGTCGGACCAGATGCCCAGGCAGCCATGGGTGATGCGTCCGATGCGATTGACGGCAACGGCCTCGGTGAAGATCATCCCGGCGCCTCCTTGCGCATATTTGCCGAGGTGAACCAGATGCCAGTCATTGGCGAAGCCCTCGCCAGCCGAATACTGGCACATGGGCGAAATGGCGATGCGGTTGGGAAGCGTGACACCGCGCAGGGTGAGCGGCGAGAACAGCTGAGAGGTCATGCGGGTTTCCGGTCGATCAGAGGTGCCGGGACGGCGAACTATCGCCGTCCATATCATGCCGTTTTCATTACCAGAGCAGCACGTCCGGGGAAAAGGGCGAAACAGTTTGCCGTGATACGGTCTTGAGGCCACATGCAAAGCGCTGGCGGCCCGCCAATTCCTTCTCCCATCGGGAGAAGCTGGCCTATCAGGCCGGATGAGGGGAGCAAGTGCCTGCGATCCCGCCGGCTTCGCCCCCTCACCCTAAACCCTCTCCCCAAGGGAGAGGGAACCACTTCAAACAAGGCGGGCTCAGTGCCCTCGACGCCTTCCCGGACGGAGCGATAGCGAAGATCCAGGAACCGGCACACCGCAGTCCCGTTCTAGCCGCAGATGTCAGAGGTTCCAGGTCCCGGCTCAAGGCCGGGACGGCATGGATCCCATGGTCAAGCCGTGGGAGGACGATAGAGCCGGTATAGCATTGCCGCCCGCACAAGGCGGGGATGACCGCTGAATATGCCGAAAGGCTCGGCGCTCTATTGCCCCCTCACCCGAAGGCCTTTTCCATGTCGCGGCGGAAGAGGTAGGCCTCTTCGGTCGTGTCGATGGCGACATCGTCCCAGATCAGCATCTGACCCTCAACGACATCGCGCAGGAGCTTGACGTTGTGCGACAGGCCGAGCGGCAGATAGCCGGCGGCAAGTGAGGTGGTCGCCGGGCACTGCTTGCCCCAGACGGTGAAGCCTCCTTCCCCGTCGAGCATCTCGCCGGCCTTCATGGCCTTCTTGGTGGTCGCCACCACATCGGAGTGGAAACCGATCGCCGAACCGGTCGGCTCACCGCGCAGCGCCGCAGAGGCGACCGACAGGCCGAGCTCCATGCCGATCATGTGGGTCGGGCGATAGAGCGAAGCGAACTGGCCGGTATCATCCTCCAGCATGTGATACTCGTTGAAGCACTGGCGGGCATAGTCCGTCTCGGCCTCGATCACCACATAGGTGCCCATGGCAAGATGATGCTCGACGTCGCTGCCATCGCGGTAGAGCGAGGACGTGACTTCCGTCGTGCCGGTCCGGCTCAAGGTGCCGCCGTTCTCCCGCGGCTTGCAGACCGTCGACAGTTCGAACCGGCTGGCCGGGGGGAAGGACAGGCCATCGTCCTGCGGGACCAGACCCGTGGCGTTGCAGACCGCCGTCATCTCGATGCCCGACTTGGTGCCGTCGAGGAAGGAATTGAACATCTTCAGATTGATCTGCTCGGGATGTTCCAGCGCCAGATAGGTGCGCAGCGTGTCCCAGACCGTGTCGGGGGTGAGCTGGTGATAGGACGGCAGGTAGCGCGTACCCTTGCCCGCGCAGACAACCTTGAAGCCGCAGGTGCGCGCCCAGTCCACATGCTCGGCGACAAGAGCCGGCTGATCGCCCCAGGCGAGCGAATAGACCAGCCCGGCCTTCTCCGCCTGCCGCGCGAGCAGCGGCCCGGCGAGGGCGTCTGCCTCCACATTGACCATGACGATGTGGCGGCCGTTGCGGATCGCCGCCTGGCAGTGGCGAATGCCGGCTGCGGGATCGCCCGTGGCATCGATCAGGACGTCCAGCCCATCGGCCTCGATCAGGTCCATGGCATTGTCGGTGATGAAGGTCCGGCCCGACTGGAGCGCGGCGGCAAAGGAGCCCGTGTCGCTCTGCTCTTCCGGCCAGCCGCAGCGCTTCAGCGTTTCACGCAGCCGGTCCGGATTAAGGTCCGCAATGCCCAGCACATGGATGCCGGTCGTCAGGCGGGCCTGTGTCAGGTACATTGAGCCAAACTTGCCCCCGCCGATCAGCCCGACGCGAACGGGACGGCCAGCGTCGGCCCTTTGGCCGAGCATGCGCGATAAATTCATGAATGTCCTCCCAAGGCACCCGGGCGAAAACCCGGAGCGTTGCCACCATCGAACCGGCAACGATTACGGCTGTCAACACGCCATTACCTGCGGTATGTCTGAAGCTGTATCTACGGACGGGAAACGGCCTTAGCCTCGGAATGCTGGATTACTTTTACCACAAACGCCTGCGCCAGGATCTCGAGACCTGGAACGCCAAGGGCTGGGTGACCACCGACGGAGCCTCGCGCATTCTGGCCACGCTCGAGGAGGGCGACGGCCGCTCGCGAATCCCCATGGTGCTGGGCGGAATCGGCGTTGTCTGCATCGCGCTGGCGATCGCCGCCTTCATCGCTGCAAACTGGGACGGCATTCCACGCGTGGCAAAGCTGATCGGCATCGCGCTGTGCGTCGGCGGTGCCCATATGCTGGCCGCCCGGGCCGCCTCCACGGGACGCAGGGGGATCGCCGATCTTGCGACTGCCTTCGCCACCCTGGTCTTCGTCGGCGGCATGGCACTGGTCGGGCAGATCTTCCACCTTCCCTCGGATTGGTCCGGCGGCGCGTTTCTCGTCTGCCTCGGCGCGCTCGCCTCTGCCTGGGTCGCGGGATCAAGGGCTTCGCTTATGGTCGCCGCCTGTGCCGCAATCGCCTGGCAGACCGGGCGCGTAGAATTCGGCGACGCGGTTGCAGCGGAAAGCCTGATCGGCGCTGCCATCACCGCGGTGATCCTTTTGCATCCCGTCGCCTATCCGCATCGGCTCGGCCGCTGGGCTGCCATTGCCCTGCTGCTCGTCACCTATGGCCGCTGGCTGGCGGATACGACACGCACGATTGACCCTGCGGGTGACATCAGCTTTGCCGCCGTCATTCTCGGATATGGCGGCCTTGCGGCCTGCATGGTTCAGGTCGGACAGCTCTGCGATCTCTATGTCAAATGGTCCAGTTCCTACCCGCAGCGTTCTCAAGGCAACTGGTTGATGATGAGCGCGGCGCAGGCCGCCGGCTTTGCGATCCTGGCAACGCTGCTGACAGTGCAACTGGTCGCTGGTGAGGAATTCACCACCTCCCCGCTAGGCGCTGCGCTCCTGACCCCGCCGGTCGCCATCGCGTTTGCGCTGGCACTGGCCATGGCCGCAACGGGCTTGCTGCTCGCGTTCCAGACGCCGAAATCGCGCTGGTTGTTCATTGCGGTGCTGGTTGCCCTTGGTGCGATCGCGCTGTCCCTCGCCTTCAAGAGCATCCTTCTGACGGCGGTCCTGTCGCTTGCCGGGCTGATCGCGATCAGCCTGCTCGGCACGCTCTACAACGTGCCGCTCTGGACCCTTTGCGGCTATGCCGGATTGACGGCGACAATCCTCTACCTTCTCGATGTGACGGTCGGGAGCCTGCTTGGCCAGTCGCTGTTCTTCCTGATCGCGGGCCTGGTTCTTCTGGCCCTTGCCTGGGGCGTGACGCGGCTGATGAAACGCAGCCGGACCCTGAGGGCGCAGGCAGGAGGCAAGACATGACCCGCGGTCCTCTGCTTCGCTCACCCTGGGCCAGATGGGGCCTGCTCGCCGTGATCCAGCTCGGTCTCATCGCCGTGCCGTTTGCTGACCGGCTGGAAGTCCAGATGACGGGGGAAGAGATCCCTCTGGCGACCCGTCCCGTCGATCCGCGAGATCTTCTGCGCGGCGACTATGTCGTCATCAACCTTGATATTCGCCAAATTCCCGAAGCGGCCGCAGCGAGCTTCGGCAAGCCTGTCGCGGGTGAAACCGTCTTCGTTGGCCTGAGGGCCGATGCAGATGGTGTCTACCGTGCAGTGTCAGTCGCAAAAACGCGGGATCTTGCCGGAGAGACGGCGATCAAGGGAACTATCACCTCAGTCGCCTCAACACCGGACGCAGTGCTCACGGTCGACTACGGCATCGATGCCTTCTACCTGGCGGAAGGTAAAGGCAAGGAGATCGAGCGCCTGGATGCCTCACGGGTGCAGCTTGTCGTCTCTCTCGCCCCGGACGGACGGTCCGTGCCGCTGCGCCTCCTGATCGACGGAAAACCTTTCAAATCCGACGCCGCCTTTTGACCTTGGCCGGTGCCGGGTTTAAGAGGGCCAACACCTGAAGCCGGGGCACGATCTCCGGCAGTCCAAACGGCCGGGCGACATCGCTTGGGCCACACGAGAAGATCACCATGGCCGACCCCGTTCTGAAGACCCTTCTGCTGCCCCTCGAGACCGGGACGATCGAGCTTCCCGCCGGCGCGAAGACGCTTTTTCTGCGTGCGCGCATGGACCAGAGCCTGAAAGACGCTGCCTTCGAAATGCTTACCTGCGAACAGAGCTTTGCGCCGGACAGGGATGCGCTGGAGCGCGCGGGTTTCTCAGTCAAACCCGAAGTGACAGACGGCGACTTCGACCTGGTCCTGATCCTTCCGACCCGTCAGAAACAGGAGGCACGGGCCCTTCTGGCGCGGGCCGTGCAAAAGGCGAAGCCCGGCGGCATCGTACTTGCCTGCGCCGCCAACACGGAAGGTGCCAAAACCGCTGAATCCGACCTGAAAAAACTGGCGGGCCTCGAAGGCAACATGTCGAAGAACAAGTGCCGTGTGTTCTGGACCGTGGTGCAGCCGGAAGCAGTGGATGGCGAACTGCTGTCGGAGTGGAGCGCCCTCGATGCGGAGCGCGATGTGCTGGATGGTGCCTACCGCAGCCGTCCCGGCGTCTTCGCCTGGGACCGGATCGACCCGGCCTCGCAGCTCCTGGCGGATCGACTTCCCGAAACACTGTCGGGCAAGGGCGCCGACCTTGGCGCCGGTTTCGGCTTCCTGTCCCGCACCGTCCTCCAGCGCTGCCCGAAGGTGACGGGCATGGACCTTTACGAAGCGGAAAAGCGGGCACTGGACCTGGCGGAAAAGAACCTTGCCGAGTTCAGGGGCAAGCGCCAGCTGAACGGCATCTGGTCCGACGTGACCCGCGGCATTGAAGGGCCATACGACTTCATCGTTTCCAACCCGCCTTTCCATCAGGGCGGCAAGGCCGACCGGGCCGATGTCGGCCAGGGGTTCATACGTGCCGCCGCCTCGGGGCTTCGTTCCGGCGGTTTGTTCTACATGGTCGCCAACCGGCACCTTCCCTACGAACAGACCCTGCGGGACGTTTTCGACCACGTAGAGATGATTGCCGACGAGGGCGGCTACAAGGTCATCAAGGCCATCAAGCGCAAGGGGAAATGACATGCGCCTGGTGAAGCTGATCGCCAATCTCGGCTATGGCAGCCGCAAGGAAATCCAGACCGCGATCCGCCACGGCTGGGTGACGGACCGGGAGGGCAACCGGCTGAAGGCCGACGCGAAGACGGCGCACGAGGACATTCTGTTCGACGACGAGCCGCTCGATCCGGCACCGGGCATGGTCATCCTGATGAACAAGCCGCTCGGCTATACCTGCTCGACCAAGGACCAGGGCCGGCTGGTCTATGACCTGCTGCCGGACCGCTACCGGATGCGCAAGCCGGTGCTGTCCACCATCGGGCGGCTTGACAAGGAAACCTCAGGCGCCCTTCTTCTCACGGACGATGGGACCTTCCTGCACAAGGTTATCTCGCCGAAGTCCGAAGTGCCGAAGATCTACGAGGCCGAGCTCGACCGCCCCCTGACCGGCAAGGAGGCCGAGATTTTCGCCTCCGGCGAGATGATGCTGGAGAACGAAACCAAGCCCCTAAAGCCGGCTGAACTTGAGGTTCTGGACGAAAAGCACGCGCGTCTCACCCTGCACGAGGGCCGCTATCACCAGGTCCGCCGCATGTTCGCCGCGGTTGGCAACCACGTCACCACCCTCACCCGCACCCATGTCGGCGGCCTCGGCCTGCACGGCCTTGGCGAGGGCGAATGGAAGCATCTGACGGAAGAGGAAAAGGCGAAGATTTTCGGGTGAGGCTGGCCCGTCTCACTCCGTCATATCCGAACTTGATCCGGGCATCCAACCCGTGAACTCGGTTCAAGACCGGAGCCAGTCCTGAACGTCATTGAAACGGAAGGAACCCCATGGTCAAGCCATGGGAGAACGACGGCAAGTTCATGTGCCCCTCGCGATGGCACGATCGGCGCCATCGCTTAGATTGATCCGACCATCGGCTGTCAGGCGCTCTTGCGGCTGTCGCTGTCGGGCAGCTCGATGTCGATACCGAGCGTCGTGATATCGCCGGAGCGATCCATCTCGAGGCGAACCGCCTCAGGATCCACGTTGATGTGCTTGGCCACCACGGCGAGGATATCCTCGCGAAGGGACGAGATCAGTTTCGCATCATAGACCGTGTCGCCGCTGCGCTCATGAGCCAGGAGAATCTGCAGCCTGTTCTTGGCAACCGAAGCGCTCTGGCCCCGCTTGCCGAAGAAACTCATGATGTTCATGCAGCCCTCCCCTTGAAGAGCTTGCCGAACAGGCCCTTCTTCTCGGAAGGAATGGTAACGGGAATGTCTTCGCCGAGCAGACGCTGTGTGGCTTCCGAATAGGCCTTTGCCGCCGGAGAATTCTCGTCCGACAGGGTGACGGGAAGACCGACGTTCGAGGCCTTGAGCACGTCCTTGCTCTCCGGGATGACGCCGATCAGCGGCACGGAGAGAATGTCGACCACGTCGTCCACCGACAGCATGTCGCCGAGCTTTGCACGCTCCGCATCGTAGCGGGTGATGAGCAAATGCTTGGGCATGCGGCCGCCGCTTTCCGCAACAACGGTCTTGGCATCGAGCAGGCCGATGATGCGGTCACAGTCACGGACCGAAGACACTTCCGGGTTGGAGACGATGATCGCCTCGTCCGCATAGCGCATGGCTAGGGTCGCGCCGCGTTCGATTCCGGCCGGGCTGTCGCAGACGACCCAGTCGAAATACATGCGCAGCTCGTTGATTACCGAGGCAACGCCCTCGTCGGTCAACGCGTCCTTGTCGCGGGTCTGGGAGGCAGGAAGCAGGTAGAGGTTTTCAAGCTTCTTGTCCCGCACCAGAGCCTGCTTGATCGAGGCCTCGCCGCGCACGACGTTGACCAGGTCGAAGACGACCCGGCGCTCTGCGCCCATGATCAGGTCGAGGTTGCGCAGACCTACGTCGAAATCCACCGCGCAGACCTTGTATCCCTGCTTGGCCAGGGCCGATGCAATGGCGGCGGTGGAAGTCGTCTTGCCGACCCCGCCCTTGCCCGACGTGACCACGATGACAGTGGCTTTGCTCATATGTGCTTTCCTGTTTTCCAAACTTCCGGTGCGACCCCGGAAAACTCAAAGACAGCAGTTGTTGTTCAAGTCAGAGGCTCGAAAATCAGCTTCTCGTTCTCGAAGCGGATCTGGGCCGGCTTGTTCAGAACGTCGCCGGTGAAGTCGTCGGCGATCTGGTAAAGGCCGTTGATGGAGACGAGTTCCGCATCCAGCTTCGTACAGAAGATGCGGGCATTGTCGTCACCCGCCACGCCAGCCAGTGCCCGGCCGCGCAGTGCGCCATAGACATGGATGGAACCGCCGGCAATGACCTCCGCGCCGGACGACACCGAGCCGAGAATGGTCACGTCGCCTTCCGGGTGCATCACGCTCTGGCCAGAGCGGACAGGCTCGGAGATGACGATCGACTGCCCGTCGCGCGGCACCGGCGCTTCGGCGACGTCGTCCGAAGTGATGGTTGCCTCGGGTTCGGTCTTTGCGGCGGCTGGTTTGGGCTGGGTGTCCGCAGCGCCAACAGGCTCGGGAACCTCGACATCGGCGGTCAACCGGCCGCCACCGAAGCTCGGCGGCATACCGGGTTTCAGGCGCGTCCCGGCAATGCCGTCGATACCCATGACGCGAATCGAGCGTTCGTTCAGGCCGGCCAACAGGACTTCCAGATCCTCGATGGGCATCTTCGTGCCACGCACATCCAGAATGATCGGCCGATCAATGAAGAACCCTGGCGACCGGGAGATGATCCGATCAAGCTCGGCAAACCAGTCTTCTGCCGGGATTTCCGGCTTCAGGACGATGGCGATAAAGGACTTACCCTTGAACTTCATGAAGGGGCTCGTGGCGCTTTCGAGGCTGGGGACGACGCGGAACGTTACAGTAGCGCGACAGGTAGCACTCCTGAGGTCGAACATTAGGGCAAACCGCCGTTTTCCACTGATATTGACCGCAAAAACACGGAGGGACATATCAAGAACCTGCAAGGCATCGACGTCGTGCCACTCGGCGGCACACGGAGAAGACGAGCAGGCTCAAGGGCCTAGCCCGGCAAATCGGGACGAGCTAGGCTGTACCGGTGAGCGGCACGCACGATGCGGCTCCGCACGCAGGAAATCCGATGCCCGAACTTTCGAATCGCTCCCTGGACCGGGGAATCGACGTGCTGGAGACACTGGCGCAAAAAGGTGCCTGTTCGCTAGCCGACCTCCACCGCCATACAGGGCTTGCAAAGTCGACCCTGCGCCGGCTTCTCGGCACCTTGATGGAACGGCACATCGTGCGCCAATCCCTGACGGACAAGATGTTCCGTTCCAACGTCATCTTTCCGCCCGGCAGCGACGCACCGCAGGCGCTTGAGCTGGCGATGCTGATAGACCGGGCCATGCCTATCCTCAGCGACCTCACGGCAAGGGTCGGATGGCCGTCGGACATTCACATCCTGTCAGGGTCGCGAATGCGCATCATCGACTCGACCCGCCCGCTCAGCCCGTACCGGCTGAACCATGGCTTCGTGAACCGGGTCATCAATGTCTTCGGCTCCGCCACCGGCTCCGCGTGCCTTGCCGCAATGTCCGACGAGACCGTGGCCGAGCATCACAAGAACACGGCGAACGATGCCACCTGGGGCCTTAAACGGTTCGAAACGGACCTGCAGACCTATCTCAAGCGTCTGCAGGAGGTTCGCAAGACAGGTTACGGTACCCGGCTGTCCAACTATCTCGGCGAGACCGTTCTGGATGACGGCCTGGCTGCGATCGCCGTGCCCATTTTCGTCAACGACTGGCCATCGGGCGCGATCACGCTCATATGGCCAAGGGCGTACAAATCGACAGCAGAGTTCGCGGCCCTCCACCTTGGCGACCTGAAACGGACAGCCGAGCGAATTACCGAGGCCTTCGCCGGAAAGGGCGAACCGCTACCGAAGGGCTGAGAGGCAAGACTGCCCGGGCAACTAGCCGGAGAAAAGCATGGAATAGGTGATGGTCGCGTGGGAATGCTCGCGCATCATCGCTTCGGCGCGTGCTGCATCGCCCTTGCGAATGGCATCGTAAACGACGAGATGCTGTGCGTGACCGATGGTCAGGCGCTGGACTTCCGTGTCGTAGGCATCGCAATTGAAGACCAGGACGCCGAGCTTCAGCAGAGGCAGGCTTTCGAGGCGGTTGTAGGTAAAGGGAATGAAGGAGTTTCCACACTCCTGCATGATGGTTTCGTGAAACAGCCTGTTGCCTTCCTGGTAAAGGTCCACGCCTGTTTCGCACCGTGCAGTCAGGCGCTCGAGGGCCTCGCCGGTGAGACGGAGTGAGCTGCGCAGGATTTCATCGACGCGCGGCTCCAGACCTTTTTGGGCAAGCGAGCGCGCAGCAAGCCCCTCGAGAACACCGCGCACCTCATAGGCTTTCGATGCATCCTCGAAATCGAAGTCGACGACATTATAGCCACGACCCGAACGCTTCTCGATCAGGCCCTCCACTTCAAGGGCGCGCAATGCCAGGCGAACGGGGGTCCGTGACACCTTGAGCAGGCCAGATAAGCCCACCTCGGTGATTTTCTCACCAGCCGGGATTGATCCGTCCATGATCAGACGCCGTAACGTCATCAGCACCCGCTCGTCGGAGCTGGCATTTTCGCCATCAGGTCCTTCCAGGACATCCAGCCCGGAAACGGCCAAAGCATCGGTTTCATTACTTTTCATACTCGAACTATAATTTTTGGATCCATTAAATGTCAACAAATGGATCCACGATTCACCAAAAGCCCTACGTAGTTCGTTAAATTCAGTTTTTTCGGACTTTCGCGGCTTGCCATTCTGGATCCAAAGTGCATTATTCATGGCAGACGCGGCTCCAGTTTTGGGAGACGGAGAGCGCGTCCCGACACACTCAGGGAGGAGTGACATGAACAGACGTAAGATGCTTGCCCGCCTGTCCACGGGCATCGCGGCCGTTAGCACGGCCAGCCTTCTCACCTTTTCCGCTCTGGCCGCCGATGTTGTGAAGATCGGCTCTGTCGCACCGAAGACCGGCCCTCTGGCCGGTGGTTCGACCGTGACCCAGTGGCCGAACGTGGAACTGTGGGTGAAGCAGGTCAACGCCCGCGGCGGCCTGAAGCTCAAGGACGGCCAGAAGAAGATCGAACTTGTCGAATATGACGACAAGACCAACCCGGGCGAGCACATCAAGGCGGTTCAGCGCCTGGCGACCCAGGATGAAGTCGATTTCATCGTCGCACCCTATGGCACCGGCTTCAACATCGCCGCAGCTCCGATCTACGCCAAGTACGGCTACCCGCAGATCGCAGTCAGCGCCATCACCGACAAGATCGGCGAACTGACGGAGCGCTACCCGTCGCTGTTCTTCACGCTCGGCTCCACCACTGCCTTCGTCCAAGGCGTGCGTGACGTTCTGGTCGACCTGCGAGACAAGGGTGAGATCGGCAACAAGGTTGCCATGGTCAACGTCGCCGACGCCTTCGGCATCGAACTTGCCGACGTTGCCCGTCCGCTCCTGACCGAAGCCGGTTTCGAACTCGTCTATGACAAGTCCTACCCGCTCGGCACCCCGGACCTGTCCCCGATCATCAAGGGCGCCAAGGCAGCCAACCCGGATGCCTTCGTTGCTTGGTCCTACCCGCCGGACACGTTCGGCCTTACCGAACAGGCGATCATCGAAGACCTGAACGTCAAGGCCTTCTACACAGCCGTTGCGACCAGCTTCCCGGCCTATGGCGGCAAGTTCGGCTCCAAGATCAACAACAACCTTGGTGCTGGCGGCGTCAACCCCGACACACCGGCCATGAAAACCTACCGCGAGCAGCACAAGGAAATCACCGGCAAGGATGCCGACTACTGGGCATCCGCGAACACCTATGTCTCGCTCCAGATCCTGGAGCAGGCAATCGAGGGCGTCGGTGAACTCGATCGCGCCAAGGTGACCCAGTATATCAAGGACAACACCTTCGATACGATCATGGGCGATATCAAGTTCGAGAACCAGAACTCCGAAAAGTACTGGACCGTGGGTCAGTGGCAGGATGGCGTCTTCCGCGGCGTCGCATCGGTCAACGTCGACGGTGCAGTTCCGGTTCGCCTGAAGGACGGCTGGAAATAAGCCTTCCCGATGCGCAGAAACGAGGCCGGGAGTTCAACTCCCGGCCTCATCCCAATGCTCGAATAGACAGACCCCGATGGATATTCTGATTTCCGGCCTCCTGCTGGGCGGTACCTACGCGCTCGTCGCAATGGGACTGAACCTCCAGTACGGCGTTGCCCGCATCATGAATCTGGCCAATGGCGAGACGCTGGTTCTCGGCGCCCTTGCCGCGTTCTGGATGTTTACGGCCGCCCAGCTCAGCCCTCTTCTGACCATGATCGTGGTCGCCCCCCTCGCCTTCCTGGGCAACTGGCTCATCTACCAGCTCTTGTTGCGCCCGCTGGTCAAGCGCGCCAAGAACCAGGGCCAGCTGGAAGTGGACTCCATCCTGGCGACCTTCGGCATGAGTTTCGCCCTCGTCGGCATCATGGTGTCGATCCACGGCGAGTATTTCACCTATTCCTACCTGGCGAACCCGTTCGATCTCCTCGGCACGACCGTTGCCGTCAACAGGGTCGTCGCCTTTGTAGTCGCTGCCGTCATCGGTGTCGGTCTCGTACTCTGGCTGAATTTCACCCGCCCCGGTACTGCCGTTCGAGCCGTCTCGGTGAGCACGGAAGCAGCCAAGCTCGTCGGCATCAACGTCCCGCGCGTTTCGGCCCTCGCGTTCGCCCTTGGCGGCGCGGTAACCGCAGTCGGCGGAACCCTGATCTCGACCTTCATCACGCTGGATGCCTCCATCGGCGTCATCTTCACCATGAAAGCGCTGATCATCGTCATCATGGGCGGTGTCGGTGACATTCGCGGCTCGATCATTGCCGCTGTCCTGCTCGGTCTGGTGGAGACTGCCGTCGCAACCCTGATCGACCCCGGCCTCACCCTCGTTGCGGCCTACGTGATCTTCCTCGGCATCCTCCTGTTCCGCCCACAGGGCCTGTTCGGAAAGCGTACAACATGACCAACAAAGGCTGGAAAGAGATCGGCCTCATCGCCTGTCTCGTGGTGCTTGCGGCCTTCGTTCCCTTCGTCACGAACGGCTACTGGCTGTCCATCGCCGTAACCGCGATGATGTATATCGCGCTGGCAACCGCATGGACGCTGTTCTCGGGGCCCACCCACTACATTTCCCTGGCAACAGGCGCATTCTTCGGTGTCGGCGGCTATCTCGTCGCCACGGGCATGAGCGACTATGACATCAACTTCTGGGTCATGGCCGCGGTCGCCCCGCTGGTCGCGGTCGTCCTCGCAGCGCTCGTGGGCGCGGCAACCCTTCGCCTTAGCGGCATCTACTTCGTGATCTTCACGCTCGGCCTGGCGGAGATGATCCGCGGCCTGATCTCCTGGATCCAGAACAACTTCCTCGGCTCGCGCGGACTTTACGTCCTCACCGATTTCTCCGAAGAACATATCTACTGGATGCTGCTGGCGGTCGCCGCGGTCGTCTACCTGATCGGCTGGCTGATCGAACGCTCGAAACTGGGCTTTGCCCTGAAGATCATCGGCAACGATGAAGGCGTTGCGAAGCACCTGGGCATCAACACCGCTGCCGCCAAAGTGGTTCTGTTCATGATCACCGGGTATTTCACCGCGCTTGTCGGCGTGATCATGGCGCCGCGCTACTCCTATATCGAGCCGAACCTGGTGTTCTCGCCCGAACTCAGCTTCCTGGTTGTCATCATGGCGCTTCTGGGCGGCACCCAGCGGCTCTGGGGCCCCATCATCGGCGTCATCCCCTTCACGCTCATCTGGGAGGCCATCACCGTGTCCTTTCCCAATGCAACGACGCTCTATCTCGGCCTGTCGTTCCTCCTGATCGTCTATTTCATCCCGAACGGCGTCGTCGGTCTGGTTGAGAAATTCGCAAAGCTGGGGGACGCATGAGCCAGCCCGGACGCACTCTCCTCAAGGTTCAGGGCCTGACCAAGCGCTTTGGCGGCCTGGTTGCGGTCAACAACATGACCTTCGACGTGCATGAGCACGAAGTCATGGGGATCATCGGACCGAATGGTTCAGGGAAAACCACGACCATGAACATGATCTCGGGAGCCTTTGCGCCTTCGAGTGGCTCGATCACTATGAACGGGCAACGGCTTTCGGGCCTTCCCGCGCACAAGATCGCCCATCAGGGCGTGTCGCGCACGTTCCAGCTGGTGCGCGTACTGCCCGGTCTCAGCCTCATCGACAATGTGGTCGCGGGCGCAGCCTTCGGCCATCGCCGCCGCTGGGGTTCTGATGCGGAACATTTCGCGCGCGGCCTCCTGGAACGCATCGGGCTCGGCGAGCACATCCACCTGCCGGTGAATTCGCTGACCTATATCGACCAGAAGCGGCTGGAACTTGCCCGCGCGCTCGCCAGCGAACCTGAAGTGCTGCTGCTGGATGAATGGCTCGCAGGATTGAACCCGACGGAACTGCAGGAAGGCATTGACCTGATTGCAGAGCTGCGCCGGGAAGGCCGTACAATCATCCTCGTCGAACACGTGATGGACGCCATCCGGTCGCTCTGCGACCGCTGCGTCGTCATGAATTCGGGTACCAAGATCGCCGAGGGAACGCCGGCAGACGTCCTGTCCGACCCGGAAGTGATCCGGGCCTATCTGGGAGACGAATGATGCTCGATATCCGCAATCTCTCGGCGGCCTACGGCATGCACCGGGCCCTTGCCGGTGTCTCGATCAATGTCGAGGAAGGCGAGATCGTCGTCATTCTCGGCGCGAATGGCGCGGGAAAGAGTACGCTCCTGCGCGCCATTGCCGGCATGTGTGAAGGACAGGTGGGCGGCGATGTTCTGCTCGATGGCGCGCCTCTGGCAGGTGTGCCGGCTGACGAAATCGTAGAGCGCGGCATCGCCTTCGTTCCGGAAGGGCGCGGCATCTTCGGCGACCTGACCGTGTCGGAAAACCTGATACTCGGCGCCTATTCCAAGCACGCGCGGGCGCGGCAGGACGAAAACCTTGCCCGGGTCTATGAGCTGTTCCCGAAGCTGAGGGAACGCGGCAGTCAGATCGCCCGCACGATGTCCGGCGGCGAACAGCAGATGGTCGCCATCGGCCGCGCCATGATGGCCGACCCGAAGATCCTGATGCTGGACGAGCCGTCGCTCGGCCTGTCTCCCCTGCTTTGCAAGGAACTGTTCCAGAACCTTGCAAAGATTTCGGCGACCGGACTTGGCGTTCTCCTTGTGGAGCAGAATGCCAAGCAGAGCCTTGCCATCGCCGATCGCGGCTACCTGCTGGAAAATGGCGAGATCACCGGCCAGGACAACGCCAAGACACTGCTCAACGATCCGGCGGTGCAGGCCGCCTATCTTGGCGGTGCAGGCGGCGAGACCAAACGCGCAGCCAAACCGGCATCCGAGCCCAAGGGCATTACGGCTGCAAGTTCGGAGAAGGCCTTCGTACGTCCGCGCAGCGGCACGGCGGCCAAGACCTCTTCCGACAGCCTGGCAGGTGAGTCGATCAACGCCCTCGTGGCACGAGCATCTACGGCGCCGCGCCCGGCGACGGCCGCCGCCCCGGCAAAACCCGCGGCGCAAGCTAGTCCTGCGACAGCCTCCGTTCGTTTTACACCCGGAAGCAGCCGCGAACCCTACAGGACGGCGGATGATCCGGAGATCCGGCGCCTGCTGGAAAGCATGGAAGAGGCAGCGAAGTCTGCAAGGAGCGGCGGGTCCGGTTCCTCTTTGCCGCGCACAAGGTCTCATCCGGTGAGCGAGACGCTCCCGGAAATCGAAGTCTACAGGAAGAACCCGCTGGAACATTACCGGCGTGGAGCCTCCGGCAATTTGGAAAAAGTGGAGAAATAAGATGGCCCGCGTATTTGAAGGCTTTTATGCCGGCGGTAGCTGGAAACGTACCGCCAAGACCTTTCAGGATCTGAACCCGGCCAACGATCAGGTCTGGGCCGATGTTGCCGATGCCGACGTGAACGATGTGCGCGCGACGATCCAATCCGCACAGGACGCCTTCCCGGCATGGGCCGAGCTGCCGTTCACCGAGCGCGCCGCCTACATGCTGAAGATCGCCGACGAGATCGAGAAGCGCCAGGGCGACCTGGTCGCCGCCATCCAGGGCGAAGGCGGTGGCTGGTTCGGCAAGGGCATGTTCGAGGCAGGCTATGTCGCCGGTGTCTTCCGTGCCGCCGCCGCGCTCTCCTACGCTCCGATCGGTGAAGTCATGCCGTCCGAACACGGCAAGGTTTCCATGGCCGTCCGTCGTCCGATGGGCGTCGTCACGGTCATCTCTCCGTGGAATTTCCCGGCGCTGCTGACCGCCCGTGGCTTTGCCTTCCCGCTGGTCGCCGGCAACACGATCGTCCTGAAGCCGTCCGAAGAAACCCCCTACTCCGGAGGGATCTTCTTCGCCGAGGTGATGGAGGCCGTCGGCCTGCCGGCCGGCGTCTTCAACGTCGTCACCTGCTCGCGCGAGAACATTGCCGCAATCGGCGACGAGCTGATCGAGAACCCGCTGGTCAAGGGAATCTCCTTCACCGGCTCCACTGCCGTCGGCCGGATGGTCGCCGCGAAGGCGGGCGCACACCTGAAGAAGTGCTGTGTGGAACTGGGCGGCAAGGACAGCCTGATCGTCTGCGAGGACGCGGATCTGGACAAGGCAGCACAGGCAGCCAACTTCGGTTCCTTCATGCACCAGGGCCAGATCTGCATGAGCGTCGAGAAGGTCCTCGTCAACGAGAAGATCTACGACACCTTCCTGGCCAAGTTCGTTGAGCGTGCCGCCAAGCTGAAAATGGGCGACCCGACCACGGACAAGTCCAACATCATCGGCCCGCTGATCAACAACAAGCAGGCAGCCCAGGTGAAGGCGCAGCTCGAAGATGCACTTGCCAAGGGCGCGAAGGCGGTTCTGGGCGGCAACATCAACGGCCGTTTCGTCGAGCCGACGATCCTGACCGGGGTAACACCGGACATGCTGATCTACCAGAACGAGACCTTCGGTCCAGTCGTTCCGGTGATTCCGTTCCGCACCGACGACGAAGCCGTCGCAATCGCCAACGACACCGAATACGGTCTGTCCTCCGGCGTCATGACCGGCGACGAGAAGCGTGGCCTTGAAATCGCTTCGAAGCTGGAAACCGGCATCAGCCACGTGAACTGTTCGTCAGTCAACGACGAGCCACACATCCCGTTCGGCGGTTCCAAGGCGTCCGGCGTCGGCCGTCACGGTGGCCGCTGGTCGATGGAAACCTTCACCGAGACCCGCTGGATCACCCTTGATCGCGGTGGCCGCCACTTCCCGCCGATGTTCTAAGGCGGGAAACTGGAGACAACAGACAGCCGGTTCTGGGAGGACACGATGGCTGAATTGAATTGGACCGGCGGCAAGCTGCTTCAGGACAAGACGATTGTCGTGACCGGCTGTGCCTCCGGGATCGGGTGGGAAACGGCCCGGCTGGTCAAGGCCCTGGGTGGCGATGTGATCGGCATCGACGTGCGCAAGACCGAAGACCATGTCGACGAGCTCTATATTGCCGATTTGTCAGACCGCATGTCGATCAAGGCGCTCATCAATGCCCTGCCGTCCGGGATCGACGGGCTTGCCAATATCGCAGGCCTGCCGCCGACGGCCCCGGCCGAAAAGGTTCTGAAGGTCAATCTCGTAGGCCTGAAGTTCTTCACCGAAGGCCTGATCGGCAAGCTGAACGACGGGGCGTCCATCGTGAACCTTGCCTCTCTGGCCGGCTTCGGCTGGCCCCAGGCGGTGGAAACGATCAAGGCTTCCGAAGATCTGGCTTTCGAGGACGTTGCGGCCTTCATCGCGACCCACAAGGTCGGCAACGAGGGCGGACGCAGCTATTTCTTTTCCAAGGAGGCGTTGATCGCCTGGACCTTGAAGAACCGCTGGACCTGGCGTGAGCGGGATATCCGCATGAACTGCGTCTCGCCAGGACCGGTGGACACACCTATCCTCAAGGATTTCGTCGAAACGCTCGGCGCGCGCGCCGAGGAGGACATGAGGGTCATGGATCGGCCCGGTCGCGCGGAGGATATCGCGCCCGTGGTCGCCTTCCTCCTGTCCGACATGACACACTGGATCAGGGGCACGAACATTCCCGTCGACGGCGGAATGTCCTCGCATGTCCTAACCAATATGCACCGGCTCTGAGGGAGGAGCGCCATGACAACCCTAATCTCTGTCATCATTCTGGCGGCGATTGTCGTTGCTGCCGTGGTGGTGGTCTTCGCAGTCTTCTACCAGCGCTCCACCCGTGAGGTCAGCCTGATCCGCACCGGTATCGGCGGACGCAAGGTGGTGATGGACGGCGGCACGATCGTCCTGCCCTATTTCCACGACATCGCCCGGGTCAACATGCAGACCCTCCGGCTGGAAGTGCACCGCAGCGGCGAAAGCGCACTGATCACCAACGATCGCCTGCGCGTCGATGTGGGCGTGGAATTCTACGTTTCCGTTTCCCCGACCGAGGACGCCATTGCACGGGCTTCCCAGACGCTTGGAACCCGCACATTCAGCGCCGACAAGCTTCGCGACCTGATCGAGGGCAAGCTGATCGACACGCTTCGTGCCGTCGCGGCCCGCATGACCATGGACGAGCTGCATGAAAAACGCGCCGAGTTCGTGCGCGAAGTGACCGCGATGCTCGAAGAGCCGCTTGCGCGCAACGGCCTTGCCCTGGAAAGCGTTTCGCTCACCGCCATGGACCAGACACCGTTCTCGGCGCTGGATGAAAACAACGCCTTCAACGCGGTCGGCATGCGAAAGCTTGCCGAAGTCATTGCGAAGTCGAAGAAGGAACGCGCCGAGATCGACGCGGAGTCCGATGTCGCCGTGCACCGCTCTGCCATGGAAGCCTCCAAGCGCCGTCTTGAAATCGACCTGGAGGAGCAGCAGGCGCAGATCGCACAGGTCCAGGAACTGGAACGTCTGCGCGCGGCCCAGCTTGCCGAGATCGCAGAGCGCAAGGCCGACAGCGAGCGCGCCGTCAACGCTGCCCGTATCAGGATGGAGCAGGATATCCGTTCTGCGGACATCGCCCGCGAGGAAGCCATCCGCGCCGCCGAAATCAAGCAGGCGCAGGCGCTGGAAATGGCCGAGCAGGACCGTGCTATCGCCATTGCCAAGAAGACCCAGGAAGAGAGCAAGGCGGTGACCGCCGCCGATCAGGCCAAGGCCGAAGCCGTGAAGGCTGCTGAAGCCATCGCGACGGCACGCGCTCTTTCCGAAGCTCAGCGCCGCAAGGACGTCGCCGTGCTCGCCGCCCAGCAGGACAGCGAAGTTGCCGGCCAGAAACTCGTCGCGCAGGCCAAGGCCGAGGCCGAAGCGTCTGTTGCGCGGGCCAAGTCCACGCTGGAAGACGCAAAGGCGGAAGCGGAAGCCGCCAAGCTGCGCATCGCCAGCCTGAAGGCTGAAATGGCGGCCAAGGCCGAAGGCCAGAAGGCACTGAATGAGGCGGAGAACGCCTTCAGCGCGGAGATCATCGCGCTCAAGGCCGAGATCGCCAAGCTGGAGGCTTTCCCGAAGATCGTCGAGCAGATGGTCAAGCCTGCAGAAAAGATCGACAGCATCCGCATCAACCACATAACCGGTCTTCCCGGCGTCGGCACCGCATCGGGCGGTTCGGAAGGTGGCTCGTCAAAGACAGCAATCAACCAGGCGCTGGATTCCATCCTCGACATGGCGGTGCAGCTTCCAGCTCTGAAAAAGGTCGGCGAGGAACTCGGTCTTTCGCTCGACCAGAGCTTCAAGGATGTGACCGGCAAACCGAAGTCCTGAGGTCAGAGGCAGCTGGGAAGCGGTTCGCCGCTTCCCTCCCGTCGCTCTCCCCTGGGCACGCCCCCAACCAAAGCGACGGGAAACTGACGCGCGGCACGGTTCTCCCTGCCGCGCTTTTTTTGTTTTGCCCGATCAGAAGCCCCTTTGCCGGGGAACAACTTAACCACAGATGCGTTGATTGCTCGACAACCGACATATTGCAGTGCAAAATATCTTCCAATCCGCCGCCACAGACGCGAGTGGATGCCGCCGGTGAGTAGGTATTATGAGCAATTTCAAGGCAATTCTGGATCTGTTCGGGCTTTCGATCGACGATGCCGCTGCCTATCTGAACGTATCTGCCTCGGATATTGTTCGCTGGTGCGATACGAACGACAGCCCACCCATTGAGGTCTGGCAGTCACTGGTCAAACTGTTCGACAGCATCCGTTTCGCGGCCGAGGACGCTGCGAAGGCCGCCGATCTTGATCATCTTCAGGCGGTCGACCTCAACCGCATATCCTTCGCCGTTCCCGACCAGCTCTCGTCCGAGGCAGGCGCTGTGATGAAGGGTCCGCAACGGGCCATTACCGCCATGGCAGTCGCCTCTCTGGCACGCGTGTTCGTGTAGCCGGGAAATCTTTCCCGAACGATTTCATGCCGCGAGCGCGTGTGTCTTGAAGAAGGATGCAGCAGATCGATATCGACAAAGCGATTGTTTACCGACGGACTTTGCCAACAGTTGAAGCACATCATAAACATGTTCAGGAAAGAGTGGTGCCCGGAGGCGGATTCGAACCACCGACACGCGGATTTTCAATCCGCTGCTCTACCAACTGAGCTATCCGGGCATCAGGCGCTGACCGGAGTGTTCCGTGCGCCGAAAGCTCGGGTCTTATAGAAGCTGGAAACGGGCTTGTCCAGCGCCCCGGCAAAGTTTTTCACCGGGATATCGCAGCTTTTTTCAAGGTAATTGACAGGCGTTGAAAACTCCAGGTTTTCCCTGCTTTTTCAGCCCCCTAGCCTTGGGGACAAGGTCTCCTGAACTGGCCTTTGCCGCCAGAGCAGAAAGCGGACCTGACGCCGGTTCGGTTTTTCCGCCCGGCACGATACCGGTCGCTGTCCAGCTGCCATCACGAATGTTGAAATTTCAGACTACGGAATGCGATCAGCTGGCCGACCCGGTCGAATGAACGCATCGCCAGCCGTTTCCATCAAGGTTCCGGCCCAAGATAGCTCCTCACAGATGTATTGGAACCGTTGTGGGACAGGTTGCCTCCGACCCGGATTGGCACCGTCCCTGAACCTGCCCCAACCAAAGGAGAATGCCTCTCCAGCTTCAGAAATCGGAACTGGAGGCGCTGCAAGACCTTTCGACGCGATCACGCCCGCTTTTCGCTATCGGATGCTCTGCCGGATCTGCAGACGACACTCATTCCTCTGCTTCGCCCGCGTCCATCGTCAGTTTATTCGCTTCGATCACGTCGGTGTTTCTTTCCTGGTTCATCTGCTGAATCTGCAGGAGAGTACTGTCAGTTTCGCCGAATTCGGTTGAC
Source organism: Roseibium sp. (assembly GCF_048261595.1). Classification (GTDB taxonomy): domain Bacteria; phylum Pseudomonadota; class Alphaproteobacteria; order Rhizobiales; family Stappiaceae; genus Roseibium. The sequence continues at coordinate 1,117,527 of NZ_JBLXFW010000001.1, forward strand.
CGTACCACGTTGGGGTCGGGCGGTGGCTGAGTGTTGAAAGTCCCGAGCCCGGAATTCGAGCTGCCGAAGCCCGACTGCTGAACTGTTCCGTCTCCCGGCGGGCTGGATTGCCCCCCCGACTGTCCGGGCCTGCTCGAAAGGCTCTGCTGAACGCTGCCCAGATCTGACTGCGTCGTGCGACGGACATTACCACCCGTCGGATCACCGTTGCCGACCTGCAAGGAATAGCCAGGCTGATAGACGCGGTTCGTGGAGCCGTCTGTGCCGGTAAACGTCAGTTCGTCGCCGAAGATCAGGGAAAAAGTTCCACCATTCCCACCGACATTGAGATTTGCGATACCACCGCGAATCCCAATGGTCCCGACAGGCGTATTGATACTGACACCACCGTCCTGCTTTGACAGCCGACCTCCAATGAAGCGGGCAACGCCCTTGCCGAGGGTCGCCACAAGCTTGCCGTTGCCGGCATTGGGGTCATAGACAAACTCATCGATCACGAGGTTCGAGTTGGCGCCCACCGTAAAGGTCGAGCCGTCAACGAGAAGAACCTGGACCAGCCCGGTCGCCTCGGTTTCGATCCGATGCCGGTAAATCACATTGTCGCCCAGAACAAGGGTCTTGCGATTCCCGCCCGGTGGCGTTCCGAAGGCCGAACTGTTTACAGCAGCTGCCACGCCGACCTTTGGCGTCGCTTGCCCGGTTGCCTCTGCATCGACCGGAACGAGGGACAGCAGAAGAGCGGCGCACACGAGGCTTTTTACCGGCCAACTGCGCATCGGCTGCCTCATGAAACGGCTATGGGAAGATCTGGTCATCTTGTCTTCCTTCAAAAACTCTTCATCAGAGAGACCATTGCGGACGCATTGTTGTAGGTCGCAAGGTCATAGTTCGAGGCTTGTCGGCGCAATTCTCCGGTCAGGCCAAGAGCAAGGTCGCCTCTGAACGGAACCTGCAGTGTCACCCGGCCCCACCCTTCGTGATCATGCTGGGCCTGTGTGGCGCTGACGACCGGGTCCGGACCATCGTAGAGGCGGCGGATATATCCGGCTTCCACATCAATCGACCAGGGATATTGCAGCTTCTTGATCGGTGATGCGAACCGGTAGGTGGTTCCGATCCCGCCACCGACCTCCCAGCTCTGTGCCCAGGCGACCTTTGCCTCCTCATAGTCACCAAAGACAAGCACGCGCGCGGTCATCGAGGCCGAGAGCTTGCGCGTGAAAGTCAGAGCCCCGCGCGTGAAATGCCCACTGCGGCCCGAGACATTCGGATGGGAGGCTGTATCGTTGTACCAACGCCGACGAATCTCCAGTTTGGCATTGACAGCTGTGATGGGGTCGATCTGCAGAGCAAAGCGCGCTCCGGCCCCGAGGGCACCTGAATAATTGGCATGGTTCAGGCGGATCCCGTTGGCGATTGCATAAAGACCCAGGCGGGCGTTATCGATCTCAAACCTCTCCAGGTTGATCGACGGTCCTACCGTCAATTCCGCCAGCGCTGTGTCAAGACGACTGACTTCCTTGTAGCGAGCGCCGTAAAAGACGAGATCGGCCTCGAGAAGATCGCCCTGGGTTCCAAGGTCATAGGCCCCATGGACGTTTCCGGCGACAAAGGCACTGGCGTCCTTGCGGCCTGTCGATGTCTCATCCAGAACGAAGGTACTTCCATTCAGTGAAACCTGCCGTGCTCCTGGACCGGCATTAGCATTCGACTGGACGCGAAGACCGGTCACGAGCGTGGCGCTGAAGTCTGCCGGGTTTTCGGCATCGCCAATTGCAGCCAGATAGGTCTGGACCCTGGCTTCGACTTCAGGCGGCACGTCAGGACCTGCCAGTGCCGACGCAAAATAAGTCCGGGCGACATCCGTCGCCCCAAGCCGGAAATAGAGTACCCCCAGCTCAAGCTGCACCCGGGCAAGACCCGGGGAGTAGATCAGTATTCGTTCCAATGTACCGATCGCAGCTTCGTAATCGCCGATCTTGGTCGAAACCAGCGCGTATTCGAACGCGATATCAAGGTTTTCGGGATCGGCAAGCATGACGGTCAGGAGTTGGGCCTGGCGAACACGCAGATCCGTTGGCGAAAACTGTGCAGCACCTTGAGCCAGAGCCGTCGTCGATCCCCCGCCGGTGACGACAATTAGCAACAGGCAAACCAAATGCAGCAGATGGCGAAAAGGCCGTCCCATGCCTTTCTCCAAATCGATTATTTAATAAATAGCACCGCGCGAACGAATTACAGTCTGCCCGACATGGTTAATCGTGGCAAGTCTGGAACCAATGCAGCTCGAGAAGTACAGGTACTATAAACAAACGAAAAACGCACTGCCGAAGCAGCGCGTTTTCCTAAGACTCCTTTGAAACCGACGCGCCTGGACGCCGGATCTCCTAGTTCTCGGAGATGCGGCCGTCGGTGTAGGCAGTGTAACCGCTTGATGCCGCGAGATATTCGGCAACGACATCGGCCAGATCCGGTCCGAAGTCGTAAGCGTTCATGCCGGCAGATGCGAAGATCTTGTATCCGTCGCCGCCGCCACGCATGTAGTTGTTGGACACGACACCGTAGACTTTCTCGGCATCGATCGGCGCCCAGGCGCCGTTTTCCATGACTTCCACGTTGCTGACGCGCTCACCGGCTGGCTTCGACTTCGAGAAGGAGAACTTCAGACCTGCAACCTGCGGAAACCGCCCGCCGCCTTCTTCGACCTGAGAAACACCGTTCTCGAGTGCAGCAATGACGTCCGCCCCCTTGAGCTGGAAGGTCGAGAGCGTGTTCTGGAATGGCAGAACAGTCAGGACCTCACCCATGGTGACTTCACCGGCGTCGATCGATGCACGCAGGCCGCCGCCGTTCTGGATCGCAATCTGGATACCCTGATCCTTTACGCGGGCAAGCATTGCATCGGCAACAAGATTGCCCATCTGGCACTCGGCGGCACGACAGGTACCCCGGTCGCCATCAATAGCGTCAGTGGACTGGGCAACGACCTTCTGACGGATCTCTTCAAGCGGCTCTGCCATCTGCTTGATACGCGCCTTGAGGTCCGCGTTCTCGGCAATGGCGCCGTCGACGATGATCGGTTCGCCGACCGCTTCGGTCACGACACCGTTGTCATCGAAGGTGACATTCAGTTCGCCAAGGAACTTGCCGTAGGCATAGGCCTGCACGATTGCGGTCTTGTTGCCATCCGGCGCGTCAACCCAGGTCGGATACGGTCCCTTTGCCTTGTCCGACGTGTTGGACAAGTAGGTGTTGGAGTGACCGCCGACAATCACGTCGATGCCCGAGACCTTCGAGGCGAGATCCATGTCGACGCCGTATCCGGAATGGCTCAGCACGATGATCTTGTTGATGCCTTCAGCCTCGTATTTCGCAACTTCCGCCTTCACCGCGGCGACCGGATCGGAGAAGCTGATGTTCGGCCCCGGGCTGGACAGTTCATGCGTGTCTGCGGGTGTCAGGCCGATAAGTGCAATCTTCTCACCGCCGCGCTCGATCACGACGGAGGGCTTGAGCACATCTGCCAGCTGCGGCTCCTTGGAGACATCCGCATTCGAAAGCAGGATCGGGAAGCCGACCGCGTCCATGAAGCCGCGCAGGACTTCCGGACCGTCGTCGAACTCGTGGTTGCCGACGGTCATCGCGTCGTAGCCGAGCTGGTTCATCATCTCGGCGGCAGCCTTGCCCTTGTAATAGGTGTAGAAGAGCGAGCCCTGGAACTGATCACCGCCATCGACGAGAATTGCGTTGTTGAACGCTGCCTTGCGCTCCTTGACGATCGTGTCGAGGCGCGCAGAACCGCCGAAACACTTGCCTTCCGCGTTGTCTTCTTCGCTGCAGCCGGAATCGTACTTGTTGATCGGCTCGATACGGCTGTGGAAGTCGTTGGTGTGCAGAATGGTAATCGAATAGTCGGCCAGTGCCGCGCCGGACAGCGCGGTTCCCATGGCCAGCGCCGTCGCGCCAAACAGGAACTTCTTCATCAGTGCCTCGCCTTTGATGCCGGAACGACCGGTTCCGTCTTCGCCCCACCGAATAAGCACATGCGTGCTACGGTTTTTCGTCATTCCAAGAGACGACGCGGCACGGGTCGGACACTTTCGTCACTCGCCGTCTTTCCCGCGCGGACCTTGCCTGACGGTTGTTGCGGAAGCCATTATGACAGTGGAATTTTTTTCATCACAAGCGAAATTTTTTAAATTACTGCATAAACGAGTGGCAGCCGCGCACTCACTCTGCATGAATTGCGCGCGGATGAATTTCCCCACTTTGACTGTGATGAGGCCCTGACCATCAATGCCTCAGATGCGATGGCAACACCGACGACGTTTGAAGCGGCAGCAGGTGGAATCCGGCTACTCGTGATAGCTGTCGCCGTCGGGGTCTTCGATGTCATCGGTTTCGACGACCGGGATCGAATAGCTCTCTGAAAGCCAACGGTTCAGATCGACCTTGGCGCAACGCTCACTGCAGAAGGGGTAGTCCGCCTCTGTGGACAGCTTTGAACAGATGGGACAGGGACGCATAGGGCGTTTGCCGGTCATGTCGGCCTCACTTGTCGATATAGCGCCGTAGCAAGATCAGTTGTCGGCGCGCGCCCAGTTGGCATGCACCGGATAGCCGGCCGCGGACAATAGAGCCACCGTCTCGCTCAAGGGCAGACCGACCACGTTGGGATAGGACCCGACCAGCTTCACGACAAAGCTTCCGGCAAGCCCCTGGATGGCATAGCCTCCGGCCTTTCCCCGCCATTCGCCAGAGGCGATGTAATCGTCGATATCGCGCCGGGTCAGACGCTTGAAGCGAACCCGGGTTTCGACCACCTTCGAGCGCACCCTGCCGTCTGCCGAAACCACTGCGACACCGGTAAACACCCGATGGCCACGGCCCGACAGGAGTGACAGGCAAGCGACCGCCTGGTCCGTCATTTCCGCCTTTGGCAGGCAGCGCCGCCCTACGGCAACGACGGTGTCGGCAGCGATCACGATTGCATCGGTCAGGTCTTCGGACGCCGTGACCAGATCACGAACGGCTGCGGCCTTCGACTTCGCCAGGCGCAAAGCCAGCGATCTTGGCGTTTCCAGCTTGTTGGGAGTTTCGTCCACATCTGCCGGCATCAGGTGATCGGGATCGATCCCGATCTGCTGAAGCAGGGCAAGACGACGCGGTGACGCGGATGCGAGGATCAGTTTGGGAGCCATCGTCATGCCAACCGTGCTCTGCCTGGCCACCTTGCGCCGAAGCCGTATTACTTGAAGCGGTAGGTGATCCGACCCTTGGTCAGATCGTAAGGGGTCATTTCGACCAAAACCTTGTCACCTGCGAGAACACGAATGCGGTTCTTGCGCATGCGCCCTGCAGTGTGGGCAATGATTTCGTGGTCGTTTTCAAGTTTCACGCGGAATGTCGCGTTCGGCAGCAGTTCCGTGACGACGCCCGGAAACTCCAGAGCTTCTTCCTTGGCCATATGGTATCCTGATTAAGGCGTTCAGATGAGCGGCGAACCTAACGGATCACGACACGAAAGTGAACCGTTGTTTGACAGTGATTTCAAACAATCCTGCAACCAATGCAAACGGCGGTATTTCACCGCGCGAAATCGGCGCGCCGGCGGTCTACCCGCTGGGCGGAGCATTCCAGCCGAGGCGCTTCTTTATCCGCATCAAGAGCTGGTCGCGAATACCTCGATAGGCATCCATGATCTGGTCTCGGCTTCCCGTCGCCAGCGTCGGATCCATGGTCGGCCAATATTCGACATCGACCGCCTCGGTGCGTGTCAGCTCGAGTGCCTTGTGGTGCGCTTCGGGCGCAAGGGTGACCACCAGATCAAAACCGGATTCCTGCAGATCCTCGAAGGTCTTTGGCTGATGCTTGCTGGTGTCCATTCCGATTTCGGCCATGACCGCATCGACGAAGGGGTCCGGCTCGCCCTGACGAACGCCGCAGGAGCGGACATAGATCTGGTTAGGGAAAAGACTTCGCGCGATCGCAGCGGCCATGGGAGACCGTACCGCGTTCATACCGCAGGCAAACAATACCGCAGTCGGACGTGCGCCCGGCCCGGTCATTCACCCTATCCTTTCCAATGCAGCGCGTAGACCAGCGTAAAGAGCCGACGCGCCGTTTGCATGTCGACCTCGATCTTGCCTTCCAGACGCTCCATCAGGATAGAGGATCCCTCGTTGTGTACACCACGACGCCCCATGTCGATCGCCTCGATCTGGCTCGGCGTGGCGTGACGGATCGCCTCGTAATAGCTTTCGCAGATAAGGTCGTAGTCCTTTACAATCTTGCGCAGCGGGGTAAGCGAAAGGACGTGGGTCACGACCGTCTCGCCGTTTTCCAGAAGGATCTGAAAGACGAGTTTCTTTTCGACAACCGAGAGGCGCAACACGTATTGACCGGCAGGATGTCCGACCGGCTGGAACCTGTTTTCCTCGATCAGGTCATAGATCGCGACTGCCCGGTCATGCTCGACATCCGGTGTCGAGCGGGCAATGGACGCCTCATCGAGAACCACGTCGACAAGTCGGCTCACGCTCATGTCCCTGTCCTCGACTTCACCCATGCGCCCTGCCCCGATGATTACAGATTAAGTCGTATGGCAACCGAGCGCGCATGACCAGCCAAACCTTCGGCCTCCCCGAGAGCAATTGCCGCCGGCCCGATCTGGCGCAGGTTATCTGCGTTGCATTTGAGGATCGACGTGCGCTTGACGAAGTCCAGTACCGAAAGCCCTGAGGAAAAACGTGCCGAACGTGCCGTCGGCAGGACATGGTTCGAACCGCCGACATAGTCGCCGACCGCTTCCGGCGTATAGCGCCCCAGGAAGACTGCGCCGGCATTGCGGACCTTTTCCAGCATCGCCTCTGGATCGGCAACAGCCAGCTCCAGATGCTCCGCAGCAATACGATTGACCAGCGGCATTGCCCCGTCCAGGTCCTCGACAACGATCACGGCACCGAAATCGCGCCAGCTGGCACCGGCGATCTCTGCTTTAGGCAAGGTCTTGAGCTGGGCCTCGACCGCTTTCTCCACCGCACCTGCAAGCTCGTCGCTATCCGTGATCAGGATCGACTGGGCCACCGCATCGTGTTCGGCTTGGGCAAGGAGATCGGCCGCCAGCCAGTCGGGATCGTTTTCTGCGTCGGCGACGACCAGCACTTCTGACGGGCCAGCGATCATGTCGATCCCGACCGTACCGAAGACACGGCGCTTTGCGGCCGCCACGAAGGCATTTCCAGGCCCGACGATCTTGCTGACCGGAGCAATCGTTTCAGTGCCGTAGGCCAGCGCCGCGACGGCCTGCGCACCGCCGATCTTGTAGATTTCGGATACGCCAGCCAGATGCGCGGCGGCAAGAACCTGCGGGTTCAACTTGCCTTCCGGGCTCGGCACGACCATTGCGATGCGTTCGACACCGGCAACCTTGGCCGGAACCGCATTCATCAGGACCGAGCTCGGGTAGGACGCCAAGCCACCGGGCACATAGAGACCGACCGCTTCCACAGCAGTCCAGCGCGAGCCGAGTTCGACGCCGATCGGGTCGGTGTAGCGGTCATCCTTCGGCATCTGCCGGGCATGATGGGATTCGATGCGATCGCGCGCGAGCTTCAGGGCATCCAGCGTCTTTTGCGGAACCTGTTCCATGGCCGCAGCGATTTCTGCTTCGGTGACGCGCAGCTCAGCCATCGAGGCAACATGCAGCCGGTCGAACCTGGCGGTATATTCCAGAACAGCCGCATCGCCGCGCTTTTGCACATCAGACAGAATATCACGGACGATCACGTCGACATCTTCGGAGACCTCGCGCTTTCCGGACAGCAATGCCTGGAACCGCGCTTCGAAATCCGCATCATTCATCGACAGACGTATGGCCACGCCTTAACTCCTCAACTTCGGATGGCGGCCGTGCCGCCGAGCGCCTTCAATCCAGATCGTGGGACGGCAGGTTCGGTGTGCCCCAGGCAGCACCGAGATCGGCCAGCTGCACTTCGATGCAGTCGACTTCGAGAACGAGCGCGCCGCCACCAGCGAAATCCAGCCTGATCCGGCCGGCAGGCGCAACGTCTTCCTCGAAAGTCACTGCCAGCAAAGACAGAACCGCCCCCTTGGCATCCTGCGTGATGCCTACGGACTTCATGGCGCGCACCTGGGAAACGGCAAGTGCGGCACGCCGACGCTCGTGCTGGCGCGTGCGCTTGTCTGCCAGCTTGTCCCAGACGAACCGGTTCATGGCGAAAACCGCCTTCTGCTCCTTCGGCAGATAGCGGATATCACCCACTGTCAGCACGGCATCCTGCACATGGGCCGAGACAACCTGAAGATCCTCGGCATCCAGAGCTGCAAGTTTCAACTGATCCATCGTGAAAGAATTTTCCCTGTTCGGCAGGCCGGTCGCAGGCGGGAAGCAGGCAAAAATGCGACCCGCGCTTGTTGACCTAACGACTTATCCGGCTTTTGACAATCCGCCAAAGGTGAATTCCGGGATCGACAGCGCTGCGAGAACCTAGCCGGAAATCCGTTCGATCTGGGCGCCGCAGCGGGTCAGCTTGTCTTCCAGGCGCTCGAAACCGCGGTCCAGATGATAGACGCGGCTTACCATCGTCTCACCCTGAGCCGCCAGACCGGCGATCACCAGCGACACGGAAGCGCGCAAGTCGGTCGCCATGACCGGTGCCCCGCGCAGGGTCGAGACGCCATCCACAATGGCGGTGCGCCCATCGATATGGATCTGCGCACCAAGACGCGCCAGCTCCTGCACGTGCATGAAACGGTTCTCGAAAATCGTCTCCGTAATGCGGCTCTGTCCCCCGGCCTTTGTCATCAGAGCCATGAACTGGGCCTGAAGATCGGTCGGGAAGCCCGGAAACGGTTCGGTCGTGATATCGACCGGCTGAATGCCGTTGCCATTCCGGTACACCCGGAGACCTTCCGGCGTCTCGGTAATGTCGGCACCAGTCTGACGCAGCACGCCAAGTGCGCTTTCCAGAAGATCCGCCTTGGCGCCATGAAGCAGGACGTCGCCGCCGGTCATCGCAACGGCCATGGCATAGGTGCCTGTCTCGATGCGGTCTGCCACAACGGCATGATGGGCACCGTGCAGACGCTTGACGCCCTGGATCCGGATCGTCGGCGTTCCAGCCCCCTCGATCCGGGCACCCATCGCAATCAGGCAATTGGCAAGGTCGACGACTTCCGGCTCGCACGCGGCATTGACGATTTCCGTTTCGCCTTCTGCAAGGGTGGCAGCCATCATGATGGTGTGGGTGGCGCCGACCGAAACCTTCGGAAATTCGACCCGGTTGCCCTTGAGCCCACCCGGCGCCCTGACGACCACATAGCCGCCCTCGATTTCGATATTCGCTCCAAGCGCCGTCAGGCCGTCGATGAAGAAATCCACCGGGCGCGTTCCGATCGCGCAGCCGCCGGGGAGCGACACGCGGGCCTCATGCATGCGCGCGACGAGCGGGCCGATGACCCAGAAACTGGCGCGCATCTTGGAGACCAGCTCATAGGGCGCTGTCGTGTCGACGATCTCGCGTGCCGTCAGGTTCAACGTCTGGCCTTCCAGATCGTCCTGGCCGCTGCGCTTGCCGTTGACCGAATAGTCGACGCCATGATTGGAGAGAATCTGTGTCAGCTGAGCCACGTCGCGAAGGCGCGGCACGTTGGAGAGTGTCAGGGTCTCGTCGGTCAGCAGCGATGCGATCATCAACGGCAGGGCTGCGTTTTTCGCGCCCGAGATCGGAATGATGCCGTTGAGCTGGTTGCCCCCGACGACCTTGATGCTATCCATGAAACCCACCCTGACGGTCGACATGGCCGCGCCGATCACATCCCCGGATCATCATCGCACGGCAATCTTCACAAAATCCAAGCCTCGCCATCTACACTCTAGATGTGGCCCATGCAAGGCAGCAGCCCGGCATCACTTGGGCATTTCAGTCCCGCGCCCCCCCTTGCTCTTGCAAAAGGCAGACTGTCACTCGCCAGCCTTGCGCGCCTTGGCAGCGCTCTTGCGCCGGCGAAGATTGGCCCTGAGCGCCTCTGCAAGCCGCTCTTCCTTCGCCCTGCGCCCGTCGTCCGGCTTGGAAACCCGCGCCTGGCGCGCTCCATCAGGCTCATTTGGCCCCTCATCTGGATCCTTGTCGCTCATGGAAACCCTCAAACCTGCTTTTCTGACTCCAGCACCGCCCTTTGCTTTATGACTTGCGGGGAACAATGACAACAGGACGAAATCCGGTTGCGGATACAGTTCAAAGCCGGGAACGCCACAGACTCCCCTACCCTGCTCGGCGTCACCTTTCCACAGCCGGAGCGGATGATTACAGCGACGCTCAAAAGGGCGGAATTGCAAGAGCAGCAAGGCCACTTGTGCCCCACATGCGCAGGCATGAACGGACGTGAAAAATCAGTTTTGAAAAAACAGCAACTTGCCGCTTGCGTGCTCCGGCCAACTATGGCAAAAGCGCCGCATTCCGGTTGGCACCGCCGCCGGAGACACGGCGTCTCGCCGGAAGAAGATCGCTCCTTATGAAGGATCGAACGGTTGCAAGACAACCCGCTTCCGCGCCGCAGACTTCGCCAAGCGCTGCCGTAGCTCAGGGGTAGAGCACTCCCTTGGTAAGGGAGAGGTCGAGAGTTCAAATCTCTCCGGCAGCACCATTTCACAATCATTAGACACTCCCATTCTCATGAAACCGCCGCGTCGGCCCGATGCTTTGTGCCCGTTTGGGCGCAAGTGTATCTGGTGATGGTGCGGCAAGGACCTCTCCTCCCAGGCACGCAAAGTCAGCTCCTGAGTGGCGATTAACCACAGAGTCAGCCTGCACGCATATTTCTTGACTATTTAATTCATGTTTTATAGTGCCTGAGATCTACCTTCCACCATCTAAGGCGCGGCGGCGCAGAGCTTCGATCCGAAACTGCCTCATGAGTTTTCATCCAAAGATGACGAGCCACGTCCACGGCGTGAAGCCCCTGCAGGAGCTCAGCTGGCGCGCATGGCCTGGTGTGCTTGCAGATGTGTGGAACGTGGAGTGCGCCGCAGGTGCCCACGGCAACTATGTCTCCAGGGCGCCACGGCTGTTCGTGCTGCTCGAAACCGATGACCGCGCCTCCATCGAGCTGACAGTCGACCCCGGATCCGGGGACCGAGTGCTGGTTGGACCTGACAATCCGATGTGCTTCATTCCCGCCGGCGTTCCGCTCTGGTCGACCATGGCACGCAAGGGCCGCCTGCGGCATCTCGATCTTCATCTTGATGTCGATGTCTTGAGCGACCGCTTTAAGGATCGGCTAGACCTGTCGGCCCTTCAGGAACCGCAACTGACATTCCAGGATGAGCGCGTGATGATGCTCGCCCGGCTGCTCGCCCTTGAATGCACCTCGCCCAGCGCCCTCGATGAACTTTATGCCGATAGCCTCGTGACCGCGATGCTGACCGTTCTGGGCAATGTTGTCCGCATGCCGAAGCTCGAAAACAGCGGCCTTTCACCAAGGGCCCTGAAACGGGTGCTCGCCCATATCGACGCCAATTGCACCCGCAATATTTCCCTGCAGGAACTTGCCGATCTCGCCGGCCTGTCACCTTCCTATTTTTCGCAGGCCTTCAAGAAGTCCGTCGGCATGCCGCCGCACCGATGGCAGATGAGCCGGCGGGTGGAGACCGTGAAATCGCTTCTGGAGGCAGGCGCGACCAGTCTCCCGGACGCCGCCATTGCCGCCGGTTTTTCGGACCAGTCGCATCTGACCCGTGTGTTCAGGCAGTTCGAGGGCACGACGCCAGCCGCCTGGCAGCGGCGCAGGGACACTTGAACGCAGGCCTCCTGAGCAAACCGGGTGGGCGTGCTGCAAGCGGAAGCCCCAAATCGACCAACGTTTCGTTCAATTGAGCGAAAGATCAGACAATCCCGAGAAAAATACCTGAGATATTGACTCCAATTAATTACTTCGCCGCAAGGTCTTCTCCCGGATCCCAGCGACGACCGTCATATCTCACGAGGAAAACAAGATGAAACGGGGCGTTCTCCACGCCGGCCTTCTTGCCGGCACAGCCATGACATTGGTGTTCGTAACCAGCGCGCTCGCCGAGGAAGCTGCTGACGCGACCAGACTAGAGAAAATCGCGGTCCAGGGCGCGGCGCAGTCGGACAGTCCGACCGGAGCGGTCGACGGGTTCGTTGCCGGAACGACCTATACGGGCGCCAAGACGGCAACTCCGATCACCGAGGTTCCGCAGGCGATTTCCGTCGTCGGCACGAAGGAATTGAGCGTCCGCGGCGCTACCAAGACCGATGAAGCCATGCGCTATACAGCCGGCGTCTTCTCCCAGCCCTACGGCTCGGACAGCGACACCGACTGGTTCTATATTCGCGGCTTCAACGCGACGCAGACCGGGGTCTACCTTGATGGCATGCCGCTGTTTGCCAACGGCTACGGCTCCACGCTCGTTGATCCTTTCACGCTTGAACGCATCGAGGTGCTCAAGGGTGCCGCATCCGTTCTTTATGGCGGCTCCAATCCCGGTGGTCTTGCGAACTATGTTTCCAAGGTTGCCAATGGCGAGCGTATCCGCTTCGTGGAAACCGGTGTCAGCACCAACGCAAACGGTACCGGCTTCCTCGCCTTCGACATTGGTGATGCAATCAACGACAAATACGCCTATCGCGTCACGGGCCGCCTTGAGGGAAGCCGCGAAGACGATGGCTTCGATCCGGGCTTCAAGGGCGTCATCTCGCCCAGCCTGCGCGTCGATCTGACGGATTCGACCCGTTTGACCCTTCTGGCCAATTACACGGCGGTTGACGAGACCCATATCCCGGGGACCTGGCTTCCCTACGAGGGGACAGTTGTCGACGCTCCTTTCGGCCGGATTGATCCCGACTTCAACGCAAGCGAACCGGCGTACGATTATTACACCCGCACCCAGGCCTATTTCGGCTACGAATTCGAGCATGCCTTCGACAACGACTGGACGCTTCGCCACAAGGCCCGTTATGCCCATGTGAATGTCGGTGAACAGCAGGTTCTGGGATACGGAAGCTACGCAAGTACCGGAGTGCTGAACCGTGGCGCGTTCAAGGAGCGCACAAGTGCGGACACTTTCGTCGCCGACACCAGTCTGACAGGTACCTTGCGTACAGGCGCCTTCGAACATGAGCTGCTTGCGGGAACCGATTACAGGTTCTATCGCAACGCCTCGGCCAGCGCCTTTGGTACAGCAGGCACGATCAATGTAGTCAATCCGGTTTACGGAGCCACGACGCCAAGCGCGACACTGGGCGCGGACAAGGTTCTGACCCAGCAGCAGCTCGGGTTCTATGCACAGGACCAGATCCGCTTCGGTGACGGATGGATAACCACCCTCAACGCACGATATGACCGGGTGTGGTCTGAAAACGGGTCGGACAGCGGCTCCGACGGTGCCCTCTCCGGCCGCGCCGGACTTGCCTATGGCTTCGACTTCGGCCTGACCCCTTACGCCAGCATCGCGACCTTCTTCAACCCGGTGATCGGAACAGTCTCCGGAGGCAAGTTTGCCGAGCCGGAAACAGGTACCCAGTATGAAGTCGGGTTGAAGTACCAGCCCAATTTCGTCAATGCCCTGTTCACCGTGGCCCTGTTTGACCTCACCCGCCAGAACGTCACGACCACCCACCCGACCACGAGCGTTGTTTCGCAGACCGGCGAAGTTCGCTCGCGCGGCTTCGAACTGGAAGCAAAGGGCGAAGTGCTGGACAATCTGACGGCGACCGCAGCATTCACTGCATACAACCTCGAGATCACCAAGGATGCAGACAGCTCGCTGATCGGCAAGCGTCCGAAAATCGCCCCGGAAATGCAAGCGTCCTTCTGGCTGGAATATGCCTTTGACGATGCCGTCTTCGCAGGTTCCCTTGAAGGTCTCTCCATCGGCGGCGGTGTTCGCCATGTCGGCGAGACCTACGCCGAGAACGCCAATACCAACAAGGTCAAATCCTCAACGCTGTTCGACGCGCATGTGGGCTACGCCAAGGACAACTGGGGCCTGGACCTCAATGTGAACAACCTCCTCGACACCACCTACGTGGCGGGCTGTGATACCCAGTACTATTGCTACTACGGCGAAGGCCGCACTGTTATGTTGCGGGCTCACGCCACCTGGTAGGTCTTCAAGAACCTGCCGTATCAACGCTGCCAGGCGTAACGGTTCACTCGCAGGGGCGGAGCAAAAAGCTCTGCCCTTGTCGTTGTTTCAATGCGTCCTTCCAGGAAAGCGTTTGCGGCAACGCTGCATTGACACGTCCGGTACACGCGACCAGCATAGAATATTGTCTAAAAGCTTTTGACCACCGCAGCCCTCCGACACCCCACAGAACCTCTCCTGCCGGTAGCAGGCAAGATAGCACCATGCCATTCCTGATCGGATAGCCCGTCGATGTTACGCCGTTTCGCCACCTACTATGCGCCCTATCGCGGGTTGTTCCTGCTCGACTTCGGCTGCGCCATACTCGCAGGCCTTCTTGAGCTTGCCTTTCCGATGGCGGTGAAACTGTTCGTCGACGACCTGCTGCCAACGCAGAGCTGGAGCCTCATAATCCTTGCCGCCGTTGCCCTTCTGGCAATGTATTTCGCGAATACCGCACTGACCGCCGTTGTCGTCTACTGGGGGCACATGCTCGGGATCAATATCGAGACCGATATGCGGCGCAAAGCGTTCGAGCACCTGCAGAAGCTTTCCTTCAGCTTTTTCGACAACCAGAAGACAGGTCACCTGATCGCGCGCGTCACCAAGGACCTGGAGGAGATCGGCGAGGTTGCCCATCACGGGCCCGAGGATCTCTTCATCGCGGTGATGACCTTCCTCGGGGCCTTCGCGCTGATGATGATGGTCAATGTGGAACTGGCTCTCATCACGGCCGTCATCGTACCGATCGTCGCCTGGGTCACGAGCCGTTACGGCGGACGGATGACGCAGAACTGGCGGGCGCTCTACGGCCGCGTCGGAGACTTCAACGTCCGTATCGAGGAAAATGTCGGCGGAATGCGCGTCGTTCAGGCCTTCGCCAACGAAGACCATGAGCGCGGCCTGTTCGCAAAGGACAACGCAAGCTACCGGCAGACCAAGCTTGAGGCCTACAAGATCATGGCAGCCTCCACATCCCTCAGCTACATGAGCATGCGGCTTGTCCAGCTCGTCGTGATGCTTGCGGGCAGCTACATGGTTCTGAACCAGGACCTGAGCTATGGCGGTTTTGTCGGTTTCCTGCTGCTCGTCACGGTTTTCTTTCGCCCGGTGGAAAAGATCAACGCGGTGATCGAGACATATCCAAAGGGCATCGCCGGCTTCCGTCGTTACAGCGACCTTCTTGCCACAGAGCCGGATGTCAAGGATGCGCCAAGTGCTCGTGGCGTGCAGACCTTGCGAGGAGAGATCCGGTATGAAGGCGTCGGGTTCGGCTACTCAAAGGACCGGCCCATTCTCGAGAATGTCAGTCTCGAGATCCCGGCCGGTGCGACCATCGCCTTTGTCGGACCCTCCGGGGCCGGGAAGACGACGCTGTGCTCGCTCCTGCCACGCTTTTATGACGTCACGGGCGGGCGGATCACGATTGACGGCATCGACATTCGCGACATGACACTCGCCTCGCTGCGCCGCCATATCGGAATTGTCCAACAGGATGTCTTTCTTTTCGGCGGGACGCTGCGCGAGAACGTTGCCTATGGCCGCATTGGCGCCAGCGATGAAGAGATCCTGGAGGCGATCCGCCGGGCACGGCTCGACACCGTGGTCTCTGCCCTGCCCGAGGGGCTCGACACGGTTATCGGCGAGCGCGGCGTCAAGCTATCAGGCGGCCAAAAGCAGCGCCTTGCAATCGCGCGCATCTTTCTGAAAGATCCGCCGATCCTCATTCTGGACGAGGCGACATCTGCGCTCGATACACAGACCGAGCGCGAGATCCAGTGCTCGCTTGAAGCCCTGTCGCGGGAGCGCACAACGCTCGTCATCGCACACCGGCTCGCAACGATCCGCAAGGCCGATCGGATCGTGGTCATAGACGAAAAGGGCATCGCGGAAGAAGGAACCCATGAAGACCTTCTGAAGGCCGGGTCCAGGTACCGGCGCATGCATGAAGTGCAGTTTGCCGACGAGCTGTCAGCCTGAGCGATCAGGGCCGGCAACGGCGAGCATTCTTAGCCCGATGCCGGTGCGCCGGAACGCTCTGCATTCCTGATCTGCCGCCAGACGAAGGCTGCAACGAAGGCACCCGTCAGGAGGAGGATGATCGTCGGTGCCGGTGCGCTGTCGATCCAGAAACTTAGATAGACACCGCCAAACATGGCGAACCAGGTGATCAGGACCGCCGTGGCCATCATCGGCAGGAAGCGCCGCGTGATCAGGAACGCTATGGCGCCCGGCGCGATCAGAAGACCAATCGCGAGAATGAGGCCCACGGCCTTGAGGGTTGCGACTATGGTCAGCGACAGGATGGCCAGCAGGCCGTAATGGAGAACCTTGACCGGCAGTCCGATCGCCTTGGCCTGCGCCGGATCGAAGGCGTGAAGGAGAAGGTCCTTCCATTTGGCCGCCAGGATGGCGGCAACCAGGCCGCCGACAATGCCCGCGGTCCAGAGATCTTCAGCCCCGACACCAAGCATGTTGCCGAAGAGAATGTGATCCAGATGCACATTCGTTTCGATCTTGGTGTAGAGCACCATGCCGAAACCGAACATGCCCGAGAACACCACTCCCATGACCGTGTCCTGCTTCACGCGGCTGTTGTCCTTCAGATAGCCGGTCGCAAGGGCGCAGGTCATGCCGGCAGCGAAGGCCCCAACGACCAGCGGTATGTTCAGGATGTAGGCGAGCACCACACCTGGCAGCACGGCATGGCTGACCGCGTCGCCCATGAGCGACCATCCCTTCAGAACCAGGAAACAGGAAAGGATCGCGGTTGCGGGCGCCAGCAGCAGGCCGATCAGAAAGGCGTTCTGCATAAACGGAAACACGAAGGGCAGAAGCAGGTCTTCCATCAGACGCGCCCTTCCCTGGAGTGGCGAATGGCCTCCGCCGCCTTTCGCTTGGCAGCCAGAAGGCCGTGCTTCGGAGCAACGACGAAGACGACCAGGAAGATGGCGGTCTGCAGGCTGATGATGATCCCGCCGGTGGCTCCGTCCAGGAAGAACGACAGGTACGCCCCAGCGAAACTCGTCACCGCGCCGATCGTCACACTGAGCATCAGCAGCTTGGGAAAGCGATCGGTGAGCAGATAGGCCGTCGCCCCCGGCGTCACGACAAGCGCTATGACGAGGAAGGCGCCAACGGTCTGAAGAGCTGCAACGCAGGACGCCGACAGAAGGACGAAAAAGATGAAGCGCAGCCGGTCCGGCTTCAACCCGATGGATCGGGCGTGGCTTTCATCGAAAAAGGCAACCATCAGGTCCTTCCACTTCGCCAGAAGCACTGCCAGTGAGACGAAGCCGATGACGGCCAGCTGCAACGTATCCTCAGGCGTCACGGCGAGAATGTTGCCCATGATGATCGTATTGACGTCGACCGGAACGGGCGACACAGACACCATGAAAAGTCCCAGGCCGAAGAAACTGGTGAAGATGATGCCGATGATCGCATCTTCCTTCAGGCCCGTTCTCTGGTTCAGGAACAGCATGGCGCCCGCAGCAAGACCGCCTGACAGAAACGCCCCGAGAGCGAATGGCAGTCCCAGCATGTAAGCCCCTGCAACGCCCGGCACGATCGAGTGACTGAGCGCGTCGCCAATCAGGGACCAGCCCTTCAGCATAAGATAGGCGGAGAGGAAAGCGCAGACGCCGCCAACGAGAGCGCTGACCCACATGGCATTGGTCATGTATCCGTAGCTGAAGGGCAGCAGAAGTATTTCGAGCATCACTCGTTCGCCTCTGCGGTTTCCCGGTTCTGAGTGCGCGTCATGTCGTCATACATAACCACCGGGCGTTCGTCGTCGGTCAGGATCGTAACCGTGCGTGCGTCGTCGTCATCATGAAGATCCGCCCCACCGAGCACGAAGTGACGGAGCACACCACCGAAGGCATGTTCCAGGTTTTCCTTGGTGAAGGTCGTTTCGGTCGGGCCGTAGTGGAGCACCGTTCCCTTGACGAGAACAGTCTGGTCGCAAAATTCGGGGACGGATCCCAGGTTGTGGGTCGACACCAGCATGACCCGGCCTTCATCGCGCAGCTCCCGCAGAAGCTTGATGATCGCCTCTTCCGTTTGTACGTCGACCCCGGTGAACGGTTCGTCGAGCAGAATGACCTTCCCGTCCTGGGCGAGCGCCCGCGCCAGGAACACGCGCTTGCGCTGGCCGCCGGACAATTCTCCGATCTGGCGTTTGCGAAACTGCGCCATGCCAACGCGTTCCAATGCCCGCCGAACGGCTTCCTTGTCCTTTTGCGAAGGAATGCGGAAGAAGCCCATGTGACCGTATCGGCCCATCATGACGACATCCTCGACCAGCACGGGGAAGGACCAATCGACCTCTTCGGCCTGGGGAACATAGGCAACAATGCCGTCGGCGAGCGCCGCCTTCACCGACTTTCCGAGGATCCTGATGTCACCGGTGGCGAGGGGGAGAAAACCCATGATCGCCTTGAACAAGGTCGACTTTCCGGCACCGTTGACGCCGACCAGCGCGGCAATGGAACCGCGAGGCACAACAAAACTTGCATCGGTCAACGCCGTCACACCATTGCGATAGGTGACCGTAACGTTCGTCGCCAGAAGACCGGCATTTTCAGCATCCATGGTCGCGTCGAGCGTCACGGTCTCAGATCCACTTCAAACTTGTGCGGCACACATACATCTAGTTGCCCTTGGCGGCGGTCAAACCGTCGACAACAGTCTGGGAGGTAACCCGCAGGAGGTCGAGATAGGTCGGAACGGGACCATCCTCCTCCGACAAGCTATCCACGTAGAGGACGCCACCGAACGCGGCTCCTGTTTCACGCGCGACCTGATGAGCCGGATCGTTGTTGACCGTGCTTTCGCAAAAAACGGCGGGAATCCCATTGTTCCGGACCGCGTCTATCACCTTGCGGACCTGTTGCGGCGTCCCTGTCTGGTCGGCATTCATCGGCCAAAGATAGACTTCCTTCAAGCCAAAGTCCCTCGCGAGATAGGAAAATGCGCCTTCACAGCTCGCGAGCCAACGCTGGTCTTCTGGAACCGATGCAACCTTTGCCTTAAGCGGCTCGATCGTATCACGGATACGCTTTTTGTAAGCTTCCGCATTCGACCTGTAGATCTCGGCATTCGCAGGATCCTGCGAGGCCATCGCCGTCGCTATGTTGTCGACGTAGATCAACGCATTTTCCAGCGACATCCATGCATGAGGATTGGGCTTCCCCTCGTAGCTGCCCTCCCGGATGGAAATCGGCTCTACGCCATCCGAAACCGTCGCGGAGGGCACATTGCGGAGATTGCGCAGGAACTGCTCGAACCAAAGCTCGAGATTCATGCCATTCCAGAGCACCAGATCTGCATCACTCGCCCGAATGAGATCCCTTGGCGTCGGCTGGTAGCCATGGATCTCTGCGCCAGGACGCGTCACCGAAACAACCTCCGCCGCATCTCCGGCAACGTTTTGCGCCATATCCGCCAGGACCGTGAACGTCGTCACGACCTTCAGGCGGTCATCGGCGTTGCTAGTTCCCGACATCAAAACGGCGGTCGTGATCACACCTGCTGCAATGGCAACTCTTACACTGCGCATGATTGGCAGAACCTTCTTCACATCCACATACCCGACAATAGACCTATCGGAACTGCTGCAGCGCGTCAATGCAATTAAGAATGATTTGCAACTAGACCATTTACGGCGCTGACCGGAGCACAGATCACGGCAAAATCGCTGATTGAGGGATACGCCCTATGGCATTCGTGCGACGTCATGCTAAAGCAACATCCAACTGTTAGCTGGTGAAATGACCTGAACCCCTTACCTCTGCTCACCTCGTCGAGCCGATAGAATTTGGAATTGATCTCATGCGCGTTGCGATGATTGGAACCGGGTATGTCGGACTTGTGTCCGGCGCCTGCTTTGCGGACTTTGGTCATGTGGTGACCTGCATCGACAAGGATGCCTCCAAGATCGATGCCCTCAATGACGGCCGCATTCCGATCTATGAACCGGGCCTGCAGGAACTGGTTGCAAAGAACGTGGAGGAAGAACGCCTGTTCTTCACCACCGATCCGAGCCAGGCCATCGCCGAAGCCGATGCAGTGTTCATCGCCGTCGGAACGCCGACCCGCCGCGGCGACGGCCATGCCGATCTGTCGTATGTCTACGCGGCTTCCGAAGAGATCGCCGGACTGATCAAGGGCTTCACCGTTATCGTCACCAAGTCCACCGTTCCGGTCGGAACCGGCGACGAGGTCGAGGCCATCATCGCCAAGACCAACCCGGATGCCCAGTTTGCTGTCGTCTCCAATCCTGAGTTTCTGCGCGAAGGCGCGGCCATCAGCGACTTCAAGCGCCCGGACCGGGTCGTCGTCGGCACCGACAACGACAAGGCCGTCGAGGTCATGCGCGAGCTCTACCGTCCGCTCTATCTCAACGAGACGCCGATCATCGTAACGAAGCGCCGCACGTCCGAGCTGATCAAATACGCCGCCAATGCCTTCCTCGCGGTGAAGATCACCTTCATCAACGAGATCGCGGATCTGTGCGAGAAGGTCGGTGCGAACGTCCAGGAAGTCTCCCGCGGCATCGGCCTCGACAACCGCATCGGCTCCAAGTTCCTGCATGCCGGCCCCGGCTACGGCGGATCGTGCTTCCCGAAGGATACGCTTGCGCTGTCAAAGATCGGCCACGACGCCGACGCGACGCTGAAGATCGTCGACAGCGTCATCGAGGTGAATAACGCGCGCAAGAAGAAGATGGCCGACAAGGTGATCGACTTCATGGGGGGCGATGTGAAGGACAAGACCATCGCCCTGCTCGGTCTGGCCTTCAAGCCGAACACTGACGACATGCGTGAGGCGCCGTCCATCGATATCGTCGCCAAGCTGCAGCAGGCGGGTGCGAAGATCCGTGCCTATGACCCGGCCTCCATGGAAGAAGCCTCCCATGTCATGTCGGACGTACTCTTCTGCGACGGCCCTTATCACGCCATCGAGAATGCCGACGCCGTTGTGATCGTCACCGAGTGGGACCAGTTCCGCGCGCTCGATCTGGACCGGGTCAAGACCTTGGTCAAGGCACCGAAGGTCATCGACCTGCGCAACATCTACAAGCCCGACTACATGATCAATCGCGGCTTCGACTACACAAGCGTCGGGCGGGCATACTGACGTTAAGGCATCTTTCTGTCGCCGGTTAACCATCGTTCCAACTTAACCTTTGGTTAACCACCCGAAATCGCTAGAGTTCCGGAAATCTTACAATGTTTCGGAACTCGAGATGTCTCTTGAAAATGATTCCTTCCATGACCGGGTGCACCGGTCTGCAAGAATTGCCGAAACTGCCGACATTCTGCTGCTGCAGGCGCCTCGGCGCCTGACCTTCAAGCGGGGTTTCGATGTCACCGCATCTCTTGCAGCCCTTGCAGCGCTTGGGCCGCTACTGATCGGCATTGCACTCGCGGTGAAATTCACGACACGGGGACCCGTGCTCTTCCGCCAAGACCGTCACGGGCAAGGCGGGAAACTGTTCTCGATCTACAAATTCCGGACAATGTATGCAGACAGATGCGACCAGTCCGGAGTGAACCAGACGGTTTCGTCCGATCCACGGATTACCCCAATCGGGCGCTTCCTGCGCCGGAGCAACTTCGACGAATTACCGCAGCTGCTCAACGTCCTGAAGGGTGACATGTCGCTTGTCGGACCGCGTCCGCACGTGCCGGGGATGTTGGCGGCCGGCGTTCCATACGAGAAGTTCGACCCGCGCTACCAGTCACGCCACAGGGTCAAGCCAGGAATCACCGGGCTTGCCCAGGTGAACGGGTATCGCGGAGAGACGCGCGATCCTCATGCTGCCCGCCAGAGGCTGAATTACGACCTTCGCTACATCGAGACGCAATCCACCCTGCTCGACATCAAGATCATGGGCGGCACTATCGTCCGTGAATTTTTCAACGGCAACGGACACTAGCTGGCAGGACATGCGCGAATAATTTTCGCGCCCTGACCAGGATCAGCCCTGAACGAGCCGAAGGAGCCGATGCAGGGCGAGTTCGTACCCCTGCGTTCCGCAGCCTGCAATGACTCCAGTCGCCGCCAGCGAGACGTAAGAATGGTGACGGAAGCTCTCGCGCTGGTGCACATTGGAGATGTGGACCTCGAAGATCGGCATTTCGCAGGTCTTCAGAGCATCGAGAAGCGCGACAGAAGTATGTGTGTAGGCTGCCGGATTGATGATGATCCCGACCGCCTCTTCGCGCGCCTCGTGGATCCAGTCAATCAGTTGGTACTCGGCATTGCTCTGCAGGAACTTCAGTGTCAGCCCGGCTGCGTCAGTAATCTGGAGGCAGCGCGTCTCGACATCCGCAAGCGTCTCATGGCCGTAGATTTCCGGCTGCCTCTTCCCAAGAAGATTCAGGTTCGGACCATTAAGAATGTAGACCGTCTGCACGTGTACCCCCACCGTCATTTGCGGCCCCTCAAGACCTTCGTCAGCGGTACATCATGCAGGGCAGGAATTCCAGTCCAGCCACTCGAATGAAGCAACGAACAAAAGAATGGGCCCCATCTGGCGCCTGTCTTGTTTTTCGCGCTTCAGATTGGGACCCAAGCGATGGGGTCAAATGCAGTTTTTCATCGTATATTATGCCTTTTATCATATGATCGACGAAATATGTCAAGTTGACACTACCATTTAGTATTAATAAGAATCACGTATGCTGAAAACGCCAGAAAGCGGTTCGGTTGGCGACAAGGTTCTCCGCCGCATCAAGAACGACATCATTTTCGGTCTGCTCAAGCCGGGTCAGAAACTGCGGCTTGAGGCCCTGCGCCAACAGTACGGCGTCAGCGTCACGACCTTGCGTGAAATCCTGAACGGACTGGCGGCAATTGGATTTGTACATGCTGAAGGCCAAAAGGGCTTCGAGGTCGCACCCGTCTCCGTTTCCGATCTCAAGGAAATCGCGGATCTGCGCCTGCTTCTTGAAACTCACGCACTCAAGCTGTCCTTTGCCCATGGAGACATTGACTGGGAAGCGGGCGTCGTCGGTGCCCACTACAAGTTACGTGCAGCGGAAACTCGTCGCCTCACCGGCGACAAGACCATTCAGGAAGATTGGAAACGTGCCGACTGGGAGTTTCACAGGGCTCTGATCCAGGCATGCGGCTCGGCAACCCTGCTTGAAACCCATGCCACGATTTTCGGCAAATTCCTTCGCTACCAGATGCAGACCGACGCGATCCGTGGAAAGGCTGCGGCGGAGGAGCACCTCGCATTGCTCGAGGCGGCCAAGACGCGAGACTTTGAGACTGCCGACAAGCTGCTGAGACAGCACATCATGGCAGGTGTCGAGCATAATCTTTCCACGATGGGAAGCTAGTCTCTTCTCCAGACGAATTCCGGGCGAAACCTACGTCGGGGATTAGGAAAAATTAACCATGTTTCCGTCACCATAGGGTTGAGAGACGGGAGCCGACAGATGAGTGAGCTAAAGCCGATACTGGAAACGCATGATCAGGTGGAGAGCGTGATTTCCGGCCTGCGTCATCTGTCCAATGATATGCTCACCAAGCTGCTTCTTGCCCATTACACCGTCGATCTGGATATGCTGGGCGAGGTCCTTCACGCGCCCTGCTTCGACGATAGCCAGCCTTCGTTCGAAGAAACCTTTGTTCATTCGGTGCTCGAGCCTATAACTGGACGCACAGCCGCGGCGTAAAGCGACCCGCTCCGAAGCGACCGAAAAATTCCGATTGGCCTTTATTTCGGCTTAGCCGATAGAGACAGAACCCGAGTTCTCTCCGCCGCCTTGCTGACCCTGCTGCCCGCCTCCAGGCGCGCCCTGCCAGATTTTCTGACGGTTGCGGATTTCACGTGGCGCCGGGCCGAAATAGGTCGCCGTCTTGATGAAATCACGCGGATGCAGGATCACACTTGAAACGCGCTGGTAAAGTGCCTTGGCCGAAATCGGCTTGGACAGGAGTTCGTGCACGCCCAGGCGCCGGGCCTCGACGATGCGGCTACGCTCGGTGTGAGCCGTGACCATGATGATCGGGATGTAGGCGAACGGATTGTTTGGACTGCGGATCATGCGCACCATGTCAGCGCCATCGAGGATCGGCATGACCCAGTCAAGGATCAGGATATCCGGGTTTGCACGGTCCATGGCCTCCAGCCCCGATGCGCCGTCTTCGGCCTCGACAATACGCCGTGCACCGAAGCCCTGCAGCATGGTGCGCAGGATCGTCCGCATATAGGCACTGTCCTCAACCAGCAAAAAAGTCAGTGAGGCAAGATCAAGACTCACGTGCAAACCTCCATTTCCGGACTAGTCGTGCCATGAAAGTCTGAAAAGAGAGTTATTAGCGCCAAGGTTCTGCCACGCGACACACGACTGGAAACGCTGGTTGGAGGCGTATATATTCAATAAACGACATGTTTTTGGGCCCAACAACGAAAAGGCTTCGGCTTGCGCTTGATCAATTATGATGCAATCCCAAGCTAGTAGCTTGATGCTGACGGAGGCCAAACCCGATCTCGTTTGCGCAGATGACCTGAAACGCGTCAATCTGCCGTTAGACTTTCGGTAGCTTAATGACTAGTGTCCGCCGACAACGCCAGAAACAAGGTTCATGAGATGAACTACGAAGAAACCTTTGAACGCGCCATTGACGCTCTTCGGGACGAAAAGCGCTATCGGGTTTTTGCAGATCTTGAACGTATTGCCGGTAACTTTCCGAAGGCCATCTGGCGCGCAGACAACGGTCTTGAGCGCGAGATCACGGTCTGGTGCTCGAACGACTATCTTGGCATGGGGCAAAACCCTACGGTTATTTCCGCCCTTACCGAAGCCGCTGAGAAGATGGGCGCGGGTGCCGGCGGCACCCGCAATATCTCCGGCACCAACCATCCGCTTGTGCTTCTGGAAAAGGAACTCGCCGACCTTCACGGCAAGGACGCGGCACTGGTCTTCACGTCAGGCTTTGTCTCCAATGAGGCCGCCATCTCGACAATTGCGAAGCTGCTCCCCGACTGTCTTCTGCTGTCCGATCAGCTGAACCACGCATCGATGATCGCTGGCGTGCGCGGTTCGGGTGCAGCCAAGCAGGTCTGGCGGCACAATGATCTTGAACACCTTGAAGATCTTCTGAAGGCTGCAGGCAACGAGCGCGCCAAGCTTATCGTCTTCGAATCCGTCTACTCGATGGACGGCGACGTGGCGCCGATCGAGCGCATCGCCGACCTGGCGGACAAGTATAACGCCATGACCTATATCGACGAGGTCCATGCAGTTGGAATGTACGGCGATCGCGGCGCAGGCATCTGTGAACGCGACGGCGTCATGGACCGCATCGATGTGATCGAAGGCACCATGGCAAAGGCTTTCGGCGTAATGGGCGGCTACATCACTTCCAGCCAGGCCATTATCGACGCCGTGCGCTCCTATGCACCGGGCTTCATCTTCACGACAGCCCTGCCACCGAGCCTTGCGGCAGCGGCCTGCACGTCGATTCGACACCTGAAGACGTCACAGGTCGAACGCCAAGCGCATCAGCGCCAGGCTCAGCGGACCAAGGAAGCGCTCAGCGCCGCCGGACTGCCGGTCATGCCGTCGGAGACGCATATCGTGCCGGTGCTCGTGGCCAATCCGGACCTTTGCAAAAAGGCCAGCGACATGCTGCTCGAGCGTCACGGTATCTATATCCAGCCGATCAACTATCCGACCGTTCCCCGGGGCACGGAGCGTCTGCGCATAACACCGACGCCGCTCCACGACGACGGTCTGATCGATGCGCTTTGTGCAGCACTCGTCGATGTCTGGGACACTCTCGGTCTCCCGAAGGGTACGGTCGATGCCGATTGCAATATCATTGACGCAAACGGCAACATCAGCCAGGCGATTTATCCCGCCGCTGGTGGTTAAGCCATCGGCCTCAATTGCGGCCCATAAGTTCATACAATGGTAAAGTTGCGGCGGATTAACAGAATCCGCCGTTGTTGTTTAACGCCAGTTTCAAGGGTTGCTGTCATTGTGTCGGGATGAAATGCGTTGAAGGCAATGAAGCCTTCCGCCTTCCTCTCACACGAACTCAGACAGATCCATGCAACCGCGACACCTTGCACAGACTAAGGAAGAGCCGATACGGCTTGGCAAGCTTGCGGCAGAGCGCGGGCTGTCACCTTCAATCAAGCGGGAAAACGCGCTTTTGTTTACCGGCCTCGCATTGCTGATCGTCGCAGCCAGCATGGTCGCCGGGACATTGATCGGCTGAGAGGCCCCTCAGGCTCAAGATCTAACGGATTTCCGGGCGTTCGGATCGGTCCGCCGTCTTATGTTCAGGAAGGTCGTCATCTTCCAGAATTCGCCATTTCGCGCCTTCCAGATCGTCGTACTGACCACTCTTGAGTGACCAGAGAAATCCGATCAATCCAAGCAGTCCCAGGAAGAGCGCAATCGGGATGAGGTAGATCAGGACGTCCATTCAACCCTCCTGCTTCAATGCCGTCGCATCGCCTACACGCAATCTGAGAGCATTCGCTGTGACTGCGATTGATGAAGCGGACATGGCAACGGCTGCCATCAGGGGCGTCACAAACCCCGCGACAGCAACAGGGACGGCGATGACATTATAGAGAGCGGAAATCCAGAGGTTTTGCTCGATGGCCCTGCGGGCACGGCCTGCAATTGCAAGCGAGTCGGCGACTGGAGCCAGCTTGTCTCCAAGGAAAACCGCGTCAGAGGCAGCTTGCGAGAGATGCACTGCCGTGACCGGAGACAGCGAGACATGTGCCCGTGCAAGCGCGGGCGCATCGTTCAGGCCGTCCCCCACCATCAGCACCTTCCGGCCATCAGCTGTCAAAGCTTCCAGGTGAGCGATCTTGTCGGCAGGCCTCATACCCGCCTTCCAATGGGTGATGGCAAGTTCCTCGGCGACGTTCCGCACCGCCCCTTCCCTGTCACCCGACAGGATTTCAAGCTGAAAACCGCGTGCCTTCAGTGTCTCGATCACCTTGGCGGCATCCGAACGCAACGTCTGGCGCAAGGGCAGAAGCGCCGCCTTGTTGCTTCCGTACCGCACAGCCATGATCGACGACCCGGGATACCACCTTAGCAAAGCCTCGACATCATTCTCCGGCACGCCGCAGAAGGCCGGACTGCCAAGTTGAAGGCGCTGCCCTTCATGAATTGTCTCGACGCCGGCTCCCGGAGTTTCCCGGACTTCTTCGAAAGGCACGATAGCGCCGCTTGCCTTGACCAGCGCCATCGAAAGCGGGTGACGGCTCGACAGCGCTAGGCGGCCAGCAAGTGCCAGAAGGTCCGCTGCTACGCCCGCCTGGTCAACCAGCATGGGCTCTGCTGTCGTCAGGGTGCCCGTCTTGTCGAAGACAATCGTATCGACGTCCGACAATCGCTCGATGGCGTCTCCGGAATTGAGAAGGATACCGGAGCGAAACAACTGGCCGGATGCCACGACTTGAACCGCGGGAACCGCGAGGCCCAGCGCACAGGGGCAGGTGATGATCAGGACGGAGATCGCGATCACCAGGGCGGGCTGCCACTCGAGCCCCAGCAAAAGCCACGCGAAAAATGTCAGTGCCGCAGCGCCATGGACCAGGGGCGCATATAGTTGGGCAGCTCGGTCTGCGATCCTCACGTATAGAGATTTCGCTTGTGAGGCAGCTTCCAGAAGCCGGTTGACCTCATCCAGCAGCGTCGCACCAGAGGCGACCGTCACCCTCACCGTCAACGTGCCCTCGCCGTTCAACGTGCCTGCGTAGACACGAGTACCGGCGCAAACCGGGTGAAGCACTGTTTCGCCGGTGACCAGGCTCTGGTCGATCTCCGACTTTCCCTCTTCCACAACACCGTCGACCGGAACGCGGTCGCCGGACATGACCAGCACCTTGTCCCCCGGCTGGATCTTCGAGAGGGGCACCTCGCGGACAGAGCCGTCGTCGTTGATACGAGCGGCGACCTCCGCCTTCAGCGCCGCAATATTCTCGGCAAACGACCTCGTGCGGCCACGCATGTTGTGGTCGAGATAGCGTCCGACCAGCAGAAAGAAGAGCAGCATCACCGCGGATTCGAAATAGGCGTGATGGTGATGCTGGATCGTCTGTACCAGCGACAGGGCAACAGCCAGGGTGACCCCGATGACGATCGGGACGTCCATATTCAGCCGACCAGCCTGAAGCGCCCTGAATGCGCTGGCGAAAAACGGTCGTCCGGCGTAGGCGACGGTCGGCAAGGCGATCAGCGCCGACAGCCAATGAAAGAAATCCCGTGTCTCAGGCGTGATGTCGGTGGCATTTCCGGACCAAACCGAAATCGACAGCAGCATGATATTCATGCCCGCAAAGCCTGCCACGGCCATGGCCCTCAAGAGGGTCTTGCCCGTGCGGTCCTGGCGATCCTTTTGGCTCGCAGGATCGAACGGGTGCGCCGTATATCCCAGCCGCGTCAGTTCGGCAACGATCTTGTCAGCATCGGTGGTTTGCTGGTCCCAGTCCACCGCCAGACGCTGGCTGGTCAGGTTGACGCGCGCCTTCACAATGCCGGGAACCCGCGCCAGACCACGTTCGATTTCCCCCATGCATGCCGCACAGGTGATGCCTTCGACGGCAAGATCCATGTGCACCTTGCCGTCGTCCGACGGAGTTACGAAGGCCTCCCAATCGCGGGCGTGTACGCTCACTCTTTCCAATCCCTTTGCCGCAGGCGCCTAGTCTTTCAGGAAGATCCGGTTTTCGGACCGAAACACGCGCTTGTCGCCGCGCTCGGCCTCGATCACGACGTTCCAGTTGCCGGGTTTCAGCCCGCCAGCAGAGCCGGAATAGACCCCACTTTGCCCTTCGTTCAGTTCGACGATCACATCCTCGCCCTCATGAGTGGGATGATTGAGCAACGCCTTGAACGCAAGGCCAGTCAACGGAGCCCCGCCCTTGTCGCGGGCATCGACCTTCACGAAGGCTGTTCCGTCCGCCCCGCGTTCGAGATCCGCTCCGACCTGCCAACCGCGTTCGCTCTGCGCCCTGGCATCGGCAATCTCCTGATTGTAGGCCTGACCGGCCTTATAGGAGCTTTCCACGACAACGCCCGGGAACGAGCCGATGGCAAGCCAGATGAAGATGGCATTTGCCGTGAAGATCACTGCAAAAAACCCGAGCAACCAGAATAGCACCGTCCTGCCGGTGAAGGGCTTCTGCCCGGAATTGGTCATGCCAGAATTCATCATAGTCCCGTCCATAATCATGGCGCCTTGAAATAGTCGTCGGTGGTGACGACTTCGCCCATCACGGATTCCGTCAGGCGGAAGGTGATCTCCGTGCTCTTCGGCATTGTGACACCTGCCGGTGAGGTGACAAGCACCCGGATTTCCCGCGTCGTGTCGGGCCCTACTTCGACTATGGGCCGGCCTGCAAACATGCTGTCGATACCAACAGCCTCGACGGTGGTATCAAGCGGCATGCCTTCGACATGCAGCATGAAGTGCCGTGTGTGCGTACGCTTGTTGAGAAGGCGAACCGTGTAGCCATTGCGGATCGACCCATCGCTCTGAGTCACGAAGATCGGATTGCGGTCGTGAATGACGTTGATGCCTGCGAAATCACGCGTCAGGAGCGCAAAGAGCATGATCGCGCCGACGACCGCGATCACGGCAGCATAGATTACCGTTCGAACACGGACGATTTCGTAGACCGGCTCCTTGCCCTCGATACGACGTTCAATGTTCTCGTCGGTGTCATAGGCAATCAGGCCCTTCGGCTTGCCCACCTTTTCCATGATGTTGTCACAGGCATCGATGCACAGACCGCACTGGATACAGTCGAGCTGCGTGCCCTTGCGGATATCGACCCCCGTCGGGCAAACTTGGAAACACTGATGACAGTCGACGCAGTCCCCGGCGGGCAGGCCCTGAAGTTCCAGCGCCTTGTTCTGCTTGAGCGACCCGCGCGGCTCGCCCCGGTCCCAGCGATAAGTGACGTTGAGCGCCTTTTCGTCGGTAAGCGCAGCCTGGATCCGCGGCCAGGGGCACATGTAGATGCAGACCTGCTCGCGCATGTGCCCGGCAAGAAGGTAGGTCGTCGCGGTCAGGATACCGATCCACATGTATGCGGAAACCGGAGCCTGGAAGGTGGCCAGGTCATAGACCAGCGTCGGAGCGTCGGCGAAATAGAGCACCCAGGCACCGCCGGTCCACCACGCAATCATCAGCCAGAGGAAGTGCTTGAGCGCGCGGCGCGCGACCTTCCCGGCGGTCCAGGGAGCCTTGTCGAGCAGGATTCGGTCGCGCCTGTCTCCTTCGACCTTTCGTTCCACCCAGAGGAAGAGATCGGTCCAGACCGTCTGCGGGCAAAGATAACCGCACCAGATGCGGCCCGCGACAGCGTTCATCAGAAACAGCGCAACGGCTGCAATGATCAGAAGGCCGGTGAGGTAGTAAACCTCCTGCGGCCAGATCTCGATGAAGAAGAAATATCCGCGCCGTCCGGCCAGATCAACAAGGACTGCCTGATCAGGTGCGTTGGGCCCGCGATCATATCGGATGAAAGGCAGGAAGTAGTAGACACCGAGGGTGAGGAAGAGAAGTGTCCACTTGATCTTCCGGAAGGTCCCCTTGACGGCCATCGGATAGATCTTCTTGGCAGAGGCGAACCACTCTTCCGGGTGGTCGGCCTTTTCGGCTTCGGCAACCATGCCGTCCGTCCTTCTTTTAAAGATCCTGCCCCAATAGGATCGAATGCTTTCAAGCGGGCCGAAAGTCTCCACCGGCCCGGCGTGTTTTCAAATTGATCCGGCGCGTGGCTGTTGGCATTGCGCCGGATCAAACCGGAAGATAATTCCGTTGGTTACTGACCGCCCCCGAAGGAGTGGACATAGACCGTCAGCGACTTGATCGTCGCCTCGTCGAGACGGTCGACCCAGGCCGGCATGACGCCGTTCCGAGCGCCATGAACCTGTGCCTTGATGGCGTCGACCGACTTGCCATACAGGTAGGTCGACGCAGTCAGGTTCGGTGCTCCGACTTCCTGGATACCCTTCAGGTCATCGCCGTGACAGGCCGCGCAGTTGTCGGCGTAGATGGTCTCGCCAGCAGCCAGGTCGACATCGGCCTCCGGCTCGAGCCCGGCCTTGGACGCAACGAAGCTTGCAACCTGGGAGATTTCCTCCCGGGTCAGGAGTTCGTCGGTTCCGAATGCCGGCATGTCTCCGATGCGGGCGTCGTCATGACCCGAGCGGATGCCGTAGAGCAACGTCGCATGAATGTCATCGACGGTACCGCCCCAGATCCAGTTGTCGTCCTGAAGGTTCGGATAGCCCGGAGAGCCGATAGCACCCGAACCGTGGCACGGTGCGCAGTTGTCACCGAATGCCGCACGGCCGCTGGCGGTTGCGAACTCCAGAAGTTCCGGCGTCGTCCGGATTTCCTCGAACGAGGCTGCGACCAACTTGTTACCCAGTCCAGAGCGGGCAGCGATGCCCTCTTCGTAAGCGGCAATCGCGTTGGCCCGCTGGCTGTCACCCATCACGCCGGCAGTGTAGCTGGAGATAAGCGGCCATGACGGGTAAACTACCCAGTAGCCTATCGCCCAGACGATACAGGCGTAGAAACTGTAGAGCCACCAGCGCGGAAGCGGGTTGTTCAGCTCCTTGAGGCCGTCCCACTCGTGACCAGTGGTCTCGACGCCCGAGATCTGGTCGATTTCCTTTTTGTGCGTATCCGACATGGATCAATCCTCCCGGAACGGGATCTGGGCAGCATCTTCGAACCCTTTGCGGTTCTTCGGCCAAAGCACATAGGCCAGTACGATGCCAAACAGGATCATGAAGTAGAGCAGGCCCCAAGTCTGAGCGAAGCCTGCGAAGGCGGAATAGGTCTCGTTCATCGCATCACCTCAGGTTTGCCTTGTCGTCATAGATCGAGAAATCGACCATGGTACCGAGCATCTGTAGGTATGCGACAAGAGCATCCATCTCCGTCACCGCCTTGGGATTGCCGTCATAGTCGCGCACGACCGCAGACGGGTACCGTTCCATGAAGGCATCCGCTGCATCCGTGTCAGGCATGGCCTGTCCTAGAATGTCGGCAGAAGCGGAGGCGATCTGCTCTTCGGTGTAAGGCACGCCAACGATGGAATTCGCCGTGAGGTGGTCCCCCATGCCTCTTGTATCGAGCCGGGTTTCGGCCAGAAATGGATAACCGGGCATGATGGAGGTCGGAACGACTGCACGCGGGTCGATCAGGTGTTCCACATGCCAGTCGTCGGAGTACTTTCCGCCGACACGGGCGAGATCCGGACCCGTCCGCTTGGATCCCCACTGGAACGGGTGGTCGTACATGGACTCAGCCGCCAGCGAGAAATGACCGTAGCGCTCCATCTCATCGCGCATCGGGCGGACCATCTGCGAGTGACACAGATAGCAGCCTTCGCGGATGTAGATGTTACGTCCGGCAAGTTCCAGCGGCGTATAGGGACGGACGCCCTCCGTCTCCTCGATGGTGCTCTTCAGATAGAAGAGCGGTGCTATCTCGACCAGGCCGCCGATGGAGACCATGACGAGAATGCCGATCAGGAGAACGAAGGAGTTCTTTTCGAAAATTTGGTGCTTTGACCATAAAGACATTGTCTCTCCTCCCCTTATTCGGCTGCAGCCAGGGAACCGGCAGGCGCGGCTTGGGCTTCTTCAGCCTCGCCGTGGCGTACGGTCATCCAGAGATTGTAGGCCATGATCAGGGCACCGACGACGAACAGGGCGCCGCCCAGAGCACGGATCACATAGAAGGGGTACATCGCTTCAACGGTCTCGATGAACGAGTATTCCAGGAAGCCCAGCGCATCGTAAGCGCGCCACATCAGGCCCTGCATGATCCCAGACACCCACATGGAGGTGATGTAGAGAACGATGCCAAGCGTGGACAGCCAGAAGTGCCAGTTCACCAGCTTGAGCGAGTAGAGGCTCTTCTTGTTCCACAGCCACGGAACCAGGCAGTACAGCGCTCCGAAGGAGATGTAACCGACCCAGCCCAGCGCACCGGAATGCACGTGACCAATGGTCCAGTCTGTGTAGTGGGACAACGAGTTCACCGAACGCAGGCTCATCAGCGGGCCTTCGAAGGTGGACATGCCGTAGAAGGCAACGGACACGACCATCATGCGAAGGACCGGGTCCGTACGCAGCTTGTCCCACGCGCCCGAGAGCGTCATCAGGCCGTTGATCATGCCGCCCCACGAGGGCATCCACAGGATGATCGAGAAGGTTGCACCCAGCGTCGAGGCCCACTGTGGCAAAGCCGTGTAGTGGAGATGGTGGGGACCTGCCCAGATGTAGATGAAGATCAGCGCCCAGAAGTGAACGATGGAGAGGCGGTAGGAATAGACCGGCCGCTCAGCCCTCTTCGGCACGAAGTAGTACATGATGGCAAGGAAGCCGGCAGTCAGGAAGAAGCCCACCGCGTTGTGGCCGTACCACCACTGCACCATCGCATCCTGCACACCGGACCAGACGATGTAGGACTTGGTTCCGAAAACGGAGACCGGAATCGCTAGGTTGTTGGTGATATGCAGCAGCGCGATCGTGACGATGAACGCCAGATAGAACCAGTTCGCCACATAGATATGCGGCTCCTTGCGCTTCCAGATCGTGCCCAGGAACAACAGGAGATAGGCGACCCAAACGATGGTCAGCCACAGGTCGGCGTACCACTCAGGCTCGGCATATTCCTTCGACTGCGTCGCGCCGAGCAGATAGCCCGTGCCTGCAATCAGGATGAAGACGTTGTAACCGATCATCACAAACCAAGGCAGAACCGTGCCCGGCATGCGCACGCGGCAGGTGCGCTGAACGACGTACATCGAGGTCGCCAGCAGAACGTTGCCGCCAAACGCGAAAATCACCGCCGAGGTGTGGAGCGGCCGCAGGCGCCCGAAATTGGTCCAGGGAAGGTCGAAGTTCAGGGCCGGAAATGCCAGCTGAAGCGCGATGATGAGACCGACCGTGAAGCCGGCGATTCCCCAGAACATGGCAGCTATGGAACCGAATTTGACCGGTGCCATGTTGTAGTTGGGCTTGCCATCGATCTCCTGCGGAGACACGACGCCGTCGCCGTCGAAGTAGCTCTTGAAGATGACAAACACACTTCCGGCGGCAATGAATGCGCCGAGCAATGCATGGAATGCCATCACTTGATCGTAGGTTTTGCCTGCTACGATCAGGCAGGCGAATGCCAATAACACGAGGAAGGTGGCGAATAGCCCCTCCTCGAGCGAAATCAATCTGGCCTTGGATTGTGCCATTTTTCGCGCCCCAGTCTTCTCAATCGTTACAAAGTGCCAACGATAAGGGCGACCATGCGCATGACGTCCCCGCGCTGACGTTGATTCAGATCAAGCTATGCCGCCTCCCCCTCCGAAAGATCGTCGACATGAAGCCGCTGCGGCAATTCGCGCAGCAAAAACAGACTGGGATAAAAATTACGCAAGGTCACGTAAAATAGGCAACTTGCTCAATCGTCATCAGTGCGATCAGTCCGACCGAGCAGCAGGCCCGTGACAAAGGGCAGTAGCAGAACCATCCCGATATATCGCGCCAACTGGTGCGCAGCGACGAAGGCCGGATCGAGATCCATCATGAAAGCCAGAAGGGTCATGACCTCAAGTCCGCCTGGTGCATAAGCGAGAAGCACCTGGCCAAACGGGAGGCCGAGAACAGAAGAGAGCAAAAAAGCCAATCCGACAGAAACGGCAAGGCCGACGGAAACCGCGCCGAGGCCGACAAGCAACACTTTCAGGAACACAATGAGTGGCATGGCGGCAAAACGGCTACCAATGAGACAGCCGAGCCCGATGTAACATGGAACGAGCACGGCATCCGGCAATGCCACGGTGACGAGGTTCGTTGCGTTCAGGATCGAACTCATGAAAAACGCACCGGTCATCCAGCCTCCGGGCAACCCGATCCTCACCGCAACAACGCTTGCCACCGTGCATAGGACTGCAAGGACGATTGCCATTGGCAACGGGGTCAGGACCTGCGGCGTGACATCAGCGAGGGGCTGTTGCGCCCCGGACGTAAGGACAAGCGGCAAGATCGCAACGAGAATCAGAAGTCGTGTCGACTGGGCTCCGGCGATTCGCGGCAGATCGGCCCGACGTTCGGATGCCATCGCCATGACGAAGGAAAGCGCCCCGGGGATCGCACCGAAATAGGCCGTCATGCGACTCCAGCCCATGACACTGTGCAGAAAGATGTAGGTGGCCCCGGTCACCATAGCTACCGCACCGATCAAACCCGCCATGGTCCAGGGCCATTGACCAATCCGGTCAACGACCTCCGGCGTCACCCCCGCTCCCATCGATAGGCCCAGTGCGATGAAAAGAGCGTTTCGCACCATGTCGGGCATGCCGACCGGTATCCTCGCAAGCGCCGCAATGGCGACGGCGATCATCGCACCAGACATCCATCCTGCGGGAAAGCCGAACCATTCGAATACGGCCCCGCCAGCTGCTCCTATCAACGCGGTGGCAGCAACAGAGGGCCATTGTGCAGCAAGCTTTGTGACAGGCACTACCGGTTCGCCTCCGCAACGCTCAGGCTGAGGTCCATCTGCCTTGACGGAAGGATGCCACGACAGGCGCCCTCTTCGCAGGAGCGAACTGGAATCCAAATGCCTGGTGACATGTCTCAGCCTCGGAGGGATGGCGGCAGGAGGACAATGCCCACAACGGCGCAAGGAAGGACAAACTTGCGTGTGTTGACATTGCTCAAGGACAGCAGTGATCCGCTCTGACAGAAATCCTGCATGACCGAGAGATCCCTATCCTATGCCATGCGGAACGTTCCGCGCTACACGAGTTATCCGACCGCTCCGCATTTCAATGCCGGGGTCGACGGAAAAACATACGCGGAATGGCTGAGCAAACTCGCCTCGACCGATAGTTTGTCGCTTTACCTCCACGTCCCCTTCTGCAGGGAGCTCTGCCATTATTGCGGCTGCCACACCAAGGCGACGCGGCAGGATGCTCCGCTACAGGAATACGCCAGGACCCTGCTAAAGGAGCTTGAGCTCGTTGGCGATCATCTGCAGTCGCCGGGGCCGGTCAGGCACATTCACTGGGGGGGCGGAACACCAAGTCTCCTTCCCGAGCAAAGCCTCATCGATATTACCGGCATGCTGCGGGTCATCTTCGACTTCGCCCCGGACCTGGAACACGCAATCGAACTGGATCCGCGCTACGTATCCAAGTCGCTCGTCAAGACGTTAGCGTCCATGGGCGTGAATCGGGCGAGCCTCGGAATTCAAGATCTCGACGAGGCGGTTCAGCAGGCAATCGGCCGCGTACAACCCTATTCCGTCGTCAAGACCGCCGTGTCATACCTCAGGAGTGTGGGGCTAACCGACCTGAACTTCGACCTGATGTACGGGCTTCCCCGCCAGACCCTGCAAACCATCCGCGAGACTGTTGCCAGGACCGTCGAATTGCGGCCGCGCAGAATCGCTCTCTTCGGATATGCGCATGTTCCCTGGATGAAGAAG
The DNA here is from genome assembly GCF_048261595.1 of Roseibium sp. Taxonomy (GTDB): domain Bacteria; phylum Pseudomonadota; class Alphaproteobacteria; order Rhizobiales; family Stappiaceae; genus Roseibium. Next base: position 1,154,212 of record NZ_JBLXFW010000001.1, read on the forward strand.
CACCAACGCCTCATCCCCGAACACCAACTTCCGGGCTCATCCGAGCGCATGGAGCTCGCTGCGGCTGCGCGGGAGGACTTGTTGACCGCTGGATATCAGGCGATTGGCCTCGATCATTTCGCACTGCCGGAAGACAGCATGGCAATCGCTTCTTCAAATGGCAGTCTGCGCCGTAACTTCCAGGGTTACACAACCGACCAAGGCGAGCAGCTGATTGGCTTCGGCGTCTCGTCGATCGGCAAACTCAGCCAGGGTTACGTCCAGAACATGTCAGACGTCGGCCATTGGAGGCGGGCGATCGACGCCGGACAACTGCCCGTGGCAAAAGGCATGGCCCTCAGCACCGACGACCTCCTGCGGGGACGTATCATCGAAGTGCTGATGACGGACTACGAGTGCGATCTGGCACAGGTCGCCGCAGCGTTTGGAACAGACCCGGCCGACCTGTCTGGCTCAATCGGCCGTCTGGGTGAGCTGGCTGACGACGGATTGGTCACGGTCGACGGCTGGAAGGTATCGATGACGGAAAAAGGTTTGCCCTTCGTTCGCCTCGCCGCCGCAGCGTTCGATGCTTACCTCGAAGGCAACTCGACCGGAGAAAAACGTCACTCCCTTGCGGTTTGACCGTCTCTCTCGTCGTTCCAGAATTCGTCTGCAAGCCGCAAGTGCGGCACTCACCTCGACAAAGAAAAGCCGGCGCATCTGACATGCGCCGGTTTCCGGGTGAGATGGGATATTGTGCGTTGATCACCCGAAGGAAATGTCCCGCGATCAGTGAACGCCGGTCATCTGGCAAAGGGAACAGATGCGATTGAGGTGGATCTTGTCGGAACGGTCGATCCGGATGACACCCCGGCGCTTGAGATCCGACATGACCCGGCTCACGGTCTCGATGGTCAGGCCAAGAAAATCCGCAATCTCCTGACGCGTCATATGAAGCTGCAAGTCACAGCTGTCGTTATCGCGGCTCGGATCCGGCCCCATGCATGCGACTCCGCCACCACGGTTGGGCACGAGATACATCAGGAAGGACGCAACGCGTTCCAGAGCCGACTTGCGTCCGAGGAGCACAGCATGCTCATGCAGAACCCTCATCTGATGAGTCAGGCAGGATGCCAGACGGCACTGAAGTTCTGCAGACGTTTCGACCTGCTTCAGGTCGACCTCGTGGGTTTCGACGTCGGTCAGCGTCTCTGCCGTGCAGTCATGCTCCTCGGCATATGCCAGACCGAAGATATCACCCGGCCGGAGCACTTCCACAACCTGGCGCCGTCCATCCGGCAGCAGCTTGAACAGCATCACCGTACCGGTTTTCAGCTGGTACAGCCGCTTTGCCTCATCGCCCTCATAGTAGATTACGTCATGCGGCTTGTAGGAAGCATTGCGTGCACCGAGCGGACCGAAGCTTGCGCGGCCCGCAATCGTCGCTTCAATGCCGGACGCCGGCATGTTGCCGAAATGGGAATTGCTGTTGTGTTCGATGTAAGCCATTTGCCCCTCCTTCATCATCGAGGGCGCCAAGGCGAGGACATCCTCACCCTTTCCTGCAGCATGGCTATGTCCCGTCCGACTGCCATCCCCTTGATGTTGATCAAACGCTATCTGGAAGTTTGGCCGCGCAAAATTCGGTCGACTGCGTAAGGCCTACTACATAGTTTCAATGAAAATACGTAAGTACCCGTAGGGGGTTATGACGACCCGCCCAGCAACCAACCTGCTTCGGGCGGCCGGTTTCCATTGGCATTGAGGTAAAGAAAAAAGATCGTGCCCGGCAACGGACTGCCCGTATCAGGACAGATGTTCTGTCAGTGCAGGCAGGGACAGGGGCTTGCGAAGCACCGTCAGGGCAGGCATGTCTGCGATCGTGTGCCGGATGCTTGTCTGCGATCGTCCCGAGATCACAATGACCCTGGGTGGGACAGTCCGCGCCTTCAACATACGGACGATCTCGTCCCCCCCCACTCCGGGGAGGCCCAAATCCACGATGACGGTTTCATCTGAACTTGGCAACGGCGCGTCAAGGAAGGACTCGGCATCAGGATAGCATATCACCTCATACCCCAGCTCACCGAGAACGAGGGCAAGGGCATCCGATACTGCCAGGTCATCTTCAATGATGTGCAAACGCACTGTGACTGTCCGATCTGTAGGTCTTCTCAAACCGGAAAATAACGAAAACCGCGGGCGAATTCTGTACGCAGAAACACCACATCACCAGCCAAGGTTAAGTGGATCGCAGGCGTCCGCCCGGAGTTTGAAGCGTCAGGGCCGTCCCAGAACTATGCGAACCAGGTCGGCGGCATTGCGCGCGCCAAGCTTCTCCATGATCCGCGCGCGGTGAACCTCCACGGTGCGCGGGCTGATTCCAAGTATGCGTCCCGCTTCCTTGTTCGAGGCACCACCAGTAATCTCGTTCAGAACTTCCCGTTCGCGCCGTGTCAAAAGCTCCGCACCCTCGAAGTTCGACGGATCACTTTGCTCCTGGCGCTTCTTCATGGCGTCAATGCCGTCGTTGATCCTCGAAACAACGGTTTCGGCATTGAACGGCTTTTCGATGAAATCAAACGCGCCGTTGCGGATCGCCTCCACCGCCATCGGAATGTCGCCCTGGCCGGAGATGATGAAGATCGGCGCCGGGTACTCCTCGCCGTTCAAAGCCTTGAGGATTTCAATCCCCGAGCGCCCCGGCATGTGGACATCAAGAATGACACAGGCCGGGTGTGTCTTGCTGGCCGACCTGACAAATGCGTCACCGTCGGAAAATGTCTCGACCACGAAGTCTTCCATGCTGAACACCACCGACAAGGCATCGCGGACCGCCGGATCGTCATCGACAATGTAGATGGCTTTAACGTCGCTGGTCATTCTTCAAATCCTCGTTTGGTATTCTTCTGCCCCGTTCGGCATTGTCGTTCAATTATTCGGACCGCGTCAGGATCGCGCACCTGTCTTTGCCGTGGTCTCGACCGGTAATTTCAAAACAAAGGTAGCCCCGCGTTCCTCTCCAGAGGTGTCCAGATAAAGGTCGCCGCCGTGGTTCTGGGCAATCGATCTCGAAATCGCCAGCCCCAGACCCAGCCCCTTCTGTTTTTGGCCGGAGAAGGCCTTGAACAGTTCCGGAACGACTTCCGGCGGAACTCCCGGGCCGGAATCGCTGACACGGAACTCGATAAAGTCTCCGTTGTGGCGAGCCGACAGCGTTACCCTTCGGATCTTCATACCGCTAACGGCCTCACGTGCATTGCGCAGCAAGTTGACCAGAACCTGCCTGATCTGAACGGGATCGACCCCGAGCGTGGGCAAGTCCGGCTCAATGACACAAGCGAACAGCGAATTCCGTTCATTTGTGCCCATTTCGACCAATCCGATGCATGCGTGGGCAAACTCGGCGATGTCGATCTGCTCGCGCTCCGGTTCCTTCTTTTCGACGAGCTGCCGCATGCGCTGGATGATGTCACCGGCGCGCTCAGCTTCCTTGACGGCCTTCTCGATGACGCTCAGCGTCATTTCATCAAGCGCTTCGGTTCGAGCGGCCTTGCGTGAGACTGACTGCAGGTAAAGCAGGATCGCGGTCAGCGGCTGATTGAGCTCGTGCGCAATTGCGGCCCCCATTTCGTCCATCGCGCTGATACGGGTCATATGAACCAACTGCGCCTGGGCCTGGGCGAGACGGTCTTCCACGGACTTGCGCGGCCTGAGATCACGGAGAATGCCGATGAACTGGCGCCCTTCACTCGTCGACGCGTCGCCAACGGACAACTCAACCGGAAACTCGGTGCCGTCCTTGTGACGTCCACGCACCTCGCGGCCGATCCCGATGATCTTTTTGACGCCAGTGTCGAGATAGTGCTGAACGTATCCGTCGTGGGCGACGGCAAAGTCCGCAGGCATTATCTTTGAAACGTTGTTGCCGATGAGCTCTGCGGCCGAATAGCCAAAAAGGGTTTCCGAGGCCTTGTTGAAGGCAAGAACCGTACAATTCTCGTCGATTACAACAATTCCATCGGCCGCAGTGTCGAAGACGCTGGCAAGCCGCGCCTCCGAAACGGTCGATTGTGCCTTGCCTAGTTCATCGACCAATTGGTCCATTCCCCCGCCCGTTGCCCAGCTGGCTGATCATCCTGACTGTCAGGTTTAAGGATTAGTACTTAAAGCGGCAAGAGAGTGTCGCACTATTTGGCGCCTATCCATTGAACAATTCGTCCTATGGCAGCTTCGATGTGGCCCGCATTCCTGGCAAAGCAGAGACGAACATGCTCTGCGCCAGCGACGCCAAAGGCACTGCCCGGAGCAAGGCCGACACCGGTTTCACGAACGAGATCGAGAGCCAGTTGACGTGAGTCGGAAACACCTTCGACGGCAAAGAAGGCGTAGAACGCACCGGAAGGGGCACCAAGGGTGATCCTCGGGCTCTTTCGCAATCCCTCGACCACGATATGACGGCCATGCGCAGCCCGGTCAATCTGCTGGCGCAAGAACGCCTCGCCATGTTCGAGTGCGGCAGTTGCAGCACGCTGACTTGAAACGGGCACACCCGACGTCGAATACTGAATAAGATTTTCCAGCACCTGCCCCATTTCTGGTGGGGCCGATATCCAGCCGATCCGCCAGCCCGTCATCGCCCAATTCTTGGAAAAGGTGTTTACGAAGATGATCCGGTCGGTCTCATCGGCAATGTCATGGAAGGACGGCGCAAGCTTTCCCTCCCCGTAAAAGAAATGACCGTAGACCTCGTCTGCGATGATCCAGATATCGCGTTTGCGGCATTCATCGAGGATCGCCGACAACTCTTCACGTGTCGCCGTCCATCCAGTCGGATTGCAAGGAGAGTTCAATCCGATAGCACGTGTTCTCGGTCCGATCGCATCGAAGAGGGCGTCCAGATCGAGGCGCCAGCTGTCTCCCGAATTGGTCATTGCGACCGGAACGGCTCTTGCACCCAGAACGCCAGCTGCGGCCTCAAGGTTTGGCCAGGCGGGCGCGGGATAAAGAAGTTCATCACCCTCTCCCACCAAGCATTGCAGCGCTATCTGGATGGCCTGCATTCCCGAACCGGTCACGAAGAACTCTTCTGACGAATACGCCCGTCCGAACATCTTGGTGTGGTAGGACGCAAGCGCGTGACGCAGTTCCGGAACGCCTCGCTGGTAGGTGTAGAAGGTTTCACCCCGGTCGAGCGACTGCTTCGCTGCCTCGCAGATGAAGCCCGGCGTCGGCAGATCCCCTTCTCCCGCCCATAGAGGAATCAGGTCCGGATGCTCACGTCCGGCGTTGATGATTTCGACGATTCCGCTTTCCGGGGCAAGGCGTGCCTGCGGACGCAGACTGTCAAGGATCGATGACACGAAGGTCGCTCCGTTGTTCGAGAATTCCGGTGTGCAAGACTATTTCGGCACCAATGGGAAATCAGCCGCCCAGCCGCACAATTCACCGGGTTATGTCTTAGAAAAGCGAAAGGCCGACCAAGCATGTCGCAGGGTCGGCCTTCGATAGAGCGATTTCCGATTACTTTTTGAGAAGGTCCCGGATTTCCTGGAGAAGAACAACCTCCTGCGGCGGCGCGGCCGGAGCCTTCGGGGCTTCTTCCTGCTTCCGGCGCAGATTGTTGACGCCCTTGACGATCATGAACAGTGCGAAGGCGACAATCAGGAACTTGACGACGGCGTTGATGAACAGGCCGATATTCCAGGTGACCGCACCGGCTTCCTTTGCAGCTTCAACCGTCGCATACGGCCCCTCCGGGGTGCCCTGCTTCAGGATCAGAAAGATCTGGGAGAAATCGATATTGCCGAGGATGAGCCCGATCGGCGGCATGATGATGTCGTCCACCATGGACGAAACAATTGCACTGAAGGCGGCACCGATTACGATACCAACGGCCATGTCGACCATGTTGCCTTTGACGGCAAATTCCCTGAATTCCTTGAGCATAGCGATTTCCCCTTTTTCAAGCACCTGAAATGACTTCACGGATACTTCCCGCCAAGCTTTCTTTGCGTCAATCTGCGAGAATGCGCAACTGCAAAGTCTCAGTTCTCTGCCTTGTTCACCGCAAGACCAATAGACAGCTTCAGCCACATGTGATCCGATCTGCCCCATGTAGTCCGAAGACCTTTTCTTGGGACGAGAGCGTCATCCGCCACTCATAAGGCGGTAGGGAGGAAGCTGCGAAGCCATGTTGCACGGATGGCTCGTGATCTTGTCCGCAGTCGGGTACATCCTGCTGCTGTTCGCCATCGCCAGCTATGGCGACCGGATGCCGCGCAAGTTCATGCCCGGCCGCCGTGGCAGGCCTTTCATCTATGCGCTGTCGCTGTCGGTCTACTGCACTTCCTGGACCTTCTATGGGTCAGTCGGCGGCGCAAGCCGTAACGGTATCGAGTTCCTGACGATCTACATTGGCCCGATGATCGTCTTCGCGCTCGGCTATCCGATCCTCCGGCGCATCATCAGACTTGCAAAGGCAGAGCGCATCACATCGATCGCCGACTTCATCGGCGCCAGATACGGAAAGAGCCAGTCCGTCGCGGCAGTGGTCACGATCATCGCAGTCATCGGCATCATCCCCTACATCGCATTGCAGCTGAAGGCTGTCGCCCTTTCGGTGACAACCATGATCGGCCCGATGATGCGGCTGGAAAGTTCAACCTATTTCCCGGTTTTCGATGACATCACGCTTCTGATCGCGATCGGCATGGCGGTGTTCACGTGGCTGTTCGGCACACGCCATATCGATGCCACCGAGCACCAGGAAGGCCTCATGCTGGCCATTGCGGCGGAAGCGATCGTCAAGCTCGTCGCATTTCTTGCAGTGGGTTTCTGGGTCACCTACGCGCTATACGACGGACCGTTCGATCTGGTACGGGCGATCACGGGTGCCCCGGAGGTCTCAGCGGTCTTCGAACAGCCGATGAATTACGGCAACTGGCTCGTCATGACAGTCCTGTCGACGTTCGCGGTCATCCTTCTTCCACGCCAGTTCCATGTAACCGTCACCGAAAACAACTCGGAATCCGAACTGCGCCGCGCTGCCTGGCTCTTCCCTCTTTATCTCGTGCTGATCAACCTGTTCGTGGTTCCCATCGCGGCAGCTGGTCTCCTGCGCTTCGGACAGGACGTTAATCCGGATACCTTTGTTCTTGCACTGCCGATCGACACCGGCCACCCATGGCTTGCGCTCTTTGCCTTCATTGGCGGCCTTTCGGCAGCAACCGCGATGGTCATCGTGGCAACGGTTGCCCTTGCGATCATGATTTCAAACGACATTGTCGTTCCGTTGATCCTGCGCCGGCGCAGCGAGGACGAAATCGTCGCCGTTGGCGGCAAGGACATGAGCCGCCTGCTGCTCAACATCCGTCGAACGGCAATCTTCGCCATCCTTCTCCTGGCCTATGCCTACTACCGAACAGCCGGTGATACAGCGGCACTGGTCTCGATCGGGCTGCTGTCCTTTGCCGCGATAGGCCAGTTCGCGCCAGCCTTCGTTGGTGCGCTTGTGTGGAGACGCGCCACTGCCCGCGGTGCCATTGCAGGCCTCGTGGTCGGTTTCGCTCTTTGGCTCTATACGCTGCTGCTGCCGACCTTCGCCCAGTCGGGCCTCATTTCCAGCGACATTCTCGCCACCGGGCCATTTGGCCTCGAAATGCTGAAACCCCAGTCCTTGCTGGGTATCCAGACCGATCCCTTCATTCACGGGGTGGCATGGAGCCTTCTCAGCAACGTCTTCTTCTTCGTCCTGTTCTCGTTGACACGCCAGCCGGAGCCGGCAGAAAAGCTCCAGGCGAACATCTTCGTGCCTGCGGATCTTGCCCCCGCGCCAAGCCTGCGCCTGTGGCGAACATCGGTGACCGGCGGAGATCTGCAAGCGACCATCGCGCGCTATCTGGGAGAAGAGCGGACCGGCCGGTCGTTCAATCGTTATGCCCGTGAACGCGGGCTGAAGCTTGATCCTGACGCAACGGCGGATGCAAGCCTGCTGCGCTTTTCCGAACAGCTCCTTGCCAGTGCGATCGGCGCGGCATCGTCGCGACTGGTCCTCTCGCTCATGCTCAAGCGGCACGACCCTTCAACGAAGGGAGCGGTAAAGCTCCTGGACGATGCCTCCGCTGCGATCCAGTACAACCGCGACCTGCTGCAAACGGCCCTCGATCAGGTCCGGCAAGGCATCGGGGTGTTCGACCGCGACCTGCGGCTCATATGCTGGAACAGACAGTTTCGCGACCTATTGGGCCTGCCCTCGGAATACGGCCAGGTCGGAACAACCCTCGATGCCATCATCCGCTACAATGCGGAGCGCGGCGAACATGGCGACGGACCGGTCGAAGCTATCGTCTCTGATCGGATCGAACGGCTCGCGGTAACACAGGAAACCTTCCAGGAGCGGCTGGCGTCATCGGGATCGGTTTTGGAGGTGCGCATCAGCCCGATGCCCGACGGCGGCATCGTGACGACGTTCACCGACATCACCGAACGTGTGATGGCGGAAGACGCCCTTGCGCGCGCCAACGAAACGCTCGAAAGGCGCGTGCGTGAGCGTACGGAAGAACTGACACATGTGAACAAACGCCTGGTTCAGGCAACCCATGCCGCTGAAGAGGCGAATATCGGCAAGACGCGTTTTCTGGCTGCGGCCGGTCACGACATTCTGCAACCGCTCAATGCTGCCCGGCTCTACTCCTCCGTGCTCGTCGACAGGCTGAAGGATGGCGAGGCAGGCGGACTGGTCCGCAATGTCGAGGCAGCGCTTGAATCCGTCGAGGACATCATCGGTGCGGTCCTGGATATTTCTCGCCTCGACACCGGCGCGCTCAAACCTGAGCTGACCGTCTTCAGACTGGATGTCCTGCTGAAGGCGCTGGAGACGGAATTCGAACCGGTGGCGCAGGAAAAAGGCCTTCAGCTGCGCTTCGTCCCCACAAGCGCGTCGATCCGATCCGACCGGCGCCTTTTGCGGCGCCTGCTGCAGAACCTCGTATCGAACGCTCTCAAGTACACCACCGACGGCAAGGTGCTCATCGGGTGCCGGAAAAGGAACGGCAACATCATCGTCGAGATCCACGACACCGGGATGGGAATTCCGCCGACAAAACAGAAGTCGATCTTTGAAGAGTTTCACAGGCTCGACGACGGAATGCGCGTTGCAAAAGGACTGGGACTGGGCCTGTCCATCGTCGAACGCATCTCGCACGTTCTGGATCACCCGGTTGAACTTACATCACAGGTAGGTTCGGGATCCTGCTTCCGTGTCGAACTGCCACTGTCGGCGGCCGTTCCGGTCGAGGTCAGCGCTCCGATAGCACCGCCCTCCGCAGGGCAGCTCGACGGCCTGTGCGTTCTTGCGATCGACAATGAGCCCGACATTCTGAACGGCATGCGTCATCTGCTGGAAAACTGGCACTGCGATGTGGTCACCGCCAGGGACGACGTGGAGGCAACCCATAAGCTCACAGAAGCTGGAAAAACCCCTGATGTCGTCGTGATCGACTATCACCTGGACGAAGGTACCGGCATCGACGCCGTCGTGCGCTTGAGATGGAAGTTCGGCGCGAGACTGCCCGCAATTCTCGTGACCGCGGACAGAAGCCGTAGCGTACGTGCGGAGGCGGCCTCGAAATCCATCGACATGTTCAACAAGCCGGTCAAACCAGCCGCACTCCGGGCACATCTGGCGCGCTGCCGGGCAGAACTGTCAGCTGCTGAATAAGCAGCATTTCCCCCAGGCGACACGCCAGCGACCTATCCGCTCTCTTAAAAGCAGAAAAGCCGACCCGCGAGGGCCGGCTTCGAACACCATCGTGAGAGCGCTGACGTCAAGAGGCTGCTTGCTGCTCCCCATCCGAACCGAGCTGCCACTGCCCGGACTCGATCTTGGAAGCCGCGATCACGGCCTGTGTGCGGCTCTCAACGCCGAGCTTCTGCAGGATCGCGGAGACGTGGGCCTTTACCGTTGCCTCGGATACAGACAGCTCATAAGCGATCTGCTTGTTCAGAAGACCTTCCGAAAGCATCATCAGGACGCGCACCTGCTGCGGCGTCAGCGTCGCCAGCCTTTGAACGAGATCGGCACTGCCGTCGTCGGCTCCAAGATCGACTTCCGGCGGCGTCCACATGTTGCCATCCATTACCGCCGAGATTGCCTGACGGATCACGTCGATCCCGTGTGACTTGGGAATGAAACCGGATGCTCCGAATTCGATACAGCGACGAATGGCCTGCGGCTCCTCGTTCGCCGAAACGATCACGACCGGCACCCCGGCATACTGAGCTCTCAAGTACATCAGACCCGAAAAACCACGCATGCCCGGCATGGTAAGATCGAGCAGGATGAGATCGACATCGCCATCTTCCTCGAGCTTCGCCGTTACGTCTTCCAGCGCTCCGGCTTCCTCGATCGAAGCGTCAGGATATTGCATTTCGAGTGTTTGCTTCAGCGCTCCTCGGAAGAGCGGATGATCATCTGCAATGATAAAGCGGAATGCTGTTGAATCCGGCACGCCGGTCTCCTCCCTCTTTGGCCCGCGCCATGGGCCTGCATTTGTCATGCACCTGTCCATCATGACAAGTTTGTCTACACTCTGACAAGACCGGCACACTTGCGAATGCATTATGGCGTTGGGACGCCTACGGTCGTCATGTCACAGTCCATCCCACGGCAGCGCCGATCGTGCAGGCCCGTTTTCGTTCAGAATCGGAGCGACTTTCACAGCTCGAATTCAGTTTTATGAAGAAATTTGTTTGCACTGCAACGACAACATAAGTCAAACCCGCCATTTGGCTAAAGAGGCCTTCATTCTGCCGCTGGCAAATCAATGGCTTCATTCTGAATCCTTGGTCTTGCTGCCGGATCCGTCATTCTTTCTCCAAAAGTGCCGCTGTTATTCTTTCCGTCTGCCAGGATCGAAAGATCCAGAAATCAGCGCCTTCAATCCGCACGACAGTGCAATGCAAAATCAGTAAGAGCACCTCTCAGTTGCAATGTCTTATTCAAAAGTATAATATCTACTAAAGTCGAATTCTCAATAAGCGAGTTTCAATAACGCAGAATTTGCACAAAGGGCCCCATCCCTCAGTCTCGGAGGACCACGGATATGAATATCTGGAGCTTTGCACTGGTTGCCCTGATCCTGGCCGGCGCCACCGCCGGAAAATATGCGAACCCCGGCTTCGCATTTGAAGACAAGTCAACGCTATCCGGTCTGCCGATCACCACGCTGCACACCCCGCCAACGCCCTAGCGATCCAGCGTTACCGGACAGCCGCACTTGCTGGCTTTGTGCTCAGATGCCTTCGTCTGAGGTCACGCCCCGATATAGTGCATCGTGATCGAGCGCTGATGCGGACCAAGGCGGTGCTCTATCATGTAGACCGCCTGCCAGGTCCCGAGATCCATCCGGCCTCCAACGACCGGGATCTGCAAGCTGACGCCCGTAAGCACAGCCTTGATATGTGCAGGCATGTCGTCGCGCCCCTCAAGGTGATGCCGATAGCCAAGATCTTCCGGCGCCAAGCGGCGCAAGGCGTCAATCAGATCCGCCTGAACATCGGGATCGGTATTCTCCTGAACCGTGAGAGAAGCGGACGTGTGACGCACGAAGAGCGTGAGCAGCCCGTCGCCCGCGCCGTTTTCGTGCAGCCAGTCATTGACAGGATCGGTCAACGGCTGGAACCCCTGCCCCGACGTCGAGATCACCAGACGTCCCATCAGTTGACGCAACTGCCCTACGTCGCCGTCGAGCGTCCAGATTCCAACCGGTAGTGTCGCCATGTCGTGGTCGCACTCCCCACAACCTTGCCAGCAATCCTGGCAGCCATAGATCTCGTTCGAACGACCGTGATCGTAAGATCTGACCGGGAGACACACAAGTCGTTCGGCGATTGGGGCCAGGGTCGGATCCGTTTGAACGAACCCGCAGCCTGCAGGCTGCCCGCACCTCCCCCTGCGATCGATGCCGTTAAGGAAAATATGAAGCCAGAGGTAATATTTCCGACCACCTCAATATTAATCATAATATCAAGCAAGATTAGTATGATCGAATCGAGTATATACGAGCAACGATTGGATCTATATCTCGACCGAACGAGCGCTGTGATCTGTTGGATCATTTATACAAACGACATAACGAAAATTACGAGAACGATAAGAAATGACCACTGACACCACACTCTACTCGTTCGTGAACGAATGGGAGTGCGATGAGAACGATCACCTGAATGTGCAGTTCTATTTCGGCCGCTTCGAAGAGGCGGACCGCCAGTTCCAGCTTCTGAGTGGCCTGAGCGAGGCCATTGTCGGGGCGCGCCGTGTGCGGCATGTCCGCTACCACAATGAATTGCGCGCCGGCGATCTGCTGACCGTCAGCTCTTATGCCGCTCTGGATGGCCCGCACATGTTCACAGTTGTGCACGAGATGCGCAACGCAACGACCGGAACACTCGCCGCCACCGCGATCGACGGCTACACGCCTCCGGCGGCGGCTGCAAAGGAAATTCGGCCGCGTTTCAAGAATGTCCTAAGCGACATGAGCGAGGACGCAGCACCTCGCGGACTTCCCGCGAGCCCCGCCAATGCCAAGTTGACCATCGGCAATGTCCTCGCCTCAGGTGCGGAAATCTGCTTTCGCGGTACCGTTCTGCCGCGCCACCTCGGCCCGGATGGACGCGCCGATGACGGCTTCGTACTGGGTGCCTTCACCGATGCAGTGCCCCATGTCTGGCAGCGTACTCCCATGAACCATGCATTCCTCACGGAAAATGGTTATGGGCGGGTCGCGGTCGAAATGAAATTGACGTGGTCAAGCCCGCTCAAGACCGGCGACATGTTCGTGATCGCCAGCGCACCCGTATCGGTCGCGGGCAAGACATTCACCCTGCGCCACCATATGTTCGAGAGCCGCACCCAGCGTCTGGTTGCCATTCTCGATGTGGTCGCCCTCGTAATGGACCTGACCACCCGCAAGGCAGTGGCCCTGCCTGAAGTCGCAATCGGTGAGATCGCCAAGATCTCCATGGGCTAGTCCGAAACCTGTCAGGGCGAATGCCCTGACACAACCCCGGATCAGGACCGGGTTACTTGCCTTCTACCCGATCCATCTCTTCCTTCAGGTCTTTCATCAGGCCAAAGAACCTGCGCATCGCCCGCTCGGAGAACTCCAGCATCTGTTCGAGCTTCTGTTCATCTTCCTCGGTCAAAGCTGCGTCATCGTCCCCGTCAGCTTTCGGACCTGGAAGCTCTGCAAGATCTTCCTGTTTTTCACGCTCGACGGCATCAGGTATCGTCTGCCCGACCGGCGCTTCAGCACTGTCCGGACCACTCCCCGTATCAGTTCCCTGCGCATCGCCTGATCGGGATCGGGTCTGAAGATCGTCGGTAGAGTCGGGAGCTGCCTGATCAGTCGTCCGCTTCTCAGGTGAAGTCGCAGCCCCGTTCTCTGGTTCTTGGTTCACCGAGCCTTTGGTCTGCACATCCGGAGACACTGTGCTCTCCGCCTCCGCTTCCGGCTTGGCGGGATCCTTGCCATCAGCGGGCGCCTGGCGAAGAGCTCCAAGTTCGGACTTCAGGCGTTGCACCTCGTCGGCAAGAGCCGCAATTTCCGCCTGGTAGGCCTCTTCGGCCAGTGGTGCCGGCATGCAGCGCCATATGTCGTTGGTCTTGCGGCAAAAGCTGACGCTGCCGGCCTGCCGGTCGATCCTGAGGATTTCATCGCCCGATTTCACGAGGGCATACCGCTTGTTCTCGGCTGCTGTGGGGTCATCATCCTGTGCAAGTGCTGGCGTTGCCGCCATCGTCGACAATACCAGAACGGCAGCAAAAGCACTTTTGCTCGGCAGCCAGTGGCTCGACCCTCTGTTCTGGATCATGGTACCCATCCTCTTGCTCTGCTCCGCGCGCAACTATCGAGAATTCGCGCGGCTCCGATTAGGGCAAACCTTAGCAGAACCGCTCGGCGAAGATATGTCGAGGACGGCATGAACCGGGTCAAAAGTCTGGATAAACTCGCCAAACCCGGTCCATCAGCTTGCTCACAGCGGCAGGTACGGCTCGCGCCCGCTCGCCAGTGCATCGGCCAGCAGATCTAGCCGGTCCTGCCCCCAGAACGGCTCTCCCTTCAGAACGTAGCAAGGTGAACCGATAACGCCCAGTTCGATCGCGTCGGACTGATCGGAGGAATAAAGCGCGCCGACTTCGTCACCCTTCGCTGCCGTCATTATCGTTTCGGCATCAGCCCCAATCCGGTTCAGAAGATCACGAACCACTTCCGTATCGGCAATATCCAGGTCTTCGACCCAGACCGCCTTGAAGGCCTCGTTTGAGAACCCCAGCGCATTGCCTCCGGCCTCCTGAAGGGCAATCGTGCAGCAATCGGCCAGGCCCGGGTTTGTGGGAAAGAATTTCGGCTTGAAGGTCAGGGGAACCGCGCGCTTGTCTTTCCACCGCTGGAGCTCAATGAAACGATAGGCTTGGCGCGCAGGATGCCGCTTCCCAAGCGGAACGCCGCCCGAAGCGTCAAAAACGCCGCCAAGGTTCACCGGCCGGGCCCGGATCTGAGCTCCATGCTGCTCGGCAATCTCCTGAAACGCCCGGTGCCCGAGGTAGGCCCATGGCGAGATGTGCGTGTAGAAATAGTCGATTACCAGCGTCATTGCCGCTCTCCCAGGATTTTCCAGTGGCCAACGCTTACCTAGTTTGCCTGTCTATTCAAGCGCTTGTGGAGTTCAAAAGAACTTGAAGCGTCTCCAGTCGATCCGCTTCGGAGGGAGGCTTGTCCCAGCGCAGACGGGAAATTCGGGGAAATCGCATGGCAACACCGGACTTGTGCCGGGTCGACCTGTTCAGCCCCTCGAAGGCAATCTCGAGCACGAGGCCGTTGCCTGCCTCGTGCACGACTTCGCGTACCGGACCGAAGCGATTGATCGTGTTGTTTCGCACGAAGCGGTCGATTTCCTTCAGCTCATCATCGGTGAAACCGAAATAGGCCTTGCCGACGGGCACCAACACGTCGCCCTCACCCTCTTCACGCCAGACACCGAATGTGTAGTCGGAGTAAAAGGACGAGCGTTTTCCATGTCCGCGCTGTGCGTAGAGCAGGACAGCGTCGATGAGGAAAGGCTCCCGCTTCCACTTGAACCAAAGGCCCTTCGGTCTGCCAGGAACATACGGCGCATCGCGGCGTTTCAGCATCAAGCCTTCCACGGCTGCGGCATCGCTTTCCGGCAAATGGTCCTGTGGCTTGCTGCGTGCCCCGGCTATCGCCTTCCAGGTCTGGACGGGCACCTGCGGGGACAAGGAGATTTCCGGCTTCGCCAATTGCTCTACGAATGTTTCAAGCCGTGCCCGCCTTTCCATGAAGGGCATGTCACGCAGATCCTCCCCGTCGAGGCTGAGAAGATCATACGCGCGGATGGCGGCAGGCAGTTCCGCAAGCAGTTTCGGCCCGGCGGACTTTCGATTGAGGCGCCGCTGAAGATCCGAGAAGGGCCGGACTTCACCGTCGCAGACCACCAGCAATTCACCGTCGAGCGTGGCGTCGAAATCGAGAAGCCGCGTGACATCGGGAAAGGCCTGTGAAATGTCGTCTCCGGTTCGGGAGTAAAGTCTTGCGACCCGTCTTCCGGCATCGTCAGAACCACTGGCCGCCTGGACCCTGATGCCGTCCCATTTCCATTCAACGAAAAGATCATCCGCGTTTAGGGAGCCGATGTCCTTCTCCTCATCAAGCGGATGAGCGAGCATAGGTGGACGAAATGGCGCCGGGTCGCTGTGCTCGGGGCGTGGCAGACGTCCTTCCGCCCAACCAAGCAACTCAACATAGGGCGGAGACTGGCCATGCCAGACCTCTTCGACGTCATTGGCACTGATGGTTCCGAGACCCGCGACGGCAGATTTTGCCAGACGGGCCGAAACACCGACCCTCAGGCCGCCCGTTACAAGCTTCAGCAAGGCCCAGCGCCCAGTCTCGTCGAGACGATCGAGCCAACCCGAAAGATACCCCACGACGGACACCTTCGATGCCTGCTGCAGCGTTTCCACCACTTCTGCAAACGGGAGATCGACCGTTGCATCCATTGCCTTCGGCCCGGACGGCCACATGAGGGCCACGGTTTCCGACAAGTCACCGACGAAGTCGTACGAGAGTTCGAAGAGATGCGGATCGCACCGTTCGGAGATCATCGCGCGCAAGACTGCCGGTTTGGCATGCCGAAAGCTCAGATCTCCGGTCAGTGCTGCAAGTGCGTAACCGCGACCAGGGTCCGGGGTTCTCGCAAGGTAGTCGCGAACCAGTTGTTCCTTGACACTCCGCCTGCTTTCGAAGGCAAGCCGATCAAGCAATGTCGAAAATGATCGCATTCAGAATTGCCTGTCTCACGGTCCCGGGAAATGATCGCATACTTCCTATATCTGGTTCGCCGCAAACACTGGACAAGTGATGGGCATGCAACCGACAAGCAGTTGAGGCCCAGTTGCAGGGCCAGCTTTAACCCAAGATGAACCGATGTCACGGTTTCGGTGGACCTTGGGAGCGTTCCCGCATATACACGGGGCAAATAGATATGCGCCCGTCGCAAGGCACGAGATGCCTGCCGCGCTGCGTTGTTTCCTTTGAAAGACCTAGATGACCGAATTTACGAACGTCCCTGCGGCGTTGGCTTCCGCTTTAGCTGATCGTGGCTATGAATCGCTCACTCCCGTTCAGGAAGCCGTCCTGAACGATGCGCCCTCCGATGCAGACCTCTTGGTCTCGGCACAGACCGGGTCGGGCAAGACAGTAGCGTTCGGCCTCGCGCTGGCGCCGACGATCCTGGGCGACGAACCCGCACTTGGCCAGGCCGGGGCTCCGATTGCCCTCGCCATCGCACCCACCCGCGAACTGGCCCTGCAGGTCAAGGAAGAGCTGACCTGGCTTTACAAGCAGGCCGGTGCCCAGACAACGTCCTGTGTCGGCGGCATGGATCCGCGGACGGAACGCCGTGCCCTTGAACGCGGCGCGCATATCGTAGTCGGCACGCCGGGCCGCCTGCGCGATCACATCGAGCGCGGCGCACTGGACCTGTCCGAGCTGAAGGCCGTCGTTCTCGATGAAGCCGATGAAATGCTCGACATGGGCTTCCGGGAAGATCTCGAATTCATTCTCGATGCAGCGCCGGCCAGCCGCCGCACGCTGATGTTCTCCGCGACGGTTCCCAAGCCGATCGCCGATCTCGCCAAGCGGTTCCAGAAAGACGCGGTCCGCCTGTCGACCATCAACACCCATGAGCAGCACGGCGACATCGACTATATCGCCCATCCGGTCGCTCCGAATGAGCGCGAGAATGCGATCATCAACGTCCTGCGCCTGCATGAGGCGGAAAAGGCGATCCTGTTCTGCTCGACGCGCGAGGCCGTGAAGCGGCTGACCAGCCGCCTTGCCAACCGCGGCTTTTCCATCGTTTCGCTATCCGGGGAGCTCAGCCAGGAGCAGCGCTCCGCAGCCCTGACGGCCATGAAGAACGGTTCGGCCCGCGTTTGCGTGGCAACCGATGTCGCGGCTCGCGGTATCGACTTGCCGAACCTCGATCTCGTCATTCACGCAGACCTTCCGACGGGCAAGGCTGCGCTGCTGCACCGCTCCGGCCGGACAGGCCGCGCAGGCCGCAAGGGCACCTGCGTGCTGATGGTTCCCTATCCGCGCAGACGTGCTGCCGAACGCACGCTGCACTTCGCCGGCATCAAGGCAACCTGGATTGGTGCGCCCACTGCCGACGACATTCGCGCCAAAGACAAGGAGCGCCTGCTCGCCGATCCGTCCCTGAGTGCCGAATTCGAACCGGAAGAGACCGCAATCGCAGCCGAACTTCTGGAGAAGCATGGCGCCGAGCGCATCGCGGCGGCTTTCGTCAAGTTGCACCAGTCGCGCCTGCCGGCACCGGAAGATGTTTCGGAAGCAACGGAAGACAACATCCGCGGCCGCGGCCCGGGTGAACGCGGAGGCCGTTCGGCCGAGATCCAGGGCAAGTTCGAGAATGGCATCTGGTTCCGGCTGTCGCTCGGACACAAGCACCGTGCCGATCCGCGCTGGCTCCTGCCGATGATCTGCCGCGCCGGACATGTGACCAAGCGCGAAGTCGGTGCGATCAAGATCTTCCAGAACGAGACCCGCTTCGAGATCGACGGTGCCCATGGCGAGCGCTATGCCGAAGTGATTCGCCGCGAGGGATCGGGCGAGAACAACGTCACCATCGAAGTGCTGGATGCTCGTGGCGGCAAGACGCCGCCGCCGCCGTCCTTCAATCGTGAGCGTGGACGGGACAGGGATCGTGAAGGCTTCCGCGAGCGCAAGCCGCGCAGGTCCGCCGATGCAGCGCCTGACTACGAGACGATGGGCGCTGAAGACCGCATCGAAGGCGAAGACACCCGCCGCGGCCCTCGCCGGGACCGCGCACCCCGCGACTTTGCTCCAAAGGGGAAGAAGCGCCGCCGTTTCGACGATGACGAGGCAGCCCCGCATCATCCGGCTTTCGAGCCGCTCGACATGCGAGCGCTCGCCCGTGATCGCAATGGCGAGGACGCTGGTCCGCGCCGCGCGCCGGCAGAGCGCCGCGACGACGACCGCGGCCCGCGTAGCGGCCCAAAGGGAAAGAAGCCGGGCTTTGGCAAGAAGCCGGCCGGCCCGAAAAAGGGCAAGGGCGGAAAGAACAAGCCGTCGCGCGCCGAACGCAAAGCCACGAAAACCAAGGGCTGATTGAAGTCCGCTCGTTGATCAAACGTCAAACAACGCAAAGGAGCGGGGACCCCGGGGTCTCCGCTTCTTTTCTTTCCAGATGTCAGATCAGGCTACTCGTTGATGATCATGGCGATCATCCACTGATCACCATCAAGAAGAAGCTGGTAATGGCAGGTGAACTCGAGCGCCGTTTCGGCGTCTGACGTTTCCTGTGTCCAGTCGAGCGTCACAAGTGCGGCCGAGCCGCTGATATGACTTGAGACGACATGGAAGTCGGAACTGGTCACCCCTTCCTTGTCGAGTGCGGCAAGAAGCGCTTCGATATTCTCCAGCAACTCCTCGTCGTCGCTGAAGACATGCCCCTTGTCATGCTGCCAGATCGTCGCCGGCATGGCGAAGCAGTCGCAAATGCGGTCAGCGTCGAAATCATTGAAACCTGCGAGATAGTCTTCGAAGAGTTGCGCGATCTCTTCCTCGGCAGCACTCTGGCCATTGTCCATGACGACTTCTCCGCCGCCGCTCCGGTTCCCATCAGACATGGCTTGCCCCTTTTTCCAGTCTCGCCCTACGGCGCGCTGACGGCGTCAGCATCTTGCAGTTCCGCAGGTTCCGCGTCCTCGCCGTCATCATAGCCGATCATATTGAGAGGACGCGCCTTTCGTCCATTCATTTGGCACCAATGCACAAGAGCTTCCTCCGCGCCGTGGGTGACCCAGATCTGCTCAGCACCAGTCTGCGCGACAGTAAGACAGAGATCGTCCCAATCGGCATGATCCGACATGATCAAGGGCAACTCGACACCGCGCTGACGGGCTCTTGCACGAACGCGCATCCAGCCGGAGGCCATGGAGGTGACAGTTTCGCCGAACCGGCGCGCCCAGCGGTCGGCCAATTGTCCGGGAGGGCAAAGAACGATCTCTCCGGCCAGCTCGCGACCCCTCGCTCCGACGGCTTCCACCGGGCCGAGGCCGACACCTTCTTCCTGATAATATTCCGTCAGCTTAACGAGTGCGCCGTGGAGATAGATTGTCTTGTCGTAGCCGGCTGCGCGCAGTTCACCGATCACCCGTTGCGCCTTTCCCAGGGCATAGGCGCCGACAAGATGCACCTTGTCCGGAAACAGCAAGAGAGACGCCAGCAGCTTCTTCGCTTCCTCGATCGCGGGGGGATGCTTGAACACCGGCAGGCCGAAGGTCGCTTCGGTGACGAAGGTATCGCACCTGACCAACTCGAAGGGACTGCAGGTCGGATCGCCCTGCCGCTTGTAGTCCCCTGAGACAACGGTTCGCCCGTGGCCATCCTCAAGCAGCACCTGGGCTGAACCGAGCACGTGGCCAGCAGGATGCAGCGACACGTTTATCCCGGAAAGGGAGACGATCTCTCCATAGTCGATCGTCTGGCGTTGCCCGCAGAAATCAGCGCCGTAGCGCAAGGCCATGATGTCCAGCGTTTGCCGGGTGGCCAGGACGGCGCCGTGACCCGACCTTGCATGATCCGCATGACCATGAGTGATAATCGCACGTGCCACCGGTCGCACGGGATCGATGAAGGTGTCGATATCGGGGCAATAGAGGCCTTCCGGGCGAAGGGTCAGCAGATCAGACATGGCCAGAAGTTAAGTAGGCGGGCTGAAAAATCCAGCCCGCCCCGAAACGCTCGTCGTTTTACTGACAGTAGGTGTACTCGATCCGGCAGCCGCGAGCACCAGCATTGGAACAAAAGCCCATGGCGAAGTTCTGTGCCGCCTGCCGGCTTTGGCCAGCACCGAACCAGTTGGCACCCGGCACCACCGCCATCGCGTGGCACTGCGCGTCGGTTACATCCATGATCGAGCATCCTGCACCGCCGCAATACTGTAGCGCAAAGCGCTCCGCCTCACGACGTGTCGGCCCCGCGCCATGACCATAGGCTCCGTTCCGGCCCACCGCGAAGGCCATGAAACCGCGTCCACCTGTCGAGGCTACCGGTTGGGGCGCAGGCGCAGCTGGACGAGCTGTCTGACAGGAACTGTAGATGCCTTGGATCCTTGGACCGTTGGAACACATGATCCCGCCCCACTGATACCCCCGAGCACCATTGTCGAAGACGACTTCGAACCAGTCATAGCCGTCGTAGTGAACGCCGGTGTTGTTCAGGATCGTCAACCAGGTACCTTCGGAAACGCTTCCCGTCTGACGGTAGTTCATGCCCGGGCCGCTGCGTAGCTTGCCTCCCAGGGACTGCCCCACAACGTTGATCTGTTGTCCCTGACCGTAGCCGCCCGCTTGCTGAGCCTGCCCGGAAGCCGGGACCACCTGTTCGCAGGAAAACGACCTGTTGCCCATCTGGAGAGTACCGTAGCCCTGCCTGCGCTGCTCATCGAAGGAAACCCGCTCGCGGTCGTTGCCGTAGAAACCGCCGGGCTTGGCGTCGAGGTAAAATCGGCTTCCAGCGCTTTCGAATTTCGCTCGCCCTTCTTCCGGGATCGTCTCGATGAAAGAGAAAAGTCCGTCTACCTGACAACGGTAGTTCAGGCTCTCTGAAGCAGACGCTGCGGACATGCTGAAAAAGGACGCGACAGCGGCGACAACGGCCGCATTAGCATAGTGAAATCTCAAAGTTCCCTCCAAAGCCGTAAAGGAAGTACGACGTGATGACCGGACAATATGCTGACCCTACGACACTGAATGTGACCGGCAACACATTTCGGAGGCTCGCCAAAAGAAGTTGACCGCCTTAGAACGGATCCATGACGTCAGATCTCCTTCCCTTACGATTCCGGAACTGGTTCGCCGCCCGAGGTTGGAGCGCTCGGCCACACCAGATCGCCTTGCTGGAACATCTCAGGGATGATCGCTCGACACTTCTGATCGCCCCGACCGGCGCAGGCAAGACGCTCGCAGGTTTCCTGCCGAGCCTGGTCGAACTTTCCCTGCGGGAACGACCCAAGCCCGGCACGCCGGGACCGAAGGGAATTCACACGCTCTACATCTCGCCCCTGAAGGCCCTTGCCGTCGACATTGCCCGCAATCTCGACGCACCGGTGAACGAGATGGGCCTCGATATCCGGATCGAGACACGCACCGGCGACACGCCATCGCACAAGCGCCAGCGGCAGAAGTCCGATCCACCGGAAATGTTGCTGACAACGCCGGAACAGATTGCCCTTCTGCTTTCCGACCCGGCGTCCGAGAAGATCTTTTCCTCGTTGCGGACCATCATCCTCGACGAACTGCATGCGCTGGTGACGTCCAAGCGCGGTGACCTGCTCGCCCTTGGTCTTGCCAGGCTCAGGCGCCTGTCGCCGAACCTGCGCATCATCGGGCTCTCGGCGACGGTCGCCGAACCCGATGACCTCAGAGCCTATCTTGTGGACCAGCCCGACCCCACCGCCCGGGCACTCTCCAGTGTGGTGCAGGTTGCCGGCGGCGCGGAACCCGACATCTCGATCCTCGACTCGGATGAAAGACTGCCGTGGTCCGGACACTCCGCCCGCTATGCCCTTGGCGACATGTACCGTCTGATAAAGGAGCACCGGGTGACGCTCCTTTTCGTCAACACGCGATCCCAGGCGGAAGCGATCTTCCAGGATCTGTGGCGGATCAACGAGGACACGCTGCCGATCGCCCTTCATCATGGCTCGCTCGATGTCGGCCAACGACGCAAGGTTGAGGCGGCCATGTCCAGCGGAGAATTGCGGGCCGTCGTTGCTACCTCGTCCCTCGACCTCGGCATCGACTGGGGGGACATCGACCTTGTCGTCAACATAGGGGCTCCGAAGGGCGCAAGCCGGCTTGCCCAGCGCATCGGCCGCGCCAATCACCGCATGGACGAACCCTCCAAGGCGGTTCTGGTACCGGCCAACAGGTTCGAGGTGCTGGAGTGTCAGGCGGCTCTGGCGGCCTCAAAGCGCGGCGATCAGGACACTCCGCCCTTGCGCAAGGGATCACTTGATGTCCTCGCCCAGCATCTCTTGGGCCTGGCATGCGCCAATCCTCTGAATGCGGACGAAACATTCAATGAAATCCGCGCCAGCGAAACGTACCGCCATCTCGACCGGGAGACCTTCGATCGCGTCCTCGATTTCGTTGCGACCGGCGGCTATGCGCTGAAGACCTATGAGCGTTACGCAAGACTGAAGCAGGACAAGGAAGGCAACTGGCGGATCGCAAATCCCAAGGTCGCCCAGCAATACCGCCTGAATGTCGGCACCATTGTCGAAGCCCCCATGTTGAAGGTTCGCCTCGTAAAGTCGAAGGCACAGGGACGGCGAACACCTGTCGGCCGCGGAGGGCGTGTGCTGGGTGAAATCGAGGAGTGGTTTGTCGAGCAGCTCGAAAGCGGCGACACATTCATCTTCGGCGGCGAGATCCTGCGGTTCGAGGCCATCCGGGAGAACGAAGCCTATGTCTCGCGCACCAGGGCGGAGACCCCGATGATCCCGTCCTACATGGGCGGCAAGTTTCCCCTGTCGACCTATCTTGCCAAGAGTGTGCGTCGTTTGCTGGCCACCCCGTCGAGCTGGAAGTTCCTGCCCGACCAGGTTTCCGAGTGGCTGCAACTCCAGGAGCTCAAGTCCCGACTGCCGGCCGAAGACGGCCTTCTCGTCGAGACCTTTCCACGGGCCGGCAAAAACTACATGGTCTGCTACCCGTTCGAAGGGCGGCTGGCGCACCAGACACTCGGTATGCTGCTGACCAAGCGGCTGGAGCGGCTCGGTGCGCGCCCACTCGGTTTTGTTGCCAACGATTACGCCCTGAGCATCTGGGGACTCGGAGACCTGTCGCAGCTGTTCGACAGCGGGCGCATATCTCTGGATGCACTGTTTGAGGAAGACATTCTCGGCGACGACCTCGACGCCTGGCTGGCGGAGTCCAGCCTGATGAAACGGACATTCCGGAACTGCGCCGTCATCGCCGGACTGATCGAACGCCGCCACCCCGGACAGGAAAAAACCGGCAGACAGGTCACGGTCTCATCCGACCTCATTTACGACGTATTGCGGACGCATGAACCCGACCACATCCTTTTGCGCGCCACATGGAACGATGCCGCCGAAGGACTTTTGGATATCTCGCGTCTTGGCGAACTTCTTTCCCGTATCAAGGGTCGAATCACGCATACTCGCCTTAGCCGCGTATCCCCTCTTGCAGTGCCGATCCTTCTGGAGATCGGCCGTGAACCGATTTATGGCGAGGCCATGGAAAGCATCCTAGAAGACGCCGCAGACGACCTGGTGACGGAGGCCCTTGGACAATGAGCCTTCTGCCCCGGCATATGCGCGATTTCATGGTGGTTCCGGTCTGTCACGACATTCAGATCAACGGGCAGACTGTCGGTTTGCATGACAGTGGCGTTCTCTGGTGGCCGGAAGAATCGACGTTAGTGGTGGCCGACCTGCACCTGGAGAAGGGCTCGTCCTACGCAAGACGTGGCGTCATGCTGCCGCCCTACGACACAGGTGCGACGCTGGAGAAACTCGCGGCGGTTATCGACGCGTTCGATCCGGCTCGCGTTATTGCGCTTGGCGACAGTTTTCACGACCGCGACGGCTCAGACCGCCTGCCTCCTGCCTATCGCGCCCTGCTGACGACGCTTCAGCTGAACCGTGACTGGATCTGGATCACCGGCAATCACGACCCGATCGCGCCAGTGCGCCTGTGCGGCGAAGCGATGGACGAAATCACAATCGGCTCGCTGACATTCCGGCATGAACCGTGCGAAGACAGCCGCAAGAGAGCACTTGGAGAGATCTGCGGTCACCTGCATCCGGCCGCAAAGGTTCGTCGCTACGGCCGCTCGATCCGGCGTCCCTGTTTTGCAACCGATGGAACGCGTCTTGTCCTGCCCGCATTCGGCGCACTGACGGGCGGGCTGAATGTGATGGACCGCGCGTTCTCGCCACTGTTCAGCGGCAAACGGTTTTCCACCTTCCTTCTGGGCGACAACCGGCTTTACCCGTTCACCGCCTCGAAGCTGATTGGCGACTGATCCGCGCCTTTCGACCGAACACTCAATCCTTCCGGAAGATCACGCCTGCCAGCCAACCGGTGAAGATTGCCAGCGCGACGGCAATCAATCCGTAGAGAGCCGGGAAGCTGTGCGCCAGATTGTAGGTGAACTGCTCGAAGCCGATCTTGGCAACGGCAAGGTCCGCTTCCTTGAAGCTGAGCACACCACCATCCTGAAACAGATAGCTCTTCACCTTGTAGTTTCCGACCGGGATGTTTGCCGGAAGCGGAACGGTCGTGCGGAACATGGTGTCGGTCAGGAACTCGATCGACTCGGGACGTTCGGAATAAAGACCCTGCTGCTGCCGCAAACGGAGAAATGCCCGGCGGAAATCATCCCGCTCGGACAGGGGAACGCCCGAACGGCCGGACACCGCAAGGTTCAGGTGATGAAGTCCGATTCCGAATTCATCGAGCAGGTCGCGGTCGCCAATCGATCCGACGCTTTTCGTGCTCGCAAGGGCATAGAATGATGGAATCTGCTGAAAGGTCTCATATTCCCGGTTCACCCAGACGCCAAGGAACCGCCCCTTTCGGCGTGTCGTGATGTCCTGAACCGGTCCTTCCACCGTGATAACCAGGTCGTAGGCGCCGGGGCGGGCTATCGTGTTCAGATCGCGCCCGATCTGCCCGAAGACCACGATCTCGGTACCGGTGAAGTTGGACTTGATCGACACCATTTCCGACGACAATGCGGTCACCAAATCCTCGGCCTGTGCCGAACGCCCCGCCAACATCGAGATGATGATCATGCCAAAGAGGGTCAGCAACCGGGTCATGCGCCTGCTCCCTTCATGATCGCGATCGAATAAAGATCATCCGGCGTCAGCAACAGGTCGACGGCAAATCGCAGGCCGACAAGCAGAACGAGGAGGGCAAGCAACAGACGAAGCTGGTCACCGCGCAGGTTCTGGCCCATGCGTGCTCCGAACTGCGCCCCAATCACGCCCCCGACCATCAGCGTGATGGCAAGCACGATATCCACCGTCTGCGACCCGATGGAATGGAAGATCGTCGCGGCCGCCATCGTGAAAAGGATCTGCAGCAAAGAGGTGCCGATCACGACGCTGGTCGGCACACGCAGAAGATAGATCAGCGCCGGCACCATCATGAAGCCACCACCGATGCCCAGCACGGTTCCCAGAAAGCCGATAATGCCTCCGAGCGCCAGAACCGGGATGACGCTGACGTAGAGCCTGGACTGACGGAAGCGCATTTTCAGCGGCAAGCCATGGATCCAGTTATGCTGTCCGGGACGTTTTGCAGTGACGGCAGCCCCTGTCCTTCGCCGGCGAATGGCGCGCAGGGATTCAAACAGCATCAAGCTGCCGATGGCGCCGAGAAAGGTCACGTAGGAGAGCGAAATGACAAGGTCGAGCTGCCCGATGGACTGAAGCACATCGAACAGAATGACGCCGACAAGCGATCCTGTTACGCCGCCGATGAGCAGCATGAAGGCCAGTTTGAAGTCGATCGCCTTTCGCCGCCAGTAGGTCACGACCGCAGAGGCGGAGGAGGCGACGACCTGCGTCGTCACTGTTGCAACCGAAACTGCCGGAGGAATGCCGGAGAAGATCAGCAGAGGCGTAAGAAGAAACCCGCCTCCGATGCCGAAAAGCCCCGAGAGGAAACCCACGGCGCCACCCATTCCGAAGATGACGAACATGTTGACCGGGATTTCGGCTATGGGCAGGTATAATTGCACAGGCAGCGACCGGAGTTGGAGCGCTCTCACAAGCGCCCGCGGATTGCATACTAACGTGGTTTAAGCGCCTCTGGTGAGGGCCTGTCAACCAAAGACACCCTCATCCTCTCAGGGTGACGAAAAACCGCTGCTCCTGCACCAGACGGCAACGCGAAAGCCTGAGTTCCGTCCTCGCCGTCCTGGTATCAGATCGACTGGCTTTCCAGATCCTTTATCAGGCCCGCATCGACCTCACCGGTCTCTGCCCGGCCGAGGCTTCTTTGAAATGCCCTAATGGCGCTGCGTGTACGCGGCCCCATCTGGCCATCCGGTGTGCCGGTCTCAAAACCCAGTTCGTTGAGCTTGGCCTGCGCTTCACGGACCATCGCCTCATAGTCGACGACGTCATCCAGGATGGCCGAAGCATTGGTCGACATACCCGTTGCAGACGCCCAGCCCGGCTCGGTGGCAACCTTGTTGGCAGCCGGATCCGGCGTCTTCAGCTGGAAGCTCTCCACTGCGAGCCGTGCAGCCGCCAGGGTGTCCTGGTCCATCATGTTGGCCACGTCGTCACGCTTCTTGGCGGCATCCCGATCGCCCTGCTCGGCGGCGATCGCAAACCATTTGTAGCTCGCGACGAGATCCTTCTCGACGCCAAGGCCGCGCGCATAAAGGATTCCCAGGTTGAAGAGACTGTCCTTGACACCGAAATTCGCGGCGCTCTCGAACCACTTTGCGGCCTGCGTGAAATCGGGGGCGCCCTCGGCACCTTCGGCATGAAGCACTGCCAGATTGTGCATGGCCTTGGTGTTTCCGGCTTCCGCGGCCTTGGTATACCACTCGCGCGCCAACTGCGGGTCGCGCTCGACGCCCCTGCCCTTTTCGTAAAGGCTTGCCAGACGATACTGCGCCGGAGCCAGGCCCTGTTCCGCGGCCTTCTGGTACCATTTTGCGGCTTCCGAAAGGTTGGCCGGAATGCCCGCACCCTCGGTGAATCTCACGCCAACCAGAAAGGCGGCGGCCGGATTACCGCTGGCTGCTGCGGAGCGAAGGGCCATTGTTCCGACTTCCTCGGGAGGAAGGTTGGCAACAACGCTTGCCGGCATCGCGTCAGGCAATGGCTGAAGATCGCCGCTCTCCGGCGAGGGGACGCCCTCCCCGAAGGAGCTGCTCACGCCGCTGGGCGGGGCAAACGCAAGTGCATCGGTGGCGCCTTCTTCCGGGCCGGTCGCAACCGTCGGGACGCTGGGTCCTTCGGCCAGGTCGCCCAGTCCGGGCTCATCGGTAGATGCTTCGGCCACCAGTTCCCCGGCTTCGTCCGGAGACAGCAAAGGCGTGTCCTCAACCTGCGGCGTCCCGAGATCGGTCAGGGAAATCGCTTCATCTGCCGTCTGGGCGTCTATTGCACTGTCATTTCCACCGTCAGCCAGAACCGGTGCCTGCGGAGCAACCATGACGTTGTCACCGACGCTGTCCGGCATGCTCATGGCAGTCTGTTCAGGCTCGTTCGGAGATGTTCCGACGAGCTTGAAGACCTGCAGCGCGCCGATGGTCAGAACCACTGCTGCGGCCGCAAAAAGCAAGGCGCGGCGACGGCCACCGCCGCCGGTGGCCTGGTCTTCGGGAACCACCGGGCGGTCGCCGGCCAGCAATTCCTCTGCATCTTCCGGGGCGTTCGCGGAGACCTTATCCTCGTCGTGCAAGACGTCGTCGGCATCTTCACCGCGTTGCTTGCCACGCTTGAGAACGCTACGAAGCCAACCGGCGCGCTCTGCGCTGCTGCTTTCCGGATCACGCGGGCGATCTGAAGGCGCCTCGGCCGCAACATCCAGCATCGCGGCTTCCTGGGAAGCTGCCTGCGCTGCGCGGCGCGCTGCGGCGATGAAGTCGGCCTTGCGATCGCGACCCCGTTCAGAGGCACGGTCATCCTCTGCATCGGCCTGGCGCGACCGGCCTAATCCCTTGCCGAAGAAGCCCGCCTCACGCGGCGCGGTGACTTCAGCTGCAGCGCCCGAAACAGGCCTGGAGCCTATCTTTTCAAGCCGCTCAAGACGATCGGTCAGGGACGTCAGGACAGCCTGGACGCCATTGAACGTGTTGACGGTACGCTCTTCTGCGCCCTCTGCGGCGTCGAGAAGCCGACGCAGATCGGACTGCAACCCGTCGATCGCCGCGTCGTAATCGGGGCTGCGACCACCCGGCTTGCCGACGACAGCCTCCTTAGCCGCCTTCTGGGCGATTTCGACAACATCTGCGCGCGTGCTCTTGAGACCATCCTCGATCCTGGCAAGGGCCGTCGTGACGCGTTCCAGTTCATCGCTGCGGCTGGAGGTATTTTCCAGCTGTTCGGCAAGCGCTGCAACCTTCGAACCAAGTTGATCGAGGCGGCTGTCGTCAATGCCCTCGCCGCCACGCGCAACTGCTTCCGCAAGATCGCTGATCCGCTTTTCCAGAGCCTGCGTCGACGCAGGAACGTCGACCGACTTGCGCATTTCCCCGATTTCGACGCGAAGCGCATCGAGGTCTGCCGTTGTCACGCTGTTGGAAGGACGCTCGAGCAGCTTGCTGAGGTCGGAGATACGGGTCTGCAACTCGGCAAAGGCCTTGGCGTCTCCACCGGCCGCCATGGCGGACGCTGCATCAAGCACAGGCGTCGGACGGCTTGCCTTCTTCTCCATGGAGTCAATCTTGGAGGAGATGGACGTAAGCCGCTCCTCGAGCATCGCGAAGGCTTCGTTGTCCGCCTGCGGCTGGATCTTCTCCATCCGGTCGAGGCGTCCGACAATTTCTTCCAGCTTGCTGCCGACGGCACCGTATTTTTCCGGGTTCAGCGGCGAAGCGCGTTCATCGGACATCATGCCGACGATGTCTTCCAGACGCCCCTGAAGACGGTTCAGCATTTCCGCGTCAGGCAGACGCTCTTCCATTGCGGTGATGCGCGTATCAAGACCGCGCTGCTCACGCGCCAGGATTTCCAGATCGTCCAGACGTCCTGAAACGAACTTCATCCGGTCATCGATGCTTTCGACAAGACCGCCGATGTCGATCTGCTCGACAAACGAGCGAACATCGCGCAGCTCGGAACGCAAGGGCTCGATATCGCTGTGATCGCTGCGACCCAGAAGCTCTTCCATCCGATCCGAAATATCGGAAATACGGTCTTCAAGCGCCAGCATGTGCTCGCCGCGCGGCAACGAGGCGAATGCATCCTCGATCTCGTTCAGGCGTGCAGTCACTCCGCGCAGAACCCGCGGGTCGATGGACGCGCGGGTCAACTCATCGAGACGCTGGAGAATGTGGGCGTAGCCATGTTCGAGCGTCTTCAGCGTTCCATCGACATTCGTTCTGCCGACAAGCGACTTGAGTTCGGCGACTTCCTTGCGGATTTCCTTGGCAAGGCGGTCGTCCTTCTGCTCAACGCGCAGTCGCTCGACCATATTCGCCAGCCGGCGCAGTTCCGCATTCTGCTTGCCGACGCGCTCGTGGGTTACCGCCGAATAGCCGCCAATTGCCTCGCGCAGGGAACCCAGTTCATGGCGGAACCTGTCGAAGGCTTCCGCCTGGGGCTTGCGAAGAGCATCAATCCGGCGACCGATATCCTTGTAGGGTGATGGCTGTGCATCTGCGTATGCGGACCGCTCTACCGAAGAGCGTGCGCGACCCGGGGCAGGTTCTGCATAGGCGTAAGCGCCATTGTCGTCGGAATAGTCGTACGCCCGATCATCGCGAGGAGCTTCGTAGCTGTCCTCGTAATGATCGTCATAGCCGGCATACTCGTCCATCGCATCCGGCAGAGCGTCGTAGTTGTCATCATGACCGGTCACTTCCGGCTCAAGCGGACGGGAGACCAGTCCCTCGACTTTTCGGTCCAGGCGCTCAAGTGCCCCCATGACGTCATCGAGGCGGCCCCGATCGGCCACTCCCTTGTCGCGGTCCACACGTGTGACATCCCGAGCAGGCCTTTCGACACGCCGCTCGCGGACGCGGGCGCCGCGTTCTTCACGCGCGCTCAAGAGACGGTCGAGTTCGCTTGCCACCGCTTCCAGCTCGCTGCTGTTGCCGGGGTGCGACTGACGACCACCTAAAGAGGTGGCGGTTCGGGTCAGGCGCTCGATTCTGTCGTCCGGACGCTCACGCCCCAGACCCGAAGACGCACGGCTTCTGCGCGGGGCGGCATCATCAGGATGCTGCTCATCAAGAGGCTGATTGATTCTGCGTCCGCGGCGTCCTGCTTCGCGGTTCTTCCAAGCCGGCATATCTTGACCCTGGCAAAACGATCTTCTGACCGCTGTTCATCAAAGGGCTGCGCCTAGCCAACAAAAAGATACACATAGCGCCGCAGCATTTGCAGAATCTTTGTCCAGTCAGGGTAAACAGCACGTTAATCGGGATTGCCAAATGCGAGACGGGTGAACGTCACCGCCATGAAACCCGGCTGGAACCTTGCGGCAGTTTCGGCCCGCCATTAACGATTTTCCCGAGATATGGCCGCACCGGACTGGACCTTTACCCAAGCGTAAGGTACATGTCCGCAAACGTTTCCCGCCGTCATTAAACTGCGGGTTATCCACATCAACCCTCGCAGAGCGTTCCCCAATGCGCACCGATGCGCGTGCCATGCCCTGTGCAAGAACAGAAAAAGCTGCCCGGTCAAAGGCCGCAGACAAGGTAAACTGATGAGCGAAGCACTCACCATTTTGAACCACGACGAAGTCATCGACGTCGTCAGCGCGAATGACGACACAACGAAGAAGACGCAGTTTTCCATTGGAGATCTGGCCAAGGAATTCAAATGCACTCTTCGCACCCTGCGCTTTTATGAAGACAAAGGCCTCCTGAATCCAAAGCGCGACGGCATGAACCGCGTCTATACCCGCCGTGATCGCGCCCGCCTCAAGCTGGTCCTGATGGGCAAGCGCGTCGGGTTCTCGCTCTCCGAGATCCGGGACATGCTTGATCTTTACGACCTGCGTGACGGGCAGGTAACCCAGCTCCGGGTCGCCCTGTCCCGCTTTAACGGCCAGATCGCGGTCCTGGAAGAACAGCGCCGCGATATCGAACAGGCGATCGAGGAGCTCTCACGCACCGTCGAGATCGTATCCGGCATGCTGAAGCACAAGGAGGCGGAAGGCGAAAGCTGACCGGCCTCGCGGCAATTCGTCTGCCTGCAGTAGAGATAACCTTTTAGCCCGTAGCGGTCAGCTCAGCCGTTGCGGGCTTTTTCGTGCTCCGGCCCTACACTCGGCGCACGGCTTCTGGCTTCAAAACCGGCAAAAATGCCCAAAAAGACCGACTCCGGATCACATTTCGTAACGCTGAAGTACGAAAAACACGCCGAAACGTGGAAAGTTTGCAATTTTTCGGTCACCCTTCCCCTAGGACACTACTTGCCCGCGCTCCGACACGGGCGTATATAGCGCTCAAGGTGACGTTTACGGAAACGTCACGTCAATTAAAGCAAGGCGATCCTTTGGGAGGAATTCCATGCCGAGTTACAGCGCCCCCGTCGAAGACACCCTGTTTCTCCTGAACGACGTTCTGGGATACGAAAAATATTCCGAGCTGCCCGGTTTTGCCGATGCGGCCCCTGACCTCGTTGAAGCGATCCTGCGCGAAGGCGGCAAGTTTGCCGAGGAGGTCGCCCAGCCGATCAATCTCAGCGGCGACCAGGAAGGGTGCAAGCGTTCCGAAGATGGCACGGTTACCCCTCCGAAGGGATTCAAGGAAGCGTATGACGCCTTCTGCGAAAGCGGTTGGGGCACGCTCTCCGCAGATCCGGACTTCGGCGGCCAGGGCCTGCCGCACTCACTTGCTGTTGCATTCAACGAGTATCTGTCTTCGGCAAACATGGCCTTCGCCATGTATCCGGGTCTTACCGCCGGCGCGGTTGCCGCACTCACCCTGCACGGAACCGACGAGCAGAAGCAGACCTACCTGCCCAACATGATTGCCGGCACCTGGACCGGTACCATGAACCTGACCGAGCCCCATTGCGGCACGGACCTTGGCCTCATCCGTTCCAAGGCGGTTCCGCAGGCAGACGGAAGCTACAAGATCTCGGGTACGAAGATCTTCATCTCCGCCGGCGACCACGAGATGTCCGAGAACATCATTCACCTGGTGCTCGCCCGCATCGAGGGCGCGCCGGACGGCACCAAGGGCATTTCGCTCTTTGTTGTCCCGAAGAAGCTGGTCGGCGAAGACGGCTCTGTCGGTGAGCGCAACGGCGTTTCCTGCGGCTCGCTGGAGCACAAGATGGGCATTCACGGAAACGCCACCTGCGTGATGAACTATGACAACGCCACCGGCTGGCTCGTCGGCGAGGAGAACAAGGGCCTGCGCGCCATGTTCACCATGATGAACGAAGCCCGCCTCGGCGTGGCAGTTCAAGGTCTGGCCCAGTCGGAAGTCGCATATCAGAACGCGGTTGCCTACACCAAGGACCGCATCCAGGGCCGCGCCCTGACCGGTCCGAAGGCCGCAGACAAGGCAGCCGACCCGATCATCGTCCATCCGGACGTGCGCCGCACCCTGATGCAGATCCGCTCTTTCAACGAAGCGGCCCGCGCGCTGGTCCTTTGGACCGCTCTGCATGGAGACGTATCCCACCGCTCGCCGGACGAGAAGGCTCGCACTGCCTCCGACGACATGATGGGCCTCATGACGCCGGTCCTTAAGGGCGTGCTGACCGATACCGGCTTTGCAAATGCAGTCAACGCACAGCAGATGTTCGGCGGCCACGGTTACATCGCCGAATGGGGCATGGAGCAATTCGTGCGCGATGCCCGCATCGCCATGATCTATGAAGGCGCCAACGGCATCCAGGCCCTTGACCTGGTGGGCCGCAAGCTGCCGGCAAACGGCGGCCGGGCCGTCATGAGCTTCTTCAACGAAGTCGGGTCCTTCATCAAGGAACATGGCGAAAACGAAGCCATGCAGCCCTATGTCGGACCGCTGAAGACGGGCCTCGACCATCTGCAGCAGGCGACCATGTGGTTCATGAACAACGCCATGAAGAACCCGGACCATGCGGGTGCGGGCTCGGTCGACTACATGCACCTCTTCGGCCTGGTGTCGATGGGCTACATGTGGGCGAAGATCGCAGACACGGTGAACAGCAAGCTTGAGGCAGGCGCCGGAGACAAGGAAGAGTGGCTCAAGACCAAGCTGACCTTCGGCAAGTTCTTCATGGAGCGCACCATGCCGGAGACCGCTGCGCACCTGGCCCGCATCACAAGCGGCGCCGACACCATCATGGCTCTCGACGCGGAAGCGTTTTAACGCGCAGGCCGGCCCGGCGACCGGGCCGGTCAACAACAGCTTTTGAGATAGCATCCGTGGCCTCTTCGACAGGGCCACCCGGTTCAGAGCGCCACAGCGAGCGCACGAAGCGGACAAGAACATTCGAGGAGGACATCATGCCAGAAGCATTTATCTACGATCACGTGCGCACGCCGCGCGGCCGCGGCAAGAAGGACGGCGCACTGCATGAAGTGCCGTCCGTCCGGCTCGCCGCAACTGCTCTTTCCGCCATCCGCGACCGCAACAACCTGGACACCGCACGTGTCGACGACGTTGTTCTGGGCTGCGTCGATCCGGTTGGCGAAGCCGGTGGCGACATCGGGCGCGCAGCGGTCTTTGCCGCAGGTTACGACACTTCCGTTCCGGGCATGCAGATCAACCGCTTCTGCGCCTCCGGCCTCGACGCCGTGAACATGGCCTCCGCTCAGGTCATGTCCGGCCAGCACGGTCTTGTGATTGCCGGCGGCGTGGAAAGCATGAGCCGCGTCGGTCTCGGCGCATCTGGCGGTGCATGGCCGATCGAGCCGCAGGTCGCCATCCCCTCCTACTTCATGCCCCAGGGCGTATCCGCCGACCTGATTGCGTCCAAATACGGTTTCAGCCGTGACGACTGCGACGCCTATGCGGTTGAAAGCCAGAAGCGCGCTGCCAAGTCCTGGGCGGAGGGCCGGTTCAAGAATTCGGTCGTTCCGGTGAAGGACATCAACGGCGTCACCATTCTGGATCGCGACGAGCACATGCGCCCGGAAACGGACATGCAGTCCCTGGCTTCCCTGAATCCGTCGTTCGAGCTGATGGGTGGCATGGGCGGATTCGATGCCGTCGCCGTTCAGGCGCATCCGGAACTTGAGAAGATCACTCACGTCCACCACGCCGGCAATTCTTCCGGCATCGTCGATGGTGCCGCCGCCGTCCTGATCGGTTCGCGCGCGGCCGGGCGCTCCGCCGGTCTCAAGGCCCGCGCCCGCATCAAAGCCTTTGCCAATATCGGCTCCGAGCCGGCACTGATGCTGACCGGTCCGGTGGATGTTACCCAGAAGCTGCTCAAGAACGCCAAGATGGACCTCAAGGACATCGACCTCTTCGAGATCAACGAGGCCTTCGCCTCCGTGGTCCTGCGTTACCAGCAGGCTTTCGACCTCGACCCTGAGACCGTCAACGTCAACGGCGGCGCAATTGCCATGGGGCATCCGCTCGGGGCAACCGGCGCCATGATCCTCGGCACTGTTCTTGACGAACTGGAACGCCGCGACCTCAACACCGCCCTGGTCACTCTTTGCATTGGCGCCGGCATGGGCACGGCGACGATCATCGAGCGCGTCTGAGGCTGAGCGGAGGAGACAGGAAAAATGACTTACAAGAACTTCACCATCGAAACCGACGCCGACGGCATTGCGCTCATCACCTGGGACATGCCGGAAAAGTCGATGAATGTCATCGATCTGTCCGTCATGGAAGATCTCGACAAGCTCGTTGACGATGTCGCAGCTGACAGCGAGATCAAGGGCGCGATCATCACATCCGGCAAGTCCGCCTTTTCGGGTGGCGCAGATCTGACCATGCTGGAAGGCCTGCTTCAGGACTTCCACAAGCAGAAGGCGAAGGATCCGGAAGCTGCCGCAAAGGCGCTGTTCGAGGGCTCGCGCAAACTGTCGCTGATCTACCGGAAGCTGGAGACCTGCGGAAAGCCTTTCGTCGCGACGCTGACAGGTGCCTGCATGGGCGGTGGCACGGAACTCGCGCTCGCCTGTCATGCCCGCGTGGCAGCTGACGACGACGGCTTCAAGATGGGCCTGCCGGAAGTCAAGGTCGGCCTGTTCCCGGGCGCTGGCGGCACTCAGCGCGTCATGCGCATGACCGACGGCCAGCAGGGCATGCAGTTCCTGCTTCAGGGGCGCACCCTGCGCGCGGCACAGGCCAAGTCCATGAAGCTGATAGACGAAGTCGCGTCGCCGAAGAAGCTCGTCGAAGCCGCCAAGAAGCTGCTCGCCGCCGGCGTCGATCCTGTCAAGCCATGGGACAAGAAGGGCTTCAAGCTTCCGAACGGCCAGATCTATTCTCCGGCCGGCTTCCAGTTCTGGCCTGCCGCGAACGCCATCTACCGCCGCGAGACCTTCGACAACTACCCCGGCCCCCGCTACCTGCTGCATGCGGTCGTTGAAGGCCTTCAGCTGCCGATGGACCTCGCCCTTCAGGTAGAGAGCCGCTACTTCGCAAAGGTCCTGCAGACCCCGGAGGCGGCAAACATGATCCGCTCCCTGTTCGTTTCCATGCAGGAGCTGAACAAGGGTGCCCGTCGGCCGGCCGACCAGCGTCCGAACAAGATCAAGAAAGTCGGCATCCTCGGAGCGGGTTTCATGGGCGCAGGCATTGCCTATGTCACCGCCATGGCCGGTATCGACGTCGTTTTGATCGACCAGACCCAGGAAGCCGCCGACAAGGGCAAGGGCTACTCCGACGGCCTTCTGTCGAAGGCAATCCAGCGTGGCCGCTCGACCGAAGACCAGAAGGCAGAGGTTCTGGACCGGATCACCGCGACCACCGAATATGAAGCATTGGGCGACTGCGACCTTGTCATCGAAGCCGTGTTCGAGGACCGCGCGATCAAGAAGACCGTGACGGAGAAGGCCGAAGCGGTGATGAAGCCGCGCGCCATCTACGCCTCGAACACGTCGACGCTGCCGATCACCTCCCTGGCCGAGGCTTCCTCGCGTCCGAAGAACTTCATCGGCATCCACTTCTTCTCGCCGGTCGACAAGATGATGCTGGTCGAAGTGATCATGGGCAAGAAGACGTCGGACCGTGCCCTTGCAATGGCTCTGGACTACATCAAGGCCATCAAGAAGACCCCGATCGTCGTCAACGACAGCCGCGGCTTCTACACCTCGCGGGTCGTGATGACCTATATCCGCGAAGGCCTGATGATGCTCGCAGACGGCGTTCCGGCGGCGATGATCGAGAATGCGGGCAAGATGGCCGGCATGCCCGTCGGCCCGCTGTCACTCGGCGACGAAGTGGCGCTCGACCTTGCCTGGAAGATCGTCTCGGCAACCCGCAAGGACCTTGGCGTCAACTACGTCGAGGGCCCGTTGGACAACATCCTGGAAGAGATGGTCGTCAAGCGGGAACGCTTCGGCCGCAAGAACGCGAAGGGCTTCTACGACTACAAGGGCAAGGAAAAGAGCCTGTGGCCGGGAATTCCGGAAGTGGTCGGAAAGCCGAAGGCCGCCGAGAGCTTCAACATCGACGAGTTGCAGCAGCGCCTTCTCGTGATGCAGGCGCTCGAAACCGCCCGCATCTTCGAGGAAAAGTGCCTGACGGACGTACGTGAGGCAGATGTCGGTTCGATCCTCGGCTTCGGTTTTGCGCCCTATACAGGCGGTACGCTCAGCTACATCGACATGATGGGCACCACCGAATTCGTGGATCTCTGCAAGAAGTTCACGAAAAAGTGGGGACCGCGCTTCAAGCCGAACAAGCTCCTGCGCGACATGGCGAAGACAGGAGAAACCTTCTACGGCAAGTTCCCGCCGAAGGCGGAGGAAGCCAAGGATCAGGCTGCCTGAGCCAGCCCGGCTTGCCGGAAAACTGCAATGCGATGGGTGGTGGTATGATGCCACCACCTGTAAACACATCTTTAACGAGCATTTATTTGCATGACATCCGTCATTCTTGACACTACCCGCCACTTCTGATCACTCTATAATATGAACTGAGAGATCATCGTCAGAGGAGGTGTCGATGAAGCCAGTCAAAGAGTGGGCCCGCGCCGATGCACTGCGAATGTTTCGTGACAGTGCGCCACGCGATCTGCTTGACTGGAATAGCCTCGCGTCCGAGTTCGGCATATCGCCAAGTCTCCTTGATGACCCGGAAGCCATAGTGCCGATAGACCTGCTTTACGCGCTCTTCGACCGCGCCGCCCAGATCATGGATAACGACGCCATCCTGTTCGATCTGTTCCACATGATGGATCTCGGCAACATCAGTTCCTTCGACTATCTCTTTGTCTGCGCTGCAACTATTCGGGATGGATGCATCGCATGGGAACGTTTCAACCAGATCCGCTCGAATGCCTATCACCTTAGCTATTCGGAGGATGATGGCTTCGGAATCCTCGAGTGGAAATACCAGGATCGCCATGGGCCCTGGCGCCAAAACATGTTCGCGAGAATGGGATGGGCCGTGAAGCGGATAGAAATAGCGTTGGACACGCCTCTACCGCCGATCTCGGTGGAGATGAACAGCGCCCCACCCTTCAAGACTTCCGACTTGCAGCGGCGATACGGCAACCGGCTCAAGTTCGACCGGGAACGCAACGCGATTCTCATTCCGAAGACCATGCTCTCGGTCCAGCCGGTCAAGAATGACAACAATCTCTATGCCATCATCCAGCGCTCTGCTCTGGAGGAGCAGGAAAACCTGTCTCACAGAGATTCACCAAGTTCACTTATCGCAAACGCGATAGCTGAATCGTTGAAGACAGGAACCTGCACTCTGGACGAGGTTGCTCAAACCCTTGGAATGTCGTCCCGCACCGTTCAAAGGATACTTGAAGAAGACGGGACATCATTCCGCAGACTGACAGAGGAAATCCGCAGATCTGCCGCAACCCGCTATCTTCGAGACACGCGCCTACCGATCAAGGAAATCGCGTTCCTCTTGGGATTTTCAGAAATCAGCACATTCTCGCGCGCGGTGAAGAACTGGTTCGGGCAATCCCCAAAGGAGTATCGACGCACCTCGGAAGCTTAGTAATTCAACGAGGACTAACCCCAATTTTCATTGCTTTTCGAAATTCTCGAAGCGCAAGGATCGCTGATGCAACATATTGAATACATTAAGCACCTGAATAAACGGTGCATTTTACCCTTTCGCCTACAAACCTCATTTGACGCAATGCTCCCGAACTGAGAGTATTTTCTTCTGATTTGCAAATATTCGCGATCGAAGGGGGAAAGAATGACCGCTGCGCAACGCTGGAGCCGTGCGGACGTCCTTGGCTATCTTCGAAAAATCCTTCCGGATCCCCGCCTGAATTGGCCGAAAATGGCAGCGGACATAGGCTTTGACCTGGAGCAGCTCGACCAGCCTGACGGCAGGATCGAAATGCGTGCACTCAATGCAGTCTTCGAGAAGATTGCGGTGCTTGTCGAAAACGACGCCATGCTTTTCGACCTGTTCTACGACACACCAGCTGCGGAGCTGTCGCTCTACGACTATCTGTTCATCTGCGCCCCGACAATTGGCGATGGGTGCCAGGCATGGCAGCGCTTCATCGGCCTTAGATGCAATGGCGTCCAGCTGAGCTTCACCGAGCTTGACAATGGTGACGGTTGGCTCGACTGGTCGCAAGCGCCCGAAGACGGACCGGAAACCCAGGTCATGTTTTCACGGATGGGCTGGGCGCTCAAGCGTATCGAGCTTGCTCTTGGAGAAACACCCGCTCCTGTGGCGGTTGAATTGGCATCACCCGCACCAAGGCACACATCCAAGCTTCAGGAACGCTACGAAGGCAAGCTTGCGTTCGATGGAACGCGCAATGGGATACTTTTTCCGTCAGCAATCCTGAAGTCGCGCCCAGTCCGAAGCGAGGCAAACCTTTACGCGATAATCCAGAATCGCGCGCATGATGAGATGCGCTTTCAGTCCAACCAGGCTTCCACGGCTGCAAAGGTGGCAGATGCAATCGCCGAGACCATGAAGACCGGAAACAGCACATTGGCCAAGGTTGCATCACAGATCGGAATGTCAGAACGCTCCGTGCAACGCGCACTGGAGGAAGAGGGCACCACGTTTCGCGCACTCACCGAAGAAATCCGCAGATCCGCGGCGGAGCGCTACTTGAAGGAAACGGATCTGCCCATGAAGGAGATCGCGTTTCTTCTCGGCTTCTCCGAGATCAGCACCTTTTCACGAGCGGTAAAAGGCTGGTTCGGAGTCCCGCCCAAGGCGTATCGAAAGACTGGAGACCTGCACGAACCAGCCTAGATTTTTTGCGTATAGGAACGGTCGAAACACCGCCCGCCAAGATTTGACATTTTACGCCAAGTTATTGACCTGAACACACTCCCCCCTAAGATCGAATGGGTCACGAGGAGGGGTGTGTGAAGACATTAGAGGCCGAGCGCTTACGCGCCGATCCGGTTCTGGCGATCGAGAACCGCATCTTGCGGCACGGAAATAGTTGGGACGCGGTTGCCAGGACGATTGGCTTCGAACCCGATCTGCACCGTAGAAAAAACGCACTGTTCCGTTTCGACAAACTCATTGCGCTTTTGAATCATGCGGCCGAGCTTTGTGGCGATGACGCCGAGATTTTTGACGAGACCAGCAATCTGAGCATCGGTACATTTTCGCTACTCGACTACGTGACGATTTGCGCGCCCTCGGTTCGAAGCAGCCTGAAGAACTGGGCACGTTTTCAGAAGGTTCTCAACAGTGCCCTTTCGACGACGTACCATGAAAAAGACGGGTGGGCGTGCGTGGAGTTCAGTCCCTTTTCCCATCTTGGCGCACACGCGCAATTTTCTTACGCGGTGGCAGCAGGCTCGGCTTCCAGATTCATGAGCCTTTCGCCGGCAATCGCGCCGTGCCTTCGGATTGATGTGGATGCGCCACGCCCGGCGAGTGGATCAGCTTTTGTTTCGGCGCTGGGGCCTCGGATCCGCTTTGATTGCGACCGGCTTCGGCTCTACGTTCCCGACACTGTTCTGGACGAACGACCACCACGCGCGGAGCGAAATCTTTATGAGCTGGTTGAGGACGCGGCCATCAAGAGCCTTGCAAGCCAGCAGGGAAGAAACAGTTCGCTCATGCACATATCTGAATTGATCCGACATCACCTGAAAACCGGCACCGCGTCCGTGCAGACCATTGCTGCTCAGCTGAACATGTCAGAGCGATCATTCCAGCGTACCATCACTGCGCATGGAACGACCTTTCGTAAATTGGTCGAGGAAACCCGCAGGGCCCTGGCGGATCACTACCTTACCGAAACCGACTTGCAGATGAAGGAGATTGCATTCCTCCTCGGGTTTTCCGAGATGAGCGCATTTTCCCGCGCGGCGAAGGGGTGGTTCGGGATTGCGCCGAAGTCCTACCGAACCAGGACAGCTCACTGACCTTACAGGATTTGCAAACAGTTTCACTTTGCCGTGACTTCGGCTTTTGGCTCGCATGGAGATGCTAGGCTACCTCGACTGCAATTGTAGAAGGGGCTCAGGTTTCATGAAGCGTTGCGATTGGAACAACGATGCCCTTTGCGTATGAACACGACTGGATCATCGCAAGACCACTGATCCTGTTTGCAGGAGCGGTAACCCGGCGGGGCATAGACTTCGGCCCGGAGTTGACCCAGCTCGGCGTCACCAAGACCGATCTCGGAGATCCTGAGCGGAGATTGCCGGTCCGAACGGTTTTTGCCGCAT
Source organism: Roseibium sp. (assembly GCF_048261595.1). GTDB lineage: Bacteria > Pseudomonadota > Alphaproteobacteria > Rhizobiales > Stappiaceae > Roseibium. The sequence continues at coordinate 1,195,316 of NZ_JBLXFW010000001.1, forward strand.
ATGAACGGTTGGCTGAGGCTATCTCGGATGACAGCGCGACATTCGATATATTCGATCATGCTCCCGTCGGGCACGGAAGCCTGATCGACTATGTCTTTCTTTGTGCGGCCAACCTCGAAGAAGGGCTGAAAAACTGGGAACGCTTCTGGCAGGTTCGCAGTAGCTGCGTCCAGATCGGATATGATCGCGCCAATGGGTTCGCGAACGTAGAGATCGTTGTGCCGGACCATTTCGGTCCGAGCAGTCAATTTGCGTTCGGTTTTATCGCCCTGCTCTGCAGCCGCATCGAAGACATCGTCAGCGACACGTACCCGCGCTTCCATGTCGAGACCTCAAGCAAGGCGCCTCAACAAACATCGCATTTCCAGGAAAAGTTGGGCAGCAGGCTACGTTTCGAATGCGAGCGCAACAGGATCCGGATCCCTGAACAGCACCTGCAGCTGATATCGAGTCGTGCGGACCCTTCCCTCTTTAAAATCATCGAGGACGCTGCGCTGGCGCAACTGATCGATTTGCGCGGACGTCACTCACAGGCAAGTCAGATCGCCGCAACGATTAGCCAGGGCCTCAGAACAGGAAATTGCTCGATTGATTACGTCGCCGGCACGCTTGGAATGTCACCTCGCGGACTGCAAAGAAATCTCGAACGCGAAGGAACGAACTACCGTTCGGTTCTGGATGAGGTGAGACGTTCGATCGCGCAACGATATCTGGTCGATACCAACCGACCTATCAATGAGATAGCCCAGCTTCTTGGCTTTTCGGATGTCAGCACCTTCTCTCGAGCCGTCCGGAACTGGTTCGGGATCCCGCCGACTGGCTTTCGTCATCGCCTTCAAACGGCCCCCGGGGCGGGCGGTCTGCGACACCGGTAATGTCCGATTTTCCTGTGGGATGGGGCCCGTGCATATTTTTCGATCCACCCACCGATGTCATTTTCCGTCCCGCCACCGTCTCTGTAGCAACCACATTGAAGGGGCGGCATATTCCTCAAGGCACCTAACAACCTTCGAGGGAACAAATTCGATGTGACACTTGTATTATGTAAAATCCCGTAGGATTGAAAATGTTTCCAGATCTCTAATCATTGACAATTTCCGCCATAGCAGCACTAAACCGCATCCACATGACAAAATGCATTAGCGCCCAGACAGAACAAAAGCTCTGTCCCGGTGCAGTGCTGATATGGAAGAGTATCCTGGAAAGAAAAACGGTACGGGATCGCCGGATTTGGCCTCACTGACGATCCCGCACCTAAAATTTACCTGACGGATCAGCGCGGTGGAGGGAGGAAACCGCCGCCGAACCCTTCGGGCAGGAAACTGGAACGCACGGTCCGCCAACCACGTTCTCCATTCCACGTGCCCGCACCAGGCATTATCCGAACCTTGTGACGCTCTTTTCAGACGTCGGTCGCAGGGATGAATCAGTTACATACGATGGGGCGCGTGCACCTGATTCTTTTCGTTGTGCCCTGCCGCGTCTGACGGCGGCTCGGATCAAAGGCGCTGCGTACAAACCCCGGGAGGAGGGTTTGAAGGTTGCCAGCCCCTTCTTGACGCTAAGTAATAAGCCATTACGACCGTCGTGTAATTGGCATGAGAAAACTCACATTTAACCATTTATGCCAATTTTCCGATTTTTCGTTTGCCTTCGGAATGCCACCTGACCACGCGCGCATCGCGCCTGATTCGAAACCCACTCACTGAGTCATCGCCATTGTATCTGCGCGTGCAAACGCCTAGATACGAACTTGTGACGGACGTCCCGTCGGCCACCCAAGATTTCAGGTGCATGAATGACCGACCAAAGACTTTACCGCTTTCTTGGTGGCTCGCCCGGGCAGGTGATTCTTCGTCTGGTCTTCCTGTCCTTTGTCGTCGGCGTCATCCTGTCCGCTCTCGATCTCGAGCCTCTTCAGATCGTCGACATGGCTGTACGGTTCGTGCAGCGGCTCTGGGAAATGGGCTTCGATGCGCTCGGCAACATCCTGCGCTATTTCGTGATCGGTGCCGTAATCGTGGTACCGATCTGGCTGGTGTCGCGCGTTCTCCAGATGGGTCGGCGCGGTTAGCGCAGAGTTTTACCCTGCCTTTGCCAGTGCACCGGCCTGGAATGCCGTTGCCACTCGATGAAGTGTGACGTGCCTGTCCGCGAGTTCGGCGATATCTTCCGAATAGCCACCACCGATCACGGCTGCGAGTGGCAGCCCTGCGTCTCGCACGCTACGTATGACCAGCTCGTCGCGCCGTCTGAGACCGCCCCGTGACAGGGAAAGCCGCCCGAGCCGATCTCCCTGATATGGGTCGACACCAGCATTGAAGAAGACGATGTCATATCGCGCGGCATCGAGAAGACTCGGCAGGATCTTGGAAAGTCTCTCGAGATAGGCCTCATCTTCCAACGCATCCTCCAGCCCCACATCCAGATCCGACGCGACCTTGCGAACCGGATAGTTCTTCTGGGCATGCATTGAGAAGGTGAAAACCGTGTCATCGCCTGCAAAGATGTCGGCGGTGCCGTCGCCCTGGTGCACGTCAAGATCAATCACCAAAGCCCGCTCGATAACGCCATCGGCCTGCATCACGCGAATCGCAACGGCAACGTCATTGAAGACGCAGAAGCCTGCTCCGTGCGCCTTGCGTGCATGGTGGCTTCCGCCCGCCGTATTACAGGCCATTCCGTGTTTCAGGGCAAGATAGCCTGCGAGGACCGTTCCGCCGGTGGCGCATCTTGCCCGCAAGGCGATGTCCTCCTTCATGGGAAACCCGATTTCCCGGGCGATCCTGTCGGGAACCTGACACGAAAGAACCTGCTCGACATAGGTCGCGTCATGAGCCAGCGCGAGCCATTCGAAAGGCGCCGGCCGCGGTTTATGAAAGCGGCCGCCATCAAGAAGCCCTTCCTCCCGGATCAGGTCGGCAACAGCCCGGAACTTGTCCATCGGGAACCGGTGGCTCTTGTCAAGCTCGGCGCAATAGGCAGGGTGATGAACGATCGGAAGTGTCATGGCCTACAATTATAGAAGAAGGCCAGCCGTCGGCCAGTGTTCCGGTCCCACGGCAATAGCGTTTGACCTTGCGTCGTGAGTGCGCGAAGAAGGCTGACGTCCTTCCGAGCCAGCTCCCCCATGACCGCCAGCACAACTTCCCAGCCATTCTCCGTCACCCATCGCGGCGTTCTTGCCATCGCCGTGCCGATGACCCTCGCCTATCTTTCGACACCGCTCCTCGGGGTCGTCGATACGGCCGTGATCGGGCGTCTGGGCGATGCGGCACTGGTGGGCGGTATCGCAATCGGCGGGGTGATCTTCGACCTCGTCTTCACCACCTTCAATTTCCTGCGCTCGGGAACGACTGGTCTGACGGCCCAGGCGTTCGGCGCAGGCGACCAGTCCGAAATCCGGGCAACCTTCCTGCGGGCCATGATCATCGCGATCGTAGCCGGTCTTGCCGTCGTCCTGTTGCAGGCTCCGCTCCTCGAGATTGGCCTTGCCTTCCTGGGCGGCAGCGAAGAGGTACAAAACGCGACACGGCGGTACTTCGAGATCCGCATCATCAGTGCGCCGCTGCTTCTGGCCAACTACGCGATCCTCGGCTGGTTCCTGGGGCTCGGACGCGCCACGACGGGCTTGATGCTTCAGCTCATACTCAACGGCATCAACATCGTTTTGTCGATCCTCTTCGTCGTCGGCCTCGACTGGAGCATCGAGGGGGTCGCACTGGCCACGGTGCTCAGCGAGCTCGTCGCCGTTATTTGCGGCGTGGGCCTTGTCCTTCATGCGACCAGAGGCACTCCCTGGCCGGCGATGGATGTGGTTCTGGACCGGCGCCTGCTGATGCGGATGATGGCGGTCAATCGCGACATCATGATCCGCTCCTTCTCGCTGCTCTTCGCCTTTGCCTTCTTCACAGCCCGCTCGGCGGACCAGGGCGATGTCATGCTCGCGACAAACGCGATCCTGGAGAAGTTCTTCATCGTCGGCGGCTACTTTCTCGACGGCCTGGCGACCGCCGCAGAACAGCTTTCCGGACGCGCGATCGGTGCGCGATACCGTCCGGCTTTCGACCGGACAATCCACCTCACGGCGATCTGGAGCTTCGTCCTCGCCGGGCTGCTCGCTCTCTTCTACCTCCTGCTCGGGCCATATCTGTTCGATCTCATGACCGTCTCGCCTGACGTGCGCGAGATGGGCCGGATCTACCTGCCCTGGGCCGCGGTCACGCCGCTGTTCGGCGTTCTCGCTTTCCTGATGGATGGTGTTTTCATAGGTGCGACCTGGTCGCGGGACATGCGCAACATGATGCTGTTGTCTCTCGCGGTCTTCATCGCTGCCTACTACGTCCTGTTCCCGCTTATGGGGAACCACGGCCTTTGGCTGGCACTGGAGATCTTCCTCGGCCTCAGAGGCATCAGCCTCGGCCTGATTTGCCGGCGCCGGGCAGACACTGCCTTTTAAGCAGCCCTGCCCGCAGTTCAGCGCGTCAGTCTATGGACGCTGACGCCCAGGCATCCGCATTCATGCCGCGCGCTTCGTCAAGGCTCGACAGGCCATGCTTGTCCAGTTCTCGCGACAGGCCATTCAGGATCTCGCCGATCAGCCCCATGCCCTTGTAGGTGAGCGAGGAATAGAGCTGGATCAGGTTTGCCCCCGCCGTGATCTTGGTCCAGGCGGTCTCCGCGCTGTCGATGCCGCCGACACCGACAATCGGCAGGTCGGGCCCGGCGAGCTTGCGGGCCTTGGCAAGGGCAATGGTCGAACGTCGGAACAGGGGTTTTCCGGAAAGGCCACCCGCCTCGTCGCGGCGCGGATCCGGCTTCAGGCCGGTGCGGGCAATGGTGGTGTTGGACACGATCAACCCGTCGACACCCTTGGCCAGCACTTCCTCGACGATCTCCGCCATCTCCTGATCGCTGACATCGGGCGCGATCTTCAAGAGCACCGGCACCTTGCGGCCCAGGGTCCGGGTCTTCTCATCGCGCGCGGAGATAACGCCGGTCAGCAGCTCCGCCAGCGCATCGCGTGCCTGCAGGTTCCGCAGACCCGGTGTGTTGGGAGAGGAAATGTTGACCGCGAAATAGGACGCCAGATCGGCGAACATCTCGATGCCGGCAACATAGTCGGCGACCCGGTCGGTCGCATCCTTGTTGGCGCCGACATTGATACCAACGATGCCCGTTTGACGGTGGCGGCCTTCGAGACGGGCACGCAAGGCGGCATGGCCCTCATTGTTGAAGCCATAACGATTGATGACGCCCTCGTCGGACGGAAGACGGAAAACGCGCGGCTTCGGATTACCGGGCTGCGCCTTCGGCGTGACGGAGCCTACCTCCGTATAGCCAAAGCCGAGCTTCAGGAGCGCGTCAGGCACTTCGCCGTTCTTGTCGAAACCGGCGGCCATGCCGACCGGATTGGGGAAGTCGAGGTCCCACAGCTTGACCCGCAAGCGCGGATCCTGCCGCACCCGGCAAGCCGGTACGAGGCCGCTCTTCAGGGCCTTGATCGTCACACCATGCGCGGTTTCCGCGTCCATGGCATGCAATCCGGCAATGGCCAGTTTGTCCAGAAGAGGAAAGACCATCATCCGAGCTCCGGAAATCTATGTGCACCGTCCGCATCGAGCGGCAGTTCCCGGACCCAAACAGCCACCTTGGGGTCGAGTGAACCGTAAAGGTGCGGAAACAGGGCCCCGCCGCGCGAGGGTTCCCACTTCATGGTGTCACCGAAGGCATCGGCGTCGAAGGCGGCCAGAAGCAGGTCGGACTGGCCGGCGAAATGCTTGGCTGCCGTTTCGCGCACCTGCTCGGCGGTGGAGAAATGGATGTAGCCATCGGCGAGATCCACCGGGGCGCCCCTGAAGCAGCCTTGTGCTTCGGCTTCCTGCCAGAGCGACCGGGGAAGGATCTTGTAGATCAGTGCCATGAGCCTTCGGTTCTTTCCTGAAATGATGCTGTCGGGTCCCCCGCCGAGGCGGGAAATTTCGGCGGACCCTACTGCCAAGCCCCGGGACCGACAAGGGATCTTCACCGGTCGCATGCGCTCGGCGGCGCAAAACATAGACTTTGACAGAGATTCCTCTGCCGAACATAATCCGCGAGAGGGATTTATTCCTGTCGCCTCACACGAAACGGGAGACAGACCATGCTGTCGCACGCGCAAGTCTGGGCAGCCATTGACGGGCTGGCGCAGCGTAACGGCCTTTCCCCCTCTGGTCTGGCAAAGCGTGCCGGTCTCGATCCAACGACATTCAACCCGTCGAAGCGCTTTGCCTCGGATGGGCGCCCCCGATGGCCGTCCACAGAATCACTGGCAAAGATCCTCGAAGCAACCGGCGAAGCACTCGGACAGTTCGTCGCCGGTATGGGCGCACATGCTGGATCTGAAATGCACCGCGAGCTGCCGATGACAGGCCTCTCGGAAGCCGCCAGCGAAGACACGTTCGACCCCAAGGGCCTGCCCGCGGGCAAATTATGGTCGCAGATGGCCTTCCCTGACCCGTCCATTCGCGGCCAGTTTGCGCTCAAGGTCTCGGGAGACGAGATGCTGCCGCTCTATCGCGACGGCGACGTCATCATCGTCGCAAGAGACATGCCGTTGCGCCGGGGCGACAGGGTCGTCGTCAAGGTCAGACATCGCGCCCTCACCGTCCTGCTCCTCGATCGGCGAACGGAGAGCGGCATGGAGTTCGCAGGCCTCGACCACGATGGGAGGGTAACGCACGTTTCCCATGAGGATATCGACTGGATCGGCCGCATCCTCTGGGCCAGCCAGTAGGGATCCAGAAAGGTCTGCCAATGGCACTCAACCTTCGCCCATTCGCTGTGCCAGCGCTTCTCATCGGCCTTTCAGGCGCAGCCGTTGCATGGCTTCTCATCGCGGAGCCACCTGCGGCACCAGAAGCGGAGCCGAGCGTGCCTGCCGGATCCTTTTCGCTGCGCAGCGGGACAGAAACCTTTTCCGACGCCTCGGGAAACAGCAGCCGCGAAGACACAGTCTCTGCCAACGACGCCGGAGCGGTCCCCCTGCCGAGCGACATTCGCAATGTCTCGCCGGAAGGCATCAGCGCGCCCGTTGTGACAGCGCCGCTGACCCGGATCGAACCATCCGAGCGCTACCTGGAACTGAAGGATCCGCCAGTCGAACCGCTTCCGCCCGGGCCGATCGAACTGAAGCGCCCGCAGGTCGTCGATGCCGGGACGCTGCGCACGAAGGATCTCACGGTTCGGATCGCCCACATTACGGCGCCTTCAGCCGAGGAGACCTGCGTCTCGCGTCGCGGCGGAACGTGGCCGTGCGGCGCGCGCGCCAGAACATCCCTGCGCGGTCTGATCCGGATCTTCACCGTCACCTGTGAAAAGGTTGCGGATCTTGGTCCGCGGGAAATTTCGGCTCTCTGCAGCCGCCGCAACACCGATATCGGGGCGTGGCTGGTTGAATATGGCTGGGCAGACCCTGCCGAAGGCGCTCCTGAAAGTTATAAAGAACTGGCTGCAGCCGCACAGGACAAGAAGATCGGCAAATGGCAAGCGGAGTGGCTGGAAATCCCGCTCAGTGCTGCGGACGGACCCGAAACGCCAGAGGTCGATCTCGAAGGCCTTCTGCCAGAGGGAAGCGACCCTGAGAGCTGGCTGGGATCCGAGACAACCGGCAACCCCTTTGACCTTCCCTCGGACGCCGCCGGCAGCACCGGATCAGATGCCGGAGCGCCTATAGTCGGGCAAGGTCTTCTTCAGCCCCTTCCACCGCCAGACTGACGCCGTCTTCCGTGTAGGTGCGGTCGATCACGTCTAGCCCGAGGTCGGCGATGCGCCGCTCAAGGTCCGAACTGTCGGCAAATGTCGCCGACAGGGTCCGTCTGCCGCGTTTGACGAAGGGAATGAGATTGGCGTTGGCAATCGCGTCGGCCGCCGCGCCCGAGTAGGCCCGCGCAAGCCCTCCGCCGCCAAGCTTCACCCCACCGAAGTAGCGCACCACGATGACGCCCGCCTCGATGAGCCTAGCGCCCTGCAGAACCTTGAGCGTCGGCATGCCCGAGGTGCCGGACGGCTCGCCGTCGTCCTTGCCGCTTTCCTCTATCCTGCCGTCCTCCAGAAGGTGCCGGTGAGCGGTAACGAAGTGGTTCGCCTTGCGGTGTTCCTTTCGCAGCTCCTCCAATCGTGTCTCGAAGGCAGCAAGCGGCACGAGGAACGCCAGAAACCGGGACTTCCGGTCTTCCAGAAAGCCCTGATACTCGGAGGCGATTGTCATGAAAGTCGAGGCCATGGCGCTTGCCTAGCCCTCACCCGGGGCGGGTGGTGCGCCAGCCTGGGCGAAGGCTGCGGCCCCCTTCGGCGTGAGGGCATAGACGCCGCGTTCCACCCGTTCGAACCAACCGTAGTGGTCATCCGCCATCAGCCGTGTGGCCGTACTGACCCCCGTCGACCGCGCCACCTCCGCCCCCTTGCTTGGACCATTTGCATCAAGATGGGCAGCACAGCGCAGCGCGTCCTGACGATAGGCGGTCACAAGTGTCACCCGCGTCGAGCCGCCTGTGTTCGGGTCGCCGACCCGGCGCGCAAATTCGCGCAGCAAGCGGATCTTGCGCGGTTTCATCTTGCGTGGCTTAAAGGTCGCAGGATCCTGATGCACTTCGACCAGCCCGTCTTCAAGGCGTACGGTTATAAGCCCGAGCCCCAGCCGACGAGCCAGCTTCAGATTGTTCTTGAGGGCCGCCTGAAAGCGTTTGCCCTTGTTGCGCGGCACGGCGACATAGACCGCATCGGTGATCGACTGGCGCGCGATGGCCTGGTGAAACAGTCCAAGACTGAACCCGGTCTTGAGTTCCACGATCACCGGATCTTCCGTGCCTTTGCAGGCGACGACATCCGCTGACCCGACTTCCGCCTTCACCTCATAGCCCTGGGCACAGAGATAGGCCTTGATCGGCGGGTAGAGATCGGTTTCGAGGATGTCGGCCACGGGCCTTGCTCCCTAGGCGGAAGCCCGGAAATGCTTGGAGAGCTTCAGCGCCTGCCCCTGGTAGTTGGAGCCGATGCCCTCGCCATAGAGGGTCTTCGGACGCTCGGCCATTTTTTCATAGACGAGACGACCGACCGTCTGGCCGTGTTCGAGGATGAACGGCACGTCATGTGAGCGCACCTCCAGAACCGCACGGGACCCGACACCCCCTGCACCGGAGTGACCGAAACCCGGATCGAAGAACCCGGCATAGTGGACGCGGAATTCACCGACCAGGGCATCGAACGGGACCATCTCGGCAGCAAATTCAGGCGGCACGTGAACAGCTTCCTGGCTGACGAGAATGTAGAATTCGTTGGGATCCAGGATGAGTTCGGCAGCGCCGCGGCGATAAATCGGCTCCCAGAAGTCGAGCGGCTCCTGCGCTCCGGGCTTGTCGACGTCGATCAGTCCGGAGTGGTGCTTGGCGCGATAGCCGACGAGACTCCCCTGCCCCGCGCCCTCAAGGTCAATGGAGAGCTGGACGCCGCCGCCAATGCGCTCGTTGCCACCGCTCATCAAAGTATGAACCTTGTGCACCTCTTCCAGTGCCTCGTCGGAGATGAGAGACACGCCACGGCGAAAGCGGATCTGGCTGAGACGGGATCCGGTGCGCGCCAGAATCGGGAAGGTCAGCGGCGAGATCTCGGCATAGAGAGGGCCGTTGTAGCCGGCCGGCACCGTATCGAAAGCAAGGCCGTGGTCGGTGATGACGCGGGTGAAGACATCAAGACGCCCTGTCGAGCTCTTCGGGTTAGCCGTGGCCGAGATGTCCTGCGGCAAGGCCAGATTTTCGAGCAACGGAACGATGTAAACGCAGCCGGTTTCAAGCACCGCTCCGTCGGTCAGATCCACCCTGTGCAATTTGAGGGTCTCAAGCCGGTCCATGACAGTGCTTTCCGGGCCGGTCAGGAAACTTGCCCGCACACGGTAAGCGGAATGGCCGAGGCGCAGGTCGAGGCTGGCCGGCTGGATCTGCCCGTCAAGCGGCGGTGCCTCGGCGAAGATCGTGCCATCTGCGAACATCTGCTCGATCGTGTGCGCCGGCAAAATGCCTGTCGGTGCTTGCGTCATGACCCATCCCGCGACATGTGTCTTATTTCCTTTGTTTACCGTGCTTAACGGATTGAACCAACGAGGCCAACAGCTTTCCTTGGCGAGATTGACGCATTTGGTTTTTTATCCTATGGACAGGCCGAACTCGTGGTGATTTGGGCCGGCCGGCTTGCAGCCACGTTAAACAAGTAGCTAAAGAGGCCGGGTTGCAAAACCCCGGTCTTGAGGCCGGGTTTTTTGCATTTGGAGCAGCTTTCGATGACCAACGACACCCAGAAGACATGGCGCCCTGCCACCCAGCTCGTGCATGGCGGCACCACCCGCTCGCAGCATGGCGAAACGTCGGAAGCCATGTTCCTGACGCAAGGGTTCGTCTATGACAGTGCCGAGGCCGCCGAGTCCCGCTTCAACGGCGAAAATCCGGGGTTCGTCTATTCCCGCTACGCCAATCCGACCGTGTCCATGTTCGAGGACCGGATCAAGATGCTCGAAGGGGCGGAAGCTGCGCGCGCGACGGCCTCCGGCATGGCAGCGGTCAACCTTGCACTGATGGCCTCGGTCAAGGCAGGTGACCATGTGGTTGCCGCCAAGGCGCTGTTCGGCTCCTGCCGTTACATCTGCGAAACCCTGCTGCCGCGCTTCGGCGTTGAAAGCACACTCGTCGACGGCACCGACATCGAGCAGTGGAAGGCCGCCATTCGCCCGAACACCAAGGCCCTTTTCCTGGAAAGCCCGACCAACCCGACGCTGGAAATCATCGACATTGCCGCGGTCGCAGAGATCGCGCACTCCGTCGGTGCAAGGCTGATCGTCGACAACGTCTTCGCAACGCCGCTGTTCCAATCGCCCCTGGCGCTGGGAGCCGACGTCGTGGTCTACTCCGCAACCAAGCATATCGATGGCCAGGGCCGCTGCCTTGGCGGTGTCGTGCTGTCCGACGAGAAATGGATCGTCGATGAGGTGATGCCCTTCGTCAAGCACACCGGTCCACACATGAGCCCGTTCAGCGCCTGGGTGCTGTTGAAGGGGCTTGAAACCCTGCCGCTCCGGGTTGCCCAGCAGACGTCGAGCGCAGCCAAGATTGCCGATTTCCTTGCCGGTCAGTCCAACGTCACGCGCCTGATCTATCCGGGCCGGAACGACCACCCGCAGGCCGAGATCGCGAAGAAGCAGATGACCGGCGGCTCCACCATGCTGGCCTTCGAGGTTGCCGGCGGCAAGGAAGCGGCATTCCGCGTTCTGAACGCACTTGAGATCGTCAAGATCTCCAACAACCTCGGCGACGCCAAGAGCCTGATCACCCACCCGGCGACCACGACCCACCAGTCGATCGGCGAGGAAGCCCGCGCCGAACTCGACATTTCCGGCGGTCTTCTGCGCCTGTCCGTGGGCCTTGAAGACGCCGACGACCTGATCGAGGACATCGCAAAGGCCCTCAAGGCCGTCTGATCAGCGAACAAACATCCGGGAGGGGTTCTATCGCTTCTCCCGGCTCAGCAACCGCGACACCATCACGACGCGCGCTGCCGCCGAGACGACACACACGGCGGCAAAGCCATAGGCGAGAAGCGCAAAACCTGATGGCCAAAGGCACATGAGGCAGAACAGCGCGATCGTCTCCGCACCTTCAGCAATGCCACTCAGGTAGAACAGCGACTTCTGCCCCTGTGCCGTGGTGACAAACCCGCGCTTCTCGGCAATGACCGCGAAAGCCAGGAAAGCCGATCCGTTGGCATAGAAGCTGAAAAGCAGCACGGCAGCCGCCAGAGCGTTGCCGGCCGGATCCTGAACGGCAAAGGCAAGCGGTATTCCGCCGTAGAAGATAAAATCCAGAACGATGTCGAGATAGCCGCCGAGATCGGTCTTGCCCGTGACACGGGCGACGGCTCCGTCCAGTCCGTCACAAAGGCGGTTCAGAATAACAAAGATCAGGGCCAGATCACTGCGCCCGGCACCGATCAGAGCGCCGGCGACGAGGGCAAATCCAAAGCCCGTGAGGGTGATCTGATTGGCGGATGCACCGCGCGCGGCGAGCCATCGACCGGCCCTGTTCAGCGGCGGGTCGATCAGGGGGCGCAGGCGGGCATCGAACATTAAACGCGAATCCGATCTGGAAAAGCAGGCGGGTCTGCATTAAATGCGGGATCTTGCGGCCAGCTGCAACCACGCGGGTTTCACGCTTGCGTCATGCGCTCTATAAGAACCACGCACATGAACGCCACGCCGCTCAACAACCAACGGGTGATTTGGAATTGTCAGGAACGTATCGCGCCACGACCAACGGCATCGAGGTTTCGGTGGAGCCATACTATCTGGACGACGAATCCGAACCCGATCACGGTCACTTCGTCTGGGCCTATATGGTCGAGATCCATAACGGATCGGATGTGCCCGTCCAGCTTCGAACCCGCTACTGGAAGATCGTCGACGGGCTCGGCCGTGTCGAGGAAGTGCGCGGTACCGGTGTCGTCGGGGAAGAGCCCTGGATCGAGCCGGGCGACACGTTTGACTATTCGTCCTGGTGCCCGCTGAAGACCAACTCCGGCATCATGCAGGGCAGCTACGGCATGGAGCGCGAAGACGGCAGCAGCTTCGATGCCGACATCCCGGCGTTTTCTCTCGACCTTCCGGACGACATTCGCAGCCTGAACTGAGAAAGCCCAGGCCGCAGATCAGCGTCAGCCGCGCTTGAAGCGGGCGATTGCGCCGCGCTCGATGGCGGCGGTGGTCAGCTTGTCGAGGTTGAAGCGGTCACGCAGCAGCTGAAGCACGCGAAGTTCTTCCGGAGAAACTCCCAGATCGGCGGCAGCAACCTCGACGCCAAGCGCATAGGCCGTGTCGTAAAGATGAACCGGAAGAACATCGGCGATCAGCGCGAGAACGTCGCTAAGGCCGGTTTCCGACTGCAGGCGTTCGCCGCACCGCTGCGCCGCCGGCAGAACATTCGCCGCGTCGTAATTGGCAAAGACCGGCAGGCTCTTGGCGATATCGCCGATCTTGGCCAATTCGCTGTCGGTCATGGAATTGTCCGATGCCGACATGATGACCATGACGTAGACGAGTGCTTCCTGAATGCTGATTGTCGTGTCCATACCCAGTATGTGCCCCTTCCCGGCCCGTGATGCTTGGTTTTCATCGTCGCAGCGACAGGTAGACCTTCCAGTCTTTACCTTCAAGGCGCAAGAACGCCATATCTTCGTTGACGCAAGCCCTGACCTTTTCTAGTGTCGCCGCGCTTCCCGCAGGTCGAAGCCGACCTTGCGCGCGAGAAGCTTTCGAATTTCCAAACAAGCAGAACGAACCTCACATCATGACAGACCGATCCCTGCCACCGCTTGACCTTTCGCCAGAACTCGTCGAGGCGGCCCGGACTTCCAAAGCCTGGCCGTTCGAGGAAGCGCGAAAACTGGTCAAACGTGTCGAGAAGCGGGATCCGTCTCGTCCGGTTCTGTTCGAAACCGGCTACGGTCCGTCCGGCCTGCCGCATATCGGTACCTTCGGCGAGGTTGCCCGTACGACCATGGTGCGCACCGCGTTCCGTCTTCTGACAGAGGACAAGATCCCGACACGGCTCTTGTGCTTCTCGGACGACATGGACGGCATGCGCAAGATCCCGGACAACGTTCCGGACAAGGCCGCGCTTGAACCCTACCTGCAGATGCCGCTGACCGTCGTGCCGAACCCGTTTGGCGGCGACTACAAGAGCTTCGGCGATCACAACAACGCCATGCTGCGCCGGTTCCTCGACACCTTCGGCTTCGACTACGAGTTCGCCAGCGCGACCGAGTACTACAAGTCGGGCAAGTTCGACGAGATCCTGCTGACGGCAGTTGAGCGTTACCAGAAGCTCATGGACGTGATGCTGCCGACGCTCGGAGAAGAGCGCCAGGCGACCTACAGCCCGTTCCTGCCGATTTCGCCGATCTCCGGCCGCGTGCTCTATGTTCCGATGAAGGACGTGAACGCCAAGGACGGCACGATCACCTTCGAGGATGAGGACGGCACGGACGTTACCCTGTCCGTCACCGGCGGCAACGTGAAGCTGCAGTGGAAGCCGGACTTCGGTGCCCGCTGGGCAGCTCTCGATGTCGACTTCGAGATGTTCGGCAAGGACCACGGTCCGAACATGGGCCTCTACGACAAGATCTGTAAGGTTCTTGGCGGCACTCCGCCGGAGCACTTCGTCTACGAACTGTTCCTGGCCGACGACGGCTCGAAGATCTCCAAGTCCAAGGGCAACGGCCTGACCATCGACGAGTGGCTGACCTACGCGCCGACCGAGAGCCTGGCGCTCTACATGTTCCAGAAGCCGAAGACCGCGAAGAAGCTCTATTTCGACGTGATCCCGAAGGCGGTCGACGAGTATTTCACCTTCGCTCAGAAATACGCCTCGATGCCGGTGGAGCAGCAGCTGCAGAACCCGGCGTGGCACATCCATTCCGGCAAGGTTCCGGACATTGACCTGCCGGTGCCCTTCGCCATGCTGCTGAACCTCGTGTCCGCATCGAACGCGGAAAACAAGGACGTGCTCTGGGCCTTCATTACCCGCTACGCTCCGGGCGTGACGGCTGAGACCCACCCGCACCTGGACCAGCTCGTCGGCTACGCGATCCGTTACTTCGACGACTTCGTCAAGCCGAACAAGTCGTTCAAGACTCCGGATGATGTGGAACGCGATGCGCTTCAGCAGGTGGACGCAGCGCTTGCCGCCATGCCCGCCGATGCGGACGGTGCCGTCATCCAGAACGCAATCCTCGATGTTGGGCGCAAGATCGAGCGCTATCAGGACCAGAAGAAGAAGAGCCCGGACGGTGGCCCCGGCGTTTCCGTCCTGTGGTTCCAGGCGCTCTACGAAGTCCTGCTCGGTCAGGAAAAGGGCCCTCGCTTCGGCTCCTTCGTGGCACTCTACGGCATTGCCGAGACCCGCGCCCTGATCGCCAAGGCGCTTGCCGGTGAACTGACCGTCTAAGGCACCCGGCGGTGAAGAAACATGAGGAGCGGCGCATTGCGCCGCTCTTTTCATTTCCGCGCCCCCGAATGTCTCAGCTTACCGGCGATAACGATGGCGATAGGAACTCATCTCGTCCTTGAGCCTGCCGATCTCCTTCAGGATCCTGTTCGTTTCCGCGCGAATGAGCAGCCGCTCGGCTTCGGCCTCCACCGCGATTTCCTTCTGCACCATTTCCGTTTCGAGCTGCATAAGGCGCATTTCCGACAGGGCCTCCGCAGCAACCTCTGCCTCGTCCTCAATGGCGATAGCCTCATCGACAAACGGGGCAGTCAGGAGCATGAGAGCGAGAAAAAGGACGAGCAGCCAGGGTAGAACCAGGAATATCCAGATCAACGGATAGTCCCCTGCCAGATGAACCAGCTTCGAAAGCGTCTCCAGGTCGGCGATGACAATCCGGATCAGCGTCTCCATCGCCTTGAGGGGTGTACCGAACTCATTGGCAAGAAGGTCGGCCAGAAGTTCTCCAGCAAGCAGAGACAGGGCCAATAAACCCGCCAGAAGGACAACGGCAGCTCTGGCCAAATCGCGAAAGATACGCTGCCCAAATCGGCCCACGCGAATGACCATGCGGATCCGCTCATGGAACGGGAAGATCCTGATGACGAAGACCAGCCGGATCACCACAAGAACCGGGGTCTGGGTGAGCGCCGCGACGAGCACGACCACCGCGTCGAACACGTTCCAAAGACGGCGCGTGGCCTCAATCCCCTCCAGGGAGAAGCGGAAGGTGATTTCCAGGGCCATCACCGCAAGGATGGTCCAACCCAGAAGGTCCCGCAGATCGGCTAGCTCCCGTGCCACCGCGTCCTGTCGCATCACCGCAAATGCAAACGCGGCCAGAACGACGACAAGATGGCCGACCCGGTCGAGCCGCCGTCTCAGCGGCTCGGGAATCTCGCGGTGCTCCATATATTTGCTCCCCTGACGTCGTTGCCATCAGGGACGCAGTAACCGCGATTTCATGACGCCTGGCGTGTCAGCTCTTTTCCTGGCTGCTGCGGAACTCCGCCAGCTCCGCTCTCAGCGCACGAACTTCGGCCAGGATATGCTCGGCCTCGGTATGGATCGCCTTCCTGTCCTCGTCGGCGGTGTGTTCATGCTCCTCCTGCATCGCCGAGACGATGATACCGATGAAGAGGTTCAGCACCGTGAAGGCCGTCGACAGGATGAAGGGCACGAAGAACAGCCAGGCGTTCGGATAGACTTCCATCACCGGGCGCACGATGCCCATGGACCAGCTTTCCAGGGTCATGACCTGGAACAGCGTGTAGACCGAATGCGCGAGCGTTCCGAACCATTCGGGGAAGGCTTCGCCGTAAAGCTTGGTCGCCATGACGCCAAAGACGTAGAAGACCAGCGCCATCAGGACGACGATAGAGCCCATGCCCGGCAGGGCCGAGATCAGTCCACCGATCACGCGGCGAAGAGAGGGCACAACGGAAATGAGGCGCAAGACGCGCAGGATCCTGAGCGCACGCAGGACTGCGAAAGGACCGCTCGCCGGGACCAGCGCGATCGACACGATGGCGAAGTCGAACAGGCTCCATGGGTCCTTGAAGAAGCGCAACCCGTAGGCGTAGATCCTGAGGGCGATCTCGACCGCAAAAATGGCAAGGATCACGCTGTCGATGGTGGTCAGCAGTCCGCCGGCATAGGCCATGGCGGTCTGCGACGTTTCGAGCCCCAGTGTGATCGCATTGACGACAATGATCGCGACGATGACCATTTCCCACTGCCGCGATGAAATGAGCGTCCTGAGCCTGTCCCGCATGATCCTCTCGTATGCTGCCTTGGGATAGAAATCGAGGGCGAAGTGTTTGCCCGGCCGGAAGATGGCAACTTGGGCGTCCCAGCGCAAGAGCACGGCAGGTGAGGAGAACACGGCGGGCGCAGTATATCGCGCTTGACAGCCGCTGCCGCCGGGCGCAGAAAAGTCGCGTTGCGCGCCTCGGCGGGTGTAGCTCAATGGTAGAGCAGAAGCTTCCCAAGCTTAAGACGAGGGTTCGATTCCCTTCACCCGCTCCAGTATGACTGCTTGCTGGCGCTATCGCCCTTTGGGCTGCTTGAGCGCTTGATGTTTCTTTGCGCTATCGCCCTTCGGGCTGCTTGAGCGCAGTACCCTTTCTCTTGTTCGGCTGAAGCCAGTCAGCCTCAACGCGAACGCCTGTGGCGTGACAGACCGTGCTCCGTCTTGTTCCAGGCATAGGGCGTGAAGATGAATTCCCGCACAGCCCGGTAGAACGCGATGCTCGTGCAGATCCAGTAGACGGGCAGCAGAGCGATGTCGAGGATGCCGGGCCTGTAGCCCCTCCGTCGCCCGGCGATGACTGTCGCAAAGGCAGTGCCGACATAGCCGACCAGCGCGGCCAAGAGGCAGCCCCCCAGAAAAAGGTCGTCGGCGATGCCGGGATCGACGCGCCAGGGCCAAAGGCCCGCAAGATAGCCGGCCGCTGCAAGCATGATGAAAGGATGCAGCGCCATCATGAAGAAGCTGCCCATGATCATCAAGAGCACAGCCGCCATTCGTGCAGCTCCAACCTCGCGGAATGTCCGCCCCGGGTTGCGCATATGGACAAAGAGCGTCTGCAGCCAGCCCTTGTACCACCGCGCTCTCTGGGACACCCAGGCAGGCCATGTGATCGGCGCCTCTTCATAGGTCGAGCTTGGCAGCACTCCGGCAAGGTAGCCGAACCGGGCCAGGCGAATGCCCAGGTCCGCGTCCTCCGTGACATTGTACTTGTCCCAGCCGCCGATACGCTCAAGCACCGAGCGCTTGAAGTGGTTCGAGGTTCCGCCGAGCGGAAACGGCCAGCTTTTCAGGTGGAACCAGGGGATCATCTGATCGAACAGGCAGGCATATTCGAGGGCGAACTGCCGGGAAAAGAAGCTCTCCTGGCAATTGTCGATGGCAAGCCGGGCCTGCAGGCAGGCAAGGTTTTCAGGTCCGAGCGTGAAGAACAGCGCCGCTTTCTTCAACTGGTCCGGTTGCGGCAGGTCTTCTGCATCGAAGACCGTGACGTATTTGCCCTTGGCGGCCTGAAGGCCAAAGGCAAGGGCCCGGGGCTTGGTCTTGGGAAACCCATCCGGGACGATGACGACTTCCATATGGCTGTCGAGCCGGCCCATGAATGCCTGGCGGGTTTCAACATCATCCCGTTCCAGCAGGAACCGGATTTCCAGCCTGTCGCGCGGATAGTCGATCGAGCGCATCGCCGCCAGCAGGTCCGGGACAATTCGGGCCTCGCGATAGAGCGGCACCAATACCGTGTAGGCCGGCCAGAGGATCTCCGCCGATCCAAGCGCATCGGGCAGTTTCATGTCGATCGCTTCGGTTCGGGTCTGCCGCGTGCTTTCAAGACGCGCGAGACCACTGACCAGACAAGCCGCGGCAAAGACGAGGAACAGTCCATACAGCAACCAGGCCCCCGGGATCAGAAAGCCGGCGAAAAAGGCGAGCGCCACGCCCGCCATCGTCGCGAGTTGCACCCGCGACAGTCGCTGGCGGGCGCTGAACTCGGGAAAGCGGGATTCCAGATCCCCTGCCGGCGACTTGAGAACCGTGACCGCCTGACGGATGGCACTGGGTGTTGCAATCCTGATCTGGCCTGCGAGCGAGGGAAAGCGGGCAAGATGCGCCTTAACCGAGGCAAACTGACCGTACTCGGGCGCAATCACGTAGTGAGGCCTGGAGGCGCTGACGCCGACCAGCAACGGACCATTCGCGAGGCTGCCGAAGCCAAGCGGGATATTGTTGACGCTCTGGGGCCTGAAACCCATCTCCGGGACGAAGGGAACACTGCAATGTTCGGCAAGGGCGCTGTAGACCGTTGCCTCACTGACGATCGCCTCGGAAACAAGGTATTCCGATACCGGGACCCCCATTCTGGCGGCTTCATCAATGGCGCACTGCAGGACGCTGGATGCGATGCCGCGCTGGCGCAAAATCTCCAACTCGCCTGGATAGGACTCTTGCACTACCATACCCCCCGAGTCGACAGGTGGCAGCGCATGCACAAGCGAGTACCTAGCCAAGAATGCACTTGAGTACGCGCCTGCCCCCATATCCCCGCGGAGCATTTGGTCACATCGCGATTATGCAATCAACAGTTTTATATATTGCAGCAATCATACTCATGATTGCATTTCCGCACCCCTCCCGTTCGCAGGACGCAACGGCCACGCCGGTGATCCCGAATTTCTGGGATCAGAAAGCCGTCAGCGATCGGCCGGGAAATTTTCCGGAGAAGATCCAGTTTCTGGCGACGGACGGCTTTCCGCCCTTCGTGTTTCGCGACCCCAGCGGCCGCCTGACCGGCTTCAACGTCGACCTTTCACGCGCAATCTGCGTCGAGCTTGGCAGCTCGTGTTCGCTCCGGATCAAGGATTTCGAGGCGCTCGTTCCTGCGCTGATCGAAGAAGAGGGCGATGCCATCATCTCCGGCCTGGCTCCGTCGAAAGACCTGAATGAAAGCCTGCGTTTTTCAGACGACTACCTGAAGCTTCCGGCCCGTTTCGTGGTTCGCCGTGATAACGGCTTCACGTTCAACGAGAACGCATTGTCCGGCGTGCGGGTCGCCGTGGAAGCCGGCTCGCGTCACGAGGCCTTTGCCATGACCTTCTGGCCTGAAGCGCTTCTCCTGACCTACCCGTCGGCCAGCGAAGCGAGAGCGGCGTTGATGAATGGCAATGCCGACGCCCACTTCGGCGACGGCATGTCCTTGTCCTTCTTTCTGAGTGGCGAAGCCGCAAATGGCTGCTGCGAATTTGCCGGCGGCCCCTGGCTGGAGCCGGGTTATTTCGGCACGGGCCTGTCGATCGCGTTCCGCAAGCAGGACACAGACCGGGCGGAAGCCATCGACTATGCGCTGCGCTCGCTTGCCCAGAAAGGCACGTTCAAGGAACTGTACCTGCGCTACTTCCCGATCAGTTTCTATTGATCGGCATCGGACGCGGGGCCACGCCGCGTGGCAAGTGGGCGGAAGGGCAGGACAAGGCTCCAGGACAATCTGCGCGCGCCGCGGGACATGTCTTCGGATAGACCTATTGTCATGCCGAGATGCCCCTTCTCGGGCTGAGCCGTATAGGTTCGGAAGATGCGGTCCCAGATGGCAAGATTGAAGCCATAGTTGCTGTCGGTTTCAGAAGGCTTGGCCGAGTGGTGTACCCGGTGCATGTCCGGCGTCACGATCACGAGCCTCAAGCCCCGATCCAGCCATTGCGGCAGAGCGGCATTGGCATGATTGAACATGGCAGCGCCGTTGAGCACGATTTCGAACACGAGGACCGCCTCCACCGGAGCACCGAGACCGAGGATCACCAGCCCTTTCCAGAGAAACGACAGCAGGATTTCGATGGGATGAAACCTCAGTGCCGTCGTGACATCCACGTCGCCATCGGCGTGGTGGACCTGGTGGATGCGCCAGAGGACGGGGATCTTGTGCGCGGCAAGGTGCTGAAACCAGACGGCAAAATCCAGTACGAGGAAGGCTGCGACACCGGCAAGCGCCCCGGTCCAGTTCTGCCAGTCCAGCAGGTTGAGGAGACCGAAGCCGTTCTCACTCGCCCACAAGGCCAGTCCGACACCGCCGATCGGGAACAGAAGCCGGACCAGCAGCGCATCCAGAATGACAATCGCCCAGTTGGTCGGCCAGCGCGACAGGCGACCGACCGACAGATCCCGGCGCGGTAGAAGAAGTTCGATGGCCGCCATCGTCACGAAGATGCCGCCGAAGAAAAGCAGCCGAAGCGTACCCGGATCAATGTCGTTCATGCGTTGCGTCTCCACCGGCACCATTGCGGTCGGACGCAAAACATATTACGTCCGGCAACCTTGCAGACAGAATGTATGCCAGTTTTCCTTCAAGCCAAGTTGAGACGGATCACCGCACCATGACAGACTTCCTCTGGAGTAAACCGGAGACGCCAGCCGTCGCGACGCTGCTTTTGGCCCATGGCGCGGGAGCTGCCATGGACTCTACCTTCATGAACAAGCTCGCTGCCGCACTTTGCGCGCAAGGGATACAGGTCGCTCGCTTCGAGTTCGCTTATATGGCTGGCCGCCGCACCGGCGGACCGAAGAAACCGCCACCGAAGGCCGACAAGCTGATTGGGGAATTCCAGACCGCCCTGCAGAAAGTCATGAAAGACTGTGACGGGCCGCTTCTGATCGGCGGCAAGTCGATGGGCGGGCGTATCGCGGCGATGCTGGCGGGTGGCTCTTCCCTGCCCTCACGGGTAAAGGGCGTTGCCTGTTTCGGTTACCCGTTCCATCCGACCGGCAAGCCGGAAGCCGAATGGCGCATGGAACCCCTTCTGGAGGCAAAGCGTCCCGTGCAGATCCTGCAGGGCGACCGGGATCCCTTCGGTTTCCAGGCCGAACTCGACGCCATCTCCCTGCCCTCTCATGTTGCCCTTCATTATCTTGAAGACGGCAACCATGACTTCGGGCCACGCGGCAAGTCGCCCGCGACCCTCGACGGAAACATTTCCGAAGCGGCAAAGACCGTCGCTGAATTCGCCTCGAGACTGGCCTGACAATCAACCGCTGCCGCCGAAATGTTATTCGGCGGCAGTCAGGTCCGTTGAGGTCCGGTGGTCCGGCTCTGGCGGACGACGACGCAAGAGGATCAGCCCCGAAATATCGTCGCCGATCTTCAAAAGCGCGGGCACCATCATCAGGACCAGCACGGTTGCCGTTCCCAGACCGAACACGATGGTGATCGCCATCGGCAGCAGAAACTGGGCCTGAAGACTGCTTTCGAACATCAGCGGCAGAAGGCCGCCGATGGTCGTCAGCGACGTCAGGAACACGGCGCGCAGGCGGTCACAGCTCGCCAGGATCGCCGAGGAAGTGACATCCTTGCCTTCCTGCCGCCGCTCCTCGAAACGGGCGACGAGAATGATGGAGTTGTTGACCAGGATACCGGCGAGCCCCAGCAGGCCGATCAGGCTCAGGATCGTGATGTTGAAGCCCATCACATAGTGACCGGTGATCGCCCCGACGATGCCGAAGGGGATGATCGACATGACGATGATCGGACGCGAGTAGCTCGCGAAGATTGCCGCCAGGATGATGTAGATCCCGGCGACTGCCATGGCGACGCCGGTCATAAGGTCACTGAAGGCATTCGACTGTTCCTCCGCCTTGCCCGCGAAGGAATAGGTCAGGCCGTATTTGTCCGCCAATGCCGGCAGATAGGCCTTGCTCAGCTCCTGGATGATCTCGTTGTTGGACGTGACGGTGCTGTCCACGTCGGCGACAACCGTAACCACAGTCTTGCCGTCGCGGCGCAGGATCACCGAGAAGCCCTGCGTATCCGTGAGATCGACAACCTCGGTCAGAGGCACGAATTCTCCCGCATTTGTGCGCAGGCTCATGCGGCGGAGAATTTCGCTGCCACCGTCCTCGAGTTGCTGGCGCACACGCAGGGTGACTTCCTCGTCGCCTTCGGCAAATCGGCGGGCGATCTTGCCCTCGAAGGCGTTACGGATCTGGCGCGCGGCGCTTTCAACGGTGAAGCCCAGCGCCCGCCCGCGCGGTGTCAGTTCGATCAGAAGTTCCGGCTTGCCATAGGGAAGATCATCCGTAACACCGCTGGTGCCCGGGAAGCCCGAGAGTTCTTCCTGCAATTCGAGAGCTGCCGCCTTCATGTCCTGCAGCGAGGCCCCGGTCAGGCGGATATCAAGGTCGCGGCCCGGAGGTCCGCGCCGGGATTCCGCGATGGCGATGCGGGATGCGCCTGCGATCTCCGGCACTTCCTTGCGCCATGCGCGAACGACTTCCGGCGTACGGATGGTGCGTTCTTCTGATGGTGTCAGCTGCACGCTGATCTCGGCGACGTTATCGCCGCGGTTGTTGCCGCTGCGACCCAGGGTGACGTAGCTCGCGACGGTCAGCTTCTGATCCAGGCCTTCGGTCAGTTTCGCTTCTGCCGTCCTCAGAGCAGCCTCGATCTTCCGGACACCTTCGATGGCATCTGCTTCGGGTATCCCGGCATGGAAGAAGATGGAAGCCGACAGGTTCTCAGCTTCCGGAGAGGGGAAGAAGGTGAAGCCGACCCGGCCGCCGCGCATCAGGCCTGTCGCAAGGATGAGACAGGCGATCGCAAGAGCGAAGGTCACATAGCGCCAGCTTACCGCTATGCCGACCAGCCCCTTGAAAGGGTTGTCGCGGATCCAGTCGAAACCGGTATCGAAGCCCCTGCGGAACCAGCCCGGACGATTGTCGGGATTGCGCCGCTGACCACGCATGCGCAGAAGCTGCAGCAGAGCTTCAATGAAGACCGCCACGGCAAAACAGCCAAGGATCAGGACGATCTCGAAACGGAAAACGCCAAGCGTCCCGTGCAGACCGCGCATCGGAACCGCAAGAAAATCGAGATAGGGCGGCACCGCCAGATCCGGCTGGCTCGCCAGACCCGACAGGAACAGCGCCGGGGCTCCGGCAAGGACGACGACCCGCCACCATGTCCAGCCCGGTTTGCTGCCGAGCGAATGCGCCAGGTGTCCGGGCAGGATGAAAAAACACTCCACCAGCGACGCGATCACCACAGAGACGACGACCACCGGCAAGGTGCCCATGATCTGGCCGAGCACATCTCCGACCAGCAGGATCGGCAGGAAGGCGGCAACCGTTGTGGCGCCGGCGGCAAGCACAGGCGCCAGCATGGAATTTGCACCATTGATCGCGGCCTCGTCCGGGCTGTCGCCCATGGACAGGCGGGTCGCCGTATGTTCGCCGACAACGATGGCGTCGTCGACAATCACGCCAAGCATCATGATCAGGGCAAAGAGCGAGATCATGTTGATGCTCTCGCCCGCGAGCCACATGATGCCCAGGGTCGCCATCATCGCCACGGGAATGCCCATTGCCACCCACAGCGCAATACGGGCATTGAGGAACAGGAACAGGATCGCGACGACAAGCACGAGGCCCGAGAGGCCGTTGTCCAGCAACAGGGTGATACGGCCCTTCACGGCATCCGCGCGCACATCGTATTTCAGGATTTCGAGCGTTGGCGGAAGCTGCGGCGTGATCTCGTCAAGATAGGCATCGAGGATCGCGGCCGCCTTGAGGGTATCGGTCGCCTCGACGCGCTTGACCTGGATTTCGATGGCACGGTCGCCGTCGGAAAAGCCTTGCAGGGCGCTACTGTCGTAGTCGCGGAAGACCCGGCCGATATCGGCAATGGTCGTCTTCTCGCCCGACGCAAGGGATTTGACCTCGATATTGCCGAGGTTGTCGGCGGAGCGGCTCTCGGCCATGGCGCGGATCTGGCGCTCGACCGACCCGTCGAGGCTGCCGGCCGGAACGTCTGCCGTGTTCTCATCGACGAGATCGGAGATCTGGCTGACAGTCAGATCCAGCCGGCGCAGTTCACGCTCGGGGATCTCGACGACATATTCCGGGGCCCGGTAACCGCCAAGTTCGACCTTGTCGATGCCGCGCGCCAGCAGGTCGTCACGGATCTGACGGGCGAAGGTCTTCAGGGCCCGTTCGGAAAAGGGGCCGCGAATGGCGAGCGTTGCAACGCTGTCGGTAAAGGCGGAGGCCGTGATGACCGGCGTCTCGGCGTCCTGGGGCAAGGTCGTCACGCCGGAGACGGCCTTTTCGACGTCCGACAATGCGGTCTGCATGTCGGTGCCTTCGAGGAACTCCATCATGATCGTGGCCGCGCCCTCGCGGCCATAGGACACGATCTCGTCCAGTCCGTCGATGAACCGCAGCTCCGGTTCCAGAACCTCCAGGACGTTGGAGACAACGTCCTCCGCACTGGCACCAGACCAGCTCACAGAGACCGTGATGCGGTCGCTCTTTACCGTCGGGAAGAACTGGGTGTTGAGCTTGGACAGGCCGAAGGCGCCGAAGAGCACCATGATGACCATGATCAGGTTGGCCGCATTGGGATGGCGGACGACCGTCTGGAGGAACCCTCTGGGTTCGGCGCGCAGCGGCATGGCTTATTCCTTCCCGCCTGATACGGCCGCCGGAGCATTCCCGGCAGGTTGTGCAGGCTCCTCCGCAGGCTGGCCTATCGGGCGGATCAGCAGGCCGCTACCAGCTTCGGGAATGCGGGTGGACAGGACGCTGTCGCCATCGTTGAGGCCACCTTCCACGATGATCGACCCGGCATCGAAAGCAAGCGCCTTGACCTCACGTTCCTCAAGACGGTTTTCGGCGGTGACCACATAGACACGGCCTTCGCCATAAAACGCGGTTTCGGGAATGCTGAAGCTGTTCGCGTAGGTGCGGTCCGGCACGCGGACCTCGACAAAGGCACCGGGACGCAGCGGCGTCTCGCTGGGCGACGTCTCGATGCGGGCATAGACATCGACACCGCCGCGCGTGCTTGCCACATCTGCGCCGACACGGTCGATCACCGCGGAATAGACAATGGGCTGATTACCGAGATACCAGAGGATCTCCACTTCACGTCCGACTACGCTGCCGCTTTCTGCAACGAGGCGGCCATACTGGTTGTCGGAGAGGGTGAAGCGCGCTTCCAGTTCATCGCGGCTGTAGATCGAGGCAACCACGTCATTGGCGTTGATCAGGCGGCCAACCTGGGCGGCTTCGGAGCGCACGACTGCGTCGAAGGGCGCCTTCAGAACCGTATTGGAGAGTTGGCGCCGCGCATCTTCCTCCCGCCACTCCAGGCGCTTGATGACAGCGTCCTGCTGAACGACTTTCGCCTCTTCGAGGGCAAGGTTGTTGCGGGCCTGTTCCAGGGTCTGCTGGCGCTGTGAGACAAGCAGCTTGCGCTCGTCCACCGTGCGTTCGGTGACCGAACCTCGCGTGAGAAGGTCCTGCGCGCGCTCCAGATCCTTCTGGGCAAAGTCCAACTGCTCCTGGGCGCGGGTGACATTCGCGCTCTGAAGTTCGACACGGCCCCGGCTTTCCACGAGGGCGGCACGAGCCTCTGCCAAGTTGGCGGTCGCCTCGGTCACCGCGCCTTCATACTCGAACCGGTCGATGGCGATCAGCTCGTCGCCCTTGGCGACAATTCCCCCGGCCTTGAGCTCGGGATTGACCGAAACGACCTCACCGGCAACCAGCGCCCTCAGATCGACCTGGCGGCCTGCGGTGACTTCACCATAGACGTTGATGACCGGGGTGTTGTCGCCGATCGTGACTGTCACGATGTCGGCGGCATAGGACTTTTCCGTCACCGGGCGTTTGGGAACGTCCGGCTTGGTGCTGATCAGGTAGTTCATGCCCTTGAAGGCACCGAAGAGCACGATGAGTGCGAGGACGGTTTGAAGGATGACCTTGGCGAGCAGCTTGGCGCGTCCGACGGTCGTCTTGCGTTCGCGCGGCGGCACGAACTCGACTGGAACGGATTTCTCGCTCTCGGGCTTATCGACAGACTGCAACATGAGGATCCTTCGGGACGCACCAATTTGCGCGCATCGCCTCAGGCCGGAGCCGCGGATGTGCTCCTATCCCGGTTTTGCGCGCTGCAACACTACTCAGTATACTCCTAAGCATGCGCGCAAGATCATTGGCAAGTGCCGTTTTGTGTCGTCACGTCGCAGACTTAATGTCCTGCAACATTCAGATACATTTCGGACTACCGGATGTGCTGCTGGTCAGTCAGCGTCGAACTCGTAGGCCGTGCTGCAGAACTCGCATTTGACGACGATCTTGTCGTCGACCTTCATGTCCTCGACTTCCTCGGCCTTGAAGGTGGTGAGGATGCCCTCGACCTTTGCACGCGAGCAGCGGCACTGGTCCTTGATCGGCTGCGGGTCGAACAGACGCACGCCGCGCTCATGGAAGAGGCGGAACAACAGACGCTCGACCGTCACGTCCGGATCGATCAGCTCGTCGTCCTTGACGGTTTCGACCAGAGCCTTGGCCTCGACCCAGGCATCATCCTCGTCAACATGATGGCCGGAGGTGCCTTCCGGGGCATCGCCCGGATGCAGGTCGGCCTGACGCATGCGGTCGGGCGCCTCGGGAAGGAATTGCACCAGCACGCCGCCCGCAGTCCAGCGGTGGCTCGGGCCATCGCCTTCGGATCGGGTCAGAACTTCACCAACGGCCAGGCGTACCTCGGTCGGGATCTGCTCGGAACGGGCAAAGTAGCGCCGCGCGACTTCCTCAAACGAGATGCCATCCAGCTCGACAAGGCCCTGGTACCGCTGCATGTGCCGACCTTGGTCGACGGTCATCGCCAGGTGGCCGCGGCCGAGCAGTTTTTCTGGCGTTGCCTCACCAGCTTCGCTCAATGCATTGACCTGATCGGCGTCGAAGCTGGCACAGGCACGGATCGCATCCGGCGAGGTGAAATCCACCACCAGCATGGAAACCGGACCGTCGCTCTGTGTCTGCAGGGTGAAGCGGCCGTCGAACTTCAGCGAAGTGCCCAGAAGGCTGGTCAGCGCAATAGCTTCGGCCAGAAGACGCGAAACGGGTTCGGGATAGTCATGACGCTCCAGAATGCGGTCGACGACAGGGCCGAGCGCAATCGCCCGGCCGCGTACGTCGAGCCCTTCCACAGCGAAGGGGCGCACGGCGTCCTGCCCTGCGGGGGCAACGCCGTAATCCTCGATATTGAATGCCACGCTTTTAAGCCTTTCACACCGCGCCGAAACACCAGGCAAGAATGCCTTTCTGGGCGTGCAGGCGGTTTTCCGCCTCGTCGAAGACCACCGAGTTCGGGCCGTCCATGACTTCGGAAGTGACTTCCTCGCCGCGGTGGGCGGGCAGGCAGTGCATGAACAGCGCGTCGCCGTTGGCTTCCGACATCAGACGCTTGTTGACCTGATAGGCAGCCAAGAGGTTGTGACGCTGCTCCTCGTCGTCGTCTCCCATGGAGACCCAGCAGTCCGTCACCACGCAATCGGTGCCCTTTACCGCTTCATATGGGTCGTCGGTGACGATAATCGAGCCCCCGTCTGCGCGGGCCTTCTCGATCAGCTCCTTCGGCGGTGCCAGTTCGCCCGGCGTCGCGATGCGGAGTTCGAAGTCGAAGCGCGGAGCTGCATGGACCCAGGACGCCAGAACGTTGTTGCTGTCGCCGGTCCAGGCAACTGACTTGCCCTTGATCGAGCCGCGATGCTCTTCGAAGGTCAAAAGGTCCGCCATGATCTGGCAGGGATGCGAGACCTTGGTCAGCCCATTGATCACGGGAACCGTGGCATTGGCCGCAAGTTCCGTCAGATCCTCGTGGCTGAGGATACGGATCATGACCGCGTCGACGAAACGGGACAGCACCTTTGCGGTGTCGCCAATGGTCTCGCCGCGGCCAAGCTGCATCTCGGCGCCGGTGAGCATCAGCGTCTCGCCGCCGAGTTCGCGCATGCCGACGTCGAAGGAAATGCGGGTACGGGTCGAGGGCTGCTCGAAGATCATCGCCAGCACCTTGCCGGCGAGCGGGCCCTCGCCGCGGCGCACGCCGTTGCGCTCACCCTTCAGACGCTTTGCAGCACCGAGGATGTGGCGCAGCTCGTCGCCTTCGAAGTCGGTAAGGTCGAGAAAATGCCGCGACATGCCGTTGCTGGTCACTCTGCCGCTCCTTCAAGTGTCAATTTCTGTTCAAGCGACAGCGCTGCCGTTTCCAGGCGCGCAACCGCTTCGGAGATTTCCTCTTCGGAAATCGTCAGCGGCGGCATGACGCGCATCACGTTGTCGCCGGCCGGCACGGCCAGAAGGCCGGCTTCACGGGCTGCGCCGACGAATTCGGCGACAGGAACGACGCATTTAAGGCCCAGCATCAGACCGGTTCCGCGCACACTGTCCAGGATCTTCGGATGACTGTCCGCGAGACCGGCCAGCTTCTGCTTGAAGCTGAGGCCCTTCTTCTGGACATCAGCGAGGAAGTCTTCGCCGAGGATCACGTCGAGCACCGCATTGCCGACGGCCATGGCGAGCGGATTGCCGCCGAAGGTCGTGCCATGGGTTCCTGGAACCATTCCGGCAGCCGCCTCTTCGGTGGCAAGGCAGGCGCCCATCGGGAACCCGCCGCCAATACCCTTGGCGATTGCCATGATATCCGGCGTGACACCCGACCATTCATGGGCAAAGAGCTTGCCCGTGCGGCCAACACCCGTCTGGATCTCGTCAAAGATCAGCAGCATGCCTTCATCGTCACAGAGCTTGCGCAGCGCGCGCAGGAATTCCGTCGGGATCTCGCGGATACCGCCCTCGCCCTGCACCGGCTCGATGGCAATGGCTGCGGTCTGCGGCCCGATCACCTTCTTGAGCGCATCCAGATCGCCGGCCGGCACCTGGTCGAACCCGGGAGCCTTGGGGCCGAAGCCTTCAAGATACTTGGCCTGACCACCGGCTGCGATGGTTGCGATCGTGCGGCCATGGAAGGCACCCTCAAAGGTGACGATGTGGAACCGCTCGGGATGGCCACGGTCATACTGATAGCGGCGTGCGGTCTTGATTGCCGCCTCCATCGCCTCCGCACCGGAATTGGTGAAGAACACCTTGTCCGCGAAGGTCGCCGCGCACAGGCGCTCGCCCAGCCGTTCCTGTCCCGGCACCTTGTGCAGGTTGGAAACGTGCCAGAGCTTTTCGGCCTGAGCCTTCAGTTCGGAAACGAGGTGCGGATGGCTGTGGCCGAGAGAATTGACGGCGATGCCGGAACCGCAGTCGAGGAATCGTCGGCCGTCCTTCGTGACGAGCCAGACACCTTCCCCGTGATCGAACTCCAGGCCCGATCTTGCGTATGTTCCAAACAGCGCAGACGCCGACATTTCCTATACTCCTGAAGGAGATCCTTCTCCGTTGAGACCGACACGCGAGGCCGTTTCCGAGGCGGTTGCACCGTGCTCCAAAACGAAACATGCCGCCCGGAGAGGCGGCACGCGCGTATCATTGAGGCTTATACACCCTCTACCCGGTTTGCTGTCAATGCAATTGGCCGGTTTCAGCCAATTCCGCCAACGTTCCCAAGGGGGTGGCTATTCTGGGGAAAAGTGAGTTCATCCCCATCTGAATGCCCCGCCAATCTTGCTTCGACTTTTTCCGATATTGTAGGCTTCAAGCCGTCGGATACGACATCTCGTGCGACAAATCACCTACTGGCACTAGATATGCCACGACTGGCGCGCCTGCGCGTGCCTTAACACCAGGTTAATGCCTCGTGGCTATCGGGCCACAGATAATACGGGGTGCGGCAAATGAGTTGGACGAACGAACGCGTGGAGCTCTTGAAGAAGCTCTGGACCGAAGGCCACAGCGCAAGTCAGATTGCGAACGAGCTTGGCGGCGTCACGCGCAATGCAGTTATCGGCAAGGTGCACCGCCTTGGCCTGTCCGGACGGGCGAAGGCCCCGGCTCCGGCTGCCAAGCCCCGCCGCAGCCGCTCGAGCACCAGCTCTTCGTCCAGCACCCCCAGGGCAGCGGCACAGCCGCAGAGCCAGGGTGCCACGGCACTGAAGATGGAAGCCGCACCGGCACCGGTGGCACAGATCAAGCCCCAGGCCGAACCTGTTGCTGAACTCGTCCCGATGTCCGAGCGTGCGACGATCCTGTCGCTGACCGAGCGCACCTGCAAGTGGCCGATCGGCGATCCGGGCAGCGAAGACTTCTACTTCTGCGGCCGTAACTCCGATCCGGGTGTCCCCTACTGCGCCCATCACTGCAAGATCGCCTACCAGCCGGTCAGCGACCGCCGCCGGGACCGCCGGGCGGCCAACACCGGAACGCTTCCGGCAGCTGCAAGGGTTGCTGCTTCCTGATCGGGAGCAGTCAGAGGCACAAAGACAAAAACCCGCCATTTGGCGGGTTTTTTATTGCGCTGATCCACAAGAGGTAAGCCTCGTCAGCAACCGCGTGGCCATCTTTGGCGATCAGGCGACGGCGAACTGGTCGTTGAACGCGTAGCCGGACCCGCGGACAGTGCGGATCGGATCCTTCGCCTTGCCGCGGTTCAGCGCCTTGCGCAGGCGCCCGACGTGAACGTCGACCGTACGCTCGTCCACATAGACATCATGCCCCCAGACCCCGTCGAGCAACTGCTCGCGGGAGAAGACGCGCCCCGGAGAGGTCATCAGGAACTCCAGCAGGCGAAACTCCGTGGGTCCGAGATGGATTTCCTTGGCGTTTCGACGAACCCGGTGGGTTTCCTTGTCGAGTTCGATATCGCCGGAACGCAGCAGCGAGGATACGACCTCGGGGCTTGCCCGGCGAAGGATGGCCCGCACGCGCGCCATGAGTTCGGGAACGGAGAACGGCTTGACGACATAGTCGTCCGCGCCGGTTGACAGCCCGCGAATGCGCTCGGCCTCTTCACCGCGTGCCGTCAGCATGATCACCGGCAGGCGTTCTGTTTCCTCACGCTGGCGAAGGCGCCGGCACAATTCGATGCCGGACAGGCCCGGCAGCATCCAGTCCAGAAGCAGCAGATCGGGAACGCTTTCCCGCAGGCGGATTTCGGCATCATCGCCGCGGTCGCAAACGTCGACCGTATAGCCTTCGGCTTCCAGATTGTATCTCAGCAGCATGCTGATCGGTTCTTCGTCCTCGACGATCAGGACCTTCGGCATTCCAGTATTCTCCGAGATCTTCCAGGCGTAGCTTCTATTGAGCTCAGCCCTCTTCCGTGTCCGCCACGCCGGTCTCATCCATGCGCGGGCGCTCGTCCATGAGGCGCTCGCCGGTGACCATGTAGTAGACGTTTTCAGCGATGTTGGTGGCGTGATCGCCAATGCGTTCGATGTTCTTCGCGCAGAAGAGCAAATGGGCGCACTGGGTGATGTTGCGCGGATCTTCCATCATGTAGGTCAGCAACTCGCGAAACAGCGACGTGTAGATGGCGTCGACTTCACTGTCGCGGTCACGAACCTTGCGTGCCTCCTCGGCATCGCGGCGGGTATAGGCGTCCAGCACGTCCTTGAGCTGGCTCAGGGCAAGCTCGGTCATGTGCTCGACGCCGATTGCCAGCTTCTTCGACTTCAGATCGCTGTCGATGGCGATGACGCGCTTGGCAACGTTCTTGGCCATGTCGCCGACACGTTCCAGGTCATTTGCGATGCGGCCGGCCGCCATGATCTCGCGCAGGTCCTGGCCCATGGGCTGGCGGCGGGCAATGACGTTGACATTGCGCATCTCGATGTCGAGCAGCAGTTCGTCCAGGCGTGCATCCTTGAGGATCGTGGCCTGTGCCAGTTCCAGGTCCTGGCTGATCAGTGCCGACACCGCATTGGTCACGATGTCCTCGGCGATTCCGCCCATTTCCGCAATCCGGCCGGCAATCGCCGTCAGTTCCTCGTCGTATGCGGATACCGTGTGTTCGCTCATGTGCGTTTCCTTTCCAGCCCCCCGATGGCCATCAGCCGAAGCGGCCCGTGATGTAGTCCTGGGTGCGCTTGTCGTGCGGGTTGGTGAAGATATCCTGCGTGTCGCCCACTTCAACGATGTTGCCGAGGTGGAAGAACGCCGTGCGCTGCGACACGCGTGCCGCCTGCTGCATGGAGTGGGTGACGATCACGATGGTGTAGTTGGCGCGCAGTTCGTCGATCAGTTCCTCGACCTTCGCGGTCGCGATCGGATCGAGCGCCGAACACGGCTCGTCCATCAGGATCACTTCCGGGCTGACCGCGATTGCGCGTGCAATGCAAAGGCGCTGCTGCTGTCCGCCCGAAAGGCCCGTGCCCGGATCATCAAGACGATCCTTGACCTCGTTCCAAAGCCCGGCCTTTTGCAGCGAGGAAGCGACGATCTCGTCGAGTTCGGACTTCTTGCGCGCCAGACCATGGATACGCGGACCATAGGCGATGTTGTCGTAGATCGACTTCGGGAACGGGTTCGGCTTCTGGAACACCATGCCGACCTTTGCGCGCAGCTGCACCGGGTCAACCTTCGGATCGTAGATATCCTCACCGTCGATCAGGATGTCGCCTTCGACGCGGCAGATGTCGATCGTGTCGTTCATGCGGTTGAGGCAGCGCAGGAACGTGGACTTGCCACAGCCCGACGGTCCGATGAACGCCGTTACGGCGCGTGCCTCGACCTCAATGGACACGCCCTTGATGGCGTGGGTGTCACCGTAATAGACGTGGACGTCCTTGGCGGCGATCTTGGTTTCGTTCACGGCTGCGGCCTGGAGACCTGCGGGCATCTGGCTCATTGGTTCGTTTCTTTCCTTACCAGCGGCGCTCGAAGCGGCGGCGTAGCAAAATGGCAATGATGTTCATGGTCATGAGGAACACAAGCAGGATGATGATCCCGCCCCATGCCCGCTCGTAGAAGGCCGGGTCGGCGCGCTTTGCCCATTCATAGATCTGGGCAGGCATGGCCGAGTTCGGTGACATGAAGCCCGCCGCCAATCCGTCCGGGAACTCAGAAGCGATGAAGCCAACCATGCCGATCAGAAGCAGTGGGGCGGTTTCGCCAAGCGCCTGCGCAAGGCCGATGATCGTACCGGTCAGGATGCCAGGCATGGCCAGCGGCAGGACGTGGTGAAACACGGACTGCATCTTCGAGGCACCAATCCCGAGAGCCGCATCACGGATGCTCGGCGGCACCGCCTTCAGCGACGCGCGCGTCGAAATGATGATCGTAGGCAGGGTCATCAGCGTCAGCACCAGGCCACCGACCAGCGGTGCGGACTGAGGCAGATGGGCGAACTGGATGAAAGCCGAAAGACCCAGGATACCGAACACGATGGACGGCACCGCGGCAAGGTTCGAGATATTCACCTCGATCAGGTCGGTAAACCGGTTCTTCGGCGCGAACTCTTCCAGGTAGATCGAGGCGGCAACGCCGATCGGGAGCGACAGGAACAGCACCACCAGCATCATGAAGAAGGAGCCGACCATCGACACGCCGATACCGGCCTGTTCCGGGCGGGAGTCCGAGGCATCGGATCCGAAGACGAAGTCCCAGTTGAAGCGTTTTTCGATCATGCCGCTGTCGCGCAGGCGGTCAACAATATCCAGATGGGCGACATCCAGGTTCTTGTCGTTGACAAGATCCTCGCGCTTCACGCGGCCCTTGAAGTAGCCATCGACACGCGACGAGGCGACGAGATTGAAGGTGGTGTTGCCACCCATGTCCTGCGGATTTGCCAGAACGAAATCGCGCACGGTCGCAGGAGCGCCGGACGACATCATCTTCATCAGATCCTTGTCGTTCATCTCCGTCGCGACGCCATGCGTTGCCATTTCAGCGCGCAAGGCTTCTGTGATCATGTCGCGGTACTTGGACGTCTTGACGATCGACTTTTCCGCCGCCTCGATCTTCGCCTGATCCAGCGGGATCGTGACGGAGACAAAGGTCTGCGAGAAACCGCTCAACCCGTTCGACAGGATCGCGTAGAGAAGTGCGACCAGGAAGAACAGGCCGATGGCGATGGCCGTGACGCCATACATCTTGAAGCGCCACTCGGCCGCATTGCGCTTCTTGGTCAGAGAATCGATCTCCAGAAGCGATTTGGACTTTTTCACCGGGAAACCCTCGGTCTTCGATGTCGCGATAACGTCGGTCATCAGTCGTACTGCTCCCGGTACTTGCGCACGATGTAGAGGGCAAAGACATTCAGGCCCAGCGTGATGATGAAGAGCGTCATGCCGAGCGCGAAGGCAACCAGCGCTTCGGGAGAGGCGAAGTCGGCATCGCCCGTGAGCTGGGAGACGATCTTGGCCGTGACTGTGGTCATCGCCTCGAACGGGTTGAGACTGAGGCGTGCGGCCGCCCCTGCCCCCAGAACCACGATCATCGTTTCACCGATTGCGCGCGAGGCGGCCAACAGGATGGCGCCGACGATGCCCGGCAGTGCTGCGGGAAGAATGACCTGCTTGACCGTTTCGGAATGGGTCGCACCCAGACCGAGGGAGCCGTCGCGCATCGCCTGCGGCACCGCGTTGATGATGTCGTCGGACAGCGAACTTACGAAGGGGATAAGCATGATGCCCATGACGAGGCCCGCGGTCATGACCGCCGTGCCGCCCTTCATCCAGCCAAGCCCCAGCAGGCCGCCCTGTCCGAAGATATCGACCAGCAGCGGTCCGACGGTAAGCAGAGCGAACAGACCGTAGACGATGGTCGGGATGCCGGCGAGAACCTCAAGCAGCGGCTTTGCAACAGCGCGGACCGCCGAACCGGCGTATTCCGACAGGTAGATCGCGGCGAACAGGCCGACCGGAACGGCAACGGCCAGCGCGATCAGCGAAATGTAGAGGGTCGCCCAGATCAGCGGCACGATGCCAAGCTCGGAACCGCCGCCGAAGCTCGGGCTCCAGGTCAGACCGAAGAAGAAGTCTGCCGCCGGGTAGACCTTGAAGAACTCGACTGTGTTGAAGATCAGCGAAAGGGCGATCCCCAGCGTGGTCAGGATGGCAATGGATGCCGCGGCGATGAGAATGCCGAGAACGACCCGCTCGACCGTGTTGCGGGCGCGGAAATCCTTGTGCGAGGCACGAAAGCCGATGACAAAGCCACCGATACCGACAGCCAGAACGAGAACGCTGCGCAGGATCGCGCCGTAGGAAGACATGCCGCGGTAGCGCTGTGCCGCATCCAGCGTTTCTTCCGAAACATCTGAACCGAGGGCGACACCGACCGATCCGAGCAGCGCCCGCACATCCGTTCCGGTGCTGGTCAGAGACCGTGCATCGGCGGCGGACAGGGCGCCTGTCTCGACGGCCATATCAAGACCATCGGCAACACGGCGCACGTCGCTCAGAACCAGGTCGAGGGAGCTTTCGGCAACCGACTCTTCGGAAATGAGCGCCGAGACCGAATTGTTGATCACGACCGGCTGGATGGAGATCCAGAGAAGGAGAACGACGAGGGCCGGGAGCAAGACGCTCAGCGCGGCATTCCAGCCGTAATAGGCCGGGAGGGAATGAAGCTGACGAATATCGCCGCTGGCCGTTCGAAAGGCCCGGCCGCGCCCGGTGACATAGGCAATGGCGGCAAGAGCCAGGATGACAAGAAGAAGAACAGGCAGGGACATCCGACGCTTTTCCGATAAACGGTAAATGGTCGAAGGGGCGGCAAGGCCGCCCCCTCTTGATCACTTTAGCTTAGTTGCTGAGCGTGACTTCGTTTGCAACCGCTTCCTGGGTAGCAGCCAGTTCCGGATCGGAAACCAGGCCGTACTGGGCAAGCGGGCCGTCCGGGCCGGCGAGTTCTTCAGAGACGAAGAACTGAGCGTATTCCTTCAGGCCCGGGATGACACCGATGTGTGCCTTCTTGATGTAGAAGAACAGCGGACGGGAAACCGGATACTCGCCCTTGGCGATGCTCTCGGTGGACGGAACGACGCCAGACATGGTGGCGACCTTCAGCTTGTCGGTGTTGTTCTCGTAGAACGCCAGACCGAAGACGCCGACACCGTTGCTGTTCGCGTCGATGCGAGCCAGGGTCTCGGTGTAGTCGCCGTCAATGTCGACAGACTTGCCGTCGGTACGCACAGCCATACAAGCCTTTTCAGCGTCCTTTTCGGACATGCCGCCGTCGACCATTGCCTTCAGGGCGCCGGTGTCTTCACAGCCCTGAGCCAGGACCTTCTCTTCGAAGACTTCACGGGTGCCGTGCTTGGTGCCCGGGATGAAAGCTGCGATTTCGACAGCCGGAAGTTCGCCGTTGGCGTCAGCCCAGGTGGTGTTCGGGTTGTCAACGAGCTGGCCGTCCTTCAGGACCTTTGCGCCCAGAGCGTTGAACCAATCGGAAGGCGTGAAGGCGTTGAATGCCGGGCCGTCCTTCTGGGAAGCGAAGACGATGCCGTCATAGCCGATGCGGACTTCGATGATGTCCTTGACGCCGGCTTCGGCACAGGCTGCGATTTCCTTGTCCTTGATCTTGCGCGAAGCATTCGCGACGTCGATCGTGTTCTCGCCGACGCCGGCGCAGAACTTCTTCAGGCCAGCAGAAGAACCGCCGGACTCAACGACCGGGGTCGGGAAGTCGGTGTTTTCGCCGAAGGCTTCAGCAACGATGGAAGCGTAGGGCAGAACCGTGGAGGAGCCTGCAACCTGGATCTGGTCGCGAGCCTGAGCGGAACCGGCAACGGCGGTGGCGGCAACTGCCAGAGCAGCGGCGGAAACGAGGGTCTTGAATTTCACTTGACCACTCCCTTTGAATGTCAAGGTTTGTTGTACAGCCGCCCGGCCGTCTTGCCTCGGCGACGGGGCGAACCTAGATCCGATGCATGTGACTTCTATGAAGGTTTCTTATCAGTTTTATGACACTTTAAGGTATTGATTTATATGAATAACATTTACCCGTATCATGCAATCGTGACATTCGCCCCGGCGGATATGTCAAGAAGAATGCGGAATCGGGTTGCTTCCGAACTGCAACCGAGCCCTGTTTGAAGGGCTTGGGGGAAGCCCGCAAACACGCCTTGTCCTTTTCGCGCTTCGCCGCTCAGTTGGTCCCGGTAATATGGGTCTCAAGCTTTGAACGGATGCCGGTGCGGGTTTGCGCGTCCAGAGGGATCAACCCGCGCTGCGCCAGGTAGCCGCCGTCACCCCAGGTCGCTTCGTTTGTAAATTCGCGGAGATAGCCCTCCAGCGCAGGGATCTGAGCGAGGTGCTCTTTCTTGACGTAGAAATAGAGGGGCCTGGAGACAGGATAGGCACCCGAGGCGATGTTGATGAAACTGGGTTCAACACCCTCGATAGATGCCCCTTGAATCTGCGTGGAATTCTGATCGAGGAACGAGTATCCGAAAATGCCAACCGTCATGGGGTTTGCTTCCAGCTTGCCGACGATCAGGTCGTCGTTCTCGCCGGCCTCGATATAGGCGCCGTCCTGACGCAGGTCCGAACAGGAACTGCCGGCAGCCATTGCTGCGCTGGCGCAGCCGACATCCATGACCAGCTCGACAAAGGCATCTCGCGTTCCGGAAGTGGGCGGGGGACCGAACACTTCGATCGGCTCATCGGGCAGATCGGCGGAAATGTCGGACCAGCTCTCGTAGCCGTTTTCAACCATACCCCCGTCAGCCGGAACAATGCGGGACAGGGCAAGAAACAGCTGCTCTCGCGTCAGGTTGAACACGGGGCCGGAACGCGAATTCGCCAGAACGATGCCGTCATAACCGATGATGACCTCGATCGGTGTCACGCCGTTTGCCGTACAGACCTCGCGTTCTTCGGTTTTCATCGGCCGCGAGGCGTTCGTGATATCGGGCGTTGAAGGGCCGGTACCGGCGCAGAAC
This sequence comes from Roseibium sp., assembly GCF_048261595.1. Taxonomy (GTDB): domain Bacteria; phylum Pseudomonadota; class Alphaproteobacteria; order Rhizobiales; family Stappiaceae; genus Roseibium. Next base: position 1,233,507 of record NZ_JBLXFW010000001.1, read on the forward strand.
ATCCGTATGCCGCCGCCTGTTCCAGTCGATTCCACGACAGGTGTCTTGGCTCCGCTGGCCGCGCCAAAGGTTTCGGCGACCGCAGAGGAAAACGGAAACACGGTCGATGAGCCAACGATCAGGATGCGGTCCCGTGCCTGGCTGGGGAAAGCTGCGAGGCCTGCAAGCGCCAGGACGGAGACGAACAGCTTTGGTTTCATGGCCGGAAGCCTCTCGAATTTCTGAAGTCAACGAAACTGCGAACCTGCTTGGAAGTTCGTAGTTGACCTATTCGTAAAGCGCCATCGCTTCACTTTTGTGACTGAGCGGAACTTTGACCAGACGCCGGTTCAAGCCCGGATCTTCTTCGGAAAATGGACCGTGAAGGTGGCGCCTTCACCTGGAGTGCTTTCGATCTCGAGACGAGCCCGGTGACGATTGAGGATATGCTTGACGATGGCCAATCCGAGGCCTGTCCCCTTCATCGCGCGGCTGGAATCCGCATTGACACGGTAAAAGCGTTCGGTCAGGCGCGGCAGGTGCTCGGCAGGAATACCCTCGCCATAGTCACGGACGGAGAGGTCCCACTGCCCGTTGTCCGCGCCACCGGCTGTCGCATGAACGCCAAGGGTTACCTTGCCGCCGCTGCCGCCATATTTGAGCGCGTTCTCGATCAGGTTTTCGGCGACCTGGATCAGCTCGTCGCGTTCCCCGGTGATGATCGCGCCTGTCTCGGGCATGTCGGTCTCGATGGTGACCCCCATTTCGCGGGCAACCGGGTCAAGCGCATCGCGTGCGTGACCGATGATGTCGACAAGGTCGACCTCGCCAGAGGGTTTCACGTGGGCCTTCAGCTCGATCCGTGACAGGGACAGGATGTCGTCGATCAGGCGGCGCATGCGTCCGGCCTGTTCCTGCATGATTGCAAGGAACCGCTCACGGGCAACCACATCGTCCTTCGCCGGTCCCTGCAGCGTTTCGATGAAGCCTGAAAGGGAGGCAAGTGGCGTGCGCAATTCGTGGCTGGCGTTGGCGACAAAGTCGGTGCGCATACGTTCCAGGCGCCGCTGTTCACTTTGATCCTGAATGACGACCAGCACGAAATCGGGCCGTGTGGCGCTCCCGGGCTCACGCGCAGTACCGGGCATGAAAACCGGAGAAACATAAGCCTCGAACCAGGCTTCGGTCGGAACCTTCTCGGTCCAGCTGATGCGCTCGGCCGTTCCGGACGAACAGACCCGGTCGAACGCTTCCAGAAGCGAGGGAGCCCGCAGGGAAAAGGACAGCGGATCGCCCGGTGTGAGATCTCCGTAGACCTTCAGCGCCGCCTTGTTGATGTAACGGGTGATGCCACGTCCATCGGCCACGAAACAGGGCGAAGGCAACGCATCGACTGTCACCTTCATTCCCGTACCGGGCCACATCCGACGCAATTCGCGCTGCTTGACGACCTCCAGGCGGCGCGAGCGGGTGCGCCGGGGGAAGAGGGCGGCGATAAAAACCATCGACGCGAAGGCTGATCCAGCGACAACGCCGGGAACCGCATAGAAAGCCCAGGCACCGCATGTCAGCACAGCAGCGGCAGCCACCAGCCACCGCGCCTCTCTCAGCCGGCCAAGCGGAGAGCTGGAGGGAAAGGTCGAAGCTTGATGGAGGTCTGTCATGGGCGGGGCGTTTCACACCTTGTAGTCGTTGCGTCTACAACCGTCTGGTTCGACGGCTTACCAATCGCACAAGTCTGCCGCGCACCTTGATAAGTCGGTCGCGGGAGAAGATCAAACGATTGAAGCCGAAGCAGATAGCACATCGACTATGTCAGATAGACGACAGGTCCGCCGGTAGCCCATGTCCGGCAGGATGATGAACGAAGTCAGATGGATTTCGCCGCTTCTTCCAGACGTTTCATGATTGACGGCCAGCCCTCCGGCGAGCACATGAGGTCGTGACAGGCCTGCGCATCATCGCCGTGACGGATGAAATCGGAATGGACGATCTCCACCCGGGTTCCCTCGCCTGCATCGCGCAAGGTGATCATGACCCGGCTGCAGGCGGCGGAATCCATGATCGGCGCGCACCTTGAGGTCAGCTGCCAGGCGAGCCGAACATAGAGCGGTCGCTCAATGGACAGGATCGTGCCCCAGACCTTGCGCTTGCCGGACTGCGAGGTCTCTTCGCAAACGCCACCGGGATGCGGAGCGATGGCTGCCGTTTCGATGACATCGCCGACCGCAGCTGCCGCAATCGGCTGCCACCAGCGCTCGGGGTGGTCCACCAGCAAGGTAAAGACCTTGTCGCGCGGCTTTGGCAGGTAGCATTCGAAGCGGCAAGGTTGGTCGACCGACATGGCAATTCAGTTCCAGATTCTCTCGTTCAACGACGGTGGCGCGGCGACCCGGAACACACATACCGCCCAGTCCCGAATCATAGCCTAAATCCTTTTAATTCGATGAAATCCAATAAACCATGCCCACATCCCTGTGATGGTACTGGAATTTCAGTGACTTTTCCGCCGATCGAATGCACGGCAGGCGACGATGGCCGGACACACGTGCTATGCGAAGGGACGTCACGTCCTCGCGCAGCCCCTGACTGCCGCCAGTGGAGAGAGCCTTGGAGCATAACCGCCAGTTCGATCCGTCCTACGGGATCGCCGTCGAGATTGCCGACGGAATTCGCAGGCTGACCGCGCCCAATCCCGGCCCATTCACCTTCCACGGCACCAATACCTATCTCATAGGCACATCGAAGGTCGCCGTTCTTGATCCCGGTCCTGCGAACGAGGCGCATATCGATACCATCCTCGACGCCTGTGATGGCGCGGCCATCGAGGCAATTCTCGTCAGCCACACACATATGGACCACTCACCGGGCGCAGCTCTCCTGAAAAGGCGGACCGGAGCGCCGGTCATCGGTTGCGGTCCCTATCGCATGGCGCGGGATCTTGGCATTGGCGAGAGCAATCCGATGGATGCAAGCTCCGATCACGCCTATGCGCCGGACCGGCAGCTCGGCGATGGCGAAACCGCCAGCTTGTCCGCAGCGAACTTTCAGGCGATCGAGACACCCGGGCACACGGACAACCATCTCTGTTTTGCGATCGAAGGGTCAGAAATCCTTTTCTCTGCCGACCATGTCATGGCCTGGTCGACATCCATCGTTGCCCCTCCGGACGGCAGCATGCGGGCCTACATGGCCTCGCTCGAGACACTTATGGGGCGCAGCGAGACAACCTATCTGCCCGGACACGGAGCCGAGGTTCGCGATGCCCATGGCTACATGGCCGAATTGAAGGCACACCGGTTGAAGCGTGAAGCCTCTATCCTGTCAGCCCTTGGCCCCACTCCGGCGGCCATACCAGACCTCGTCCTGCGGATCTACGAGGGCCTGGACCCGGTGCTGAGGCCGGCCGCTGCTCTTTCGGTCTTCGCGCACCTTGAAGATCTGGCCGAACGTGGGCTGGTCATGGCAGAGCCAATGACACGGCTCGATGCGCTCTATCGTCTGCCCGGCAGGTGATTGCCGCGCCGATCGGCCTCGCGTCTATTCCTCGATGACGCTGAGGTCTTCGGCGACCGGTTCGTCGGAGCCCTCGACATAGGGCTTGAAGGCTGGCACCGGGATTACAGGAACCTCTTCGAGCGGCTCCGCAGGCTGCAGGCCCGCGGCTTCGATCTCCGTTTCTTCCTCCAGCACTGTCAGGCTTTCGACGTCGCCATAGGTTTGCAGCAGGACTTCGTCCATTTCCCGGTAGAAGGCCCGGATGCGCCCGGCATTGCTGCCAAGATCCTGAAGCGGGTAGCGCGACACCGACCTGATGTCGAAGAGAGCGCCGACCGGATCGGGCCGGATGCGAACGGCGACATCATCAACGAGCCCAAGAATGGGCGAGCGCACCTCGCCCTGGAAACTTGTCGGCGCATCAAGCAGATCGGGCGGCACTTCGGCAACGACCTTCCAGCCGCTGCGGCTGGCGGCGGCAAGTGCGGCAACATGCAGGACTGCCGGCTGGATACGGTACCGGCGCGAGACGATGTCGGAGTTGTCGTGCTCGGGTGCAACCGTTGCCAGACGCTCCATCAGCGGAAGCACCGGCATGTCCTGGCGGCCCGGCGCCCCGGGCGCGGCGATTGCGACGATGCTCGGGGGATCGACAGGATCCGTCGTGACGTCCAGTGCGTTGCCCTGCAGAACCTGGCTGGCGCCGAGCGCGCCTACCGGCAAAAGTGCGACCAGCCCGTAGAACGTTCCGACCACGGCATCGAGCGTTCCCCGCCCGCCCCGCTTCCAGAGATGAACAAGGGCCGTACCGGCGAGCAGGATGGCGGCCAATCCGATCGCCGTTGCGGTCAGGATGGCGAGAATCATCTGGTCGGCTGTCAGGCCGCCGATCCTGTGAAACAGGACGGCCATCAACGCCACAGGCAGGGCAATCGCCCCAACCCTGCGGCTGACCCTGGCAGCTTTCGACCTGTAGAGCGGATAGCGCTTCATGCCTGTTCCGTCCGTCCTCCTTGTCCTCATGCATAGCATCGCACCTAACGGCCCGGAACAAAAAATGCATTCTCTGCCGCATCCACACCGCCGAACGAGCTTCCCAAACGTAACATTCCGTTATCCAATATGATTGGTGCTCGCCCGGTTTGCGGCGCATCATGAACCTGCGTTAACCATGCCTTGCATTCGACGGACGTTGACAAAGACACATGCTGCCAAAGGAAAGTCACAATCAGGATGCATGGGGCGCGAGTAAATTGTCATGATGGACGAAGACAATGTCTAACAAAGCCGCAAGCCCTGCTCCTGCAAAGCCAGCCGCCGCAGCCCTGATCAACCATTACAAGCCTGTCGGCATTGCTGCACTTTCAGCAGCGGCCCTTTGTCTGAAGACGAAGACGGCACGGAAGTAACTCCGGCAACCTGCCCGACCGGCCGCTCCCAACGCTTTCTTGGCAGCGTGCGCAAGGCGGGAAGGATTGCGAAAAAGGCTGCGCCCGCATCCTCGATGTGGCACCGTCGGCATGCGTTGACTTGCATCGTTCGGCCGGAGCCATCTTCATGATCATTGCCTACTGCTCGAGTGCACGAGGTCTCGAGCGCCGGGAGCTTTCCGGCGACGACCAGATCCCGTCGACAGCGGTCTGGATCGACCTTCTGCGCCCGACCGATGAAGAGCTGCACTCGGCCGAGGCATTGATGGGCGCCGAAATTCCGACGCGCGCGGAAATCGCCTCCATCGAGACGTCTGCGCGCCTCTACGATGAACCCGGCGCGATCGTGATGACGGCTCTCCTGCCCATGGCAGTGAAGATGGTCGATCCCGAACTGTCCTCCATGACCTTTGTCCTGTCGGCCAAGAGGCTCGTTACGGTTCGTTATGGCGAACCGCAGTCCGTTGCCCAGTTCGTCAGGCGCCTGAAGAACGACACCGAACTGGACCATGCGGGCCCGTCGATGGCCCTCGGACTGATCGAACAGATCATCGACCGGGCCGCCGATGTCATGGAAGAAGCCTCACGCGGCTTCGACCGCATTTCGGTCAGGGTGTTCGAGGAGGGCATCAGCGCCCGCGGAAAGTCCGTCTACCAGGAAGCGATCCGCGAACAGGGGCGTCTTGGACTTCAGGTGGCCAAGATGCACGACGTTTGCACCAGTCTTGCACGCCTGCTGCTCTATCTGGAAAACCACGGCCGCAAGGTTTCCTTGAGCGACGACCAGGTTGTCGCCTGTCAGAGCTACGGCCGGGATATTCACTCCATCAAGGAGCACGGCGATGCGCTCGACAACAAGCTTTCGTTCCTGCTCGACGCGACGGTCGGCCTCGTCACGCTCGAGCAGAACCAGATCTTCAAGATCTTCTCCGTGCTCGGCGTGATCTTCCTGCCACCGACCCTGATCGCCTCGATTTACGGCATGAACTTCGTCAACATGCCGGAACTGCAATGGCAGGCGGGCTTTCTGTTCTCGATCGGCCTGATGGCCACTTCGATCGTGCTGACCTATGTCTTCCTGCGCTGGAAGCGGCTTCTCTGATCCTTGCCGGTCAGGCCACGTCGCCACGATCCAGTTCCCTGCGCAGGTGCGCGGGCGGCAGCGTGTGCAGGCGGTTCCAGGCCCTGCGGAACTGACGGGTCGAGGAGAACCCTGCCTTTTGGGCGATGTTCTCCATGTCCAGCCGCGATCCCGCCACGAGATCATGTGCCAGTGCGATGCGCATGCGGTTGACATAGTCGGTCACGCTGAGCCCCGTCTGCTGGTTGAATAGACGCGACAGGCTGCGCGGGCTCATGGCGGAAAGATCGGCCAGCGTCGCGACCTGCCAGTCGCGGGAGGGATCGGCCGCGACAGCGTCCTGAACCCGGTGTATGACCGGGTGGATATGGTTGCGCCCTTCCAGCCAGGGCGACAATTGCGGGTCCGCCCCTCCCCGTCTCATGTAGACCACCATGTAGCGAGCGACCGCCAGCGCCACCCCGTGGCCGGTATCGCGCGACACCATGGCCAGCATGAGGTCAATTCCGGCGGTGATTCCCGCGCTCGTCAGGCGTTCGCCATCTTCCACAAAGAGCCGGTTGTCGAGAACACGTGCCCGCGGGGCGCTATCGCGCAGTTTCCCGATCGTGCCGTGATGGGTCGTGCAGTCATGACCATCGAGCAACCCCGCCCGTCCGGCGAGGACAGCGCCAGAACAAATGGTCACGAGCCGGATGCCCGGCCGAATACTGCGCGCCAGCCAATCGACGATTTCCGTCTCAAGGCGTGCATCATCCTTCGGTTCGACGGCCACCGGACCGACATCTGACAGACGCGGCAGCGGCTCATCGGCAGAGCCGGAGATCACCACCACCGCGTCGTCGGGCAATGTCTCCGGAAGAGGCTGCATTCCGGTGACATCGAGGCCGATGGAGCTGCACAGACGCAAAGACGGACTGACATAGCGGACGGCATATTGCAGGTCCGCCTGCTCCATGTTCGCCTTCCGCAGGACCTCGATCGGGCCTGCGACATCGAGCAGAAGCACACGCGGCGGCACGACCACATAGACCGGTACGATGCGTGGACGTGCCGCTCGGGTCATGCCGCGGCCTGTCCGGCAAGCTCGGCGAGGACTTCATCGGCTGCAAGGATCCGGGCGAACCGGCCGGCCAGCACCAGCTGGGTACGCTCGGTGATCTCCGCAGCGCTCCAGGTACGGCCCGAGGCATCGGTCATGGGGAAGGTAAGCGTCGCATCCAGGACAAAGTCGACGGCATAGCCAAGGTCGGAGGCATGGCGGGTCGTGGTCTCGCAGCATTGCTCCGTGCGGATCCCCGAGATGATCAGGCGACGGATGCCGTTCGAAACGAGCCAGAAGTCGAGGCCACTGCCGACGAGGGCACTGTGTCGGCGCTTTCGGAACACGGCATCGGGTTCGAAGTTAAGCGGCGCCATCGTCCTGACGTTGCCCGAGGCTTCGGAAAACGGCCCGGAGTCCTCGACGTGGAAGATCTGCACAACCGGGATCCCGGCGGCCTTCGCGCCATCGATCAGGACTTGCTGGCGCTCAAGATATGCCGCCAGGCCGTCCTCGACGAAATAGGGACGGTGACGGAAGGATTCCTGGACGTCTATGACAATCAGTGCGGTATCAGCGGACATTTTCAGACACTCCGAATGGACTTGACGCGCCCATTCTACGTGCCGGATCATAAGCCGAAATGCCGCTCCAGGACAGATAGGGGACACTTCACGCCAAACGATGCTTCGGCCCTGCCAGACCGGATCGTGCGGGCCAGCCCTCCCCCGCTTTTACGGATAGAGCCGTTCCTTCGACCAGTCCTCGCCGTCCGAACCCCGGGTAAAGACAACCCGGTCGTGCAGACGGAACGGACGGTCGTGCCAGAACTCGATGGAGGTCGGGACCAGGCGCATGCCGGACCAGTGGGCCGGACGCGGGATCTCGCCAATGGCGAACTTGGCGGTGAACTTGGCGACTTCCTTTTCCAGCGCGAACCGGCTTTCGAGCGGACGTGACTGTTTCGACGCCCATGCTCCGATACGGCTGCCGCGGGCGCGCGACTGGTAATACTCGTCCGCTTCCTCATCCGACACCTGGACGATCGGCCCGCGAATGCGGACCTGTCGGCGGAGCGACTTCCAGTGGAAGCACATGGCCGCCTTTCCGGCCGACAGGAGCTCGCGCCCCTTGGCGCTTTCGAAATTTGTGTAAAACACAAAGCCGCGCTCATCGAAGTCCTTGAGCAGGACCATCCGCACATTTGGCAGGCCGTCAGGGTCGACAGTGGCCAAAGCCAGCGCATTCGGATCGTTCAGTTCGCTCGCGGCCGCATCCTCAAACCATTCACGAAACAGCTCGAACGGCTTTGCTGCTTCTGTAAAGTCACCATTTGTTAACTCTTTTGGCGAAGTGTCGGACTTGGTCATCTGTTACCTGTCGAGCGTTCAGAAGGCAGCCTGGCTGCAGAAGTGGTCGGATCGCAATTAGCCTCGGCAATTCGGGATCGCACCACATGTTTCATCGCCACACATATACAGCCCGTCTGACAAAGATCCAGAGCCTTGCCGCGCCTGCCCTGTCGCTGGTCCTGCTTGCTGGCGGTTGTGGTCAGATCAGCATGCCGCTCGGCAGCGCCGACGTCGAGACGCCCCTGGTGCTGACCGGCTCCATTCCCTCGGCAAGCGATGTCGCCTTTGCCGATGTCGGCGAGGACGACCGCAAGATCATCGCGATGACGCTTGATGCCGTGACGGCGGCGGATGGGCCGGAGCCCGCCGCATACAGCGAGAGCGCGGCCGACGAGAACAGTCGCCTGGCCTGGACCAATCAGGAAAGCGGCAACTCGGGCCGCATCAGTGAGATCGACAAGACGGGTCTGGCGGAGACAGGTTGCGTGGCGTTCAAGACAACCGCAAACACCATTGCAGGGCTTAAGATCTATTCCGGTTCGGCCTGCCGCGACATCTCGAGCCGCATGACGATCACGAGCCTCGCGGCGGGCGACGCTTGAACCGCGCTCCAATCCCGGTAAAACAGGCCTGACGGATCCTGACCACTCGGGCAGGCCAGCCCGGGCAAGGGCTTCGGCACTGGAATTTTTTCCTAGCAGCCCCGATATATCGGTCAAGACATGAATTCGCGAGACGGTCCGCCCGTGACCGTCCTGTACTGGTGACAACAAATGCGTGATCCCTATAGCGTCCTCGGTGTTGCGAAGAACGCTTCCGAGACGGACATCAAGAAGGCCTTCCGCAAGCTGGCCAAGAAGTACCATCCGGATCAGAACAAGGATGATCCGAAGGCACAGGCGCAGTTTGCCGAGGTCAACCAGGCCTATGAGATCGTGGGCGACAAGGAAAAGCGCGGCAAGTTCGATCGCGGCGAGATCGACGGACAGGGCAAGCCCCGCTTCCAGTCGCACGGTTTCGAAGGTTTTTCCGACTTCCAGGATTTCGGCAATGCGGGCGGCGCGCGCGGTTTCCGCGGCCAGACCGGCGGTGGCGGCGGCTTCGGTGGCGGCGGCTTCGACGACATCCTGAACGATATCCTGGGTGGTTTCGGCGGTGGCAGGCGTGGCCGTACTGCCGGTGCGGGTGCGGGCGCAGGTCCGCGGCCGGGCGCAGGAGCCGGGGCGAGCGCTGGCCGTGCGACGCCCACCAAGGGCAAGAACGCCGATCTCGTTGCCATGGTCTCGCTTGAAGACCTGATCAACTCGGGCAAGGCGCAGGTGACGTTGCCGAGCGGCAAGACGGTCAACGTCACGATTCCTCCCGGCACGCGTGAGGGCGAGAGCATTCGCCTACGCGGTCAGGGCTTTCCGGGCGAAAACGGCGGCACTGCCGGCGATGCCATGGTGGAAATCCGGTTCAGGAAGCACCCGCTGTTCGAAGTGCGCGGCAACGACCTGGTCCTCGAACTGCCCCTGACGCTCTATGAAGCCGTGCTCGGCGCCAAGGTGCGCACGCCGACCCTGGGCGGCGCCGTCAACCTCAACATTCCCGCCGGTTCTTCCGGCGACAAGACCATGCGCCTGAAGGGCAAGGGACTTCCGACCAAGACCGGCCACGGCGACCTTCTGGTCAAGCTGCAGATCGTTCTGCCGCCGAATGCCGATGGCGAGCTCGAGACCCTGATGAAGGCCTGGCGCGACGTCACACCCTACAAGGCACGCGGCCCGGAATTCGACTGACGCCAAGTATGCCAAAGGCCGCTCCATCGAGCGGCCTTTTTTGTTTTGCCGCTTCATTCGGGAAGGCGCAGGGCAACGCCGCTCCCTCTCCCGTCATCCCGGACGAAGCAAAGCGGAGATCCGGGACCCACTTGCAGGCCCGCTTGCCGAAGCGGCGGGAACGGGTCGGGCACCTGCCGAACGGACATTGCTGACCTGATCCGCTCTGCAAACGAGTAGGCCCCGGATCTCCGGCTGGGCCTTCGTCCGGGGTGACGGTGATAATGCGGAGTATAGCCCCGGCCACACGCTAGGTGCCGTCCCGGACCTGATCCGGGACCAGGAAATTCGGCGGGGCACGCAAAACGAAAAGGTTGCGGCGTAAGGGTTTCCGGATCTCCGGATGTGCCTGCGTCCGGGGAGACGGTGAGAGGAGGCGGAGCGGTGGACGGAAACGCTGCTATCCCCGCTGTTTCTTCGGCAAGCCGTTGAAATCATTACCTCGAAAATCGTTTATCCCCCACACCTCGGAGCTGCCGTTTCATGAATGCCGTTCCTGCCCGCACGGGGCCGACAACGGACCGACCGTTCGTGGGTGGCAGGAACCGGAGATCAGGCGGGCTTGCGGCCTAACGGACCGCAACGCGCGCCAGGGATCGGTGAGACTGCCGCTGGACGCCGGGCTCGGGCGCGCTTCCAGTCGCGGGTCAGGCCTGACATCTGGCAAGGCGGGTGCCCCAAGTCACATCCGCGGCGCAGCAAAGGTGCAGGCCGGTTTGCCGGTTCTTCGGGACAGGTCTTCGGGCAGGCACTCGGCCTTGTCACTTCCCACTTCACTTTCAGCCCCGGCAAGCGCCGGGTGCCTGCCATCCCGTTCGGATCGAGCGGAGCCACACTGCCGGAACGCCGGAGGCAAGCCTCGCGGCGCTATTTGTGCTGGCGTCAGGTCCCCAGCCCCGTGTCTGGAACAAGAGACGGAAGAAACGAGGTTGATGACAAACCTTTCCGGCCTGCCTTCCCGGACGCAGCGAAGCGAAGATCCGGGATCCTCACTCAGCTCAATGCATTGGAAACCAGCATCTATCGATGGGGTCCCGGCTCAAGGCCGGGACTGCGCGGGATAAAGTTTGGAGAGATCTAGGCTTGTCATCATCCTCGAAAGGGTGTTTTCGAGCCTTTGGGGTTGTTCGATAAGAACGCCGTTGCCGAATACGCCCCTCTCCCCCCTTTGAGGGGGAGATGTCAGCGAAAGCTGACAGAGGGGGGGAGACAGTGCCTCTAAAATGAACCGTCCTTCAATACGGAGAGGTCCATACCCCCCTCTGTCTCCTGACGGAGACATCTCCCCCTCAAGGGGGGAGAGGAGAACAAGCGAAACTGCATGGATCACCCACCGATCAAGTCGGGGATGACAGGTACCGGATTGGGCCAACGCTATCCTTCTCCCGCCGGGAGAAGGTGCCCGACGGGCGGACGAGGGGAACGAACAGAAGCCCAGAGATGGGCCTGCCCCTCACCCTCAGGGAGGGGCGACAGAGACGGGGTGAAAACGACCGACCGTCGTAGACAGTAGCCCCCTCTCCTATTTTCTCGTCAGCCCTTCACCGGACCCATGTCGCAGGGCGGGACGCTGTCTTCCGGCACGAAGAAATCGGGTGCCAGCGAAACGCTCGGATCGACCCGGTAGTGGTCGAAGTTGGAGACGCCGCGCGAGGCAAGGAAGGTGTCGTCGATAAGGAACTCACCGGTCAGCTCGCGGGACGGCGTGGAGAAGATCGCGTGGGCGGCATCGGCCAGGATGTCCGGCGTACGGCTCTGCTGCATCATCTGGTCGCCGCCGAGGAGGTTCTTCACCGCCGCTGTCGCGATGGTCGTACGCGGCCACAGCGCATTGACCGCAATGCCCTTCTTGCGCAGTTCGCCGGCAAGGCCGAGCACCACGAGGCTCATGCCGTATTTGGCGATGGAATAGGGCGTATGACCGGCGAACCACTTTTCCTTCATGTCGAGCGGAGGCGACAGCATCAGGATATGCGGGTTATCGGACTTCTCCAGATGCGGGATCGCATGCTTGGAGCAGGCCAGCGTGCCGCGCGTGTTGATCTGGTGCATCAGGTCGAAGCGCTTCATGTCGGTCTGGGAGACCGGCGTCAGCTGGATGGCGCTGGCGTTGTTGACGACGATGTCGAGCCCGCCGAAGGTCTCCGCGGTCTTGTCGATCGCGGCCTTGACCGCCTCGTCGTCGCGCACGTCCAGAACCAGCGGCAACGCCTTGCCGCCGGCGGCCTCGATTTCTTCCGCCGCACTGAAGATCGTGCCTTCAAGCTTCGGATGCGGCTCGGCGGTCTTGGCGGCGATGGCGATGTTGGCGCCGTCGCGGGCTGCACGAAGGGCAATCGCCTTGCCGATGCCGCGCGATGCGCCGGTGATGAAAAGTGTCTTGCCGGACAGGCTCATGGGAAGTCTCCGAAGTATCCGTCAGCCCTTGGGCTTTTTCGACATGAAGGCCTGGAAGGCCGCAATGGTTTCCGGTGAGGACAGGCGCTCGCCGAAGATGCGCGCCTCCTCCTCGATCGTGTCGTTGAGGGCCGTGCGGTCGCCGCGCAGCAGCCGGCGGGAGATGGCCATGGCCTGTGGCGGCTTGGCGGCAATCGCCCTGGCGCATTCCATGGCCGCTGCATCAACGTCCTCGACGACCCAGTTGACGAGGCCAGCCTGCTCGGCCCGCTCCGCGTCGAAGGTCTCGCCGAGGCAAAGAAGTTCGAACGCACGCGCATGGCCCATGATCTGCGGTCCAAGGACGGAGGACCCGGCTTCCGGAACCAGTCCCAGATCGACAAAGGGCGTCTTGAAGATCGCGGACGGGCTGGCAAAGACCATGTCGCAATGCATCAGCAGGGTGGTGCCCACCCCGATGGCCAGACCGTCAACGGCGGCAACGAGCGGCTTCTCGTTGCGGGCGATTGCGCGCAGGAACCGCAGGACCGGCGTGTTGGAAAGGTCGCCGCCGCCTGCGTATTTGAGGAAGTCGGCAATGTCGTTGCCGGCGGTGAAGACGCCGGGCTGACCGCAGATGACATGGCATCGCACGGCATCGTCAGTATTGCCGGTCTCCAGTGCTTCGGCCATGACGGTGTACATGTCGCCGGTCAGGGCGTTCTTCTTGTCGGCACGATCCATCCGGAGGATGGAAACACCCCCCTCCAATGATTTCTGAATCATCGTCGCTCTCCGTTATGGCCCGGTCAGGAGGCCAGGGCTTCCGGGTCGAAAGCCTGAATGGCTTCGGCCGACGTGGTGATGTCCAGCCCGAGGCCCGCGGTCTCGCCCAGGGTCGTCTCGGCGAAGTTGCGGGCCAGAAGTGTCCGTTCCTTCAGGGCGGCAGCGTTATCCGGACCTGAACGCAGAGCACCCTTGGCCAGAAGGGCAGCGCCATAGGTCAGGCCGGAAAGGCGCAAGTAGGGCGTTGCTCCGGCAAGAACATCGGCGACGCGGCCTTCTGCCTGCGCGGTCATGATCCAGGTGGTCACGCGTTCCATCTCGTCGATGGCCATTTTCAGGCGGACGGCGGTTGCACCGAAGTCAGGGCGGTTGGAGGCAGCCACCTCGTCTGCAATCTGGCGCAGTTCGGCAATGAAGCCCTTGACGTGCTCGCCGCCTGAAAGCGGCAGCTTGCGCATGACGAGGTCCATCGACTGGATGGCATTGGTGCCCTCGTAGATGGTCGCAATCCGGCTGTCGCGCAGATGCTGGGCAGCGCCGGTCTCCTCGATGTAGCCCATGCCGCCATGGACCTGGACACCCATCGATGTGACCTCGACACCGAAGTCGGTCGAAATGGCCTTCGCGAACGGCGTCAGCAGGCCGGCGCGTTCGGCCCAGAATGTCTTGTCCTCGGCGCTTTCGGCGACATGGGACATGTCGATTGCATGGGCGCAGGCATAGCAGATCGCACGAGCGACCTGGGTGCGGCTCTTCATGGCCAGCAGCGTGCGCTTGATGTCCGGGTGACGGGCAATCGGGCTCATGCCCTCCTGCGTTTCCCCCGGGGCTCGGCCCTGGCGGCGATCAAGAGCGTAGGCCAATGCCTGCTGATAGGCGCGTTCGGCAACGCCGAGCCCCTGGATGCCGACCGCGAGGCGGGCGTTGTTCATCATCGTGAACATGCAGGCCAGACCGCGGTTTTCCTCGCCGATCAGCCAACCGGCGGCACCGCCTTCGTCGCCATAGACCATGGTGCAGGTCGGCGAACCGTGAATGCCCATCTTGTGCTCGACACCGGCGCAGCGCACATCGTTGCGCGCACCCAGCGAGCCGTCGTCGTTGACGAAGAACTTCGGCACCAGGAACAGTGAAATGCCGCGGGTACCGGCCGGAGCGTCCGGCAGGCGGGCGAGAACCAGATGGACGATGTTGTCCGTCATGTCGTGCTCGCCGTACGTGATGAAAATCTTCTGGCCGGAAATCCTGTAGGTGCCGTCGCCAACCGGCTCGGCCTTGGCCTTCAGGGCGTTCAGGTCTGACCCTGCCTGCGGCTCAGTCAGGTTCATCGTGCCCATCCACTCGCCGGAGACGAGCTTTTCAAGGTATTTGGACTTAAGCTCCTCGGAAGCATGCTTTTCCAGGGCCTCGATGGCACCGATGGTCAGGGTCGGACCGATGGCAAAGGCCATCGACCCGGAGTTCCACATCTCCATTGCAGCCGCGCTGAGCATGGTCGGAAGCCCCTGCCCCCCGGCGTCGACCGGAGCGCTCAGCCCATTCCATCCGCCCTCGATCCAGCTGTGATAGAGTTCCTTCCAGCCCGGAGGGGTTGTGACTGTTCCGTCCTTGAAGGGCGTGCCATGCTTGTCGGCGACCGCATTCATGGGAGCGATTTCCTCGGCCGCGAAACGCCCCGCTTCGCTCAGGATGGCGGAAACGAGATCATCACCGAGATCGGCATGCGCATCGGTTTTCTGCAGGTCGGACAGACCGCAAACCTCTTTCAAGGTGAAGGCGATCTCGTCGGTAGGCGCACGGTACATTCAGGGGCTCCCTCTCGTGTTTCCTCCCTGCCACCTTGACGGGGCAGCGCCGGGGCCGCAAAAGGCCCTGACATATCTTGTTGAGGCGACAATACCGACGTTGACGTTAACGTCAAGCCGTGTCGCAGCGGCATGTGACTGCATTGAAGCGGACCGGTTCAAAGCCCGCCCGCAATGTGGCAGCAGTTGATCAGGGAACGATGGATCTTTCCATGCAACGTTGGACGGTAGATCTGGATCAAGAAGACTGGCGCGACGACCCGCAGGCGCGCGGCGTTGTCGCTGCGATCCTGGCCGGTGAACTGGTGGCAATCCCGACCGAAACGGTCTACGGCCTCGCTGCCGATGCAACGAATGGTCTTGCCTGCGCGAAGATCTATGAAGCCAAGGGCCGCCCGCAGTTCAACCCGCTGATCTCGCACCTGCCGTCCTTCGAGGCGGCCCAGCAACACGGCATATTCGACGAGGATGCCTGCAGGCTTGCCGAAGCGTTCTGGCCCGGCCCGTTGACGATCGTGGTTCCCAAGCAGGCCGGGTCGACGATTTCGGACCTGGCGACTGCTGGTCTCGACACGGTTGCGCTGCGTGTGCCCTCCGGTCCGGTCATGCGCTTTCTGTCAGAGACCAGCGGCGTTCCCCTTGCCGCGCCCAGCGCCAATATCTCGGGCCGCGTCAGCACGACAACGGCCGATGAGGTCGCCCGCGATCTCGAAGGAGCCCTGAGTTTCATCGTCGATGCGGGCCCCTGTCCGGTCGGGATCGAGTCCACGATCGTTGCCTGCGTCGACGGAACACCGCGGCTCTTGCGTCCCGGCGGGTTGGCTCGCGAGGAGATTGAACGGGTGCTAGGACGAGCACTTGAAGGCGCCTCTCCGGCTGCGAACCCGGAAGCCCCACAGGCCCCCGGAATGCTCACGTCCCACTACGCGCCCAACGCCCGGATGCGGCTCAACGCAGATGAAGTTCGCGACGCAGAAGCGCTCCTGTCTTTCGGCGCTCATCCGGTCGGCGCTGCAGAAACGGCTGTGGCAGAGATAAACCTGAGCCCCTCGGGCGATCTGGCCGAAGCCGCGGCAAGGTTGTTCTCGGCCATGCGTGAGCTTGACCGGACGGGCGCGGAAACCATCTGCGTTCAGTCGATCCCAATGACGGGGCTTGGGGAAGCGATCAACGATCGTCTTCAACGAGCCGCTGCTCCGCGTCCGTAAAAGACAACACCGCCAATTTTACTTAGTCCTACTGTCTGCATCTGTCGCAGCTTCATTCGCATTTCGAAGTAGACGCCTCTGGATACGCGTTGAAATCACGTAACTAATGAGCTTTTACACAGATAGATCGGCAACTTTATTGCTCGACGGTCGATCCAAGGCGTCCGAATCGCGTAAGTTAAGATACAGAAATTGAGATGCAGCGGACCTCCCCTCGAGCGCTTTTGCGTTCGCACCTTTCGGGGCCAGATCCAAGAGCGGGTCGGCCCCGTTTCTTTGCCCGGACAGCAATCTTCCCGCTTCAGCAGCTGCCCCTTTTCACCCTCCGTGACCGGGACAACACGTAGCCTGATTGTTTCATTGACACTGCGCACCTGTGCCGCTCTGATGGGCGCAACTTCCCGCCGTGTTCGCGGCAATTCTCCCTGGTGCCTGTCTTGTCCACGCTGCTTCTTCATCATCCGACATACCTCGACCACCTGACTCCGGTGGGTCATCCGGAACGTCCGGACCGCGTCAGGGCCATCGACAGGATTCTTGAACACGAGCGGTTCCAGGCCCTTGAACGGGAGGCAGCCCCCATCGGCCGGCGCGAGGACATCGCCCGCGCCCATCCGATGTCCTATATCGACATGCTGCATAACCTGGCCCCTGACGAAGGCCTGGCCAGGATTGACGCGGACACGACGCTCTCGCCCGGATCCTGGGAAGCGATCCTGCGCGGCGTCGGCGGCGCTTGCCAGGCTGTTGAAGAGGTCATGACCGGCAAGGTAACCAACGCCTTCTCCGCCTCCCGCCCGCCCGGACACCATGCGGAAAAGGACCGGGCCATGGGTTTCTGTTTCTTCAACAATGTCGCGGTCGCCGCGCGCTACGCCCAGCACGTGCACGGCGCCGAACGTGTCGCGATCGTCGATTTCGACGTGCATCATGGCAACGGCACCCAGGATATCTTCTGGGACGACCCGACCGTCATGTATTGCTCGACTCACCAGATGCCGCTTTACCCGGGATCGGGGGCGGCGAACGAAACGGGTTCGGCCAACACGATCGTCAATGTTCCCCTTGCTGCCGGCGACGGCGGCCCGATCTTCATGGAAGCGGTCGAAACGGCAATCCTGCCGCGCCTGGACGCCTTTGCACCCGACCTTGTCATCATTTCCGCGGGCTTCGATGCCCACATGCGCGATCCGCTGGGATCCCTCAATCTTGTCGAGGCCGACTTTGCCTGGGCCACGAAATCCCTGATGGACGTTGCGGACAAGCATTGCAACGGACGTGTCGTTTCGGTTCTGGAAGGCGGGTACGATCTGGAAGGACTCGCCCGGTCCACGGCAGCACACGTGCTGACGCTCATGACGGGCTGACGCGAGCCGCAACATCTGAGGAAAGTCGGCCTCATCGACGCCCTACGGCTTGACCTCGGGGAGAGGGGCCGTAACTGTTGGCACGATATCAAGCCGCCAACCAACCGGGTTTCAACGATGACCAGCTCCGCACCAGCAACAGATGTTTCCGCCCTCTCCTTCGAAGAGGCATTGAAGCAGCTGGAGACGATCGTGCGCGAGCTCGAGCATGGCAATGTGCCCCTGGAGCGCAGCATCGAGATGTACGAGCGAGGAGCCGTCCTGCGCACCCATTGCGACGGCCTTCTGAAAGCTGCGGAAGCCAAGGTCGAGAAGATCCAGCTCGGACAGGACGGACAGCCGAGCGGAGTTTCCGCGCTGGATCCGGAGAGCTGAGGCGGCGGCTGACGCAAATTTCGTCGAATACACCCGATAAAATTAGTTAAAATTACTCATTTCGTTACGGCACCCAGCGTTCTTCGCTTGCATTACGGCGATTTCGGGAAAATCATGCGCGCATGATCAAAATATCGGCCGAGGACGAGTTCAGATTAATTGAACGCGTGCACGAATGTGCGGGCAATCCGTCACTATGGCCAGAGACCTTACGCTGCGCCCACCGAACCTTATGCTGCGATGTGCGCCTGATCGAGGTTGAGCGCGACGGAGAGCATACCGGCAGATATTGCAGTTTCGAGGACGCCGACCTGACCCTGGACTTTCTCAGGGAGCTGCACACCGAGGCCAACCGAACCGCCCTGAACTTCCTGTTGAACGATGCGGCCCTCAACTACCCCTATTGCAAGGTGCAACTGGTCCTGAACAACCCGGACGGTTTTCCATGGCCGAGCGGCGAGGAACCTGAGATCGCGAAATGGCCGGGGCTGATCGCGCCGGTACACCGTACGCCGGACGCGACCATCCTGCTTGCCTGTTTCTGGACGACGGTGGCTATCAACGAAATGAATCCGGACTGGGTCATGAGCCCGTTCCGGCGCTTTGCAAAAGCCGTGTCTTCAGCGCTCGAGATCTCCATCCAAACGGCTATCAGGCAAGACCGGAACAATGCGCTCGAACTGATGATGGATCATCAGAGCGACGCCATGTGCCTCTTGGATGAGGACCTCTCTATCCATTACTCGACACCGTCGTGCCGGGCGATCCTGACTGACGGAGACATCTTCACGGTTGCCGACAATCGCCTGGTTCCCGTGCGCCGTGACCTTGAGGCCGCACTCCAATCGGTTTCTCGATACGTGATGCAACAGCGGCACGGCCAAGACGGATCGCAGCTTCTGAATTCACACCCCCTGCCCGAGCAATCGGTACTCGTTGCCGACAGCGAGAATTCACTGTGCCGAGTGTCCATCCGCGGGCTTACCAATGCGCAGAACGTGCAGGGAATGGGCAACCCCGGCTACATTCTTGTAGAGGTCAAGAAGCCGACCCGCCTCTCGAAGGAAATGCCCCCTCTGCTGCAATCCGCCTTCGGCCTGTCGAAAAGCGAGGCGCGTCTCGCTCTCGATCTTGCGTCGAGCGGCTCCATCACCGACACGCTCGACAATCTTCAAATTACTCGTAATACGGCAAAGACGCACTTGCGCCGGATCTACGAAAAGACCTCTACCCAATCGCAGGTCGAGCTGATCCAGCTGATCCAGAGCCTGAACGGTTTGTTCTAGAGCGTCCGAAAACAGCAGCCCGGCCGTTGTCAGCAGGCTTTCTTTGCTGTGTTCCCTGAAAAGAAAAACGGAAGTTATTTCCGACGCTTGTCCGAATGTCCGGACCATCAACGGAATTCGCCCAAGCCCGCATGATCAAATTGACGGCATGCCCTTGAAACCGGCACACGTTCACAAGACGGATTTATCCAAAAAAAAGGGGCCGTCGAAACGGCCCCAGTTGATCACTGTGCACGTGGCCCCATCGACCACGGTGAAGAATTTATTCCACTTGCAGTTTAAATGCATCACCCAAATGGGTGACTGATATGGTAATTCGGCTGAATTTCGTTATTTTTGACAATGTTTTCCCTTCATATTTCATTAACTTCCGGGATTTCAGACCAGCCCCGGGTGGTTTAATTCCTGCATTTGCACCCTACCTCTGCTTGGTGTAAGCCTGCCCGCCAAACCATGTGATCACTGGAGCTGATTTCCGCGTGACTTCCAAGCCGTCCACCCCTCTTCTCGACCGGATCAATGCTCCGGCCGATCTTCGCATGTTCGAGGAGCAGGATCTGAGGCAGGTCGCCGACGAACTGCGCGCGGAGATGATCGACGCGGTTTCCGTTACGGGCGGTCATCTTGGTGCCGGCCTCGGCGTGGTCGAGCTGACGGTCGCGTTGCATTATGTCTTCAACACTCCGGACGACCGGCTGATCTGGGATGTCGGGCACCAGTGCTACCCGCACAAGATCCTGACCGAGCGGCGTGATCGCATCCGTACCCTGCGCCAGGGCAACGGCCTGTCCGGCTTCACCAAGCGCTCGGAAAGCGTCTACGATCCGTTCGGTGCGGCGCATTCGTCGACGTCGATATCGGCGGGTCTGGGCATGGCGGTCGGCCGTGACCTTGCCGGACGCGACAACAATGTCATTGCGGTGATCGGCGATGGTGCCATGTCCGCCGGCATGGCCTATGAAGCCATGAACAATGCCGGACATCTGGGCTCGCGCCTGATCGTCATCCTCAATGACAACGACATGTCCATTGCGCCACCGGTTGGCGCAATGTCCGCCTATCTGGCCAAGCTGGTGTCGGGCCCGACCTATCAGTCATTGCGCGATGCAGCCAAGAACATCGCCAAGAACCTCCCCAAGCCCTTGCAGGAAAAGGCGGCGCGCGCCGAGGAATTCGCCCGGGGCTTCTGGACCGGCGGCACCTTGTTCGAAGAGCTCGGCTTCTATTATGTCGGCCCGGTCGACGGTCACAATCTCGACCACCTGCTGCCGATCCTGAAGAACGTCCGCGATACCCATCACGGACCGGTCCTGATCCATGCTGTCACCCAGAAGGGCAAGGGATACGCGCCGGCGGAAGGCGCCAAGGACAAGTATCACGGCGTCGCCAAGTTCGACGTTGTCACGGGCAAGCAGGCCAAACCGAAGGCAAACGCCCCAAGCTACACGAATGTCTTCGCCACGTCGCTCGTGCGCGAAGCCCAGGATGACGACAAGGTCGTTGCCATCACCGCCGCCATGCCGGACGGAACGGGCATCGACCTGTTTCAGGAAGCCTATCCGACGCGCACCTTCGATGTCGGCATTGCCGAACAGCACGCAGTGACCTTCGCGGCCGGTCTGGCAACGGAAGGCTACAAGCCCTTCACCGCGATCTATTCGACTTTCCTGCAGCGCGCCTATGACCAGGTGGTGCATGACGTCGCGATCCAGGGTCTGCCGGTGCGTTTCCCGATCGACAGGGCCGGTCTCGTGGGCGCCGATGGCGCGACACACGCAGGTGCTTTCGACACCGCCTACCTTGCCTGCCTTCCCGGCTTTGTGGTGATGGCAGCAGCCGACGAGGTGGAGCTGCGGCACATGGTGGCGACCGCTGTAGCCTATGACGAAGGCCCGATCTCGTTCCGTTATCCGCGCGGAGAAGGCGTTGGGCTGGAACTCCCCGAACGCGGCTCGATCCTCGAAATCGGCAAGGGCAAGATCCGGCGCGAGGGCACCAAGATCGCCCTGCTCTCGTTTGGTGGCCGAATGGCCGAATGCCTGCAGGCAGCCGATGAACTGGACGCCGCCGGCCTGTCCACCACGGTCGCGGACGCACGCTTCGCCAAGCCGCTGGACACAGATCTCCTGACACGGCTTGCCCGCGAGCATGAGGTCCTGATCACGGTCGAGGAAGGCTCTATCGGCGGCTTCGGCAGCCATGTGTTGAGCAAGCTGGCAGAGCTTGGCCTTCTGGACAACGGCCTGAAGGTGCGCACGATGACCCTGCCTGACATTTACCAGGACCAGGACAAGCCGGACGTCATGTACCAGCAGGCCAATCTGACCTGCGATGGCATCATGAAGCAGGTATTCCAGGCTCTCGGCTCGGATGGCGTTACCGGCGTCCAGCGCGCCTGACACCTTTTACCCCTCCTCTCAGGTGCGACATCTACGCGCTCATATGCGACAGTCATGTGCTGGAGGCATGGGGATCTGCACAACCTGGCAAGGTTAGACAATTGACATCGCCTGCCCGGACTGGAAAAGGTGATTTTTGAGCAAGACAGGCGCCGGTCGTTTCCGGCGCTTTTTCTTTCCACCCATGCTGCCGAGGTGCTCGATGGCACAGATGCTGGCCTCCGTATCGGCCCTGCTAATCTCAGTCGCCTTCCTGGTTCTTGGACACGGCTTGCAGTCGACCCTGCTGCCGCTGGTGGCCGAACAGGCGAATTTCAGCAATCTGGCGATCGGTGCCATCTCATCGGCCTATTACATCGGCATGGTGCTGGGCTGCCTCGGATCACCGCATGTGATCATGCGCGCAGGGCACATACGCGCCTTCGCCGCGCTTGTTTCGCTCATGTCTGCCGCGGCGATCCTCCACCCGATCATGACCGACCCTATTTCCTGGTTCGTCATCCGCGCGATTTCCGGCTTCTGCCTCGCCGGCTTCTACATGATCGTGGAGAGCTGGCTGAACGAAAGCGCCACCAACGAAACGCGCGGCGCTGTGATGTCCATCTACGTCGTGGTCCTGTTCGCCTTCCTGATGGTCGGCCAGGTTTCGATTTCGGCAATGGACATCAACTCCTTCATTCCGTTCGCGGTCGCCTCGGTCACGGTAAGCCTTGCGGTCATCCCCGTTGCGCTGACCACCGCCAACCAGCCCGCTCCGATCACCCTGGTCCGCTTTCGCCCGATCAAGCTCTACCAGAACTCCCCTGCAGCGCTCGTCGGCGCTCTCCTCATCGGCGTCGCGAACGGTGCGCTCTGGTCGCTCACCCCGCTCTATGGCTCGGCCATCGGCCTGAGCACCAATGAGTCCGCCTTCTATGCAGCCGCCGTCATTGCAGGCGGGGTTCTTTCGCAATGGCCAGTCGGGCGCCTGTCCGACCGGATCGACCGCCGCCTCGTGATGATGATGCTTGCCAGCAGCACCGCCGTCGTTTCCCTGGTCATCGCCATTCTCGCGCCGCAGGATTTCGGACCCGCCGTCGCCTTCGCCCTGCTGGTGGGGATCTGTTCGCAGCCCGGCTACGCGATCGCCGTCTCCCACGCCTTCGACTATGCCGACCCGGAAGATTTCGTCGAGACCTCCTCGGGCCTGCTTCTGGCCTTCGGCATCGGCTCTGTCGTCGGCCCCTTCATCGCGTCGGTGCTTATGGGACCGGCAGGCCCCTCCGGCCTCTATTACCTTGTAACCGTCGTCAATGTCCTCCTGGTCGCCTTCCTGGTGACGCGCGTGTTTGCTCGCGCAGCGATCTCGCAGGAAGACAAGATGGACTTCGAATATGCGGCAACCGCGCAGGTCGGTACGGTCATTTCTCCCGAGCCTCTCGATGTCGATGCGCCCAACGTCATCCCGCCGGAAGAATTCCCGGCCTATGAGGACGAGATCTACAATCCGGAGGTGGCCGTGGTGACGGAGGAAGTCGTCCAGAGCGACGGTTCCGGCAGCGAGGCTGCGGAAGAACAACCCGCGGCTCCGGATGGCAAATCCGGCGATTGATCCCTGTGGCAAAAGATCCCTCGACCTTGCAGCCGTTTGCCACCATATTCCGGCCATGACTTCGCGCCCGACCCTTTTCGGCATTCTGCGCCACGAACGCCATCCGCTGGCGCTCCTGGCAATGCTGGCGCTTGTCCTGCGGGTCACCGTCATCATGGTCGGCCTGTCGGTCACGCCTGGAGTGGCCGGAGAAGGTCTCGGCATCCTGTGCCAGCCCTCTGTCGAGGAAGGCCAGTCGATCCCGCGCGGCGGCCAGCACGATCCCGCGCATTGCATCTGCGGCCCGGCGTGCCATCACGTCGGCCCCGCATTGGGCACGTGGCCCGTCGAAGATCTTCCGGTCTCCGGTCTTGCGCCCAACGCTATCATCGGCACAGCGGATGACAGCCAGATCCGCTATTCCTGGCTCAAGACAACCGGTCCGATAAGGGCCCCGCCGCGCACATTGACCTGACGCATACCCACGGCCGGACAGACCGGCTGATCGAATACAACAGGATCAATGTACCAATGAAACTTCTGAAGACCCTGGCCGCCGCGGCCATGATGAGCCTTGTCGCTTCCAGCTCCTTCGCATCCGACGTCGCGAAGGGCGACATCACGGTCTCCAAGACCTGGACCCGCGCGACGCCTCCAAAGGCGATGGCAGGCGGCGGCTTTGCCGAAATCACCAATTCCGGCTCTGAAGACGACCGCCTTGTTGCGGCAAGCTCGCCTGCCGCAGGCCGCGTCGAACTGCACGAGATGGCGGTGAACGACGGCGTCATGAAGATGCGCCAGCTGGAAAACGGCATCGAGGTCCCCGCCGGCCAGACGGTTGCCCTGCAGCCAGGCGGTCTCCACATCATGTTCATGGCACTCAACGGCCCGTTCAAGGAAGGCGAAACCGTCCCGGTGACGCTGACGTTCGAAAAGGCCGGCGAGGTTGAAATCGACCTCAAGGTCGAGAAAATCGGCGCCAAGGGCATGGCCCACGGCCAGATGCACCAACACGGCAAGAACTGAGGACGGAAATGTCTGCTCTCAAACTCATTCGATACGGAGCATGGGCGGCAGTTGCCGCCCTTGCCATCGCTGCGGGCGTCATCGTCTCGCTGCAGATGACAAGCAACGACAACGGCGGCTCGCTGATCGAGCCTCTGAGCGCAATTGGCGGCCCCTTCGAGCTGACCAACGGCAACGGCGAGGTCGTCACCGACAAAGACATGACCGGCAAGCCGTCCATCTATCTCTTCGGCTTCACCTTCTGCCCTGACGTCTGTCCGACAACCCTGTCGGAAATGCAGGGCTGGATCATGTCGCTGGGCGAAGATGCAGGCAAACTGAACTATGCCTTCGTTTCCGTCGATCCGGAGCGCGACACTCCGGACGTCATGCGCGACTACGTGGCCGCCTTCGACGAGCGGATCGTCCCGCTGACGGGTTCGCGCGACCAGGTCGACGCCATGCTGAAGGCCTACCGGGTCTATTCCAAGAAGGTACCGCTTGACGATGGCGGCTACACGATGGACCATTCCGCTGCCGTCTACTTGATGGACGCGGACAACAGGTTCGTCGGAACCATCGCTTACGGCGAGGCCGAGGAAAGCGCCCTGAAGAAGCTGAAGCGGCTGATCGAAAAGGCACCGGCATCGAGCTGAGGCCAACGCAAGGAAAGACAGGGCATTGGACGCCGATACGCAACAGCAACCGGTTTCAAACCTTCTCGTCGCGGGCGTCGCCCTCGGCGGGCTCTTGGTGCTTTCGCTGTCGGTCCTGCTCTGGCTTCGCTTCGGCGAGCGGATCTATTTCGACAAGATTGCAGCCGGCATCGCCGGCTGTGTCTGATCCGGCCGCTTTTCAGAACCGGCCGGCTCGGATAAGAGGCGGATCATGAGCAAGCAACGCCTCGACCAGCACCTCGTCGACATCTGTCTTTTCCCAAGCCGCGCACGGGCCCGCGATGCGATCCTGCGCGGAACGGTCAGTGTCAACGGTGCGCCCTGCCTGAAACCGGCGCAGAAGGTCGCGGACGACGCGAAGATCGAGGTTGCCGATCCGGCCGCTGCCTATGTTTCCCGCGCTGCGCTGAAGCTGATCGCAGGGCTCGACGCCTATGGCATTGATGTCTCCGGCAAGACCTGCCTCGACATCGGCGCGTCGACCGGCGGCTTCACACAGGTCCTGCTGGAGCGCGGCGCCGCAAAGGTGCATGCCATCGACGTCGGACATGACCAGCTGCACGAGACCCTTTCCAACGATCCGCGCGTCTATCGCCGCGATGGCCTCAATGCCCGCGAGCTGACCGTTGAGGATCTAAACGGCGATCACCCGCAGGTGCTTGTCTCGGACGTCAGCTTCATATCGCTGAAGCTGGCCCTGCCGCCTGCGCTCGACCTTGCAGCACCCGGCGCGGTTGGAGTGTTCCTGGTCAAGCCGCAGTTCGAGGCGGGCCGCGACAACATCGGCAAGGGCGGTCTGGTGGATCCGGAGATCGCCGAGGCAACGGCTGGCGGCCTCAAGGATTGGCTGGACAGCATCCCGGGCTGGAGCGCGGGAGACCTTGTGCCCTCGCCGGTCAAGGGCGGCGATGGCAATGCCGAATGGCTGCTGCTGGGCCGCAAGGACGGCTGATCGCCGTTCGGGAAACCCTTTCGACAGGATTAGGCGCAATCCTTGCGTCAATTGCTTGCGGTCAAACCCCATCGAGGCTATCGCACTGCCATGAGTGAGACGCGACTTAAGATTTCCGAGCTCGGCCACCGGGGAGATGGCATAGCTTTCACCGATGATGGCCAGGTCTTCGTGCCGGCTGCGCTTCCGGGCGAAGAGGTTCTGGCGCAGGTCGACAGGGGCCGTGCGCAGGACGTGACGATCGTCACCGCCAGCCCCGACCGCATCGAGCCGATCTGCCGGCACTTCGAAGCCTGCGGCGGCTGCACGGTTCAACATCTGGCCGAGACGCCCTATCTGGAATGGAAACGCCAGATGGTGGTGAAGGCTCTTGCCGACCGGGGCATCGAGACCACCGTTCATCCCGTCATCGCCAGCAAGCCCGGAAGCCGCCGCCGCGCCGTGCTGACGGCTGTGCGTGCCGGACGCCACGTCCTTCTCGGCTACCATGAAAAGGCCAGCCACCGGCTCGTCAACATCGCCGAGTGCCCCGTGCTGGTTCCCGAAATCGTGTCTGCCCTGCCCGGCCTGCGCAAGCTGTCCGCGGAGCTGATGCCCAAGAAGGGCGAACTCAGGGTCAACGTCCTGTCGACCACGAACGGCCTTGATGTCGCCTTCGACAATGCCGACCGCAAATACGAGACACGGTTTGCGTCCCTGACCCAGCTTGCCGTGGAGCAGGATCTGGCGCGGCTCACGATCAATGGCGAGACCCTGTTCCAGGTACGCCCGCCCGCGCTCGACATGGGCGGTCTTGCGGTCGTGCCGCCACCGGCCGGTTTCACCCAGGCAACGCTGGAGGCCGAAGAGGCGCTGTCCAGGCTGGTTCTGGACGGCATCGGCAAGGTGAAAAAGGTCGCCGATCTTTTCGCCGGTATCGGAACCTTCGCGCTCAGGATCGCCCGCAGCGCTTCGGTTCATGCGGTCGAAGGCGACGCGGCTGCCATACAGTCGCTCGATCAGGCCTTGCGCGTGCCCAAGGGCCTCAAGAAGGTCACCCACGAACGCCGCGACCTATTTCGCCGCCCGCTGATCAAGGCGGAAATGGAAGGCTATGACGCGGTGGTGTTCGATCCGCCGCGCGCCGGTGCACAGGCCCAGGCCGAACAGATCGCCGCCTCCAAGGTCAAGACGGTCGTTGCTGTGTCCTGCAATCCGGCAACGCTCGCCCGCGACCTCAGGATCCTGATCGACGGCGGCTACACGCTGCAATCGGTCACGCCGGTGGACCAGTTCCTGTTCTCGTCCCATATTGAGTGCGTTGCCACCTTGAAACGGGAGTGAGCCATGCCACAGGCAAGCGCCACGACGGACCGAAGCGAAGATCCCGCCTCCGAGGGCAGGACCAGACGCCGGCGACCGTCCTTGCGACAGCTTGCCGGGCGGGCCGATTACATCTGGCGGCAGGGCAACCGGCTCGCTCTCTACACGCTGCACTCCGAAGCCATGCGGCGCATGAATGCGCAGCTGCAGAAAGATCTGCCCGAGACGCCCAAGCCGGTTCCCGATGGTCCGGTGCCGAGCCAGCGGCGGATGCTCGCCGACATCGCGGCCCTCTTGGCCGCGGATCTGAAGGCGGTCGAGGACGGACTTTACCCGGCCCCGCGCGACGGCAGGATGAGCGTTCGCGAACTGATCGCCACCAGCCGCGCCTTCTTCCGCGATGTCCCGGAAGTTGCCCGCAGACGCGCGACAGGCGCGCACCAGGAGGTGTTCGAGGACCGCGACCGCTTCGGCGACACACTGCCGCGCTACTATCGCCAGAATTTCCATTTCCAGAGTGACGGCTGGCTGTCGGAGGAAAGTGCAAGGCTCTACGACTTCCAGGTCGACGTGCTGTTCTCCGGGGCGACCGCAGCCATGCGACGCCGCGCTCTTGTTCCCTTCGCCGAGATCCTCAAGCGCAAGGACCAGCGCAAACTCGCCTATGCGGATCTTGCCTGCGGCACGGGCGGCCTGCTCGCCCCGGCCCTGGCCGCCTTTCCGCGACTGAAAGGCATCGGCGTGGACCTGTCCGAGCCTTATCTGTCGGTCGCACGCGAAAGGATCGACTGCCGCCGCGCCAGCTTCGTCAACGCCATGGCCGAGCGCCTGCCCTTTGCCGACAACAGCCTCGACGTCCTGTCCTGTGTGTTCCTGTTCCACGAGCTGCCGCCAAAAGTGCGGCGCCAAGTGATCGCGGAAGCGGCCCGGGTCCTGAAGCCCGGAGGCAGCTTCCTCTTTGTCGACAGCCTGCAGAGCGGTGATGTTTCGGACTACGACGGCCTCCTGTCCCTGTTCCCGCAGCTCTTCCACGAGCCCTATTACACGTCCTATCTGACGGAAGACCTCGAGGGGCTCTTTGCGAAAGCCGGCATGACCCGGAGCTATTTCACCCCGGCCTTCGTGTCCCGGGTCGCGGCCTACACGTTGGGTTGAGCTACCTTTTCAGTAATACTGAAATTTGACCTTGTCTCGCGTCCCCATCGGGTCTACATGGGCTTCATGAGACTCGATCATTGGCTTCAGGAGAATGGCGAGAGCCGGAGCGCATTCGCGCGCCGGGCAAATCTGTCTGCTGCCTCCGTCACCGCCCTGTGCAACGACCCCAACGTCTGGGTATCGCGCGACATGGCCCGCAAGATCGCGGAAGCCACCGGTGGTGCCGTCACGCCCAATGATTTTCTAGGTCTGTCCACCACCAAGGAGCATCCTGTGTCCCAGGCACGTGTCGCAGAAGCCATTCGCGCATTCGAGCGCGGTGAAGTCGTGGTCGTCACCGATGACGATGATCGCGAGAACGAAGGCGATCTGATCGTCGCCGCCTCCAAGGTCACGCCCGAGCAGATGGCCTTCATCGTCCGCCACACCTCAGGCATCGTCTGTGCGCCGATGACCGTCGAGGCGGCCCGCCGCCTGCGCCTGGACCCCATGGTCTCGCAGAACGACGCACCGCTCGCCACCGCCTTCACCATCTCAGTCGATTACCGTCACGGACTGACCACGGGCATTTCGGCGGAAGAGCGCTGCTCCACCGTGCGCGGACTTGCAAACCCGAATGCCGGTGCCGACGACTTCGTGCGTCCGGGCCACATCTTCCCGCTGGTCGCCAAGGAAGGCGGCGTCCTGATGCGCTCCGGTCATACGGAAGCCGCCGTGGACCTCTGCCGTCTGGCGGGGCTTGAGGAAGTCGGCGTGATCAGCGAACTGGTCAACGACAACGGCACGGTCAAGCGCGGCGAGGAAGTCGCCGCATTCGCCGCCGAACACGGCCTGAAGATGGTTTCCGTCGCCGACCTGATCGCCTGGCGCCAGCGCACCGAGCGCCTGATCGAGCGGATCAACGAACAGCCGATCGACACCATCGCCGGTCCGGCCTATGCCATGACCTACGCAACGCCCTATGACCCGATGCACCATGTCGCCGTGGTCTATGGCGATATCCTCGACGGCCGGAACGTGCCGGTGCGCCTGCAGCTGGAATCGGTTCTGGACGATGTCTTCGGCCAGACCCAGCCGCTGGATGCGACCATGAAGCTCTTCGCAGAGCGAGGCCGCGGCGTCGTCGTCTACCTGCGCGAAGGCTCGGTTGGCGTCGCCCGCCAGTCCAAGCGCCCGCGTACCGATCTGGAAGCGGCGGAGACCGAAGAACACGGCTCGGCGCAGAACCGGCAGGAACAGTGGCGCGAGATCGGTCTCGGCGCGCAGATCCTGAAGGACCTCGGCGTTACCTCGATCCGGCTTCTGGCCTCGCGCGAGCGCCACTACGTCGGCCTCGAAGGCTTCGACATCAAGATCGAGGCAACCGAGATCCTCGATCACTAAAGGCCGATCCGGCTTATCGTCCGGATCTTCCCGCCCCTTTTTCAGCCCTCGGCATCTCCAATGCCGGGGGCTTTTGCAATCTTGTGCCAGCGCCCTTCTGGGCCTATTCTGAAAGCCCACACCGATTGTTTTCAGGCCACGGTACTTTCGGCCTCCAAACGTCTTTTTTTCAGGAAATCATCATGACCGGCGGATTGTTCAGATCTGCAGCGGTGCTCGGCCTTTTGTCCGCCGTCGGCCCGCTTGCCATCGATATCTATCTCCCTGCCCTGCCCCAGATCGAAGCCGACCTGAACGCCGGCATCGCAGCAACGCAGATGACGCTGACCGCGTTCTTCCTGAGTTTCGGCGTATCGCAGATGGTCTATGGTCCGCTCTCGGATCAGGTCGGACGACGCCTGCCGCTGTTTGCCGGACTGCTGCTGTTCCTTGCCGGATCGCTGAGCTGCGCCTTCGCCGAAACCATCGAGATGCTGATCGCCTCCCGTTTCCTGCAAGGGCTGGGCGCGGCTGCGGTCATGGTCATTCCGCGCGCCATCATTCGCGACATGTTCACCGGATACGAGGCAACCCGGCTGATGGCACTGGTCATGCTGGTGATCAGCGTCTCTCCGATGCTGGCGCCGCTCCTGGGCACCGGGCTGATCGCCATCGGCGGCTGGCATTCGATATTCTTCTTCCTGGCCGCCGCTGCGATCGTCTCGATGCTGCTGACCGGCTTCGCCTTACCGGAAACGCTCAGTCAGGAGCACCGGGTGCGCGTCAACCCGCGCAACATGGCGCATGGGCTGAAGGTCCTGCTGCGCGACCCGACCTTCATGGGCCTGACCCTGATCGGCGGTTGCGGCATGGCCAGCTTCTTCGTCTTCATTGCCAATGCCTCGTTCGTCTACACAGGGCATTTCGGCCTGTCGCTGACCGGCTTCAGCCTCGCCTTTGCCGTCAATGCCATCGGTTTCTTCGCATCCTCTCAGATCGCCGCCCAGCTTGGCCGCCGCTTCGGCATGACACGGGTGGTGGTTCTCGCGGTCATCGGCTTCGCGCTGGTCGAACTGATGCTGCTGACCCTTACCCTTGCCGGCTTCGGCACTCTCACCGTCGTGATGGGGTTCCTGTTCATGGGCAACGCCTGCCTCGGCCTCGTCATCCCGACGACCATGGTCCTGGCGCTCGACCAGCATGGCGACATCGCGGGCCTTGCCTCGTCGCTCGGCGGCACGCTGCAAATGGTGGTCGGCGGCCTGATGATCGCGGCATCGGGCCCATTCTTCGACGGCACGGTAACACCGCTGGTCGGCACGATTGCCTTTTGCGCGGTTTCCGCCTTCGTCCTGATGAAGCTGCTTGGCATCGGGCGGCAGACCCAGGCGGACCCCACCGGGGTCTGAGATCAGGTCTGACACAGCCGTCCCTACCTCCCGGTTTTGACAAATCGGCCAGCACTTGAAACAAGGGACGGGACCGAGACACGACGAGCCCGCATGAGGTTGCATGAGCGACTCCGATCCGAACACCGCCGCTGATCCGTTTTCAGATCTGGAAGCGAAAGGCCCGGCACCTTTCGCAATCGGCTACATCAAGAGCTCCGGCGAGGCCCTTGTCTTCGGCGGAATTCTCTTCGGTGTCGGGTTCCTTGTTCTTGGCCTCTTCGGAGACATGAGGCCGCTGGTCTTCCTCTCCATTGTGCCGCTGGCAGTGTCCTTCTGGCACTATCCAATGATCGATACGAAGGATCCGCAGCTCGGCGCCAATGACGACGGGCTGTTCGTGGAACGGCTCGGGTTCATCGACTGGGCCAGCATCCGCCACATGGAGCTGTCGCGCACCGCAGTGCGCAGCATCGAACTGGTGGCGCTGGAGGTGGACCTCACGCGGCCACTGGCGGAAGCGGTTCACAAGAAGCAGATGTTCCCACTCTGGAAGTCGGCAATGACCCGCAACTGGCGGGCATCGCGGCAGGCCGATGGCACCGACCACCTGACGATCCAACTCAATACGCTGGCCGGAAAGCCGGAACACATTCTCGCCCGGCTGCGGGCCTATCGCCAGGTCTGACCTTGCGCCCTGTGCGGCCTGGCTGCGGCTGAGCAAAATTTACGGCGTTGGCAAGGCCGGTTGCGGTTGAAAATGCAGTTGTGCTGCGTCGGTCTTGGGTGCAACGTACCTCCCATAACTGACATCTCGGTCACGCGAGAGCCCGCCAGACTTTCTTGAAGACACATTGGGAGGAACATATGCTCACCTCGGCACTTCGCCTTGGCATCGCAGCCATTGCAGGCCTTGCTGTCGCCCTGCCGGCAGCTGCGGAAACCCGCATCACTTACAAGTCGGCCAAGTCCGGATCGTCCTACTACCAGATGGGCGTCCAGATCGCCGAGGCCATGAAGGCCGGTACCGACGGCGGTATCATCGTCACCGTCGAGGAAAGCCAGGGCTCGGTCCAGAACGTCATGGAAACCCGCGCCCGCGGTGGCGACTATGTCTTCACCACACCACCGGCCCTTGTCGGTCTCGCCCAGGCAGGCAAGGCCATGTTCGAGGGCAAGTCGAGCCCGAAGTTCGATGAGATCCGGGCGCTCTTCCCGATCCCGTCCCTGACCATGCACTTCGTCATGTCCAAGAGCAGCGGCGTGACGGACTTTGCGGGCATGGAAGGCAAGACGATCCTGCTCGGCAAAGGGTCTTTCGGCGCCACGGAAGGTGAAAAGTACCTCAAGCTCTTCGGCCTTGAAGGCAAGGTGACCCTGGCCGAGGTCGAACTGTCCAACGCGGTGCCCGCCCTGAAGAACGGCCAGATCGACGGCTTCGTCACCGCCGGGTCCTATCCGGCTCCGAACGTCATCGAGGCGGCCGCGTCCACCGACGTCACGGTCCTGTCCCTGAGCGACGACCAGATCACCCAGTCCAAGCGCTCGAAGCTCGTGATCCCGGCCGGCACCTACGCCGGACAGGATGCCGACATCACCACCACGTCCCTGCCGGTTGTCGCCTATACGACCACGGACATGGATGAGGACACGGCCTACACGCTGACCAAGACCTTTTGGGAAACCAAGGTGAAGATGAGCGAGGATGCTCCCTGGTGGAAGGGCGTCGACGAGGCCCTGATGGCGACCATCAGCGGCAAGATCCATCCAGGTGCCCAGCGCTACTACAGCGAAATCGGCTTCACCCTGACCGAAGCCCAGAAGTAACCCGGACCATTTCCGGCCATGATACCCCGGGCATGTTCGTGCCCGGGGTCTTTGTTTCAATGCCCAGCTTCCCGCTCCGCCGCTGACAGATGAGCCAGATCATGACTTCGCCCGAACATAAGCCGGCTCCCTTGTCCCGCGCATTTCTTGCCGCGCTGGCCGCGGTGCTTGTCGTCTTTCATCTGGCGCTGATCTTCTCAGGCCTGGTTCCCAATCTCGTCAGCCGCCCGTTGCACATGGCGCTGGCCCTGCCCTGGATCTTCGTCTTCGGAACGGCGGGTGGAGTGTTCAGCCGCGTTACAGGATATGTCCTTGCTGCCCTTGGAATTGCAGCCTGCGGCTGGATCGCCTGGAATGCCGATCTCCTGATCGACCAATACGGCTTCCTTGAAGGCGATTTCCAGATCGCCGTCGCTGCCATCCTTATCATCACCACCCTTGAAGCGGCCCGGCGCGCGATCAACTGGCCCCTGCCGCTTGTTGCAGCGCTCGCGCTCGCCTACGGACTGTTGGGACAACACATTCCCGGCGAGTTCGGCCATGCGGGAACACCGCTTGCCAGCTTCCTGGGGACCCTGACCGTGGCGGAGGGCGGCCTTTGGGGAAGCCTGACCGGCGTGTCGGTCTCGGTCGTGGCGATCTTCGTCATTTTCGGCGCCGTCCTCAATGCAGGCGAAGCCGGACAGGGCTTCATGAACGTGGCTGCGACCGCTGCCGGCCGCCTGAACGGTGGGGCAGCGAAGGTATCGGTCATTTCCTCCGCGCTGTTCGGATCCATCTCGGGTTCGGCTTCCGCCAACGTGGCTTCAACGGGCGCGATCACCCTGCCCGCGATGACAAGGCTCGGATACCCGAAGCGGCTCGCGGCAGCCGTGGAGGCCGTTGCCTCGTCAGGCGGCCAGATCATGCCGCCCCTGATGGGAGCCGGCGCCTTCGTCATGGTTGAGCTGACCGGCGTTCCCTACACATCGATCATGGCAGCGGCCATTCTTCCCGCCGTACTCTACTTCCTGGCCGTATGGGTCGGGATCAACGCCTATGCCAGCAAGCTGGACCTGAAGGGAATCGAGGACAAGGATCGCCCCGACGCGCGGGCGACGCTGATCACGACCGCCTTTTTCCTGGTGCCCTTCACGGTTCTTCTGTGGGGCATGTTCGGTGCAGGCTACACGCCACAATATGCAGCCTGCCTCGCGATCGTCGCAGGCTTCATCCTTCTCTTCACCAACGCCCGGCTGGGCTTCGACCTCAAGGCAACCGTCTTGCGGATCGAAGAGGCTCTCATCACGGCCGCACGTCAGGTATCGATGATCGCCGCGATCATCCTGTGCGCGTCGCTGATCATCGGGGTGCTGTCGATCACCGGCCTTGGGGTCAAGATCACGTCGCTGATCCTGTCCGCCTCCGGCGGGATGCTCTGGCCGTCGCTGCTTCTCACGGCACTTGCCTGCCTCATCCTGGGCATGGAGGTTCCAACGACGGCAGCCTATGTCATCTGCGTATCGGTGGCAGGACCTGCCCTGACCCAGCTGGGCCTTGCGCCCCTGCAGGCGCATCTCTTCGTCTTCTGGTTCGCGCTTCTGTCGACCATCACGCCGCCTGTCTGCGGCGCGGTCTTCATCGCGTCCGGCATGATCGGGGAGAACTGGCTGAAGGTCGCGGGCACGGCCATGGCTCTCGGGATCGGCCTCTACATCATCCCACTCGGCATGATCGCCAATCCCGCGCTGCTGTCGCTCGCCAGCGAGCCGCTGCCGGCACTTGTTGCCTTCGCACAGG
Source organism: Roseibium sp. (assembly GCF_048261595.1). GTDB lineage: Bacteria > Pseudomonadota > Alphaproteobacteria > Rhizobiales > Stappiaceae > Roseibium. The sequence goes on from NZ_JBLXFW010000001.1 coordinate 1,268,331, forward strand.
TCGGACTGGGGCTCGGCCTGCTATCCTTCGGCATGATCGGCAAGGGTGGTGCAATGAAAAAGGCCGCCCTCGTGGCGGGCGGCCTTTGCACGGTGTTCCTGCGCCTGGCATTCTAGGCGCCAGGAGCGAAAGCGTCAGCCGAGGTATTTCTTGAACCAGGCGATGGTGCGCTCTTCGGCGAGCCTGGCCATCTTCTCATCGTAGCGCGGCGTCGTGTCGTTATGGAAGCCGTGGTTGGCCTGCTCATAGATATAGGCCTCGTAGGTCTTGCCATTGGCCTTCAGAGCTTCCTCGAAGGCGGGCCAGCCGGCGTTGATGCGTTCATCCAGCTCGCCGAGCTGAATGAGCAGCGGGGCCTGGATCGAGGCGACGTCTTCGGCCTTGGGCTGGCGGCCGTAGAAGGGCACACCCGCGCTCAGCTCCGGATAGGCGACCGCGATCGCATTGACCACGCCGCCGCCGTAGCAAAAACCGACGGCCCCGACCTTGCCGGTCGAACCTTCATGCTTGAGCAGGAACTCAAAGGCTGCGAAGAAGTCGTTCATCAGCTTCTCGCCGTCAACGGTCTTCTGCAGCTCGCGTCCCTGATCGTCATTGCCCGGATAGCCGCCGACTGAGGTCAGGCCGTCGGGGGCCAAGGCGAGAAAGCCTGCCTTTGCCATACGGCGGGCAACATCCTCAATGTAGGGGTTCAGGCCCCGGTTCTCGTGAATGACGAGTACCGCGGGAAGCTTCCCGGTCGCACCCGCCGGCTTGACCAGATAGCCGTTGACCTCGCCATGGCCGTTCGGTGAGGGGTAGGTGATGCGCGCCGTTTCGATGGACGGATCGTCAGGCTGAACTTGCTGGGCAAGGGCATAGTTCGGCGCAAGCTGGTTCAAAAGCATCGCAGCCGTTACACCGCCGACGGCAAACTTGCCGGCACGATCGAGAAACTCGCGGCGGCTGATCTTGCCGTGAGCGTAGAAGTCGTAGAGATCAAGAAGTTCTTGCGGAAAGTCCTTGGCCGTCTTGCGGCGGACCGGAGTCATCTCGTTCATCGTTACCCTCCATCAACGAGGCCTGGAAAATGCCTCGGCGGAGATACTAGAGGGCGGCGTGCAACAATCCAGTGAGGCTGCATGCAAACTTGTAACGAGCTGTAACGAAACGGGCGTCAGGCGCCTGACCTCGCAAAAACGTGATCAGGCGCAGCACCCGTCTGAGGGCGTCAGCCGATCTGACCGCGATGACGCAGGAAATGGTCCGCCAGCACACAGGCGACCATGGCTTCGCCGACCGGCACGGCACGAATGCCGACACAAGGATCATGACGGCCCTTGGTCATGATGTCGACTTCCTCGCCCTTTCGCGTGACCGACTTGCGCTCGGTCAGGATCGACGAGGTCGGCTTGACCGCAAAGCGCGCGACGACCGGATCGCCGTTGGCGATGCCGCCCAGGATGCCGCCCGCATTGTTGGACAGGAACACCGGCTTGCCATCCGCGCCCATGCGCATCTCGTCGGCGTTTTCCTCGCCGGTCAGTTCAGCGGCCTCGAAGCCGTTGCCGATCTCCACGCCCTTGACCGCGTTGATCGACATCAGTGCGGCTGAGATATCCGTGTCGAGCTTGCCGTAGATCGGCGCGCCAAGACCGACAGGCACACCCTCGGCCACGACCTCGATCACGGCACCGACGGACGAGCCGGACTTGCGGATGCCGTCGAGATATTCGGCCCAGAAAGCTGCCGCTTCCTTGTCCGGACAGAAGAACGGGTTGTTGTCGACTTCCGCCCAGTCCCAGTTCTCGCGGTTGATCTTGTGCGGTCCGATCTGCACCAGGGCAGCGCGGATCGTGACGCCGGGGATCACCTTGCGGGCAACCGCACCGGCGGCGACGCGCATGGCCGTCTCACGGGCAGACGAGCGTCCGCCGCCGCGATAGTCGCGGATGCCGTATTTGGCGTCATAGGTGTAGTCGGCATGGCCTGGGCGGTAGCGGTCCTTGATCTCGGAATAGTCCTTGGAACGCTGGTCGGTGTTTTCGACCATGAGCGAGATCGGCGTGCCGGTGGTCTTCTGCACCCCGTCCTCATCGACCATGACGCCGGACAGGATCTTCACCTCGTCCGGCTCGCGCCGCTGGGTGGTGTATTTCGACTGGCCCGGCTTGCGCTTGTCCATGAAGCCCTGGATGTCGGCCTCGGTCAGCGGAATGAGCGGCGGGCAGCCGTCGACGACACATCCGATGGCCGGCCCATGGCTTTCGCCCCAAGTGGTGACGCGAAACAGATGGCCAAAGGAATTGTCTGACATGGTGTGCCTTCCGCTGAGGGCCCGAGCCGGTACCTGGGCATTCTTTAAACTCGGCGCAAGCGATACGGCATGACGCCGCTCTACTCAAGCCCCGACATGGCCTCAAGCGGAGGGTGCGGCCGCGCTTCCCCCTTTACGGCAGACAATTGCCACGCCGACCGGCAAGGACCGGACACCGGTCGCATTCTCGGTCCTCGCAGACAGCAGTGTCAGAACACTGTCAGGCAGCACCCTTCAGGGCCTGACGGTCCTTGAAGTCCTGTGCCGCGAGCGCAAAGCCGCCATTGGCGCCATCAATGAAATGAAGGTGCCGGCTGTCGGAAATGTCGGAGACGAAGCAGGTCATCAGCGCGCTGTCGCTTTCATGCAGACCGAACACCAGTTCGCCTGAGCGATAGGAGCTCTCCAGATAGGCCTTCAGGGCTTCCAACTGTTGCTCGCTGACATCGAGCACCATGCGAAGGCTGTCGTCCAGCTTTCGGTGATCGGTGTTGCGGCACAGCTCGGCAAAATAGCGTTTGGGTTCAAGCGGGCCGATCCGTATCCCTGTCGTCGCCGCCACGATAACCGCCAGAGATTCCAGGAGAGTACGCAGGCCAAACCGGAGCCGATTTCCAGCCTTTGCGACCAAACGGGTTTCAAGCGAAAGGTTTCGGGGCGGAAAGCGGAAACGCAAACGGCTACGTGTTACATGCTGGGCCGCATCGGCTTCGCTGCCAAAGGGATCGAAGCCGACAATTTTCTGGATCTGCTGCCCGACCCTTGCAAGACCTTCCGCTCCGGGCGGTTGAGGCTGCATGATCAGCGCCACGACGCGTCCCCGTTCCGAAGGCAAGGGTTCCCACCTGCAGGACAGGCCGGAAAGGTCGGGCCGGGGCACGGCGGCGGCCTCGATCACGAACGGGCGGCACAGGGTCTCGTCCTTCAGGATCTGGTCGGCCAGTTCCAGACCACCACCGATGACCATGGCGAGATAATTGCCACGCGACAGTTCGTATTTACGGACGAGTACGTCCTTTCCGGCGCTCCTGAGACGGGCGACCGGGATTGCGGCGCCCCGAAGTTGCAGACCGGTTTCATCGGCGGCGATCTGCTGCAACCCTGACAAGGCCTGACGACCGGCTGCGACGGCGCTTGCCGGGACCATCAGCATGGCACCGTCGCCGCCGAATACGAATGGCACATCATCCTTGCCGACAACATTGAGCACCGCCGATATCACCGCGGCGCCAACGAAATTCACGTCCTTGTAGCGACCGGCCGCAATGGCATCGCGAGAGCGCACGATGTCGGCACAAAGAACGACCCAATCTTCCGGCAACGGCTTGTAGTCGCGCAGGGTTCCGACTTCGGCGAAGTCCGAAAAAGCAGCAAGGTCGCGGTAAAATGCGTCACTGGAAATTGTCATGAGTGCGTCCCGATCATGCCCATGCTTACGAAAAGGCAGGACAAATCGATGACGCCCGGCAGCAATACGCCGTTCACGTTCATGTGTCCGGTGCCGATTACATCCGGAAGATGTCCGTCAAATCCAGCTAAATCCGCCCTGACGCCAGATGAAGACCTTGTCCTGCGGAACGTCGAGCTTGGGAACACGAGCGATCTCCATCCCTTCGAGCAGTCCACGCAGAGCCCGGAAGACACCGCCATGGGCGACGACGATGCTGGGGGAAACGACAGTGATCAGCCATTTCCCGATGCGTTCGGTGAGCATCTCGTAGCTCTCACCTGCGGGAGGGGCGAAACCCCATTTGTCTTCGCGGCGTGCCTGGACCAGATCCGGCGCGGTATCGGCCAGTTCTTCAAGCGTGCTGCCTTCCCAGTGACCGAAGGTAATTTCCTTGAGCTGGTCGTCGAGGCGATATCTTCCGGCATCCAGGCCCATGGCAGAGCGAACAAGCTCCATGGTTCTGCGGGTCCGGCCCAGAGGCGAGGATACGAAATCAAAATCTGCCGCGTCGAGACCTTCTGCTGCCAGGAAGCCGCCGAGCCGCTCGCCATTGCCGCGGGCCTGCCCCTCTCCGGTCGCATTCAGCGGAATGTCCTTTTGCCCCTGCATGCGGCCTTCCGCATTCCAGTCGGTCTGGCCGTGGCGAATGAAGATCAGGAATTCGGGATCATGAAGCTTGGGCAGGGAACGGGTCATTGGCATTCGGTGAGCTTTTGGCAGGACACATGTGGTGCTTGTCGCGGGTGCAGCCAAGACTGAAGCCTAGGCGTCAACAAATGATGACGGCCAGCATGGAGGACAACGGCGCTGCAAAAGAAAAGGCCGGCAGAGCGCCGGCCTTTGAATGGATCAGTCCTTGACCACCGATATGTCCGGCGCATCGACCGCCTTCATGCCGACGATGTTGTAGCCGCAGTCGACATGCTGGATCTCGCCGGTGACACCGCGGCCCATGTCGGAAAGAAGGAACAGGGCGCTGTCGCCAACTTCCTCGATGGTGACCGTGCGGCGCAGCGGAGCGTTGTACTCGTTCCACTTCAGAATGTAGCGGAAGTCGCCGATGCCGGAGGCAGCAAGCGTCTTGATCGGGCCGGCGGAAATCGCGTTTACGCGGATCTGCTTCGGGCCGAGGTCCATGGCGAGGTACTTGACGCTGGCTTCAAGCGCCGCCTTGGCAACACCCATGACGTTGTAGTGCGGCATGACCTTTTCCGCGCCGTAGTAGGTCAGCGTCAGGATGGAGCCGCCGTCGTCCATGAGCTTTTCGGCGCGCTGGGTGACAGCGGTCAGCGAATAGACGGAGATGTCCATGGTGCGGTTGAAGTTGTCGGACGTGGTGTCGACATAACGGCCGGTGAGTTCGTCCTTGTCGGAGAAGGCAACGGCGTGGACAAGGAAATCGATCTTGCCCCACTTGTCTTCCAGCGCCTTGAACACCGCGTCGATGCTGGCGGGATCGGTGACATCGCAGTGGCCGGCAACGAACGCACCCAGCTGATCGGCGAGCGGCTCGACGCGCTTCTTCAAGGCGTCTCCCTGATAGGTCAGGGCCAACTCGGCACCTGCATCGCTCAATGCCTTGGCAATGCCCCAGGCGATAGACCGATTGTTTGCCACGCCCATGATCAGTCCGCGTTTGCCGTTCATCAGTCCACGCGTATCCGCCATCTTCATCTCCAGAAGGATTTCAGTAACCACCCTGCACCGGGCTGGCCTCCTATGGCACAGTGCCCAATTTCCTTCAAGACGCCGGGGACGGTAATGAAGCGTCGACGGGAGCAAATCTTGCCACTATGTTACCGGCCAAAATCACCCCCTTCGAAGACGAGGAAATGCGCTCATGGAGCGAAATCCCCATGCCGACCGCTTTGCCGAAATCATCGGCGCCGCGAATGTCCTGACCGCACCGGAAGACAAGGCCCCCTACCTCCGGGAATGGCGCGATCTCTATCAGGGTGTGACTCCGATGGTGCTTCGCCCGGGGTCGACCGGTGAAGTCAGCGCCGTGATGAAATATGCCTACGACAATGACATCAAGATCATTCCGCAGGGCGGCAACACAGGTCTGGTCGGGGGACAGATTCCCTTGGAAACCGGGGACGAAATCGTTCTCTCGCTCGGCCGGATGAACAAGGTCCGGGCCGTCGATCCGGACGGTTTCACCATCACGGTCGACAGCGGCGTCGTGCTCGAAACGCTCCAGAATGAAGCCGAAAAGGTGGATCGTCTTTTCCCGCTCGCCCTCGGTGCGCAGGGCTCCTGTCAGATCGGCGGCAACATTTCCACCAATGCCGGCGGCACCGCCGTCCTGGCCTATGGCAACACCCGCGACCTGGTTCTCGGCCTCGAAGTGGTCATGCCCAACGGCGACATCTGGAACGGCCTGCGAACCCTTCGCAAGGACAATACCGGTTATGATTTGAAACAATTGTTTATCGGTGGCGAGGGTACCCTGGGGATTATTACGGCCGCTGCGCTGAAGCTTTTCCCCAAGCCGAAGAAGCTGGAAGCGGCTTTCATCGGACTGAGCGATCCGCATGCGGCGCTGAAGCTGTTCTCGGCTGCCAAGGCACAAGCCGGCCCCGTACTGACCGGCTTCGAGATCATGCCGCGCGTCGGGCTCGAGTTCTGCGTCTCCCACCTTCAGGGCGCCCGCGACCCGCTGGAAGGGGAGCACGCCTGGTATGTCCTGATGGAACTGTCGAGCGGCTCGGAAGCCTTCCCGGTGCGCGACCTGATGGAATCGATCCTCGGTGAAGCCTTCGAGGCAGGCCTCGTGGAAGACGCGGCTTTCGCACAGGCGATGCAGCAGGTCGCGGACTTCTGGCACATCCGCCATGGGATGTCGGAAGTGCAGAAGGAAGAAGGCGGCTCGATCAAGCACGACGTTTCCGTGCCGGTCGCACTGATCCCGGACTTTCTCGACAAGGCCATTGCCGCCGTTCAGGACTTCGTTCCGGGCTGCCGCCCTGTGCCCTTCGGCCACCTTGGCGACGGCAACATCCATTTCAACGTCAGCCAGCCGATCGGCGCCGACAAGGAAGAGTACCTTGCGAAGTGGGATGCCATGAACGAGATCGTGCACGGCATCGTCCACGAGTTCGGCGGATCGATCTCCGCTGAGCACGGCATTGGCCGCCTGAAACGCGACCTTCTGAAGGGCGTCAAGAGCGAGCTGGAACTGGATCTGATGCGCCGGATCAAGGACGCCTTCGATCCCAAGGGCCTGCTCAATCCGGACCGCGTCCTCTGAACAGGACGCAAGCACGTGGCAATGAAGGACGGGCGGTCTTGACGAAAGGCCGCCCGTTTTCTATTCCACGTCCCGGGTCGAAGGTCCCTGCCGCTCGCGGGCATGATGCTCTTGGTGAATTCCTTTGCTCCCCGCGCATTCGCACAGGGAGGACTGAACTTCAGCCTTTGCTTTTTGCAGGCCGATGGCAATGCGAGCCCCATCCCGGAACGCCTGCATGACAGCGAAAGGCTCGTTCCATGACTGGTTCCTCACAGCTCCCCTCAATCGAGGATCTGAAAGCGCAGGCCAAACGGCTTCGCTCCGCTCTTTCCGACGCCGACAGCCCTCCTCCCAGCCACGGCCAGTCGCTTGACCTGATCGCGCGCCAATACGGTTTTCGCGACTGGAATACGCTGTTTGCCGCTAAGGGCAACAGAGCCGAAAAGACCCTGTCTCTCGGCGCCAGGGTCAAGGGCACCTACCTGCGCCAGGCTTTCAGCGGGCAGATCATTTCGGCAACTGCCCTTGCTCAGAGCAGAACCAGGGTGACAATCCTGTTCGATGAGCCGGTCGATGTCGTCACCTTCGACAGTTTCTCAGCCTTCAGGCACCGGGTCACGGTGACACTCGATGCGGATGGACGCACAAGCGAGACGACGTCGGATGGGCGGCCGCACATGACCATCGCCTAGGCACCTCGGCGAGAGTGAAAAGCACGCGCTGGTTGCGACGGCAGCCAGCGCGCACATGGCTGCCGAACACAGAACGGCCGTTAACCCTCACAGCGCAAAAAAGCAAATCACCGTCATATCTTACGAGGGATTTCCAACCTTGCCGATTCCTCAAAAGAGTTAACGAAGGCAAGGGCAAATCGTCGCTTTTTTCTGCGGTACGCCCCTCAATCACCTTCATACACACCCGGCTTTGGGTGAAAATACCGCAACGTCATGCGTCATTTGTGACAAGGCATGAGCCGCCATGGCTGGCGCATGCTCGTAAATTGTTCGGATATTTAACTTTTTTTTTGATTTCGTGAAAAAACCTGTTCAATACTTAGAAATCGTAAACAACAATGGTTGACAGGATAAGTTAACGAAAGAGGAGCCAGCACCGGAATTTATATCAAGGCGAAAAACTGACAGGGATAAATCCAAACAACCTTACCCTGTCGGCATTTCATCAAAGGTTGCATCGGGAACCAACAAGACCAATCACGGCAACCTTGCGATGAACCTGCGAATACCATGTGCACGTGGAAAAAGACGGCTTGCGCTCAGGATGGCGCCGGGAACGTCGGTAACTCAAGACTGCGGATAACCGCAAGAACCGGGAGGCTCCCAACGGCGCAGAAGCCGATGCCTCTCAAATAACAACAAGCGGGTGAGTTGGGCCGCTTTCCTTTTCAGGAGGCGAGTATGCAAGTTCAAGGCATCAATGGGACCGATCGCTGGGATCGGGTAAAAACAAAACTCAGAGCCGAACTTGGCGATGACGCGTATTTCAACTGGTTCGGTCGCGTCATTCTCGAGGAAAATACAGGAGATATCGTACGGCTTTCCGTACCGACGCGTTTCCTGAAGAACTGGATCAAGTCACATTACGAAGACCAGCTGGTCGACCTCTGGCAAACAGAATGCGAGGACGTTAGCGGCATTGAGCTGATCGTCCGCGGGGCGTTGCGTCCACGCCACCATTCGACGGCGCAACCCCGCATGCATACCGGCGCCCGTCCCGTTCCCTCCCTCCCGGGGACGGGCCGCGCCGGTTACGTGAACACGCATCTTCCCGAGGCAATCCGGTACCCGCAGGTGCCGATCGCCCTTGGCGATGCGGATGAAAACACGCTGATGGAGTTCCTTCAGGGCGCTCCGGTCAATCCGCGCAACACCTTCGACACATTCGTCGAAGGCGATTCCAACGGGCTTGCTTTCGAGGCAGCGCGCAAGATCGCCGGCGGCCAGGCGTCAGATCTGGACCTGCTCTACATCCACGCATCCGTCGGCTTCGGCAAGACGCACCTCCTGCACGCGGTTGCACGGACCGCGCGCGCAAACGGGCTGACCGTCTCCTACCTGACGGCAGAGTACTTCATGTATCACCTGGTGCCGGCGCTGAAGTCGCGCTCCTTCCCGGCGCTGAAGAAGATGTTGTCGAGGATCGACATCCTCCTGGTCGATGACATGCAGTTCCTGCACGGCAAGCAGGCTCAGGAAGAGTTCTGCGACACGCTGAACATGCTCATGGAACCGGTCCGGCACGTCATCGTGGCTGCGGATCGTCCGCCTCAGGCCCTGGACACGGTCGAAAGCAGGCTGCGCCAGCGTCTGTGCGACGGGGTCGTGGCAAACGTTCAGGCACCTGACTTCGCGCTCCGCAAGGGCATCCTGCTGAGCAGGATCGCGGCGGCACGCAAGGCCATGCCGACCTTCGACATTCCCCGCGAGGTCGTCGACTACATTGCCTGCCACGTGACCGCCTGCGGGCGTGACCTGGAAGGGGCCATCAACCGCCTGTTCGCACATCACCAGCTGACGTCGCAGGCAATCACGCCCTATCTGGCGGACAAGATCCTCAATGATCTGGTGCGCTCCGGTGAAAAGCGCAACATCAAGATCGAGGACATCCAACAGGCTGTTTGCAAGCACTACAACATCAGCAAGAACGACCTGCTGTCGTCGTGCCGGGCCCGCAATCTGGTGCGTCCGAGACAGATCGCCATGTACCTGTCGAAAATCATGACCCCGCGTTCTTTGCCGGAGATCGGCAAACGCTTCGGCGGCCGGGATCACACGACGGTGCTGCATGCGGTTCGCAAGATCGACGCGCAGTCGAAGAAGGACACCGCCCTGGCACAGGAACTGGCGTTGCTGAAGCGCCTGTCACAGGGCTGAGCCACCCCGAACCAGGCTCCGGACGCAATTGACCTCCAGCGTCTGGGGAGCCTAGAGGCGGCGACCGGTCCGGGGGCTGTCAGGCCGGTCACGACGGGCGGAGACACTGTCTTCGCCCGTTTTCCCTTTTTGCCTGCCAGGTTCAGCCTCGTTGGGGCAAAGGCCTCAGGACAGCTTGCGGGCAATGATCATGTGGCCGGGAACCGGCTCACCATCCTCCAGACGCACGGTAATCGGGTCGAGCGACAGGATTGCGAAGCCCTCGGCGCCTAGCACGCGTCTCAAATATGACTCAGATTGGGCAAAGCGTTGCTTGCGGCCGACCATGTAGTCGCGCCCGCTGAGAACATCTTCAGGCAGAGTTTCGGTCGAAAACGCGAAAAAGCCCCTTGGTTCAAGTCGTGCGGCGGCAGCGGTGACCATAGGCTCGATCGCGCCGAGATACGGGAAGACATCCGTTGCTGCAATGAAGTCCCACAGCGGCGTCGACCCGTCTTCTTCCTCGAACTCTTCCAGGAACGAGACTGCCTCACCGACATAGAGATCCTCGTAGACCTCGCGGTCATAGGCCACCTCGACGATCTGCTCCGACAGGTCGACGCCGGTCATGTGGTTAGTGCAGTCCGAAAAGGAAATACCGGTCAGGCCAGTGCCGCAGCCCAGATCGAGAAGCCGGTCGAAAGGACCGAGCCCAAGTTCGCGCACCTTCTCGCGCAACAGGATCGGCACGCAATATCCGAGCTGATCCACCAAAATGTCGTCGAACACGTCGGCGTGCTGGTCGAAAAGCGTTGCCACATAGGCTTCCGGCATGCGTTCGGGCGCAGCTTCGCGGCCCATCGCCGCCAGACGGATGCTGACACCGCCGGGGTCGGACGGATCCAACGCCAAGGCCTTGCGGTATTCGGCCTCCGCTCCATCAAGATCACCGCTTTTTTCCAGCTCCAGGCCCTTCTTGTAGGCCTCGGCCAGGGCGTCCTCGTCGATATCGGTCATGTCTTGCTCGCTGCGCATGTCATGCGCCCTCTTAACCGCCACCGGGCGCCAATGCCAACACCCAGGCGACGGGTTTTACGATTGCGGCCGGAGAAAGATCAGAACAGGTCAAGCTGATCGGTGGACGGCGGAGTTTTCTTCCCGGGCTTGACCGCAGGGAGCGGTTCGCTCTCGCTGGTTTCTACCGTCAGGTCGGCATCGTCATTAGCGACGGAATTGACCCGCCTGGACACCGGGGTCGCCTTGAGGAAGTCCTCCGGCGCAGGACGCAGGAGCTTGGCCGCGTCCCGCACCATGATATTGCCGGTGTCGAGCCATGCGTCGAAATCCTCCGGCATCAGGATCGCAGGCATGCGATTGTGGATGCGGGAGATGGACCGGTTGGCCTCGGTCGTCAGGATCGCGCCGGTGTCCATGTCGCCGCCGTCGGGATCCGACCAGGTCTCCCACAAACCGGCGAAGGCCATGAGCCCGCCATCGGCCGGTGTCATGTAGAAGGGCTGCTTGCCCTCCGGCGTACGGCACCATTCATAGAAACCGGAAGCGGGGATGAGGCAACGGTGATGCTTCATCGGGTTCCGGAATGACGGCTTTGTCGCCGCAGTTTCGGAGCGGGCATTGATCAGCAGGGTAAAGTTGGCCGGATCCTTCACCCAGGAAGGAATCAGCCCCCAGCGGACAAGCGCGAAATGGCGGCCGCCATGTTCATTCCGGACCGTCGCGATGGGCTGTGTCGGGGCAATATTGTAGCGCGGCGGGAAGTTCGGCTGCTCGAGGTAGCGACAGAGCGCCCGAACGTCTTCGGGTGTAGCTTCCAATGTAAAACGACCGCACATCATTTGTTCCTGTCATGAAGTTAGGCAATTGGCAACAAAGACAGTTTAGCTTGACCTTGAATTCATTCTCCGGGGGTAAGATATGGACAGCGGTGATCCAGTTCTAGGCGTCGGGCCGCTCGCCGCCGATAAACTGGAACAAGCCAATATCAACTCGAAGACCGGCCTCGCAACAGACTACCTCAATCATTTCAATGAGGTCGTGATGTTGCTCGAGATGCTGCCGGCAATGCCGGATTGCGCCGCTGACGTTCTCGACTGGGAACCGGCCGACTACGAGACCCATTTCGAGAACTCCACCTTCTCCGAGAAACAGCTTGCCATCCAGGCATTTCATGCAGCGCCCGTCCAGTTACGGACCCATCTTGAGCGCCGCGTCGCGGAAATCGATGCCGCCGTTCTGGAAGCCCAGAACCTTCTGAAGGTAACCCCCGAACCGGCAATGGTTGCCATGCAGATTGCCGACCTTGCGACCAACAAGATCAAGCCACTAATCTCGCTCGCCAGCGGTGTCATTCACGGACACGTCAAACCGGACCTCCAGCTGGAAGGCGACAAGGCCCAGGCCGAAATCGACGCGATGTTCGCTTAGCGCTAAGCTGTCGCGAAAATCACCCGATCAGCACCAACGGCTTGCATGGACATACCCCGCCTTTACCCCCCGATTCCGTTGCTTGGCGTCAGCGTACTGTGCCACCGGCAGGACGAGTTCATTCTCATCCGGCGCAGCAAGCCGCCTTATGAGGGGCACTGGAGCTTGCCGGGCGGCCTCGTCGACGTCGGCGAGCATCTTCATGAGGCCGCCGCCCGCGAACTGATGGAAGAAACCGGCGTGCGGGCCTGCTTCACAACTCCGGCGGAAACATTCGACAGCATTCAGCGAGATCCAGACGGCCGTGTGCGCAGCCACTTCGTTCTTGCCGTGTTTTGCGCCGAATTTGACGGCGGGACACTTCAGGCAGGAGACGATGCGGGCGATGCCCGGTGGATGGGCATGACCGAACTGGACCAGCTCTTGACCACGCCGGGCACTCCGGAACGGATCAGGCGACTGCTGCAAAGGCGCTGACCGGGGATTTCCCCGACTGAGCCCGTTCCCGCTCTTGCGCAGCCCCCCTCCTGATGCGCATGATCCGGCCATGAGCGATTTCTTAACAAGGCGTTACCGCATCCGTTTCGCTGCCCTGCTTGCCGGCACTGCGGCACTCATGGCAGTGACCCTTGTTACGTCCGCCAAGGCTCAGGAATTGCCTGACGCGCCCCCTTACGAAGAGTCGCTCATGCGCCTGTCGGAAGTCCTCGGCGCATTGCATTTCCTGCGCCCGCTTTGCGACCACGCCGATATCCCCAGCTGGCGAGACCAGATGGCGACATTCCTTGATGCCGAGACCGTCGACGAGAACCGGCGACGCCGTTTCATCGAGCGTTTCAACCAGGGACATCGTGGTTTTTCATCGGTTTACCGCACCTGCACAGCGTCGGCCCGTCTCGCAATGGAACAGTATGTGAGCGAGGGCCAGACCCTCATTCGCGACGTCACCAGCCGCTACGGACGATAATCCGCAGAACCCCGGCGTTACTTCTTACCGATTGGTTAACCTTTTTAATCAATTTTGTGGGTGGCCATTAAGTTTGTGTTCACGGTTGGTTATCCGCACGGTTCGCCGTGTTAGGATTTTTATCAAGAGATTCGGAAAGCAACCCAGAGGTGATTCCGGAACGCAGGGTGTCCTGAAATGGCCGTCTTGCGGAAGCTCAAGACCGGTAAGGGAACGAATGACACACGACGACTTCTCAGATGCGGCAATGGAAGCTGAGTTCGCTGAAGACGAGGACATCCGGCGCGCTGCGCTCGGCTTCATTTCCGATGCTTGGGCCGAAGCGATCGCCTGCGGCGTTGACGCCGATGCAGTCGCTCATGCGGCGATGTTCACCGCCCTTGCCGACCTTGTTGCCACATATGGCGAAGATGCAGTTGCGAAGCTGGCCGAAGGTCTGCCGGAACGCATCCAGCGCGGCGATTACACTGTCAACCGTATCCTGCAATAACGACCGGACGGGTTATCCCGCCCCTTCGTTCCCCATCACGTTCTAGTTCAGGATTGCCAGGGCCAGGTCTGCAAAGACAAGTAGGCCGAAGAGGACCAAAAGAGTTCCGGCAATACGGTTTGCCTTTTCCAGCCAGCGATCGTCCAGCCGTGCACTGAAACGGCTGACCAGCGACGAGATAAGCGCCCACCACGCCGTTGCCCCAAGGGCGACGCCCGCGACCATGGCAGCGGCTCCGAAATGATCTGCTGCGGCCGGACGCCACGACCCAAGCCCGCCAATGATCGCGATGAAACCGAGCACCGCGCCAGGATTGGTGAGCGTGAGGAAGAACGCGCCCGTGGCATCGCTCCACAAGTCAGCGGCGCTTGTCTCCTTTTCCAGGTGCGGGTGCGAGGTGAATACCCTTGCCCCGAACACGACGAGAAGCGCCCCGCCGAGCAGCTTGATGATGTCGACCTGGCCCTCGATGAAACCTGTCACGACCGAGACGCCGAATATGGCGACAGTGGCATAGATCACGTCGGCAATCACCGCACCGAACCCGACCAAGAGCCCCTCGCGGGCTCCACGCTGGATGGCATGGCGCATGGCCATGACGTTCACCGGGCCGACCGGTGCACTTGTGATGATGCCTATGACCATCCCAAGCAGCAGGAACTGAAACAAACTCACGCCGTGAAAATCCTCAAGCTGGCCGGAATGTCCAAGGGACACATGAAAAGGTGCAGGCTTCGCGAATACTGGTCACGCGCCGCCGACATGCTCTGGAGCCTGTGGCCAACGGGCTGTCTTGCGTATATTCAAGACCTGCCGATTCCGGCAAGAAGGGAAACAGCTTATGTCCAGACGATTGCTTGCGCTCATTGCCATGACCTGCCTTGCGGGAGTGCCTGCAATGGCGAAGACAGTTCGCACGGACACAATCCTGATCACGCCAATGGAAGCCCCGGCAAGTGGCGGTATTTCGGCAGATGAAATGCTGCAGCCGGGCCCGGACCCCTTGTCTGAGGGCGAAGCGGGAGAAGAAACGGCACCGAGGGAAACCGAGACTGCTGTGGCCGAGAACCTTCCGGTTCCCGACGTTCTTTACGACGCGGGCCTGCTGCCGCCACCCGTCGCCCGCATGCGCGCACAGCTTCGCGATGCTGCCCTTTCCGGCGAGGTCGAACGCCTGCGTATGGTGTTCGAGGCCAACGAGGTACCGCCGACCCTTTCTCTCACGGAAATCGGCGACCCTATCGAATTCCTGAAGGAAAGCTCCGGCGACGAGCACGGCCTCGAAATCCTTGCCATCCTTGCCGACACGCTGGACGCGGGTTTCATTCACACCGATGTCGGCACCGCGCAGGAAATGTATATCTGGCCCTATTTCGCCCGCTATCCGTTCTCGGAACTGAGCAAGGAACAGAAGGTCGAGATGTACCGGATCGTCACTGCTGCGGACTTTGCCGAGATGGAGGCTTTCGGCACCTGGCTGTTCTACCGGGTCGGTATCGGCAAGGACGGCACGCTGCACTATTTCGTCGCGGGCGAATAGAGCCCCTGGCCTTGCGGGCCTACTTCCGCATAGACGGCATAGCCGCGGTAAAGCGGGGTCAGGGAAAGGACCCGGTTGCGATCTGCGGCAAGGCTGGCAAGCCGGTCGCCAAGGTCCTGGCGCGGCGTCACATGGAATTGACGCAACCAGGCATGCAACAGGCCCCTGAACGCTGAGGGAAGCCGATCCTGCTGGCCGAAGTCGACGACCGACAAGCGCCCGCCGGCTGCAAGGCGCGACGCGCCCGCCTCCAGCGCCTCGCGCCACACCGGGATCATCGACAGGGTGTAGGAATAGAACACGCGGTCGAACGCCCGAACTCCGAAGACATCGGCCGCCCCAGGATCAGACGCATCGCCCTTTGCCAGCAGGATGCGACCGGAGAGCCCCGCACGCGCGATATTGGCCCGCGCGGTTTCCAGCATGTGGCTTGAAATATCGACACCGTAAAAACGGGCGGACGGGTAACGCCGTGCAGCAGCGATAAGATTGCGCCCGGTGCCGCAACCGAGTTCCAGGACATGCGCGTCCTGTCCCGGCGCAAGCCTGTCGACGAGCAGGTCCCGCCCGAGCAGGTAATACTTGCGGGTCACATCGTAGATGTGACGCTGGTTCCGGTACACGGCGTCCATCAGCCGTGCGGTCTCCGTGCTCGCAGACATGGGCCTATCCGCGCTTCACATAAAGATGGAAGCCGCCGTAGATGGACGAGCGGTCCTTGCGTCCAAGACGGAGGCTTTCTTCCGCCTCGTAGGTCCAGTGATCGAGCGTCTCGTCGCGGACCCGGCCGGGAAGAAGCGTCGGTTCGGCAGCCGTGCGGAAGATCACGCGGGCACCCGGCCGCGCCGTTCTAGTGATCTCGGACCACAGGGCGTTGAGCTGGACATCCGTCATCCAGTCCTGCGCATCCAGCAGCACGTAGGCATCAAGGCTCTCGTCGGCTTCACCTTCCAGATGCTCGGTGAAATTCCGGTTGAGCACCCGAACCCGGCCGGCACGCTCCTTGATCGCCTGGAAGTGCTCGCGCTTCAGGTAGGGCGGCAACGGTCCGGCCTCCCCAGTCCCCTCTGCGGCTCCGGTTCCGGCTCCCGGGGCATATCCCCGGCTGAAGGCCTGCCAGGCGAAGTAGTTGTCATTGATCGAGAAATCACAGGCCAGCTTCTCAAGCCGCTGGCGCAGCACTGCGGACATGTCGCCCTCGGCATTGCCCGAAACGAGAGCCTCATACTGTGCCGGAGGGATACCCAGGCCGTAGAGAGACATCTTCTTCGAGGTCGCCCAGCGTACCAGACGCTTGTCGAACAGCGGCGCGAGAGCCGTCTCGAAGAAGCTGCGCTGTTCGTCGAGGGAACGCGCACGAACCATGTGCTTCGGGTCGATGCCGTAGAGGCGTGCCACAAAATGGCCAAGGCCAATGCAGTATCCGAGCAGACCATGGTGATAGAGATCTCGCGAAAACAACGTGATCCGCTTACGGCCCCAGCCGGCAAGATCCCGGCCTTCCCAGTATGCCCGGCTTTCCGGATCAAGCGCATCGCGCAGGAACCGCTCGTAGGCGGCAATGTTTGCCTTTTCATCAGCCGCGCCGAAGAAACGGTAGAAGACGTCATAGGTCGGCAGGCGCTTTGCGGCCAGAAGCTTCAGCCGGCCGAGCGCCACATGGGCACGGTTCAGATCAACGGCGGTGATCTCCGCCGGATCCGCCGTCAGGTAGGACATGACGTTGCAGCCTCCCGAGGCGATCGTGACCATGCGGCTGTCACCCGTGAGTTTGAGCGCTTCCATGTCGACATCCGGATCTTCCCAGATCTGCGGATAGACCAGTCCCTTGAATGCGAATGTGAACAGGCGCTCCAGGAAGCCCTCGCGCGAGGTCGCGCTGGAGCGATGCACTGCCTTTTTCAAACGGGTCTTGGAAGCATTCAGTGTCTTGGACGGCATGGGCCTCTCCCGAATCTCACCCGCCACGTGGCGTTCGGCTCGAGATATGAGACTTGCGCGACAGTTTGGTGACGAAGCGTCAATCGCCCCGCCGGTTTCGCAACGAAAAAGCCCCCGCCTGCTGGCGGGGGCTTCGTTGATCAGATTGTCCGGTTCAGCGCGTCACGACGACGAAGTCTGTTCCCAGCCCCGTGTTCCGGGTGAAGCTCCGGTCGGTGATGATCAGGGAAGTTCCCGGCGTCAGCATTGCGGAAAGGTCCTTGCGCACGTCATCGGACATGACCAGGCGGTCGAGCGCCTCGCGCGGGGTGCCGTCTTCATCGCCCTCGGCGGCAACTGCCATCCAGTCGACCTTGCCGGCACCTTCCTCAAAGCCCAACGCCGTGAAGACATGGGTACCGATCGGTCGGTCTTCACCGGCAAGCGTCACAGGCGCCTCGTAAATGTCCTTGAACTTGCGGCGAATGCGAAGCGTTGCGTTCTGCGGCTTCTCGTAACCAGCTGCCGCGTGGATCTCGCGGACCAGCCCGTCCGTTACCTTGCCCGTAACCGGCAGGTCGGTGCCCTCCTGGAACAGTGCGATCGCCGCGCGGGTCTTCCTGCCGATGACGCCATCGACGGGACCTGCATCAAAACCCATCTGGTTCAACAGGCGTTGCAGGGTGCGAAATGCGTTCTCCGGCTCATTCGGTGTGACGATCATGCGCAGCGGCTGCTCGAATGCCGGGTTCGGCTCGGGCAGAAGACCTGCCTCCGGCCGGATGGAGCCCGTTACATCGCCTTCAGAGGTCAAAGACCCGCGCAGGGCGTTGTCGCCCGCGATCGTTTCGGAGGACAGGCTGGCCACCTTTCGCGTGAAGGAGACCGGCTGTGGCAGCGCATCGTGACGAATAAGCTGCGGGATCTCGGCGGCGCGGGTCACCACCACGTGCATGCCCCGATCCGTGATACCGAACAGGTTCTTGGCAAAATCATGCGGCAGGCGAATGCAGCCGTGGGATGCCGGATAGCCCGGAAGTTTGCCCTGATGGAGCGCAATTCCCGACCAGGTCAGGCGCTGCATGAAAGGCATCGGTGCATTGTTGTAAAGATTGGAGAAGTGGCGGCGGCGCTTTTCGAGGATCGAGAAGACACCGGTAGGTGTGCTGTTTCCACGCTTGCCGGAGGAAATGGGTGACGTCGTCACAAGTTCGGTACCACGGAAGACGCTGATCTTCTGCTCGTCCAGCGAGACAAGCATCTGCAGCGGCGCTTCCTTTACCGGCGGCAAGCTCTCTGCCTGCTGGTTGTCACGGGCGACGGCAAAGTCGGCCGAAACGGAGAGAATGGACAGCGCCATGCATGCGGCCGCAATGGACCTGCCTGCAGTCGCTCGCGACGACGACCCGGAAACGGTCGTGAAATCCGTGTTTCTAAAAATGCTGGTAGCCATGGTGAGCCCCTTACGCAAAACCAATAAAAGCCCAAACAGTGTCTTAAAGCGAACCCGTATATTTTACGTTATTGAACAAGGTTACCGAAAGCTTTGAGCCAAGCAGGCCCATATTTAGCGACCATAGCCGATCCGGTCTGTGTTCGGCATCACAGTTTCATGAATGGCCGGAACAGGCCTGATCAAGGTCTGTGGTCAGTCCTTGAGGTCGAGCATCGCCTCAATGGTCGCTGCCGCGGAACGGGCATCGGTATCGGAGTCGCGGACCAACTGGTCGAAATGATCGGTCAAGGCGCGGATCTGGTGACTTTCGCGAAATACCATGTAATGGCCACCGATATAGATGACCGCGAGCAAGGGCCCGAAAATGGTCAGCGGCGACGAAAACACGACCTTGGTGTCGTAGAGATATAGCCGGAGCGAGGGATAGAGATCCCGACAGGCCTTGGCCATATGCAGGATCTGCTCTTCGCAGGCCTCCCTCGGCAGGCCCCGCCAATAGCCCTCGCCGCGTGCGAGAGACTCCACCAGCTCGCGCGAGCAGCAGATCTCGTAATCCGAACCGGGCCTTCGCAACCAATTGGCCTTCTCACGCATCGATGAGATCGCCTGATCGGGCGTCTTGTCCCGGAAGGCAGCGTATTCGAATTCGAAAACAGCGTCTGTCTTCAGGATGTCGGGAAGGCTCGCGGGGACGTGCCTGATCTTGTAACCGGCGGCCTCGCGATGCCATTCATCGATCTTGGTATCGGCGAAAGTGCGTTCCGCCTCGGTGACGCGGAAGGAGGATTCGAGAAGATCCGCCGCGGTCTCGCTGCGCTCCGACAGGCCGAGAAGCCAATCCGAACTGACGCTCAGAGCCTCTGCGCAGGCAGCTGCCAGGTGCGCATTCGGCAGGCGCGCTTCCCCGTCGGACAAAAGCTGCGCAATTGTCGACCTGTCCACGCCGCAGGCACGTGCCATTGCCGATCGGCTCAGGGAGCGACTCGTCATCGCTTCCGTCAGGCGGGATCGAAAAACGTCGGCACGGTCTCGTTTGTCCATTTGATGATTTTTGTCATCATTGCTTATTTAAATCAACATCCATGACTTTATGGCGCGCAAATCCAGAATTCCCGCAGATGCTCTCCTTGCAGTATCAGAGGCAGAACCTGTTGAAAGCAATGGACAAACAACCCGTGGACAGCACGCCCCGCACTCTCGCAAAATCCCTGAGCTGGCAACTTACCGGCATTGTAACCGTGACAGCGCTCAGCTATCCGCACACTGGATCCCTGATCGGAGCCCTGTCGCTTGCGCTCAGCGCTTCCCTTACCGGCTTCGTCTGCTTCTTTCTGCACGAAAAGGTCTGGAACCGGGTGCGTTGGGGGCGGCAGGGCTGAAGGCGGGCTGGCAGCAGAGGAAGAGGCCCGCGGCCTCTTCCAGGTTCACGAAAGGTCAGACCCAGAAGATCAAACCCCGAAGGTCACCCGACCGTCATCATCGATCGACCAGGCCGGATTCCAGGCAATTTCCCACGCATGGCCGTCCGGATCCTCGACATAGCCTCTGAAGCCCCCGTGAAGAGGTGCATCCGCCGTCCTGAGAAGGCGACCGCCAGCCCTGATCAGGTCTTCCATCAGCGGGACAACCATCTCCTTGTCAGCCACGTTGTGCGCCAGCGCATAGGCGCCGGGTGAGTTGCCGGGCGTCCGGCTCATGTCTTCGGCCAGGGCGTCTTTGAGAAAGGTGCCGAGAACAAGCCCGTTCATTTGGTAGAAGGCGATCTCGTCGTTTTCGAAAACCGCCTGCCAGCCGAAGCCCGTCTGGTAGAACCGCTTCGAACGCGCAAGATCGGCAATGCCGAGTGTGATGACAGAGATTTGCTGTTTCATTCCCAAACCTTTCATGTTCGCCGGCACAGATGTGTGACGGCGTTGAAGGTCAGGGGACTCAAGGACTTGCCGGAACGGCCGAGACCGGGGTCAGGACCCACGCTTGCGGGGGGCGGGCTAACCGCACCGCCCTTTCCTTTTTAGACCCGGCCACAATGCCCCAGCCGGACCGCGTAAGCAAGGTCAACCGCGCGGCAGACCGTCCTGGAAGAGGACCGTCTCGCCTCTCGAAGGCGCCGTCAGCTCGGCTTCCCACATAACCTTTTGGCCGCGCACGATTGTGCCGACGGGCCAGCCGGTGACTTCCTTGCCATCGTAGGGTGTCCATCCGCACTTGGAGGCAATCCACTCGTTGCGGATGGTTTCCTTGCGCTTCATGTCGACAATGGTGAAGTCGGCGTCATATCCGGCAGCAATACGTCCCTTGCGAGCCGTCTGGAACAGGCGTGCCGGACCGGCTGAGGTCATGTCGACAAAACGGGCCAGCGACAGGCGGCCTGCGTTGACGTGGTCGAGCATGATCGGAACCAGCGTCTGGACGCCTGTCATACCGGACGGAGACGCCGGATAGGGCTTCTGCTTCTCTTCCAGGAGGTGCGGCGCATGATCGGACCCGAAGATATCCAGAATGCCCTGTTCCAGACCCCACCAAAGGCGTTCGGAATGACGGGCCTCGCGCACCGGCGGGTTCATCTGCACCAGTGTGCCCAGACGCTCATAGGCCTCGGCGGTCAGCGTCAGGTGATGCGGGGTTACCTCGATGGAGGCGACATCCTTGTGGTCGATGAGGAAGTCGACTTCCTCGGCCGTCGACAGGTGCAGGATGTGGATCTTGGCACCGACTTCGCGGGCGATGCCGACAAGGCGCCGGGTGCACTGGAGAGCGGCGATCTCGTCGCGCCAGACCGGATGGGAGCGCGGATCGTTCTCGATGCGCTCTCCCTGCCGTTCGCGCAGTCGGAACTCGTCCTCGGAATGGAACGCAGCGCGGCGGCGCGTGGTCGACAGGATATCGCGAACACCCTGGTCGTCTTCCACGAGCAGATCACCGGTGGAGGAACCCATGAAGACCTTGATGCCGGCGGCGCCCGGAAGGCGCTCCAGCTCCGGAATGTCCCTGACGTTGTCGCGGGTACCACCGACCCAGAAGGCAAAGTCGCAGTGCATGCGATGATGACCGCGACTGACCTTGTCGGCGAGTGTTTCCGCAGTGGTCGTCAGCGGGTTGGTGTTCGGCATTTCGAAGACTGCCGTCACGCCGCCCATGACAGCAGCGCGCGAGCCAGATTCGAGGTCTTCCTTGTGGTCGAGCCCAGGCTCGCGGAAATGCACCTGGGTGTCCATGACGCCAGGCAGGATGTGCAAGCCCGTGCAGTCAATGGTCTCACCGGCCTGCGCACTGTCAAAGGAGCCGAGTTCGACGATCCGGCCGCCGCGAATGGCGACATCCCGCAGGCCCTCACCGTCCTGATTGACAACGGTTCCACCCTTCAGGATCACATCAAAGGTCTGGCTCAAGGCATCGCTCCCGCTTGTCACACATATTCGTTGTCGGGCTTATACGCGGATGACCGGCGAAGGGCCAGACTTGCGTGCGGTCTTCCTGGACTTCCTGATGTTGGTGCCCTTGCCTGCCCTGCCAAAGCCGCCTATGTCGCAGGAGAGGATTGATTGCCGAACCCGACCTCTGACCGGAAGCCCGAAGAGACCTCGAAATGAGACACCCGACTTTCGCCCTGCTCGAGAACCGCGGCCTGATCCGGATCGCCGGACCGGAAGCGACCCATTTCCTGCAGAATCTCGTGACCTGCGATATCGACAAGGTCGATGCCAGTGGGGCCGGCTTCGGCGCGCTGCTCACGCCTCAGGGGAAGATCCTTTTCGACTTCCTTATCTTCAAGACGGCCGACGGCTACCTGCTCGACAGCCCGCGTGATACGCTTGCTGACCTTGCCAAGCGGCTGACCTTCTACCGGCTTCGTGCAAAGGTCGAGATCGAGGCACTGAGCGAGGATCAGGGGATCGTCGCGTCCTGGGGCGGTGACCTTACCTCTGGCATTCCGGGCCAGACCATCACCGATCCGCGGCTTGCAGCCCTCGGCAATCGTCATGCAGGCCCCGTCCACGACATTTGCAAGGCACTCGAGGCAGCCGGTGCGCTACCCGCTTCCCGCGAAGACTATGCGTCCCATCGTATTGGCTTTGCCGTGCCGGAAAGCCTTTCGGACTACGCCTATTCGGATATTTTTCCGCACGATGCGGACATGGATCAGCTGAACGGCGTCTCCTTCACCAAGGGCTGCTATGTTGGACAGGAAGTGGTGTCGCGCATGCAGCATCGTGCCACGGCAAGAAAACGGATGATCTCGGTTCGCGCCGCGGATCCGCTGCCCGCCGCAGGCACCGAGATCCTGGCTGACGGCAAGCCGGTCGGCACACTCGGATCATCGACAGACGTCGGCGACAGCCACCTGGGGATTGCCCTCGTGCGTCTTGACAAGGCCAAGGCGGCTCGTGACAAAGGCGCTGATTTCGTCTGCGCGGACGTTCCCGTCGATCTCGTCCTGCCCGACTGGGCCGGATTCGGCTGGCCGGAAAGTGCGGACACCGACTGACACCCCTTTCCCTCTCACGCTTTCGAGCTGCCATGCCCGCCGACCAGTCAAAATCCTCGTCCCGCGCCTGGCAGCGGATGCTTTCCGGCCGTAGGCTCGACCTGCTGGATCCCTCGCCGCTGGATGTGGAGATTTCGGACATCGCCCACGGCCTTGCCCGTGTTGCCCGCTGGAACGGTCAGACCAGCGGCGATCATGCCTTCTCCGTTGCCGAGCATTCCCTAATCGTCGAGGACATCGCCCTGGCATTGAAGCCGGACCTGCCGCCGCACTGGCGCCTGGCAGTGCTGCTGCACGATGCGCCCGAATATGTCATCGGCGACATGATCTCCCCGTTCAAGGCGGTCATGGGCGGCGATTACAAGGTGGTCGAGAACCGCCTTCAGGGAGCAATCCACCTGCGTTTCGGACTGCCGGCGGAACTGCCCCAGACGATCAAGAAGCTGGCGAAGCGGGCGGACATCATCTGCGCCTACTACGAGGCCGTGGAGCTGGCCGGCTTCGACGAGGTGGAAGCTGCAAAGATCTTCGGAGCGCCGCGCGGCTTCAAGCCCGATGGAGAGACGCCCAAGCGCCTCGGCCTGACACCGTTGCCGGCCTCGGAAGCCCAATCCGCCTTCCTTCAGCGCTTCGAGGAAATCGAAAACCTCATTCAACTTGTCAAAAACGGTAAAAAGGTCGCGCGCTGACTGGTGACGCCGGGTGGCAGCGGGGGTACGATTCGGCAAAAGACCAAATCAACGGCTCGCCGGAAAACCGATCACCATGCTCTATGTCTGCTCCCTGTCGCGACTGAATGAGACCGTATCACGCGTGGGCGCCACGCACGTTGTCACCCTGATCAATGCGGAAGCAGATGTTCCCACACCTGCCGGCGTCGACACCGACAATCACCTGTTTCTGGGCTTCAACGATATCGTCAGTCCGGTTGCCGGTCTGACGCCTCCCGCCGAGGCCCATGTCGAGCGCCTCCTGTCCTTCGTGCGCTCATGGGAGCGGGCGTCGCCGCTGGTGGTCCATTGCTGGGCCGGCATCAGCCGGTCAACCGCCGGCGCCTATATTACGGCCTGTGCCTTGAACCCGGAGCGCAACGAGCACGATCTTGCTCAGGAACTGCGCCGGAGAGCGCCTTCGGCCACGCCGAACGGCCGGCTTGTCGCCATGGCCGACAAGATCCTGCAACGGGACGGGCGCATGATCGATGCGGTCCGTGAAATCGGACGGGGTGCGACCGCCTTTGAGGGCACCCCCTTCGAAATGCCGCTGGACTGACCGATACTGCCGAACCGGGGAACCTGAATGAGCACCACAGCGACGACAATCGAGATCGGGCTCAATGCCGTGATCGTCGCTGTTTCCGGCGGCATGCCGCTGATCGTCCAGGTCGGCCACAGGCAGGTGCACGAGCCCGACAGTCTCCCCTTCGGTCCATTCGACCCGCTGCATCACCGCACTTTCGAGATCGGCCTTCGGTCCTGGGTGGAAGAACAAACCGCGCTTCGTCTCGGTTATGTCGAGCAGCTCTATACCTTCGGCGATCGGGGGCGGCACCGCACAAAGGATGATGCGGATCCGCATGTGGTCTCGGTCGGATATCTGGCGCTGACCCGGCAATCGCCGGATTCCGACGACGTTCTGGCGAAACACAATTCCGCCTGGCGCTGCTGGTACGATTATTTTCCCTGGGAGGACTGGCGAGAGGGTCGGCCACCCCTCCTCGACAAGGAGATGCTGCCCGCCCTTCAGGCCTGGGCCGAAGTGCCGCCGCCGCCCGGAACGCCGGCAAGGGCGCTCAGCCGCATGGAGCGGCTGAATATCGCCTTCGGCCTCGGCTCAAGCGACTGGGACGAGGAGCGCGCGCTGGAACGCTACGAGATGCTGTACGAGGCAAGCCTTGTCGAAGAAGCGGTCCGGGATGGCCGTCCTGCCGCCCTCAAGCGGGCACATCTGCCGAAATTCGGCCGCGCCATGCAATTCGATCACAGACGGGTGCTGGCAACGGCGATCTCGCGCCTGCGGGCGAAACTGAAGTACCGCCCTGTTGTCTTCGAGCTGATGCCGGAAACCTTCACCCTGACCGAGCTGCAGACATCGGTTGAGGCGATTTCCGGCCGTCATCTGCACAAGCAGAACTTCCGCCGCCTGGTCGAGAACGCAGATCTGGTCGAGCCGACCGGCGCGACCTCAACCGCCACGGGCGGGCGCCCCGCCGCCCTGTTCCGATTCCGTCACGAGCTTCTCAAGGAACGCCCGGCACCGGGTCTGAAGTTCGGCGGGCGCCAGTAACACCCGTAGTCTTAACCATGATTTTCGCAAACAGCCTCTGCTTCCGCCAGGTTTTTCGCGGAAATCCGCGTCATTAACTCTCTTTCAAGGTTAAGGCCGCACCATCAATTCGAACAAGTGGAACAAGATCACGTTGAGGATCTTGCGCCCGGCTGTCCCGGGCACGCGTATCGAGTTGGAGTTGGCTGCGTATGTCTGGCCCAAGCAAGAAGTCGCCCTCCCGGCAAAATGCACCTGTGAGAAGCCGTTCCCGCGCACCGCGCAGGGCACCGTCGCGAACCTTCACCAAGCTCAAACGCATTGCCCTGACAACTCCGTTCGCCTTCATGTTGCTGACCGGTTCGATCGGGCAGCAGGACATCCTCTCGCTGCTGGCTGAAAAGAAGCCCGAGGCGCCGCGCTGGATGATGGCGCTGGAGCCGGCCAGCTTCGCCACGCAGATCACGCCCACGCTTGCGCTGGCCAGCGCTCCGCCGACAGCCGCCGACCCGATGAAGGCGCCGCATCTGGCCCTTACCTCCGCCGCGAAGGGCGCCGATGCCACCATGATCGCGGGCCTTGCCGATCTTGCCCGTGAGGTTGCCCCGACCGTGGTGCCGGAAGAAATAGAGGTCAACCGCTCGACCAAGGGCGACCGCTTCATCTCCATGGCGCCTGACCGCCAGATGGTCGACATGTCGGCCGGCGCTGTCTACGCGATGTCGAGCATGATCTCCAACGAGAAGAAGCAGAAAGACCTTCCGCGCGTCGCTTTCGTCAAGCCGGAGCCGCTGGACAAGGACCACTCGCGCCGTCTCAAGGGCGGAGCGTCCGCCAGCAAGGATGAAGGTCCGCTGGATCTGCAGAAGGTCATGATGGCGCGCAATGCCGCCGCTGCCAGCTTCTCCCTCGTCTCGGCCTATGCGCCTGAATCCGTCGAGGATACCAAGGAGCCGTTCCGAGCGTTGTTTGGCGCGGCGAAATACGAGCAGGACATGCCGCCGCCGGAAGATCCGGAAAACCCGCACTGGTGGGCCCAGAAGCCACTGCCACTTTCCGTCGCGACAAAGAAAGAACAGCGCTGCCTGGCCGAAGCGATCTACTTCGAGGCCCGTGGCGAGAGCGAGGAAGGCCAGATCGCGGTGGCCCAGGTGGTTCTGAACCGGGTCAAGAACCCGTCCTACCCGGACAGCATCTGCGGCGTCGTCTATCAGAACAAGCACAAGCGCAACCGCTGCCAGTTCTCCTTCGCCTGCGACGGCATCCCCGACCGCATCGCCCAGCCGAACAGCTGGAAGACGGCCGAGCGCCTCGCCAAGGAAGTCATTGGCGGCAAGCAATACCTGAAGATGGTCGATGCCTCGACCCACTATCACGCGAACTATGTCGCGCCGCGCTGGCGCAAGGCCATGGTCAAGCGTGGTCAGGTCGGCCTGCATATCTTCTACAAGACCCGGGCCGGCGGCTGGAACTGATCCCCTCAACCGGGTGGAAGCTGGTCGCCCCGCATCAGTCGAGACACCCACGAAATGCCCGGGCATCTCCCGGGCATTTTGTGTTAGCACCCTGCCTCTTCGTGATCCTCAACAGGCATTTCCTCCGCAGGTTTGACAGGGGAACCGTTTGCCTGTTCCTTGGACGGGGCACGACCCATCCCGGGGTGCCGGTCGACTCACACAGAGGATCAATTTCATGACACGTCGCGGGCTTTTCTCCGCTGCAGCCCTCATGCTGCTGGCAACACCTGCCTCCGCCCACCTGGACCCTGCCTCGCACGGCTCCTTCGCCGCGGGCTTCACCCATCCGGTCTTCGGCCTTGACCACGTTCTGGCCATGATTGCGGTCGGCCTTTGGGCCGCGCTTCTGGGCAAGAAGGCCATCTGGTCGCTCCCGACTGCCTTTGTCAGCTTCATGATTGCCGGTTTCGTCAACGCCCTTTTCGGACTTCATCTGCCCTTGGTGGAGCCGATGATCCTGGCCTCCGTCGTCGCGCTTGGCGCACTCGTCGCCCTGGCCGCGCGGTTTCCGCTCACGCCCAGCTTCCTGCTGGTCGGTCTCTTCGGCTTCTTTCACGGCCATGCCCATGGCGGGGAAATCGGCAGTGCGGGCGAACTCGGCTATGCAAGCGGCTTTGTTCTCGCAACCGTCCTGCTCCATGCCGCCGGTGTGCTGATCGGCTATGGCGCCAAGGTCGGCCTTGGCCCTGAAACCCGCCGCGGCGAACTTGCCACCCGCTTCCTCGGCGGCGTCACAGCCCTTTGTGGGCTGGTCCTGATGGCGGGCTAGTCTCGCAGGCAAAGCCCTCTCCAACTATCATCCCGGGCAAGGGCAAAGCCGGAGAACCCGCAACGTCTCTGGGAGCCCCCTTGAGGCCCAGACAATAGCACGGGGCTCACCGGTGCCGGCTCGGCGCTATCGCTTGGCCGGGATGACGATGGAGAGGTGCTCATCATTGCGCCAAGGTGCCGCCCCGGCCCTGAGCCGGGGCCGTCCAAAGTCAAGTCCCCAGGGGATTAACAGGTCGAATTGCCGGCAGGCCCCGGGCCTTCGCTCCGCTGCGTCCGGGGCGACGTGGTGAAAAAGCGCCGCCTCATTTGCACTGCCCTACCCGATCTCGATATCGAGCCCGAGATCCAGAACGGGAGCGGAGTGGGTGATCCAGCCGGAGGAGATGAGGTCAACGCCTGCTTCGGCGATGGCCTTGATGGTGTCGGCCTCGATGCCGCCGGAGGCTTCAAGAAGAACCTGACCGCCTGCGATCCCGACCCCCTCGGCGAGAAGATCGGGGCCCATGTTGTCGAGCATGACGACATCGGGCTTGCACGGCAGCGCCTCGCGCAGCTGGTCGAGCGTGTCGACCTCGACCTCGATCTTGACGAGATGACCTGCGAATGCCTTGGCCGCCTCGATTGCCTCGCGCACGCCGCCGGCAACGGCGATATGGTTGTCCTTGATCAGGATGGCATCGTCGAGACCGAAACGATGGTTGGAGCCACCACCGCAGCGCACGGCGTATTTCTCGAATGCCCTGAGGCCCGGCGTGGTCTTGCGGGTGCAGACGATGTCGGCCTTCGTGTGGGCGATAAGATCGGCAAAGCGCGCGGTTGCGCTGGCGATGCCGGACAGGTGCCCGAGATAGTTGAGAGCGACACGTTCGGCCGACAGGATTGCCCTTGCCGGTCCGGACATGCGCGCAACCAGAGTGCCCTTCTCAAGACGGGCGCCGTCCTCGGCCAGCACCTCGAAACGCACGGCCTCGTCGGTCAGGCGGAAGGCACTTTCGGCCAGCGCGATACCGGCAAGAACGCCGGGTCTTCGCGACGCGATCACCGCCGTTGCCTGCCTGTCCGCCGGGATGGTCGACTGGCTGGTGATATCACCGGCACGGCCCCAGTCCTCAAGCAGCGCGGCCTTTGCAGCTTCATCGACCATGAGCTTGGGCAGGATCGGCAGGTTGGCGGTCATAGGCTCAGGCTCCGGTCTTGGTGGCGACGGCTTCGGCGGCGATCCGATCGACCTCGGCCAGCGTTGTGTAGGAGCGCTTTGCCTGCGCCGGATCGGCTTCAGGGAAGTCGGAGCGGAAGTGACCGCCGCGGCTCTCGGTCCGCTTGAGAGCAGCAGCCGCAATGATGCGCCCGGAGATCATCATGTTGCGGATGGAGACACGCTGGCAGCTGGCTTCGGCCCGGGCGATATCGGCAAGCGCCTGGCGCAGGCTGTCCGCGTCGCGCTCGACGCCGACGTTGCGGCTGAGGGTCTCGCGCAGGATGGTAATCGCCTCGCGCTCTTCCGTATTGCGCTGGCTCGGCAGGCCCGGTTCGCTGTCCAGCTCGTTCCAGTAGGCACTGCGCGGGGTCGGCATCAGGCCCTGGATGTCCTCGGCAATGCGAGCCGCGAAGACCACGGCTTCGAGAAGCGAGTTCGAGGCAAGGCGGTTGGCGCCGTGAGCGCCCGTCGAGGCAACTTCGCCTGCCGCCCATAGGCCATCGAGCGATGTGCGGCCGTTGGCGTCGGTCAGAACGCCGCCCATGTGGTAATGCTCGGCGGGAGCGACAGGGATCGGCTGGGTCGCCGGATCGATACCAGCCTCCTGGCAAGCGGCGAAGACCGTCGGGTAACGCTCGGCAAAGCTCGCGCCGATGGCTTCGCGGCAATCGAGAAACGCGCCCCGGCCGGCGGTGACTTCCCGGTGGATCGCACGGGCGACGATGTCGCGCGGGGCAAGTTCCGCCAGTTCATGGATCTTTTCCATGAAGCGCTCTCCGGCGGAGTTGATCAGGAGAGCGCCATCGCCGCGAAGGGCCTCGGTCGCCAGCGGGGCCGGGTCCTTGCCGACGTTCAGCGCCGTCGGGTGAAACTGGACGAACTCGGCATCGGCAATGACCGCACCGGCGCGGGCGGCCATGGCAAGGCCGTGGCCATTGGCTTCGCCCGGGTTGGTGGTGACGCCGTAAAGGTGGCCGATTCCGCCCGAGGCCAGGACCACCGCATGAGCCGGGAAGGCCATGCGCTCCAGCCCGCCGCGCTTGCGCGCCATGACGCCGGTTACATAACGCCCCTCACCGATCAGGCTTTCGCCCATGAAGCCTTCCAGGACCCGGATCGACGGGGTCTTGCGGACCGCTGCGATCAAAGCATCCATGATGGCCCGTCCGGCCATGTCGCCACGCACGCGAACGACACGGTTTTCAGAGTGTGCCGCCTCGCGGGAAAGCTGCAGGCGGCCTTCCAGATCCTGATCGAAGGGAACGCCGTAGGACAGGAGATCGCGCACCCGGTCGCCCGCCTCGCGGGTCATTTGCTCGACGATCTTTTCCTCGCAGATGCCAGCGCCCGCTGCCAGCGTGTCATCGCGGTGCTTTTCGAAGGTGTCATGCTCGGAAACGGCTGCCGCAATGCCTCCCTGCGCCCAGGCGGAGGATGCCCCCTGCCCGATCGGTGCGTTGGAGATGACCGTCACCGGCCGCGGCGCCAGCTTCAGCGCACAGAACAGGCCGGCCAGACCGCCGCCCAGAATGACGACGTCATCGACGTCCTTGCCCGCAAGCGCGGGGGCGAAATCCTCGATCGATAAGCCCATATCTATGTCCAGCTATTGTTTTTCAAGCTTCTCGATGAATTGATCGCGAAGCGAAAGCGTATCTTCGTCGTTAGTGTGCGTGAAGGCTTCACCGTCTCTTTTGAAACGACTGAAAACTTTGCCTTCTCGATTCATAATTTCGAGAATGCCATTCTGTATGGACCAGGTCGTCTCATTGTCATTCCCACCCTTTGCGAAGGTTCCATCGGGGGAAAATTTCACTATTTTTGAGGCTTCCTTAGTTCGTTGTGGGGAAAAATAAAACCGCCAACTCCCACTAACCAGTTCGTCAAAAAGAATTCGCTCTTCGGAATTCCGTAACTGGACACGCAATAAAAATATTTTGCGCACACCTGCCACAGAAAATAGCAAAGTGCTTAGCGCCAGAGCTAGATAAATTAGCTGAGCAATTACACTTGCGGAAATAAAACCATCCGAAATATCAATTAATTTAGATATGAATCTGGTAAGGTCATCAACAAGATTCGTCGTCGACGAAATTAATTTAAACGCACAGAGAACAACAACGCCCAACGAGACAACATAATGCGCTGTAAAGTCCGCCTTAATGAAGGGATCATTTTTCACAACTGAATTCTGGACCCCCCAGCAGAATATCAAATTGTAAAGCATGTAAATTGAAACAAAAAACACAAGAAATGGCACAAGATTATCATCAGAAATTTTCAACCCAAGGAACTTAAAATCCTTGATTGAAGTCTGATCGACACCGCCTAATAGATAAACAAAACAGACAATCCAAAAAATCGCAGACCATCTTTTGACCTTCAAATAAACGTCAGTAGGTGATCTGCTATCTCTATCTTTGGTTGCGCCATCCACGTTGGTAATTCCTATTAGTCACTAGGAAGATTAATCATCCGCTCGACCGCAATGCGGGCCTTTTCGGCGATGACCGGATCGACAACCACTTCTTCCTTCATCTCGACCAGGGAGTCGAGGATCTTTCCGAGCGTGATCCGCTTCATGTGCGGACACAGATTGCACGGACGGATGTAGTCCACGCCCGGCGTCTCGCTGGCAACGTTGTCGGCCATGGAGCACTCGGTGATCATCATCACCTTTTCAGGGCGCTTGGTCTTCACCCAGTCGATCATGTGCGCGGTGGAACCGGCAAAGTCGGCTTCCGCGACGACTTCCGGCGGGCACTCGGGGTGCGCAATGATCTTCACGTTCGGTTCGATCTTGCGGTAGTCGCGCAGTTCCTGGGCGGTGAAGCGCTCATGCACTTCGCATGCGCCGTCCCAGACCAGGACTTCCACGTCGGTCTTGTTGCCGACATTGGCCGCCAGATACTTGTCCGGGATCAGAAACACCTTGTCGACGCCGAAGCTCTCGACCACCTGCAGCGCGTTGGAAGAAGTGCAGCAGATGTCACACTCGGCCTTCACGTCGGCGGACGTGTTCACATAGGTGATGATCGGGATGCCCGGGTTGCGTTCACGCAGGGCGCGTACATCGGCCCCGGTGATACTCTCCGCCAGCGAACAGCCTGCCTTCATGTCCGGGATCAGCACGGTCTTCTCCGGGCTGAGGATCTTGGAGGTCTCGGCCATGAAGTGCACGCCGCACTGGACGATGACATCCGCATCGGTGCGCGTTGCCTCGATGGCAAGCTGCAGGCTGTCGCCGACGATGTCGGCAACACCGTGGTAGATGTCCGGCGTCATGTAGTTATGGGCCAGGATCACCGCGTTGCGCTCTTTCTTGAGCTTGTTGATCGCGTGGATCGTCGGCGCCAGTGCAGGCCATTCGATGGCCGGAATGATGTGCTTCACCTTCTCGTAGATCGGCGCGGTCGCCTCGGCCACTTCGGGCGTATAGGCGAGATCCGGACGCTCGACCGGACCGAAACGGTCCAGTGCGACGGTGGCAGTCGGCGTGGCGCCCTTGAAGGCGTCGGGGGTACTGGTGATGGTCATGGCGACCTCCCTCAGGACATTATGCTCAACTTGAGCATATTATTCGCAAAAGAAAACGGGCCATAAGCCCATGCACATCTCTTTTGCTCGTTCGGAGCTTATATAGGCGGTTTAAACGTTTAAATCCATAGTCTTTCTCGCTGCACGCGGTATGGGCAAAAATACCATTTTAGTTTCAATGATTTAAACATACGGAAATCGTAAATTTTTCCGAAGACGGCTCACGAACCCGCATGTGTGTCGGCCAGCTCATCACCAAGCCGCAAGTCCCGGCGAACCCATTCACAATGCTTATACGTTATTCAAAAGAAATCGCTTTTTAAGATGCGACCCACGGCGTATCGTCTCGCTTCTTGCCTCACCGATCCGGAGACAACGCATGGCCACGTCCACGACAGCGACACATCGCGACGGCCCGAATATCCCCCTCATCATCGTGTGCGGCTGTCTGATCGCGCTAATCTCCTTCGGCCCTCGCTCGGCCATGGGCTTGTTCTTCCAGCCGATGACCGAGGCCCGGGACTGGAGCCGCGAGATCTTCGCGCTCGCCATCGCCATCCAGAACCTGATCTGGGGCGCAGCGCAGCCCATCTCCGGCATGATGTCCGACCGCTTCGGCACCTGGCGCACCCTTACTCTCGGCGCAGTGTTCTACGCTGTCGGCCTTGTGATGATGACATCGGCGGAAACGGCGGTTGCGCTGCATGTCTCCGCTGGCGTGATGATCGGTCTCGGCATTGCCTTTTCCTCTTTCTCGCTGGTGCTGGCCGCCTTCGGACGGCGCGTCTCAGCGGCGCAGCGTTCGCTGGCATTCGGCGTCGGCACGGCCTCGGGCTCCCTGGGCCAGTTCATCTTCGCCCCGCTCGGCAATGGTCTGATCGAGGCGCTTGGCTGGCAGCAAACGCTGATCATCTTCTCCGGCATCGTCATGCTGATACCGCTGCTGGCCGTCGTTCTGCGCGGCAAGGCAGAAGCAGGCCCGGCGGCAGGCACTGCCGGTGCCCAGAGCCTTCCCCAGGCCATTTCTGAGGCCTTCGGCACCCGCGGCTTCGTGCTGCTGACGATCGGCTTCTTCGTCTGCGGCTTCCACGTCGCCTTCATTACCGTTCACCTGCCTCCCTATATCGCCGACCTCGGCCTCGATCCCAAGTGGGGTGCGACCGCGCTCGCGCTCATCGGCCTTTGCAATGTTGTCGGTGCGCTTGCCTCCGGGTACATCGGCGGGCGCTATTCGAAATCCATCTTCCTGTCGCTCATCTATCTCGGCCGCGCGATTGCGATCACCGTCTTCCTGCTTGTCCCGGCTTCGCCGCTCTCGGTATTGCTGTTCGCAGGCGCCATGGGCTTCCTGTGGCTGTCGACGGTCCCGCCGACATCAGGGCTGATCGCGGTCATGTTCGGTCCGCGCTACATGGCGACCCTGTTCGGCTTCGTCTTCTTCTCGCACCAGGTCGGCTCGTTCCTCGGTGTCTGGCTGGGCGGCAAGCTCTATGACGAGACCGGGTCCTATGACGCGATCTGGTATGTCGGCATCGCGCTCGGAATCTTCGCGGCCATCGTTCACTGGCCGATCAAGGAGCAGCCGGTCCCGCGTCTGGCCAATGTCCCGGCCGAATAAAACCAAGCACGCGGCGGCTTGACCAACGCCGCGTGCCCGTCCATATTCCTGCCCAAGGGGTTCACCGCGACATCCCCGTGAGGCGTCAGCCCAAAGTTCGCGTCCTTATATCCCGTTTAACCGCGAGGAGGACGCCATGGCTGCGCCTACAGAAATTACCATATCCCAACTCCAGCGCCTTATCGGAACACCGGATTGTCCCGCCCTTGTTGACGTGCGCGACATCGACGATTTCGAGGCTGACCCTTTCCTCATTCCGGGTACCTTCAGACCGCCGGCAGAGAGCCTCTGCGCCCCGGATTTCACTGCCAGACTGCACGCGGCTTTCCCAGACCGAAAGATCGTGATCATATGCAAGAAGGGCCTGAAAATCAGCCAATATCATGCCGCCTTGCTGCGTCACCTGGGCGCCAGCGCGGAAAGCCTGGAGGGTGGAACGGAAGCCTGGTCGGCGGCCTCGCTTCCACGCGTACCGTTTAGCGCCATTCCACGTCGGGTCGCGCAAGGGCCACTTGGGTCGACGCTATGGGTGACCCGTCAGCGCCCAAAGATCGACCGGATCGCCTGCCCTTGGCTTATCCGCAGGTTCATCGACCCTCATGCGGTCTTTCTGTTCGTTTCTCCGCAAGATGTACTCTCCGTCTCGGAGCGTTACGGTGCAGTGCCGTTCGATGTCGAAGGCGTTGCGCTCAGTCATCAGGGAGAAGAATGTAGCTTCGACACTCTGATCCGTGTTTTCGGGCTTGAGACACCTGCCCTGAGCCGACTGGCGACCATCGTGCGCGGGGCGGACACGGCAAGGCTTGACCTTGCTCCCGAGTGCGCGGGACTTCTAGCAGCTTCTCTGGGCCTCTCGCGGCTTCACAAGGATGACCTGCGTCAACTCGATGCCGGCCTTGGCCTTTACGATGCGTTCTATCGCTGGGCAAGGGATGCGGCGGATGAAACCCACAATTGGCCAAGCAACGGAGCTGCGGCGTGATCAGACCGGAAAGCACCCGAGACATGCCTTCGATCGGCCAAGCCGCGCGGGTTTGGCTAAAAATCGGCCTGTTGTCTTTTGGCGGACCAGCCGCCCAGATCGCCCTGATGCACCGGGTGCTGGTCGACGAGAAGAAGTGGCTCGACGAGAAGACCTATCTCAACGCCCTGAGCTTCTGCATGCTGTTACCCGGACCGGAGGCCATGCAACTGGCCGCCTGGTCCGGCTGGCGGCTGCATGGCGTCGCCGGCGGGCTGATTGCCGGCCTCAGCTTCATCCTGCCCGGCGCCATGGTCGTGCTGTTGCTTGCCGGTCTTTACGCCGAGTTTGGCGCAGCGCCGCTTGTGCAGGCACTGTTTCTCGGCATCAAGGCTGCAGTGATCATCATCGTCATCGAAGCTCTCTTGCGCATTTCCAGACGCGCCCCGCACCGGAGGGATCACTGGGTATTTGCAGGCCTTGCCTTTGCAGCGATCTTCTTCTTCGACGTACCCTTCCCGGTCATCATCGCAGTGGCGGCGATCTACGGTTTTGCGACCAGCCGGGGTGATCACGAAGCGACGTCCCCGATACCGTCAGGAACACTCCGGCGCACCGTTCAAACCGCTCTGGTCTGGCTCGCCCTATGGCTGGTGCCGCTGGCAGCGCTCTGGTTCGCCCTCGGCCGGGGCGACATTCTGGTCGAGATCGGCCTGCTCTTTTCCAAGCTCGCGGTGGTGACGTTCGGCGGCGCCTACGCGGTGCTTGCCTATCTTGGTCAGGAGGTTGCCGTCAATCGCGACTGGCTGAGCGCAAACGAGATGATCGACGCACTCGGCCTTGCCGAAACGACGCCGGGACCACTGATCCTGGTGACGGAGTTCGTCGCCTATCTAGCCGGTGAAAAAGCCGGTGGCATCGCGCTCGGATTTGCAGCTGCAGCGGTCGGGCTGTGGGTCACCTTTACCCCGTGCTTCCTCTGGGTCTTCACCGGTGCCCCGTTCATAGACCGGCTGGACAAGGCTCCCAAGCTGCGCGGTGCGCTTGCCGCCATCACCGCTGCCGTCGTCGGCGTGATCCTCAATCTTGGCCTCTGGTTCGCGTTGCATACCATGTTTGGCGAGGTGACCCGGCATCCGATGGGGCCGCTGGCACTTTGGCTGCCGGATGCCGCAACGTTCGACTGGCGCGCAGCGGTGCTGACCGTGATAGCGGCGGTCCTGCTGCTCAGGCTGCATCTGGGGCTCGGCAAGGTGCTTGTCGCGATGGCGGCATGCGGCTGGGCGATCAGCCAGATGTAGCGGTCAGGTGCCGCTCGTCTTGTCTCGCTTCGGTCCGTTGACGGCCTTGCTGATCAACAGCGGCAGCCCGATGAGCGAAAGAGTGGCAAGCGCACCGCCGGCCAGGAACGTGCCCGAGGGACCGACCTGATCCCACAGAATGCCTGCAATCAGGCTGGCCAGCAGCAGCCCCGCACCATTGACCAGGTTGAACAGGCCGAAGGCCGTGCCGCGCAGATGCCTGGGCGCATGGTCCGACACAAGCGCATCCAGAACGCCGCTGGTGAAACCGAGATGGAAGCCCCAGAGGATGGTGCCAAGCGCAAGGCCCGCGAGGCCGGGCACCAGCGCCAGCGCCAGGTCCGCGGCGATCAGAAAGCCGAGCCCGACTGCGAGCAGGCCCTTGCGCCCGGCGGTGTCCGACAGGGAGCCCGCCGGATAGGCCGAGATTGCGTAGGCAATGTTCATGACCACGTAGACCATTGGAACGAACATCACCGCGAGCCCGAGGTCCTGCCCTTTCAGAACGAGAAAGGCCTCGGAAAAGCGAGACAAGGCAATAACGAAGGCCAATACCAGGGCGCCCCAATACGCCGGTGTCAGCTGCGCGAGTTCTCGCCGGCTGATCGGATTGGTTCGGCGAGACTGCTTGTCAAAGCCATCCTCGGGCTCTCGCACGGCAAACACGATCAGCGCGACGGCCAGGAACGCCGGGATGACGGCGATCCAGAACACCGCCTCGTAGCTGCCTGCGAAGGCGATCATGAGGAGCATGACCAGGATCGGTCCGACGAATGCGCCGATGGTGTCGAGCGACTGGCGCAGGCCGAAACTTGCACCGCGAAGATCAGGAGGGGCTATATCGGCGATCAGCGCGTTGCGTGGTGCCCCGCGTATCCCCTTCCCGATGCGGTCGACGAAGCGGGCTCCGATGATCCAGTCAACAGACTGGGCGAGCGGGAAGATCGGCTTTGTGATGGCCGCCAGCGAGTATCCGATCAAAACAAGGGACTTGCGCTTGCGCAGCCAGTCACTCAAGCCACCTGAAAAGACCTTGGTAAAGGAAGCGGTCGCCTCGGCCATACCCTCGATGAAGCCGACCGTCACGGCGGAGGCCCCGAGGACCGATACAAGGTAGACCGGCAGCAGCACGTGGATCATTTCCGAGGAAATATCCATGAGCATGGACACGAAGCCCAGAACCCAGATGCTGCGCGGGATCCGGCGCCAGGCTTTTTTCGGTTCCACGTCCGGTTCCAGCTCGGTCATTCGCTGTGCGTCCTCAAGTGGCTGCCGGAAAAAGTACCGGACAGTCGCTACGACGGCGATCCTGCTTGGAACGGGACAGGCCCCTCCTGGCTAGCGCCACAAAAGCCCGGGAGCGGACTGGCCGCTCCCGGAAATGGTTCTGTCCGTTCCTAGCCGGCGATCTTGGAGAAGTCCGCAACGACATGCGCTGCGTCCCGGATTTCGGCCAGAAGGCGAAGACGGTTCATGCGAATGTCGGCCTCATCGGCGTTGACCAGGATATCCTCGAAGAACTTGTCGACCGGCGCACGAAGTCTAGACAGTGCAGTCATTGCACCTTCGAAGTCCTCGGCCTTGACGGCATCGGCGGCATCGGCACGCGCGGTGTCGATGGCGGAGGCCAGATCGATCTCGGCCTGCTCGCGGAAGTGATCGGCATGCGGGCGGCCCTCGACCGACGCACCATCCTTCTTTTCTTCCGCCTTCAGGATATTGACCGCACGCTTGTAGCCGGCGGCAAGGTTCGCACCATCGTCGGAAGCAACGAACTTGCCCAGAGCCTCGACGCGCTTGACCACCATCAGAAGATCGTCCTGACCGCCCAGGGCAAAGACCGCGTCGATCAGGTCGTGGCGTGCGCCCTCGTCCTTCAGGTGGACCTTCAGACGATCAGCGAAGAAGGACAGGAGGTCTTCGCCATATTTAAGCCCTCGCAGGGCCAAAACCGGTTCAGCACCATTCGTCAACTCAGCATATGGCGGTGTCCCATCAAAATCATAGACGTCAACTGGGTAGATAACTTTATCGTCAGATCCGTCATATGCTTCAATCAGAGAGCTAAGTGTGAAGTCTCTGCCTTCGTATGCCTGACTACCCTGCGAAGGATCAGTCACGAAATCGAGCCTATCTGACGCAATAAGATTCTGGAGTTTCTGCACTTCCATATTTTTATGCGCCGCCAAAATCAGGGTTGCCAGCGGCAGACGCAGATTGTTTTCCAGAGCGATCCGGATCACGCCGAGGGCAGCGCGGCGCAGCGCGAAGGGATCCTTCGAGCCGGTCGGCTTTTCATCGATGGCCCAGAAACCGGCGAGAAGGTCCAGCTTGTCGGCAAGGGCGACGGCAATGGCGACCGGGTCGGTCGGCACCTTGTCGCTCGGACCCTGCGGGCGGTAATGATCCTCGATGGCGATGGCGACGGAGGCGTCCTCGCCCTGCTTTTCGGCATAGGTACGGCCCATCTGGCCCTGGAGTTCCGGGAACTCGTAGACCATGGAAGAAACGAGGTCCGCCTTGGCGAGCTGCGCACCGCGCTTTGCCTTTGCGACATCGGCTCCGACGAGCGGTGCGATCTCGGCAGCAAGGGCCTCAAGGCGCTTCACGCGCTCTCCTTGCGTTCCAAGCTTCTCGTGGAACACGATGCTGTCGAGCTTCGGCAGGTTGTCGGCCAGCCTGGTCTTGAGGTCCGTTTCCCAGAAGAAGCGGGCGTCGGACAGGCGGGCGCGAATGACCTTCTCGTTGCCGGCAACGATGACCTTTCCGCCGTCCGCCGCCTCGATGTTCGAGGTCAGAACGAAACGATTGGCAAGACGGCCGGTCTTCGGGTCCTTCAGCACGAAGCATTTCTGGTTCGCGCGAATGGTCAGGCGGATGCATTCATCCGGGATCTCGAGAAACTCCTGCTCGAAGGTTCCGGTCAGGACCACCGGCCATTCGACCAGCCCGGCGACTTCTTCCAGAAGACCCTCGTCCTCGACCAGCTCCAGGCCCAGCGCCAGCGCCCGGTCGCGGGCATCGTGCAGGATCATGTCCTTGCGCCGGTCGGCATCCAGGACAACCTTGTGCTTTTCAAGCGCCGGCGCGTAGTCGTCAAAGCGGCGCACGTCGAAAGCCTTGTCCGCAAGGAAACGGTGGCCGCGTGTTGTCTTGCCCGCCTTGATGCCTTCGACCTCGAACGCGACAACGTCCGGCTCTTCGGTTTCCGGGCCGAAGGTGGCCACGATGGAATGCAGCGGACGCACCCAGCGCATGGAGCCTTCGCCCCAGCGCATGGACTTCGGCCAGGGGAAGCCCTTGATCAGGCCCGGCATGACTTCGGCAATGACGTCGATCGCCTGACGGCCCGGCTTCTCGATGACGGCGACGTAGAACTCGCCCTTCTTCGGATCGCTCTGGATCGTCGCTTCGTCAATGGACGAAAGTCCGGCACCCCGCAGAAAGCCCTCGACCGCCTTTTCCGGAGACCCGACACGGGGGCCCTTGCGCTCTTCGCGGGTGGCGGCGGATGCGACGGGAACACCTGCAACATGAAGGGCGAGACGGCGCGGCGTCGCAAATGCCTTCGCACCCTCATAGGGAAGCCCCGCATCAACCAGGGCATTGGTCACAAGCGACTTCAGGTCTTCAGCTGCGCGGCGCTGCATGCGCGCGGGGATTTCCTCGCTGAAAAGTTCAAGCAGGAGATCGGGCATAGAGGTCAGGGCCTTCGGTAAACGGCCAGCGAAACGCCAGCGGAAACAGTGGCCTGTCCGTTACCAATTCATCGCCGTTTTGTCACCCCCTCGCAGCGCCGATGTTCCCTGAAGGGCATGCCCTGCCACAACCAGGAACGAAACAACAGAGTGACTACAACCTAGAATTTATAACAACACTATTTTGCCGAGTGAGAATAATGAGCATGATATTTTTATCAGTCACAACAATTCACCCTTCCTCAACAAATAATCGTCATTTCTGTAGCTTGGGATTGTTCTTCAAGAGTTCGCAAACAGTGGATCTGTTCAAGCCGTTCAAAATACGCACCGTCAAGAAGGCCGTCTGGCTGACGGTCGTCATTCTGCCTTGTGGCTACTTGATCGCGCGGCTTAGTCCTCATGATTTCATCATGCACAACAGTACGCCCTGGATGTTCAGGGCGTTCGACCTGTTCGCCGGTTACTCCATCGCAACCGCTATTGTCGGCTTCATTTTTGGAATGTATCGCCTCGTGCGACTGAAACGGGAAGTATCGACCCGAAGCGCCGCCGAGCAGGAGGCGCGGCAACTTGCCCAGCACGACGCCCTTACCGGCCTTCCCAATCGCCGCAAGTTCCACGAGGATTTCGAGAAACTGACGTCGAGCGTTCCCTATGGCAATTACCGGGCAGTCATGATGCTCGACGTTGACGGGTTCAAGCCGATCAACGATGTCTACGGCCACGGTTTTGGCGACATTCTGCTTCGTGAGTTTGCGGGCAGGCTGAAGGAGGTCGTGGGCCCTGACGGGTTCGTTGCCCGTCTTGGCGGCGACGAGTTTGCCATTCTGTCGCCCGAACTGGAGGAGAAGGCCAACGCTGCAAGTCTGGCCCGACGTCTGCTTGCTGCAATCCAGGAGCCGTTCCTTCTGGATAACCGTCAGGTTCAGGTTGGAACCGGCATCGGCATCGCACTGTTCCCTGACGATGGCTATTCGGTCACAGAACTTCTGCGCAGGGCCGACATTGCACTCTACCGTGCCAAGACCTCAGGCCGCTCCGTGTTCCGCTTTTTCGAACTGGAGATGGATGCTGCGATCCTGCACCGGACGCTCCTGGAGCAAAGACTGCGCTCGGCACTCGCGGCACGGGAAATCGAAGTACATTATCAGCCGATCCTGACACTGGCCGACAAGCGCGTGATGGGTTTCGAGGCGCTGGCCCGTTGGGTGGACCGGGATTTCGGCCATGTGCCGCCCGAGCAGTTTATCTCGATCGCGGAAGATTGCGGCCTGATCACGGAGCTTACCGACCAACTGCTGCGAGAGGCCTGCCGGGTCGCGATGAACTGGCCGAGCGACACGTTCCTGAGCTTCAACGTTTCTCCGCTGCAGCTTCATGATCACACGCTGCCGCTGAAAATCATGACGATCCTGGGAGAAACGGGGCTCGCGCCGGAGCGGCTCATTCTCGAAATCACAGAGACGTCGCTGATGAAGAACCCGCGCTCGGCTCGCTCGATTCTCGATCAGCTTGCGGAAGCGCGCATCCGCATCGCGCTGGACGATTTCGGCACCGGACAGTCAAGCCTTGGCTATCTGCGGAGCTTCCCGATCCACAAGGTCAAGATCGACAAGTCCTTCACCATGCAGATGGGCGAGAGTGCCGAATGTGACGCCATCATCGATGCGATCCTCGTGCTCGCCAAGGGACTGGGGATCGAAACCGTCGCCGAAGGCATTGAACAACAGGACGTCGTCGAACGGCTCGTTGCCAGCGGCTGTACCTTTGGCCAGGGCTTCCTGTTCGCGCCGGCCAGATCGGCAAGCAGGCTTGGAGCCCAGTTGGACCATCAAGCGGGCGCTGAATTGGCGAACGTCGATGAGCCGCCCTTGCACCGGGCTGCGGTGGGCGATTAACACCTGCCCTCGAACGACGATCAACCGCCAAGAAACAGCCAGATAATCGCAGCATTGGCGAGATCCACGAAGAAAGCGGACAAGAGCGGCAGGATCAGGAAAGCTCGCGTTGCCGCGCCATATTGCTTGGTCACCGCTGTCATGTTTGCGATCGCCGTCGGCGTCGCGCCCAGCGCAAACCCCGCGAAACCCGCTCCAAGGACGGCTGACTCATAGCCACGCCCCATGACCGGATAGAGCACGAAGATGATAAACAGCGCGGCTCCCGCCAACTGGGCGGCGAGGATCGCCATCATGGGCCCTGCCAGTCCCGCGATGGTCCATAGCTGCAAACTCATCAAGGACATGGTCAGGAAGACACCGAGTGCCAGATCGGAGATGACGGCAAGGGAGCGGGACCGCGCCGGCCACACCAGCTTGGGAAGGAGCCAGGGCACGATGTTGGACAAGAGAATTCCGCAAAACAGACAGACGACAAAGAGCGGAAGGTCCAGACCAACACCCGCGCTCAACGCTTCGCGCAGGACCGCGCCCAGAGCAATGGCGATGTTCAGCCACAAAAGAGCGCGCATGACGCCGTGGTGCGTCACTGTCGCGGTCGCCTCACTCTCATGTTCGAGGCCGATCACCGGCGTCTGCTGGTGAACTTCCGCTCCCGGCTTGCCGCCACGCCGGTTGATCAGGATGTCGGCTACCGGCCCGCCAAGCAGTGACGCCGCGATAAGTCCCAGCGTTGCCGTTGCCGCTCCAAGTTCAACTGCTCCGGCAACTCCATAGTCCTGCGCCAACGTCGGCCCCCAGGCGATTGCTGTTCCGTGCCCGCCGACGAGCGAGATGGTGCCCCCCAGCAGACCGAAACCAACCGGAAGTCCCATGGCCGTGGCAAGCCCCGTGGCAATCCCGTTCTGAAGGCACATGTAACCGACAGTCAGCACCAGCAGGACCAGCAGCGGCTTTCCGCCCCTCACAAGATCCGAAAAGCGCGCATTGAGGCCGATCGTGGTGAAGAAATACAGCAGCAGGAAATCACGAATTTCGAGCGAGAAACCGATCTGATCGCCGGTAAAGAGATAGACAAGCAGGGACAAAAGCGCGACGAGCAACCCGCCCGAAACCGGCTCGGGAATGTTGTACCGGTTGAGAAAGGGAATGACGCTGTTCAGGTGGACGCCAAGGAAATAGACCACGATCGCGATGTTGAAGCTCGTGAACTCGCTCAGCGTGATCGCACCATC
This sequence comes from Roseibium sp., assembly GCF_048261595.1. Taxonomy (GTDB): domain Bacteria; phylum Pseudomonadota; class Alphaproteobacteria; order Rhizobiales; family Stappiaceae; genus Roseibium. The sequence goes on from NZ_JBLXFW010000001.1 coordinate 1,311,488, forward strand.
CATCCCCGGGCCGCTCCGTGTCTTCCTGTTCCTCCGAAGCTAACGGGGTGGCTTCGCCTTGTCACCCCGCCGTCAGCACTGGTCGTGCGGAGGGCAAGGTCAGGCCTGGTAGCCGATGCCGCCTGCTTCCGTCTCCAGAAATGCAGCGCCGCACGCCTTGGCAAGTTCACGTACCCGCAGAATGTAGCTCTGGCGCTCGGTCACGGAGATAACACCGCGCGCATCGAGCAGATTGAAGGCGTGGGAGGCCTTGATGCACTGGTCGTAGGCCGGCAACACGACCTGGTGAACCCTTGCACCGGACTCTTCGCGGGCCTTGGCACCTGCGGCCAGAAGGGCGCGGCACTCGTTCTCGGCATCCTTGAAGTGACGGAACAGCATCTCGGTGTCCGCGTGCTCGAAGTTGTGCCGGGAGTATTCCTGTTCGGCCTGGAGGAACACGTCGCCGTAACTGATCTTCTGATCGCCTTCCATGCCGTTGTAGTTCAGGTCGTAGACGTTATCGACGCCCTGAACGTACATGGCGATGCGCTCAAGACCGTAGGTCAGCTCGCCGGAAACCGGTGAACACTCGAAGCCTGCGACCTGCTGGAAGTAGGTGAACTGCGAGACTTCCATCCCGTCACACCAGCATTCCCAGCCAAGCCCCCAGGCACCCAGGGTCGGGCTTTCCCAATCGTCCTCGACGAAGCGGATATCGTGCACGGAGGAATCCAGCCCGATCGCCTTGAGCGAGTCCAGATAGAGCTGCTGCAGGTTTTCCGGCGACGGCTTCAGGATCACCTGAAACTGGTAATAGTGCTGCAGGCGGTTCGGGTTTTCGCCGTACCGCCCGTCGGTCGGTCGGCGGGACGGCTGAACATAGGCTGCCTTCCACGGGCGCGGACCAAGCGAGCGCAGCGTGGTCGCCGGATGGAACGTGCCGGCGCCGACTTCCATATCGTATGGCTGAAGCACCACGCAGCCCTGATCGGCCCAGAAGCGCTGCAGGGCAAGGATCAGCCCCTGGAAAGAATTCTCGGGGCGCATATGTGCGGGAAGTTCGCTCGACATGGTGTTCAGTTTTCCGTCGGAACCAGAGGACACGAAAGGGGCGCAAACTCAGGCCGCGCCGTCGGGGCGACTGGTGCCACGGAGAGGCGGGAAGGTCAAGCGCCAGCAGCAAAAGGCCCGGTCATGTCCCTGCATGCCTCGGCCACACCTTGGCCTGGTCTGGTCTGGCCTGGTCTGGCGTCGTTCGGGCTGCGATTGCGCCGAAGTCCCGCTACCAACCGTGGCGGGATCGTGACGTCGGTGACAAGTACACGCGCTCAAGCGGCCTCCATATCTGGCGGTCCAGCCAGGGAAAAGCCTGATCCTGCCAGGTCGCCGATACCGCGAGAAGGCGCTCGTGGTTGGCGCATTCCGCCTCATTCTCAAAGGCCGAAACCCAGACGAACACGGTCTCGCCTTCCCGAACAGGCAGACGCGGAAATGTGTTCGCGCGCGCTTCGGTGACAAACGCCGCATCGATGCGAGCTCCGGATCGCAGGAGTTCGGGCGCAACCGCCTTCTGCCACTCCTTCGCAAAGCTCGCAGCTGTCCCGGGCGCAAGGGCGCAGGTCGAAATGGTTACAACACCACCGCTCGCAGCAGAGCGGCCGAAGTCCACGGCCTTTCCGACGGACTGCAGCAAGAGCACGTTATCGGAATTCAGCATGGTGGCATTGGCATCCGCGCCCCATCTGGCCCAGACGGGCCCGCCGTAAAATGCAGCCAGCGCCCGCGCCCTGTGCTCCATGTCCGGAAAGCTTCTGAACCACACAAAGGCATCAGGATCGTCGGCGTCCCGGTAGATCCCGTGGACAGACATGCCCGTCAACTCCTGCGTTTCGATGAACTCCCGCTCGAAGAGTTCAATCAGGGTTTCACGCTTGCCGCATTGAAGCCTGTAGCGTCGCAATTCGTAGACCGTGCCTGACGGCATCATGATTTCTCCAAACGGATCATTTGACCTGTTTTAAAACAGATTAATTGACCTGTTTTGTCAAGCTGGTATTTTGCAACTCTCGAGACAATAGGAAATGAGCATGTCGGGCAGAACGAACGATCCAAGAGGAATGCGTCGGAAGATCACCCGCGCAGCATTCGAACTGTTTGCCCGAGACGGCTACAACGCCACTGCCATGCAGTCGGTTCGCAACCATGCCGGCGTATCCAGTGGCGCATTTGCCCACCACTTCCCGACCAAGCATGAGCTCGGCCTGGCCGTAATCCAGGAAGATGTAACGGCCGCCATTGCATCCACCTGGATCGCTCCGATCGAACGTGCCGCCACTGCCCGGGAAGGTGTCGAAATCGTGTTCCGGTCGATAATCGGCGATATAGAGGCCGCCGGGGGCTCCGAAGGGTGCCCGCTTGGCAACCTGGCGGCGGAACTTTCGACGCAGGACGCAGCTTTCCGATCCGCCCTCCAGGAGATATTCGAGAGCTGGACGAGTGCCATCACCCGCAAGCTTCGCAGCGATGCAAAAGGCACTTCGCTGACAGACGAGGAGCTTGCCTCCCTTGCCGATTTCGTCGTTGCGGCATTCACGGGCGGCATCATCATGGCAAAGGCGAGCCGTAGCGCGGCTGCTCTCAGAGCCAGCTTGAAACCGGTATTGCGATCGCTACAGGTCTCCCAGATCCAGCACTAATCGCTAGCCGTCATCCCCCTGTCAAAACCTGAAACCGTTGAACCCCAAGTGTTGAAACGGGCTCGTAATTCTTGCTGATCCGGCACTAAAGACTTCGTTTACCTTTGAACCGGCAATTGGTTCACCAAACGAAAAGTGCCGCAAAATGGCCGTGTTTGGGTGGTCTTGGCCCAATTCTGCAAGGCGTAAACAACTTGGTTACCAAGTTTTTCCATAGTCGACTGACAGTGGTGACGCATCGAACTGCTTCGATGACGCAGCAGAGCTGAACTGAATGCCGGCACATGAAGTGCGGGCGGGTTACGCGTAGTCTGGACCCTTTATGTCTTTGAGTAAAAAGCCCTCCGAACGCCCCGGAGCGGCCACGGCAGTCGATTGTGCCCGTGGCTACCGCAAGGCGCTTCTCGTCGCCTTCTCCCTTCTGGCGGTGGCTATTGTCGCTGCAGCAACGATCCTTCCCGGGTTGCAGCGCGACGTCGCCTCCACCTTCACCCCTTCCCCCTCGCTCCAGAAACGCGTCGCTGAGCTGCCGCCATCGGCTGCCGAACGCGCCATGCAGCTTGCCAGGGCCATTGCCCCGCGGCTGGACGGTATCGAGGCCGAGACAACGCGCGAGCGTGAACAGCTTGAAGCCGATATCAAGGCGGCCAAGGACAAGCTGGCAGCGACCCTGTCTGCAGCCGAGGATCGCCACCGCAAGGCACTCGAGCGCGCAGCTGCACGACTTGCCGCCAACGAAACGCTGGAAACAGCCGGAAGGACCTCAGCCAGCTTCAGGTTCGCAGCCCCTGAAGACCGTATGGCTGTCGCCTCCCTGACCACTCCTGTGCCTGCCAGCCATCCGCTGAGCAAGCGGCAACGCGGCGTCGCGGCGAGCCCAGCGCCGACAATGGCTCTTGGCTATGCGGCTGCTGGTGATCCCACCGCGGACGACAACAGCACCTACGGCGGTCTGTCGAAGATCTTCAGCAAGGGCAAGGTCAGCCTGCCGGCACGCGGCAGCGGCATTGCCGTCTACGATATCAGCGCCGCCACTGTGCACATGCCCGACGGCACGAAGCTTGAGGCCCATTCCGGGATCGGCAAGATGCTCGACAACCCGAAATACGTGAAGGTGCGCAACAAGGGCCCCACGCCTCCGAACATCTATAATCTGCGTATGCGCGAGCGCCGGTTCCACGGCGTCGAGGCAATCCGGATGCTTCCGGTCGATCAGGCCGCCATGTTCGGCCGCGACGGCATGCTCACGCACACCAATCTTCTGCGCGGACGGATCGGATCGCATGGCTGCGTCGCCTTCAAGGACTACAACAAGTTCCTGAATGCGTTCAAAGCCGGCAAGGTGACCAAGCTGATTGTCGTGAAGGAAATGGCAGACCTTCCGGTCTACATGGCCGCACTCTGATCGGGAGGCCGCGTCCGAGAAACGCGAACTCTTCAACGCCGGCAGCCGTTCTGCCGGCGTTTTTCATGGCGTTTCGAGAAAGCCGCAGGGGTCCAGCTGCAGCTATTGCGGCCTGTACTTGCCCGTCTTCGGATCGCGGATGAGCGTCCCGGCGAGCTTGGGTTCGCCTGTCGCCCTGGCCGTCATCTCAGAGAACTGCTTTTCCATTTCGGCCATTTTCTTCTTGACCCGCTTGACGACCCAATAGCCGCCGACTGCAAGGGCAGCCACACCGAACAGTTCCGTCATACCCCGTACCCCTTCCCTGATCCTGCCATCGCCCGCAGGCGGGGCGGGCAACGGTTCAAGCGAACTCGCCTAAGCAATTTCAAAGGCCAAAACGTGACCAGAGGCTGCGCTCCTCGGCGGCCGAAATCAAGTCGCGTCCGGCGTCTCCCAGACCTACGGACCCGAAAATACCGCCGACACCGGAGCGTCGTCCGAACAGTCCGCGCGGCGCTGCAATGAGCTTGGGTTCTGTTTCCTTGCCGTAGCGATCCTTCAAGGTGCTCCGCAGGTCTCCCAGTGCATCGACGAGGCCGAGGTCACGCGCCGATCGGCCTGTCCAGAACTTGCCGGAGAAGAGATCCGGATCGTCGCTCAGAACGTCGCCGCGGCTTTCCTTGACCATGTCGATGAAGATCTCGTGGATCTCGAGCTGCAACCCCTTCAGGTACTCGATGTCTTCGGCGTTCTCTTCCTGGAAGGGATCGAGAATGACCTTCTTCTCGCCGGCCGTGTAGACCCGGCGCTCGACGCCGATCTTCTTGAGAAGATCGGGGAAGCCGAAGCCGGCTGCCACCACCCCGATGGACCCGACGATGGACGACGGATCGGCTATGATCTCGTCTCCCGCAAGGGCGATCATGTAGCCGCCGCTGGCCGCGACATCCTCAACGAAGACGAGCACTTCCTTCTCGTTCTCCTTCGCCAGGTCCTTGATGCGCTGGAAGATCAGGCGCGACTGGACGGGAGAGCCACCCGGGGAGTTGACGATCAGCGCAACGGCCGGTGCCTTTTTCATCGAGAAGGCCTTTTCCAGCGGCAGCGCGACCGACGCCAGACACAAACCCGGGCGCAACGGCGTCGCCATCCCGATGGGCCCTTGCAGGCGAACGACCGGAACGACCTTGCCGTCCTTGCGGAATTTCTTGGGAAGAAGCTTGCGGAGTTTGTCGAACACTAAAATGGATCCCGTTTGAATGCTAAGATGCATATAGGTCCGGGAAAACCAGGATAAAAGAGCAGCTCACGGGCCCTGAACCACCGCGAGGTTCAAAAAACTGTCAGTTCAGCTCCGGCTTCCTGCGTCCGACCCCGAAAGCGCCGCCAGTCCTGCGTTTCGTCCGCGCATCTTCCTCAGCACCACCGGGCCCACCCGCATCGCCGCCATGTCCGGCACCGTTTTGATGTGGGGTTTTGAATTCGTGGCTCTTGGTGAACTGCCAGAGGAGTTCCACCCCGGCGCATCCGGGAGAGCGCCACGCAATCCGTCCATTTACCGGAAGATCCAGACCGACGATGTGCAACAGCACGTCATCGGGCAAGAGGTCGAGATCGCGCGCGTCCAGGCGGCAGCCGGACTTGCTGGCATCGACGATGATGCAGCGGATTACGATACCTCCGCGCCGGTCAGAAACCTGCGCCGGGATACGCACCTGCCGACGATTTTCCTTGCGTTTTTCTTTCGGCTTTTCGTCTTCGAATTCGAAAGTTACCTGTGCGTCGCCGTTGGAGACGGAGGTGATCCGGCCCCGGATCATCTTCTCGAGACCGTTGACCCGCAGACCGATGGTTTCACGCAACTCACCGACGCGGTCAGTGAGGATGCGGCAACCGGACCTGTTGAAACCGGAAGCGGAAGCTTCAATGCAGCTCAGGCCCTCCAAATCTACGATGAGGACCGACACAACCGCATTCTCCGGTATGTTGGCTGGCAAAATGTTCAAAGCAATACCCTCTTGGATGAGGAAAAATTAACATGAGAACCCACAACCGGACGTTAACGACACTGTAAAAAATGTCAGGAAATTGGCAGATTTCTGGGGTTTGCGAGGGGTCTATTCGAAAAACACCCTGCGGAATCAGTACAATGGATCAGATTTGACCCAATGTTGAAATTTTCTGCCTGAGCGATAAAAAATCGCGCCAGGACAGCCGTTTTTCGATTGGATTGCGCAGGAGATATGCCGGGTGGTAGGTCGCTAGGCACTCGATGGAGCGCTCTCCCGCCTCGAATGTCATCCAGCGGCCTCGGAGCCGGCGAATTCCATCCTGCACGTCGAGCAGGCTCTTGGCGGAAGCCGCACCAAGGAAAACCAGCACATCCGGCTGGGCCAGTTCGATCTGCCGTCTGATGAAGGGCTTGCAGATTTCTGTTTCCTGGGGCGTCGGCGTGCGGTTGCCCGGCGGTCGCCAGGGAACGACATTCGCGATGTAGACCGAAGAGCGATCCAGTCCTATCGCCCCCAACATCTTGTCCAACAGCTGGCCCGACCGTCCCACGAAGGGCTTGCCCTGAAGGTCCTCGTCACGCCCCGGCGCCTCGCCGATCAGCATGACCCGGGCGTTGGGGTTGCCGTCGGCAAACACCAGGTTCTTTGCGGTCAGGCGCAGGTTGCAGCCGTTGAACCGCAGAAGGCAGTCTTTCAGCTCATCGAGCGATTTCGCCTCACGCGCCGCTTCGCGAGCAGAGGCGACGGCTTCCTTGTCCGGCATGACCGCATCGGCAAAGGAGCCTCCGGCCACAGGCGCCGTCAGCGGATTTTGCCGCTGAGCACCAGCGCCTTGCGCAAGAGGCTGCGGGCGTTCAAAGGAAGCGCTCGCAACAGGCCTGCCCAGGTCAGCCGGCCCCTTTGACGAGGGTGGCGAGAAAGCACCGGACTGCGCGGCAGAGCGCATTGCCTGTTGCTGGCGGAGCAACTCTTCAGACAAGACAAAGCTGTCCACCGCCTCCTCGCCGATGAAGCAGTCGACCCCAGATTCAGTGTAGAACTCGATAAGGGATTCCAGTTCCCGCCGTGCGTTGTCGCTTGTCTGCAATATGGGCCTCCGATGCGCAATCTATCGCCTCGGCGCGCAAAAACAAAGGCCGCCCGGAGACCGCACAGACGTTGCTCGAGGTTGTCCAATGGTTGTATGGCCAGGACGGATACGACGGGAGACCTTCACATTCTCGCAGGGATGACATAATTTCCGCTTACGTAAAGGTTAGCTCATCTCTTGACGAGGAGATGAAAAAAGGGCCTATGTCCGGACAATTCAGGATCGGCACGGCCTTCCAAACCTGTTTGCACCGATGCAGCGTCATTTAGTGCGTGTTTCGGTGACAGGTTGATGCGAAAACGGACGAGGGCCGGCCACGACCGGTGTGCATGAGGGAGAACCGTATGTCGGAACAGGACGCATTGGGCGAACGCGAGAGCATGGACGTTGACGTTGTCATCGTCGGCGCCGGACCGGCCGGTCTGGCAGCGGCCATTCGTCTGAAACAGATCGCGGCCGAAAAAGGCGAAGAGATCAGTGTCGTCGTTCTGGAAAAGGGCTCCGAAGTCGGCGCTCACATTCTCTCAGGCGCCGTGATCGATCCGGTCGCCCTGGACAAGTTGCTGCCCGAATGGCGCGACGAGGACACTCCGATCAAGACGGAAGTCAACGCCGATCATTTCCTCGTTCTTGGGCCGGCGGGCTCCATGCGGCTTCCGAACATGTTCATGCCCAAGCTCATGAACAACCATGGCAACTACATCGTCTCTCTGGGGAATGTCTGCCGCTGGCTCGCCGAAAAAGCCGAGGCCCTCGGCGTGGAAATCTATCCGGGTTTTGCAGCAGCCGAAATCCTGTATGACGATCAGGGCCGCGTCGTAGGTGTCGCGACCGGGGACATGGGCATTGGCCGTGATGGCCAGCCCAATGCGATGTTCACCCGCGGCATGGAGCTGCGGGGCAAGTACGTTCTGATCGGCGAAGGTGCCAGAGGCTCTCTTGCAAAGCAGCTGATCGAGAAATACGACCTGGATGCCAACTCGGACACGCCGAAATTCGGCATCGGCATCAAAGAATTGTGGCAGATCGATCCGGCGAAGCACCAGCTCGGCCTGGTGCAGCATTCCTTCGGCTGGCCGCTCGACGGCAAGACCGGCGGCGGATCGTTCCTATATCACCTTGAGGACAACCAGGTCGCTGTCGGCTTCGTCCTGCATCTGAACTATCAGAATCCGTGGCTTTCCCCGTTCGACGAGTTCCAGCGCTTCAAGACCCATCCGGCCATTCGTGACGTATTCGAGGGCGGCAAGCGCATCTCCTATGGCGCGCGCGCGATCACCGAGGGCGGCTTCCAGTCGGTGCCGAAACTGTCCTTCCCCGGCGGACTGATCATGGGCTGCTCGGCAGGCTTCGTGAACGTTCCCCGGATCAAGGGTTCGCACAATGCCATGCTCTCCGGCATGCTGGCAGCGGAAGAGGTGATGTCCGCCATCGGCCGCGGCGAAGCCAACACCGAGCTTGGCTCATACGATACGGCATGGCGCGAAAGCGAGATCGGCAAGGACCTCAAGGCGGTGCGCAACGTCAAGCCGCTATGGTCGAAGTTCGGCACGGTACTCGGCATTGCGCTCGGCGGTCTGGACATGTGGACCAACGAGCTGTTCGGCTTCTCCTTCTTCGGCACGCTCAGCCATGGCAAAAGTGACGCGGAGAGCCTGAAGCCGGCCAAGGACTGCAAGAAGATCGACTATCCCAAGCCGGACGGGGTGATTTCCTTCGACAAGCTTTCCTCCGTGTTCCTGTCGAACACCAACCACGAGGAAGACCAGCCGATCCACCTTAAGGTCGAGGACATGGAGCTGCAGAAGCGGTCCGAGCACGATGTCTATGCCGGCCCGTCCAACCGCTACTGCCCTGCCGGCGTCTACGAGTGGATCGAGGAAGGCGAGGATGCTCCACGCTTCCAGATCAACGCGCAGAACTGCGTCCACTGCAAGACCTGCGACATCAAGGATCCGAACGGCAACATCACCTGGACGGTTCCAGAGGGCTCTGGCGGCCCGAACTATCCGAATATGTAAAGCCGATAACGATTGTCAGAGGGGACCTGCCGGGTCCCCTTTTTCGTGCCTGGCATCCGTCCTGACACAAAAAAGCGGCGCCGGATTGTGGGATCCGGCGCCGTTAGCTCACGGTCGATGGGTATTATCCGGTGGCGGACGGTGTGGGCCATCCGAAACCGGTGCGGTTATCCCGTCATGCGTTCCCCGCAGGCCTTTTGACCTGTCTCTGCGGACCACACGACTTCTCCCGCGGCACAACTGTCCGCGCGCGCTTGTCACCAGTGCGGCCCGCCGCGACCGCGCAAAAACCCGACGCCGGACACAGGTACCCGCAGGTCCGAACGTGAGTGTGCACGCCGGATTCCTTCCTGACAGGAGGCTCTCCGGCTGCAACCACCGGACGTCTCCGCCCGATGTGTGACTGATGATTTTCAAGCGCTGGCGCGCTGGGCGTCGGCTACCCCTGCGCCCTTCCGGTTTGGAGGGGCGTGAACGAGAAGTCTCGTCCGGGGCGGATTACCGCGCCGCCGATGGGGACTATGTATGTTACCTTAAGGTAATTTGCAAGATTTTTTTCAATTGCTGAAATTATTTTCACTATCTTAAATTTATAAGTATTTTCAACAATTTACCCAAGGTAATGCTTGATTTTCGGCATCTTGCAACCTTGGTATGCACGGTGCGCATAGCTCTATATGACGTAAACGTAATGAAAAACCGGCCGCACCCAGAGGTGCGGCCGGTTAGGGTTAGCTCGAGAATCTGGTTAGCGATCAGGCCGCCTGGGTACGCGGGCCCGGACCACGGCGACGGCGCTGCCTGCGCTGGCGCTTTGCGTTCTCGTTATCATTGGCGTTGGAGCCGGATGCGGACTTTGAGAAGGAGCGCTGTCCACGCGACTGGCCGGACGGGGCACGGCCTCCGCCGCGATTGCCGCCCTTGCCCTTGCGAGTCGATGCCGCCCTGCTGTCGGCAGGCACCTCACCGCTTGCCACCTCGATCGAAATGCCGGTCAGCTTTTCGATCTGACGCAGGAGGCCAATTTCCTCCGGTGCACAGAGCGCTATCGCGTCACCGTCCGCACCGGCACGGGCCGTACGGCCGATCCGGTGCACATAGGCTTCCGGTACTTCCGGCAGTTCGAAATTGTAGACATGGCTGACACCGGGAATATCGATCCCGCGTGCGGCTACATCCGTTGCGACGAGCACATTGATATTGCCTTCGCGCAGGCCCTTGATCGCCCGGTCGCGCTGGTTCTGGCTCTTGTTGCCGTGGATGGAACCTGCATCGATACCGGCAGCGACAAGCTTCTTCATAAGCCGTTCTGCGCCGTGTTTTGTGCGGCAGAAGACCAGGGACATGTCGTCCGGCCGTTCGCACATCAGGTCGATGAGGAAATCCGTCTTGGCCTTCTGGTCCATGAAGTGCACTGACTGGGAGATCTTGTCAGCAGTTTTGCCGGCAGGCGCAACCTCGACACGGACCGGATCGGTCAGATAGGAGGCGGCGAGATCGGAGATCTGCTTCGGCATCGTCGCCGAGAACAGAAGCGTCTGGCGCTTCCTGGCAACGAGAGCCGCGATCTTCTTCAAGGCGTGGATGAAGCCAAGATCCAGCATCTGGTCTGCTTCGTCGAGCACGAGGAAGGACGCGGTATCGAGCCGCACCGCTTCGCGATCAACAAGGTCAAGCAACCGGCCCGGGGTGGCGACGAGAATGTCGGTGCCCTTGGAAAGCCGCTTGATCTGGGCGTTGATCGAAACACCGCCCACAACGGAGGTGACGCGCAAGGGGGTCTTACGCAGGAAGGATACAAGGTTTTGTGCGATCTGGTTCACCAGTTCGCGGGTCGGCGCCAGGATGAGCGCCCGTGCGCCCTTGGGCGCCGGCTTTGATGCATCGGCCAGAAGCCGTTCGATCAGCGGCAGGCCAAAGGCCGCGGTCTTGCCGGTGCCGGTCTGCGCCAAACCCATCAGGTCCTCACCCTTGAGGATATAGGGAATGGCATCGCGCTGAATCGGGGTTGCCTGTGTGTAGCCGTTTTCCTCGATGGCCTTGAGCAACTGCTCGGAAAGGCCAAGCGATCTGAAATCTGTCAAGTGACTGCCTTTTGGTCTTTACCCATTCTTCCGGAATGGAGAACAGGTCAGTCGAAACGGGCCGGGCATCATGAGGCCGCCTGTTTCGCTATCGGTTGCTGCAGGACTGACCTCACATGCTTCGATGCCTGCGAACGCAACCTGCCTTCAGACGCCCTCACGCACGCTATGCATGTCCAGGCCGCGCTCTCGGGAGGGAGAACGGTCCTGACCAGGCACGCTGTCACGGGATGTCTGCGCCGTGCATATCGGCCTTATGGGAGGCGAAGTCAAGGGAATTCACCTGCGGGGCGCCTGCGGCCCTGCAGTCCCGGCCGCCTTGGATGCGGCCGGAAACCTGTCGCCCCTGCACCCTGTCAGGCGCCGGAACTGCGCTTCTGCGCCTCTACGCTGGCCAGAGCGGACATGTTGACAACGCCGCGCGAGGTCACGGACGGGGTCAGGATGTGAGCCGGCTTGGCGGTGCCAAGCAGGATCGGCCCGACGTGAAGCGCGGAAGTCGAGACCTTGAGAAGGTTGAGCGCGATGTTGGCAGAATCGAGGTTCGGGAACAGCAACAGATTGGCCTCCCCCGTCAGCCTGCTGTCCGGCATCACCCGCTGGCGAAGTGCTTCGCTCAGCGCCGAGTCGCCATGCATTTCACCGTCGACCTCCAGCTCCGGATAGGAATCCCAGAGAATCTGAAGCGCGTCTCGCATCTTGCGCGAGGAAGCCGTCTCGCGGGATCCGAAGTTCGACATGGACAGGAGCGCTGCCTTTGGCTCGATACCGAAGCGCCGGATCTCCTGAGAGGCCAGGATTGCCATTTCCGCAACTTCCTCGGCCGTCGGCTCTTCGGAAACGAAGGTGTCGGTCAAGAACAATGCGCCGCGGCTGTTGATCAGGAGCGAAAGTGCGGAGAGATCACGCACGCCCTCGCCGACGCCGATAATCTGGCGAATGTCGCGCAGGTGCTTGATGAACCGGCCTTCCAGACCGCAGATGACCGCATCGGCTTCACCGCGGCGAACCGCCAGGGCCGAGATGATGGTCTGATTGGTACGCACCGCCGTACGCGCCGCGTCGGGCGGAAGCCCCTTGCGGCCGACACAGGTGAAATACTCGTCGACATAATCGCGGTAGCGCGGGTCGTCCTGAGGGTTGATGAACTCGAAGTCCTCGCCCGGGCGGATCTTCAGGCCGAAGCGTTCACAACGGCTCTTGAGAACGTCGGGACGGCCGACGAGGATCGGAATGGCGACCTTGTCTTCAAGAAGAACCTGGGCCGCACGCAGAACGCGCTCGTCTTCGCCTTCGGCGTAGATGATGCGCTTGGGATCCTGCGAGGCCGCCTGGATGATCGGCTTCATCACCAGGCCGGAACGGAACACGAAGCGGTTCAGGCGATCGTGATAGGCCTCGAAGTCCTCGATCGGCCGGGTCGCGACGCCTGTTTCCATGGCAGCCTTGGCAACGGCCGGGGCAATGCGCAGGATCAGGCGCTGGTCGAAGGGCGACGGGATCAGGTATTTCGGGCCGAAGGTCTCGGTCACACCGCCATAGGCGCGGGCAGCTACGTCTGACGGCTCCTCCTTGGCGAGGCCGGCGATGGCTTCGACCGCAGCGTGCTTCATTTCCTCGTTGATGGTCGTCGCGCCGACATCCAGCGCACCGCGGAAGATGTAAGGGAAGCACAGGACATTGTTGACCTGGTTCGGATAGTCCGACCGGCCCGTACACATGACGACGTCCGGGCGCACCGCCAGCGCATCTTCCGGCATGATTTCCGGACGCGGGTTGGCGAGCGCGAGGATGAGAGGCCCTGCGCCCATCTTGGCAACCATTTCAGGCTTCAGGACACCGGCTGCCGACAGGCCGAGGAAGACATCCGCACCTTCGATGACCTCGGCAAGCGTGCGCTTGTCCGTCTTCTGGGCGAACTTCGCCTTCCATTCGTCCATCAGGGTTTCGCGGCCTTCATAGACCACGCCCTCGATGTCGGTGACGAAGATATTTTCGAGCCTGGCGCCGAGCGAGACAAGCATGTTGAGGCAGGCGAGCGCTGCGGCCCCTGCCCCAGATGCCACGATCTTGGCTTCGGAGATGTCCTTGCCCGCCAGTTCCAGACCGTTGCGCACGGCTGCGCCAACGATGATCGCGGTGCCGTGCTGGTCATCGTGGAAGACCGGGATATTCATCTTCTCGCGCAGCCTGGCTTCGATCTGGAAGCACTCGGGCGCCTTGATGTCTTCTAGGTTGATCCCGCCAAAGGTCGGCTCCAGCACCGAGACCGCATGGACGAAGCGGTCCACGTCGGTCTCGTCCACCTCGATGTCGAAAACGTCGATGCCGGCGAACTTCTTGAACAGAACCGCCTTGCCTTCCATCACCGGCTTGGACGCCAGCGGTCCGATCGCTCCAAGGCCGAGAACTGCAGTGCCGTTAGAGATGACGGCGACGAGATTGCCGCGCGCGGTGTAGTCTGCCGCCTTGGAGGGGTCAGCTGCAATTTCCTCGCAGGGCGCAGCAACGCCCGGGGAATAGGCAAGCGCCAGATCGCGCTGGTTGCCCAGCGGCTTGGTCGCCTGGATTTCCAGCTTTCCCGGCCGGGGGTACTGGTGGAAGAAGAGAGCTGCCTCGGTCAGATCCTTGCCGGAGTTCTTGTTGTCGCTCATGTATCTCCGCGGCCTTTCGTGTCCGTGTGGAGCACCTTCCCTTTAGGTCCCGTTCTGAAGCATATGCTTGCCGCTTGAAGGGACGGAGAGGCACTGGCATTAGACGAATGTTGCATGGGTGTAACCGGCACGCCTTCAAATGAGAAGCCACAGAACCGAAAACAGAGTTCTTCCGGCCCGAATATGTCACAGAAAATGCGTATTTCGCCCGCTTTCGATGATCTACCCGCGTTTGCGCACGGCTTGGCTTGATCTGGTGCCGATCAGGCTGCGGCCCGGATCTCTTCGGACAGGACTTCCCCCAGCCGGCGGATACCCTCCTCGATCTTGTCGGGACCACAAACAGTGAAGCTCAGGCGCATGGTGTTGCGAACCGACCCGTCGGCGAAAAAGGCATGACCGGGGACGAAGGCAACGCGGGCCGAGGTCACGGCCCGTTGCAGGAGCTGACCGGCGTCGAAGCCTGCCGGCAACTCCAGCCAGAGGAACATGCCACCTTCCGGTCTGTTCCATGTGACGCCTGCCGGCATGTGCCGTTCCAGCGCGGTCAACATGGCATCGCGGCGTGTCTTGTAGACATCTCGGATCATTGCGACCTGATCGGCGTAGCAGGTCTCGGCGACCGTTGCCATGACCATCTGGTTGATGGTCGAGGTGTTGAGGTCGGCGGCCTGCTTGGTCAGGACAAGCTGCTGGATGACCGGCTTGGGCGCACAGATCCAGCCGAGCCGCATTCCCGGCGACAGCGTCTTAGAGAAACTGCCACAGAAGATGGTCCGCGCGTCCTCGATGCTGCCACAGCGGGCAATGTCGAGCGCCAGCAGCGACGGCAGGACCTCACCTTCATAGCGCAGCGCCTCGTATGGGGCATCCTCGATAACCGCCAGTCCGCGTGCCTCGGCCTGATCCAGAAGGGCGTTGCGCTCGGCAAGGGTCAGGCTTTCGCCGGAGGGATTGGCGAAGTCTGCAGTGGCGTAGATAAACTTGATCTTCGGATCCGACGGCCATCCGGCCGTTGCCCCCCTTGAAAGATCGAGCCGCTCATAGGCCGGTTCATAGGCGTTGAAGGCCTGAAGCGCACCAAGATAGGTCGGCCATCCGACAACGGCGGTATCGCCCGGAGACAGGAACAGCTTGCCGAGATAATCCAGACCCTGCTGGGCACCAGAGGTGATGACGATGTTGTCTTCATCGCAGGGAATGCCGAGCGACGCCATGTGGCGCACGATCCAGCTTCGCAGCGGCTTGTAGCCTTCGCTGACGGAATACTGCAGGGCGTTTCGGTGCTGGCCGCTGGCGAAAAGATCCTTGAAGGCCGCCTCGAAGGCTGCAGCCGGAAACAGCGAGGGATCGGGAATGCCGCCGGCAAAGGAAATCATGTCCGGCTGATCCAGAAGCTTCAGAAGTTCACGGATTTCCGAAGCGGTCATTCTCCGGGCGCGGCTGGCAAAGAGGGTCTTCCAATCCTGCATGATCTGTTCCTGGCGGCGTTTCCTGTGAGCGGATCTGCCGAGCGCCTCGGGTCCGCTTTTTAAAATGGGCTGCAGCCCTTTTCTCATCTGCCTACAGAATGCCCACAAATGAAATTAAAGGTCAACAATGCTGCCATATAATTATCAATTATTTCAAAAAAGTGATCTCTTCCGCAACGAACGGCAAGCGCGCCGCCGCCGACACCATTGACCTTGCGACCGCCTTCCCCACTGGCACTCACGGCCCGCGTCGACTATCTGTGAGGCGAGGAGAATTTCATGACACGCATCGACGACAGCCGCCCGTTCATTCCGCTGAACATCGCAGTTCTCACGGTTTCCGATACACGCTCACTGGATGAGGACAGGTCCGGCAAGACGCTGGCCGACCGGATCGAGGCCGCAGGACACAAGCTTGCCGACCGCAAGATCGTCACCGACGACGTGCCGGCCATCCAGGAGATCGTCCGCGGCTGGATCTCCGACAACGGTGTCGACGTGATCATCTCCACCGGAGGGACGGGTTTCACCGGCAGGGACGTGACCCCGGAAGCGATGGAACCCCTGTTCGAGAAGAAGATGGACGGCTTTTCGGAAGTCTTTCACCGCATCTCCTACGACAAGATCGGCACCTCGACGATCCAGTCGCGGGCGACCGGTGGCGTTGCCGGTGCGACCTATATCTTCGTGCTGCCCGGCTCACCCGGAGCCTGCAAGGATGCCTGGGACGGGATCCTGAAATGGCAGCTCGATTACCGGCACATGCCCTGCAATTTCGTGGAAATCATGCCCCGGCTCGATGAACACCTGAAACGGGGCAAACTGCAGGAAGCCTGAGGACAGTTTAAGGCGATAGGGCAAAAACCGGTTGATCCGGTTGCAATTTGTTGGGACATGCAGGGGCAAGATCCTGCCTCTGGTTCCGCGCGAGCCTATCCCGTTAGCCCAAAGCCTTCTGGACCTCACATGGCGATTGCCCATCTCATCACTCATTCCGGCGGTTTTCACGCGGACGAACTTCTCTCCACCGCGATCCTGTCCCGGCTGTTTCCGGACGCAGAATTGAAGCGAACGCGGGACAAGTCCTGGCTGACCCCGGCCGATGACCGGATCATCTATGACGTCGGCGGCGCCTATGATGCGAGTGCGCAGATCTTCGACCATCACCAGCGTCCGGGTCCGGCACGCGAGAACGAGCAGCCCTACAGCTCCTTCGGCTTGATCTGGCTGCACTACGGCAAGCTCTACCTGAAAGAGCTTGGTGTGCCGGATGCCCATCTCGACGAGATCCACGAGGCCTTCGACGACAAGTTCGTACTGCCGGTCGACCTGCTGGACAACGGCGCGATCGATCCATCTGTTGCCGGACCACTCACCGCGCTCAGCCTGCCGACACTGCTCGGGGCGTTGAAGCCGGTCTTCGACGATGTCTCGCCGACCGCAGAAGATGACGCGTTTGCACAGGCCCTTCCCATCGCCCGCAGTTTCGTCGAAGGCGTGATCCGCAACATGGCTGCGAAAAGACGTGCCCATGGCCTCGTCATGGACGCGATCGCAAAGGCAGGTTCGTCGCCGATCCTCGAGTTGCCAGTCGGAATGCCCTTCATCTCGGCTCTCGAGGAAGCAGGGGCCGACCACATCCTCTTCATGGTGACGCCGCGCGGCAGCGACTGGACCCTCAACGGCATCAAACTGTCCGCAGATACCTTCGATCAGCGCGCCGACCTGCCCGCCGCATGGGCCGGCCTGAGTGACAGCGCACTGGAGCAAGCCTGCGGCGTCAAGGGAGCGAAGTTCTGTCACGCGGCCCGGTTCATCGCCGTCGCCAACTCCCGCGAGGCCATCATGGAAATGGCCGAGATCGCGGTGCGGGAAGCGCAAAAGGCATAAGGCTACGAGACACTACTCCTTTGCAGCATCGCCCTGCTCCGGGAATGGTGTCTTCAGGATCACCTCCCGGTGCGGATAGGGAATGCCGACACCGTTCTCCTTGAACGTGTCCCAAAGGGCCAGGAGCACCTTGCCGCGGACATTGGTCAGGCCCTGTTGCGGGTCGGAAATCCAGAAGCGCAGGACAAAGTCGAGCGAGGAGTCGCCGAAGCCGGTCAGCCAGCAGACCGGCCTGCGGTCGGCGACAACCCGTCCCACGGTCATGGCAGCATCAATGGCAAGACGAGAGACTTCGTGGGGGTCCGCATCGTAGGACACGCCGAAGTTCACATCCAGGCGCACCAGTTCGTCGCTGAAGGACCAGTTGATTACGCGGCCCGTGATGAAGTCCTCGTTCGGGATGAGATATTCCCGCCCGTCGCGGGTGACGACCGAGACGAAGCGCGCCCGCAATTCCCGGATCCAACCGAAGGTTCCCTCCAGCGAGATCGTGTCCCCCGGCTTGATCGACCTGTCCAGCAGGATGATGATCCCGGAAATGAAGTTGGAGATGACCTTCTGCAGACCGAAGCCCAGACCGAGACCGATGGCACCGGAAAAGACCGTAAAGACGGTCAGGTCGATGCCGACGGCCGAGAGCGCTCCGAAGCCTGCAATCAGCACGAGGCCGATCTTCGCGACCTTGCCGATGAGCACCCGTAAGGCAGGCGTAAGCTCCTCGGTTTTCTGCACCCGTTCATCGACATAGCGACCGACGATGACCGCCAGCCAAAGCGTCGTGATCAGAAGGAGCGTTCCCTTGAGCAGGGTCAGGACCGAGAAGTGGACTTCGCCAAGTGGAAGCGCGAGGCTGTCGAGAAACGTGCCGACCTTTTGGTCGATGCCGAGAATAACCAGCGCGGCATAGATCCAGGCCAGCCAGCTGATCGTCTTGGCGACCAATCTGTTCCGGACGATCCGCGACAGGACGGAAACGAACAGCCAGACCACCGCGAGCGACAAGGCAACCGAAATCAGATAGCTGCGACTTGGCCATGTGAGGCTGCGCATGACGGCGAGCGCGACAAGGGTCAGACCGATGAAGATGACCCATTCCAGACGGCGCAGGAAGGCAACCACCACACGCAGAAGGCCGGGATGACCACGAATTGACCGCGCGCGCTCCTCAAGCCGAGGCTCGATCCGGTTGCTCAGGGCCCAGGACACGCCAAAGATCGCCAGAATGATGATGGCCTGATAGATCAGCCAGGGCGAGAGTATCGGGCCGAGTATTCGGCTCGCATAGGCGACCAGATTTGCCAGAAACGTCTCGATATCCATTCAGTGCTGCCCCGTCCCAGATTCACGGGAGTCTAGCACTCAAAGGCAAGTCCTCGAGAAATATCTCCGCTCTGTGTCCTGCATGCTCTAGTTGGCAGGGAAAACTGCCACTAGGCCTTGGTGAGCGCAAAGCTTACCTGGCCCGGAGTTCAGAATGCGGTTTCGTTCCTATATTCTTTGCACCTCGCCGCGCAGCGGCAGCACCCTGCTGTGCAAGTTGCTCTCGGCAACCGGCGTCGCGGGAAACCCGGGATCACACTTTCACGAGCCCTCCATCGATGCATGGCTCGATGACTACTGCCTGTCCGACAACTCCCAGGAGCCGGAAAAAACCAAGCTCCGGCGGATCTTCAAGGCGGCAATCGCAAGGGGCTCGAACGACACAGGCGTTTTCGGATTGCGCCTGCAACGGCACAGCTTCGACTTCTTCATGGAGAAGCTCGCGATCCTTCATCCGGGCGCTCAAAGCGCCCGAGAGCGGTTAGAGGCGGCATTCGGGCCAACGCTCTTCGTTCACCTGACGCGGCCGGACAAGGTGGCGCAAGCGGTATCCTACCTGAAAGCGGAGCAGACCGGGCTCTGGCACAGGGCTCCGGACGGGCGCGAGCTCGAGCGCCTGGCCCCACCTGCCGAGCCTGAATATGACGGAGAGGCTCTCGGGAACTACGTCAAAATGCTCGAAGGCTACGACAGGCAGTGGTGCGACTGGTTCGAGCTTGAAGCGATCGAACCGATGCGCATCCGCTACGACGATCTTTCAGCTGATCCCGCCGGACAGCTGGCCAGTATCCTCGCAGCGCTCGGCCTGGATCCCGCCAAGGCGAACGGTGTTGTTCCGGGGACCGCGAGACTGTCGGATGAAACCAGCCGCGAATGGGCCGACCGCTTTCGTCTGGAACAAGGACTGTGATCGTGCTCGTACCGGCACCCGCTCAGTCTAACCGGTATGCTCCAGGTTCCGCTCCCGCATGACGATGAAGACGCCGCTGGCGATGATGATCGCCGCACCGAGATAGGTGGCAAGGTCCGGGATTTCGTTCCAGAAAAGGTACCCGAGCAACGTCGCCCAGATCAGGGCGCTGTAGTCGAGCGGAGCGATGGTTGCGGCAGGCGCAAGGCGGAAGGCCTGGGTCATCAGGGTGATCCCTGCCGTTCCGAACAGGGCGATGGCAAAGAACAGCCAGATGTCCTGAACCTGAACCTCCACCCAGATAAACGGGCAGACCAGCGCACTCAAGAGCGCACCGGCACCCACGAGATAGAGCATCAGCGTCCACACGCTCTCCCGCGGGTCCACCCATCGGGCGCTGATCATGAGCAGCGCATAGAGAACCGCCGTCGCCAGGGGGAACAGCGAGGCTGCCTGAAATGTTCCGGCCCCGGGCCGAACGACGATCAGCACACCGATGAAGCCGACGATGACCGCCGACCACCGACGCCAGCCGACAGGCTCCTTCAACAGGAATGCCGACAGGGCGGTTATGAACAGGGGAGCTGCGAAGATCAGAACCGTCGCCTCGGCGAGATCGAGAAACGTGAGGCCGGTGAAGAACAGGGTCGCGGCCAACAACCAGATCAGACCGCGCACCAGATGGGCCGCCGGCCGGTAGGTCTTCAACGCTTCGGAACCACCGAGCCTGTAAGCGATCAGGGCAGCGATCGGCAGGGCTATAAGATTGCGCAGGAACAGGATCTGGATCGGCGAATAGGTATCCCCGAGAGTCTTTGCGATAGCGTCGTTGACGCAAAGGCACGCGACCCCGACGCACATCATGGCAATGCCATGGGAGCCGCGCTCCGCCTGACCGATTGCCATTGATGACATTATTTCCTCCTTGGTCCTGCCTGCATCAGGCTAATCGCCGAAGTGGCATGACCACAAGTCGCAATTTCGCATTGCAGGCCCAATTGGGGCCGACATGCATGGATTTCAGCCTAGTGGCACGAGCAAGAGAGGGTATTTCTACCCGTGAAGGCGCAAGACAAGCCTTGGTGGCAGGCGCAGCATTCCTACGCAAAAACGGGCAAAGGACTGGCGCAGGGAGGCAACACGGCCCGGAGCCTCCGTGCGACCGGGTGAAACGGCCGCCGAATGCAGGAACACCAGCCGGCTGCGGCCGATCCGTTTGACGAGGTCCAGGTCTTCCAGCTGCGGCAGTGGCCGGTAGCCACCGAGCTCGCGATAGAACCGCCGGGACATCAACAGACCCTGATTGCCGTAGGGCATGCCGAGGATCCTTGACCGGATCACCGCAATGACTTCCGACATGCGTGCGCCAAGACCGAAAGACTCGAACCGCAGCTTGAAGGCAGCGGCTGTGCGGTCAGCAGTTCCGGCACGCTGGACGCGCTCTATGAAAGTCTGGGCTTCCTGATGCCAGCCTGCCTGAAGAACGGTATCTGGAGAGAGAAACAGCAACCACTCGCCACGCGATGCGGCATCGGCACCGGCGGCCAGACGCTGACTGCGCGGGCCGGAAACCCTGAGCCAATGACAGCCTGCGGCATCGGCCACTTCTTCGGTGGCATCGTTCGACCCGCCGTCAACGACAATGACCTCCCGCACCACGCCCTCGGCGGCAGCCGTCACGAGCGCGGACAGAGTGTGGGCCAGGTCGGCCTCGGAATTCATGGTCGGTACGATGACGCTGATCATGGAAAACTGTTGTAACGGCTTTTTCGGTGCATGGCGAGGCGAGTGCCTTGTTTTATCGCGTTTTTCAATTAATGTTCCTATTATGTTCTCACATCGGATCAACGGAATCCAACCATGTCCATAGCTGCCGTAGAGGAAGTCGCCATCGAGATGCAGCCGGCCGAGGGGGTATCACCTACCCTTGGCATTAATGCGGATAGGCGACGTGGGCGCGGCGCAGGTCTTAACATGAGCGGCCGTTTCGAAAAACACAGCCGCGAAGACTTTGACGACGGCTGGCAGAATCTCGAGGACCTGCCCGATTTCAAGACCACGGTTCAGGAAGAGCGCGCCCGGACCATCATCACCCGAAATTCGTCTCCCGATATTTCCTTCGACCGCTCGATCAACCCCTACCGGGGGTGCGAGCATGGCTGCATCTATTGTTTTGCCCGGCCGAGCCACGCCTTCATGGGTCTGTCTCCGGGACTTGATTTCGAAAGCCGTCTGTTTGCCAAGCAGAATGCCCCGGAACTGTTGGAGCGCGAGTTGGCGCGGCCTGGCTATAGCCCGCGCCCCATCGCCATCGGGACCAACACGGACCCCTATCAGCCGATCGAACGGCGGTACGAACTGATGCGAGAGATCCTGGAGGTCCTCGACAAGTACAACCACCCGGTCGCCATCGTGACCAAATCGGCCCTCGTGGAGCGGGATGCGGACATCCTTGCCCGCATGGCCGCGCGCAACCTTGCCAAGGTGGCGTTGTCGATTACCACGCTCGACCGCAAGCTTTGCCGGGCAATGGAGCCGCGCGCCTCCGCCCCGCACAAGCGCCTCGCAGCTCTCAGAACCTTGACCGAGGCCGGCGTGCCCACGTCGGTCATGATAGCGCCCGTTATTCCGGCCCTGACCGACAGCGAACTGGAGGCCATTCTCGACGCTGCTCACGAGCATGGCGCGGCGGAAGCGGGCTTTATCCTCCTGCGCCTGCCGCACGAGGTGTCCCCGCTGTTCCGGGACTGGCTGCTGCGAGAACGACCGGACCGCTATCAGCACGTGATGAACCTGATCCGCTCCATGCGCGGCGGCAAGGACTACGACGCCAAATGGGGTGAACGCATGCGCGGCAAGGGACCTTATGCAGACCAGATCGCAAAACGGTTCCAGCTTGCTGCCAAACGGCTCGGGCTGAACACGCGCCGCCGCAAGCTGACGACGGACCTCTTCGTCGCCCCTCAAAAGGGCGGGGTGCAGCTGGACCTGTTCTAGGCGCCTGGCACTCTGAACGTCTGCAATACGAGGTGTGAAGAAGCGCCGTTTCGGCTTGTTCGTGGTTTCAGCGAAAGCCAGAATGCCGGCATGATCAGCAAGGCCCCCTCCCTTTTCGACCTGCCCTTTGGCGATGCACCGGATCTGGCGCTAGAACGTCAGCACGCTGCGGCCTTCGACGGACTGCTTGCCGGGGTCGATGAGGCCGGACGCGGCCCCTGGGCCGGCCCGGTGGTCACGGCTGCGGTCATTCTCGACTATGACAACCTCCCGGACGGGCTCAACGACTCCAAGAAGCTGACCGAGGCAAAGCGCGAAGCCCTGTTCGACCAGATCATGACCTCTGCACATGTCGGTATTGCCAGCGCGCCAGCGAAGACAATTGACCGGCGCAACATTCGCGGGGCGACGCTCGGAGCCATGGTCCGTGCAGTCAAGGCGCTCGATGTCAGCCCCCGGATGGTACTGGTCGATGGAAGGGATGTCCCGCCCGGCCTCCCCCAGGACGGGCAAAGCCTGATCAAGGGCGACGGGCGCTGTCTTTGCATCGCCGCGGCTTCCATAGTCGCAAAGGTTTTGCGTGACCGGATGATGGTGCGCGCCGAGGATCATTTCCCCGGCTATGGCTTTGCGGTCCATAAGGGCTATGGCGTGCCAAGACATCACGATGCGCTTGGGCAGCTCGGACCTTGCGGCCTGCACAGGTACTCATTCAAACCCGTGCGCGTGGCGGCGGGCGACGATCTGTAGATCGCAGCCACAGACATCGACGTGACAAAAACAAAAAAGCGGCCCGGAGGCCGCTTCTCGTCGAGACTGACCGGTTAGGATCAGTTCAGCTTTTCTTTTACCTGAGCAATGCTCTTGGACAGGATGTCGTCTGCCACCTTGTCCTTGACCTTGGCCGTCAGGATCTGCTCGGCTGCCGCCACTGCGATGTCCGCAGCACGTGCGCGGACCTCGGCGACAGCCTGGCTCTCTGCCTGAGCGATCTTCTCTTCCGCTGCCTTGGAACGGCGGGCGATCATCTCTTCCAGAGCCTGGTTGGTTTCCAGGGTCAGGCGCTCAGCTTCGGACGTTGCTTCGGCAATGATTGCCTCGGCCTCGCCTTCGGCTTCATGCCGCTTGCGCTGATACTCGGACACAAGCGCCTGCGCTTCTTCACGAAGCCGGCGGGCTTCGTCGAGTTCGTTGCGGATATCGTCGGCGCGCTTGTCCAGAGATCCACCGATCTTGGACGGGATCTTCGCCCAGAAGATCGCAACGAAGAAAATGACGAGACCGACTGTGGCCCAGAATGTAGCGTCCATCGTCGTCTCCTCAGTTCATCGCCGACTTAAGGGCTTTCGACAGATCGGTCTTCGTCGGAGCCTTGCCGATCAGCTCTTCGACGAGAGCCGTGGCGGTGTCTCCGGCGATGTCCTCGATCTGGGACAGCGCTTCGGTCTTGATACCGGCAATGTGGGCTTCGGCAGCGGACAGCTTCGCAGCCAGTTCGCTCTCTGCCTTTTCCCGGCGCGCTTCGTTGTCGGCCTTCAGCTTGGCACGCGTGTCATGGGCGATGCCATGAGCCTTGTTGCGTGCTTCGGCCAGGGCCTGCTCGTAAGCGGCAATGGCTGCATCGGTTTCCTGCTTGAGGCGGTTTGCCTCGGCCAGGTCGCCGGCAATGCGATCCTTGCGGTCTTCAAGGATGCCCGCAATCCGCGGAACAGCCACGTTCTTCATGATCCAGTAGAACAGGCCAAAGGTGATGGCCAGCCACAGGATCTGGGAAGCGAAGGTCGAGCTGTCGAACGGCGGAAAACCCGCTTCGGTATGCGCGTCTGCAGGCACCGCGGTGCCGGACGTGGTAGAATGGGTTTGGCTTGCCATTTCCTGTCTCCAAATTCCGGTTAGGCGGCGCAGCTACCTTGAAGGCAATGGCGCCGCCACCGGAGTCGCGTCAAATTCGCTAGGGACTAGCGAACGCTTACGCGAAGAGGAGAAGAAGGGCGATCAGCAGGGAGAAGATGCCCAGAGCTTCGGTAACGGCGAAGCCGAAAACCAGACGGCCGAACTGACCGTCAGCAGCGGTCGGGTTGCGCAGAGCGCCAGCCAGGTAGTTACCGAAGATGGTGCCGAGTGCGATTGCTGCACCACCCATGCCGAGGCATGCGATACCGGCGCCGATGTACTTTGCTGCTTCTGCTTCCATGACACGTGCTCCTAGATTGTGTTTTTGCAGATTTCACCAGGCAGCGCCCAGGGGACGCCGCATGACCTTTGAACCGTTAGTGTGACGGGTGGATTGCGTCGTTCAGATACATGCAGGTCAGGACCGTGAAGACGTAGGCCTGCAGGAAGGCGACGAGGAATTCCAGCGCGGTGAGCGCTACCGTCATTCCAAGCGGAAGAACTGCGCCAGCAACTCCGACTGCGCCCATGGCGCTGAGGCTGACGACGAAGCCCGCGAACACTTTGAGTGTGATGTGACCGGCGAGCATGTTCGCGAAGAGACGAACGGAGAGGCTGACCGGGCGGGACAGGAAAGAGATCACTTCGATCGGCGCAACGATCGGGATGAGTGCGCCGGGAACCCCCGAGGGAACGAAGAGATGGAGGAACTTCGTACCATGACGCATGAAGCCGTAGAGGGTCACGGTCAGGATCACCAACATCGCAAGAGCGAACGTCACGATGATGTGGGAGGTGATGGTGAAGAAGTAGGGGAACATGCCGAACAGGTTGGCCACCAGAACGAACATGAACAGGGAGAACACGAGCGGGAAGAACCGCATGCCCTCGGTCCCCGCCGAGCTTCGAAGCATTCCGGCCACGAACTCATAGGCCATCTCGGAGATGGACTGCAGGCGGGACGGAACAAGGCCGCGACCGCTGGTCGTGAAGATCAGGAATGCCGACGCTGCAGCCACGGTCGCAACCATGAACAGCGAAGAGTTGGTGAAAGAGAAATCCATACCCCCGACTTCGATCGGGAAAAGTTTCTGGATTTGGAACTGATGGATCGGATCGTTCGCCACCTGTCAGCCTTCTTCGCTCATTCATTTCAAGGCGCGCCGTTAAGCGCGGGCACTAATTCTTTTCGGAACCGCCGTCTTCCGACGTCTTTCGGAGCTTGGCGTCCGGTTCAGCGACATAACCCGCCGACCTCAGAACATTCAAGACCCCTGCTGCAAAGCCCAGCAACAAAAAGACGATCAATCCAAAGGGCGTCGTCTCAAGCCACCGGTCCAGGACCCAGCCGATACCGCCACCAACCAGAATGCCCGCAATGAACTCCGAAGAGATCTTCATCGCCTGGGCATAGCCGGAGGTAGAGCCTTTCGATCTGGCCGCGACAGCCTCTTCAGCCTCGCGCCGATCGTCCAGCATCCGGTTCAGACGGTCCCGTCGATCAGACAGTTCCACCTGCGGGTCGCCCTTCTGCCGTTCCGTCTTGTCTTCGTCTTGTGCAGAGTTGTTCATCAGTTCCCCGCACCTGAAGCCATTCAGATCCGGCGTCCGGACTGCCCCCGTAAGCCGCGCGCACCATAGTCGGGGGTCCGAGCCCTGTCAAGAACAGCTATGGACAGGTCAAGTTATTGTTTTATCTTGCTATTTCATGTTCTCACGGCTTTTGCCAGACGTAAGTCGAATGGGTTTCGGCCCAGTTGGCCGGGTCAGAGCACGCACTTATGCCGTTTCTCGGAATCGCTCTGCCGTCTCAAGGTCCACCGAGACAAGCTGCGACACACCTCTTTCGGCCATGGTCACGCC
The DNA here is from genome assembly GCF_048261595.1 of Roseibium sp. GTDB lineage: Bacteria > Pseudomonadota > Alphaproteobacteria > Rhizobiales > Stappiaceae > Roseibium. Next base: position 1,337,759 of record NZ_JBLXFW010000001.1, read on the forward strand.
GAACAGGCGGTTCATCCGAGCCATGGTAATCGGATTGTGGGTGATCACGACGAAACGGGTCTCTGTCCTGCGCGACATCTCGTCAAGAAGATCGCAGTAACGCTCAACGTTTGCATCATCCAAAGGCGCGTCGACCTCATCGAGAACGCAGATCGGCGCCGGGTTGGTCAGGAACACCGCGAAGATCAGCGCCATGGCGGTGAGCGCCTGCTCGCCGCCCGAAAGAAGCGTCATGGTCTGCGGCTTTTTGCCCGGGGGCCGCGCGATGATTTCCAGGCCCGCATCGAGCGGATCGTCGGAATCGACCAGTTGAAGCTCCGCCGTACCTCCGCCGAACAAATGCGTGAACAACCGCTGGAAGTGGTCGTTGACGACCTCGAAGGACGCAAGCAGGCGCTCGCGGGCCTCACGGTTGAGATTTGAAATTCCGATACGCAGACGGCGAATCGCCTCGATCAGGTCATCCCGCTCACTGGTAAGCGTCGACTTCTGCTCATCGATTTCCTGCAGCTCTTCTTCGGCGCGCAGATTGACGCCGCCAAGGCGCTCGCGCTCGCTCTTCAGGCGGTCGAGCTTGCGCTCGATGGAATCGGCATCGGGCAGCGGCGCGCCCTCCTTGAGCCCGGCGATCTCCGGCAAGGCGCTGACAGGGACCTCGAGCGCCTCGTCGATCCGCCCCTCGATCGCCTGCTTGCGCTGGCGTGCGGCCTCCAGACGCTCCTCTGCGCGGATCTTGTCCTCGCGTGCCGAGGCAAGTCCTTCAAGCGCGGATCGGGCCAGCCGGTCCACGTCCGCCAGATCCGTCTCGGCCCGCAGCAGCTCGTCGTCCTTGAGCTTCTTGGCCTCTTCGGCCTTGCCGATCTCCGTGAAGAGTTCGCGCCGCTTCAGCTCGATTTCCTCTGGCGCCTCGATCAGTTCCGCACGTTCATCCTCGGCTTCCGCCTTGCGCTCGTGCAGTACGGCGATCTGGGCTGAAGCATTGGCGGCACGGGTTTTCCAGCTGTCGTATTCGCGGGCAATCGCCTCGAGGCGCCGGTCCCGCATTTGCTGCTCGCGGGCAATGCCCTCGGAAACGGCTCGTGCTTCGGCGAGCGCAGACCGAGCGGCCGATACCTCCGCCTGGAGCCGCGCGATCTCGTCCTGAAAGCCGGTGACTTCAGGAGCGGCCGCCAGGATTTCCTCAGCCTCGACCAGAACTTCGCGAGCCTCAGCCGCTTCCTCAGCCAGCCGCCCGGCGCGTTCTTCCGCGCCTGTCTTGCGGGCGGAGAGCTGCGAGAGAACACGTTCGGCCGCGGCCAGTGCTTCTCGTGCCCCGGAAAGGTCTCTTTGAACTTCTCTGATGCGGCTGCGCGCGGCCTGTTCGACCTCGCTCGCCCGTCGTACGCCGCTACCGGCGCGTTCAAGCTCTGAGCGAGCATCTTCCACCAGGATGGCCGCCGCCTCGATCTTGTCCGTCAGCTCGACAAGGCGGTTCTTCTGGGCAAGGCGCTGCGCGGCCGGCGTCGGCGCTTCGGCCCCGACGACAAAGCCGTCCCACCGCCACAGATCGCCCTGGCGGGTGACAAGACGCTGCCCCGGCTTCAGGAGTTTCTGCAAGCGCGGACCATCCACCGCCTCGACGAGGCCTATCTGGGCAAGCCTGCGCGCCAGTTGAGGCGGCGCCTCTACCTCATCGGCAAGTGAGCGAACCCCATCAGGCAGGGAGGGATCGTTGTCACTTGCAGGGGCCTCACCCCAGCGGACGGGGGCGGCCTCATCCAGCGGCGCATCCAGATCTTCTCCGAGCGCAGCGCCCAGCGCAGTCTCGAAGCCCCGCATGACATCGAGGCGATCCACAACAGGTTGCCATTCACCGCCGAGCGAGACGTTCAGAACCTTTTCCAGGGTCCGGGCTTCGGTCTCATAGGCCGACAGGGTCTTTTCCGCCTCGGCCACCGGACCGCGCGCGACCTGCTCGGCCTCACGGGCTGCGATTGTGGCTGCCTCCGCCTGTTCGACAGCGCCTTCCGCCTCCAACAGACGTTCCTCGGCGAGCTCGACGGCTTCCTGACGCTCGGATATGCCGTCGTGACCGGCCATTTCCTCGACAATTGCATCCAGCACCGACCGGGCTTCGGCGGCCTGGTTGGCCAACCGCTCGGACCGTTGCCGCGCCTCGGCAACCGTGCGTTCCAGCTGCTGGCGCTCGGCGACGGCACGCGCCTGTGCGGATGTCACGTCGGAAAGCTGCGCCTCATGGGCCTCGAGCCGTTCCTCGACCTCGGCGACCTTTTCCCGGGCGAGTTCGGCTCGCTCCAATACCGTCTCGTTCTCTTCGGTCAGCTCGGCCCGCTCTTCGGCAAGGCGCTCCAGCACCTCGTCATTCTCGGATACCATGCGCTGCTCGCGGGCGACGTCCTCGTCCAGCTGCACGAGGCGGCGCTCGAGATCCTGCAGCCTTTCCTTGACGCGGCGTTCCTCCGAATCCAGTTCGTTGCGGGCGATGACCAGCCGTTGCAGCACAACACCGGCGGCAGCCGATGCGTCGCGCAATTCAGGCAACTTGTGGGATGCGATCGCCTGAACACGAGCGCTCTCGGCCTGGATGGCTGCGGTTTCGGCAACCTGCTGCTGGGCCGCATTGAAGTGCGTTTCCGCTTCGCCCAAGGCATCGACCGCCTCGTTCCAGCGCAGATAGAGGATCGAGGCTTCGGCAGCACGGATTTCCGACGACAGATTGCGGTAGCGGGTGGCCTGACGCGACTGGCGCCGCAGGCTGTCGAGCTGCGCATCAATCTGCACCAGCACATCTTCGAGGCGCTCCAGGTTCTGCTCGGCAGCGCGCAAGCGGATCTCGGCTTCCTTGCGCCGGCTGTGCAGCCCGGAAATGCCCGCGGCCTCTTCGAGGATCTGGCGGCGGGAGGTGGGCTTTGCAGAAATCAGCTCGCCGATCTGGCCCTGGCGCACCATGGCCGGGGAACGTGCCCCGGTAGACGCATCCGCGAAAAGCAGCTGCACATCGCGGGCGCGCACATCCTTGGAGTTGATCTTGTAGTTGGACCCGGACTCGCGCTCGATCCGTCTGGAGACTTCGAGAAGGTCGGCATCGTTGAATGCGGCGGGAGCCGTGCGGTCCTGATTTTCCAGGTACAGCGTCACCTCGGCGGTGTTTCGCGCCGGCCGGTTCAGCGAACCGGAAAAGATGACGTCGTCCATGCCGGACGCGCGCATGTTCTTGTAGGAGTTCTCGCCCATGACCCAGCGCAGGGCCTCGACGAGGTTCGACTTGCCGCAGCCATTGGGCCCGACAACGCCGGTCAGCCCCTTGCCGATGACGAATTCCATCGGCTCGACGAACGACTTGAAGCCGACAACACGGAGCTTGGAAAACTTCATCGGCGCCCCTGCCCTGCGGCAGCCGGCGCCGATGCTTCAAGTCGCAACGTCAAAGGAGAACGCCCGGACGTCAGGGCGCGCAAAAGCGCTCCCCCGGTCCAAGCCGGCAGATCAGAGTTTTTCCTCGATGATCTTGCCCATGTCCTCAATCGACAGTGCTCCGGAATGCTTTTCACCGTTGATGAAGAATGTCGGGGTCGAATTGACGCCAAACTCGTTGGCACCGCGATCCCGCACCGCATTCACTGCGTCAAGCAAGCCCTGGTTTGTCAAGGCTTCCTCAAAGGACTCCTGTGTAAATCCGATCTGCTTGGAGAAATTCAGCAGTGAATTGTAAGGATTGTCGGTGAAGGCCCAGGCGCGCTGCTGCTCGAACATGATGTCGACGATATCGAAATACTTGTCGGCGGGAGCGCTGCGGGCCAGCATGAAGGCTGCTGCGGCAACGGCATCGAGCGGGAACTCGCGGAAGATCAGACGCACCTTGCCGGTGTCGATGTAGTCGGATTTCAGCGCCGGATAGGTCTTCTTGTGGAAGTTGGCGCAATGGCCGCAGGTCATGGAGGCATATTCCACGATCGTGACCGGTGCATCTTCAGAGCCGAGGATCTTGTCGCCGAGCGGGCCGGGCTTCAAAAGCTCGTCCAGGTCTACGCTCTGGGCGAACGCGAGCCCGGGCACGCCGGCAAAGGCTGCCGTTAGAGCAAGGCCGGAAGCGGCCTGAAGAAAGGTTCTACGGGAAATTGTCACGGGCGTTATCCTGTCCAGCGTCCTGTTGTCCATGTATTCGGTCGGCGGGCGGCTTCAGGCCATGAGCCCTTGTCCTTGCAGGGATCATGTGCCTGCAGACACCGCATTCGTCAACACAACAGAGCAAATATGGCCCTTGTTGGAAAGACCTATACGCGCGACTTCACAAACTGGTTATTTGGCAGGAACGCAACGTAGGGCCGTCTGTCACTCCGGCTTGCTGGCCGAACGTGCGATGATCTCGGCTCCGAGCTTCTTCAAGGCCTCGCGCAGGCGATCGTCGGCGACTGCCTCTACATGGCCCTCAAGCCGCTTTTTCTCTTCTATGGTCAGCGGCCGGGCGCGGCGCGGGCCGTCCTTGTGCGGCCGGGCCACCGGACGCTGGATGATCTTGATCCGGCCGACGGCTGCCCAGCCGTAGAAGGTGTTGATGCGTTCGATCAGCTGCGGTGTCTCGTGCGACAGCATCATCGCCGTCGCGCCATCGGTATGAACAACCAGCGTTGCCGGATCAGCCGTCATCTCGCCGTCCTCGCCGGTTCTGCGCGGCCAGACGAGACGCTCGGGCTGCACCCTTTCGCCGTAGCGCTCGCCGACAATATCAGGCCAGGCAGCGAGGATATCGACTGAAGCGAACCCGCGCTTGCGGCAGGCAGGTGTCATTGCCTTGCCGACCAAATCGGCAAGTGCCTTTGCACCCTTTCTTGCTCGCATCCCGGAAATGACGCTACTCCTTGCTGCCAGACGACGATTCCCGCCTGTGTGAACCTGCACCATCGGGCGGGTTTGCGTCAAAATAAAGACTTGCCTGCCGTCCACATGCGAACCCACAGAGTTTCCCAACGCTTTTCCCCAAGCTGGCAAGCTTTGCTCTTGAAACTACATTTGGACGCGACACATTTGCCGTCATGAAATCTTTGCCGACCTCCTCCGCACTTCTTGACTGGTACGACCGGCATGCCCGCGACCTGCCCTGGCGCGTCTCGCCGGCGGACCGGAAACTGGGGATCATCGCCGATCCCTATCATGTGTGGCTGTCGGAAATCATGTTGCAGCAGACGACCGTTGCGGCGGTGAAGGACTACTACGTCAAATTCCTTCGGCTGTGGCCGGTGGTGCAGGATCTGGCCGATGCTGCGGACGAGGACGTGATGAAGGCCTGGGCCGGTCTCGGCTATTATTCCAGGGCCCGGAACCTGAAGAAATGCGCCGAACATGTCGCCAGCGAACTAGGCGGTACCTTCCCCGATACCGAAGAGGGACTGCAAAAACTCCCCGGCATCGGCCCATATACTGCCGCGGCAATTGCCGCGATTGCCTTCAACCGGCCAGCTGCCGTCGTTGACGGAAACGTGGAACGGGTCATGTCCCGGCTGTACGAGATCGAGACGCCCCTGCCCGACGCCAAACCGGAGATCCGCACGGCGATGGCTGGCCTTACCCCGGATGATCGTCCCGGTGACTTTGCCCAGGCGGTGATGGATCTGGGCGCCACGATCTGCACCCCGAAGAGGCCTGCGTGTGCGCTCTGTCCCTGGACGGACGTCTGCCGCGCAAGAAAGGCCGGGACGGCAGAGACCTTGCCGCGCAAGGCTCCGAAAAAGGTCAAGCCGACGCGCAAGGGAGCGGCCTTCGTCATCATCCGGGAGGGCGACGGGGCCGTGCTGATGCGCCGCCGGCCACCAAAGGGCCTGCTGGGTGGCATGACCGAAGTGCCGGGAACGGACTGGGCTGAGGACTTCGATCCGGTGAGTGCAACAGATCATGCGCCGGTGAAGGCTTCATGGCGCAAACGAACGGGCATCGTGAAGCATACCTTCACCCATTTTCACCTTGAGCTGGACATCCATGTCTGCCGCGTTTCGCAAACGCTGCCGGCGCCGGGAGACTTCTGGTGGTCGCAGTCGGCAGCCCACGAGGACGAGGCCCTGCCCACGGTGATGCGCAAGGCGCTGGCGCACGGATTGGCGTGATACGGCCGGCATTTGTTCCACGGAGACAGTACGACCTCCCCCGGTTTATCCGGCAGGGATAAAATCAGCGCTGTTTTTCAATTGCCAACGGGCGCAAAAAGGAATTCAAGCAGCAACCATTTCAAATATCGGGGTTGCCGCGGATGTTCAGCCACACTCTTCCTGCACTTTTTTCCAGATCGGAAACCGCAGAGATCATTCGCCTGGCCGAAGATGGCCGCCTGAAGCGCGGTGGACTGGTCGGCGGCCAGCGCCATGACAACATCCGCCGGGCAGACATCTGCTGGCTTGACGATCAGGGCAACGCCAGCTGGGTGATGGACCGCATCGTCGATGCCGTCGCTCGGGCCAACCGCGCTGCGTTCAATTTCGATATCACCGAGTTCAAGGAAAAGCTCCAGGTCGCAGCCTATGATGAAAGCGACGAAGGCCATTACGACTGGCACTCGGATATCGGCGACGGCCCCATCGCACGCTACCGCAAGCTGACCATCGTCACGCAGCTCAGCGATGACGAAGACTATGAAGGCGGAGAGCTTGAGTTGAACGTCGGATCGGACGTCACGATCGCCCCGCGCGAACGCGGATCCTCGACCCTTTTCGCCAGCTTCATGCTGCACCGGGTGGTGCCGGTCAAAAAGGGCAAGCGCTACTCCCTGACCTCCTGGTGCCACGGACCGGAGTTCCGGTAACTGTCGCTACGGAAGGTCCGCCCATGTCTTGGCGGCCATTCAACGGCGCCAGCAAGGCGTGCAATTGCTAACCATTTGCAATTGTGTTCTTTTAAGGTCTGCGGCTGCAGAATATTTTGCTTCAACCGCAATCCTTCACTGGACCTATAACGTAGAATAGTTCTAAACTACGCATATCCAGCGACCTCAAAGCGGAGGCAAAAGGCCATGAAAGGCAACCCGAAAGTCATCGAGCGTCTCAACGAAGCCCTGTTCCTGGAACTTGGCGCGATCAACCAGTACTGGCTGCACTACCGCCTGCTGGCTGACTGGGGCTATGCACGCCTCGCCAAGAAGGAGCGCGAAGAGTCCATCGAGGAAATGCAGCACGCCGACAAGATCACCGACCGGATCATTTTCCTGGAAGGTCATCCGAACATGCAGAAGGTGGCTCCACTGCGCATCGGCCAGGACATCAAGGAAGTGCTCGAGTGCGACCTCGCAGGCGAATATGACGCCCGCACCTCCTATGCGAAGTCCCGCGACATCTGCAAGGATGAGGGCGACTACGTCTCCATGGCCCTGTTCGAGGAACTCCTGAAGGACGAGGAAGGCCACATCGACTTCCTCGAAACCCAGCTCGATCTTCTCGAAAAGATCGGCGTCGAGCGCTACGGCCTGCTGAACGCAGCCCCGGCCGACGAAGCCGAATAAGCCGAAACCTTCAGCACAACGATTTCCGAACGCGGCTCCTCACGGGGCCGCGTTTTTGTTTTGGCCGTTTGCAGTTACTGAGATGCTTACTGGCGAGCTTATCTATCTAACACTGCTCGGTCGGACATGATCAGGACGCAACGAAAAGATCGAAGTTTCATCGAGCTACACATCACGCAGGAAACATAAACTCTCGAAGTGCCGGTCTCGGCACTCAATCGTCAGTTTCCGCCGGATTTCGTTTCGCTTCGAACTGCTCCCAGACATGAATTCGTCCCTTCTGGCGCGCATCTGCAAGCCAGAGCTTTTTACGCGCACCAGGAACTTCCAATGTCCGATATCTCCCACCTGAGAATTTTGGCCAGTCGATTGCCAGACCCTGCCTTACCATCTCAGCCGAAAGGTCGCGCCCATCGTTCAGATAGCAACGAGCGACAGCTCGCCCATAATCATCGAGTTCGGTAACCTCGGCCCGAACCGCTTGTCCCCTGCACAATGAAATCAACGCCCACTTGGCCTTCTTACCGTACGGGTGGTCCAACTCTGGCGCATCAATACCAAATAGGCGAACCTGCGTCTTCTGAACCACCAGGGTGTCACCATCGACCACGTAAGCAGAGCCAGCGAGGACAGTTTCCGTTGGCGGATGCCTGGCGGTAGTCGCATCGAATGGCTGGCGCTGTGTCGCTGATACCTTGTGAGATCTAGTCCGAGGTCTACGGCTCTTGTATCGGCCGCGGTACCTTCCGGTGACTGCGATTACAGAAACAACAACAAAGAAAAAAACAAATATCTCCAACTTTACAACACCCCTTAAATCAATACAAAAAGTACAATTAAATTTTAGATCCGAATAGCACCTTGTAAAATTACTCAATTGAATCAATATCAAAAGCAATGAAATTAAATTTCAATAGGACTCGAGCGCACGTTCAATTTGATCGAAAATTTAGAATGACTACTTTCACCTACATACTACACCTAGATAATATTTTTGTCCGCTAGATTCCACCCGACTCTCAATGATTGCATTTTCTAGCAATGCATGCATAAGATGTATTCGCCGGTTATGCATACCCCCTGGAATTATCTGCAATCAGTCTGGGAGAGGACGAATGCCTGCATTTTTCAAAAAGCACTTGCTGTTCCCTGGCGCGTTTCTGCTTGGTTCGGTGCTCGCCGAGGGCGCCATGGCGCAGAACTGCGACGCCATCTGCACCGACGGAGAGACCTGCCTGTCCGCCGCAGTCTACCCTTACGTACCCGACATGACCGCCTTCACGTCAGCGATCTGCGAGGCCTGGCAGTCAGCCGGAAACACTGAAAAACTCTACCTGATCGCCGATGAGAACATCTGGGACGGCGGCTACTCCTCCGACCCGGTCTACACCAACGGCAGCGGCACCCAGACACCCATCGACGTCTTCGTCTATGACGCGATGTATCTGGAGTACTGGAAGACCCAGACCACGCAGATCCCCGCGAGCCTGATCACAGATGCGTCGGATTTCGTGCCTTATGCGGATGCCGCGCTGAAGCTCTCCAACGACGACATGCTGGCGCTGCCGATGCTTGGCTGCACCAACATCATGTTCTATCGCACCGGCGATGCGGGGATGGCGGGTGTCACCACCTTGTCCGACTTCCAGACCGTCAATCCGGCCGGTGTCTATATCAGCCCGGTCCCCTTCGGCATGTCGGGGGCGATGATGAACATGTCCGGCAAGACGACCATCGGCGTCGACTACATGATCAAGGGTTTCCTCGACAGCGGATCCTGGCCGTCCATGACCAGTGTCGACGCGGCCATCATCCAGTCGCTGGCCCAGATCTCCGAAACCGCCAGCTACTACAACGCCCTCACAGGCGCCGTACCCTCGCTGCCCGGTGTCGAGGACCAGTATGTCCGCGCCGGCTACTTCAGCGACGGCTACGGACGCACGTCGATCGGATTTTCCGAAAGCATGTCGCAGATGTCAGCCTCAACGCGAAGCAACCTGCAGCTCAGGGCTTTTCCTTGGACCGACAACACGTCCTCGCCGAACATGTTCTATGCAGACGTCGTCGGGGTGAACAGCAACTCACCCTATCTTGCCAGCACCATGCCCTTTGTCCTGGCAAACATCATGACGTTGCAGGCAACGGTCCAGACTGCCATCGCGCCATCGGCCACCGACCTGTCCTATCTGTTCCCGGCGCGCGTCAGCATCCTCAACGCGTTGAGTTCCGTCGACCCGCTCTATCAGCAGATGTCGGACGTGCTGAATGCTAAGACGACGATGCTGGTCACCATGCCGACCGAGGACCGCGATGCGTTCCACTCGTTCGGCGGCACCGTTGAGAGCGCTGTCGCGGACGCCTTCAGCGGTCATTGTGACCTGGAAAGCACCGTCTTCCCGGGGTCCAACTCGGAAGCGCCGTCGATCTGCACACCGCTGTGCGCAAATGCAGGCGGCTGGGTCGGTTCCTGGACCAACGTGTCCCCGCCCGCATGGCCCGGATATTCAGCCTGTGGCTGCAACCAGTGCGTTTCCGCATCGCCCCTGCCGTCGACGGCCGAGGAGGCCACGGCCATGGTGACCACCGGCCGGGCGCTTCACCGCTATAACCGGAACTAGGACAGTCGCCGAACGCATCGCTTTTCAAGAACCTGAAACGCGGCTCCCGAGGGGGCCGCGTTTTTGCTGGAGCGACACCGTTTCTGCCTTCATCAGCGCCGGGTGACCGGCATTTGACAAATCTCATGGAGCCCCGCGGGCGGGTCCGGCTAGGGTTTGGGCAACCTCGCTGTCCCATCCACGGAAGTTCAGAGTTTCCATGCCAGACCAAGCCGACAAGTCCATCGAGGACGTGCTCAACCTCAAGACCACTCCAGGCTCCAGGTTTCGCAAAAGCGCGACCTGGCTGATCGCACTCGCCGCGCTTGGCGGCGGTGCGGGTTACTATCTGCTGGGCCTCGGTCAGCAGGCGGACGGCCTGAGCTACACGACCAGCCCTGCGACCAAGGCCGACATCACCGTCCTCGTCACAGCCACCGGCACCATCGAGCCGACCAACCAGGTGGAAATTTCCAGCGAGCTGTCCGGCATCATCCGCGAGGTCAAGGTCGACTACAATTCCCGCGTCAAGACCGGTGAGACACTGGCCATCCTCGACATGGACAAGCTGCGCGCCAGCGTCGAGAGCGCCCGGGCAAAGCTGAACGCCGCCCATGCCAGGGTCACCGAGGCGGAGGCGACCGTCGTGGAAAAGGACGAGGACTACAAGCGCAAGGTCGCGCTGGAAGAGCGCAAGATCATCTCGGTCCAGGAGCTGCATACGGCGCTCGCTTCCTACAATCGTGCGCTGGCCGCGCTTGAAAGCGCCAAGGCCGACGTCACCGCCGCCGAGGCCGACCTGAGGCTGCACGAGACCAACCTGGACAAGGCCTGCATCTGCTCACCGATCGACGGCGTGGTTCTGAGCCGTGACGTCGATCCGGGCCAGGTGGTCGCCGCCTCCCTACAGGCGCCGGTGCTCTTCACCATTGCCGAGGACCTCAGCCAGATGGAGGTACAGGTGGATGTGGACGAAGCCGATGTGGGTCAGGTCAGGGAAGGCCAGCGCGCCAGCTTCACCGTTGATGCCTATCCGGAGCGAACCTTCGACGCGACGATCAAGGCACTCCATTTCGGCTCGGAGATCGTCCAGGGCGTCGTCACCTACCAGGCGGTGCTCTCGACCGACAACACGGACCTGCTGCTGCGCCCGGGCATGACTGCCACGGCGGAAATCAAGGTGCAGGAGGAAAAGGCCGTGCTGACCATTCCGAACGAGGCCCTGCGCTACACGCCGCCGAAATCCGGCGCGTCGTCCAGTAACGCCAGTTTCCTCGAAAAGCTTCTGCCGCGCCCGCCGCAGTTCGAAGCAGCCAGCAAGCCCCAGCCGAGCGGCAAGAAGCGTCGCATCTGGGTTCTGCGCGAGGGCGTCGCCCAGACCGTCGACGTCACCATCGGTATCACCGACGGCAGCCGCACGGAGGTCAAGACCGGCGAGATCGCGCCGGGCGACAAGATTATCGTCGAAGCGAAGAAGGCCGGTTGAGGGACGAGACGCAGATGAATGCTCCCATCGCTCCGGACATGACAGGCGCCCGAAAGCCGATCATGGAGCTGCGTTCCGTCTCCAAGATCTATGGTCAGGGACAGGCGGAAGTGCGCGCGCTTGACGGGGTGGATCTGGCCATTTCCGAACGAGAATTCGTGGCCATCATGGGTCCGTCTGGCTCGGGCAAGTCGACGGCCATGAACATGCTCGGCTGCCTCGACACGCCGACGAACGGCAGCTTCCTGTTCCAGGATGTCGACGTCGGCAGCCTCGGCCGCGACCAGCGGGCGCTGCTGCGCCGGCATTTCCTCGGCTTCGTGTTCCAGGGCTTCAATCTTCTCGCCCGCTCCGACGCACTGGAAAATGTCGAGTTGCCGCTGATCTACCAGGGCATGACCGCCAGCCTTCGGCGCAAGCGCGCCATGGAGGCGCTGGCCCATGTCGGCCTGAAGGGCCGCGAGCGGCATTTTCCCGGCGAGCTTTCCGGTGGCCAGCAGCAGCGTGTCGCCGTTGCCCGCGCCATCGTCACAGCGCCAAAGGTCCTGCTCGCCGACGAGCCGACCGGCAATCTGGACAGCAAGATGAGCGTTGAAATCATGGAGCTGCTCAAGGAGCTCAACCGGGCAGAAGGCATCACCATCATCATGGTCACCCACGAGCCGGAAATGGCGTCCTACGCGGACCGGATCATCCTGTTCGAGGACGGCAAGATCAAGAGCGACGGCAAGAGCCGGGAGGTGGCGTGATGCTGTATGAGACGATCCGCCTTGCGCTTCAGGCCCTGACGCGAAACGCCCTGCGCTCCTTCCTGACCGTGCTCGGCATCGTCATAGGCGTCGGAGCGGTCATCGCCATGGTGACCATCGGCAACGGCACCACGGTGAAGGTGTCCGAAGAGCTGTCCAAGCTCGGCAGCAACCTCCTGTTCGTGCGCCCGGGCCAGTTCGGCCCCGGCCGCTCCAGCGCAGAGGCCAAGGCCTTCAACGCCAAGGATGTCGCCGCGCTGAAAGATCAGCTTCGCGGGGTCAAGGCCGTCGCCCCGGTCGCCCAGACATCCGGAACGGCAATCGTCGGCACGGAAAGCCGCAGCACCAGCCTCATCGGCACCTCGAACGACTTCTTCATCTCCCAGGACTGGGACCTGCAGGAAGGCCGCCAGTTTCGTGATGGTGAACTGAGAAGCGGGCGTGCGGCCTGTATCATCGGCGAGACCGTCCGCACCGAGCTCTTCGGTCCCAATGCCGACACCCTCGGCCAGCGGGTGCGGGTCAACAAGATCTCCTGCGAGGTCATCGGGCTTCTGGCGGCCAAGGGTCAGTCCAGCTTCGGAACGGACCAGGACGACGTCATCCTGATGCCGCTGAGGACCTATCAGCGACGGATCGCCGGCAACACCAACATCACGGCGATCTACGTCTCAGCCAATGACAACGTACAGACCTCGAAGGTGAAGAAGGACATCGAGCACCTGATGCGCGAACGGCGCTCCATTACCGGCAACGAGGACGACGACTTCAGCGTCCGGGACATGAAGCAGATCGCCAACACGATGACCTCGACCACCAGCATGATGACCGCCCTGCTGGGTGCGGTCGCCGGCGTCAGCCTGCTGGTCGGCGGCATCGGCATCATGAACATCATGCTGGTGTCGGTGACCGAGCGCACGCGCGAGATCGGAATACGCCTTGCCATCGGCGCGCAGGAATCCCAGGTCCTGCTGCAGTTCCTGGTGGAGGCGATCGTTCTGTCCATGTTCGGAGGCATCGTCGGCATCGCCGGAGGGCTCGGCCTCGCCCTCGTCGCCTCACGCACCATGGCCATCCCCTTCATCCCCGACAGCCAGATCGTCCTCGTCGCCTTCGCCTTCTCGGCGGCAGTCGGCATCGTCTTCGGCTACTTCCCGGCACGCCGGGCGGCCCGGATGAACCCGATCGACGCGCTGAGATATGAGTGAGGGGGTGGAGACAGTCGTCAGTGGGGGGGGCGGACGTTCATCTAACATTTAACGAAGGTCAATCCACGGACAGCTCCATTAGGCCCTCATCCATCAAGGCTTTCGTCCAAGACACCAAATCACCATCCTGTAACGTGGCCGTAGGGGTATCTAATGTTTTGCGGTACTCTATAAATTCCCGCCTGATCTGCTTCTTGGTTGTGGAGAGGGGTTGCTGAAAAGCAAATTTTGACACGATGCGCGGATTGCTAAAGTAAAATGTCTGCCGTAATCCCTCATTGCTACGCGTTTCGTGTTTGAATTCATATATGACACCGAAAGTCCAAGGGCCGAGCTCTCCATAGAAATAACCCAGAAGTTTCTCAAAAGGCTCGATCATGTTTTCGAAAACTGCATCAAAACGGAAATGGCGCGATGAGAAGATTGATGCGACATAGTTCATCTCTCGATTGAGTTTAGAAAATTCTGCAAATGAGAGTGATACATCTCCACATTTTTCCCGCCCTAGCAGCTCGACCAGATGATGTCCCACCATTTCAAGTTGAGGCGTCCAAGGCTCCGCCTGAAATCTACCGCTGATTTGCCCAGAAAACATTTCTCCAATTTCTGTTTGGACTTTGTATTTAAGCGGACCAATTTTCGACCAATTGATCAAGCACAACAAACCTAACTGCTCTAAAAATGTATGTCGCCCGGCTAAGTTATAGTTCAATTCAAATTGCTGTTTATTTGATCCAGGTTTCGCAACTAGGTTAATGTGACCCGCTTTAATACGGGCGCGAAACTCTGGATGGCCTAGGCTCACAGTAGTGGGTATCCAAGCGAGAGCCGGAATGTCGAATGAAGTTCCGTTATTAGATATGATTTGGAACGTTAACTTTTTACCTTCGCGAGTAAAGCTTAAACGTCCACCGCTAAAATCTTTTAGGGGTTCTTTTGAAATAATGCCAAAACGTTTGTCGAAAAGACGAAAATTCTCAATCGGCAGATCTTTGATCAACCCTAGCTCATGTAAGACAACATCACCCACTGAGTTCAAAGGCCCGAAAGTCACCTTTCCCTCATGGGTAAATTCACCATATCCAACAGTTGCAATTAATTCCGCTTTTCTTACGGCATAACTTTCGCCTCCATATTTACTAAGAATATTCAAAATCCAGTCAATAGGATTGCCATCAAGACGATCTTCTTCAGTAAAATTAAGTAAAACAGCTTGCTTATGAAGTTCTATTTTTCTATTAATATCAGCTTCACGTGCACGTTTCAAATAATGCGATATTTCATATTTCCAGATATGACGACCATACAATTTTGGTTTTGACGACGAACTTACATAGTGAAATAGAAAAACAAAGCTCGGCAGCGGCGATTTGGCCGCTTTGATCGCATTGGATAACTTGAGCTTAGTTCGAGGTTTTCTGCCATTGGTCGTCTTGATCTGCGCGAAACACTGAAACAAATGTGTCTGCAAATCGGCTGGAAGCCGTGTATTCTTTGGCGGCTCAATATCAATAACATGATCCCAACCGTGCAAATCGTCGGACGCCTTATTGACTACTGCATCAGCGCAAGCTTCTTGATCCTGACAGATAGCAGCAAAATTGGCCTCCCCGTGTCGGCTCTGTCTAGACATTGTGTCCCGTCTGAATTTCAACCTTTGGAACACAATTTTGGCTGTTCAGAGTGGCAGTGTAAACAAACATTAAGTATTTTTTAGAGGATCCCTGATCGTGATCTACATGGCCGCCCACGTCCTCTGGCAGATCCTGGTATAGACTTGAAGACGGGGAAACTGCTTCCCACTAATCGGGGCGTTTTCTATATCCAGACGGCTCCTCCCCCCTCTGTCTCCTGGCGGAGACATCTCCCCCTCAAGGGGGGAGAGGAGAATATGCGGCATGGACGCTGACACACGGGGCCTCGAGCGCGCCCTCCCCTCATCCGGCCTTGCAGGCCACCTTCTCCCAAGGGAGAAGGGCTAGGCGGTAGCGCCTCCTTTCCCTCTCTACCCTCACTGAAACGCCACCTCGCCGGAAGTCCTGAGTTTGCACGAGTGCAGGTGCTTCCGTCCGCCCTCATCCTGAGGGTGAGCGCAGCGAGCGTCTCGAAGGATGGGCCGCTTGTCCCGAGTGCTCCGCCCATCCTTCGAGATGCAGCCCCCGGCTGCTCCTCAGGACGAGGTGGTGCAGAGGATAGGCTCCTCAGATGCGCTCACTGGGGCGCCGTCTGAGCGAAGCTTCTAAGTTTGCCGGAGTGCAGCTTCCGGCCGGTATGTCGCGGATCTTTTCCAGCTCCCTTGTACTGATTTCCAGATGCCGGCGGCCTGGCGCATTGCGGGCGGGTACGCGCCAGGGCCGTGGCTCAGATCCAAGGGGCGAAGGGACCATAGGTCCGAGACTTATCGAGCATAAGCTGCCTTGATCGCCTTCACGGTGTTTTCCGTGTTGTCGATCGCGCTGGCGATCATGCGGAAGTTGGTGAGCGATGCGGCGTAGCCGTTGTAGTGCTCCGTAATGGCGCCGGCCGTTGCATCGGTAACAACCATCACGTCGAACCCGGCCTCGATCAGCCCGCGCATGTGGGATTCGGTGCAAAGGTTGGAGGACATGCCGGCCAGAATGACCTTGTTGATACCGCGCTTGCGCAGCTGCAACGCCAGATCGTTGCTGTCCGGGCCGTAGACCTTGTGCGGGCTCGTGACAACGGTCTCGCCATTGTTGATATAGCCCTTGTAGCGGTCCAGCCAGTCGGCGCCCGAACCTTCGAAGCCGGTCATGTCGAGAGCCGACGGCCGGTCGAACATTCCGATGTTGTGCATCAGCTTTTCCAGCGTGCCTTCGAAATGCCACTTGTGGTCATGTTCGAAGTAGTAATGCGGGGACACGAACATCGGCATGCCGGTTTCGTCGGCGACCTTGAACAGGGCTTCAAGGTTCTCGACAGTGCCGTTCTCGGTGATGCTCTGGCCGACCACGCCCCAGGTCACGCCATCGGGGGACAGGAAGTCATTCTGCGGGTCGGTGATCACGATAGCCGTGTCGTTGGTCGTGACCTGAAAGCCCGGCATCGGCAGGCCATCGTTGATTGGCGGCAAGGTCGCGGTTGCTGCCCGAGGAGTTTCGTTCTGCCCATAGGCAAAGTCGGCTGCGGCATGAAGAAAAGCCGTCGCGGCCAGGAACACCGGAAACAGGGGATGCCACTTCAGTCGTGTCGTTCTCATGATTGCCTCATCGATAGTAGTTCGGTTCCAGATTTTAAGTATCCGGA
Organism: Roseibium sp.; assembly: GCF_048261595.1. Taxonomy (GTDB): domain Bacteria; phylum Pseudomonadota; class Alphaproteobacteria; order Rhizobiales; family Stappiaceae; genus Roseibium. The sequence goes on from NZ_JBLXFW010000001.1 coordinate 1,354,549, forward strand.
TCGGTAAGGACGGGCGGCGGTACAGACAGGTCGCGTTTCCCTTACGTCCTTTTCATCCGGACGAATATCGGTATAAATTTCGAGGGGGCGTTCTTATTGTCGCTGCGTGTCAATGTTTGAACCGATGGCGTCAATCAGAAGTGAGAAGGAACTGGATTGCGCGCGAGGGCATTGCGCGCGAGGGGGGCACTGTGCCGGAAGTCTCGGTTCTGTACGTGAAGAAGATGGTCGACAACGCGAGTCCGGCCTGCGATCCGGAGGCGCTTTACGCGAGCATCGGACTGACGTGCGAAGCGGCTGCAAATCCATCACGGATGATACCGGCCGATGACTATTACACCTTGCTGGAGACGATCGCTGCCCGTGAATCCGGCGACATCCGGTTTCACATGGGGACCTCCACCTCGATGAAGTGCGAGGAGTATGGCGCTGTCGGCCTCGCCTTCAAGTCGGCGCCGACATTGCGCCATTCGTTTTCGCGCCTCGACCGCCACGCAAGGGCCTTCAACAAGGTCTCGGTTTTCGAGCTGGTCGACGAGGGCGACACCGCACGTTGGCTTCATCACAAGCGCGAACCCAGCCGGAAGGGGCTCTTCATCTCGAACGAAGGGGCACTTGCCACGATCATCACGCTGTGCCGGGAGGCAAGATCGCCGGCGTTTGCACCCAAGGCCGTTCACTTCCGGCACCAGCCGCTCGGGTCGGAACGGGCGCTGGCGGACGTCTTCCGGGCACCGATCACATACGGTGCCGAGATTGATGCCATCGTCTTTTCGTCCGAGGATTTCGACAGGCCCAACACGGTCGGGGACTGGAGCATCTGGAGCTTCTTTTCAAAGCACGTGGACGACGCGCTTTCAGCCGAAGACGCGGATTTCGGGCTGGAAAAGGAATTGATCCAGGAGATAGCGGACCGGCTCAGCGACGGCGTCCCGTCACTGGGCGAGGTCGCGTCCAGTCTTGGTATCGGCCCGAGGACCCTGCAAAGGCGGATCGCCGACCGCGGCAAGACCTATCAGGCCCTGGTCGATGAAGCCCGGGTGAAGCTTGCGCAGGAACTGCTCTCGCGGCCGAAATACTCTCTTGCCGATGTCGCCTTCATGACCGGCTTTTCCGAGCAGAGTTCCTTCACACGCGCCTTCAAGCGCTGGAACGGCCTGACACCGAAGGCCTACCGCATGTCATTGGCCGAACGGGGACCCTCGGTGTTTTGACCGAGTGCCCTGCCCTCACTGGAACGCGGTCTCCGCGAAGCTTCTGAGCTTGCGGGAATGCAGCTTCTCGGCAGGCATGTCGCGCATCTTTTCCAAAGCCCTTATGCCGATTTCCAGATGCTGGGCGACCTGGCGCTTGTAGAAGTCCGTCGCCATGCCCGGCAGCTTCAATTCGCCGTGGAGCGGCTTGTCGGAAACGCAGAGCAGCGTGCCGTAGGGCACCCGGAAGCGGAAGCCGTTGGCGGCGATGGTGGCTGACTCCATGTCGAGCGCGATGGCGCGGGACTGGGAAAAGCGCTGGACGAGGCCGCGCTGGTCCCACAGTTCCCAGTTGCGGTTGTCGATCGAGGCGACAGTGCCGGTGCGCATCACCCGCTTCAATTCGTAACCGTCGTAGCCGGTGATCTCGGCGACCGCATCTTCCAGCGCGATCTGAACCTCGGCCAGCGGCGGGATCGGCACCCAGGTCGGCAGGTCATGGTTGAGAACGTTGTCCTCGCGCACATAGCCATGGGCCAGCACGTAATCGCCCAGGGTCTGGCTGTTGCGCAGGCCCGCGCAGTGGCCGAGCATGAGCCAGGCATGGGGGCGCAGCACCGCGACATGGTCAGTAATGGTTTTGGCGTTGGACGGGCCGACACCGATGTTGATCATGGTGATGCCGCCATGGCCCTTGCGCTTGAGGTGATAGGCCGGCATCTGGGGCAGCTTGGCCGGCGCGCTGCCGCTGACGGGCTCTATGTCGCCGGCGCGGGTGACGAGATTGCCCGGCTCGACGAAGGCCTCGTAGCCGCTGTCCGGATCGGCCAGCAAGTCATGGGACATGCGGCAGAATTCGTCGATGTAGAACTGGTAGTTGGTGAAGAGCACGTAGTTCTGGAAGTGGCCGGCGGCGGTCGCCGTGTAGTGCTGCAGGCGGTGCAGGGAGTAGTCGACGCGCGGCCCGGTAAAGGACGCCAGCGGCATGGTGCCGTTCGGCTCGTAGGTGCCATTGGCAATGGCGTCGTCCATCACCGAGAGGTCCGGCAGGTCGAAGATATCTGCCAGTGGCCTCTCGACCGCGGCAGCGGCCGCGCCGCCTTCCACATGAGCGCCGTCGTAAAAGGCGAAATGCAGCGGGATCGGCATCTGGGAGGCGCCGATCATCACGGGCACCTCGTGGTTCTTCATCAAGAGCGAGATCTGCGTCTTCAGGTAATGGCGGAACAGGTCCGGGCGCGTCACCGTGGTGGAATGAACGCCGGGACCGGAAACGAAGCCATAGGCAAGACGGCTGTCGAGGCGGACGTGGCTTTCGGTGACGATACGCACTTCCGGATAATAGGCACGGACCCTGCCCTCGCGCGGCTTGCCGTCGATGAGGTCCTGGAAAGCGGATCGCAAAAAGTCGGTGTTGGTTTCAAAAATCTCAATCAGCCGGTCGACGGCAGCGTCCGCATCGGTGAAGGCCTCGAAGGGCCAGTCGGGGGAAACATCGAGCGGGCGCGAAAGCGTTTCGGCGGAAAATGGAATGTTGGACAAATCTGTCTCCTTATTGTTGTAGTTAACCCAACAAGATCTGCCTTTCGGGCCCCTGCGTCAATTGGCGGTCAGCAGTTTTGTGAAATATTTTTCATCTCATGCAATTTTATCCGATTGGCATGTCAGACACATGTCGACCGCCGAACGAGGCATCACACCCCGGCGCGACCCTGCTTTGCGGGCCTTGGTTAAAGACTGCCGCAAGGACATGTCAGCGTCATACCCGCCGCCTGAAAAAAATGTTTCACGGCATTTTCAGCACGCTCTTAACCAATTGAATCCGGCCTGACGGAACCCGCAATGACAAAGCGGCGGTTTTCCGCGCCTTTGTCATGGGACACTCGGTTAACTTCTCATAAAGGTTTTACGAATGTAAACAAAGCATTGATTCAAAGGGAAATTTTAAATTCAACGCTTAACACCTGATTTACCAAACCCGGTAACCATGACACTCGAAATTGCGTGAGGTATTGCGTCGCAATGAGAGTACTGCGTACCGGGGTGTCCTCCGTGGCACCCCACCACACTTCCGAGACCGCCGGGGAACCGGCATGGCTCAACACGATCATGAAGGGCGACTGCGTGGCCGCCCTCAACAAGCTGCCGTCCAAGTCGGTGGACCTGGTCTTTGCGGACCCGCCCTACAATCTTCAGCTGGGCGGCGACCTGCATCGCCCGGACCAGTCGAAGGTTGATGCCTGCGACGACCACTGGGACCAGTTCGAGAGCTTCGAGGCCTATGATGCCTTCACCCGCGCCTGGCTTTTGTCCGTGCGCCGCGTGATGAAGGATAATGGCTCGCTCTATGTGATCGGCTCCTATCACAACATCTTCCGCGTCGGCGCCATGCTTCAGGATCTGGGCTTCTGGATCATGAACGACATCGTGTGGCTGAAGTCGAACCCCATGCCGAACTTCCGCGGCAAGCGCTTTACCAATGCGCATGAGACGATCATCTGGGCCACCAAGTCGAAGGACGCCAAGCCGACCTTCAACTACGACGCACTGAAGACCTTCAACGACGACCTGCAGATGCGCTCCGACTGGCACCTGCCGCTGTGCACCGGGTCTGAGCGCCTGAAGAACACCGACGGCGACAAGGTCCACCCGACCCAGAAGCCGGAAAGCCTGCTCTACCGGGTTCTGACCGCTTCCTCAAATCCGGGCGACGTGGTCCTCGATCCCTTCTTCGGTACCGGCACCACCGGTGCCGTGGCCAAGAAGCTCGGCCGCAATTTCGTCGGCGTGGAGCGCGAGCAGGACTATATCGACGCGGCCACCGCCCGTATCGAGGCAATCGAGATGGGTTCCGGCGCCTCGCTGGAGATGCAGAAGGGCAAGCGCGCCGAGCCGCGCATTCCGTTCGGCAACCTGCTGGAATCCGGCCTTCTGGAGCCCGGCACCGAGCTGACCTGCGCCAGGGGCAAGCACCTTGCCGTGGTGCGCGCCGACGGCTCGCTGAAGTCCGGCGACCACACCGGTTCGATCCACAAGGTCGGCGCCCTCGTTCAGGGCCAGAGCGCCTGCAACGGCTGGACCTTCTGGCACGTAAAGAAGGGCCGCTCCCGTTCGCCGATCGACGATCTGCGCCAGGAAATCAGATCCCGCCTGCGCTCATAAGCAGGCCGGCAAAAGACCTCGCACTTCCCCGCGACACCCTTGCCCCCGTCTCAGCAATGAGGCGGGGGTTTTTCCTTTCGGGCACATGCAACGCGTCGCCCCCCATTTCACATTCCCTCCCCCCGCCCGTCCGGTGATTGAGACGACCGCGCGCGGAGGATGCGATGACGCTTTCACTTGCGAACCTGGTTCTGGTTGCCCGGCTTGCCGGCCGCCACCGGTACCCTGCGCAACCCACCGGTCGATCGGACAGCGAACTTCACGCAGATCAACCGGAGGACCCGACCATGCCAACCCCCACCCCCATCGCCCTTATCAAGCCGGCCAACCGCCTGTTCGGCACCATCGACATAGACACCCATGCCTACACGTTTACGGACGGCCAGTTGCCCAGCACCTACTACATGACCGGCGACGGCCCGTTCCTGCGGCTGCGGCCCTTGCATAGATCCGGGTTCGGCATGTTCCGCAAGCCGACACGGGTCGTCGGGCTCTATACCGGCGCATGGAACTCGGCCGAGAGTTTCCAGGACAACCGGGACCACAATGCAGACATCCTGTTTTCCTATCTCGGCTCCAACGCGACGGATATCGCCGATGCGATCACGGCGCTGAAGGTGAACGCGGTCACGACCCAACAGATCATCGACCAGAACGCCGCGGTGGTCCGGCCCAACCTTGCCAATGCCATCGTCTACGTGAACAGCGGCACCTTGGAAGGCAGTGTCTTCGGCGGCGATCAGGTCAAGACCAACAACTACTACCGGCCCATGAAGGTGGTGGATGCGACGACCGCTGACAGCACCGCCCATACCGGCCACGCTTTTGCGACGGCGGATGCGGCGCAGCGCTATTACGAGGCGCAGTATCCCGGCCTGCTCGGTCAGTTGATGCAGCTCGGCCAGGCGGCACAGGTGATCAAGACCGACATGAGTCCGCGCGGGGCAACAGTCATCACGCCGATCCAGACCAATATCCAGTATTACCCGGAGGCGATGTTCGAAAGCCGCGCCGACCAGCTGGTCTTCCTGCGCAGCTTGTTCATGAGCTTTGTCTAGAGGCCATTCGTCTGTTTGCACTGCTGTGGCGTGTTCTCATGACCCGGCCATGGGATCCAATCGGATACCGATCGGCGTCCTGCCAGCCCGGACATGTCACGGTATCGATCCCCCCCCCGAGAGTCAGGAGCAGGGGCAGGCTCCATCAAGTCCGGTGATGACGATGGGTTGGCCTAGGGCGGCGCAACACCAGTAGCCGTCATCCCGGACTGAGCGACGCGAAGATCCGGGACCCACTCGCAGGTCCGCTTGCCGAAGCGGCGGGAACGGGTCGGGCACCTGCCGAGCGGACATTGCTGACCTGATCCGCTCTGCAAACGAGTAGGCCCCGGATCTCCGGCCGCGCCGTCGTCCGGGGTGACGAACGAGGAGGCGGAGAGGAATGCGGAAACACCCTTATGCCTCCTCGATTTCCCACAACCCTCTGAAATCATTGCCTCCGAATTCCTTTGTCCCTCACCCCTCCGACCTGACTTACACTTGGTGCTGTTCTCGCCGTCACGGGGCCCTGAGTGGACCGACCGTTCGGGGCGGCGGGAGCCGGAGGTCAGGAGCGCCTATGCGGGATAACGGACCGGTAGCGTGCTCCGGCGGATCGCTCAAGCCGAAGGCGCCACGGGTGACAGACGTGGGACAGCCCGGTCAGAGAGGCGACGGGTCGGGGAGAATTGACAGCCCTCCTCGCAGTCCGCAGTGGCACGCGGATGGAAACCGGAGCGCTCGGCGAGAAGCCTGGGACAGGCCTTCGGGCAGGCGCGACGCCTTGCCACTCACCCAACCAACCCAATGCGCCCGGCAAGTCCGGCGCGCCTGCCATCCCGTGGCTTTGTTCACGGACCACCTGCCAAAACGCCGGAGGCAAGCCTCGCGGCGCTATTGGTGCTGGCGTCACGTCATCAGACCCGCGTCTGGAACGAAATCCGGAAGAAACGAGTTTGATGACAAACCTCTCCGGCCTGCCTTCCCGGACGCAGCGAAGCGAAGATGCGGGATCGGTACTCATCTCAATGCAGTGAAAAAAAGCATCTATCAATGGGGTCCCGGCACAAGGCCGGGACGGCCAACGCAGACAGAGGGGCAAGACCGTGGAGCGAAAGCAAAAGCGGCGCATAGAGGAGGAGAGGCTCATACCCCCCCTCTGTCTCCTGGCGGAGACATCTCCCCCTCAAGGGGGGAGAGGGGAACAAGCGGAACGGCCTGGATCGCCCCCCAGATCGGCTCGGGGCAGGCTCCGTCGAAGCCGGTGATGACGGGGGATGTAGCTAGCCAGACGTGGCGTCGCAGCTTTGGGGCAGCTATCCTTTGCCTCACACGCAACGCCACGGGGACACCCATGCCGCAAAGTCTGGCGCATATCGCTCTTGTTGTTCGCGACTACGACGAAGCGATCGCCTTTTATGTCGAGAAACTGGGTTTCGAGCTGGTCGAGGATACCTACCAGCCAGAGCAGGACAAGCGCTGGGTCATCGTCAAGCCGCAGGGCAAGGGCACAGCTTCGATATTGCTGGCCCGCGCGTCGAACGAAGACCAGGCCAAGTACATCGGCGATCAGGCTGGCGGACGGGTCTTCCTGTTCCTGCGTACGGATGACTTCTGGCGAGACTATTCCGACTATGTGGACAAGGGCATAGAGTTCATCCGGGAGCCAAAGAAGGCCGATTACGGCACCGTCGCGGTGTTCAAGGATCTCTACGGCAACCTCTGGGATCTGGTGGAGTTTACGGACGGGCGGGACTGAATTCGGCAAGGCCACTATTTCGACCCGGCGCCTAGCGACATTCCCAGAGCTGCCCCGATCTCGGCTATTGCCTGGTTGCGCGCCTCGAACGCTGCGGGTGTCTGTGTCAGATAGACGGCAACCACCACAGGCTGCGAGCTAGGCGGCCAAACGACCGCGACGATCGACCGGGAGCCATGGCCTCCGGCACCGCTTCTATCTGCGACCCGCCAGCCATCCGGCAACCCCGCCCTCAAGAGCCGTCCACTGACCTCATTGTTCAACATCCATTCCAGGAGTTGGCGCTTCGCACCTGAAGACAGACTGCTGCCAAAGACCAGACGGACCAGTGTGGACCCGGCCGCTATCGGAGTGGTTGTGTCACGCGGATCACCGGGTTTTGCCTCGTTAAGTTCGGGCTCGTATCGGTCCAGGCGAGTGGCGTCGTCACCGGAAGAACGCAGGAAGCCGGTAAGCTTCTCCGGCCCGCCGGTCGCCGCCAGAACCAGATTGGCGGCGGTATTGTCGCTGACGGTCATTGCAGCAGAACAGAGCGTCGTGAGAGCAACGTCGCCCTGTCCAACCAGTTTCTTAGATATCGGGACGTAGGCCAGAAGATCCCTGGCAGTGACTGGCACTGCCGCATCCTTCGAAAGTCTGCCTTCCTCGATCTGCTTCAGCAAATGCGCACAGGCGAATGCCTTGAACGTGCTGTTGAGAGGAAAGCGTTCGTCCCCGCGGACGGACCATATGGTTTTGCCCTGCGCATCAATCACGGCAACGCCAATACGTGCGGAAAGCCGGTCACCGACTTCGGCAACCTTGGCGGCGAGAGGTGCTGGGTCGAATGCCTGGGCCTGCGACGTGCCCGGCGCAACCGTGACATGCAGGGCGATCAATTTTAGTGCCACAGCGAAAAGGATATGGCGGCCCGTCCGCACGCTCGTCCGGAAATGAAAGTCCATGATGATCTCGCTGGTGATCCCGGGAGGTTCCGAAATCGCTCTGTCGAAGCGGACAAGTCAAGTCCGCCTCGACAAAAACTGATCATGCTGCCCGTGTCACTCGAACCCGACAAGAGCCTTGCGGCGCTTGCCGGCGGCAAGGGTCAGGCGGTCCCGGGCACCTAGATCGCCGCTTGCAATGCGGCGGCGCGGTTCCTCAACGACGCGGGCGTTGAGGCGCACCCCTCCGGCTTCCACAAGGCGCCGTGCCTCTCCGTTCGAGGTCGCAAAGCCGACTTCCACCAGAAGCTCCAAAAGACCCAGCCCCTCCGCAAGCCGAGCCAGCGGCAGGGTGTGCGTCGGGGCAGCGTCGGCCTCGTCGCCGGAGAAGAGCGCATCGCCCTGTTCCAGGGCATGGCGGGCTTCCTCTGCCCCATGGACGATTGTTGTCACCTGTGTTGCCAGGATCTTCTTCGCCTCGTTCAGTTCAGCGCCCTGCAGCTCGGAAAGGCGCATGACCTCGGTCATCGGCAACTCGGTGAAAAGACGCAGGAACTTCGGCACATCGGCATCGGCGGTATTGCGCCAGAACTGCCAGAAGGCGAAGGGTGACAGGTGCTCTGGATGCAGCCAGACGGCTCCCGCGGCGGTCTTGCCCATCTTCGCCCCGTTCGCCGTGGTGATCAGCGGCACGGTCAGTCCGAAGAGCTGGCGACCGTCGCCCTTGCGGCCGAGCTCGACGCCGTTGACGACGTTGCCCCACTGGTCGGACCCGCCGACCTGTAGCGTGCAGTCGTGGCGGCGGGAGAGTTCCAGGAAATCGACCGCCTGGAGCATCATGTAGCAGAACTCAAGCACCGTCAGCGGCACCTGGGCATCAAGCCGGGACTTGACGCTGTCGAAGGTCATCATGCGGTTGACGGTGAAATGGGCGCCGTAGTCCCGCAGGAATTCCAGGAACCTGAACTCGGTCAGCCATTCCGCATTGTCGACCAGAAGCGCTCCGTCCTCACCGCGCATGTCGACCAGCCGCTCCACCGAGCGGCGGATCCCGGCGATGTTGGCCGCGATCTGGCGTTCCTCAAGGAGCGGACGAGCCTCGTTGCGGAAACTCGGATCGCCGACCTGGGAGGTTCCGCCACCCAGAACGATGATCGGCCTGTGGCCGAGTTTCTGTAGCCAGCGCATGGTCATCAGCGGCATCAGGTGCCCGACATGCAAGCTGCCGGCAGTCGCATCGAACCCGGCGTATGCGGTCATCGAACCGGAGGCGAGTTTTTCATCGAGGGCCTCGAGGTCGGTGCATTGATGCACGAGGCCGCGCTCCAGAAGCACCTGCAGCGCTTCGGACCTGATTCTTGTCGCCGGCTTTCCGGCTTCGATCATGTGAGAGGTCATCTTGGCATTCCTGACGGTTGAATTCGGGTCTTTTCCGGGAGGCCCGTCAGGAGCCTTGAAACCAAAAAGCCGCCTGACGCGGCGGCTTTTGAGGTTCATTCAGTGAGACAAGATCCTACGCAGCCGCCGATATGTCGGTGACGTAATAAAAGTACGCGAAGGTGGCTGCGGTCTTGTTCATGCGCCAAGTCATGCGCGAGGCGGCTGCATGTGTCAAGCCAATTCGGAGCGCAAGAGCCTGCCTAGTTGCCCATCTCATCGATGCTCCAGGACCTCGGCCACCCCTCCGGCGGACCCGTGACCCCGTCACAATCGGTCTTTTCAAGGTACTCGACGAGCTCATATTGACCGCTCTCGGCCATCTCTTCGTGGCGTTCGAAGACACCACAATCATAATTCGGCGAATGGTAGGTCGTACCGGTCACCTGCCGTGTCTGGGGATCGTAGAAGAGGTTGTTGACGAGGGCATGGTTCGCTTCATTGAACGCGGGTGGCGTTTCGAATTCCAGCCACTCGGTCAGATCAGGATTGAAGGAGATATGCCGCGCCATGTAGTAGGGCACATTCGCATCCGCCATCTGGCAAGGGACGATCCAGGTTTCTTCATCACCGGCAACATGTAGCTGCGCGCCGAAACCGGGAACCGTTTCGTCTAGCTGGCAGTTCAAACCGGAGTAACCGAGGAATTGAACCCTCTCGGGGATCTCGTTGACGTCATAAATGAGCATCGAACCGCCGTCGGCAAGATCTTGCGAGGGCATGACAGGCGGTGGAAGGTCATTTTCCGGAGCAGCCGGCGGAGGTGAGGCCGGGGGCGTATTGCGGGCTGCATTGGCCTGTTTTTCTTCTGCCTGCCGCGGCGCGGAAGCCGTGTGATCCAGCGCCAGCTGGGCGTCCGCAGGCACGCCTCCCCAGGCGACGATAGCGTCCAGCTTGCCGATCCGGCCCTGTTCCTCGTCCATCCGCAGGAGCGCATGGGTCAGTCCGGTGAGCGCCACTTCGTAGCTGAGCGTTCCCTTCTTGCCGCCGAACTCGATCTGGATCCGGGCCGTCAGGCCAAGGCGCAGGTTTTCGACCAATGCGCGATCCGCCGCTCCGCCGAAGGTCATTTCATTGCCCTGATAGATCTGACCAGCCTTGCCGAAGAAGCCGTAGTTCTCCTCTTCGCCGGACACTTCGATCCGGGCTGTCGTCCCCTCGGCAAGTGTCGTCTTCGGCCGAAGTGTCACATAGACATCGGAGCCGGGTTTGGCGCCTCGCTCGATCTTTAGCTTGAAGGCTTCGCCGTTGGAGGCCGTGCCTTCCGTCTCGGCGATACAATAATTGTTGTCCTGGCAGCGCAGCGACCAATCGGCGAACGGCGTTCTCTCAAGCGCTGCATGCGCCGACGGAATGGCGGTCAAACTCGCCGGATAAATGAGGGACGCGGCAACGAAGGCCTTAATGTGGGAGCCAACCCGCATCGATGACCAAGCGCTTTGGCACGCCCAATTGATGACGCTGAAGTTCATTGCTGCCCCTTTTCTACTACCGGTTTTCGGCGGTTCCCATCGAGCAACAAAGCATAGAAATTACATCCGAGGGGAAAAATTCGGTCCTTTGGCTCAAACCGACCGGTCGGGCAGCAGTCCGGCCAAGAGCTCGGCCAAGGCGGCCGCTTTCTGCCCAGAGAGCTTGTCCGAGAAATGCCGTTTGATGGCAGCCTCATAGACAGGCCACATGCGCTGGAGGAGCGCTTCTCCGTCATCCGTTATCGTGACCAGAACGCTGCGTCCGTCGTCGGCTGACTTGCGTTTCGCCACAAAGCCGCCCCCCTCCAGACGATCGATCAGACGCGAGACGTTGTACTGGGCAAGCAGAATACGGTCCTGGATATCGGACGGCCGAAGTGTCCGCTCGTCGGCACGCCGGATCTCCAGAAGCACGTCATACCAGCTCAGCGGCGGAAAGCCGGCTGACTTTAATTCGGCTTCGATCTGTCCGAGAACATGGTTGGATGCACGGACCAATCGCGCCCATGCCGTGATGTCATCCAGGGCCGGTTTATCTTTCATCGGGACACAATGACATTTTCATGCAAGTGCATCAATATTGACATTTAGATGCATTTGCATATTTATTCATGCAAGTGCATGAAAGGAGATGTCATGAACACCGAACACGCAATGAAACTCGTCAGCCACCGCCTTTGCCCCTACGTGCAGCGCGCTGCCATCGCGCTCCAGGAAAAGGGCGTCCCGTTCGAGCGCATCGACATCGACCTCGCCGACAAACCCGATTGGTTCCTCACGATCTCGCCGCTCGGCAAGGTTCCGGTGCTGAAGGATGGCAATGATACCTTCTTCGAATCCGTGCCGATCCTGGAGTACCTTGAGGATACGTTGCACCATCCATTGCATCCGGCAGATCCGCGCATGCGCGCTCGTCACCGGGCCTATCTCGAATTTGCCTCACAGGTCTTGAACGGTATCGGCGCGCTCTACAACGCGCCCGATGAGGCCACTTTCGGCACGAAGGCACAGGAGCTTCGCGGAAAGTTCGAACATCTGGACAGCGCGATTGATCCCGTTGGTCCATACTTCGCCGGCAGCGGCTTCTCTCTGGTCGACACGGCCTTCGGCCCCGTCTTCAGGTACTTCGATATCTTTGATGCGATCGGCGATTTCGGCATCCTGACGGGCCTGACACAGGTCAATCGATGGCGTCGCGCCCTTGCCATCCGCCCGTCGGTTCGAAACGCCGTGCCCGAGGCTTATCCTGCAGAATTGTTGGCCTTCCTGAAAAAGCGAAAAAGCTGGATCGCCGGCCTCGCGGAGACAGCCAACAAGGCCGGCTGAAAACCATTGGCGCCTTGGCGATCACCTCCAATGGCCAAGACGCCTACATGACGCCCAGCGCGCCCTCGGTCCGGTCAAGCACCAGCGGCACGATGAGGTCTTCCTCATCGTCCAGATGCCGCATGAGACCGGAGATCAGGAGATCGCTGGTATCGGCAAAGGAATCGGCGGCGCGCAGGATCCTGTCGCGGTTTCCGCTCTGAAGTTCGCGGAACAGCGCATTGGCGGAGCCCACTGTCGTCTCGATCCTGTGATGAATCAGCTCGTGATCGCCTTCCAGAAGCTCGAAGCCACCGACGAGCCTCTTTTCCGCTGCCATGAAGACCGGAAAGTAGTGATGATCTTCGATCTGGTGATGGTGATGCAGCTGGCTGAGAAACTGCTGCAGGCGCGGCCCGAAGAAGGCGCCGAATTGCTGCGCCTGCATCTTGCCTTCGCGAAACCGGCCAAGCGTTTCATCGAGGGTTCTGCCCAGTGCACGGAAACCGTCATGCCGCTCGAGCCAGAACTGCATCAGCGGCCCCAGGTTGCGGTGCCCGGACCAGACCTCGCGCGGATAGTCCTCAAGCAGAAACCGCCATTCGTCAGGAAGGCCCTCGCGTCGATCAAGGTCGGTCAGCGTCGACATGTGTGATCTCGTCCATGATTTGAATGCTAATCAGGCCCATGGTTTACCCCGGTCCCGGCAGCCACGCTCTTCGAAGTGATTGAACACAGTGTTCAGGACATTGGCCTGCAGTGCAATCACCTCGACTTCCGGAACCCGGCGAGGTTCCGGTAGCCGGAGGAAATCTGCTCAAGCTCTTCCCGAGTGATCAATTCCTCGATCCGGTCGTCCGGGCCTGTCACACGTGCATCGGCCAGATCCAGAACACGCTCGGGTCCGCCCCTACGGTTGGCCAGAACCACGTCCGTCGTCAACGGGCGCCGGATCTCTTCATAGGACTGAAGCCCCGTGGCATCGGGCCGCCGGGCAAGCTCGTCGGCCAGAACACGGGCATCGATGATCGCCTGGCTCGCCCCATTCGCCCCGATCGGATACATGGGGTGAGCCGCATCGCCCAGGAGCGTCACGCGCCCTTTTGACCAGAAGGGCAGCGGATCGCGGTCGACCATCGGATACTCGGTGACGTTTTCCGTCGCGCGCAGGATTTCGCCAACGTTGACATCCGGCAGCTGCAGCCTATCGAACTCCTTGATGAAGTCGATCGTGACCCCTCTCGACCAGTCCGCGTCCTGGATATGCCGCGGCTTGTCGTGGCGCACCTCAGCAACCCAGTTCGTCAGCGCGCGCCCCTTCTTTCGAAGCTTTTCACTGATCGGGTAGGTCACGAACTTGAGATCATGGTTGCCCGCGATGATCATGGTCCTGCCGTCGCCGGTCATGTCCGTCTCGACCGCACCGCGGAACATCATGGTGCCTTCGTAGCAGAGCGGCCCTTCGTCCGGATGCAACTGGTGCCGAACCCTTGAGCGCAGGCCCTCCGCTCCAATCAGGATATCAGCTTCATGGCTGCGCCCGTCGGCACACAGAACGGTGACGGCGTCGTCGGTCTGGCTGAAGCCTTCGACGGGCCATCCGGTTTCAATTGCTCCCTCTCCTACCCGGCTGCGAACAGCATCGAGAAGCAGAAACTGCAATTCGCCGCGATGGACCGAATACTGCGGAGCAATGAATCCCGCCTCAACATTGCGAGGATCCGACTGGATCAGCTGGCCGAACCGGGTCCTGTATTCGATCGCCCTGGTGCGTATCGCGCACTCATCGAGCACTGGCCCGAGCCCAAGCTCGTGAAGCACCGCAGAGGCGTGGGGCATCACGTTGATGCCGACGCCAAGCGGCTTCAGCTCTTCAACGGCTTCGAGAACCTTCACCTCGAACCCCTTCTCATGCAGGCAGAGAGCCGCCGTCAATCCGCCGATCCCTGCCCCGGCAATCACGATCCTCGCCATGGCCATCTCCCCGATTTCATGATTATGATCCGGACGGGCCTCAGCAGCTGCCGCCGGATCCTCTGATTTCTGCCGAGAAGACAGTGTTCTCCTGTTCCTGACAATTCACCGGCCTGATTAAAAATGTCACAAATTCAACATCGACAACACGCCATGCCTTTCCCCAGTCCGGACCGCGAACGTTATGTCCTTGGCGATGTCTCTGCCCACTTAAGCTTCCTCAACTGCGAGCGGATTTCCGATCGTCAGCACATTCATCACTGGGCCGTGGAGCCGCATTTTCACGAAGGGCTCTCGCAGCTCTTTGTTTTCGCAGGAGGCCGGATCGATGCCCTGATCGATAGCGAGCACCGGTTCATCGAAGGCCCCGCGCTTGTCTGGCTGCCCGCGCTGATCACGCATGGTTTCGCCTACCCGCAAGACATGGCGGGCTGGGTTCTGACCGTGCCCACACGCGACGTTTCTCTCCTCGCCGCAACGTCCCAGTGGATGGCAAGCTGGATCGACCGGCCACAGATCCTGCAAGGGGTGGCTCATCAGCCAATCATCGACAAGGCGCTCGCGCTCATCCGGACAATCGAGGCGGAACATGACCTCAACGATGAGGTACAGAGCGCAGTGCTTGAAGCCCAGTTCCTGTTGATGCTGGCCCAATTGCACCGTGGATTGCAGCAGCTGGAGGGAGAGAGGACCCCGCCGGGCGAACCGCGCAGCCAGTTGCTCCGTGCATTCCTTACCCAGCTTGATCAGCGGTTTCTCGAGGTGCGTTCCGTTTCGGAGTATGCCGGATTTCTCTCAGTCACCCCGACCCACCTCAGCCGGGTTGCAAAGGCAATGGCGGGCAGGACTGCAGCCGAACTCATCCAGGAACGCATTCTGCTCGAGGCCAAGCGCAAGCTGGCTCTGACCGACCTGCCGATCTCGGAAATCGCCTATGAGCTCAGGTTCTCGTCGGCGTCCTATTTCACTCGTTTCTTCACCGCACGGGTGAAGGCAACACCCAAGGCGTTTCGCCTGAAGTCGCGGGCCTGACCGAGAGCTGAAGACCGGCCGCATTCGCCGTGGCTTTACCGCACCAGCAAGAGCCCTTAAACAGACCGGCGAATCCAAATTCAGCGCAAGACGAAATGCATTACTTCGGAGAACAAAATGGGTCTCTTTCGCACCTTGGCAAATTCCTTGTTCAAACCATTAGGGTATACGGTCATCAAGACGGCAAGCACGACCCGTACCCAGAAAAGCACCATTTACAAATACGCGTCCTCATTGAACCAAACGCTATACCTTGACCACGGGCCCAAGGCGCTGAAAGGTCCTTTCAAGGGTGCTCTGGTAACCAATCCAAACAAGTCAGCTGTTGTAAGTGACTATGCCGCTCGGTTGCTTGGCGAGTATGAGGCGGAAATCCAGAAGGCGATTGTCGACGGATTGAACCGAAAGCCTTCGGCGGCAATCAACGTTGGGACATCGGACGGCTATTATGTCTCATGCATACGCCAGTTAGCCCCCGATATTCTCATCATAGGATACGAGATTAGCGACACAGCTCGAGAAGCCTGTCGTGACCTGATGACATCCGACAAACAACTGGAATTGAAAGGCGCCGCAGACCCGCAAAATTTCGCGGCGGACCTGAAACAGCACCCGGACGCCCTCGTCATCATGGATATCGAAGGCAACGAGACCATCCTCACAGAGCTGGATGCGAGCATGCTTTCGCAGGCAACCTTTATCGTCGAGCTCCATGAGCCGGCCGTACCGGGAATTACGAAGCGTCTCCTGGAGCACTTCTCGGATACCCATGACGTATCAATTCTTGAGCAATCCGGACGGAACCCATTCCAGCACAGTGAACTTTCTAGCTTTGACAGTTCCGAGAAATTTCTTCTCTTGTGCGAATTCCGCGGTGCTCACCAGTCTTGGCTAGTGGCCGTTCCGAAGTAGCATCCGGTCGATTGATCAACACATCGCATATGGTCAAAAGATTTGAAGCGAGGCGATTTTTGCCTCGCTTCTTTTTTAGGACATCATCCTACTCGGCAGCTGCCGGGGTGACGTCGGCAGGGGCCGGGGCTTCCCACTTCAGGACCGGCTTTCGCGCTGCGGACGTCTCGTCGAGACGGCGGCGGGGCGAGAGGTAGGGCGCACCGGAGAAGCGGTCCGTTTCGCCCTTCTTGGCGCTCATGACCAGATCACGCATGGTGGCGACGAAAAGGTCGAGGGACGCACGGCTTTCGCTTTCGGTCGGCTCGATGAGCATCGCGCCATGGACCACCAGCGGGAAGTACATGGTCATCGGGTGATAGCCCTCGTCGATCATCGCCTTGGCGAAGTCGAGAGTGGTGACGCCCGTGTCCTTCAGGAAGCTGTCGTCGAACAGCACTTCGTGCATGCAAGGCCGTTCGCCGAAGGGCAGGCTCATCAGGTCCTGCAGGCCGACGCGGACATAGTTGGCGTTGAGAACCGCATCCTCGGAAGCCTGACGCAGACCGTCGGAGCCATGGCTCATCATGTAGGAGAGCGCACGCACATACATGCCCATCTGGCCGTGGAAGGCGGTCATGCGACCGAAAGGCTTTTCGCCATCCTTCAGCTCGGACGTGGTTTCCACCAGCACCGGACCGTTCTCGCCCTTGCGGATGAAGGGCAGCGGCGCGAAGGGCGCCAGACGATCCGACAGGACCACAGGACCTGAGCCCGGACCACCACCGCCATGCGGGGTGGAGAAGGTCTTGTGCAAGTTGATGTGCATGGCATCGACACCGAGGTCGCCGGGGCGGGCCTTGCCGACGATGGCGTTGAAGTTGGCGCCATCGCAGTAGAAATAGGCATCCGCCTTGTGGATGGCCGCGGCAATCTCGATGATGTCGCGCTCGAACAACCCGCAGGTGTTCGGGTTGGTCAGCATGATCGCCGCCACGTTGCCTTCATGCTCGGCAATGGTGCGCTTCAGGGCATCCAGATCTACCGTGCCGTCCTCGTCACGGGCGTCGATGGAAACAACCTTGTAGCCGAGGAGCGCTGCGGTCGCCGGGTTGGTGCCATGGGCGCTTTCGGGAACCAGCACGATCTTCGGATCGCGGCCGGCGGCCGTATGGGCTGCCTTGATCGCCATCATGCCGCAGAGTTCGCCATGGGCGCCGGCCTTCGGGCTCATGGCCACGGCAGTCGTCCCGGTCATGGTCATCAGCCAGTCGCTGAGCTGATCGATCAGGTCGACCGCACCCTTGACCGTCGACAGCGGCTGCAAGGGGTGGATGTCGCCAAAGCCCGGAAGACGCGCCATCTTCTCGTTGAGGCGCGGATTGTGCTTCATGGTGCACGAACCGAGCGGATAGAGGCCGCTGTCGATGGCGTAGTTGTTGCGCGACAGCCGCACATAGTGGCGCATGGCTTCCGGCTCTGCCAGACCCGGCAGTTCCAACGCGTCCTGACGGGCGTGGGTGCCGAGTTCCATCTCGACATCGGCCGGAACATCCAGGTCGACGCCCGTCGTATCGAAATGACCGAATTCGAAGATCAGCGGCTCTTCCATGTCGAGCGCACGGTTGCCGGTGAAGGTCTTCGGGGTGAAGCTCGTGCCCGTTTCGCCTGCGGAGGTCGGGCGGCCTTGCGTGTTCATGCTCATGCCAGCACCTCCTTGAGAGCGGCGACAAAGTCGGCGCGGTCTTCGTCCGTGTTCACTTCGGTCGACGCGACGATCAGCAGGTTTTCAAGATCCTTGTTGCCGGGCTCCAGGCGCGAGGCTGGAACGCCGCCGAGAATGCCCTTTTCGGCGAGCGCCTCGACAACGTCATTTGCAGCCTTCGGCAGCTTGACGGTGAATTCGTTGAAATAGGCGCCGTTCAGGACTTCCACGCCCGGAACACCGGCCAGCTGCTTCTTCAGGCTGACCGCATTGGCGTGGCAGATGGTGGCCAACTGCGTGATGCCCTTGGCGCCCAGAAGCGAAAGATGGATGGTAAACGCGAGCGCGCAGAGGCCCGAGTTGGTGCAGATGTTCGACGTCGCCTTGTCGCGGCGGATGTGCTGCTCGCGTGTGGAGAGCGTCAGAACGAAACCGCGCTTGCCGTCGGCGTCCGTGGTTTCACCGCAAAGACGGCCCGGCATCTGGCGAACGTATTTCTGCCGCGTGGCGAAAAGACCGACATAGGGTCCACCGAAGTTCAGACCATTGCCGATGGACTGGCCTTCGCCGACGACGATGTCCGCACCCTGTGCACCAGGCGGCTCGATCAGGCCGAGGGAGACGACCTCGGTGAAGACGGCGATCAGCAGCGCCTTGTGGGCGTGTGCCTTTTCGGCAATCGGCTTCATGTCGATGAGCTGGCCGTAGAAGGACGGCGACTGGACGACCACACAGGAGGTTTCGTCGTCGATCTGAGCGAGGATGTCCTCGGTGCCCATCGGATCTGCCGGCATGGAGACGACATCATGGTCGGACAGCTCCGACAGGCCTTCGACAACTTCCCGGTACTGCGGGTGCAGACCGCCGGACAGAACGGCCTTCTTGCGCTTGGTGACCCGGTGCGCCATCAGCACCGCTTCGGCGGTTCCGGTGGAGCCGTCATACATGGAGGCGTTGGCGACATCCATGGCGGTCAGGCGCGCAACCTGGGTCTGGAACTCGAAGAGATACTGCAGCGTACCTTGGGTGATTTCCGGCTGATAGGGCGTGTAGCTCGTCAGGAACTCGGAACGCTGAATCAGATGATCAACGGTCGCCGGAACATGGTGCTTGTAGGCCCCTGCGCCGACGAAGAACGGCACCGAGGAGGCCGGAACGTTCCTGGATGCAAGCCTGGAAAGCTGACGCTCCACCTGCTGTTCGCCCGCGCGGCGCGGCAGGTCCAGCAGCTCGTTCAGGCGAGCCTTTTCGGGAATATCGGCAAACAGATCGTCGATGCTGTCGACGCCTACGCGGGCGAGCATGTCGGCCCGATCCTGGTTGCTCAAGGGAAGGTAGCGCATCTGCGGCTCCCAATTCGGTTGATCTTGATCACCCTTCGGGGCGAATGAAATTTCACAATTGCCAGCGCCACGCCGGGGAGACAGCGCCTCGAGCGACCCGCCTTACCCGGCAACCAGCTTTACAGGCTTGGGCTCGATCACGATTTCGGTCTTCACGGAATTGGCGATGAAGCAGAGAGCATGCGCCTTCTCGTGCAGATCTTCCAGCAGGGTCGGGTCCGGGTCGTTGTCGGCGACAACGGCAATCTCCGGACGAAGGGTGACCTTGGTCACAGCCATCCGTCCACGGTCGAAGCGCGTCATCTCGCCTTCAGCAACATCTGAGTAAGCAACGACCTGAAGCTTGGCGTGCCGCGCCAGGTCGATGAAGGTCAGCATGTGGCAGGACGACAGGGCAGCGACAAAGGCCTCTTCCGGATCGACCGCATTCTCCTTCGAATAGGGGAGCGGCACGACAGAAGGTGAGGCTGAGGCGGGCACTTCCACACCGCCGTCGAAACGCCAGACATGCCCGCGAGAATAGCGGCCCTTGTCGAGCGTGCCGTCCAGTGTCCAGACGACTTCGGCCGTGTAGAGGTGCCCGGCCATGATCAGAGCCCGTCCACGTAGGACTTGTAGGCTGCTGCGTCCATCAGCTCGGACAGCTGGTCGGCATTGCCTACGGTCATCTTCCAGAACCAGGCGGCCCCTTCCGGATCCTCGTTCACCTTCGCCGGCTCGTCGGCAAGGGCGTCGTTGGCTTCAACGACTTCGCCGTCGATCGGGGCGTAGACTTCGGAAGCGGCTTTCACCGATTCAACGACAGCGGCCTCATCGCCCTGCGACAGCGCCTTGCCGCCTTCGGGAAGCTCGACATAAACGACGTCGCCAAGCTGTTCCTGGGCGTACTGGGTGATGCCGACGGTGGCAGTGCCGCCTTCAACGGCAATCCATTCGTGATCCTTGGAGAAATAAGTGGTCATGATGCGTCCCGGGTGTTGTTCGGCTGAAAGGTTCAGGATTTCGGTTTGCGATAATAGCGGTTCGGCACGAAAGGCATGTCAACGACCTCGGCCGGCAGTTCCTTGCCGCGCACGATGAGGTTCACCTTTGTGCCCGGTGCACCGTAGCTGGCTGCGACATAGCCCATGGCGATCGGTGCACCGACTGTCGGAGCAAAGCCGCCGGAGGTGACGGTGCCGATCGGATTGCCGTCTGCTGAGCGGATCTCGGCGCCCTCGCGGGCAGGTGCACGGCCGTCCAGCTTGAAGCCGACACGCACACGGCCAGGGCCGTCGCTGAGTTCGGACTGAATTCGTTCCGCGCCCGGGAAGCCACCTTCCTCGCGGCGGCGCTTCTGCATGCAGAAGGTGATCGCGCCCTCGACCGGCGACGTGGTCTCGTCAAGGTCATGACCATAAAGGCAGAGGCCGGCTTCAAGGCGCAGGCTGTCGCGAGCGCCAAGGCCGATCGGCTTCACACGCTCGTCGGCGAGCAGGGCACGGGCAATTGCCTCCGCGGCCCCTGCAGGAACGGACATCTCCACTCCATCCTCACCCGTATAGCCGGCGCGGGAGATGTGGCAGGCAATGCCGTCGAATTCCATAAAATCGCCGGACATGAATTCGAGCTCTGCAGCGGCCGGCGCATGGGCAGCAACCGCTTCGACAGCCTTCGGCCCCTGTACGGCGATCAAGGCACGATCGTCGATGATTTCGAGGCGAACGTTATCCGGCAGACCGGCTTCGAGCAGAGGATAGTCGACATGCTTGCGCGAGGCGTTGACCACCAGCAGCAGAACGCCCTCCATTGACGGATCCGCCGGGCGGGTCACCATCAGGTCATCGACGATACCGCCTTCCGAGTTCAGAAGCACCGTGTAGCGCTGCTTGCCGGGCTTGAGCTCGACCATGTTGGACGGACAAAGGGCTTCCAGAGCCCGTGCGGTGGTCCCGTGGTCCGGGCCGACCAGCCTGGCCTGCCCCATGTGGGAGACATCAAAAAGACCGGCGCTGTCGCGGGTGAACTGGTGCTCTGTCATGATGCCGGTCGGATATTGCACCGGCATCTCGTAGCCGGCAAAGGGCACCATACGCGCGCCAAGCTCGACGTGGAGATCGAAAAGGGGTGTCTTTTGAAGGTCGCCTGCGGCGTCCGGTCCGGCCATGAATGGTCCTCGGGTCACGAAGTTGCACGGGAACGCACCACGAGTGGCGCGTCCGTACCCCCTCTGTCCGAGTACCTGAGAGATTTCCCGGTGAAGTTCATGGCTGCCACCATGACCTTCCGGCCGGTTACTCCTTCGGTGAGCCGTCGATCCACATCATGCGGATTGCCGAACTGCTTTCCAGAGCGTTGGTACCAAGCGGTCCTTTTGCCTGAGAGTTTCCGGGGCGGTTGCTCCTTCGGCGCCGGTCTGTTCCACCCGGCCTCTCCCGCTTGGGCTTTCGGAAGACCATGGTCTTCCCGTCGACTCGAAAACGACCCGAGACGACGGCGGGATAATCGACTCGGCGTGCGACCTTGTCAATAAGCCCCGGCAACTAGTCGATCATCCATGGTTATCAGCGTCTTTTGCCTTCATCGTAGCCGAAGACGATCTTCATCGGCTGGTTCTGCGCCACGAGAAACTTGTTCTCGATAACCGTCCAGGCCTCCGAAGGCTGATCCTGTCCAAGGGTCACCGGAACGGCGATGATCTCCGAGTAGACCGGCTTGGCGTCTTCGACATCGGTCGGAATGATGGCCACGCGTACCGGCAGGGCAACTTCGCCCCCGGTCCAGGCCGGACCGGGCGTCACGTCGCCGGCAAGACCGATCTTGATGCGGGTCTGGTCGGTTCCCTCGCGGGAACACTCGCGCGCCCATTCGTCGATCGTCGCCTGATACATCAGATTTTCAGGCGCCTGTTCCTTGCGGCTGGCGTATTTCGAGATCAGATGCGTGCCTGTCATCAGCTGGATCGGCGGGCAGTAGACGTCGGCGGCAAAGGTGTCGGGCGAAACCTGGATCGGGCCCTTGCCACCGGTGTTGACGTTGGCAAACCAGTTCTTCGTCGTCTCGCCGATCCCGGCAGATCCGCCCGACGACAGTTCGTCGGAGCTGCTCATGCAGCCGGTCAGAAGACCGAGACATAGAAGACCGGCAGCAGCCAGTCCCGCACCACGATTGGCAACAGTCTCAACGCCCTTACGCATGTTCCACTCGCATCTTTACCTGTAAGCTTCGGCCGAGGTTCATAGCAGGTCCGATCCTCATTGGCGAGACTGCGGCTGCCCGTATCCGGATCATGACCGGCTTGGACCTTGACAGCACAGCCCTCGAACCCCTTATTGCGGGCAAACGACAGTCCGAAGGACCACGATGACAGCTCCGACCCAGACCAAGCCTTCCCTGACGGTGCAGCTTTGCGCGCCGCGCGGTTTTTGTGCCGGCGTGGATCGAGCGATCCAGATCGTGGAACTCGCGCTGGAGAAATACGGCAAGCCGGTCTATGTCCGCCACGAGATCGTCCACAACAAGTTCGTTGTCGACGGGCTGAAGGCGAAGGGTGCGATCTTCGTCGAGGAGCTCGACGAAATCCCGGCAGACGACCATGAAAGACCGGTGATCTTTTCCGCCCATGGCGTGCCGAAGTCGGTGCCGGAGGATGCGCGCACGCGCAACATGTTCTACCTGGACGCCACCTGCCCGCTTGTTTCGAAGGTGCACAAGGAAGCAGAGATCCACGACAGGCGCGACCGCGAGATCCTGCTCATCGGTCATGAGGGTCATCCTGAAGTCATCGGCACAATGGGACAGCTTCCGGCCGGTACCGTTTCCCTGATCGAAACCGAGGACGACGCGCGCACTTTCGAACCGAAGAGCGACCGTCAGCTGGCCTTCATCACGCAGACAACACTTTCCGTCGATGACACGGCCGGGATCGTGGAAATCCTGCGTCAGCGCTTCCCGGACATCGTTGCCCCGCACAAGGAAGACATCTGCTACGCAACGACAAACCGTCAGGAAGCGGTCAAGGCAGTCGCGCCGCTGGTCGACGCGATGATCGTGGTCGGGGCCCCCAATTCATCCAATTCTCAGCGGCTTCGGGAAGTCGCCGAACGGGCGGGCTGCAAGACCTCGCAACTGATCCAGCGCGCCTCCGATATCGACTGGAGCGCCTTCGAGGGCATTTCCTCCCTCGGGCTGACGGCAGGTGCCTCGGCGCCTGAAACGCTTGTCGAGGAAATCATCAGCGCCTTTTCCGAACGCTACGAAGTGACGGTCGAAACGGTACGCACCGCAGAAGAAACCATCGCCTTCAACCTGCCGCGCGAGCTGCGCGACATGGCGATGCCCTCCGAGACGGCGGCAGAGTAATTCATGGCAGTTTACACGGACGTCGCCGACGACGAGCTCGCAGCCTTCATCGCAGGCTACGACATCGGCCAGCTCCTCTCGTTCAAGGGCATCGCGGAAGGTGTCGAGAACAGCAATTTCCTGCTTCATACCGAGGGCGGATATTTCATCCTGACCCTCTATGAAAAACGCGTCGATCCGAACGATCTGCCGTTCTTCCTCAACCTTATGCAACATCTGGCCGCCAAGGAAATCTCCTGCCCGACACCGGTTGCGGCAAGGGACGGGAAACTGCTCGGCACCCTGGCCGGTCGCCCTGCGGCGATCGTCACGTTCCTCGATGGCATGTGGGTCAAACGTCCGCGGCCCGAGCACTGCGAGGGCCTGGGCGCAGGTATGGCAGCACTGCACCTGGCCGGCAGCGATTTCGACATGGTACGCCCCAATGCCCTGTCCGTTCCCGGTTGGCGACCGCTGTTCGAACAATGCGGCGAACGGTCCGACACCGTGGTTGCGGGCCTGTCTGCCGAGATCGAGAAGGAACTTGCGTTCCTGGAAGGCGCCTGGCCGTCAGACCTTCCGACCGGCGTCATCCATGCCGATCTTTTTCCGGACAACGTCTTCTTTCTTGCAGACAAGCTCTCCGGCCTGATCGACTTCTACTTCGCCTGTACGGATGCCTTCGTCTATGACGTCGCAATCTGCCTGAATGCGTGGTGTTTCGAACCGGACGGATCGTTCAACGTCACCAAGGCACGGGCTTTGCTGAACGGCTACACGAGGGTTCGCCCGCTCAGCGACGCCGAATATGATGCCCTGCCGATCCTGGCGCGTGGTTCGGCTCTGCGCTTCCTGCTGACACGCCTCTACGATTGGCTGAGCGTTCCGGAAGGTGCCCTCGTAACGCCAAAAGATCCGGTCGAGTATCTCAAGAAACTGCGTTTCCATCAGGGTGTTCACACAGTCCAGGCGTACGGGCTCGATCGATGAGCGAAGAAAACCGGGTCACGATCTTTACGGACGGAGCCTGCTCGGGAAATCCCGGGCCGGGCGGCTGGGGAGTGATCCTGCGCTTCGGAGAACACGAGAAGGAATTGTGCGGCGGCGAAGCGGCGACGACCAATAACAGGATGGAGCTAACGGCTGCCATCGAGGCCTTGAATGCGCTCAAGCGTCCCTGCTCCGTCGACCTCTATACCGACAGCACCTACGTTCGCAGCGGCATCAAGGAATGGATGTTCGCCTGGAAGAAGAAGAACTGGAAGACAGCGGCCAACAAGCCGGTGAAGAACGCCGAACTCTGGCAGGCCCTGGACGAGGCCCGCAAGCGCCACGATGTAACGTGGCATTGGGTCAAGGGCCACGCCGGCCATCCGGACAACGAGCGGGCGGATGAGCTGGCCCGCAAGGGCATGGCGCCGTTCAAGCCGGGCTATTCCGCCGACGTCGGGGAATCGTTGTGACGTCCGCCCGACCGGACGAAATGCTCTCACCGGGCCTTGCTGCCGAAGCAAGGACGAAGTCGGTTCTTATCGTCGCGAACCCGACCAGTGGCGGCTATCGGCCAGCCGACCTCGCGGAACTCGTGAAGATCTTGTCGGCAAGCGGATATGACACTCGCTTGCATCTGACGACGCATGCCGGCGAAATCGAGGAGATCGCCGGCGACCGGAACCTCGCAATTGATGTTCTCGCCATCGCAGGAGGGGATGGATCGGTCAACGAAGCCCTGACCGGCTTTCAGAACAACCCGGCGCCCCCGGCCCTGGCGATCATTCCCTGCGGAACGGCGAATGTTCTTGCGCACGAACTGGGTCTTCCCAGGCGTCCGGCCGAAACTGCACGCATGATCCTGGGCCAGCGCACCAGCCCTCTCTCCTTCGGACTGGCCAACGGTCATCCGTTCGTCCTCATGGCGTCGGCAGGATTCGATGCGGAAGTCGTCCACGGCATATCGCTGGCCTTGAAACGCAAGCTTGGCAAGCTCGCCTACGTACTGACCGCTCTCAAGATCGGCCTGACCCGCAAGAGTTCGGACCTTGCGGTCGAAATC
The DNA here is from genome assembly GCF_048261595.1 of Roseibium sp. Taxonomy (GTDB): domain Bacteria; phylum Pseudomonadota; class Alphaproteobacteria; order Rhizobiales; family Stappiaceae; genus Roseibium. The sequence goes on from NZ_JBLXFW010000001.1 coordinate 1,380,155, forward strand.
GACGACGTGACCTATCACGGCAAACTGGCCGTTGCGACCAACGGCCGGTTTTACGGCGGGCCGTTCGTTGTCAGCCCCGACGCATCGGTCATCGCTCCCGGTCTGCATGTCCTGATCCTGGAAAAGGACGATCCGCTGTCGACGCTCCGCTTCGGGCTGGCACTGGTCCTGGGACGGGTTCACAGGTCGGGCGGCGTGAAGGTGCTCCCGGCAACATCCCTGAGCATTACGTCCGGCCGGCCGGTTGCAGCACAGATCGACGGCGATCCGTTCGGGACAGCGCCGCTGGAAGTATCAGCAGCACGCGAAACCGTCGCCATCGTGGTTCCCTGATCGATCCGCGCCGGTTGAAGGGCCCTAGTAGCCGATCATCTCGTGTTCTTGAAACGCGTCGGTGGGTTTGGGTTTCTTGCCCAGGACATTTGCCAGCACGTCGTTCATTGTCAGCCGGTCATTGTCAAAGCCGCCATGGACCTTGCTGTCCGTCTTTCCCGTGTCCCGCCCGGCGTACCAGAGTTTGTGGTTCTTCGGCAGCTTGAGGGTATTGGCGAAGATCTCCATGCCGAGCAGGGGCTCTCCCCGGCTTTCCTCAAAGGCATTTGAAACGAAATAAAGCAGCGACTTGCCATAGGGCCCGACCGTATCGTCCAGTTCGCGGGTGTCGATCAGATTGTACTGGTAGAGCTTGTCGACAATGCCTTTCTGCGCACCCTTCCCCAGAGCCGGACCATAGGCCTTATCGTAGAACGACAGGGTACAGGCCGGAGCCATGAGACTGAGGCTGGAGACCCCTGTCCCGGACTTGCTCATGCTGCTCCAGGTCTTCAGGCACTCGCCAAGCAGAATGGAACCTGCACTGTGCCCAACGAGATGTACCTTCATGGGCTTGCCACGCTGCGCATTGGCGTCCAGAAGCGCTGCAACCGCAGCGGTGCCACCGGCCTTCTTCGCGAATGCCCGCTCGGCGTCGACCTTCATCTGACGCCACAGCCGTCGCCCGACGCCGCTGGCCGCCTTCTCGATCGTCCAGTCCAGAGCATCGCGTGCGAAGCCGACACGTTCCTCGCTCTTTTTGAAGATGTCGGCGAAGATGTCGCCCAGCTCCTCGGTAAATCCCGTTTCCCACATGAAGTGAACCGGGTAAATCCTGTTGCGCTTGAACACGTCCTTCATCGCCAGCACCCGGCGCGCGGACGCCTTCGCGCTGTTCAGGCCACCATGCGCATAGAGAAGCAGATGGTCATAACTTGGCGCCGGCTTGTTCCCATCGGCGACCAGGAACCTGCCCGTTTCCGCAATGCTGTCGAGATCCGTTGCATAGCGCCCGGTCGTTACCAGGTCACCGTCGTCGATATGGATGAAGTGGCCCAGGATATCATGGCGCCGCGGCACCGGCTTCGCCGCGATCCCGGCTCCGGCCGCAGTGTCCTTGCGCACCGGAATATGGGTCAGGTCGAAGGCCTCAGGGGTCGGCACCGCAAGACGCAGAACCCAGGCGTCGATGATGTTTTCCGCCCAGTCCCTGTAAGACCAGTGCGCAATACCCGGGTTGCCCTGGAACCCGCCCCAGGCAGGACCCCAGGAGTTCTGAATGAGAAAGCCCGTTTCATCGTAGCCGACAATCATGAAGGCATGGCCGCCGGTGTGCAGCTGGGACTTCCTGATGATGCCATCCTTGGGGTTCTGCCAGCCCCGGTGCACATGGGCCGAGACAATGACAACACCAACCTCGTTCAAGGCGGAATGGTAGTCGATGATCTCAGGCCGCAGACGGTAGTAGGCGCCAAGCGCAACATTCCGCGCGTCTTTCGCCTGCTCGACGGTCAGGTGCCATCCGCGTTCACGGGCGTCATAGGGCGCGAGGGCGTCGCTGCAGGCACCGTTATGGAAGAAGCCCTTCAGCGAGCCGCGAATGCTGGAGCCGTCATAGGCCTCGCCCGGCCATTCGTCGTGCAGCTTGGCCATCTCGTAGAGCATGCGCGGACTGACCGCGGCAGCATCGGGTGGAAGCCCTTGCCGGCGGCAGCGGATGTGTCTGAGATTGTTGATGGCGCCAGCTAGGGCGAAGCCGGTACAGGCGCCCTCCTGGCCCTGGTCGAGGACGATGTTGATCGCGGGGTCCGGCGGCTTGCGCGACACATCAAGGTCGAGCAAGGCAGGTTCATACATGCGGTCGCGGATGTCGGGCAGGTCCGGATGGACGTTGAGAATTCGTTCGCTGTCGCCGCCGCTCATGCTCGGGCGCGGATCGCTCGCAACGGACTTCCCGTTCTTCGTCTTGGCCATGAGCTCGTCCTCCCGTCCCGCAACCAGATGAATGCTTCCTTTAGTTGTATAAAATCCGGCAACTCCCGTCAAAGAGGTCACGATACCGGAGAGGACAAGCGCACCGATCGGACGTCGCGTCTTCCTGGAAAACGAGAGTATCCCTGCACCCTGCACGTGCCGGCACGACACAAATGGCGGCAGCCCTTCCGGACCGCCACCGATTGAAGTCAACAGTTCAGGGTTGTGACTGGATTTACGTCAGGCCGGTTCGTTTTCGGCGAGTGACGTACGCAGGATCTTGGTGGCATCGTCGGCGGTAACTGCCTGGCCGAAGTAGAAGCCTTGCGCATACTCGCAGCCGAGCTGATGCAGTTCCATCGCATCCGCCTCGTTCTCGGCTCCCTCAGCTACCACGGACATGCCCAGGTCATGCCCCATGGCAACGATGGACCGCAGCAGCACAGGGCGCGCTGCCTGGCCGTTCGCCTTGACGAAAGACTGATCGATCTTGATCGTATCGAATGGGAAACGCTGCAGATAGGACAGGGACGAATGGCCCGTGCCGAAATCGTCCAGCGACAGGCCCGCACCCATCGCCTTCAGCCGTTCCAGGACCTTTGCCGAGAACTCCGGATTGGACATGACGAGGGATTCCGTCAGCTCCAGCTTCAGGGTCCCCGGCGCCAGCGAGGAGCGGGACAGGATCGCCTTCACCTCGTTGATAAGGTCATGCTTGAGGAGCTGGCGCGACGACATGTTGATGCTGGCAAACAGCGGTACCCGGGTCTGGAATTCGCGCTGCCAGAAAGCGAGCTGCTGCGCGCCTTTTTCCAGCATGTAGGTTCCCAGGTCATTGATCAGGCCAGACTGTTCCGCGATCGGGATGAATTCTGACGGCGAAATCTTGCCACGCTTGGGATGCGTCCAGCGCGCCAGCACTTCAAATCCGGCCACCGACTGGTCTTCGAGACGAACGATCGGCTGGAAGAAAACCCCCAGGGTCTCCTTCTTGATCGCTTCCCGCAGGTCCGTTTCCATATCGACGATATTCTTGCCGAGCGGCCTGAGGATCGGACGATAGACTTCCTGCCGGTCACCACCCAGCCGCTTGGCATGGTTCAGCGCGATCTCGGCATTGGTCATAAGATCCTGAAGTTCCTGCTTATCGCCCTCATAGAGCGCGATACCGACCGAACAGGTGAGGAAGATTTCGCGGTCGCCGAAGGTGATCGGAGCGCGAACCGCCTTTCGCAGGCTGTCGGCCAGCGTGACGATCTTGTCCGGCTCCTGCTCGGACAGAAGTACCAGCCCGTATTGGTCGCCATTGACGCGTGACAGCGCGTCCTGCTGTCCGACCAGGCGGCTGAGACGCCGCGCAACGGTCAGCAGAATACTGTCGCCGGCGGACAGGCCGATACTATCGTTGACCTGCTTGAAGCGATCGAGATTGATCACCAGGACGGTCGGCTTCAGCTTTCCGTCAGCACGGGTATGCGCGAGAGCCGAGCGCAGCCGGTCCATAAAGAGTTCGCGGTTCGGAAGGCCTGTCAGATTGTCGTGGACCGCATCATGAAGCAGGCGCTCTTCGGCTGTCCGTTCCTCCGTGATGTCCAGCAATGTTCCAACGCAGCGAATGACCTCGCCGTCCGAGCCAACAATCGGACGTGCGCGCAGGCGGAACCAGCGGAAGTGGCCATCTTCGGACCGCAGACGGAAATTCTGCTGGATGCGGCCCCGGCGCTGATCGATCACGGCGTCGAGGGTCGCGCGGAACCGGTCGCGGTCCTGGGGGTGAAGAACTTCCAGCCAATCACGGGCAGCTCCGTCGAGCGTGCCATGCCTCAAGCCGAGAAGGTCCTCGACCTCGTTGCCAGTGAAGATCCGGTCGCGGTCGACATCCCAGTCCCAGATGATGTCGCCGGAGCCTGTGAGAGCCAGAGCGCGGCGTTCCACGTCGGAGATCAGGCCCTGGGCGATCGCACCGCCGGCAAAGGCGTGTTGCATGACGGTGAAACCGATCAGGAGAACGATCAGCACCAGGCCGCCGCCGAGCGCCGGTTGCACGATGTCGTTGGCGATGGAGCCGGTCACGGTCAGCGCAGCGCCCGTGAGCCAGACGATCAGCAGGAACCATGTCGGGATCAGCATGATCGCCCTGTCATAGCCCTGAACGGCGAGGACGATGATGGTGGCGAAGCCGAAGACGCCGATAATGCCGAGGGACAGACGCGCGATACCGGCGGCAACGGACGGATCCCAGACCGCGACGCCAAGCAGACCAAGCAACAGGACAAGGGTTGTCAGAGCCAGATGGCTGTAGTGGATGTTCCAGCGATTGAGGTTCAGATAGGCGTAGAGGAAGATGATCAGGCTGGCCGCCAGCATCACTTCCGCGCAGGCACGATAGAGCTGGTCGTCGCCCTGGGTCAGGTTGAAGACCCTGCTGAAGAAGCCAAAGTCGATGCACAGGTAGGCGAGCACGGCCCAGGCAAGCGATGCGGTCGCCGGAAACATGACCGTTCCCTTGACCACGAAGAGAATTGTCAGGAACAGCGCCAGCAGGCCGGAAATGCCCAGGATGATGCCACGGTAGAGCGTGTAGGCGTTGATCGTCTCCTTGTAGACGTCAGGTTCCCACAGGCGGAATTGGGGCAGCTCTGGGGTTGTCAGTTCCGCGACGAAGGTCACGATCGCGCCGGGATCCAACGTAATCAGGAACACGTCGGCTTCCAGGCTTTTGACCCTTTCCGGCGCAAAGCCCTGGCTCGGAGTGATCGATGTGATGCGCGAGGAGCCGAGATCCGGCCAGAACATGCGCGAGCCCACCAGCTGGAAGAAGGGCGCTACGAGAAGACGGTCGATCTGCTCGTCGCTGGTATTTGCAAGCGCGAAGACCGCCCAGTCGGAATTTTCACCGCTGCGGGAGCCCACCTCGATGCGCCGGACGATGCCGTCTGCGCCGGGGGCGGTCGATACCTGGATCCGCGGCCCGGTTCCGGCATGGATCTCGATGGCCTGCGTCAGGTCGAGCGCATCGACATCCAGCGGAACCTGGATCGGTTCTATGGCGTAGGCCCGTCCGCCGAGCGCCAGGCAGATGACTGCAGCCAGGACGACAGCGAGGCTTTTCAGGGCGCTTCCGAGCTGTTCCGGTATCACTTTCGACATGGGGCGAAGAAGTACCGGGTTGCGTTGCATGTCACAAGATTTCTTTCAACTTGCCCCCGTATGAAAGCGGGAGTCCGGACCGGGCCATGGCGTGATCTTCTGCCAAACAGGCAAACAATATGTGATCCTGCCACATGCCGTTGATCAATAGATAATTTCTGGCATAGCCCTCTCGCCGAAACCCGGCTTTTTCAAGGAGGCGGATCGAAGGCTCGTTGGTCGGCAGGCAAGCAGCTTCAACCCGATGCAGTCCGAGCGTGTTAAAGCAGAACGGCAAGATCGCGTGAACGGCGGCCGACATGTGCCCTTTTCCTGCATGCGCAGTCCCCATCCAGTAGCCGAGCGTCACGCATTGACTGACACCACGTCGAATATTCGACAGCGTCAGTCCACCCAGTATCTTGCTGCTTTTCGCGTCAAAAAGGAGGAAGGGAATGCTCCGGCCATCCTTTTTTTCCTGGGCATATCGGCGAAGACGACGGCGAAAACCCGCCTTGGTCAGGTCGTCTGCCGGCCAGATCGGCTCCCAAGGGCGCAGGAACTCGTGGCTCGCCGCCCGAAGCGCAGCCCATTCGCGAAAATCGGCCATGACCGGGGGACGCAGGATGTGGCGATCCGTTTCGATACGCGGATCTGGATCGGAGGACAGAGCCGGGCGCAAAAGGGACATGGCTCTGCCTCGCCTCCCGTCCTACATGCCAGCGGCCTGGAGAGCCGGTTCCGACAGGCGATCGGTCAGGTCCTGAACGCTCATGATGCCGTCAACCGGCCCGACGGCCGTCAGCGTCGGCTTTGACCCGATGAAGGTTTCCCGGGCAACCCGGCGAATGTCTTCCGTCGTCACGGCCTCGACCTTCTGCGAGACCTCTTCCATGCTCAGGACGCGGCCGTGGATAAGGATTTGCCGTGCAATCTGCCCCGCCCGTGCGGCCGGGCTTTCCATGGCCATCATCAGGCCCGCACGGATCTGCGCGCGTGAGCGTGCCACTTCCTCGTCGGTAATGGTGTTCCCGGCTGCGTTCAGCTCATCAACGATGACCGGCATCAGCGCGGCGATATCTTCCTCGCTGGTGGCCGCATGCAGTCCGAAAAGACCGGTGTCGGAGAAGGCCCAGTGGAACGAGTAGATGGCATAGCACAGGCCACGTTTTTCACGGATTTCCTGAAACAGGCGCGACGACATGCCCCCGCCGAGCACCGAGGCAAGGATCTGGATCGCGTAATAATCCTTGGACTTGTAGGGCCTGCCTTCGAACCCGATCAGGATCTGCGCTTCCATGAGCTGCTTTGAAAGCCGGGCTTCGCCTCCGCGGTAGGTTCCAGGCGCTTCCTTCATGGCCGCCTGCCCGTTCACCTTGGTGAACTTTTCCTCCGCCAGCTTCACGAGTTCGTCGTGGTCAACCGCACCGGCGGCGGCAAGCACCATGTCCGGACCGCGGTAGCGCTCCTGCAAATAGCTGTTCAGTGCATCGCGGGAAAAGCCCTGCACGGTCTCGGGCGTTCCGAGGATGGGCCGCCCTAGCGGCTGGTCGGGCCAGGCTGCCGACTGGAACAGGTCGAAGGCCTGGTCCTCCGGAGAATCGTGGGCGGCACCGATCTCCTGCAGGATCACGTGTTGCTCGCGCACCAGCTCTTCACTGTCGAAGGTCGAATTCTGCAGAATATCCGCGAGCAGATCGACCGCGAGCGGCAGGTCCTCGGCGAGAATACGGGCGTAGTAGTTGGTATGCTCGATGCTGGTCGAGGCGTTCAGCTCGCCCCCGACGGCTTCGATCTGCTCGGCAATCTCCCGGGCGTTGCGGGTCAGTGTGCCCTTGAACGCCATGTGCTCCAGCAGGTGCGTAATGCCGTTCTGGTCGCTCTTTTCGGCACGCGAGCCGGTGCGAACCCACACCCCAAGCGCCACTGTTTTCAGGTGAGGCATCTGATCGGTGACGACCGTCATGCCGTTGGCGAGGGTGGTGGTCCGTACCTGCATGATCAGACCTCGCTCTTCACGGCGCGGGCATGGTCCTCGATATGAACCTCGACCGCCCCCTGTTCGGCCGCAAGGACCGTCTGTCGTTCCTCGGCGCTCATCATCGGCTGCAGCTCGGGCGGCAACTCCGGCCGAACACCACACGCCGCCTCGACAGCATCCGGGAACTTCGCCGGGTGGGCCGTTCCGAGAATGATCATGGGAGCGGCGCCGTCATCGTGCGCCTTGGCAACGTGCACGCCAATGGCGGTATGCGGGTCGAGCAGGTAGCCGCTCGACTTCAGAACCTCGTCGACGGTCTGAGCCGTTTCGTCCTGGTCACAGCGCCCGGCGGCGAAGTTCTCGCGGATCTCGGCAAGAGCATCGGCTTCGATTGTGAAGCTGCCGGACTGCTTGAGCTGGTCCATCATGCGGCGGACGGCTGCACCGTCGCGCTTGCTGACCTCGGAGAGAAGACGCTCGAAGTTGGACGAGATCTGGATGTCCATCGACGGTGCAGTCGTCGCCGTGACACCGCGCATCTCGTAGCGGCCGGTCTCCAGCGTGCGAGCGAGGATGTCGTTGACGTTGGTTGCAACCACCAGCTTCTCGACCGGCAAGCCCATCTTCATGGCCGCATAGCCGGCGAAGATATCGCCGAAATTGCCCGTCGGAACGGTGAAGGACACCTTGCGATGAGGCGCACCGACTGCAACGCCCGAGACGAAGTAGTAGACGATCTGGGCCAGAATTCGCGCCCAGTTGATCGAATTGACGCCTGAAAGGCCGACCCGGTCGCGGAACGGGAAGTTGTTGAACATGCCCTTCACGATGGCCTGGCAATCGTCGAAGTTGCCCTTCAGTGCGAGCGCATGAACATTGGCTTCGCTCGGGGTCGTCATCTGGCGGCGTTGAACCGGAGACACGCGGCCCTCCGGAAACAGGATGAAGACGTCGGTGCGCTCGCGGCCGCGGAACGCCTCGATTGCCGCCCCGCCCGTATCACCGGAAGTCGCCCCCACGATGGTGGCGCGCAGGCCACGCTTGGTCAGGACGTGATCCATCAAGCGGCCGAGCAGCTGCATGGCGACGTCCTTGAACGCAAGGGTCGGCCCGTGGAACAGCTCCAGCACGAACTGGTTCGGCGCGATCTGAACGAGCGGTGTGACGGCGTCGTGACGGAAGCCGGCATAGGCCTCGCGAATCATGGCCCTCAGTTCATCGTCCGAGATCTCTCCGTCAACGAAGGGCTGAATGACTTCGAAGGCGACGTCCGAATAGGGCTTTCCGGCAAAGGACGCGATCTTCTGAGCGTCGAATGTCGGCCACGTTTCAGGAAGATAGAGGCCACCATCGCGCGCCAACCCCTGCAGAAGAACCTCGGAAAACCCGAGAACAGGTGCCTCGCCGCGCGTACTGAAGTATTTCACCGCCCCAATGCCTCCAAACAGTATTCTTCTTGCCGGCCCGCGCATCGCGACGACGACCGATCATCTCTGGGCGCACCCTAGAGCAAACTTTGCCGGAATTAAAACAAAACCCTGCGCTGCAACAGGCTTTTGATGCGGTTTTTCGCTGCAGGCCCGTTCAGGCGTGCCCGGCTTCACCGAACAACATTGCCGGGTCGATCCCGATGGACTGAAGTGCCCGGTGCCACTTGCTCTCGCACGCGGGATCGAACACCAGCTCCCTGCTGGCAGGGCCGGTCAGCCAACCATTCGCCAGGATCTCGCTCTCGAGCTGCCCTGGGGCCCAACCGGAGTATCCGAGCGCCAGCATCGCATGCTCGGGGCCCCTGCCCTCGGCCATGGCCTTCAGGATCTCGAGGGTTGCGGTCAGGCAAATGCCGTTGTCGATTTCGAGGGTCGAACGGTCGAGGACATAGTCATTCGTGTGCAACACGAAGCCGCGCTCGACTTCGACAGGCCCACCCTTGTGCACGTTCATCTCGCGCAGGCGAGGCGGCAAGAGGATGGCATTGTCATCGGTGAGAATGTTGAGCTGGTAAAGCAGATCCTCGAGACTGAGGTGCCGGGCAACCTGGTTCAGCACCAGCCCCATGGCGCCTTGCTCGGTATGGGAACAGACATAGATCACCGAATGGTCGAAACGGTTGTCTTCCATGTTTGGCATGGCAATCAGGAACTGCCCTTCGAGCGAATCCGTCATTTCCGGCTCCCTGGTGACACTTCGGGCAAAGGCATCAATCTCCGCACTTCCGGTCCCGAAGTCCAAGAGAGTACCCTCACTTTACCATTTTGTTAACGCGGTGGATTCCCCGGCCGCGACATACGGTCCGCTTCACAGACCGCTCACACACAAATGACCCTCTTGATGGCAGCAATAAGATGACCGGCCAACGTTGATCGGCTAGGGAATAGACATGATAAGACTGTTCGCATTTCTCTTGCTGTCGGCCTTTGCCAGTTTGCAGACGACCTACAATGCGTCTGCGGCCGTATCCCCCTGGTCCAACGTGCATGGCGGCGCCGTCCGCCTTATCAGCTCCGGTCCGGGCGAGAACGGGCTCTACAGGATCGGTGTCGAATTCTCGATGGACCCGGGCTGGCACACCTACTGGCGCTTTCCCGGAGAAGCGGGCATCCCACCCACATTTGATTTCTCGGGTTCTCAGAACCTCAAATCCACCGCAATCCTGTTTCCGGTTCCAGAGCGCTACGACGACGGTTTCTCGCAATCGATCGTCTACAAGGATGCGGTGGTTCTTCCCGTCGACGCCGCAGCTGCCGACCCATCTCGGCCCATCGAGATATCCCTCTCTCTGTTCTTCGGGATCTGCAAGGATATCTGCGTTCCCGGCGAGGCGGAGCTTACCCTGACGCTCGCCCCGTCCGCTGAGGTGGACAAGACCGCTGCTTTCCTGATCGACCGTGATCGTGCGCTGGTGCCTGGAGCTCCTGTCGAGGGCGGCCCGCGCGTCAAAGACATTCGGTCAGAGCAGGCCGGACAGTCGCACAAGCTGGTCATCACCGCGGAAGTTTCCGAGGGCGGAGCGCATGACCTGTTCGCCGAAGGCCCAGAAGGTTCTTACATCGCCCTGCCTGTCCTTGCAGAGTCGTCCGGCAGCCGCGCGGTTTGGACACTGTCGACCAGAGGATTGGCAAGATCCGGCGAGGGTAGCCGCTTGACCCTCGTTCTCAAGGACAATGACACCGCCGTCGAAGAGACTTTCGAACTGGGCCCTGCGTTGTTGCCACCTGCTGCAAAGTGATTTGCCGATTTTTAGCTGCAAAGATCGTTACCCCGCTCTCGACCAAGCCTGCAAGAAAGCTTATTTGAATAGCGAGAGCCCCTCACGCTGGGATGAGGGGCAAGATGGAGTGAGCAGAGTGACGATCAAGGTTGGAGACAAGCTGCCGGACGCAGCATTCAAGATCATGACCGCGGACGGTCCGGGCGAAGTCAGCACGCAGGACCTGTTTGCAGGAAAGACTGTCGTTCTCTTCGGAGTACCGGGCGCTTTCACCCCGACCTGCCACATGAACCATCTGCCGGGCTTCATCGAGCATGCCGACACCATCCTCGGCAACGGCGTCGACACGATTGCAGTCGTCTCGGTCAACGACGTGTTCGTCATGGACGCGTGGAAGAAGGCGACCAACGCCGGCGACAAGATCACCTTCCTCGCAGACAGCGGCGCTGAATTCGTTGAAGCGATCGGGCTCGGTCTCGGCCCGGCACCGATCTTCGGGCACCTGCGCTCGCAGCGTTTCGCGCTGATTGCCAAGGACGGTGAAGTGAGCTTCCTGAGCGTTGAGGAAACCCCGGGCACGGCGACCGCGACCGGCGCTGCTGCGATCCTCGAAAATCTTTGATTGCAGGTTTCCGCCAGCAGGCAAGCAAATTCAGGAAGGGGCGTGGCCTGGCCGCGCCCCTTTTTCATTTCCCGAACAGCATATCAAGTGCCGGGATTTTGCTTCAGTGAAGGGGGCGCGGATCAATAGGTCTTTCTCAGCGTCGCCACGGCGTAGGTGAGATAAACCCCGATCAGCGTCGCCGCCAGACCGAACCATGTCAGTGCATAGCCCAGATGGTCGTTCTTGAACCGGACAACGGTTTCTCCCGCCTGCGGCAAGCCGTCGGGTCCTGAGAATTCAGCATCCAGGTCGATGCTGTAGGGCGCAAGCTTCTCCGACTGGGCACCAAGGACCTGCGCCATGTGACCGGTGTCCCGTGCAAACCATATGCGTTTGTCTTCCTGAGCTGCGGGTGTCGTCCAGTTCGGTGTTTCCGAGCGACGAAGAAGACCCGTCAATGTCTTCTCACCGGGCCATTTCGCCGGTCCTGCGTAAACCTCCGCGCCGTAGCCCCAAAGTTCCTGGGGAACGAAGCCCCGATTGACCATGACCGTCCAGCCCTCGTCTGCCTCAAAGGGGCTGTAGACCATGTAGCCGGGCCCTGAGTAGGTTCCCTTCCTGTCATAGCCGAGCGAGGTGTAGTAAAAGACATCGCCCTCAACGAAACGCCCGGTGACGGACACGTGCCGGTAATCGGCTTCAAACGGCGGCAGGTCCGCCCATTCGCCGGGCCCTGGTGCGGGAACCGGATCTGCCGAAACGTCCCGCTCGACCTTGGCGATCAGGGCCTCCTTCCACGAAAGCCGGTCAAGTTGCCAGAAGCCGAGGCTGAGAAGGATGGCCAGCGAGATTGCGCCGGCAATCGTCGGGAGCAAGAGGCGTCGGTAAGGTGTGAGGTAGCGATCTGTCATGGTGGCGGTCTGAAGCCGGCTTTGGAGAGTTGAGGAGATCAGGTATCTTCGGGTCCGCCCTCCAGGCGTCCCTCACTGGCATTGTGCCGGTACTGCAAGGCAATGAGAAGGCCCTTGAGCGGTCGAAGAATGCCGCCCGCCAGAACGACAGTCAGCGGCAACCAGAGCACGAGGTGAAGCCAGATTGGCGGCTGGTAGGCAAGTTCGACGGCGAGAACAAGGCCGACGATGATGAAGCCGACGATCATGATGACAAAGACCGCCGGCCCGTCGCCGCTGTCGGCAAAGGAATAGCTCAGGCCGCAGTTGCTGCAGCGCTCGCGCAGTCCGAGGAAGCCACTGAAAAGCCGCCCCTCGCCGCAGCGCGGGCAGTTTCCTCTAAGCCCGGCAGATACCGGATTGACCGGTGGATAGTGCGCCTTGTCTTCCATAGCGATCGATTTCCCAAATTGTCCGCCTGAACGACGACGCCCGACCCGGTAGACCGGATCGGGCGTCTTCAATCTCAGCTATCGTGCCGATCAGTGGGCTGCAGGTCCAGCGCCCCAGATGTAGATGGCAACGAAAAGGAACAGCCAGACGACGTCAACGAAGTGCCAGTACCAGGCAGCGGCTTCGAAGCCGAAGTGCTGTTCCTTGGTGAAGTGCCCGGCAAGGGCACGGAACAGGCAAACCGCCAGGAAGATGGTGCCGACGATCACATGGAAGCCGTGGAAACCGGTCGCCATGAAGAAGGTCGCACCGTAGATGCTGCCATCGAAGGTGAAGGCGGCGTGGCCGTATTCGTAAGCCTGGCAGATGGTGAAGATCACGCCCAGCAGAACGGTCAGGGTCAGACCCCACTTCAGACCGTCACGGTCGTCATGCAGCAGCGCGTGGTGCGCCCAAGTGACAGTGGTGCCGGACAGCAGCAGGATCAGGGTGTTGAGCAGCGGCAGGTGCCAGGGATCGAAGGTCGCGATGCCTTCCGGCGGCCAGACGCCGCCAGTTGCCTCGACGCGAGCGAACTGGATCGCTTCACCAGCGTAGAGTGCGGCGTCGAAATATGCCCAGAACCATGCGACGAAGAACATCACTTCCGAGGCGATGAACAGCAGCATGCCGTAGCGCAGATGAAGGGAAACGACGCGGGTGTGATGACCGGCGTGTGCTTCCTTGATGGTGTCGCGCCACCAGGCGAACATCACGTAAAGAACCATCACCAGACCGGCTGCGAAGATGCCCCAGCCCGTCAGGTCCATGCCGAAGAGCACGAGTTCAGCGCCCTGCGACATCTTCATGAAGGCGATCGCACCAATGGCCATGAAGAATGCGCCGACGGAAGCCAACAGCGGCCACGGGCTGGGATCGACCAGGTGGTAATCGTGATTATTGGTATGTGCCTCAGCCATCGGCATGCTCCCCAAACACAATAGTATCCGTCACGGTCAAGTGTGACGGGTTCATAGCTTCGTTTCAGCGGTCGCGTTTTCGGTCCGCGCCGCAATCGGTTGTTCCGGTTGGTCTACAGGAAAGAAGGTATAGGACAAGGTAATTTCCTTCACGTGTTTCAGCTCAGGATCATTGTCCATATCCGGGTCGACGAAAAAGACGACCGGCATTTCGATGCTTTCGCCCGGCTGGAGGGCCTGTTCCGTGAAACAGAAGCATTCCAGCTTGTTGAAATAGGCCCCGGCCTCGTTCGGCGTAACGTTGAAAACCGACGTGCCGACTGTCGGCTTGTCACCGGTATTCATCGCAACGTAGGCCACCTGCGCCGTCTCGCCCATCTTCATGGAGACAGAGCGCTGCAGCGGCTTGAAAGACCAGCTCAGAGTGTGGTTGACGTTGCCGTCCAGACGAACGGTCACGATACGTTCGATCACCCGGTCCGACTCGCTTTCGGCAACCTGCGTGGTGCCCCCGAAACCAGTGACCTGGCAAAAGAGATTATACAGAGGAACCGCGGCATAGGCGGCGCCGATCATGGTCACGAAGATGCCGGCGCAAATCAGACCAACGGTCCGGTTGCTGCGTTGTCCCTTGTCCATTTTCGGGTTGGTCTCGCTCATTGGTTCCTCAAAGCGGGCGGTTCAGGATGTCCGGACCCATCTTCACGATGGTGACGACATAGAAAAGCACGACGAGTGCGCCGAGCGCACATGCGATCGCTATGGAGCGCGAGCGCCGGCTCTTCGCCTGAGTTTCCGTCAGCTTGACGCCCTTTTCCTCGATCGACATGGCTCAAACGCCTCCAAGAAGGCTTTCCGCCAGAAGGATGGCGAAGAGCATGAAGAGATAGAAGATGGAGTAGGTGAACAGCCTGACAGTCGCCTTGCGTGCCGGTTCACCCTCTCGAAGTCGCCATACATTGACGGCGAGTGCGAGGAAGACAGCGCCAAGTGCTGCAGACGAAACACCGTAGGCGATCCCGGCAAAGCCGAGGAAGTAAGGCGCGACCGCCAATGGCACCAGCACGAGCGAATAGGCAAGGATCTGGTGCCGTGTCGAGGTTTCCCCGGCAACAACCGGCATCATCGGAACACCGGCGGCCTTGTAATCGCCATTCTTGAACAGCGCCAGCGCCCAGAAATGCGGCGGCGTCCACATGAAGATGATCAGGAACAGGATGAAGCTTTCGAGGCTGACACTGCCCGTCACTGCGGCCCAGCCGATCATCGGGGGGAAAGCCCCGGCGGCGCCGCCAATGACGATGTTCTGCGGCGTCGAGCGCTTCAGCCACATCGTATAGACGATGACATAGAAGAAAATCGTGAAGGCCAGAAACGCCCCGGCGAACCAGTTGACCAGCAGTCCGAGCGTCAGGACGGATCCGACGGACAGGGTCATGCCGAACGCGAAGGTTTCCTCACGGCTGACCTTCCCGGCCGGGATCGGACGTTTCTGGGTGCGCGACATGACCTGGTCGATGTCTGCGTCATACCACATGTTGAGGGCGCCGGATGCGCCGGCACCGATCGCGATGCACAGAAGAGCCACCGCCGCCAACACCGGGTGAATTTGTCCGGGCGCCAGCATCATGCCTACGAAGGCCGTGAAGATCACAAGCGACATCACCCGCGGCTTCAGCAGGGCGATATAGTCACCGACAGAACCGTTCCCGCCTTCCCAGACGAGAGCTTCCGTGTCGATCGTATCGTGGCGCTCGGCGAGCGACATGTGCGCTTCCCTTGTCTTTGTTCTTGGCCGGGCCGACCTTGAGATGATCGCTTTTGCCCTTGCACTTTCAACATGCACCGCGCCGTCTCCGGCGCGGTGCTTTTTTATTCGGCAGGGACATCAGGCCCCGCCCCGTGCCGCGCGGCTTACTTGATGCGCGGCAGGGTTTCGAACTGGTGGAACGGAGGCGGAGACGTCAGCGTCCATTCCAGGGTCGTTGCCCCTTCACCCCACGGGTTGTTGCCGACAGCGCGCTTCTTCATGAGCGCCTCGACGATACCGAAGATGAAGACCAGCACTGCGAAGGCCGAGATGTACGAACCGATGGAGGAAACGAAGTTCCAGCCGGCAAGTGCATCCGGATAGTCGGCATAGCGACGCGGCATGCCGTTCAGACCCAGGAAGTGCTGCGGGAAGAAGATGAGGTTCACGCCAACGAAGGTGATCCAGAAATGGGCCTTGCCGATGAACTCGTTGTACATGCAACCGAACATCTTCGGGAACCAGTAGTACCAGGCTGCGAAGATCGCGAACACGGCGCCAAGCGACAGCACGTAGTGGAAGTGAGCAACCACGTAGTAGGTGTCATGCATTGCGCGGTCGAGACCAGCGTTTGCCAGCTGCACACCCGTCACACCACCAACGGTGAACAGGAAGATGAAGCCGATTGCCCAGACCATCGGGGTACGGAACTCGATGGAGCCGCCCCACATGGTGGCGATCCAGGAGAAGATCTTCACGCCCGTGGGAACCGCGATGACCATGGTAGCCGCCACGAAGTAAGCCTGCGTTTCGACGGACATGCCGACGGTGTACATGTGGTGGGCCCACACGATGAAGCCGACAACACCGATCGCCACCATGGCGTATGCCATGCCCAGGTAGCCGAAGATCGGCTTGCGGGAGAAGGTGGAGATGATATGGCTGATGATGCCGAAGCCCGGGAGGATAAGGATGTACACTTCCGGGTGACCGAAGAACCAGAACAGGTGCTGGAACAGGATCGGGTCGCCACCACCGGCAGGGGCAAAGAACGTCGTGCCGAAGTTACGGTCGGTCAGAAGCATGGTGATGGCACCAGCCAGAACCGGCAGAGACAGAAGCAGCAGGAACGCGGTGATCAGCACGGACCAGGCAAACAGCGGCATCTTGTGCAGGGTCATGCCCGGCGCGCGCATGTTGAAGATGGTCGTGATGAAGTTGATCGCACCCAGGATCGACGAAGCACCTGCCACGTGCAGGGACAGGATCGCGAAATCCATCGCCGGGCCAGGCTGGCCGGAGGTGGAAAGCGGCGGGTAGATCGTCCAGCCGCCACCGACGCCATTGCCGCCCGGAGGGCCTTCAACGAAGAGCGACAGGATCAGCAGCAGGAAGGCTGGCGGAAGCAGCCAGAAGGAAATGTTGTTCATGCGCGGGAATGCCATGTCCGGCGCACCGATCATGATCGGCACGAAGTAGTTGGCATAACCGCCGATCATGGCCGGCATGACCATGAAGAAGATCATGATCAGACCATGAGAGGTCGTGAAGACGTTGAACGTGTGGGCGTTCGAGAAGATCTGCATGCCCGGCTCCTGGAGCTCGAGACGAATGCCGACACTCAGTGCGCCGCCCACGATCCCCGCGAAGATCGCGAAGAAGAGATAGAGAATTCCGATATCCTTGTGGTTGGTCGAATACAACCACCGGCGCCATCCGGTCGGATGGCCATGTGCCGCATGTGCATCGGTCGCAGCCATTGTGTGCTCCCTCAATTAAGAACCTTGGCGGCGCGCATCCGGCAACTTGGATCGACCGGAGCGCGCACGCATTTCCAAAACTCTGTCGCCGTTACTTAGCGGCGACAGCAATTTCCTCAATCGGACGCGCTTCGGCGACCTTCTTGTCTGCGGCAATGGCAGCCCACAGCTGGGTGTTTGCCGTATCCAGGTCTTCCTGAGCGGCAGCAGCCCATACATCGAACTGCTCCTGCGTCACGACGCGAACCGCGATCGGCATGAAGGCATGCTTGATGCCGCACAGTTCGGAGCACTGGCCGTAATAAACGCCGGTTTCGCGAGCATGGAACCAGGTTTCGTTCAGGCGACCCGGAACCGCATCGACCTTCACACCAAAGGCCGGCATGGCGAATGCGTGGATGACGTCTTCCGCCGTAACCTGAAGACGTACGGTCTTGTCGACCGGGATGACCAGATCGTAGTCGACCGCGAGCAGACGCGGCACTTCGTTGACCGTGACGCCGCGAGCTGCAGCGACGTCGGCGCGATCACCATCCTCGACCATGATGGAGTCGAAGTAGAGGTCGCCCATGCCTTCGTCGGTGTACTCGTAGCCCCAGTACCACTGGTAGCCGATCGCCTTGACGGTCATGTCGTATTCCGGGATTTCCAACTCCTTGTAGAGGAGACGGAAAGACGGGATCGCGATCACCACGAGGATCAGGATCGGAGCAACCGTCCAAACGACCTCGATCATCGTGTTGTGAGAGGTGCGGGACGGCACCGGATTGGCCTTGGCGTTGAACTTCACCACCACCAGGATGAGCAGCAGCAGCACGAACAGGGTGATGACCGTGATGATGCCAAGGGTGAAGTTATTGAACCAGTTGATGTCGTCCATGACGTCGGTCACGGAAGACTGGAAGCCGAGCTGCCAGGGGCCGAACCCGGGCTCCGCGGCCAGGGCCAGGCTGGATGAGCCGGCAATTGCGGTCGCCGTTGCGACCATGTTGATGAGACGCTTGAAGATACCCTTCACGTCCGCGCTCCCTTCCCTCGACCGCCCGACAAAGGCGGTACACGCATGCAAGTTCTTGAACCCGTCGGGCCCAACAGCGACTGGCCGGTCGCGAAAGCGGTCCGGCCGATCAATTCGGCTCGCCAACAGGCATTGCCGTATAATAGTCACAAACGCTTCGTCTGCGCGATGGGACCTTTGGTGTGAGCGTCGAAGTGCCGCACAGCTCCAAAGCCACCGTTCCGGCGCACAAAAACCACAAGAAACGCAAAGCTGCAATGGCCATCAGCGCTTTTCGGAACGAACTCCCCCCTACATTTCGCTTGATGCCGATCAATGACACTCGTTTTCTGGTCAAAATTTGCAGCTTCCGCCTTACCCGCGGCCCTGAGGGGTGGTAACGCTTTCCCGCATGCGGCAATCTCGCCGCAGTGAACATTTGATCGATTCGCTGCCACGCAACTGCTTCATTCCGGAGGCAACATCAGGTGTGGCCGTGATTGGAGGACACCCTTTGCCTAGCCGAATTTCGTCTCTCGGAGCCTCTCTTGCCCTCGCAGTTGCCGTGAGCGTCGGTTCTCTGACGCCATCCCTGGCGCAGGGCGAAGTCAAGTCGACCCATGGCGATTGGCAGATGCGCTGCGACACCCCTCCGGGCGCTGCCAGCGAGCAATGTGCACTGATCCAGAATGTAACCGCAGCCGACCGCGAAAACGTCGGACTCTCGGTGATCGTGTTGAAGACTGCCGACAAGCAGGCACGGATCCTCAGGGTCCTGGCACCGCTCGGTGTGCTTCTGCCCTCCGGTCTCGGCCTTCGGGTCGATGACGCAGACATCGGGCGCGCCGGCTTTGTGCGCTGCCTTCCGAACGGCTGTATTGCCGAGGTCATTCTGGAAGATGCGCTGATTGAGAAGCTGCAGGCGGGCGCGCAGGCCACCTTCATCATCTTCCAGACTCCGGAAGAAGGCATCGGTATTCCGATTTCTCTGAACGGCTTCTCCGCCGGCTTCGACGCCCTGCCGTGATCCTGTTTTCGTCTGCAACTGCAGACCAAAACTGAAGTGCGGGAATCCGTCTAGCCGACGGTTTCCGTCGGCTGTATATCGGTCGAACGACGGCGCGGTGTCACCGAGTGCAGGCGGTCCGCCCCGGCGAAGATGCCCTCCTTGAGCTGCAGGGCCAACCTCTCCTCGTCCCGCTTTCGCACGTCTTCCTCGATCTGCTGAATACGTTCAACCGGGGTTCCAAGGGTTTCCAGGGCGACCTTGCCGAAGGCAATCGAGGACTCGAAGGTCTCCCGGATCTGGAAGTCGACGCCCTTGCGTGTCAGCTCCAGTGAATGCGCGCGGTCCGTCGCCCGGCAGAAGACCAGTGCATTCGGAAAGCCTTCGCGGATCAGGTCTATCGACTGGCCCATCACCCGGTCGTTCTCGACACACAGCGCGATCAGAGCAGCCTTGCCCGCACCCGCTGCAGCCAGAACGTCTGCACGGGTGGCATCGCCGTAATAGACCTTGAACCCAAGCTTTCGGGCATAGGCGATACGGTCGGGGCGATTGTCGATGGCCCGTACTTCCAGGCCCTCGGAGGTCAGGATCTGCGCGACGGTCATGCCAAAGCGGCCAAAGCCGACCACAAGGACCGTCGGAGTGGCTTCCTCGAAAGTCTCGATGGCCGGGTTCTCGACCCCCTTCTGCTTGAGTTTCGCCGCGATGAGCTCAAGACCCAGGCAGGCGAGCGGGGTCAGCAGCATCGTCAGAATGACGACCGAGTTGAGCAGATTGACCGTTTCATAAGACAAAATCCTGGCACCAATGGCGGCAGTGAACAGGACAAACGCAAACTCCCCGCCCTGGGGCAGGGTCACGGCAATACGGAACGCATCCGAATTCGATGACCCGGAGCCTCGGGTCAGTGCCCAGAGAAAGGCCCCCTTCACCAACATGACGATGGCGACAGCGCCGAGGATCGTGCCGAGGTTGTCGAGAAGGACCGAGAAGTCCAACGACATGCCAACGGCCACGAAGAACAAGCCCATGAGGAGCGAGCGAAATGGTTCGATGTCCGCTTCAAGCGTGTGGCGGAAACTTGATTCCGCCAGCAGGACACCGGCCAGGAAAGCGCCCAGCGCCATGGACAGGCCGACCGCGTGCATGATGCCGGCGCTTCCCAGTGCAACCAGCAAGGCCGCTGTCAGCATGACTTCGCGTGCCCGGCTCGCAGCCAGGAAAGAGAAGAGCGGCGACGCCAGATAGCGACCAGCCAGGACCACGGCAGCAATCGCACCGACAATGGTTGCGATCTCGATGGCAATGTCGGCGCCCCTCGAAGGTCCTTCGTGCGGCGCAAGGATGGCGACCATCGCCAGCAGCGGCACGATCGCGATGTCCTGGAGCAGAAGAATTCCGAAAGCGCGCTGGCCATAGGCCGAAGACAACTGGCCACGTTCCTGCAGGATTTGAAGGGCAAAGGCAGTCGACGACAAGGCAAGGCCAAAGCCGGCGACAAGCGAGGCCTTGGTCGAGAATCCGAAGTAATGACAGACCGAGTAGAGAGAGAGGCCGGTCAGCATGACCTGCGCGGTGCCAAGCCCGAAGATGTCACGCTTCATGCGCCACAGCTTTTGTGGGTCAAGCTCCAGCCCGATGACGAAGAGAAGAAGCACCACGCCAAGCTCCGCGACGTGGAGAACGTCCTCGCCGGAACCAAGAAAGCCGAGCCCGAACGGACCTATGGCAGCACCGGCCGCGAGATAGCCGACCACGGACCCCAACCCGAGACGCTTGGCGATCGGCACGGCGACAACCGTGGCGGCCAGGAAAATGATCGACTCGGTAAAAAACGGGGGCGCGCCTTCAGCTGCCATTTCCTCTCCCTCGGTTGGTTCAGCAATTCGAGCCTATTCGGCAAGCGTAAAGATTTAACAGCCTGCCGGGTGATACCTTGCCGAAACCGCAGATCGTTTCCTTGAGCTGAAACAATCGCCTAAGGAGTGGCTGTCAATCAGACCGCCGTACCTCCGACGGTCAGGGCGTTGATGCGCATGGACGGCTGGCCGACGCCGACCGGAACGCCCTGCCCCTGCTTGCCGCAGGTTCCAAGCCCCGGGTCGAGCGCCATATCATTGCCGATCATGGAAATGCGGGTCAGGGCATCAGGCCCATTGCCGATCAGCATGGCACCCTTGACCGGCTCACCGACCTTGCCGTCGCGAACCCGGTAAGCCTCCGTGCATGAAAACACGAACTTGCCGCTGGTGATATCCACCTGGCCGCCGCCGAAGGAAACGGCATAAAGTCCGTCCTTGACCGACGCCAGGATTTCTTCAGGTTCCTTGTCCCCCGACAGCATGACCGTGTTGGTCATGCGCGGCATTGGGATGTGCGCATAGGACTGGCGGCGGCCATTGCCTGTCGGCTCCATTCCCATCAGGCGGGCATTCTGGCGATCCTGCATGTAGCCGGTAAGGATACCATCCTCGATCAGGACCGTGCGCGAGGCCGGCGTCCCTTCATCGTCCACCGTCAGCGACCCACGGCGATCGGGAATCGTGCCGTCATCGACAATGGTGACACCGGGAGAGGCCACCCGCTGACCCATCAGGCCTGCGAAGGCTGACGTCTTCTTGCGATTGAAATCGCCTTCAAGACCATGACCGACCGCCTCATGCAGCAGGATGCCGGGCCAGCCCGGACCAAGCACCACGTCGAGCGTTCCGGCCGGAGCCGGGACAGCCTCCAGGTTGACCAGCGCCTGTCGCAGCGCCTCATCAACGCCGCCCTGCCAGTTTTCCGGTGTGATGAACCGGTCGAAACCTTCGCGGCCGCCGCAGCCATAGGAGCCGCTTTCCTGCCGTTCGTCACTGCCGGCCACAACGTTGATGCTGAGGCGGACCATCGGACGAACGTCCCGCACCCGGTGTCCGTCGGCGCGCAGGATATCCACGACCTGCCACGAGCCGGCCAGCGACGCCGTTACCTGCCGCACCCGCGGATCCTTCGAACGGGCATAGGCGTCAATCTCCTGAAGGAGCTTGACCTTGTCCTCGAAAGAGGGACCGCCGAGCGGATTGGCATCCGTGTAAAGCGACTGGTTGGTACGTGCCGGCGGCGCGGCATAGGTGCCGGAGTGGCCCGACTTGACGGCCGAGACGGCCTCGGCCGCCCGCACGAGGGCGCCCTCCGAAATTTCGCCGGCATGGGCGTAGCCGGCGGCCTCGCCCACGACTGCCCGCAGACCGAAGCCCTGGGCCGTGTCGTAGTTCGCGCCTTTCAGCCGCCCGTTGTCGAACACCAGGCCCTCTGACTGGCGATACTCCACGAAGAGCTCACCGTCGTCGGCACCATCGAGTGCCTGCGCCGTAATGCGCTTGGCCGTTTCCAGGCCGAGGCCAGAGGTTTCGATCAGGTCGGTGCTGAGATCGCTCATGGAAGATCCACTCCGTTTGATACTGGCACCCCATTGGCAGCCTTTGCATGAGTGCGGCTGTCGGCGGCCGGGACGCGGTCATTGTTTCCTAACATAGGGGATCGCCGCCGAATTTCACCTTGCAATCGCGGTTCTCCACTTGCGCGAACTTAAACTTGAATATAATACTCAACTTATTGACCTCCACGACCCACTGAGGCTCCCGCGCATCCCCGCGCGGGGGTTTCAAAGGCAGGGCCCCTCAGGCCGGTACAATCATGTTCCGCCAGCCGACGTCGCGTTGGCATCCTCCCCGGGGTCAATTCCTTCTCGCACCTATTGCAAAAGACGGACACATCATGACCCATGACGACCGGGCCGGCGAAAGCCTTGCGGGCCTGCACCCTTTGACTGCTTATATGGCGGCCCGTGGCGACGGTCCCGATCCGCGCCTGGCAGCGGCGCTCGCAACTCCGGGGTCCACGTCTGGCGAGATCGCAACGGCTTCCAATTCGCTTGATAACGTCATTCACGCAGACTTTTCCGCCGGCGGCAGCAGAGGCGCAAACCGACCTGACAGAGGCGTGGTGAAGGACCGTTCGCTGTGAAGGCGGTTCTGGTCGCCATGCATATCGTCGCCTGCCAACCCGACCTCCTCATCTGCAAGGACCTTTCCGATGACGGCCAGCGCTGGACGGATGTTTCCCATTGCGATGATGAGCGGGAAACGCGGATCGGCCGAGAACGAGCACATCTTCCTCAATGGGCGGTCGTGATGGCGCGTTGCCGCTATCTGATCACCAGAGACCGGCGCAGCCTGCAGCTTTTCTGAGGGCACACGGGGCCTAAGCCATATGAAACTTGCCCTTGCACCGCCGCGAGCCTAGGTTCTAAAAGGGCGCTGCCCCAAAACCCAGATCAGCCGGCGACAAGAACAATGATGAACCGCTACGAAAATCCGCGCATCCCGACCGAGGCCAAGGTCCGTTACCTGGATGGCGACTATCAGGTCGAGAGCCCGGGAACCTTTGTCCGTTGTGCGGTCACCGGTAGCGCAATCCCGCTGGATGAGCTGAAGTACTGGTCAGTTGAACTGCAGGAAGCCTATGTGGATGCCGAGGCTTCCCTGAAGCGCTACCAGGAAATCCACCCGGCATAAGCCTCAGGCCCTGCTCCGCTGCCCTGGCTGAAGCACAGGCGTCATTTTCCGGGCTTGAACGCTCGTGACCTGATCTTTTCCCGGATCGCCGCGACGAGGCGGTCCTCATCCTCGATCTTCATCCGCACGTTCAGGACTTCGGTGCGCGCGCAAAGCCACCTGAAGATCTCGTGTTGCGCCGTTTCCAGACGCACCATGTCCTTAGCCGTGGTCACGAGCTGATAGCCTTCGGCCTCTGCACGCCTCAACATATCCTCGGCCTGTTCGACCGTGTAGGCATGGTGGTCCGGAAAACTTCGGGTTTCCGCGACATCCAGCCCCGCATCCTGCAAGGTACTGAAAAACTTTTGCGGCCGCCCGATCCCTGCGAAGGCCAGGAGCGGAACGCCCTTGAGTTCCTCCTGGATGTCCGGCTCGACATGGGCGTGAAGGATGGGTAACCCGCGGCGGCCAGCAAGATGCAGTACTTCGTCCGCCGCGCTTCCCTGCCCCACCACCACCAGAACATCGGTCTTGCCGATCTGGTTCGACATGGGCGCGCGCAACGGCCCGGCAGGCAGGCACAGGCCATTGCCGAGGCCAGTTGCAGCATCGACCAGGACTACTGTCAGGTCCTTCGCGAGCGCCGGATTCTGGAAGCCGTCATCCATGATGATTATGTCGGCGTAGTTGCTCTCCGCGAGCGCAGCCCCGGCAACACGATCAGCGGCGACCACCGTGGGCGCGGTCTTCGCCAACATCAAGGCTTCATCGCCAACCTGTTCGGAATCGTGCCGATCGGCGTCCACGACAAGAGGCCCGCTTTCCGAGCCACCATAGCCGCGCAGCAGGAAACCCGGTTCAAAGCCCTCGGCGGCAAGACGTTTTGCGAGGCGGAGTGCAAACGGTGTCTTGCCGACCCCGCCAACAACGAAATTGCCGACGCAGACAACAGGCACCCGCGCCGCTCCTGAAGGCTTGCGCATCATCCGGGCGCCGGTCGCCCGGCCGTAAATCAGGGAGGGCAGATAGAGCGCAAGCGCCTGCCATTTGAGGCCTTTCTGCCACCAGAAAGCCGGTGCGTTGCGCATTTGCTTAAGTCTCCCGCTCGCCCGACCGCGAAGGTGCCAGATAGGGAGACAGGAAATCAAGCGTACGGTCCAGAGCGCCACGGCCTTCCGCGATCACTGCTGCGGCCGCGCTCGTCTGCTCCTTGCGGGCAACCGCATCATCCAGCAGACGACGAACCTCTGCGGCAAGCAACCGCGGCTCAGATACCCTGACAGCGCCACCGGTTTCCCAGAGCGCACGGTAGACCGGGCGCGCGTTGGCCACCTTGGGACCGCTGATCAGCGCGGTTTCAAACGACGCAGCTTCTACCGGGTTGTGCCCGCCCACCTCGACAAAAGAGCCTCCGAGAAAGCAAACATCTGCGGCGGAGTAGAAAAGGTTCATTTCGCCCAACGTGTCGCCGACGTAGACCTGGGCATCGGCTGGCACCGGCAGGTTCTGCGTGCGGCGCAGAACCGCGAAGCCCTTATCCGCAGCCAGACGGGAGATGTCCTCCCCCCTGGCCGGATGGCGCGGCACCAACATGAGGAGCAGGTCAGGCGTGTCTTCCAGCAAACGCTGATGCGCGTCCAGCGCGATTGCGTCTTCGCCCGGATGTGTCAAAGCCGCCAGCCACCTTGGTCGATTGCCTATCGTCGCCCTGAAGCCGCTCAATTCGCCGCGGGAAGGAGCATCAGGCGCCGCATCGAATTTCAGATTTCCCGGTGTCTCTACGCGGGTGCACCCCAGGGCGCTGAACCGCTTGGCATCTGCAGCACTCTGGGCAAGTACCAACTCTGGCAATCCGAAGAGATACCGGGAAGCGGTCTTCACCTGGCTCCAGCCATTAAACGACTTTTCCGACATGCGCCCATTGACGATGCAAAGGGGGACACCCCGACGCGCAAGAGCAACAAAGCTCGCCGGCCAGATCTCCGACTCCACGCAAAGCGCCAGATCCGGCTGCCAGTGTTCGAGAAATCTCTCCCAACAGGAAAGACTGTCATAGGGAGCGTATTGATGGATCGCTCCGTTGGGCAGCTGTTGCTGGGCGAGGCTTGCGGAGGTGCGCGTCACTGTCGTCAGCAGAACGGTGTAGCCGCGGGCCTGAAGGCGCGAGATCAGTGACAGCACCGAGGCTGTCTCACCCACGCTTGCGGCATGTATCCAGACGAGATGTCCCTTCGGGCGGACGACACCGGAAATGCCGAACTTTTCCTCCCCGCGGGCAGGATCGTCCTTGCCGGATTTGCAGCGGTAGGCATGGAGAAGTCTCAGAACCGGGCCGGCCAGCCGGGAAAGGGCCAGATAAAGCGTTACCGACAAAGGGCAACGCTCAGCCATCGCTGCGCCCAACGAGTTCGTAGGCACGCCGGGTTGCGGTGTTCAGTCCGGCTTCGACGGCCTGACGCGCAGTTTCCAACGCATCGTCATCGGCCTCACCGTCAACCCAAATCAGCTCGCCGACTGCAATCCCACCTCGACCGAACGGCATGTTCACGCTTGCCTTGTCCCAGGAGTTCAGCTCGATGCTCCGGCTCGTCGCCACGGCTACCGGAACAATCGGTCTTCCCGAATGGCGTGCCAACTGAACGATACCCGAACCCGCTACGCGCGCAGGTCCTTTCGGGACATCTGCGGTCATCGCCACCGACACCCCTTCGTTCAGGGTCCGCATCGCTTCGATAAAGCCACGCAAGCCACCACGCTTGGAGATCTGGTGCGACTTCTGACTGCCGGATGCCCGGATCAGCCCGAGCCCGAGCTTTTCCGCGGCTATGGCGTTGACTTCACCGTCGGCAGATCTGGAAATCATGACTTTCGCCGGCCAGTCGTCGGGCTTGGCAAAAGGCATCATGAAATGCTGGCCGTGCCACATGGCCACTATGACCGGCAGATCGCCAAAGATTTCGTCGTAGATGGTTGGAGGATCCAAAACGAAACGGTTTGTCCGATTGACAAACTTCAGATACCCCGCCAGCAGAGACCCGACACCCTTGAGCACTTTGGGGTGCCGGCCAATACGTTTAAGCATCAATTCGATGTCCAGTTGGCCTCAGGCGGCCGCTTCCGGGTCCAAGAGACGGTGCATGTGCACGATGAAATAACGCATGTGCGCGTTGTCGACAGTTGCCTGCGCCTTCCCTTTCCAGGCCGCGTAGGCTTTTGCATAATTCGGAAAGATACCGACGATATCAAGGTCGTCGAGATCCCGGAATGTCAGGCCTTCCGGGCTTTCCAGCTCGCCGCCGAACACCAGATGAAGGAGCTGCTTCTGTTCGTTGGCTTCGCTCATCACTCAAAATCCCGTTTTTAGTTATCTCTCGGCAATCATCCAACGGCCTTGGACATAAGCGCGCAAACCGGTTCCACGATGGGGGTTGCGGCTGCCACCAAGGCCGGGTGGCGGGTCTCCGTCTTGTTGTAAAAGACACCCTTGCCGGAGAAGTCTGTCAATCTGCCGCCCGCTTCCTGCACCAAAAGATCCGCCGCCGCAAGATCCCAATCGTGCGCATGTGCCCGGGCAGCTGCGACATCGACGCTGCCGAGGGCCACGAGGGCGATACGATAGGCAAGCGAACGGATATTCTCTGTGCGCCTCAGTCCCGCTGCCAGAACGTCCTTGTTGGCCGCAATGGAGTGCGGCCCGGTCAGGCTCGCGCCATGAAGGCTGGAGACGGTAGACACAGTGATCTGACGGTCGTTGAGAAAGGCGCCAAGCCCGGCCCTCGCGGTGAACATCTCTGCTCGAACAGGACAATAGACGACTGCCGAAACAGGTCGTCCTGCCTCGACCACAGCGATCACGATGGTCCATTCCTCTCCGCCTGCCAGAAAGGCGCGCGTGCCGTCGATCGGATCGACGATGAATGTTCGCTTGCGGTTCAGACGCTCCTGGCTGTCCGCCGTTTCCTCTGAAAGCCAACCATAGTCCGGTCGCGCCTCAAGCAGGCAGTCGGCAAGAAAGCGGTCAACAGTCAGGTCCGCTTCGGAAACCGGGGAGTTGTTGTCCTTGAACCAAGTCTTGGGATCACGCCCGTAGAAACCCATCGCGATGTCGCCCGCCTCACGGGCGCATCGCTCAAGCAGAAGCAGGTCCTCATCTGTTCCCGCGGGACGCTCCCCCGGATCATTCCCCGGCAATGGCCAGCCCCTCAATCATCATCGACGGCGTCGCAGAGGAATAGCGCGCATCGAGATCGCTCGCCGGAACCAGACGGGCGAACATGTCGGTCAGGTTGCCGGCAATGGTGATCTCGCTGACTGGATAGACTGGCTCGCCGTTCTCGAACCAGAAACCAGCCGCACCGCGCGAATAGTCGCCGGTCACGCCGTTGACGCCATGGCCGATGAGATCGGTGATCAGAAGCCCTTCACCCATTTCCTTCATCAGTTCTTCAGGCGATTTTTCACCCGGCAGGAAGGTAAGGTTTGTCGCCCCTGGCGCGGTACCGGCGCCACCGCGATGGGCCCGGCCATTTGGCTCCAGACCGAGTTCCCGGCCAGTCGCTCCATCAAGAAACCAATGTTGGAGGACACCGTCATCAATCATGTCGAGGACTGGACCACCGGTTCCCTCGCCGTCGAAGGGGCGGGTCGCTGCGCCGCGCGGCTTGAAGGGGTCATCGACGATGCGAATACCCTTCGCAAAGATCTGCTGACCCATCTTGTCGCGCAGGAAAGATGTCTTCCGGGCGATGGACGCGCCATTCACTGCCCCGGCGAAATGACCGAGCAAACTGCGCGCGGCACGCGATTCATAAAGGACACCGGCTGTGCGCGTTGCGATCTTGCGCGGGTTCAGACGGCGCACGGCACGTTCTCCGGCCCTGCGCCCGATGTCAGCCGGATTTTCCATGTCCTCGAAGAACATGCGGTAATCATAGTCGTAGTCGCGCTCCATGCCGGTTCCTTCTCCGGCAACCGCGGTCATGGAAAGCCCATGACGCGAGCTCATGTAGGAACCGGAGAAACCGTGACTTGTCACCAGGACTACGCCAGCAAGGCGCCAGGAGGCCCCAGCACCGCCTGATTTGGTGACACCCTTCACCGCCAGGCCAGCCTCTTCGGCCTCCCGCGCCAGATCGGCGAGGCGCACCGCCTCCATTTCCGTCGGGTCGAGCATTTCGAGTTCGGGAAAGGTCGTCAGAAGGCGCCCCTCATCTGCAAGCCCAGCGTAGGGGTCTTCCGGAGTGACCTTCGCCATCGCAACGGCTCGTTCGGCCAGCGCGTCCGGATCATCGAGCACGTTCGCGGAAACCGAAGCGGTTCGTTTGCCGACGAAGACCCGGAGCGTAACGTCGTCACCCTCTGCACGATCCGTTTCCTCGACCTTCCCGTCGCGGACATCAACGGACAAAGACACACCGGTGATCGCCACTGCGTCGCAGGCATCGGCGCCGGCACGCTTGGCAGCCTCGACGAGGCGCCCTGCACGCCTTTCCAGTTCGCTTTGGTCGATCACTTCTGACATGGGACTACGTATCTCCTGATGATGGCCTTTTCATAGGATGTGCACCCCGGCGTGGCAACATCCACCCTCTGCTGGCTCTGACGCATATGACCTGCATATGGGGGATGGAAGCGAGCCGGCAATGAACGCATCGCACCCGGTTTTCACTACAAGAAGCTTTGGGCGCCATGACTTTCCCAAGATCTCGAAAGCAAGATCTTGCCGATCTGTAAACGAGACGGTTAGATTCAAGTAACCCTCTTTAAAGTCAAACTTTTTTAACTCTACATCTTAAGCGGATGACCATTCACGCCTGCTAGTTTCTCCTCATTCGCGAGACCTAAAAAACAATCAAGGTCCGACGGAGAGGCAAATTGGCAAGTCAAACAGCAATAGACAGAGTTGATATCGGGCCGGGAACCCTTCCGGTTTCCGGCCCTGGTCAGCTACCGGTGGATTTCCACAGCAGGCTATTCGATGAGCCGGGTACGAACACTCGGGGAAAAAGCGTACGTGTCAGTCTCGACAGAGCCAATGTGTGCATCACACCTGACAGCGTCGGCGCTTCCGGCAGTGTGATAGCGCCCTTGAACTCCTATGCCGGCGTCATGGTTCAAATCGCTCCTTCAGATCAACCTGGCTCGGTGGCGGCAAGGCTGATCCTGAAGCATTCCGATCCGCAATTGAGCGTTCTACTCATCGAGACGGATCGTCCGGAAGCGTTGGCGACAGCCTGGCCCAGCTGGGCCTCGGCTCTTGAGCTGCCAATGCTCGTCTGTGACACCGGCGGTTCTGTAAAGCCCATCGAGGCCTACAGCGCCCGTCCGTCCGGCACACCGCATCCACGCCGCAAGCTTGCGCTCCTGACCGGTCGCCGCCCGCGTTTCCTGGTCCGCCGTACCAATGGGCCCAGACAAGACGAGCCGACGATACACACCGGCGAGCGCGAGATCATAGCGCGCAGCTAGGCTAGCAAGCTGAATTCCCAGAGCCGGCCCGCAATCGTCGGGCCGTTTTGCTTTTTGGACTTCACATTACTCTACGTGCGAACCGCGAAAATAATCGATTTTAACACCCCATAATTATGACAATGCTGAAACTGTCAGGCTTTCCTTTACCTCCATCGGATAACTTCCGCAGTGTTCTTTCATCGTATTGGGAAACACCCCAAGCATGTCTCTTGACGCAGTGACACTCATATTTGCGATTGTCGTCGTGAAATTCGTGGCAGCGCTCCTTCTCATACTGGTTTGGCAGGTCATGCCGCACCAGAGCGAGGAAAACCGCGCAAGCGTTCTGACATGGTCCATTTGCCTGATCACCGGTGGTGTCGGAACACTTATCATTGCCATGCGCCAGGATCTCACGGAGGCGTTCAGCATCATCCTTGGCAACTGTTTTCTTTTGATCGGTATTGGCCTTGGACGAGTGGCCGTCTCGACCTTGTGGAACCTGCCACGCCACTATTGGGCCGCGGTCGTTCCGGGTCTTCTTTGGGTCGCACTTTGCCAGGTTCCGGACTTCTACGAGTTCAAGTCGGCGCGTGCGCTGTATGTCCAGGTTGGCCTGGTGGCCATCGCTGCGTGGACGGCAAATCTTTGTTTCCGGCACAACGCCAACAATTTGCATACCGCGCGCTGGCTCGGCATCGTCTCGCTAACCGAAGCCACATACCATGCCGTGTTTGCGGCCATCTTCCATGTTGAATCCATGAGCACCCTTCCTGATCTTTATGTGGAGGGCTCGGGCAAACTGTATCTCCTGCTTCTGCTGATCACGACGGTTGCCAAGGCAGTCCTCGTGTTCGCGGTTGAGATCGAAAAGCAGCAGGACGTTTATCGCGTTCAGGCGACCAGGGACCCGCTCACAGGCCTCTCAAATCGTCGCGCCTTCTTCCAGGGCGCGCGCCAATGGATGTCGGAGCAAGGCGGCTGGCCCAAGCCTTATGCGGTCCTGATGCTTGATGTCGATCATTTCAAGCGTATCAATGACGAGTACGGTCACAGCGTCGGTGACGAAATCCTGCGCACGCTCGGCCAGATCTGCACCCACGAACTCAGGGTTGGCAGCATCGCGGGCCGGATCGGCGGAGAAGAATTTGCACTTTTCTTCCCCGACTGTACGCCGCACAAGGCAATGCTGAGGGCTGAGCGGATCCGCCGCCGCTTCATCGCTGAAACGCAAAGCCTGTCCGGCGGACAACTGACCGCAACCCTGAGCGGAGGACTGTTCACCGCCTGGTCTGATACGGCTCCTCTTGAGAATGCGCTTACCGAAGCAGATAGCCGCCTTTACTCTGCAAAGCGTGCCGGTCGAAACAGGATTATTTTTGAAACGTCCGAACGACAGGACGTTGCGACAGCACCGGAAGGTGCTTTCAGCAGAACAAAGGCTGCCTGAACGTGCTGCCATGCGGCCGCGTCAGCAAACCGATCCTCACAGTGCGAGAATGACGGCGTCCAGAACGAAGCCGGCGAAGACGATCCACCCATAAGTGGTGTTCGACCGGAAGAGCCTCAGACATTCATCCGGATCATCGACATCAAGCACGATGGCCTGCCACAGCAGATGAAGGGCGCCAATCGCAATTCCGGCAAAGGCGGCCGGACCGGCATCTGCCAGCGCCGCCGCCAAACCGAAGAGTGCGGTGGCCAGCGCATATAGCAGGAACATTGCCGGCTTGGTGAATATCCCGAACAGGCGCGCGGTGGACTTCACGCCGACAACCGCGTCGTCTTCCTTGTCCTGGTGGGCATAGATCGTGTCGTAGCCGATCGTCCAGGCAATCCCCCCAAGGTAGAGAGCCACGGGCGCCCAGGAGAGCGACCCGAATACCGCCGCCCATCCCATCAGCGCCCCCCAGGAAAAGGCGAGGCCAAGGAAGAATTGCGGCCAGTTGGTCACCCGCTTCATGAACGGATAGATTGCTACCGGCAGCAGGGACGCAATGCCAAGAACGACCGTGAAGGCGTTGAATTGAAGGAGCACCGCCAGACCGACGAGCGCCTGAACCACCAGGAACACCTTTGCCTGATTGCGGGAGACCTGGCCGGCCGGGATAGGCCGCGAACGTGTGCGTTCCACCTTGGCGTCGATGCCTTCATCGACCAGATCGTTGTATGTGCAGCCTGCACCGCGCATGGCAACGGCGCCCAAAAGAAACAGCAGGAGATGCCATGGGTTCGGCCCGGCCCATTGCCAAACGAGATTGCCGTCAGATGCCGCCGCAACTGCCGCCAGTGCCGCCGACCACCAGCAAGGCCAGAGCAGTAACCACCAGCCGATTGGCCGTTCCCACCGGGCAAGGCGGGCATAGGGCCGCGCCCACGCCGGAAGACGGGTGTCTACCCAATGGCGTTTGACCGCGTCAGCAACGGGTCCCGTGTCTTTTGTTCCGAATATCATAAAGCCGGTTTAACCCGCAGAAGTGTCCGGCGCGAGCATATTGTCACGACGGCCAAGGGTCAAAGGCGATCCTGAACCGCCGGACCGCAAACCCGGTTTCTTCCAGCATTCTTTGCGTCGTAAAGGCGCAGGTCAGCCGTCTGAAACAGGCCCTCAAGCGTCTCGCCGTCTGCCGGGGCACTGGCAACACCGATGCTGACGGTCACGCGCTCACTCTCATTGAGGCCGCGAAAGCTTGTGCACTCGATGATGCGCCGCAGTCGGTTCGCCATCGAGACCGCGCCCTCGCTGTCGAGTCGATCACACAGGAGGACGAACTCTTCGCCACCGAAACGATAGAGATAGTCATCGGTCCTGAGATTCTTCTTCAAGGTCTCCGCAATCGCTTTCAGAACCTCGTCACCGACCTGATGACCGTGGCGGTCATTCACGCTCTTGAAGTGATCGATGTCGATGACGAGCATGGTAATCGGGCGCTCCGCCTTCAGGCTGGCACCCAGAATACCAGGTGCGTTCAGGTCATAGTGACGCCGGTGATAGGTCCCGGTGAGGTGATCGCGGCTGGTCTCCTCAAGAAGGTCCATGTACCGCTCTCGATAGGTGAGCACCTGAAACACATCCCGGAAAGACCTGTGTGTGAGCCATTTCTCCTCGTCATCGAAGAACTTGAGATAGGCGATGAAGAAGCCTGTGTAGACGACGACCGCCGCCATCTTCGCGGCCCACCCGCCGAAAAAGACGCTTATCGGCGCGCCGGAAACATAATGAAGGGCAACGTAGAACCCCGCCTGATCGAACGTCAGTACGGCGACCCCGCAGATCAGGAACCGCCAGCCAAGATGCCGACCGAGAAAATCCCCTATGCGCTCGTAAAGAACGATGATCGCGATGGCGTCTATAAACAGCAAAATGGTGCCCCAGACCATCAACCAACCCATCTCGTCGACGAACCGGATATCCGGCAACCGGCCCGGGATCACCGAAACCGTCTCATGACTGCGCAGGATCATCACGAGTCCGACGATCAGGAAATTGCCGATCAGCAAGCCGTAGATTGGCTGCCTCACGACCGAAGCGTCTTCCCGAATGTAGAGCAAGAGGATCATCAGGAGCTTGCCGGAGAACAGCACCGTCGATCCTGGTGAGATGATGCCGAAGGGCAGCTGAATGTAGAAAACGCTGGCAAGGTATGTTTCGAGGAAGTGCATCACCCCTAGGGCGCACATGAACACCCCGATGCCGATCGAGCGGCGGGCCTGAAGCAGTCCCATCATGACCGTGAAATAAACGACCGCCTGAGAAAGCAATAGAATAATATTAGCAGTAACCATGCCTTTCTTTAGCAAGCCTGCATCGTTTGGCAAGCCACTTACCGCCTTGCCGTAACGGCATATCTTGCATGACATATTTTCTGCGTGGCAGGCGCGAAATCCGCTCAACCGGAGGCCGACACAGGGCCGGCGGCTGGTCAGTCGTCCCCCGGCTCATCAAGGGCAATCCGGTACATTCTTTCGCCCGACGGGGTGAACCCGACCCTTGCGACGACCTCCTCGATACCACAAGCGCCGGAGCAAAGCAGTGTCGCCTCCACGAGGCCAAAGGCCGAAAGGTCACGCAGGACAGCCCTGATGATCCGTTCCTCGAACCCGCTACCGCGATAGTCACGGGAGACGAAACACTCTTCGATCATGGCCACGCGGCCAGCGGACCGAACGGACACACCGAAGGTAACGATGACATGGCCAGCTTCCCGTCCCCTTACAAGCGCAAGATAGACACGGCCCGCTGCCGCGTCGACAAGCAGCCGGCGCAAGGTCTCCCTCTGAGGTTTCATCATACCTGCAGAGCGCTCGGCCGCCGCCTGTTCCGCCAGAGCCATGAGAACGGCGCCATGGGCAGGCCCTCCCAGCAGGATCTCCAGACTTCCTCCCATCACCCCTCCTTCCCCCGCTTGAACCGGCCGTCGTCAAGGGTAAGCGATGGCAGCATTGTCTGCCTCAACCACCCATGCTAGACCGCGCGCACATCGCTTGCCGGGAGCCGTCCTACCGTCGCCTTGGCAAGGCCACGCCGTGTGAACGTCGAGAGAGACCAACCTCATGAACATCCTTCTGATCGGCTCTGGTGGCCGCGAGCATGCCCTGGCATGGGCCATCTCCAACTCCCCCCTGCTGACGACGCTTTATGCCGCGCCGGGAAACGCGGGGATTGCGGAGGTCGCCACCCTTGTTGATCTGGACGTTTCGAACCATGCAGACGTGATCCACTTCTGTGAGAACCACAATGTCGAGCTGGTCGTTGTCGGACCCGAGGCGCCCCTGGTCGCAGGGCTTGTCGATGACCTCGAAGCAGCGGGCATCAAGGCTTTCGGACCCAGCAGGGCTGCAGCTCAGCTGGAGGGCTCCAAGGCGTTCACCAAGGGCGTGTGCGACGAGGCCTCGATTCCGACGGCAGGTTATGGCCGCTTCGACAACAAGGCCGACGCCCTCGCCTATGTCCGCGCCCAAGGCGCCCCGATCGTCGTCAAGGCCGACGGACTTGCCGCCGGCAAAGGCGTTGTCGTTGCCATGGAGGAGGCAGAGGCGCTTGCCGCTGTGGAGGCATGTTTCGACGGCAGCTTCGGAGATGCAGGCGCAGAGGTGGTCATCGAGGAGTTTCTTGAAGGCGAAGAGGCCAGCTTTTTTGTCATCGTCGATGGGAAGACGGCGCTACCCCTTGCCACCGCTCAGGACCACAAGCGCGCCTTTGACGGCGATGAGGGCCCGAACACCGGGGGCATGGGGGCCTACTCCCCCGCTCCGGTGATGACCGACGCCCTGATAGAGCAGACCATGCGCGAAATCATCGAGCCGACCGTGGCGACCATGGCCAAGCGCGGCACCCCGTTCAAGGGTGTTCTCTACGCCGGCCTGATGATCACCAGGGACGGCCCGAAGTTGATCGAATACAACACGCGTTTCGGCGATCCGGAGTGCCAGGTGCTCATGCTACGCCTCAAGGACGATATCCTGACCGTCATGCTTGCAGCAGCCGGCGGCGCGCTCGACAAGGTCAGCGTGCGTTGGCACGACCTCGTCGCCCTGACCGTCGTCATGGCCGCCAAGGGTTATCCGGGCGATTACGAGAAAGGCACCGTGATCAAGGGACTGTCGGAAGCGGCGTCAGATCCGGACGTCGAGATCTTCCACGCCGGCACCAAGTCCTCCGGTGGACATCTGGTCGCCAACGGTGGGCGCGTTCTGAACGTTACCGCACGCGGCGTGTCGGTCAAGGAAGCCCGCGACAAGGCCTACGCCGCTATCGCCAAGATCGATTGGCCTGAAGGCTTCTGCCGTAAAGATATCGCCTGGCGCGCGCTTGCCCGCGACAGCTGAGACTTCGATAGATCCTGCGACATAGCTTGTGGCCACCAAAGCAGTTTTGCCTCTCCGGTGGTCTTGCACAGGCGACAGGCCCCGTGCACTCTCAGCGTCCGCGATCCTAACGATGGGCCGGAATGGAGACATGCATGGCGCCAAAGCAGGAGCTGCCGGATCTTTTTCCGGGGTTCGAAACCAGGACATTCGACACGAGCGGTGGCAGCATCTTCTGCCGGATCGGTGGCGATGGGCCACCGCTGCTCCTGGTTCATGGCTATCCCCAGTGCAATGTGATGTGGCACAGGATTGCTCCGGCTCTGGCATCACGTCATCGACTGGTCATTCCCGATCTTCCCGGCTATGGCCGGAGCGCGATCCCGGCCCTCAGCGATGATCATGCGGCCTACTCGAAACGCGCGATGGCACGCACCCTCGTGGAGCTGATGGACGCGCTGGGGCACCGGAACTTCTCGGTCGTCGGTCATGACCGCGGCGCCCGCGTCGCTTATCGAATGGCCCTTGATCACCCGGGCAAGGTGAACCGGCTTGCCGTTCTCGACATCCTTCCGACGCTCGACTACTGGCTAAAGCTCGACCGGCCATTCGCGCTGAAGATCTATCATTGGGCATTCCTCGCACAGCCCGCACCATTCCCCGAGACCATGATTGCTGCGAATGCGGCGGCGTTCCTGGATCACACGCTGGCGAGTTGGACCGGCGCAAAGTCCCTTGATTGCTTTACCCCTGAAGCCCTCCAGCACTACCACGCCAGTTTTGAGCAAGCTGAACGGATCGCGGCAACCTGCGAAGACTACCGGGCTGGAGCGACCATAGACGTCGAGCATGACCAGGCCGACAGGGAAGCCGGGCGCAAGATCAAGGCACCGGTACTCGCTGTATGGGGCCAGAGTGGGATTGCCCCCGGCGCCGAGACACCGCTGGATGTGTGGTCGAAATGGGCGAGCGATGTGCGCGGAAGCGCGATCCCTGGCGGCCATTTCGTGGCAGAAGAAAACCCTGAAGCCCTGCTCGCAGAGCTTTTGCCCTTCCTGGATTCCGACCATGCAGCCTGAGACACCCGCAACGGATCGTCAGTCCGCAAACAGCGGCACCAAAGCCCCTGAAGCTGCCCTGGCGTTGCCAGAGGAAAGCCTGAGTTCGTGGCTAACGCAGCATGTAGACGGCTTCACGGGACCGATCACCGTCACCCAGTTCAAGGGAGGACAATCGAACCCGACATATCTGATCGAGGCAGCGTCCGGTCGATATGTCCTGCGCCGCAAGCCGCCGGGTAACCTGCTGCCCTCAGCTCATGCAGTCGAGCGCGAGCATCGCGTGATGGCAGCGCTTGGCCGACAGGGCTTTCCGGTTCCGGAAGTCCATGCCCTATGCGAAGATGAAAGCGTGATTGGCTCGGTGTTCTTCGTCATGGACCACATCGACGGCCGCATTATCTGGGAACCCTATATCCCGGATGCCTCTCCAGGTGACCGAGCCGAGATTTTCGATGCCATGAATGCCACCATGGCCCAGCTGCACAACCTGAAACCCGAAGAGATCGGCTTGGCGGATTATGGCAAGCCGTCCGACTACCTGAAGCGCCAGGTCTCACGCTGGACACGGCAATATCGTGCATCTGAAACGACCGCGATCCCGGCCATGGAAACGCTGATAGATTGGCTGCCCGAGAACCTGCCACCGGAACAACCCTCCAGACTGGTTCACGGAGATTTTCGCCTGGATAACCTGATCCTTGCGAAGAAAGCCAATCGCATCGAAGCGGTCCTGGACTGGGAACTCTCGACACTTGGCGACCCAGTGGCCGATTTCACCTACCATTGCATGCAGTGGGCAATGCCGGTGACAAAAGGCGGTATCGGGACCCTTCAGGGACATGATCTTGCTGCGCTCGGCATTCCGGAACTTGGAGATTATGTTGCAGACTACGAACGGCGGACGGGCTTGGTGATCGGGCACAACCTGCCTTTCTACTTCGCCTTCAATTTTTTCCGTCTCGCTGCAATCCTGCAAGGGATCGCGGGTCGACTGCGCGACGGGACCGCGAGCAGCGCCCATGCCAAGTCCATGGCGGCCCAGACCGAAGCTATAGCGGCAACCGGGCTCTACTTCTGTAATCAAGCCAAAGAAAACCGCTGATTTCTGCTGTACGACTGCAAGTTACCGAAATCACTTGCAAATTAACGGCAGGATTCAAACCAAGTTAACTTGTATCAGCTAATTTGCGGATAGTTTTGGGGCCAGAAACCGCACCTGCCATAACCTATCAGAGGTTGACACGGCATAAGTGACGTTACGTTTTCATGGCTTTGTTTAACTGGACCCCGGGTACGGGCTGCCAGAGGAGTGACGAGTGGACCGCGGAGTTCAACCGATCATAAAAGCCACGGCCGAAAGCAACGGCCATGCGCGCGGTTTTACAGCGCGGCTTGATGCCGTCATGCGCCATTGGAGCAAAAATGGCAAGCAGATATCACGCCCACTCCAGACAACTTTTCTGTGCTTCTTCTTTCTGACCCTTGCAATCCTGATCGGACAGAATTTCCTCAGCGAATATCGGCACCTTCAGCAGAATATCGAAAATACCGTCGCAACTGCCAAGTCGTTCCTTAAGCATGAAGAGCGGTCCACCGCAGCTGGCCTCGAGAAGGCCCTTCTCGGTATTTCTGCGAACCAGGCACTTGCAAATGCCTATATCAGCGGTGACAGGGCTTCACTCCTGGAAGTTGCCTCCTCCATCTTCCCGGAAATGGAGGAGCGCCACCAGATCTCCGAGTTCTCCATCTACGACCCGCGACTCAACCGTGTCGCCAGCGCCCACGCGAGGCAGACGGGCGCATCGAACAGTCCCAATTTCCTTGTAAGCGCCGCCGCAACGAGTACAGCGTCAGCATCTGGAATCGAGATGGGCGATGCAGGCACGAACATTATTGCCGCGGTTCGGCCATGGACCGTCAACGGTCACCTCATAGGGTATCTCAAGCTTGGAACGGAGATCCGGGGCCCTCTGGGGTTCATCGGCAATACCCTCGGTGCAAAGCTGATCGAAGTCCACGATATCGATCACCTCCCGCCCGGAACCGAAGTCGCCGATGCCGAAGAAGGCTGGACCGCAACCGGCCGTATCGTGTACCGGCCGGTTGGGGATTTTGCTGTCCCGTCGAGGATCACCGGGTTCCTGAGCGATGACCCTCAGTCCGTATCTCAATCGAACCGGATCTTTCTGGACAAGTCTTCAGTCAGGGTTGCCTACACGTTCCCTCTCGACCACGCAGATGGCTCTCGCGGCGCATATCTCGTCCTGATGCAAGACATCACCGGCACGGTGGTCGCCTCCTTGAGGCATTCGTTCGCGCTGCTCCTGCTTGCCTGCGTCATTACGGCAATTGCCGGTTATGTCATGTTGCGGCTGGTACGCAGCCTTCAGTCATCAATGCTGAAGACGCGTCAGAAGCTTGAGCAAGCGGTTGAAACAAACAATCGCGCACTCCACCACTCCGAGGAGCGTCTGGTCGAGGCGCAGAGAATTGCGTCTCTCGGTAGCTGGGAACGTGACCTGGACACCAACGAACTGTTCTGGTCCAAAGAAATGTATCGCATCGCGGGTCTCCCGGAGACAGTTCCTGCCAATGCCGCCCGGCGCAAGTTCTACGATCTGATCCCGCCATGCGAACGGCCTTACGTCGAAACCGAAATGGAACTGGCTATCAAGGAATGCCGGAACTTCAATTTCGAGCACCAGGTCATCCGGGCAAATGGCGAGGTGCGCCGGGTGCATGTGAGAGGGTATGTCATTGCCGACAAATACGGCAAACCAAGCAAGGTGCTTGGAACCACACACGACATCACCGCCCATCACAACACGAAGACCCGCAGCAACCAGATGGCGGCTATCCTTGAGGATTCCCTCAACGAGATCTACATCTTCGACACCGAAACGCTGATCTACGAATACGCCAACAAATGTGCCAGGGACAACGTCGGCTACAGCGCCGAGGAAATCTCCAAACTCCCTGCCTGGGATATCGTTTCCAGCAAGGACAAGGCCCGGCTTCGCCAGTCTCTGCAGTCGTTGCTGGACGGCTCGTCCAACGTCCTTCACGTCGAAGGATCACATCGCCGCAAGGACGGCAGCGAATATCCGGTGGAAGTTCGCATTCAGGTCCATCGCCAGCAAACACACGCATCATTCGTCGCCATCTGCAACGATATCACCGACCGCAAGAACCGGGAGCAGGAAACCCAGTCGGCACGCGAGGCGGCCGAGCGGATAGCCTACTTCGATGAACTTACAGGCCTTCCCAATCGCGCTGCATGCCAGAGGGATGCTGAGCGACTGTTTGCAGAGGACATTGCAGCAAAGCCCGCGTTCATCATTCATCTCGATATCGACAACTTCAAACGGATCAATGACACGTTGGGCCACAGTGCTGGCGATGCCTGCCTCCAGGAAGCCGGAGAAAGGCTCAAACTGTGCTGCATAGGTCTGGGAGAAGCCTATCGCTGGGGCGGCGACGAGTTTGTCATCCTAGCGCTGGACGAGACGGCCAATGCGGAAGAATTGTGCCAACGTCTCAACATCGTCATGCGCGGGCCGATGGAGTACGATGGCAAACAGATCTTCCCATCGGTAAGTATCGGCGTCGCAAAGTGCCCAGATGACGGGCACGATTTCAGCACGCTTCTCGTACATGCCGATCTGGCACTTTACCGGTCCAAGGAAGACGGCAAGGACCGCTGGAGCTTCTTCACCAGCGACATGAAGATCGACAGCGACGACGAGGCGCGGACGGAACAGGAACTCCGTCAGGCATTGCGCCGTGACGAGTTCTTCCTTGTCTTCCAGCCGCAGGTGAACATTCGTACGCAGCAGGTGACGGGCATCGAGGCTCTTGTCCGGTGGCAACATCCAACGCGAGGGGTACTCGGACCTGGCGCTTTCCTTCCAGTCATCGAGAAAACCAGTCTGGCGACCCCGCTCGGGCAAGTCGTGATCGACAAGGCGCTTGCAGCAGCAAGGGCCTGGCAGGACGCGAACATCGAATTTGGCCGCGTTGCCGTGAACCTGTCACCCTCGCACCTCACCTCTGGCACCCTCGTCACCGACTTCACGTCGGCAATGCAGCGATATGACGTTAGCCCGGAATACGTCACCGCAGAGGTCCTGGAATCGGTGTTCCTCGACAGCGAACGTGGCAACAACTCCGAGGTTCTCGAGACACTGCACAAGCTGGGTGTTCACATCGAACTCGATGACTTCGGAACCGGCTATGCGTCCTTGTCCCATGTCGCAGACCTTCCAATAAACGGCCTGAAGATCGACCGTTCATTCACCGCGAAAATCCTGACCGACGCCAAGAAGGAAATCGTGGTCAATCATTTGATCCATCTCGCAAGGTCGCTCGATATCGATATCGTATGCGAGGGGGTCGAGACGATCAGCCAGTTCGACCGGCTTCGGATGATGGGCAATTTCTCGGTTCAGGGCTACTATATCGCCCGGCCAATGCCCTACGACATGATCACCGACTGGCTCTCGACGACCCAGAATGATATCTCCTTCGAGGCCATCTGACCCCTAACCATGTCGGATTGCGGATCGCATCTTGATATACGGTCCTTGCAGGACAGCAGAACCGGGGTGATTTCATGACAGGTCTTCGTCTGGGGCTGGCTCTTGGGGGTGGCGGCGCGCGCGGGATGTCCCACATACCCGTTCTGGAGGCCCTGGATGACCTGGGAATCAAGCCTTCCGCAATTGCAGGCACGTCAATCGGATCCATTTTCGGAGCTGCCTATGCCGGCGGACTCAGCGGGTCGGAACTGCGGGCCATCGCCATGGAAACCTTCGGTGATCGGAACAAGGTGCTCAACTCGCTCTGGAAGCTTCGCCCGCGCAAGTTGACCGAGCTGTTTGACGGCAACATGGTGCAATTCGATCCGGCCAAGGTCCTGAAGGCTTTCGTCGCGAACCATCTTCCCGAGACGTTCGAGGAACTCGCGATTCCAACCACCATCGTTGCGACCGATTTTTACGGCTGCGGCGAAGTCTGCCTCAAATCTGGTCCGCTGATCGATGCAATAGCGGCGTCGATCGCCATTCCGGCAGTGTTCAAACCCGTAAAGCTTGGAGATCGCATCCTCATTGATGGAGGTGTGACAAACCCTCTTCCCTTCGATCGACTGCCTGCTGATTGCGACTTTGTTCTGGCTGTCGATGTTGTGGGCTCTCCCGTTCCGCGCAGAGGCCGAAGCCTGCCAACGTCGCTCGACGCCCTATTCGGAACGTCTCAGATCCTCATGCAGACGATCATCTCGGAAAAACTGAAGAGCCGGAAGCCCGCACTTCTTGTCAGCCCGCCCCATGACAACATCCGTGTGCTGGACTTCCTGAAGACAAAACACATCCTGGAGAGTGCCGACTCGCTACGCGATGAGGTCAAACTTACCCTCGGTCGCTTTCTCGATGGTCATAAGTAATAATGCGCCTACATGATATTATAACGATGTAAAATATAGCTATTTTTCTCAGTGAATAGTTTCACTTCGCACAACGTTAACCATTCATTAAAACTTTTTCTCAAATCTCGATCTCATACATAATTAGAGATCGTG
This sequence comes from Roseibium sp., assembly GCF_048261595.1. Taxonomy (GTDB): domain Bacteria; phylum Pseudomonadota; class Alphaproteobacteria; order Rhizobiales; family Stappiaceae; genus Roseibium. The sequence continues at coordinate 1,422,622 of NZ_JBLXFW010000001.1, forward strand.
CCATGCCCCATCCCACCCAACCCAGTGACCCGGATAACTGCCCCGTCCCAGAAACGGTTTTCGCGGCCTTGATGAATGCTTCGTTCGCTGCGGTCAGCGAGATCGCGGCAGCGCTTCCGGAAGACCAAAGAAGCCGCCTCGCTGTCTACTGCTACAGGCGCAGTCACCTGCGCCGTCTTGGATTGAAGATCGCGACGGTGTGCTCCAAGCGCTCGCTGATCGAGGAAGCAGGCCACGCGGGAGAACTCATTCATTTCCAGGCGCAGAATGTTGAAGGACCAGTCGCAGGTGACCGCTACATGGCACCGCGCCACATCAAGCGGCCGGTATCGCTACATAACTGCTGATCAGTTTCACGGGCCCGGACTTCCTCCCACCGGACCCCAACTGGCAACCGTTCCATAAAAATGTCACTCTCCCGGAACGGTTGCCGCCTTCCTTCTGCTTCCAATTTCACCTTGCAATGTCCCCCCACTGCCCTACCCTTGGGTCAGGTTGCTGAAACTCGTGGGGACTGACCGGATGATTTACACGCCCACCCGCCGCGGATCGCCTATCGCAATTCTCGCCATTCTGTTTCTGGCGGTGGCTGCGCAACCCGCTTTTGCCGTCTGTCAGCTCGTTGCGGATGCATCCGGATTTCAGCCGAACAGGGTCCAGGCGGCACTGGCGCCCGGCGACGTCCGCATCCGGTATATCGGGCACTCCACGTTCGAATTGGAAACGCCGCAAGGTGTACGTATAGCGACCGATTACAACGACAGTATTCGCCCTCTGCAAACCCCGACAGTCGCGACGATGAACCGGGCGCACAGTACGCATTACAGCCAGCTGCCCGACCCGGATATAGAGCACCTTCTTCCCGGCTGGAGTGACGACGGATCCCCGGTCGACTACGATCTGACTGTCAAGGATGTCCGCATCAGAAACATTCAGACGAATATTCGGGGCTGGGATGGCGACACACGAAGATTGGGCAATTCCATCTTCATTTTCGAGGTCGCGGACCTGTGCATCGCCCATCTCGGTCACTTGCATCACCGGCTGACCCAGGAAGACCTCACCCGCCTTGGGCAGATCGACATCGTCTTTGCAGCAATCGACAATACATCGACCCTGCGTATCGATAGCCTGATGGAGGTTTTGGCGGCAATTTCGCCCTCTCTGGTCATCCCCATGCACTTCCATTTCCATGGCGCGCTTGAGACCTTTATGGCCAGAGCCCAGCAGGAAGGCTTCAGCATCCAGCAGGCCAGCGATTCAGAGTTGATCGCCCGCCGGGATACTCTTCCGTCGCAGAAAACGACGTACATCATGCTTCCGGGCGGCGGTTAGGCACCGGACCTTAAACGGGCCGCGGATCAGTCTGCCTTTACGAACAGGACCTGGCTATCGCCGGCTACGCGCCGGTCCAGCTCTGAAAATCCCTCCGGCAATTCGATAATCGCGCTGGCACGTTCTTCAAGAACGCAGACAGCGCCAGGCTTCAACCAGCCGCCCTCCCGCGCCGTAGCCAATGCTTTTTCGCCCATGCCCTTGTCGTAGGGAGGATCGGCGAAGACCAGATCGAAAGGCTCGATGGTGCCCACCGCACCTAGGCGGGTCGCATCCCGGCGAAAAATCTTCGCCACACCGTTCAGGCCCAGGGCTTCCATGTTGCGGCGAATGACCCCACGCGCCTCTGCCCCCTCTTCGATGAAGGTACAGTGGCGTGCTCCCCGGCTGAGCGCTTCAAGGCCCAACGCGCCGGAGCCTGCAAAGAGGTCCAGAACACGTGCACCGTCGAGATCGACGTCAAGACCGTGCGACAGAATGTTGAAGATCGTCTCGCGGAGCCGGTCACTGGTCGGCCGTGTCGACTGTGTCTTGGGCGCAGCTATTGCTGCGCCCTTGAAACGGCCTGAAACAATCCTCAAGAGCGGTCTCCGCGACGCGGACCGCGGGGCCGGTCGGATCCGGGCCTGTCAGAACCGCTCCGGTCGGAACGGGGACGGTCCGAACGGGGGCCAGATGAACGCGGACGATCAGACCGCGGGCGATCGCCGCCCTTGTCACGGCCCGCCCGGCGCTCTTGCTGCTTGTCCTCGACAAGGCCCTCGTCACCCCAGATGCGGCGCTGGCGAAGCGGACGGCGCTCCTCCGTGTCGTTGGCCAGACGTGGACGCGGCTCGCTTGTCATGCGGAAGCGGCTGCGGGGAGAAACCTTGACCTGACGATCGCCGGCATTGCGGCGACGGTTCTGCTGCCCGTCACGGTCTTCGCGCTCGCGCCGTTCACCACGATCGCCATCGTCGTCCCTGCGCGGCGCGCCAGATGGCTTGCGCCCGGCTTTGGCGGCCTGACCTTCGCGGGCGGTCATCCACGAGCCCTTTGCGGCCTTCTGGCCTCCAGCAGCGGCCTTGCGGCCACCGCCCCGGCTTTCCTTTTCGGCCTCAGGCTTGGCTTCGTTGAAGATCGGCGCATCGAAATCGGCACCAGCTTCTTCCGCAAGCTTCTCACCAAGCTGATCGCGCAGGACCCGGCCGCGGATCTCGCGAACCCCACCTTCCTGCAGATCCATGAGCTGGAATGGCCCGAAAGACAGACGGATCAGACGGTTCACCGCCAAGCCGAGATGCTCGAGGACGCGCTTGACCTCGCGGTTCTTGCCTTCGCGAAGGCCGACAGTCAGCCAGACATTGTCGCCCTGCTCCTTGTCGAGCGTCGCCTCGATCGCGCCATAGAGCACACCATCGATTGCAACGCCATCGGCAAGCGTGTTCAGCTGCTCCTGGGTCACCTTGCCGAAAGCGCGAACGCGATAACGGCGCAGCCAACCGGTTGCCGGCAATTCAAGAACCCGGGCCAGACCACCGTCGTTGGTGAGCAGCAGGAGGCCCTCGGTGTTGATGTCGAGGCGGCCAACTGTCAGGACGCGCGGCAACTCATCGGGCAACCGGTCGAATACCGTTGGCCTTCCTTCCGGGTCGTGGTTCGTCGTAACCAGGCCACGCGGCTTGTAGTAGAGCCACAGGCGCGTACGCTCGCGAAGGGGCAATGGCTGTCCATCCACCTTGACGTCGTCGGCGTTGGTCACGGTCACGGCCGGTGTCTCGAGCGTCTTTCCGTTGACCTCAACCCGACCGTCAGTCACCCATGTCTCTGCCTCGCGGCGGGAGCAAAGCCCCGCGCGAGCCATCACCTTGGCAATGCGCTCGCCCTTTTCCAGGTTGAAGCCGCCCTCATCGCCGCGCGCTTCGTCCTGCGGCCTGGACCTACGGTCCGTATCCCTACGCCCCTTGCCGGCGAACTTGCCTGGCTTGGTGTTTCCGTCCCGATCCTTGCGCGGAGCGAACTTACCCTTTCCGCCCCCCGGCTTGTCGCCGAAGGACCGTGGGGCACGGCCTGCATCCTTGCGCTCGTCGGAGCGCTTGCCGGAAAATCGTTTTGTGGCACCGCCGGCCTTAGCAGGGCCGCGACGCTTCTTGGGGGGCTGTTCTGTGGTCATGTGCGCGTCATAGCAGAGCCGGAGGCTTTCTGGAATCGGCAAGTATGACGTTTTTCGCAACGTAGCTAATCCGGCTACGCATGGCTCGGGGCTGACAAGCTCGTCACGAGCGTCTAGACAGGCGAAGGACCCGAACAAGATCAGGCAGAAGATGACGGCCCAACCCCCGAGCACCAAGACCACGCCGACACCCACAAACGGCTTCATGGCTGAGGCTGTTCATCAGGCAGAACTCGCTGCCCAGCGTGGAGAAGTTCCAGTTGGCGCTGTCCTGGTCAGAGACGGAAGGATCATTGCCCGTAACGGCAACAGGACTCTGGAACTCAACGATCCCACGGCACACGCTGAAGTCCTCGTGATCCGTGACGCATGCAATCTGGCTCAAAGCCAACGCCTACCCGACTGCGATTTGTATGTAACCCTTGAACCCTGTCCAATGTGCGCTGCGGCCATCTCGTTCGCGCGCATCCGGCGCCTCTATTTTGGCGCCGGCGACGCCAAGGGCGGAGCTGTTGAGCATGGCACACGGTTCTTCACCCAGCCGACCTGCCATCATGCGCCAGAGGTCTATTCAGGAATTGGAGAACGCAGGGCCGCATCGATCCTGCGCGACTTTTTTGAGACTCGGAGAATTCCGGACAGGTCGAAATGAGTATTTGACGATTCTCAGGGGTTAATGAAAATATAATTCAGAAGTCGACCGCCCATCTTGTCGCCAATTGACCAATCAATAAGCACTCTCAAGACACTTCCTACTCACCTCGAGAAAACAAATCCAATTATCGATAATTATTTTTCCGCAAAAGGCGATTGAAAACCTCTACTTAACACTTTCGGTAAAACCTTCCGTCATTGATTTGGACTGGGGCATCCAAGATGAAGACGGTTTTCGCCGGCACGGCGGCACTAGGCCTGACCTGTGCCTTGGCAGTGGGTATCTTTCCTGAATATGCATTCGCCGACTCCCATGGTCGACTGGTAGGCGAATCTACAAACAGCCTGCAGCAGACGCTCGACATGATCTGGGTGATTATCGCGGCGGGTCTCGTTCTCCTGATGCAGGTCGGTTTCATGCTGCTTGAAGCCGGGCTTGTAAGGTCGAAGAACTCCATCAACGTCGCCCAGAAAAATCTGCTGGACTTCACTTTTTCGGCACTGATTTTTGCGGCCTTCGGCTTCGCGTTTGCGTTCTCGGCCTCTGACGGTTTTCTTTTCGGCCTGGACACGAGCCTCCTGTTGCTTGGCGACATGACGCCCTGGCATTACGCCTTCTTTGCGTTCCAGGTCATGTTCTGCGGAACAGCGGCCACGATCATCTCCGGGGCCGTCGCGGAGCGCATGAAGCTTTCAGCCTACATATGGTGCTCCGTCATCACTGCCGGCTTTATCTACCCCCTGTTCGCTCACTGGGCCTGGGGCAACGCACTCGTAGAGAACGCGAGCGCCTTCCTCGCGCAAAAGGGTTTTGTCGACTTCGCGGGTTCGACAGTCGTCCACAGCACCGGCGGCTGGATAGCCCTCGCCGCCTGCCTCGTCATCGGTCCGAGAATCGGACGTTTCGACATTCAGGGCCGGGCAATGCGGATCCAGGGCCACAGCAGTGTTCTGGCAACAGCAGGCGCATTCCTTCTTTTTGTCGGCTGGATCGGCTTCAACGGGGGGTCAACGCTTGCCGCGAGCCCCGCAGTGCCACTCATCATCGTCAATACCGTGATCGCGGCGGCAGCCGGTTCGGCTGGTGGCTACATGATGGGGTGGTTTCAGGACGGCGTCGTACTTCCGGAAAAATCACTCTCGGGCATCCTGGGCGGCCTTGTCGCGGTAACTGCGGGAGCGCACATCCTGGCACCGGCAGGAGCCGCAGTGATCGGGCTGGCAGGCGGTCTCGGCGCGGTCTACACGAACCACGCGCTGGAACACAGGTTCAAGATCGATGATCCGGTCGGCGCGATCGGGGTCCACGGATTTGCCGGGGTCATCGGCACTATCGGACTAGCACTTCTCGCTCCACTGGAGCATTTGCCCGCCGGAAGCCGTCTCGATCAATTCTTGATCCAGCTCGAAGGCGCCGCGGTCAACTTCATCTGGTGCTTCTCGACCGGCTTTCTGTTTCTCACGCTTCTGGTCCGCTGGCTTCCCTTGCGCGTCTCTGCCGCGGACGAAGAAATCGGCATGAACGAAGCCGAACACGGAACGCGTCTCGGCATCGGGCATGTCGAGGATGCATTGGAGAAGGTCATTGCCGGCAAGGCCGACCTCAATATGCGCCTCAAGGTTTCCCCGGGTGACGATTCCGAGCGCTTGACCCGCATGTTCAACGCGCTGATGGACACAATCCAGAACGAGGAGATCGCACAGGTCAAGGCAGCGGATGCCAAAAGGACCCGGGAGGAAGCAGAACGTCTTTCGGCTCTTGCAAACGCCACGTTCGATGCGATCGTCATTTCAGTGGATGGCAGGATCCTAGACGGCAACGCCGCTTTCGAGGAGCTGCTCGGATACAGCATCGAACAGCTGAAGATGCGCGGTCTATACGAATTTGTTCAGTCCGAACTTGCAGGGACACTGGAGAGCCACCTCGTTCAGGCAGAACGGCAACCGCGCGAACTGGAACTCGTCAGCCGTGAGGGAGAACCTATCCCGGTAGAGATCCGGACACGTGTGATTTCCTATCGCGGCATGCCGACGCGCGTATCCGCACTTGTCGATCTCCGGGAACGCAAGAAGGCCGAAGCCCAGATCCTCCATCTGGCCCAACATGATCCTCTAACGGATCTTCCCAATCGGGCTGTGTTCAATGCCGAACTCAACCAGATCCTGCTCAAGTGCCAGGACGAGAGACAAAGCGCGGCCCTGCTCCTGCTGGATCTCGACCGCTTCAAGGATATCAACGACCTGCACGGTCATCCGATCGGCGACAAGGTTATCCGGGTCACGGCCGATCGCTTGCGCCGTAGCGTCCGACAGCACGATATCGCATCGCGTCTGGGTGGCGATGAATTTGCCATCATCCTGCGGGGCATACAGTTCTCCAACCAGGCTGCAGACATGGCCCGCAGGCTCGTGGGTGAACTGTCCCAACCGATCGATTGCGGCGACGGATTGATCATTCGGCCAAGCGCAAGCATCGGCATCGCGATGATCGAGGGTGGCACGGCAACGGCAGACCATGTTGTATCGAATGCCGACATCGCCCTCTATAACGCCAAGGACATGGGTCGCCACACGTATTGCCTCTTCAAGGAAGGAATGGGCGACAAGGTCCGCCAGCGGCGAGAGCTTGAAGAAGACCTGCATTCAGCAGTGGCAAACGACGAGCTACAGCTTTACTTCCAGCCGCGCCTCGATCTGATGAGCGGCAGCATCTCATCCTACGAGGCCCTGATCCGCTGGAACCATCCAAAAAAGGGACTGGTAAGTCCCGCTGATTTCATTCCAGTTGCCGAAACGTCCGGCCAGATCATCCAGATCGGCAAATGGGTTCTGCAACAGGCATTGCTCGCCGCCACGAAGGAAATCCCGCGAGCCCGGATCAGCGTCAACGTCAGTCCGGTGCAGTTCCGCGACAACGACTTCGTTGAAGACGTTCGCAAGGCGATCGAGCTGGCCGACATTCCTGCAAACCGGATAGAGCTCGAGATAACGGAAAACCTTCTCATCGAGGATGATGCGCGCGCCCTGAGCATTCTGACCACATTGAAAGGGATCGGCGTGAAGATTGCGCTCGATGACTTCGGTGTCGGCTATTCGTCACTTGGCTACCTGAGCCGCTTCCCCTTCGACACGATAAAGATCGACCGATCCTTCATCCAGGATGCCGGCAGCAATCAGAGCTCCCTGGCGATCATCGAGACTGTGGTGCGCCTCGGCAAGGCTTTGAACATGACGATCGTGGCCGAAGGCGTCGAGGACCTGGACAAGCTGCTCTTTCTTTCCCGCAATGGATGCGATGAGATTCAAGGCTTCCTGATCGGCAGACCGGTGCCGCTGGAAAAACTTTGCACACAGGTTCCTGGCGAAGTCCGTGCTTTCCTGAGCAAGCACACGTCGGCCCCAAGCACACCGGACGGCATGACTTCGAAGTCCGCGTGAGCGGGATTTGATGCGAACTACTTGCGGCCGAACAGCTTCTCGATATCGGAAAGCTTCAGTTCGACCCAGGTCGGCCGTCCGTGATTGCACTGGCCTGAGAGCGGTGTCGCTTCCATCTCGCGCAGAAGAGCGTCCATTTCCTGCGCCCGCATGCGACGCCCGGCCCGGATCGATCCGTGGCACGCCATCGTCGCGGCAACATGGTCCAACTTTTCGCGCAGGCCTGTTGCGGTATCCCACTCGGCCAGCTCATCGGCCAGGTTGGTAACCAGTCCGCGAATGTCCATGTCACCGAGCATGGCCGGCGTTTCTCGTACTGCAATCGCTCCCGGGCCGAAGGCTTCGAGACTGAGACCAACTTCTTCAAGCTGTTCCGCATGCTCGACCAGACGGCCGACGTCCTCTTCAGGCAATTCGACCACTTCCGGGATGAGAAGGATCTGCCGCGAGACCGACTTCTTTGCCAAGGCCTCCTTCAGCCGCTCGTAGACCAGCCGTTCATGTGCGGCGTGCTGATCGACGATGACAACCCCATCTTCGGTCTGCGCAATGATGTATGTCTCATGCACCTGCGCACGGGCTGCGCCGAGCGGCAACGCGGTCCGTTGCTCATCCAATGGCGCGTCATTGGCCCGGGCGTCTGCGGAAGGCACCGACACGCCGTCAAGGCCCGTCTGGACGTACGAGGGTCCCTCGCCCCCCGATCCGACGCCTGACGGCTCCGCGAAGCCCGGGAAGCCGCCTGCAACAGCATCGGCAACAGGCGCGAAGGCATTGGCATCCCAACGCCGCGACGAGGCCGGACTATCATTCCGGGACCAGGATGACGGCTGGTAGGGCGCCGATTGGGCGGCTGTAGCCGACGGCGCAAAACCGTTGGCGCGGATCGCCTCCATCGCAACCGCGGCGTTGGACGTCGACGATCGGTGGCCCGACTGCACAAGTGCCTGCTTGATCGCGCCAACAAGCAGGCCCCGCACCAGTTGGCCGTCGCGGAAGCGCACGTCAGCTTTTGCCGGATGGACGTTCACATCGACCAGTGCCGGTTCCAAATCTATGAAGAGCACGACGACAGGGTGTCGATCGCGAGCGAGAACGTCGGCATAGGCTCCACGCAAACCCGACAGCAGCAGCTTGTCCTTTACCGGACGCCCATTGACGAAGAAGAACTGGTGCTGTGCATTGCCGCGGTGGTGGGTCGGAAGACCGGCGAAACCTGTCAATCGAACGCCCTCGCGCTCCGCTTCGATCTCCATGGCGTTATCGACAAAGTCCTGTCCGAGGATCTGGGCGATCCGGGAAAGGCGGGGATCCTCTCCGCGCGCTGCAGGCCAGGACTGGGCCGTACGATCGGCGCCCGAGAGAGAGAAACCTACATTCGGATAGGCGAGCGCGATGCGCTTCACGATCTCCGTGGTCGCAGCCGCTTCTGCCCGGTCGGATTTCAGAAACTTCAGTCGGGCAGGCGTCGCGAAGAACAGATCCCGGACCTCGACCTGGGTGCCCTTGTGACGAGCCGCCGGCATGACCGGGGCCTCCCTGCCGCCCTCGACCGAGATCTTCCAGGCGTGCTCTTCTTCCTCGTGGCGTGTCTGGATGGAAAGGCGGGCGACCGAACCGATGGAGGGCAAAGCCTCACCTCTGAAGCCGAGTGTCCGGATATCGAAGAGATCCTCCTTGGTGATCTTGGACGTGCAGTGGCGTTTCACCGCAAGCTGAAGGTCATCGCGGCGCATGCCATGGCCATCATCGGAGACGCGCATCAGCGTCTTGCCACCCGCTGCCGTCACGATTTCGATCGAGGAGGCGCCAGCATCAACCGCGTTTTCAACCAGCTCCTTGATGACGCTGGCCGGGCGCTCGATCACTTCACCGGCAGCGATCCGGTTGATGACGTCTTCACCCAGTTGCCTGACTTGCATGCAATGACCTTTCCGCGGTTTCACTGCGGGTTCGCTTCCTATATGGTCCGCCGCGACGGACCCGTCCGAATCCCTCGCACTCTACCAGATCACACAGCTTCCGAGTGACCCATCATGACCGCTTCTGCACCGCTTCTTATTCCCGGCCTCAGCGCAATTGCGTCGGACTACAAGGGGATCCTTTGCGACGTCTGGGGCGTGTTGCATAACGGCGTTGCAGCGTTCGAACAAGCTCACCGCGCCTTGGCTACCTACCGAGAGCGAACCGGCGGAAAAGTGGTTCTGATCACCAATGCACCACGTCCGAGCGCTCCGATCCGTGAGCAGCTGGCGAGCCTTGGCGTACCGCTTGATGCATACGACGATATCGTTACCTCGGGCGATGTCACGCGCGATCAGCTGTCGGCCAAGGCAGGTGAGAAAATCTTCCATATCGGTCCGGAGCGCGATCTGTCTCTCTACGACGGAACCGGTGTGATCCTTTCTTCCGAAGCGGACTCCACCGTCATCAGTTGCACCGGTCTATTCGATGACGAGGTGGAAACGCCTGAAGACTACCGCTACCAACTGTCCGCCCTGGCCAAGCGCGGCCTGACGATGATTTGCGCCAATCCGGATATCGTTGTCGAACGCGGCGACCGTCTGATCTGGTGCGCCGGATCGCTTGGCCGATTGTACGAGGATCTTGGTGGAACGGTTCTGATTTCCGGCAAGCCTCACGCGCCGATCTATCGTGCTGCCGTCGACCGTCTTTCTGCGCTGGCCGGAGAGCCGGTAGCGGATCAGAACATCCTCTGTGTGGGCGACGGTCTTCCCACGGACATCCGCGGTGCAGACTCGCAAGGCCTCGACGTCCTGTTCATTACAGGCGGTATCCACGCATCGGATTTCGGACCGGTCGATGCTCCGGACGAGGGTCTCGTTCGCAGACGGCTTGCCGAAGAAGGTTACACGGCAAGGGCCGCCGTGCCGCGTCTGGTCTGGTGAAAAGCGATCGACGGGATTGACTCACAGCAACGAAAAAGGCCGCCCAGAAGGCGGCCTTTGAAACTTGTCTGAAACTCCAGGGCTATCAGTCGAACAGCTTGTCGATATCAGCCTGCGGATCGTTCAGCATGGCGTCGATGTCATTCTGTGACACGCCTTCGCCATCGTGCTGCGGTCCATGCAGGATGAGTTCGCGCTGGCGGCGCTCTGCCTCGGTCTCCTCGGCCGGAGCTTCCATGCCTTCGCTGATACGCAGTCGATCGACGAATGCAGTCACGCGCTCATCGATATAGCTGAGCGTCGAAACAACCTTCGAAATTCGCTGACCAGTGATGTCCTGGAACGTGCAGGCCTCGAAGATCTCGATCATCTTGCCGTTGACCAGGTCCTGATAGGCAGCGGCATCGCTGGTATCGGCACCCATGATCTCTTCGGCCGCTTCCATGATCGAATGTGTCGCGGACTCGGTAGCCTCCACGATCGCATCCAGTTCACGTCCAGCATCCGGGATCCTGTTGGAAGTCATGTCGTTTGCGCGAAGCGCTGCGATCTCCGACTTCATTCGGGAGATTTCGCGGGCGATCATCGTCAACTCTTCAGTGACCGCCGGTTGCACAGCCGCGAGCAGATCATGCATCGAGCCCGACATCACCTCTGCAAGGTGCATGACATCGTTCAGTGATACATCGCCGCCGCGATTTTTATTTTCTTGAAGAAAGTCGATGACGCGAGCCACGCTTTCCTGCGACATTCCGGCCATACTACGCAGCCTTTCTTGAGAGATAAGCTATCCCGGTTTCCGGCGCCCGTCCCTTGGCTCCTGGAAATGAAAACCTTCAAGATAGCTCCTGGCGCCCATGCCCCCCGGCACGGTCCCCCAACAACTATTTTCAGCGCGGGCGGTCCCGGCATGCGGGATCCGCCAGCCGCGGGATCTTCTTAGTCAGAGAAGACGGCTTCGATCTTGCCCTTCAACGTCTGTGCATTGAACGGCTTCACGATGTAGTTGTTCACGCCGGCTTTCTTTGCCGCGATCACGTTTTCAGTCTTGGATTCAGCAGTCACCATGATGAACGGCGTCTTGCTGAGGCCGCTGTCGGCACGCACCTGCTTGAGCAGTTCGTAACCGGTCATCGGTTCCATATTCCAGTCCGAGATGACCAGCCCGTACTTGCGCTGTTTCATCTTCTCGAGTGCTTCGGTGCCGTCAGCTGCGTCATCAATGTCTTCGAAACCGAGCTGCTTCAGCAGGTTCCGGATAATACGAATCATCGTCTTGTAGTCATCGACCACGAGGACCGGCATCTGAAGATCAAGGGCCATCGTCTACTCCATACTGTCAAGTTGCGCGGCCCTTGGCCTTGGGCCGAAAGAAACGCGAATGACTTTTAAGGAGAGAGACACATTGAAGTGTCCTCGCCTCCCCACACTTCGACGACATTAGGCCAAGGCCCTGAAAAGTCCGTTAATGCGGATCACTTTATGCATCCAAAGCACAATTGCTGGTTCTGCGGGCGTCTCATAGCCTCTACGTTGACCTCAAACACTACGGAAAGTCGGCCACGACAATGCTTGAACTGCAAAGACTATGCTTCGAAGATCTCCAACCCGGCATGAGTGAAACGCTGACGAAACACGTCAGCTCATCGGATGTCGTCGGCTTTGCAGAAGTATCGGGCGACCGCAATCCAATCCATCTTTCGGAGCATTTCGCCGCCAAGACCCCTTTCAAGACCCGCATCGCCCATGGGCTCTACACAGCGAGTCTCATTTCTGCCGTTCTCGGCACTCGCCTGCCCGGCCCAGGGGCGATCTACCTTTCGCAAACTCTCAATTTCAAGGCGCCCGTCAAAATCGGCGACGACGTCATCGTGACAGTAAAGGTCGAGGAACTCATGGAAAAGGGCAATCGAGCCAAACTGTCCTGCATATGTACGGTCGATGGCACGGTGGTCCTGGAAGGCGAAGCGCTGGTCAAGGTTCCAACCCGCGAGGAAGACCGCAGCGACATGTAGTGCACCTCGCGCACTCCACAGCACGGGGAATGCTTTGTCCGGTTGCTTGACGTTTGCGTCGTCACGCGTCAGTTTCCCGCCAAGCCTGCGCGCCGGCAGCGCCCTACCCGGGCATGCCGGCATAGCTTGATGGGTTCCTGCTTCCGGCCGACAGTGACCGGAAGCCCGAAGGTTTTCTTGATGTCAGCCACGACTTCCGACGCGTTCACCGTAATCACCGACCTAGACGCCTTCCCGCAACATCTGAAAAATGGTGTCGTGGCGATCGGCAACTTCGACGGTGTTCACTGTGGCCACCGGGCCGTTCTTGGTGCCGCTCTGGAAAAGGGTGCCGAACTGGGGGCACCGGTCTACGTCATGACGTTCGAGCCTCATCCGCGCAGTGTCTTCAATCCAGACAGGCCGGTCTTCCGTCTTTCGCCTCTCGAACAGAAATGCGACATCCTTCGCGCCTGTGGCCTGAATGGCAGTCTCGTTCTGCCCTTCACCCGTGAATTCGCCGGTGTCGAAGCGGATGACTTTGTTCGCGATATCCTGATCTCGCGACTTGAAATCGTGCATGCCGTGACCGGCTATGACTTTCACTTCGGCAGGGCGCGGGCCGGAACGCCCGACTTCTTGCGGCAATCGGGTGCGCAGAACGGCTTTGGCGTGACCATCGTCGAACCGGAAAATGACGAAGGGAGAGACGTCATTTCCTCGTCTCGCATACGCGCAGCCCTCGCCGACGGAGATATGTCTCTCGCAAATGGCCTTCTCGGGTATCGCTGGTTCATCGATGCCACCGTCCGCCACGGCGACAAGCGCGGCCGCGATCTCGGCTACCCGACCGCCAACCTCGCCTTGGCTGAAGAATGTCCGCTGAAGCATGGCATCTACGCGGTGAAGATACGTCTGGGCGACCGGCTTCTCGGTGGCGTCGCCAGTTATGGCCGCCGACCAACCTTCGACAATGGCGCCCCTCTGCTTGAAGTGCATATCTTCGACTTCAAGGAAGATCTCTACGACAGGGAGCTTCGGGTCCATCTCGTGTCCTACCTGCGCGGCGAAGAAAAATTCGACAGCGTGGACGCTTTGATCGTGCAGATGGACAGGGACAGCGAAGAGGCGCGCGCTGCGCTCGGGTCCATGCAGCCGCTGTCAGAGCTCGATGTTATCCTTCTGAACGACCAAAGATGACCGAGCCGGCGCTCATCTCGTCGACCTGACAGCTAGCGGATCGCTTTATGGGCGCAGAGGTTGCGGAACATCTTTATTCGGCGCCGAAGTACTGCTATGTCCTGCGCCATGCCTAGATGCTTCGTGTTCATGCGAGACCGCTTCGGCTTCAGGTCTCATCGAATTATTGGCCCGGCCTTCGGCTGACGCTTTTCACAGCGGCGCCCAAGGACCGGGAATTTCCCTCTGCGTTTGCGGCCGGCGAGGCCGTATCGATGTTTGACCGATGACGTGCGCAAGATGATGCGCCCATCCGACCGGATCCCTCAAAAGATGACCGAGACCAAGACCCGCGACTATTCCGAAACGCTTAATCTGCCGACGACCGAGTTCCCCATGCGGGCCGGTTTGCCGAAGAAAGAGCCGGAAATCCTTGCCCGCTGGCAGGAGATGGACCTCTACGGGAAGCTTCGTGCTGCCGGACAAGGCCGCAACAAGTTCGTGCTGCACGACGGACCTCCCTATGCAAACGGCAACATCCATATCGGCCACGCGCTGAACAAGACGCTCAAGGACATCGTTACCCGCTCCATGCAGATGACGGGCTGGGACAGCAACTATGTTCCGGGCTGGGACTGTCACGGACTTCCGATCGAGTGGAAGATCGAAGAGCAGTATCGCGCCAAGGGCAAGAACAAGGACGAGGTTCCGGTCAACGAATTCCGTCAGGAATGCCGCGATTTCGCCAATCACTGGATCAAGGTTCAACGCGAGGAATTCCAGCGCCTCGGCATCGAAGGCGATTGGGACAATCCCTACCTGACGATGCGCTTTGAATCCGAAGCCGTGATCGCACAGGAACTGATGAAGTTTGCCATGTCCGGCCAGCTTTACCGCGGTTCCAAGCCGGTCATGTGGTCGGTCGTCGAAAAGACGGCGCTGGCCGAAGCAGAGATCGAGTACCACGACTACCAGTCAGACCAGATCTGGGTGAAGTTCCCGGTCGTCGAGGCCGGCAGCACCGATGAGGCGGCTGCCGATGAACTCCTCGACGCCGCCGTGGTGATCTGGACGACGACCCCATGGACCATCCCGGGCAACCGCGCCGTTTCCTACTCTTCGCGCATTGCTTACGGGCTCTACGAGGTCACGCAGGGCGGCCTGCCGGACGACAACTGGGTCCAGCAGGGCGACAAGCTGATCCTCGCCGATGCACTTGCCGGAGAAGTGTTCAAGAACGCCCGTATCGAGGAATTCCGAAAGGTTCGCGAAGTCAGTGCCGATGAAATCGGCGCGCTGACTCTCGCGCACCCTTATCGCGACCTGGACCTTGGCGGCTACCAGTTCGACGTGCCGCTGCTTAACGGAGACCACGTTACGGACGATGCCGGTACAGGCTTTGTGCACACTGCCCCTGGTCACGGCGTGGACGACTTCGAGGTCTGGATGGCGAATGCCCGAGACCTGGAAAATCGCGGCATCGATACCTCGATCCCGTTCACCGTTGCCGATGATGGATTCTACACCAAGGATGCGCCAGGCTTCGACGGCCACCAGGTGATCACCCACAAGGGTGAGAAGGGCAAGGCCAACAAGGCAAACATCGAAGCGCTGAAAGACAGCGGCAACCTGATCGGTCTTGGCCGTCTGAAGCACCAGTATCCGCATTCCTGGCGTTCGAAGAAGCCGATCATCTTCCGCAACACGCCGCAGTGGTTCGTCTACATGGACCGCGATATCGACGGCGCGAATGACACGCTGCGCGCCCGCGCCCTCAAGGCTATCGACGAAACCCGGTTCGCCCCGGCGTCCGGACAGAACCGTTTGCGTTCGATGATCGAGAACCGGCCGGATTGGGTTCTGTCCCGCCAGCGCGCCTGGGGTGTGCCGATCACCGTGTTCATTCACAAGGAAACGGCCGAAGTCCTCAAGGACGAGGCCGTCAACAAGCGCATCTTCGACGCCTTTGTCGAAGAAGGTGCCGACGCCTGGTTTGCGGACGGTGCCAAGGAGCGCTTCCTCGGCAACGACTACAAGGCCGATGACTGGAACATGGTCAAGGATATCCTTGATGTCTGGTTCGACAGTGGTTCGACCCATGCCTTCTGTCTCGAGAAGCGCGCTGACCTCAGCCCGAAGCGCAAGATCAATGGCGGCGAAGACTACGTTCTCTACCTGGAAGGCTCGGACCAGCATCGCGGCTGGTTCCATTCCTCGCTGCTGGAAAGCTGCGGCACCCGCGGTCATGCGCCCTATGATGCGGTTCTGACCCACGGCTTCACCATGGCCGAGGACGGACGCAAGATGTCCAAGTCGCTCGGCAACCAGGTGTTCCCGCAGGATATCATCAAGCAGTATGGCGCGGACATCCTGCGCCTTTGGGCGGCCTCCTGCGACTATGCGGAAGACCAGCGCATCGGTCCGGAAATCATCAAGACCAGCGTCGACAGCTACCGCAAGCTTCGCAACACTCTGCGCTGGATGCTCGGTTCACTTGCGCATGCGACGGGCGAAGATGTAGCCCTCGCCGACATGCCGGAACTCGAGCGGCTGATGCTGCATCGCTTGGCTGAACTGGACAAGCTTGTCCGCGAAGCCTACTGGGCCTTCGACTACAAGCGCGTGTTCCACCACCTGTTCACGTTCATGACCGTGGAACTGTCGGCATTCTACTTCGACATCCGCAAAGACGCGCTATACTGCGATGCCAAGTCGTCCGTGCGCCGCAAGGCTTCGCTCTACGTGATCGACAAGCTGTTTAACTGCCTTGTCACCTGGATGGCGCCTATGCTGCCCTTCACCATGGACGAAACCTGGACATCCCGCTACGGCGAGGGGACTTCGGTTCACCTTGAGCAGTTCCCTGCTGTTCCGGCGGAATGGAAGGACGACGCGTTGGCCGCAAAGTGGGCCAAGATCAAGACCGTACGCCGCGTTATCACCGGTGCCCTCGAGATCGAACGCCGTGAAAAGCGGATCGGTTCGTCCCTTGAGGCCCATCCGGTCGTCCATATCACGGACACCGATCTGATGGCGGCGCTGGAAGGCAAGGACATGGCGGATATCGCCATCACGAGCCAGATCACGATTACGGCAGACCCTGCCCCGGAGGGTGCGTTTGCACTGGACGATACGCCCGGCGTCGCCGTTGTGCCTGGCCTCGCACAAGGCCAGAAGTGCGCGCGCTCCTGGAAGATCCTCCCAGAGGTCGGTAGCGATGCGGACTATCCGGACGTCACCTTGCGCGACGCGGATGCCTTGCGTGAGTGGGACGCGGAGCATGCGGCGGCCTGATGGCTGCCCTGCCCCCACAGGAACAGGGCGATATGGCTCAGACCTTCAAAGACAGTAGCCAATCCCCCAGCGGCCAACGCGGCCGCTGGGTGTGGGGGCCTCTGAGTGGTCTGGTCTGCTGTGTCGCGTTGATTGGACTTGTCCTCGACCAGGCATCGAAGCTCTGGCTTTTGCATGGCTTCGACCTTGGCGCCAATGGTCCGGTCGACCTGCTGCCTGTTCTTGATCTGGTATTGGTCTGGAACCGTGGGATTTCCTACGGCCTGTTTCAGCAGGACAGCGAGCTTGGACGCTGGGTGCTGGCTTTGGGAACGGTGGGCGCCACGATTGCGCTGTGGGTCTGGTCAGTCAGAGCTGAAACCCGTTTCCTTGCATTGTCACTTGCTCTCGTGGTTGGCGGCGCGATCGGAAACGGTATTGACCGCCTCGCCTACGGCGCCGTAGTCGACTTTGTTTATTTTCATGTCGGCAGTTTCTCGTGGTACGTGTTCAACCTCGCGGATGTCTGGATCGTTGCCGGGGTTGCCGGTCTCCTGTATGACGGGATAAAGAGCGGTCCAAATTCAGCCGCAAAATGAAGGTTTAAGTATCCGGAAGCCAGTACGCTGACCTAGGCCAGCCTACTGCAGACGGCAAAGACTTAAGGAGTCCGGGGTGCTGCGGACAGTGATCTCGAATATTCGCCTGATTATCATGAGCGTTCTCGCTGGTGCCGTACTCGCCGGCTGCCAGGCAGCAGATGGCACGAGCCAGGCCCCTGATACCGCTCTGGTCGCCAGCTTGATGTCCGGTCTTGGTGCGGTCGACCCGAATGCGAAGCCGATCGACTATAAGCCGCGCGCACCGCTGGCCATGCCAGCCAACAAGAGTGCTCTGCCCGCGCCTGAAACCCAGGTAGCCGGAAGCCAGTCCGAGGCATGGCCGAAGAAGCAGAACAACAAGGATCTGGAAGAAGTCCGGGCGATTTACGCCAGTGCGGGCGGGCGCCATCCGGAACGCCTGACGCCGGAGCAGATGCGCGGCATCAACATCCAGTCGAACCGCCCACGCGATATCGCAGCCGAAAAGCGCGAGCAGGAGCTCGCCGAAGGCGAGCGCATGACAAATGCGGAGCTCAAGGCCCAGAGCGTCTCGGCAAACGATCTTACCAAGCAGGCGAATGCATTGACGATCAACAGCCTGCCGGCACGCCGGTACCTGACCGATCCGCCCACCGAGTATTCCATTCCGTCGGCGGACGCTCCAATGCCGGAGATCGTCAAGGAGAAGAGAGACGCCTTCCGCGACGAGTATGACAGCGCGCCGCTGGACATGCGTTGTCTCGAGGAAACTGGCGGCGACTGCCGACGCGGTGGAAACTGAGCCGCGTAAGTCTGGACATCTACGAATTATTGAACACCCCGGAGCTTCTCCGGGGTGTTTTTGTTTGAACCCACGCCTTGCGACCTTTGCAATATGACCGATCTTTAATGAAGGGATTTTCAGGCGCCGCCCTATAATTCCAAGTGCAGTGTCACAAAGCGGCAAAGACCGCCCGCTTCCCAACGACCCGAACAGTCACCTTGGAGCACACCTTGTCCCCACTCCCTTCCGTCCTTTCCAGATCCACCAGTCGTTCCTGTCTGTTCTTACTTGGCGCGGTCTTGAGCGCATCCCTGGCGGCAGCAACGGCCGCCCCCCCGGTTGAGGCGGCAGGGTCGAACAGTGCTGCAGGTACCGTATCGACCGATCTTCTGATTGCACCGAAGCTGTCGCATTTCGAACTCGACAACGGATTGCAGGTGGTGGTGATCCCCGACAACCGCGCTCCGGTCGTCACTCATATGATCTGGTACAAGGTCGGGTCCGCCGACGAACCCGAAGGGCAATCCGGCGTCGCCCACTTTCTCGAACACCTGATGTTCAAGGGAACCAAGGCGCATCCGAATGGCGAGTTCTCAACGATGGTCGCCGAGAATGGCGGTCAGGAGAACGCTTTCACCAGCACCGACTACACAGCCTATTTCCAGCGGGTCGCCAAGGAACATCTTCCGATGATGATGAAGATGGAGGCCGACCGCATGGAAAACCTCGTACTTACCGACGAGGTCGTCGCTCCGGAGCGGGACGTCGTTCTGGAGGAACGGCGCATGCGGGTAGAAAGCGACCCGGGCTCACGCCTGAGAGAGGCGCTGACCGCAATCCGCTTCGTCAATCATCCGTATGGCTCGCCCGTTATCGGCTGGGAAAGCGAGATCCAGGATCTGAACCGGGATGCCGCAATTGCGTTCTATGACCGGTTCTACACCCCGAACAACGCCGTGGTCGTGATTGCCGGGGACGTACGGGCCGAGGCCGTGAAACGACTCGCTGAAGATACCTATGGCAAGGTCGCCCGACGCGCCGAACCGGGCGCGCGCAATCGCCCAGTCGAGCCGCCACTTTCTGGTGAACGCCGGCTGGCCCTTGAGGACGAGCGGGTGCGTCAGGAAACCGTATCGCTCAGCTGGATTGTGCCCAGTCAGACAACAGGCGATGGGCGGGAAGCGGAAGCTCTGGATATCCTTGCCTACGTTCTGGGCGGAGGAGCAACCAGTCGTCTTTACAAGAGCGCGGTCCTTGATGCCAAGATCGCAGTTGGCGCCGGTAGCTATTACCAGGGCAGCGCGCTGAATGATGGGCAGTTCGGTTTTTACGGTGCGCCCGCTCAAGGGCATACGCTCGCGGAAGTGGAAGCTCATATCCGTGACGAGCTCGCGAAGGTTCTCGAAAGCGGCATAACTGCGGAGGAGCTTGAACGCGCGAAGCGCAGCATGGTCTCTGACGCAATCTATGCGCAGGACAGCCAGCAGACGCTCGCGCGTATCTTCGGCAGCGCACTGACCACGGGTCAGACCATTGAAGACGTTCAGACCTGGCCAGCCCAGGTCCAGGCCGTAACACTCGAAGACGTGCATTCGGCGGCGAAAAAGTACCTTCAAGGCTCACCGGTCGTCGGCGAGCTGAGAATGCCTGGCAAACCCGCTGCTTCCTCCGAAACAAGCAAGAAGTCCTGAATCATGCTGCACATATATCTTCGCGAAATGCGTAACCTGATGTCGGCCGGGGCGCTGGCGCTTGCCGGATCGGTCATGTCTCTTGCCCCCGCGCAAGCGGTCGAGGTGCAACGGGTTGTCTCGCCTGCAGGGATCGAAGCCTGGCTTGTGGAGGATGACACGGTGCCGATCGTGGCGATGAACTTCTCCTTCGAAGGTGGCGCCACACAGGATCCTGCAGGCAAGGAAGGTGTTACCCGCTTGCTTGCCGCCACGCTGGATGAAGGGGCCGGCGATCTCGATTCCGAGGCCTTCCAGGCAAGACTGGAAGACCTTTCCGTGAGCATAGGCTTTGACACCGGCAAGGACTATTTCTACGGCAACCTCAGAACCCTGACGCCGACGATCGATGAGGCATTCGAACTTTTGCGCATGGCGGTGAAGGAGCCTCGTTTCGATCCAGAGGCGGTCGAGCGGATGAAATCCCAGATCGCCGTTGGCATACGCCGCGACGAGCGCGATCCAGACAGCATTGCCTCGCGGAACCTCATGAAGACCATGCTCGGGGATCATCCTTATGCGTTACGAACCACCGGTTCTGAAGAAAGCCTGATGTCCCTTGCCCCGGAGGACCTGAGGAGCCAGCATGCCCACATTTTCGCGCTCGAGCGGCTCCGCATCGGCGTCGTCGGTGCGATCGACGCCGCCACGCTCGCGCCATTGCTGGACAAGGTATTCGCAGGTTTGCCCAAAGAAACCAGCCTGCGCCCGGTCCCTGAACTTACCGCAGAAGACAGCCTTGAGATCGAGGAAACCCTTCCGCTGCCGCAGACAAAGCTGGTGTTCGGCCTGCCTGCTCTGACCCGGACCGATCCCGATTACCAGGCGGCCTTCGTCATGAACCATATTCTTGGCGGTGGCAGCTTCACATCCTGGCTCTATGAAGAGGTCCGTGAAAAACGCGGTTTGACCTACAGCGTCGGAACCTCCCTCGCCCCATACAATGCCGGCGGCCTTCTGCTCGGTTCCGCCGCCACGCGTGCTGATCGGGCGGATGAGACGCTTGCGGTTATTCTCGAACAGTTCAACCGAATGGCAGAGGACGGTCCGACACAGGCGGAACTTGACAGCGCAAAGCGCTTCCTGACGGGCTCATATCCCTTGCGTTTCGACTCTTCCGGCAAGATTGCCCGCCAACTCGTCGCCCTTCAGAATGTCGGCCTCGGCATCGACTATTTCGAGCGCCGAAACGCCGAAATCGATGCGGTTACACTCGAAGACGTCAAGCGCGTCGCGCACCGTCTGCTTGCAGGAAAGACACCTACGGTTTCGATGGTGGGACCGAAATCAAACTGAGCAACTCATTGAGATTATATGGGCGCGCGGAAATCAATCTGCGCGCTCATTGGGGTTTCCGCCGGAATGCGGAAGCCGGTCCGCTCATTTAGACGGATTATTCTGCGGCCCGCTTGCGTGCTGCTGGCGCCGGGGTGCCCTGCAGGACTTCCGCACGAACCGGGCGTGGCGGCGAGAACAGATTGCCCTGCGCCATTCGAACATCATAGTCGAGCAGTTCGAGCACCTGGGACTCCGTTTCGACATGATCGGTGATCAGCTCGATGCCGTAGCGGTGGAGCAGATCTCCGAAATCAGACGGATGAATATGTCCGTGGTCGGTCGAACGCCGCCCGATCAGGTAATCCGCATGCAGCTTGGCGAACTTGAAGCCCTTTTGCGCCAGCGACTTGAAGTCCATGCGCATGTCGGTAATGCGGTCAACCGAGAAGTGGAAACCGATCTCGGAAAGAGCTCCGAGGCTTTCCATCTCCATCACTCCCATTTCCGCGACATCATCCTGGCTGAATTCGAAGATCAGAACGTCTGCAAGCTGCTTGTTGGCATTCACAAACTCCAGGAAGCCCGGGAAGAACGTCTCGTCGACAAGGGAAAGCGACGAGATGTTGCAGAATAGCGCTGCGTTCCGGTTTCGAGACGTCAGGCGGCGAATGACCTGCACCGACCGGAATAGCAAAAGGTTGTCGATGCGTGCAATCAGTCCGGAGCGGACAGCTTCCGGCAAGAAGACTGCTGCCTCGACCATTTCGCCACGAGAGTCGCGCAGACGCGTGAAAGCCTCGTAGTACTTAACCTGGCGCTGCGGCAGCGATACGATGGGCTGAAGGTGAAGCTCGACGCGATTGGCGTTCAGAGCAGACATGATCAGCTCCCGCATCAACGGATCGCTGGCCTGTGACGCAGGTTGTTGCCGGACCTCGCGTTGCCGTTCCTCTGCACGAGTATCTTCGAACATGTGCTCTTGAACGTCTGCCTGTTCACGTTCATTGGACCGCGCCCCTTTAGCCTCTGGCACCTGGCGCTGGGGTGCATTGCGCTGATCACGGAACGTGTCTTCCCGCGTTTCAGGAGCATAACGGCTTCGATCTGGTGCAGGTGCAGGAGATGGCGCCCCCCCATACCCGCCTTGCTGGGGCGTGTAGGAGGCAGGCGCGGAAGCCTGACTTTGGGCCAACAGGTGCGGCTGCGACATTGGCGGAAGTTCATGATGCGCGGGCATCGGAGGCAAGGCCTGCTGATCCTCGACCCGAGCTTCCAGATCCGACATTGCCTCGGCCATCTGCTTCACGAGAGTGCCGAGAACTTCGACCTCCGCAAATAGCGGATCGATTTCTTCCCGGGTCCGGCGCGGGATCGTATGCTCGACACCTGTCAGGCGTCCCTCGAGGTTTCCCACGTCCTCATCCAGTTCCGCCATGCGGTCTTCGAGACGGTCAACGGCATCGCTGACAGCTCCCCTGTCGCGCGCCCTGCTGACGAGCAGATGGAACACCATCATCGTGCACATGAGGGCCAATGCGAGCGAGGCCGCTTCGCCGATCGGGCGCTGAAACTGGTAGAACAGCACCGCTGCGACAGATGCCGCGATGATCGCCATGCATATTGCTATGAAGGTGGTCGCCGTGCGCCCCATGATCGGCAATCGCTCTCAACTCGAATCACAAATACAGGGTTAATCATGCCTTAATAAATGGGCTCAACCGAATCCAATGGCCAATACTGCTGGGGATTTAAGTGGTTGTCCCCTGTTATGCCGGTAAACTGCGGCGTCCTCGAGGCGCTCGCCATGGATAAAATTCAGGAGCCAAGCTGCCGCCGATGAACGAGCGATTAGCGAGAAGGCACTGCGACCGTTTCAAGGTACAAAGCCACAGGTTTCATATTTTGTTAACCATCCGGCTGGCCGCGCTCCCGGTTTTATCACGCTGAAGCTCATGTCGTATAGCATTGTCAACGCTGCGTTATTTGCAGCGTCTCTGCACAGGCCATTTGCATTTTAACAGCCACGACAACGGTTTGTTTACCGTGTTCGGCCAAACATTTCCAAGCCGGTCACATCTCGACCGACCCGAATCAAGCAAGCCACGAGTGACGGGGGACGCCCAGCAATGGGGAGTAATGAGGGCCAGAATCGGCCCGTTCTGGTTCGTATTCTGGAAACATCGCCAGCAGAAGCTGTTCGCACCGCCGCAGTGACTGGAAAGTTGACTGTTAACTGCGCAGACCCTGCTCTCTACGATGCACCGGATCGCTGCCTCGAAGATCTCAGCCGCGATAACACCGATGTCCTCATATTGGACCTTGAGGCCATCGGAGGTGAAGAGGCACTCGAAGGCTTCGCGGTAAGATGTCCAGCGACGGTGCTGATCGCCATCTCCTCCAAGGGATCTGTTTCGCGCGCAGTCAACGCCATGCGCTGCGGAGCCCACGACTTCCTCACGAAGCCCTTCTCTCTCGACGCCCTTGCCTCCAAGATCAATTTCCAGCTGAGCCAGCGGAAACCGGCACTGACGCAGAACACCGAACCGGATGTCGCCTCTGACGTTGCGCCCCTTGTCGTGAGGGCGACGAAGACCGCAACCAACCAGAACGCCTCTCCACTCGGGCAGCTGATCGGCTCGGCACCTGTCATGCAGGACGTTTACGGCCAGATCGAGCGCATGGCGCCCTCCAACGCTCCGGTCTTCATCACGGGCGAATCCGGCACGGGCAAGGAGCTTTGCGCCAATGCCATCCATTCGCTGTCAGATCGCGCCAACGAGAAGATCGTAACGATCAACTGCGCAGCGATCCCCCGTGACCTCATCGAGAGCGAAATCTTCGGACACGTTCGCGGCGCATTTACCGGGGCGAGCGAGAGCCGTGCCGGTGCAGCCGAACAGGCAGATGGCGGAACCCTGTTCCTGGATGAAATCGGCGAAATGGATCTGATGTTGCAGAGCAAGTTGCTCCGTTTCCTTCAGACCGGAACCTTCCAGCGGCTTGGCGATGCCACGACCCGCAAGGTAGATGCCCGCATCATTTGCGCCACCAACCGCAATCCGCTCGAAGAGGTGACCGCCGGTCGTTTCCGTGAAGACCTCTATTACCGTCTGCACGTTCTTCCGATCCAGCTGCCGCCCCTGCGCCAGCGCCGTGAAGATATAATGGAGCTGGCCAGCACCTTCCTGATGCGGTTCTGTTCAGAAGAGAAACGCAATTTCAAGGGCTTCGACGCCGATGCCGAGGCCCGGCTCCTGGCCTATAACTGGCCCGGAAACGTCAGACAGCTTGAGAATACCATTCGTCAGATCGTCGTGATGAACGATGGCAACGCCGTCACTCTCGGCATGCTGCCGATGCTCATACGCGATCCGTCCGGGCGCAGCGGAACTCTGGTCGACCTTTCTCGTGAGCGCGCAAGGGTTCAGGCCCCTTCCCGCCCGTTCGGAACGATCGAACCCCTTTGGGCGCAGGAACGGCGGATCATCGAAAGCGCACTTGACGCCTTCGATGGCAACATCGCCATGGCAGCAGCCGCGCTGGAGATCAGTCCTTCGACGATCTATCGCAAGCGCCAGGCCTGGATGGAGCGGAGCTGTTAACCGGCAACGCGTTTACTCCAACAGACGCAATTCCTTGTACATCAAGGTAACTCCGTCTATATCGGCTTAAAACAGGTTGAAAAACAACGTGATTGGGCTTGCGTGGGGTTGAATTCGATGAAGGCAGGTATTTTCGGACGCTCGGCGGTTGGAGCTGCAGCACTCTCTTTTGCGGTGTGCTTGCCGATCACGTCACAAGCTCAGACCAATGCGCCTGACGTTCCTGCTCCATCCGCTCAATTTACTGCTGCGCAGACGGCGTTCGATGCAGCCTGGACAGCCGAAAGTCTCAGCTTTTCGACGGCAACCTACGCTGACGGTGAAGCGACTGCCTACGGCAACTACGCACCGCGGGCGTCGAGCCAGTTCTCGATCGGCGAGGCCATAACAATCTATGCCGAGCCAGTCGGCTATTCCTTTGCAGAAGATGGCGACGGCTATGCTTATGACCTTGATGTCGGTTTCCGGCTTCTGAACTCGACTGGACAGGTCCTCGTGGAGCAGCAGGGATTTGCAAAGTTTTCCGGCAAGTCCCGCAGCAAGCGGCGCGAGCTGGGCGCAAGCCTGAGCTTCGCATTCGAAGGCCTTCCGGCCGGCTCATATGTTCTCACCGCCGACTTTAATGACAAGATTGGCGGCAAGGGTGCGTCATTGTCGCTGCCATTGACTGTCGTCAACGGCCAATAAACGGCATCAGGGTTAATTCGGGCCGACACGCCGCTTATCTGCAGGGCTGTGCGGAAACGCGCAGCAATCGCTTCAGTCCGACGCGGTCATTCCTACGGCGCATATAAAATCCCGTTTCTTTTTCGACGCTAGCAGCATTGACAAGGGCTGGCCCTGCTCCTACATCGTTTGGCGCTGTTAGCACTCGCCTTGAGGGAGTGCTAACATGCCGCGCGGGATCTCCCGCGTGATCTTTCGAACCAAATTATCATGCCCGCACGCTGCCTGAAGGTGGGGGCGTGCCACATGAGAGGAAAGAGCCAAATGACATTTCGTCCGCTGCACGACCGTGTCGTTGTTCGCCGCGTAGAGTCTGAAGAAAAGACTGCCGGTGGCATCATCATTCCGGACACCGCCAAGGAAAAGCCGCAGGAAGGCGAGATCGTTGCTGTTGGCAACGGCGCTCGCGACGAGTCCGGCAAGGTGGTTCCGCTCGACGTCAAGGCTGGTGACCGCGTTCTGTTCGGCAAGTGGTCCGGCACCGAAGTCAAGATCAACGGTGAAGACCTGCTGATCATGAAGGAATCCGACATCATGGGCGTGATCGCTTAATCAGCGAACCGCTTTTGATATCAGAAACATTCCAGAATAAGTGAGACGATCACATGTCTGCTAAAGAAGTAAAGTTTGGCACCGACGCGCGCAACAAGATGCTCAAGGGTGTGGACACCCTGGCAAACGCCGTCAAGGTCACCCTCGGCCCGAAAGGCCGCAACGTCGTTCTCGACAAGGCGTTCGGCGCACCGCGCATCACCAAGGACGGTGTCTCCGTTGCCAAGGAAATCGAACTTGAAGACAAGTTCGAAAACATGGGCGCGCAGATGGTCCGCGAAGTTGCGTCCAAGACCAACGACATCGCTGGCGACGGCACCACGACCGCAACCGTTCTGGCTCAGGCCATCGTCAAGGAAGGCGCCAAGGCAGTTGCTGCCGGCATGAACCCGATGGATCTGAAGCGCGGCGTCGACATGGCTGCCGCCGAAGCCGTCAAGGCCCTGATGGCTGCCTCCAAGACGATCACCACCTCGGCAGAAGTCGCACAGGTCGGCACGATCTCCGCAAACGGTGACGCCCAGGTCGGGAACGACATTGCAGAAGCCATGCAGCGCGTCGGCAATGAAGGCGTCATCACCGTCGAGGAAGCAAAGTCCCTCGAAACCGAACTGGAAGTCGTTGAAGGCATGCAGTTCGACCGCGGCTACCTTTCGCCGTACTTCGTCACCAACGCTGAAAAGATGATGGCTGACCTGGAAAAGCCGTACATCCTTCTCCACGAGAAGAAGCTTTCCAACCTGCAGGCCATGCTGCCGATCCTGGAAGCTGTTGTTCAGTCTTCCCGTCCGCTGCTCATCATCGCCGAAGACGTTGAAGGCGAAGCTCTTGCAACTCTCGTTGTCAACAAGCTCCGTGGCGGTCTGAAGATCGCTGCTGTCAAGGCTCCGGGCTTCGGCGACCGCCGCAAGGCAATGCTCGAAGACATCGCGATCCTGACCGGCGGCACCGTGATCTCCGAAGATCTCGGCATCAAGCTGGAAAGCGTCACCCTCGACATGCTCGGCACCGCCGAGAAGGTCTCCATCACCAAGGAAACCACCACCATCGTCGATGGCGCAGGCTCCAAGGAAGACATCCAGGGCCGCGTTTCCCAGATCAAGGCACAGATCGAAGAAACCACTTCCGACTACGACCGTGAGAAGCTTCAGGAACGCCTGGCAAAGCTCGCTGGCGGTGTTGCCGTGATCCGCGTTGGCGGTGCAACGGAAATCGAAGTGAAGGAAAAGAAGGACCGCGTCGACGACGCCCTGAACGCAACCCGCGCTGCTGTTGAAGAAGGCATCGTCCCGGGTGGCGGCACGGCTCTCCTGCGTGCAAAGCGCGCTGTCAGCGCCCTGTCTTCCGACAACTCCGACATCGCTGCCGGCATCAAGATCGTGCTGCGTGCTCTGGAAGCTCCGATCCGTCAGATCGCTGAAAACGCTGGCGTCGAAGGCTCCATCGTTGTCGGCAAGATCCAGGAAAGCAACGACGAGACCTTCGGCTTCAATGCGCAGACCGAAGAATTCGTCAACATGATCGAAGCCGGCATCATCGACCCGACCAAGGTCGTTCGTACCGCACTTCAGGATGCTGCATCGGTTGCTGGTCTTCTGATCACAACCGAAGCCATGGTTGGCGAGCTGCCGAAGAAGGACGCAGGTCCGGCAATGCCGGGTGGCGACATGGGCGGCATGGGCGGCATGGGCTTCTAGTAAGCCTAGTCCAAAGCTTTACGGAAAGGGCGGCTCTCGTGGCCGCCCTTTTTGTTTCGCGCTGCCGCCCATCATCTCTGTTTGCGCCGCGATGCAGCACGGGGACGGCATGGACTTTTAAGAAGCCTCAGTCCAAAGCTTTGCGGAAAGGGCGGCTCTCGGGCCGCCCTTTTGTTTTGCTTCAAGCATCGAAGATGTGATCTACAGGCTCAAAATCCCTTCAGGAAGGCAAAAGCAGTGAGCAGCGACAACGACGACAGGATCGAGAAGCTCGAGATCGATCTGGCGCATGCAAATCACGTGATCGACGAACTCAACGAAGTGGTCATCGAGCAGGGCAAGCAGATTGCACGCCTCACCCGTAAACTGACGGAAATGACCGATCAGGTCGAAGAGCTGATCGAAAACGCCCTTCCTGGTCATCAGGTCGAGAAGCCGCCTCACTATTGATCGGGAACGTATAGCGGGCTGCTGAGACGATTGCGGACACCAATTTGATCGAGGCCATGGCCTCTCACAGCAAGACATCTAGAATGGTGGGGCTATTGTGAAACAAAGGCCCATTCATGCGCTTTCTCCGCCTGACAGTCTTCCTCTTTCTCATTGGCGCTGCCGCTGCACTGACGATCTGGTGGACCAACAAGCCGCCTGAAGTCGGAACTGCTCGCCCCTTCCGCGGCACTGCCGTAGATGTGGTTTATGCGACCGCCGTTGTGGAACCCGTGACCTGGGCGAAGGTTACCTCTGTCATACGCAAGCGCATTGTGGACCTGTGCGGCTGCGAGGGAGCGGCCGTAAAAGAAGGCGACGAGCTCGCCAGGCTGGACAGCGGCGACGCACGCGCAACGCTGAAGGAGCTCGAGGCCCGTCAGCTGCTTGCACAGGCGGACCGAGAGCGCGCCTTCGAGCTATTGGAACGACGGGTCGTCAGCCAGCAGGTTTACGACAAGGCCCAGAGCCAGCTAGTTCAGGTCAACGCCCTGATTGCCGCTCAGAAGGAACGCCTGAGAGACTATGTCATCACTGCTCCCATGGACGGAACGGTGCTGCGTCAGGACGGCGCCGTCGGTGAAGTAGCCGAACCCGGCGACATCCTGTTCTGGATCGGCCCGCCGACACCACTTCAACTGATCGCAGAGGTCAATGAGGAAGACATCCCGAAGGTGGAACCCGGGCAACGCGCCCTGATCAGGGCCGATGCTTTCCCAAACACTGACCTTGAGGCAACCGTCGCGAGGATCACTCCCAAGGGCGACCCGGTCCTCAAGAACTACCGGGTCTATCTCGACCTGCCACAGGAGACGCCCCTGCGCATCGGCATGACCGTTGAGCTGAACATTCTGACCAGGCAGGTGGAAGATGCCCTGCTGATACCAGTGGCGGCCATCGACGGGACGCAAATCATGACAATCGATCCGGACGGCCGCGTGCGCACATCCGACATAGAGATCGGCATTCGCGGCTCTACAAGCGCGGAAGTTCTCGCAGGGCTTGATCAGGACGCTTTGATCGTCTCCCCCTTCGATGAAGACCTCGAAGATGGAGACAAGGTTTCTGCAGGGCCGGAGCAGCAACGGTGATCCTGCAACTCAAGATCGCGGCAACGCACGTCAAAAGCCGATTGCGGCAGACCGTCGTTTCGACGCTTGGAGTTGCGCTCGGCGTTGGCTTTTCGATTGCGATGGCGAGCCTGATGGAGGGATCGCAGAAGGACTTTACCGCATCCCTGATTGACGCCATTCCACATGTGGAAATCAGGGACGAGCAGCGCGAGCCTACTGTCCAACCTGCCAGCCGCGCTTTCGACGCGGTCGCCTTTCACGGATTGCGGCCGCTGGAAAACCTGCGTGGTATCCGCAACCCGACGGAAGCGGTCGCATCACTGCGCGAGTGGGTTCCCGGCCAGATAGCGCAACGGCTGTCAGGCCAGTCTGTCCTTCGCTACAGCGGTCAGGACATCGGCATGACTCTGATTGGGGTAGTTCCGGACAAGGAGCTCCTCGTTTCGAAAATCGGTGAGGACATGCGTGAGGGCTCGTTTCTGGACCTTGCTACGACGGTCAATGGGCTCGTCATCGGCGACACTGCAGCCGATCGACTGGGAGCAGGTGTCGGCGACACTGTGACCATGACCTCCGCCGACGGTCTGTCGAAGCGCTTCAAGATTGTCGGTCTGTTTCATACGGGCCAGTCAGCGACCGATGAAGGATTGGCCTATGTGCCGCTCAAGGCCGCGCAAATTCTTTTAGGCAAGCCTGACGTCATCAACCGGATCATCATTCGGCTCGAAACAATAGCCGTCTCCGACGAGATCGCTGCCCGGGCGGAACGGCAGCTCGGCTACAAGGCAGTTGCCTGGGAAGAGGCCAATGAAGGTCTGATGGAGGCCTTCGCGGTCCGCAACATCATCATGTACACGGTCGTCGGCGCGATCCTGCTGGTGGCGGGCTTCGGCATATTCAACATCATCTCGACCATCGTGCATGAAAAAGCTCGCGACATCGCCATATTGAAGTCGCTTGGGTTCCCTGAGGGAGACATTCAACAGATCTTCGTGCTGGAGGGACTGGTGATCGGCGTCCTCGGAGCGATCGCAGGCTGCGCACTCGGGTTCTCGCTGTCCAGCTACCTCGCAAGCATACGTTTCGAGTTCTCGGTGGGTCAGGAAATAACCCATCTTCCGATCTTTTTCTCACCGGTGCACTACGCGATTGCCAGCACGCTGGCCCTGGTCTCGTCAGGATTTGCCGGCTATCTGCCGGCGCGGCGGGCGGCGCGTCTCAACCCGGTCGACATCATCCGCGGGGCATCGTGACCATGGCCGCGCAAAACACCGAATTGAAAACACCACCGCCTTTGCTGCAAACGCGGAACCTGACCCGCATCCTGCAGGCCATCGTGCCGGTCACCCTTGTCAAGGACGTCAGCTTCTCGGTTGGCGCGGCCGAGTTCGTGGCAATTACCGGCCCATCCGGCTCCGGCAAGTCTTCGCTGCTGTATCTGCTCGGCCTGCTCGACCGGCCAACGAGTGGCGAGGTTCTGATCAATGGCAGCGAGACCCACGCGCTGGACAAGACGGAACTGGCGCGCATGCGCCTTGAGCACCTCGGTTTCGTGTTCCAGTTCCATTTCCTACTGCCCGAGTTCAGCGCGCTTGAGAACGTGATGATCCCGATGCAGAAGCTTGGCAAACTGAGTGCTGCCGAACAGAAGGAACGGGCATCCGGCCTGTTGGCAGGCCTCGGTCTCGGCGATTTCCTCGAGCGCCAGCCCATGCAGCTGTCGGGCGGTCAAAGGCAGCGAGTGGCCGTGGCAAGAGCTCTCGCCAACGATCCGGACCTGATCCTTGCGGACGAACCAACCGGGAGCCTAGATTCCGTGGCCACCGAGCAGGTGTTCGAAACCTTGCGCGACATCGTCGACACACAAAGGACGACTGTCGTTGCGGTTACCCACGACATGGACCTTGCAGCGAGAATGGACCGGCGTATCCATCTGGTCGATGGCAGGGTCGACTACGACAGAATTCAGAACACTGACGGCGCTGCCCAGTCGACGCCATAGTTGCGATGTACTTGCGAAGGCGATGAAGACATGGCATAAGCCCGCCATCATCAAGAGAAGGGCTGGCGCCCTCGCCAACCTGCCTGACCGGGCAAGGTGGTCCCCGCCAGGGATGCGGCCGGATAATCCAGAAGGTCTTGGACCCAAGGATAACCGGCAACCAAGCGGTTTATCAGTTCCATGCGCCAGTCCTCCTCGGGCAACCGATGGAGGATTTTTTGTCTAGAGACCCATTCGCCGGCAAGGCCAATCGACTGACCCAGCTTTCCAGATCCGTACTCG
Source organism: Roseibium sp. (assembly GCF_048261595.1). Taxonomy (GTDB): domain Bacteria; phylum Pseudomonadota; class Alphaproteobacteria; order Rhizobiales; family Stappiaceae; genus Roseibium. Next base: position 1,454,352 of record NZ_JBLXFW010000001.1, read on the forward strand.
CGTCTGATACGACGGGAGAGGTGGACAACAATACCTGGCAAACCATCGCCGAGGACTGCGTCCTGACGCGCATCGACACCATCCGAATTCTGGGCGGTCTGCCGCTCCATCAGGAACCGTTGTCACAGGGCGACCGGCGGGCACGACTCAAGGCATTGCTTGGTTACTGGGCCAATGGCTGTCCCTTTGTCGTCGACGAAAGCCTTTTTGCAGACATCTTGCGCCGACGCAGACTCAAGCCGGCCGGATAACCCTCGCCGAACGGATCACTATTCTGCGTATGGGGCAGTCTTCGGCACTGGCCGGGGACGGCCGTCCTCGTCTACAGCAACCATCGTGAAGGTGGCCTGCGTGACCTTTTCGCGATTGCCGAACCGGTGACGGAGCGCCCAGGCCTCAAGCACGATCTCCATGGAAGAGGTGCCGACCTTGGCAACCCGGCTGTAGATGCAAAGAACATCGCCGACATGGACCGGCCGAATGAACTTCATCTTGTCGACGGCGATCGTCACGACACGGCCGCCAGCGCGCTGTCCTGCGGCAATACCGCCGGCAAGATCCATCTGTGACAGCACCCAGCCGCCGAAAATATCACCCGCGGCATTGGTATCGGCCGGCATGGCCATTGTGCGGAGTGTCAGTTCGCCCTGAGGCTGTTCATCTGGCACGAAATTTCTCCCATCTAGTCGAAGGCAAGCGTATCCAGCCTTCAGACCGAAGAAAAGCCAAGGCAGCACCGGGCCTTCAGCTTTCCACCGAACAGGCCATGCAAGGCATTGTTTCCGCTAGAGGGTCGCCGCCTGTCTCAGGACGTCCGGCTGTTCCAGACAGTAGTAGCCCGAGATCCTGCTGATGGTCCCTGCCCGCTTCCAGTCGTTGAGAACACGGCTTACGTTCTCACGCGCGGCCCCAGCCATATTGGCGATGTCGGCCTGGCTGAGCTTGTAGTGAATGAGCACACGCCCGTCGTCGAGAGGCTTTCCAAAGGTCTCCGACAGTTGAAGAAGCGTCTGCGCAACGCGTCCCGGCAACGGCAGGAACGATCTTGCAGCGAGAACATCGTTGGCCTGCCGCAGACGCTTTCCGACGATCGACAGCATGTGACGGTAGACGGCGGGATTTTCGTCAGCGAAACGCTCGAACGCGGCCTTGTCGATGAAAGCCAGTTGCGCAGCCTTGAGGGCGCTCACTGTGGCTGAGCGGGGACGGCCATCCAACAGGGCCAGTTCGCCGACAAGATCGCCAGGACCGAGGACCGCCAGCAACTGCTCGTCGCCGTCTATGGACAGGATCGAAACCTTGAGCGACCCTTCGAGCACCGCATAGCAGCCGTTGCCCGGGTCTCCGTTTTCGAAAAGGATCGTACCGGCTGGAATCTTCATCGGGCGCGCTAGAGCGGAGAGCTGCTGGGCCAACTCGATCGACAAGCCCTCCAGCGAGAAGCTGTTCCGCAGAAATTCCTGTATTTCGGCCACGATGAACCTGCCCCTTTACCCTGCCGTCTCGCCATGGGCGCTCGCCCATTCGCACAAATTGTGACGGGCATCACGTGCGATATCCGAAAGTAGACCTATATCTACTCACATGGAAGCGAAACCCCCCGCTTCCGACCTCCTCGAAAAACGGTTCCGTCCCCGCGGGACCGTTTTTTCGTTCAGTTCAGGAAAACGTTCTTTTCATCGAGCGTCCGAAAGAAACGTCCGCTGCTGAGCACTTCCCGGTGGCATTCACGAACGGAGATCTTTTCCCGGCTTTCATCGCGCCGCAACCTGTCATCCGCGGCGCCCGGCACGCCGGCCACGAAGGTCATGTCCGGCAAACCATCGAAATGATAGCGCAGCAGCTTGTGCAGCTTCTCCGTGTCGTTGGTTTCCGGCAAGGGCGGTCCCCACGGAAGAACCTTCAGCCCGGCAGCCTCCGCCATTTTTCTCACCCTGGCTGCCTGCAGTCCGGGTGGCAGTCCCGTGACGAGGTAAGGAGTTGATGACAGTTCTGCATCGTTGATCGCCTGCATGACATGCTTCGCAATCGCCGTTCGGTCGAAAAGGCCTTCCCGAACCGCCACGAATTCCGGCTCGCGGTCCATCCTGGCAACGTATTCCCGGATCTGCGCTCCGATTTCTTCAAGCAGGATTTCATCCGGCAACAGGCGCAGAAACGCGCGGCGCTCCAGATAGGAGCGGGTGGGCATGGCGTTGCCATAGGTCTTGGCCATGCGCTCGCTCAAAGGCTGCGCCCGGTCTCCGCTCAAGGTCACCGTCAGACCGAACAGTGCCCGGTCGCCGACCTCATCTGCCGTCTCGCGCAAAGGCAGAAACTCTCTGGACCACAGATCCGTCACCACGATTGATCCGACCGCACTCAATCGTCCTTCGCGAAGGAGGTCGCGCAACGTCCGGTCGACGCTGAAAGACAAGCCGTAGTCGAGGGCGCCGAGAGTAATTCGCTTCATACAATCAATGTCCGGCCGAAAGTTAACAGTCGAAACTTATCCCTGCGTCATTAGACGGAATATTTCAACCTCTGCCGTACACATGAGAGTGCGGTTCAGCGTTGGACAGTCGTTTCGACGGGATCGAGCGGCTGACCTCCTGCGTCCAAAAGGCGGTAGACGACCAGGTTCTCGAGGAAGACGCCGTTGACAGTGCGCGGCAGGACGGCAACCTTTTCAACGGTTCCGAATTTCGCGCCGAGGCGGGCGGCATTGTCCCGACGTTCCTCGCTGACATAGAGCCCAGTTCCGCCAAAGACCGACAAGTCAACAGGGCCCTGCATTACATAACGAATGCGTTCGTTCAGCTGGATGACTGGAAGATCGCCCCGAAACAGGAAGGACAGCTGTCCGGTCAGGCCGTAGCCGGTCGTTGCGATATAGGTCGCATCTTCCGTCGCCGCGATCGCGGAAAGCTCCGTTCCGATCTCCGGCCAACCGCGCAGCTGGAAGGTCGGGTCCTTGCGCCCAAGTGTCCCGGTCAAAGGTGTGACGGCATGAATCTGCACCACCACCGCAATCGCCATGCCCAGCGCGACACCCGCCAGTCCAACCTTCGGCCACAGACCCCGCGATGTCGAGCCGACGAAGACGGCTGCCATCAGGGCAAACGCGGGAAAGAGCGGTGCCGGCCAATTGGCCTGGACCCGCGCATGCAGCGAATGGAACAGAAGATAGGCCAGGAACGGGATGACGCTCAGCAGGATCAGCGAGGCCCCAGCATCGCCTCTGCGCCACCTGCCGGCAAGCGCGCCTGCCCCCAACGCGGCAGGGATCGCGATCAGCGGATTTACAAGCCCGGCGACGGCCCCAACGAACTCGAGGATGTACTTGACCGTCCAGGTTCCCCTGCCCGCCCGGCCGAACTGCTTGTAGAAGCTGACCCAGTCGTGGAGATGGTTCCAGTAGAGCACCGGCAGGAAGCAGAGCACTGCGACCGCACCGCCGGCCCAAAGCTGCCAGGACAACAGCCACTTGCGCGCCTGAGGCTCAACAAGCAGCCAAAGCACGATGCCCGCCCCCAGAAAGAGGACCGAGTATTTCGCCGTCAAGCCAAGCCCGGCAAACAGGCCGACCGCCAGCCACCATCCAGGTTTCTGTGAGGCGTGAAGCTCCGCCAGGGCCCATAGCGCCAGGCCCCAGAAAAAGACAGATGGCGCGTCAGGCGTCGCCAGGATGCCTCCGACTCCGACAAGAACGCTCGCATTGAGGAACAGAACGGCCCAACCGGCCACCGTCCGGTCGAACAGGATAGTCGCTGTGCGCCATAGGAAGAGGGAGCCAAGCGCAGAGGACAGAACGACTGCAAACCGCGCGGCCAGAACGCTGTCGCCGAAGATCCACTGCCCCAGCCAGATCCACCATGCGATCATCGGCGGGTGGTCATAGTACCCCAGAGCCGGCGACAGCCCCCAAAGGCGGTAGTATGCCTCGTCCTCGACGAAGTGAGAATTGGACGCCGACCAAAGCTTCACGACCGTCAGTGCCAGGACCAGCACCGCAAGAAACCACGGCTTCAGATAGAACCTCAGGTCACGGCTCATTGCATCGCCGGTCATCGTCGCCTCAGGCCTTTCGCCAGGTCAGCGCCGAGCTTGCCGCATAGTTCCATACCGCACCCATGACGGCGCCCGCCGTACCGGCGAACCACCAGTAGGACGGCTCGAGATAGATGAGGTTGGCGACACCAACATTCGCAAGGACGCCGACGCTACAAACCGCATAGAACGTCAGAAGGCCTTGCAGGGCCTTCAGTCCGTGCAGGCGACGGTCGCGGTAGGTCAGCTGGTTGTTCAGGAAGAAGTTCGAGGTCATGGCCACGAAAGAGGCCGCCGTTTGTGCCGCGTTGAACTCGAAGGCACCCAGAACGAGGAACAGACGCAGAGCAACCAGATGGACCACGAGACCGCTTGCCCCGACGAGTCCGAACATCAGGAAGCGGACCGAGATGACGTTGCCGAAGTACTTGGCCATCAAGAGCCCGAAATAATCGAGCGTCACCAGCGTATCAAGCTTGCTCTCGCCGAACTTGCGCTCGCGGAAGGTGAACGGCAGTTCCTTGATGCGAAGCGTGCCGGCGAAGCTGGAGACGATGTCGAGCAGGATCTTGAAGCCCTGCGCAGAAAGCTTGGGCGCAATCTCCTCTGCCTTGTCGCGGCGGATCATGAAGAAACCGCTCATCGGATCCGACAGGGAAACGTTCAGCAGCTTCTGCGCCAGTGAATTGGCAATATTCGATCCCCAGGCGCGAATGCTCGAAAGTCCCTCGCCAATGGCGCCGCCCTCGACCTTTCGGCTGGCGACAACCAGATCGAAGTCGCCAGACTTGAGCGCAGCCAGCATCTTCGGCAACAGGCTTTCGTCGTGCTGGAGATCCGCATCCATCACTGCCACGAAACGGGCGGAACTCGCCAACATGCCTTCGATGCAGGCGCCAGACAGTCCACGTCGACCTATCCGGCGGATCACCCGAACCCGGGGATCGCGCGCCGCAATTTCACGAGCCACATCCGCCGTGCCGTCCGGCGAGTTGTCGTCAACAACAATGACCTCCCAGTCGAGATCGGTCAGGGTTTCGTGCAGCAGCTGGACAAGGACCGGAACGTTCTGCGCCTCGTTGAAGGTTGGAAGAACCAGACTGAGTTCCGCAGCCCCCGCGGAAATCCCCCGCTGTGCCGGTTCTTGTCCGGCGCGGTCGATCGCGACACCTGGTTCGGCTGCACTCGTCATTGACACGCTCTGCTCCGCGTTTTCAGGTCCCGCAGACGTCTTCGCATTGACTGTGCGTGGCGGGAAAAAGAAGTGCGCGGACCATAGCCATGCCGCCCGCGAATGCAAGCTTGTAAAGACCGCAGGTCGCTTCGCAAGTGCCTGCATCGGAGTTCGCCAGGCAGATCTGGCAAATTTACGCCGCGAATGACATCTCTGGTGGTGTCATCCTTCGCCCCGCACCTTGCCCTCTACCCCGGTTTCGTCTAGGACAGCCGGGAAATTCACGGCCCGGTGCAAGCGCTTCAAGATGAAATGCATTTCGGGCCCAAACCTTGCCGGGACTGACGCATTCATGGCCAAGAAACCGAACAAGCTGAAAGCACGCCTGCCGCGGGGGTTTGTCGACCGCTCGGCGGAAGACATTCGCGCGACCGACGAGATGATCGGCAAGATCCGCGAAGTCTACGAGCGCTATGGCTTCGACCCGGTTGAAACGCCTGCCTTCGAGTATACCGACTGCCTCGGCAAGTTCCTGCCCGACACGGATCGTCCGAACGCTGGTGTCTTCTCGGTCCAGGATGACGACGAACAGTGGATGAGCCTCCGCTATGATCTGACGGCTCCGCTCGCCCGCCACGTTTCGGAAAACATCAACGAAATCCAACTGCCGTATCGCACCTATCGCGCCGGCTGGGTGTTTCGCAACGAAAAGCCAGGCCCCGGCCGCTTCCGCCAGTTCATGCAGTTTGATGCCGATACGGTTGGCGCACCCGGCGTCCAGACCGACGCCGAGATGTGCATGATGATGGCCGATGCCATGGAAGCGCTCGGGATCCCGCGCGGTCAGTACGTCATCCGGGTGAACAACCGCAAGGTTCTCGACGGCGTGCTCGAGGCTGTGGGGCTCGGCGGCGAGGACGACGCAGAGCGTCGTCTCACGGTTCTGCGTGCAATGGACAAGTTCGACAAGTTCGGCTCGGAAGGTGTCCGCCAGCTGCTCGGCAAGGGCCGCAAGGACGAGAGCGGTGACTTCACTGCCGGGGCAGAGCTTTCCGACAACGCCATCGACGCAATTGTCGAAATTCTCGAAGCTTCCGCCATCGACGACCTGATCGACTATACCAACGACCTGACCTTCAAGACGGCCGCCCTATCCAAGTTCGCCATCAACGAGAGCTTCGAGGCAGGCTTCCGCGAACTCAAGCTGATTTCGGACCTGGTCAAGGCCGGCGGATATATGTCCGACCGGATTTCCATCGATCCCTCCGTCGTGCGCGGCCTTGAGTATTATACCGGCCCGGTTTACGAGGCCGAGCTGCTGTTCGATGTGACCAACGAAAAGGGCGAAGTCGTACAGTTCGGCTCCGTTGGAGGGGGCGGGCGCTACGACGGGCTGGTCAAGCGCTTCACTGGCCGCGACGTCCCGGCGACCGGTTTCTCCATCGGCGTCTCCCGTTTGATGACGGCCCTGAAGAACCTCGGCAAACTTGATCAGGCGGAGGTCGTCGCTCCGGTGCTCGTGACCGTCATGGACGGCGATGCCGAAGGCCTGACACGATACCAGAAGATGGTGCAGGACCTGCGCGCAGCCGGCATCCGCGCCGAGATGTACCAGGGCAACTGGAAGAAATTCGGCAACCAGCTGAAATATGCCGACCGGCGCAATTGCCCGGTGGCGATCATTCAGGGCTCGGACGAACGTGCAGCGGGCGAACTGCAGATCAAGGACCTGATCGAGGGCAAGCGCCTGTCGGAAGAAATCACCGACAACGTGACATGGCGCGAAAGCCGTCCGGCGCAGATCACCATCAAGGAAGACGGCCTCGTCGAAACCGTCACCAAGCTGCTCGAACAACAGGCCGAAGACCGGCAGCGCGCAGCAGAAGGGGCAGGAGCATGAGTGAAATGGCGCTGTCTACCGACGTGGTAGAGAAGGCACTGTCGCTGCTCTCGTCCGCGGGTTACGAGGTCACGACTCCTCCGATCCTTCAGCCTGCTACTGTGTTCCTCGATCTGGTGGGCGAAGACATTCGCCGCCGTCTGTTTCTGACGACTGGCGCGGATGGAACCGATCTTTGCCTACGCCCGGACTTTACTATCCCGGTCTGCCGCCAGCACCTGGAGACCGGCGCAGCGGATCGGACCGCATCCTATTTCTACCATGGCCCTGTGTTCCGTCAGCGCACGGAAGGTCTTGGTGAAATCCCGCAGATCGGCGCAGAAAGCCTCGGCCGCCCGGACACTGCTTCGGCCGATGCGGACATGCTTGCGCTCGCCGTTGACACCCTGAAACAGTTCGATGTCTCCGACGTCGACATCCGGATCGGCGACGAGACCCTTTTTGCGGCGGTTCTCGCCGGTCTGAACCTTCCGACTGTCTGGCAGCGACGCTTGCGCGACCTGTTCGGAGACAGTGACAAACTCGCGGCCGCCATCAACCGCATGGCTGGCAAGGATGCCGGCAGCGATGAGGGCCGTGACGTTCGGCTCGGTTTTCTGGCCGCGCTGGAGGGCGCCGACCCCAAGGCAGCCCATGCGGTCGTTGAGGATCTTCTCTCCATCGCGGGAATTTCGGCAGTGGGTGGGCGCACACCAAGTGAGATCGCAGACCGTTTCCTGGAACAGGCTGCTCTTGCCAGCGGCTCGGGCGCCGATCCCAAGGCTGCTGAAACGCTGAAGCGCTACCTGGACATTGCCGGCCCCGCCGACGAAGTCGTAGGCAAGCTCGAGGGCTTCGCCTCCGATACCGGAATTGAACTCGACGGTCCGCTTGCCGGGTTCAAGGCACGACTGCGCGCACTGGAGGCGAAGGGCCTGCCCGGCTCGCGCATGAAATTTGCCGCCGAATTCGGGCGCCGCCTCGACTATTACACAGGCTTCGTTTTCGAAGTGCACGCACCGAGCGGTTCGGAAGGCGAACAGCTCGTCGGTGGCGGCCGCTACGACAAGCTTCTCCAGCTTCTGGGCGCAGAAAGCGAAGTCCCTGCAATCGGCTTTTCCATCTGGCTCGATCGGGTTTCCCGAGTTTGCGGAGCGCGCGCATGACCAAACTGACCATCGCCATTCCGTCCAAGGGCCGCCTGCAGGAAAACACGCATTCGTTCTTTGGCAATGCGGGACTGAAGGTCGTGCAGCCGGGAGGCGCTCGCAATTATCGCGGCGCCATCAAGGGCCTCGACGACGTCGAGATCGCGTTCCTGTCCGCCTCGGAAATCGCACGTGAGCTGGCAGAAGGTTCGGTTCACTTCGGCATCACCGGCCTCGACCTGATCCACGAGAATATCACCGCGCCGGAAAAGTCGGTCCATGTCGTGACACCGCTCGGCTTCGGCGCCGCGGACGTGGTCGTCGCCGTGCCGAAAGCCTGGATCGACGTGGAGACCATGGCAGACCTTGGCGACGTTGCCTCAGACTTCCGGAACCGGCACGGTCGCCGGATGCGCGTTGCAACGAAATACGTCAACCTGACCCGCAGCTTCTTCGCCAGCCATGGCATTGCTGACTATCGCATCGTCGAAAGCGCTGGAGCCACAGAAGGCGCACCGGCTGCAGGCTCGGCGGAACTGATCGTCGACATCACGACCACAGGTTCAACCCTTCAGGCCAATGCTCTCAAGGTGCTTGCCGATGGTATCATGCTGCGAAGCCAGGCACATCTGGTCGCGTCGCTGAACGCGGACTGGAGCGACACAGCACTCTCAGGTGCGAAGGCCATTCTCGACCGTGTGACCGCGGAAGAGCAGGCTCGCAGCAATCGCCTTGTCAGGGCCAAGGTCGGCAATCGCGACGCAGCTCTTGCCGCCCTGGCGGATGATGGCGTGACCTGTCCTTACGGTGACGAGAGCGAGAGCAAAATCGTGTCCGTGCTATGTCCGAAGGACGGTGTGGCCGAATGCGCGCGCAAGCTCATCGAGAGCGGGGCCGAGACCGTGACCGTTCAGACGCTGGAATATGTTTTCACGCGCGAGAACAGCCTGTTCGCTCCTCTACACGACAAACTGGGCAAGTAAGTCAACGCGGCGCAGAAAACCTGACCCTGCGCCGCGCGGCCTGACGTTCACGGACGAACGAAACGGTTACGGGCTTCCTCGATAAGCGGGCGGCAACAGCAATCTTCCAGGTGATCGTTGACGATCCCCATGGACTGCATGAACGCGTACATCGTCGTCGGTCCGACGAACTTCCAGCCCCGCTTCTTGAGATCCTTGGACATGGCAATGCTTTCGGGAGACGTTGCCATCTTTCTTGCCGTGGCATAATCCAACGTCGACGGGCGCGTGTCCGGCTTTGGCTCGAAGTTCCAGACATATCGGGCGAGAGAGCCGAACTCGTCCTTGAGTTCCAAGGCCCGTGCAGCATTGTTGATAACGGCAAGGATCTTGCCGCGGTGCCTGACGATGCCGGGGTCGGCGAGGCAACGCTCAACGTCTGCTTCGGTAAACCTTGCGACCTTTTCAAAGTCGAAGCCCGCAAAGGCGGCCCTGAACGCGTCCCGTTTGCGCAGGATGGTCAACCAGGACAGTCCAGCCTGGAACCCTTCAAGCGAGAGTTTTTCGAACAACCGGATGTCATTCGCAACCGGATGGCCCCACTCCTCGTCGTGATAACGTTGATAGTCCTCCAGACCGCCGTGCCACCAGCATCTCATCTTGCCGTCAGAACCCAGCATCAGTCCGTCGCCGACGTCGCTCATACGCCCCTCCAATATTCCTGTTTTGTTCTTGTGCCATACCTCGCACGCCACCGACAACAAAAAAGCCCGGGATTGACCCGGGCTTTGAGAATTCCAACAATCGCTGACATCAAGCGAACAGGGCGTCGATATCGTCCTGCGTGGCGACGTCCATGTCTGTCTCGAGCGACGGGCCATTGAGCAGAGCGGCATCGCCTTCTGCCTGCGCCTTGGCATGGGCCTCGATATCCTTGAAGCTCTCGATACCGCCCCAAATGTCCATCATCTGGATGATACGATCTTCAATGAAGCGCAGGGTACCTACGACCTTGGTGATGCGCTGTCCGGTCAGATCCTGGAAGTTACAGGCTTCGAAGATCTGGATAACGCGTTCCTGAATGTCGTGAGCAAGGTCCGCGTCCTGTCCGTTGAGGCGTGCGGACAGCGTGTTCGCGGTTTCATCAATGAACTCTGCGGCAGACAGAATGTTTTCGGTCGCACCTTCGGTTCCCGTCACGACTGCGTCCAGTTCATTGGTGACGCGCGTCATGTCCTCGCCTTCCGAACCAGTCGTGTGGTGCAGAGTGGCGATTTCCTTTTTCGTCTGGGCAATGGCTTCATAGATGGAATCGAGTTCCGTCTTCAGCTTGGCCGCCTCGGAGAGCTCCTTGCGGAACTCCTCGACAAATTTCTTGCTGACCGCTTCTGCGTCAACCGGCTCGGCCGTGGGCTGAGCTGAAACGCCCTTTGCCATCATCGCCTTCAAGCTGGCAATCTCGGCAAGCACTTCGCGGTGGCGTCTTTCTTCGACGATGATGGGATCGTCGTTCGCACCGGCATGCACGCGCATCAAGCTTTCAGCGCGAAAAGATCTTTTTACCGCGGCCATACGTCTCCCGTCCTCTGTCCGTCGTTCCGGTTTTCACGGTTATCAGTCGACAGGTATACGCTACGATGTTTAAGGAATTGTTTTTCCGGTGTTATCTATTTCGGAGCTAGAATGTACCGATACCCATGTGAAAATTACGGTTCCTTCGCCTGGGATGCTCGGATATGCTTGAATCTCCAACGTCAATTAACTGACTCAGGTTCGAGATTCATTAACCAGAAGCCTTCATGAGCCGCAACGCGCCATTCATCCTTGGCCTCCTCCTGTTTCTGGCCGGTGCAAGCGTACGGTCGGAGGCCCAGCCCTTTACCACCGACGAGTTGCTTGACGGCTTCAAAAAGACAGTGTTCGGACTTGAGTACCGCACATGGAGCTGGCGGCCTTATCTGGTCAAGAAGTTCACCGTTCCGGTTCGTTTCTACGTTCATAACCTTGCGCGCAAGAACCGGGGGCCGACCGTCACGCGGTTTGTCGACAGTCTGAGCCGCAAAATCGCCGGACTGGAAAGCGAATTTGCCGGAAGTGCCGAAACAGCGAACTTCCAGATCTTCGTCGTTGATCGCCACCAATATGCCGATGTCGTGCGAAAGCAGATCTACAAGGACGAAAAAGCGAAGGTGCCCGGGAGATGCCTTGTACGGGTCGTCTCGGGCAAACGCGGGATCAAGCGCTCGGCCGCAGTCATCGTTTCCGACGAGGGAGAGTTCCTGTTTCAACGCTGTCTCGTGGAGGAGGTGTTGCAGGGACTAGGTCCCATGAATGACGATGCCTCCCTCACCCATTCGGTCTTTAACGATACTTCCCGCCACAGCCGGTTCACAATCTTCGATCAGATCATACTGAACATGTTGTATGATCGGCGCATAAAGCCTGGCATGAGTGCAGAAGACACCGAGACACTCCTTCCCTTCATTGCCCGCGACGCCCAACGCGCGCTGAATTAACCAGTTTCTCGAGAATTACTGAGCAACTTCAATGCGGCCCGGAAAGCTCTGACCGCGGAGAGCGAAGGCATTCACTTTTCGCAAACCAAAACCTTCAACCGAACGCTAACCATATGATCAAATTGGCAATATGGTTACGGCGCGGTTTACCAAATACTTGGTGTGACCTCCTACCGTGTCATTGTTAGATCTTTGTCGCCCTTGGTGCCGGGATCGTTTGATGAAGCGTAGCGAGTACATCAATGAAAAAGACAGGTCATATTGCAGGACTTGTAGCGGGAGCTCTGGCGGCCATGTTCGTCGCGTCCACAGGAGCTCTTGCCGGCACGGCGGGCCGCGCGGCTCCCCCTCCTCTGGTTCTCAGCCCCAATCTGACCGAACCATGGGTTCTTCAGCTCAAGCCACAGCGGCGGGCCCTTGTTCGCACCGCGCCGTCTCCGACCGCCAACGGTTGGCTGAGACCGCAGACGGTTTCGCGGCGTCAGGCAGAACCACAACGTCAAGCTCGAACGCAGGCAGCGCCGCGTCAGGTCGCACCTCAGTTCCTGCCGACGATCGTGCAGTACACCGGATCGCACAAGCCTGGAACCATCGTCATCGACACCAATGAGCGCTACCTCTACCTGGTGCAGCGAGACGGAACCGCCCGCCGCTATGGTGTGGGGGTCGGCAAGCCGGGATTTGAATGGGCCGGGTCTCACAAGATTACCCGTAAGGCGGAATGGCCCGATTGGCGCCCGCCGGCGGAAATGCGCAAGCGGCGCCCGGATCTTCCAACCTACATGGAGGGCGGACCGAACAATCCGCTCGGAGCGCGGGCTCTCTATCTCGGCTCGACGCTTTACCGAATTCATGGCTCTAACCAGCCATGGACGATTGGCCACGCAGTCTCCTCAGGCTGCATTCGTATGCGCAACGAGGACGTGATGGATCTGTACCAGCGCGTGGGCGTTGGAACGACCGTTCACGTCATCTAGCGAACGGATTTACGAGAAGAAAGTTTGTTCAGGCCCTGGTGCGCACACACCGGGGCCTTTCATTTTGATCAAACAGCGAACGGATCCACGGAGCCGGTTTGCAGATAGCGCCGGAAAAGTTTTCGCCACTGCTTCTTGTCGCCTGTCCACTCGCTATCGTCTGCCTCGAGTATCGCAAGATGCGGAAGCTCGACCCCTCCGTGGCGCTTGGGATGGCTGACAACGAGATACTCACATGCCCGCCCCATGAACGCGTCAACGGCCTTTTGCAGACGCTCCAGTTCGCCCCGGTCAAAGTGAAGACGTTCGATGCCGGTATCACGTGCAACCTCATCGAGGTTGTTCTGGCTGTTCGAAATCACGAAGACCACACGGTGGCGCTTTTTCAAGGCCACGAATTTGTCGCGAAGATAGGAGAAGCGCGACAGGTCTTCGTCGAAGTGCGCGGCGATATCGGCATTGCCTCCGGGTTCCGCGCGGAAGTGATGCAGGAACCGGATCCCATAGGGTTGCCAGGTCGGGTGCCCTGGTCCGGGAGTGATATCTCCCCGTTTGAAGATCGGAAATCCGTCCTCGAACAACTGTGCCATGCCGGCGATCGGCGAAATCAGACCGTCAAAGAAGTGCCGCTCGGGCACGAACTCCTCTGCCAGTGCGTCACTCATGATCTCGACGCTGGAACGAATCTGCCGTGCGCTCTGGCATGACATGCCAAGACTGACGATGGCGGTGTTCGGACTGCCTACAGACATCGGTGCGGTGTTGCTCGATCCGTTTGGGTCGCGAGACCGACGCAGGTAGCTCCGGTCTCGCCACGAAGTCGCATGTTACTCAGCTGCAGCCTGAGAGACCAGATCGTCGAGCCCTTCAGGAACGGGACCGCCATAGACCCAATCAAGAAGTTCGGCCGTATGGACAATCGGGATGCCGGTGCCATTGCCGATCTGTGTCATGCAGCCGATATTCCCGGTGGCGATCAGGTGCGGCTCGGTCTTCTCGATGTTCGCAACCTTCCGGTCGCGCAGGCGTCGCGCGAGTTCGGGCTGCAAAATGTTGTAGGTCCCGGCCGAACCGCAGCACAAATGCCCCTCCGGCACATCCTTCACCTGGAATCCGGCAGCCTTCAGAAGCTCTTTCGGCTGACGGGTGATCTTTTGGCCATGCTGCATGGAGCAGGCCGAATGGTAGGCAACCCGAAGTTCCGGCCGGAGGACTGCTTCCCCGAGATCGACGCCCGTCAGGAATTCGGTGATGTCCTTTGCCAGCGCCGACACCCGCGCTGCCTTCTCGGCATACGCGGGATCCTCCCGCAGCATGAAACCATAATCCTTGATCGTCGTGCCGCAGCCGGATGCCGTGATGAGGATGGCTTCGAGCCCCTCCCCTTCGAGCTCTGCTGTCCAGGCGTCGACATTACGCCGCGCGTTTTCGAGGGCCGCTTCTTCCTTGCCCATGTGATGGACCAGCGCCCCGCAGCACCCCTCGCCTTTCGGCAGCACGATCTCGTAGCCGGAGCGTTGCAGCAGACGAATGGTGGCCTCATTGATCGATGGCTTCAGAACAGGCTGGGCGCAGCCGCTCAACAACGCAACGCGGCCCTTGCGCTCCGGCATGGCTGTCGCAAAGACCGCCGGGCCTTCGGCATTGGAGCGTACCGGCGCTTTTGCAGGCGCGAGGTCCAGCATGGCACCGAGTTTGGCAAACGGCCCGCCCAGCACCTTCATTGCGCCGGCAAAGGGTCGTGCGAAGAATGCGCCGACAAGAGCCAGGCGAAAACGACCGGGATGCGGCAGGACGAAAGCGAGCAGTTCGCGCAGCATCCGATCGGTGAACGGTCGCTTGTAGGTCTTCTCGATGTGGGCGCGGGCATGATCAACGAGATGCATGTAATTCACGCCCGACGGGCACGTCGTCATGCACGACAAACACGACAGGCACCGGTCGACGTGCTTGACGATCCGCTCGTCTGCCGGCTTGTCGTTTTCCAGCATATCCTTGATCAGGTAAATCCGACCACGCGGGCTATCAAGCTCGTCGCCAAGGAGGGCAAATGTCGGGCATGTCGCGGTACAAAATCCGCAATGCACACACTTGCGAAGGATCTTCTCCGATTCCGCCACCGCTGGATCCGCAAGCTGAGCGAGAGAAAAATTGGTTTGCACTCTTGTTTCCTCCCGGCGAACTCAGACGCCGCTGACCATGCGACCGGGATTCAGCACCCCGTGCGGATCGAATTGATGCTTGAGACGCTTGGCCAGTGCGGCCAGCGGGGCTGCCTGCGGCTGGAACACGTCGGCGGACGTGCGTGTCGCGGCATCCGCGCGGACCAAGGTCGCGTGTCCTCCACCGAGTTCGGCAATCGTCGAGCGGATTTCATCTGCGTGAGTGCCGCCGTCCAGGTTCTTTACCCAGACCAGGCCGCCACTCCAGTCGAAATAGGCATCCACAACGAACTGGTTACGCAGACGTTCAACCAATTGCGCACCGATTGTCGGCGCCACCGAGATGCGCCAGACCGGCTCGGCTCCCCCGACCAGCGGGCCGCAGTCGCGTACTGAACGCCATAGGGTCGAACTGTCCGCTTCATCAACGCGTTCTGCCTTGCCGAAACCCGCAAGCAGTTTGGCGAGCGCGCCGAAGCGATAGTCAACCGAGGTTGCGAACCCCTCCAGACGGAGCAGCGTTTGCGCACCACCACCATCGATCCCGTTCGGCAGATGCGCAGCACCCGAAACTTCAGCCGACGAACCCATCGCCTGACACATGGCCTTGATAGCGTCTGCGTTCCCAAGCCCCGACAGGACCAGTGTCGAAGATGTCTCCGAACGTGGGTTGACCTTGAGCGTGACGGTCGTCGCAACGCCAAGGGTCCCCCAGGAACCGCACAGGCCTCTCGGAAGGTCGTATCCGGTGACGTTCTTCACGACCTTGCCGCCGGAATTGAAGACCTCGCCACGTCCCGAAACGGCCTCCATGCCCAGGATGTGGTCCCGCGCCGCCCCTGCCTTGATGCGTCTCGGGCCTGCGAGGTTTGTCGCCAGAACACCGCCGATCGTTCCCTGGGCTTCCGGTTGCCCAAGAAGGGGACCGTAGTCCATTGGCTCGAACGAGAGTTCCTGATTGCGGCTTGCGACGAGCGCCTCAACTTCGGCAATCGGCGTTCCGGCCTTGAGAGTCAGGACCAGTTCTTCAGGCTCATAGCTGACCACTCCGGACAGAGCGGAAAGGTCGAGCACATGCGCCGTCTGCACCGGACGTCCCATCGCCCGCTTGGACCCGGTTCCGATGATCTCGAGCGGCTGCTCTTCTGCTGCGGCCCATTTGACGGCTTCGCAGGTTTCGCGCGTGTCGCGCGGCTTGAATGTCGCGTCCATGAGAAATCCTAGAACCTCGGAATGTCCGGGAAGGGAAGCTTGCCCTTGTGAACATGCATGCGGCCGAGCTCTGCACAGCGATGCAGAACCGGGAAGACCTTGCCCGGATTGAGCAGATGCTTGTCGTCAAATGCGCATTTGACACGCTGCTGCTGTTTCAGGTCCTCTTCGGAGAACATGTCAGTCATCAGGTCGCGCTTTTCGATCCCGACCCCGTGCTCGCCGGTCAGAACGCCGCCGACTTCAACGCACAGACGGAGGATATCCGCACCAAAGGCTTCGGCTGCATCGAGCTCGCCCGGCTCGTTGGCATCATAGAGGATCAGGGGGTGGAGATTGCCGTCACCGGCATGGAAGACATTCGCCACGCCCAACCCGTGCTTTTCGGACAGCTCGCGCATACGGGCGAGAACCTTCGGAAGCTCCTTGCGGGGGATGGTGCCATCCATGCAAAGATAGTCCGGCGAAATGCGGCCAACCGCGGGGAACGCTGCCTTGCGTCCTGCCCAGAAGGTCATGCGCTCTTCCTCGGAGGTGGAAATGCGCAGATGGCTGGCCTTGTTGACCTTGGCGATCCCTTCGACCCTGTCGATGAGGTAGTCGACCTCGGCCTCCGGACCGTCCAGCTCGACGATCAGGAGCGCCTCAACATCCAGCGGATAGCCCGCGTTGACGAAAGCCTCGGCGGCGTGGATCGCCGGCTTGTCCATCATCTCCAGTCCGCCCGGGATGATGCCGGCCGCGATGATCTCGGCGACGCACTGCCCCCCGTCCTCGCTCGTCGGAAAGCCGATCAGGAGGGCTCGTGCGGTCTCCGGCTTCTGCAGGATCCGGACCGTGACTTCAGTGACAACGCCGAGCAAGCCTTCCGAACCAGTCATCAGGCCGAGAAGGTCATAGCCCTCGCTATCGAGATGCTTGCCACCAAGCCGGATGACCTCGCCGGTGATCAGGACCATCTCGAGGCCAAGAACGTTGTTCGTCGTCAGACCATATTTCAGGCTGTGCACGCCGCCCGAGTTTTCGGCGATGTTGCCGCCAATGGAACAGGCGATCTGCGAGGAGGGATCGGGAGCGTAATAGAAGCCCTCATGCTCGACAGCCCGGGTGATACCGAGGTTGGTGACACCCGGCTGAACGACAACGGCACGGTTGTCGAAGTCGATGTCCAGTACCCGATTGAACTTCATCATCGACAGCAGAACGCCGTCGGCAAGGGGAAGAGCCCCGCCGGAAAGAGAGGTACCCGCACCACGTGGAACGACCTTGACGTCGTTGTCGTGACAATACCGCAGAACCCTGGAGACTTGCTCGACAGTTTCGGGGAGCACCACGATCAGGGGCATCTGGCGATAGGCCGTCAACGCATCCGTCTCATAAGGACGCATCTCGGTCTCGTCGTCGATCACACCTTCCCCGGGAATGATTGCCTGAAGAGCCTTCACGATTTCAGCCCTTCTGGCGATCACGGCGCTGTCTGGCGCCGGCATCGCGATCGCGGTCATGGCCTCTCCCTTTCCATTTCCGAATAAATATGTTTCATTATTGCCCTGAGGGCGTAAATGATCATACCTGCACTTGTCCAGTTCGTTATGTGGCATTTTGCCAAATAAGCAGCGCCGACGATACGCCGTAGGGGCACTAGAACGTTTTCCGGATGGTTGAAAATGAGTAATCTCACTGACATGGAGATCTTCGCGCGCGTCGTCAGCGCAGGCAGCATGTCGGCAGCGGGGCGTGAAATGAGCCTTTCACCCGCTGTGGTCTCGAAGCGGATTCGTCGCTTGGAAGACAAACTGGGGACGCGCCTGCTCCAAAGGACCACGCGGCAAATCGCCATGACGGAAGCCGGTCAGGGCTTTTACGAAAGGGTGATTGCCATTCTTGCATCCGTAGAGGAGGCTGAGGCGTTCGTTTCCCGTGGATCAGCGCAGGCACGCGGAACCCTGAAGGTTGCAGCCCCAACGTCTTTCGGTCGGCTTCATATCGCGCCCTACCTTGGTCGCTTTCTGGATGCCAATCCGGATCTTTCAGTCAATCTCGACCTTGATGACGGCTTTGTCGATATCGTCGGCGAAGGATACGACCTTGCGATCCGTATCGCCGAGCTGTCGGATTCCAGCCTTGTCGCCCGCCGTCTCGCCCCGATTCACCGCATTCTGTGTGCTTCACCGGAATACATCGAGAAGTACGGCGAGCCTAAGTCAATTCAGGACCTGATGGAAAACCACGTTTGTCTGGCGGCCGCGAACCAAGATCCCTGGCGCCTCGTCGGACCGAATGGCCTGGAAAACGTACGCATGGCAGCGCCGGTCCGAACCAACTCGTCGGAAGTCGTCCGCGAATGTCTTCTGGCTGGTGTGGGCGTCGCCTTGCGCTCCACCTGGGACATTGGCCCCGAACTCAGTGATGGCAAGCTGAAGATCGTTCTGCCCGAATACCGTGCCTCTAAGGACGTCGGCCTCCATGCGGTCTATCCGAGCCGGCGCTTCCTGCCAGCAAAGGTGCGGGTCTTTATCGACTTTCTTGCACATCTCTATGGCCCCTCGCCCTATTGGGACGACGGTCTTGATGAATGGCTGAACATCCAGAGGGAAGAACGGGCGGCATCGTCATTCTGACCGGTTGGCCCTGCAGGCATTCTTAGTACCAATTGGTTATGTCTGCGACATAGCCGCTCAGGCTACCTTAAAATCGACGTTTTGCGCGGGCTCCTGCTTGTCCTTGCGGGAATACTTCTATTGTTTAGGCCTGTGCGCTTAGGACGCGAAAACGACTGAGGGAGTAATAAATGAAGCGGTTTCTCGCAATCGCCGGCACCACCCTTCTGGCCCTGACGGTACAGGCACACGCCGAGGGCGACGCTGCAAAGGGCGAAAAGGTCTTCAAGAAGTGCCAGGCATGCCACGCCGTCGGCGCTGATGCGAAGAACAAGGTCGGGCCCCAGCTGAACGGTATCGTCGGACGAGCTGCCGGCGCGGCAGAAGGGTTCAAGTATTCTCCTGCACTGATGGAGAAGGCGGAAGCCGGGTTGGTCTGGGACGATACTGAGCTGGATGCGTTTCTGACGAAGCCGAAGGACTATCTTCCGAAAACCAAGATGGCATTTGCAGGCCTTCGCAAGGACACCGACCGAGCGGATGTCATCGCGTATCTGAAGCAGTTTCAGTAAGACGCGCGGAGACAGGACCAAACAAAAGGCCGGGTCGCGCTCCCGGCCTTTTTTCATTTGTATTCAGTCGTCACCCTTTTCCATGTGATGCGCCTTGATCCGGTTCAACGTCCACCAGATTACCAAGACGACCACAGGAACTGCGGCACCTGTCACCAGGCCCGGCGAGCCGATCGGGAGGCCAGCGTCCTTGGCGCCTTTTGCAAGATATGCGACCAGCCCGACAACATAGTAACTGATCGCTGCGACGGAGAGCCCTTCAACTGTCTGCTGCAAGCGCAGCTGCAGACGCGCCCTGCGGTTCATCGATTCAAGCAGCGACCGATTCTGTTGTTCAAGGTCGACATCAACCCGTGTACGCAGAAGGGTCGTTGCGCGGGCGAGCTTGCGCGACAGCGTGGCCTGCCTCTCCTCGATATACTGGCAGGTTCGCATTGCAGGGGCCAACCGCCGGCTCAGGAAGGCAGACATGCTGAGGTCACCGGGCAGCGGCTCTTCTGCCAGAGCGCGCAGGCGCGCCATGACAATCTCGTGGTACGCCCGGCTGGCCCCGAACCGATAGCTGGTAGCCGCGGCACCAGCCTCCAGCGCCCCTGCCAGCCTGGACAGGCTGTCCAGCAGCTCCTTGTTCGCATCCAGGCCTGAAGTGTCCTGCATCCGTTTGGTCAGCTCAACCAGTTCGACTTCGATGCCGCTGATTTCGGGCTGAAGCCTATTGGCTTCAAACAACCCCAACAGGGCCAATGAGCGGTAGGTCTCGATTTCCAGAAGTCTTTGCACGATGGCTCCGGCCTGTACTCCGGACATCGACCTGTTGAGTACGAGATAACGGGTATGGCCATTGCCATCGACCCTGAAATCAGTTGCCGCGGTCGCGCTCGCCCCTTCGACACGAAATGCCGTCAGGCTTCCCGGATCGAACTGGTCGCGCCAATCGCCTGCCTGTTCCTCCTCGAGAAATTCCAACCGCGTTGCGACCAGCATGAGACCCGGAGCGCGGAAGGAACTTCCGAAGGGATGGTTCGAGGGCATAGCGGCAAACGGGCGTCCCCCGTTTGCAGGTCCGTCCCAGGTGTAGGTGGTGAACTCGGTATGGCGCTCCCAGCTCAAGGTGCCGCCAGCCACAGCCAGTGAATGAAACCGTGCATCGTGTGAGGGCCCTGGCGCCCCGTAGTTGACGCAGTGCTCGGCAAACCAGGCGCGGTCGGCATCTGCTTCCTGAGCGTTGGTCAGAAAAGCATAGTGCAACACGATGCGCGGCGTCGCCAAAGGCCGGAACGGTCTGGCGTGTACCTCCCCCAGGACAACATCACGCAACGGATGCTTCTTGAACGTACGCATCGGCATACCGTCAATGTCGATATCTGCAGTCGATCCGCCGTCGCATTCCCCTTGAGCCATAGCTCGGTCCCCTCCGGTAAGCCTCACCAGCGTCACCGTATCGGCAAACAGCTTGGTCTACACCGCGAAAATTGCCACACCTGACCTCCCATTACACCCAACTGTGGCCAGACCCGCAAAAGGCATTACAAATTGTATTCACCAAGTTGAAACTGATACCCCACCAGTGAAAAAATTCGCAGAACCACCCATTCAGAGCAGATTTTATTCCCTGGAACGCACTCATGATCGCATTGCACCATTGCAATCACGATGGAGGCGTTCACCTCCAGATTTCTCAATCAAGCGCGACCAAGCAGCTGCAAAAACATGGCCCTCAATTTCGGTGCGCCTATCGTCCCGCACTCCTTCGCACATGTTAAGCAACCTATCGCGCTACGTTTTCGCAGTTCTGTTCTCGGACCAAGAGACTGCAACCATCTAAACTCCTCACACTTTACCAATAGAGAAAAACTCATTTTGCAACGCAGCATTACCGGAAGACAAACGGCCTCGACTTTCAACACTAAAGTCGAATTCGGGAATTCCGAAGCCCTTGGCAAACCTGCGCATATTTTTGCTTGCCTGATTAAATTAAAAAATCGCGGCGCACTTGTTCTCCAATTGCGAAGGTGGTTACCTTTCAATGTTTAGGCCCGGCTCTGCACTCTTGGGTCGGCATAAACGGGAGGAAAATCATGACTGATACTTTGAACCGCCGCCGGTTTCTGAAAGGCAGCGCGCTCGCAGCCACAGCCACTGCCGGCACTCTCGCAGCACCGTCGATCGCAAGAGCCGAGCCGGTGGTCCTCAAGATGCAGGCTGCCTGGGGCGGCGGCATCTTCCTTGAGAACGCACAGTCCTATGTGGAACGCGTTCACGCAATGGCAGGCAAGGATCTGAAAATCGACCTTCTCGCCGTCGATGCCGTTGTCAAGACCAGCCAGATGCAGGACGCGGTTCACCGCGGCGTTCTCGATGGCGCCCACTACGTTTCCGCTTACTGGTACTCCAAATCCAAGGCAGCGTCCCTGTTCGGTACCGGCCCGTGCTTCGGCTGGTCGTCGCAGGAAATGCTCGGCTGGATCTACTACGGCGGCGGCCAGGAACTGTTCGACGAGCTGATGGCTTCGCTTGGCCTGAATGTCGTATCGTTCTTCAACAGCCCGATGCCGGCCCAGCCGCTCGGCTGGTTCAAGGAAGAGATCAAGGACGCGGCTCAGATGAACGGCCTGAAGTACCGGACCGTCGGTCTGGCTGCAGACGTTCTGCTGGAAATGGGCATGTCGGTTGTTCAGCTGCCGGGCGGTGAAATCCAGCCGGCCATGAAGTCCGGCCTCATCGATGCGGCCGAGTTCAACAACCCGACGTCCGACCGCGACTTCGGCATGCAGGACGTTTCCAAGCACTATCACCTTGCATCGTTCCATCAGAGCCAGGAGTGCTTCGAAGTCACGTTCAACAAGAAGAAGTATGAGTCGCTGCCGTCCGAACTTCAGGCCATCCTGAAGTATGCTTCGGAAGCAGAAAACTCCAACTTCTACTGGCATAACACCAAGCGTTACGCCGAAGATCTGGTGAAGCTGCAGAACGAGCAGGGCGTGAACGTATACCGCACGCCGGATTCGGTCATGGCTGAGCAGCTGAAGGCCTGGGACGTGGTGGTCGATCGCATTTCTGGCGAAGACCCGTTCTTCGCGAAGGTCGTCGACTCTCAGAAGACCTATGCGAAGCAGGTGATGAACTACCTGAACCTGAACCAGCCTGACTACAAGCTGGCTTACAACCACTACTTCGGCTGACCGAAGCATTTCGCTCGCTCGAGCGGGCGCGGGGACCCTTGAGGCCCCCGCGCTTTTCCTTCTGAATTCGTCAGAGGCTGAAGTGACCAAACTGATATATGCGATCGAGGGTTTGAACGTTTGGGTCGGCCGAGCTTTCGGCTGGTGCATCCTGATCCTGACCCTGTCCGTTTCCTACGAAGTCTTCGTGCGCTACGTCCTGAATGCCCCAACCGTCTGGGCCTTCGACATGATGGTGCAGATGTACGGCGCCCTTTTCCTCATGGCCGGCCCCTATGCCCTGGCCCAGGACACCCATGTGCGCGGTGACGTGCTCTACCGGCTGTTCCCGGTACGTTGGCAGGCCCGTGTCGACTTCACCCTTTACATTCTCTTCTTCTATCCGGGCATGCTCGCGCTGTTCTGGTACGGATGGGAAATCGCAGCCGACAGCTGGCGCTACAAGGAAGTGAGCTGGAACAGCCCGGCCCGCATTCAGGTCTACTTCTTCAAGACCCTGATTCCCGTCGCCGGGGTTTTGTTGATGCTACAGGGCCTTGCCGAAATGATGCGCTGCTGGCGCGCAATGAAGACCGGTGTCTGGATGCCACGCCTCGATGACGTGAAGGAGACCGAGGACATCCTGGCCGAGGATCCCAACGCACTCCAGACCAGCAACACAATGTGAGCGCACAGTCGCTTTTGACGAAAGTATCAAGCAGATGACGAACCCTGAAGTCGCGATCCTGATGCTGTGCCTGTTCATCGTACTGGTGCTGCTCGGCTTTCCGATCGCTTTCACCCTGCTCGCGATGGGCGTCGGCTTTGGCTATTTTGCCTATTATACCGGCGTCGATTCCTTCGCGGACATCTTCAACAACAACATCTTCTACCTCCTGAACCAGAACACCTATTCGGTGATGGAGAACGACACTCTGGTTGCCATTCCGCTGTTCTTGTTCATGGGTTATGTGGTCGAGCGCGCCAACATCGTCGACCGTCTTTTCTATTCCCTGCAGATGGCGGCCCGGAACCTGCCGGGCTCCATGGCAATCGCCGCTCTGATAACCTGCGCGGTCTTTTCGACAGCATCCGGTATCGTTGGTGCAGTTGTGACCCTGATGGGCTTGCTTGCCTTCCCGGCGATGGCAAACGCGCAGTACAACAAGCAATTCGCCTCTGGCGTGATTTGCGCAGGCGGCACGCTCGGCATCCTGATCCCGCCGTCGATCATGCTGATCGTCTATGCCGCGATTGCCGAACTGTCTCCGCTGCGCCTCTATGCGGCCGCAGTTTTCCCGGGCCTGATGCTGGCTGGCCTCTACATCGTCTATGTGGTGATCCGCGTCCTGCTCAACCCGCAGATCGCTCCGAAACCGAACCAGAAAGACATTCCGCCGGTCAGCAAGATCTATCTGGACCTGCTGGTGTCGTTCGTTCCCCTGACCGTGCTGATCATGCTGGTTCTGGGCTCGATCCTCGGTGGTCTGGCAACGCCGGCGGAAGCTGCCGCAATGGGCGCTCTCGGCGGTCTTGTGCTCGCGATGATCTACCGGTCTCTCACTTGGCGAAAAGTCAAGGAAAGCGTCTTCCTGACAGCGAAGGCCACCGCGATGGTTTGCTGGCTCTTCGTCGGTTCATGGACCTTCGCCTCGGTGTTCTCCTATCTCGGTGGGCATGACGTCATCGAGCATTGGTTCCTGGGGATGAACCTGGAGCCGTGGCAGTTCCTGATCATGGTCCAGCTGATCATCTTCTTCCTCGGCTGGCCGCTGGAGTGGTCGGAAATCCTGATCATTTTCGTGCCGATCTTCCTTCCGATGCTCGACACCTTCGGGGTCAATCCATACTTCTTCGCGATGCTGGTCGCCCTGAACCTGCAGACCTCGTTCCTGACTCCGCCCATGGCCATGTCGGCATACTATCTGAAGGGTGTTCTGCGAAACGAGATCGAGCTGGTCGACATCTTCAAGGGCATCCTGCCGTATCTGGGGATCGTGATCTTCTCGATGGTTCTGATGTACCAGTTCCCGGGCATTGCGCTCTGGCTGCCTGACTATCTGTTCGGCCCGTACATCCCGTGACACAGATAGCCATGACAAGAACCAATCCCATCGAACTGACAGCAAGCGAGGCGGCCCGGAAAATCCGGGCCGGTCTCCTCACCTCTACCGAGCTGGTCAAGGCATGCCTTGCCCGCATCGATGAAACCGACGGTCAGTTGAAGGCCTGGGCCCATGTGGATGCTGAACGTGCACTTGCGCAGGCGGCTGATGCCGACGCCATGCGTCAGGCAGGCCGGCCCCTGGGTGCCCTGCACGGGGTTCCAGTCGGGCTCAAGGACATCATCGACACGAAAGACGCTCCGACAGAGCGTGGCTCTGCAATCTTCAAGGGCCGCAAGCCCGGCGAAGATGCCGTCGTCGTTCAACGCCTGCTGGAAGCCGGAACGGTAATCCTCGGCAAGACGAAGACCACCGAACTGGCCTTCGTCCATGCGACCGATACTGTCAATCCGCACAATGCGGACCGCACACCCGGCGGATCATCGAGCGGCTCGGCAGCGGCGGTCGCCGCATATCAGGTGCCCCTCGCGCTTGGCACGCAGACAAACGGCTCGGTCATTCGTCCGGCCTCGTTTTGCGGCACCTACGGCTTCAAGCCAACGCGCGGGATTATTTCCCGTACCGGAGTCCTCCAGACCTCTGTCTCGCTCGACCAGATCGGGGTTTTCGCCCGGAGTGCCGAGGACGTTGCCGCTCTTGGCGATGCATTGAACGGATATGACCAGCGCGACGCGATGAGTTATCCCCGGCCCCGTCCGCGGATTTTGGAAGGCTACATTTCCGAACCTCCGGTCGAACCTGTTCTGGCCTGGATAGACCTGCCATTCGCAGACCGTCTTTCCGAAGCATCCAAGGCCGGCTTCGAGGAACTGCTCGACAGCCTGGGAGGACGCGTCGAGCGCATCGAGGCTCATCCCTCCCTTGCCCAGATGGTGGATACCCAGCGGATCATCCACGAGTACGAGATCTGCCTTCACCTGAAACAGACCTTCGACGAGCACTGGGGCGACATCAGCTCCACGCTGCAGCCGATCGTCGAGCGCGGGCGTACGATTTCAACCGCACAGTATGAAGACGCGCTTGGTCAGATGAAGTCGGCCGAAGAGTTCTTCTCGGCTTTCCTGAAGGACTACGACGCGATTCTGACACCAAGCGCAGCCGGAGAGGCACCTGCGCTCGGCCCGACGACGGGAGACCCGATCTTCTGCACCCTGTGGACGCTGGCCGGTCTCCCATGCCTGTCGATGCCGCTGATGGTCGGAGAAACCGGATTGCCGATCGGCGTGCAGCTGGTCGGTGCACAGGAGCAGGACGACCGCCTTCTGCGAACGTCTCGCTGGCTGCTTTCAAGACTTCAGGCCGAAACGGCCTCATAGGAGATGCAAATGCTCGGATCCAAAACCAAAATACTTGCCGGACTGGTCGGCACAGCGCTGGTGACGATCTTTGTCGTCGGCCTGGCCCACAGTATCTCAACCGGATTTGCCGGATTCTGGGGTGGACTGCCGTTCTGGGTCATCGTTGTCTTCGTTCTCGGCCTTGCCTTCTACGATTTCTACGAAGAGTGCGTCCTCGGCAAGGAGTGGCACAATTCCGATGGCTGACAAACCAGTCCTCTGGCTTCCGCGTCGCGTGTCCGATGCGACGGTCGCCCGTGCACGGCAATCCTACGACGTCATCCTGAATGACGCTGATGACGTCAGCCCGCCAGAGCGCATCATCGAAATGAGCGCCAAGGTGGATGCCATGATGCCGTGCCATTCCGAGATCTTCTCCGCAGACGTTGTCGCCCGACTCGATCCGCGCCTGAGGATCCTCGCAAACCATTCCGTCGGAACGGATCACTGCGATCTGGAGGCCCTGCGCGCAAAGGGCATCGCTGTCACGAATACACCGGATGTCCTGTCGGATGCCACGGCCGAGATCGCCATGCTGTTGATGCTTGGTGCGGCACGCCGCGCGGTCGAGGGCGACCGGATCGTTCGGACCGGCGGCTGGGATTTCTGGAGCCCGTCCTTCATGGTCGGCAAACAGGTCAGCGGAGCCAAGCTCGGGATCGTCGGAATGGGCCGCGTCGGTCGTGCATTCGCAAGGAAAGCGCGTGGCTTCGACATGGAGATCCACTACTACAACCGCACGAGACTTCCGGAAACGGAAGAACATGGCGCGGTCTATCATGACACCCTCGAAAGCCTGTTGCCGGAAGCCGACTTTCTTTCCCTGCATTGCCCGGCAACGCCGCAGACGCGCGATCTGATCAATTCAGAAACGATCGCGAAGCTGCCGCGCGGGGCGGTCGTCGTGAATACCGCTCGCGGAGCACTGGTCGACGAAGACGCTCTCATTGCAGCATTGAAGTCAGGCCACATTGCAGCTGCGGGGCTTGATTGCTTCAAAGTCGAGCCGGGTGGCAATCCAGCCTTCGCAACGCTGGATAATGTCTTCATGCTCCCCCATATCGGCAGCGCCACGGTCTGGACACGCGATGCCATGGGCTTCCGGGCACTCGACAACCTCGACGCCTTCTTTGCCGGCAAGACACCGAAAGATCTGCTCTAGAGAGCTTCCGACAAGCCGGTTTCGAAATTGGATAATTTAATTGACCAATTTCGGATTTCCCGATTTATAGGATGCGGTGTTTCCTCACCGCGTCCTTTTTCGTTCCGGACCTTTCGCGATGTTCCAAAGGATCAAACAGCTCAGGACTTCCGACGCAGTCGTCCACCAGATCGAGGAATTGATCCTTGGCGGGGTACTGCGGCCCGGCGAACGCCTGCCGGCGGAACGCGATCTCGCCACGGAACTGGACGTCTCGCGGCCTGTCCTGCGCGAAGCTTTCAAGATCCTCGAGGTTCGTGGCCTCATTTGCAGCAAACGAGGCGGCGGCACCTTCATCGCCGACGTAATAGGCCCGATCTTTTCCGAGCCAATCGTTTCGCTGATCGAGCGGCACCCGGTTGCCACGTCGGATTATCTCGAATATCGCCGTGATATGGAGGCAACTGCGGCAGGACACGCGGCCATGCGCGCGACGCCTGCCGATCATCGTAATCTGCGCGACATCGTCGCTCGCATGCAGTCAGCCTACGAGGCCGATGACCGACAGCTCGAAGCTGAACTCGACATCGAGTTTCATCAGGCCGTTGGCGAAGCGGCCCACAACGTAATCCTGATGCACAGTCTTCGCTCCTGCTACCGCCTTCTCGAGAACGGCGTGTTCTTCAATCGGGGGCGCCTCTACGATCACCCGACAGCGCGCGAAATGGTTCTGAAACAGCACGCTTTCATCGCCGATTGCATCATCGCCGGTGATCCGGACGGAGCGCGGAAGGCCTCGACCGATCACATCGACTATGTCCGGAGCGCCATGGCAGAAGCGGAACAGCGCGCCGAACGTGGAGCGCTTGCCGACATTCGAAGGCAGCACCGGTCGCAGGCGAGCGAGACACAGCCATCCGAGCGCCCAGTACGACGGCGCAAGACATCGACATCTTTGTAGAGCTTTTACCAAAGGGGAGCCCATAATGGCGCCGATCACCTGTATTGCCGACCTTCAAGCCCTGGCCAAACGCCGCGTCCCGAAGATGTTCTACGACTATGCGGACACGGGCTCTTGGACCCAGAGCACCTATCATGACAACGAGGCAGCCTTTCAGCGCCAGAAGCTGCGTCAGCGCGTTGCCATCAATATCGACAACCGCAGCGTCAAAACGACGATGATCGGAGAAGAGGTCTCCATGCCTGTGGCCCTTGCCCCGGTCGGGTTGACCGGCATGCAACATGCGGATGGGGAGATCCTCGCAGCGCAGGCGGCGGAGGAATTCGGCGTACCGTTCACACTCACCACCATGTCGGTCTGCTCGATCGAGGATGTGGCAGAGCACACGAAGAAACCCTTCTGGTTCCAGCTCTACGTCATGCGTGACCGCGGTTTCTCGGAATCCCTGATGCAACGCGCCCACAACGCGGGCTGCTCCGCACTCTGCCTGACGCTAGACTTGCAGGTGCTTGGTCAACGGCACAGAGACATCAAGAACGGTCTGTCCACGCCGCCCAAGCCGACACCGCAGGTCATGCTCGACCTGCTGTTCAAGCCGCGTTGGTGCTGGAACATGCTGCAAACCAAGCGGCGGCAGTTCGGCAACATTCATGGCCACGTGAAGAACGTCGATGACATGTCCTCGCTCGCCGAGTGGACCGCAAGCCAGTTTGATCCGACGCTCGATTGGTCCTCGGTCGAATGGGTGAAGAAGCACTGGAACCGCAAGCTGATCCTGAAAGGCATCAACGACGTTGAAGACGCCAGGATCGCAGCGGAGATCGGCGCCGATGCAATCATCGTGTCCAACCACGGTGGCCGTCAGCTGGATGGTGCCCTTGCCTCCTATGACATCCTGCGTGAGATCGTTGACGCGGTCGGCGACAAGATCGAGGTTCACATGGACGGCGGCATCCGCTCCGGTCAGGACGTTTTCAAGGCTATGGCCATGGGCGCCAAGGGCACTTTCATCGGCAGGTCATATATCTACGGCCTGGGCGCGATGGGCAAGCCGGGCGTGACAACCGCCCTGGAGATCATCCACAAGGAGCTGGATGTGACAATGGGGCTTTGCGGCGAAACCGACATCACCAAGGTTGGTCGCCACAATCTCGTCCTCTAGGTTCACACGGGAAAATGGCCATGAAGACGCCGCTTCAAAACAGGGTGCTGCCTACCGGCGAGATTGTCTCCCTCCACGAGCGCGGTCTCTTCATGGGCAATCGCGGCGGTCGGATCCATGATCCCTCCACAAGGACATTGCTCAAGAGGCGATGGTCATCCCGCCGTTGGATATGCTGTGAAACCTCGTTCAAGGGGCGGAAGCGCGATATCATGGGGCAAGGCTACACGGAACTCTTCTTTCTCGATGAGGTCACATCCCTGGCAGCGGGGCACCGCCCCTGCTTCGAATGCCGCCGGACGGAAGCCAAGGCATTCCTGGGCGCTCTGGACATGGGATCGAAAGCCTCCGGTCGGCCTTCGTCAATGCTTTCGACTGACGATATGGATCACTTGCTTCACGAGGACCGTCTGGATGGACGCAAGCAACGCACTTTTCGCGCAGTACTTCGCGACCTGCCACCTGCGACAATGCTCGATCTCGATGGAACCCCCATCGCATTGCACGAGCGCGGCATGTTGCTGTGGACACCGGCAGGCTATCAGGACGTTCAAAGCGTATGCGATCCTGCGAAGGAAGTGACCGTGCTTACCCCTCGTGCAACGGTGGCCGCACTCGCGGCTGGGTATCGTCCCGCGTGGCACCCGACAGCCGAGCAAATTCATTTTCAAAACTGATTATTCGATCACCAACTATCGTTTGAAGTGAAGAAACGAATAGACCATCCTGCAGCTCTTCACAGGATCGGAACAATGTCTCTCGCAACCCCAATATCGAACGCGCCTCGCGCTCCGCTATCGTCCGTTGACCTCGGCCTTTACGGTGCCACCGTCTTTGCCTGGGGCTTCAGCTGGATTGCGATGAAGGGGCAGGTTGGCAGCGTTGCCCCGGAAGTCTCGGTCTTCTGGAGGTTCGTGATGGCCTCGTCCGTGATGTTTGGCTGGAGTCTGCTGCGCGGTCACAATCTTCGTTTCGCATTGGCTGATCACCTCAGATTTGCCGGACTGGGCGCACTCATCTTTTCGACCAACTTCACCCTGTTTTACTACGGCGCGGCCCTGCTCCCGTCAGGCCTGCTGGCGGTGGTGTTCTCCCTTGCGTCCGTTTTGAATCTGTTCCTGGCATTGCTGCTGTTTGGGCAAAGACCGAACCTGGCTGCGCTCGGAGCTGGATTGCTTGGCTTTTCCGGAATTGCCTTCATGTTCCGGCCGCAAATCCTTGCGACCGGCGTCGACTACGACGCGCTGCGCGGCCTCGGTTTCTGCGTCCTGGGAACCCTGTCCTTCTGCCTGGGCAACATGCTGTCTGCCTCAAACCAGAGGAAGGGATTGCCCGTAACTCCTGCGACCACTTGGGGGATGCTGTACGGAACGCTGTTCCTGGGATGCTTCGCTGCACTCAAGGGAAGCAGTTTCGCCGTTGAACCGACATTCGCCTATCTGGGGAGCCTTACCTACCTTGCAATCGTCGCCTCCGTGATTGCCTTCGGCTCCTACCTCACACTGCTTGGACGCATCGGCTCGACCAAGGCAGGTTATGCGACGGTCATATTCCCGGTCGTTGCCCTCGCCGTGTCCACGGTGTTTGAGGGCTATGTCTGGACCGGATCTGCGATCGTCGGGCTGGCCTGTGTGATCGGCGGCAATCTTCTCATGATGCGCAGCCGCTAACAGGTATCGATCGACCCGAAGGCCTGACGGGGCTACCGTCCGTTTGCCAAAGCCCCGACATTGCCGATCGCCGCAACCAGATGACTACACAGGGCATCATGCATACCCTGGTTGGCCTTCTTGGAGCGTAACAGGCTGAACTCGCAGTAGGGAAGCGCCGGAAAGCCTTCCTTTTCGTCAAGGATGCGGAACCCGGGTCGAATGACGCTTTCCGGGAATACCCCGATTGCCAGACCGGCCTGAACAGCGCCGACCAGGGCTGATGAGCTAGCACTGACGTAGGAAATCCGGTATGGACGCTTAAGATTGTCAAGAGCACTGAGCGCCATCCTTCGCCAGTGACACGATTTGGCTCCTACCGCTAGCCGCAGTTCAACATTCGTATGCACTTGATGCTCTGACGAAGTTACCCAGTGAATACGCTCACGCCGGATGACATCTCCAGTTCCCTCGGGCACGTCGGATGTGGTCACAATAGCGACGTCGACATCGTCGTTCTCGATGGCAAGCAGCGTTTCCTGGCTGTCGGCGCAAGCAACTTCGACCTCGATTGCGGGATTCAAGCGTGCAAAGGCTGCGAGCACCTGCGGCAGCAAACGGTCGGCGTAATCGTCAGGAAGGCCTAATCGGACGGTCCCCGCTTCCGCTCTCGGCCCAAACGCAGACAACGTCTCGTCATTCAGCCTGATCATCCGGCGGGCATATTCCACCAAACGTTCGCCATCTTCAGTCAGGCGGGACTGGCGTCCGTCCTTTGCGAAAATCGGCATGCCAACACGCTCTTCCAGACGCCGCATCTGCATGGAGACTGCAGACTGGGTCTTGTGAACCGCCTCGCCGGCCTTTGTGAAACTGCCCAATTCAGCTATCGCCAGGAATGTCCTGAGCTGGTCGATATCAAGGATTTGGGCCATTCTTTGCGTCCATGAGCTCTAACGAATACGCCGAAATTCGCCAAACCATCATCATTTTAAATACGTTTCGGCAGTTTACATAGAGGTTTCTTATTGTTCAATTCCTAAGTCACATCAACGGCCTGCGGGACGGAGAGATTGTCGAGAGATGAAATGATGTGCTCCACCAATGCTTCCGTGACGCGCTTGTTCTGACGCCAAGAGCGCATGATCCCGATCTCGCAGTCGGGCAGTTTCGGGAACCCATCTGCTTCGCACAGAACGCGCATACCCGGTCGAAGGGCAGATTCCGGCAAAACGGAAACGGCCAGACCTGCCAGGACTGCGGCACCAACCGCCGTCGAATTCCAGCTTGAATAGAGAAGCCTGCTTTCCCGCCCTATTTGATCCAGCGCGGAAAGCGCCGCCTTTCGCCAATCGCAGGTCGCACGGCCCAGCGCCAATGGAAGTGTTTCCTCGTTCTCGACGGCATGGCGGGCAGAGGCCACCCAAAGCAGCGGCTCACGCCGAACGACGTCGGCTTCCCGGCGTCCTTTCCGGCGCACATTCGTGACGATGGCAACGTCAAGTTCGTCCTGCGCCACCAGATCGGCGAGATTCGGGGTAGGCGCGCATACGACGCTGACTTCTGCCTTCGGATTGGAGCGAGAGAACCGGGCAAGGATTTCCGGCAAGAAGCGATCCGCGTAGTCATCGGGCGTACCGAGACGCACGAGCCCAGCAACCTCGGTATCGTCAAAGGCCGCCAGGGTTTCATCGTTCAGTTGGACGAGCCGGCGGGCATATTGCAGCAAGCGTTCGCCATTCTCGGTCAGTCTGGACATTCGGCCATCGCGAACGAAAATCGGTCTGCCGATGCGTTCTTCAAGGCGGCGCATCTGCATCGAAACCGCAGATTGGGTCTTGTTCACGGTATCGGCTGCGCGTGTGAAACTCCCGCACTCCGCGATTGCCACGAATGTTCGCAACTGGTCGAGATCAAGCATGCGCCGCCCTTCATCAGAGTTTCATATCAATGCCATAAGAAACATTCGTTGGCCTAATCGATCTTCAAATGGCATCAAGCGCCCGAGAAGATCAAGACAGGAAATCAGAATCATAACGATTTCCGATCAAATGCATAAAAAACATTCACTAGATTAATGTTCGGGTCTCTGGAACTATGATGTTGTTCCGGACCTCCCAGAACGAAGAACCTTAACCGCCAGCGCCGACGAACCCTGCGTCGGCGAACAGGAGCCTATTGCAATGTTGCACGCTTTCGTAACCAGCCCGATGTCCTTGTTCGGCGGCCTGGCCGCTCGTGTGTGGCGTGTGGCTCAAACCCGTCGCCAGCTCAATCGCCTCAACGATCTGAGCGATGCCCAGCTCGCCGATATCGGTTTGACGCGGAGCGATGTTCGATGGGTACGACAAGTATCGCGCACCGGGGATGCGACCTCCCTTCTGGTGAGACTGGCTCGCGAACACTCGATGGAAGCGAAGCTGGGCGTCTCGTCTGGTGAACCGCGACCCCAGTCCGATGAGGACGCTGTCATCGCGGCGCCCCTTACAAACAGCTTTCCGTCAGCTGCGGCACAACTGGCCGCCTGACCTTTCTTGCAGCCCTGTCGGCAAACCTTGCTGACACCCAACTGGCCCGTCGCCCCCGGCGGGCCTTTTTTTGTCAGGATGCGGGAGGCGTTCCCTTTCCGAGATCACGCACAGCGCGCTCAAAGAAACTGTCAAACGCCTTGAACTGGCTCGACTGGAAATCACGACCCGCAGTCATCCAATCGGCAACCATACCCTCCAATTCGCTTGCAGGAGCTCTTTCAGGGATTGCCTCCGATTCTTCCTGAGAAACGACTTCCTCTTCAGGCAATTCTTCGGCTTCTTCGGTTTCTTCAACGTCACCGGCGGTGGGCGGCCTTAGGAAGCCGCTCCAGAACGCCTGCATCGCCTGGGTATATCCGTTGATATAATCCGCCGGCCCCGGAACCGGTTTAGGCCGGCCACGTGCATATCCGCGCATGAACGCATCAAGAAGCTCGCGTGCTTCGCCCTGAAGATAGGGACGCGCCAGCTGCCCCATGGCCAGAGTCGCTGCGACGGGCATCATCTCTGCGATGGCTTCCTGCTGGAGACCTGTCACAGCCGCTATCTGCTGAGTTACTGCCTTCCTGATGAAGGAGGGACCGAAGAACGCTGAAAGGTGATCGTCACCGAATGTCGCCGCTTGCGCACCCCAGAACGGCGCGGCGTTCATACCGGGCATCAAGAAGGGCTTGAACTCGGGAAGGGAAGCACCGAAATGCCTGACCCCGCTCATCGCTGCCGGCATGAGCTGGGCCATCGCTGCTCCCAGATCCCCTTCCGTCCAGCCAAAGCGCTGCTGCATGTCCCGCGCAACGGCACCGAGATCAAAGGGAAGAGGAAAACCTGGTGCATCCGTCATTGCCGCTGCCTCGCTGCAGTTTCACGAGTCGGCATGATCATCTTTCTAAGGACCGACGTCAAACTGCGATTTGAAACGGCTCGACAGGCACCTCAGTAGGCATAGTCCTTGAAAATACGGGTGATATCCCCTTCCCAGGAACCGCCGTAGCGCTGCAGCATCACATCCGCGGGACACATGCCCGCAGCAAGTCCCTCTTCGACCGCGGCAAGGTGCACACGCTCGTCCAGATCGCCATCGCTCAACCGGTTGCGGCGGCGCAGACCTTCCTGGGAGAGGCTGAGCACCTCCTTGGCGACGTCGAGCACGGTCCCGGAACGGAACGGGGTTTGCAAAGCTGTCTTCGGCACGCCGGAACGCAATGCGGCACGCTCTTCTGCAGACCAGTCCTTCACAAGCTGCCAGGCCTGATCAAGAACCCCTTGGTCATAAAGAAGACCGACCCAAAGTGCCGGCAGAGCGCAGATGCGACGCCAAGGGCCACCATCCGCACCGCGCATTTCGATGTATTTCTTCAGCCGGACGTCCGGGAAAAGCGTCGAAAGATGGTTGTTCCAGTCGCCGAGCGTCGGTTTGGCGTCCGGAACCCGGCCTTCCAGAGCCCCGTTCATAAACTGGCGGAAGGTCGTGTCTGTCACATCGTGATAGGTATCGCCGCGCTTGACGAAATACATCGGCACGTCGATCGCCCAGGTCACGTAGGATTCAAACCCGAAGCCATCCTCGAACGCAAAGGGCATATCGCCCGTGCGATCCGCATCGGTGTCCGTCCAGATGTGGGCGCGGAACGACTTGAAGCCGTTCGGCTTGCCTTCTGTGAAAGGGGAGTTTGCGAAGATCGCAGTTGCGATCGGCTGCAGTGCGAGACCGACGCGCATCTTCTGCGCCATGTCAGCCTCAGAGGAAAAGTCGAGGTTCACCTGGATCGTGGACGTGCGGTACATCATGTCGAGGCCAAGCGAACCGACCTTGGGCATGTAGCGCGTCATGATCTCATAGCGGGATTTGGGCATGACCGGGACTTCTTCCCGTTTCCATGTAGGGGCCATGCCGGTCCCGAGGAACCCGATGCGAAGCGGATCGGCGACCTGACGAACCTGATCAAGATGCTGATTGGTCTCGCGGCACGTCTGATGCAGGTTCTCCAGAGGTGCCCCGGATAGCTCGAATTGACCGCCCGGTTCGATGGAAATCGCTCCGCCGCCAACCGGATCGGCAAGCCCGATGATCTTGCCACGGTCCTCGATACGTTCCCAGCCGAGCAGCTGCTCCATGCCGGTGAGGACGGCCTCGACACCTTTCGGGCCTTCATAGGGGATCGGCGACAGGTCATCGAGATTGAACCCGAATTTTTCGTGTTCTGTCCCGATGCGGAACTTCTCGCTGGGCTTGCATCCCGCTTCAAGGGTGGCAGCCAGATCGGCTACGGTTTCAATCGGCGTGGAGTCGACGGTGTCGCGGGCCATGCAGGGTTTCCCAATTCTCGAACGACGCGAACGATACCCGGCCAGACGGCCACGCAAAGACGCATAATAGAAATCTCGGACGCACGAATGCGGCGCCAGCTTGCTTCACCTAAAGTCGAAACAATTCAAGCCTGTCGCATTTAGGACTACAAGGTCCGGAAAGCAATACAGACCTCTGTCATAAACAGTCGGTCACGCAATTCTGAACACTGCGGTCTCGCTCTGACGCCCGCGCAAGGAGATGCTCCCAACCGGCGTCGCCCACTGGCCGGCCTCAATTCCGGACATCGTTTCCTTGCTTGCGAGCGCTATTATCCGGGCTTCGGGATCAACAGTCTTGCCGTATTCCTGGAGCCTTGCGGCGACATTCACCGCGTCTCCGATGACCGTATAGTTGACCCGGCTTTCCGAGCCGATGTTGCCAACAACGACCTTCCCGGTGTGGATCCCTACTCGCACACGGATCCGGTCGTCGGGAAGTGCCTCAAGCCTGGCTGCGAGCTTGCGAACCGCGGAAATCGCCAACTCACGGTGATCGGGCTGGTCTGTCGGAGCGCCCCAGAACGCCATGACCCCATCGCCGATGTACTTGTCTATCGTTCCGTCCTCCGCAGATACAGCATCGGAAACGAGCTCGAAATAGTCGGTCAGGAAGCCTGCAGTCTCTTCTGCACTCAGACGCGATGCCATGGTCGTGAAACCTGCGATGTCAGTGAAAACCACTGTCATTTCGCGGCTCTCGATCTGGCGTGGGTCGGTCATACCCTGCGCAATCAGTCGCTTGACCAGCTGACGAGGCACGTAGCGGGCAAAAGCGTTGAGCGCCCCGACTGTTCCGTTAAATGCGGTGTTCACATTGTCCAGTTCCCTCAGGCGTGAGGGCGGAAGCTGCTCTATCCCCTCGAAGTCCAGGTCCCTGATCCGGGCAGATGCTTCGGCCAACCGGGTCAACGGCTTGCCGAGGATCTTCCCGACCATGAACGACAGCAGAGCTCCAACCACGAGAGCGATCACGGCCGCGTAGAGGACGATACGAGTCTGATCGAGCGCCGCACCAAAGTCCTTTGCCTTGTACATCGTTCCCAAGGTCCAGCCCGCAGCGGGTCCCTCATCGATCTCCTGGTAGATCGCGGTGTACATTCCCCGCCCCGAGGGAAATACGCGACCGTCGACATAACCGCCCATTTGATGAGCTTCTGGTCGATCCTGCCAAAGCATGTGCAACGGATGATCGGTGATACCGCCCAAAAGGGGCAAAGCGTCTTCGTCTCCGTTCTCCGAAACCCTCAGATCATGTCCTGCGATGGCGATGACCCGGTCCTGTCCGGCAAGAAGGAATGGTTGCTGGCGCCCCTCCCACTTCATCTGACCAAGCAAATCCTGAAACACGGTCATCGGATAGCGGACCGAAAGCTGCGCTCCGCGACCGAGGCCATATACGGTTTCGAACAGTGTCTCCGGGCTGCCCTGCTGGCGCACGAACTGGCGAAGAAGCTCGCCCTCGGGCAAACCTGCTTCGGCGGGATCAGCAGGCTGAAATGCAAGCTTGGCATCAGGCGGAAACAATTCCTGATATCGACGCGAAAGATCATGTGGCGTGGCGCTTTGCGCGCCCAGTGAAACCGCCTTCAGCGCAAGTTCCTGTTCGGCAAAGAAACGATCGATGACCGCCTGGTTCACCTTCAAGGTCGCAACCGCCCCCTCATCAAGAAGACGTCCGGCAATACGCCGGTCTGAAGTCGCCATGTATCCGATTATCACACCGCAGATGACAATCATCATCATCGAGAAAACGAGGCCGAGAGCGATACCCACAGGTAGCCTCAGGCGACGGCGGTGATCATTTTCCGCAGAGGCGGCGGGACGATGCTCTTTATCGAAGTCTGTGCCCGGTGGCAGGATTTCCTGTGCCATGCTCCCCTTTCGGACGTGACTAGCGCCAGTCTCCGAGTGTTGCCTGAATGACGGTCAGTGCGGCCACTGCCGCAGTGTCAGCTCGCAGGATACGCGGGCCAAGTGGAATTGGCGTCACGAAGGGTTGAGCGCGCAACAAACTTCGCTCTTCCGCAGAAAACCCGCCCTCGGGTCCCACCAGAACCGCAAGAGGCTGCGGGCCGCTCTCGGACAAGCGTACGAGTTCGGCTAGCGGGTTTTGTGTCTCCTCGCCTTCGTCGCAGAAAAGCAAACGCCGGCTCGGATCACTCATCGTCCATCCCGCAAGCAATTCCTTGAGCGATCGTGGCTCAAGCACTTCGGGAACCGAGATGACGCCGCATTGCTCGGCTGCCTCAATGACATTCGCCTCCATCCGCTCGAGGTTCACACGGCTGGACTGTGTGTGCTGGGTCATCACCGGGCGCAGGGCACCCGCCCCCATCTCGACCGCTTTCTGAACCATGTAGTCCAGACGGGCATGTTTGAGTGGGGCAAACAGATACTGGATATCGTTTGCCACCGTCTGCTCGCGCACCCGTTCCACCAACGCAATCTGGCAGGCCTTGCGACCTGTCGCCCGGATTTCGGCGAGCCACTCACCGTCGCTGCCGTTGAAGACAAGTATCCTGTCATTGTCCTGCAGGCGCAGGACATTCAGGAGATAGTTGGCCTGACTGCGGTCAGCTTCGATGCTGGCCCCGTCTGCCAGGATGTGGCGCAGGTACAAACGCTGCATGCGGTAATCGTATCGGGTCATGCCGCCAAGGTAGGACCGTCGCACTGACAATTTCAATGCCACAATCGCCCTAAGATCAAATCAGCTTTGGGAAATCCACTTACTGCGCCCGAGCCATGTTTGACTGAGCTTGACCCTCGACACTGGCCTTGCCACTTTCGGGTCGAACCTCAAGGAACCAAGTCTTGTCGGAAACCCAATCCAACGTCGCAGAATTCTCCGTTTCGGAAATTTCCTTTTCCATCAAGAAGACGATGGAAGACGCCTTCGGCTACGTCCGGGTGCGCGGCGAGCTTGGCCGGATTTCGAGGCCCGGATCCGGACACATCTATCTCGATCTGAAGGACGACCGTTCGGTCCTGTCCGGTGTCATCTGGAAGGGGGTCGCATCACGTCTGAAGATCCAGCCGGAACAGGGGCTGGAGGTGATCGCGACGGGCAAGATCACAACCTTCCCGGGCCAGTCCAAGTACCAGATGGTGATCGACGCGCTTGAACCTGCCGGTGCCGGCGCGCTGATGGCGCTTCTCGAAGAACGCAAGCGCAAGCTGGCAGCCGAGGGTCTTTTCGCGGAAGAACGCAAACAGCTTTTGCCGAGCCTGCCGCGCGTCATAGGTGTCGTCACCTCGCCCACCGGCGCGGTGATACGGGACATCCTGCACCGGATTTCCGACCGGTTTCCGCTGCATGTACTCGTCTGGCCGGTTCGTGTGCAGGGCGAGACCTGCGGCGCGGAAGTCGCCAATGGTATTCGCGGGTTCAATGCGCTCGCTTCGGGCGGTCCCGTTCCACGTCCGGATGTCATCATCGTGGCCCGTGGCGGCGGCAGTATCGAGGACCTGTGGGGCTTCAACGAGGAAGCCGTCGTCAGGGCCGCCGCCGAAAGCGACATACCGCTTATATCCGCGGTTGGTCATGAAACCGACTGGACGCTGATCGACCTCGCCGCGGATGTCCGGGCGCCGACACCGACCGGCGCGGCCGAAATAGCCGTACCGGTCAAGGCGGAGCTGATGTCTCTGGTCGATGACCTGTCGCGGCGACTGTCGTCCGGCCTCAACCGTCTCGTCGCGACGCGGCGCACGGAGTTGCGCGCGGCGGAAGCAGCGCTGCCCGCCCCACGCGATTTGCTGGCTCTGCCGCGTCAGACCTTCGACACCTATGCAAACCGGCTCGAGCATGCGCTCACCGTAAACACGCGCAGCCATCGCAGTACCTATCAGAATTTCGCGATCCGTCTTAGCCCGATCATCCTGTCTCGGGCAACGGATAAAGCCCGATCCGATCTTGCCAGCTATGCCGACCGGCAACAACGCGCCCTCGGTGTTGCCGTTTCCCAGAAACGTCAGACTTTCTTGGCTCTTGCGGCACGTTTGTCGCCAGCTCCGTTGCGCCAACAGGCAGCTATCGGGCGGGAACGCTTGAACGGATATGACGAGCGGCTGCAGCGCGCTTTCTCGCAACGGATACTCAAGCTTCGTGACCGGTTGGACAGCCAGGAGAAACTCCTGAAGTCCCTGTCCTACAAGGATGTCCTTGCACGCGGCTACGCACTTGTTCGCGATGAGAATGGGCAACCTATTCGCTCCGCACATGCGGTCAGCGCTGGAACTGCCCTCTCCATTGAGCTGGCAGACGGCGTTCTGGAGGCAATTGCCGGCGGTGAAGGAACGGCCCCGGCAGCTCCGCCTTCTCCAAAGCCCGCGAAGAAGCCCAAGCAGGCCGCCGCATCGCAGCAGACTGGAAAACAGGGATCACTGTTCTGACCTGAACCGGGCGTTCGGAAAAACAAAAAGCCGCTGCGATCACGCAGCGGCTTCTTTTTTACAGGGTGTTAGATCCCTTACATCAGCGACGGCAGCAGTGTGATGATCCACGGGAAGGCCAGAAGACCTCCGATGGTCAGAACGTCTGCGACGAAGAACGGGATACATCCGCGGAAGACTTCCTGTACCGGAATGTCCGAGCGAACACCCGCCACCACGAAGCAGTTCAGCCCGATGGGTGGTGTGATCAGACAGAGCTCCGCCATCTTCACCACCAGAATCCCGAACCAGATGGCACAGGCCTCGCCGGACATGCCGAAGGCACTGTCGGCAGCAGATACTGCCTCACCGCCATTGAGCGCGATGACCGCCGGGTAGACGACCGGCAGGGTCAGGATCAGCATGCCGATGGCATCCATGAACATGCCCAGCACCGCATAGGCGCAAAGGATCAGGATCATCACGATCCAGGGCGAGAACTCGAGGCTGACAATGAAGGCCTTGAAGGCGTCCGGCAGACCGGCGAAGCCGAGGAAGCGGACATAGACGAGGACACCCCAGATCAGGGTGAAGATCATCACCGTGAGCTTTGCAGATTCATGCAGCGCCTGCCCGAGCTGACGGAAGCGCATGCCCTTGGCGATTGCGACGATCAGAACCACGAATGCACCCAACGAACCTGCTTCCGTCGGCGTTGCGAGGCCGAAGAAGAAGGAGCAGAAGATGATGCCCACGACCGCAATGATCGGGAATGTGCCCGGCAGGGATTCAAAGCGCTGTTTCCAGGTAAAGCCGCGCACTGGCGGGGCATCTCCGCGCCAAGCGGAAATGCCCACGATGATCGCGATGTAGATCAGCGCGGAGAATACCCCCGGCAGGAAGCCGGCGATGAGCAGCTTGCCTACCGACTGCTCGACCAGAATTGCGTAGATCACCAGGATGGCAGACGGCGGAATGAGCGATGCCAACGTGCCACCGGCTGCGACAACGGCAGCAGACAGACGACGAGAGTAGCCCGCGGCCAGCATTTCCGGGATGGCGACACGTGCAAACACGGCCGCCGTCGCAACCGATGCGCCCGACACGGCTGCAAAGCCCGCCGTGGCGAAAACGGTACCGACTGCCATGCCGCCGGGCA
Organism: Roseibium sp.; assembly: GCF_048261595.1. Lineage (GTDB taxonomy): Bacteria > Pseudomonadota > Alphaproteobacteria > Rhizobiales > Stappiaceae > Roseibium. The sequence goes on from NZ_JBLXFW010000001.1 coordinate 1,495,533, forward strand.
TCCAGCCAAGCCAGCGCTTGGAAGCTTCGAAGAGCTGCTTGGTGAAGCCGGCATAGAACGCCAGAAACCCGATGAGGATGAATGTCGGGAGGACGGACAGCGTATAGGTGACCGATTTCGAATGCGGGATGGTTCCCGCCATCTTCAACGCGACAAAGAAGCCCCGCTCGAAACCCATTTTCATGGAGAAAAGCAGGATCAGGCCAACCATACCGGTGAAAGCTGCAGCAAACGCGACGCGCATGCCGATCAGGACAAGGACGAGCAGGACGCCCGTCATCAAGAGACCAACCTCATACGGGGTCATTTGTTGTCTCCTGCAATAGCTTCATCACCAAACGCTTCTTCGATCTCGTGCTGCGCCGTCTCGGTCACATCATGGATGAGCGGAACACCATAGGGCTCTGCATCCGGTCTCAGAACCAGCCGGAGGTAGCCATAGGCCTGCAGGAGAAGCCGGAGGAACAACAAGGACAAGGCCGCCGGGATGATCAGCTTTGACGGCCAGGTCGGAAGACTGATGTCCATGGTGCTGTCGCCGATCGTCCAGGATCGATCGAAATGATACCAGGAGCCCCAGATCAGGAGAGCGACGACCACTGCGATCAGCAGGACGCCAACCAGCTCTGCAATCCAGAGCGAGCGACCGCTGAGCTTACCAAGCACCATTTCCATGCGGATATGGCCGCCGACGCGCTGACAATATGCGATGCCGCCGAAAGCAAAAACCGCCATCGCCTGCTCGGTGATGTCGATGAAGCCCGGAACCGGAGTGTTGAAGACGAAACGTCCGACGACCTGGACGACGGCCAGCAGCATGAGCACGAGAATGCTTGCGGCTGCTATCAGATTGAAGAGATTTTCGACATGCCCGAGAGCCCCATCGAACTTGATATATGTTCCGGGCTGCTCTGGCCTGGATGCGGAACCGGCCATGGTGTTTTCCTGATATTTGGCCCCGGCGTTGCCGCCGGGGCCGATGTTTCAGATCAGTGCGGAAGCAACGAAGTTACTTCACGTTCTCCAGAACGAGGTCCAGGAGTTCCTGCCCCGGAATGCCGTTGGCATTCTGTTCGGCAACCCACTGATCCCAGATCGGCTGACCGGCTTTCTCCTTGAAGGCTGCCAGATCTTCATCGGAATACTCGATCTTCTGGATGCCGCGGTTTTCCAGCTCCGGCCACCACTTGTCATATACCTTGTCGTATGTGGCGACGTAGTGATCGACGGCTGCCGGAACGGTCTCGTCGAGTACCTTACGGAACTCTTCAGGCAGAGAATTGTAGGCATCGATGTTGACGATCACCGGACACTGAACCGTTCCCGGGTTCAGGTTGGCGGTCCACCACTTGCCTGCTTCAACAGTCTTGAAGGAGAGGTGAGCGTGCGGAGCAAAGGCAACACCACGTACCGTGCCGGAGTCGATTGCCTGATAGGCTTCAGATGCGGTCACGGAGGTCGGAACCGCGCCAACCGTTTCCATGGCCTTGCCGATACCACCCAGAGCGCGAACGCGCATGCCTTCGAAGTCTGCAACGTGAAGGGGTACGTCGCCGCCACCGAGGATGTTGTACTGCGGCATCGGAGACGGCATCAGAACCTGAGCATTCCAGCGTGCCAGGTCCTTCTTTACGGCCGGATGCTGGTAGACAGCGTCGCTGACCTTGATTTCCGTCGCCAGATCCTTGACGCCGAGGAACGGCAGTTCCAGCACGGTCAGGGTCGGGTTTTTGTCGGCATGGTAGGAGGCACAGATCTGCGCCATTTCGAATGCGCCGAAGGAAATGCCATCGAGGTTTTCGCGGGACTTCGAAAGCGCTTCGCCGTAGGCGAGCTTGATTTCGAACTTGCCATCGGTCTTTTCGCCGACCTTTTCGGCAAGGTACTCGATGTGTTCGGTGAATGCGCGGCGCTTGCCCCAGACGGACACGTTCCAGGTCACGTCAGCGGCAAAGGTTTCCGAAGCGAAAAGAAGTCCAAGAACCGCTGCAGATGCAGCAGTCGCAAATTTGCGAGCAGAGAGCATACTGATCCTCCCAGATAGTTTGGCTCATGCAAACCTTGGCGAGAGTACCCCCGGACACCGTGTCCCAAGCCTCACCAAGCTGGGTAAAGTTGTAGCACGTGAATTTCCAAATGCATGCCAAACTTGGCAAATTGCCGAATTTGGGACGCAGAAGGAAAAATTCGGATGCCGTTCCCGCGAAGTTTGAGCAAGAACCCGCCTGAGCAAATTCACGATCGGCAAAAAATTGCCGATCGCTCCTGAAGGGCCTGTTTGCCCTCTAGACCAGTGTCATTCCTCGCCCATGACCTTGGGACGACTCAAATTGAGCCGAGCCATCTTCTCGTTCAGCGTTCTACGCGGCAGACCAAGCTCCCGCATCACATCCGCAATACGTCCCTCATGCCGGCGAAGCGCGCGGGAAATGACGGTTCGCTCATATGCATCCATCAATTCTTTCAGTGATCCGCCCTCGTCGGAATCGACTGCGACAGTTCCACCCCGGACAAGCACCTCGAGCGGCTGACGGCCAACCCCGGCATTCAGCACGAAACGTTCGGCTGAATTCCTGAGCTCACGAACATTTCCCGGCCACTCGTAGGTTTTCAGGAACATCTCATCTCTCGCCGTAACAACCGGCGCGCCCACCCCATACTGCACAGCGAAGCGATTGACGAAGGTGTCGAACAGGAGGAGGCAGTCATTCCCGCGTTCGCGCAAAGGCGGGATGAAGATTTCAATCGTGTTCAGGCGGAACAACAGATCCTCGCGCAAGCGCCCTGCCGAAACCGCTCCACGCGGGTCGATGTTCGTGGCGCTGATGACGCGAAAGTCGACCGGAACCGGTTGCCGCCCACCGATCCGATCGACCTGCTTCTCCTGCAAGACACGCAGGAGCTTCGGCTGAACCGACAGTGGCATGGAGGCGATTTCGTCCAAAAAGACAACACCGCGATTTGCAATCTCGATCCGGCCAATCCGCCCCTTGTCCGCGCCCGCTATGGCTCCGGCCTCGTAGCCGAACAACTCTGTCTCGACCATCGCGTCCGGAAGCGCGGCGGTGTTAATGGCGGCAAATGCCTCACCGGACCTGTGGCCATAGCGATGGAGTGCCTGTGCGACGAGTTCCTTGCCGGTACCGGTTTCCCCGACAATGAGAACCGGCGCGTCCGTGCCGGCAAAATGCAGCAATCGTTCACGCAGGGTGCGCATGGCAGGGCTATTGCCAAGAAGCCGGGTTTCCAGGCTCGCTGCTCCCTCCAGGCGGCGCGAGAGAGAGCGGTTCTCCAGAACAAGTGCACGCCGCTCGCTCGCCCGGCGCACAAGATCCGCGATCTTCTCCGGGTCGAATGGCTTCTCGACGAAGTCATAGGCACCGCCCCGCATAGCCTCGACTGCCATGGGAACGTCGCCGTGACCGGTGATCAAAATGACCGGGATGTCAGAATCTACCTCTGCAATTTTCTGCATCAGCGAAACACCATCCTCGCCCTTGAGCATGACGTCGGAAACGACGCATCCCGGGTAGCCCGCGTGTATGTGGCGGAGCGCAGTTTCTCCGTCCTGAAACTCCGTGGTGTCAAATCCCTCCAGGCTCAGCCATTGACGAAGGGCTGCCCGCATCGACGGATCGTCGTCGATGATGAGAACTGGCGTCTTGTCCGATGTTCCACTCACTTCGCGATACTCACGCTACAAAGTCTTTTTCAGCGACGGACGATGTTGCCAAGCGTTCCACCGAAGCCTCGGCATGGGGAAGGAACAATCTGAAGGCCGCCCCGCCGATGCAACTGTCGTCAACTCGCAAGGAGCCCCCAAGGTCTTCGGCAATCCGGTCCGAGATCGCAAGACCGAGGCCGAGCCCACCATCGTTCAGCTTTGTGGTAAAGAATGGGTCGAAGATCTTGTCGCGCAGCTCCGCCGGTATGCCTGCCCCATTGTCGGCGACAATGATCTCGACCCCCGCATCTATCCGTCTTGCGCTGACGATCACCTCAGCATCTTCCCCCGCTGCGGCGGAGTCCGCTCCATTGCGCATCAGGTTCACAAGGACCTGCTCAACTTTCAAAGGCGCAGTCTCGGTTACAATCGGCTCGTCCGGCAAACGCAAGTCTAGCCGGACGCCGGTCTCATCGAGGTGCGGGCGAACCATCTTCGCCGCCGTCTCGACGCTGCTGCGAAGATCGACCATCTCGATCCTGCTCTCGGACGGGCGAGCAAACCGTTTCAACTCCTGCGTCAGCGTCGCCATGCGAAACTGAAGAGAGTCGATTTCCTGAAGGTTCTCCTCGACCGCATCGATGTTGCCGCCTCGAAGGAACTTGCGCGCGCCTGCGACGAACATCCGCATGGCGGCAAGAGGCTGGTTGAGCTCGTGCGCGACGGCTGCGGACATTTGCCCGACGGCGGCCAAACGGCTTGAACGTGCCAGGCGGTTCTGCGCGGTTCGAAGCTCTGCCTCGACACGACGCCTCTCCTCTACCTCCTCGACCAGCCGTTCATTCAATTCACGCAGTTCCCTGGACTCCTGACGCAGGAGCGCCGACGCACGGCGGAGAGCCCGGCCACGGTAAATCTGGACTGCCAGGATATAGAACAGACCTATGCCGAGCCCCGTACTCCAGATCACCCACTTGCTTCGCCCGATCTCCCCCCTGGGCACCAGGAAGTGAAGCTGCCAGCCCAAGAGGCCCACGCTCGCCGAATTGTGCCGGAAGGCTTCTTCACCGATCCGGAATTCCTTGCCATGCCCGATCGGTGTGTCCGAAAGTGGTATCAGTTCCTTTGCTGCAAACTGACGGGTCATGGCAATGTGCTCGCGCACCTCGGGGGTCAACCTGTCCAGCGTGCGGTAGCGCCATTCGGGACGGGACGACAAGAAGATAACGCCATTGGCATCGGCCACGAATACCGTCTCACCACCTTCGGACCACGTCCGCTCGAGCGGCGCCATGTCGACCTTCACTGCAGCTACCCCATTCGGCTCACCGCGCACGGGTGTCGGTAGCGACAAGAACAACCCCGGCTCCCCAGACGTTGCGCCGATGGCGAAGAACTGTCCCTCCTCCCCGCGCAAGGCTGCATGGAAGTACGGGCGGAAGGAATAATTCTGTCCGATGAGGGATTGGGGCTCACGCCAATTACTGGACGCAAGCGTCAAACCATTCCGGTCCATGACATATAGAAGATTGGCGCCAGACTTTTCGGCCATTTCCTCCAGAAAGCGGTTCGAGGCTTCCGTCGGCTCACCCATACTGAGCACCACGGTGGCACGCGGGTCGCGGGCCAGCATGTAAGGCAGGTAGCGGTGCTTCTCATATTCGCCGAGGATGGTCTGGCGATAGAGCGTCAGCCGCTCGGCAGCCTTCCGGTCCACCGCAGCCTCCTCGCGTTCAACCGTCAGCTGAACGAGCAGTGCTGCAGCGATCATCACCACCAGAGGCGGCACCGCGAATATGGCCATACGCATCCACATGCGCTTCTTATGTCCTGTTTGGCAGTTTGCCGCAAACCCTTGCTTTGACATGGACAACGCATGTCCATCGCAGATACCTTTCGGCCAAACCGGCGCAGCCGGGCAAAAGATCGATGGGAAACGTCAATGGATTTCAACCTCACCGAAGAGCAGCAGATGATCGCTGATACGGCAGCGAAGCTGGCTGCGGACAGGCTGGAGCCGGTTGCCGAAACGCTGGACCGGGGCGAAGGCCGCGAGGAACTGCTCTCAAACCTCAAAATTCTGGCCGAAAACGGCTTCATGGGTTTGAACGTTTCTGCCGACTACGGCGGAACAGAAGCTGGTTCGGTCGGGTTTGCGCTCGCAATAGAGGCCCTGGCAGGCGCGTGTGCGTCAACTGCGGTCACCGTTTCGGTCAGCAACATGGTTGGTGAAGTGATTCAGGCGGTCGGCTCCGAGGAGCAGAAGGCATTGCACCTGCCTCGGCTGACCGACGGCACCTATCCTGCCGGCGGTTTCTGTCTCACGGAATCTTCCGCCGGATCTGACCCCTCCGCGATGAAGACCCGCGCGGTCAAGGATGGCAATCACTACGTCCTCAATGGCTCCAAGCTCTACATCACCTCTGCTGAATATGCCGGCGTGTTTGTCGTGTGGGCGGTGACAGATCCCGACGCGCCGAAGGGCAAGGGGATTTCCTGTTTTCTCGTTGAAGCCGGGACGCCCGGCCTCGTCATCGGGAAGGCGGAAAAGAAGATGGGCCAGACCGGTTCGGCGACGAACGAAGTCCTCTTCCAGGATTGCCGGATTCCCGCCACGTCCATGATGGGAGATGAAAACGACGGTTTCCGTATTGCAGTCGGTGAGTTGGCAGGGGGGCGCATTGGCATCGCATCGCTTGCGCTTGGCATTGCAAGGAAGGCGATGCTCGCCGGCAAATCCTACATCAAGGAACGTCAGCAGTTTGGCCGCTCACTCGGCGACATGCAGGGACTGCAGTGGATGATTGCCGACCGGGAGACCGAACTCGAAGCCGCACGACTGCTTATCATGCAAGCAGCAAGCCTCAAGGATGCCGGCCGCCCCTTTGGCCGGGAAGCTTCGATGGCCAAGCTTTTCGCATCTGAAGCAGCCCAAAAGGCAACCTACACAGCGCTCCAATTGCATGGAGGTGCGGGCTATATCAAGGACTACCCGCTGGAGCGTTACGCGCGCGATGCGCGCATCACGACGATCTACGAGGGAACCTCCGAGATCCAGCGCCTGATCATCGCACGAGAGGCAATGAAAGCCGTTTAGAGCCACCGGCATCGGTGGGCGCCACCGCAAGACAGATCACCTTCGGACCAGCGTTACCGGCTTTGACCAGAGTCAAGGCCGGAACCTGAAGCCATAGGTAGGGTTTATTTAAAAGCCCGAACCGGATGGCTGAATGTTCGCGCTTTTCAAGGAGGATCTTGATTATGGCATTGAAAGATATTTTTACGATCGTCGATATGAGTGGTGCACAGCCGGCGGCGAAATATGCGCTCGATCTTGCATCCGCAAATGATGCCCACGTGACCGGCCTTGCCTTGGCATTCGAACCTGTCGTTCCGGCATTCGCCGCCGCGCCGATGCCGGTTGATTACCTCCAGGCAGCACATGAACAGGCCGTCGCGGCGGCAAAGGACGCACAGAGCCAGTTCGAGGAACTCGCGCGGCTGGCAGGCGTCAAATCAGAAAGCCGCCTTGCGGAGGTTCTGACCGGTGGTCCTCTCGAAGGTGTCATGCAGCACTGTCGTACGACCGACATGGTCGTCATCGGACAGACCAATCCCGATTCTCCGGAACCGATGCGCGAACTCCTGATCGAGACCCTTTTGTTCGAAAGCGGCGTTCCGGTCCTCCTGGTTCCCTATATCGGTGCAAAGGAGAGCACTGCGAAGAATGTTGTGATCGGCTGGGATGGCAGTTCGACGGCGACCCGCGCTGTCCATGCCTCACTTCCGTTGCTGCAAAAGGCCGACAAGATTACCGTGCTTGTTATCGACAAGGGTGCCGCCGGTGGGGGACAGCCAGGGGCTGACATTGCAACCTATCTCGCCCGCCACGATCTCAACGTGACGATCGATGTCATCACGAATCCCCAGATCAGCGTGGCAGATACCGTACTCAACTACGTTGCTGACCACACCAACGATCTCGTCGTCATGGGGGGCTATGGCCACAGCCGGATGCGCGAATTTCTCTTTGGGGGCGCGACGCGCGAAATCCTTGCCTCAATGACCGTTCCGGTCCTGATGGCCCATTAACATGACCGAAGGCGCGGTCCGCTCCGGGGCCGCGCCCTCGATACTTCCTGCAAAAACGACTCCCGATCGACGATCCGGGCGAATTCTTCCTTAAGTGTTCCCTGTCAGGGTCTGCCCAACTTCCGCTGGAGGATGACGGCTTGACCATACGCAACCTTGAAGGCTTCTTCTCCCCGCGCTCGCTCGCCTTGATCGGACCCTCACGTCACGGGGACGACGTGGTGCAGAAACTGATGCAAACGCTTGCATCGGCTGGAAGCTCTTTGCCATTCTCGCTCGTCGACCTGCCGGACCTCGGTACTATTCGAGGTGCGGTCCACACGTCGCTCGCTGACATGCCTGCCGGACCGGACCTCGCGATCCTGTTGACGCCGGTCGACGACGCCCCAGCCCTGATTTCACGACTGGCGGAAAAAGGAACGCGTGCCGTTCTTCTCATCTCGCCAGGATTTGAAACCTGGCCAGAGCACCTGCTCCAGGCATGTCGCGAAGCCGCGCGTACGCATAGTCTGCGCCTGATCGGCCCCGGCAGCCTTGGCCTCGCGGTGCCCGCAATGGGTTTGAACGCCCTTCTGAGCTCCGTTCCGCCTGCACCCGGCGACATTGCGCTCGTGTCTCGCTCAGGTGCCGTCTTGAACGCGACGCTGTCCTGGGCGGCCAGCCACAAGACGGGGTTCTCTGCGGTCGTTTCCCTTGGAGACAGGACAGATGTCGATATCAGCGACCTGATCGACTATTTTGCTCAGGACTACCGGACACGCGCCATTCTCCTGCACATGGAAGGGATCTCGCATGCCAGAAAATTCCTGTCCGCGGCGCGGGCTGCAGCCCGGAGCAAACCCGTCATCGTCATTCGGTCGGGTCGAAGCCACGACATGGGTGGCAGCGGACGCACCCACGCAGGCCGCCTGACCACACTGGATCTCAGCTACGAAGCCGCGTTCAGGCGCTCGGGGATGATGCGTGTGAATGATCTCGACGAGATGTTCGAAGCCGTGGAGACACTGTCTCGTGTTCGAGTTCCCAGACTTGAAGCGCTGACGATCCTGTCGAACGGACGCAGCCTCGCGTCGCTAGCGGCCGACCGGCTGAGCGGGCATGCTGGCGCGCTGGCGCATCTTTCCGCGGAAACCTCTGCGAAGCTCGTCGAACACCAGCGACCTCAGACCAGAGCACAGGAACCCGGTCAGCCGGTAATCCTGCGTGAAGACCTTTCTCCAGATGACCTGCGCTCAGCAATAGGTACGGTGCTTTCGGATCCCGCAACCGATGGTGTTCTGGTGTTGCAGGCCCCCACGGCCTTCACCGACCTTGAAACGATTGGGACCGCAATCGCGGACGCGGCAAAAGCCGACCGCAGGCGCACGGGTCGGCGAAAGGTAATCATCGCCGGACTTGTGGGGAACGACGGCTTGGCACGGGCAGCTCTCGACGCGGCGCATGTTCCTTGTTTCGGCAGTCCCGCCGAGGCCGTGCGCGCCGCCATGTACCTGACAAGGGACGCACTTTCACGCGACTTCCTGATGGCGGCCCCCACGTCCCTGCCTTGCGATTTCACCCCTGCTAGCGCGACTGCACGCTCACTCGTCGAACGGGCGCTATCTGAAGGGCGGACCTGGCTGTCGCCGGAAGAGGTCGCCTCCCTGCTGGAAGCATATCAGATCCCCGTCATCGGAACGCGTCTGTGCAGCAGCCCAGCGGCAGCACGAGAACATTCACTCACCGTGTTTCAGTCGACGCGGCGATGCGTCGTCAAACTCATTTCGCCAGACCTCCCATTCAAGTCCCGGATTGATGGGGTCCGGCTGGACCTTGAAGATCCGGAGGCGGTCGAAACGGCGGCAGAGGAGCTGATCGAGCGGACCCGGCTCCGGTATCCCTCGGCAACAATCGCCGGGGTCAGTGTGCATCCCATGCTCGAGGACCGGAACGCTCTCGAGCTCTTCGCCGGTCTTTCAGATAGCCGGGTCTTCGGTCCCTTGCTGGTGTTCGGCGCTGGAGGCACGGCAGTCGAGGATCGGGCCGACATCTCCGCCGAACTTCCCCCCCTCGACCTGAATCTCGCCCATGGCCTGATCCGACGGACGGAAATCTCGAAACTGATCGACGGCTCCGCCTCGCGCCCGATGCTTGACCGCGAAGCCATCGCACTCACGCTCGTGAAAATATCTCAGATGGCCGTCGACATACCGGAGATCCGGGAGCTTGACATCAATCCGCTCATCGTCAGGGAAAGCGGGGTCCTTGCGCTGGATGCACGCGTTAGCCTGGCACGTTCGGAGCGCACACCCGGCCGAGCCGGTGGCTCTCGGCTCGCCATTGCCCCGTATCCGCAGGAGCTCGAAGACACGCTGACGCTGAAAGATGGCTCAACGGTGTTTGTCCGGCCTGTCCGGCCGGAAGACGAAGATCTGTTCAGGCAGTTTTTCGAAGCAGTCGACCCGGAAGATCTGCGCCTGAGGTTCTTTGCACCGGTAAAGGATTTCAGCCACCGCTTCCTCGCACAGCTGACCCAGCTGGACTACGCACGTGCGATGGCCTTTGCCGCCCTCGACAAGGACAGTGGCTGTCTCCTCGGCGTGGTGCGACTGCATGCCGATCCGGACCACAAGACCGGAGAGTATGCCGTCATGGTCCGCTCTGACCTGAAGGGTGCCGGGCTTGGATGGGCGCTGATGAAGCTGATCATCCGCTATGCCAAGGCAGACGGTATCGAGACCGTCAGGGGCGAGGTCCTGAAGGAAAACACAAGCATGCTCGCCATGTGCAAGGCGCTTGGTTTTCAGGTGACCACGTCCCATGACGATCCGGCCATCGCCGATGTGAAACTGCCGGTGACCGCCCTCGATGATACCGACGGTGCGCCCGACTAAGCCTTCAGCCTGGCCTCAGCGGCGGCCCGGATCTGGCTCAGGGAATTGGCTGGCGTGATCGCCTCCGGATCCAGCTTGAGATGAAGCAATGCAGGCTTGCCCGAGGCGCGCGCACGCTCGAACGCGGGACCAAAGGCATCCGTATCCTCGACTGTTTCGGCATGAGCACCATAGGCCCGCGCGAAGGCGGCGAAGTCGGGGTTGACCAACTTGGTGCCGGACGGACGGCCGGGATACTCGCGTTCCTGGTGCATGCGAATGGTGCCGAACATGCCATTGTCGACTGCAACCACGATGATATTGGCGCCTTCCTGGCATGCGGTCCCGAATTCCTGCATGGTCATCTGAAGGCAGCCATCGCCCGCAAAGCAGATGACCTCGCGGTCTGGAAACGCCAGCTTTGCGGCAACTGCTGCAGGAAGGCCGTACCCCATGGATCCGGACGTCGGCGCGGCCTGAGTGCCATATTTGCGGAAGCGATGGAACCGGTGAACCCACGTCGCATAGTTGCCCGCGCCGTTGGTGAAGACCGCATCCTCAGCAACATTGGCCTCGATCCAGTCCATCACACCTGACATCTGCAGCGCTCCCGGAACCTGCGGCCGCGCACCCGACCATGCCAGGTAGTCCTCGTGGGCCTGCCTGGCTCGTCCCTCGTTCTTGAGTTCGGTCGGCGGTTGAAGACCCTCAGCAGCCTTGCAGAAGGCGGTCGGACTGGCGTTGATCGAGAGCGCTGCGCGATACACCCGACCAAGTTCATCAACATCGGGGTGGATGTGAACAAGCGGTTGCGCAGGCTGCGGGATGTCCAGCAGCGTGTAGGACTGGCTCGGCATTTCGGACATGCGACCGCCAACGAGGAGGATCAGATCCGATGACTTGATACGTTCTGCGAGCTTCGGGTTGATGCCGATTCCGACATCGCCGGCGTAATTTGGATGCAGGTTGTCGAACAGCATCTGACGGCGGAAAGAACATGCGACCGGCAGATCAAAGCGCTCGGCGAAACGCGTGAAGGCCGCAACGGCGGCTTCAGACCACCGGCTCCCTCCGAGAATGGCAATCGGCCGCTCTGCCGCCCACAATCGCTTTTGCAGATCAGCCATCTGAGTCAGGCCGGGAAACGTCTCGACCTGCGCCCACGGCTCCGGCTGTCCGACATCCGCGATTTCGACCAGCATATCTTCAGGCAGGGCAAGAACGACCGGGCCCGGACGGCCGGATGTTGCAACGTGATAGGCGCGCGAAATGAACTCCGGGACCCGGTCGGCGTCGTCGATCTCGGCGACCCATTTGACCATGTCTCCAAACATCTGGCGGTAATTGACTTCCTGGAACGCCTCGCGCTCCCGCATGCCCCGCTCGATCTGGCCGATGAACAGGATCATCGGCGTCGAATCCTGCATGGCCACATGAACACCAGCAGCAGCATTGGTCGCGCCCGGACCACGGGTCACCATGCAAATGCCGGGCTTGCCGGTCAGCTTGCCGTAGGCATCGGCCATCATCGCCGCGCCGCCTTCCTGGCGGCAGATGGTGACCGGGATATCGACATCGTGCAGGGCATCAAGGACTGCAAGGTAGCTTTCGCCGGGAACGCAGAAAACCCGCTCCGCACCGTGCAACTCAAGGGCCTCCACCAGAAGTTGCCCACCTGTTTTACCGGCCATATCCATTCCCTGTGCTCATGAAGTCGATCAGACCCAAAGGACCCTTTCATAATTTTTACTGCAAACGGAGGCCCTCCGGCAGTGGGGGCTCACACGTAATTTGGCAATGACATCATTCCATTTTGGACAATCAAAAAACCGGCTGCGGGAAAGCCGCAGCCGGTCATTCATTTCCATGATTTTCAGCGGCCAGCCGGGCCGGTCAGCTCAGCGGGGGAATCCTCAGAACCTGGCCCGGGTAAATCTTGTCCGGATGCGAAAGCATCGGCTTGTTGGCTTCGAAGATAGCCTGGTACTTGGAACCGTCGCCGTAAGCCTCAGCGGACACCTTCCAAAGCGTGTCACCCTTCTTCACGGTGTGGAATTTCGCTTCCGGCTGGGCTTCTGCAACGGTGATTTCTTCTTCAACCTTGGAAATACCGAGAACATTGCCAACGGCAAGGATCAGCTTCTCCCGCGCTTCCTGCGTCGGAGCGGCCCCGGCGACCTTTACCGTATCACCAGAAACCTCGACCTTGACATCGCCATCAAGGCCCAACTCGGCGACTTCGGCCTGGATGGCCTCTGCGCCTGCGGTTTCTGCTTCATCATCGCCGAACAGTTTCTTGCCAGCGTCTTTTACAAAATCAAAAAAACCCATCCCGTTTATCCTATGCACAGCGGGCGAAACACACACCCGAATAGATCGACCCGAAAGTGATACCTGACCGCTGAAACAAAGTTCAAGAACCTTACCTAAGGTCACCACCAGCAGGTGCACGTTGCTAAGACATAAAAGGGGCGCCAGCCAGGCTGACACCCCTTTTATGCGCGTGAGAATTCAATGCCGACTGTGTGCGGCTTGGCGAGCCATCAGCCTTTGCGTTTGACTGCGATCCTGTTGCCCTGCGCAGCCGTCTCCGCGGGACGCGGCAAGACGACCGTCAGAACGCCATTGTCCAGATGAGCATCGACCGCGTCAGGAGCAGGAGCGAAAGGCAGCGTCATGACACGGCGGAACGCGCCATAACTGCGCTCGCTGACGTGACGATCCTTTTCGCTGACCGTCTTGCCGTGCGACTTCTCCCCCTTGAGTGTCAGAGTGTTCCCGGAAACGGAAACATCCATGTCCTTTTCCGCAATCCCAGGCACTTCGGCGGTCAATTCAAGGCCCGTCTCGGTCTCGTTGACATCAATGGCGGGAAAGCCATTGCCGAAACTGGACGCTGACGGCAGTGACCGTCCGAAATCCTGAAAGAGGCGCTCCATCTCCTTCTGCAAGGAGGCGAGGGAGCTACCCGTATCATTCCATAGAGAAGGCATTGAAGGCATGTCGCGTCTCCCTTCTAGAAAACCCCCGCGTCTAGCAAACTGCAGGGCCTACACAGACTGGACGGTCACCACCTGAAAGGTGTGCATTTCACCGTCCTCATCCTTGATGGATACGTATTCCCCCGGTTGGAACGCATGTGCACCAAACCGGTATCCGGCTTCATCGTCGTCATCGCCCTCGATGTCGTAGTGGAAGGCCCAGGATCCGCCCGGACGGTGAATAAGGTGGCCGATCTCTTCCTCTTCACCGCCCCAGAACCGACGGACACGACAATGCGCGCGCTCCTTCTTCCACAAACCGGCATCAATGTGCCCGGTCTCATCGAGCGGAGCGGTAAACTCATACCCGTGCTGAGCCGAACCCTGGGGATGCTCCTTGGTACGCGCCAGATTCAGTCTGATCTTTTTCAGAGCAGGATAGGTGCTCATGGGGTCTTCTCCTTGTATTCTTCTGCGATGACGAGAGTGCCACATTGGCGTCAGCTCTCATTGAGGAAAGTCAAAGGCCTGCGGACCGGTTCCGATCAGTATCGCGAAAGCCGGTCACAGCGACGCTGAAAGGTCACAGATGTCCGAAGAACCCACCCAGAAAGCGGCGCTTGATTATCTGACAGCACTGGCGGCCGAGCAAAGCGGCGACACGTCGCCTGTCAGGGTCGACACACATGCCAATATTGTGCTTCTGGCCGGTGATACGGCCTACAAGGTCAAGCGCGCGGTCAAGTTTCCTTTCCTCGACTATTCAACGCCGGAGAAACGGGCCGAGGCCTGCCGAAGGGAAATCACCCACAACATCAACAACGCGCCGCAAATCTACCGCGAGGCGGTCCCGATCGTCCGCGCCGCGAACGGCACACTGTCTCTCGGCGGAAAAGGCGACCCGGTCGAGTGGGTCGTTATCATGAACCGGTTCGACCAGTCCTTGCAGCTAGATCAGATCGCCGCGAAAGGGCCACTCTCCAACGAACTGTGTGACGCCCTGGCGACGATGCTCGCCAGAGCTCACGAGAATGCACCTCGACATCCCGATGCGAGCCAGGGTTTCGTCGATGAGTTGGCAAGCTACGTCGATCAGAACGAAGCGGCCTTTGCAGAGCATCCTGACCTCTTCCCGCCCGACGAAGCCCTTCGCCTGACGCGCCAGTCCCGGAATGCTCTCGATCGGATCAGGTCGCTCATTCTGAACCGCGGCGCACATGGTCATATCCGCCTGTGTCACGGCGACGCCCACCTTAGGAACATTGTTCTTCTGGACGGGGAACCGGTCCTTTTCGATGCCATCGAGTTTTCGGACGCCATGGCAACAACAGATACACTCTACGACCTTGCCTTTCTGATCATGGATCTGTGGGAGCGCGGCCAGCGCCCCGCCGCAAATCGCATCTTCAACCGCTATCTGGATAAACAAGCAGAGCCCGAACGCATGGCTCAGCTGAATGAAGACGCACTTTGCGCCCTGCCCTTCTACCTGATGATGAGAGCTGCAATACGGGCAAAGATCGCGGCGAGCGCCGCCCGGACACAGCAGAACGAGCGACAAAGGCAGGAACAGGAAGATCAGGCCCGGGCATATTTTGCGCAGGCCCAGGCCTTTCTCGATCCCGACGAACCCGCACTTCTGGCTATCGGCGGCCTTTCCGGAACAGGCAAGACGACGCTTGCTCATGCCCTTGCCCACCGTATCGGCCGCGCGCCCGGAGCCAGGATCTTGCGGACAGATGTGGAACGCAAGAAACGCCTTGGCATTCCCGAAACCGCGAAGGCCCCGCCGGAGGCCTATACACGGGAAGCGTCCGACGCTGTCTATGAAATCCTGGAGAGAAAAATTGCTGCAACGTTGGCGGCCGGACACTCCGCCATTTTCGATGCAGTCTTCGCCGGCGAGGCCGACCGGGAAAAGATCTCGGACGTCGCTTCTAGCGCGGAAGCACGCTTTTGCGGTCTTTGGCTCGAGGCGCCCGAAACCGTCCTGAAGGACCGTGTCAGCGCGCGTCAGGCCGATGCGTCGGACGCGACGCCTGCGGTGATAGATCTTCAGCTCGGATATGAGCTCGGAAAAATGGCCTGGAGAAGAGTGGATGCAGGCGGCGATGCAGCCTCGACGCGTGAGCATGCCGAAACCGCACTCGGCGACCTTATCGCGACAGGCAAGGACTAGGGTATTGCTCTAAAATCCGTAGGCCCGGATGGCAGCTGCGGCAACGACCGCACAGAACACCGCAACGATATCCTTTCGAACCAGCGCCATGACCGCTCCCGACACCACGAGACAGACGGCAACCGGCAGGCCGCCCTCCAAAGCGATCGGCAGGATGGTCGAAACGATGATCGCACCGGGAAGGGATTCCAGCGCACGGCGAACACGCGGTGTCAAAGGGACACGCCCCATCACCCAGTAACCTCCGGCGCGCATGGTGTAGGTTACGAGCGTCATGGAGAGGACGGCGGCAACGAACAAACCGTCGGCAGAAAAGCTGTTCTCAATCATCGAAGAATGCCCCCGCCAGCGCTCCGCTGACCGCGCCGGTCAGAATCCCCCAGTAGCCTCCGAACTCGTACCAGGTCAGGACGGCAATCCCTCCGGCAATCGTCCAGCTCAATGTCTGGCGGCGCCCTTTCCAGAGTGGAACCAGAAGCGCGATGAAAAACGCGGGCATGACGACGTCCAGGCCCCAGGCTTTCGGGTCGCTGACCAGACTGCCAAAGAAGTATCCCGGCATGACCGCAAGCGACCAGACGCACCAGATAAATAATCCGCTGCCTAGAAAAACGCCCCAGTCACGCTCCCCCTTGTCGTATTCACGCAATGCAAGCAGCCAGTTGATATCGGTCAGAAAGAACAAGGCAGGATAGGTCTGCTTGCCCGGCACGCTACCAAGCCACGGGCGAAGGCTGGCACCGATCAGCAGCATGCGCATGTTGACCGCGGCAACGACACCCGTCATCGCCAGAACAACACCCCACGTGATCGGCGCGGAATAGACCTCCATCGCAACGAACTGGGAAGCGCCGGCGAAGACGAATGAATTGATCAGCAGGGTCTCTAGGAACGTCAGTCCCTTCTGAGCCGTGACCGTGCCGAAAACGGCGCCGAAGGCGATTGTCCCTGGCATGAGAGGCAGACAGAGCCGTGCGCCCTTGATGCAGCCGGCATAGGTGAGCGTGGCGGAAGTGCGCTCGGACATTGGTTCCTCTGGCCGCGCATCTGATCATGTCAGACGGCGCAGTATCTCGAAATGAAAGTTGGCCCGGAAAGACGCAAAGGCGCCACAGACGTGGCGCCTCTACAGGCAGAGGACCGAACATGGACCAGATTGCGTCGATCCACCAATGAAAATGCGTGATCGACCCATTCACCGGAGGTCCTGACGCCCTACATCATGAAGTCGTAGATCATCCGAACACCGGTGAAGCCCAGGAACAAGGCGAAGACAAGCTTCAACTTGGACGGGTCGATGGCATGGGCAATCTTCGCACCGAGCGGTGCGGAATAGACGGATGCCGGAATGATCAGAAGGAAACCGACCAGGTTCACGTAGCCAAGCGAGAACGGCGGACGCCCCTCGACGCCAAGTCCGAACCAGATCGACATCAACGTGCCGGGGACAGCAATAATCAGTCCGATGGCAGCAGCAGTGCCAACTGCCTTGCGGATCGGATAGTTGAAAAGGGTCAGGATCGGCACGCCCAGCGTTCCCCCGCCAATGCCCATCATGACGGAAATGCCGCCGATCACGAAGCCGATGGCCTCCTTGATCGGAGTTCCGGGGAGCTTGTCGGCCAGTGCCGCCCCGTCCTTGCGCAGCAGCATGTTAGCCGACACCGCAAGGGCGACCACGCCGAAGACCAATGTCAGCGTGCCACCAGAAATGTTGCCGGCAAGCGAGGCGCCAGCAATGACACCGAGCGCGATCGCCCACCACCAACGCTTCAGGAGATCGACATCCACCCCGCCCCGTTTCCAGTGTGCGCGGGCAGACGAAGTACCGGTGGCCAGAATGGTCGCCAGTGACGTTCCGACGGCCACATGCATCAGTACCGATTGGTCAATACCCAGGGCGTTGAACATGTAATAGAGCACCGGCACAATGACGATGCCTCCGCCCACACCCAGAAGTCCGGCGATAATTCCCGCCACGAGTCCCGTGGCCAGGAGCGCCACGGCCAGCATGCCAAGCGAGATCAGGCTGATGTCTTCCATCGAATGTCCTCCGGACCTTCCGTTCGTGTCATCCTGCAACACTTGCTCGAAGATTTCCGATTTGAACCGTCCTTGCATTTCACAAGTACAGGCGTTGGCGGGTACTCTCTTCGTGCGCGCGCTGTCAGCGTGTGTAATTGCATACAATTTTTATCGCAAGAGGTGTAAATGTCGACAATTTTCAGCAACGAACGATGACGGATTTCGTTCTGGCAGCCTATACCTTCGGTCAGTTTCTCAACCGCGCAGAGTCACCCGCGATCCAGAGCTTCTTCGACATCGAACCTTCGGTCGCGGCGCATCTCGAAGCGTCGCCAGGCTTCATAGCCCGGTCCGGCTATGATAGCGACCCGGGCCCTGAGACATGGGGCAAACAGGTATTTCCCCGCTTCTGGACCGACAACGGAGACGGTTTTGCTCCGTCCACGCTATCGCTCTGGCAGGATATGGAATCCCTGGCGGCTGCGACTTATCACGGTCCCCACGGCGCTGCCTATAAACGCGGTCGGGAATGGAACATTCCGGCAATCGATTGGCCGGGCTACGTGATTTGGTGGGTTCCAAGCAGTCACAAACCGAATTGGGCGGAAGCGGTCGAGCGCCTCGAACACCTGTTCGACCATGGCGCGACGCCTCATGCCTTCACGTTCAAGACGGCATTCGACCCTGACGGCATTGCGGCAAAACTGAACTCCGCACGCGTGAAGTCAATCGCCGGTAAGGCGTGATGCTTTTTTCGATTTGGGAAATGGTACAGACGGGTGGATTCGAACCACCGACCTTCGGAGCCACAATCCGACGCTCTAACCAACTGAGCTACGTCTGCATGTCGCGACACGTTTCGTGTCGAAGTGGCGCGGACCATATGGAGGATGGCCGCCGATTGCAAGGGCGTCTTCTATAGCGCTTTCCGACTGTCCACAAGCGGGAATTTCGCCGAGGAAGAGCTTTTTCACCCACGCCGGTTCCCCTGTGCAAAAATCAAGAGGAACCCGCGTTTTCGCGCGCTAACAACAAAAAACACTCCGGAACACGGGGCTCCGGAGTGTCTGATTTCGCGTTACCGGAATGCGGGCCGGTACCAGGTCCGCGCCAGGTCAGGCGGCCTTGAATTCCTTGAAGGACTTTTCAAAGGCGTCCTTGACCGGAGCCGTCACGTCGGTGCTCAGCTTGGTCGCAAATTCCTGCATGTCCTTCGCCTGAGCGGAGAAGGTGTCGAACTGCTGGCGTGCGAAGGTCGACTGAAGTTCGATCGCTTCGGCAAGCGTCTTCACAGCCATCAGGTCCTTGATGAAGGAGAAGGTGGCGTCGGTGTTGATCTTAGCAGCGTCGACTGCCTTGTGGTTGAACTCGACGGCGCCCTGACGGGAGGTTTCGAACGTATCTTCGATCAGGTCGGTTGCATCTTCGGCAGCGGTCTTCACCTTTGCATAGGCTTCACGCGCGCTGTCGATGCTCTTTTCAGTTGCTTCACGGAACATGGCCGGTACTTCCATATTGGGCATGGAAAATGCCTCGAAATCTGCAAACGGGCTTGCTGCAGCCGACTTGGTCGACTTGGTTGCACGCGCCTTGGGCGCAGCCTTCGCTGCGGTTGTCGTCTCACTCATGATGTCATCTCCTTTTTGGTCGGATGCGATCATCATTGACTTTAAGTGGCCGGTCAGTGGGAGGTTCTGTCCGGCCTGTCGTCATCCGCAATCTCAATATAGGACGACCTCTGCTGCATTGCAATATTATTTTGCAGTGCACAACAAAAAATTGTCAGGCAGACCCTACGTTTCTCACCCAGCGCACTGCAATAAAACAAAAAGGCGCCGACAATCGCCGGCGCCTGTCACATGTTCCCTCGCCGCGACTGCGGCGCTTAGCTCTTCTTCGCAGCCTTGGCAGCATCCTGCGCTGTCTTGGTCGCCGTATTGGAGAGTTCGCGAGCCTGCTCTCCCAGGGATTCCATCTGCTTTCGCAAATAGTCCTGCTGCAGCCCCATCATCTCCTCGACATCCTTGGCGCGAACGAGTTTCTGGGCAAACTGGAAGGCGGCGTCCATATGCTCCTCGGCGAAGGACAGGGTCTTGCGATTGACGTCCGTGGCCCCAGTTTGCACGATCGAGGCCGAATCCTCGGCCGTCTCGACCGCCTTCTGGGTGACATTCATGAAATCGTCGAAAGCCTTGCGCGCCTGATCGACGCTCTTTTCGGCAAAGTCACGCATCTGATCCGGGATCTCGAAACCATTCTTGTCATTTGCCATGGAGAATTTCCTCACAACTGAAACACAGGCCAAGGTAAAGGCACAACGTTTGATCTTGGCAAAAATTCGTAACACGCCATACGGGATACGGCAAATCTGACAAGGCCAGTTAACCACGCCTTCACGGAACGGGGATAGGACGCGCCGTTTACATGGACGCTCAAGCTCAGAACCGGTATTAACAGGATGTTTACCAGGTCCTTACGGGCATCGGGCACAATTCGGATTTGCGACGCAGACCGTCTCGGAGTTTGACGATGGACAACCGCCTGCAGACATTCATGGAGCTCAGTGCAGCGCCGGAGCTGGAGGGACTGTGCGCAGACCCTCGCGCCGCCTGGGTCTGGTCTGCTGACGGTACACGCATCCTCTGGGCCAATGCAGCCGGAGCGAGCTTCTTTTCGGTCCGGAACTGGAGCGGGCTGTCCCAGCTTGATGGCTTGAGCCGCTCACCTGCCCGTCCCCATATCGCACGCATAGCAACGGAAGGCGCGACGGATCGTGCAACGATCGACCGTTTGCGATTCTACCGCGGCCTGCGCGTCATGCTACTCACGTGTCAGTGCCGCCGCATAAACCTTGCCGGCGGTCAGGATGCCGCCCTTATCGTATGTGGCGACAAGGGGCTTGAATTCGGCAAAGATCCTCTTGGTGCCTTCCTCCACCTGATCTGCGATGAGGATCACACCGCCTTCCTGCTTAAGGAAGGCAACCTTTCGAAGACCGACGGCAAGCTGGAGGGCACTCCGGAGTGGCTTGAGCTTCCCGACGGCCAGATGGGCTTGTTCGGGCCGATTGCTCTCGGCAAAGATCTGCATGAGGGCGCAGTCGCACAGGTTTCCTCCAAGTCGCGGATCATCGTGCTGGAGAACCTGCCGCTTGCCACAGACGATCTGGCGGCGTCTCAGGACGGCGTCGGCGATGATGCCAACGGTCTGGCTGATGCTGACCACAACGTAAGTGTCGAGCGCACGGAAACACCGACTGTGCTCGCAGCGCCCGCCGCTTCAGATGATGCCGATACGGATCACGAGATTGCCGACGAGACAATCATACCCTCGGAAGACAGTGGGGATTTGTCCCCTTCGGATGATCAGCCTGTTGCTCTGAATGCCGACGGCGTTTCAGAGCAAGATGCAGGCGACGGCGAAGATCAGGGAAGCCAATGGACACGTGCGCAGGATCTGGCGGAATCTCCGGTAGATGATGCCGGCGGGTTCGGCGATGAAGAGGACGACGGCCTCGGTCCGGACGGCAGCGAACCGGCTGAAGCGGGCATATTGAACGTCCCACCATTGGCCCGTGCTCGAGGCACCGCTGCAACCAGCGAAGCCAACGATTTTCACTTCGTATATCGCCGCCGGCCTGTCCGCTTTGCCTGGAAGATGGATATAGACCAGCGCTTCACGTTCATCTCGGACGAATTCGCGGAAACGCTCGGCCCGGAAGCTGCGGACGTTGTCGGAATGACGTGGTCAGAGGTAGCCGAACAATTCGACCTCGACATTACGGGAAGTATTTCTCGTGCCCTGCAGCGGCGCGACACGTGGAGCGGCAAGACGGTCGACTGGCCGGTCACCGGAGAGGCCTTACGCGTCCCCGTCGACATGGCAGCACTTCCCGCATTTGACCGCGACCGTGAATTCGAAGGCTATCGGGGCTTTGGCGTTTGCCGTACGGCCGACGCGATCGATGATCCCCTTGCACCGCTCATGACAGAGCGTCTTTCGACGATCGGGCACGATAACCAGGAGCCCTCTCTCAGCGAGCCATCGCTAGAGGCTGACGACGAGACGAGAGAAGAAATCGCCGGTGAGACCGGTGAAAATGAAGAGCTGGCAAAAGAGGCCGCACCCCTCCCTGAAGAGGGGCTTTCGGAACCGTTCGGTGATCACGCGGAAAATTCCGATAGCTCTGTAGATGAGAACCTCTCTGCACCAGATGACAGCGACGAAACCGATGTCCTGACCGAGGGAACGTCCGACCTTCCCGAAGAGCCCGTCGAAGAGCAAACTGTTCAAGACAATAGTGGTGAGACGGGTGTCGAGGCGACTGCGCCATCGTCCGTGACCATCGATCTGACCCCGGCGCCGAAGGCTCCGCTGGAGGGCAAGACACTGCTGGGCGCGAGCACCGCCGCCCTGCTTGGCAGCCTGCCCTTCGGCAAGAGGTTTGCCGCCAACAAGCCGGAGATTGCGGTAACACCGAACCTGCCAGCCAACGAGGCCAAGACATCCGAAGCTGGCGACAAGTCCGGCGAGCCGAACGGCGATGAGGCCGATGCAGCCATTGCTGCTGCGCTCGACCAGGCAGCTGATCGATCAGAGGAACTGACCGGTATCTCCGGCAACGCTCCCCTGCACCCGCAAGAGATCGAGACCGCCGTCAAGAGCCTTGCCCGCGACTTTGGCCGCAAGTCGAAGCCGGATCAAAATCCAACTCCCACCGAGGATGCGCACGCATCGCCAGCGATCCAAGACAAGACCGCATCGGCGCTCGCTACCACGGATGGCAGTGACGATGACGGTCAGATCGACCTGGAAGATCTCGTCAACGAAGCCGAAGCCGCTTCAGGCGCTGAAACAGACAAGTCCGTTACGGATGTTGTCGAGACAGCGTCAGAGGAGACGAACGACGAAGTGCCAGACGAAGTCGCCGACGGGGCACTCTTGGACACCGTTTCCGACCATGCGGACGACGAGCGTGAGTTTTTCGAAGAAACGGTTGCGTTCCGCGAAGAGGAGACAGGAACTTCCGCCCCCCAGCTCAGCATCGTTGAAGGTCAGAACGACAACACTGTGCCGGATGGCGCGGCAGAGGTCGTGGAACACCGTGATTTCGGCGATGATGGCAAGGTCGTTTCAATCAACCGCAAACCGCATCTGGTTCCGGTCGACACCTCGCGGCTGTCGAAGCCGGAAAAAGCCGCTTTCCGAAAGATTGCCGAGGCGCTTGGTGCACGCCTCGAAGGCGACATGGATGATGGCGACCTCGATGAGGAACTGAACCGGGAACTGGAAAAAGTCGATCCCTTGCCCGAAGCCGGCCCGATCGACCCGGGTCTCCTGGATCGCCTGCCGATCGGCATTGCCATCGCACATGACCGCGACGTTCTCTATGCAAACGACACACTGCTCGATCTTCTCGGCTACGGTTCGCTGAAGGCACTTGCAGAGGCAGGCGGCCTCGAAGCGGTCTTCGTTGAAGAAGAAGACGAACCGCTTCCAGATGCCGATGGCATGGAAGGGACCGTCGACGATACACTCAAGGTGCGTGTCGCCGGTGGCGGTGTCCGCTGTGTGGATGCGCGCATGCATTCGGTGCCATGGAACGGCGGCCGCGGCCTTATGATTTCCTTCACCGAACGCACTCCTGCCGCACCCCGAAAGGATGCAGCGAAAACCGTCGCCGAATTTGAAGCACCCAAGTCCGACGCGCTGAAGCAGGCCGAAGACCGGATCGCGGAACTCGATACCATTCTCGAGACGGCCACAGATGGCGTACTCGTCCTCGATCGCCACGGTTCCATCACCAAGGTCAACCGATCCGCCGAAGCCCTGTTCGGGGCCAGCCGGTCTGACATGGAAGGTGCCCCGCTGACGGATTTCCTCGCCCCTGAGAGCCACCGGGCGGCAGCGGACTACCTCGACGGCCTTTCGCGCAACGGCGTCGCAAGCATCCTGAATGACGGCCGCGAAGTTCTCGGCCGCGTTGCCTCGGGTGGGCTGATTCCGCTGTTCATGACCATCGGCCGGGTTTCGTCACCGAGCGACGACGCAAAATTCTGCGCGGTGCTGCGTGACATCACCCAGTGGAAGACCGCCGAAGAAGAATTGACCCAGGCCAAGCGCCAGGCAGAAAACGCCAGTTCACAGAAGTCCGACTTCCTGGCCAAGATCAGCCACGAGATCCGCACGCCGCTCAACGCGATCATCGGCTTCTCCGAAGTCATGATGGAAGAACGTTTCGGTGCGATCGGCAATGAGCGGTACAAGGAATACCTGCGAGACATTCGCACGTCCGGCTCGCACATCATGAGCCTCATCAACGACCTTCTCGACCTGTCGAAGATCGAAGCCGGAAAGATGGATCTCCGCTTCTCGGCAGTATCGGCCAATGACGTCATCAATGAATGCGTCGCGCTGATGCAACCGCAGGCGAACCGTGAACGCGTCATCATCCGCGCCAGCTTGCCGGATTCTGTTCCGAGCGTCGTCGCCGATCAGCGCTCGCTTCGCCAGATCGTCCTGAACCTGTTGTCCAACGCCATCAAGTTCAACAAGTCGGGCGGACAGGTGATCGTGTCGTCGTCGCTCGAGGATAGCGGGGAAGTGGTGCTTCGCGTTCGCGACACGGGCACAGGCATGAGCGCCAAGGATCTGGCTGCTGCCCTGGAACCCTTCCGTCAGGTCCATACCGCACGACATGGCGGTGGTACCGGCCTTGGCCTGCCGCTGACCAAGGCCTTGGTCGAGGCAAATCGCGCGGGCTTCCATATCGACTCCACGCCTGACCAGGGCACGCTCGTTGAAATTCGCTTCCCCTCACAAAGAGTGCTCGCGGAATAATCCGGCCTGAGGGCCTCATTCGAGACGACATGGTTCACCCCGCGTATCGCCACGGGACAATCACGCGCATGCGATAACGTTCTTGTGAACATTGCGTGACCGGCGCGTTTTCCGGGTTGATGAGTGATGGTTCTGGAATCTGTAAAAGTTGCTGTTTTCACTAAACTTTTTCGCACAATTTCGGAGTTTTACAGTCAACTTCTTTGAATAATTCTAAACTATTGAATTCATTGACTTGTTATCGACGCCCAATCATATTCCGCGCACTCGATAAAAGCCAATGACGGATCGAACGGGTCCGAAAAACGGGAGTATGAACGATGAAACATTACACTCGCGCTGTTGCGGGTCTGGCTCTTCTTGCCTCCGGCGTCGCTGCTGGCACGCCTGCCCTCGCCGACGGCGAAGTCAACATCTACTCTTACCGCCAACCGTTCCTTATCCAGCCACTACTCGACGCTTTCACCAAGGAAACCGGCATCAAGACCAACGTGGTCTTCTCGGACAAGGGTCTTGGCGAGCGCATTGCAGCTGAGGGTGAGAACTCTCCTGCAGACGTCATGCTCACGGTCGACATCGGTCGCCTTGACGGTGCGAAGCAGCTCGGGATCACCGCGCCGATTTCATCCGACGTTGTCTCCGCCAACATCCCGGCCGAGTTCCGCGATCCGGAAGGCAACTGGATTGGTCTGACCAGCCGCGCACGTATCATTTACGCCTCGAAGGAACGTGTCGAACAGGACACCATCACCTATGAGGAACTCGCCGATCCGAAATGGCGTGGCCGCATCTGCACCCGCTCGGGCCAGCACGACTATACGCTCGGCCTGATCGCCTCGATGATCGCTCATCACGGCGAAGAAAAAGCCGAAGAGTGGCTGGCCGCCGTTCGCGACAACCTCGCCCGCAAGCCGACCGGCAACGACCGTGCGCAGGTCAAGTCGATCTTTGCCGGCGAGTGCGACATTTCCATCGGCAACACCTACTACATGGGTGCGATGGAGACGAACGAGAAAGAGCCTGAGCAGAAGGACTGGGCGGCTTCCGTGAAGATCCTGTTCCCGAACAGCGATGACCGCGGCAGCCACGTGAACCTGTCCGGTGTTGTCATGGCCAAGAATGCGCCGAACCGCGATAACGCTGTGAAGCTGATCGAATTCCTGACGTCTCACGATGCACAGGCGATCTATGCCGAAACCAATTTCGAGTATCCGGTCACTCCGGGTGTGACTGTCTCCGAACGCGTTGCCTCCTGGGGCACGCTCAAGCCGGACACGCTGCCGCTGGCCGATGTGGCCAATTACCGCAAGGCCGCGAGCGAAATGGTTGACCGCGTTGGTTTCGACGAAGGCCCTGCTTCGTAACGCATCAATAGTTCATCATGATCAAGGCGCCGCAAGCTTGCGGCGCCTTTTGCATTTCCGGCGCAGTAGAGCTAACAAGGGCAAAATCCGCGTCGCGTTGCAGGAGAGACAAACCAGGTGCAGCGAAAGCCCCACATGACCTCGGCCGAGCGCCTCTGGCAAGTCGGCTCGCTGGCTGTCGCCGTCCTCGTTCTCCTCCCGCTTGCGGCGATCCTCTGGATTTCGCTGCGCCCGTCCGGAGACATATGGGGACACCTCTTAAGCACTGTGCTGCCACGCTCGCTGGTGACAACGCTGATCCTGATGGCAGGCGTGGGATTGGCCACGACCGTTGCCGGGATCGGAACTGCTTGGCTGACGACGATGTGCCGCTTTCCCGGGCAGCGGTTCTTCGACTGGGCGCTTCTGGTGCCGCTGGCAGTGCCGACCTACATCATCGCCTTTTCATATGTCGAGGTCCTCGACTATACCGGCCCCGTCCAGACAACCATCCGGTCGCTCTTCGGCTTCAAGACATCACGCGACTACTGGTTCCCAGAGATCCGCTCTCTTGGCGGCGCAATCTTCGTCATGAGCGTTGTGCTCTACCCTTACGTCTACCTGACGACCCGGGCGAGCTTCCTCATCCAGTCAGCAGCAACGCTCGATGTTTCCCGGACGCTTGGAGCAACGCCCTGGCGCCTGTTCTTCACGATTGCCCTACCCCTGGCCCGCCCCGCCGCGGCCGTTGGCGTGTCACTCGCCCTCATGGAATGTCTCAACGACATCGGTGCCGTCACTTTCTTCGGCGTGAAGACCCTGACCTTCTCAGTCTATGACACCTGGCTGAACCGCTCGAACCTGGAAGGCGCGGCACAACTCGCCCTTGCCATGCTGGCGATGGTATTTGCGCTTTTGTGGATTGAACGCTTCGGCCGTCGCAAGCAGCGCTTCCACAGCGGCCACAGCAAGCATCGCCAACCCGCCCGGTTCCAGCTTCGTGGCTGGAAGGCTGGCGCGGCAATCGCTCTTTGCGCGGTGCCAATACTTCTCGGCTTCGTCATTCCGGCAACCTTACTCGCAGACCTGGCAAGCCGGCGCCTCGACAGCGTGTTCCAGGAACGCTTCCTGATCGCGATCTGGAACAGCCTCAGCCTTGCGGCAGTTGCTGGCCTGTTGACCGTGGCGGTCAGTCTCGCGCTGGCCTATGCGCTACGCCTGAAGCCGAGCCCGGCGCTCAAGCTCGGCGTCAGGTTTGCCGCCGTCGGCTACGCCATCCCAGGAACGGTCCTCGCCGTCGGGATCCTTATTCCTATGGCTGCGCTCGACAACTTTATCGACGCGCAGATGAAATCCGCCTTCGGATTTGGAACCGGGCTTCTGCTGCTTGGGAGCGGAGCGGGTCTCGTCTATGCCTATATGGTCCGGTTCCTTGCCGTATCCTATGGCCAAGTGGAGGGAGGTTTCGGCAAGATTTCCCCTCATCTCGACATGGCTGCGAGGACGCTCGGGCGAAACGCGACGACCACACTCGGACAGATCCACTTGCCGCTGCTGCGGCCGGTTCTTCTGTCGGCGCTGCTTCTTACCTTTGTCGATTGCATGAAGGAACTGCCGGCAACAATCCTGCTGCGCCCATTCAACTTCGAAACCCTTGCCACGACTGTTTTCGAAGCTGCCTCGCGTGAGGCATTCGAGGAGGCTGCCCTGCCCTCACTCGCGATCGTCATTGTCGGTCTTCTGCCTGTTATCTATCTGGCCCGGACAAGCGCCTCATCCTTCCGGAACAAACGGACCAAGCGCACCCGCCGCAAATCTGCCGCAGCGACATAGGTATTCTTCCAAGGCCTTCGCGCATTGACAGCCGGTGGAGGGAAACGATCAAATCGCCAAGCTTATTTTTATTGGAAGCTTGGGTTCGATGGACAAGAAACAGCAAATCAACATCTGGTACGCCGCCGGCGCTTTTTTCCTCCTGCTGCTGTTTCAAAGCTGGTGGGTCAGCTACAAAACCATCGAGACGATCCCTTACAGCGAATTCGAGCGCTTTCTTCAAGAACGCAAGATCGAAGAGATCGCGGTCAAGGAGAATACGATCGAGGGGAAGTTTCGCCAGCCCCTTGAAGGCGGCAAGCAGTACTTCGTGACGACGCGCGTCGACATGCCCCTTGCGGAGCAGCTCCAGCAATATGACGTGAAGTTCACAGGCGTCATCCAGTCAACCTTCCTGCGCGATCTCCTGTCCTGGATCGTCCCCATGCTCCTGCTCTTCGGGCTCTGGATGTTCTTCATCCGCCGAATAGCGGAAAAGCAGGGCCTTGGCGGCATGATGACCGTCGGCAAGTCTAAGGCGAAGGTTTATGTCGAAACCGGCATCCAGACGACTTTCGATGATGTTGCCGGTGTCGATGAAGCCAAGCGCGAACTCCAGGAAGTTGTCGATTTCCTGCGGGATCCGCAGAGCTACGGCCGGCTGGGCGCGAGAATCCCGAAAGGAATATTGCTGGTCGGCCCTCCAGGTACCGGCAAGACCCTGCTGGCCCGTGCTGTTGCCGGCGAGGCGAACGTGACCTTCTTCTCGATCTCCGGCTCTGAATTCGTCGAGATGTTCGTCGGTGTCGGCGCCGCCCGGGTCCGGGACCTTTTCGAACAGGCCCGGAAAGCTGCTCCGGCAATCATTTTCATCGACGAGCTGGACGCCCTTGGCCGCGCTCGTGGGGCCAATCCCATCCAGACCAACGACGAGAAAGAACAGACGCTCAACCAGCTGCTGACCGAGTTGGACGGGTTCGACACATCGACCGGCACCATTCTCCTGGCGGCAACCAACCGGCCGGAAATCCTGGACCCTGCCCTCTTGCGCGCCGGGCGTTTCGACAGGCAGGTTCTTGTAGATCGTCCCGACAAGATCGGCCGCCGAGCCATCTTGAACGTTCATGTGAAGAAGATCTTGCTCACTCCCGGAACAGACCTCGACCAGGTTGCGCAAATGACCGCCGGCTTCTCCGGAGCGGACCTTGCGACCCTGGTGAACGAAGCTGCGCTTCTGGCCACGCGCAAAAACGCGTCATCAGTGGATCTTGGCCATTTCACAGAAGCCATCGAGCGGGTCGTTGCCGGCCTTGAGAAACGAAGCCGCGTCCTGTCCGACAAGGAGCGCCGCACCGTAGCCTATCATGAGATGGGACATGCCCTCGTCGCCGCAAACCTTGAAGGCGTCGACCCGGTGCACAAGGTGTCCATCATTCCCCGTGGCATCGGCGCACTGGGCTATACGATGCAGCGTCCCACCGACGACCGTTTCCTGCTGTCCACGCGTGATCTCGACAATCGGATGGCGGTTTTGATGGGTGGACGGGCTGCAGAGGAGGTCGTCTTTGGCGAGATTTCGACGGGGGCATCGGACGACCTTCAGCGCGCGACAGAAATCGCGCGCGAAATGGTGGCTCGCTACGGCATGGACCCGGATCTTGGAAACCGCGTCTACTCCGGTCCGCGTCAGAGTTTCCTTGGACAACCTCTCGGCGACGAGAACGCAGTGTCGGAAGAAACCGCTCGCGAAATCGACCTTGCCGTGCGGGCACGTGTCGAGGCGGCCTTCACCAAGGCAAAGACGATCCTGACTGCCCGCAAGCAGGACCTTGATGCCGGTGTCGACATCCTCCTCAAGCACGAGACCCTGACTGAGGCTGATTTTCCTGCCATTCGACCGGCGACGGAACGCGTGTCGGCTGAGGCGACTTGCTAGTGCTCAGGCAACGACCCGCTCAGGGCCGAGTTCCACCAAGTCGGCACCATTCCCGGTGGGCTGAGGGCCGACCTTGGTGGAGACATCACGCCATGCAGCGAATGTACGCGCCGGCATCGGCCTGCCGAAAAGGAACCCTTGCGCGGTCGCACAGCCATTTTCGCCGAGAAACTTCTGTTGCTCCTCGGTTTCGACCCCTTCTGCAACGACATCAAATTGAAGGTTCCTGGCCATCGCCAGAATTGTCTGAATAATCACCCTCTTGCTTTCCTCTTCGCAGAGGCCGGCAATGAAGCTCCGGTCAATCTTGAAGGTGTCAAACGGCAGCTGCTGCAGGTAGGCCAGACTGGAATAGCCGGTGCCGAAATCGTCGATTGCAAAACGGATGCCTGTGTCACGCAAGGGCTTGATGGTTTCATGCAGACCGTCCGGATTGGCCATTGCCACGCTTTCGGTCACTTCCAGCTCGAGCATGTCGGCAGGAAACCCGGTTTCTGACAAGACATCCAAAACCCGAGTGGTGAAATCCGGCTGCTCGAACTGGCGGACTGAAACATTCACCGCAAGCGGGATCCCCAGGCCCTCGTCAAGCCATCTGCGTCCCTGACGGCACGCGATGCGCAGCACTTCCTCGCCAAGCGGCACGATCAGACTCGTTTCTTCAGCAACATCTATAAATGCTCCCGGTCCAAGAAGGCCACGTGACGGGTGTTCCCACCGTGCCAGGGCTTCCGCACCGACGAGCTGCCCTGTCTTGCAGTTCACCTTCGGCTGGTAAAAAACGCGGATTTCGCCATTCTGGAGCGCCGTGCGCAGCTCTGCCTCCAGAACGAGCCGTTCGTGCGTATGATGGTTGCTGTCAATCTCGGAATACAGGCGATGGCCATTGCCGCCTCCGCGTTTCGCAGCATACATGGCGATATCGGCATTCTTGAGG
The DNA here is from genome assembly GCF_048261595.1 of Roseibium sp. GTDB lineage: Bacteria > Pseudomonadota > Alphaproteobacteria > Rhizobiales > Stappiaceae > Roseibium. The sequence continues at coordinate 1,526,194 of NZ_JBLXFW010000001.1, forward strand.
ATTTCCGTGAAGTCCGTTCCGTCGTCCGGATAGACAGACACGCCGATGCTGGCCCCGACAGTCAACGCCAGACCATTGACCTCGCAAGGCCTCTCAACTGCGCGCAGCAAGTTGTTGGCGATCGTCCTTATGTCGTCGCCCGTGTCCGTTACCGGAGCAAGAACCGCAAACTCGTCACCTCCAAGGCGCGCAACCTTGGCATTCCGTTCCAGCGGCCCATCACCCTGATCAGCGGCCGCAGTTGCGGGAGCCCTGGACCGGTTCGCAAGGCCGACGCCCACCGCCTGTTCGAAGCGCTCTCCGATTTCCCTTAAGAGCCGATCGCCACAGTCGTGGCCGTAGCTATCGTTGATCCGCTTGAACCGGTCGAGATCAACAAAGAGCACTGCCATTTTCTGGCGCGTGACATCGCTATCAGCCATTAGGGCGAGACAGTACTGGCGGAAGAACTCCCGGTTCGGAAGCCGGGTGACACTGTCGACATAGGCCAGACGATGAATTTCTTCGAGATTGTCCCGGATCCGTCTGACCATGTCGCGATAGGCCCGCGCCAGGACACCAATCTCGTCGCGCCGTTCCACCGGAAAAGGTGCGTCGAAGTTTCCGGCGCTGACCGAATGCGCCGTCTGCGTCAACGTCTTGATTGGGCGAAGAAAACCACTGCCGAAATGAAAGGCGACGGGTATGCAAAACCCGAGTAGAACGACGGCAATTGTCGTGTTCCGGCGCCAGATTGCCCAGATCACACCGGCTGCCTCCGGGCGCGGGGCAGACACAAACGCTGCCCCGAGAATTGTCTCCCCGTCAGCGCTGCGCACGGGAAATGCCATCGTGACAGCAAGCTCACCATCGCGGCTGACTTCGGTTCCTGTCTCAAGCGCCCTGATCAGAAGCTCATCTACCGGAATGTCGTCGAAGTATGTGGTTTGAGGGTTGGAATCCACGGTGATCGCCCGGCCGGGATCGTAGACTTGAACGGAACTTACGATGCCGCTGCCAGCTATGCTTTCGAGTTCCTGTTCAAGGATCAGATAGTGATGGTTGACGAGGTGTGGCACCGCCAGACGGCTGACGGTTGCGCCGACGGATCTCGCGTGTTCGATGATGCGGTTCTCCTCGTCCTGAAGGTCGAGGTAGCTTGCGACGATGATCATCACCATGGCGAGTGCCAGAAACAGGCCGGCGATCAGAAGCACGAACCTGGTCCGCAATCCCGGAACCCAATCGCGCATCATGCGCATGACGGCGATACTTCTCTGATATATCGACCCTTGCACAGTCTGTCCCCCAGGAACCAAGTGACTGTATTATCAGCACATTTTATTGAACCCTGATTGACATCCTAGTAAAAAATACGGATGGGTCGTAAAGCAAGTTCGGCGGATTGCACGGCTAATTACTTCCGGCAGATTTCCGGTGTCTGGCCCCTGAAACATCGTCGTTTTAGTGCTTCCGTCCTTCCTGTGGCTGTTAACCGTTGGACCCACCGCGCACATGTTTTGGACGGTATCTGTCCCGCAATGATACGGATGCACCAACAAAAAAAGCCCGCCATGGGCGGGCCTTTCATTCTCAAGAAGCTTGATCAATCAATTAGATGATCGTCGCCTGGGTCTTTGCCTTGACCTCTTCAAGGGTCACGTCAGGTGCGAGCTCGACGACGGTCAGACCATGAACGGTCACGTCAAACACGCCAAGATTGGAAATGATCCGATCAACGCAACGTACACCCGTCAGCGGCAGGGAACATTCCTTCAGGAGCTTCGGATCGCCTGCCTTCGACGTGTGGTCCATGAGGACGACGACGCGCTTGACACCGGCGACCAGGTCCATTGCGCCGCCCATTCCCTTGACCATCTTGCCGGGGATCATCCAGTTGGCGAGATCGCCTTTTTCGGAGACCTCCATCGCACCGAGAATCGACAGGTCGATATGACCTCCGCGAACCATCCCGAAGCTGTCTGCAGACGAGAAGTAGCTCGTCTGGGGCAGCTCGGTGATCGTCTGCTTGCCGGCGTTGATCAGATCAGCGTCGACTTCGTCTTCGGTCGGGAACGGGCCCATGCCGAGCATGCCGTTTTCCGACTGCAGGGCAACATGGATCCCTTCCGGAATGTAGTTGGAGACGAGCGTGGGGATACCAATCCCGAGGTTGACGTAGAAGCCGTCCTGCAGTTCCTGCGCGGCGCGCTTCGCCATTTCATCGCGTGTCCAGGGCATCTTTATTCTCCTCCGTCCCTCAAGCGTCGCGCGTGGTGCGCTTTTCGATGCGCTTTTCGAACGTGCCGGAAATGATCCGGTCGACGAAAATGCCCGGCGTGTGGATATGATCCGGGTCGAAGGAACCGGTTTCAACGATCTCCTCGACTTCCACGACAGTTGTCTTGCCTGCGGTCGCCATCATCGGGTTGAAGTTACGAGCCGTCTTCCGGTAGATCAGGTTGCCTTCCTTGTCGGCCTTCCAGGCTTTCACAAGAGCAACATCAGCGATCAGACCGGTCTCAAGGATATAGGTCTCGCCGTTGAAATCCTTGTGTTCCTTGCCTTCCGCGATCAGCGTGCCGACGCCGGTCTTGGTGTAGAAGCCCGGAATGCCGGCCCCGCCAGCGCGAATGCGCTCGGCAAGTGTGCCCTGCGGGTTGAACTCCAGCTCGAGTTCACCGTTCAGGTACTGCTTTTCAAAGGTGGCATTCTCACCGACATATGAGGAAATCATCTTCTTGATCTGGCGCGTCTGCAGCAGCAGGCCGAGACCGAAATCATCAACGCCTGCGTTGTTGGAGATCGCCGTGATGTCTTTCGTACCTGTATCGCGCAAGGCGGTGATCAGGTTTTCCGGAATGCCGCACAGGCCAAATCCCCCCGCCATGATGGTCATTCCATCAAAGGCCAGCCCGTCCAGCGCAGCAGCTGCGTCCGGATATATCTTGTTCATTCTACTCTCCCAGAAGATTTTTCCTGCCGGATGGCAGCCACTTGACCGCAGCGCAGCGCATCCGTCAAGGGACAATTGCACTGCACAATAAGCTTCTGACAGGCGACCGCGAATTGAATCGATTTACCTTCTTTGGCAAATCCGCTCGCCGGACCCAACAAACAGCCAGGGGAGCCTTCTTCCGCGATATCAATATGGTATCTAGAGTATTAACCTGATCTCGCGCCGACATCTGGAGGTCCTGGATCGCGGTGCGAACCTGTCCTGTATCAGGCGGGACAGGAAGATTGCGGACGCAGGCAATTCCGATTGCCCCCGCGCATATGGATGGAAAACCGACAAGGCGATTGGGCGGGCGCGTGTATCAGTTCCTGGCGACCATTTTCAAGATTGCGATGATATCCCTGATCGTCGGCGCAGGCCTCTCGTTCATCGACGTGGATGCGGCGGATATCCTTGGCCTGGTCAATCTCACACCGATGGACCTTTGGGTCTACGTCAATCTTGCCATCGACTGGGCCATGCCCAACATGATCCTCGGCGCCTTTATCGTCGTGCCCGTCTGGCTTGTGATCTACCTGTTCAAACCGCCACGGGCTTAAGATACGCCGGTCAGTCACCAGCCCCGAAAGCGGCACGCTCATCGTTGGCACGGGCGACCTGCTGTCGTTTTGTGGCGATTGATGCCGCAATGACGCCGATCGTCACCAAAGTCACAAGGATGGTGCAGACCGCGTTGATTTCCGGCGTCACACCCAGTCGAACCTGCGAGTAGATCTTCATGGGCAAGGTGGTCGCACCCGGACCGGTCGTAAAGCTGGCAATCACCAAGTCGTCCAGCGACAGCGTGAAGGCGAGCATCCAGCCCGCAATGACACCGGGTAGAATGATCGGCAATGTGATGAGGAAGAAGGTCTTCACAGGCGGACAACCGAGATCCTCCGCCGCTTCCTCTATGCTTTTGTCGAAGCCGACCAGCCGGGATTGCACGACCACCGCGACGTAGCACATGGCAAAGGTCGTATGGGCCAGCATGACGGTCCAGAAACCGCGGGCCTGGTCGACGGCAACGAAAAGCAGAAGCAACGACAGGCCGAGGATCACTTCAGGCATGACGAGGGGGGCAAAGATCATCCCCGAGAATAGCGAACGCCCGGCAAATCGCCCCGACCGCACGAGCACCAAAGCTGCCAACGTTCCAAGAACTGTCGCGAGACTGGCAGAGATGAAGGCAACCTTCAGCGTCACCCACGCCGCATCGAGCAGTTGGTCATTTTTCAAAAGCTCCACGTACCATTTGGTCGAGAAACCACCCCAGACAGTCACCAGCCGGGACTCGTTGAACGAAAAGATCACCAGCAGCACGATCGGCAGATACAGAAACGAGAAACCGAGCACCAAAGACGTGACGTTGAACCAGCTTGGACCGTGTCTCATGACTGCCTCTCCGCCAATTTCTGCTGATGGTTCTGGAACAGTACGATCGGCACCACGAGGATCAGGAGCAGGATTACGGCAACCGCCGACGACACCGGCCAGTCCCGGTTGGCGAAGAACTCGACCCAGAGCGTCTTGCCGATCATCAGGGTGTTGGACCCACCGAGCAGATCCGGAATAACGAATTCACCGACGGCGGGAATGAAGACAAGGAAGCAGCCGGCCACGACGCCGGGCAGCGACAACGGCAGGGTGATTTTCCAGAATGCCTTCCACGGCGGGCAACCCAGATCTTCTGCCGCCTCCAGCAAGCTGATGTCCAGTTTCTCCAGGCTTGCGTAAAGCGGCAGAACCAGGAACGGCAGGTAGGAATAGACAATGCCGATATAGACCGCGATCGTCGTGTTCATGATGATCAGAGGCTCATCGATAATGCCCAGCGCAAGCAGCAGCTGGTTCAGCAGCCCTTCGTTCTTCAGGATCCCGATCCAGGCGTATACTCGGATCAGGAAACTCGTCCAGAACGGCAGGATAACAAGCATGAGCAGCGTTGGCCGCCACTCTTTCGGGCTGCGAGCCATTCCGTAGGCGACCGGATAGCCGACGAGCAGGGTAATCAGTGTGGATACGGCCGCGATGCTGACGCTGGACAGATACGATTTCCAGTAGAGGTCATCCTCCGTCAGCCAGACGTAATTGTCGAAGGAAAAGGTCGCCAGGTTATCCTTTATGCCCGCCCATCCGTCCGCCAGATCGAAGGTCGGCAGATAGGGAGGGATTGCGACGGCAACTTCCGAAAGCGAAATCTTGAAGACGATCAGGAACGGCGCCAGAAAGAACAGGAACAACCAGGCATAAGGCAACGCGATCAGAAACCATCCGCCGACCGTGCGTCGCGGCCTGTCGTTTTCGATCACTTCACTCGCAGCTTCGCTCATGATGGTGTCCACCTCAGCCTGTCAGGATTACGCCGGCGTCGCGTTCCCAGGTCAGGACGACCTTGTCGTCCCAGGAGATTGGGCGCTCGACCAGTCTCGTGACATTGGCCACGGTCGACCGCAGGGTCATGCCCTCGTTGACGCGGGAATGGAAAATCGAAACGTCGCCAAGATAGGCGATGTCCCAGACTTCCGCGCCGACGCGGTTCACCCCCGCCACCTCGTCCGACCCGTGAGCGATGCGGATCTTTTCCGGCCGGACTGCATACCAAACGGTGTCGCCAACATTTGCGGTGGTGGTCTGAACGGTGTCGATGACGAACTCCTGCCCCGTCGCCTGCAGGCGTGTTCCTGCCTCCGACGTCTCGAGCACCTTGCCCTCGATCATGTTCACATCGCCGATGAAGTCCGCGACGAACTTCGAGTTCGGCATCTCGTAGATTTCAGCAGGCGTCGCCACCTGGACGATCTTGCCTGCATCCATGACCGCGATGCGATCGGCAACTGTCATTGCCTCTTCCTGGTCATGAGTTACGATCAGGAAGGTTGTTTTCAGCTCTTCCTGAATATTCATCAGCTCGAACTGTGTTTCCTCGCGCAGCTTTCGGTCGAGCGCTCCAAGCGGCTCGTCAAGCAGCAGAACCTTGGGCTTCTTTGCCAGCGACCGCGCAAGCGCAACACGCTGGCGCTGACCTCCAGACAGTTGGTGCGGTTTGCGCTTGGCGAATTTTTCAAGCTTGGTCAAGCGCAGCATTTCCGCCACACGCGCCTCTATCTCCGCCTTGGGCATCTTGTCCTGCTTAAGGCCGAAGGCGATGTTCGCCTCGACGCTCATGTGCGGGAACAGAGCATATGACTGGAACATCATGTTCGCCGGCCGCCGATAGGGCGGCACACCGGCAAGGTCCTGCCCATCCAGGAAGATCTGGCCTTCCGTCGGGTTCTCGAAGCCTGCCAGCATCCGCATCATCGTGGTCTTGCCGCAGCCGGACCCGCCCAACAGGGCAAAGAACTCGCGCTCGTAAATCTTCAGGCTGAGGTTGTCGACAGCCGTGAAGTCGCCAAAGCGCTTCGTGACGTTGCGAAACTCAATGAATGGCTTGGCTGCCGGATCATCCCAGGGCGCAAATGAACGCCGCACCGGTCCAACTGGTTTCTTGACCAAATCCTACACCCCACCCAAAAGCACCGAGGAGATCCGGGCCCCCCCACAGCGGGCCCGGACAATATTGGAGCACTCCAGAGAGCGTATTACTGGCCGCTCTTGACCTTGGTCCATACCCGGTTCTGAACGCGAGAAACCTTCGCGGGCTTGGTCGTGGTCGTGTAGAGCTTCTGGACGGTGGCTTCATCCGGGTAGATCGCCGGATCCTTGAGGACTTCCTCGTCGATCAGCTCCTGGCTGTCCTTGTTGCCGTTGGCGTAGAAGATGTAGTTCGACGCTTTCGCAGCCACTTCCGGACGCATGATGAAGTTCAGGAACTCGTGTGCCTCTTCGACATGCGGCGCGTCCGCCGGGATCGCCATGTTGTCGAACCACATCAGGGCGCCTTCCTTTGGAATGACGTATTCAACCCTCACGCCGTTCCCGGCTTCAGCTGCGCGGTCACGTGCCTGAAGAATGTCGCCGGACCAGCCCACCGCCAGACAGATGTCGCCGTTCGCCAGCGCATTGATGTACTCGGACGAGTGGAACTTGCGGATATAGGGACGAACCGAAAGCAGCAGTTCGCCGGCCTTTTCGATGTCGGCCGGTTCATTGGAATCGGGGTCGAGGCCCAGGTAGTTGAGTGCTGCGGGCACCATTTCCTCGGGCGTGTCGAGAACGAAGATACCGCAATCTGCAAACTTCGAGACAACGTCCTGCTTGAAGATCATGTCCCAGCTGCCAATGGGAGCATCCGGCATGATTTCCTTGATCTTCTCGACGCTGTAGCCGATCCCGGTCGTGCCCCACATGTAGTTGATTGCGTGCTCGTTGCCCGGATCATACTTCAGAAGACGATCCTCGATATCCTTCCACATGTGCTTCAGGTTCGGCAGCTTTGACTTGTCCAGCTTCTGGAAAACGCCGGCCTGGATCTGGCGACCGAGAAACGTGCCGGTCGGGACAACGACATCGTAGCCGGTACCGCCTGCGAGCAGTTTCGTTTCGAGGATCTCGTTGCTGTCGAAGACGTCGTAGACAACCTTGATGCCGGTTTCCTTGGTGAAATCTTCAAGGATCGACTCATCGATATAATCGGACCAGTTGTAGACGTTGACTACGCGCTCCTGGGCCAGCGCGGAGCCGGCCATCAGGCCGAGCGCGGCAACCCCAGTCAGGATACCCTTGATCATAATGTTTAACTCCACTCCAGAAGGTAGAACAGCTGCGCCGCTCCATAGGCTTTTTATCTTGTTCCCATGACGGCTCCAATGCCGTCTATCGGGTTTTGAACCATTGCAACAAATGCGAAGACAATCTGCAACCTGTTCCAGGTTCAAAGGCATTTCAATCGACAACGCTAGAGGTAAGTCTGGCGTTCCAAACTCGATATTTCACGGCCGAATTCATTCAGCTCTTCTTTCTTGATTTCCGTCAACACCTTATGCATTTCCGGTCCGACGGCCTCCTTCATCCTTTCAGACGCCTCGAAGGCATCAATGGCCTCGTCCATCCAGGGTGTCAGGCGCTTGTGCTTTTTCTCGTAGGCGTTGCCGACGACCGGTGGTGGTGGCGCCTTCTTTTTCTCCAGCCCTTCAAGCATCCCTGCAAGGACACCAACGAGAACGAAATAGGGATTGGCGTCAGCGCCTGCGATCCTGTGCTCGATACGAGCCGCTTCAGGCGAGCTGGCCGGGACCCGCAGGGCAACCGATCGGTTGTCGAAGCCCCAGCAGATGGAGGTTGGCGCGTAGGATCCAGGCTGCATGCGGCGGAAGCCGTTGAAAGTTGAGGTAAAGAGGAGCAACGCCTCTGGCATCGTGTCCAACAACCCCTGAATCGCATGACCCAGGCGCTCGGATCCCTGGTCGGGGTCCGCAAAGATATTCCCGTTCTTGTCTTCCATCGAAACATGAACATGCATGCCGTTGCCCGGCCATTCAACGAACGGCTTGGCCATGAAGGACGCCTTCAGATTGTGCTTGCGCGCGACCCCTTGCACCAAGCGCCGCAGCAGCACCGCATCGTCGGCCGCCAGAAGCGGATCCTTGCGATGATGAAGATTGAGTTCAAACTGTCCGGGCGCTGCTTCGGAGACAGCTGCATCCGCCGGAATGCCTTGCATGTCGGCGGCGCGGCGCAAATCGTCGACGACCGGAAGCAACGCTTCCAGATCGGACAGCGCATACATGTTCTGGCGCGCCGGACCGAGATGGGTCGAGAAAAGAGGCTTGGGCTGCTCGCTCCAGTCGCCGTCGCTTTCTTCCAGGAGATAGAACTCAAGCTCGAAAGCACAGGTAGCTGACAGACCATAGTCGGCCAGCTTGTCGACCATTCTCTTCAACACGTGACGCGGATCGGACAGGAACGGAACGCCGTCGCGGTCATACATGGACAACAGCACCTGAGCAGTCTTCCGCTCTGTCCACGGAACAAGTTTCAGCGTCTCCGGTATCGGCCAGCAGACCCCGTCCTTGTCGCCGGTCTCGATATGCATTCCGGTGCTCTCGACTTCCCGGCCCCAGACATCAAGTCCAAAGAGCGAGAAGGGAAACGCGACCCCGCCCTCGAACACCTTGCTGACCGCACCACCCGGCAGCCACTTGCCACGCAGAACACCGTTGGTATCGGGAAGCACGACTTCCACCGTGTCCAGGTCCGGGTGTTCGGCGATGAAGGCATCGACATGCTTCTTCCAACCCGGTTCGGCCGGATGTTCGAGGGTCTGATGTGGCAGGTCCACCATTTGGATCCGAGTGCTTTCTTGTTTTCACTGACGGAAGCCATCTGCCCCAGCCAGCGCTTTAGTTGCGCCAATTGTGAAAATGTGATCACGTTCAATTTGGAGTGTCAAGGCGGACATCGAGGCACTCATTGCCCGCTTTGCCGGCAGAGCACCAACCGTTTGAGGTCGCAACGCGTGACGAGGTCAGTCGACAGCCGCTCAAAATCCAGCGTGCCTGCGAACGCAGGTCCAGAGGCCGCTTCCGCCTCAAAAGGACCACGTCGTGGAGCCGCGCGCGCGCAGGTCGACGAGGCCATCCGTTCTGCCCTGATCACCGGACGCTTCATACCCGGCAAGGCGGTGACGCTGCGCGGACTTGCCCAGGAACTTGGCGTGAGCCCAATGCCGGTGCGCGAGGTAATTCAGCGACTGGCTGCCGAACGCGCTCTCGATATCCAGCCGAACGGCCGCGTTCAGGTTCCTGAAATGACACCAACAAGGTTCGATGAGCTTCTGAAAGCAAGGCTCTTGCTGGAACCTCAACTCGCGGAGATGGCGATCGGTCATGTCGGCGAAGTTGATGCCAGGGCACTGGAGGGCATCGATCTGGAGATTGATGCCTGCATCGGCACGGGCGACGCAGAAGCCTACATGCGGCTCAATCACCTTTTCCATTTTCGAATTTACGCGGCCTCGTCTTCATGCATTCTGCTGCCCCTGGTCGAAAGCCTGTGGCTACAGTTCGCCCCTTTCATGCGCACCGTTTACGGGCGCGTGGGCACGGCTAACCTGATCGACTGGCACAAAGAAGCGATACGCGCGATCCGGGAAGGAAACGCCGAAGCCCTGAAGACAGCGGTTGCCGCCGACATTCGAGATGGTATGGGTATTCTTGGCCGAACCGAACTGCCGCAGACCTGACCTTTTCACTCGCGGTGAACCGCAACGAAACGGGATGTCGAAGCGCCAGGACATAAGTTCAGGCCATTGACTTAGCAGTTTTGTGATCACAAAATAGACAAGCATCGATCGCCTCATCCGATCCCCTCGGATCCTGACATCGGACCGACCTGATGCTGCAACCCCGGAGCAGACCGTGAGCAATGACGAAACCGTCCAGCAAGTTTCCCCTAACGGCAGCCTGAGGGGGGTCGACGGCCTGGAGGGTGCGCGCACCTGGCTCCAGGAGCGGAATATTGCTGACATCGAATGCATCGTACCGGACCTGGCAGGCGTCGCCCGCGGCAAGATGATGCCGACCGAGAAATTTTTCTCCGGTTCCGTGATGACCATGCCCGCTTCGATCTTTGCGCAGACAATCTCTGGAAGCTATCCGGAGGACGACGACCGCTTTCAGCACAACCCGACCGATGGGGACCTTTATTTCCGGCCAGACTACGGGACACTCACGTCTGTTCCCTGGGAGGCGGACCCGACGGGGCAGCTGATCCACGACGCCTATACCCGGGAGGGTGACCCGGTCGAGACGGCGCCCCGAAACATCCTCAAGCGGGTCATCAGGCTCTACGAGGACAAGGGCTGGCAGGCCATGGTCGCGCCGGAGATCGAATTCTATCTGGTCCGCCCGAACACCGATCCGGACTATCCGCTGGAGCCGCCGACGGGGCGTTCCGGCCGTCCGGAAGTCGGCCGTCAGTCCTACTCCATCTCCGCGCTCAATGAATTCGACGAGCTGATCGACGACATCTACGACTTGTCGGAACAGCAGGGCCTGGAGATCGACACGCTGATCCACGAGGAAGGCGCAGCGCAGATGGAGATCAACCTGCGCCACGGCGACCCTCTTGAGCTCGCCGACCAGGTCTTCCTGTTCAAGCGGACAATTCGCGAGGCGGCGCTGCGTCACGAGATGTATGCAACCTTCATGTCGAAGCCCATGTCCAATCAGCCGGGCTCGGCCATGCATATTCATCAGTCTGTCATCGACGCGACTACTGGCGAGAACATCTTCTCGGATGCGGACGGGAATGAAACACCTGCGTTCCTGTCGTTCATCGCCGGACACCAGCAGTACCTGCCTTACGTCACCTGCATAATGGCGCCCTTCGTGAACTCCTACCGGCGCTTCTCGCGCAGCTCCACCGCTCCGGTGAACGTGTACTGGGGTTACGACAATCGCACGGTCGGCCTTCGTGTACCCTACTCTCCGCCGCAGGCGCGCCGCCTTGAGAACCGGGTACCGGGCTCGGACGCCAATCCATACCTGGCCATCGCAGCATCGCTTGCCTGCGGCTATCTCGGGATCACCAACAACCTGACGCCTGACGAACCACGTTCGGGGGATTGCAGCCAGTTGCAAAAGGCCCTGCCCCGTGGCCTGCCTGAAGCTGTCGCCCTTTTCGAGAGCAGTGCGGAAATCCGTGAGATCTTCGGCGAAAAGTTCGTCGAGACCTATCGCGCGATCAAGCAGGAAGAATTTGAAACCTTCATGTCGGTCATCAGTCCGTGGGAGCGGGAATATCTGCTTCTGAACGTCTGATCTGCCATCGAACCTTGCTTCTACCACCCAGGAGAGGACCTTTATGCCGGCCGCTTCGAATGTCTACCCAACTGCAGCCCTTCAGGCGACCGATGCCGCCCATCACATCCATCCGTTCACCGATACGAAAGCCCTGAACGCCGAAGGCACTCGGATTATCACCGGGGCGCAGGGCATATGGCTGACGGACTCGGAAGGCAATCGCATCCTCGACGGTATGGCCGGGCTATGGTGCGTGCAGGTTGGCCATGGCCGGCAGGAAATCATCGAAGCCGTTCACAAGCAGATGAGCGAGCTCAGCTACTACAACACCTTCTTCAAGACGACGCATCCGCCTGCGATTGCCCTGTCGCAGAAGCTGGCTGAACTCGCACCGCCGCATATGAACCGGGTTTTCTATTGTTCGTCCGGTTCCGAGGCCAACGACACCGTGTTTCGCATGGTCCGCCACTACTGGGACCAGATGGGCCAACCGGACAAGAAGGTCATCATCGGGCGCTGGAACGGTTACCACGGCTCAACCCTGGCCGGCACCAGCCTTGGTGGCATGAAGGCGATGCACCACCAGGGTGACCTGCCGGTGCCGGGCGTCTATCACATCGACCAGCCCTACTGGTTTGGCGAAGGAGGCGATACGACCCCGGAGGAATTCGGCATCGAGATTGCCCGCCAGCTTGAACAGGCGATCGACGAGATCGGTGAAGACAAGGTCGGCGCCTTTATTGCCGAGCCGATTCAAGGCGCCGGGGGCGTGATCATTCCGCCCGAAACATACTGGCCGGAAATCAAGAGGATCCTGTCCGAGCGCAACATCCTCTTCGTTGCCGACGAAGTCATTTGCGGCTTCGGCCGCCTGGGCACCTGGTTCGGATCGGACTACTATGGCCTGGAGCCGGATCTGATGCCCATCGCCAAGGGCCTGTCTTCCGGATATCTGCCGATTGGCGGCGTCATGGTATCAGACCGAGTTGCCGAGGGCTTGATCGACAAGGGCGGCGAATTCTACCACGGCTATACCTATTCCGGGCACCCGGCCTGTGCCGCGGCAGCACTTGCCAACCTCGAGATCATGCAAAGCGAGAAGATCGTCGAGCGCGTTGCCAACGACATCGGCCCCTATCTCCAGGAACGATGGATCGCCCTCGGCGATCATCCGCTCGTCGGGGAAGCCCGCATGAAGGGCCTCATCGGGGCACTGGAACTGGTTCCTGAAAAGGGCAATCGCAAGAAGGCCTTCGCCGACACTGGAACGGTGGGAACGCTGTGCCGCGACATCTCTTTCCAGAACGGCATGGTCATGCGCGCCGTGCGTGACAGCATGATCATTTCCCCACCGCTGGTCCTGAGCCACGAGGAAGCAGATCAGCTTGTCGCAATCGCACGGAAGACGCTGGACGACACCTACGCGGAACTCAAGCGCCAGGGCAAAGTCTGATATACAAGACGAAACGGCGGAACCCGGCGCATATTTCGGGTTCCGTCAGGCCTCGGGCTCAACGTCTGTGGCGTCCATATAGTCGAACGCCGGCATGACATCTGCCAGTTCCGGGTCCCGGCCAATTTCGGCATTGGACGTGTAGAACTGTCGGTTGACCTTCAGACATGCATAACCATGTACCCAGGTCCAAAGCATCGTTTCGACTGCAACTCGGCCTTCAGCCGAGTGCCTGTCCTTCGCTTCAACCCATTTGCTGACATCGCGCAGGACCGCGTAGGCCTCCCGGCTGGCAGGTAGCAAGTCCGGGAAAATGTCCAGCTGCCGTTCCATCGAAAACATCAGGCGGAACAAATCCGGATTGCCAACTGCAAATTCGACGTAGCCAGTCGCGATCGCAAGAACTTGTGCCCGCCCTTCTTTTGGTGCTGCCGCAACGTGATCGCGCATCGTGGCAGCAAACAGCCTGAAACCTTCGGCCACGATTGCTGCCTGTAGAACTGCCATCGAGGCAAAATGGTTTTTCGGTGCTCCGTGAGAAACGCCAACCCTTGCTGCACAGGCTCTTAACGAGAGCCCGCCCAGCCCTTCTTCGCGCAGAATCTCCAGGCCTGCCTCGATGAGAGCCTGCTTGAGGTTTCCGTGGTGATAGTTCGTGTCGGCCAGTCCCCGGCCCTCCGTAAGTTGACACTGTCAATATTTTCGTTGACGCAATCCCGATCCAAATGTAGACACTGACTATATTGCGTTGTTCAGCCCTACAGGATGGATCCATGTTCGGTAAGTGTTATGTCCGCACTCTTGGCGTTGCAAGTCATGTACTCCTTGCCCTACCGGCAATAGCTGATGAGCAAAGGGACTGGGGGCTTTTTGTCGGTGCAGGGGCCCTTGTCGCCCCGGAATTCCTGGGGTCTTCAGACTATTCGGCACTCCCGGCGCTGATCGGAACGCTGCAGAAGGGACCATTTTACATCAAGCTGACGGGAACTCAGATTACCGCCAACGTGCTGCCGTTCGAATCCGTCTATGCCGGTCCCCTCGTCGCCTACGGAGGCGGGAGGAAAGACCTTTCAGACAGTATTTTGAAGAAACTGCCGGAAGTGGACGAGGAACTCTGGCTGGGTGGCGCATTCGGTGCCGGCTACGATGGACTCATGCTCGAACGCGACAGCATTGGTGCCAGCTTCGAGATCGCCCATGACGTCATGGGAGATAGCGGAACGACCGCCACTTTCGGCCTGGGCTACGAGGTCAATGCGACGGAGCGGCTCGCATTCGGGCTCGATCTTTCTACCACCTACGTCGACGGAAAACACGCCGACGCATACTATTCCGTGACTGCGAGCGGAGCAGCGGCAAGTGGGCTGTCCCAGTATAGCGCTGATTCCGGTTTCAGGGATCTCTCGCTTGATGTGTCGGCACGCTATGCTTTCAGCGAAAGCTGGGGCGTGGGAGCACTGGCCGGCGGGTCAGTGCTCCTCGGCGAGTTTGCCGACAGCCCTATCGTCAAGGAAAGGGGCCAGGCCGAAAGCGGTCGAGCCGGCCTGTTCGTCTGGTATAGATATTAGGACGGAAGCGTTTCCGGCCGGGCATATCCAAACCAATCATGTCGAGCATCACACACAGCGCCCGCCGTCGACTTCCAGGGCGACGCCGGTGATGAACTGGGCTTCATCGGAGACGAGGTAAAGTGCTGCGTTGGCGATGTCGTCCGGCGTTGAAAAGCGGCCGAGCGGGATCGTCGCCTTGAACATGGCGCGCCGCTCGGGCGTATCCTCGCCCATGAAACGGTCGAGCATTGCGGTTTCGCCCGCCACCGGACACAGGGCATTCACCCTGATCTTCTTCGGCGCCAGTTCGACGGCCATCGACTTGGTAGCCGTGATCGCAAACCCCTTGGATGCGTTGTACCAGGTAAGCCCCGGACGCGGCCGAAGACCCGCTGTCGAGGCGGTATTGAGGATCACTCCACCGCCATGAGCCTCCATCACCGGAACCGCGTGCAGGGTGGAGAGATATATCGCCTTGGCATTGACCGCCATGATGCGGTCGAAGTCGTCTTCGCTTACATCCATCAGGCTGCAATTGCGATGGGTATATCCGGCGTTGTTGACGAGAATGTCGAGCCGGCCAAAGCCACTGGTCGCGGCGGCGATCATTGCCTCGACATCTGCCTTGTTCGTGACATCGGCGGTCACGGCAAGCGAGGCATCACCCAATTCATGGGCAAGCCCGCTGACCGCCTCGCCATTGATATCGGCGAGCACGACCCTTGCGCCCTCGGCAATAAAGCGCCGTGCAATCCCTTCGCCAAAGCCGGATCCGGCTCCGGTCACGATGGCGACTTTTCCTTCCAGTCTGTTGCTCATTCCCTTCGCTCCTCCCGTAGCGGAGAAAACGGTAGCCTTGTGATCGGCGGGAGGCAATCAGTCCGGGAGGCTTAGCCTGCAGATTACTCGGCCGCCTGGGAGACTTCGCGAAGCGACTGGCGTGCCCACGGGCGGGTTCCGGCCGGAATTTCCTCGACGGTTCCAACCGGCTGAAGATACTTGGTCACTTCAGGCCATTCGCCGTTGGCAAGAGCCTTCAGAACCTCGGGCTTGGTCAGTTCGAAGCTGGACACGCCGCAACGGCGCATGAGCGGGACCTGGTCGAGGATATAGTCGCCAACCGCGCGAATATCGCCGCCGTAGGCCAGCTGCTCACGAAGAACACGGGCAGCAGAGAAACCACGACCGTCCGTGAACTTGGGAAATTCAACCGCGACGAGACGGAGACTGGAGAGATGATCCTTGAGGCGGGCGACGTCCTCGCCGGCGCAGATCAGGACGGCGATGGAACGTCCCGAGGCGTTCAGGGCATCAGCCTCGGCCAGATAGCGATCCAGGGACAGAAGAAGATTGCCTTCTGCCGGCAGTTCGTCTTCGCCGGATACGCGGATCCATTCCTCGTCGGTGAGGCTGCCGTTTGAAAAGATCTTCGTCATTGCCGTTTCGCGTCCTTCAGTTCCCCAGATGTTTGCGCGGGGATCGCTTGATCTCGTGGCCGGCGCGGGCCTACCGGCCCGCTGCCATTGCGTGACTTATATACCGCTGCCGTCAACTTCCCGGCCATGGCTTGCCAGATGGATGCCACACTCGGTCTTGTCCTGTCCACGCCAGCGGCCCGCGCGCGGGTCCTCGCCCGGCTTGACCTTCGACGTGCACGGCAGACATCCGATCGACGGATAGCCTTGGGCCACCAGCGGATGTGGCGGAAGCTCGCGGGCCTTCGCGTAGGAAATGATATCCGCCGCGCTCCAGTCTGCAAGCGGGTTCACCTTCACCTTGCCGTTCTCCCATTCGAAGAAAGACAGGGACGAACGCGTCGCCGCCTGGTGGCGCTTGCGCCCGGAAATCCAGGCGCCATATCCCTCGAGCGCCACATCCAGCGGCAGCACCTTGCGCACGTGGCAGCACGCGTCAGTGTCGCTCATCCAGAGCATGCCCGAAGGGTCCACCTCCGAGAGATCATCCTTCGCCGGTTTCTGCGATTGAACGTTGGTCAGACCAAGCGCTTCCGCAAGTTGGTCCCGATAGCGCAATGTATCGGGAAACAGCTTTCCGGTATCGACCATCACCACCGGCGTTTCAGGATCGACCTGCGCCACCATATGCAGCAATACGGCAGAGTCCGCCCCGAAGCTTGAAACCATGGCAATGTCGCCAACAAAGCCTTCACGGATCGCAAACGCCAGGATTTCCTGAGCCGTCGCTCCTTCGAATCGGGCGTTCAGCGCAGCAACCTCATCTTCCGGCGACAGCGGTTTGACGCGGGATTTTTCCGTTGCCTCAGCCAGTGCCATATAGCGCCTCCTTGAAGGGTTCGTCACCGAGCCTTCTGTAAACTTCGAGGAAGCTCTCATCGTCGCTGCTCCGCAGGCCGATGTAGGTGTCGACCAGGTTCTCGATGGCATCAACGACTTCCTCGGAAGAGAAGCCACGGCCGACGATCTCGCCGATCGAGGAATTCTCGTTGGCCGAGCCGCCTAGCGTGATCTGGTAGAATTCCTCGCCCTTCTTTTCCAGGCCAAGAATGCCGATGTGACCGACGTGGTGGTGGCCACAGGCGTTGATGCAGCCGGAGATCTTGATCTTCAACTCACCAATCTGGTTCTGACGCTCGGCGTCGCCGAAGCGCTCGGAAATCCGCTGGGCAACCGGGATGGAACGGGCTGTTGCAAGCGCGCAGTAATCCATGCCCGGGCAGGCGATGATGTCGGTGATCAGACCCGAGTTGCCCTCGGCCATGCCATTGGCGACCAGCACGTCGAAAATCGCCGGAACGTCGGACAACCTGACATGCGGAAGGATGACGTTCTGCTCGTGGCTGATGCGGATCTCGTCGTGGCCATACCGCTCTGCCAAATCCGCGATCACGTCCATCTGCGCGTCCGAAGCGTCTCCGGGAATGCCGCCGATCGGCTTCATGGATATGGTCAGGCTGGTGTGGCCCGGAACCCTGTGCGGGTTCAGGTTGTTCAGCGCAAACTGTGCGAAGGCCTTGTCTGAAGCCTGACGCGCCTGGAAACCGGCATCGGTTTCCGGCAGGACTTCCAGCGGAGGCGGTGCGAAGTAAGCCTCAATGCGGCGAACTTCTTCCTCAGGCAGACGCAGAACGCCGTAGCGGATCTTCTCGAATTCCGCCTCGATGTCTGCCTTCAGCTCTTCCAGACCCGTCTCGTGAACGAGGATCTTGATGCGCGCCTTGTACTTGTTGTCGCGACGGCCGTAGCGGTTGTAGACACGCAGGATCGCCTCGGAATAGGCCAGCAGATCCTCTTCAGGCAAATAGTCGCGAACCTTGCGGCCGATCATTGGCGTACGACCCAGGCCGCCACCAACAAACACCACGAAGCCGATATCGCCAGCGTCGTTGCGAGTGAGTTGCAGGCCGATGTCATGCACTTGCACAGCGGCACGGTCATGCGGAGCGCCGGTGATGGCGATCTTGAACTTGCGCGGCAGGAAGGAGAACTCCGGATGCAGCGACGACCACTGGCGCAGAATCTCGGCGTAAGGACGCGGATCTGCGATCTCGTCGGCCGCAGCGCCGGCGAAATGGTCAGCTGTCACGTTGCGAATGCAGTTGCCCGACGTCTGGATGGCGTGCATCTCGACCTCTGCGAGCTCCTCAAGAATGCGCGGAGTGTCCTCCAGCTTCGGCCAGTTGTACTGGATGTTCTGGCGGGTGGTGAAATGGCCATATCCGCGATCATAGGTTCGGGCGATGTGCGCGAGCTTATGCATCTGGCGGCTGTTCAGCGTGCCGTAGGGAATGGCGACACGCAGCATGTAGGCATGGAGCTGGAGATAAAGGCCGTTCATCAGGCGCAGCGGCTTGAACTCTTCCTCGGTCAGCTCACCAGCCAGACGGCGGCGCACCTGGTCCTTGAACTGCTCGGTGCGCTGGGTGACGAAACCCTGGTCGAATTCATCGTAACGGTACATTTTTCTACTCCGTTCCAGGCGCTGCCGGTATTTCAGGCGCTGCCGTTGATTGTGTTCGTGTCCGGCCAGCTTCAGACCACTGCCGGGCGGGCCTGCTTGCCCAGTGCCGGATGCGTTGTCGGGCCGGCAGCCCGGATCACTTCCCGAAGGCGAACCGGTACGATCCGCCCGTCTTCATCCTTCACATCGATCGCATAGGCCTCGACGACTTCACGGTTGGCGACCGACTTTTCGGCGAGCGCCAATGCCGCCGCGACGTCTTCCTTGCCCTCGAGGACCTGGGCCTGCGGCAGAAGCTCAACCCATGCGCCGTCGGCGCCCTGCCAGACGACTTCGCCGTCAAGCAAACGGTTGGCGGTAATGACTTTCATTGCCTCTCTCCTCAGGCAGCAAATTCTTGTTTCAGCGATGCAGCTGCGATCGGCTCGGCCCTTTCAAGGGCAGCATGACCGACAGCCTCGCCAATGATGATCAGGACCGGTCCGTCCACATCGGGACGGGCGCTGATCTCACACAGATCCTTCAGGCATCCGGAGAACTGGCGTTCTTCCGGGTGGCTTGCGTTCTCAATGATCGCAACAGGTGTCTCGGCACGAAGACCGGCGGCAATCAGCTTGTCGGCAACTGCTGCAGCCACGGTACGGCCCATGTAGACGGCAACCGTCGCGCCCTTCAGCGCAAGGCCCGCCCAATCGGGAAGTGTCTCGGACTTGGCATTGTGACCGGTGGCAAAGACAAGCGTCGATGCGACACCGCGCAAGGTCAGCGGCAACTGAGCGGAAGCGGCAGCCGCGAATGCGGCAGTCACACCCGGAACGACCTCGAAACCGATACCCGCTCCACGCAGGGCATCCATTTCTTCTGCCGCCCGCCCGAAGACCATCGGATCACCGGCCTTGAGGCGAACAACCTTTTGGCCGGCGCTTGCCAGCTCGACCAGCAATTCATTTGTGCGGTTCTGGGGAACGGAGTGCGCTCCCTTGCGCTTGCCGACGGAAATGCGCTCCGCATCACGGCGCCCCATTGCCACGACCGCAGCCGGAACCAGTGCATCGTGGACAATCACGTCTGCTTCCTGGAGCAGTCTTTGCGCACGTAGCGTCAGAAGGTCCTCTGCGCCGGGACCGGCCCCAACCAGCCAGACATATCCCGGCTCATCGACAGACCCGTTCAGCAGGCGCTGCGCCTCGGCCCGCGCAGCACTGGTATTGCCAGCATAGACATTCGTCGCGACGCTGCCGGAGAAGAACCGCGCCCAGAACCGGCGGCGTGCGGCGCCATCCGGGATCATCCGGACAGCGGCATTCCGGAAGCTTTCGGCCAGGCCTGCCAGGTCACCGGTCGAACGGGGCAACATGGCTTCGATCCGCGCACGGATGTGACGCGCCAGAACCGGCCCGACGCCCGTGGAGGTGATCGCAACGGCGATCGGCGCGCGATTGACCAGCGCACCGGTATAGAAGTCGCAAAGATGCGGCTTGTCGACGGCATTGGCCGGTACGCCCATGATGCGCGCAGCCTGCACAACAGCCTTGTCCAATGCCTCGTCCTCGCGAGCACTGAACACCAGGGCTGCACCGGTCAGAAGTCCCGGCCGGAAATCCGCGGCCACATGATGGGCGCCGACGGCTTCCATAGCTTCGGCAAGCTCAGGCTCGATTTCCGCGGAGATTACCTCGATGCGGGCATTGGTCTCGCCGAGAAGACGAACCTTGGCAGCTGCCTCACCGCCATGACCAACCACGCATACGCGCAGGCCCGCCACCTTGAAGAAGGTCGGGAAGACATCGAGTCGTCTTCTGGTCTTATCAGCTACAGGCCCTTTCATGGGCGGCTCTCCCGGACAATCGCATCCATGGCAGCAAATCTAGCCATTCGCGCCAAGAAACTGCGGGCACGGCGTTTCAAAGAGACCGGCTTCTGGAGAAAAGGATTTCTCTTGCAGCATGTTGAGGATTCTGCGGCAGCGAATTTGGCGTGAGGCAAGATTCATAGATTCATTTGCCCTCGCAGTACCCGCTTGAGGAATGGCGTACTGCTGGAAACGGTCAGACGTGAACAAATCGTTTTGACAGTGCCTAAGACACGACCGCAGACTTAATCCGTTTTTAGGTGCGTCGTGATACGCCGTTCCGGTTCATGGTGATTATTGGGATTGGGGAATTCCATGATGTTGAAACAGATTTCCGCCATTGTGGGCGCGGGATTACTTGCGATCATTTCGTCACACTCCGCAGACGCCGGAAGTGTCGAGCGTTTCCGCCTCGGCAACTGGAACGGCGATGCCTATGTCGACGACAACACCGGTGCCTTCAGTTCCTGCGTCGCCTCGGCCTCCTATCGAAGCGGCATCTCCATGTCGGTTCAGGTCGACAACAGGTATGACTGGTACATCGGCTTCTCGGCCCCCGGCTGGAACCTCACCGTAGGCCAGGACATTCCGCTCCAGTACAGGATTGATCGCGGCCCCTGGCAGCACGGCACGGCGCGGGTTCAGTACAACACGCTGGCGCGCATGCCGATGCCGGACAATGGCTACATCATTACCCGGTTCCGCCGAGGCCGAACTCTTTACGTCTACGATGGCAAGCAGACCTACGAGTTCCGTCTGACGGGAACCTCCAAGCTGCTGGCCCGCCTTGCCCGCTGCGTAAAGACAAACCTAGCGCGCTACGGCTCGGGAGGCCCGTCGGCCGGCTCGGCTCCGACCCAGCTCGGCAGCGCCCCGTCCGGCCCTGCACCGCTTGGCGGAGAGACCTCGGCAAATGCCACCTTGCAGGTGGAAGCCACCCAGGCGCTCTTCAACCTCATGGGTCAGGCTCGCGTTACCGGTCTCAAACTTCTACCGGAAGACCAGCGCAAGCCGAGCTTCCAGGGCCTTCACGCCGTTGCCGCGGACGACAACCGGACCATCGTCGCGCATATCCTGCAGGCTGGCTCCTACACCAACGAGCAGGAGATCATGGCCCAGATCATCGCGGATTCGGCCAAGGCCTGTGACGGCAGCTTTTCCTCAGGCTCTGAGTGGGTGACCGAAGGCGGCAAATCCATGCTGACCAGCTACGCCCATTGCCAGATGGGCGACGAGGATCTGGTTGAGCGGGCAGCGCTGGTGAACAGAACGGCAGGGGGGCTGTTCGTCTACGGGGTTGCCGATGTCCATATCGGTGGAGGCAATGGCGTTGTAAGCGAGCCGTTGGAACTCAGCGACCCGGACTGGTATGCCGCCGTGGCCGGCGCCGCGAACTGAAGCGGCAGCGTCAACGGCAAAGGAACGCCTCGAAAACAGAAAGGCCGGCAACATCAGTTGCCGGCCTTTCCCTCTTCAATTCCTGACGGATGAATCGCTTGATCAGGCAGCAAAATCCTTGATGAACCGCTCGATCTCACTGGACAGTTCGGATGCGCGATCCGACACAACCTTCACGGCGTCGTCCACTTCCATCGCCGACTGGGTCGACTTGCGGGCGTTGTCCGCAACGTTCAACACATTCCGGTTCGCATCCTGGGTGCCACTGGCAGCCGCCTGAACACCACGAGAAATCTCGTTTGTTGCAGCGCTCTGCTCGGTGACGGCCGCGGCAATCGCCTCGGTTTCCCCGGACACTTCGTTCATGATCCTCGCAATACGCTCGATCGATCCTGCAGCATCGGTCGTCGCGCCCTGGATCGACGCGATCTGTTGCGTGATGCTCTCCGTCGCCTTGGCGGTCTGGTTTGCCAGCGCCTTAACTTCGCTTGCAACGACCGCGAAGCCCTTGCCCGCCTCACCGGCCCGCGCGGCCTCGATGGTCGCATTGAGAGCCAGCAGGTTGGTTTGGTCGGCGATGCTGGAAATCAGCTGAACGACTTCATCGATCTCAGAGGCTGCAGAGGAAAGCGTCGCAACCTTTGATGTCGTTTCGTCTGTTGTGCGAGCTGCCGCAGTGACAACATCCAGCGTAGACGTAACGCGGCGACTGATCTCCTCGATGGAGGCGGTCAACTCCTCCGCGGCCGCTGCAACGGTTTCAACATTGGAGAGCGCCACGCTCGTTGCACCGGCCGCTCCATCAGCTTCCGAAGCAGTGCCGCTTGCAACAGACGTCAGGTTTGCGGCCGTTGCATTGAGCTTTTCCATCGTGCCGTTGACGCTCGTCATCAGGTGCGCAACCTGTCCACGGAACGAATTCACCAGCTCTTCGCGCTTCTGAACCCTTATGTTGCGCTGACGATCTTCGTCTGCCTGCTGCGCAGCAATTTGCTCTCGTTCAGCCGCCTTGTCGCGCAGGACATGCACCGAGTTGGTGATGTCGCCGACCTCGTCACGGCGGTGTGCACCCTTCAATTCCACGCTGTAATCGCCGTCAGTAATTCGCGTTACGGCGTCGGCGATCGCAGTGAGCGGACCGACAACAAAGTGGAGAACCGCATACCCGCCGAGAAGTGTCGCAATAATAGTCACGGCGATCGACGTGTAAATCATGAGATCCGTGGCATGCGCCGAGCTGTTGTAATGTTCTGCCTCTACCTGCAGATTTTCGCGCTCTTCGGTCAGACGGGCGAAATGGGTTGCCATCGCCGCATCAAACGCGGCTTCGAGTTCCGCAGCCGACTTGTGAAACGCCTTCATCAGCTTGTTGCCAGCCGCAGGTCCTTCTGCGACATAGGCGTCGGCCATTTCCTTGCCCAGAGCGTAGAATGGTCCAAAGCGGTCGCGGATTACCCCAATTTCCCTGGCGAGCTGATCATAGCCTTGCCGCACAGAAAGATCGTAAGCCTTCTGTGAATATTCTTCGAACTTTTCGGCATATTTTTTCGCAAGCTCGTATCCCTCATCGAGGCCATCCTGCCCGCGAGAGGCCGATACATCAGTAAGCCATTGCTGTACTTCCACGGTATCGAACCGGCTGTTCTTAAGCACAACCGTCAGATCCATGACATCGCCGGAGAAGCGCAGAGCATCATGCTCCAGCAGTTCCGCGTTGTGTTCCATTTTTTTCAAGAACGTCAATGTCGCCACATTGATTGCAGCGATCAGGACGAAGAAAGTTGCTATGGCAACAGTGACCTTTGCCCGCAGGCTCTGCAGCTTCATGCTGTCTCTCACCTTTGTAACATTATTGCGCGCCTCCCAGATACCGGTACCCACCGTTCTGTAGCGTTGGCCAAAGGTTAATCGTCAAAACTAACCTAGCAGTTAATTCAGACGAATGAGCGGCATTACTTTCGAAAATTTGATTGATCACTCAATATTACCAAGGGTTGTAACCCATACATACATTTAGCCTTGGTAATTATCGCATGCACACCTCTATTCATGACGAATGAAAACAAGCGCGATGAGAAGGGAGCGCAAATGCTCAAGCCCAGAGCCATTTCTCACGGACATCGCCTCTTGTCGGTCCTCCAGATATTTGGCGCCTCCTGAACCGGGCATGCGGCTGTCCGGACAATAAAAAAACCCCCGCGTCGGGAACGCGAGGGCCAATTATCGAATAATTGCATCAATGATATTGATTGATGCTCGTGCGAATCAGGTCAGTCGTGGGGCTCAAGGGCCTCGAAAACCGAACGTTTCGAGTTACCGGATCACTTCATCGCCTGCAGAATCGAGACGTAGTTTGCGACTGCTGCTCCGCCCATGTTGAAGATCCCGCCAATCTCGGCGTTCTTCACCTGGATGTCACCGGCCTGCCCCAGAAGTTGCATCGCCGTCAGGACATGCATGGAGACACCGGTAGCGCCAATGGGGTGCCCCTTCGCCTTGAGGCCACCCGACGGATTGACCGGCAGCTTGCCATCCATCTCCGTCCAACCCTCAAGGATCGCCCGTGCACCCTCGCCTTCCCTGGTCAGGCCCATCGCCTCGTATTCGATCAACTCGGCAATGGTGAAGCAGTCATGAGTTTCCACGAACGACAGGTCTTCAAGACTGAGACCGGCATCTGCGAGCGCACCACCCCAGGCTTTGGAACACCCCTCGAACTTGAGGATATCGCGGCTGGACATGGGCAGGAAGTCCTGAACATGGGCCGTCGAACGGAAGGCAACAGCCTTCTTCATGCCAAGCGCGGTGGCAGGATCTGTCAAAACAAGAGCCGCTGCGCCATCGGACACGAGCGAGCAGTCGGTGCGCTTTAGCGGGCCGGCGACAAACGGGTTCTTCTCGCTTTCCTGGCGGCAGAACTCGTAGCCGAGATCCTTGCGCATCTGAGCGTATGGGTTACCGGTGCCGTTCTTGTGGTTCTTGGCAGCGATGCGGGCAAGGGCGTCGGACTGGTCGCCGTATTTCTGGAAGTAGCTGTCGGCGATCTTGCCGAAAACACCCGCGAAACCGCCCGGAATGTCGCCTTCTTCCTTGAGGTAGGAAGCTCGCAGCAGGTTTTGGCCGATCTGAGGCCCCGGCGTCGTGGTCATCTGCTCGACGCCGACAACAAGAACGAAGCGGGCTTCGCCGGACGAGATGGCACGAACGCCCTGCTGAACCGCAGCAGAGCCAGTGGCGCATGCGTTCTCGACGCGGGTCGCCGGCGTGAAGCGAAGAGCCGGATCCGCCTGGAGAACCAATGCCGCAGTAAAGTCCTGCGCCGAAAATCCGGCGTTGAAGTGGCCGAGCACGATTTCGTCAACATCTTCGGCAGAAATTCCGGCGTCCTCAATCGCTGCGCTCGCCGCCTTCACGATGAGCGATTCAACAGTTTCATCGGAATGCTTGCCGAACGGCAAATGGGACCAGCCCACCATTGCTGCGGTCATGACACTTTTCTCCCAAAAGGCCCACAAACGTCGGGGCAAATGACTGATCATTAAACGTCGGGCCACACCGCCCGACCGCTTGAACGGTCTTCAAATGCCGTGATGGCTCTTCAACGCATTTGGCATTGGCCCACACTGAAACACATATTGACTATAACGTCATTCAAATTTTTATTATCCATTTATTTCAGATATTTATATGATCATCTTTAATGACGGGCACTCCGTTCCGGCGAGCACACTGGCACTGAAATGGCAACGTCATCCGAGTGTCGCCGAACCGTCACGAATGACTGGCAGAATGCGCTTGTTCCGGATGAAGACCTTTTCAATTCGTCATTTATTCAGGTCGGTGCCCTTCTGGGCATCGGCCCTTCTTTGTTCGCAGCAAACCAAAACCAATTGACTGGCTTGTGGTGAGCCGATAGTCATTCAAAGCGCTTTGAGCGACAGATTCTCAATAACATCAATCACGGTTTCGAGGGCATGACATCCGTGGAACCGAAGGGGCCAGCCATGACCGGAACGCAGGTTAAGACGGAAAGCGCCATCGACCGCGGACACAGGGACACCGACTGGTGGCGCGGCGCGGTAATCTACCAGATCTATCCACGCTCCTTCCAGGACAGCAATGGCGACGGAATCGGCGATCTCGCGGGTATCACGCAGCGTCTTGACTACATCGCTTCCCTCGGCGTCGACGCGATCTGGCTGTCGCCCTTCTTCACCTCGCCCATGGCTGACTTCGGTTATGACGTCTCCGACTACGAGGACGTCGACCCGATGTTCGGTACGCTCGCCGATTTCGATGAGATGACGGCAAAGGCCCACGCCCTTGGCCTGAAGGTCATGATCGACCTGGTGATCTCGCACACCTCCGACCAACATGCCTGGTTCAAGGAGAGCCGTGCCTCCCGCGATAATCGCAAGGCCGACTGGTACGTCTGGGCTGACGCCAAACCGGAAGGCTCGCCGCCGAACAACTGGCTGTCCATCTTCGGTGGTCCGGCCTGGGAATGGGACAGCGTCCGCTGCCAGTACTACCTGCACAATTTCCTCGCCAGCCAGCCCGACCTCAACTTCCATAACCCGGACGTTCAGGACGCGGTCCTGTCTGCGGCCCGTTTCTGGCTGGAGCGAGGCGTCGACGGCTTCCGCCTCGACACGGTGAATTTCTATTTCCACGACGCCAACCTGCGCGACAATCCTCCCCTTCCCGAAGGCATGGTGCTCACCGGGGTGGACGCGACCAATCCCTACGCATTCCAGCATCATCTCCACGACAAGACCCAGCCGGAGAACCTTGTTTTCCTGGAGCGGCTTCGATCGCTGCTCGATGAGTATCCGGGCGCGACATCCGTCGGCGAGATCGGCGCCGACCGGGACGTTATCGGGACCACCGCTGCCTATACCGTCGAGGGCAAGCGCATCCATATGGCCTACAGCTTCGATCTGCTGACACCGAAGCGCTCGGCCGCCTTCATCCGCCAGACCGTGGAAGGCATGGAAGCGGGTATCGGCTCGGGCTGGCCGAGCTGGGCGCTTTCCAACCATGATGTCGTGCGTGTCGCCAGCCGCTGGGGCGAAAGCCAGAATCTCGATCTTTTCGCTCCGCTCGCAGTCGCTCTCGTGACGAGCCTTCGCGGAACACCCTGCATCTACCAGGGAGAGGAACTCGGACTGAGCGAAGCCGATGTTCCCTTCGAAAAGCTGCAGGATCCCTATGGCATCCGCTTCTGGCCCAAGTTCAAGGGACGTGACGGCTGTCGCACTCCGATGCCTTGGGATCGCGGCGCTGCGCATGCCGGCTTTTCCGCAGGCGAGCCTTGGCTACCGGTGCCGGCCGACCACGCGGCCCGGTCTGTCAACGCCCAGGACATGGCCGGCGGGTCTGTCCTGGAGCGCGTTCGGACCTTCCTGAACTGGAGGCGCGGCGAACTCACCCTGCAGAAAGGGGACATCCGCTTCATCGACAGCGATGGAGAGACCGTCGTCTTTACCCGAAGCCACCAGAACGAGACCGTGCTCTGCGCCTTCAATCTGTCAGACGAACCGGTGGAACTGAACTGGAACGATGGCCAGCTGTCGGTTCTCGTCGGCAGCGGCTTTGGCGGAAACGCCAAGGCCGGAAAGCTCATGCTCCCCGGCCTTGATGCGCTTTTCGCACGTGTCGGCTAACCTTCTATCACCGGCGAACCGGACGGGTCATTCAACCTCGAATGGCTCGGCCGTCATCTGAGAAGAAATGCATGCGCGTCTCATCGAAGGCGAGGCCGATCCGTTCACCTTCGTTTATCTGACCTGAGCCATCCGTGCGGACAAGGATGGTTTCCAATCCGTCGAGAGCGACATAGAGATAAGTGTCGGCGCCGAGATACTCTGCGACTTCCACGGTTCCCTGAACATGGCCTTCGTCCGGCGCAACCACCGTGATGTGCTCCGGCCGGATCCCGATTTTCTTCGCTTCAGGTTGCGCATCAGCGTGCGGGTAGTGCCCGCCGCCGTGGCCCTTAAGGTCGAACCGGTCGCCACTGACGGAGCACGGCAGGATGTTCATCTTCGGCGAACCGATGAATTGGGCAACGAAGAGGTTGTAGGGCCGCTCATACAATTCACGGGGCGAGCCAACCTGTTCGATCACGCCGCCCTGCAGGACGACGATCTTGTCGGCGAGGGTCATCGCCTCGACCTGGTCGTGGGTGACGTAGATCATCGTCGTGCCCAGCGCCTTGTGGAGGCGGGCAATCTCGAAGCGCATCTCGACACGCAAGGCCGCGTCGAGGTTCGACAAGGGCTCGTCAAACAGGAACGCCTTCGGCTCGCGAACGATGGCACGGCCAATCGCGACGCGCTGGCGCTGCCCGCCCGACAAGGCCTTCGGCCTCCGATCCAGATAGTCATCGAGCTTGAGGACTTCGGCTGCGGCAGAAACCTTGCGTTCGATCTCGGCCTTCGGAACCCCTGCCGTTTTCAGGCCGAAACCGACATTTTCGCGAACCGACATGTGCGGATAGAGCGCGTAGGACTGGAACACCATGGACAGGCCACGGCCCGAGGGAGGTTCGGCTGTCACGTCCTTGCCGTCGATCGCTATCGAGCCGCGGCTGGTCTCTTCCAGCCCCGAAATCAGCCGCAGCAAGGTGGACTTGCCGCAGCCAGACGGGCCGACGAAGATGACAAACTCGCCATCCTCGATTGCCAGATCGATGCCCTTGATGACCTGCAGGTCCCCGAACCACTTCTCGACACCCGAGAGCTGAATTGAACCCATTTCGCTAACCCCTCACCCGCTTCGGCTCGATGCTCATGCTGCCTTGTTGGCCGCAAGGCTTGGTGTTGCCCAGGCCAGCCAGACGGCAGCCGTCCATGAGAAGGACTTGCCACCGGCGCCCGAGCCATCGACCGGGCTGAAGTACTCGGCAAACCCGCTCTTCTCGATCAGGCGCACAGTGTCGTGGCGGATCTTCTCGGCGCGGTTCAGGTCGCCTGCCTCACGCATCCCGCGCGCGGCCATGTAGTTGACGACTGCCCAGACCGGACCACGCCAGTAGCGCTTGTGTTCGAAGCCCTCATGCGCCGGATCGTAGGACGGCAGCATGTATTCGGCGGCACCCGCAATACGGTCGAAATGCGCCTGCATCGGCTCGATCACCTTCGGATCAGTGACGCCGGCGTAGGATGCCAGGAACGATGCACTGGAAACGCCGGTTCCCATGACGTCCGTCCTCAGGTTGCGCGTGACGTAGGCGTTGATGGCCGGATTCCAGAGGCTTTCGAGACCGCGTTCGAGCTGGGCGATCCAGCTTTCGATCTCGGCCTTGTCGTCGTTGAACCCAAGGCGGTCAGCCATGACAAGGAGATCGCGGTTTGCGCGCAGAAGGATCATGGTGATCCCCGGATCGGCAACCAGGAACGGCGTCACCTCAACGGTCTTGCGGGCATCCCAACCCACGGACTTGCCAGCGTTCAGGATCGCCATGTAGCGGTCATAGTCGAGCTTCTTCGGCCGCATCTCCGGGTCCACATGGGAGGTGTCCTTGCGGGTGTACTCGCCAACACCTTCCGTGCCGACCATGGACAGCGGCTCGTCCCAGTCCGGCAGGTTGTCCCGGCCCGACTCCCAGGGGTGCACGATAGCGACCGAGCCATGACCCTTCGGATCACGGTACGTCGCCCACCAGCGGTGCCAGTCCATGAGCTTGGGAAACAGGACCTTCGCGCGGGCAATATTGTCGGCCGCGGAAGACATTTCGAGTAGATCGCGCACCGCGGTCGCGGCCACCGGCGGCTGGGAATGACCGGAGGTCGGGAACGGCTCGGTCTTGGTGCCCCACACGCCCGGCCCCGGGAAATAGCTCGGGTCGTTCTTTCGGAACAGGATATGCGGCACCATGCCGTCGGCCCACTGGCCCTCGAACAGGTTCTCGATCTCGGTCCACGCCCGGTTCAGGTCGAACGTTGCAAAGCCGAAGGCGACGAAGACGGAGTCCCAGTTCCACTGGTACGGATAAAGGCCCTTGGTCGGTATGGTGTAACCACCCAGGTCATTGTCCTTGAGGATCGAAAGCGCGACCGCATCCAGATCGGCAGTCATGATAATGCTCCCTAGTATCTTTGTTGTTTGCTCAGCCCTTGACGCTGCCGGCCGTCAGACCCTGGACGAGGAAACGCTCGAACCAGAGGAAGATGACCAGCACGGGCACCGTTGCGATCACGGCCCCGGCCATCAAATGCTGGCGGGGAACCTCGGAGGAGTTGAGCGCAACGACACCGCGCGACAGGGTGAAAATGTCGGGGTCGTCGAGGAACATGAAGGCGAAGAGGAATTCGTTCCACGCGATCATGAAGACATATAGCGAGACGGAGGCGAGCGCCGGCAACGACAGCGGCAGGGTGATCTTCAGGATCACCCCGATCCGTGACAGACCGTCCATCAGTCCGGCTTCCTCCAGTTCCGCAGGCAGGCCGCGGAAATAACCCTGAAGCATGTAGAGTGCGACGGGGATCGTGGTTGCCGGATAGACGATCAGCAGTCCGGTCAGGCTGTTCCTCAGTCCGAGCTGCGAGAATACGGCGTAGAGTGGAATGACCAGAACGATCGCCGGAACCATGTAGATCAGCAGCACCGAGCGCGACAGCAATGCCCGCCCCGGAAAGCGCAGTCTCGATACCGCGTAAGCGCCGGGCACCGAGAAGAGCAGCGTCAGGATGACGGTTGCCACAGACACGATGGCCGAAACGGTCAGATAGGTGCCGAAATTGTACTGGGTGAAGAGCTCGACATAGGAGCGGAACAGAGCGAACAGGCCCTGTGTCAGATCTATGGACAGGTCGAGCGGATTGGCGAGCAGCGCCTGCTGGCTCTTCAGCGACGTCATGACCATCACGTAGAAGGGCAAGGCCACGACGATGGTGAAAAACACAAAGCCGATGCCCTTGAGCATGCGGATATAGACGACCTCACGTTCGTATCGGGACATTGCACCCAGCGGCACGCCGTTCAGACAGACACTGTTCGCGAAGGCAAGCGCAGCCAGAAACACCAGAATGGCAACACCCTGCCACAGTGAGATCACATCCAGCGGCAAGGCAAAGGGGGCCGCGAAACTGGCCGCCATGACCGCGACAAAAGCGATCAAAAGAGGCGCCAATTGGGTTTGCAGGTTGGCCCGGCTACCGCCGCGCCAGACAAGAATGAGCGCGTGAAGCATACCGGCAAGAGCCGCTGCGCCGATCTGTGGAACAGCGACAGCGCCGGTCACCAGCGTAAGGGTCACGCCGGTGACCATCATGGAGACAGCCCCCCACAGTGCGCCGCAGACGATTGAAATCAGTGTTCCGGAGTATGCCATCACAGCCCCTCCTCCTTCGGCGAGAAGTGAAGGAACAGCGTCGCGAAGGTAACGAGCACCACGAAGACCACGACGGCAACCGCAGCACCTGCACCAAGGTTCGACAGGGCAAAGCCCTGCTCATAGACGTCAACCGTCAGGGTTCGCGTTCCGGCGTTGCCGCCCGTCAGCAGGAAGATGTCGTCGAACTTGTTGAAGGTCCAGATGAAGCGCAGCAGGAACAGCACCGACAGGATGCCCATGAGCTGCGGCAGCGAGATGTACCAGAACTGCTGGAACGGCGTCGCGCCATCCATTTCGGCAGCCTCATACATGTCCGTGTTGACCGACTGCATGCGCGCCAGGATGAACAGGAACGACAGCGGGAAGTAGCGCCAGGCCTCGAAGGCGATGACCGTCGTCAGTGCCAGCGGAAACTCCAGCGGCAGGCCGAAAAGCGA
Organism: Roseibium sp.; assembly: GCF_048261595.1. Classification (GTDB taxonomy): domain Bacteria; phylum Pseudomonadota; class Alphaproteobacteria; order Rhizobiales; family Stappiaceae; genus Roseibium. The sequence continues at coordinate 1,557,830 of NZ_JBLXFW010000001.1, forward strand.
GAACTCGACCGAGCGCTGACCGAAGAAATTGATCGGGCTTTCCGACACACCCATGGTGGTCAGCAGCGCATTGAGTGTCCCGGAGAACGGATCGAACAGAACGACCCAGGTGAAGGCGACCGCGATCACCGGGGAAACATAGGGGAAGAGGAACAGCCCGCGCAGCAGACCACGCCCCTTGAAGGAGGTGTTCAAGAGCTGAGCAGCGAACAGTCCAAGCACAAGCGCGCCACCGGTGCCGAAGATCGTGTAATAGAACGTCACCCGCAGAACGCTCCAGAACTCGCTGGCATCAAAAACCTTGCGGAAGTTGTCGAGCGTGAAGTCGAAGTTCGTCAGGATGTTGTCGGCATCACCAGTGACGACAGCTTCATTGAGACGTCCTGGACGCTCCAGATCGAGGAAAGCGGCCTCGACCTTGCCGGGAATGGCAAGACTGTCGCGCCATTTCGGATCGACGTCGCCAATCGAACAGGTGAGAACATGAGCTGAAACGGTGCAGCCCTCTGGCAGTGCGCCGGGGACAAATCCATCCGGAAGACGATCGGTCAGAACCACGTTGCGGATGGGCTTGTCCTGCGAGGAATTGCGCAAGCGATATTCGAGCTTTGCCTCGTCGCCCGCCGCTTCCGGTTTGCCGCGAACGCGTTCGTTGACGAGTACTTCAGGCGGCCGCAGATCGGCCAATCCGACCGGCTTCACGCTGATCCAGAAGTTTGCGAGCAAGGGTCCAAGCACGATCGCGATGATGATCGCAAATGTCGGAGCAAGCATGAGATAGGCGAGGCGCGCCTCCCGGCGCTGCATCGGCCCGACGCCTTTCGGCGGCATGGCTGAGCGGCTTCTGCCCGCAGTATCAACGGCAGTCATTTGCGGCTTCCGGCTGAAACTTGAAAAGACTCCGGAAGACGGAAATAGCCTTCCGGAGAGTTGGGAGGAAACCAGCATGTGAGGTCACACGCTGGCTCCCATGCGTTCGGAATTACTGAATCTTCGACAATTCGTCGTTCAGCTTGGCGACCGTTGCCGCCGCATCGCGCTCACCGTCGATGAATTCGCGGACCAGACGGTTGATGGCCTGGCTGTTGATGATCTTGGATGCGAGCGAAAGCTGGCCTTCCTTGACGCCCCAGCGGCTGGCCGTGTCGAGACCGCCTACGATGCGCTCGATGGTCGCCGCATCATAGAGATCGGTCAGCGGAGCCTTGCGGTCGACACCAACAGGCAGCGTTGCCCAGCCCTTGGAGAACTTCTCCGGATCCTGAGAGTCGCCGCGGCGGACCGGGAACTTGCCTTCAGGAGCGATCGAGAGCGTCGACAGGTAGCCCTCGTCCATGGAGAACTTGACGAATTCCATGGCCGCATCGGTTTCCGCATCATTGGTGATGCCGAAGTAGCGCACGTCACCCCAGGCTGCGCCGTCCGGATTGGACGGACCGGACAGGGTCGTCACGACACCGGTCTTGGAAGCCAGTTCCTTGGAGGTCGGATCGTCGTTGATGGTCGGCGGAGCGCTGTCACGCAGGCCGGCCAACTCGTCGAGAATGAACGGCGACCAGATGATCATCGCCGCCTTGCCTGCGAAATAGAGTTCGCGGGACTGCTTCCAATAGAGATCGCCTGCTGGCGAGGCCTTCGAAATCGCCTTGTAGAATTCAAGCGCTTCCGCGGTCTTCTTCTCGTCCAGCGCCTTGAAGCCGTTCTCATCGACCGGCGTGACGCCATTGGCCAGAAGAACGTGCTCGAGCACCTGGCTCATGAAGTTCTCGTCGATCTTGGTGGCGGAGACGAAGCCGAACATTTCCGGCGGGTTGTGAAGCTTCTCGACCGCCTTGAGGATCGTGTCGTAGCTGTTCGGGGCTTCCAGTCCGTTCGCTTCGAACAGGTCCTTTCGGTAGACGACCATCTGGGTCCAGCCGTCGACGGGCACGGACGCATAACCGCCCTCGTAGGCAGCCATGTTCAGGGCACCCGGCGCGAAGGTTTCCGGATCAAGTGCGCCGATGACTTCGCTCGCAGCTTCAGTGTCGAGGATCCCTGCTTCCGCCCACGGCAGAGCATACTGCAGGGTGTGATAGATCACGTCCGGCAGGTCACCGGCAGCAAAAGCAGCCGTGGCGCGGGTTCCGAGATCCTTTTCCGTCACCGGGATGACCTCGACCTCAATGCCGGTCTTCTCCTTGAAGGCGGCAGCCATTTCTTCCTGCTTTGCAAGACGCTCCGGCTGTTCTTCCGTTGTCCAGAAGCGCAGGCCTTCCGCGTTTGCACCTGCCACACCTGCGGCGAAGACGCCGGCCAGGGTTGTGGCCAATAGGAACTTCCTCCCAAACATCGCACTCTCCTATGTGCTTACTCAATTTCCATTCAAACCGACCGCCGGAGCATTTTTGCCAGCTCTTCAGTGGTCTTCGCAGGCGGACCGTCCGACGCACGCCGGATCAGTTCCGCTTGAGCCAGTTCCTGCCGTTCGGCAGGAGGGGTTCCCTCAATCACCTCGATCAGCATGCGGGCGATCTTGCCGCCGGCCGCCAACGCGGATTGGGAAAAACTTGTCAGGGGTGGGTCCACATAAGCGCCGACAGGCAGTCCGTCGTAGCCAATGATCGTCACGTCCTGGCCTATGCGCAGGCCAAAGTCCCGGCAAAGCCGCATGGCACCGATCGCCATGGCATCGGTTGCGCAGAACAGGGCAGTCGGGGGCTGATGCAGTCCGAGGAGCTGGCGAGCGCCTTCCATTCCGCCCTCCTCTGAGAGCGCAAACTCGACCTCAAGCGCCGGGTCCTGCGTCAGACCCGCCTCGGCGATCCCCCGCCGGTAGCCCAACAGGCGCTGGCAAGCGAAGTTCAGCTCGCGCGGGCCGCCGATAAATCCGATCCGCCGGTGGCCAAGGGAGGACAGGTGAGAGACGCCGTCGACAAACGTCTGCTCGTTGTCGATATCGAACCATGCATAACCGCTGGGATCCGCCGTTCGGCCGTGTGCCACGAACGGAAACCTGCGTGTCTGGAGAAACTCGATGCGCGGATCATCCACCTCGGTACGGGTCAGGATGAATCCATCGACCTTGCGCCGGGCGATCAGACGCTCATGGGTTTCCAGCATGTGGCGTGCGGAATGGGCTGTGGTGATCAGGAGATCGCGCCCCAGTTCGTCCAATGCGCGAGCAATACCGTCCACGAATTCTGCGAGGAACGGATCGGCGCCGCGCCCCCGTCCAACGGGGAGCACGATACCGAGCGTGTCCTGACGTCCCTTTTTCAGGCTCCGCGCCGTCGAAGACGGGTGATACCCCAGTTCCTTGACAGCCTTCAGAACCCGTTCGCGGGTCGCCGGCGAAATGTCGGTGTAGTTGTTGAGGACACGCGAAACGGTTCCTTTCGCGACGCCAACATGGCGCGCGACATCATCGATGGTTACGGAACCGCCCGATTCGCTCATCCTGCCTCCCGTTCACCCGGCACGGCCGCTGCATCGCAAGGAATGCCCGCCATCCAGATTTTCATATTTCTTGATATTGAGCTTACAAAACCGATTTCGTAAGTCAACAAAATCGGTTTTGGCGCTGCAACAACGCAAATCCGAAACCAGTCCGAAACCCTGATTCCTCCAGCTTAAGCGGAGTTTAAATATTTTTTCCGCCGGTCACGTTTCGGAGGGTTTCGGAAGGCCAGATGTACGCGGGCACGGCGAGCATGCCGTGAACGGCCGCCGGCCGCAGGTGCTCGGAAAGGTCTGTTCCCGGGCGTCTAACCCCTCTAAAAAACCAGAAACAAACCTGCTAGAAGTCCGACTGACGCCGCAACTCCAGCCGGAAAGCCTCGACAAAGACATGACCACTCCGCTGCCCCTGTCCGTATTCATCATCGCGAAGGATGAGGCGGACCGTATCGGACGCACCATCGAGAGCGTTACAGGATGGGTGGACGAAGTGATTGTCATCGACAGCGGTTCGACGGACGGCACCCAAGCGGAGGCAGAGAGGCTTGGCGCTCGCGTCATCCATAATGACTGGCCCGGTTACGGCCCGCAGAAGCGCTTCGGCGAAGACCAGTGCCGCAACGACTGGCTCCTCAATCTGGATGCGGACGAGGAGGTTACCGCGGAGCTTGCGGAAGAAATCCGTCAGATGTTCGCGGCCGAAGATCACCTCAAGGCAGATGGCTGGCGGATCATGATCCGTGATCTCTACGCCCATGAGACGGCGCCCGCTGCCTGGGCTTACGGTTATCACCAGATACGCCTTTACGACCGGCGGAAGGGGCGGTTTTCGGTGTCGACGGTCCACGACACCGTGCGGCCGGACGAAGGCTCCATCATCAATTCGGTGAGCGCTATCATTGCCCATCGCTCAATCCGCTCGCTCGACTTCCAGGTCGGCAAGTACAACCGCTATTCCAACATGCAGGTCGCCGACCTTCGCCAGCGAGGCCGCAAACTGCCGCGCAGGCGTCTACTCACGGAGTTTCCCGCCGCGTTCCTGAAGGCCTATTTCATCCGGAAGTACATGCGCTACGGCTGGTGGGGACTGATCCTGTCAGTCAACTATGCCCACGCGCGTTTCCTGCGCGTTGCAAAAGCCTATGAAGCGGAACTGCTGGACGAGGCCAGCCGCAACTGACGCCACTCAAGCGCTGATGCGCTCGACACCGACAGTCGCGTTTTCATTCCGGTGCACGCGGATCGGCTGACGGATACCTGCGACCTGATTGTACTGATCAAGTCGCCGGATCGTCGTGCGCGTCAATTGGTGGCCGCGCGAGAGAACCAGTTCGTGGGTGCCGTCGGTCAGGATGTCGTCAACCAGCACATCGCCAGGCCGGAGCGCACGGATGTAGCACAAGGTCACTTCGTCTTCGTGCAATGCATCAAGCTCGTGCTCTTCCAGCAGCGTCGCCCGGGCGATTTCAAGAAGATGCGGATCATACTGGCGCTTGTTGATTGTCAAAGCCTCGAAGGCAGCCGCATCAATGCCGTTTTCCGGACTTGCATACCAAAGATCGGTCAGGAGCTTGATGATCCGCGCAGTCAGCGGGATGTCCTTGCCGGTTGGTCCGTCTTCGGGAAAACCAGATCCGTCAAAGCCCCGGCCCGAAACATAAAGGACTTCGGCGACGCGCTCCAACTGCGGGATGTTCTTCAGCAGATCACGTGTCTGCCCCGGCGCACCGGCAAGAATGACCCTCTGCGGCTCGGTCAGCGTTTTGGCTGCACGATAACGCGCCAGAATTTCCTTCGGCAACAGCGCCTCGCCCAAGGGCGAGAACATCACGGCCATCTCCAGTTCCCAGGTTTTCTTCAGGCCCAGCGCGCGCGCCAGCTTGAGCGCCTGAGGACGCATCACAGTGGTGCGCCGGAAAGCTTCGGAGTGGAACAGCGAGAGCATGTCAATCAACAGCTTTACAGAGCCGGAGAGCGTCTTCTCCAGCAATGTGCGTTCGTGGATAACGCGGGCATGGTGATTCATGCAGGCCTCAATGGCCGAAACCAGTTCCTGCTGGGAGCAGGGCTTGGTCAGGAACATGAACACGCCAGCTTCGTTGATCGCCTGCTTGGCAACATCGAGCGATTTTTCGCCGGTCAGCATAACACGGGTCGCATGGGGTGACATGGCTTCGGTGGACTTCAGGAATGCTGCCCCGCCCCGGCCCGGTAAGTTTGCGCAGGAAACGATAACGGCAACGTTCGTGTTTTCCTTGAGCCACTTGAGAGCTTCTTCGGTGTTGTCGAAGCTGCGCACCGCATATTGACCGACGAACAGACGTTCAAAGGCTGCGCGAACCTTGGGATCGGCATCAACCAATAAGATCTGATTCAAGGTGCGGGCCATTCACGTGCTCCTGCTATGTCTGTTCTCGAACTTCTACGCCCCGATGCTCGTTTCAAAGGCCGTGACATCACAAAATCCTGACCCCTCAAAGCGAGAATGTTACGAAAATTCCTAATAAACCTTATCATCGACTTCGGTTAATTTATTGACTTTAGGTAATATTCACGATCTGCGCTCTTTAAATGCGCAGACCTTTTCTTGAGATCGCTTTCCATTATAAGACCCGAATGCAAGACGTTCTCATCATAGGCGCTGGCCCAGCCGGACTGATCGCCGCCGACAGGCTTTCCGAAAAGGGGTTGTCGGTCACCATTGTCGACCGGATGGCCTCCCCGGCCCGAAAGTTCCTCATGGCGGGCAGAGGCGGACTGAACCTGACCCACAGCGAACCACTTGAGAGCTTCCTGACGAGATACCGGGAGGCGGCGACGTTCCTGGAGCCGCATATCCGGGCATTCCCGCCCGAAGGTCTGCGAGGCTGGTGCCACGATCTGGGTCAGGAAACCTTCGTCGGCAGCAGCGGACGCGTGTTTCCATCCACGATGAAAGCCTCACCATTACTCCGGGCCCTGCTTGCCCGGCTGGCCGCACGTGATGTCAAACTCTTGCCCCGGCTTACCTGGACCGGGATCGACACCAACGGAACCAGTACATTCAAGGATGCAGACGGCGGGTCTTCCCAGATATCCGCAAGAGCTACCTTGATGGCGGTCGGCGGCGCGAGCTGGCCAAAGCTGGGATCGAATGCGGCCTGGGTTGCACCACTGCGCGAGGCCGGCATCACCATTTGCGACTTTCGGCCTGCCAACTGCGGCTTCCTCGTCTCCTGGAGCGACCTTCTCAAGGAACGTTTTGCCGGATCGCCCCTCAAACGCCTGACGCTTTCCATGGCGGACAAAAGCGCGACCGGTGAGGCAGTGATGTCGGAAAAAGGTCTGGAAGGCGGCGTTGCCTACGCTCTATCCGCTGAAATACGGGCAGAAATCGAACAACGTGGCGCAGCAGACCTGACGTTGGACCTGCGGCCGGATCTGTCTCTTGACGCCTTGACCGAGAAACTGTCGCAAAAGCGCGGCAAGCAATCGGCGAGCAATTTCCTGCGCAAGGCTGCTGGTCTTTCTCCAGTCCAGATCGCGCTGCTGCGCGAGGCCGGACCGCTTCCAATCTCAGGACCAGAGCTGGCAGAGCGGATCAAGGCCCTGCCCATCACAACAACCGCACCCTATGAGATCGATCGCGCCATCTCCTCTGCCGGAGGTATCCGTCTTGAAGAAATCGATGAGCACATGATGATGAAGAAGCGGCCCGGGCTATTCGTTGCCGGCGAAATGCTGGACTGGGAAGCACCAACCGGCGGCTACCTGCTACAGGCCTGTTTCGCCACAGGCATTGCTGCGGCAGAGGGCATCGTATCCTATCTCACCAGTACTTCCGGGAGCCGCCAACCGTCATGACTATACTCTATGTCGATGCCGATGCCTGCCCGGTCAAGGACGAGGCGCTCCGGGTTGCCGAGCGCCATGGCGTGGTCATTCGCTATGTCTCCAACAGCTGGATGCGGCTGGCCGAGAGCGACCTCGTGGAACGGGTGATCGTGCCGGAAGGCCCTGACGAGGCGGACAACTGGATCGCCGAGCGGGCAACCAGGGGCGATGTGGTGGTGACAGCCGACGTGCCGCTGGCCTCACGATGCGTGAATACGGGTGCATTGGTGATTTCACCAAACGGCAAGCCCTTTCGTGAGGATGCAATGGGAATGCGCCTTGCGATGCGAGACCTGAATACTCACCTGCGCGAGACGGGAGAAATTCGAGAGGGCGGGCCATCCTTCACCAAGGCCGATCGTTCCCGTTTCCTCAACCAGCTCGAGACGTTGATGCGCGCCGCGAAACGGAAGTCAGAAGAGAGGTAGGGCGCAGGCGCCATTAAAAAACTGCCGCGACCATGGCGGCCATGATCGCCGATCCCCCCAGCGAAATCACCTGAACGTGATGTACACATGGTTGCGGACACCGACCGCCCAGCACCCCGTTAAAAATGACAGGACGCCAGATTGTTACGCCCGACGACAGGCATTCCAACTGCATGATTTTCGCCACAGAAAACTGGATGCAATGAAACTATCACTTGTATTCCGCGGCTCCAGTTCCTAACCTCAATGATGTCGGCATACGTTTTTGCCGCGCGGGACATGAAATAGACCCGGCGAAGAATAGGTTTCGGTACGCTGCTCGCAGCGTGCTCTGAATTTCGAAGCTTTTCCGTTTCTAACTGACTGCTCGTTTCCGCGCACACGTCGGCGGATCCTGTGGTTGGATCGTTTGCCAAGAGTGCGCACAACATACGGAAAGGTTTCTCCATGCGTGAGAACGGCACCATCAAGTTCTTCAACTACGACCGTGGCTTCGGCTTCATCACTCCGGAAAACGGTGGCAAGGACGTCTTCGTCCACATCACCGCTTTTGAACAGGCTGGCCTCGCAGCCCCGGAAGAAGGCGCGAAGGTAACCTTCGTTGCAGAAGACGACCGTCGTGGTCGCGGCAAGCAGGCTGCTCAGCTCGAAATGGCCTGATTGGCCCAGCTGACACTCTGTTGAAGAGTTCATTGAAACGCCGGCGATCTCGTCGGCGTTTTTGTTTTTGCGGTGCTAACGACGCATCTAGAGCAGGCCGTCACCGTCCGTTTCCGGATCATAACCGTTGCGCAGCGCTTCCAGAGCTTGCATGCGGGCTTGGCTGCGTTCCGCGTTCTCGCGCGTGACACCGGCTATCAGCACTTCCGCAATGGCCATGAGAGCCGCGCTCGAATCCCAGGGGGAAGGGACGGCAACCCGCGCGGGAAGAACGAAGCTCGCGATCTTTCCAATTGGCGACATCCAGCTGTCGGTGATCAGCGTGACGGTCGCCCCCTGCTTTGCCGCAGCTTCCGCGAAGCGTATGATTTCGCTTTGGTAGCGGCGAATATCGAAGACGACGACGACGTCCTTCGGGCCGATGCCGATCAACTGGTCGAGCCAGTTGCCCTGCTGTCCGGCGACGTGATTGACGTTCGGACGCACGATCCGCAGATGCGCCGCCATGTAGCGGGCCAGAGCATCGGTAAAGCGTCCGCCGATCATGTGCAGCGTCTTCTTCTCGTCGGCCAGCAGCTTGATCATTCCGGCCAATTCACCCTTTGGCAGATGCTCGAATGTCTCCCGAACGTTTTCGACCAGCTTGTCGACCAAGGGATCAGAGCTGGACGTCGGAGCGGGTTCTGCCATCGCGGATGAACGGGCAAGCGGCGTGTTCAGCTGGTTCTCAAGCTCCCGGCGCAGGCGCATCTGAAAATCGGCGAAACCGGGAAAGCCAAGCCTCGCAATGAAGCGCAGGATCGTCGGGGAACTGACCCCGGCTGCGGCGGCAAATTGGGCAACCGTGCCCAGTCCCTGAATCGGATAATTCGCCAGAAGGGCATGGGCGGCCTTGCGCTCAGTCGCGGTAAACTCTTCAAGTTTATCGTGAATTTCTTCAAGCAGCGGCCGATCCATATGTTGCCTTTCGCCGCGAGCCCAGGTTTTGGACCTGCCCGCAATTTGCCCATCACGGCCGAGATTTGTGTTTGACTTGCCGGTCAGGAATGTATCAAATCATACAAGGTTTGATCGACGACGCAATTCTGTAACAAAAAATACAAACGTTAACGATCGCGTAACCGTGCAAGGGGACCAGCTGATGACAATCGGCACACCGGCGAACGACAGCTTTGCGCCGGTCACGATCGTGAATGAGGCAGGAAGCGGACCATTCGTTCTGGTTTGCGACCATGCCAGCAATTTCATGCCTGCGCCCTATGGCGATCTGGGCCTTTCGAGCAATGATCTGAAGGCGCATATCGCCTGGGATCCCGGTGCGCTGGGCGTATCGATTGGTCTGTCCCGCCTTTTGGACGCACCGCTGGTGCACTCCAACGTTTCGCGCCTGATCATCGACTGCAACCGCGTCGCCGACGCCCCGGACCTCATTCCGGCTCGCAGTGAATTGACCGATATTCCCGGAAACGCCGATCTTTCCGACCAGGAGCGCAAGCGCCGCATCGCCTTGTCGCACGCACCCTTTCACGCGGCCATCGACAAGGTCATCGATGCTCGGCTGAGCGCCGGCATCCCGACAGCGGTCGTGTCGATCCACAGCTACACACCGGTCTACAAGGGCGTCCGCAGACCCTGGGAAATCGGTCTCATCTATGGCGAGGACACCTCGCTGGCGGCACCGGCACTCGCGGCCCTCAGCGCCACGACCTCCTATCAGGTTGGCGACAATGAGCCCTATTCTCCGGCGGACGGCGTCTACTACACGCTCGACCGTCATGGCAGCCAGCGTGGGCTGAAGTCCTTGATGATCGAAGTCCGCAACGACGAAATCGCCGATCCGGCGTCCGAAACTGCCTGGGCCGAGTTGCTGGCACCGATACTTGCCGATGCCCTGGCAAAGGCAGGAGGCGCGAATGCGTAAGCTTGCCTGCACCTACGTGAAGATCGTCGACGGTTTCAACCGCGGCCTCGGACGGATCATCATGTGGGGCATTTTTGGCCTGGCAGCGATCCTGCTGTGGTCCTCGATCTCCAAGACCTTCTTCAACCCGTCCCTGTGGACGCTCGAAGTCGCGCAGTTCGCGATGGTCGCCTACTATGTTCTTGGCGGCCCCTACTCGATCCAGATGGGCTCGAACGTGCGCATGGACCTTTTCTATGCAGACTGGTCGCACAAGAAGAAGGCCTGGTTCGACGCCTTCACTGTCCTGTTGCTGATCTTCTACATCGGCGTCCTGATCTACGGGGCGCTCAATTCGACCGCCTATTCCCTCGGCTATTTCGGCAAGAACAGCCTCGAGTTCTACCGTGATCTGATCGTTGCCTTCGTGACCGGCGGTCCGGATGCGGCCACCGAGGTCATGGGTTACATCGAGCGCAGCCCGACCGCCTGGCGGCCATTCCTCTGGCCGGTCAAATTCATCATGCTTTTCGGATTTGTCCTGATGCTGCTGCAATGCATCTCGGAACTCATCAAGGATATCGCCCGCATCAAGGGAGAGACGGTCTGATGTCCTATGAGTTGATCGCCATCCTGATGTTCTCATCGATGATGCTGATGCTGCTGACCGGTCAGCGTGTCTTCGGCGCTATCGGAGGCATTGCGGCAATCGCGGCCCTGGCCCTTTGGGGTACGGGCGGTGGCGACATTCCCTTCTCGGCGGCAATGAAGCTGATGAAGTGGTACCCGCTGCTCACCCTGCCGATGTTCATCTTCATGGGCTACATCCTGTCGGAGACCAAGATCGCCGACGACCTTTACAAGATGTTCCACGTCTGGATGGGTCCGGTGCCCGGTGGCCTCGCCATCGGCACGATCTTCCTGATGGTCCTGATCTCCGCGATGAACGGGTTGTCGGTGGCCGGCATGGCCATCGGCGCGACCATCGCCCTGCCCGAACTTCTGAAGCGCGGCTACGACAAGCGCATGGTCACCGGCGTCATCCAGGCCGGGTCCTCGCTTGGAATCCTGGTGCCACCCTCCGTGGTGCTGGTGCTCTATGCCATGATTGCCCGCGCACCGGTCGGACAGCTCTGGCTCGCCGGTGTCATTCCGGGGCTGATGATGGCGGGGATGTTTGTCATCTACATCGCCATTCGCTGCAAGCTTCAGCCCGATCTCGGCCCGCCGCTGAGCGCTGAGGAACGAGATGTCTCGAAGAAGGAAAAGTACCGCCTTCTGCTCGCAGGGCTCCTCCCGGTCGTCATCTTCGCGACCATGATGGTGCCCTTCGTGAACGGCTGGACCAGCCTCGTCGAAAGCTCCGCCATCGGCGCGCTGACAGCCCTTCTCGCCTCTGTCGTGAAGCGCCGGCTGACCCTCGACATCCTGACAAGCTGCGTGAAGAACACGCTCGGCATCTCGTGCATGTTCATGTGGATCATCCTCGCCGCCCTCGGCTTCGGCGCCGTGTTCGACGGCCTGGGTGCGGTCAAGGCAATCGAGAACCTCTTCACCGAGCAGCTCGGCCTGAGCCCATGGATGATCCTGATCCTGATGCAGATCTCGTTCCTCGTCATGGGAACCTTCCTCGATGACACGGCCATGCTGGTCATCGTGGCACCGCTCTACGTGCCGCTGGTGGGAACACTTGACCTCGGAATGCCGCGCAACGAGGTTCTGATCTGGTATGGTGTGCTCTACACGATCACGACCCAGATCGCCTATATGACGCCACCCTTCGGGTACAATCTGTTCCTGATGCGGGCCATGGCGCCGAAGGAAATCACCATGCGCGACATCTACGCTTCCATCACGCCCTTCGTGGCCGTGATGGTTCTTGCCCTGGCAATCATCATGGCGTTCCCGCAGATCGCCCTGTGGCTGCCGGATCATGTGTACGGACGCTGACCGTCGACGGGAGATCATCAAAAGGACAACAAGACGGCAGACAGACGACCAGTAATTTGGTTCCCTGAAAACAATCGCCAAAAGGCACGGGGCACCTTCGATATCATCACTCTGAAGGGGAGTATCTCGACATGACCAATAGACGTGATTTTCTGAAGAAGGCCGGTGCGGGCACCGTCGCTGCCGCTGGCGCCGCAACCCTTGCCGCCCCCGCCGTTCACGGCCAGGCGCCAATCAAGTGGCGCCTGCAGACCTATGCAGGTCCGGCACTTGCCGAGCATGTCATCAAGCCGGCTATCGATGCCTTCAACAAGGCTGCAAACGGCGAAATGGTGATCGAACTCTACACCGCCGACCAGCTGGTCCCGACCGGTGAACTGTTCCGCGCCATGCAGCAGGGCACCATCGACGCGGTCCAGTCCGACGACGACTCCATGGCGTCTCCGACCGAAGTGACCGTGTTCGGCGGCTACTTCCCGTTCGCCTCCCGCTACTCCCTCGACGTGCCGGTGCTGTTCAACCAGTACGGCCTGAACGAGATCTGGGACGCGGAATACTCCAAGGTCGGCGTGAAGCACATTTCCGCAGGCTCCTGGGATCCGTGCCACTTCGCCACCAAGGACCCGATCCGCTCGCTCGCCGATCTGCAGGGCAAGCGCGTCTTCACCTTCCCGACCGCCGGCCGCTTCATGAGCCAGTTCGGCGTCGTGCCGGTCACCCTGCCGTGGGAAGACATCGAAGTCGCGGTCCAGACCGGCGAACTCGACGGCATCGCATGGTCCGGCATCACCGAGGACTACACGGTCGGTTGGGCTGACGTGACCAACTACTTCCTGACCAACAATATCTCGGGCGCCTGGGCCGGATCGTTCTTCGCCAACATGGAGCGCTGGAACGAACTTCCGGATCACCTGAAGACCCTGCTGCAGCTGGCAATGGACAGCTCGCACTACTATCGCCAGTGGTGGTACTGGGGCGGCGAAGCGTCCCTGCGCGTCAACGGCACCAAGATGGAACTGACCACGATTCCGGATGCGGAATGGGCGACCGTCGAGGAAGCTGCCGTGAAGTTCTGGGATGAGATCGCGGCCGAGTCCGAAACCAAGGCCAAGGTCGTCGAGATCTTCAAGAAGTACAACGCCGACATGCAGAAGGCCGGCCGGCCCTATCGCTACGGCTAAGCCATCTCAAAAAACCAACATGCCGGTTCGGGGCCTCCCCGGACCGGTTTCCTTGAACAGATAAAGCTCTCAAACGGAACTGAACCCAAATGTCTGGCAATCTGACTTTCGATGCACTCAAGGCGGCCGTATCGAGCGGTGAAATTGACACCGTTCTGGTCTGTATCGTCGACATGCAGGGACGCCTCATGGGCAAACGGTTCCATGCCCAGCACTTCATCGACAGCGCCTGGGAAGAGACTCATTGCTGCAACTACCTGCTGGCAACCGACCTGGAAATGTACACGGTCGAGGGCTATGCCTCGACGAGCTGGCAGGCAGGGTACGGCGACTATGTCATGAAGCCGGATCTTTCGACCCTGCGCTTCGTCCCGTGGCTGGAAGGCACCGCAATGGTGCTGTGCGATGTCCAGGATCATCATACCCACGCGGACGTGCCGCATTCGCCGCGCGCAATGCTGAAGAAACAGATCGCCCGTCTTGCCGAAAAGGGCCTGACGCCGATGATGGCGACCGAACTGGAGTTCTTCCTGTTCGAGAAAAGCTTCGAAGAAATGCGCAAGACCGGCTATCGCGATCTTGAGCCCATCTCCGGCTACAACGAGGATTATCACATCCTCCAGACCACCAAGGAAGAGGACGTGATGCGGCCGATCCGCAACCACCTCTTCAATGCCGGTATTCCGGTCGAGAACACGAAGGGCGAGGCAGAGGCCGGACAGGAAGAGCTGAACATCAAGTACGCCCCGGCCCTGAACTGCGCCGACTATCATGCAATCTCCAAGCACGCCGTGAAGGAAATCGCCTGGTCGAAAGGCCGTTCGGCCAGCTTCCTCGCCAAATGGCACAAGGACCGTGTCGGCAGCTCGTCCCACATCCACCAGTCGCTCTGGACGGAAGATGGCAGGAATGCCTTCTGTGAGGACGGTGCCGAGCTCGGCATGTCCGACACCATGAAGCATTACATGGCTGGCCTGATCAAATACGCGCCGGAGTACACCTACTTCCTGGCGCCCTATATCAACAGCTACAAGCGGTTCCAGAAGGGCTCTTTCGCGCCGACCAAGACCGTGTGGTCGATCGACAACCGGACGGCCGGTTTCCGCCTGTGCGGCGAAGGTACCAAGGCGCTGCGCGTCGAATGCCGGATCGGCGGTTCGGACCTCAACCCCTATCTGGCGCTGGCAGCCCAAATTGCCGCAGGCCTCAAGGGTATCGAGGAAAAACTCGAGCTGGCTCCGCCGACCAATGGCGATGTATATGAGGCAGGCAAAGTGGGCGAGATCCCCGCGACGCTGCTGGATGCTCGTCAGGTGCTGAAAGGGTCGGCGATGCTGCGCGAGGCTTTCTCCGATGCGGTCGTAGATCACTACGTGCGTGCGGCCGACTGGGAGATCGAGGAGTTCGACCGCGTCGTCACCGATTACGAAATTGCCCGGGGCTTCGAGCGGGCCTGACCCCGCCCCCGGACGAGATAGACAGGCCGGAAAGACGGCCGAACACCAATGAATTGACCAAAGCCGCGCTATTGCAGTTTCGCGGCCTTTAGAGGTGCACCATGTCTGAAACGATCAAGCTCGTCTCTCCCGTTGACGGTTCGGTCTATGCGGAACGCCCTGCGCTTAATGACGCAGCCGTTGCCAAAGTGGTTTCCGCAGCCCGGACGGCTCAGGCTGACTGGGCGAACGTGCCGCTCGATGAGCGCGTCGGCTACTGCCTGAAGGCGATCGACGCTCTCAAGTCCATGAACGACGAGATCGTTCCCGAGCTTGCATGGCAGATGGGCCGCCCGGTCCGCTTCGGCGGCGAATACGGCGGTGTCGATGAACGTACGCGCTACATGGGCGGCATCGCCGCCGACGCCCTGAAGGACATCGAACGCAACGACCGCCCGGGTTTCAAGCGTTACCTGAAGCGGGTTCCGCTCGGCATCGTCATGGTCATCGCGCCGTGGAACTATCCGTTCATGACCGCGATCAACACGATCATGCCGGCCCTGATGTCCGGCAACGTGGTGATCCTCAAGCACGCCGCGCAGACGCTTCTCGTCGGCGAACGCCTCGCCAAGGCCTTCGAAATGGCCGGCCTGCCGAAGAACGTCTTCCAGAACATCGTCCTCACGCACCAGGGCACCGAGAAGCTGCTTGGCTCCGGCGTGATCAACCACGTCAACTTCACGGGTTCCGTGGCAGGTGGCCGCGCCATCGAGAAGGCGCTTGCGGGAACCTTCGCGACGCTTGGCCTGGAACTGGGCGGCAAGGATCCCGCTTATGTGCGCGAGGACGCAGATCTCGAATACGCCATCGGCAACCTGGTGGACGGCGCCTTCTACAATGCCGGCCAGTGCTGCTGCGGCATCGAGCGCATCTACGTGCATGAAAGCAAATACGACGCGTTCGTCGACGGCTTTGTCGACCTGACGAGCCAGTACAAGCTCGGCAACCCTTTGGATGAGGCGACCACTCTCGGCCCGATGGCCCAGGCCCGCTTTGCCGCATGGGTGCGCGAGCAGACCAGCGAAGCGCTGCGCAAGGGCGCCAAGGCCCTGATCGATACCTCCAAGTTCGACATGGACAAGGAAGGTACGCCTTACCTTGCTCCTCAGGTCCTGACCAATGTCGATCACCAGATGTCGGTGATGCGCGAAGAAAGCTTCGGGCCGGTCGTCGGGATCATGAAGGTCAAGGACGATGCCGAGGCGCTTCAGTTCATGAACGACAGCCCCTACGGCCTGACCGCCTCGATCTGGACCGAGGATGCCGATGCAGCTGCCGAGATCGGCGACAAGATCGAGACCGGCCTCGTCTTCATGAACCGCTGCGACTATGTCGATCCGGGCCTCGTCTGGACCGGGGTGAAGGATACGGGCAAGGGTGCTGCCATGTCCGAAATCGGCTTCCACAACCTGACCCGTCCGAAGGCCTATCACTTCCGGCTGGAACATTGATCTGATGCCCCTCTTCCGGTTCTGGCCGGCAGAGGGGCAGTTCGGGTCACGTGACTTCCCTCTTGCTCCTTCAGAGAATTCCCATGAGCGCACTTCCCAACGTCAACTGGTCCTATCCGACTTCCGTCCGTTTCGGCGTCGGCCGGATCAAGGAACTGCCCGAAGCGGTCAAGGCCGCAGGCATGTCCAATCCGCTGCTGGTCACCGATCCGGGTCTCGCCGGCCTGCCGATGGTGGCCGATGCCATTGCCGACCTGAAGGCAGCAGGCCTGAACGCCGCGGTCTTTTCCGAGGTCAAGCCGAACCCGATCGACAAGAACATCGAGGCAGGTGTCGCGGCCTACAAGGCAGGTGGCCATGACGGTGTCATCGCCTTCGGCGGCGGCTCGGGCCTCGATGCCGGCAAGCTGATCGCCTTCATGTCGGGCCAGTCCCGTCCGATCTGGGACTTCGAGGATATCGGCGACTGGTGGACCCGCGCCGACGTCAACGGCATTGCACCGATCGTCGCCGTTCCGACCACGGCGGGCACCGGCTCGGAAGTTGGCCGCGCAGGCGTTGTCACCAACTCCGAAACCCACACCAAGAAGGTGATCTTCCATCCGAAGATGCTTCCGGCAGTCGTGATCTGCGATCCGGAGCTGACGGCCGGCATGCCGCGCATGATCACCATCGGCACGGGCATGGACGCCCTCGCCCACTGCCTCGAAGCCTATTCCTCGCCGTTCTATCACCCGATGTCAGAAGGCATCGCCGTGGAAGGCATTCGCCTGGTTCTGGAGAACCTGCCGAAGGTCGCCGCCGACGGCAACGATCTGGTGGCCCGCGGCCATCTGATGAGCGCCGCCGCAATGGGCGCTGTTGCCTTCCAGAAGGGGCTCGGAGCCATCCACTCCCTGTCCCACCCGGTCGGCGCGCTCTATGACACGCACCACGGCATGACCAACGCGGTGTTCATGCCCTACGTGCTGCAGTTCAACAAATCGGCCATCGAAGAGAAGTTCAACCGCCTCGCCGGGTTCCTTGGCATCGAGGGCGGCTACCAGGGCATTCTCGACACGATCCTGAAGCTGCGCGCCGATCTCGATGTGCCGCACACCCTCGCCGGTCTGTTCGTCGACGCTGAAAAGCGCGAGCTGATTGCCGACATGGCTGTTGTCGATCCGACCGCAGGCGGCAACCCGGTCGAGCTGACCAAGGAAGGCGCGCTGGAAATCTTCGACAAGGCGCTGTCCGGCGACGTCTGATCGCGCCTGACATGGAACGATCGAAAGCCCCGGACCTGACGGTCCGGGGCTTTTGCATTTCGGATCAGACTTTTTCCGACCGGTATGATCTGGCCAGATCCCTGAGCCGGAAAAGCTCATCATCCTCAAGCTCAAGCAGCTCGAAAGCGTCTGCGAGCTTTTCCAGGTAGTCGATATTCGGCCCTAGATAGCCTTCTGCCCGGGCAATAAGGCGGGCCGTTTCTTCAAGGCTCATGGGTGCAAGGAGCAGCGGGTTCTCGCGGTTGACGACAAATGCCATTGCTTCGACCGGCCCCAATTCCGTTTCCATCTCCAGAAACTCGGGAGCGTAGGAGCGCAAGAGCATTTCCCGCCGCCAGATGTAGTGGCTTTCCTCTTCCAGCCGCTCCGCATCGACCCTGAAGACAAGGCCATTGCAGGTTCCTCCAAGGTCGAGGCCTGCCATCAGTCCCGGTGTTTCCGGCGTCCCCCTGCCAACCTCTGACTTGAGGCAGAACCGGCGGTGATATCCGTCAAGCGTTGCCCGGCGCACCTCGGAGAACCGGAAGGCCGGGTCCCACATCAGCGATCCGTAGCCGAAGATCCAGATATCCTGCCCCCAGCGATCCTTCAGGGTTTCCCGCCGCGATTGGTCCCGGTTCTCGTCACTCCGGCGCCAATCCTCCGGCAGGCCCATGGCCTGCATCTGCCTGTCCATGTCGCTCAGGTCCAGATTGCGGAAGCGGGAAGTCTCTGGATCAATGATCCTGTCGCGAAGCTGAGGGTGGTGACGAAAGGGATCTGAGAGGTCTGTCATGTGCCTTGCGGAAAGTGTTGGAGCGACCTGGTTCACCTTCGGATCACGATAGAAACGCCAGGGTCTGCGGGCAAAGGTTAACCAAATCCTAATTTTGCGGGTCAGGACCGTGCCGCCACGGCACGTCCTCTGCTATCATGACATCGGGATAAATCGCGATAATTCGGTCGCCCATGGGATATGAGAAGAGTGATCATAGCCGTATTACCAGAATCATGCGCTCCTTGCCAAAGAACGCATGCGCCTATGTTTTTGTTTTCATTCTGACTTCCATTACCCCATCGACATCTGCCCTCGCCTCCATCTCGATCCCCTACGAACCAGGCACGGATCTGCGCAAGATCGCGCAAACCTATCTTGGCGACCCTGACCTGTGGCCGGCTATCCTGAAGGCAAGCGGCCTTGAGAAGCTGACCGACCTTGGTCCGGGCAAGATATTGACTGTCCCGACCGACGAAGTCTCGGCCGCACGCTCTGCGCTCGCCTCTTCCCTGAACCGGATCCAGGAGGCCAATGCGGTCGGCGCGCAGGTCTTCGCCTATGACGTCATTTCACAAGCCATTTCCCTGCATGACCGCGCCCTGGATGCGGAAAAGGCCCGGCAATGGGGACAAACCCTGGCACTCGCGGTCGATGCCGATACCGCTGCCGGCAAGGCCTTTGACCTTGCCGAACAGAACCGCGACAAGGCAGCCGAAGCCCGTCTCAGCGACCGGCAAGGCTGGGTCGAGGGCCAACGGCCGGAAGACCTTGGCTGGGACGACCGGGAACTGAACGCGGTTCTTGTCGAAGAAGAAAAGATCCGCACCCTGTCCCGGTCAACGGCACAGATCACCTTCCGGGATTCCGGCCGACTGCGTCTCAACGCCAACTCCCATGCGGTCATCCAGCGCATGCGGGTAGACCCGCTGAAGAAGCGTGAAGACGCCAAGGTCAGCCTCGTGGAAGGGGATTTCTACGCCCTTCTGGGCGGCAATTCCAACCGCAAGAGCCTTGAGGTCGACGTTCCGGACGTGAACGCCAAGATCGATTCCGGCGACTTCTGGGTCCGGCAGGACGTCAGCGGTGCGAAGTTCACCAACTATGACGATGCGCGCGTCGACATCAACGCACAGGGAGACCAGGTCTCGCTGGGCCGCAACGAGGGCGTGGTGATACGTGCCGGCGAAGCGCCACGCTCGAAGGTCGGGCTTCTGGAGACGCCTGTGCTTGTCTTTCCCCCTGATGACGGACTGGTCTTCAACGCTCGTGCAGAGGTCTCCTGGCAAGCGGTTGACGAGGCTGCGGGCTATTGGCTGGAGGTCGCCGCGGACCCGAACTTCAACCAGATGGTCGACAGCGCGACCGGCCTCACCGGCACCAGTTTTACCCTCGATGGGTTGAATATCGGCACCTATTACTGGCGCATTGCCGCACTCGATCAGTTCGGTCTGCCGGGACCACGCAGCCTGCCCCACCGCTTCGTCATGCGCATCGATACGGCGCCGCCGTTCCTGCGAATGGAAACGCCGCTCTCCGACAGGATCTACCGTGAGGCGACCGTGGACGTCAGAGGAGAGACGGAACCTGGAGCAAGCGTTACAGTCAATGGCACACCGGCAAGCGTCGGCGCAGATGGCGCTTACACGCACACTCTAACACTTGTCCCGGGCTCCAACCGGCTTGAAATCGTCTCGACCGATGCGGCTCAGAACAAGACGGAGTTGGTGCGCGAGGTCGTTCATACCCCCGACGCGACGGCTTCGGTCACGTTCAGTGAGGCCATTCCTCGCCTGTCGGCCCGCCATTTCGTTGCCGCAGGCAAGGAAATATCGCTTTCGGGCAGCACAGAGGCCTCTGCCCGTCTCGAAATCCTTGACGAGACAGGGGCAAAGCGCGCGGAAACCACGACCAACCCCTCAGGCAAATTCGCCTTCGCCTTGCCGCTGGCGTCGGGCGAGGAAAGCTTCATCCTCAAGATCATCAGCCCATCCGGATTCGAGAGCCAGGATGCGTTCCAGGTCTCGCAGGACACGAGCGGGCCGGAGATCGAGCTCGATGCGCCCTTGCCCCGGCTGACCTCTGTTGAATGGCAGGCGCTGCGCGGCAAGGTCAGCGGCGCAACAAGCGTCGTCCTGAACGGCCGCGAGATTCCCTTGAACCAGGAGCGTTTCGATGAGGTCGTAACGCTGACAGACGGCGAGAACACGCTGGAAATGTCGGCTCGTGATCTGGCCGGGAATGTCAGCGTCAAGAGCTGGACGGTGACGCTGGACCAGACGCCGCCGGAATATGTGGCGCACAGCGTCAAGGAAGCCACTGGCGGGCGCGTGAATATTGAAGTCACGGCAACCGATGCAAACGGTCTCGCCAAGGCTGCGCCGTTTACCCTGTTTGCAAACGGCGAAGAAGTTAACGGTTTCTTGCGCTACAACAAATTGAGCAGAAGTTACAGGGGTGTGGTGGCACTTGCGTCGGCCGACACAGGCGGACTTCGCATGAAGGATATCGAACTTGAGGATGATGCGGGCAACAGAACACGGGTGCAATTGAAGTAACTGGGATGGTCGCGGGGATGTATCGAGTCAAAGCGAAAACCGGGCTGCGCGCCCGGCTGATGACGCTGCCGGTTATGGCGGCCGTCGCTGCTTGTACCGGCGTGCCCGCATGGGCCCAGGCGGACAACGCCCCCATTCTTCGCGCCCGGCCCGGACAGCCGATTGATGCACCGCTTCTCGTTACATATGGCCCGAGAGCGCCGATCCATGAAGGCGATCCCACACACGCCCAGATCATCTATATCTCGCTGCCCGGCGACCTGAGCGAGCGGGTCTACGTCCGACTGTTCGACCCGGATGCCGCGGGCGATCATGACCTTGTCTACGGCCGTCCGGACACGATGACCCGCTTCGCGCTATATGGCGGCGACGGCGCCTTTGCCGGTGAACCGCAAGACGGCAAGAGCGTCTCGGACGAAGAGCGAACCGGCGGGGTGCTGGTCGCCGAGAAAGTCTTCACCGACGACACGGCCACCGACAACAGCTGGGTCAACCTCGCGCTGATCTCGCCCGACCAGGGCGAGGAGCGCGATGGCAGGCGCATTTTCCGGCTCGTTGTGGAAGGAACGAGCGGCAATGACGGCAATCTCTACGGAGTTGCCATCAGCCGCGGCGACCGGCGCCAGGTCGATATCGATGGCGCAAAGCTCTTTTCATACGCTCCGACGATCCGCGTCCCGAACCGTCAGACCCTGACGGAACTCAGATTTACCGCACCAACCGAGACCCAGAGCCTGTCGATCGACAACTTCGATGCGGCCCATGGCAAGGTCTCGCTGACAACCACCTTCCGTACCCTGCCGCTGACACCATCCGGCCAGGGCAACTGGCGGACAGACACGGTCGAGCTGACCCCGGACGAACTTGGACAGCCTGCTGCCATAACGCTTTCGGGCGGCGGTGAAATGCCCAATGACGCGACCTTCTTCATCGCCGTTCGGGCGCAGAATCTCCTGCCACTTGACCTGCCGCCGTTCAACTGGGTCCCCAACCGCCGGCCGGATATCGAGGCCACGGCAACCGTTCTCGACGGCTGCCGCTCTGTCGCCTTCGACGCATCGAATTCCAGCGATGCAGATGGCGATGCCCTGTCGTTCCTATGGCGGTTTTCGGACGGCAGCATTCTCAACGGCCCGATGGTCGTCAAACCCTACGAGACGCTGGGTGCTTTTACCGAACGCCTTGAAGTGACCGACAACTCCGGGCAGATCGGCAACGGCAGCACCGAAGATCTCGACGTCCTGATCCGCCGCTCTCCGGTGCCGCGCATTGACGTCCCCGGCATTGTCGCAACGGGTGAAAGCGTGACCTTCGACGGGTCCGCATCGACGACCGAGAACGCCGATATCCATCGCTTCGACTGGTCCTTCAACGACGGTATCCGCACGCAGGGACCCAAGGTAAAGCGGGTGTTCGAACGCCCCGGCGACTATCAGGCCACGTTGAGCATCAAGGACAATTCTGGCCATCCCTGTGACAGCGCCAGCATCACCACGACCCTGCGCGCCAACGCGGCCCCTGTCGCCGTTGCAGGCAGCGACCGGCGCACCGAAGTCGGCACGCGCCTCCGGTTCGATGGTTCTCGCAGTCACGACATCGACGGCAAACTGATTGCCCACGACTGGTCGATCAGCGACGGAACGGAGGTTTCCGGGGAACAGGTCGATCACGCCTTCTCGCAGCCCGGCAGCTACGACGTCACCCTGACCGTGACGGATGACGCGGGCGTTTCCAACAGCACGGCGAGCGACCGCCTGAGCGTTTTCGTCAATGCCCCTCCGGTTGCCGATGCCGGGCCCGACCGAAGCGTAGCGCTCGCCGAGGTCATCCTCTTTGACGGCAGCGGCTCAACCGATCCTGACGGCGAACTCATCGCTCACGTATGGGATTTTGGCGACGGCACACAGGCCACAGGCGTTGCCGCCGATTATGCCTACGAGAAACCTGGAACCTACGAAGTACGTCTGACGGTCAAGGACGATTCCGGCACCGGTACTGCAACTGTCTCCGACACCGCGATTGTAAGGGTCAACGCTGCTCCGCTCGCCGATGCGGGCGCAGACCAGGTCGTGACGGCGAGCGCCGTGAAATTCGACGCCAGCGGTTCGACCGATGCTGACGACCGGATCGCCAGCTACCACTGGGATTTCGGCGACGGCAACACCGGCGAAGGCGAAGCCCCGGTTCACGTCTACGAACGGCCTGGAACCTATGATGTGCGGCTGACCGTCACCGATGCCTCGGGCACGAAGAACAGCAGCGCCTCCGATGCCATGACCGTCAGGGTCAACATGCCACCGATCGCTGACGCCGGGCGCGACCTGATCGGCGCACCGGGCGAGGAACTGATCTTTCAGGGCAACCGCTCCGTCGACCCGGACGGCCAGATCGCCTCCTACGAATGGGACTTCAAGGACGGAGCACTTGGCAGCGGCATGATCGTCGCCCACACCTTCGAGAAGCCGGGCCGCTATTTCGTCCGCCTCAAGGTCACCGACGACACCGGCCACGCCAAGGCCATCGACTACGACGAGGCCGAGGTCTTCATCAACGCATCGCCCGTTGCCCGGGCAGGCGACGATATTCGTGTCGCGCCCGGACAGAGCTTCACGCTGGATGCCTCGCGGTCCTTTGACAGCGACGGCACGGTGACAGATTTCCGCTGGGACGTTGCCGGTCTCGACGAGCCGTTCTACGGCCAACAGGTCGAGGTGACACTCGACGATCCCGGCATCTATGCCGCGACACTGACGATTTCAGACGACAGCGGCGCAGAAAACAGTCTTGCGGAAGACCAGCTGACCATCAGCGTCAATCACACACCCGTTGCCCACGCGGGCGACAACGTGGTCACGGCTGACAGCCTCGTTCTCTTTGACGCCACCCTTTCCCAGGATGCGGATGGCGACGGCTTGACCTACGTCTGGGATTTTGGCGACGGCACAACGGCAACCGGGGCGCAGGTGGCCCATACCTTTGCGGCCGGCGGCACCTATCCCGTGATCCTGACCGTCAGCGACGGAACCGGTCTTTCAAATGGCACGGACCAGGACGCGATAACGGTCACCATCAACAATGCGCCCGTTGCCGTTGCCGGCGAGAACACCCGGATCTGTACCGGCGACATCCTCGTGCTCGACGGCAGCAAATCCTACGACCCGGATGGCGGTGTGTTGAAATTCGCCTGGGATTTCGGTGACGGAAGCGCGTCTGATATCGTCAACCCGACCAAGAGCTATCGCCGCGGCGGCACCTATCCGGTGACCCTGAGCGTGACCGACAGCTCAGGGCTGGCCAACAACACGGCCAGCGACCGTATTGCCGTTACCGTAGACCAGGCACCGGTGGCGGACGCCGGGCCGGACCTGAAGGTCTGTGCCAACACGGAAGTCTTCTTCGACGGCTCCAGGTCCTGGGACGCGGATGGCGTGGTCAACCGCTACCTCTGGGACTTTGGCGACGGCGGCTCGTCGGGTGGCGACAAGCCGAAGCATATCTATCGCCGCCCCGGCACCTACAGGGCGCAGCTGACCATCGAGGGCGACCAGGTCGGCCAGTGCGATATCCGCGCCACCGATGAAGTGACGGTCGAGGTGACCGCCGCACCGGTGCCGAAGATCGTGGCCGAGAGCGCCGCGCCCAACGGTGTGGCGGTCAGCTTCGATGGCTCAGGTTCTTATCTCGACGGCGGCGAGATCACCGGCTGGCGCTGGGACTTCGGCGACGGCACTTCCGCTGATGGGGCCGAGCAGTCCCATGTCTTCCGCGAGCCCGGCACCTACCGCGTCGCACTTGAGGTCGACAGTACCGCGCAGTCCGACGAATGCCGTCAGATCACGGCGTACCATGTGATCACCGTCAACGCTGCTCCGATTGCGCAAGCGGGTGAGGACGTGATCGTCGGTGTCAACGAGGAGTTTGTCCTGAACGGCTCGGCATCCTCCGATCCGGATGGCGCGCTTGCCTCCCATCACTGGGACCTTGGCGACGGCACACAGCGCAGTGGCGTCATAACACGTCATCGCTATTCCGAACCCGGGCGCTACGAGGTGCGCCTGACCGTGACCGATACCGCGGGCCTTGCGAACTCCACCGCGACGGACACGCTGACGGTCATCGTACACGATGGTGTCGCCGCGGTTCTGGATGCTCCGGATGCCGTGTGCGTCGGCGAGGAAGTGACCCTTTCGGCAGCGCGCTCGACCAGCCCTGAGGCGCCGATCACCGGCTTTGCCTGGTCCTTCGGCGACGGAACACGGGCCGATGCCGAGACGGTTCAAAAGCGTTTCGTATCGCCCGGTCGCTACAATGTTTCCGTGCTCGTGGACGATGGCATGGGCCGCGCCTCCAGCCAGCGCGAGGCCTCCAAGGTCGTCCTGGTCAACCAGCCGCCGATTGCCGTTGCCGGTCCGAACCAGCTGGTTTGCCCGGGCGTTCCCGTGCGCTTTGATGCCACCGCTTCCAGCGATCCGGACGGAGCGATCTCATCCTATGAATGGGACTTCGGCGACGGCATGGCGGGCGTCGGCGCAACGGCCGACCACACGTTCGACCGTCCCGGCACCTATGAGGTCACGCTCAAGGTGAAAGACAATTCAGGCGCGTCCTGCAACATGCGCGAGGACAAGCTGACGGTCGTCGTCAACGCGCCTCCGGCAGCCGATGCCGGGCCTGACCGGCAGGTGTTCGTCGGCGGCGCGAATGATGCGGAGATCTTCAGCGCATGGCGCTCCTACGATCCGGACGGCACCGACCTCGATCATGTCTGGGATTTCGGACCGGACGGCCAGCGCCGCGGCGAACGCGTGTCCCACGCCTTCAGCGCACCAGGCGACTATGAGGTCCGGCTTACCGTTTCCGACGGCACCGGCCTTTCCTGTGGCTCGAGTTCTGATACGATGGCCGTGAAGGTACGGGCGCGGGACGTATTTTAAGGGCCAATTCATTTCATTTGGAGCCGCGCAGCCTTCGCCGGGGGCGGGTCCATGAAACTGACACTGCGGAAGAAGTTGTTGCTGTTCTCCGTTGCGATCGCGGTTCTGCCGCTGCTGATCGCGGGCGAGACATTGATCCGCATTGCCCGGGACGAACTCAAGAGCTCCGCCAACGACCAGCTCACGGTCACGGCGCGCGAGATCAGCGCCGAGATCGACAATCTCTACCGCGACGCCTGGCTGGCGCCATTGTCCCTGATCGCGAACGCGGTCGACAACGAAACACTGAGCATCGACGCCAAGATCGCCGTCCTCACGCTCGGAATTGCAGACCTGCCCGATATTGTCGCCCTGCAGATCACGGTGGAAGGCAGCGAACGTCCCCTCCTCGTCACCCGCGAAGGATATAGCGCGCAGCTTGCCGAGGCCGGGCTCGACCCTCGCGAAACGCTTCGCCTGGACCCCGCTCTCATCGCCAGCTATCTGTCCGGAAAACATAGCCTCGACCGCCAGGTCCAGCATCCCGAGAACTCGGATGTCTGGCTCGCCTCCGTCATCCTGCCGCTCAAGCATCCCTTGAACGGCCGGGCCGCCAGCCTTTCCGCCCGGATCGATCTTTCGCGCCTGAAGAACCACGTGCGCACTCATCCGTTCGCGCGGACCGGCACGATCACGCTCGTGGCATCGGACGGGTCGGAGGTACTCGGCCATGGCGACAGGAACCTGTCCGACCGTTCTATCGTGGCAGAAGCAATCAGCCTGCAGGCGCTTCAGGCCAGCGTCATCTCGGTAAAGCCCTACGCCCGGCCGGATGGCGAGGTCATGCTTGGCGCGTTCTCCTTCCCACGTCCGTTCGACTGGGCGGTCATCGTCGAGAAGAGCGAAGCGGCGGCGTATTTCACCATCGACGTGATGCTGCGAAACCTGGCGATCTGGGTCGGGGCCGGGCTTGTGGTCGCGGTTCTGGGCGCGGGCCTGTTCTCCCTCGGTATTTCCCGGCCGATCCTGAAGATCGGGCAGGCGGCCATCGAGGTCGGCCGAGGCAACTTTCAGGCCCGGGTCGTGGGTGTGAAGAGCCGCGACGAAATCGGGGAGCTGGCCGGGCGCATCAACGAGATGATCGTCCAGATCAACGAGCGCTTCCAGCTGGCCAAGTTCGTTTCCCACGGCACCATCGACGCGATCAAGGGTTCGGACAAGGACGGCGTGCGCCTCGGCGGATCGCGCAAACGGGTGGCCATTCTCTTCGCCGATATTCGCGGCTACACCGCCTTTTCCGAAAGCCGCGAGCCGGAGGTGGTGGTCGAGGTGCTCAACCACTATTTCGCCAACCAGGGCGAGGCCGTGAGCCGTCACAACGGCGACATCGACAAGTTCGTCGGCGATCAGCTGATGGCGATCTTCCAGGGTCCGGAGATGAGCCTCGATGCGCTCAAGTGCGCCGCCGAGATCCAGGAGATCATGGAAGTCTCCGCACGCGAGAACCCGGACTGGCAGCTCGACATCGGCATCGGCATCGACGTCGGCGATGTGGTCGTCGGCGCCATG
The DNA here is from genome assembly GCF_048261595.1 of Roseibium sp. Taxonomy (GTDB): domain Bacteria; phylum Pseudomonadota; class Alphaproteobacteria; order Rhizobiales; family Stappiaceae; genus Roseibium. Next base: position 1,585,269 of record NZ_JBLXFW010000001.1, read on the forward strand.
GGCAGCCCCGACCGGATGGACTACACGGTGCTCGGCGACCACGTAAACCTGTCTGCCCGCCTGTGCTCGGCCGCAGCTCCCAAGCAGACCATGATCTCCGACGCGGTCTACCGCGAGACCGAGGATGCCTCGGGCTTTTCCTTCGCCCCGCTCGAACCGATCAGGGTCAAGGGCAAGAGCGACGAGATCAAGGTCTTTGCAGCGGAAATGCGAGCGGAAGAAAAGGTGTGATCTGAACCCGGTCTCTCAGGACATGGAGCAACCGAGGGTCCGGAACTGCAGCAAGCAGAATGCGCGGCCCCTCCAGGGCGGCCAACGTCAGTCCACCTCCTCCACGTTTACCCTTCCTCTCCCGTCATCCCCACCTTGTGCGGGGATCCAACGCCCGGTTCTGTGAAGCGGAAGTTCCAGAAAAGGCACGGCGTATGAGGCAAGTCTTGCAGCCCCCCAAGCATTCCTAGAACGAATGGATCCCCGCGCAAGGCGGGGATGACTCCTGTGGCTGTTGCACCGCCTTGGCCGAATTTCACCGTCATCACCGGGTTCGGCTGAGCCTCACCCCGAGCTGATTTGGGGGGTGATCCATGCCGTTCCCGCTTGTTCCCCTCTCCCCCCTTGAGGGGGAGATGTCTCCGCCAGGAGACAGAGGGGGGATGAGCCTCTCCTCCTCTATGTGCCGCTTTTGCTTTCGCTCCATGGTCTCGGCCCTCTGTCTGAGTTCGCCGTCCCGGCCTTGTGCCGGGACCCCATTGATAGATGCTTTTTCACTGCATTGAGATGAGTGCCGATCCCGGATCTTCGCTTCGCTGCGTCCGGGACGGCAGGCCGGAAAGGTTTGTCATCAAACTCGTTTCTTCCGTATCTCGTTCCAGACAAGGGGCTGGTGACGTGACGCCAGCACCAATAGCGCCGCGAGGCTTGCCTCCGGCGTTTTGGCATGTGGTCCGTGGAAAACGCCACGGGATGGCAGGCGCGCCGGACTTGCCGGGCGAATTGGGTTGGTTGGGTGAGTGGCAAGGCGTCACGCCTGCCCGAAGGCCTGTCCCAAGCTTTTCGCCGAGCGCTCCGGTTTCCATCCGCGTGCCACTGCGGACTGCGGGGAGGGCTGTCAATTCTCCCCGACCCGTCGCCTCTCTGACCGGGCTGGCCCACGTCTGTCACCCGTGGCGCCTTCGGCTTGAGCGATCCGCCGGAGCATCTTGCCGGTCCGTTATCCCGGATAGGCGCTCCTGGCCTCCGGCTCCCGCCGCCCCGAACGGTCGGTCCACTCAAGGCCCCGTGACGGCGAGAACAGCTCCAAGTGTAAGCCAGCTCGGAGGTATGGGGGATAAAGGATTTCGGAGGCAATGATTTCAGAGGGTTGCAGCCTAAACAGCGGGGATAGCAGCGTTTCCGTCAACCTCGCGGCCTCCTCGTCCGTCACCCCGGACGCAGGCGCAGCCGGAGATCCGGGGCCTACTCGTTTGCAGAGCGGATCAGGTCAGCAATGGACGTGCGGCTGACCCGTGTCACAACACGCCAGAGCTTCGGCAAGCGGATCTGCGAGTGGGTCCCGGATCTTCGCTTCGCTCCGTCCGGGATGGCGGCTGCAGGTGTTGCGCTGCCTTTGCCACACGCTCTGCCGCCATCGCCGGACTTGATGGAGCCTGCCCCTGCCCCTCGGGGGGAATACCCTGACGTGTCCGGGCTGGCAGGACGCCGATGGGTATCGGACTGGATCCCGGATCAAGTCCGGGATGGCGGCAGAGTGCGTGGGCAGGCGCTTTGGGGCCGACCTGACTAATTGCCCGAAAGGCGCCGCCGCAGAACCTGTCCTAGACCAGACAACCCAGAAGCTCGGCCTCGGTGATCAGGCCAACCGGAGTGCTGCCGTCGGCGACGACAATCGACCTGCCGCTTTCCTGCTTCATGCGGATAACCTGGCGCAGCGGTGTTCCCGGTGCACAGGTCGGCGCGTCTGCGGGGACGGTGTCATTCAGGTCGGCCATGATGTCCTTGGCACGCAGCACGTTGAGCGGATTCATGTGGCCGACGAAATCGGCGACGTAAGGCGTTGCAGGCTTGCGCACGATCTGCTGCGGTGTGCCGAGCTGAATCACCCGTCCGCCTTCCATGATGGCGATACGCGAGCCGATCTTGGCCGCTTCATCAAGGTCATGGCTGACGAAGATGATCGTGCGGTTCAGCGTCTTCTGAAGGTCCAGCAACTCGTCCTGAAGGCGGTCGCGAATGAGCGGATCCAACGCCGAGAAAGGTTCGTCCATGAGCAGGATCGGGGCATCGGTGGCAAAGGCGCGGGCAAGGCCGACGCGCTGCTGCATGCCGCCGGAAAGCTCATGCACGTATTTCTCGCCCCAGCCATCGAGGCCAACCAGCTTGAGCTGCTCCGCAACCCGGCCCCGCCGTTCCTTCTGGGAGATCCCGGCAAGCTCCAGTCCGAAGCCGACGTTTTCGGATACGGTGCGCCAGGGCAGCAGGGCAAATTGCTGAAACACCATGGCGATGCGCTTGCGCCGCAGATGCCGGAGCTCTTCCTCGCTACATGTCGCCGGATTGACGAGAGCCTCGCCATCACGCACCTCGACGGCGCCGCGAATGACCGGGTTGAGGCCGTTTACCGCCCGCAGGAGCGTCGACTTACCCGAGCCGGACAGGCCCATCAGGACGATGACTTCACCCTCTTCGATGTCGAAGCTTGCTCCGGCAACCCCGAGGGTCTGGCCGGTCGCAGTCTGGATATCTTCGCGGGATTTTCCCTGGTCGATCAGGGGCAGCGCGGTTTCCGGCTTGTCGCCGAAAACGATGTCGACGTCCTTGAAGGATACGATCGGCTTTGCCATCACTTTGCCCCTCCGTTTTCATCGCTCCGGAAGAACCGGTCCAGCACGATGGCAATGAGAACGATGGCGACGCCGACCTCAAAGCCCTTGGCGATGTTCACCGTGTTGAGGGCACGCAGGGTCGGAACGCCGAGGCCATCGGCGCCGACGAGAGCCGCGATAACGACCATGGAGAGCGACAGCATGATGGTTTGCGTCAGCCCGGCCATGATCTGCGGCAGGGCATAGGGCAGTTCAATCTTCCAGAGCAGCTGCGTCTTGGTTGCGCCGAATGCTTGACCGGCTTCGAGCAGATGGGTCGGGGTCGACGAGACGCCAAGCTGGGTCAGGCGGATCGGGGCGGGAATGGCGAAGATGACCGTCGCGATCAGGCCCGGCACCATGCCGAGGCCGAAGAGGATCAGCGCGGGGATCAGATACACGAAGGTCGGAATGGTCTGCATCAGGTCGAGAACAGGGCGCAGGAAGGCAAAGAGGCGCGGACGGTGGGCAGCAGCAACGCCGACCGGAACACCAATGACCATGCAGACGATCGAGGCGGCCATGACCAGCGCCACGGTTTCCGTCGTCTCTTCCCAGTAGCCCTGATTGATGATCAGGAGCAGGGCTGCAACGACGAAAGCGACGAAGGAGATCTTGCGGCGAACGCCATAGGCGAGCGCGCCCGCGATGGCGACGACGGCGAGCGGATGGGGTGCCTGCAACAACCAGAGGATCCCGGAAATCATGGTCTCAAGTCCAACCGAGACGGCGTCAAACAGCCACCAGGCATTGTCCGTCAGCCAGTCGACGAGGGTCTTTGCCCATTTTCCGATCGGGATCTTGTTGTCGGTCAGCCAGTCCAATGCCGCTCTCCGTTCTTGTTCTTATCGCTGGACGATACAATTGCGCCGGAGACTGGCCCCGGCGCAAACGCTTGTGAAAGGTGTTAGAGGCCGAGGGCGCCCTTGACCGCGGCACCGGCGTCGCCGCCATCGAAGGTGGTTACCCCTTCAAGCCAGCCTTCGAAGGCATCCGGGTTGGCCTTCAACCATGCGGTTGCCGCGTCAGCCGGCTCGGCGCTGTCGTTGAGGATCGCGCCCATGATCTCGTTCTCCATCTCGAGGGAGAAGACGAGGTTGCCGAGGAACTTGCCGACATTGGCGCATTCGCTGGTATAGCCTGCGCGCACGTTGGTGTAGACGGTCGCACCGCCATAGTTCGGGCCGAAGAAATCGTCACCACCGTCGAGATATGCCATCTCGTGGTTGGCGTTCATCGGGTGCGGCGCCCAGCCGAGGAAAACGACGTCCTGGTCACGCTTTTCGGCGCGAGCAACCTGGGCCAGCATGCCCTGCTCGGAGGATTCCACGACCTCAAAGCCCTTCAGGCCGAAGGCGTCGGCGTCGATCATGTCGATGATCAGACGGTTGCCGTCATTGCCCGGCTCGATGCCGTAGATCTTGCCATCGAGGCTGTCCTTGAACTTGGCGATGTCGGCGAAGGTCTTCAGGCCCTTGTCGAAAGTGTATTTCGGCACGGCGAGCGTGTACTTTGCGCCTTCCAGGTTGGCGCGCACCGTCTCGACGGTTCCTTCGTCGCGGTAGGCAGCGATGTCGCCTTCCATGGTCGGCATCCAGTTGCCGAGGAAGACATCGATGTCCTTGTTCTTCAGCGACGCATAGGTGACCGGAACGGACAGGATCTTGGTTTCGGTGTCATAGCCCAGCGCTTCGAGCACGACGGAAGTGGCAGCAGTCGTCGCGGTGATATCGGTCCAGCCCACATCCGAGAAGCGCACGGTCTTGCAGCTTTCGGCCTCTGCGGCGACGGCAGTTCCGGCGAGGATGACAGACAGCGCGGCCCCACCGGCCAGCTTGGCAAGAAGGTTCATGGAAACGTCCTCCGTTATTGATTTCACCACATGCTTAGCAGGCGCCCTGCGCGAAACAACTGGCTTGCCGCCGTTTCCCGCCCAAAGCGCCTCCGAAAAATTCCTGATGCCGACAAAGGAAACATCCCGCGACGCTCTTTGCAAGTTTTTATTGATTGAACGTTCAATTAAAAATAAAAGGATGCAATCAGGAGGTCCCGATGCCCAAGATCGGAATGGAAGCTGAAAGACGCAGGAGCCTTATCGAAGCGACCGTGGATGCGATCCACGAGCGTGGCTATTCAGACGTCACCGTTGCCCAGATCGCCAAGCGCGCCGGTGTGTCGAGCGGGCTAGCGCTGCACTACTTCGGTTCCAAGGATCAGCTTCTGGCCGCGACCATGCGGCATCTCCTGAAAGATCTCGGAGATGGCATTCGCGAACGCCTGCGCGAGGCGCGCAATCCGCGCGAAAGGATATCGGCGATCATCGCCGGCAATTTCGCGCCGGGTCAGTTTCGCGAAGCTGTGATCGCCGCCTGGCTGGCCTTCTACGCCCAATCCAGGACGACGCAGTCAAACAGGCGGCTTCTGCAGATCTACTCGGCGCGGCTGGCCTCGAACCTGACCTACAACCTGCGCCGTTTCATGCCGCGCGAGGATGCCCGGCGGGTCGCAGAGGGGACCGCCTCGATGATCGACGGGGTCTGGATCCGCCAGGCCCTGCGGGATGGTCCGGCCGATGCGCGAACCGCGATCGCGATGGTCGAGACCTATGTCGAGACCCAGATCAGATACCACCAGGACAAGAGCGTCCGGCAGGACGCCAGCGACAAGATCACTTTGCAATGAACCAACAGTTCGACTTCATTATCGTCGGCGCCGGATCGGCCGGCTGTGCGATGGCCTATCGATTGTCGGAAGACCCGACAAACCGAGTTCTCGTTCTCGAGTTCGGCGGAACGGACGCGGGGCCCTTCATCCAGATGCCCGCGGCGCTGTCCTATCCCATGAACATGTCCCGCTACGACTGGGGCTATGAGAGCGATCCGGAACCGCATCTTGGCGGACGGCGCCTCGCGACCCCGCGCGGCAAGGTGATCGGCGGCTCGTCCTCCATCAACGGCATGGTCTACGTGCGCGGTCACGCCTGCGACTTCGACGCCTGGGAAGAGATGGGCGCCAGCGGCTGGGGCCATCGCAATGTCCTGCCCTACTACCAGCGCCTGGAAACCAGTCATGGCGGCGAGGCCGGGTGGCGCGGCACCGACGGCCCTCTCCATGTGACCCGCGGCACCAAATGGAACCCGCTGTTCGATGCCTTCAAGGCAGCAGGCGAGCAGGCCGGCTACGGCGTCACCGCGGACTACAATGGTCAGCGCCAGGAAGGCTTTGCCGACATGGAGATGACCGTCCACAAGGGACAGCGCTGGTCGGCGGCCAATGCCTATCTGAAACCTGCGCTCAAGCGCCCGAACGTCGAGCTGATCAAGGGTGCGCTCGTGCGGCGTGTTCTGTTCGAGGGCAAGCGGGCCGTCGGTATCGAATATGAGATCGGCGGAGAAATCCTCAACGCCTCGGCCAGCCGCGAAGTGGTTCTGGCGGCTTCCTCGATCAACTCTCCGAAGATCCTGATGCAGTCCGGCATCGGCCCGGCAGCGCATCTCGCGGAACATGGTATCGACGTTGTTGCTGATCGAGCAGGCGTCGGGCAGAACCTGCAGGATCACCTGGAGCTCTATATCCAGCAGGCCTGCGTCCAGCCGATCACGCTTTACAAGCACTGGAACCTTATCTCCAAGGGATTGATCGGGCTGCAATGGCTGCTGCAGGGTAAGGGCCTTGGCGCCTCCAACCATTTCGAGGCCTGCGCCTTCATCCGCTCAAAGGCTGGCATCAAGTACCCGGATATCCAGTATCACTTTCTGCCCTTCGCTGTGCGCTACGATGGCAAGGCAGCGGCCGAAGGACACGGCTTCCAGGCCCATGTCGGACCGATGCGCTCCAAGTCGCGCGGCCGGGTGCAGTTGACCTCCTCGGATCCACACGCAAAGCCGTCGATCCTGTTCAACTACATGGCACATGAGGACGACTGGGCCGAGTTCAGGACCGCGATCCGGCTGACCCGCGAGATCTTCGGCCAGGAGGCCTTTGCACCATATCGCGGAAAGGAAATTCAGCCGGGAAGCCAGGTGCAGAGCGACGACGAGCTCGACGGTTTCATTCGCGAACACGTTGAAAGTGCCTATCATCCCTGCGGCACCTGCCGGATGGGCGCGCTGGACGATGCGAACGCGGTGGTCGATCCGGAATGCCGGGTCATCGGCGTCGACGGGCTTCGGGTTGCCGACAGCTCGGTCTTTCCGCAGATCACCAATGGCAATCTCAACGCCCCGTCGATCATGGTCGGCGAGAAGGCGTCCGACCACATTCTCGGCAAAGATCCCCTGCCCGCATCGAACCAGGAGCCCTGGATCCATCCGGACTGGGAAAACAGCCAGCGATAATTCATGCTGGAGCGATTGACGCCCAGCTTTATGACGACAGATCGAGAGACAAAGATGCGTGCGCAACCCACAGCTTCCCATTACATCGGCGGTGCCTATGTGGAGAGCCCTGACGGGCACCCCTTCCCGTCGATCTATCCGGCCACCGGCGAAGCCATCGCATCGCTCTTTGGCGCGGATGAGAAGACCGTCAATGACGCCGTTCAATCTGCTGTCCAAGGCCAGAAGATCTGGGCCGCAACTCCTCCGGTCGAGCGCGGCCGGGTCCTTCTGAAGGCAGCTGCGATCCTGCGCGAGCGCAACCGGGAACTGTCCGAGCTCGAGACGCTCGATACCGGCAAGCCCTTGCAGGAAACGCTGATTGCAGATGCGGCCTCCGGTGCCGACTGCATGGAGTACTATGGCGGGTTGGCGGCGACCCTGACCGGCGAGCATATCGCCCTGGGCGGTTCCTTCGCCTACACCAAGCGCGAACCGCTCGGCGTCTGCGTCGGCATCGGCGCGTGGAACTATCCGATCCAGATCGCCTGCTGGAAGGCCGCTCCAGCACTTGTCTGCGGCAATGCCATGGTGTTCAAGCCATCGGAAGTGACACCCCTCTCGGCCCTGAAGCTGGCCGAGATCCTCACCGAAGCGGGTCTGCCGGATGGCGTCTTCAACGTGGTGCAGGGCTACGGCGATGTCGGTGCGCAGCTCGTCAGCCATCCGGACGTTGCCAAGGTGTCGCTGACCGGATCGGTGGAAACCGGCGCGAAGGTCGCCGCGCTTGCAGGCCAGCATCTGAAGAAGACGACCATGGAACTCGGTGGCAAATCGCCGCTGATCATCTTCGAGGATGCGGACATCGAGAACGCGGTCTCCGCCGCGATCAACGCCAACTTCTACTCGACGGGCCAGATCTGCTCCAACGGCACGCGCGTCTTCGTTCATTCGAAAATCAAGGATGCCTTCCTCTCCCGGCTTGCCGAGCGCACCGCCAACGCGGTTCTTGGCGACCCGCTGGACGAGAAGACCAGCATCGGGCCGCTGGTATCCCGGCCGCAACTTGAAAAAGTGCTCGGATACATGACGCTTGGCAAAGAAGAGGGCGCACGGCTCGTCTGCGGCGGGGGCAAGGCGGATGTGCCGTCCATGCCGGAAGGCTTCTTCGTCCAGCCAACGGTCTTTGCCGGCGTGAAGGACACCATGCGCATCGCCCGGGAAGAGATCTTCGGCCCGGTCATGTGCGTCCTGGATTTCGATGAAGAAGCCGATGTGATCACCCGCGCCAACGACACGACGTTCGGTCTGGCGGCTGGCGTCTTCACTAGGGACATCCAGCGTGCGCACCGGGTGATCGACCGGCTTCAGGCTGGCACCTGCTGGATCAACACCTATAATCTGACACCAATCGAAATGCCCTTCGGCGGCTACAAGAAATCCGGCATCGGCCGCGAGAACGGGCACGCGGCGATCGAATATTACAGCCAGATCAAGAGTGTCTACGTGGAGATGGGCGGCGTCGAAGCCGCATTCTGAGGAACGCCGTTCAGAAGCGCAGGGGACGGGACGAGGTCATACTCGTCTCAGTTCATGCGCTCCTGGCGATAGGCCTTGGGCGGCATGCCGAACCAGCCCTTGGCAGCCCGCGAAAAGACGCTGAGCTCGGAGTAGCCCAGCAGGAAGGTAATCTCGCTCATTGGAAGATCGGTTTCCGTCAGATAGCGACCGGCCAGTTCGCGGCGCACGTCGTCGACGAGCTGACGGAAACTGGTGTTGCTCCCTTCGAGGGTTCGCTGCAGGGTTCGTTTTGACATCCCAAGGTCGCGGGCGACCGTATCGAGCGTCATGTCGCCTTGTTTCAGCGAATTCCCGACCTGCTTTGAGATACGGATCAGGTCGGTGTTCTCCCATTGACGCTGACGCAGTTCATTGAGTGCAGCATCCTCGATGATGCTGAACAGCGTCGGTTCGGCAGTCGGCAGCGGGATGTCGAGATATTTTGTGTCGAAGCCAACCCGATCGTGGTCCCGGTTGAACGTAACCCCTGGGCCGAATACGCGATGATACTCGTCAATATTTGACGGCTCCGAGTGTGTGAACTCGACAATCAGGGCAGGATCTTCCTGCGCCAGCATGTGCCGAATGCGTGTGGCCGAGAAAGCCATCAGCATTCCGCAAAACTGGGTGCGCGGCCCGAATATGTCGGATATGCCCCAATTCAGAAACGCTTTCCCGTCTTCAATCTGAACGCCGATGTCAACGGCATTGGTGCGCGTCGCCTGGAAGCGGACCCAGTTGTTGAGTGCCTGCCTGACGGTCGGCGCCGACAGCACGAAATAGTCGAAGATACGGCCGTCCCCGATCTTGGTCGCCGCTCCAGCAGCCACACCGAAGGAATCGTCTCCGACGCTCGTTGCTGCCAGTTCACAGAAGCGGAGAGAACTCTCAAGACTGACGAAGAGACTCGGATCGGCAAAGTTCGAGAGGGGAATTCCAGCCTTTTCGGCAATGCTTTTCCAGTCCTTGCTGAGGGACTGCATGTGCACCACGGCGGACAAAAGGACCTTCATCGATACGAGGGCCGATTGGTTTAGGTTCCTGTTGGTGTTTTTCATGGTGTCCCCCAACACAGAGAAAAACGCTACCTGCTCCTGGGTCACAATGTCAATTTTTTGGCGTCATTTGCCAAATTTTTCTGAGGGGTTGAAAAGGCCCTTCATTCGAGTGCCGGTCCCCTCCTGCATTGCATCCCTTGCTGATTAACTAGGGCTCTAGTAGGGAAAGCCAATGCGAAATCTGGATGTCTTGATTATCGGCGCGGGCGCGGCCGGCCTCATGTGCGCTATCGAAGCGGCGAAGCGGGGACGCCGTGTTCTCGTCATCGACCATGCAAAGAAACCGGCGGAGAAGATCCGGATTTCCGGCGGTGGGCGATGCAACTTCACCAATCTCCATTGTTCGCCGGCCAACTACCTCTCCGAGAACCCGCGCTTCTGCGTGTCTGCCCTGAAGCGCTACAGCCAGAAGGACTTCCTGGCTCTGGTCGAACGCCATCGTATCCCCTGGCATGAAAAGACGCTTGGCCAGCTGTTTTGTGATGACAGCGCCCAGGATGTCATCAACATGCTGCTGTCCGAACTGAACGGTGCCGGCGGGAAGCTGCAGCTTGAAACCAGCGTTTCGGCGATCGAGCCTCAAGCTGGCAGCGCCGGGTTTCTGGTACAGACCGGCCGTGAAGAATTGACGGCAGCCTCGCTCGTGATCGCTACCGGCGGCCCCTCCATCCCGAAGATGGGAGCAACCGGTTTCGGCTACGATGTCGCCCGCCAGTTCGGGCTCAAGGTTCTGCCACCGCGCGCGGCGCTGGTTCCCCTCACTTTTTCCGACTCCAACAAGGAGCTCTGCAAGCGGCTTGCGGGCGTGTCCGTTGATGCCGTCGTCAGCTTTGGAAAGACCTCGTTCCGGGAAGGGCTTCTGTTCACCCATCGCGGGCTATCGGGTCCCTCGATCCTGCAGATTTCCTCCTACTGGCAGGAAGGCAAGCCGATCGTCGTCAACCTGGCGCCCGAAACGGATGTCTTCGAGACGTTGAAGGCAGCGCGTCAGCAGAGCCCGAAACAGGATATCCGCACTGCCTTGTCCGCAATCCTGCCCAAGCGGCTTGCAGATGAACTGGCGCAGGAGCACAAGCTCTCCGGACGGCTGGCGGATCTTTCCGACAAGATCCTGCGCCGGGCGGGCGATGCCATCAACCGATGGCAGCTCACCCCGGTCGGGACGGAGGGTTACCGGACCGCCGAAGTCACCATTGGCGGCGTCGACACTAAGGAACTGTCCTCGAAGACGATGGAAGCCTCGAAGGTCCCCGGTCTCTACTTCATCGGCGAAGTTGTCGACGTGACCGGACACCTCGGCGGCTTCAACTTTCAATGGGCCTGGTCGTCCGGCCATGCCGCGGGTCAGTTCGTGTAGTCGATACGGCTCGCACGCCAGCGGTGTTGCCCTGCAACATAAATTGATGACCGTCCCTCATTTATCGGTATACTGGCCCGAAAATTGGGGGAATTGATGCGGCGTGTGACAATTCATGACGTGGCGCAAAAGGCCGGTGTGAGCCTTGCCACGGTCGACAGGGTTCTCAACAAGCGGCCAGGCGTACGCAAGGCGACCATCGAGAAGGTCGAAGCAGCTGTCCAGGAGCTGAACTACACGCCGGATGTCTTTGCCGCGAGCCTTGCCAAGAAGCGTTCCTATCGCCTGCACTTCCTCATTCCCAACGGCCCTAATGCCTTCATGGAGGATCTGACGCAGGAAGCGATTGCCCATGCCGCAACGCTGGAGCGCGAACGGGTCAGCGTTCACATCGAGCCGATCGACGCCTTCGACGGGCACAAGGTGACCGGTACGCTCGCCATCCTGGACAAGTCGGTCTGTGACGGTGTTGCCGTTGTCGCACCGGCCTTCCCGGAAGTGCGCGCAGCCATCGACCGGCTACAGGACCGGGGCGTTCATGTGGTCACCCTGGTCTCCGATCACCCTGCTTCCAGCCGTCAGCACTTCGTCGGCATCGACAATCTCGCGGCCGGGCGCGTTGCCGGACGGCTTCTCGGCCGGTTCCTGCCGCGCCAGCCGGCCAAAATCGCCTTCGTTGCCGGCTCTTTGGGCCTGCGCGATCATGCCGACCGCTACGCCGGCTGCACGGAAGTTCTGGAGGCGGAATTCCCGCATCTCGAGCTTTTGAAAGTGCGCGAGGGCCGCGATGACAATGCCAAGAACAAGGACATCGTGGAAAAGCTTCTGGCGGAGCACCCGGACCTTGCCGGTCTCTACAACATCGGCGCGGGCAACCGCGGCGTGATTTCAGCCATCGACACAGCCGGTCGCGGCGAGGCGCTGACCTTCATCGGTCACGAGCTGACACCCTATACCCGCGAGGCGCTGATCTCCGGCACCATGGACGCGCTGATCGCCCAGGATCCGGGGCACGAAGTCCGCAGCGCCATCCGCGTTCTGAAAGCCCTGTGCGATGGCACTCCGATCGTCGAGGGCCAGGAGCGGATCGGCATCGACATCTTCCTGAAGGACAACCTGCCGGAGCTGGAAGCGACAGGGGATTAGTCCCGGTGGCCCGACCGATAAGAGAGCTTTTCTTCGGCCGGGATCCCCTCTAGGATCCGGTCCAAATTTTTCACAACAGATCTGACTTGCGGATTTGACGGCTTGGGAGGGCCGCCGCAGCGGGAGGAGATCAAGAATGAGTAACGCACCTCAAACAATCACGAACCCGATTCTGCCTGGGTTCAATCCGGATCCGTCGATCTGCCGCGTCGGCGACGACTATTACATCGCGACCTCAACATTCGAATGGTTTCCCGGCGTCCAGATCCATCACTCGAAGGACCTGAAGAACTGGCGCCTCGTGTCTCGCCCGCTGACCCGCGCCAGCCAGCTTGACATGCGCGGCAATCCGGACAGCGGTGGCATCTGGGCCCCATGCCTGACCTATTCGGACGGCCTGTTCTGGCTGGTCTACACGGACGTTAAGCGCAACGAAGGCAACTTCAAGGACGCCCACAACTACATCGTGACGGCGCCGTCCATAGAAGGGCCGTGGTCCGATCCCGTCTATGCCAATTCGTCCGGTTTCGACCCGTCCCTCTTCCATGACGACGACGGCCGCAAGTGGTTCGTCAACATGATCTGGGACCACCGCAAAACCCCGACGGCCTTTGCCGGCATCCTGCTGCAGGAGTATGACCCGAAGGCCGGGAAACTCGTCGGCCCGATCAAGAATATCTTCAAGGGAACAGAGCGCGGCCTTGTCGAAGGCCCCCATCTCTACAAACGCGGCGGCTATTACTACCTACTCACCGCCGAGGGCGGCACCGGCTATCGCCACGCAGTCACGTTCGCGCGTTCGAAGCGCCTCACAGGTCCTTACGAGCTCCACCCGGACAAGCATGTCGTCTCCGCCCTCACCTTCCCGGACAGCCCGATCCAGCGGGCCGGTCACGGCGACTTCGTAGAGACGCCAGAAGGCGAGACCTACATGGTGCACCTGATGGGCCGCCCCATTCCAGGGCTTAACCGCTGCCAGATGGGCCGTGAAACCGCCATCCAGAAATGTGTCTGGGGGGAGGACGGCTGGCTGCGTCTCGAGGGCGAAGCGCAGCTGCCCCAGGTGAATGTGGTGGCACCGAACCTGCCAGAGCATCCATTCGAACCGGAGCCTGTCCGGCACGATTTCGACGCCCCTGACCTCCCGATGGCCTTCCAGTGGCTGCGCACGCCGGAGCCCGAGCGGCTCTTTTCCCTGAGGGAGCGGCCCGGACACCTCCGGCTGTACGGCCGCGAATCCATCGGCAGCTACTTCGAGCAAGCCCTGGTGGCTCGCCGCCAGACCGCCTACGATTATGATGCTGAAACCAGCGTGGATTTCTCTCCGGAAACCTGCCAGCAGACAGCCGGCCTGATCGCCTACTACGGTCGCTACCAGTTCTTCCTGCTGGCTGTCGTGCGTGACGAAGAGTTCGGCAACTGTCTGTCCCTGTTGACCTGCCCCGGCAAGTATCCGGGCGGCGACATGCAGTTCCCGCTCGATGCGCCGGTGCCGGTCAGCGACAGCGTGCCCGTCCGCATGAAGATCGAAAGCCGGGGAACCGCGCTGCGTTTCTTCTATGCGCAAGGGAGCGACGAGTGGACGAGAATCGGCCCGGTTTTCGACGCGACGCAGCTGTCCGATGAAGCAGGGCGCGGCGAACACGGCAACTTTACCGGAGCTTTTGTCGGCATGCATGCCATGGACACAAGCGGATCCGGAAAGCACGCCGATTTCGACTATTTCAGCTATTCCGACATGTCGTAGCGGCACTTGCCGCGGTGCAACATCATAAAATGATGAGTTTCTTGCGGAAATCCCGATACAAAAACTCAAATATTAGCGTTGACGATCCCGGTAACAGACCTCATATCTAGAAATATGCGACTGACACAACAAACAAACTATGCGGTTCGCGCGCTGATGTACTGCGCAGCGAACCCGGAGCGTCCGAGCAAGGTTGCCGATATCGCGGCCAGCTTCGACATGTCGGAAACCCACCTTTTCAAGATCATGAAGGTGCTGGTGGATGCGAATCTCATCCGCACCATTCGTGGCCGGAACGGTGGCGTCATGCTTGCCCGGGAACCCGAAACCATCACCGTCGGCGAGGTTGTCCGCGCCGCCGAGGAGAGCTTCCTTCTGGCCGAGTGCTTCGACTCGGGCCGCAAGGACTGTCCGCTGATCACATCCTGCGGTTTCAACGGACTTCTGCATGAAGCCCTGGAAGCTTTCATGGATGTGCTCGACACCAAGACGATTGCCGACCTTTCGGAAGACCGTCCGAGCCTTCGGCACCTTCTGAAGATCGACGAACTCGACCGCAAGGTCGTAGCCGCGAACTGATCCTGCAGCAAAGCAGTGACCGGTCCGGAAAGCGGTCAGGTGTCAGGGCCCCTTTCCAGCGTTGATCGCACTGCGTTCGTCGCAGTTTGAAGACAATAAAAAACCCGCCTTTCGAGGCGGGTTTTTTATTGCGTGGTTCCCCTGCGCGACGGCAGGCCCCACACACGAACCGGGACCCTGGCTCACGAGAAAAGGAAGGTCTGGCTGGCTCACCGCTGAGGGAGAGGAGAGGGCGGTTGGCTTGCCGGACATTCTAGCTCTCAAGCTAGCCGACCGAAGGAGATTCGAAGGACGCGATTTCCGAACCGCTTCAGATCAGGCATTGCCTTCATACTTAAACTTGAGTATTTGTGTCAACATAATTTCTTGAGTTTTTTACTCAAGTTTTGAACGCCTCTAAACTGCTGAAGAAAACGGGTTCATTCGATGCAAAGCTCCCACATTCGCCGCGACAAGCTGACGATCTCATCCCCTCGCAAGCCGGTTGCGGTCAAAGCCGAAACACAGGGTCACATGCTGGACACCAAAGCCCTGTTCAATGGGGCTCGGGAACTGAAGATCCGGCACAATTCCGAGGTCTACCGGCTGACGATCACCAAGCTGGGAAAACTCATCCTGACCAAATAGGACGGCAATGTCAGACATTCGCAAAAACGCCCGGCGGCTGCGCATGCTTGCGCGCCGTCTGGCGCTGACCGCCCTGCCCGGTTTCCTCGCCGCAACGTTGCTCAGCCTTGCAAGTGCAATGTCGCTGGCCGCCTCCTATCTCGGCGGCATCTAAACAAACCTGCCTTTCGAAAAAGCAATTGCGCGATCTCGCGCAAAGGCATATCTGCGCAGCCGATGGTCCGCGGCATTGCGGACCTGGAGCAGTTGCCATGTCGTCTTTTTCCACTGCGGCCACAACGATCGGCCTCCTGATCGCCTCCAATGTCTTCATGACCTTCGCGTGGTATGGCCACCTGAAGTTCAAGAGCCATTCGTTGCTGATGGTGATCCTCATCAGCTGGGGCATCGCCTTCTTCGAGTACTGCCTTCAGGTACCCGCAAACCGGATCGGCCACGGCATCTTCAACGCAGCGCAGCTGAAGACCATCCAGGAAGTGATCACCCTTTCGATCTTCGTGCTTTTCTCCTGGCTCTATCTTGGCGAGGCAATCCGGCCGAACCAGCTGATCGGCTTTGCCCTGATCGCAGCCGGTGCGTTCTTCATCTTCCAGCGGTGACAGCGGTCGCGGTCCAAATGAAAAGCGGCGGCCCGTTGCCGGACCGCCGCCTTCTAAACCAGTCTCGCGACTGAGCTTACTTCATTTCGCTCATGACTTCGAAGCCTTCGCCGGAGACCTTGAACAGGGCGTAGGTGCCCGGAACGTCGCCAGCAGCATCGAAGTTGTGGTCGCCTGCAGCGCCCTTGTAATCGATCGCGGTACCAGCTGCGATCAGTTCCTTGGCCTTGGCCCACTCACCCGGAAGGATGGCTTCGCCTTCGCCGTTGGAGACTTCACGCAGGGCGGCCGGGATCTTGGCCTTGTCGCCACCGGCCTTTTCAACGGCCAGAGCCAGCAGGAATGCTGCATCGTAGGAGGTGGTCACGAAGATCGCATCCGGATCGCCGCCAGCTGCCTTGAAGGCCGTGTTGAAGACGTCCAGGGCATCGGACTTCTCGCCAACCGGCGAAGATGCGACGAAGGTGGCCAGGTTCTCGGCACCCAGTTCCTTGATCGGAGCGTCGGACTTCATGCCATCGCCGCCGACGAACTTTTCGAAGAAGCCGTTTTCCAGAGCTTGGCGCAGGATGGTGAGGCCGGTGCCGTCGCCGTAGTCGAAGATGACCAGCGTGTCGGCGCCGCCGTTTGCCAGCTCTGCGAGGTTCGAACGGTAGGAAGCCTTGCCGTCTTCATGAGCGGCGAAGCCAGCGATCTCGCCGCCCTGTGCTTCGTACTCAGCCTTGAACGCGTTGGCGAGGCCGGTGCCGTAGTCGTTGTTGACATAGGCAACGGCGACCTTGTCGTAGCCCTGAGCCTTCAGGGTACGGGCAAGTGCACGGCCCTGATAGTCATCGGACGGCACAGTGCGGAACACGGTGTCGTTGTCGGCGAGGCCGGTGATTTCCGGCGAGGTGCCGGACGGGGTCACGAGCGCGATGCCGGCCGGGATGGTGACGGAGCCGGCAGCAGCCAGAACGGCACCCGAGCAATGCGGGCCGACGATTGCGGAAACGCCTTCGATGTTCACGGCCTTGGTGGCTGCGTCCGTACCGCCCTGCGGGTTGCAGGCGCTGTCGCCGACGACGCCGACAAGGTTTTCACCGGCCAGAACGCCGCCCTGTTCGTTGACCTGCTGGAAAGCGAGCTGGGCCGCGTCGATCATGGCCGGTGCCATGGCTGCAATCGGGCCGGAAACGCCGCCGAGCAGGCCGATCTTCACGTCAGCCTTGGCCGGTGCCGCCGTCAGGGCGGTTGCTGCGAGCAGACCGCCTGCGATTGCAAGGAACTTGGATTTCATGGGTACTTACCTCCACATTATTCCGGGCAGTTGCCCGGGATCCCATTATTCTATGACGATGTCTTGTCCGACCGGCCGTCGCCGCGCAGCGGCTCGGGCAGGATGCCTTCCGGCCGGAACCGCAGCACCAGCTGCAGCATCAGGCCGATCAGGAACAGGCGGATGTACTTCGCCTTGACCGCATATTCATGCGGAAGCTGGTCGGTTGCAATCTCGGAAACGGACCAGATGATCCAGACCACGGCAGCGCCGAGGATTGCTCCCTTGTTGTTGCCGGACCCACCGAGGATCAGCATGATCCAGACGAGGAAGGTCGCGACCATCGGGTCGATGGCCTCCGGCGTGATCGAGCGGTTGAAATGCGCGAACAGCGCCCCGCCAAGCCCCATCAGCGCCGCACCGAAAATGAAAGCCTCCAAGCGGCGGTATTCGATGTTCTTGCCCATGGCGCGCGCGGCCAGCTCGTTGTCGCGGATGGCGCGCATCATGCGGCCCCAGGGCGCGTTGAACTGACGCTGGACCATCAGGTAGGCAACGGCCAGGACCGCAATCACGATGGCGAGGTAGGCCGCCTGGGACTGGACATATTCCAGATCGCCGAAGGGGCGCGGGATGCCGGTGATGCCGCGGGCGCTGTTGGTCAGTTCGGCTTCCGACTTGATGACGAGCCGGATGATCTCGGCAACTCCAATCGTGGCGATCGCCAGATAGTCGGACCGGAAGCGCAGGCAGATCTTCCCGATCGGCCAGGCGATCAAGGCCGCTGCGACCATCGCGCCGAACCAGCCGACGAAGAAAGGCTGTTCGAAGCCGCCAAGACGACCGTCGGCCGCCGGGCTGGTGAGGATGGCCGAAGTATAGGCACCGACCGCGAAGAAGCCCGCGATGCCGGCATTGAACAGTCCGGCAAAGCCCCACTGGATGTTGAGGCCCAGCGCCAGCAGCGCATAGATACCGATGAAGATGCCCATGAAGAGGGCGTAGTTGGCAAGACCGATAAGTTCCATCTTCCGTCCCTCCCCTTACAGAACCTTGCCGCGCAGCAGACCCGTCGGGCGCACAAGCAGCATGAACAGCAGAATGACGAAGGCCATGGCGGCCTTGTACTCGCTCGGGAGCACCAGGACGGAGAGTTCCTCTGCGATGCCGACGATCAGGCCGCCAAGGACAGCGCCTTCCACCCGTCCGACACCGCCCAGGATGGCGGCCGCGAACATGGGCAGCAGCATGTGCCAGCCCATCATCGACTTCAGTTCCGTGTTCAGGCCGAGGAAGACGCCGGACGCGGCACAAAGACCACCGGCAATGAGCCAGGTCAGCATGACAACCTTCTTGTTGTCGATGCCCGAAAGGAGCGCCAGGTTCGGATTGTCCGACATTGCCCGCATGGCCTTGCCCCACTTGGACCTGGCCAGGAACAGCTGCAGGACGCCAACGAGGGCGATCATGAACAGGATCGTATAGATCTCGCGGTCCTTGATCCGCAGACCGAAGTAGTTTTCCGGCCGCACGATGCCGCGGACATAGCTTTCCGAATCCACGCCCCAGACGACTTGGACCACGGAGCGGACCATAAGCGCGATGCCGAGCGAGGCCATAACCGTGACGATCCTCGGCCGCTCGCGCAGGTGTTCGTAGAAGACCTTGTCGATACCGATGGCAACGACCGCCGTCGCGATCATCGCGAAGGGCAACGCAAGAAGCGGATTGATGCCGAAGGAGGTGACGATCGCGAAGGCGATGAAAGCGCCCAGTGTCGCGAGGTCACCATGTGCAAGGTGAGCATAGCGCAGTATGGCGAAGAGCAGCGTGATGCCGACAGCGCCCAGCGCATAGATGGAACCGAGCACGATGCCCGGAATGAGATAGAAGTTGATGAGTTCAAGCATATCCATGATCCGCCTCCCTCAACCGCCGAGGAACATTTCGGCGACCTCACGGTCGGCAAGGAGGTCGGCACCGGTGCCTTCGTGACGGTTCTGGCCGGCTGCGAGGACATAGCCGCGATCGGCAAAGGCCAGCGCCTGCTTGGCGTGCTGTTCGACCAGGAGAATGGCAACGCCCGTGTCGCGCACATCGCGGCAGATCTGGAAGATCTGTTCCATGTATTTCGGCGACAGGCCTGCGGTCGGCTCATCCAGCAGCAGGAGCTTCGGGTCGAGCATCAGTGCCCGGCCCATGGCGACCATCTGGCGCTGACCGCCCGAAAGCGATCCCGCCATGGTCTTGCGGCGTTCCTTCAGGTCCGGGAACAGCTCGTAGACCCGGTCATAGGCTGCGGACAGGTCGCCCTTCTTCAGGAAGGCGCCCATCTCCAGATTCTCGTGGATCGACATTTCCCGGAAGATGTTGTCGACCTGCGGCACATAGCAGATGCCGCGCTGGACGATCCGGTTCGGCGCCCACTTGGTGATGTCTTCGCCATCGAAGACGATCGAACCGCCGCGCACATTCAAAAGGCCGAAGACCGCTTTCATGGCGGTGGACTTGCCCGCCCCGTTCGGGCCGACAATGACGACGATCTCGTTCGGATCGACATGCATGGACACGCCCTGCAGGATGTCCGCGTCGCCATAGCCACCGGTGACCGAGGTCATGGAGAGAATAGGAGTTACCTCGCTCATGCGGCATCTCCCGTGGTTTCTCCGAGATAGGCTTCAAGCACGCGAGCATCGGAACGCACGGTCTGGAAGTCGCCCTCAATGAGAACGGCGCCTTCAGCC
Organism: Roseibium sp.; assembly: GCF_048261595.1. Classification (GTDB taxonomy): domain Bacteria; phylum Pseudomonadota; class Alphaproteobacteria; order Rhizobiales; family Stappiaceae; genus Roseibium. Next base: position 1,605,121 of record NZ_JBLXFW010000001.1, read on the forward strand.
ATGCAGACGACCGGATCGCAGAGTTTCTCGATCATTTCCATGTCGTGTTCGATCAGGATGAAGGTGTAGCCGCGGTCCTTGTTGAGGATCTGGATCTTTTCCTCGAGCTTCCGCAGCAGCGTGCGGTTGACGCCGGCGGCCGGCTCATCCAGCAACACCAGTCTTGCGTCGGTCATCATGGTGCGGCCGAGCTCCAGGAGTTTCTTCTGACCACCCGACAGGTTGCCTGCACGCTGGTGGGCAACGTGGGTCAGCTCCAGGAATTCCAGCGTCTCGTAAGCCTTGCGCTCGACCTCGGCTTCACCAGCCTTGACCTTGCGCCAGGACAGCCAGTTGGCGAAGAGGCTTTCACCCGTCTGGCGCGGGGGAACCATCATCAGGTTTTCCAGCGCGGTCAGGCGATGAAACTCGTGGGGGATCTGGAACGTGCGCACGAGCCCCTTGTGGAACAAGGCGTCGCTGGATAAGCCCGTCACGTCCTCACCGAGGAAACGGATGGTGCCGCTGGTGGGCTTCAAGGCCCCGGCGATCAGATTGAAGAGTGTGGTCTTGCCCGCGCCGTTCGGTCCGATCAGGGCAGTGATGCTGCCCTCGTCGACCTTGAAGGAACATCCATTGACGGCCTTGAAGCCGCTGAAGTCCATCACGAGCTGGTCCAGTTCCAGCATATAGGCTCCTTGTCGCCGGCCCTTGTACTTCCATGTCAGGAAGCGGCGATCTCGTTATCCTTGCCCGTCAGGCAACTCGAAGGAGCTGCCTGCCCGTCAGCTTTCGCCGATTGTGCGAAGTGGCCTCAGCACCGCCCGCACCGGTGCTGCATCGAGCCCTTCTAGCTTCATCGGCAGCGCAATCAACTCATAATCCCCAGGTTCAACGTGAAAAAGCACCAGATTCTCGAGAATCCTGAGGTCTTTCTCCCGTGCAACCATGTGCGAGGGCAATTCCTTGGAGGTTTCAGGGTCGACTGACGGCACATCGACGCCTACGAGCCTGACGCCCTTTTTCGCCAGCAACGTCATCGTTTCGGGTGCCAGGGTACGAAATCCCTTGGGCCAGACCATGGGGTCGATCGGGTCTTCAAGGCGCAGGAGAACGCGCGGCGGCGCACCCTTGAGCCGATCCACAATCTCGTCCGGCTGGCAGAGAGGTCCGGAGCCGCGCGCATCGATGACCCGCACCGGGCCGATGAAGTCCTCCAGATCCAGCTCGTCGATGGCCTTGCCATCCGCATCATAGTGGAGCGGCGCGTCGGCATGGGCGCCGCAATGGGTGGAGAAAGACACCTCGGTGACATTGACCGGACACTCCGGTCCGATGGCAAAGGTCTGCACGACCTTGCAAGGGGCATCGCCCGGAAATACGGCCATGCCGGCCCGCACCGGCGGCGTGATATCGATGAGCTTCGTCAAAGTTCGGCCCTCAGGTCCCAGAGTTCGGGAAAGAGAACCACATCCAGCATCCGGCGCAAATAGGTCGCTCCGCTGGTGCCGCCGGTTCCGCGCTTGAAGCCGATGACACGCTCGACGGTCGTCACATGGTTGAACCGCCAGCGGCGGAAATAGTCCTCGAAATCGACCAGCTTTTCCGCCAGCTCATAGAGCTGCCAGTGCGCCTCTGTGTTCCGGTAGACCTCCACCCAGGCCGCACGCACGCTGTCATTGGCAACATAGGGTTCGGTGACATTGCGCTTGAGGACGGTCTCATCAATTACAAAGCCGGAGCGGCCCAACAGCGCGATGGCCTCATCATAGAGACTGGTTTCCGCCATCAGTTTCTGTAGCCAGGCATGGACGTCGGGAACGTGGGCATGCGGGCGGAGCATCGCGGCGTTCTTGTTGCCGGCAAGAAACTCGATGGCGCGGTACTGATAGGACTGGAAGCCGGACGACTGACCCAAAGCCTCGCGAAAGGTCGTGTAATCGCTGGGCGTCATGGTCCTGAGCACATCCCAGGCGGAATTCAGCTGTTCGAAGATCCGCGCCGTGCGGGTCAACATCTTGAACGCCGGCTGGAGGCGGTCCTGCGCAATCGCCGTCTTGGCGGCGGTCATCTCGTGCAGAGCCAGCTTCATCCAGAGCTCGGACGTCTGATGCTGGACGATGAACAGCATCTCATCATGTGCATCCGACAAAGGCGCCTGCGCGGCAAGCACCTTGCCGAGCTTCAGATAGTCGCCGTAGGACATGCGCCCGTCGAAGCTCATCTGGGCGCCATCATCCTGCGGATCAAAGGGCGTTCCTGGAGTGCTCATGTCAGGTGACCTTCTGGCGCTTCTTGAACTCTTCCCGGTCCCACATGCGGGTGATGAGGATTTTCTCCAGCGTGTCGACCGCGCGCAAGACATCAGCATGCGAGATGTAAAGTGGCGTGAACCCGAAACGAACGATGTCGGGCGCACGGAAATCGCCGATCACGCCGCAGGAAATCAGCGCCTGCATCAGGGCATAGCCCTCCTTGAACCGGAAGGACACCTGGCTGCCGCGCTCGTTCGGGTCGCGCGGGCTGGCGAGTTCGAGCCCGATCTTGCGGCTTTCCACCTCACGAATGAAGAGTTCGGAGAGTGAAATGGATTTCCGGCGCAGCTCCTCCATATCCACGTCATCGAAGACGTCGAGCGCCGCATCCAGGGCTGAAAGAGACAGGACCGGCGGCGTGCCGACCCGCATCCGGTCGATGCCGGTTGCAGGACGATAGTCGAGATCGAAGGCGAAGGGAGCCTGGTGCCCCATCCATCCGGTCAGGGCCGGCCGCACATTGTCCTGATGGCGCGGGGCGACATAGAGAAACGCGGGCGCTCCGGGGCCGCCGTTCAGATACTTGTAGCCGCAACCGACTGCAAAGTCGGCGCCCGCACCAGCAAGATCGACCGGAAACGCTCCAGCAGAATGGGCCAGGTCCCAGATCATCAGGGCACCGGCGGCATGCGCCATCTCGGTGATCGCCTTCATGTCATGGCGTCGTCCGGTCTTGTAGTCGACCTCGGTCAGCATGACGACGGCAACATCTTCGGAGATTGCCTGGGTGACGTTCTCCGGTTCGACAAGCCGAAGGATATGTCCCTTGTCGAGCAGTTTCGTCAGACCATCGGCGACGTAAAGATCCGTCGGGAAGTTGCCCTTGTCGGAGACGATCACGGACCTGTCCGGCCGCAAGGCAAGTGCTGCCGACAGGACCTTGAAGACGTTGATCGTGGTGCTGTCACACGCAACGACGCTGCCGGGTTCAGCCCCGATCAGGCGACCGATGCGGTTGCCGACCTTTTCAGGCAGATCGATCCAGGCGTGGTCGTTCCAGCCGCGGATCAGGCTCTGTCCCCATTCTTCGGCGACAACCTGCTGCATGCGGGCCGGCACATGTGCAGGAAGAACCCCCAGGGAGTTTCCATCAAGGTAGATGACGTCCCTGGGGAGAGCGAAGCACTCCCTCTTGTGCGCGAGAGGATCGTCTCGATCCTGTTCGAGTTGCAGGGCTTCATTCTTCTGGGACATCTGCATCAGATCACTATTGTCTTGAGTTCCCCGCGATCGCGGCACGCCTGACGGATTTTCGCAGACGGTATCAAGGCGGATGACTTGCCTCAAGTGATTATATATAATTTGACCAATTCAATATTATTTATGCATGTAGGGTCATGTCCCAGACAAATACCGCCTATGTCATTCTGCGCCGCGCGATCCTTGACTGTGACCTGAATCCGGACTCTGCGCTTGTCATCTCCAGCCTCAAGTCCCGTTTCGGCTTTGGCTGGACACCGCTGCGCGAAGCGCTGCCACGGCTTGAGGCGGAAAGGCTTGTCCGCTTCGAACCGAACAAGGGCTATCGCGTTGCCGGCGTTTCCGTGTCAGGCCTGAAGGATCTGCAAGTCGCCAGAACGGCGGTCGAGACCGAGCTTCTTCTTCGATCCATCAATCTGGGTGGGGACGAATGGGAGGCCAATCTCGTCGCGGCGCATCATCTCCTGGCTCAAACCGCATTACCGGAACCGGGCACGATCAGCGCTGCAGGACTTGCCTGGGAAAAGCGCCACGAAGCCTTTCACGCCGCGCTCCTGGCCGGCGCCAATGCACCCTGGCTGGAGCATCTGGCACGGCAGACCAGCGACCAGCTTCATCGCCATCACCGTTTCATGCTGAACGGCGCACAGGTCCTGCAGCGTCTGCGTGATCCCGATGGCGCTGCACTGCGCGGGACCTTCGACAGAACCCTCGGCCTTGCCCACCATACTGCCCTGTTGGATGCCGCGATCGACCGCGACAAGGACCGCGCGGCAAGTCTTCTGAAGGAGCATGTCGGCTTCTCGCTGGCGGTCTACGCAAGCCTCTGGCCCGACGACGAAACCGTCGATACGGCGGCCGCCTGATGCGGGCGATGCGACATCCGGACGACCGATTACGACTTTTTACCGGCTGTTACCTGCAACGGGATGACGCCCTGGCCAATCCGGTTCATGATGGAGCATTCACCCTTGACCCAAGGGCGCGACCGACAGCCAAAGCGACAACCGAGCAACGATGTTCATCAGCGTCTTCGACATCTTCAAGATCGGCATAGGCCCCTCAAGCTCCCACACGGTCGGACCGATGGTCGCCGTACAGCGCTACTTGTCCCGGCTGAGGGAACTGCCAGGCCTCTCAAAGCGGAGCTACCTTCGCGTCACCGTGACGTTGCACGGCTCCCTTGCGTTCACCGGCAAGGGCCATGCGACCGACCAGGCGGTGTGCCTCGGCATGATGGGCGCACGGCCCGATGCGCTGGATCCCGATGACGTAGCTCCCATGATGGAGCGCCTCACGTCGGACAAAAGCGTTGCCCACGACGGATTACCCCGGATGTCCTTCGATCCGTCGCACGACGTGATCTTCGACTACGGCCCGCCCCTGCCGCTGCATTCCAACGCAATGACCTTCCGGCTTGTGGGCGAAGACGGCCGCGCCATTGACGAATTCGTCTACTATTCTGTCGGCGGAGGTTTCGTCGTGACCGAGGCCGAGCTCAGCAATACTCGCAATGCGCGAGACGAGCTCAAGAGCCAGGATGTGCCCTATCCGTTTGCCTCGGCGAAACAGATGCTGGAGATGGGCCGGGAGGCCAACTGCTCGATTGCAGAGATGAAACTGGCGAACGAGTGCTGCGACAAGTCGCGGGAAGAGGTTCTTGAAGGGATCGACAATGTCTGGTCGGCGATGGATGCCTGCATCAATCGCGGTATCAGCGCCGACGGCATCCTTCCCGGCGGGCTGAAGGTCAAACGCCGCGCGTCGGAAATCTACCAGAAACTGATCCGCGAGGGTCGCAGCAATCCTCCCTTCGAACACACTGTGATGGACTGGCTTGGCGTCTATGCCATGGCGGTGAACGAGGAGAACGCTGGCGGTGGGCGTGTCGTAACCGCCCCGACCAATGGCGCCGCCGGGGTGATCCCTGCGGTCACCCGCTACTATCTCGACCATTGTCCGGGCGCCGATGCGGAGGGCATTCGGACCTTTCTGCTCACGGCCGCCGCCATCGGCGGCATCATCAAGGCAAATGCCTCCATTTCCGGGGCAGAGGTCGGCTGTCAGGGCGAAGTCGGGTCGGCATCGGCGATGGCAGCTGCCGGGCTCTGTGCCGCTCTTGGCGGGACCAACGAACAGGTCGAAAACGCCGCCGAGATCGCGCTGGAACATCACCTCGGCATGACCTGTGACCCGATCGCGGGTCTGGTTCAGGTGCCTTGCATCGAGCGCAACGCAGTGGGAGCGGTCAAGGCGGTTACCGCCGCGTCGCTGGCCCTGCGCGGTGACGGCAGCCACTTCGTTCCGCTTGATGGCTGCATCGAGACAATGCGCCAGACGGGGCTCGACATGAGCGAACGCTACAAGGAAACCTCGACCGGCGGACTTGCCGTCAACATCGTCGCCTGCTGATGACAGACGGCGGAGCGAGGCAGGTTCCGCCGTCCGTCATGTCGACTGTTTAGCCGGCGTAATATGGTGAGCCCATCGCGCGGCTTGCCTGCTCCGTTATGCTGGCATCGAACACCCTTGTATAGAACGCACAACCGAGGCTGGCTGCCGTTCCCGGGAACTCATTGATGGCAAAATCCAGTGCCTGATCGAGGGTTTCAAAGGCGTCAAATCCTCCGAGCGTGTTGGTCATCAAACCGCTGAGCCAGACCTTGTTCATGAGGCCCGGCACCTTCTTCAGAGCTTCATTGCGCTTCTGCCAGGGGAATTCGGCAAAGGGTTTCGAGAACTGCAGTTCGGTATAGACGAAGGCTCCCGGCTTCGCGGAAACATGGGTGCCGTAATGGACGGACCCGAGATCGATGCTCGCCTCTCTGACCACGTCGGCATCGAAGATACGCGTGTTGTGCGCAACTCCGAAGGAGCGCGGCTCGGTCGGAAAATATCCGGTCACGAAGTCACGGGCATGTTCGATGGAATCGAAGGCATAGAACCCGCCGACCGATTGGTTGCCGTGGCCCTGAAGCCAGGTCTTGTTCAGGAAACCCGGCTGTTCCTTGATCTTCTCGTTGATCGCCTGCCACGGCGCCTGGTCGAAGGGTACCGAGATTGCGACTTCGGTGTAGACGAATGCCTTTGCCGTCATTTTGGACGTTTCCTTTGCCTTGAGAATTGAGGGAGTGAGGACCGCGGCCGTCGTCATGGCAGCAGTTCCAGCCAGAACCTGCCGGCGCGACACGGCGTCGACAGCGCGGTTTTTGTTGCTTTCACTTTCATCGGACATCTGCATCTCCTTAAACTTGCATAATGCAAGTTGATGCCGTATGCCGTATCAGCTTGCGTTTTGCAAGTGGAAAAGTTACAAAGCCTCATGGTGAAGAAATCTCAGAAATACGATTCAGGTTGCCCTATCGCCTACGGGCTGGATGTCTTTGGCGACCAGTGGTCCCTGCTGATCATCCGCGACATGGCCCTCAAGGGTGCGCGGACCTATGGCGAGTTCCTGGAAGGATGGGAAGGAATCTCGACAAACATCCTCGCCAATCGGCTGAAACACCTCGAGGACACCGGCCTCATCACCAGGGAACGCGACCCGGACAACTGGCGCAGCTATATCTACGAGCTGACCCCGAAAGGTCGCGACCTTGCGCCGGTTATTGCCGAGATCATCCTATGGAGCGGCAAATACAACACGGCGGAACACGCAATGCCGGAGGCCGTCGAGAAGGTTCGACGGGACCGGCAAGGCTTTGAAGACAAGGTGCGCAACGGCGACATCCCGTAACTCGACCGGTCTGATCGCGACCCTAATCCCGGGCTCGACACGAACGGCAAAACCAAGGACACTCCAGGCACCGACCGGTCAGAAACGGTCCGGAATCAAAGGTCTCTGTCCATGCCGGTCGTCGTGACACCCATCTATGCCGGGCTGCTCGCCCTCATCTACTTCCTCTTGAGCGCAAGGGTGATTTCCCGACGCCGTGAACTCTGGATCAGCCTTGGCGACAAGGGAGACCGGCAGCTTTTGCGCAGAACACGGGTTCACGGGAACTTCGCCGAATACGTGCCGCTGTCGCTGATCCTGATGATCACGGCTGAACTGATGCTGACGCCGCACTGGGCGCTTCACGCAATCGGAATTGCGCTGGTTGCCGGCCGCGTGTCTCACGCTTGGGGCGTGGGACAGGAACCGGACAACCTCACCCTCCGGACAATAGGCATGATCCTGACCTTCGCCGTTCTGGTGATCGGCGGTCTGCTCAATATCGCCCTTGCAATCCTGATGTCGGATTTCGCCGGGTAGCTCCCGGCCTCAGATCTGTTGCAGACGTGTCTTGTGCGCATGAGCGATGTGCCTGCGGGCGGCCGCATCCGCTGCTTCGGTGTCACCGGCTGCAATCGCGTTGACAATCGCGGCATGCTCCTCGACGGCGATCTCGCGCCGCTCCGGAGTGTCGAGCGTCGTCCCCGCCATCAGGATCAGAGACAGGCGCAGATGTTCGATCTGGTCGACCAGATAGCGGTTGTGGGATGCCAGGCACAGGCGCCGGTGGAACTCGCGATTGGACCGGACAAGCCCTTCCTCGTCCGCGATCCGCTGACGGTCGGCATTGACGAGGTCCTGCAGGATCTCGATCTCCGGCTCTGACGCATGCTTGGCGGCAAGGCCTGCCGCCGTGCCCTCAAGCACTTCGCGCATGAAGTAGACTTCGTTGATCTGGCCGTGGTCGAGGGTCGGGATGACCATGCCGCGGTTCGGCTCGTGAACGGCGAGGCCTTGCGCTTCAAGGCGCTTGAGGCCTTCACGGATCGGCGTCCGGGAGACGCCGAACTCTTCGGCAAGCTCCGCCTCGCGCAGGCGGTCGCCGGGTTTGAGGACCCGTTCCTCGATAAGGCCGATCAGCCGCTGATAAATTTCTGAACCGTTCATGCGAACCGTCATAGACCATTTCCACCGACAAATCAGCAATTTGCTTCAATGAAGCCGCACACCCTGACGCCTGAGCTCGGCCTGCAGCAGAGCGATGTCGAGCCGCTCCAACTCCTGACCATACTTCACCGACAAGGCCGCAGCGACACCAGCACCCTGCCCCGTCACCGTGCAGCACATCATGTTTCGGGTTGCCGCATGACTGACCTTGTCCCCGCCGGTCGCCCGGCCCGCCACCAGAAGATTTGCAACGCCCTTGGGCAGCAGGGTCCGGTACGGAAGCTGGAAATAGCGCCCGGTCGTCGGCAGGATCAGAATTCCGTAGCCGTCGATGAACTCCGGGAAGATGCCGATGCTGTCATCGAACCGGCCCTGCTCGCGGACATCAAGCTCGGTCATGTCGTAGATTGCCTCGATCTTGCGTGTATCGCGAATACCGATGGTCATGCCGAAATTCCGCAGCTTTGCGCCGTCGCAACCGGGATGAAAGCGGCGCAGGGCCTCGACCGCGAGCATTGCCTGACGGCGTCCCTCGATTTCATTGGCGGTCATGGAATCCGGCGACGTGCCGTCACATCCCGCGAGATGGACCAGGTTCAGGTAGGTCAGGTCGCCGCTGTCATAGAGCGCACCCCATGTTCCGGAGATTGTCTGCAGATGCGCCGGGATAACGCCTGCTTCCATGGCCTTTTCGAACGGCTTCCTGAGGAAGGGCGAGAACATCGCGTCTTCCTTGCCGGTGGTCTCGACCGTCCACTCGCCGCTCTCCCAATCCTTGTATGTCTGCGGGTCCGCCTTGACCGCTTCGATGAAGCGTTTTCGATCGACGCCTGACATGGAGAACATGACAGAAGCCGCCTGCATCTCTTCAACCGGTGTCTTTCGCGTCAACGCGCCTGCACGGTACGCCACGTCCGCGTCGCCTGTTGCATCAATGACGCGTTTTGCCAGGATCGCTTCCCGGCCGGCCTTGCTTTCGGTGATGATGCCGCAAATGCGGTTTCCATCCATGATCGGCGCAGCGAAGGCCCGGTGCAACATCGGATGAATTCCGGCTTCCTCGACCAGGTTGTCCGCAACGAGTTTGAAGGCTTCCGCATCGAGCGCATAGCTGTCTGACTGCGGCTCCGGCGTACCAGCCCCTGTCGCCTTTGCACGGTCCTCGAATTCACGACCAACACCCTCGGTGTCGACGGTTTTCTCATGGCGATACCATGCGAAGCCCTCGACGCCCACTGCGGTGATGTTGCCTCCGAAGCAGCCGAAACGCTCGACCAGGGTCACGTCGACACCGGCGCGCGCGGCGCCGATTGCGGCCGACAGACCACCGGGCCCAGAGCCGACGACAAGGACATCCGTTTCGTGAATGACGTCGATCTCACGGGCCGGTTCCGTGATTGTCCTCATGGTCAGTCCCATCGTTGCAACAGGTGGTTCTTAATTGGATGGAAGGTAGATCCTGCCACCGACGACAGGTTCACGCGCGCCCGTCGTTTCCGGAAAACTGGTTGGCAGACCCGCCTTGAGCCGCGCGCCCAGAAACGCCATGCACTGGGCCTCGAGGGCATCACCGTCAAATCCATACTCGTCGGATTTGGCGACGTTGCCTTGAAGCCTGTCTGCCAGTGCCTGCATCATCGTGTCGTTCAAGCGCCCGCCGCCGCATACCAGCCAAAGCAGCGGGAGCTTCGGGCAGAGTTTCTCCGCACCGGCAATCGTATCAGCGGTGAATGCGACCAGTGTCGCAGCCCCGTCCTCCAGAGTGGTTGTTTCAGGCAGATCGGACGCAAAGGCGTTACGGTCGAGGGATTTCGGCGCAGATCTTTTGAAGAACGGATGTTGCAGCGCCGTCTCGAGCCAGTGGGTGTCAACTCTGCCCTTTGCAGAAATTGCGCCCGAGGGATCGAAGTCGCCGGCCTGATGACCACGTATCCAGTCATCGAGAAGCGCGTTGCCCGGACCTATGTCGAAAGCGACAAGCCTCTCGCCGTCGACATAGGTCAGGTTGGAAACGCCGCCGATATTGAGAAAGCACAAGGGCTGCGGCAACCCGTTCGCCAAGGCCTGATGGTAGACGGGAACAAGCGGAGCCCCCTCGCCACCGGCGGCCATATCCGCCTGTCTCAGGTCCCCGGCAACCGGCAGCCCGAGAGCATCTGCCAACGCCTGAACATTGCCGAGCTGGACGGTTTCTCCGCGGCCCGGATCATGCCAGACGGTCTGGCCGTGAAAGACCGCGAGATCCGGTGACAGTCCGTGGTCGGCGATGAACCTGGCAATCGCTTCGGCGTGATCGCGGGTGATAAGATCGGCAATCTGTGGCCAACCGGACCTGTCAGCCGGGCCTTGCGCAATCGCCTCGAGGATCTCGGCACGGGCCTCGTAAGAATAGGGAACGGTGGCGGCCGGACCGAACCGCCTGACGGTCCGGCCATCCGTTTCAATCTCGGCAATATCGATGCCGTCGGCGGAGGTGCCGCTGATGGTGCCGATGACGGACCACATGCTCAGAGTGACTTGGATACTGCTTCGATGCCGACTTCGGCGATATCGAACATCTCGTTGACCTGCTGCTCGGTGATGATCAGCGGCGGACAGAAGGCGAGCGCGTCGAGCATGTTGCGCGAAATCAGCCCTCCCTCCTGGAAAGCTGCATTTGCCTTTGCGCCCAGCGCGCCGGGAGTTCCCGCATAGGCTTCGTGAGCCAGCTCGGCCGCCCCGATCAGGCCAATGCCGCGCGTCTCGACGACGAGAGGATTCGCGGCCAGTCCATTCAGCCGCTTGAGGAAGGTCGGGCTGATGTCGCGGACATGGCCGACGAGATCGCGCTCCTCAATGATCTTGAGGTTCTCAAGCGCAACGGCAGCCGCAACGGGATGACCACTGGCGGTATAGCCATGGCCCCAGAGGCCGATCTTGTGGCTTTCGTCGGCCACCGGGCCATAGACCTTTTCGTTCACCAGCAGCGCCGACATCGGCATGTAGGACGAGGACAGCGCCTTGGACAGTGTCATCATGTCCGGCTCGAGCTTGTAGGTCTGGGTGCCGAACATGTTGCCGGTACGTCCGAAGCCGCAGATGACTTCATCGGCGACAAACAGGATGTCGTACTTCTTGAGGATCGGCTGAACCGCTTCCCAATAGCCCTTCGGGGGAACGACGACACCACCTGCGCCCATGAGCGGTTCGGCAAAGAAGGCCGCGATGGTTTCAGGTCCCTCGGCGATGATCAGGTCTTCCAGCTCCTGAGCACAGCGCTTGGCGAAGGCCTCTTCCGTTTCGCCTTCCTTCTTCATGGTGCGGTAATGCGGGCTGGAGGTATGCAGGATCCGGTCGATCGGAAGGTCGAACGAGCGGTGATTGTTCGGCAGACCGGTGAGGCTTGCGGAGGCAATCGTGACACCGTGGTAGCCGCGCATGCGCGAGATGATCTTCTTGCGCTCCGGCTGTCCCAGCGCATTGGACCGATACCAGATCAGCTTGATGGCCGTGTCGTTGGCCTCGGAACCGGAGTTGGTGAAATAGGCCTTGGACATGGGCACCGGCGCCATGGACACCAGCTTCTCGGCCAGCTCCACAGACGGTCCGTGGGTCTTGTGCGTGAAGGTATGATAGAAGGGCAACTTCTCCATCTGCCGGGCCGCAGCCTCGACAAGGCGCTTTTCGCCAAAGCCGACGGCCACGCTCCAAAGACCCGCCATACCTTCGATATAACGCTTGCCGTTGTTGTCCTCGACGTAGATTCCGTCGCCCTTCTCGATAACGAGCGGACCGTTGGCCTCATGCTTTCGCGCATCCGTATAGGCATGCAGCTGGAAGGCGACGTCGCGAGCTTCGATGGAATTCGGCAGCTGATTCATTTGAGCCTCATGTGGGTGCGCCCGTTTCAGCGGGCATCATTTACGTTCCGTGACAGGGAGAAGAAGCGGTCGATCATGGATGACGGACCGGCGCTTTGCCGTTGCCGGACTCTACGCTCCGGGTCGCCGGATTTCACGCGAAATCTGCGCAGGTGCGCCTCGACCCCATCTTTACCGGGCCGTCACTGCCATCCCGTCTTCGACCCGGTTGCCCGGATGCACAACCACGATATCGCCTTCAGTCACGCCCGCCACGATTTCGACCTCAAGGCCATTGGCATGGCCGCGCTGAACGGTCTTCTGCACAGCGATACCGTTCTCGACCGCGAAGACCGCCCAGTTCTCTCCCGTGCGGAACAGCGCGGTGAGAGGCAACTTCAGGACGCTATCGCCTTCCCAAAGCACAATTCCGGCTTCGACCCGGAAACCGTGGGCGAGTTTCGCATAAGTGTCGACAGGATCTGTCAATTCCACGACCACATTCACTCTCTGCTCCTCGATGCCCAGCGCAGACACCTTGGTAAAACCGAAGGGTTCGACGCGTTTGACACGGCCGTTGAGCAACCTGTCGCCGCCCCATTCATCTATCACGACACGCAAACCAGGTTCGACGCGCACGGCGTCGGCTGACAGGAGATCGACAAGGATCTCCAGATCACGCGGATCGCCAACCTCGGCAATGACGGTACCGGCGGGCAGGACACCTTCGCTTTTCTTGAGGACGCGCAGGACCTTTCCATTGACGGGCGCATAGAGCGGAATGCAGGCACAGCTGTCACGCTGGTTGATCAGTTGGGCTGGTGAAATCAACTGGGTCTGCGCCCGTTCCAGTTCATGGACGCGAATGTTCAGCGTGGCTTCGGCAGTCGCCAGTTCCGCCTTCCTGGTATCATGGGCGAGCAGCGCCTCTTCCAGACGGCGCTGGGACACCGTTTCGGTGTTCGCGAGCTTCCTGATCCTCTCCAGATCCGTCTGCGCAAATGAAAGTTCTGCCCTTGCCCTCGTGACTGCCGCCTCTGCAAGGTCTCGAGAGGCGCGTGCCGCTTCCAGCGACGCCCGCATTTCCGCCTCGGTCCTAAGGTCCAGGAACTCTGGATCGATCGGCTGCAATTGAGCTATTACAGTGAGGTCCGCCACCACCTCATCGCCCGCCTCCCGTTCGACCCGCAGAACACGACCGGTAACGGGTGTATTGACCTCGTAAACATCCCGAATCCTGGTTGCGCCTTCTTCGTTGATCGAGACGGTCAAAGGTCCTCTTTGCACGGCGATGAGATCGACCGGCACCGGCCTGGGCCACATTGCATATGCGATCCCCAGAGCGGCGGCGAGAACCAGAAGCCCCCAGATGATGATCCGGCGCACAAAAATGCTCATTGTCGTGTTCCGTTACTCTCGTGTTTTCAAGACAGCGATCAGATCAAGACGATCCAACCGGCGGCGCACCAGCAACGCCGAGACCGTCGCGGCAGCGAGGGTTGCCAGCATTGCATATCCGTAGGTGGCGGGTTCGATGACAGCCGGGATCCGAAAGAGCTCGGTGTCAAATGCGGCCACCATGCCCAAGGCCAGCCGATTGCCAATCACGCACCCCAGGGGAAGCGCAAGCAGGGTCAGGAGCAGGCTCTGACCGAGCAGGATGTATGATATTTCAAACCGCGAGAACCCGATCACGCGCAGGGTCGCCAGCTCCCTGCCCCGCTCCGACAGGGAAATCCTGGCGGAATTGTAAACGACACCAACGGCCAAGGCCGCCGAGAACCCGGCGAAGATCCCGATATAGACAAAGATCGTCTTGGCCATGGTGTCGTTGAAGATGTCTATCGCGGCCTGACGCAGAGTGACCGCCGAAACATAAGGTGTGTCCTTGAGCTTTCTGAAGAGCCGGTCGCTGTACTTCGGATCGATCTTGAGGTGCACCGTGTTGACGACACCGGATTCGCGCATCATGCGGTTGACTGCTTCCAGACGCATGTAGGCGGGATAGCCGATGTAGGTGTCGAAAATCCGCACCACCGGCATTTCTATCGTCGGGCGCTGACCTTCCAGAACCTCCAGAGTGATCCGGTCCCCGACGTCCGCTTTCAGAATGTCGGCCAGCTTCCGGGAAATCACCAGGCCGTCAGGAGGCAACTCGATCGGGCCGCCGTCTTCTTCAAACACGAGGAACAGCCCCTGGGTCTGAGGGATGCCAGAAATTTGCAGGCGCTTGTTGCGCGGTCCGAAGTGCGCGCGAACATCCACGTCTCTCTGGCCTTCGACGGCTTGCACACCCGGCAGGTTATCGAAGGAGCGAAGCACCGAAGGTGGGCGGACCTCGCTGAGACTGACGGTGACATCCTGCCGCTGCGCGGCGATGAAGTAGACGTCGATGAGCCTGTTGATCGAGTCCAGCCATTGCATGGCCATGACCAGAACCGACACCGCCATGGCAATGCCCAGAACGGTCATGGCCGAACGGACCGGCCATCGAAACACCTGCCGGAAGATCATCCGCGTGGGCTGATCGAGAAGCCTGGAAAGGCGGCTGGTTGCCAGGAACGAACGTGAAAACACCGGGGGAGCCGGCGAGCGCATGGCCTCCGCGGGTGCCAGGGCGACAGCCCGTTTGACCGCGCTTGCCGTTCCGATGACTGCGGACAGGAGGCTTAGGCCGCCGGCGATAAGAAAACTGTCAGGCTGGGGGCGAAAGATCAGGAACGGGAAGCTGAACAGATCCGCGTAGATGGATGTCGTGAAATGGCCAAGCCCGGCTCCAAGCAACGAGCCGAAAACAATGCCGATCAGGCCGATGACCACCACGAGCTTGATGTAATGCCATCCGACTTCGATGTTCGAGTAGCCAAAGGCCTTGAACAGACCGATGACACCGCGTTCGGTCGCGATCAACCGGTCCACCACCATGTTGGTGAGGAAGGCTGCGACGACAAGGAATATTGTCGGCAAAAGTCGGGCCATCGTGTTGAGCTGGTCGATTTCGTTCATCAGGAACCAGTTGGAAATCTGGTCCTTTCGGGCGAAGGCGCCGCTCCCTCCATAGTGATCGAGTACCTGATCGAGCCGCTCGATCACGCTGTCCGGCTCAACGCCAGGCAAGATGGTCAAGGTGACGTCGTTGAAGGCGCCATCCAGATCGAAGGCTCCTGCGAGCGCGCGCTCGCCCATCCAGAATATCCCGTAGCGCTTGTCGTCCGGCATCAAGGCGCCCGGGCCAATCGGATAGGTATGCTCCGGAGACAGGGCGACGCCGACGATCCGCAAACGCCGCTTCTGGGTGTTGATTACAGCCGAGAGGCTGTCGCCCAGCTTGAAACCATGCGCGACGGCAAACTTCTCGTTGACGACAATTTCCTCCGGCTTGGAGGGATCAACCAGTCGCCCGGATTGCAACGCGAGACGATTGAGCAGCGGCTCGCCGAATTCAGGCAATGAGGAAAGCAGGGCAGTCGCCGGTTCGTTGAATCCGTCGATATCGAGCATGGCAAACTCGACGATCCGCGGCTCCACGCTCTGCACCCCGGGAATGTCGGCAATCTTGCGAACCGCAGACTTCGGCGCCCGCTTCACATGCGCAAAGACATCGGCGAACCGGTAGCGTTCATAGTAGGCTTCTGCGGTCGCCTCGAGGGACTGGATCGCCCCCAGGGACTGCACCATGACACCCACGCCGGTGGCAATCACGAGGGCAATGGCCAGTACCTGCCCTTTCAGGTGCCAGAGATCTCGCAGGAGTTTCCGGTTCATCGGATGCATGGCTACCACCTGATATCCGAGGCCGGGGTCTTGTGATTGTTGACCCGGATGTCCTGAACGGCACCGTCCGCCAGGCGGATGACCCGGTCCGACATTGCGGCAATGCCGACATTGTGGGTGATCAGCGCCGTCGTGGTGCCGAGCTCCCGGTTGATCCTGTCGATAGCCTCCAGAACGATGACGCCTGTCTGGCTGTCGAGCGCTCCGGTCGGCTCATCGCACAGGAGAATTCTTGGCCGCTTGGCAATCGCCCGGGCGATTGCAACCCGCTGCTGCTCGCCACCGGAAAGTTGCGCCGGAAAATGGGTAAGGCGCCCTCCCAGCCCGACAAGCTCAAGCGCCTCCGCAGGCGACATCGGGTCGGGTGCGATTTCCGTGACCAGGGCGACGTTTTCTTCCGCCGTCAGACTGGGAACGAGGTTGTAGAACTGAAAGACGAAGCCGACATGGTCGCGCCGGAAACGGGTCAGCGAATTGTCGTCGTAACCGGTAATTTCCTCGCCATCGAAGAACACCTGGCCCGATGTCGGACGATCGAGACCGCCGACGATGTTAAGTAGCGTGGATTTGCCGCTGCCCGATGCTCCCAGAAGGACAACAAGCTCACCTTCGAAAAGATCGATGCTGACGTCTCGAAGTGCCCAGATCGCAAGGTCGCCAGTTCCATAGACCTTCGACAACCCGCGCGCCGATAATGTCCTGCGCAGCCGACCCCGATCTTCACCGACTTCATGCTTCCCCTGCTCGACGCTGTTGCCCTGCATTCTGACCGCTTTCGAAGTTCCGGGATGACGACACCGGTTTCGAGCCTAGCAGGCGTCAGCAACGCTCCCATGCGTTCGATCAAATTGGCGATCAAATTGGCGATCAAACTCTCGGAATATAGTTTTCGCGGTTCTCCAGGAGGAAGGACTGGAAGATTTCGGTCGCCTTGTTTGGCGGATGGTCCGACCGGCGGATCAGATACCATTGCCGGACAAGCGGCAGTCCGGCGAACTGAAGGGCCGCCAGTTTGCCTTCCGTCAGTTCCGAGTGACAGGTGTGCGCCGAGATGATTGCAAGGCCAAGCCCGGCCATGACCGCCTGCTTGATTGTCTCGTTGGTGCCCATTTCGACGACTTCGAAGTTGCGGCCATGGCTGATGCGGTCGAGAAAGCGTTCCATCAGCAGCCGTGTTCCCGAACCCGGCTCGCGGGCGAGAAAACGCTCCTTCAGAAGATCTTCGGCCAGGATATGCGGGTCGCCGGCCAACCGGTGATCGGGCGGCGCGATCAGCACATGCGGGTGATCACCGAGCATGGCGCGCTCCACCTCGACGGTCGCCGGGGGACGGCCCATGATGGCAAGGTCGAACTCATCCCGCTCCAGTGCCGCAATCACCTCCTCCCGGTTGCCGATTGAGAGCTTGACGCGGATGTTCGGAAACGCCTTCTGAAACCCGGCGATTATGAAGGGCGCGAAGTATTTTCCTGTACTGACGACACCGACGACAACTGTCCCGGTCGCGCCGGACACCAGTGCTTCGACCCTTTCGCGGGCGAGACGCAGGCGGTTCTCGATCATCTCGGCGGCCGCCAGAATCTCCTGTCCGATCTCGGTCGGGACGAAGCCCTCGGAACCCCGTTCGAATATTGCTGCCCCGATATTTTTCTCCAGCAACTTCAACTGCGTGGTTACAGCAGGAGGCGTCAGATGAAGGGATTTTGCTGCAGCCGTCACGGTCCCCTGCTCGACCGTCGTCGTCAGGGCGCGGAGCTGTTTCAGAGTGAGGCTTCGGAAGTCGACCATTAAATTATTCTACACACGTCTTCGATTTTTTTAAATTTTCTTTTGGTGAACGTTTCGACAATGTTGCGTCCAACGCAGCTCCGGCTGCCGGGAGGAACAACAACCATGTCAGACGCAACACGCCGTCCCGACCTTTCGGGACGAACGCTGGAGGCTTGCCTGGAGCCAGCCATCGCCGAGGGCGGCGACAAGTCGGCCGCGGCCCGCACGGTCCTCGCCCTGGCCACAGCGTGTATCGGCATCTCGGATCTCATTGCCCTTGGGCCTCTCGCCGGCAGCCTCGGCGCCGTGACCGGCGGGGCCAATGCAGACGGTGACGAGCAGAAGGAGCTCGATGTTCAGGCCAACGACCTGATCCTTGCAGCGCTCGCCGGTACCGCGACGGCTTTCTACGCTTCCGAAGAAGAAGACGCGATCATGACACTGGATCCCGCCGGCTCGATCGCCGTGGCTGTGGATCCACTGGACGGTTCGTCCAACATCGACGCAAACGTCTCCATCGGAACCATCTTTTCCGTCATGCCCGCATCGCCCGACGGTGCCAGCGCATCCTTCTTCCGCCCGGGCCGTGACCAACTAGCGGCCGGCTATGTCATCTACGGCCCGCACACTGCGCTTGTCCTGACAATCGGAGACGGTGTCGGCCTGTTCATCCTGGATCCGGCAAGCCGGCAGTTCGTGAAGGCACGGACCAATCTGGCCATTCCCGTGTCGACGCGGGAATACGCGATCAATGCGTCCAACTACCGGCACTGGACCAACCCGATCCGCCTGTTCATCGACGATTGCATTGCAGGTTCGGAAGGCCCACGCGGCCGTGACTTCAACATGCGTTGGGTCGCCTCTCTGGTCGCCGAAACCCACCGGATCTTCTCACGAGGCGGAGTGTTCCTCTATCCGGCGGACAACCGGCCCGGTTACCAGTCCGGGCGCCTGCGCCTGATCTACGAGGCAGCCCCGATTGCCTTCCTGGCCGAGCAGGCTGGGGGCGCCGCGACCGACGGTACAGCCCCGATCCTCGACAAGATCCCGACCACCCTCCATGAGCGCACGCCGCTGATCTTCGGATCGCTGGAGAAAGTCAATCGCATTACCGGCTACCACGTCGACCCGGCGTTCGAACGCTCCGTTTCGCCGCTGTTCGAGCAACGCGGCCTGTTCCGCGCCTGAGGAAACGCTCTCAATGTCCAAGAAACATCCGATCATTTCCGTCACGGGCTCATCCGGAGCCGGCACCTCGACGGTCAAGCATACCTTCGACCAGATCTTTCGGCGCGAAGGCATCAAGGCCGTGTCCATCGAAGGCGATGCGTTCCATCGCTACAACCGCGCCGACATGAAGGCCGAGCTCGACCGTCGCACGATGGAAGGCGACAACACGTTCTCGCACTTCTCGTTCGAGGCCAACGTGCTCGACAAGCTGGAGAGCGTCTTCCAGCGTTACGGCGAAACTGGCCGGGGCCAGACGCGACATTATGTTCACGACGACTTGGAAGCGGAAAAATACGGTGTGCCGCCGGGCAACTTCACCGAGTGGGCCGACTTCGAGGACGGTTCGGACCTGCTGTTTTACGAAGGACTGCACGGCGCGGTCAGCGCCGATGGCATCGACATAGCCGGCAAGGCGGACCTGAAGATCGGGGTCGTGCCCGTGATCAATCTGGAGTGGATCCAGAAGATCCACCGGGATCGCGCGAGCCGCGGCTACACCACGGAAGCCGTGACCGACGTCATTCTTCGCCGCATGCATGCCTATGTTCACTGCATCTGCCCGCAATTCTCAGAGACAGACATCAATTTCCAGCGCGTTCCGGTGGTCGATACCTCGAACCCCTTCATCGCCCGCTGGATTCCGACCGCCGATGAAAGCCTCGTCGTCATCCGGTTCAAGAACCCCCGCGGCATCGACTTCGCCTATCTGACATCGATGATCCAGGGCAGCTGGATGAGCCGGGCCAACTCCATCGTCATTCCCGGCGGCAAGCTGGACCTCGCCATGCAGTTGATCCTCACGCCGATGATCCTGCGCCTCGTCGACACGGCTCGCCGCGCCTGAAGGGAGAAACTTTGATGAACACCCAGACCCAAACCATCTCGCCCGCGCTTGAAGCCCAGATGGCAAATGCAATCCGCGCCCTGTCCATGGACGCCGTTCAGATGGCCAATTCAGGGCACCCGGGGATGCCAATGGGCATGGCGGACGTGGCGACCGTGCTGTTCAACCGCTTCATGACCATCGACCCAGCCACTCCGAACTGGCCGGACCGCGACCGCTTCGTGCTGTCGGCGGGCCATGGCTCGATGCTGCTCTATGCGCTGCATCACCTCCTTGGCTACGAGGACATGGATATCGAGCAGCTTCGCTCGTTTCGCCAGCTCGGCAGCCGTACCGCGGGCCACCCGGAATACGGTCACGCGCTTGGCATAGAGACAACGACCGGGCCACTCGGCCAGGGCATCGCGACGGCCGTCGGCATGGCGCTCGGCGAGAAGATCCTGCGCGCCCGTCACGGTGCGGATCTGGTCGATCACTGGACTTACGTGATTGCCGGTGACGGCTGTCTGATGGAGGGCATCAGCCATGAGGCCATCGATCTTGCCGGACACCACAAGCTCGGCAAGCTGATCGTTCTTTGGGACGACAACGAGATCACCATCGACGGCGCAACGAGCCTTTCCACGTCCATGGACCAGAAGGCACGCTTCGCAGCCGCCGGCTGGAACGTCGCAAGTGTCGATGGACATGACCATACCGCAATCGCCGGGGCCATCGAGGCCGCGCGCCAGAACGATCGCCCCTCGCTCATCGCCTGCAAGACGATCATCGGCTATGGCGCTCCGAACAAGCAGGGCACTTCGGCAACCCATGGGGCACCCCTTGGGGATGCCGAAATCAATGCCACCCGTGAAGCCCTCGGCTGGCTCCATGCCCCCTTCGTCGTTCCTGATGACCTGCGCGCTGCCTGGAAGAATGTCGCCAAGCGAGGTGCTGCCCGTCGCAAGGCATGGCAAGGACGCCTGAGTCAGAGCGAAAAAGCGGACGTCTTCCTCGCCGGTCAGAACGGCCCGGACGCCGCGACGCTGCGCGATACCGTCAACGCCCACAAGGCGCAGATCAGCCGTGACGCTCCGAGCGTCGCGACACGCAAAGCATCGGAAATGGCACTGGAAGCTTTGACCGCTGCCTGCCCTTCCCTACTGGGAGGTTCGGCCGATCTGACCGGGTCCAACAACACGCGGACCAAGGCGATGCGGCCGGTCACCGCCGACGATGCCAGCGGCACCTATCTCCACTACGGCATTCGTGAGCACGGCATGGCGGCCGCCATGAACGGACTTGCCCTGCACGGCGGCTTCATCCCCTACGGCGGAACCTTCCTGGCCTTTGCCGATTACAGCCGGCCCGCCATTCGGCTCGGCGCCCTGATGGGCGTGCGCGCCATCCACGTCATGACCCATGACTCCATCGGACTTGGCGAGGACGGCCCGACCCACCAGCCGGTCGAACACCTGGCAAGCCTGCGTGCAATTCCGAACCTCAACGTGTTCCGTCCGGCAGATGCGGTCGAGACAGCGGAAGCCTGGGAACTGGCAATCACGTCGGACAAGACGCCATCGGTGCTTTGCCTGTCTCGCCAGAACCTGCCGACTGTCAGGACCGTGCATTCGGACGAGAACCTGACCGCAAGGGGAGCCTACCTGCTGCGCGACCCGGACCTGCGCCATGTGACGCTGATCGCCACCGGGTCGGAGGTGGCCCTGGCGCTGGAGGCCGCCGAACTTCTGAAGGAAAGCCGTATCGAGGCTGCTGTGGTGTCCGCGCCCTGCCTGGAGCTCTTCGCCCAGCAGGAGGACGAGTACCGCAAGGCCGTGCTCGGCAAGGCTCCGCGCATCGCCATCGAGGCCGCTGTCGCTGACGGCTGGCACCGCTGGCTCGGCCCCTGGAGCGCGTTCGTGGGCATGGAGGGCTTCGGTGCCTCTGCCCCGGCCGAGCAGCTCTACGAATATTTCGGCATCACGCCGCAGAAGGTCGTTGCGACGGCCAAGACCCTGATTTCCGCCTGAGAAGGAGACCTAGCCAATGGCCCGCATCACGCTACGCCAATTGCTCGATCACGCAGCCGAACGCGGTTACGGCGTACCGGCATTCAACATCAACAACATGGAACAGGGCCTTGCCATCATGGAGGCAGCCCGCGCCTGCGATGCGCCGGTGATCATGCAGGCCTCCCGCGGTGCCCGCTCCTATGCCGGTGACATCATGCTGGCCCGCATGATCGATGCGCTGGCCGAGATGTATCCGGAGATCCCGCTGTGCATGCACCAGGATCACGGCAACAACGAAGCCACCTGCATGACCGCCATCCGCCATGGGTTCACGTCGGTGATGATGGACGGTTCGCTTGAAGCCGACATGAAGACCCCGGCGTCCTACGACTACAACGTCACCATCACGGAGCGTGTATCCCGGATGGCCCATTGGGTCGGCGCGTCGGTCGAAGGC
Source organism: Roseibium sp. (assembly GCF_048261595.1). GTDB lineage: Bacteria > Pseudomonadota > Alphaproteobacteria > Rhizobiales > Stappiaceae > Roseibium. The sequence continues at coordinate 1,627,402 of NZ_JBLXFW010000001.1, forward strand.
GAGCTTGGTGTTCTGGGGTCGCTGGAGACCGGGGAAGCGGAAGCCGAAGACGGCTCCGGAGCAGAAGGCAAGCTCAGCCACGACCAGCTCTTGACCGATCCGGACCAGGCGGTCGACTTCGTCCTGCGCACCAAGGTCGACGCCCTGGCGATTGCCTGTGGCACTTCCCACGGCGCCTACAAGTTCTCCCGCAAGCCGGACGGCGACATCCTGGCCATGAAGGTGATCGAGGAGATCCACCGCAAGCTGCCAAACACCCACCTGGTGATGCACGGCTCCTCGTCGGTTCCGCAGGAACTGCAGGACATCATCAACGGCTTCGGCGGCGAAATGCCCCAGACCTTCGGCGTGCCGGTCGAAGAAATCGTGCGCGGCATCAAGCACGGAGTGCGCAAGGTCAACATCGACACGGACTGCCGGATGGCCATGACCGGCCAGTTCCGAAAGGTCGCACAGGAAGCGCCGGACCAGTTCGACCCGCGCAAGTTCCTGAAGCCCGCCATGGACGCCATGCGCGACCTGTGCCGCGACCGTTTCGAAGCCTTCGGCACCGCAGGCAACGCCTCGAGGATCAAGGTCATAGCCATGGACGACATGGCCAAGCGCTACGCCACGGGAGACCTCGACCCGCGGATCGAACAGGCGCGCGCCGCCTGACACAGACATTCAAGGAAGGAAAGACCCATGAATACCGATGCGAAAACAGAAATCAAAGGCAAGGAACGCTACAAGGCCGGCGTCCTGAAATACGCCCAGATGGGCTACTGGGATGGCGACTACGAGCCCAAGGACACGGATCTGATCGCCCTCTTCCGCATCACGCCTCAGGAAGGTGTCGATCCGATCGAGGCTGCTGCAGCCGTGGCCGGCGAAAGCTCCACCGCGACCTGGACCGTGGTCTGGACCGACCGCCTGACCGCCTGCGACCAGTACCGCGCCAAGGCTTACCGGGTCGACCCGGTGCCTGGCACGCCGGGACAATATTTCTGCTACGTGGCTTACGACCTGATCCTGTTCGAGGAAGGCTCCATCGCCAACCTGACGGCTTCGATCATCGGCAACGTTTTCTCGTTCAAGCCGCTCAAGGCCGCGCGTCTTGAGGACATGCGTTTCCCGGTCGCCTACGTGAAGACCTACAAGGGTCCGCCCACCGGCATCGTCGTCGAGCGCGAGCGCCTGGACAAGTTCGGCAAGCCGCTTCTGGGCGCGACGACCAAGCCGAAGCTCGGCCTGTCCGGCAAGAACTACGGCCGCGTCGTCTACGAAGGCCTGAAAGGCGGTCTGGACTTCATGAAAGACGACGAGAATATCAACTCGCAGCCGTTCATGCATTGGCGTGACCGTTTCCTCTACTGCATGGAGGCCGTCAACAAGGCGTCGGCGGAAACCGGTGAGATCAAGGGCCACTACCTGAACATCACCGCCGGCACGATGGAGGAAATGTACCGCCGGGCGGAATTCGCCAAGGAGCTGGGATCCTGCATCGTGATGATCGACCTGATCATCGGCTACACGGCGATCCAGTCCATCTCCGAGTGGTGCCGCCAGAACGACATGATCCTGCATCTGCACAGGGCGGGTCATGGCACCTACACGCGCCAGAAGAACCACGGCATTTCGTTCCGCGTCATCGCCAAGTGGATGCGCATGGCAGGCGTCGACCACATCCACTGCGGTACCGCGGTCGGCAAGCTGGAAGGCGATCCGATGACGGTTCAGGGCTACTACAATGTCTGCCGTGAGATGCACAATGAGGTCGACCTCCAGCGCGGCATCTTCTTCGAGCAGGACTGGGCCGACCTGAAGAAGGTCATGCCGGTGGCTTCCGGCGGCATCCACGCCGGCCAGATGCACCAGCTGATCGACCTCTTCGGCGACGACGTGGTTCTTCAGTTCGGAGGCGGCACCATCGGCCACCCGATGGGCATCCAGGCTGGTGCAACGGCTAACCGCGTGGCCCTCGAGGCCATGATCCTGGCCCGCAACGAAGGCCGGGACATCAAGAACGAAGGTCCAGAGATCCTGCGCGCAGCCGCCAAGTGGTGCAAGCCGCTGGAAGCTGCCCTCGATACCTGGGGCAACATCACCTTCAACTACACCTCCACCGACACCTCGGACTTCGTTCCGACCGCAAGCGTCGCCTGACGAACCGAAGAACAAGGAGACAACCCATGCGTATCACTCAAGGATGCTTTTCCTTCCTGCCCGATCTGACCGAAGAGCAGATCTCCGCGCAGGTGGAATACTGCCTCAACAACGAATGGGCGGTCGGGGTGGAATACACCTACGACCCGCACCCAAGGAACACCTACTGGGAAATGTTCGGGCACCCGATGTTCGACCTGAAGGACCCGAAGGGCGTGATGATGGAACTCGAGGAGTGCCGGAAGGCCCATCCCGATGCCTACATCCGGCTCAACGCCTTCGATTCAACTCGTGGCTTCGAGACCGTGACGATGTCCTTCATCGTCGGCCGCCCAAAGGAAGAGCCGAAGATCACGATGACGCGGACAGACGTGGGCGGGCGGACCCAGAACTACTCCTGGGCCGTTCAGAACTAACGAGACAGAGGCTGACAAGACATGTCCGAAGACGACAAGACAGAAGCAGCACCGGTCACCTCGGTGGACCTCGCAGAAGAGTACAAGACCTCTGGTGTTGCGGAGATCCTCGACGAACTGGACAGGGAGCTTGTCGGCCTCAAGCCGGTCAAGCAGCGCATCCGGGAAACCGCTGCGCTGCTGCTGGTGGAACGCGCCCGTCGGGCAATGGGACTGTCCTACGAGACCCCGACCCTGCACATGAGTTTCACCGGCAATCCGGGAACGGGCAAGACCACGGTCGCTCTCCGGATGGCGGATCTGCTGCATCGGCTCGGCTACATCCGGAAAGGCCACCTGGTCTCCGTCACGCGGGACGATCTGGTCGGCCAGTACATCGGCCACACCGCCCCGAAGACAAAGGAAATCCTGAAGAAGGCGATGGGCGGCGTGCTGTTCATCGACGAAGCCTACTACCTCTACAAGCCTGACAACGAACGCGATTATGGTCAGGAAGCCATCGAGATCCTGTTGCAGGTGATGGAGAACAACCGCGACGATCTGGTCGTCATCCTGGCCGGCTATGCCGACCGGATGGACCAGTTCTTCGAGAGCAACCCTGGTTTCCGGTCCCGCATCGCCCATCACATCGATTTCCCGGACTATGAAAACAACGAACTTCTGACCATCGCGGAGACGATGCTGGCGCAGCAGAATTATCACCTTGATCCCGAAGCCCGGGACCTGATGGCGGAGTACATCCGCCTGCGCCGCACGCAGCCGCATTTCGCCAATGCCCGCTCTATCCGGAACGCGCTCGACCGTGCCCGGTTGCGCCAGGCGAACCGTCTGTTCGAAACATCAAAGGGGCCCGTGACGGCGGAAGACCTGTCGACCATCAAGCCAGAGGACATAGCGGTCAGCCGTGTCTTCACGATGAGCGACAGCAATGTGCAGCCGCTGCAGGCGGAGCGAAAATAGAACACCGATGGCGCCCAGTTGGCGGGCGCTGGAATGGGGCGGCGGGCCTCCCCGCTCGCGTCTCCGCCGCCCCTCAATTCCATCAGGGAGATGAAACATGCCGAGTTCCCAGTCCGAGCGTTTGAGCGACACGATCATCGCCCCTTCCATGCTGGCCAGCGATTTCTCGTGCCTGGGCGAAGAGATCCGGACAGTGGTCCAGGCCGGAGCCGACTGGATCCATCTTGATGTGATGGACGGTCATTTCGTGCCCAACATCACCTTCGGTCCCGATGTCATTGCCGCCATGCGACCACACACGGATCGCATCTTCGATACGCACCTGATGATCGAACCCTGCGACCCGTATCTGGAAGCCTTCGCCAAGGCCGGGTCGGACATTATCACCGTACACGCCGAAGCCACATCCCATCTGGACCGGTCGCTGCAGGCCATCCGCAACCTCGGCAAGAAGGCCGGTGTATCGATCAATCCGGCGACCCCGGAAAACGTTCTGGAATATGTGCTGGACCGGGTCGACCTGATCCTGGTGATGAGTGTCAATCCGGGCTTTGGCGGTCAGAAATTCATTCCGGCCGTGGTCGAGAAAATCGCCCGCATCAAGTCTCTGATCGGAGCCCGTCCCATCGACATCGAGGTCGACGGCGGTGTGACTGCCGAGACGGCACCGCTTGTTGCGGCAGCGGGGGCAAACGTGCTCGTCGCCGGTTCCGCGATCTTCAAGGGTGGGTCCGCAGATGCCTACCGGACCAACATCAATGCAATTCGATCAGCGTCGGAGGGCGCGCTGCGGTCGGCAGCCTGAACCGCGAATACGCCGACGGAGTTCGGTCGAGCAAAGGGAGGACAGCAATGCACATACCAAACCGACTCCTGATGGGTCCCGGCCCGTCTAACGTATCCCCAGCTGTGCTGAAAGCACTGGCGCAGCCGACGATCGGGCATCTGGATCCGGCTTTCCAGAGCCTGATGGAGGACGTGAAGGAGCAGCTCCGGCGTGTCTTCCGGACAAAGAACGAAATGACGTTCCCGATTTCGGCACCGGCGTCGCTCGCAATGGAAGCCGCCCTTGTCAACCTGCTGGAACCGGGAGACACCGCGATCATCGCGCAGAACGGTGTCTTTGGCGGCCGGATGGCCGACATCGCCAAACGCGCCGGGGCCAAGGTCGTGCCGCTGTCCTTCGAATGGGGAAAGCCGGTTTGCCCGGAAACAGTTGCGGAAACGGTGCAACTTCACCCGGAAGCCAAGCTTCTCGCCTTTGTTCACGCAGAGACGTCTACAGGTGTTTGCTCCGACGCTGAGCGCCTTTGCAGCATTGCCCACGACGCCGGTATTCTGAGCGTGGTCGACACTGTAACGGGCCTTGGCGGCATTCCGGTGAATGTCGACGAATGGAAGGCCGATGTCGTCTATTCGGGAACGCAGAAATGCCTGTCCGTTCCGCCCGGACTTGCCCCCATCACGTTCTCTGAACGCGCGATCGAGGCCATCAAGGCCCGCAGAACCCAGGTGCAGTCCTGGTTCTGCGATCTCAACCTCGTTCTGGGCTATTGGTCGGGCACAGGCGGCCGCTCCTATCACCACACAGCTCCGGTCAATGCGATCTATGGTCTGCACAGGGGTTTGAGCGACCTGCTCGAGGAGGGACTAGAGGCAAGCTGGATCCGCCATCGGGCCCTGCATGACCGCCTTGCGGACGCGCTTCAGGAATTGGGGCTGGAATTTCTGGTAGACGAAGCGCACAGGCTGCCGCAGCTGAATACCGTTCTTGTTCCGCACGACATCGACGAGGCCTTCGTCCGCGCCGAGCTTTTGAACAAGCACGACATTGAAATCGGCGCAGGTCTTGGCAATCTTGCAGGAAAGGTCTGGCGGATCGGACTGATGGGACAGACGGCCAGACCGGAAAGCGTGGAACGCCTCGTCGACATGCTCGGTCACGTTCTGACAGAGGCCGGACGGCAAGCGGTCGCCTGATCTGCCGACCAAAGGGAGCAAAGCCATGGCCAAAACCCCGCCCGTCTGCGAGTTCGGCTGGAAGGCCCGCGATTTCAAGTTGCCGGCGACCGACGGACGCATGCTGAGCCTCACCGACATCCGAGGTCCGAAAGGCACGCTCGTGATGTTCATCTGCAATCACTGCCCCTATGTGATTGCGGTACGGGACAGGATCATTCGCGATGCCGCTGAGCTGATGACACTCGGGGTCGGGGTTGTCGCGATCAGTGCGAACGATGCGGAGGCCTATCCGAGGGACAGCTTCGAAAACATGAGGGCGATCGCGGAACAGGAGCGTTTCCCCTTCCCCTATCTCTATGACGAGGACCAGAGCGTCGTGCGTGCCTATGACGCCGTCTGCACGCCCGACTTCTTCGGCTTCAACGCCGGTCTGGAACTTCAGTACAGGGGGCGGCTCGATGCTTCGCGCAAGGAGGAAGGACCAGCCGACGTGCGCCGGGACCTTTTCGAGGCCATGAAACAGATCGCCGAGACCGGAGAAGGACCCCTTGACCAGGTCCCCTCCATGGGCTGCGGCATCAAATGGAAAGAAACTGCGTGAACAGACACTACACTTCAGGCTCCGGCCGTCGCCTCTGGCCGGACGCACTTCTCTTCGATCTCGACGGAACGCTGATCGATTCCGTTCCGGACATCGCAACCTCGATCAACAAGCTGCTGGTGGCAGAATCTCTTGACCCGCTCTCTCGCGACGAGGTGCGCGGCATGATCGGGAATGGCGTCGCAAAGCTGGTCGAAAGGGCCTTTCGTGCTCGCGAAATATCGCTGGCCGGAGATCATCACGACGTGATGACGGCGCGGATGCTGGAAATTTACCAGGATCACCTGACCGACCAGACGCAGCTCATGAAGGGCGCTCGTGACGTGCTGCACTCCTTCCACCAGGCCGGTGTGAAGCTTGCGGTTGTTACCAACAAACCGGAAGCCCCGACCCGTCAGATCCTCGATCACTTCGGCCTCTCGGACTTGGTTGCCAGCGTTGTCGGCGGAGATACCGGCCCGGCCCGCAAGCCGGAACCCGATATGCTGTTTCATGCGCTGAAGGCGATGGATCGTGACGCCGCTCGGGCCGTGATGATCGGCGACAGTCCTGCCGACATCGGCGCGGCAAAAGCGGCCGGAATTGCGAGCGTTGCCGTCGAGGGCGGTTATACGCCAGTGCCGGCAAGGGAACTCGGAGCGGATGTCGTCATTGCCTCGCTGGCAGAATTGCCTGTCGCACTCGATGAGCTGAAGGAGCTAGCAGGAGATGCCGATCAGGGCCCTTGTATTTGATGTCGACGGAACCATTGCCGAGACGGAGGAACTGCACAGGATCGCATTCAATCAGGCGTTCGAGGAGGCCGGACTGCCGTGGGAGTGGTCGCCCGGCGTCTATGCAGACCTCCTGAAGGTCACCGGTGGACGCGAGCGCATTCAAGCCTACTCGGCAAGCACGAGGTCCGGGGCAATCGATGCTTCTGCACTGCATGCCCGCAAGACCAAGATTTACAATGAACAGGTCGCATCGGGTATGCTGACGCTCCGGCCCGGCATTGCCGAGATAATCGCCAAGGGCCTGTCCCACGGCTGCCAGCTGGCAATTGCCACCACGACGAGCCGGCCAAATGTCGACGCCCTTTTTGATATGACCCTTGGCTCCGACGTCTTGAAGCAATTCCGTTCCATCCGTACCGGAGAGGACGTCGCGGCGAAGAAACCCGATCCTGAAGTATACCTGAAGGTCGTCGAAGACCTTGGCCTGTCACCACAGGATTGCCTCGCCTTTGAAGACTCGGCGAATGGCGTCGCTGCCGCCAGGCGAGCGGGCCTCATGTGCATTGCCTCCCCCGCCACCTACACGCGCAGAGACAATCTCAGCGAGGCCAACAGGATCCTCTCTTCCTGGGCGGATCTGTGCGGGGAAGCACTATGCGCCTAAGCGACTATCGAGCCAAATCTCTCTTTGTGTTGCGCAGATAACAAATACAGCCATGGATTGGGCCCGATTTCCCGAAGCCAACCCGTGAAGTCACAGGTGCCTGGGAATTCACGATTTTTGCCTATCTCTCCCTGAAAGTGGTGCAAGGCGGATTATCCATCACATCTATTCAGAGGTTCAATAGGACAGGTTCACTCGCTCTGATATATACATTGTTCGAGGGCAACTGGAGGCAACCGTCGGCTTGGCTAACGATTTTGAAGACTGTGTGCGAGCGGCGCTCGATATCTGGGAGCAAACAAAGCCCGCCGACATGGAAATGCCCGAACGATTGATCAGACTGATGCTCCCATTGGTCGCTTTGCCTGAAATGAACCTCATGCATCTGGACATGACGCATGATGATCCAAGGGATTTCCGCCTGAACGTGCCCGTCAGGAGCCTTAGGTTCATCAAGGATGGCCTCGCCCTCGGCGAGTTTGAAGATCAGGATTACATTCGCAACGTGGTCTTGCCGCACTACCTTGATGCACGTGAGGCTCAGCGGCCGCGGGTAGATACCGTGACCACACAGATGGATACGGCCCACGGTCGCATTTTCACTGTCTATGATCGTATCATCTTGCCGCAGAAGACCTCCGACAGCCGGTCGCCTTGGACGGTATCCTTTTCAAGGCCCAGGATCATGTTGCCCGCACCTGAGATTTCCCCGAAGTTGACACAAAGGGAGTGGGAGGTGCTCCGGTTCTTGTCGTTCGGACTTAGTGCGAAGGAGATCGGTGTCGAGCTTGATCTATCCCCCCGCACGATTGAGCATCGGATAGAGTCTCTCCGCCGGAAATTTTCTGCAAAGAATGTTGCCCATCTGATCGCCCTGTCCGTCTCATGCGACCTGTCGGATTGAGCGGTCAAGCTGTCCGCCGCAAGACGTCACACGTCCAGCGAGAGCGGCCGTTTCGATTGCGGATAGGCGGAGCATAGAAGAACGTGGCCGGGCGGAACGCTGGCCTCCGGCGTCGCACGATACTGTATTTCGCCGTCAAGTTTGCGAACCGCACAGGTTCCGCAGCTGCCGCTGCCGCAGCTGAATTCCGGCTTGCACCCTGCCGCCAATGCCGCCTGCAAAAGCGTGCCCTGCTCCGGGGTCCAGATCATTGTTCTGTCCGACCGTTTGAACGTAATCTCGACCTTCTCCGGAAGCTGCAATTCCACTTCGGAAAGCTCACTCCCGCTGCCCGGCCCAAAGAACTCGGTGTGGACCTGCGCCGTCTCCACTCCAAGCTTCACAAGTCCGGATTGGAGCGTTCGGATAAAGCCGCCGGGTCCGCAGATATAAAAGTCATAGACGCCGAACGGCAGAAGATCCCGCAGAAGTTCCGCATCAAGCCGTGTTTCGCGGTCGTGGCTCTGCCCCAACCGGTCCTCGGCATTCGGCGCGGTAAACGAGATGAACAGCCTGAGCCAGGTGTTTTCCTGCGCGATCCGCTGCAACCAGCTTCCGAAGGCAAACTCACGGCCATTTCTGGCCGAATGGATGAACCAGATCTCTCTTGGTGTGCTGCCCTGCCGAACTGCCTGGAGCTGTCCCTCAAGCATCGCAACCATCGGCGTGATTCCGACACCGGCGGACAGCATGACCACGGGCCGGCTTCCATCCCTGAGGACAAATGTACCCGAGGGTGTTCCGGCTTCGATGACGTCGCCAACGTCGAACCTGTCATGCAGCAAGGGCGAACCCCGTCCCCCAGGCTCGCGTTTGACCGACAGCCTGTAGCTCTGGCCATCAGGTGCCCTGGAAATCGTATAGGAACGGAGAATTCGTTCATCACCATCAGTGATCCTGATCGGCACAAACTGACCCGGGCGATGCGGGGCCGGTTTGCCGCCCTGCGCCGGCTTCAGGTCAAACGAAGTGATGGTGTCACTCTCTCGAACTTTTGCGGAAATCTCGAAGGGCTCGTAATTCTCCAAACGCCCCGCCGCCTCAAGCGGTTCTTGCCACGAGCCCGTCCGCTCTAGATCGGGAGCTATCTCGATCAAGGCGCCAGCCTTCGGCATGACGCCGCGCGCAATCCAGATTTCGTCCGGCGTCACATTGACGATCCGTTCGGCACCTTCAAAGCTTGCAGCCTGCTTGGCCGACCAGTCCACTTTGGCGGCGCCTGTCACATAGATGGCATCGCCGCTGGCAAAATCGGGAATGAAAAGGCCTACGCGGCCATCCATCTCGATGTTGCCCAAGGTGTTGAAGAACAGGTTTCCGGCGAAGTCCGGGAAAGACAGGGTGCCGTCGGCGCGGGGCCTCAGGAAACCGGGCTTGCCGCCACGATGCGAGACATCAATCCCCGCACCGGGACCGTCAGCGATGTCGGCCGACCGGGAGGCAATGAAGAATGTGTCCGCCTCCCTGACGATCCGCAAAACCTCAGGGTTGTCATTGGCAACTCTCGCTGCGACCGGGCTTTGCGCGGCCCATGCGGACATGTCGAACTGGCGCTTCTGGATATACTTCGGGCAGTTCCCGAAGGAATGATCCACTTCGACGGAAAACTGCTGCGGCGACGCCATGGCGATCCGGCCGTTCATCCGGTTCCGCCGGCGGGTCGCAAGTTCAATTCCGATAACGCCGACCCGCGCCCCGGTCTCAAGCTGCAAGTTCAGGTCATCCAGCAAACCCGGGGTGGCCGAAATATTCATCCGGCCTGCCGTGGGTGTCGTGACAAAGCCGGAGGTCCCGACGACCGGGGTTGCCCACGGGCGTCCCCGCTCGTCGATCAGCCCCAGGAAGAGGACAGGCAAGCTCTCGAAGAACTCCCTGTGCTGCTCAGGCATGAAGGGTCGTATAAAAGCTTCGACGCGCGCACGCCGATCCGCGGTGACACCGGCCCGGTTCTGCGCGGCCACTTCGCCTTCATGAAAGATCGAGCTCACCTGTCCCACCCCTTCGCTTTCAGGCCTGGATCAGGCGGCTTCCGGAATGGCCGATTTCGGCATGCCGATAAAGCGGTCCTGGGCTTCAATGCGGGACAGCCACTTGCGAACCGCAGGATAGTCATCGAGGAAGACGCCTCCCTCGGGCGCGTGCGCGACATAGCTGTATCCGGCGATATCCGCGATGGTGATTTCGTCTCCGGCCAAATAGCTCCGGGAGGACAGGATCTCTTCGAGAACCGTCAGAAGATCATGTGCCTTCTTCGTCGCCGCAGCATGATCGAGCGGCGCATTGAAGACCTTGACGAGACGGGCTGCCCCCGGCCCCGCCGCCAGGGCGCCAGAGGCGACCGCCAGCCAGCGGTGTACTTCCCCAGCCTTCCCGGCGTCTTCCGGCAACCACTTCCCGGACGGATCGTACTTTTTGGCCAGGTAAACAAGGATCGCAGTCGACTCCGACAGGATGTAACCGTTGTCATCAATCACGGGCACAACGCCAAAACTGTTCAGCTTCAGAAAATCCGGGGACTTGTGCGCACCGTTGGGCAGATCGACCGTGATGACCTCGTGTGGAACATCGAGGAGCGAAAGAAGCAGGTTTACACGATGGCTGTGGCCCGAGAGCGGAAAGCCGTAAAGCTTGACCGGCTGCGCCCCGGCTGGAAATCTAGAATTCATTGTCTGGTCCTTCCATATCCATGCTTCGCGATTGGCCAACTGCCCGAAGCTGGTGAAATGAGTGCTCACTGCCTGACCGTTGCGGCTGGCTAGACCAGATTTATTCATTCCATTTATGCGTTAAACTGGCTAGTTTTGAGATCCAACCTTCCATTCTTTGGAACCATTGAGTGACAGACCGCCTTCAGACAATGTCCATTCTGCTGCGTGTCATTGACGAAGGCAGCATTTCTGCGGGAGCAAGGGCGCTTGGAATGCCTGTCGCCACTGTCAGCCGCCGAATTTCCGATCTTGAGACAGCGCTGACGACACAGCTTGTGTTGCGATCAAGACAAGGGCTGGCACTGACCGATTCCGGCGCGGCCTATGCCGCCGCCTGCCGGCGTATCCTGGAAGATGTCGCCGAAGCCGAACAAGTCGCCGCAGGTGAGTTCGTGACGCCTCGGGGAACATTGCATCTCACCGCTCCGATAGAATTCGGCCAGATCCACGTCCTGCCCATCATCATAGACTTCTTGCGCAGCTATCCGGAGGTCAGCATACGGTTTGACCAAGCCGATCATCCGATAAACCTGATCGAAGCGCGCATCGACCTGGCGGTGCGCATCGGCGCTCTTGCCGACAGCAACCTGATGGCTCGAAAGGTCGGCGAACTGCGCCGGGTCGTTTGCGCCAGTCCAGCCTACCTCGAGTGCATGGGTGTACCATCAGAGCCGGAAGATCTCGCAGGGCATGCGTGCATCAACTTCGATCGACGAGGCTCAACGAATGCATGGGTGTTCAATGCCAACGGCGCCATTCGATCGCTGCCCGTCACGCCGACATTGCGGGTGACGACCGCCGAAGCTGCGGCATCCGCCGCGCAGCGCAGTCTCGGGCTGACGCAGCTCCTGTCGTACCAGGTCAGCCGGGCGGTGAAGGACGGATCGCTTGTGCCTGTCTTGACTGATTTCGAACCGGAGCCGGCGCCTGTACACCTTGTCTATGAACCTCAGACGCTTCCCCCCCAGAAGCTGCGGGCCTTTATCGACTTTTCGGTCGGAAAGCTCCGAAAATCGATCTCAGATGCCGCGTTCTGAAGGGTTCGCCTGCGCCACATCGAGACCACGGGCCTCGATGTGTTCCGTCCCGTGCGTGTGTGGCGTGCGTTTTTGATTTGGATGGGGCTTATCGAATGCAAGAAGGCCCCTTTGAGGTGCCTTGTATCATTTTGTTTCGTTGTCGGTCTTTCGGGGCGCCGCGCTACGATCGTAGGTTAAGATGAAGACTTCGCCTGCGATAGGGTTTTGCGCGTTTCAACCGGCATAAGCGCTGCGTTTGAGCGAGGCTTTTTATATGTTTTCGTTGATCTGGTTGCGGGGGCAGGATTTGTCTTTTGTGCCCTTGTGCGTCGGGCTTAGCCCTCCTTGATGGGGCCCATCAGAGGT
>NZ_JBLXFW010000002.1:0-121509 GCF_048261595.1 Roseibium sp.
GCAGGTAAACTGACCCTGGCTGATACCAACGAGGAAGGTGCAAACCTCCTGGCCCTGCAGACCCGCCAGCAGCTTGCATCAACGTCCCTCTCGTTCGCGTCGCAGGCGGACCAGACGGTTCTCTCCCTCTTCTAAGAAGAATCAGTCAGACGCACGACTCACAAGCTGACAACCAGGAACGGCGGGGCATTGCCCCGCCGTTTTGCATTTGGCGGCATTAACACCCTCCAAAACTTGAATTTTTTTCCCGAACGAATCCAACTACTTAAAAGAAAGTTTTTGGTAACTCTTCTTACCAAACCTTTAACAGGTGCACGGTCGCTTAACTTTCCATTTACAATTTGAGGATCGAGACCTTCTGCCAGAAGGCATTGGAAACGCGTGCCTATCAATTCAGGCACCAAATGATGTGGTGAGCCCAAATGAGCGATATTGTTCTTTCGAGTGCCGTTCGGGAAAACTTGCTCTCGTTGAAAAGCACGGCGAAGCTGCAGTCGACAACGCAAAACCGTCTCGCGACCGGTTTGAAGGTCAACTCCGCCCTGGACAATCCGAACTCGTTCTTCACCGCAGCAGGTCTGACTGACCGGGCGAACGACCTGTCCAACCTGCTCGACAACATGGGCCAGGCCGTCCAGACGATCCGCGCAGCGGACGACGGCATCACCGCAATCACCAAACTCGTTGAGTCCGCAAAGGCAATCGCCAACCAGGCGCTGCAGACCCAGAGCGAATACCAACGCAAGACCTACGCCGAGCGCTATAATGACATTCTCGAGCAGATCGAGGATCTGGCGCGCGACTCCGACTACAAGGGCAAGAACCTTCTGGCGGGCGCAGGCAACGAACTGCAGGTTATCTTCAACGAGGACAGCACCTCGAACCTGACCGTCCATCCGGTCGATTTCACCGATACCACGCTGTCCACCGGGCTTGCCCTGAACGACCTTGGCGTCGGTGCCGGGGCAACAAATTCCTTTACCCTCGCGGCAGGAACGACGACCCTCGATCTGACGGGATTGCAGGCATCGTCCAAACTGTCCGACCTGGCCGACTGGGCAGACGGTGACCAGGTCACCATCTTCGACGGTACGACCACCAAGACCCTGACTGTGGGCTCCAACCCGGGCGAGATCGAGACCGTTCAGGATTACGTCAACGCCATCAACGATATGCAGGGTTTGAAGGCGACTTTTGACGAGGATACCGATCAGATCACCGTCGTTTCCGGCCTCGATCCGGCCGTATCCCTGACGATCAACAAGGACAACGCCGGCGGTGGCAACGCAACCAACGGCGGCGTCGGCACCGGTACGACGACCCTTGTAACGTCGGTCATGACGGCAGGCTCTACCCTGATCAGCTCCGGTGGCTTCGATATCGACGATGTTCTCTACATCACCGATGGCAACGGCTTTGAAGCCGCCTCCATCGAGATCGACGAAAACACCACCGTCAGTGATCTGGTCAGCCTGATCAAGTCGGTCAAAGGCCTCGATGCCAACTTCACCGCGGGCAGCATCTCCTTGATCGGCGATGTCTCCTGGAGCATTACCAGCACCAATAACGACTTCAATATTCGCGATCTAAGCGTCACGGACGGCAGCGTGAATATCCTGGCAACCGACTCGGACTTCGCCAAGGACACTGACATCGAACGCGTGCTACAGTCGATCAACTCTGCGCTTGATGAGCTGCGTGCGGCCGCTGGCAACCTCGGCACGAGCCTGTCCACGGTGGAAATCCGGACGGATTTCACCGAAGAGCTGATCAACACGCTTGAAGTCGGCGCCGGCGCCCTGACGATCGCTGACATGAACGAGGAAGGCGCGAATATGCTGGCCCTCCAGACCCGTCAGCAGTTGTCGTCCACCGCCCTGTCCCTCGCCAACCAGGCAGAACAGAGCGTCTTGAGCCTGTTCGGTTAATCAAAACGGGTAATTCGTTAAGGTATCGGGCGCGGCGCGTTAACCTTTGCGCAACATTGGTGCCCGATACTGGGGAGTGGAGGTCAGGGAATGGCGCTCAAGGTCGAGCTTAAACCGGGCGAACGCATTATCATCGGTGACTCTGTAATCACCAATGACAACCAGCGGACCCGTTTGTTCATCGAAGGACAGGCGCCAATCCTGCGAGAAAAGGACATTCTCACACCGGCCACCGCGGATACACCAGCCAAACGCGTCTATCTAGCCGTGCAGCTTATGTATCTCTCCAGTGAAGTGGACAAAATTCAGGAGAATTACTTCACTCTTGTGAATGACATTGTAAAGGCAGCTCCGAGCACGATCCCATACGTTACGCGCATCAGTAACGCGATCATCGGCGGCGCTTTCTACAAGGCCCTGAAAGAAGCACGTAAGCTTATCGAGTACGAGAGGACGCTGATCGGTCATGTACAAACAGGCAGCGCAGGCTTACCAGAAGACGAGCCAGGTGGCGGTGTCGCCGAGGGAGCTGGAAGCGACCCTTCTGATGAAGGCAGCCGCCCGGCTACAATTGATCAAGGATGATTGGGAAGAAACCTCCTTCGCAGAGAAGGATGAGGCTCTATCCTACAACAGAAAGCTTTGGACGATCCTGGTGACTTCCGCCACGAGCGCGGAAAGCCAGCTTCCCCAGGACATCAAGAACAACATGGCGTCACTGGGCGTCTTCGTTTTCAAGCACACCATGGCAATAATGATCGATCCGGTGCCGGAGAAGCTCGGCACGCTTATCTCGATCAACCGCAACATTGCCGAAGGACTTCGCGCCCGCCCCGAATAGGCATGGCATGCAAGCGAACAAGAAAGGCCGGAGCATCAATCCATGCTCCGGCCTTTTCTATGTTTGTCGGTTTACTGCATCTGACGGCGGAACTACGTGCCGTCTCTGCCTTTAAAGATAATCGACGATGCTGAGCTGATAGACAATCGAGGATGCCCTGTAGGAGGCTTCGATGTTCGTCTGAAGCTGAAGGATCTCAGCGGCCAGCAGCTCGTTGTCGACGCCCTCTATGGTATCGATCGTCCCAAGATAGCTTGAACGCATCTGGTCGTGCCGGTCATCGGTGCTCTGCACGGTGCGGTAGGCGACCGAGATCTCTGTGGTGATATCCACGATGCCCGACTGGTCCGCCGTATCCGGCTCGAGGACGGTACGCATCCTGTCGCTGAGGGCAGAATAATGCAGCTTGGTCAGGTCGTAGCCATCGGAGAAATCGGCGCTGATGAAGGTCGCCAGGGCCTTGATGACATCCGTCAGCCCGTCCTCGTTCGCACGGGCTCCGTAGTTCACCGAAAGGTTGGTGTCGATCACCGCCGTCTTGTCGGCCCGTGCGTCGGTCGTTGCGCTGTTCTCACCGGTGTACCAGATGACCGTGTTGGCCGCGCCGGAGACAAGCCCTGTGGCGGTATCGAAGGGCGGTCCGTCCACACGCACGGGCTCACCGCCTGCGAAGGTATCGAAGAAGCTGTTCGCCGCCCATTCATCGGAGGCTGCCCTGAGCGTCGTTTGAGCCTCCTTTTCGAGCCTGGCGATCATCGCGTCGCGAAGATTGTTGGCCGTCTCCTCCAGGTCCGCCCCGATCGCAAAGGTGTCATCCTCGCCGCCAATCGAATTGGCGGTGAAGGTGAAGACCACCGGCTCGTCATGCGCCGGCGGCATGGTGAATTCCAGGGTGATGCTTTCGCCCAGCTCCGGCTGACCTGTGAACTGGATGTCGAAGCTGTCCGGATCCACTCCCCCAGCCGGACCGGTGATGGAAACATTGGTCAGGTTCGATGAAACTGCCGAGATATCGAAGCCGAAATCATGGGCCCCGTCTTCGGCAATCGTGAAGGTGGAATCCGTTGGCGTAGGACCGGCATAGTTGGTCGTCAGGGCGGACACGTCGAGCCGACCATTGTCGTTCGGACCGAGATTTGCCTGGTAGAATTCGTCCACGACCTGCCGCAGACCGGCACGTGTCAACGTTCCGTCCAGGATCTCCTTGACGCCGGCGACGGGGTCGTTCGTGGCATTGCTGCCGCCATAGAGATAGTGTCCGGCCACTTCCGTGTTCAGTAGGTTGACCGCTTCGTAGAGCAGGATCTCGGCGGTCGCCTGGGATCGGGTCTGCCCATCGGCCTGAAGCTCGAAATCATTTGGATCGATCGCGGACTTGCCGTCGATGCGAAGGTCTTCCAGGCGGTCCAGCGTCAGGTTCAACGTCTCGATGTGAAGGTTCGCGTGAACGATGGTTTCCTGGTAGGCCTCGATCCGGCCCACCCGCTGGGAAAGCTCGAGATCCAGCAAGCGGTTGTTGCCGATACCGCCATAGGTGCTGGAGACCTTGCCCGTTGCAAGCTGCGTAGTCTTTTCCGTCAGCGTCTTGCTCAGGCTGGTTACCTGCTTGGTCATGTATGACCGGGAAGTGGTAATCGTACCAATGGCCATGATGCACCTACTACACAGTATTCAACAGGACATCGAACAGCTCGTTCACCGCCTGCATGACCCTTGCGTTGGCCGCATAAGCGTTCTCGAGTTCGATCAGAAATGCCATTTCAGCGTCCACGTTGACCGAGTAGCTTTCCTCGTAGCGGATCGCCAGATTGGTGGTCAGCGTTTCCTTGGCCTGGGCATAGGCAGCCGCGTCGTTTGCCTGGTTTCCCTGATAGGCAACCACCTGGTTGACGTAGGCAAGCAATGTTCCCTCGTAGGGCGCGCCGGTATTCCCGATGCCCGCGCCCGCGTCGTAAGCCTTTGGAGTGGCCGTCAGCTTTTCGAGAAGATATTCGGCCCGAGCGGAATCATTGTCGGAGTTGACGCTCGGAACCGTCTCGTATGTGACGAGCAGCGAGCTGTCGGCCTTCAGGTCCGCATTGACCGCAAACGACTTCGCATATCCGACTCGCTGCCCACCGTTTTCCAGCGCATCGGTGAAGATCTCCTGCCCCGCCCTGCTGTCAACGAAGATGGACAGGCCAAGTCCCTGGTCGGTATTTGCCGTCGGTGTGATATTCGCGCTCAGGCTGGTCACTGCCGAGGGGGCGCTAACGTCGCCCAGAACCTGCAGATTGCCGGACCCATCGTCGCTGGCCTGAAGCGGCGTAGCGGCAAGGGCCGCAACCATCTGCGCTACATAAGTCGCCGGCGTTCCACTCGAAATATCAATACCATAGACCGTATCGTCCGGCCGTGCGGTCTCGGTATCGTCCAGCGGAAGCAGGGACGCATCGGTAACCGCGACGAAGGTTACGTTCTGCGTTGCGCCTGCCGTGTCGGTGTATGTCAAAGACACCGTATTGCCGGCCTGCAGTCCGGAAACGTCCAGAACGTAGCCGTCGTCCGGAACCACCGTGACCGCGCTCCCGGGCACCGTCACATTGGACATGGAAATCGAAAGTTCGGCGGCAATCGTGTCGAGCTGGCGCTGCGCCTCGACGAGAACCTCGTCGCGCATTTCGCTGAGCGCCACGATCGAACCTGATTGCGAGTTCTGGACCAGGTCGAACTTTGTGCCGCCGGGCGTGGTGGCGATGATGGAATTTCCGCTTTCCCCCGGCCGCAAGAAGGAGCTGGCAGTAAAGGAAACCGACGAAACCTGATTGTTGGCAAGAAGCTGCTGACCGGTATCGGTCTTGATCTGCAGCATGCCGCTGCTTTCCTCGGTCACCTCGATGTCGAGGTATCCGGAAAGCTGCTCGACGTAGCGATCACGCTGGTCGAGGAGATCGGCAACCGAGACATCAATGGAGCGGGATTCGTGTATTTTCTCGTCGATGTCCTGAAGGCTGACAAGAAGCTCATTGATGTCTTCGGCTTCCGCACGCATCAGGGTATCGGCGTCGATACGCATGTCTTCGATCGCCGTGTAGGACAGGTTCAACTGCCGCGCCAGCGCATCGGCCGCGGCCACCACCTCCTGCTGCGCCGGATAGCCGCCCGGGTCATTCACAAGCGACGAGAGCGCATTGGAATATTCCGTCATCAGCGAGTTCAGGCCCGACCCGTCCTCGAGCGTCCCGAACAGATCATCCAGCCGGCTGGTGAAGTTCGCGATCTGCGAAGCGTAATTGGTCTCCGACAGCGAGCTGAAATAGGAAGCCTGGATATTTTCGTCGACCACGCGACGGACTTCGCTCGACAGGATGCCGGAAACATTGCCGCGACCGTCGAAGAAGACGTTGGCCTCGACCGTCTTGGTCGAATACCCCTGCGTGTCCGCGTTGGCGATATTCGCCGCGGTGACGTCGATCTGCCGCTGATTGAACGTGAGGCCGAACAGGGCCGTGTTCAGAGCTGATGTCAGACCCATGGCTTCGCCTCCTTAACTCTTGACGCAGGGGTGGACCGGCGGGAGTCCCGTCCCGCCGGCAGGGCTTATTAGCGGACCATGTTCAGGGCATCGTCCAGCATCTCGTCGGACGATGTGACGACCTTGGAGTTTGCCGAATAGGCCTGCTGGGTGATGATCAGCTTGGAGAACTCCGAGGCGATATCCGCGTTGGACAGTTCCAGGGCGTTGGCGATGATCGCGCCGCCGCGGGTCAGGTCCGGCACGCCGGAGGTCGGTGTCGCGGCAAAGGCTGCACCATCCACACGCTCCAGCGCCTGCTCGGCATCAAAGGTCGCAAGCGGGATTTCATACAAGCCACGGGTCTGGCTGTTGGAGTAGCTGGCGTTGATACGGCCGGACTGGTCGATGGAGATACCGACGATCTCACCGGCCGCATAACCATCCTGATCCAGCGTCACCGAAGAAGCGACACCAGTCGGGTCGGAGTACTGGCTCAGAGCGCCATTCGGGAAGGAGATCTCGACGTTGGTTGTGGTCACGTCACCAACCTTGAGGGTACCGATGATGAAGCCATCCGATGTACCGTTGACCACACCGATATCACTAGCGACCACAGCGACCGCATCCAGGTCGCCCGACGCATCAAAGCTGACAGTCCCTACGCGGTTCCATGAGTTGGTCGCATCACCGCCAGTGCTGATATACATGGACCAATCATCATCGGTCGTATTGTTGGTCTTGCCCCAACGAACCTCGACATTCAGCGGCGTGCCGTTGTCGTTGTAGATGGTAACCGATCCGCCAGAGATGGTGCTATCGAGGAAAATATCTTCATTTGCCACGGTAACGGGACCGGTACCCAGCGTCGCATTCAGAAGCGACGTGGCCGGATCAGAACCATCGTAGTCATTGGTACGCGGGACGGTCGGCAGGTTCGCCTGATAGTCGATCAGCGTCGTTGCCTCCGCCGGGATCGGCTGGTCGTCGATCTGGATCACGCCAGGCGCATCACCGATCGGGTTGCCGGAATCCGGATCAAGCTGGAAGCCCATCAGGTAGTAGCCCGAGCTGTTGACCATGAAGCCGTTCTCATCGAGCTCGAAGTCACCGGCGCGGGTGTAGTAGCTGGTGTCCGCAAAAGTCGTCTGCCCGTCCACGACATCGTTGGCGGCTGTAACGACAAAATACCCGGACCCCTTGATGGCCATATAGGTATCGACGTCGTTGCCGGAGATATCACCCTGGATGGTGTTGGTTGCGCGCGACGTCGCGTAGGTCGTGCCGGAGACCTGATCCGCCTGAACGGTACCGCCACCCGAAACCAGATCGGAGAACGTGGTGTCCAGGCGCTTGTAGCCGGTGGTCTGTGAGTTGGCGACGTTACCGGAAATATTCTCCAGGGCCTGCGCCTGTGCCGCCAAGCCGGAAACTGCGGCGTTGATTGCTCCGTAAATACCCATGCTAGTTCCTCTTCAGGTCCGGGCCCTCGCCCAAATGTCTGCCGGAACAATCGCAATCGGCATGCCAATCCAGATCGACAAAATTTATTATTGTAATTCAATGACTTAAAATAAATCATTCCACAAAGCCATCACTCGCCCACTGGGAAGAAAGCGACCGAGAGGCAAAAGATTCCGGGTGAGCAGGAAAAAACCGTCTACCCGGCAGAACCTGCAGATGCGCCATCGCGTCTCTTGCGCAGTGCACACGCCGACCATAGTCTCTGCGCAAATGAAATGACGGGAATAGCGAATGCGCTTCGAAGGAACTGACAACTACATCGCGACCGAAGACCTGCGGATCGCAGTCAATGCAGCCGTTGCCCTGGAACGCCCGCTGCTGGTGAAAGGCGAACCTGGCACAGGCAAGACGATCCTCGCGGAGCAGGTCGCTGCCGCGCTCAATGCGCCACTGATCGAATGGCACGTGAAGTCGACCACGAAGGCACAGCAGGGCCTTTACGAATATGACGCGGTCTCTCGTCTGCGTGACAGCCAGCTTGGCGACGAGCGCGTGAAGGACATCAACAACTACATCCGCAAGGGCAAGCTTTGGGAGGCGTTTACCGCCCCGGAGCGTCCCGTCCTGCTGATCGACGAAATCGACAAGGCAGACATCGAGTTTCCAAACGATCTGCTGCTCGAACTCGACCGCATGCAGTTCCACGTCTATGAGACCGGCGAAACCGTCAAGGCGGTTCGCCGTCCCGTGGTAATCATCACCTCGAACAATGAGAAGGATCTGCCGGATGCCTTCCTGCGCCGGTGCTTCTTCCACTTCATCAAGTTCCCGGACAAGGACACGATGGCCGAGATCGTGGACGTTCATTTCCCCGGCCTGAAGCAACGCCTGCTGCACGAAGCCCTGACGCTGTTCTATCAGGTCCGCGACGTCCCCGGCCTGAAGAAGAAGCCTTCGACATCGGAACTGATCGACTGGATCAAGCTCCTCGTCAACGAAGACATTGATGCCGAGACCCTCAGGACGGCGGACAGCAAGAAGCTGATCCCGCCGCTTCACGGCGCACTTCTGAAGAACGAGCAGGACGTGCACCTGTTCGAAAGGCTTGCCTTCATGGCAAGGCGCGAACGACAATAGGATTTCGATTCTCCAGCCAGAGAAGACAATGACGCAGCCTGGGAACACAAGATTGACAGCGAGGCTCTTTTGTCTCGGTGCATGCCTTGTGGCCCTTGGTGTCCTATCCGGACCGATGGGCAAGGCGAACGCCCAGTCAAACACCGTCGAACAACAGGTAGGCTGGGTCAGCGACGTGCGCGGCATGCGCCACTTCAGCGGTCTTCGCTGTCCCGATATCGTCGGCGAACTCTTCCGCACCAAGGTTCTGGCCGCCGATGCGGACCGGCTGGCCGGCTGCGTTTATTCCGGGCGGGAAGGTCTGCGCGCGATCCTTCGCCAGCATGTCCCCGGCACAAGTTCGCGTGCCGCAAGCGATTATCTGAACAGCTACCGCTCAAGCGGCTTTCGCCGGGTGCAATTGTCGGGTGCGGGTGCAGGCGGCATCACTTTCGTCACCAATGACTGGACGCCGAACATTCAATACGAAACGCTCTGGCGCTTTGCCGGTGAAAAGGCCGATTTCACGGTCTGGATGTCCTACACGCTTCCCCAACAGGAAACGGACATCGGCCCTGCATTCGCCGCCTTCACCGATATATTGAACAGACAGAACTGACCGGAGCATCGCGGCGCACCCCAAACCCGAGCACCGCCGACAAACAAGAGCCGCCGGGCCACCTGGGAGAAACCTTTGCTTCGCTTGTTATTGCTACGCCACGCGAAATCCGACTGGGCCGATGCTGAATTGCGGGATTTCGACAGGCCGCTCAACAGCCGGGGACGCAGCGCCGCACGGGCCATGGCGACGTTTCTTGCAGAAGCCAAGCTGAAGCCAAACCTGATCCTGTGCTCCACCGCCCGGCGAACCCGCGAAACGCTGTCCCGGCTGCTTCCGGTCATGACGCACGAAGCGGACGTCAGGCTCCTGCATACCCTTTATGATGACAGTGAAGGCAATTACCTGCCGCAGATCCGCCAATTCGGCAAGGACGCCAGGACACTCATGGTGATCGGTCACAACCCTGCCATCGAGCAGTCCGCACATGGCCTCTTCGGCTCCGGCGAGATGGAGCTGAAATCGGACATGGAGCTAAAGTACCCCTCGGGAGCACTTGCAATCTACGAATGCCCGATCGACCGCTGGGCCGACCTCAAGCCGGAGACCTGTCGCCTCGAGGCCTTCATCAAGCCCCGCAGCCTTCCCGGCGAAGAGGGATGATTGCGAAGCCGAGCTTCAGTGCCTACATCACCGGGCGGAGGTAGACACTTGAAGCGACTGCAAAACCTGGCCGACGAAGCGCGGCTGACCCTTGCCAACATTACAGACGCAGCCACGGATCTGACCGTTCCGAGCGTTCGGCTCGGCGTAACCGGTCTGGCGAGGGCCGGCAAGACCGTCTTCATCACCGCACTCGTTCACAACCTGGTGCATGGCGGGCGCCTTCCGGTGTTCGGCGCCGCCGCCGGAGGACGGCTCACCCGTGCGTTCCTTCAGCCGCAGCCGGATGATGCTGTTCCCCGCTTCGACTATGAAACCCATGTGGCGGCTCTCGTCGACGAGCGCATCTGGCCGCAGTCGACCCGGCAGGTGTCCGAGCTTCGCCTCACGATCGAATATGAAAGTGCATCCTACCTTTCTCGCAAGCTCGGCCCTGGCAAGCTGCATCTGGACGTCATCGACTATCCGGGCGAATGGCTGCTTGATCTGCCGCTTCTGAAAAAGAGTTACGCCGAGTTTTCCGCAGAGGCCCTGTCGAGGGCGCGAGCCGCGAACCGTGCCCAGATCGCCGCGCCTTTCCTTCAGGAGCTCGACAAGATCGATCCGGACGGCCCTGAAACGGAGACCGAGGCCCAGCGCCTCTCAGGCGCGTTCAAGACTTATCTGGCCGCCTGCCGTGAAGATACGCACGCCCTCTCGATGCTGCCGCCGGGAAGGTTCCTGATGCCGGGCGATCTGGATGGTTCGCCTGCCCTCACCTTCGCCCCTCTCGATATTGCCTTCGATGCTGCACCGGCGCGAAGCGGCACCTTCCGGGCGATGATGGAACGGCGCTACGAGGCCTACAAGAGCCATGTCGTCAGGCCATTCTTCCGGGACCACTTTGCCCGCCTCGACCGCCAGATCGTCCTCGTCGATGTGCTTCATGCTCTCAACGCAGGACCCGATGCGCTTGCAGATCTGCAGGCAGCGCTCGGCGAGGTCCTGACCTCCTTTCGTCCGGGAAAACGCAGCTGGCTCGCCTCCATCCTGACCCGCCGGATCGACAGGATCCTGTTCGCCGCGACCAAGGCCGATCACCTCAACCGCACCGACCATGACCGGCTGCAGGCAATCCTGAAGCTGCTGGTTCAGCGCGGCATGGAGCACGCCCGGTTCAAGGGCGCCGAGGTGGACATCCTCGCCATGGCTGCCGTCAGGGCCACACGTGAGGCCTCCGTCAAGCATGCAGGCGAAGAGTTGCCGGCGATCCTCGGAACGCCGCTGCCGGGCGAGATGCTGGATGGCAAGAGCTTCGATGGAATGTCCGAAATCGCCATGTTCCCCGGGGATTTGCCGACAAATCCTGAATCAATTTTCCGGCCAGTTGAATCATCTTCTGAAAAAGTGACCTATGGTGATCCATCACTTCAATTCCTGCGTTTCCGCCCGCCAAAGCTCCAGCGCACGGCAGAGGGCATGAGCCTCTCGCTGCCCCATATCCGGCTTGACCGGGCGATTGAATTCCTGATCGGAGACCGCCTCGCATGACGCGCCGAACCGATGAAACCTCGTCCCCCTCTCCGACGAGGACCCAACGGCGTCCGGCGGCTTTCGCCCTTGATGACGAGCGGGTCCGCTTTGCGGACGACGAGCACGACCAAAGCCTGAGCGCGGAAGCGCTGATTACGCCCTATGACGAGATCGACGGGGTTCCCCGGCTTCCTGCCGAAGCCAGCCGCCCTCGCAAGGGCTTTTCCTTTGGCAAGTGGATCGCCATCGGCCTCGGCGGCCTTGTCAGCCTTTCCGTGGGACTTGCTATCGACAGCCTGATCCGGGACCTCTTTGCCCGCACCGACTGGCTGGGCTGGAGCGCTGTCGCGCTCGCCGGACTTGCCGCACTCGGTCTCCTCGGCCTGATTTTACGCGAGCTGCTCGGCATCATGCGCGTCGGCAAGATCGACCATCTGCGCGAAGGCCTTGGACAGGCAGCTGAGGCGGACGATGCGAAGGCAGCCCAACAGGGCTTGAAGGAGTTGCTCGGACTTTACGCCGACCGTCCGGAAACAGCGCGCGGCCGCAAGGCGCTTTCCGGCCACATGCGCGAAGTCATCGATGGCCGCGATCTGGTCATCCTGGCCGAACGGGACCTGCTGGCACCCCTTGATCTGGAAGCCCGGCGCATCGTCATGAACAGTGCCAAGCGGGTGTCTCTGGTAACCGCCGTCAGCCCGCGCGCCCTTGTGGATCTCCTTGCCGTGCTGTTCGAGAACATGCGCACGATCCGCAGGCTGTCCGCGCTTTACGGCGGCCGTCCCGGCACCCTCGGCTTCTTCCGGCTGGCCCGCCATGTGGCAACCCATCTTGCCCTGACCGGAGGTATGGCCGCGGGTGACAGCCTGGCGTCTCAGGTGCTCGGTCACGGGCTTGCAGCACGCCTTTCAGCGCGTCTCGGAGAAGGCGTGATCAACGGACTTCTGACCGCCCGCATCGGCATCGCCGCGATTGCGGTCTGCCGTCCCGTGCCCTTTGTCGCCACCAAGGGACCGAAGGTCTCGGACTTCATGAGCGAGCTGGTCAGGACAGCAGAGAAAGAAGACGGCGGGCGCTAGCTGGCGGCTCGACAGCTCAGCTGCACGCAGGTAATTTGCCCCCATGTTCATCGACTTCTTCACCGAGCTGAAATCTGCCGGCGTGCCGGTTTCCCTGCGCGAGTACCTGACGCTCATGGAAGCGCTGGAAAAGGATCTGGCAGAGCGCCGGGTCGAGGATTTCTACTATCTCGCCCGCACGGCGCTGGTGAAGGACGAGAGCAACCTCGACAAGTTCGACCGGGTTTTCGGCAATGTCTTCAAGGGTCTCGACCTGATGAGCGACGTGCCGGTCACCGACATCCCGGAAGAATGGCTACGCAAGCTCGCCGAAAAACATCTCTCGGAAGAGGAAAAAGCGCAGATCGAAGCCCTGGGCGGCTTTGAAAAGCTGATGGAGACCTTGCGGGAACGCCTCAAGGAACAGCAGAAGCGGCACCAGGGCGGAAACAAGTGGATCGGCACGGCCGGCACCTCGCCTTTCGGTGCCTACGGCTACAACCCGGAAGGCGTGCGCATCGGCCAACATGAAAGCCGCCACCGGCGCGCGGTCAAGGTCTGGGACAAGCGTGAGTTCAAGGACCTAGATGACAGCCTGGCGCTCGGCACCCGCAATATTCAGGTCGCCCTGAAAAGACTGCGCAATTTCGCGCGCACCGGAGCGGCAGAAGAACTCGACCTCGACAACACCATTCGCGCCACGGCCCACAGGGGCCTTCTGGATGTGAAGATGCGCCCCGAACGGCGCAATGCGGTCAAGGTTCTGCTGTTCTTCGATATCGGCGGCTCCATGGATGATCATATCCGCGTCTGCGAGGAGCTGTTCTCGGCCGCCCGCACCGAGTTCAAGGTCATGGAGCATTTCTACTTCCACAACTGCCTTTACGAGTATGTCTGGAAGGAGAACCGGCGACGTCATGCGGAGCGCATCAACACCATGGATGTGCTGCACAAGTATCCAGCCGACTACAAGGTGATCTTTGTCGGCGACGCCTCCATGAGCCCCTACGAGATCGCCTATGCTGGTGGGTCCGTGGAGCACTGGAACGAAGAGGCGGGGTCTGCCTGGATGCAAAGGGTGACCGGGCTATACAAAAGCGCTGTCTGGCTGAACCCGGTCCGCCAGGAGCACTGGGGCTATACCCATTCCATCCGCATGCTTCAGGAGCTGATGGAAAACCGCATGTACCCGCTCACTGTTGAGGGCCTGACGGAGGCCATGAAGGAGCTGGCACGCTAGTCACCTCTCAAACAACGAAAACCCCGGCCAGACACGCTGACCGGGGTCTCCTGTCGAGCAATTGGCACCCCTCAGCGCAACACCATCACCGAACACGGCGCATGGCGCACGATGTGGGCAGCGTTGGAACCGATGAAATAGGTCGAGAGACCCGGCTTGTGGCTGGTCATGAGAATGAGGTCGCAGTCGGCAGCCTGCGCTTCTTCCAGAACCTCATGATAAACGGAGCCGATCCGCACCTGGCTATCCACCACGCCGCCTGCAAGGCCCATCTTGGCGATGATTTCATCGAGCGTGGAACGGGTTTCGGCGACTTCCTTTTCCTGGAAACCTTCCGGCAACTGGCTGGCCACGAAGGTCTGGACTTCCGGGCACACGGCAACCAGATGGATCTTGGCGCCGTAATCCTTGGCAAAGGTTACGGCCTTTTCGATTGCAGCGTCGGCGAAAGCGGGTTCGGCCGGATCTATCGGCAGCAGGATTTTCTTGAACATTGAGCCCTCCTGAGTTGAGTTGGCTCACTCTCCGTCAGGGCGCTGACCTTGGCCATGAGGCAAATCAAATACCTGGATCCGATAAGAAATATCGGCCCGGAGTAACTCCGAACGCCTTCCGGAATGTCGAGACGAAGGCGCTGGGGCCCTCGTATCCAAGAAGATGGGATACCTCGGATACGGAGCCGCCCCCCGAGAGCAGCTCCAGCGCCCGGAAGAGTTTCGCTTGGTGACACCAGTTTCGATAACTCAGGCCGGTCTCGGCCTTGACCCGGCGCTCGAACGAACGCACTGACATGGCGCAGCTCTCTGCCGCCACCGCAAGCAAGGGGACCTCCGCCGGGCAACTCAAAATCCGCTCGCAAAGCTGACGCATGCGCGCCTCCTTGGGCATCGGCAGCTGCAGTGGGGCTGCGGGCAGCATCTTGAGCTGATCGAGAATGACGCCGACGATCCGCGCCTGCGGCCCGTCAACGATCTCTCTCCGCGGGTAAGACATGAATTCAAGGATCAGGGCGCGCAGCAATGTCGTCACTTGAAGTACTCGAGGCGTCTGAGGTAGCCGCTCGAGGTGCTCGCGGCCAAAATACATGTAGCGGACTTCCGTTTCGGCCAGATAGCGCGTCTGATGGTGCAGTCCCGCCGGTAGCCACACCGCCCGCTCAGGTGGCGCGAAGAAGGTCCCCACTTCGGTATCGATGGCAAGCGAACCGCGGACGACATGAAACAGCTGCCCGGTCGGATGATTGTGCCATGTCGTTACTTCGCCCGGCACACCCTCGGCGGCAAATGCCTGCACGGGCATGTCGGGCATCTTGGACGTCGTGACATAGTGATCCGGGTGGATCGATGCATCGCGCTGCATTATCGCCCTGCAAGTTCAGTATTTGGCGGGTCAGAAACATATGATGACGAAACAGCGCTAACACGCAAGCTCACCAGCGGCGTAAAAGCAATCCCAGACAGTTATTGAATTCCCTCAGGACAAAACCACACATGAGTTACTTCACCCGCAGCGCGGATCCCTCTGCTGTGACCGGTTGGCGTTCCCCGGCCGTACTTCTGATGATCATGGCTGGCGCCATGCAGTTGTCATTTGCCGCCTGGTGGAACCTGATGAACAACTTCGCCGTCCAGGAACTTTCGTTCACCGGGCGTGAAATCGGCATTCAGCAGTCCATCCGGGAAATCCCTGGCTTTCTGAGTTTCGCGGCGATCTACTTTCTGCTGGTCATGCGCGAGCAGACCCTCGCCTACATATCGCTTGCTTTTCTCGGCGTAGGTGTCGCGGTCACGGGTTATTTCCCAAGCGCCATGGGCTTTTACGTCACCACCTTCGTCATGTCGGTCGGGTTTCACTATTACGAGACCATGAACCAGTCGCTGTCGCTGCAGTGGTTGCCCAAAGCGACCGCTGCCGCGTCCATGGGCAAGATCATTTCGGTCGGCGCCTTTGCCCAGCTCATTGCCTACGGCCTCATCTTCATCGGTTGGAAGGCGTTCGACCTGTCCTTCACGACCGTGTTCCTCGTCGCAGGCGGCCTGACGTTGGTCGTACTCGCCGGCGTGGTGGCAATGTTCCCGAATTTCCGGGAAGGCACGCCGCAGCACAAGAAGCTGATCCTGCGCCGACGCTACTGGCTCTACTACGCCCTCACCTTCATGGCCGGGGCGCGGCGCCAGATCTTCACCGTCTTTGCCGGCTTCCTGATGGTCGAGCGTTTCGGCTACCACGTACATGAGGTGGCCGGACTGTTTCTGCTGAACGGCGCCTTCAACATGCTGCTCGCGCCAAAGATCGGTCAGCTGATTGTCCGCTTCGGAGAACGCAAGGCGCTCATGTTCGAATACGTCGGCCTGATCCTGGTGTTCGTCAGCTACGCCTTCGTCACCAATGCGACGGTCGCGGCGAGCCTCTATGTTCTCGACCACGCCTTCTTCGCCATCGCCATCGCGATCAAGACCTACTTCCAGAAGATCGCCGATCCGGCAGACATCGCGC
This sequence comes from Roseibium sp., assembly GCF_048261595.1. Lineage (GTDB taxonomy): Bacteria > Pseudomonadota > Alphaproteobacteria > Rhizobiales > Stappiaceae > Roseibium. The sequence goes on from NZ_JBLXFW010000002.1 coordinate 16,371, forward strand.
CGACAGCTGGCGTTGCCTTCACGATCAACCACATCGCGGCGGTCTTCATACCCGTCGTCTTCGGGCTGGTCTGGCTGATCTCGCCAGCGGCGGTCTTCCTGTCCGGCGCGGCCATGGCCCTGGTCAGTCTGTTCCTGTCCAGCATGATCCCGCCGGCCCCTGAAGAGGGCCGCGAGGTGAATTTCTGGTTCCAGAAGCAGACGCCTCAGCCGGCGGAGTGAGCCCAGTACGACCTCAAAAAAGAAAAGCCCGCCAAATCGGCGGGCTTTTCTGTTGGCTGGAATCCAGGAAGTCCATGCCGGGGCACTCTCCTCAAGCCCCGGTCCACGGCGCCTCAGGCCTGGCGTTCGGGAACATGCACGACGAGACCGTCGAGTTCCTCGGTTACCTTGACCTGGCAGGACAGGCGAGAGGTCGGCTTCACGTCGTAGGCGAAGTCGAGCATGTCTTCTTCCATCGGCTCGGGCGAACCGACCTTGCCTGCCCAGGCCTCATCGACATAGACGTGACAGGTCGCACAGGCGCAGGCACCGCCGCATTCGGCCTCGATGCCCTGGACCATGTTCTTGATGGCGTTTTCCATGACGGTGGAACCGACGGGAGCGTCAACTTCGGTGCGCGCTCCGTCAGCGGTAACGTAAGTGATTTTTGGCATGATCCGCGTCTGATCAGATGAGGTGTAAGGGTTCTACCCCGACATAAAGAGTTCCGGTCAAAGGTCAAGGACCGACCTGCGGTTTGCGGAGGGCAGAGACGCTCAAATTTTCATGCAACGGGTGCCGATCCGCCTCTACCCCACCGCAGTTGCAGCCACAAAGCAGCGCGCTGTTAGGCATCCGCTTGAAGCGGCAGTGTCCCTCGATGCCGATCGCGTGATCGCTCACTCTTCCAGGATGTCATCGATGTAGGCATTGGCATCGCCAACGGCCTTTTCCAGGCTGATCAATGGCGGCTCACGGTTTTCCGCCAGTTCTGCCTCCAGTCCCTCGCAGACCAGTGCCACCTGTAGTGCGCCGACTGCACGGGCAGAGCCCTTCAGCGTATGCACCAGATCCTTGCGCATCTTGGGGGGCATCTCGCCACCAATGCGGCTCATCATGGACTGCGACTGGGCCTTGAACATCCGGAGGACTTCCAGTTCCAGGTCGCGGTTGCCGAGCGTAGAAGTTGCCAGTGCAACAAGATCGATAGGAGGCGTCGGATCCATGCGGCTGTCCGACCGAGCCATGGTTGCGATTGCCATTTTCGTACCCCGCACGATGTTCAGGTCTACCGAAACAGCTCCTCCAGGCCAATCCGGTCTCGATGACACGAGTGTGCGCCCGAAGAACGAACGAGGCGTTAAGACAGTCGCCAGCCGCCCCGTATGGACCGCTTCGGCGGCGATGTCCCCAATAAAGTGAATACTTGGTTAACGGCCGTAAATGAATTTTAAAGGCTTCTTTAAGACACTCGGAAAATCAGGCCCCTGTGCTGCTCACTGAAAGCTGCCGAGGCAAGCTGCGACCATAGGGGCTCACGGTCACTTGCTTTTGGCGGACAGCACCGAAATTCCCTTGTCGGTCAATTTGCAGACGAGCCAGTCAGGCTTGATTGGGTTGGAAAACCAAGGCTCTGCCCATCCTGCAGCAAGACAGGCGCGGATCGTACGGGCAGGAATTTCACGTCCGGCATCATCGAACAGAGGCAGTTTCCCACCCGGCTGTTCGAGGCCCTTCTGCAACCAACGCCTTTGCACATCGGTCGGCACATTGCGTCGTGCACCACCTTTTGGGGCACTCATTCGCGCGGACTTTTTCGGCCCTCCGGACTTCGCATTCTCTGTCATGTCCCGCCTCTACCTCCTTAAAAGGATTGCCGTTTGTTGTTCATTAGGAGAGAGTGTGCCATTAGGTAATGCGATGCGGCAAGGTGGGGAAAAGGCTCTTTGGTCATGTGACCTGAGCTGGTCAGCGGCGGCCCCCTTCCAGGCCAGGCCACGAGAAGCATTGACCCGCTATGGACCATACGTGCGTCAGTCGTTTCTCAGGGCCATTGCATTCGAAGAGCGAACCCGAACACGGGACGCTCGTCGATAGTAATGAGTAAGGAACTGAGGCGATCCTATCATGGCAAATCCCCCGAAGGTGAAAGATCCGGCGGAAGCAGCCCTGTCTGCTGTCGAAGAAGCGCTCAAGCTGGACTTCGGCGGCCCCGGCGCGAACAGCGATGCAGCTGAAACGGCGCCCAAGGCATCGGCAAGCGAACGCAATTCGGCACGGCAATCTGCCAACCAGCGCCAGGAGCAACGCTCGGCAAAGGAAGAGGCCAATGCACCGGCTCGTCGGCGCGGTCGCGGCAACCGTCCGCCCGCAGCAAACGACGACCGCCGCAACATCGGCAACCTCATTTATTCGCTTCAGCGCCGTCCGTCTTCGGCACCGTTCTGGGTTGCTCTCGTTCTGTCCGTCGTCTGGGCCACCGTCGGCACCAGCCTCACTCTTTCTTCCTTCGGCGACCAGCTTTCCGGTCTGTCCGATCTCGGCCAGCTTTCCGCCTCCCCGGCCCTGATCCTCGCCGCTGTCGCAATCATCGTCCCGATCGTCTTCTTCTGGGTCATGGCCATGATGATCTGGCGTGCGCAGGAAATGCGCATCGTCGCCCGTGGCATGACCGAAGTCGCCCTGCGCCTCGCAGAGCCGGAAGACATGGCCAAGGAATCCATCCTTTCGGTCGGCCAGGCCATCCGCCGTGAAGTCTCCGCAATGGGCGACGGCATCGAGCGTGCGATCGCCCGCGCCAGCGAACTCGAGGTGCTCGTGCACAACGAGGTTTCGTCACTGGAACGCTCCTACAACGACAACGAGCTGAAGATCCGTTCGCTGATCGAGGAACTGGTCAGCCAGCGCGAAGCCATCCAGATCAATGCCGACCGCGTCCGCGAAACCATTTCCGGCGCCCACGAAGCCTTCTCCTCGCAGCTTTCCAACACTTCCGACGAGTTCGGCTCCTCCGTGGATTCCGCCACCCAGCGCATGATGGATGCGGTCAACTCCCGCGTAGAGGAACTGACCTCCGCAGTTGACGGTCGCATCGAGTCCCTCAGCGCCAACCTGACCACGTCCGGCAACGAACTTGTCGAGGCACTGACGGTACGCGCCGATGACTACGTCGCCCGCCTCACCACAACCGGCAACGATCTGGTCGACAACCTGTCCCAGACAGGCAACCAGATGTGGGAAACCCTGTCGTCCCGCGGCAACGAGGTCAACGAGCGTTTCGCAGCCACCGCGAACTCCTTCGTCGAAACGCTGTCGAGCCGCGGCACCGAGATCAACGCGACGCTTTCTTCTTCCTCCGACCGCGTCATCGAAACCCTCAACGCCAAGGCGGACGAATTCCGCACGTCGCTGGAAAGCACCGGCGCGAACGTCGGCGAAACCATCAGCGCCCGCGGCGAAGAGATCAATGCCAACCTGTCTCTTACCAGTGGCCGCCTGATCGACACCGTCACAGCACGTACCGAGGAGCTGATCAGCACCGTCGACAGCCGTGTCACCAATCTCGACGCCTCTCTGGCCGAGACCGGCAACCGGGTCGTGGAAAGCATCTCCGAACGCGGTCAGGAAGTCACCAACACGATCTCCATCAAAGGTGCCGAGATCGTCGAGACCCTGTCCGAGCGCAGCACGGAAGTCGCTGAAATCCTTCGTGGAACCGGCGAGTCTATCGTGGTCGACCTGTCCCTGCGCGGTGGTGAAATCGCGTCCAAGCTGGACGAGACTGCCGGCAGCCTGACCGACACGATCACCGTACGTGGCGGCGAGCTTGCCGAGAAACTCGACACCATTTCCGAGCGGATCTACAACGCCATCTCGATCAACGGCTCCGAACTGGACGAGCGCCTGGCTGCGCGCGGCAATGAAATGGCCGCGATCATGGAACAGCAGAGCCTCGGCTTCCGCGAGTCGCTGGAAAGCATTTCCTCCGATATCTCGGCCAGCCTCGGCTACCAGACCTCCGAACTGACCCAGAAGCTGGCAGACACCGGCACGTCGCTCGCCGAACTCATCGGCTCGCGCGGCGCACGCGTCGTCGAGGACATCAATTCCGCAGGCTCCCAGATCTCCGACACGCTCGAGATCCGTGGCCAGATCCTGCAGGATGGCCTCTCCTCACGCCTCACTGATCTGGAAGGTATCGTTTCCGGCCGTGGCGGCGAACTGATGGAAGCATTCGACACCAAGACGCTGCTTCTGTCGGAATCCCTCGACTCGCGCCTTGCGACACTGGACAACACCTTCGCGACCCGCATCGACTCGATGGATGCATCGCTCGGCAGCCGTATCAACACGATCGATCTTACCCTCGATCAGCGCACGGCTTCCTTTGAAGCAGCTCTTGAGAGCCGGACCGCCCTTCTGTCCGACGCGATCGAGCAGCGCACCTCCGGCATCGCCGAAGCCCTGGAAGAGAAGACCCGGAACATCTCCGACATCCTCGCGGATCGTTCCGACGCCATCACGATCCAGCTTGGCCAGCGCGTCGAGGCAGCCGGCACCACCCTTGCCGACCGGGCAGAGGAAATTGCCCGCACGCTCGGCGAACGTGTCGATGTCGCGGCAACGTCGATGACCGAGAAGGCAGAGCACCTCGCAGAAACCATGACCAGCGGCACCGAGCGGATCGACGAGACCCTCGACAACCGCGCCCGTCAGATCAGCGAGACCCTGATTTCCCGCACCAAGGAAATCGCCAAGGCCTTCGTTGAGGGCCAGGACGAGATGACCACGGCACTCGACAACCGTCTCGCGGAGGCAGGCACTGTCCTCGCCCACCAGAGCGAGCAGCTGACCGAGTCCCTGTCCGAGCGCATTGCAGAGATCAACGTCTCGCTCGGCGCGAAGGTCTTCGAAGTCGCAGAGACACTCGATACCCGCGCCAGCCAGCTCGAAACAGTCCTCAACGAGCGCCTGGAAAGCATTTCCGGCACACTCACCGGCGAGAGCGAAAAGGCACGCGACATCCTGACAGGCATCATTGCAGAGGCAGGCGGCACGCTTTCCACCGAAAGCACCCGCATGCACGACATGATCAAGGATGCCGTCGCACAGGCCGTGGATGCCCTCGCAGACGAACGCAGCCGCACCGTTGACCTTGTGACCGGCACGGTGACCGACGCGACCGCCAAACTTTCGGGTGAAGGCGAACGCATGCGGCAGATTGTTCTGGGATCCGTTGGCGAGGCGCGCGGCGTTCTCGTCGGCGAAAGCCAGAAGGCGGCCGATGCCATCACCTCGGCCATGCATCAGGCGTCCGGTTCCATGTCTGGCGAAAGCGAGAGGATCCGCGAGCTCGTGCTATCCGCAGTCAGCGAAGCCGCACGGTCCATGGCGGCGGAAAGCGAAAAGGCACGTACCCTTTACGCCGGAACGCTGGCCGAATTCTCCGGTTCGCTCACAGGCGAAAGCGAGAAGGTCCGTACGGATCTGTCGCGCACCATCGCCGAGATCTCCGGCAACCTGTCGGCAGAGAGCGAACAGGCGCGCATGACCCTGGCGGCAACGCTGGAAGAAATCCGCGGCCAGATGACCGGCGAAGCCGACGTCATCCGCGCCCGTGTCAACAACGCCGTCAACGACGCGGCCAACATGCTGGCATCCCGTGGCAACGCGGTTGCAGCAGAGCTGCTTGAGACCGCCAACACCCTGAACGATGCCTTCGGCTCCCGTTCTGGCGAACTGGCCAAGTTGATCGGCACCGACGGCAACGAGCTGATCGCTGCCATCGAGACCCGTGCCCACGACCTCACCGGCCGCGTTTCCGAGATCCACAAGGCGATCCTGGACGCAATCACGGTCAAGGGCCAGCAGGTCAGCGACACCTTCGCCCAGAACGGCCTGGAAGCGACCCGCTCCCTCGTCGAAGCAGGCGACCGGATCGTTGCGACTCTCAACGAGCGCAGCGAGCATGCTGCAACCATGCTCAACGACACCAAGCGCCGTCTCGAGGCAGATGTCTCCGACATTCTCGACAAGCTCAACCAGTCGAACGAGATGCTGCAGACGGTCGTCACCTCCGCCGGCACCAACCTTGCGGACGTGGAAATCAACCTCGGCCGCCGTGCGGGCGAATTCCGCGCAGCTGTCGAACGCGCTGTGTCCGAGACCAATGTCTCGACGGGAGTGATCACCGATCAGGTGGACGCCCTGCGCACGGTAACCGAGACCACCCTCGCCGACGTCCAGTCGCTGGCGGCCCGCTTCGCTGACAATGCGAACGAGCTGTCCACTGCTGCCCGTCATCTGGAGGAAACCAACCGCTCGGTCGAGAACCGCGTTGCCGATCGCAAGACCGCGATCGAGCAGGTCGCCGACACGCTCCTGGCAAAGACGGAAGCTGTCGACAGCCTGATGCGTTCCTTCACCAACACCCTGTCCGAGACGCTGGAAACAGCCGACGACAAGGCACGAGATGCCGCCCGCATGCTGGGCGCCGCTGCCGAGGCTGCAACCAAGCAGGTAACCGAGCAGTTCGAATCCATGCGCCTCACGGCAGGCATGGAAGGCCAGAAGGCACGCGACGCGATCCGCTCGGCCCAGGACGACATCATGGCGGAAATGACCCGCACGGTGTCCGACGCGACCGAACGCTTCAGCGAGGCAGCAACCCGGATGCGCGATGTCGCCCGCGACGTACACCGCGAGCTGGAGGCAACCCGCAACGAGCTGAAGCAGGGCGTTCTCAACCTGCCGGAAGAGGCCGAGGAAAGCACCGCGGCCCTGCGCAAGGTGGTCAAGGAACAGATCCGCGCCCTGACCGAGCTGTCGGACATCGTCGCAAAGCAGTCCAGCGCACTGGATATCTCCCGTCCGCAGGATCGCCCGGCCCAGGTTGCCAGCGCATCGGCTTTCGCCGCGCCAGCTCGCCAACAGACTCCGGTTCAGCCGGCCGCTGAGAGCCGTCCGGCTCCGCGTCCGGCAGCAGAGCAGCCGCGTCGTCAGGCGCCGGCTTCTCAGGAGCCCGGTAGCAAGGGCTGGGTGTCGGACCTGCTGCGCCGCGCCTCACGCGATGAAGACCAGGCGGAAGCTGGTCAGACCCGCTCGCCGCTGCACACCGTCGAGAGCCTCAACTCGCTGTCGGTCGACATTGCAAGGGCAATCGATCACGAGACCTTCGTGGATCTGTGGGATCGCTACAAGCGCGGCGAACGGCACGTCTTCACGCGCCGCCTCTACACCCTGCAGGGTCAGCAGACCTTCGACGAGATCCGCCAGAAGTACGCTCGCGATCCGGAGTTCCGCAATGCCGTGGAACGCTATGTCGCAGACTTCGAACAGCTGCTCTCGCAGGTCTCGCGCAACGACCGCGACAACATGCTGGGTCAGACCTACCTGAGCTCCGACACGGGCAAGGTCTACACCATGCTCGCTCATGCAAGCGGACGTCTCGACTAAGTCGAACGACCATAGCCATCCATCTGAACGGCAAAGGCGGGCTCTTCGGCCCGCCTTTTCTTTTTCAAAGCCATCAATAAGCCGAAAACCGATACTACCCGGGAAGCTCACCCCCCTGTTCCGGGAGTGCCGTAATGCTTCTGACCGTCAGCCGTCGGCACGATCCTGCCTCCAGCGACTTCGGCTTTGCCATTGCCTTGCTCGCGGCAATTGTTCTGCATGCCGTCCTTCTGGCTGCGTTCAAAATCGACAACGACGATCGGACGGCGCCACCTGCGGAGGCCCTGACCATCGACCTTGTTCCGCCACCTGCAAAGTCAAAAGGAACGCCGGTCCCAGAAAAGTCCGCCCGTTCCGCTGCCGATCCAACCGATCAGCCGCGCCCGGACGAAAGTGGAGACACACCTGCTCTTCCGACAATGACGCGCGCCCGGCGCCTCTATACGGCGAGCGTCCTTGAAGATTCGCGGTACTCGGAAGCCCGTCAACTGCTTCAGGAAACCCATATCGAGGATCGCCTACTGCAGCTCTGCAACACCGAAGCGATGGAGCAGATTGCACTCGTTCGGCCCGACCTGAGTCCTGACAAGGTCGTCGCCTACGCAAGGAGCGATGTCATGATTGCCGGGAACTCGGTCACGGCTGCGGGCGCGGCATTGCGGAGCAATGGTATTTGGCACGATCTTCACTTCAGGTGCGATGCAAATACAGCCGAACTTTCGGTTTCCGCATTCGAGTATGCCCTCGGCAACCCGATCCCCTCAGGTCTTTGGGAGCAATTATCTCTGCCGACCGACTAACTCGCATGATCTCCGACAGACACAAATCTGGGCGATTGCACCCTGCCCCCTTGACCTGACGGCCAAAGAAACAAATCCTGATCGCAACTGAATCGTTTTAATTCCGGCCATTCTCTGCTCATGACCAAGCCATCTTCCTCCCCGGTTTTGGGGCTGGGCATCGCATTTGTCGGCTTTGCCTTCTACGCCACGCATGATGCGATCACGAAGCATCTGGGAGCGAATTTCTCGGTCTTCCAGATCATCTTCTTCGCCATGCTCTTCGCGTTCGTGCCAATGTCGGTGATCATGTTGGCCGACCGGAAGGAGGACAACTTCCGACCTCGCCATCCCTGGCTCGTTCTGGCGCGGTCCGGGCTGAGCATCCTGGCACTTTCCTGCGGCTTCTACGCCTTTACTGTCTTGCCCCTGGCGGAAGTATATTCGCTCCTGTTCGCCGCGCCCCTGCTGATCACGGTTTTCTCGATTCCCATCCTTGGCGAGGTTGTCCGGCTCCAACGTTGGGCAGCGGTCGTTGTCGGGCTTTGCGGTGTGCTGATCGTTTTGCGCCCCGGTGCCAGCGAGCTGACACTCGGCCATATCACGGCGCTGACGTCTGCCTGCGCCAGTGCCCTTGCCTCGGTGATCGTGCGCAGGATTGGCAGCGAGGAACGCTCCGCCGTCCTGATCCTCTACCCCATGCTCCTGTCGATGATCGCCATGGGCATTCTGCTTCCGGGCATCTACCGTCCGATGAGCCTTTCCGATCTCGCGCTGATGGCCGGTCTCGGCTTTCTGTCGGTCATCGCGCAGTTCTGTATCATCTCTGGCTATCGTTCTGCTCCGGCAGCGGTTATCGCTCCCATGCAATACAGTCAGATCCTCTGGGCGACCGTCTTCGGTTTTTTCTTCTTTCAGGAAAGCCCGGACATCTATGTCGGCCTTGGCTCGGCGGTAATCATCGGATCGGGGATTTTCGTTGTCTGGCGCGAGAGCAGGTCAAACGTTTCCGTTCGCAGTCCGGTTCTACGGGCATTCGCAGCCCGCTTTACGGTTGCGCCGAATCCTCCGCGAAAATAAGCGTTTCGACGCGACGGTCAGGACGGCCTGACCCTCAAATGCGCTGCAGGATCCAAGAAGCCATGTCGGTGAATACCCTGTCTGCAGACGCATTCAGGGCCGCAACGGCCTGATCCACGCTGGACCCGCCGGTCGGCGTTTCCGCCCTGAAAACCTGGGTCCCGATCGTGCGTCCGTTGCGATCATTGACAAGCTTTGCCGAAATCTCGACCAATCCCCGGTTGGCGCCATCGACCCTTAGCTCGAAGGAGCGGACCTCGGTCTGAAGCTGGTAGTCGATCAGGAGACCTTCACCGGGCACTCCGACGCCGCGAAGACGGCCGGTTCCCTGAAGCGTCTCCACGATCTTTGCCTGGACGACGTTCGGCAGCGCATCGGTCCAGGCTGCTTGCGGGAAATAGCTGTAGATCATGCCGTTCTCGACAACGGCGATGTAGTCGGAATCAAGCGCCTTGAGTGCCCGTGGCCGCGGAACCAGAACCTGAACCGCACGTGACCGTCCGGGGACCGCCTCGAAGCTGGCCGCATTCAGTCCATAGAGCGCCGACGGAGCATTGCCCGCACATCCGGCCAGCAGGAGACCGCCGCCCAGAAGGAACAGAGCGCCGCGCCGGGTCGTTTTGCCCTTGCCTGCCTCGATTGCCATCCCTGAAACGCTCCCCTCTTCCGCGCCACGCGGAATGATACCCTTTACACTACCCATGAAACTAGCGCCGCCGCCCCCCTGAATAGGTCGGGACGTCTTCGCCACCGAAGATGACCCGGTTCGGGCTACGGTCGAAATTCTCGACGGCACGCTGGATGGCAACGAGCGTTCGGTTCACCTGAGACATCGCCGAGGCGAAATCTGCTGATCCCTGGTTCGCGAACTTTGAAAGCCCGCCTGCAATCGAGTCGGCCCGCGTCTCGAATGCGGCAACTACCTTGCGTAGGGACCTGGCGGCATGGGTCGCTTCGACAATCAGGCCTTCTCCATCGCCTTCCACCATGGTTCCGACCTGGTCGACGATGCCCTGAACCCGCACTGAAGTTGCGTTGAGGGTCGCCGTCATTTCCTTTGCATCGGAAATGATCTGGTCGACATCAGGCGTCCGCTTCTGCAGGTCGGCCGTCATCTGCTCGACGTTCTGTGCCGCCGTACGGGCAGAGGCGATCATTTCATCGATGCTCTGCTTGTTGCCGGAAAGGCCGCCGGTCACGTTGTCGATGGATCCTACAATACTGGCCACCTTCTGCGGATCCACTGCCTTGATGATCCCGTTGGCATCGCGCAACGTCTGGGTGAACTGGTCTGCGGCAATGCGCAGATCATCCACGAGTGCGACGACCCGGTCTTCCTTTTCACGAACCGTTCCGGACACATGCTCGAAATTGGCAATCGTCGCGCGGGTAGACGCAATGATTTCATTGATCTCGGTCTCGCGGGCACGAATGTTTGCGACAACACTATCCGCATTGTCGACCATCTGGCCGACCTTTTCAGGATCGACCCTGGCGACGATCGCATCGACCTTGGCGAGCGATGCATTGAGATCCCGGCTCAACGTCTCGACCGAGGCAACGACGTTGGAAACCTTCGCCGGATCCACTGCATCGGCAATCGCGGCGCCACGTTCGACGATGCTGTTGACCTTGCTCATCACCGCCTGGCTGTCAGCAAGCACGCTGCCAATCGCCTCGTCATGCGAGCGGATCGTCGTTGAAACCTGTGCGAGGTTGTCCATGGTCTCGGCCGAAGCGGAAATAACCTTGTCGATGTCCCCGGTGCGCTTCTCGATTACTTCGCCGAGCGCAGCAGCGCCCTGAACAACCTTGTCGATGGCCTCGGAATCGACCGAAGCGATCAGTTTCTCGACACCGTCCATCCCCGAATTCAGGCGTTGGGTGAATGTTTGAAGCTCTGCCGCAGCGCCTTGGGCATCCGCTATCAGCGCGTCGATGCCATTGCTGGACTCTGCAAGACTTGCCGTAAAGCGCTCTATGTCTCCAACGATGCCGGTAACCTTGTCAGAAGGAACGGCAGCAAGCAGCCGTTCGCCCTCGACAACGAGGTTCTCCATCCGCCCTGAGAGCTTTGAAATGGCGTCGCTCATACTGGACAGGTTGGCCATGAAGTCCGAGATCCCCTCAGAATTCTGGGCAAGAGCGCCGGAGAAAGCTTCGACATTCTGCACCGTCTTGCCGATAGCAGGGCCGTTTTCCTGAAGCAGACTATCGATGGTGGACATCGTCGAATCCGCCTTTTTCAGAACGTCGCGCGCCCCGCCGACAATATCGTCGAACAGGGAGCGTTCAGCCTTGATCACCGGGATCCTGGCCGAATCCGGATCCAGCAGAAGCGGCGCATCGAGACTTCCGCCATTCAGGTCAACATAGGCAACACCGGTAAGGCCGGTAAAGTTCAGCGTTGCGACCGTGTCCGTACGCAGGGGTGTCTTAGGCTTCACACGAACGGTGGCGATCACCACCTTCGGGTTTTCGATATCGAAATCAAGTGAACTGACATCCCCGACGGGAATGCCGTTGAACAGGACCTTGCCACCGATCGGCAGCCCGGTGACCGGCGCTGGAAAAACGATCCGCAGGAACACGTTTTCACGCGTTTCAGCCGTAGCGGCGAGCCAGTAGACAAAACCGAACGCTCCGATCAGCGTCGCCATCATGAAGGCGCCGATGATTATGTAATTCGCACGGGTTTCCATCACTCAGCCTTCAACACGGCGCAGGGCCCTCTCGCCCCGGAAATAAGACTTAACCCAGGGCTGGTCGCTCTTCATCATTTCATCAATGGTGCCGATGACCAGAACCCTCTTTTCCCCCAAAACAGCGATTCTGTCGCAAATCGAATGCAGACTGTCGAGGTCATGAGTGACCATGTAGACCGTCAGCCCGAGGGTTTCGCTCAAATTCGCGATCAGCTTGTCAAACGCGGCCGCGCCGATCGGATCAAGACCGGATGTCGGTTCATCAAGAAATACCAGATCGGGATCCAGGGCAAGGGCACGGGCCAGGCTTGCACGCTTGATCATGCCGCCTGACAGCTCCGAGGGAAATTTGTCCGCCGAATCCTGCGGCAAACCGACCAGCTCGATCTTCAACGTCGCCAGTTCGTCCATCAGCTTTGGAGAAAGGTCGAGGTGCTCGCGCATGGGGACCTGGATATTCTGTTTCACCGTAAGCGAGGAAAACAGAGCCCCTTGCTGAAAGAGCACACCCCACCGGCGTTCGACGTTGCGGCGTTGCTCGGAACTCAGAGAAGACAAATCCTGCCCGAAGACCTCGATCGTGCCCTTTCGCTTGTGATTGAGCCCGAGAATCGTACGCATGAGCACGGACTTGCCCGTGCCCGATCCGCCGACGAAACCAAGCACTTCACCGCGCCGGACGTCCAGGTTCAGATCCTGCAAGATGACCTTGGAGCCGAAGCCGACGGTGATGTCACGTGCGGACAGAATTATATCCGCATCCGCGTCCCGCTCACGGGATGCATGGAGGGTCTCCAGATCGACCTCATCGCTGCCCATGAACTGCTCAGACCCCAATAGACGCAAAGAAAATGGCAAAGATCCCGTCGACCACGATAACAAGGAAAATCGCTTTCACAACAGACATGGTCGTGTGACGCCCAAGGGATTCAGTCGAACCGGAGACCTTCAGGCCTTCGACACAGGCGATCAAACCGACGATCAGGGCCATGAAAGGTGCCTTGATCAAGCCCACCATGAGCGTGTCGATCGTGATCGCCTGATGCAGAAGACTGATGAAGGCCTGAGGCGGAATGTCCAGGTAACTCCACGCGACGAGGCCCGATCCGAACAGTGATGCAATATCGGAAATGAAGGTCAGTGCGGGCAGCGCGATCATCAGCGCCAGCACTCGCGGCAGGATCAGGATTTCGGTGACGCTCAGGCCGATGACATGCAGCGCATCGATTTCCTCGCGCATGCGCATCGCGCCGATTTCAGCAGTAAATGCCGACCCTGACCGGCCGGCCACCATGATCGCCGTCAAGATGACTCCCATCTCACGCAGCACAAGGACGCCGGCAAGATCGACGACGTAGATCTCTACCCCGAACTGGCGCAGATAGAAGCCACCTTGCTGAGAGACGATGCCGCCGATGAGGAAACTCATCAGCGCGACGATCGGAACGGCGCCAATGCAGGAGCGGTCGAACTGCACGGCGACGGAGATCCCCCTGAGCCTGCGCGGCTGCAGCACCACCATCGCCAGAACGGTCCCGAGAGAGCCGAGGATATGCAGCATGGCGAGCAGATCGTGCCAGACCCCTTCCATCTGGCGTCCGGCCTTTTCGAGAAAGCCGACAATCGAAATACGGTGACGCTCGGGCTTCCAGTGAGGAGGATGATGCTTTTCAAGCTCCTCGAATAGCGACCGTCGCTTCTCGTCCAGGCCGGAAATCTCGACCCTTCCGCCGCCGAATTCCAGGGACCCGCGCATGCGGTGCACCAGCCAGGCACCCGACGTGTCTATGCTGCCGATGCGCGAGGCGTCGATGCAGATCATGCGATCCTTGGGCACGTCGAGCCGTGGCAGGATTGCTTCTGCCTCGGCCAGCGTATTGATGGCCCAGTCTCCGCTAAGCCGTATCGTATGAGTACCCTCATCCGAAATGACTTCGAAATCCGGAGCCGAATGTTTCTCCAAGAACGCCATCCCGGCAGGCCACCCTCTTGCCGCTCGCTTCAACTCCCTCGTATACCTTGCTCAGGAGTTCATCGTCCAGACGTCACCTGTCTGGATCTCACCTGGAGCCCGGTTCATGAAAATCGAACACCCGTATCTTCTCTTTCTCGGAGACGTGCCTGATGCCCTGGCGGCCAAGACCGCGATCGGCGTGGTCGACTGGCGCAAGGACTGGTGTGCCGGCCAGCTCCGTTTGCCGGGCTGTGCTGCCGACACCGGACTTGCCGACATGTCGATCAGCGAAGCCCGCGACAAAGGCGTGAGAACCATGGTCGTCGGTGCAGTCAATGCAGGTGGTCGCCTGCCCGATCACTGGATCTCCTCCATTGTCGACGCGCTGGACGAGGGTCTCGATGTCGCAAGCGGGCTCCACGTCCGCCTCGGGTCGATTCCCGCCATCAGGGAAGCCGCCGACCGCAACGGCCGGCAGCTCTTCGATGTGCGCCACAACTCCGAAACCTTCGCAACCGGCAAGGGTACCAAGCGAACGGGCAAGCGCATTCTGGCAGTTGGCACCGACTGTTCGGTCGGCAAGAAATACACCGCACTTGCCATGGACAAGGCAATGAACGAGCGCGGCTACCAGAGTTCTTTCTGCGCCACCGGCCAGACCGGCGTTCTGATTTCAGGGCGCGGCGTTGCACTTGATGCGGTGATTGCGGACTTCATTTCAGGTGCGGCGGAGTGGATCTCCCCTGAAACGGCCGAAGATCACTGGCAGATCATCGAGGGTCAGGGCTCCCTGTTCCATCCCTCATTCGCCGGTGTAACCCTCGGTCTTCTGCATGGCTCCCAACCCGACGGGTTCATCGTCTGCCATGAACCCACCCGCAGGACCATGCGGGGAGTGCAAACGCCCCTTCCGACGATCCAGCAGGTCATTGACCTCACGATCCAGTGCGGCCAGCTGACCAACCCTGCCATTCAGTGCATCGGCATCGCGGTCAACACGGCAGCGCTGGGGGAGGACGAAGCCCGGGACTACCTGGCCAAGGTATCAGCTGAACATGGTGACCTGCCTGCGACCGATCCGGTTCGCTTCGGCATGGAAGCCATCGTCGACAAGGTCGCCGACATCTTCGGTGCGCCGTGATGCGCTCGGTTGAAATCGAGACCCAGCGATTTCGGATTGCGGGAGAAGGCTTTGCCATCTCCCGCGGTCGGCGTACCCACGCGGAAGTGGTAAAGGTTGTCCTGACCGAGGGCGGTGCCCGTGGGCAGGGCGAATGCGTCCCCTACGCACGCTATGGCGAAAGCGTCGAAAGTGTCAGCGAGCAGATCCGGCTCATCCAGCAGGCAATCGAACAGGGGCTCGACCGAAAGGGACTGCTTGAGGCGATGCCTGCCGGCGCTGCGCGCAATGCCGTCGACTGCGCCCTCTGGGACCTGGAAGCGAAGAAAGCCGGAAAAGGCGCCGCGAAGCTCGCTGGGCTACCGTCATTGACGCCTGTTACGACTGCCTACACATTGAGTGTCGACACCCCCGAAAAGATGGCAGGCGCCGCGGCGGACGCTGCCGAGCGTCCTTTGCTGAAGGTGAAGCTGGCAGGCGCTGGGGACGATGAACGGATCGCGGCCGTACGTGAGAATGCGCCGCGCGCGACCCTGATCGTTGACGCAAACGAAGCCTGGGACGAGAGCTGTTTCGAAATCAACATGGCGGCATGCACACGCGCTGGCGTCGCCCTGATCGAACAACCTCTTCCCGCCGGCAAGGATAGACTGCTTGCCGAAATCGAACGCTCGGTCGTCATCTGCGCCGACGAGAGCCTTCATACCAGTGCTGATCTGGCTGGCCTGAAGGACCGCTACGACGCGGTGAATATCAAGCTGGACAAGGCCGGGGGCCTGACCGAAGCGCTGACCATGGCGCGGCTCGCCCGCGAGCTCGAGTTCAAGGTAATGATCGGCTGCATGCTTGGAACGTCGCTGGCAATGGCGCCCTCCTTCCTGATCGCGCAGACAGCAGATTTCGTCGATCTGGATGGTCCCCTGCTGTTGGCCGAGGATCGGGAACCGCCGATCCGTTTCGACGGCAGCCTCATGCACGCTCCCGATCCAGCCCTTTGGGGATAGGGCGGCTACTGCGCCTCGGCGAGACGGGCCACCATGAAGGGTCGAAGCAGCATGAGCGACACACTGGCGATGGCGGACAGAGCCGCCATTGCCCAGAAGGCGAAGGCTGGCTCCAAGTCGAACAACGGCCCGCACACAGCAAAGCCGAGAGCCGTCAGGATGCCGTTGGAAGCCGCAAGGCACCCCTGCCCCGTGGCAGCCCATTTCTGCGGTACGAGACCTGCAAGATAGCCAACTGCGCCTAGATGCGCCGCGCCGAAGCTGAGACCATGCAGAAGCTGCAGACCGGCGGCCATTGCAAAGTTGTCCGCATATGGAAACAGTCCCCAACGGACAACCCCAAATGCCGCTGCAATCAGCAGGAGGTTCAACGGACCGAATCGCGGACTCAACCGCCCTGCGATAAAGAACAGCCCGATTTCCGCAACGACTCCGACCGACCAGAGCAGTCCGACCTGGAATTCACTGATCTGCGCCTGGAGCCAGAAAAGAGTGCCAAAGCCGTAGAAGGCAGCATGGCTGCCCTGAAGCAGGCCGAGCACGATCAGGATCAGCCAAAACCATCCCCGGGCGAACAGATCCGGCTTGACGTCGTCTTCCGAGACGGCGGCCGCATCCGACGTTTTCTGCCCCGGCAATGTCAGCGCAACGCCCCCTGTTGCCATGACGCCGAACACCATGCCGCCGATAATCAGTAGAACGCTGTTGTCGTCTCCTGCGAACCAGCCCCCGAAGACATTGGCGACAACGAAGGCGACTGATCCCCAGAGCCGCATGCGGCCATAGTCGGCTCCATGATTGCGAACGACATCAAGGGCATAGGCGTCACTGAGCGGGACCACTGGTGACCAGAAGGCCATCAGTCCGGCGACTGCTATCAACGCGGCCCAGAACCCGGATGTGCCGGCAAAGACACCAAGAAACATCGCCCCCAGAACGGAATAGACAAAGATCGACAACCGCCGGCGTCCGCTGTGATCCGACAGACCTGTCATGACAGGGTTAGCCGCAATCCGAACGATTGTACCGGCGCTCAGGATGTAACCGATTTCGGCCAGACCCAGCCCGCGATTCTCAAGAACCATGGGAAAGAACGGCAAGAAAAGTCCGAAGCCGAAAAAGTGGCTCGCAAACAAGCCCCCGACGCGCGCCGGAAGACTCGTCACCTTGAAGTACATTTTTCCATTCCGGGCATTGTCAGCCTAAAGGGATGTTAACGATTTAACCCCTAGGCTTTTCGGTAAGTCGTCTGAGTTACGGCCAATTGTGTGCAAATGGCAAGCCGAGATAGTCGAAATATGCAAGAAGCAGAAGCACTTGACGAGCCAGCCCCACTCGGGGACATCGAATATCAGACGCTGGAACAGACACTTATGGAGTCTGATCGCGGCCGGCGGTTCCTCGCCGAGTTCGTCAGGCGTAACAAGACTCCGGAAACCCAGGAGATCCTGAGCGCGATTCATCGTCTTGAAAAATCGATGACCCGGCAGCGCAAGGTTCCTGATCTCGATCGTATTCGCCTCGACATTGCGGAAATGCACGAAGCGATCGAACGTACGAAAAACGAGATTGCCAACATCAAGGCTGAAGGTGGCGATACGAATCGCTTCATGGACGCCTCGCATGAACTCGACGCCATCGTCACACAGACCGAAGGCGCGACCCAGACCATCCTCGAGGCAGCCGAACAGATCCAGGAACAGGCCTGGACGTTGCGGGAGAACGGCGCGGACAACGGTGTCTGCGACGAAATCGACGCCAAGGCGACCGAAATATTCATGGCGTGCTCGTTCCAGGATCTGACTGGCCAGCGCACCACCAAGGTGGTCCAGGTGCTCCGGTATCTGGAAAGCCGCATCAACATGATGATCAATATCTGGGGCATCGAGGACGCCGAAGCCGAAGAAGGCGCCGGACCGGTCGACACTCGTCCCGATGCGCACCTGCTCAACGGACCGCAGGACGAAAACAAGGCTGTTTCGCAGAACAGCGTGGATGACCTCTTCGCAGGAAACGAAAGCGCACTTGATTCATTTGATGCGGCACCGGCCGAAGTTGCAGCTGACGCGAACGCTGCGGACGAGATCTCGTTCGACAAGATCGACACGTCTGACGATGACGTGTCCGTCGACGCAGCAACACCCGATACAGTCGCGGATGAGAGCGATATCGAAGCCATCATGGCCGGTGGCGCCGAGGAAGATGAATTCGGCGGCGAGCCGATGGACGCGTCCGCAATTGACGCAATGTTTGCTGAAGACGCCGCAATCGGGGCAGACACAAACGAAAGCGAAGATGTAGCTGACGCCGTCGCAGCCGACGACGAAATCGCCCCTCCGGCGGCCGGCGCCGAAGACAAGGTTGAGTTCGACGCTATTGGTGGCGACGCAATCGGTGAAGAAGCGCCCCTTGATGAAGACGCCATCGATCGCCTCTTTGATGCGGAGATGGCAGAATCAGATTCGGATGTGGCCTGGGAAGAGACCGAAACGGAAGCTGCACTCGATGAAAGCAACGACCCGTTGCAACAGCTTTCTGAAGCCGAGCGCCAGGCGCTGTTCAACTGACCCAAACAGACACTTTCATCAAAAAGCCCGCCATCCAGGCGGGCTTTTTTTATTGTAGCCACCTGCTCTCAGGTCACGTGTTCCCTGGTTTTGTGCCCACAAGCCATGTACCGAACGAGCCCGGACAGGTCCCCGTCACCTCGTCAAAGCGGAATGGAGCATATGGGGATCAATGTTCCCACCAGTCAGCACCACACAAACGACCTTGCCTTTGGCATCGAACTTCCCGGACAATATTGCCGCGAGTGCGACAGCACCGCCCGGTTCGACCACAAGCTTCAGTTCTAGATGTGCGAACGCGACCGCAGCCAGGGCTTCGTCGTCCGTTACGACCAAACCATCCCCTGCGCGACGCTTCAGGATCTCAAACCCGATAGCACCGGGACGCTCGGTCAGCAGCGCATCGCAAACCGAGCCGGCTGTCGAAGGGTTGCCGACCCGTTCTTCCGCCTTGAGCGACCGCGCGTAGTCATCAAATCCAGACGGCTCCACCGTGCGGAACCCGCAATCCGGCAGGTCATGTTCCAGAGCAACGGCGACGCCGCTGGAAAGGCCGCCGCCTCCGGTACACACAAGTACGGTATCTGGAACCAGGCCAAGCGCCGCAGATTGAGCGGCAATTTCCGCCCCCACAGTCCCTTGGCCCGCAATGACCCCGGGATCATCGAATGGATGAACAAAGGTTGCGCCGCTCTTGTCGCAAATCGCAGCTGCAATGGCCTCACGATCCTCGGAAACCCGATCGTAGGTTATGACTTCCGCGCCAAAGTCCCGGGTCCTCTGAAGCTTGATGGTCGGTGCATCGGCAGGCATCACGATGGTGGCCTTCATGCCGAGGAGCCTCGCTGCTTCCGCTACACCTTGCGCATGGTTACCGGAAGAACAGGCGACAACGCCGTGTTTGCGCTGTGCAACCGGGATCATGCTGAGACGATTGAAGGCGCCGCGAAACTTGAACGACCCGGTACGTTGAAGGCACTCCGGCTTCACCAGCATGGTCCCGCCAACCGCCTCGTCCAGGACAGGAAAGCGGAGCAAAGGCGTCTTTACCGCATAGCCGTCGAGCCGGGCCTGCGCATCGGAGATATCCTGCCGCGAAACGGAAACAACCATCGGGAACCTGCCGCAAAATCCATGAAGGTGGAACTGGCCCATCGTGAGCGAACGCTCGGACCGGCGACGATCATAGGCGGCTGCCGCAAAGGCGCAAGAAACAATCGCATAGTAAATCTAAGCGGCTTGGTTCTGCCCGTTACGACCGCAGGCCTCTTCCGCGTTTGCAAGAAATTGGCGGGCACTGGCAGCCCATGTGTAGTTCAGGGCCACCTTGCGGCAATGATCGGACGGAATATCCAATGCATCGAGGCAAGCCTGTCGCAAATCTTCGGACAGGACCCCCGCCCCGGTCTCCCCAATGACGTCAAGCGGCCCCATCACGGGATAGGCCGCAACCGGAACCCCGCAAGCAAGGGCCTCCAGAAGCACGTTGCCAAACGTGTCGGTCTTTGACGGAAACACGAACACGTCGGCAGAGGCGTAGAGGCGAGCCAGGTCTTCACCGACCTTCGCACCGGTGAAATACACATCGGGATACTTGCGTTTCAAGCTGTCCAGCTGCGGACCGTCGCCAACCACGACCTTGCTTCCCGGCAAGTCCAGATCCAGAAAAGC
The DNA here is from genome assembly GCF_048261595.1 of Roseibium sp. Classification (GTDB taxonomy): domain Bacteria; phylum Pseudomonadota; class Alphaproteobacteria; order Rhizobiales; family Stappiaceae; genus Roseibium. The sequence continues at coordinate 36,687 of NZ_JBLXFW010000002.1, forward strand.
TTCGATGTTTTTCTCTACTGCGACACGTCCGACATTCATGAAGATTGGACGGGGAAGGTCCGCCGGGAGGGCAGAGCCTTCGTAGGGCTGAAATAGAGCCTCGTCCACGCCCCGTGACCAGCGCTGAAGATGCTTGAAACCGCGTGTGCGCAAATCCGTTTCCAGTGTTCCCGTGGCCACCATGCAGCCCTGCCCGGCATTATGGAAGCGCCTCAGCCAGCTGTAGGACCAGGACAAGGGTATCGGCAGCCTCGCCGAAACATATTCCGGAAAGCGGGTGTGGTAGCTGGTGGTAAAGGGGCGATCGTCACGGCGCGCAATCGACGCCGCCATCAGCCCCAGAGGCCCCTCGGTTGCGATGTGCAGATGCTCGCAGTTCAAGGCTTCGATCCGCCGCCGCACCATTCCCCTGTGAGCAAGGGACAGCCGGATCTCCGGATAAGTTGGACACGGCAGCGTGCGGAAATCCTGCGGTGTCAGGAACTCCACCCGAAGTCCAATTTTGCGCAGCTCGGACGCGGTGCGTTCAAGGGACCGGACGACACCATTGATCTGGGGATGCCAGGCATCGGTAACCATCAATATGGAACTCATGCTGCGACCGGCTGTTCCTTGGCGGCCGGAAGAGCTCGCACCTCCGTTGGTCTGACCCATCGGATCACCTCGAATGTTCCGTCGTGATGTTCGGCAACCGCGGTGCAGCTTTCCACCCAGTCACCGGTGTTGATGTAGTGGATGCCGCGCATGTCCTGGTCGGCAGCATGATGGATATGGCCACAAATGACCCCGTCAACTCCGCGCCGGCGCGCCTCTTCGGACAGGGTTTCCTCGAACCGCCCAATGAAGCTGACCGCGTTCTTCACCTTGAGCTTGGCCCAGGCGGACAGCGACCAGTAGGTCAGGCCGAGACGCCGGCGGACGACATTGACCCATGTATTGGCGGCAAGCGCGGTGACATAGGCCTTGTCTCCAAAAAAGGCGAGCCACTTGGCATGACGGATGACCACGTCGAACTGATCACCATGGATGACCAGGTAGCGCCGCCCGTTGGCGCTTTCATGCACGATGCTGTCGACCACCTCGACACCACCAAAATGGGTCCCGAGGAAATCGCGCAGAAACTCGTCATGATTGCCGGGAATATAGACGATCCGCGCACCCTTGCGCCCCTTGCGCAGGATTTTCTGCACCACGTCATTATGGGCCTGCGGCCAATGCCAGGAGCGCCTCAGACGCCAACCATCGACGATGTCGCCGACGAGGTAGACGGTTTCGGCTTCCGCATCTTTCAGAAAGTCCAGCAAGAGATCGGCTTGGCACCCACGTGTTCCAAGATGAACATCCGAAATGAACAGGGCCCTGTAGTGCTTTGCGCCGGATGGCTTTGCCATTGGCTTCGCTCCATGTCGTCATCTGGAGCGCTATAGACGCGATTCAGGTTGCATTATTATGACACCCGGACGAGCCGTCCGTTTATCGCCATTCGATATCTTCCGGAATTCGCAAGTCTTTGAACGAATACAGCACTTGCCCAAGTCACCGCATCTTGCATATGACAGGGCACAAGGTGCCGATACCGCACCTGGTACAACAACTTCCTGGGAGGGGATCTCGTGGATCTTGGAATCGCCGGCCGCAAGGCCATCATCTGCGCATCGAGCCGCGGCTTGGGCAAAGGCTGTGCAATTGCACTTGCCGAAGCCGGCTGCGATATCGTCCTGAACGGCCGGGACAAGGACGCACTTGCGGCGACGGAGGCCGAGATCCGCTCCCGCTTCCAGGTGTCGGTCACCAGCATTGTCGCAGACGTCTCGACCAGGGAAGGACAGAAGGCAATCCTGGCAGCCTGCCCGTCCCCGGACATCCTGGTCAACAACAACGGCGGGCCGCCCCGCAAGGACTATACAGAGTTGGACCGTGACGCGATCCTGACCGGCGTCATCCAGAATATGGTCACCCCGATCGAACTGATCCAGGCGGTAGTCGGCAACATGTCCGAGCAGGGCTTTGGCCGCATCGTCAACATCACGTCGATGTCTGTTCGCATGCCGATCGAGGGGCTCGATCTGTCCTCAGGGGCACGTGCCGGCCTCACAGCCTTCCTTGCCGGCGTCTGCCGCCAGGTGGCCGGAACGGGCGTGACGATCAACAACATCCTGCCTGGCAAGATGGACACAGACCGCCTCAGGGGCGGCTTCGAGCGCGCGGCAGAACAAACAGGCAGGAGCATCGACGACGTGCGCGCGGCCCAGGCGGCAGAAATTCCCGCCGGCCGGTTTGGTACGGCAGAAGAGTTCGGCCAGACCTGCGCATTCCTTTGCTCGACCCACGCCGGCTACATCACCGGCCAGAACATCCTTCTCGACGGCGGGCTGTTTCCCTCCGCGTTCTGAGACTTTACAGATCTCCGAAAGCAAAAAGAGCTGGTCGATTGACCAGCTCTTTTATTTTTTAAAGCTTCAGCAGTCCAGGCGTCTTACCACTTGTAGCGAAGCGACGCCGAGAAGATATCGACCTGTGCATCCGCTTTGCCTACGTAGTTCCCGATTGTGGCGCTGTAGTCCTGGTGACCACTAACAATCTTGATATCGGTATCTTCAGGAATAAGGTGAGAGTAGCCGACGTCGAAGGACAGGTTGTCCGCGAAGTTATAGGTCGCACCAGCCGACAGCCACCAACGATTGTTATCCGGAAGACGCGTCGAGCGGATTGCTGTGTCGATGGGCGACTTCTCGTAGGCAACACCGGCCCGAAGAGTGAGGCTGTCGTTGTAGGCGTACTCGCCACCCACAGAGAAGAACCAACCGTCTTCATAATTGAACGGCAGCGACTTCATGTAGAGACCGTCGTCGCGAATGACCTTGGGAGCTTCCAGGCGGCTCCAGTTGGTCCATTCGACTGTACCAAGCAAGGTAAACTGGTCTGTGATACGCTGCTTGGCAGATAGCGTGATCATTTCCGGTGTGGACATGCTCACGCCGATGTTGTGGCGCCCAGCCGGCAGGCTCGCGGAAAGGGTCGTCGGCAGGATGAAAACACCTTCGAGATCATGCCAGACAGCCGAACGGTAGCCGAGGCCGATCTCTGTGCCCTGCATCGGCTTGATTGTGACACCAGCGGTCACACCGAAGCCAACATCATCGCCCTTGAGTTCAATGTTGTTTGCGCCGGCGGCGCCTGGATTTGCATTCTTCAGGCGAACCTGGATGTACTGCACCTGAGCGCCAAAACCGACCGAGATCATATCGTTGAACTTGTAGCCGATGGTCGGGCTAACGTTCACCGAGAACACTTCGGAAGAGCGGGAATAGTAACGGCCGGCCCAGTTGTCATCGGGCTTGGTTGCAAGTCCGAAGGGAGCATTCACGCCAAGCCCGAAATATAGCTCTTCATTGAACTTGTACGCGGTGTAGGTTGCCGGGATCCATGCATCGGACGCCATTTCCCCGCTGCTCACCGTTGAGCTTCCCAGAGCACCACCGGTCAGCGAGCCGGTGATCTCGGATTGAGGAATAATGAAGGAATTATGTGCTTCGACCGTGAGGCCGTCCTTGGCGCCGGTAATCGTCGCCGGGTTCCAGAATACGGATGAGATGGAGGGGCCGGTCGTGCCGTTACCCGCAAAAGACATACCCTGGTAGTAAGCGCTCTGTTCACGCAAGGCGAAGGCGCCCGCGAAAACGGCGCTGGAAGCGATGGAGGCTGCGATCGCCGTCGTGGCGAACAGCGCGGATTTTTTAAGTGCCCAAGACATTCTTGTTTCTCCCAATACCCCCTCCCCTGTCCGCAAGGAGGAAATTCAATCTGGGGCGATTTTTAAGGGAGCGATATGCAGGATCAAGCGAACAATTGACCATTACGTAACGTCACGGATTTCACGCTGCATCGCAACAACTTACCGTGTTTTACGCGTCCCTCGTGGATTGACCGATGGGAAATCGACCGCATTAGGGGTTTCCCTAATGATTTGTCACAATCCCGTCACGAATTTTAGCAATTGCCTAAAAAAAAGGCACTCACCACCCATCAGTGAGGGCAAAAATTTTATTTGCCTGAAGTTGCCAAAAAGCCACGCTTTGGCTTCGTTGCGGCATGCTGACCGTCCCGATTTCTACCGAGTCGACCTTGCACTGCAGGCAAAGCTGCGATCATGATCCGCCACCAATTTTCTCGCTCAAGGAAGGAACGTCTGATGAAGTTGCTGCGCTACGGAGATAGGGGCAGTGAAAAGCCTGGCCTGCTCGATGACGATGGAAACATCCGTGACCTGTCCGGACACATCGACGACCTGACCCCGGACACCTATCGACTGGAGAGTTTGCAGAAACTCGTGGCAATCGATCCGGCCTCCCTCCCGGTCGTTCCGGCGGGAACGCGTATCGGCGCACCCATCAGCCGCCCTGGTCATTTCATCGCCATCGGCCTGAACTACGCCGATCACGCGGCAGAATCCGGCCTTCCGATCCCGGCGGAGCCGGTCGTCTTCTCCAAGGCGCCGAGCAGCCTCAGCGGCCCGAATGACGATGTGATCTATCCGTCCGGCGCATCGAAAGTGGACTGGGAGGTCGAGCTCGCGTTCATCATCGGCAAGCGTGCCTGGCAGGTCAGCGAAGACGAGGCCCTTTCCCACGTGGCGGGCTACACGGTTTGCAACGACGTTTCCGAGCGCAAATGGCAGATCGAAGGCACCGGCCAGTGGATCAAGGGCAAGAGCGCTCCGACATTCGGCCCGCTCGGCCCCTATCTGGTGACAGCCGATGCAGTTTCCGATCCCCAGAACCTGGACCTGTTTCTGGATGTCAACGGCAAACGCTGCCAGACCGGCAACACTTCGACCATGATCTTCTCCATCAAGACCATCATTTCCTTCCTGTCGACCATGATGGCGCTGGAGCCGGGCGACGTGATCACAACAGGCACGCCTCCCGGTGTCGGCATGGGCATGAAGCCTCAGGTTTACCTGAAGCCGGGCGACGAAATGCGCCTTGGGATCACAGGCCTTGGCGAGCAGACCCAGAAGGTCGTGGCCGAGTAAAGCTCGGCCACACGCCGATTGCAAAGAAGCCGCTGGAAACATCCGGCGGCTTCTTTCATTTGAGAGCTGCGTAAAAGATCAGGCAGTGCCGTCGCGTGCGGACAGGAAACGGCGCACCGAGACACTGCTCCAGGGCGCGAGACGTTTGCTGGCAGCGACATAGCTGGCATGAATTCGGCTGCTCAGCGGATCTTTCGCAGCGAACTCCTCCAGGACCTTGTGCGAAAGATCACGTAGCGCGGCCAGGACCTCATCCGGATAGAAGCGGATCTCGACACCGTCCTCTTCCTGAAGAAGCTGCAGTGCTCCGGCATTTTCCCAGTCGCTTTCGGCAAGGGCCCGTCCGTTTTCGGCACGGCATGCCTCCAGCACGATGGCACGGAGGTCTTCCGGCAGCTTCTCCAACGCACCGACATTGAACAACGCCTCACCTGTACCGTTCGGCTCGTGGAAGCCCGGAGCGTAGTAGGTCTTTGCGATCTGCTGGAAGCCCATGGCACGGTCACTCCACGGCCCGAGAAATTCCGCCGCGTCGATTACACCGCTCTGTAGTCCTTGGTAGATCTCGCCCGGCGGCAGCGTCAGCGGTGTTGCGCCAAGACGGCGCAGGACTTCCCCGCCCAGGCCCGGCATCCGGATCTTCAGGCCCTTCAGGTCTTCAAGAGAATTGATCTCGCGGTTGAACCAGCCGCCCATCTGGACACCCGTGTTTCCGGCCATCACCGGCTTGATGTTGAAGGGGGCATAGAGCTCGTCCCAAAGCTCCTGACCGCCGCCTCGCTCGATCCAGGTGATGTGCTCCTGCGGCAGCAGGCCGAAGGGGATGGCCGTGAAGAAAACCGCTGCCGGTGCCTTGCCCTGCCAGAAAAATGAAGCCGTATGGCCCATCTGTGCCGTCTCTGAGGAAACCGCATCGAAGACGCCAAGAGCTGGAACCAGTTCACCGGCAGCAAAGAGACGCACACGCATCCGTCCGCCGGACATCTGCTCGATACGGTCACAGATACGCTGAGCTGTTACGCCGGGCCCTGGGAGGTTCTTCGGCCAGGAAGTCACCATCTTCCATTCGACTGCCGGTGTGGTGTCGGAAGCAACGGCCGGTGCAGCGAGCATCCCTGCCCCAGCGCCCGCAGCAAGTCCGAGCGCCTGCCGGCGCGTCATGCTTGCGCTGGTCTGTTCGAGCTTGGTCATGTCAGGGTCTCCAGAATTCGTGGAAATGATGCACCGGCCCGTGGCCTGCTCCGATCTTCAGGGTGTCCGCGGCCTTGATTGCTGCCGTTATGTATTCCTTGGCATCGCTGACAGCCCGGTCGAGCAGCTGGCCCTTCGCAAGCCCTGCCGCGATCGCCGAGGACAACGTGCATCCGGTGCCGTGAGTGTTCTGCGTGTCGTGCCGTGGGGCTCTGAACCAGGAGACGGAAGAGAGCGTCATCAGCAGATCCGCTGACTCTGCACCCGCTCCGTGACCGCCCTTGAGAAGGACCGCCCGAGACCCCAGACGCAGGAGCTTTTCGGCCTGCACCAGCATGTCCCGCTCGGTCTGCGCGACATCGCACTCGAGCATGCGCGCCGCCTCGTGGAGGTTTGGCGTCACGAGGTCGGCCTTGGGCAACAACACCTCGATCAGGACCGAAACGGCCTCGCCTGCCAGCAAGGGATCGCCAGAGGCCGCAACCATGACCGGATCTAGCACAACCGGGCCGGTCCGATGGGCCTCGAGACCCTCCGCCACGGTCTCGATCACCGCCGGAACGGACAGCATGCCGATCTTGGTCGCATCCACGTTGAGATCCGAATAGACCGCATCCATCTGGGCACGGATGAAGTCGGACGGCACGTCGTGGATCGCAGTCACGCCGAGGGTATTTTGCGCCGTCAGCGCCGTCAGCACACTGGCGCCGTAGACACCGTTTGCCGAGAAGCTTTTGAGGTCAGCCTGAATTCCGGCACCGCCACCGGAATCCGATCCCGCTATGGTAACAGCAATTGCTGTCATGACTTTCATGACCCTCCGAGGTTTAGATCGACGAACTTGAGGCGGCTCTTCAATGCTGTTTCGTCAACCCCGTACAGCGCATCGAGCAGTTCGGGAACAAGCGAGCCAGGCCCCCTTGCCCGCTCCGCAGCGATTTCGCCGGCAATGTTGAAGACAGACAGCGCCACGGCGGAGGCAATCACAGGATCTGGCTCGATGGACAGGAACGCCGCCATCACCGCCCCCCCTGCGCAGCCCGTGGCAGTTACCCGCGACAAAAGAGGATGACCATTCGCAAGACGCAGGGTCGCGTTCGCCCCGCAGATCAAATCCTCGCTCCCGGTCATCGCAAGAGTAAAACCGCCCGTCCGCGCTGCACGCGCTGGTTCCTCGCCGGGGAAAAGGCTCTCGACCTCCTCACGGTTCGCCCGCAACAACGTGGGCGGATCGCTCAGGAGCTGATCTGCATAGGCGCAACGGACCGGGGAACGATTGACGAAAACCGGGTCGAGGACGATTGGCTTCCCGGCCGCGCGTGCGGCCTCCAACGCTGCCGGTATCGCCTGACGTCTTCTCTCATCAAGTGTGCCGAGATTGACAAGCAATGCGTCGGCACTTGCCGCGAAGGTAGCCACCTCTTCAGGTGCGATCGTCATTGATGGAATGGCGCCAAGCGCGAGCAGCACGTTCGCGGTAAAGGACTGAGCTACAGCATTGGTAATGCAGTGAACTCGCGGTGCCCTCTCCCGCAACCTTGAGAGCACAGAGACAGCTACGTCGGGCGAAAATGCATCCGGGCGCGCAGTCATCGACGAACACTCCCCCTCAAGGCGAGTTCTGTCAGTGCGCATGAAACTGTCGGGAAGACGGCAATCGCCGCAATTTGAACCATCTCAAATCCCTCCGCCGGTATGAGCCGGATCAGGTTCAAGGAGTTGGCCGAATTGCCTCTCAGCCCGATCGGAATTGCCGGGCACCCCCATGAGATGTTTCGACTGCTATCAAGTTGCCTGTTCAATTGCAAGCATGCGGACCGTGTATCACCGGCACGACATTGACTGTCGGTGGCAAATCCGGCATGCCGGGAGCCGACAATCCCATCGGAGGCTGCCATGACGCCCTTTTTCGTGATGATCAAATGCAAGCTCGGCGAGACCTACAAGGTCGCCAGCGCCATTGCCGACGCAGAGATCGCATCGGAAATCTACTCCACCAGCGGCGACTACGACCTGCTGGTCAAGTTCTACATTGAGGACGGAGCAGATATCGGCCACTTCGTGAACGAGAAGGTTCATCCGGTAGACGGCATCCAGGACACGAAGACCGTCATTACCTTCAAGGCATTCTGATCCGGCGAAAATGGGCGACCTTGCGCCCAATCCGCCCGGGTTCTCACGCGGCCCGGCCTAGCGATAATCCAGATCAAGCGTCACCGGCTTCGAACCGCCAATACGCCGGACATTCGGCGCCCCCTCCTCGTTCCAGCGGAACAAGGTGACGTGCCACAGCCCCGGTTGTCGGCGTGACGGATCGATCAGACCGTCAAATCCCAGTTCCCTGATCCGCTCGGCGGCAGACCATGAAGGCGGCTCCTCGCCGCGCTCGAGCGGAGCCAGCCATGGCATGCGCGCAAGATCATACAGCGCGGAGGCGGCTGGGTCACGCAGGTCGCAAAGTCGCGCTTCGCTGAGTTCATAGGTCAGGAGAACCCTGTCCCGCGTCTCGGGGCGGACATATTGCCCGATCGCAACCCGGGCACTTTCCTCGTCCGGACTCAGGTAGAGGGCATCGCTCCCCTTGGGATTGAACCGCGCCGCTGGCCGCTCGGGATCTCCGCGCTTCAGCACCACGCCGGCATCCTGGGCAAAGGCAAGCTTGACGAATGTGCCCCGGACGACCTTCAGCATGGCTCTAGGACCTCGACGGTGTCGACGCCCGCCGATTGCGTGTGCGGTCCAGTCCAAGCCTGTGCTCGCGGTAGATGACGAAGACACCCGCGGCGATAACGATGGCTGCACCGATCAGGACCTCAGGAACAGGCACCTCGGCAAACAGGAAGTAGCCCAGCGCCACCGCCCAGATCATGTTGGCATAATCGAACGGCGCAATGGTGGAGGCATCCGCGTACCGATAGCTTTGCGTCAGCAGGATCTGCCCCACACCGCCTGAAAGTCCGACAAGCACAAGCAAGCCGGACGTCTCCAGATCGGGAACGACCCAAGCCTGCGAGGGAATTAGCCAACCAAGCGGGATTGTCACAAGCGAAAGCAGGGAGGCAAGACCGGCGAACCATGTCACGATGGTCGAGGTGCGTTCCGTCTCGCACAAGCGGCGCACGAAGATCATCGCCATAGCTGCAAAAAGCGCTGCTGCCGCTCCACACAGGGCCCCAACCGTCTCGGCGCCGTTGAAATCGCCGTCGCCAAGATGTGGCGACAGGATGATGATGATCCCGAGAAAGCCGATGAGAACGGCGCTCCATCGATAGATCCGCACCCGTTCGCCCAGAACAAGAAAGGCGAGAACGACAACCATCAGCGGTGTAGCGAAGCCGATCGCCGTTGCATCCGGCAGCGGCAGTAACGAGAAGGCCGTGAAGGAGAAGATCATTGCGGTAATGCCGACGGCAGATCGGCCGACATGCCCCCAAGGCCGATCGGTGCGGAACGCGATCATCAACTCGCCCCGCATCGCGACCATGAAGAGCACCGGCCACATGCCGAAGAAATTGCGTGCAAAAACCACTTCGCCAATTGGGACGCGTTCGGATGCAATCTTCAGGGCAACGACCATCACGGAGAAGATCAGCGTCGAGGCGACCTTGAAAGAGATCCCCACAAGCGGCGCCGAGCGCGTCAGGCCGACAGCAGTCGAAGTGTCAGGTGAAGGATTTCCGGATGCGCCGGGAAGCGCCATGGCTCACGTCCAAAAGGGTCCGACGCGGAGGTCAAGGATCAGAGCAGGGCGTCGGGCCCACGAAACCACTCTGATCGGACACAATGCTGAAACTCGGACCGAGGCGGCGCATCTTTCGATGGAGCGATCCGGCATCTGGAACGAGACCTTGTGTCAAGGCAACCGCTCCGACCGATGAAATTCGGCAATCGGCAGGGATCTGAAACGATATAGAAGCAGGGATGCCACCGCAACCTGTCGCGCGATACGCTCCACGCATGCCGCTATGTGGTGTTTGCACAGATTTGATCAGTCTTTGATGATCGATCCCCTTGGGATCCTCGGCCTGCGCCTATACTTGGCCATCAGGCGAATCGCAAAGGCAAACCGCGAATGTTCCGTTCATTCTTCAAGAGCCCGAAATGGTTTCTCTGGGCCTATATCGGGTCCGTCCTCATCCTCGGCGTCACCTGGTACAAGGTGCAGCTCGATGTCCAGATCAACGAGTGGTTCGGCAGCTTCTACGACATCGTGCAGAAGGCCCTAAGTGAACCGGGCAGCATCACCTTCGAAGAGTACATGAAGGAGATGATGACCTTCTTCCGCATCGCGGGGATCTACATCGTGATCGCGGTCATTCTCGACTTCTTCATAAAGCATTTCATCTTCCGCTGGCGCACCGCCATGAACGACTACTACATGAGTCACTGGCAGGCGGTACGGCACATCGAAGGCGCTTCCCAGCGCGTCCAGGAAGACACCATGCGTTTCGCCCGTATCATGGAGGGCCTTGGCGTATCGTTCATGCGCTCGGTCATGACGCTCATCGCCTTCCTGCCACTGCTCTGGACACTGTCCGAGAATGTCACGGAACTTCCCTGGATCGGCGAAGTGTCCCATTCGCTGGTATACGTGGCGATCCTTTCCGCAGCTTCAGGAACGGTCCTGCTTGCAGCGGTGGGCTTCAAGCTGCCTGGTCTTGAATTCGAGAACCAGAAGGTGGAAGCGGCATACCGCAAGGAACTTGTCTACGGCGAGGATAATGCGGAACGGGCGGCTCCTCCCTCCGTGGCCGAGCTGTTCGGCAACGTTCGCAAGAACTACTTCCGCCTCTATTTCCACTATCTCTACTTCGACGTCGCACGCTGGTCCTACCTGCAGGCGACGGTTCTTGTGCCGTATATCGCGCTTGGCCCGACCATTGTTGGAGGGGCCATCACCCTCGGCGTCATGCAACAGATCGTTCGTGCCTTCTCGCGGGTGGAAAGCTCGTTCCAATACCTGGTCAACGCATGGACCACGATCGTGGAACTGATTTCCGTCTACAAGCGCCTGCGGGCCTTCGAGGCGAACATCTGGGCATATGAAAAGAATGGCGGCGAGCCCGCGGAAACTCCGGCGCAGTAGCCGCCACGATCAGGCAACGGCGGCCGAGTGCGGATATTGTCGCGAGATGATCATTTCGCATTCGGCCAGGGGCACGGGCCGGCTGAAAAGGTAACCCTGGACGGTGTTACAGCCCTCGCCACACAGGAAGCTGAGCTGCTCCTCGGTCTCCACCCCCTCGGCCAGGACGGGTATGTGCAGTGAAGTGCCCAGAAGGATCGTCGATTTGACGATCGCGACTGCCTGCTCGTTCTCGGTGAGGCTCGCGATGAAAGCCCGGTCGATCTTGATCTTGTCGAAGGGAAAGTTCTGCAGGGTCGAAAGCGATGAATATCCCGTTCCGAAGTCGTCCATCGCCACACTGACGCCGATCTTCTTCAAGGCCATGACAACCTTGAGTGCATGGGACTGATCTTCGATCAATCCGCTTTCCGTCAACTCGATCTCAAGACGCTTGGGCGAAAGACCCGTCTTTGCCAAAACGCTTGCCACCTGCAGCGGAAGCGTGTCCTGCGCGATCTGTGCGGCCGCCACGTTGACAGCCACCGTCAGGTCACTTGGCCAGTTCGCCGCTATACGGCAGGCATTTTCCAGAACCCATTTGCCGATCTCCAGTACCAGACCGGTTTCTTCGGCAATCGGAATGAATTCGGACGGCGGCACCAGTCCGCGCACCGGATGGTGCCAGCGCACAAGCGCCTCAAAACCGGTTACCCGCCGGGTCTGCGTATCGTTCTGCGGCTGGAAATAGAGTTCCAGTTCATTGTTCGCAATCGCGGACTTCAAGTCGATTGCCATCGAGGCCCGGGCCCGGCTGCGTTCCTCCAGGCCTTTGCAATAGAACTTGATGCGGTCCCCTCCGCCGCCCTTTGCCTCGTAGGCGGCAAGGTCGGCGCGTGCAATCAGGTCGATCCCCGTTTGCGCATCTTCCGGCGCAAGGGCAACTCCAATACTTCCCCCGACAGTGATGACCTGATGGTTCCACTCGAAAGGCATCGTGATGCGTTGCCTCAGGAATTCCGCGAAAGCCTCCACGTCTTCACGGGATATCGGGCCGAAGATGCAGGCCACGAATTCATCGCCTCCGACACGAGCGACAAATTGGTTACTTGTGAGTCCGTCCGTCATGCGGCTTGCGAGAATTCTCAGGAGTTCATCCCCCGCCGCATGCCCATGCACGTCGTTCACATCCTTGAAGCGATCGAGATCGATGGTCAGGACAGCCAGTGTCGTTCCATCCAAGTCTGCCAGACGTTCGTCCAGCCAGCGCCGCAGGAAGAGGCGGTTCGGCAATTCGGTCAGCATGTCATGGAGCGCAAGATGCTGATAGTTGGTGTTGGCTTCCTCCAGACCACGGGTGTCGATCAGATAGGCCGATCCGACCGTCGCAATGATCACAAGAGTGATACCCACGACTCCAGCAAGCATCACGTCATCGGAAATGGCCTGGATCGGCACATCGAGCCCCTTCAGAGGCACGATCGACATCGCCGTCATTCCGGTGAAATGCATGACCGCTATACAAACGACGAGGGCAAGCGAAGCCTGCATGGTCGCAGATCGGTCGGTTCCGGTCGAGGCAATGACCAGAGCCCCAGCACCGATGCCGGCTCCCAATACAATCGACCAGGCGATATAGACCTGATCCCACAACAGGACCGCCGGCACCTGGAAGCTCGCCATGCCGATGTAGTGCATCAGGGCAACGCCAAGTCCGAAACCGGCTCCCCCGATCATCGGCGCGATCAACCCCGGCCGGGTCGACGCTACGAAAAAGGCCAGTCCGCTGGTGACAATGGCTGACGCCAAAGACAGAAGTGTCAGCGTTGCATCGAAGCTTCGTGGAAAGGGAACGATATAGCCGAGCATGGCTGAGAAGTGCGTGGTCCAGATGGTCGCGCCTCCCACCAGGGCAACGAGAAACAACCAAAGGCTCTTGCGATTTCCCGGGCTGTTACGCATTCGATTGAATAGACTGATGGTGAGTGCCGAGCCAAGGACGCAGACGAGAACTGCAAAAGCGATGAAATGGCTCTCGTGGGCAAGCGCGATACACGAAACAACTGAAATCATAAACGAAATGCCGTCCAGCGTGCCTGCTCACACGTTGAAATTCCTTACGCGAGCGGCTTGAAGTTACACTCTAGAGTATTCTCCCGCCCCCTAACGAAGGATGACCAAAATAGTCAAAATTACGTACATTTGCGTTTTTTGACATCGTGCAACATGACAGGTTGGCGGCTCACAATTCCTGCGCGCATTTCGGCGTTCGCCAGTGCATACGTGCATGACGATCGGGTTTTGATGAGGGCAAATAAAAACGCCGCGCAAGTGGCGCGGCGTTCATATTGGAAGGCGTGGGTTAGCTCCCTCAGGCCTTCGCAGTCTGAATTGCTTCCCAGACCCGGGAAGGCGTTGCAGGCATATCGAGGTGGCCGACACCGGCGCCATCCCGAAGGGCCTTCTGGACAGCATTCATGATCGAGGCACAGCCTCCGATGGTTCCGGCCTCGCCCGCGCCCTTGATGCCCATGGCATTTGTGGTCGAGGGAACGTTGCGGGTCTGGAAATTGAAATCCGGAAGATCGGCCGCGCGGGCCAGATGGTAATCCAGAAGCGAAGCCGTCAGCAGCTGGCCTTCCTCGTCATAGACCGTACGTTCGCACAGTGCCTGACTGATCGCCTGGGCCGTTCCGCCCTGAACCTGACCTTCGAGCAGGATCGGGTTCACGCTGACGCCGAAATCGTCGACGATGACGTAGTTCAGAACTTCGACGTCGCCGGTCTCCGGATCAATCTCGACTTCGGCGATATGGGTGCCGTTCGGATAGGTCGCCTCGGCCTGCTTGACTTCTTCGCGGCCGAACAGCTTTTGCGGCGCACTGGCCGCAACCTCGGCCAGACTGACCTGACGGTCTGTCCCGACCACGCGAACCAGCCCGTCTATCAGCTCAAGATCATCAGCACCGACTTCAAGCTTCTCGGCTGCCTGGTCCTTGATCTGCTTGACCAGAGACTTGGACGCCTCATTGACCGACGGCAGACCGATCGGAATGGAGCGGGAACCACCAGTTCCGCCACCCTTGCGGACCCGATCGGTATCGCCCTGTATGACCTCGATCTTGTCGAGATCGACACCGAACTGTTCGGCAATGACCTGACCATAGGAGGTGGCATGGCCCTGACCATTGGTCTGGGTGCCGATGAGCAGCGTGACCGTACCGTTGTCGTTGAGCTCTACCGTGGCTTCCTCACCTCCCGGAAAGGCACAGGCCTCGATATAGCAGCACATGCCTATACCACGGTACTTGCCTTCCGCCGCGCTTGCCTTCTGCCGCGCCTCGAAGCCGGCCCAGTCAGCCTCTTCCATGGCCTTGTCCATATGGCCGGAGAAGTCACCGGTATCGTACATGCGGCCTGTCTGGGTCGTGTAGGGCATCTGGTCCGGCTTCACGAAATTGCGCCGGCGGATCTCGGCAGAGCCAAGTCCCGTCTCCTGGCCTGCCTTCTCGATCAAACGCTCGATCAGGTAGGCAGCTTCCGGGCGCCCCGCACCGCGGTAGGCATCGGTCGGAACCGTATTCTCATAGACCCCGGTCGCAGTGACAGCCAGTGCCGGAATGTCATAGAGCCCGGTCGACATGGAGGTCCCGACGAAGGGAATGAACGGACCGAACTGGTGCAGATAGGCGCCCATTGAAGCAAGCACGTCGATCTTCAGCCCGATGATCCGGCAGTCCTTGTCCAATGCAAGTTCGGCAGTGGTAACATTATCCCGGCCATGGGCGTCGGTGACGAAATGCTCCATGCGCTCACCGATCCACTTAACCGGCTTGCCGAGACGTTTTGCAGCGGTCAGGCAAAGCGGATATTCGCGGTAGGTGAACATCTTGGTTCCGAAGCCGCCGCCGACTTCCGGCGTGATGATCCGCAGCTTGTCCTGAGGGATACCAAGGATATCGTCGCAGATGATGCCGCGCATGCCGTGGCCACCCTGGGTGCCGGCGGTCAGTGTGAACTTGTCGGCGCCAGCATCATATTCCGCCACACACCCACGGGGCTCCATGTAGTTGGCCACGAGGCGGTTGTTGATCACCTTGATCGAGACGATCCGCTCCGCCGTTTCGAAGGCTGCCTTGCATTTGTCGGCATCCCCATGGCCCTGCACGAAGGCCCGGTTTGTTCCATACTCCGGCCAGACCAGCGGTGCATCCGGCGTGAGGCTCGCCTCGATGCCGACGGTCACAGCCAGCGGATCATAGTCGACCTGAATAAGCTCGGCAGCGGACTTTGCGGTTTCCACGTCGCAGGCAACGATGAAGGCAATTGCATCGCCCACATAGCGCACCGTGTCGCCGCATAGCACCGGCTGCGGCGGACAGGCATGGGTCGTGCCATCCAGCTGCTTCATAACGGCCTTGGTCGGCATCGGCTTAACGTCGGAAATGTCGGCCGCGGTCAGAACAAGAGCCACCCCGGGGAAGGCGCGCGCCTCGTCAAGACCGTCCAGCTTAATCCGCGCATGGGCCATCGCGGACCGCAGGACATAGGCATGAAGGCAACCCTCAGGAGTCACATCCCCGGTGTAGGTTCCCTCACCCTTGATCAGGGGAGCATCTTCCTTTCGGCGCACCGGTGCACCGACCCCAAACTTGGCGGGCATCACTTGGTTCATAAGGGATTGTTCCTGCTGTTCGCACTGACGACGGCGCATTGCAGCCCGAAAAGGGCCCACGCTCTGATTTTCATCTAGCATACTAAGAGAAACGTGATGAGACCAGCGTAGATGCAACCGCAACCAAGGGGGTAGCAATGACACTCGACCAACTCACAACACTTCTGGGCTGGTGCACCCTAATAAACGGCGCAATCCTCGTCTTTTCGACGATCGCACTTGTAGGCTTCCGAAAGCCGGTCGCACGTGTACATGAGGCTCTTTTCAAGATCGATGACCAGAACCTTGCCCAGGCCTATTTTCGCTACCTGGCCCAGTTCAAGATCCTGGTCATCGCTTCAATCTGACGCCCTATTTGGCTCTCACACTTTGCATGTGATCGATGGGTGCCGGCACCAGATCAGATGATTTCGTCCTCGTCGAACAGCGGATCGGCAATCAGCTGCGAAGCAAGACTGTCGACCGTACCTTCCGCGTCGTCCTTGCGCCGCACCTCGGCGATATGGAACAGGCCGTCGCCTTCATTGACCACGGGCAGGTTGGTGCGCCCGATGATGAGGCCGCCAAACCGCGCAACTATTTCCCTTTCGACCTCTCCGAAAGGGTCGGAAACAATACCCAGCAGATCACCGACGGCAACGACCTCGCCCGCCGACTTGAAGGGACGCAACAGTCCGCCTGCAGGAGCCCGGACCCAGGAACTCGAGGTCGTCCGAATTGGCGTTGCCTTCGGCTTGGTGATGCCCTTGCCCGAAACCATGTCCAGCTTTCTCAGGACGCGCAGAATTCCGGACACGCCTGCCCGTATGGCCATTTCGTCGAACCGAAGACCTTCACCAGCCTCGTAGAGGAGAATGTCGACGCCCTTCTCCTGGGCCGCCTGCCGCAAGGAACCTTCGCGAAGCTTGGAGGTCAGGATGACGGGCGCCCCGAATGCCTCTGCCAGATCCATGGTCTCCGGCCGCGAAGGCGACACCCGGATCTGGGGAAGGTTGGTCCGGTGGATCGCAGCCGAATGCAGGTCGATGCCGTAGTCGCAGCGACTTACGATCTCCACCATGAAAAGGTTTGCCAGGCGCCCGGCAAGCGAGCCCCGCTCGCTGCCCGGGAACGACCGGTTCAGATCTCGCCTGTCCGGCAGGTAGCGTGAATGGTTCAGAAAGCCGAATGCATTCACGATGGGTATGACCAGCAATGTTCCCTTGAGATTATCGAGGTTGGAGGCCCGCAGAACGCGACGCGCGATCTCCACACCGATCACCTCGTCACCATGAACGGCCGCACTTACGAACACGACCGGACCCGGGCGGCGACCATGTATGACATGGACCGACATGGAGACCGGCGTGTGATCGGACAGGACGCTCACCGGAAGGTCGACGGTCAGCCGGGCACCGGGCGCAACCCGATGCCTGCCGATCTCGAAGTGGGCCCGCGGCTTCATCAGCCTTTGCCTCGGGTCTTCGTCTTGCCTGTCTGGGCGTTTTTCATCATGAACTCGATGATCTTGCCCGCGACATCAATACCGGTCGCCTTCTCGACACCCTCAAGACCGGGAGAAGAGTTGACTTCCATCACCACCGGGCCGTGATTGGCGCGCAGCATGTCGACGCCGCAGACGTTGAGGCCCATGGACTTGGCTGCACGGATCGCGGTCGAGCGCTCTTCCGGCGAGATCTTGATCGCTTCCGCACTGCCGCCGCGGTGCAGGTTGGACCGAAACTCGCCTTCAGCACCCGTACGCTTCATCGCGGCAATAACCTTGCCACCGACCACGAGGGCACGAATGTCGGTTCCGCCGGCTTCCTTGATGAATTCCTGCACGAGGATGTTCACGTTCGCACCGCGGAAGGCTTCGATAACCGACTTTGCGGAACGCTCTGTATCTGCGAGAACCACGCCGATGCCCTGCGTACCTTCCAGCAGCTTGATCACCACCGGAGCCCCGCCGGCCGTTTTCAGGACTTCTTCTGTCATTTTCGGGTCATGGGCGAAGGTCGTCACCGGCAGGCCAATGCCATCACGCGCAAGAAGCTGCATGGAGCGCAGCTTGTCGCGCGAACGGCCGATCGCAACGGATTCGTTCAGCGGATAGACGCCCATCATCTCGAACTGGCGCAAAACGGCCAGACCATAGAAGGTAATGGATGCGCCGATACGCGGGATCACGGCGTCATAGCCCTTGAGCTTTTCGCCGTTGTAGAAGATCTCCGGACGTCGCGACGCGATGTTCATGTAGCAACGCAGCGTGTTGATGATGTCCAACTCGTGACCGCGCTCTTCGGCAGCCTGTTTCAGGCGCTGATGCGAATACAGGTCAGGGTTACGTGCCATCATTGCAATTTTCATAGGCTTTCTCCTCTTGGAAAGTCTTGATTGTCTCAAACAGCCGGTTCGGTCGCTTCAGGCAGCAACGTCGGTGCGACTGAATTCATAGGCTTCATCTGCGGCTCACCCGCCACGAAGGATTTCCCGGGATTCACGAGGACCTTTCGTCCCCGGATCGCAGTTCGCCCGAGGATCATGTCAAATCCCATGTTTTCGCGATTGGCCAATGACACCTCCACGTGCCAATGGTGGCGCCCCATCACCAGGGCAGTTTCGATAATCAACCGCCGTTCGGGAACGCCGCTGGTGTTCTTGATCTCCCGCTCGTCCCGGATAGGGGCTTCCACCCGCTTGTTTTTGTGATTTCGGGTCGCAGGCACCCGGAAACGTACCCAGCGCCGTCCGTCGCGTTCGAACACCTCGATATCTTCGGCATGAAGCGCCGATGTTCGGGCGCCGGTATCAATCTTCGCCCGCATATTCGCGATACCCAGATCCGGCAGGGCCACCTTTTCTCGCCAGCCGATTATATCGGTCGCCCGCGGCACCTTTTTCGCCTTCAGTGCGGTCATTCAAGACAATCCTCGTTGGCCCTGCGGTAGTTCACGTAGGTGTTGGCGCTGGTCACCACGAAGAAGCTGTCCATGTCGATCAGCACATAGCCTCGCTCCAGCATGGCGCGCGCCAGATCCCTCACATCATCCTCGTACAAGCGGCGCCGCCCCGCGATCTGACGCACCAGCTTCACCGGAATGCGATACCGCCCGTTTTTCTTTCCCGTTCCACCAAAAGGCCGGTCGTACAACTCGACCAGCTTTTCGACCGTCCGGGGAATGAACTCACCTGATGCCGTCATCTCTCTCACCAGTCGCGATAAAATTTATTTGTCTATATAAGAATTATTTTTTACATAGGCAAGACAAAATGAGTCATGCACAACAAGCGGCAGGACCGTACGCACTGGAAAGGAAGCCACCATGAGCGAACTCGCCGAGAGCCTCGACGTCACCGACCAGGTGCGTCAGCACGTTGCCGAGCAAGATCAGGCTGCCCTGACCAGCCTTCTGGATCCATTGCCCTTGAGCGAGGCTCTCAGGCAGGTTCTCAATCTGTCTCCCGAGGAACGTGCTGCTGTTCTTTCCCTGCTTCCCGCAGACGTCTCGGCAGAACTCATCGAGGAAGCTCCGAACGAGCTCGCAGTCGAACTCGTTGAGGGCCTGTCTGCCCCCAAGGCAGCTGAAATCATTGATGAACTGCATTCCGACATTCAGGCCGACGTCATCGGCGAACTGGACAAGGAGGATGCCGAAGCGATTCTGGCGGAAATGGACGCCGAAGATGCCGCTGACGTCCGCCGCCTTGCCGAATACGACGATGAAACTGCTGGCGGCCTCATGGCCGCCGAAACCTTCACGTTTCGGGAAACGGCGACGGTCGGAGCGGTTCTGCGGCGCATCGCCTCGGAAGACGAGGATTTCGAGCGATACCGTGGGCAGCATCCGTATATTCTCGATGAGGACGACCGGCCGGTCGGCGTGGTTTCCCTGCGCAGCCTGCTGACCGCTCGCAAGAGCGCAAAGCTGTCCGAGATCATGACACCACCTTTGACTGTTCCGGCCAGCATAGCTCTGGACGACCTGCAGGATCTGTTTTCCGAGCATCCGTTCCTGGGCATGCCTGTCGTGGAAACGGACGGCCGGCTCGTGGGTGTCGTGTCACGTTCGGCGGTTGACTTTGCGGTCCTCGAACGGGCGGAATCCGAGAGCCTGAAACGTCAGGGCGTCGTTGGCGACGAACTGCGCTCGATGCCGCTGCTTCTGCGCTCCCGGCGCCGTCTTGCCTGGCTCTCAGCCAACATCATCCTGAATATCGTCGCTGCAAGCGTCATCTCTGCCTATGAGGAAACACTGGCTGCGGTGATTGCGATTGCCGTCTTCCTGCCGATGGTCTCCGACATGAGTGGATGTTCCGGGAACCAGGCGGTCGCCGTCACGATGCGTGAGCTTTCTCTTGGCCTCGTGAAGTTCGAGGATGCCGTACGCGTCTGGCGAAAAGAGGTCCTTGTCGGTCTCATCAATGGCATTTCGCTTGGCATCATGATCGGCATCGTCGCCTGGTTGTGGAAGGGCAATGCCTATCTCGGCCTCGTCATCGGCGGCGCACTGGCGCTCAACACCTTGATCGCCGTCTCCATCGGCGGTGTGGTGCCCCTCCTGCTGAAGCGCTTCAACCAGGACCCCGCGGCCGCAAGCGGACCGCTGCTGACAACCATCACCGACATGGCGGGCTTTTTCCTAGTCCTGAGTCTTGCCAGCGCATTGATGCCCTGGCTCCTCTGACAAGGGTGGAGCCACAAAGGCCGCTGAACGCGAAGAAGGCCGAAGGCTACCCGCCTCCGGCCTTCGTGTTCGATGGGGAAAAGCTCGAGCTAGTTTGCCTGCTCTATTTTCAATTTGACTCCCGAATACCATTCCGAGACGGCACGTATCTCTTCATCCGAAAGCTGTGCCGCAACCTCGGACATGATCTCGTGCACCCGTTTTCCGGTTCGAAAAGCCTTGAGCTGCGTGTCGATATACATGACCGTCTCGCCGGCCAAGTTGGGCGCGTCCTCCAGTTCCGACAGACCGTCGGCACCATGGCAAGCGACACAGGCCTCCGGCGCCATGTCGGCTTCCTTGCCCGCCGGCAATGCGGCCGAGGCACGCTGCGACGAGTACCATGCAGCAAGGTCTGCGATCGCCTGATCATCAAGCCCCTTGGCAACGACGCTCATCATTTCATGTGTACGCGTGCCCTCACGAAAAGCCGTCAGCTGATGAACGAGATAGGGCGCGGGCTCCCCACCGATATGCGGAGCGATCGGGATCTTCGCAAAGCCGTCAAGCCCATGACAGGTCCGGCACATGCCGGCCTTGGCCTTGCCGGAGGCCGGATCCCCCTGCGGGGCCTCGGCAAGTGCGCCCTGGGCGAGGAAAACCCCGCCCAGGACGATGAATGCGTGTCGGAGCATCAGTTGCCCTCGTAGGAGATGCGGTAAAGAGCACCAGCCAGATCGTCAGACACGAGGATGGATCCGTCCCGAAGCTGGGTTACATCAACCGGCCGCCCCAGGTATTCGCCGTTCTCGTCGATCCAGCCTTCCGCGAAAGGCTCGGACCGGGCATTGCCCTCATCATCGATGAAGGTCACCATGACCCGCGCTCCGACCGGTGTGGTCCGGTTCCACGATCCATGCTGCGCCGAGAAGATGGCGTTCTTGTACTTCGCCGGGAACATGCTCCCGGTGTAGAAATGCATCCCGAGATCCGCCGCATGAGCGACCATTTCGACGGCTGGCATCACCACATCGACCGGAACTTCCTGACCGGCGTACTCGTTGGTCCGCACGTCGCCACCACCGTACCAGGGATGCCCGAAATGCTGCCCGGCTGCGGTCTGGCGGTTGAGTTCGCCCGGAGGAATATCATCCCCCATGCCATCGACCTGGTTGTCCGTGAACCAGAGCTCGCCGGTGACCGGATGATGATCATGACCGACCGAGTTGCGGACCCCGTAGGTGTAGACTTCGCGGTCCGTACCGTCGATGTTCATTCGGATTATGCCGCCGATACCGACTTCGTTGTAAAGTTCCAGCTTCTCCGCAGGAGCCACGTTGAACGGCTGACCAAGCGAGATGTAGAGCTTACCATCCGGCCCGATGTCACAGACACGGGCGGTGTGATTGTAGCTTTCTTCCTCGACCGGAATCAGCTCGCCCCCGGGAACGATCGGCACGGCAACAACATCAGGGCTTTCATAGAAGAACTCGGCAGCCGGATAAAGCAGTACGCGGTTCTGCTCGGCAATGATCAGGAAACCGTCATCGGTAAAGCAGGGGCCGTTGGGGATGGACTTGGGAAGCGAAGGCGCAAAGTTCTTCACCTCGTCAGCGACACGGTCCTTGTTGCGGTCGGTCACCGCCCATACCTCGGACTTGCGGGTGCCGACGAAGGTTACGATACCCTGGGGCCCGACTGCCATGTGCCGGGCGTCCGGTACGATTGCATAGAGGTCGATCTTGAAGCCATCCGGCATCTTGATCCGCTCAAGCGTTTTCTTGATTCCGGCCGCATAATCGCCGCCTTGTTCGATGACGGTGAACTCGGTTACGCCGGTGGTCTTGAATGCACCCAGCTTGGCCAGATTGTCCGGAAGCGCGCCTTGCCCCAGAGACAGTGTTGTGCTCGCGAGTAAACCTGCAGCAGCAAACAATAACCTTCTCATTACTTCCTCCCAAATGCAGTTCTCCTGCCTGCGGCAATCGCACGAGCAGAACAATGTAATAGGGAGGATGATTATGATTTTTACAGACCCAAAAAGCCGATTGAAGGCGTTTCACACTCAATCAGCAAATATAAGCCAGCCCACGAATTCATATCGAATAAGTGGTTATTTTAACTTCCTCCCATATGACCACTGATGCGGTCACACTCAAAATATTGTCACTTCAAAAAGCACTGATGGTAGTATAAATTTACTACACATCAACTTTCATCAGTGTTGTGCCGTTGCTATCTGCTCTGTCCGGATCAGGCAGGCGCACCTGAGCAAGGAGGTAAAATTTCGGGCTTCTCCCTTGCCCTCGAGAACCTCCGAATGCAGACGCGAAACGAACGCGGGCGTAGTCAACCCCTCGCTTGCGGCAATGCCATCGACAATCTTCCAGAACGATCGCTCGAGCCGAATGCTGGTGCTGTGCCCATTGAGGCGCATCCTGCGCGTCTCGGGTTCATAGTCAGCCGGGTCCTGTCCGGCAAAAATCTGACACATCATCAGCCCTCCCGGTTTGAATGCTTCAGCTTCGAACCGGCGGCCGCAAAACTCAAGAAGTTTCAGATATTAGAAATTCGCGCCCGCCAAAGCTGCCTCGGAATAAATTACAATTTTGCCATGAAATTCAGCAACCTATCCAAAAGCCGCTAAATTCACATATTCCGCCAAGGAAAAAGTCCGGTCGTATCGAGCGGGACCAGAGCTCATATCTCGGCTGGTCCTTCACTGCCTTCAAGCAATCGTGACTTACTTTCAATGATTTGAATATTGATCTGACGCACCGACACCTTAGGGTCCGTGCACGTCCATTTTGCAGGCACCGGTTACACCATGTTTTCACGCACCAGATCGCTCGGAACTTCGTTCGTTGCAGCTCTTGTCTCTGCCGGTTTTGCGCTGATATCGGCCGCCACGGCAGGCGCAACCGGAACAAATGGCTGGACGCTGTCTGTCGCCTCCCCTTCGATCGTTCCGCCACCACGTCCGACGATGCCCGCGCCAACTCCCGATGGCCTGCCCGATGGAGAGGTGGCCACCCATGACATCGGCGACATTCGTCAGGCCTGGTATACGGATCCAACAGACCGATACGGACACGGGATTCTCGGCGATGCCATCGAAGCCGGAACCTTGAAGGTCAAGACAGCCGCCGGAAATATCCTTTCTCTGAAGCTACCCGCGGCAGAGGTATTCGAGGACAGGACGCCTAGGCTCGCCGATCTGGACGGAGATGGAGCGGTTGAAGTCATCACGATCCGGTCGTCAACTAGACTTGGTGCCTCCGTCACCATTTACGGACTCTCGGCGAGTGGCGAACTCACGGAAAAGGCGGCAACCGAATTCATCGGCCGCTCGAACCGATGGCTGAACATCGCCGCGATAGCAGGTTTTGCCGGAAACGGACGCCTTCAGATCGCCTATGTCGAGACACCCCACATTGGGGGCACGCTTCATCTCTACGACTATGTTCAAGGCAAGCTTGTCCGTCTTGCCAGCCAGCACGGCTTTTCCAACCATGCCATAGGGTCCCGGCATATGGATCTGTCACTCCCGGTCGATCTGGATGGCGGCCCTGCGCGCAATGCATTGATCGTTCCGAACGCGCGCCGCAGCACGCTCAAGGTGATGTCTTATGACAATGGTACCTGGACGCTTCGGTCGGAAGTTGCTTTGCCGCACCGGATCGAAACCGCACTTGGCGCCATCGGCAGCGGCCCGGCAACGCAAGCCTTCTTCCGATTGGAAGACGGCAAGGCCTATGTTCTGAGCCCGCGATGACTCCAGGTATCAGCGG
Source organism: Roseibium sp. (assembly GCF_048261595.1). Taxonomy (GTDB): domain Bacteria; phylum Pseudomonadota; class Alphaproteobacteria; order Rhizobiales; family Stappiaceae; genus Roseibium. The sequence goes on from NZ_JBLXFW010000002.1 coordinate 61,090, forward strand.
TACGGGTTCTTCGGGCTCCGGTCATCCGACAGGCTCCTGCGGCTTCCAAGCGTGAGAGCCTCGATGGCATCAGCAAGATGGATTTCCTGGATATTGTAGTCACCACGCGCGACGCGGATCTTGTGCGCTTCCAGCATGACTTCGCCATGGGAAATCCCCGCCGGCGGCTCGAAGCGGTAGGAAGCCAGCTCGATCAGAAACCCGAGCGGATCGCGGAAATAGATCGAATCCATGAAGCCCCGATCCTTCGGACCGCTATGGGTAATTCCCCGCTCGTCCAGCCGATCTGCAATCTGCCGGAACGTTGCCTGGGAAACACTCAAGGCCAGATGATGGACGCAGCCAGGCGTCTGCGGCACGGCTGACGCGTCCGGCGTCCGGGTCTCATTGGTGAAGATCGTGATCAGGCGGCCATCGCCGGGATCGAAATAGAGGTGGCTCTCGTCGGCATTGTCTAGATTTGGCTGCTCGAACACGAAGGGCATTCCAAGGATACCCTCCCAGAAATCGATCGATGTCTGGCGATCGGCCCCAACCAGCGTGATGTGGTGTACGCCCTGAACCTGAACCTTGCGCATTTCCGGCCTCCTTGCTTCCTCCTCGTTTTCATAAGGCGTACCCTGCCGACCGATGCAACCGCAAGCACGCTGCGGTAAACAGTGTGTTCCCTTGCTAACGGAAGCGCGGGCCCCCTTCCCAAATTCACCAGACACGTTATGTTAGTATACTAACTATTGCGCCGCCGCGTCCTGCGGCGAGACCGGAGCGCGGACCCAAGGGCTCCGTCCGTGCATCCGGCGCATAAATGCCCAGGGAAACGACATGGAAAAGGCCCCTTTGCCTGATGCAGAGGGCACCCAAGAGGTGACCGCCCCGCCGCCAAGCGGCCTTTTCGGCCGAAGTATCGCGAAAATCTCCGGGCGCGTTTCGCTTTTGCCTGCCAACACGATCGGCGCGCTCTGGATCCTGCAGGCTGCGTTTCTTTTCACCATCATGTCAACGCTGATCAAGCTGGTCGGTGAACACCTGAGCGTGTTCCAGATCCTCTTGATCCGTCAATCGGTGATGGTGCTCATAGTCGCTCCCCGGATTATCCGGGGTTTGCCCAGCTCTCTTGCCACGAAGCGCCCGGGTCTTCAGGCCGCCCGCGTGGTCTGTGCGACAATCGCGATGCTTTGCGGATTTTCGGCGATCATTCATCTGCCGCTTGCCGACGCCACCGCGCTCGGCTTTTCCAAGACCTTCTTCATCACCATCTTCGCGATCATTTTCCTTGGCGAGACTGTCGGCCCCCATCGCTGGGGCGCAACGATTGTCGGCTTCCTCGGCGTGCTGCTGATGCTGCGACCGCAAGGAGACGGGTTCGTCGACATCTATGCCCTGATGGCGATCTTCGGCGCAGCCGGTGCCGGCATGGTCATGGTGATCCTGCGCGTCCTGACCAAGACGGATAGCCCGACGACGATCCTCACCTATCAGGCAACCTTCGTTGGCCTGATCATGATCGGCCCGGCAATCTACACCTGGCAGACGCCGACCTTGCAGGAGTGGGGCCTCCTGGTGCTGGTCGGGATCGTGTCCTGGGCAGCGCAGATGTCGAATATCAAGGCGTTCCGCTCAGGCGAGGCAACGGCGATCGCTTCTCTAGACTATACCCGCCTTCTCTACGCCACCGTGATCGGGGCCATCGTCTTCAGCCAGTGGCCAAGCATCGAAACCGTGATTGGTGCCGCCATCATCATCGGTGCCTCCATGTATACGGTACGCCGGGAGGCCGTGCGCGGCCAAAAGCTCGCACGCGCGGCCGAGGGGCGCGGCTACAACAACTGATCCGGGCGTGAGTGGAAAGTCTTCCTGCAACTCAGAGAGGAGGTATCCTCCTCTCAATGCCCGTTGAAATGCACCGAACCGAGCGAGGTGATATCGTAGCCGCCGAGCTGTGCCGCCTTGTCCGCAAATGCATCCGAGCGCGCAAATCGCAACAGCGTCTGGAATGCCTGCTCGAAATAGTCGCGCCGTCCGACAAGCAGATCAAAGCGTTCTTCCAGAACCGGAACGAACTCCAGCTTGCTCTGCCGGGCAGCGGTTTCAAGACCGAATGCCATATCTGCTTCGCCCGAGAAGACAGCCTGTGCCGCCTCGCGCTCGTCGCGCACGACCGGGCCCTCCCCCAGGACAGTGGAAGGATCAAGCCCGAGTTCGGCCAATTTGCGCAGGAGCAACACGTGAGTGCCGGCAGCGGCCTGCCGCCTTGCGAGGCGCCGGCCGGGCAGATCCAGAAGCCCGTTTACCCGCAATGGGTTTCCAGCCGGAAGAATGAGGCCGCGCCGCCGCCGCGCCCACTCGATCAAGACCACCGGCTTGAAGGAAAAGTTCCGCGCAACCTCTTCGACGTTCCAGTTTGCACCTTCGCTGTCAGGGACATGCATACCGGCCGCAATACCTTCGCGGCGCGCGAAGCGGTCAATGCCGTCGAGACTGCCATCGAACAGTGATGCCAGACCGCAACCGGACTCACGGACAGCCCATTCCAGAAGCGGATCATGACTTCCCAGCATCACGAGAGGACGATCGACGTCTTCCTCGTAAGCGTCGCCCGCCCTCTCGATCCAGGCAAGCACCGCATCACGCGGAAAAAGAAGCTTGCCGGTCGCCCGGCTATGCGGCACGTCGCCGGTTGCGACGAGATCGTAGACCTTGCGCTCCTTGACCCGGATCAGATCCGCAAGCTCGCGGGTTGTCAGGTAGCGCGGAAGGTCTTCATGCATGTTGCAGGCTCACAAAAAAGCGGTCCGGGACCCCAAGTCGGTACCCCGAACCGCTGTATCTGGCAAGCTGATCAAGGCGTTCTATTGCCCTCGACCACACCTCATGCCGGTATCATCACCGGTTTCAGGCGTCGGCTTCTGCCTTGGCCCGCTTGGCCGCCTCTTCCTCGACCAGTTCCTTTTTGGACAGCTTGCCGACCATGGTTTTCGGCAGCTCTTCGCGGAACTCGATTTCACGCGGCATCTCGATGGTGGACAGATGGTCCTTCAGGAAGGTCTTGAGTTCGTCATCCGAGAGCTCATGGCCATCCTTCAACTTGACGAAGGCCTTCGGGGACTGACCGCGATAGGTATCGGGCACCGCGATTACGATACATTCGGCAACCGCCTGATGCTGATAGATCGCTTCTTCGATGACACGCGGATAGACGTTGTAGCCGGAACACAGGATCAGATCCTTGATCCGGTCGACCAGATAGATGAAGCCGTCCTGGTCCTGGTAACCCACGTCACCGGTATGAAGATAGCCATCCTCGATGGTCTGATTGGTGTCGTCCGGACGCTTCCAGTAACCGAGCATGACCTGCGGCCCCTTGAGGCACACTTCTCCCTTTTCACCCTGGGCGACAGGCTTTCCCGGATCCTCGACATTGCGGAACTTTGCGATGGTCCCGGGCACGGGCCGGCCAATCGATCCCGGACGGTTCGTCTTGTCGAGCGGGTTGGCCACTGCAACCGGCGAAGATTCGGTCAGGCCATAACCCTCGACAAGAATGCAGCCGGTGAGCGTCTCGAACTTGCTCTTGACTTCGACAGGCAGAGGCGCACCACCGGAGAGGCAGAACCGGATGCTGGTCAGGTCATATTTCGATGTCATCGGCGCATTGTTGATCGCGGTGAAGATCGTCGGGACGCCGGGGAACAAGGTCACCTTCTTCCGCTTGATCGTGTCGAGTAGCATTTTCAGCTCGAATCTTGGCTGAAGGACCATCTCGGCACCCAGAACCACGGCAAGGTTCTGAGCCACGGTCATCGCAAAGACGTGGAAGAACGGCAGCACACAGAGCATCTTTTCCTCGCCTGCCTTTGCGCCGGAGAAGATGCATTTCATCTGCTCGATATTGGCCGACAGGTTGGCATGCGTGAGCATCGCGCCCTTGGGCACACCCGTCGTTCCACCGGTGTATTGCAGCACTGCGATCGCTTTTGCCGGATCGATATCGACCGGAAGGGCGCTCCCCGGTGTGGACATCAGCTCATCGAAATGAACATGAGCGGAGTCATGCGGGATTTCGGCGATTTCCTTGCGCTTCAGGAGGCCGAAGAGGAACTTCTTCGGTTGCGGCAGGATCGGAGCCATTGGACAGACGATGATCTTGTCCAACACCTTTTCCAGACGGATGGCCTCGACCTTGTCGTAGATCTGCTTGAGATCCATCGTGACCATGATCCGAACATCCGCATCGCGCGCCTGGAAAGCCAGTTCACGCTCGACATAAAGCGGATTGAAGTTCACGACCGTGCCGCCAATCTTCAGGATCGCGAAGTAGAAGACGGTATAATAGGGCGTATTTGGAAGACACAGGCCGACGTGAACGCCCGGTTTGACGCCCATGGCCTGCAGGCTGGCTGCAAGCTTGTCGACCATCGCGCCGAAGTCGCGATAGGTCCAGACCTTGCCGAGAAAGTCCGCGGCCGGCCGGTCACCGAACGCCTTCACTGTCTCATCGAGATACTCGTGTAACGGACGGGGCCTGAAAGCCGCGGTCCACTCCTCCGCTGTCGCCATGGCGATCTCCAACTCGCTCGTTTTTGTTCACCGGGATTAAGCGACTGCACTCCCTCGACCCGAAATCGCGACGTGATCGCAGGTCAAATCCTCCATGCAGTTCCGCCGCTGCCCGGCGCGGCCGATTTCCGGCCTTTCAAGGGGAAGTCTTGCACAGATACTTCCGTTAACGTCAACTCACGACGTAACGACACCCCCTGGGTTAATTGCACCAAAGTCTAACGATCTGTGGACGAAACGTCCCGTTTTCCCGCTCATCACACGCTATTGAGCCACGAGCTGGAACCGATTGACGTCGAACACGCCAAGGTCCGTGATCTTGAGATGGGGAATGACAGGCAGCGGCAAAAAGGCGACCTGGAGGAACGGCTCGGGCAGAATGCACCCCAGGCCTCGAGCTGCCTCACGAAGGACCTCGAGCTGCTCCTTGACCGTTTCGAACGGCTCCAGGCTCATCAGTCCGGCCACGGGAAGCGGAAGCTCTGCAATGACATCCGATCCCCTGGCAACGGCGAACCCGCCCTTCATATCGATGACCCGGTTGACTGCCGCGGCCATCGCCACCTCATCGGCTCCGACGACGCAGATGTTGTGACTGTCATGACCGACGGAGGAGGCAATCGCACCCTCCGTCATTCCAAAGCCGGAAACAAAGCCGCAGCCGATATTGCCGGTGTGCTTGTGCCGCTCGACCACGGCCACCTTGAGAACGTCCTGCTGCAGATCCATCTGCGCCTTGCCGTCGACGACAGGCAGGTTTCGTTTCAGGTGCTCGGTAATGATGCGCCCCGGAACCACTCCGATGACATCCACGTCCGAATTGGCAGCGCCCACCTGAAATGCGTCCGGTGACACCTTCGAAGCCCTGACGCTGTCGAGACCGACGGGATCAACAATCGTCCTTGCGGCAAAGGTGGACCGTTCGACAAGGCGCCCTCCGCTGATCACCGACGCCACCTGGCAGTCCTCGAAATCGTCAAGAAGAACGATATCGGCGCGCCAGCCAGGCGCGATGTGACCGCGATCCTTCAGGCCAAAAGCGTTCGCACCCGACCAGCTGGCCGCCCGATAGGCATCGAGCGGACGTATGCCCTTTGCGATCAGGCGCCGGATCATGCTGTCAATATGCCCTTCCTCGGCAATGTCCAAAGGATTTCGGTCGTCTGTGCAAAGGGCAACGAAGGCCGACACATCCGGCTGCAGGATGGGCGCAAGGGCGTCCAGATCCTTCGAAACGGAGCCTTCGCGGATGAGGATGTTCATACCCTTGGCGAGTTTCTCAAGAGCCTCTTCCGCAGTCGTTGCCTCATGGTCGGTACGAATGCCGGCGGCCAGATAGCCGTTGAGTGCCATGCCGCTCAACAAGGGAGCATGTCCGTCGATATGCCCCCCCTGGAAGGCTTCAAGCTTGGCCAGGACCTTCGGGTCCCGCGCCAGAACGCCCGGAAAATTCATGAACTCTGCAAGCCCGATGACCTTCTCATGTTCCCGGAGCGGCAGAAGATCCTCGATTTCCAGACAAGCCCCGGAGGTCTCGAACGACGTTGCAGGCACGCAGGAAGACAGGTTGACCCTGAGGTCCATAACCGTCTCCAGGGAGCTCTCCAGGAAATACCGGATCCCCTCTGCGCCAAGGACATTGGCGATCTCGTGCGGGTCGCAGATTGCGGTCGTGACACCGTGAGGCAGCACACAGCGATCAAACTCGAATGGCGTAACGAGCGAGGATTCAACATGCAGGTGCGTGTCTATGAAGCCGGGAACTGCAACCCGCCCGCCCCCATCGATCTCGCGTCGGCCCGCGTAGTCGCCGGTGATCCCGACAATCCGTTCGCCGACGATCGCGATATCGCTTTCGATCATGGATCCATCGATCACGCTGAAGACCCGCACGTTGCGAACAACGAGATCGGCCTCAGCTTCACCGGCGCCGGCCGCAATGGCCCGGGCAAGAAAGGCGGCATCGGTGGGCGTGGACTTCATCGGTATCGGCCTTTCTGAACATGACCGCGGACATCGCGGCGGTACCTGGGTGCGCCGCAAAGCATAGCCCGCCCAACGCACGGCTTGCAAAACCAGACTGCTCCCCCTCCACAAAGCTTCAAGGAGGCGATTCGAGGGTCACGGATCGCCCCTGAGTTAACTTTTTGACTGGAGCAAAATTCCGATTTCGAGTTTAGGAAACGGAAAAATTCTCCGAAGGGTTGTTTTTTTATTGCATTGAACTAATCAGTACAAACAACAAGATAGCACTCAATAGCCCGCAGTTTTCCGGCTTTCTTGCAAATTTTGATTGACAAAATTGCCGCGTATCGCTATTAATTAAATCAATCAAAATTAATAAATAAAAACTGTGCGGCCCCATCGCATGGACTTACAGCCTTCCGCATCCCTCCCTTGCGGAAGGCTGACCATCTCCGGAGTCAGTCATTGCCGAATTCACGTCGCTCTGCACGAGGGTCGAACTCCGCCCAGCTTCGCCGCTACAACGAGCGGATCGTTCTGCAGATACTGCGACGTGAGCAACAAGCCTCCAAGGCGGATCTCGCCCGGGCAACCAAGCTGACAAACGCCGCCATCGGCGCAATCATCCAGTCTTTGAGCGAAGATGGCCTGATCGAGGATCTCGGCAAGCATCATGGCGGCGGTCGCGGTCAACCGGCCACAATACTCAAGCTCGCTCCGCGCGGTGCCTTCGGCTTCGGCGTTCGCGTCGACCGGACGAACCTAGAGACCGTCCTCGTCGACTTCGAAGGACGTGTGATCGGCAGAGCCAGCCATGAGATGGTGCTCCCTGCCCCGCAGAAAGCGCTGGAGATCATCCGTCGCGACCTGGAAAATCTGAAAGGTCTTCTTTCACGCGAGGAACAGGCTCGCCTGACCGGAATTGGACTGGCCCAGCCATTCAATCTCGGCGCCTGGCTGCATGAACTCGGATTGCCTGAGGCAAATTTTCGGCTTTGGGACACGTTCGACATGGCAGCTGCGCTTGAGGATGGGATGGATCTACCGGTATTCCACGAGAACGACGGCACGGCTGCAACCGTCGCAGAGCTGTTCTATGGCCAAGGTCGGCAGAACGATGATTTTCTCTACATGTTCATTGGCCCCGCGATTGGCGGCGGTCTCTGCATGAAAGGCGATGTGGTGCGCGGGGTATCCGGCAACGCGGGCGACGTGGCGATGATCCCTGTCGCACCAAGCAAGCTTTCGACGGCACCGCTACCGCGTAGATCAAACGATATCCTGTTGACCCGCGCCTCCCTGATTTCGCTGGCCCGGCATCTCGAACCGGAAGGCTTTCCGGGTCTCAACCGTCCGGATCTCCAGGCAGCTGTCGACAACGACGATCCGCGTTTCCACGAGTGGCTGGCCGATTGCGTGGATGCACTCACACCCAGTCTCGGCTCCGCAGTCGCCCTTCTCGACATTCCTCTGGTCATCATTGATGGCGACCTGGAAGGCAGCTTCGCAGATCACATAACCCGGGAACTTGGCCAGTCGCTCGCTGCTGCTGCGCCAGAGGCACGCAATGCCCCCGAAGTCAGGTTCGGCAGCTTCGGCAAGAACGCCGGCGCCATCGGGGCTGCGAGCCTCCCCATGTTCTTCAATTTTTCCCCGCGAGTTTCAATTCTGACTGGCGGCTCGTCTGGGGCGGCCGCGGGAAGAGCGGTCGCATTTCAATCCGCCGACTGACCTTCCCGTTGCAAAAAGATCCGTTGAATGGGCCGGTCAGACGCTTCTCAGGCACGCGAAGAGCTTGACGAAGCGAACAGGTTTTAACATCAGGGGCGCACAACGCATGCCGGTTTGCAGATGCCGAGAAATTTAATTTGGAGACCAAAAAAATGATGTCTCCGACTGAAATTCCGCTCTTCACCTGCTGACATCCGAATTAAACCGATTTAAAAGCCCCGGAGAACCATCCCAAGTGAGGACCGAACATATGGCTGTCCGTGTCATTGAAGTCGCTGACTTTGACCTCGTCGTCTTCGGAGCATCCGGCGATCTGGCGCACCGCAAGCTGATCCCGGCGCTGTATCACCGTTGCTGCGATGGCCAGCTACCTGAAGATGCACGCATCATCTGTTCATCGCGCCGCGCCTACACCGACGAGGAATACCGGGATTGGGCCCGGGAAGCACTCGGCGAACATGTCGGTGAACTCGAGGAAGCCCGCATCAACCGCTTCCTCTCCCGTCTGCGCTACGTTGCCATAGATATCGGTTCGGGCGACGGCTGGGATGGGCTCAAGGAGTTGCTCGACGAGCGCCCCGAAGTGGTGCGCGCTTTCTACCTCGCGGTAGGGCCGGATCTTTTCGGAACCATCTGCGAGAGCATTGGCGCCAACGGCCTCGTCACCGAAAAGACCCGCGTCGTGATTGAAAAGCCGATCGGCAAGGATGGCAAGTCTGCCAAGGCGCTCAACGACACGGTGGGTGCCGTCTTCGACGAAGACCAGATCTTCCGTATCGACCATTACCTCGGCAAGGAAACGGTGCAGAACCTCATGGCTCTGCGCTTTGCCAACGCCCTGTTCGAACCACTCTGGAATGCCGCTCATATCGACCACGTCCAGATCACGGTCGCGGAGTCCCTCGGGACGGGAGGGCGTGCCGGCTACTACGACACGGCGGGCGCACTGCGCGACATGGTCCAGAACCATATCCTGCAATTGCTCTGCCTTGTCGCCATGGAGCCGCCGGAGTCCATGGACGCTGACAGTGTCCGCGACGAGAAGCTGAAGGTCTTGAAGGCTCTTGCGCCGATCCACGAAGGCGACGTCGACAAGCTGACCGTGCGCGGACAGTACCGGGCCGGAGCCTCCGCCGGCGGTGCCGTACCCGGATATCTTGAAGAGCTCGGGCGCGATGACAGCACCACCGAAACCTTTGTTGCCCTGAAGGCCGAGATCGCCAACTGGCGGTGGGCGGGCGTGCCGTTTTACCTGCGCACCGGCAAACGCCTCGCACAGCGTGTATCCGAAATCGTCGTGCAGTTCCGGCCGATCCCTCACTCGATCTTCGACGAGGAGGCCGGCACCATCTCCGCCAATCGCCTGATCATTCGCCTGCAGCCCGATGAGGGCGTGCAGATGAAGGTCATGATCAAGGACCCTGGGCCGGGTGGAATGCGCCTGCGTCAGGTTCCGCTCGACATGAGCTTTGCAGAGGCTTTCAAGGTACGCAATCCGGACGCCTACGAGCGCCTGATCATGGACGTTATCCGCGGCAACCAGACCCTCTTCATGCGCCGCGACGAAGTCGATGCCGCCTGGGCCTGGATCGACCCGATCCTGGAAGCATGGGCCAACTCCAAGGAAGCCCCGCGTGGTTACACCGCCGGCACCTGGGGCCCCTCGGCCTCCATCGCCCTGGTCGAACGCGACGGCCGCACCTGGGCAGAAGACGGACTTTGATGCGCATGGCCCGCAGCGCAACGCGCGGCGGGCACCGCAAGACGCGGGACAGCGAATGACCGCCAATCGTCCGAACATGCCACATGCCGGTCATGTTGCAATGCGAATTTAAATCGATTAAATCAGCCGCAGCCATGATGCTTCGGCTTCAAGTCCAGCCTGCAAGACGCAGCCAGAGAGGACATCGAGGACATGACCATCCAAGCACGTATCGGTGAGGTGACCGAACGTATCGCCAGGCGCAGTCATGACAGCCGTTCCAGTTACCTTGAGCGCATTCGCAAGGCTGCGGACAAGGGACCGCAGCGCTCGCGTCTTGCCTGTGGCAACCTCGCCCACGGTTTCGCGGCCTGCACGCCGAACGACAAGGCCGCTCTCTCAGGCGACGTGGTCCCGAACCTTGGCATCATCACCGCCTACAATGACATGCTCTCGGCCCACCAGCCTTATGAGACCTACCCGAACCTGATCCGTCAGGCTGCCCATGAAGTCGGCGCAGTGGCCCAGGTCGCAGGTGGCGTTCCCGCAATGTGTGACGGTGTCACACAAGGTCAGGAAGGCATGGAGCTCTCGCTCTTCTCCCGGGACATCATCGCAATGTCCGCTGCTGTCGGTCTCTCCCACCAGATGTTCGACGCAGCAGTCTTTCTCGGCATTTGCGACAAGATTGTCCCGGGCCTTTTAATCTCGGCCCTGTCCTTCGGCCACCTGCCGGCCATCTTCATTCCGGCCGGACCGATGACCACCGGCATTTCCAACGACGAGAAGGCCAAGACCCGCCAGCTCTATGCCGAAGGCAAGGTCGGACGTGCCGAACTGCTGGAATCGGAATCGAAATCGTACCACGGCCCCGGCACCTGCACATTCTATGGCACGGCGAACTCCAACCAGATGCTGATGGAGATCATGGGCCTGCACATGCCCGGCGCCTCCTTCGTCAATCCCGGCACGCCATTGCGCGATGCTCTGACCCGCGAGGCTGCCAAGCGCGCCCTGGCCATCACTGCTCTTGGCAATGAATACACGCCGGCGGGTGAGATCATTGACGAGAAGGCCATCGTCAATGGCGTCGTCGGACTGCATGCGACCGGCGGCTCAACCAATCACACCATGCATCTAGTCGCCATGGCAAATGCCGCCGGTATCAAGCTTACCTGGGACGATATCTCCGAGTTGTCCGATGTGGTGCCTCTCCTTGCCCGCGTTTATCCGAACGGAAAGGCTGACGTGAACCACTTCCAGGCGGCCGGAGGCCTCGGCTTCCTGATCCGCGAGTTGCTCGGTGAAGGATATTTGCACCAGGACGTGAAGACGGTCTATGGCACGGATCTCTCCGGCTACACGGTCGAGGCAAGGCTCGATGAAACCGGTAACGTCGTCCGGGACGCCGCGCCGGAAAAATCAGGCGACGAAAACGTTCTTGCTCCCTTCGCCAAGGCGTTTTCGCCGAACGGCGGCTTGAAGGTTCTGACTGGCAATCTCGGCAAGGCGGTCATCAAGATCTCCGCGGTCGCGAAGGAACGTCATGTAGTCGAGGCTCCGGCACGCGTCTTCCATACACAGGAAGACTTCCTGGCAGCCTTTTCACGCAAGGAGTTCAACGGCGACATCGCCGCCGTCGTCCGCTTCATGGGCCCCAAGGCCTGCGGCATGCCCGAACTTCACAAGCTGACGCCAGCCCTTGGCATCCTCCAGGATCGCGGCCACAAGGTTCTGCTCATAACCGACGGGCGCATGTCCGGCGCATCAGGCAAGGTGCCCGCTGCGATCCACGTCACGCCCGAGGCTGCCCATGGCGGCGCGATTGCAAAGATCCGCGACGGCGACATGATCCGCCTGGACGCGGTCACCGGCGAACTGACCGTCCTGGTCGACCAGGCCGAATTCAATGCAAGACCCCTTGCAACACAGGATCTTTCCGATCATGAAGCCGGTGTCGGCCGGGATCTTTTCGCCGCCTTCCGCGCCAATGTCGGCAGTGCCGATACCGGCGCCCATGTCTTTGGAGCCTGACGACAGGCCTGACTGAAACAATAGACGAACCAGCCGGTGATGCGCCGGCAATCGGGGAACGCAGATGCCGCAGAACATTGCCAAGATCGAAAAAGTCATGACCGCAGCTCCGGTGATCCCGGTGCTGGTGATCGAGGATCCGGCAAAAGCTGTTCCAATGGCCGAAGCCCTGGTCCGCGGCGGCCTGCCCTCCATCGAAATCACCCTTCGGACACCCCGCGCCTTGGAAGCCATCAGGCTGGTAGCAGAAAACGTCGAAGGCGCGATCCCGGGGGCCGGTACGGTTCTGGATCAGGCACAGTATGAAGCCGCCGTTGCTGCAGGCAGCCAGTTCATTGTCTCCCCTGGCGCAACCGACAAGCTTCTGGATGTGGCAGAGCAAAGCGACGTGCCGCTGCTTCCAGGCGCGGCCACCGCATCGGAAGTCATGGCCCTGCTTGAGCGGGGTTACGAGCGCTTGAAATTCTTCCCGGCCGAACAGGCTGGCGGCGCATCCTACCTGAAGTCACTGTCGTCTCCACTGGCCGCCGCAAAATTCTGTCCGACCGGCGGTGTCAGCCTTGAAAAGGCGCCAACCTACTTGGCCCTTCCAAACGTTTTGTGCGTTGGCGGCTCGTGGATCGCAGATGCAAAGGCAATCGATGCAGAAGACTGGGGCGGTATCGAAGAGCGCGCCAAAGCCGCGGCACGCCTGGGCCGTTAGGAAGTGCCAACTGTTACGCTGAGAAAAGCCACATCACCCGATTGTTTCCGGGACGTCCCAGATCAACCGGATGCCTGCGGCAGCGTCATTGCGCCAGGCGAACTCGCCAAGCACGGGACGTTCGAAGTTCTTCAGGTGCAGCACGACTTCCTCGGGCAAGGTCTTCAACCCCTTGCCCTTGACCCGGCAACCGTTCTTGCCGGCGTCAACGATCACCACGGTCAACTCGGTTACGCCTTCCCGATCTGAAATCTTGACGGGAATATCGACCTGGTTCCGGCGTTCGCGCCGCTTGTCGTGAACCTGCTCTTCCTGCTTGGGGAAAATGACGGACACAACATCACCCCTGACGCCGGTGATGGTGGCACGGCTCAGACGGGAATTCTCATCAATGCGGATGCCAATGTTCTTCCGAAGACCAGCTGCTTCCTCGGTCGTAAGGCTGCACCCCCACTCGCTGACATTGGAGGCGACTGCCTTGATACAGGACAGGGTATCGAAATCGACGACAAGGACATCCGCTTTGGCGTCCTCTTGCCCATGCAGATGTATCAGACAGTGGTTCATCAATTACTCCGCGTCCTGACCTCACGGTAAGTCCTGCCATGAATCCGTTTCCAGTCGCTTAAAAATTCGCTCATTTTACCGGGATTTGTAGCTTAAGAACTGGGAAACCAATTGAGATATATGTAGTTTTTACGAGCCACCCCCCTCTGCAATGGCTCTTCGCACTCCTGAAATCACGCATTCCGATACACCTGGTCTGGACACAAGCTGACGTTGGGGCAAAAATCCGGCCGCATCTTCAGAATGCGGCACTTCCAACCGCCACCAGAGGGGTTTCGGAAACATGAAATCGATCACACTATCGGCATGCGGCGCCATTGCGTCACTCCTGCTTTCCCTTTCAGCAGGTACGGCTGAAGAAGTCTGTAAAGGCTTCGGCCCGCAAACCCCGAGAGACATCTCAAGCGGACTTGGCACCAACAAGCGCCTCTTCACCATGGCACCCGACGCCTCCAAGCTCAATCTCTGCAACATCCACACGCATACCAATGCCGAACACAAGGGGCCTGGCTTTTCCGTATCTGCGGGCACCGGAGAGCATGGCGGCTTCAAGTGTAACGAGACCGGAACCCTCACCGCTGCGGAACTGTCCGATCCTGGCATCGGAGCCGGCGCCTACCACGGCGTGAAACCGGGCGACACGATTGAGGTGCACTGGGTCCACACCTCATGCGAGATCGAGCCCGGAAAGGGCCTCGGCTCCTGCCTGAGCGATGCTTGCGCCAATCCGCAGCTGCGTGTCGAAACGCAAGTCTTTCTCGTCGTGAACGATCCCACTGCGCTCAACTTCATGGATTTCGCCTATCAGGGCAACATGGTCGGCGGTCTGCATCAGGCCAAGGCCCTGCCGACCGGAACGGGGACACCCGTGGTCTTCGGCGGCTCCACGACGGGACCGAAGTATACCGAACAGACCTGCTCGCCGTTGCAGGTGACCTGGTCGGTTCGCCCGCAATGCGCAAAACTCGACATCAACTCGCTGAACGTCTGGGCTGCGATGGGCAATGTCTTTGGTGAGGACCACTCCCATGGCGTACGCCAGTTGGTCACTTCTCCGGAATTACTCTCGCCGATCAACTGATCCGGTTTCATGAATTTTCCGGCAGGTCGGCCCATCCGGCCTGCCGCACTCCCCGCTCCCGGCATCAGGTCCGGGATCGCCTCCCCTTGATTTACTGAACAATTTCCGACCCCATATCCAGAACCAGCTGCCGCAGGACTATATCAGGGTGGCAAGGCTGTGTTATGCCCTTGCCAGCGCGTTCAATTTGCTCCACACGGTGATTTAAATCGATTTAAAAGGGAGCCTTTCGATGGCTTTGTCCGACGTCTTTGCCAAGCTCTCCGCTCATGCGGAAACCTTTCAGGATCGCCCGCTGCGCAAGCTTTTTGCCGGGGATGCGGAGCGGTTTTCCAGATTTTCACGCAAGTGCGATGATCTTCTGATCGATTTTTCCAAAAGCCAGATCGATGACACCGCACTCGACCTGCTAACGGAACTGGCAGAAGCCGCCGGCGTCACCGCGCACCGCGATGCCATGTTCGCCGGAGAGAAGATCAACGAAACCGAACAGCGCGCCGTTCTGCACACAGCCCTGCGCAACCGGTCGGGCGAGCCCGTCATGGTCGAAGGCAAAGATGTGATGCCCGACGTCAATGCCGTACTGGATGCGATGGCAGACTTCGCCGATGGCATTCGCTCCGGGGATATTGCCTCTGCCGACGGTCAGGCCTTCACCGATGTGGTCAACATCGGCATTGGCGGCTCGGACCTGGGTCCGGCAATGACCACACTGGCTCTGACTCCCTATCATGACGGACCGGCCCTTCACTATGTCTCCAACGTCGACGGTGCCCATATCGCCGACACCCTTGAGCAGCTTGATCCTGCGACGACCCTGGTGATCGTCGCCTCCAAGACCTTCACCACCATCGAGACGATGACCAACGCGCAGACGGCGCGCAAATGGATCGCCGAAGCTCTCGGCGAAGACGCCGTCGGCGATCACTTTGCCGCCGTATCCACGGCACTCGACAAGGTTGCTGCCTTCGGCATCGATGAAACGCGCGTCTTCGGCTTCTGGGACTGGGTCGGTGGCCGCTATTCCGTATGGTCGGCCATCGGCCTGCCGCTGATGATCGCCATCGGTGCGGACGCCTTCAACGACTTCCTCGATGGTGCCCACGCAATGGACAGGCATTTTGCCGAAGCGCCCGTCTCCGACAACCTTCCCGTCCTGATGGGGCTCATAGGCGTCTGGAACCGCGATGTTCTGGGGTACAGCGCACGGGCAGTCCTTCCCTATGACCAGCGCCTCGCACGCCTGCCTGCCTATCTGCAGCAGCTGGACATGGAATCCAACGGCAAGCGCGTGAAACTTGACGGTTCACCGGTCGACGTCGAAACCGGCCCGCTGGTCTGGGGCGAGCCCGGCACCAACGGCCAGCATGCCTTCTACCAGCTTCTTCATCAGGGGACGACGGTCATCCCGTGCGAGTTCATTGTCGCCGCGAAAGGCCACGAGGAAGATCTGGCCCATCATCACGAGATGCTGGTCGCCAATTGCCTTGCCCAGTCCGAGGCCCTGATGCTGGGGCGCACGCTGGAGGAAGCAAAGGACCTTCTGAAGTCATCGGGCATGAGCGATGAAGATGTCGACCGTCTGGCACCGCACAAGGTGTTCCCGGGCAATCGTCCGTCGGTAACGATCGCATACGACCAGCTTACCCCCTATTCCCTCGGCCGCCTGATCGCCCTTTATGAACACCGGGTCTTCGTCGAAGGCGTGATATGGGGCATCAACTCCTTCGACCAGTGGGGGGTCGAGCTTGGCAAGGAACTCGCCACCGCTCTCCTGCCAATGGTAAAAGGAGAGGCCAGTGCCGACGCCAAGGACAGCTCCACACAAGGTCTGCTCAAGGCGCTCACAAGCTGATCCGGTACCACTTGATCCTCAGATGGAGCTGCGCGCCATGCGCAGCTTCAGCTCGGTAGTTCCGAAGATACGGATATCGGCATGGAAATTCTCCTTCCGGAGGTACCTGGCATCGGAGCGGCAGACCGGTCCGATGAACATCAGCCTGTGCCGCACGCTGTAGCGCGCCAGTTCGGTACCGAAAACCTTCTGGAAGACGTAGAACGTCAGGTAGTGGTTATCCACCAGCGCCCGCACCGGCCGTTCGGAGCGGCGGACCACATGAATAAGATCCAGATCGAACAGCTTGTCACCATTGACGTTGGAATGCCGCTCCGGACCGTCTGAGAAGATGAAGTCGTAAGGCCGGTCGGGAATGCGCTCGTATTGCACGCCCCGGAACATCCTGTAATAGCCGTCGACTTTCGGGCTGAAAACGATCTCCACACAGTCCTGATAGTGAGCCGGCAGCAATTTGAGCACATCATCGCGCCATTCCGGCACGTCTTCCATGCTGGTCAGCCGCCCCGCACCATGGCCATCTCGCTCGTTTTCCTTCAAGGCGTAGGCCAGGACCAGCGTCGAGATTCCGGGGCCGAACTCAAGCACCTCCCGCGGGTGATATTTCCGCACTGCCGAGTAGAGTTGCCAGTAGTCGGACCAGGAGGCTCCGGTAACCTCGCTCTGCTCCCGGTAATCGTTGATTTCCCGCCACAAGTCCGGGATCTTTCGCAGCCGCTCCCGGGCACGCCGGTTTTCCGCGGACACCATGCGCTCTGCGATCGCCCACCGGAACCGTGTCATCCAGCCGCTGGCCTTTTCTGCTCCAATGCCGTGCATAAGCCCCTCACTTCGAACAATTCTTGAAACTGCCCAAGCGTTTGCAACACATTTGCCACAATCGTCGGAAAGTTGAGCAACCAAGGCTGTCTCCGAGCGTTAAGGCATAGAACGCCGTGTTGCCCCGCATTGGGAACCGCTTTACCTTTCGTCGGTAGCAGGGAATTATTCCGTGAGAGATGACATAGCTCATGGAGCTGCTGGCGGTTTGAAAGTTTTTATTGAGAGAGATTTCACTCGGGAGACTATGCAATGAAAAAGCTACTTGTCGTTGCGGCCTCAGCACTTCTGCTGGCCGCCTGCCAGTCGGACAGCCAGCGCGATCGTGCGCTCGTAGGCGGCGGTCTCGGCGCGGCAACAGGCGCAGCAATTGGGGCAGCGGCTGGCGGCGACGCGGGCAGCGCGATCGCTGGTGCCATCATTGGCGGCGCCGGTGGTGCAATCGTCGGGTCTGCCACGACACCGAAGAACTGTGTGGCCTACGACCGGTATGGCCGCCCGTACCGCGTAGCTTGCCCGTAAGCATCAATCACCGGTCACGACGACCGGACGTGATGGAGAAACCTGAATGAAGAAGTTCCTTGTCATTGCTGCGTCCGCGCTTCTGCTCGCAGCCTGCCAATCGGACAGTCAACGTGACCGTGCTCTCGTCGGTGGCGGCCTCGGTGCGGCAACCGGTGCCGTCATCGGCGCTGCCGCAGGTAATGGTGTTGGCCCCGCACTGGCAGGTGCCGCGATTGGTGCTGCTGGCGGCGCAATCATCGGCTCTGCGACCACACCCAAGAACTGCACGGCCTATGATCAGTACGGACGTCCTTACGCGGTGGCCTGCCCGTAAAATCGACAGGACCGACAAATGGCCGGTTCCGCTGTAGAATCTTGGTGATTCGGACCCTTCCACGGGAGACCACTGGATGAAGATCACCTGGATAGCAGCGGTGCTGGCCATCGGCTTGTCCGGCTGCGTAACAAACACCGACAGTCAGCGGGACCGCATGCTTATCGGCGGCGGCCTCGGAGCGGCGACCGGTGCTGTGCTTGGCGGCGTTGCCGGTTCGACGGCCGGCTCGGCTCTGGCAGGAGCTGCCCTCGGCGGTGTCGCGGGCGGCCTGATCGGGATCGTGACGACCCCGCGAAACTGCATCGCCCGGGACCAGACCGGCACGCCTTACAAGGTTCGCTGCCCCTGAGATCCTGAGCCACCTGCAAAGGCGTGGGCCATGGACTCACCCGAAAAGACAAGAGCGAGACCGATGGCCTCGCTCTTTTTTGTTGCATTCGAGGATGTGAGACCTCCTCAGGCAGCCTTGGAGGCGGCCGACTTCAGTGCCGCTGCCGGATCCACATAGGTGTATCCGAGGGCGTCAGCCACGGCCTGGCAGGTCACCTGACCTTTGTGGACATTAAGGCCCGGCAGGAACAGCGGATCTTCCAGAAGCGCCTTCTCGGCTCCCTTGTCGGCGAGCGCCAGAGCGAACGGCAGCGTCGCGTTGTTCAAGGCATAGGTCGACGTGCGCGGCACTGCTCCCGGCATGTTGGCCACGCAGTAGTGGACGACACCGTCGATGATATAGGTCGGGTCAGAATGCGTCGTCGCCTTGGAGGTTTCGAAACAGCCCCCCTGGTCGATGGCAACATCGACGAGAACCGATCCCGGCTTCATCCGCTTGACCATGTCGGCGGTGACCAGTTTCGGAGCCGCTGCACCGGCAACAAGCACCGCACCGACAACGATATCGGCTTCCAGCACATACTGCTCAAGCGCAGCCTTCGTGGAATAGACGGTTCGCAGGGACGAGCCGAAAGTCTGCGACAACTCCGCAAGGACCTCGACGTTCCGGTCGAGGACGGTGACATCGGCACCAAGGCCCAGCGCCATGGTGATCGCGTGGCTGCCGACAACGCCACCGCCAATGACGACGACTTTGCCCGGAGCAACGCCAGGGACGCCGCCGATCAGGACGCCAGAGCCGCCGGCTTCCTTTTCCAGCGCCTTTGCGCCTGCAATGACGGAAAGGCGGCCTGCAACCTGGGACATTGGCGCGAGAAGCGGCAATCCACCCGACTTTCCGAGAACGGTTTCATAGGCGATGCAGGTGGCGCCGGATTTCACCAGATCGGCGGTTTGCGCTGCATCGGGCGCAAGATGCAGATAGGTGAAGAGGATATGATCCGGGCGCAGCATCGCACGCTCGACGGCCTGCGGCTCCTTCACCTTCACGATCATCTGGGCGACGTCGAAGACTTCGGCCGCGGTCGGGAGGATCGACGCGCCGGCAGCTTCATAGGCAGCATCATCAGCGCCAATACCCGCGCCGGCTTTGGTTTCGACCCATACGTCGTGGCCATGAGCGATCATTTCGCGAACGCTGTCCGGCGTCAGACCGACCCGATATTCGTGATTCTTGATTTCCTTCGGAACACCGATACGCATGATTTTCCCTCGCTGGACAGGCATTTGTTATTGGCAAATGGTAGCTCCGAACGGCTCGAATTTGCTTGCGTGTTGCGCGTTCGAAGAGGAAAACTTGCAAGTATATTGCGCAAAGAGTTAAATCGTTCGAATATTCTTCAACGGAGACCGGTTTGAAACTCGATCGTATCGACCGCAAGATTCTTAACGTGCTTCAGGCTGATGGCCGCATTGCCAATGCCGATCTTGCAGAAAAGGTTGGCCTGTCGCCTTCGGCATGCCTTCGCCGCATGCGCGCCCTGGAAGAATCCGGCGTCATAGACAAATATGTAGCGCTTCTCGACCAGCGCAAGTTGGGTCGCCGCATGGACGTCTTCGTGGAGATATCCCTGGTTGGACAATCCAATGAAGTGCTGGAAAATTTCGAACGGGCCGTCGCCCGCTCCAGCGAGATCATGGAATGCTTCCTGATGGCCGGTGACGCGGACTATCTGCTGCGCGTCACTGCGGCCGACCCGAATGATTTCGAACGCATCCACCGCGAGCAGCTCGCGCGACTGCCGGGAGTATTGCGGATGAAATCGTCCTTTGCCATCAGGCCCATCGTCCGCAAGACCGCCTTCCCGATGAAGGAAGGCTGATCCTCTTGTGCGGGCTGAAGTCCCAAGGCCACGCAAGCGTGTCGACGCCGCCGCGCATGCAAGTTATAGTCGCGCCACTTTTGATGAATTCGCACCGGAGTCACAGGTGTCCTTCCAGATTTCCCGCCTTCTCGAAACCACCTACAAACTGGCCGAATGCCCGACCTGGGACGAGCGGACCGGACGCCTTTACTGGACAGACATCAAGGGCTGCAGCATCCAGGCGATGGACTGGGAAACCCGCGAGATCACAAGCTACGCCTTCGACAACGAAGTTGGCTCGTTCGGCCTGTGCGAAGACGGCCGCCTGATCGTCTGTGTCTGGGACAGGATTGTCCTGTTCGATCCGGCCACCGGCACCAGCGAACCATTTGCCGAAGTTGAGACGGACCTGCCGCAGACCCGGTTGAACGACGGCAAGGTCGGACCGGACGGTGCGTTCTGGGTCGGAACGATGGAC
Organism: Roseibium sp.; assembly: GCF_048261595.1. GTDB lineage: Bacteria > Pseudomonadota > Alphaproteobacteria > Rhizobiales > Stappiaceae > Roseibium. Next base: position 81,618 of record NZ_JBLXFW010000002.1, read on the forward strand.
ACCTCGTCCCCCCGCGAGCCGATCGCAGGGCTGTACCGGGTCGATCCTTCGGGCCAGGTCGACAAGATCCGCAACGAGTTGCAGGTCTCCAACGGCCTTGCCTGGTCGCCTGACGGGCTCTGGATGTACCACTCGGATTCAAGTCCCGGCTGGATCGAGGCCTATAACTTCGATCCAGGAACAGGAGCACTCGGCGCGAAGATGCTCTTCGCCCAGCAGACCAACGAAACCGGACGTCCTGACGGCGCGACGGTTGATGCAGACGGCAATTACTGGAGTGCGGGCGTCTCCGCAGGTGTCCTGAATTGCTTTGCCCCGGACGGAAGCATCACACACGCCATCGAGATCCCGGCACCGAAGCCGACCATGCCCTGCTTTTGCGGGCCCGACCTCGATCAGCTGGTCGTAACCAGCCTGCAAGCCGGAGATGAAGGACCGGAAAGCCTTTCCGGCTCCCTGTTCCTGGTCGAAGGTCACGGCACAAAAGGTCTGCCGACCTTCCGTTTCCGGATCGGCTGAGCCGAAGATCGCTCTATCGGCAGCCGCGCACCTTGACCGGTTGCCAGATGACGCGTGCGTCGCTCACCTTCACCTGACGCGTGACGGTCTGGTAGACGGCAGGAACATGCACTTTCTGGCGACTGGCGGGGCGTACCATCACCCGCTCCTGCACCGTGCCGTAGATCGCGGGTTGCGTCACCGCAACACGACCTCCAGGCTTGACGAGAACCTTCTCGTGGACGGTCTGATAGACGGCCGGATGCTGCACCTTGCACAGGATCTTGCGGCCCTTCCGGATCTGGTATTCCCAGCCGACCGAGGCAGGCCGCACCTGAACCTGGCGGCTGCGGGTCTGGTAGACCGGAGCGATCTGCCGATAGCTGACCCGCTCCGGCTGAACGACCACACGGCGGTTCTGAAAAGCGTAGACGGCCGGTGTCTCGACAACCCGCGTCGTTGCCGCGCGGACGAGAACCTGTTGCTGAACCGTCTGGTAGGTCGCGGGAATGACCGCCTGCTCATAGCAGGCCAGTGCCCTTCCCCCGGCGATTGCGGGTGTCGCTGCAGATATCACCACGCTGCCGGCGACGACCGCACCGACGCATCCGGACAAGACAGTTCGAAACATTGCACATCCCCCGTCATCCCGGCCGCAAATCTTCGACCGCGGACGAGCTTAGGGAATTTTAACGATTTGTTAAAGATTTAAGTTGCAGGCCGCGAGCCGGCTACCGGTCGTAGTCGGTATCGTCGTTGATGACATGCCGGGCTTCTTCAGGCACCCATTCGCCCCAACGCGGCTGCAGCTTGTGGTCAACCGAGACGCGGTCGTCAAAAACAAAGCACTCGCCCTTCCAGAGGCTTTCTTCCTCCGGCACCTTTTCCAGGTAGTTCAGAATGCCGCCCTCGAGGTGATAGACCTCCTCGAAGCCTTCCTGAAGCATCAGGCCGGTCGCCTTCTCGCAGCGGATACCCCCGGTACAGAACATCGCTACCTTCGGCTTGTTCTCAAGCTCCACCGCCTTGCGAACCCAATCCGGAAACTCGCGGAACGACTGAGTTTCCGGATTGAGCGCCCGCTCGAATGTGCCGAAGGCATATTCGTAGTCGTTGCGGGTGTCGATCACGACCACTTCCGGATCCGAGATAAGTTCGTTCCAGTTCTCAGGCTTCACGTATTTGCCGACGATCTCGTTGGGATCGATGCCGTCGACGGCAAGACGCACGATCTCCTGCTTCAGGCGCACCTTCATGCGCTTGAAGACGTGACGGTCTGCCCAGGCTTCCTTGTGTTCCAGCTCGCAAAGACGGGGATCGGCGCGCAGGTGCGCCAGAACTTCGCGCATGCCCTCTTCCGGCCCGGCAATCGTGCCGTTGATGCCTTCGCTCGCCAAAAGAATGCTGCCCCGCACATCCCGCTCGACGCAGAAGGCCTTCAGCGGCTCGCGCATGGACTCGTGGTCCTCCAGCGGAACGAACTTGTAAAGGGCGGCGATCAGGATCTTGGACATTTGGCTTTCGGGATCACTCTGGATGATCAATGGGTCAAGCGCGCCTTATAGCGCCACTTCGACAGAAATGAGAAGTCCGCATTTCCTCGGACCCATGCTGGACGGCGAGCCATGCCAAAAGCGAGAAAGCCCCGCGCCATCCGGCAACGGGGCTTCGCGCAAAGCTGCAACGATCAGTGAGCCGTCTTGAGAGCCTTCAGGATCGCTGCGAGTTCCTCGGCCGGATCGAGCATTGCCTTGTCGTCGGCAAGGTTCATAGCAGAGGCGGTGAGGTTTTGCAGGATACCTTCCAGCAGGGCGACATCGCCCATGAGTGTCTGGCGCTTCTGGGCGGCTACCGAATTTTCGAACAAGGCCCCCATGGAATGCACCAGGGAGGCATAAAGTGCGGATGTTGCGACGGCGGGAGACAGTCCCAATACGAGCGCATCCACATCCGCGGCGGGGGCGGAAGTTTTCGAAGCTGACATGCGTGTTCCTTCAGGTCGGCCAATGCATAGGCATTGTGCAGCAGTGACGTTCGCCGCCCCGTTCGGCCGGCCCTTGTTGCAGGGCTAGCCCCGGACCTGTACCGCAGCACATATTCTACCTGAAGTTGTTAATTCTTCGTTTCCGCACCTAACGCGCAATGGTCCCGCTCCGGAAACCGGAACGGGACGCCTGCCTGTTTAGGGTATTTGGTGCGGACGCTTAGCGGCCGCCGAAGGCATTCAGCACCGTCAGCAAGCTGGTCAGGTTGTCAGACACGCCGGTCTGGGCAACCTTTTCGCTGGCACCGGCCGCTGCGGTTGTATCCAGGCTGTAGATCTGCATCACGCCCTGGTTGACCGCCGCCTGCGCCAGAATGTTCTGCTGCTGCTGGGCCGAAACCGCATTTTCAAACAGGACACCCGTGGAATGGGCCATGGATTGGTACAGCGTACTCATGGCCATGGCGGGGGATTCTCCCACCACCTTGACGTTCGACTGGGTCACCGCATCCGTGATCATCGGGTTCACCAATTCAGCCATAATCTTTTCACTCCTCATGCTGAGCCAGCACCGATGCCGGCTACCGACACTCCTAGGACGTTGCCATCAGGCATCCGTGACGGATGAGAGGGAAATTTTTAGGATATAATTCAAAAAGATAGCCGGCCAACGAGCACGTTGACCGGCTTCAGTGGAAACCCTTCGAAGAGGGCCTCGGGGAGGATCAATTGGGGCGTGCACCGGGACCAGGGGCACCGCCTCTGAGCAGCTCCGCCTGACGCTGGACTTCCTGCGAGATCATCGATCGGATCCGGTCCATGGCGGCGTTGAGTTGGCTCGCAACCTGCGGATTTGCTGTACTGGAACCTGGGCCCGCTCCACCCTGGGCACCAGGGGCGACAGCCTCGAAAGCAGCCGCAGTTGCCGCCTTGCCCGATTTCAGGATTTCACCAAGCAGTTCCTTGTCGCCGAGAATTGCGGCCAGGGCATCATGTTGGGTCGCCATGGCTTGGGACAGGGCCTCTGCCTTCTGGCTCGCATCGGTCAGAACCTTCTCGACCACCTCCAGTCCCTGGGCATAGGCCTTTTCGCTCTCTTCCTTCTTTTTCAGGATTTCCCCGGCCAGACTGAGAACATTGGGAAGCGACTGGTGCAGCGCCTGATATTCACTCTGCAAGGCCGCTGTCTTCACGTAGCCCCTGATCAGTCGCTCAAGCGCCTCGGGCGGCGCCGTCGCGGCCTTGGAACCTGATCGCTCACCCGCGCCTTGCCGAACGCCCGGTCTTCTTGTCTCTGACATTTCCGGTCTCCTCGACGATCGTTTCCTCGATGATGTGCATTTCCCGATGAACAGGCTCGCTCTCGTGATCCTGGCAGGAACAGGCCGCTGTCTGGGTCAGCACACCCGCGCCTCCGCCACAACAGGGACAGCACCCAGCCCCGGTGGAAGAAACAAGCAATTGCTGAGGCGGCATGTCAGCGCGGCGTGCAAGCTGCAGCATCGAAGCCTCAGCGCCCTGCAATGTCCCCCGCGACCAGGCCAGATGTGACACCAGCCGCGGATAGAGACAGAACAGGGCCTGCGGATCGCCACCCTCTTCCTCGGACTGGACCAGTTGCTCCCGCCACTGGTCGAGGGTCGCAACCAGCGCCTCGTCCAGCGTCCGGCAGACTTCGCTCAACTCGTTTTCCATGATACCTTTCTCCTCTCGATCTCCCGCCGGCGGACGAGCATCGTCCCGGCATCGGCTACCCGGCCGCCCTCTGCATTGCCTGCACATCGCGCGCCTCCTGTGAGCGTTCCCGTCCGGCCTCGTTACCCGTCGCCGTTGTCCTCTCCGGAAGGCTCCTGCCCCCCGGGGGAGGATCCGCTGCCCTTGCGCTTCCCCAGTATCTGCTTCAGCACCTCAAGGACTTCCGTCTGCTCGTCCTGCGGCAATGCATTGAAAGCCTCCAGAAGAGTGCGCTTTGGGTCTCCGCCGCCCCCACCTTCGGACGGAGGCGAAAAGCATGCCCCTGCAAGCGGGAAGTCACGCGAACAACCGTTGCTTCTAAGTGTCATGGCCCAAGCCTCCTGACGTGGTCTCCAAACCTGCTTCAGCCGGACTTCAGATCGTTGATGACGGTGGAGGCGGACGTCCCGGCTGTACTGCTGACATTGCCGTAGACACCAACTGCCTGCGTCACCATGTTCTGGATTTCCGCCAGCAGCGGAATTTCCTTCAGTGCAGCGACAGGCTCCGGACCTTCCGCCGCCTTCTTGATTGCCACCGCTTGCGCGGCAACCGCGATCTGCATGATCGCATTCATGTAGTTCTTGGCGTCCTGGACGGCCATTCCGGTCGTCGTGCTCACCATCATCTCAGGCGGCGTCGAGATTAGCTCAGGCGCGTATTTCGTCGTTTCCATGTTCGAAAACTGAACGGCCTGAACGATCTGCTTGTTCAGCGCCGATGTGTCGGGAGCCGCCTGCGGCGCTCCCTTCGGCTTTGCTGCCGGCTTGCCGAGATTGTCCGTTGTGCCTGCCTCAAGACGGCGCTGCGGACGCAAGGTCCCCGTTTCGTCCCGCACCAGGGAAACCGGCGCATCATCGGCGCCCTGCTGTATGCCCGCACCCATGTCCGGTGCCTGCTTGCCAAACCAGCCATCGAACCACATTGCCAAACTCCCCTGCTACCCGGCACTGCCAATCAGGTGTTTCAAGACGTCTTGGCCGGCTCGCCGATATCCATGATCAGCTGACAGGCCTTCGACACTACCGCCGTCGTGATCTGGTTCATTGCCTGCTGGCTGTGAACCGCGTTCTGGATGGAAAGCCCCGACGCATGGCTGGCCACCTGGTAAAGGCTGGCAATCGCCTGCGCCGGCGATTCCGCAACCACCTTCACGTTGGTCTGGGTCACCGCATCGGTGATCTGTGCATTGACTGTGTCGACCATGCTCGTTTCCTGTCCGGTCGTGGCGGTCGATAGGCATTGCTCCTGCCCCTTCCGCACGGATCGTGTTCATACGCCCTGCCTGTCAAACGCAAGGACGCCTCATCCGGTCGCCCGTGAAAACTTTTTTCTTCATCTTCACCGGAGCGCGCCGCGGAACCAAGGTCCTCGCCGAGCGCCACGCGAAGCTGCTCGCGCAAATGCTGGACGCGCTTTCGCGCCAGCGGCTCGGAGATACACATCTGCCGGGCGATGTCCCGGTAGCTCTGCTCGTCATAGAAGCGCAGGCGGAAGATCTGCCGAAACTCCGGAGAGAGCCCATCCACCGCGCGCAGGACCCGCCGCAAGGCATCCTGGTGACGCAAGAGGTTCTCCTGGTCGGGATGCCTGTCCGCCAGGTCGGAGACATAATCCTGGTAGACGTCGGCCTTGAAATCCCGCACCTGACGCTCCGAATTGTGACGGCGCAAGCGACTGATATGCTCGTTCTTCATGGCGAACAGCAGGAATGCACGCGGCTCGCGCACCTCGGTCTCATGGCGCTCGACATGGGCAACCGCCTTTACCAGCGTCGAGGACAGAAGATCCTCTGCGTCCTCCCGGTTGCCCTTGGTCAGTCGCAGCGCCCGGCGCCTCAGGACCAATGCGTCGTCGATCCAGCTCATCCAGATCCCCGCAGATGGCAGGTCCTGCGAACCGCCCCCCGCCCGCGACTGCCCTCCTGCCTCTGCAACATCAGTCGATCCGGCCAGCATCGCGACCTCCCCGTTCTTCTCCATGTCCCCGGCACCTGACACGAACTCTCCCTCCATATCGACCTAAGGTTGTATTTCTCGTCAGGACAGGACGCTAGGAAAAGATGCGTGTGAATTAATTCATGAGATTTTCGTCGGCTCGTCTCTGGCCGAGGTAGCTGGAAAACACCCGTGACCGCCCGTTGCCCTGCCAATCGCGCGATAGCGGCACTGCTTCCTCAAACGGCAACCACAACCTATATACAATTAATAGGAGAGTTTAAGCGAAATACAACCCAGATTTCATGCAAATGCGCAATCCGGGCCACCGTACGCGCGCCGCAGATGGAGGGACGCACGCGATCAGGCACGCGTGAATTCGTCGAGCACGCATGAAAACCACGCCGCGATGGCGATTTGCTACCGATTTCAAAGAGAGGAAAATGGTGGGTGCACGGGGATTCGAACCCAGGACCGGCTGATTAAGAGTCAGCTGCTCTACCAACTGAGCTATACACCCACATCGCCTTGGCGGTTTCGCTTTCAAGAGGCGAGTGATCGGCCGCGCCGCAGCGCGTCGATGGCCGCTATATAGATGGCTCCTTTTGTGCACGCAATCCCTTGCATGAATTTTTTATGGCACAGGGTTTATGCATCCGGGCAAATGCCGCGAGAATGCGGGCTTTCTGTTCTGAGCCGCACGTCGAATTCCAAGATTTCGCCCTGGGGATAACCGAAAATATGTAAGACCGCGAAATTTTCCGAAAGGCTTTTCAGATTTTGCGAAATAAATGCAATTTTGCGCTTGACCCCTCCCCCTCGGCTGACTACGGTGCGGCGCATCAAGAACGGGTTGACCGGATTCCTCGTCAGCCAAACCAGAGGACAGACGCTCACAATGACGTCTCTCATTCTAGTAGTAGTAGGAAAGCGCGCCACCGGAACGGTATGATCCCGTTCGGAACACGCTGGCGCGCAACCAAGGTCCCGAAGGGGCCTTTTTTTGTGTCCCCGTTCCGAGCGTCTCACCACCTTCTCCGGCAGCCCCTGCCTGCCCGCCTTGATACGACCGATCAAGCCGCAGCACGCACCCAGCGTGAGGCGGAAAGACAAGACTGACCGACGAGCCAAGCCTGAACAGTCGCGTTCAGGGCCCAATGCGAGGAAAGCAAGAATGACACGGGAGATGACCGGCGCCGAAATGGTGATCCAGGCGCTGAAGGACCAGGGAGTTGATACGATTTTCGGCTACCCGGGCGGCGCAGTGCTTCCCATCTATGACGAAATCATTCAGCAGGACGGCCTTGAGCACATTCTCGTACGCCACGAGCAGGGCGCCGGCCATGCGGCCGAAGGCTATGCCCGCGCCACCGGCAAGCCGGGTGTCGTTCTCGTCACGTCCGGTCCGGGCGCGACCAACATGGTCACCGCGCTGACCGATGCCATGCTCGATTCCATTCCGCTGGTCTGCATCACCGGCCAGGTTCCGACCCACCTGATCGGCAACGACGCCTTTCAGGAATGCGACACCGTCGGCATCACCCGCCCCTGTACCAAGCACAACTGGCTGGTCCGCGACGTCGACGACCTGCCGCGCATCCTGCACGAAGCCTTCTATGTCGCGACCTCCGGCCGTCCGGGCCCGGTCGTCGTCGATATCCCGAAGGACGTCCAGTTCGCCAGCGGCACCTATCAGGGCCCGACCGGCAACCCGGCCGCCAGCCACAAGAGCTATCGCCCGCAACTGAAGGGCGACGCCCAGGCAATCCGCATCGCGGCCGACCTGATGGCCAACGCCAAGAAGCCGATCTTGTACACCGGCGGCGGCGTCATCAACTCCGGCCCGCAGGCAGCCCAGCTCCTGCGCGAGCTGGTTCAGCTGACCAATTTCCCGATCACGTCGACGCTCATGGGTCTCGGCGCCTACCCGGCTTCCGGCGACAACTGGCTCGGCATGCTCGGCATGCACGGCACCTATGAAGCCAACATGACCATGCACGACTGTGACGTCATGGTCTGCATCGGCGCCCGCTTCGACGACCGCATCACCGGCCGCATCGACGCATTCGCGCCGAACGCCACCAAGATCCACATCGATATCGATCCGTCCTCGATCAACAAGACGGTCAAGGTCGATCTGCCGATCATCGGCGATGTCGGCCATGTGCTGGAAGACCTGGTCCGCATCTGGCGCTCGTCGTCTCTCAAGGCCGACGAAGCCGCCATGAAGGCCTGGTGGCAGCAGATCGACCAGTGGCGCGCCCGCAACTCGCTGGCCTACAAGCCGAACAGCGACATCATCATGCCGCAATACGCGATCCAGCGTCTTTACGAGCTGACCAAGGACCGCAAGACCTACATCTCGACCGAAGTCGGTCAGCACCAGATGTGGGCGGCCCAGTTCTATGGCTTCGAGGAGCCGAACCGCTGGCTCACCTCCGGTGGCCTCGGCACCATGGGCTATGGCCTGCCGGCCTGTATCGGCGCACAGACCGCCCACCGCGACGCGCTGTGCATCGACATTGCCGGTGACGCCTCGATCCTGATGAACATCCAGGAAATGTCGACGGCGGTTCAATACGGCCTGCCGGTCAAGGTCTTCATCCTGAACAACCAGTACATGGGCATGGTCCGCCAGTGGCAGCAGCTGCTGCACGGCAACCGCCTGTCCCATTCCTACACCGACAGCCTGCCGGACTTCGTCAAGCTGGCCGAGGCCTATGGCGGCGTCGGCTTCCGCGTCGAGAAGCCGGGCGACCTGGACGGCGCCATCGAGGAAATGATCGCGGTCGACAAGCCGGTGCTGTTCGACTGCCGCGTGGCGAACCTCGCCAACTGCTTCCCGATGATCCCCTCGGGCAAGGCCCACAACGAAATGCTGCTTCCGGACGAAGCCAACGATGAAGCTGTCGCCAACGCCATCGGCGTCGGCGGCGGGGCCCTGGTCTGAGGAGGGACGAGACATGAACGCACAGCAGAACCCGACCGCTCTCTCCGCCTATTTCATGGCTGAGGTCAGCGACAAGAATGAAACCCACACCCTGTCGGTGATCGTGGACAACGAGCCGGGCGTTCTCGCCCGCGTCATCGGCCTGTTCTCCGGTCGTGGCTACAACATCGACAGCCTGACCGTTTCGGAAACCGAGCACGAGAAGCACCTGTCGCGCATCACCATCGTCACCACCGGCACGCCGATGGTGATCGAGCAGATCCGCCACCAGCTGGATCGACTCGTGCCCGTGCACCGGGTGACTGACCTGACCGTCGAAGCCAGGCTGGCCGGTCAGGACAAGCCGCTCGAACGCGAGCTGGCCATGGTCAAGGTTGCCGGAACCGGTGACAAGCGCCTGGAAGCCCTGCGCCTCGGCGAAGCCTTCCGCGCCACGGTGATCGATGCGACGACCGAGCATTTCGTCTTCGAGATCACCGGCCGCACCTCCAAGATCGAGCAGTTCATCTCCATCATGAAGCCGCTCGGCCTGGTCGAAGTCTCCCGCACCGGCGTCGCCGCCGTACAGCGGGGCCCTGAAGGGCTTTAGGACCTCACGGCCGTCCTACCGAACCAGTCAAGCGCCGCCGGATCTCCGGCGGCGTTTTGCATTGGCTACGAGCACGCCGATTTAGGTAGGAATAGTTCCTACTATGTGGTGTAATCATTCCATCAAAAAGGATCGGGTCATGGCGAATGTGAAAAAGTCCTTCGTGGTTGGTGACCGCTACGAGGCCTTCATTGCCCAACAGGTTGAGACAGGGCGCTTCAACAACGCCAGCGAAGTCGTTCGGGCTGGGCTGCGAATGTTGGAAGACTATGAAACCCGTCTTGCAGAGGCACGTGTACTGGTTGACGAAGCTGACGCGGAAATTGCAGCTGGCAAGGGGATCGACTACGCTGACGGCCAGACAATCGCCAACGATATCGTCAAGCGGGGGCTGGCACGATTGGGCCGAAACGACTAGTTCTTGCACCAAAGGCGCGAGAAGATCTGACCGAAATCTTCGTTTATCTCGCCAGTGAGGGCGAGGAAGCTGCAATCCAGTTCGTAAACGAACTCAGCAGTAAGCTGGAATGGATCGCCGAGTCCGGCTTCTCCGGAGTTGCCCGCGACTGGATCCGTCCAGGCTTGAGAGCTGTCATCTACCGTGAACGTTGTATCTATTACCGGATCAATGACGACGCGGTTACGATCCTGCGCATTGTTCACGAACGGCAGGATGTCTCTGCCCAGGAATTCTAGGGCCCAGGAATTTTAGGCGACGTGACCTCCAATTTCCCCTTCAACCTCCCCGACTATCTCGCCCGCATAGGCCTGACGGCCGTTGCGCCGACAATCGACGGCCTGCGGCAGGTTCAGGGCGCGCAGATGCAGGCGATTGTCTTTGAGAATGTTCTGCCCTTTCTGGGAGACGTGCCCGATGTCAGCCTTGAAGGGGTCTGGGACAAGCTGGTGGCCCGTCGCTGCGGCGGCTATTGCTTCGAACTGAATACGCTTTACGGCGCCGCCCTCGAGGCTATTGGCTTTGAATTCAAGCCGGTTCTGGCGCGGGTGCGCAAAGGCGCCCCGCAAGGCGGCGCGCGCACCCATCTGGCCTTTGTCGCGACCATCGACGGCCAGGAGTGGCTGACGGACACGGGTTTCGGCGGACCGGCACCGAGCGCTCCCATCCGCCTCGGCACAGTCGAACCGCAAGACGTTGGCGGCAAGCGCTATCGCATTATTCGGGACGAGATCTCTGGCGAAGAGGTACTGGAACAGGAAAGCGAGGCCGGCTGGTATTCGCTCTACGGCTTCGACCGGGTGGAGCCGACAGCAATTGATATTGAAGCGGCCAATTTCCTCTGCGCCACCTGGGACAAGACGCCGTTCACGGCAAACCTTCTTGCGTTCCGCTCGGCGCCCGAGGGTAAGCTGAGCTTTCAGAACGGCCTTGTCCGCCGCCCGGCCGGCGCGGACGACCAGACGCAAACCCTGTCCTCCCTCGCCGAACTGGAGAACTTCTTCCAAGGTGAGCTCGGTCTCGGCTACGACCGGGGCGTGCTGACAGCCCTTCACGAGCGCCTCGCAGGCCGCAAAGCCAACGGCTGAGCGACACGCGCCTGTCATTTTCTGTCGCAGGACCCGCCAGATTCCGGCTCTTGCAGTAGACGAATGCAATGCTCTTTCGTATATGTGCGCCCCCGGGTGAAACATGAGGCGCCCGGCATACGCGAGACGCACCTGCGACACCCCATCAGGAAGGCTCAAAGCCCATGATCCACGGTCTCTCCCGGCCGAAAAACCAGATCCGCTGGCTGCTGCTGGAGGGCATTTCGCCCACCGCCACCGCGGTCCTCGAGAAGAACGGCTACACCAACGTCGAAGTCCTGCCCGGCGCCCTGGACAGGGACGCGCTGATCGAAAAGATCCAGGGTGTTCATATCCTTGGCATCCGCTCGCGCACCCAGGTCACCGAAGAGGTTCTGGAAGCGGCCAAGACGCTTGTTGCCGTCGGCTGTTTTTCCGTCGGCACCAACCAGGTTGACCTTGAAGCCACCGTCAAGCGCGGCATCCCGGTCTTCAACGCGCCCTTCTCCAACACCCGCTCGGTCGCTGAACTGACGATTGCCGAAATCGTCATGCTCATGCGCGGCGTCTTCACCAAGTCCCAGGCTGCCCATCAGGGCAAGTGGATGAAGACCGCCACCGGCTCGCACGAAGTGCGCGGCAAGACCCTCGGCATCGTCGGCTACGGCAACATCGGCACACAGCTCGCCAACCTGGGCGAAGCCATGGGCATGCGGGTGATCTTCTTCGACCTGACCGACAAGCTGCAGCACGGCAACGTCACGCCGACCGAGACATTGAGCGAGCTTCTGGCCCAGTCCGACGTCGTCTCCCTGCATGTTCCGGACACGGCCGAGACCCGCAACATGATCACCGCAACCGAGATCGCGAAGATGAAGAAGGGTGCCTTCCTCATCAACAATGCGCGCGGCAAGGTGGTCGACATCGACGCCCTGGCGGAAGCGCTCAAGAGCGGTCAACTGGCGGGCGCTGCGGTCGACGTGTTCCCGGTCGAGCCCAAGTCGAACAAGGACGAATTCCTTTCGCCGCTGCGCGGTCTCGACAACGTCATCCTGACGCCCCATGTCGGCGGCTCGACGGAAGAGGCCCAGGCACGTATCGGCGAGGAAGTTTCCAAGCGTCTGGTCGAATATTCCGATGTCGGCTCGACACTCGGTGCGGTCAACTTCGCCGAAGTCCAGCTGCCCAAGGGCACCGACGCGACGCGCTTCATCCAGGTGCACCACAACGCACCGGGCGCCATGCGCACACTCAACGACCTCTTCACGCGGCACGACTTCAACATCTGCTCCCAGTACCTTCAGTCCTTCAAGGACATCGGCTACGTGGTGACGGATGTGGACAGCCACGTCGAGGATCCGGAAGCTATCCTGGAAGAGATCCGCGCCCTGCCGAACACCATCCGGGCACGCCTTCTCAACCGGGTGTAAGGCTACAGGCGACTACGGCCATCCCGGACTTGCTCCGGGACCTGATCGCGCTTCAAAGCCCCGGCCCAGCGCCGGGGCTTTATTGTTTCCAAGGGAATCTCGCGCCTCGTCCTCCCCGAGGCAGCGGTAAGAATTGATCCCTGCTCATTGTCCCTAGGGACAATTTCCCGTTTGACAGCAACGGCTTTTGCTCCAATTTTCAGATCTCTGGCGCTCCGATGCGCTTTGCAAGAATTCATCCCAACCGGATCGGTCCCATGTCTGCCTCGCGCCTGTCTGTGAACGTCAATGCCATCGCCATGCTCCGCAACCGGCGCGACCTGCCCTGGCCGAGCGTCACTGGCATGGCCGCGATTGCGATGGATGCTGGCGCCAAGGGCATCACGGTTCATCCGCGCCCGGACGAGCGCCACATCCGCAAGACGGACGTCTTCGAGCTGTCCGAGCTAATCGAGGATCGCTATCCGAACAAGGAACTTTGCCTGGAAGGCTATCCGACCGCGGACTTCATGAAGCTCGTCGAGGAAGCCCGCCCGGACCAGGTCCTTTTCGTGCCCGATGATCCAGACCAGACCACCTCCGACCATGGCTGGCAGTTCGGCGGCGACACGGGCCCCCTCGCCGATGCCATTGCCGCGGCCAAGGACTGGGCCGTCACCGTTTCGCTGTTCTGCGACCCGGATCCGGCAGCGCCGGAACACGCCGCCCGCCTTGGCGCGGAACGCATCGAGATCTACACCGGGCCATATGGCGCCTGCTACGACGATCCGGCAGCTGCATCCCGGGAACTGGACAAGGTCGTGGCGACTGCAGAGGCGGCCCGCTCCGCAGGTCTCGGCGTCAACGCCGGCCACGATCTGACGGTCGAAAACATTCCCGCGCTGATTGCCCGCGCGCCCTTCATCCGGGAGATGTCCATCGGCCACGGCTTTACCGCCGATGCGCTGATCCATGGCTTTGCCGAAAGCGTCCGCCGTTTCCGCAAGTCCATGGGCGAGATCTGAGCCAGGTCGGTCCAGACGCGGCAGCCGTGCCGCCCCAGTCTCTCATGTACTGGCGGAATCGCTTTACCTGTATTTGACGCCTGCCTTGTCATCACACAAAGCCAGGTTTGAAACTTCCCACCACCTTGGATCCCGACCGCGTGCCCTGACCATTGAGCGAAGGCGAGCACGCCGTCGCGACATGGGTTCACGGACGGATGCACTCCCGGCCGGCGGCCGCTTCGTGAAATACGGCAAGTGCCGAGATTAATCTATTTGTTGATTTATTACACATTAACACTTCAATGATATCAATAAATAAGAAGCGAATACTATTCGTAAAACTTACAATGGTAAAATCTGCAATAATCCACTGTGCACGTCATCGGAGAAGCCCCAGTGTCACAAATTCAATCGCCGGCAACGAAAAAATTCGGCTGGTCCTCGATTAAGACGCAACCAAAGATCCTGATCGGGGTCGCAATTCCGTTAGTGCTGCTCATGGCACTTGGCTTCGCAGCCCTCAACAGCATCGCGAAGATCTCGGAAACGAGCGGTTGGGTCAATCACACATACAATGTTCTGGGCAAAGCCCAGGATGTCGTCTCATCCGGTGTTAACATGGAAACCGGCATGCGCGGCTATCTGCTTTCCGGGACGGAGGAGTTCCTCTCCCCCTACAAGAATGGAGAATCGGCGACCTACAGCTCCATCAAGGAGTTACAGGCCGTTGTCGCAGACAACCCGAAACAGGTGGCCCGGCTTGAGGAGGTCGCAACGGTCCTACGCGACTGGCAGGCAAACGTCACCGAGCCAATGATTGCACTTCGCCGTGAAATCGGCGACAGCAAAACGATGAATGATGTTGCAGCGCTCGTCGGCGAAGCACGCGGGAAGGTTTTCTTCGACAAGTTCCGCAAACAGATTGCCACATTCACGTCGCGTGAAGAACTCTTGCTCAAGGAACGCGAGGCAGAGTTCCAGGCGGTTTTGGCCTCAGGCAGCATGGTCGATTCCGGCGCAACCAAGGACGCGATACGATGGGTCACCCACACCTACAAGGTCATTGCCCACGCGAACGAAATCATCGCTGCAGCCGTGGACATGGAAACCGGAATGCGTGGCTACCTGCTTGCCGGCAAGGAGGAGTTTCTGGCACCGTTCACAGCGGGCAAGTCCGCCTTCTTTGATCGCGTCAAGGACCTTGCCAAAACGGTATCCGACAACCCGGATCAAGTCGCATTGCTGGAAGATGTCGAAACGACCATCAAAGGCTGGCTGACCGAAGTGGTCGAGCCGATGATCGCCCTTCGGCGTGAGATTGGCGATTCAAAGACGATGGACGACATGGCTGACCTCGTCGGCGAGGCCCGCGGGAAGGTCTACTTCGACAAGTTCCGCGCATTGATGAAGGACTTTTCGTCCGAAGAGGCCAGCCTGATGGAGGCCCGCAAGCTTGAGAACGTCCAGACCGAGAACACGACGCACACCGTGATCGTCGGCGGGATGATCCTCGCAATCGTCCTGGGCAGCGGCTTCGGCCTGCTCATCGGCCGTGGCATCTCGGGTCCGATCACTCGGATGACCGAAACCATGGGCGAACTGGCAGCCGGCGACAAGACGATCGACATTCCCGGAACAGATCGCGGTGATGAACTGGGTGCGATGGCAAATGCCGTCAGCGTGTTCAAGGAAAACATGATAAAGGCTGACGAGCTTGCCGCCCGCGAGCGCTCCGAAACCGCAGCCCGTGAAGAACGGGCACGTCGCATCGAGAGCGTTACGAAGAGCTTCGATGCCAGCGTTTCGGAACTCCTGAGTGCGGTTGCCGGCGCATCTGCGGAGCTGGAGAGCACGGCGGTTTCCATGTCCGGAATCGCCGACGATACCAACACCCGAGCCACAGCAGTTGCTGGTGCTGCTGAACAGGCCTCGGAGAACGTTCAGACAGTCGCTGCAGCGACTGAGGAGCTGTCGACGTCTATCGACGAAATCGCCCGTCAGGTCGCCCAGTCGTCGGCAATCGCCGGCCGTGCAGTCGACCAGGCCGCGAGCACCGATCAGCAGGTTCAAGGTCTCTCTCGCGCTGCAGAGCGGATCGGCGAAGTCGTGAAACTGATTTCCGACATTGCCGAACAGACCAACCTGCTCGCGCTCAACGCCACGATCGAGGCAGCCCGTGCCGGCGAGGCCGGTAAAGGCTTCGCTGTCGTCGCCGCCGAGGTGAAGGAGCTCGCCAGCCAGACTGGCAAGGCCACCGAGGAGATCACCCTCCAGATCAACAACATCCAGCTCGAAACCGAAGGCGCAGTAACCGCGATCCAGTCTATCGGCGCGACGATTGGCGAGATCAACGAGATCGCCTCGGGCATTGCATCCTCGGTAGAGGAGCAGACTGCGGCCACACGTGAAATCGCCCGGAACGTCGAGCAGGCGGCAAGCGGCACGGGACAGGTGACCGGCAACATTCTTGAGGTCACCCGCGCTTCCAGCGAGACCGGTGCGGCCGCCTCACAGGTTACCGCCACAGCCAGCGATCTCAACAGGAAGTCGGAGCAGCTCAAGACCCAGGTCGAAAACTTCCTGTCCGAAGTTCGCGCAGCCTGATTCTGCTACCGGGCAGGACACCCAATGGTGCCCTGCCCGTCTTCCCTCCTCAGTGTTTTCTCTGAATGCCCGGCAAGCGCTCCGGCAGATTTCCTCACCGCGTGCAGACGCTTTCATGGGGTTTGGCACCCGGGAACTGGACAAGGTCGTGGCGACTGCAGAGGCGGCCCGCTCCGCAGGTCTTGGCGTCAATGCCGGACATGATCTCACCGTGGAGAACATTCCCGCGCTGATTGCCCGTGCGCCTTTCATTCGCGAGATGTCCATCGGCCACGGCTTCACCGCCGACGCGCTGATCCACGGCTTTGCCGAAAGCGTCCGGCGTTTCCGCAAGTCCATGGGCGAACTCTGAGCCTACGCGCCTTTAGAGCAGCCGGCCTTTGCTTCTCGCGAAGGGACCGGGTCAGGTCGCGTCCGGCAACGCCTTGATCTGGTCTGCAAACCTGCGCATGAGCCGAACGAGGCTCTGAACGTCTTCGTCCGGCCAGCTTTCGAAGATGTCGCGGCCGATCCGGTTACGCGCGGCATCCACCTTGTCGGTCATCGCCTTGCCCTCGGCCGTCACCACGGCTTCACGAACGCGCCTGTCCGTCGCGCCGGGCCTGCGCTCGACAAGACCGAGGCTTTCCAGCTTCGCTACCTGACGGCTGACAGTGGTGTGGTCCCGGCCTGCACGATCCGCGAGATCAACGACCCCGATCGGGCCCAGCCGCTCGATCCCGACCAGCAGTGGAAACAGCGCCCGATCCAGCGAAATCCCCGCTTCCCGGATCATCACAGCATCGCGTTGCGGCCGGTTCATCACGCTGACGATATCGACCAGCGCACCGTGCAGCTCTCGAAGCAAGGCTTCATTATGTGTATTTTGCACGCTTTTTCTTGACGGCATTCCAGTCTCCAGTTATGTGCATTTTACACATAAATGATTTCACCCGGCAACGGCGGGATATACGTTCCGGCGCTGCCACATTCGAGGAGAGGCCTGATCATGCCGGCAATTCCGCCGATCCGCCGCTGGGCGACGCCTGTGACCATCGGCTCCTTCGTGTTGATGTCGGCAACGGGCGTCGTCATGTTCTTCGAATTCGAGCCCGGTCTGACCACGGTCGTCCACCAGTGGTTTTCCTGGGCCTTTCTTGTCGGTGCCGGAGCCCATGTGGCGGTCAACTGGCGACCCTTGAAACTTCATCTGAGATCACGCTGGGGCAAGGGTAGTCTTGCTGTATTCTGCCTCATCCTGCTGGCATCCTTCACGTCATGGGGAATGGTGACAGGTCCGCAGCTCAAGCGCCCGATCGAGGCGGCGCTCGTCAACGCACCTATCTCGGCCCTCGCCGAAGTGACGCACGTGAGCACGGACAGGCTCCTTGCCCGCCTCCAGACACATGGAATCGAAGCCACGCCAAACCAGACCCTCGCAGATCTGGTTGTCGCTCACGATATCGATGAGAATATCTTCCTCGGGATCGTCTTTCTGGGCGAGTGACCGCCAGATCCGTCAGGTCGACTGAGCCTTGTCAGCCGCAGGCTGTCTTGCCGCCCTGCCCGCTCTGGGCATCGCGACGCATGGGAAGCATGGCATGCTTCAGGAGGTAGGGAGCCAGCTCTGACTGAGGCATGGGGTGGCCGTAGAAGAACCCCTGGAAATGATCGCAGGCAAACGAGTTCAAAGCCTCTGCTTCTTCTGCCGTTTCAATGCCTTCCGCCGTCACTTGCATGTCCAGCTTGTGACCGAGCATGATGATCGCGTCGAGGATGTGCCGTGACTTGCTGTTGCTGGCCGAGATGTCGCGGATGAAGGATCTGTCGATCTTCAGCTTGTTGAAGTTGAACCGCCACAGGTAACCGAGGCTCGAATAGCCCGTGCCGAAATCATCCATCGCCAGCGAGATACCGAGTTCACGCAAGGCAATGAGCTGATCGCTGACCGTGTCGGCATGCTCGACCAGAAGGCTCTCCGTCACTTCCAGCTCGAGGCGCCGCGGCGCAAGCCCATGCTCCAGCAAGAGACTGCGAATGGTCTCGACAAGCTTGCCGTCCTCGAACTGACGGGTGGACAGGTTCACCGAGACGAACAGATGGTCGGGCCAATCGGCCGCTATGCGGATGGCCTCGCGCAGAACCCACTTGCCAATCCCCTGAATCTCGCCGCTCTCCTCCGCGATCGGGATGAATTCCGCAGGCGGGATCTTCTCGCCATTGGCATCGGTCAATCTCAGCAACGCCTCGAACCCGGCAACGTACTGCCGCTCCGGATCGATCAATGGCTGGAAATGAACTTCGAAGCGATCGGCGGCGAGGCCAAGCAGGACGCTTTCTTCAACGTGCTTGCGCCGGGCGATCTTGCTTTCCAGGTCCGGTGAGAAGATCGCGAAGGTGTTGCGGCCCATGAGCTTGGCCTGATACAGCGCCACATCAGCCTTGTGCAGGCGCTCCTGCAGATCCAGGTCTTCACCGTCGTCGATATAGACGCCGAGGCTCAGATGTCCCGTGATCGCAATGCCATCCAGCCGTACGGGCTCGCTCACGGTAGCACGCAGATTGTCGATCATCTCTTCCAGTTCGGACTGGCTACGTCCGGTCGACAGGATCACGAACTCGTCGCCGCCAAACCGCGCGGCCAGCTCTCCACGGCCCAGGTGGCTTGAAATGGCGTTGCCGACGTGACGCAGGAATTCGTCCCCAATCTTGTGACCGAAGGTGTCGTTGATCGTCTTGAACTTGTCGACATCGATGTAGATGACGGCCGTTTCAGCAAGATCAAGTTCGCCGCCCTTGCAGCGCTGCTCGATCGTTAGGAAGAAGGTGACCCGATTGTAGAGCCCGGTGAGCTGGTCGAACGACGACAGCAGGCGCACTTTTTCGCCCGTACGCAGGTGCTGGCGCATCTTGGTCACATAGGCGCTGAACGGTACGGCGAAGGTCGCGATGAAGATCAGGCCAAGAAATGTTGCAAGCTCCAGAAAGCTGTTGCGGAACAGGGAGGCCAATTCGGTCTGGTCGACATACACCTCTACGACCCCGAGAGCCTGTCCGTCCGCGGCCATGACCGGAACATAGGCCTCGACATAGAGATCCGGCCGGTTCGCCTTGCTGGTTCCGTCGTTGACGTCGATCTGTGCCTTGCCTGTATCGAGGACGAGCCGGGCATGACCGTTGTGATCCGCTCGCGCACCCACTTCAAGGGGAAGTCCGAGTTCATCGGAGATCAGGACAAGGCGGGCGTCCGCGTCGAACAGCTTGAAACGAAAGACATCCCCGACATGGGTCGCCGTCTTGATCGCGGCCTTCTGGGCTTGGTTCGGCTCTCCGCTGAGGATCAGTGCGGGAAGATCGGGGATGCTCTCGGCCAGATAGTCGGCCCAGTTGCGTGCCTTGCGCTCGGCATTCACGACGATGACGTCATCGACCGTGTGATTGAGACTAAGCTGGCCGAGCCATGCCATTCCCAATCCAAATGCAACCAGCAAACCCAGCGCGAAGACGCGTTTAAGCATACGTTCCAGTCCCCTTGGCAATCACCACGACCTTACTTCCTCAGAGGCTAACAAGGAGATAACAATTGCAGTTCATCTCTACGTATCTCGGCACTGGTAACGGGATGGCATGGGCCATATTTACTGATTGATATTTCTAACAATACTTAAGGTGAAACATGCATTTGAACCCGAACGACCGCGGGGCCGGTGCAGGGCCCGCTTGCTCCCTGCGGGATGAGTTTCCGATTTTCCGATGAACGCCCAAATTCGCTCTTGACCTTGCCTCACCGCTAACGCATAAATCCGAACCGTACCGTACGGTACAAGAAAATGATCTGATCGCAGGGCGCTTCTGCGCACCACCGCGGCCTTGGAAACGTCTGAAATTCGTCCGGGAACACGCCGACCATCATGTCCCTTTCTGCTGCCGATATCGAGTTCGAAGAGATTGCCTTCACCCCGCGTCAGGAAGCGGTTCTGGAATGCGCCCTCGGGCTCCTCGTGGAAGGCGGCGAGAAGGCTCTCACGACGGCAGGGCTGGCGCGCACAGCGAACTGTTCCAAGGAAAGCCTCTACAAGTGGTTCGGCGACCGGGACGGCCTTCTGGCAGCGGTCGTCGCCTATCAGGCAAGCAAGGTGCACTTTCCGCCGGAAAGCGGCGCGACCGCCGACGCGGGCACCTTCCGCAAGCATTTGACCGCCTTCGCGACTGAGCTTTTGGCGGTTCTATTCGGCGAGACCTCTGTCGCGCTCAACCGCCTGTCCATCGGCCAGTCCAACCGGGACGACAACCGTCTCGGCCGGCTGCTGCTGGTGCGCGGCAAGCACATGATCTCCGCCAAGGCCCGCGCCCTCATGGAGGCCGGCCGTCATCGCGGATACCTGAAATTCGACGACGCGGAAGAGGCCTACCAGGTTCTCTACGGCCTTGCCGTGCGCGACGTTCACATCCGGCTTCTGCTGGGCGAAAAGGCCAGCGAGGAAGAACGCGATCTCAACGGCCAGGCCGAGGTCGCAGTAGACCGTTTTTACAAGCTTTTCGGGGCGTAAGACGCTTCCCGATCACATCGGACAAGGGAATATCGAAGGCTCGCCGGTTTGGTGGCCCTTCGGAGATAACGGGAGAAAGGAAAACCCATGCGTGTTTATTACGATCGCGACGCTGATCTGAACCTGATCAAGTCCAAGAAAGTCCTGGTCATCGGTTACGGTTCCCAGGGCCGTGCCCATGCCATGAACCTGAAGGACAGCGGCCAGAAGGACATCGCCATCGCCCTGCGTGAAGGCTCCACCACGGCCCTCAAGGCAGAAGCCGACGGCTTCAAGGTCATGAACGTTGCCGAAGGCGCCGCCTGGGCCGACCTGATGATGATGGCAACTCCGGACGAACTGCAGGCCGACATCTACCGTGACCACATCGCCGCCAACATCCGTGACGGCGCAGCAATCGCTTTCGCACACGGCCTGAACGTTCACTTCGGCCTGATCGAGCCGAAGGACACCATCGACGTCCTCATGGTCGCTCCTAAGGGCCCGGGCCACACGGTTCGCGGCGAATACGTCAAGGGTGGCGGCGTGCCGTGCCTCATCGCCGTCCACCAGGACGCGACCGGCAATGCACACGACCTCGGCCTGTCCTACGCCTGCGGCGTCGGCGGCGGCCGCTCCGGCATCATCGAAACCACCTTCAAGGAAGAGTGTGAAACCGACCTCTTCGGCGAACAGGCTGTTCTGTGCGGCGGTCTCGTCGAACTGATCCGCGCCGGTTTCGAAACCCTGGTCGAAGCCGGGTACGCTCCGGAAATGGCCTATTTCGAGTGCCTGCACGAAGTGAAGCTGATCGTCGACCTGATCTACGAAGGCGGCATCGCCAACATGAACTACTCGATCTCCAACACCGCAGAGTGGGGCGAGTACGTCACCGGCCCGCGCATCGTGACTGCCGAGACCAAGGCTGAGATGAAGCGCGTCCTGACCGACATCCAGACCGGCAAGTTCACTTCCGATTGGATGCAGGAGTACCGTGCAGGCGCCGCCAAGTTCAAGGCAACCCGCCGTCTGAACGACGCTCACCAGATCGAGGAAGTCGGCGAGAAGCTCCGCGGCATGATGCCCTGGATCAAGTCCAACGCCCTCGTTGACAAGACCAAGAACTAAGGCCTTGCCCGCGTTGGACTTGTCCAAGGATTGAAACCGCTCGCGCCGTCCAATGGACGGTCGCGGGGGGATCAAGTCCAACGCCCTGGTTGACAAGACCAAGAACTAAGGCCTTGCCCGCGTTGGACTTGTCCAAGGCTTGAAACCGCTCGCGCCGTCCATCGGACGGTCGCGGGGGGATCAAGTCCAACGCCCCAAGGCGCCCATGGTCGACAAGACCAAGAGTTGAGGTTCCCTGGACTTGAGAAGCTGATGGCCGCGCAGCATACGCCGCGCGGCCTTTTCTTTGCCCGGGCCCATTCATGCAAAACATGCACGACTGCCGTTCGCCGCCTGCGATTTTTCCCGCCGGGGCACTGCCATATCAAGTGGCTGTCTGTCCAAGAAAGGGAGATTGACCATGCAGATCAGCAACTCCATCGTCCTCGTGACCGGAGCCAACCGGGGCACCGGAAGGGAATATGTTCGCCAGCTTCTGGAGCGTGGCGCTGCGAAGATCTATGCCGCGGCCCGCGACGTCGCATCGCTCGATGCGATTGTCTTGCAGGACCCGGACCGGATCGTTCCCATCCGGCTCGACATCACCAAGCAGGCCGATATCGATGCCGCGGCCCAGGCGGCTTCGGACGTCACGCTGCTCATCAACAATGCCGGTGTCCTGAGCTTCGGCGGCGCGTTGGACGTTGGCCCGGACGCCATCGAGCAGGACATGTCGGTCAACTATCGCGGCCTCCTCGACATGACGCGGGCTTTCGCACCTGTCATCGAACGAAATGGCGGCGGCACGGTGGTCAACATGCTGAGCCTGCTGTCCTTCCTGAGCGCACCCGGCTTTTCGGCCTATAACGCGTCGAAGGCAGCTGCCTGGTCGATGACCATGTCCTTGCGCGCCTATCTCGCGCCGCGGAACATCGAGATCCTGAACGCCTTTCCCGCCGGCATCGACACCGACATGCTGGCGGCAGTCGACGGTCCGAAGGACAGCCCGCATGATGTGGTTGCCGACGTCCTGAGCGCTCTCGAGCGTGGTGAAGAGGACGTCTACCCGGCCGCAGCCGGCGCCGTCCATTCGTCCTGGCGGCAAGACCCGAAGGCCGTCGAGAAGATGCTCGCGACTATGATGTAAAAAAGCTGGCGGCTCGGCGCCCGAAGGCGCCGGGCCGGAAGCGTCACGGAGAGAAAAGGATGCGGAGCCCTTCATTTCATGCCAAGAATGCAGGAATGGATACGGACGCTCTCAAGACATCGGTGCTTGTTGCCCAACTCGGCAGTTTTGCAGCCGCCGCACGCGCCTTGAACCTCGACCCCTCATCGGTCTCCCGCACGGTTGCCGCCGTCGAGGAGAAACTCGGCCTGAGATTGTTCCAGCGCACCACCCGCCGCTTGACCCTCACCGAGGAGGGCGAAATTTATCTCCGTCGGATCGCACCCCTGCTCGAGGAACTCGATAGCGCGCACGATCTAGCAGGCGGGGCGCGCGACGCTCCGTCCGGAACCCTGAAGCTGACCGCCTCGGTCGCCTTCACCCAGGAATGCATCGTTCCGCTCCTTCGGGAGTTCCACGCCCTCTACCCGGACCTCACGCTCGAGTTGCTGGCAAGCGACGCCAATATCGACCTTCTCGCGGAAAGCGTGGACCTCGCCGTCCGCCTGGCGCCTGCCCCCGCTGGCGATCTGATCAGCACCCGCCTGCTGCAAACCCGCTACCGTGTCTGCGCCTCACCGGACTACCTGGAGACACATGGTCCGATCGAAACCCCGTCCGATCTCGAGCGTATCCCTTGCCTGCGCCCCGCCCTACCCGGGTTTCGTTCACGCTGGCTCTTCCGGCAGCCGGGCAAGGCGCCATTCGGCGTTCCGATTTCCGGACGCTTGCTGATTTCCAGTGGGCTTGCGTTGCGACAGGCCGCACTGGACGGCCACGGGCCTGCACTGCTCGCGGATTGGTTGATCGCACGAGACCTCGCAGAAGGCCGCCTTGTCGACGTCTTCCCCGCCTACGACTCCACGGCAACCGAATTCGACACCGGCGCCTGGGCCCTCTACCCAAGCCGAACTTTTCTGCCGCGCAAGGTGCGGGTCACGATCGACTTCCTGCGCGAGCGTCTCCCCCGCGCCGCAGCCGTCCCCGGCCGATAGAATGGCACAAGGAAAAGCCGGGTTCTCCCGGCCGTTTTCCTTTGCCTGCAGAGAAAGCCGGACTTGGCTTTGCCGTCTGACCCCGGATTCGATGTGCTTAACGCCTCAAGAAGATCAAGCTTCCCGAGCACGTTGGGGAAGAGCCAAATTTCATCCCGGAAATTTGCTGGCAAGCGTATCGCCTTTGCCCCCGTAAGCGGGTTCGCAGCGCTATCGGAAAACCGCAGAAATCATTCAATTTCCACAGTTCTCCAAAGGTCTAAGCTGTCCGCCTGAGGCCCAAGAACTCAACCCTGTCAGAGACTTAATGACGTAGACCGGAATCTGTCCGCATCACCTTCCACCCTTATTTCCCGGATAGCTAAAATTTTAGCTTTTCCCGTAAAACCTCAGCAAGGAACGCCGCCTAGTCTCCGCCAAAACAACAATCCGATTTTTACTGATTTTCGTTGTTTGCCGGAGACCCAACCGCCATGGACAAGTTTTCGCTGCTTGCGGCCAATTCCATCATATTGACGGTTTTCGCAGTAGCTTTCCTTGCCGCATTTCACGACACCCGGCGCACCCATTTCTGGCGTCCGTGGGTCACTGCCAACCTGCTGGCGGCGGGAGCCTTCGTCTTCTACATCACCGAGCAAAGCCTTCCGGAAATACTGGCGTTCATTGTGCCGAACGGACTGCTGATCGCCGCCTTTGCGCTTTACAATCAGGGTGCAATGCAATTCAACGGCCGCGGGCCCTGCAAGCTGCGCCTGTGGATTCCACTGGCGCTCATGGGCGCTACTTCCGTTCCTGCCCATTTCACCCACAACTACGCGCTAACCTATTCGCTCACCAACCTTCTGCTTGCCTTTCTCGCCTTCTCTACGGCAGCAGAATACTGGTCCGGTAGAAGTGACGGCCTGTCCTCGCGCTATGGCCTGGCGATCAGCTTTTCCCTCGCAGGAACCTCATTCGGCCTGCGAGTGATCCAAGGCCTGGTAGAAGGCAATGTTGTCGCCATCGGCCTGCCGCATGACACTCTTCTGACCATCCATCTCGTCAACGCCCTGATCTTCGTGACCGCAAGCGGTGCGTTTTCGCTCGCCCTGGTTTTTGAACGCAAGACGGCAGAGCAAAGGGAAGCCGCGCACCGAGATCCATTGACGGGCACCTTCAACCGCCGCGAATTCACACTTCGGCTGAAGGACATTCTGGCAAGCCCCTCCCGTCGCCCCTTCGCCGTGATCCAGTTCGACCTCGATTACTTCAAGTCGGTCAACGACCGCTACGGCCACGGTGCGGGAGACGAGGCGCTTCAGCTTTGCGCCGACGTGATGCAGTGGCACCTGCGGGAAACAGATTGCCTCGCCCGCATCGGCGGCGAGGAATTTGCCGCCCTGCTCCCTGATGTGAGCCACGAGGAAACTCTTGAGATTGCCGAACGCATTCGTGAGACCATCGCCGCCACACCGCTGCATTTCGCACCCGACGATGTCCGCCTGACGCTGTCCGCCGGTATCTATCACGGTCAGGGCTGCGGCCTTGATCACAAGGAACTCATGCGCCTTGCCGACCGGGAGCTGTACCGTTCCAAGCACGATGGCCGAAATCGTATTTCCTCGTCCACAGCAACGCTCAAGCCGCGTTACGAAGCGGATGGACCCGACCGGATTATCCGCAGCGCCTGATGGAAAACCGGCGCTGCGGAAGCCGAATTGATCAGAAACTTGCCTCGATAAGCTGGGTCACCTTGGCATCGCGGCTCGCTTCGCTCTTGCCACCCATCACGACGACCAGCCGCTGCTGACCACCGCGCCGGGCGGTCGCCACGAGGTTATAGCCCGAGAGGCTGATATAGCCGGTCTTGAGGCCGTCGACTCCGGCGACCTTGCCCAGAAGATTGTTCGTCGCGCGAAAACTTCGGCCGCCGTGCTCGAACGAGCGTGCGCGGAAATTGGACGCATATTGCGGAAACCGGGTCTTCAGCGCCCGCCCGAGCCTGGCCATGTCGCGAGCGGTCGTCACTTGCGCCGGGTCAGGCAGACCGCTGGCGTTGACGAAACGGGTGCGTGACAGGCCCAGCGCCCTTGCCTTCGCGGTCATGCGGGAGGCAAAGGCACTTTCGCTACCCGCAAGGTTCTCCGCGACAGTGATCGCAACATCATTTGCCGATTTGACTGCCAGCGCCCTGATGGCCTCATCGACAGTGATCGTCGATCCTGCCTTGAGGCCGATCTTTGCAGGCGGCTGACCGGCTGCCTTGGCAGAAACCGTCAGGGGTGTCGACAGGCTAACGCGTCCGGCCTCGACCTCCTCGAACAAAAGGTAGAGCGTCATCATCTTGGTGAGCGAAGCCGGATAACGCGGCGCATCAGCATTCACGGACGAAAGTTCCGCGCCGCTTGCCATGTCCATGACGAGTTCCGAATAGCCCCGCGCCACCGCCGTCGAAGCCGGTGCATAGGAAACGGCGGCGACCGCAGACGGCTGGGCGGCAGGCACCGCTGCGGCGGTCTGCGGCGAGGGTTGCGGTGCCGTCTGACACGATGCCAGAAGCATCCCGGCCAGCGTCAGCGCGCCGACACGTCTCACAAGGCTTGTCTCAGTCCTCATCCTCATGCCTTCAACTTGTAACCGGTCTTGAAGATCCACCAGATCACCCCGAGACAGGCAAACAGGAACAGGAGTGTCATGGCAAGAGACAGCCACAGGCTGACATCGGCCTGACCATAGAAGCTCCAGCGGAAGCCGGAAATCAGGTAAACCACGGGGTTGAGGAGGGTCACCTTCTGCCAGATCGGCGGCAGCATCGTGATCGAGTAAAAGCTGCCGCCAAGAAAGGCCAGCGGCGTCACGATCAAGAGCGGCACGAACTGCAGCTTTTCAAAATTGTCGGCCCAGATACCGATTATGAAGCCCAGAAGCGCAAAGGTGATTGCCGTCAGCAGGAAGAAGGTCACCATCCAGCCCGGGTGCTGGACCTCGAGCGGAACGAAGAAGGCCGCTGTGGCGAAGATGATCACGCCCACGAGGATCGCCTTGGTGGCTGCCGCCCCGACGAAGGCGATGGTGATTTCCAGGAACGACACCGGCGCGGACAGGATCTCGTAGATCGTGCCGGTGAACTGCGGGAAGTAAATGCCGAAAGAGGCGTTCGAGAGGCTCTGTGTCATCAGCGAGAGCATGATGAGGCCAGGCACGATGAACGCGCCGTAGGAGACACCGTCCACTTCCGTGATGCGCGAACCGATCGCTGCGCCGAAGACGACGAAATAGAGCGATGTCGAAATGACCGGCGAGACGATGGACTGCATGAGCGTCCGCATGGTCCTTGCCATCTCGAAAACGTAGATTGACTTGATCGCGTGGAAATTCATGCCGTTTCCTTCACCAGGCCGACGAAAATGTCTTCAAGAGAGCTTTGGGTGGTGTGCAGGTCGTTGAACCTGATACCGGCCTGCGACAGCGCGCCAAGCAGCGTCGTGATGCCGGTGCGCTCGCTCTGGCTATCATAGCGGTAGACGAGCCTGGTGCCGCCGTCTGCAAGTTCCAGGTCGAACGAGGCAAGGGCATCGGGCACGCTCGACAGCCTTTCGGACAGGTCCAGCGTCAGGTGCTTGGCGCCGAGCTTCTGCATCAGGGCATCCTTGCGCTCCACCAGGATGATCTCGCCCTTGTTGATGACCCCCACCCGGTCGGCCATCTCTTCGGCTTCCTCGATGTAATGGGTCGTCAGGATGATGGTGACACCCTTGTCCTTGAGCCGCTCGACCACACGCCACATGTCATGGCGCAGCTCCACGTCCACGCCGGCCGTCGGTTCGTCGAGAAACAGCACCTTCGGCTCATGCGCGAGAGCCTTGGCGACCAGAAGGCGGCGCTTCATGCCGCCGGACAACGCCATGATCGGACTGTCGCGCTTGTCCCACAGCGTCAGGTCTTTCAGGATCTGTTCGACGAGAGCATCGTTGCGGGGCAGTCCGAACAGCCCGCGGCTGAATTCCACCTGCGCCCGGACCTTCTCGAACGGCGCCGTCGGCATCTCCTGCGGTACGAGGCCCACAAGCCGTCGCGCCTCCCGGAACTGGGCCTGTGTGTCGAAGCCGCCGATCTCGATGGAACCTTCCGTCGGAATGACAAGCCCGCAGATCGCGCTGATAAGGGTGGTCTTGCCCGCGCCGTTGGGGCCCAGAAGCGCAAAGACCTCGCCTTCCTCAATCTCCAGAGAAACAGATTTCAGCGCCTGAAAACCACCTGAATAGGTCTTTTCAAGCGCACGAACGGAAATGATCGGGGCCATGGAAACCTTCGTTTTTGAATGAGCGTCGGCAATGCCGGAAAGCGGCACCCTCCCAACGGCCGGACAGCCGTTCCCTAGACGTGGGGCGCAGACTGCCAGAGCGCAACCCCAAAGGAAAGAGCCAGAGCACCAATCCACTCCACACTCCTGACAGGATACTGATCCGCGCAGTGCAATTTCCTGCGGCCCATCACGCCCCGGCCCCATCGGATGTTCCCGGACGGAAACCAGCGTTTCCGATTGCTGAACACTGCGTCGCGAGCGTTGCTCTGGTCAGGGCGAAAGCCAATGCTATCTTTGGATCAATCAGTTCTTGAACCTTGGGAAACGGCCATGTCCATTCGCCCCGTCACACATATCGGCGCCACGCAACCGACCCTTGAAGGTGCGGGCGTGAAACTGGAACGCGTTTTCGGCTTCCAGGACCCTGAAATGCTCGATCCGTTCCTGCTGCTGGACGACTTCCGCAATGAGCGGCCGCAGGACTATCTGGCCGGGTTTCCGTGGCATCCGCACCGGGGCATCGAAACGATCACCTACGTTCTGGCCGGCACGGTCGAACATGGCGACAGCCTCGGCAACACCGGCAATCTCGGCGCAGGCGACGTTCAGTGGATGACCGCCGGCCGGGGCATCATGCATCAGGAAATGCCCAAGGGCGACGACAAGGGCCGCATGCACGGCTTTCAGCTCTGGGCCAACCTGCCCTCCTCACTGAAAATGACCCAGCCGCGCTATCAGGACGTCCAGTCGAAGGACATCCCGGTCGAGGTCGATGACGACGGCACCGTCGCACGCATCATCTGCGGCGAGTTCTGGGGCAAGTCAGGCCCGGTTGACGGCATAGCCGCCGACCCGCAATATCTCGACATTTCCGTTCCGCCCGGCAAGCGCAAGCGTTTCAAGGTCGATACCTACAAGCAGACCTTCGCCTATATCTTTGAAGGGTCCGGTTCCTTTGAAGGCGCATCCGATCCCTTCGGCGTGCTGACCGAAAAGGAGTTCGCGGGCGAGGAACTGACCTTCCGCGACCAGACCGGGGACCGAACGCTGGTCGTCTTCGGCTCCGGGGACGAGATCGTCGTTCAGGCCGGGGAACAGGGCATCCGTTTCCTTCTGGTTTCGGGCGCCCCGATCAAGGAACCGGTCGCCTGGCACGGCCCCATCGTGATGAACACCCGCGAGGAACTTATCCAGGCGGTCAACGAGTTGCGCTCGGGCACCTTCATCCGCTGAAGAACCCTGATTTGCCGAATACAGGGCAAGGGAGACCATTCCAGCCTCCCTTGTTCGCGCCACAAAAGCGCGCTACGCGTCATGGGATCTCGCCTTGCAACCCAGAGACCTCATGCCTCTCAAGATCCGAGCCGCACATCCCGGCGACACCAACGCACTGACGGACATCATGCACCGGGCAAAGGCGTCCTGGGGCTATGATGACGCTGCGCTGGCCGGCTTCCGAAATGCCTTCCGGATCACGCAAGGCTGCCTGAACCGGCTGGATATGCTGGTCGCCGAGCTGGATGGAAAACCAGTCGGATTTGCCGGCGGCAAGCTGGAAGGTGCCGGTCCTGACGCTCCCTATCTGATCGACTATCTGTTCGTTGCGCCCGAAGAGGGGCGCAAGGGCATCGGCCGTTTGCTTCTGACCCGTCTGAGCGATCAGGCCCGGTTCCGGGGCGCAACCAGACTGCGGCTTGAAAGCGATCACTTCGCCCGCGGCTTCTACGAAACCCTCGGCTATACAGTCACCGGCACAAGACCGTCCCAGATGGCACCGGACAGGGTTCTTCCGATCATGGAAAAGGCGCTGGGGTCAGGCATCGAGCCGCTGAAGTCACTCGAAATCCGTCTCGACGCCGGCACGCCGTGGGACTTCGAGACTGTGAACCGGGCCGACATCGATGCCTACTGGCACCAGCTCATCACCGCCAATCCGCATCTCTGGAACGGTCGCACCCTGAAGCTGACCGGCTACAGTTTCCAGGACGGCACTCTGACCGGCACCTGCCGGGAATGCTCCTATGCTGCCTTTCTCGCCTGGCGTGACTGGGGCGCACCCGATATCACAACGTTCAACCTGTTCGGCTCTGCGGTCGTGCGATCATCGGACGGCGCGATCCTCTATGGCGTCATGGCCCCGCATACGGCGACGGCCGGAAAGATCTATCCTGCCGGAGGCAATCTGGATCTCGGCGACGTGGGCGAAGACGGCACCATCGATGTCGAAGGGTCGATCCTGCGAGAATTGAAGGAAGAAACCGGCATCACGCCTTCGGCCGGGGCTGGAGGTTCCCTTCATGCGATCTTCGACGGACCGCGCATTTCCATTGCTCGCGTCATCGACGTCGACCGGCCCGCAGACCGCCTGCGCGAGACCATGATCGAGCATTCCCTTGCAAGCGACGAAATGGAGCTTGCGGACATCCACATCATTCGCGGCGCGGACGACCTGACAAATCCGGACATCATGCCCTATGCCCGCCGGTTCGCCAGATACCTCTTGGACTTGTGAGTGCAAGAAACGCTTAACCAGTTAACGCGCATGCGGGCTAGCGGCCCGCACGCTTCCATGCAACAGTCCGCCATCATGCCGGACGCATGAGCTTGTAACGACAGGAGCCACAGAATGGGACGCCGCTACGCAATCCTCGATGTCTTCACCAACAAGGCACTTGCAGGAAATCCTCTGGCGGTGGTTCTGGATGCGGAAGGGCTAAGCGATCAGCAGATGCAGGCCATCGCCGGAGAGTTCAACCTGTCCGAGACCGTCTTCGTCCTGCCTCCCGAAAACCCCGGTCATTCGGCCAATATTCGCATCTTCACACCGGGCCGGGAACTGCCGTTTGCCGGCCACCCCACCGTCGGCACGGCGATCCTCATGGCCATGGAACGCTTTGGAGATATTGAAGGCGAACAGGACGCCATGGTCGTCCTGAAGGAGAAGATCGGCCCGGTCCGCTGCGGCGTCGTGCTCAAGGAAAACGCAGCCGGCTTTGCCGAGTTCGACCTGCCGAAACTCCCTGCCCCGGCAGGCCCGACGGAGAACAGGGACATCATCGCGGCCGCACTCGGTCTGGAGCCGACCGACATTGGCTTCGAAAACCACTGCCCGACCTGCTACGAGGCCGGCGTTCCCTTCGTCTTTGTACCGGTTAACGGGCTGGACGCCCTGACGCGCGCCGAGCCGGTTCCCGCGCTCTGGAAAAAGGCTTTCAAGGAGAGCTGCTCCACCAGCGCCTTTGTCTACTGCCGCGAAACAAAGGGCCACGACAGCGGCTTCCAGGCCCGCATGTTCGCGCCAGAAATGGGCATCATCGAGGACCCCGCAACCGGCTCGGCCGTTGCCGCCTTTGCTGGTGCCATCCACTATTACGACGAACTTCCGAACGGCACTCATTTCATCCGCATAGAGCAGGGTTTCGTCATGGGCCGCCCGTCCCTTATCGACCTTGGAATCGACGTGGAGGCCCGCAAGCTCCATGCCGTGCGCATCGGCGGCCAGGCAACCCTCGTCGCCCGCGGCGAGCTTTACCTGTAAGGCTCGCCCGACAGCCTGCAGAAAGTGTCATTTCCCTGCCCGGTTGCAGGAAAACAGGTTAGGCTACCTCTCACGATCATTGATGCCGCGTGAGAGGAAGTCCTGAAATGCGAAACCGCACCCTGAACCTGCTTCTCGTTTTGGCCGCCCTGCACACAGGTGCGCCGGTACCGGCCTTCGCCCAGCAGGCCGCCGACAGCGTCGCCCCGGAAAGTGCCAGCGCGCTCCCTGCGGCCTTTGAAAACCTTTCCCCAGCCGCGGAGGCGGCATACGCTGCCAAACAGGCCGGCAAGCCGGTGACGGCGAAGAAATGGATGATCGCAGCTGCCAATCCGCTTGCAGTCGAAGCGGGTGCGAAGGTTCTTCAAAAGGGCGGCAGCGCGGCAGATGCCATGGTCGCCGTCCAGGCCGTCCTCGGGTTGGTCGAGCCGCAATCCTCCGGCCTTGGCGGCGGCGCCTTCCTCGTCTGGTTTGACGCAAGAACCGGCGAACTCACCACGCTGGACGGACGAGAAACCGCACCACTCGAGGCAAGGCCGACCTATTTCCAGAATGAAAACGGCGAACCGCTGAAATTCTACGACGCCGTCGTCGGTGGCCGTTCGGTCGGCACGCCCGGAACGCCGAAGCTCATGGAGACCGCCCACGGCATGTGGGGCAAACTGGAATGGAACGGCCTGTTCACCGATGCCATCAAGCTGGCCGAGGACGGCTTCACGGTGTCACCGCGGCTTGCCTCCCTGGTCGCCGGAGACGCCGAACGGCTTCAGCGGTTCGAGGCAGCACGGGCCTACTTCTTTCCGGGCGGGAAAGCCATATCGGCCGGTGATGTCCTGAAGAATCCGGAGTACGCGGCAACGCTTGCCGCCTTGTCTGACCAAGGCACCAAGGCCTTCTACGAGGGTGCGATTGCAGACGACATCGTCGCCACCGTGCGCGGCGCTCCGGGCAATCCCGGTCGCCTGTCCCGGACCGACCTGTCCCTTTACGAGGTCAAGGAACGCCCCGCCGTCTGCGCCAAATACATTGACACCGAGGTTTGCGGCATGGGCCCGCCCTCGTCCGGCGCACTGACCGTCGGTCAGATCGTCAGCATGCTCACGGCTCACGACCTGTCGCGATACCCCTCGAAAGACCCGCAAGCCTGGCGGCTGATCGGCGATGCCTCCCGCCTCGCGTTTGCCGACCGGGGCCGCTACATGGCCGACAGCGATTTCGTTCCCATGCCGACGAAAGGCCTGCTGGATCCGGCCTATCTCTCGACCCGTTCGGATCTTCTGAAGGGCGATGA
The DNA here is from genome assembly GCF_048261595.1 of Roseibium sp. GTDB lineage: Bacteria > Pseudomonadota > Alphaproteobacteria > Rhizobiales > Stappiaceae > Roseibium. The sequence continues at coordinate 114,743 of NZ_JBLXFW010000002.1, forward strand.
CGCGCTGCCGGAGGTCACGCCCGGAACTCCGCCCTGGGACCACGCCCTCCTGCAGGCCGACGACGACAGCATCGAACTGCCCTCGACCTCGCATATCTCCATCGTGGATGCAGACGGCAATGCCCTTTCCATGACGACCACCATCGAAAACGGCTTCGGCTCGCGTCTCTTCGTGCGCGGCTTCCTGCTCAACAACGAGCTGACCGACTTCTCCTTCCGCACCCATCAGGACGGCGTTCCCATTGCCAACCGGCTGGAGCCGGGCAAGCGTCCCCGCTCGTCGATGGCACCAACGATTGTGATGAAGGATGGCGCACCTGTGCTCGTCATCGGCAGCCCGGGCGGCAGCCGCATCATCGGCTATGTGGCCAAGAGCATTCTGGCCTGGCGGCACTGGAACATGGACGTCCAGCAGGTCATCGCCATGCCTCACCTGGTAAACCGTTTCGGCACCTACGACCTTGAGGCAGGCACCTGGGCCGAAGACCTTGCGGGCCCGCTGGAGCAGCTCGGTTACAAGACCAGTGTCCGCGATCTCAACTCCGGCCTTCATGCCATCCGCGTGCTCAACGACGGCACGCTGGAAGGCGGAGCCGATCCACGGCGCGAAGGCATCGCACTCGGCGGCAACTGAGGTTGTCAGCAGTCTCGAGACAGACGGCTTACGTGAGGATGAAGTCCTTCTGAGCGTAGCCTTGCATGTAGAGAAGCGCGGTCAGGTCACCGAAGTCGACGCGGGCATCGGCCGCTTCGGCAACGGCAGGCTTGGCGCGATAGGCAACGCCGAGGCCGGCACGGTCGATCATCGCAAGGTCGTTTGCACCGTCGCCGACTGCCAGCGTGTCGGCGAAGTCGAGGCCCTTCTCGGCGACCAGTTCTTCGAGGCGCTGGCGCTTGGCTTCCCGGCCAAGGATCGGGTCGGCGACCTCGCCAGCGAGGAACCCGTTTTCCTCGATCAGGATATTCGCCTGGTTCTCGTCGAAGCCGATCAGGACCGCGATGGCGCGGGTGAAATGGGTAAAGCCGCCGGAGACCAGCGCACAATAGGCGCCATGCGCCTTCATCGTCTGAACCAGCGTCCGGCCACCCGGCATCAGCTGGATACGGTCGCGCAAAACGCGCTCGACCGCGCTGACCGGCAGGCCCTTCAAGAGCCCGACGCGTTCGCGCAGGGCCGGCTCGAACTCGATCTCGCCGCGCATGGCCCGTTCGGTGATCGCCGAAATGCGGTCCTTGAGGCCGAGTTCGGCAGCCAATTCGTCGATGCATTCCTGACGGATCATGGTGGAATCCATATCCGCGATCAGCAGACGCTTGCGCCGGCCCGCAATGGGTTGCACAAAGACGTCGATCTGGGCCTGGCCGATGGCCTCTCGCACGGCGGCCTCCGCAGCCTTCGCATCGTCGGTGGAAAAGCGCAGGTCTGCGGCGACCCCTTCGCTCAGAATGGTGGGCGTCTCGCCTGTGCCGAGGGCTTCGGCCGCGCGGCTCAAGATGCCATCATCGAGCGCGGGGCGAAGCGGATTGGAAACGAGTGTGGCAACAAAGGACATGAGCGCGACCTTGCGTGAGAACGAAAAGAGGCCCGAAAACGGGATCCGCGCGGTTCTGATAGCCGGACCGACGGCCAGCGGCAAGTCGGCTTTGGCAATCGAGTTGGCCGAGCGCCTGAACGGTGTCGTCCTCAACGCCGATTCCATGCAGCTCTACCGGGAGCTTTCCATCGTCACGGCCCGCCCGCCCCAGGAAGATCTGGATCGCATTGCCCACCGGCTCTACGGGGTCCTGCCCTCTTCGCATGCCTTTTCCACCGGCCAATGGCTGCGGATGATGGAAGCGGAACTCGAAACGGTTCGCGCAGAGGGCAAGTTGCCCATCCTGGTCGGCGGCACCGGACTTTATTTCAAGTCGCTGACGGAAGGGTTCGCCGACCTTCCCGAGATTGACCCGGACATCCGGCAGGACTGCCGGAAGCTTGCCGAGGACGGCGGCGTGAACGCCGTCCGTGATGCCCTGATGCCACTGGACCGGCAAGCGGCGGAAACGCTGGAAGACCTGCAGCGTCTGACGCGGGCTCTTGAAGTTGTGCGCTCTACCGGAAAACGTCTGGCCGACTGGCAAAGGGATGCCCAGAGCGCGCCGCTCATCGATCCCGGCTCCGCCCTTCGCATCGTTCTGACGCCCCCTCGTCCCTGGCTGCATGAGCGCATCGCGCTTCGGGCCGGGCTGATGCTCTCTGAGGCCGGGATTGCGGAAGTGGAGGCGCTGCTGGCGCTCGAGCTTCCGGACAGTCTGCCGGCCATGCGCGCCATCGGCGTCAAGGAAGTAGCGAGCTATCTCGCTGGCGACATGACCATGGAGGAGGCGGCGGAAAAACTCACCGTGGCCACGCGCCAATATGCCAAGCGGCAGGAAACCTGGTTCCGCAACCAGATGGCGGATTGGCAAGGGTTCGATCCCTCGACCGCGAAAGTCCAGGATCTTGCCGAGCGGATCCTTGGCGGGATCGACGGGTGAGCGCCACAAGGGCCGAACCGGTCTTTCGTCCGGCGCCGGCCTGCGCCACGGATGTTGCCGGTGAGCTCGGCCTAGGCGCAGTCTTTGCCGAGACTGATGCCGGTCACCTACCGTCCCTTCCCGGAAGCTATGTTCTTCTCATGGAGGTGGCGTCTCCGCTCGCTCTCCCCCTCGTACGGCTCGGCAATCCTCCGCTTGATCCCGGGTTCTACCTTTATTGCGGCAGCGCCAGGGGTCCGGGCGGCCTGAAGGCCCGGGTCGGACGTCATCTGAGACGGAACAAGCAGTGCCGCTGGCATGTCGACCACATAACAAGCCAGTGTACTGCGATCGCCGCCATGCTCACCGATGAATTTTCCGAATGCGATCTCCGGAGAAGGGTCGAGGATCGACTGAGCACAACCATGCCGATTGAAGGCTTCGGCGCCTCCGACTGCGACACCTGTCAAAGTCACCTAGTAATGCTGCAATGCCAATCAAGGATTGTGCGCCGCACTGTGAATTTCGGCGGATAAATCGCCGTAAAAACACATATATTTGCCAATTTTAGCCAATCCTTAGGCGGCTTTGCCTTGGTCCTTTCACAATCTTGGGTTATGCCTCCCCTCATCGACCTGCCGGGAGCAGGTCCGAAATTGAATGGGAGGCAATCGTGCAGGACATCATCATGGGCAAGGAAGGCGTCCGCTTGGCGCCCCTGTCCGCGGGAGACCTGCCGCTGCTTGCTGAACTGCATGCAGACCCCGCGGTGAACCGGTTCCTGTCACCCGAACAGGGCGGCTGGAATCTGGAGCAGGTTTCTTCATTTCTCGACGAGACCCTGAGCGACCAGGAACGTCACGGCTTCAGCGCCTTCAAGGTTCTGGGCGAGGATGGCGCGTTTCTTGGCTGGGCCGGATATTCGGCGCTGGAGGAAACGTCGGAAATCGCCTTGCGCTCTTGCTATTCCGCAGAAGCCATCGAGGAGACCCCGGATCTCGCCGTTAAGGTTGGCACCCGGCTGATCGACTGGTTCTTCGACAACACATATTTCTCCCACATCGTGCTGCCCGTGCGCACCGATGACAAGGATGGCCGGGCCATCGCCCGCGCGCTGGAATTCGTCTACCGGGAGAGCCGCCGCATCGGCAACATGCCCTGCGACCTTTTCCAGCTGCTCAGCCCTTCCATGCGCTCCTACGTGATGAGCGCCTGAAACACGAAGCATGGCCAGGACTTTCGCGGCCGACGTGGCAGCTAATCTGCCTGGAGTGTCTCCAGGCGGTATTTCAGGAACGTGCTGCCGTCATAGTCGATGGCACCAAGACAGCGTGCGCCGAGCCGGTCCAGCCCCTTGAGGTGACGGCGCGAGGGCGGGAGCAGGAAGGTGACATAGGCGATCCGCTCGTCCGACCGTGCAAACTCCAGCGCCTTGCGCGTGATCCTCAGCCCGAGCCCAAACCGGTCCGGCCGCAGCACCAGGCCGAAGTCCCACTCCTCCCCCTCCTTCTGGAAGCCGCCCCATCCGACGTAGTCGGCGCCGCTCAAGATGGCCCAATGACCGAGGCCGTCCCGGTCCCAGCAGCTTTCCTTGTGTTTGATGAAGTCCGCACAACGCTCGCTGGTCCATTCGCCTGAGGCAAGCGGCATGTGCTCGACCACCTTGGGGTCGGACATATGCGCTGCAATGACCTCCGGCGCGATCGTCGACAGGCGGGCAAAGGTAATCGGGGCAATGGCGTCTGCAGATGCGGACATTTCCAGATCCTGAAAGGCCGGAGAAACGACCGCGTGATCTAACACCGCGGATCAAATGCCTGAAAGTCCGGAATACGCCTCTGACACCATTGTGAAGGCAGTGACGAAATCAGCGGGTCCAAACAAAAAGGCGGAGGTGAGACCTCCGCCTTGTTCATTTCGCGGCCCGACGGCCCCGGCTGCAATCAGACCGCCTGAAGCGCGCCCGGATTGCCCTGCTGCTGGCGCAGGGCCAGCTTGTTCATGGCCGAGACATAGGCCCGGGCAGACGCAACGAGCGTATCGGTATCGGCGCCCTTGCCGGTTGCGATACGGCCACCGGATTCCAGACGCACGGACACCTCGGCCTGGGCATCGGTGCCTTCGGTCACCGCATGCACCTGGTAGAGCTGCAGGGTCGCCTCATGCGGCACGATCGCCTTGATGGCATTGAAGGTCGCATCGACCGGACCGTCGCCGGTGGCTTCGCGGGTTTCATGACGGCCGTCAACGTCCATGGTCAGGATCGCCTTCTGCGGGCCGCCCGTACCGGCGATGACCGTCAGGGACAGAACCCTGGTGTTCTCGCCGGCAATGGCGATCTCGTTCTCGACCAGGGCCTCGATGTCCTCGTCGTAGACGTGCTTCTTGCGGTCGGCGAGATCCTTGAAGCGGCGGAAGGCATCCTGCAGGGCGTTGTCGCCCAGCTCGAAGCCCAGTTCCTTCAGCTTGTCCTTGAAGGCATGACGGCCGGAGTGCTTGCCCATGACCAGCGAGGTGGCCTTCACGCCGACGTCTTCCGGACGCATGATCTCATAGGTCTCGGCGTTCTTCAGCATGCCGTCCTGGTGGATCCCGCTCTCGTGGGCGAAGGCGTTCTTGCCGACGATGGCCTTGTTGTACTGGACGGCAAAGCCGGAAGCGGCCGACACCAGCTTGGAGGCACGTGTCAGGAACTTCGGATCGACGTTGCAGCTGTAGGGCAGCACGTCGCCGCGGGTGCGGATCGCCATGACGATCTCTTCCAGCGCCGCATTGCCGGCGCGCTCGCCCAGGCCGTTGATGGTGCATTCCACCTGGCGCGCACCGCCGGCGACACCGGCCAGCGAGTTGGCAACCGCCAGGCCCAGGTCGTCGTGACAATGGACGGAGAAGATCGCCTTGTCGGAGTTCGGAACGCGCTCGATGATGTCCTGGAACATCTTCCTGTATTCGTCCGGCGTCGCGTAACCGACCGTGTCCGGCAGGTTGATCGTGGTCGCGCCGCACTTGATGGCGGTCTCCACGCAGCGGCACAGGTAGTCGATCGGCGTGCGGGTGGCGTCCATGGCCGACCATTCCACGTCATCGATCAGGTTGCGCGAGCGGGTCACCGTGTCGGTGATGATGTCGATGACCTGATCTTCCGTCTTGTTCATCTGGTACTTCAGATGGATCGGCGAGGTCGACACGAAGGTGTGGATGCGGCCCTTCTCGGCGTGCTTGACGGCTTCACCGCAGCGGTCGATGTCCGCATGGATGGCACGGGCCAGACCGGCGATGACCGAGTTCTTGGCGTGCTTGGCAATCTCGCTGACGGCCTCGAAATCACCATTGGAGGCGATGGGGAACCCAGCCTCGATGATGTCGACGCCCATGTCGTCGAGGATTTCGGCGATCTGCAGCTTCTCTTCCAGGGTCATCGACGCGCCGGGCGACTGTTCGCCGTCGCGCAAGGTCGTATCGAAGATGCGTACCTGGTTTTCCGAAGAGCTCATGATGTGTCCTTCCCGATATCTCCGCTGCCGGAAGGGCCTTGTCCTCGGTGGCCCCTCGTGGATGGCGCGGTCGTACTGTTCAAATCCGGTGAGTGCGCTTTATCCCCTAAGAGCCCGTTCCGCGAATATGCGGGAACTGCCGACGCTCAGGGGCAGCTAAGGAGAAGAAGATCGCCAAGTAGAATAAGGCCGCCGCGCGGGGTCGCTGCGTCGTTGAAGGAACCGGTCATGTCGCGCTGAGCGATCATCGGTATTCAGGGCCTTGTTCTGGCGTCACTTGAGCTTGGGCCTAAAGCCTGAAGCACATGTGTGACTCATGCGTTAACGACAGTCTTGTAGAGGACCGACGTTGGGGATGCAAGCCCTCTGCCGTTCCTTCACCTTGCTGTCTTGCCACGCGCCAAGACGGTTCGCACCGGCTGATCCGCACTCGCCGTTCCCCCATAGCCATCCCTCCCCGCAGGTGCCCCTCCCTCGTGTCAACCTCTCTGAATGTCATCCCCGCCCTGTGCGGGGATCCAATGCCCGTCTCTGTTGACCGGGAGGGTCGAAAAAGCATGGAGGCTTAAGGCGAGCATTACAGCCGCCCCAGGTGCCCCGGGAACGAATGGATCCCCGCACAGGGCGGGGATGACCTCCGTGGGTAGGCTGGTGTCGTGCGTCTGTTGAGAGATTGGATCTGTTGCCTGTCAGGCCCACGCCAGCACAAATAGCGCCGCGAGGCTTGCCTCCGGCGTTCCGGCAGTGTGTCTCCGCTCGATCCGAACGGGATGGCAG
>NZ_JBLXFW010000002.1:121519-603972 GCF_048261595.1 Roseibium sp.
CCAGCACAAATAGCGCCGCGAGGCTTGCCTCCGGCGTTCCGGCAGTGTGTCTCCGCTCGATCCGAACGGGATGGCAGGCACCCGGCGCTTGCCGGGCGAATTGGGTTGGTTGGGTGAGTGGCAAGGCGTCCCGCCTGCCCGAAGGCCTGTCCCAGGCATCTCGCCGAGCGCTAAGGTTTCCATCCGCGTGCCACTGCGGACTGCGGGGAGGGCTGTCAATTCTCCCCGACCCGTCGCCTCTCTGACCGGGCTGCCCCACGTCTGTCACCCGTGGCGCCTTCGGCTTGAGCGATCCGCCGGAGCGCGCTACCGGTCCGTTATCCCGGATAGGTGCTCCTGACCTCCGGCTCCCGCCGCCCCGAACGGTCGGTCCACTCAGGGCCCCGTGACGGCGAGAACAGCACCAAGTGTAAGTCAGGTCGGAGGGGTGGGGGATAAAGGAATTCGGAGGCAATGATTTCAGAGGGTTGCAGCCGAAACAGCGGGGATAGCAGCGTTGCCGTCAACCTCACCGCTTCCTCGTCCGTCACCCCGGACGCAGGCGCAGCCGGAGATCCGGAAACCCCTACGCCGCAACCTTTCGTTTTGCGTGCCCCGCCGAATTTCCTGGTCCCGGATCAGGTCCGGGACGGCACCTAGCGTGTGGCCGGGCTGTGCTCCGCAGTATCACCGTCACCCCGGACGAAGGCCCAGCCGGAGATCCGGGGCCTACTCGTTCGCAGAGCGGTTCAGCTGAGGAATTGTCGTGCGGCAGGCCGTGTCACAACACGCCAGCGCTTCAGCAAGCGGAGCTGCGAGTGGGTCCCGGATCTTCGCGTCGCTCAGTCCGGGATGACGGCAGAGGAAGCGGCGTTGCCTTTGCCACACCCTTTGCCGTCATCACCGGATTTGATGGAGCCAGCCCCGACCTGGTCGGGGGATCCATGCCGTGACGCTTCCAGGTCTTCCGCAGGTCGCCGGGTATCGGATGGGATCCCATAGCCGCTCTATGGGATGATCCCAGCGCTCGCGTCAGCCTCGCCCGAATGAAGCGGCAAAAGCAAAAGGGCCGCCCGAGTGGGCGGCCCTGATGACTATTGTGGCGGAATTGACCAGGAAAGATCAGTCCTCGATGCGAACCGGAACGAAGCGCAGCTCGCCGGTCGGGTTGGAAAGCAGAAGCAGCGCCGAACGCCGGCCGTCCTCTTTCAGCTTTTCCACCTGCTCGATGACATCGTCCGGCGTCGCCACCGGCTCCTGCGCCACTTCCTTGATCACGTCACCAGCCTGCACCCGCTTTTCTTCAGCGGAGCTGCCCGGTGCGACCTGCTTGACGACAACGCCTGTCACGTCTTCGGAGATTCCGAATTCCTGACGGGCCGCATCATCGAGCTCGGCGAGGATCATGCCCAGCACCTCCGTATCAGACGGCGTATCGGTCGTCTGGTCGTCGCCCTTGTCCTTGTCGCCGTCTTCCGCTGCGGCTTCTTCAAGACGCCCGAGCGTGACCTTCAGAGTGACCTTCTCGCCCTTGCGCAGGACGACAACGTCGACAGCGGTGCCGATGGCGGTTTCGGCCACCATGCGCGGCAGTTCGCGCATGGTCTCGACTGGACGGCCGTCGAATTCGAGGATCACATCACCCGGCTCGATCTTGGCTTCCGCTGCCGGACCATCGTCGTTGACGCCGGCGATAAGCGCCCCCATGGCCTCGTCCATGCCGAGGCTTTCGGCAATCTCGTCGGTGACTTCCTGGATCCGCACGCCGAGCCAGCCGCGGCGGGTCTCGCCGAATTCGCGCAGCTGCGAGATGACGCGGGTCGCGGTCTTTGCCGGAATGGCGAAGCCGATGCCGATGGAACCGCCAGAGGGCGAGATGATCGCGGTGTTGATGCCGATCACGTTGCCGTCCATGTCGAACAGCGGACCGCCCGAGTTGCCCCGGTTGATGGACGCATCGGTCTGGATGAAGTTGTCATAGGGACCGGAGTTGATGTCGCGGTTGCGCGCGGACACGATCCCGACCGTAACGGTGCCGCCGAGGCCGAAGGGGTTGCCGATGGCCATGACCCAGTCGCCGACGCGGATGGCGTCGCTGTCACCAAAGCTGACGGCCTTCAGCGGCTTGTCCGGGGTGACCTTGAGGACCGCGATATCGGTCTTCTCGTCGGTGCCGATCAGTTCGGCCTTCAGCTTTGTGCCGTCGTTGAAGTTGGCGGTGATCTCGTCGGCGCCTTCGATCACGTGGTTGTTCGTGATGATGATGCCTTCGACCCCGTCAACGACGAAGCCGGAGCCGAGCGACTGCACACGGCGCGGACGATCCTCGCCCCGGTTCTGACGGTTGAAGAACTCCTCGAAGAATTCCTGGAACGGAGACCCGTCCGGAACCTGCGGCATCGGTACGGAGCGTTCGCCCTTGACCGTCTGCGAGGTGGAAATGTTGACCACCGCGTCCGCCAGCTGTTCGGCGAGATCGGCCACCGAGACGGGCCCCTGCGCATGGGATACGGACACCGGCTGCACGGCGACGAACGCCCCGACCATGGCGGCAAACGCCACGGATTTTGCACCGCTCAAGTGTTGGCGAAGAAACTGCAAAGCCATCGGGCCTTAACCTCCATCCCTGACGGATCGGTACCGGCGGCAAGAGCCTGCCGGCATCCTCGTGATACCCTAGATCACGAGATTATACGGATTTGTGGCGCTGGCGAGCACAAGAAGCTCACGTAGCGCCACTTTTGCGTTGTCTGGTTCGGGTTATCCCCGAACGAACCATACGAGCAAAACGCCCAGCGCCAGAGCGACCAGACCGGCGGTGCGCATGGTCTGGTCGGAGGTCTCAAGGGCTGCGCGCATCATTGCCTTCATGCCCCCTGGTGCGAGCGCATAGAGGGTTCCCTCCAGCGCCAGCACCAGGCCAAGGGCAACGATCAGGTCGCTCACTGCGCAGCAGGTGCCTGCAGGCGCTGACCGGAACTGCCTTCCGTGCTTTCGGACGCACCCATCGGGTCGTTGAAATACCGGAAGAAGCTGGAATCCGGCGACAGGACCAGGCTGGTATCACCCTGGCGCAGGCTGGCTTCATAGGCTTGCATCGAGCGATAGAAGGCGAAGAAGTCCGGGTCCGCGCTATAGGCTTCAGCGAAGATCTTGTTTCGCTCGGCATCGCCGACGCCTCGCATGATTTCCGCGTCACGCTTGGCTTCTGCAACCAGAACCGTCGCATCGCGATCCGCACGCGAACGAATGCGGCGGGCCTGTTCTTCACCCTGCGCGCGCAGCTCGGTCGCCTCACGCTGACGTTCGGTCTGCATCCGGGCGAAAATCGCCTGGGAGTTTGCATCCGGCAGGTCGGCGCGGCGGATCTTCACATCGATGATGTCGATGCCAAGCTCTGCAGCCGATCCGCTGACCGCGTTTCTGATGTTTGCCATCACGCCATCACGGTCGTCACGGACGAGCCGGTCAAATGAGGTCCGGCCAAGCTCGTTACGCAGCGCGGCGTCCAACAGCGTGGACAGCCTGCTGTTGGCAGCACGGATTGTCTGGAGACGCTGATAGAACAGGACCGGGTCCGAGATCTTGTAACGGGCAAACGCATCCACGACGACACGCTTCTTGTCGGCCAGGTTTGGCTCGATAGGCGGCATGTTCAGGTCAAGGATCCGCTTGTCCAGATAGATCACATTCTGGAACGGTGCCGGCATCTTGAAGTTGAGACCCGGCTCCTGGATGACCTTGTCGATACGACCGAAGGTCAGAACCAGCGCCTGCTGGGTCGGATTGACGACGAACAGGCAGGCATAGGCCACGAAAGCGGCGATCGCCAGAAGAACGATAAGGATTCCGCTACGCATTACTGGGCACCTCCGGATCGGCCTGCCTGAGAGGCACCACGGGACGTCAGCTCACCAAGCGGCAGATAGGGCAGAACCCCCTGCTGACCCGACGACTGGCTGTCGATGATGATCTTGTTGTTGGAACCGAGAACCTTTTCGAGGGTCTCAAGATAGAGACGCTCGCGGGTCACGTCCGGCGCGTTCTTGTACTGCTCGTAGACCTGCATGAAACGCTGCGACTGACCGGTTGCCTCGGCGACGGTCTGGTCGCGATACGCGCTGGCCGCTTCCGTCACCCGCGCGGCTTCACCCCGGGCTTCCGGCACGATCCGGTTTGCATAGGCCTGGGCTTCGTTCTGGATACGCTCCTGGTCGGCACGGGCCGCCTGAACGTCACGGAACGCATCGATGACCTGCTGGGGCGGGTCGACCTTCTGCATCTGGACCAGCGTGATCTCAATACCTGCCTGATAGGAATCAAGCGTTGTCTGCATCAGGTTACGGACGTTGTTCTGCGTTGCCGCACGATCTTCGGTCAGAATTGAGTCGATCCTGGAGGCCCCGACGATCTCGCGCATCGCACTTTCGGCAACAGCTTTCACCGTGCCTTCCGGGTTCTGGATGTTGAACAGGAAGTTGGAGATACCGTCACGCGTGTTCTGGATACGCCACTGAACCTTGAAGCCCACATCGACGATGTTCTCGTCGCCGGTCAGCATCAGGCTTTCCTGCGGAACGTCGCGGGACGACACGGAGTTGCCGCGGATGATCTCCTCGACACCAACTGTCAATTCGCGCTGCAGCTGAACCTGAGGCTTGTAGACTTCGCCGACCGGATAGGGCCAGTTGTAGTTGAGGCCCGTGCCGGTCTGGTCGGTGACCTTGCCAAGCACCAGCTCGACGCCGACTTCGCCTTCCTCGACCCGGTAGAGACCGGACGCCATCCACACGACGGCAACGACGCCAACCACGAGCAGGATGCCCAGAGCACCGAGACCGCCACCGCCGCCACCGGGCAGAACAGTCTTCATGCGGTCCTGGGTGCGCTTCAGCAGTTCCTCCAGATCGGGCGGCTGATTGCCTCCGCCCCGGTTGGGACCACCGCCCCACGGACCGCCGTTGTTTCCGCCACCGCCCCATGGGCCGCCGTTATTGCCGCCGCCCTTCCAGGGGCCACCGCCGCCTGACTGATTGCTCCAAGGCATCAAGAGTTCCTTCGTTACGCTTCCGGCGCTCTCATCGGGTCAATCGGCCGATTGCCCGACGCGCGCCGGAGTTAAGGTTTGCCTGTTCTGACTCACCGCAGGTTATAGGGAGGTTACCAAGGGCTTTCAACGCAAGGCCAGCCCCTTGCCTCCCGAAAAACCGCAAGAATGGCTCATGTCGCAATTGGGTCTGCACGATCAAGGTTTCAAGGGCCGAACCTGAGCAATTCCGCTGCATGCGACCCTGACGGCCATGATGAGGCGTCAGACGACGCGGATCATGTCCACATGTGGAATACCGTCTTCCAGATAGTCCTGCGAAACCCGTTCGAAACCGAAGTCCTTGTAGAAGTTCTCCAGATGGGCTTGGGCGGACAGATGGATCGGCGTACCCGGCGCGGTTTCAAGGCATTTTGCAACACCTGCCGCCATGAGGCGCCGGCCAAGCCCGGTGCCGCGATAACCCGGCGCCGTTACAACCCGTCCGATACGGGATTCCGTCGCCCCGGACGGGCCACCCACGCTTTCCGGCAAGAAGATGCGCAGGGCCCCGGCGATTGCGCCTGTCGACTTGCTCACAAGCAGATAGTGCAAGGCCTGCGGATCCTTGCCGTCGATCTCGGGAAAGGCGCAGTCCTGCTCGACGACAAAGACGTCCTGACGCAGCCTCAGAAGGTCGTGCAGCCGGCGCGTCCCAAGCTCATCGAAACCCAGCCACTCGCCGTCAAGATTCATCGCTGCTGCGGCCGCGCTCGCGTCAGTCATCTGGTCGAGGTCCGTTCGTGTCAGTGAGCAAGGAACAGCGGAAGCTTCGAATTTTCCAGCATTTCACTCGTTGTTCCGCCGAGAATGGTCTCCCGAACACGCGAATGGCCATAAGCGCCCATGACGACCAGATCTGCGTCGAGAGCCTTTGCCTCGTCCAAAATCACCTCTGACACAAGTCGGCCATCCGATTGTGCGGTTCTCGCCTCGACATTGATACCGTGTCGGGCAAGCACCAGCGCCATGTCCGCTCCCGGTTGTTCGCCGTGATCTTCGGGACCACTCACCGGATCGACAGTCAAGAGTGTCACCTTTTCCGCAGCTGTCAGGAAAGGCATGGCATCCGAAACGGCTTCTGCTGCCTCCGCCCGTGAATTCCAGGCCACCAGAACACGACGTCCAATTTCCCTGCCAGCAAAGGGCCGGGGCATGTAGAGAACAGGGCGGCCGCTATCAAACACGGCCCCGTCGATGGCCTGTTGCTCGACCGATGTCAGGTCGCCTTCGCCGGAGCGCAGGATCACGGTCAGGTCGGCGTAGATCGCATGTCGGGCAACGAGGTTGTCCTCCCGAGCAACGATCGCCTGATGAGCCCGCACATCAAAGGAAACACCTTCGGCGGAAAGCATTGCCTCGACGTCGTCGCGCGCGGCCTTCAGACCTTCGGCCCGTTCCTCGCTCTCTTCAATCCAGACGCGGGTGTAGCCCGCACCGCCATAACCGTAGAACGGCAGGCTTGGAGCCTCACCGACGAGAAGGACGGAAAGATGCGCGTCGGCGGCACGTGCCAAGCCTGAGACGGCCTTGATCGCCGCTTTGACATCTTTCGAATATTCGGCAACGGCCAAAATGGTCTTGAACGCCATGGAAACTCCCAAAGACACCCGCGCGGCTCTCGGCCGCACAACACTCAGTCTATCAATATCGCGGCCGCTGCGGCTTGTTCTACCTCAAGCCGACTTGCGCCGGTAAGTGACAAAGTCGAAGTCAGCGCTGTCGCGCTCGCCGCGCTCCCCCTTGCGTCTTTCGACTTCCTGCCAGATCTCCGGATCGATCCGAGGGAAGGACGTGTCTCCCTCCGGATCGGCTTGAACCTCCGTGATTTCCAGCCGGTCGGCCAACGCCATTCCCGCCCGGTAGATCTGCCCGCCGCCGATGATCGCGACTGCATCTTCGCCCTGCTCCTCGGCAATTTCAGCTGCGCGCTTCAGCGCCGCCTCAAGTGACCCCGCCGTCTCGGCACCTACCGCCTCAAAGCTTTCGTCCCGCGTGATGACGATATGAGGCCGCCCCGGCAGGAGCCCGGGAAGCGACTGGAAGGTCCGGCGCCCCATGACCATCGGCTTACCCTTGGTCATGGCCTTGAAGTGCTTCAGATCCGACGAGATATGCCAGGGCATGTCGTTGTCCGCGCCGATGATGCCGTTGCGCGCAACAGCTGCGATCATCATGATCTCGGTCATCGTCAGTCCTTTTCTCGCAGGTCTATCGCTCGGTTTCACTTCGGATGGAGAGCGCCCGGGTCGTTGGTTACGGGTCTACCCGATTCACAACACCCTCGGAAGCCAGGTGACGAGCTGCGGAAAGGCGAAAAGGATCCCGATCGCAAGAAGCTGCAGGAGAACGAAGGGGACGACACCCCTGTAGATGTCCGCAGAGGCAACTTCGTCGGGCGCGACACCACGCAGATAGAACAGCGCAAAACCGAAGGGCGGTGTCAGGAACGAGGTCTGCAGATTGACGCCAACTGCAACCCCTAGCCAGATCGGGTCCACCCCGAGAGCCAGAAGCACCGGAGCGGTGATCGGGATCACGATGAAGATGATCTCGAACGTGTCTAGAATGAAGCCCAGCAGGAACATGATCGCCATGACGAGGGCGACGGCCGCGAGTTGGCCGCCCGGCAGATCGGCAAGGAACCCGTGGACGAGATCTTCCCCGCCCATGAGCCGGAAGACGACTGCAAAGACCGACGCGCCGAAGAGGATGACGAACACCATGGACGTGATGGTCGCCGTGGCGGTCGCCGTCTCCTTCAGGACGGCAGGGGACAGCCTGCCACGCAAAGCTGCCAGCACCATAGCCCCGACCGCCCCGACTGACGACGCTTCCGTCGGTGTCGCGATGCCCCCGAGGATGGAACCCAGAACCGCCAGGATCAGCGCCAGCGGTGGAACCAGTGCCAGCAGCACGTCGCGGCCAAGCCGGTCTTTCTCGTGTGGGGTCACAGGGGTTGCCGGGCAAGATTTCGGGTCGGTCACGGCCTTGAAGGCGACATAGGCGGCGTAGAGCCCCGCCAGCAGCAATCCGGGAAGCATGGCCCCGGCAAAGAGATCCCCTATGGAGACGGGTGCAGGAGCAAAATTGCCCCTGGCCATCTGTACCTGGGCATTGATGCCCGACAGCATGTCGCCCATGAAGATCAGCACCGTGGACGGCGGAATGATCTGACCGAGGGTTCCGGACGCGCAGATGACCCCGCTGGCGAGCCTTGGGGAATAGCCTGCCCGCAGCATCGCCGGCAGGGAAATCAGGCCCATGGTCACCACCGTCGCACCGACGACGCCGGTGGAGGCGGCCAGCATGGCCCCGACCAGGATCACGGACAGTCCGAGCCCGCCGCGCAGGTTGCCGAACAGCTTGCCCATGGTGAGAAGCAGTTGTTCGGCAATCTTCGAGCGCTCCAGCATGACACCCATAAAGATGAACAGCGGTACGGCGACCAGAACCTCGCTGGTCATGTAGCCGAGATAGCGGCTCGGCAGGCTGCCAAGGCTGGAAGGATCGAAGACCCCGAACCCCATGCCTACGAGACCGAACAGCAGTGACACACCGGCCAATGTGAAGGCCACGGGGAAGCCCAACAGCAGGAAGCCGATGATGCCGAAGAACATCAGCCCGGACAGGATTTCGCCGATCAGAACCGGATCCATCAGCCCTCCGCCTCCCCGTAGGCGAAGTCCGCAGGCACCAGTTCGGACCGGCCTGCGAGCACCAGCACTGAGCGCAACAGGACGGCAAGCCCCTGAAGCCCGAGCAGCGCGGCAAATGCCAGGAGGAAGGCCTTCAGAATGAACAGGCCCGGAAGTCCGCCCATATTCGATGAGGCCTCGAGGATGCCCCAGGACTGACCGACGTAAGGTTGCGCATAAAGCGTGACGACGATCGCGAAGGGCAACAGGAACAAGCAGGCGCCGAACAGATCCGCCAGCGCTTTCCGCCGCTTGCTCCAATTCCGGTAAAAGACGTCGACCCGCACATGCTTGTCGCGCAGCAGTGCAAAGCCAGCAACAGACGTGAACATGGCCCCGTTCAGCCAGACATAGAGATCCTGCATCCAGACGTAGCTCAGTCCGAAGGCATAGCGCAGCACCACAACGGCAAAGCAGACCAGCACGATTGCCAGCGCGAACCATGAAAAAACGCGCCCCGCAATAGCGTTCAGTGCACAAATGAGCCGGACGATTGCGGCGATCACGGTCATTCCAGAACTACCCTTTTGCCCCCGCGCTCCCAGCGGCCCGGCGACGCGCGAGCGCTTCCTGCACATGGCACGCTTGGCCCTGCCACGGCAAGTCGCAACGTCCAATCAGACGGCTCTTCCGCAACAGATGCGCGTCATTGTGCCCCTCAACTTTGAAAATCGCTTGATCCAAAGCGCTTTGAAGCCTATGCCCTTGGCGCGAATAATTTGCCGTTGTGCGCGCAAACCCGTCTCGAACGGCAAACAGCGGGCAAAAAGGCCGGCGGGGCGACAAGGGGGAATGCAGATGGTTTCGGCACGGAATCTGGCGACGAATTTTCCGAACGATTTTCTTTTCGGAGTTGCGACGGCCGCCTACCAGATCGAGGGTGGCGCTCAGGAAGATGGTCGCGGTCCGAGCATCTGGGACGCCTTCTCGAAGATGCCGGGTCGGGTCTATCGCGGACATTCAGGCGATGTCGCCTGCGACCACTATCACCTGTGGGAAGCCGACCTCGACATGATCAAGGCGCTCGGCGCCGACGCCTACCGCTTTTCCATCGCCTGGCCGCGTATCCTTCCGCTTGGCCGGGGACAGGTGAACGACAAGGGCATCGCGTTCTATGATCGACTCATCGACGGAATGCTCGAACGCGGACTGAAGGTCTTCCCGACGCTGTATCACTGGGACCTGCCGCTTGCGCTTGCAGGCGACGGCGGCTGGACGGCCCGCTCGACCACCGACGCCTTTGCCGACTATGCCGAGATTGTCGTCAAGAACTTTGGCGACCGGATAGATGCGCTGGCAACGATCAATGAACCCTGGTGCGTCTGTCACCTGAGCCACCTCTACGGCATCCATGCCCCTGGCGAGAAGAGTTTTGACGCCTTTGCCGCCTCGGTTCACATGGTCAACCTGGCCCATGGCAAGGCGGTCGAGGCGGCACGGTCCGTGCGCGCCGACATTCCCATGGGTGTGGTGCTGAACCTGCATTCGGTCTATCCGGCCACGGACAATGCAGAGGACACCGCGGCCGCCGAACGCGCCTTCAAGTTCCACAACGGCGTCTTTCTCGATCCGGTCTTCAAGGGCTCCTATGACGGCGAGATCCTGGAAGCATTCGGCGATAAGCTGAAGATCGAGGACGGCGACCTGAAGACCATCAGCCAACCGCTCGACTGGTGGGGCCTCAACTACTACACGCCCATGCGGGTGAAGCA
Source organism: Roseibium sp. (assembly GCF_048261595.1). GTDB lineage: Bacteria > Pseudomonadota > Alphaproteobacteria > Rhizobiales > Stappiaceae > Roseibium. Next base: position 131,995 of record NZ_JBLXFW010000002.1, read on the forward strand.
TGATCCGGCGCCTGACGCGCAGTACCCGATGACCCTTGGCGCCCAGCCGGATGCAAAGGCCATTCGCACCGACATCGGCTGGGAAGTGCAGGAAAACGCCCTCGCCGACCTGATGAGCACCTGCTACGAGCTCTATTCGCTGCCGGCCTGCTACATCACTGAGAACGGTGCCTGCTACAACGACGAGCCGGTGGACGGCGTCGTCAACGACACGTCCCGCATTTCCTATCTCGAAAAGCACCTGTCCGTCGTCGCGAATGCTGCCTCCGGAACGATCCCGCTGAAAGGCTATTTTCTCTGGAGCCTGATGGACAATTTCGAGTGGGCCGAGGGCTACAGGATGCGCTTCGGGATCGTCCATGTCGACTATGACACCCAGGTCCGCACGCTGAAGAACAGCGCTCACTGGTACACGGACCTGATCGGCGCCCACAAGGAAATCCGGCGCGGCCGCAACAGCGAATAACGCTGGATCAGGCAGCCTTGCGCTGCCGTCCGCGAATGAGGATGAACAGCCCGGCTGCGACGATGAGACCGCAGCCGATCAGCATGGCCGCGTCGATGTCCTCGCCGAAGAACGCAATACCCATGCCGGCTCCGAACAGCAGCCGGGAATAGCGGAAGGGCGTCACGCTGGCGACCTCTCCTGTGCGCATGGCCTTCATCAGCGCCGAATAGGCGCAGACACCGGCAATGACGGCAGCGGCTATGGCCATCAGGCTGGCGGTCGAGGGCACGACGAGTTCTTCGCCTTCCCAGGCCCCGAAGACCGCGCCCGCGATCACGATGGTCAGAAAGCCGTAAAATCCGAGCAGGTTGGTGCCAAGCGATCGCGGTGCGGCGCGGCTGGCCAGGTCCCGACCGGCAAAGCCGACCATGCCGATGACCGCAAGGATCGAAAGGGGCGAAAAGGCGTCGGTGCCCGGCTGCAGGACGATCAGCACGCCGACGAGGCCGATGAAGATTGCCGTCCAGCGCCTCCAGCCGACCCTTTCTCCGAAGACCAGCGCCGCGCCCATCACCACAACGATTGGAGTTGCCTGCAAAATTGCGGTTGCCGAAGACAGCGGCGTCAGGGCCAGCGCCAGCACATAGAAAAGCCGTCCGGTGAACTCGAAGAGGAAGCGGACCAGCATCACCTTCGAAAAGACCTCTGCCACCAGCAGACGCTCGCCCCGCAAGATGGCCAGCATGGCAAAGGCAGCCGCGCCCCCTGCCCCGAACAGCATCAGGATCTCACCGACCGGCAGCTCGCCGGCCGCACCCTTGATGAACGTGTCCTCGAGCGCAAACAGGCCCATTGCCAGGACCATGAAGAGGCTGCCGAGGAGATTGGCCTTCGGACCGGAGGTGATTGCGGAATTGGGAGCCACGGGAGACAACCGTTGCTGAAGGAAGGGTCTCTAGCGATAGAGCCACAGAGACCCCAGCGCAATCGGAGACTTCAGGGTGCGACAGATAGGAACGCGAAAGTGAACCGCCCCAGACCGTCATCCCGGCCAAGCGCAGCGCGAGCCGGGACCCACTCGCAGGCCCGCTTGCCGAAATGCTCGCGGACCGATTTCTAACGTGGCCGCGCTGTGAATACCCCACACAACTCTCTGCAAATGAATAGGCCCCGGATCTTCGGCTTCGCCTGCGTCCGGGGTGACGGAAGATGACATGGCAATTCCCTCCCTCGCTTCCAGCGCCGTCCCGGCCTCGAGCCGGGATCGAAACAAGATGACAGGGAAGGCCTCGGATTAGATCCGGGGCGGCGCTGGGGCACTGACCGCCCCTCAGTTCACACCGCGATAGGCGCCGCGATATGCGGGTGCGGGTCGTAGCCGACGAGTTCGAAGTCCTCGTACTTGAAGGCGAAGAGGTCTGTAACCTGCGGGTTGAGCACCATGGCCGGCAGCGGCCGCGGCTCGCGGGTCAGCTGCTCGCGGGCCTGATCCAGGTGATTGTGATAGAGATGGGCATCGCCGAGCGTGTGCACGAAGTCACCCGGCTTGAGGCCGGTGACCTGCGCGATCATCATCGTCAGCAGCGCGTAGGACGCAATATTGAACGGCACTCCGAGGAACACATCCGCCGAGCGCTGGTAGAGCTGACAGGACAGCTTTCCGTCCGCCACGTAGAACTGGAACAGCGCATGACACGGCGGCAGGGCCATTTCGTCGACAAGCGCCGGGTTCCAGGCAGAGACGATCAACCGCCGGCTTTCGGGGCTCTTGCGGATCATCTCAAGGAGATTGGAGATCTGGTCGATATGGCGGCCGTCATCTTCAGGAGTGGGCGCCGGCCAGGACCGCCACTGGTAGCCGTAGACCGGTCCGAGATTGCCGTTCTCATCCGCCCAGTCATCCCAGATCTTGACGCCGTTCTCCTTCAGGTAACGGATGTTCGTGTCGCCAGCGAGGAACCACAGCAGCTCGTGAATGATCGAGCGCAGATGCAGCTTCTTGGTCGTCACCAGCGGGAAGCCCTCTGACAGATCGAAGCGCATCTGGTGACCGAAGACCGAGCGCGTCCCGGTTCCCGTCCGGTCACCGCGATCCGTGCCGGTTTCCAGAATGGTCCGCATGAGGTTCAGATATTGGTCCACGAGGTTCGATCCCTTGAGACGGCCTTGGCTTTCGCCTTAGGCACTTTCATTGCCCCTGTTTTCGCCCCGAATGTGGCAGATTCGCAAGACCGGCGAGACCGACAACGATCACGATCCCCGGAAGGTGCCACTTGCCCACAGGCCGGTCGGGCACAGGACGGCACTGACGGGCATTTCGATGCCGCCCCCTTTTATTTGCCGACTGATAAGCCTATATCAGGCGTGCCGGTTCTCCGGCTATGGCAATAAACGGTCAGTGAAATAAACCTATCGGACCCGGGGGCGGTACCCGGCGCCTCCACCCAAGTCCATGAGACAAAGCGTTCGCAGTTTCATGGGTTTCGGCGGGGGCGAAATAGGATCGACGAGGGCGTAAAGACTGTGCTTTTGCTCGGCATTGTACCACCGTTATCGGGCTCTCTTAATAGTTGCAAACGACAACTATGCTTCGGACATGGCTGTTGCTGCGTAACGCAGTACCGGTAGTCCACTAAAGCCCTGGCGGGTAGCACCGTCAGGCGGGGTTCGGAGGCACCTGGCAACAGAAGCCTCCACTTCATTTCCTCTGCAAACTGCATTCATTCGAAGTGGCTCAGGCATCCCTGGCGCTTTCGGCAATCCCTGCAATCACGTCAGCCATTCTGCCGGGAATTCACGCCAAATAGTTGACCAAAGACCGAATGGGGCCTTTCCTTTTGCCGCTCCAAGCGTCACATTGCTTGGCAACAAATCCTCGATTCCAAGACGCTTTGACGAAGAGAAGATGGCAGAAGACCTCCTCCGATACGATATCCTCATCCAGGACGCGCTGCGTGGCGCAGTCAAGAAGATCCTCGCAGAGGTCGGACGGACGGGCCTGCCCGGCGATCATCATTTCTACATCGCCTTCGACACCAATGCGCCGGGCGTGCGGGTATCCTCGCGCCTGAAGGAACGCTATCCGCAGGAGATGACCATCGTCCTGCAGCATCAGTTCTGGGACCTGGCCATCGGCGAACATGCCTTCGAAGTTGGGCTGTCCTTCGGCGGCGTTCCGGAAAAACTGCTCGTCCCCTACAGCGCGATCAAGGGCTTCTTCGACCCCTCCGTCCAGTTCGCACTCGAGTTTGATCCCGGCAAGACGGCCGAAGAACTTCCCGAAGAACTTCTGGAAGCGGTCGAGGAACTCGCGCGCGCCGAAAAGGCCGCCGAAGAAACTGCTGTTGCGACCGATGCTGCTGCGGAAAAGCCGGCTGAAGCTGCAAGCGCCGATGCCGATACGGACGGCGACAAGCCGGATGGAACCGACGGCGGTCAGGTGGTTTCCCTCGACGCATTCCGCAAGAAAACCTGAGCCGGACCCCTTCGCGATGACCGGCGAGATCATAAATCTCCGGCAGGCACGCAAGCGGAAGGCACGGTCCGAACGCGAGAAGAAGGCCGACGACAATCGCATCAAGTTCGGCCGGACCAAGTCTGAGAAAAAGCTGACGGCAAAGACCGGGGACTTGGAGGTCCGCCGGCTGGAGGCTCATCGCCTCGACCGGAATGCCCCCAAGGACGGCATAGACGGCGACGGGGACCAATGACATGCCGCTGGTGAAGCGGTCCATGGCCCTGCACGGGCACCGCACCAGCATCGCGCTGGAACCGGAGTTCTGGGCCGTCATCGACGAAATCGTCCGCAGGCGGAACATTTCGCTCGCAGCGCTTATTGCAGAGATAGACGACAACCGCGACCCGGACGACGCACTGTCCTCGTCGGTTCGGGTTCATGCCCTTGAGTTCGCACTCACGCGCGAATAGGCCTGCCTCCGGCGGAAGACCGACGTTCGAGCCGGGTTTTCTTTTCCAGGATCAGTTGGCAGGTATTTCAACCACCAGGCCATTGGGCAAGGTGCGGTAGCGCGGCTGAACCGGCTGCGGACGGGTCTGCCTGCGAGGACGGGTGACCTGTGCCGGTGCATCGCTCGAACCCGTCGTCAGCGGCTCTTCAACCGGGGTGCCGATTTCACGGGTGATCAGGTCCTCGACGGTCTGCGGGGCATCCAGCGGCGGCAATCCGTTGTCGGCACCACTCAAGTCGACGGCACCACCATCTACCACTCCCCTGAGATCGACTCCGCCGGACGGATCGTTCTGATTTGCCGGTGTCTCAAGGACGGACCGGATGCGGTTGGCGAAGTCGGCTGGATCCTCAGCAACGGGCGCTGCGTCAGGTTCGAGGGGCCGGGCAGCTTCTGCTGCGGCGCGTTCTCGAGCCGCCACCTCCTCTGCGGCCTTGCGTTCAGCCTCTGCACGTAGTCTGTCTTCCTCAGCCTGCTTGCGCGCAGCCTCCGCCGCCTCCGCAGCGAGGCGGTCGGCCTCCGCCTTGCGCTCGGCTTCCAGCCGGGCCGCTTCCGCAGCCTTCCTCTCCGCCTCGGCCTGCTCGGCGGCCTCCTGCGCGCGAAGGGCTGCTTCCTCTTCCTCGCGCACTGCACGTTCGGCAGCTTCCTCCGCTTCGCGCAGCGACCGGGCCTGGCTTTCCTTCTGGCGTTTCAACTCACGCAGCAGGCGGTCGCGCTCAAGAATGTCGGCCTGTAGCTTCTCGACACGCTCGACCTCCTGCTCAAAGGCGCGAAGCGTCAGATACGCCGTGAAGGGCGAGATATCGATCCGGCGTTCCGGAGCGTCCAGCGGGCCGGAAAACAGAAGACCGACCTGGGGCTCCGCCCCGGTGACCGCATTTTCTCCCGGATCGACCTTGAGCGCGAAGTCGCTCTTGAGTTCGGAGGTGTTGAAATCGACTTCCGCCGAACCGAAAATGTCCGCGTTTTCCGTATCAACTGAAACATTCCGGGCACTTGCCCGGCCGCCGACGATGGAGATCGCGCCTTCCAGACGGTCGAACGGCAGGCTCCCGGCCTCCATGTGACTGACGAAGAGTTCCTCGATCTTCTCGTCCCGCAGGTCCAGCCCCGCATCGGCCGCACGGATCACATGACCGAAGGCCATCGGGTTGATACCCCGGAGCTCGCCATCCGTCACAGTGAATGTTCCGCCTCCGGTCAGGCCGGACACCATCAGCGCGATCGAACGCCCCGCCCCTTCGAAGTCGAGAGCCATGTCCAGCGCGCCCGTTGCGATCGCGCGCCCGTTGCGGGTCCAAACGAGGGAATCCAGAATTGCATTGTCGAGATTGAGCCGGCCCGAAACCGCGCCCTCTCCGCCCGACCGTCTGAGCGCCAGCGTGCCGGAGATGCTGCCGCCGGCAAAACCACCAGTCAGGCCATCGAGACGCAGCATGACCGGGGTCAGCCGAAGTTCGGAGCGAGCCCCGGAAATCGCCTGCTCCCCATCGATGACAAGCTCATCGACCTTGAGATCCAGTGTCAGGTCCATGGCGGAAAACAGCGGAGCACCGAAGGCAGCCGTCGGCCACGCACTGGACCCGTCACCCGCGGAAAACCAGAGATCCGGTCCGAGGATGGCCTCACTCAGGTATCTAAGGTCCGCAGTGCCGATATGCAGATTGCCCTTGAAGCGCCGGTTGGTCTCTCCCGGAGCCGGGACCAGGTCTCCTTCGGCGGCACCGTCGACGCTGACCCCGCCGACCGTTCCGGAAAGATCCGAAATCGAGATCTCGCTGCCGTTGCCTGTCAGGTCAAAACGGACATCGGCATCGATCTCGCCGGCCATGACAGGCATCACCCGGCCGACGAGCAGTGCGAAGGGGGCAAGATCCGGAAGGCTGGCCGTGACCGATGCAGTGTAACGCGGGGCATTGCGCGCACCGAGGCGGAGCTGCCCCTGCGCGCCGACCAAAGCCTCACCGGCCCGGGCGGAGAGCACCATTTCCAGGCCGTCCTGCGGACGCCCTTCTGCGGTGAGCCTGAACTCCGATCCTCCGAGATCATCCACGGGCAGGATTTCAAAGCCGAGCTGACGGAGGATCTGCCCGCCATCAGGCCCGCTGAGGTCGAGTGCCGCCTCTAGGTTTGCATCCCGCCATTCATCCGTACGGCCCTTGAAATTCGCGTCGAAACGCGCGTCCACGCCGCCCGCGACGCCATCGAGTATCAGCGTGGCGTCGCTTCCCTCGCCAACCGAAGATGCCTTGAGTTCCGCCTCGAACCTGGCAGGCACAAGATAGTCGGCAGCCTGTTCCAGCCGCTTGACTGCGGGATTGTCCGGCAGAACACCGGAAAGAACCGCGACCACGCCATCCAGATCGGTGGCATTCAAGCTGCCCGACAGACTTCCCGAAGGCGCCGTGAACAGGTCCTCGACCTGGCCGGAAACATCGATCTGCGCGCCTGCGAGGTCCTCGGCAAAGAGACGGTCGATGCGCAAGCCACCGCCCGAATATTCGGCTTCCATCGCAAGGCCTTTGCCCTCGACACCGCGGATGTCAACCCGGCGGGCTCGCAGGCGAACGGAGACATCCGGCTGTCCTGCATCACTGGGCAAGCGGAACAGCCCCGCGACCTCTTCAAGTTCGTCCAGATCGAGCGTGTCTGCATCAAGGCTGAGGGAAAAGACCGAATTGCCCTGCCGGGGCTTGCGATAGGACAGGCCGCCGCTCGCCTCCGAACCGGCCAGCGTCAGGCGCAGATTATCGAGGGCAGCTCCCTCAGACACCACATTGAGCCGGCCGCTGATAGCAATCGGCTGCATGGCACTGCTTGAACTATCGCTTTGCGCAATCCAGCCCGCAAAGGACCCCGGCTGGTCCGAGTTGACCGAGAGGTTACCGCGGAAGGACGGCGCATCCGAGGCAAGCGACAGGTCGCCCTGGACGGCAACCGTCGTTCTGCCGGGAGCTCGCCCGGCCAGACGGGCGACGCGCCACCCGCCGTCTATCGTCTCCAGATCCAGGCGAACGTCCTGAACCAGCCCACCGCCGGCGACGATGGCCGGCACATCGAGTGCAATGACGCCATCCATCTTCGGACGGGAAATCGACTTCAGCGTGTTCAGGACGGAAGCGGCAACCCTATCCGGCGCCACCGGCACCTGCGGCCCGCCACCATAAAGACGGTCGAGATCCAGCTGTTTCGCCCGTGCCCGGACTTCGAAACGTCGATCGCCTTCGAAAACGACCTGCGCCTGACCGTCCATGCCAAGAAGCCGGTCTTCCGGCCCGTAGCGGAATTCGAACGAGGGGACATCGAGGCTGGTAGGGTTGGCAAGGATCTGGCCGTCAACCCGCCAGGCTCGTTCCGGGTCATCATCGGGCACAACGGCAGTGAGATTGAACCCGCCCTCGAATACGGGCGTTTCTTCCACGTGAGACAAGGAGCCGTCGACGGACAACTCGACCGGATGTGCGGACGGCAGAGCCGAGCCCTTCACCCGGATCGACCCGTCCTCGTGCCGCTTGCCCGTTGCGACACGGATCGAATAGGGCTCGCCCTCGTAGGTCAGGCTGCCGTCGACCTTGAACGGACCGGCAAGGGTTCGGGCGCTGACCTGCAGATTGCCATCATCAACCCTGTGTGTTTCGCCGGTGCGTGCATCGATCAGGGAGAGAGCGCCATCGGTCACGGTGATGTTCTCGAAGGCGATATCGTCTTCGGAAACCTCGCTGAGGACACCGCCGCCCTGCATGGCGGTCAACCAGTCGAGCCGCCCTTGCTCATCGAGGGAAAGGGTCAGGTGTGGCCGATCCAGGTTCATGTCCAGAACCCGGATCTCGCCTTTCAGAAGCGGCGGCAGCTCCACGCGCATCTTGAACTGCGACACGACAAGAAGCGGGTCTTCCTTCGCACCGACGCGCACATCGGAGAAGGTTACCGTCGGTGAGGGAAGCAACCGAATGTCGGCATCGCCGAGCACGGTGACCTTGTGGCCCAGCGCCCGCTCCGCGTAGGTCTCGAACGTGGAGCGGTAGATGGTCCAGTCGACAAAGAATGGCCCGACCAATGCCGTGACCAGCACCAGGATGATGGCGACACCGATGGTGATGTAGACCGAATTCAGGTTCATTCTCCATGCTCGCCCGAAGCGGACGTCAACTCAACCCCTGCCACGTCCCCGTTTGTCAGGGATATCCGCAAGAATCGATACACCATAATGACACGTAGCCGCGCGGCTTGCGCTCAATTCAGGCTGAATATCTTTCCCGGGTTCATGATGTTGTCCGGATCGAGGGCCTTCTTGATCGAACGCATCACGTCCACGGCCGCTCCATGCTCATAGGGCAGGTACTTCATCTTGCCCTGACCGACGCCGTGTTCGCCCGTACAGGTTCCACCCATGTCGATGGCCCGTGTGTTCAGGCGGCTGACAAATGCCTCTGCTGACGCAACCTCCTCGGAATTGTCTTCATCGACGAGAACCAGAACGTGGAAGTTTCCGTCGCCGACATGGCCGACGATGGTCGCCAGCAGGCCGTTTTCATCCAGATCCGCGCGCGTGGCGGTAACGCACTCTGCCAGTTGCGAGATCGGGACGCAGACGTCGGTCGCAACACCCTTGGCGCCGGGACGCAGCGTGAACGACGCCCAGTAGGAATCATGCCGTGCCTGCCAGAGCGTTGTGCGATCTTCAGCCTTGGTCGCCCAGCGGAACTCGCTGCCGCCATACTCCGCGGCGATGCTGCCGAACATCTCCGACTGTTCCTGAACGCCGGCCTCGCTGCCATGGAACTCCAGCAAGAGCGTCGGTTCTTCCGCAAGGTCCAGCTTTGAGTACTCGTTGCAGGCCTTGACCTGGAGCGGGTCGAGGAACTCGATGCGAGCCACCGGCAGACCGCACTGAATGGTCATGATCACCGCGTCGCAGGCCGACTGGATATCGGGGAAGGAGCAGATCCCGCCGGAAATCGCCTCCGGCTGGCCGAACAGCTTCAGGGTGATTTCCGTGATGATGCCGAGTGTTCCCTCGGAACCGACATAAAGCCGCGTCAGGTCATAGCCAGCCGAAGACTTCCGGGCACGTCCGCCGGTGTGAATGATCTCGCCAGCCGGGGTCACGACGGTGAGGCCCAGAACAACGTCCTTCATCGTGCCGTAGCGCACTGCATTGGTACCGGAGGCCCGCGTCGACGCCATGCCACCAATCGTGGCGTCCGCGCCCGGATCGATCGGGAAGAACAACCCGCTGTCGCGCAGGTAGGAGTTGAGCTGCTTGCGGGTCACACCTGCCTGAACGCGGCAGTCAAGGTCCGCCTCGCTGACCTCGATGATTTCGTTCATGCGCGACAGGTCGATCGAGACGCCACCGCCCGGTGCATTGAGATGGCCTTCAAGTGACGATCCGGCACCGAACGGGATCACCGGAACCTTGTGCGCGGCGCAGATCCGGACCACCTCGGCAACGTCTTCGCTCGACTGCGCATAGACGACTGCGTCGGGCGCCTGATTCGGCAGCCATGTCGTCGTATGGCCATGCTGCTCGCAAACCGCCTTGGACCTGGAACAGCGGTCACCGAACTTTTCGAACAAGAGTTCAACGACTTGGGCATTTTTCTCCTCGTCGCGCGCGACGGGGATCTGCTTGGCAGCGAGGGACATGAAAATTTCCTGCGGTTTTGTATCGTGAGCTCTAGTGTTCGGACTCGTAAATTTGACGGGAAGTTTCGCTCAAACCACTCACACCAGATTTATGGGCCCGAACCCCAAGGCCGGAAGTTATGAATATGTTAGGCAGTTTTGCAAAGGTCAAAGCCATTCGCACAATGGCACGAAATGACCGCGGCAAAAGGAGATGACAGATGGCGCATGACTGGCCCAACCAACCGGTCGAAAGCAGCATCATGCGGGTCCGGGAGGAATGGCTCGACTATAACGGCCACCTGAACATGGCCTATTACAACGTGCTGTTCGACATGGCCTGTGACGAGGTCTTTGACCGATGCGGCCTCGGCGCAAGCTATGTGAAGGCGCGCAACGCCTCCTATTTTACCGCCGAAGTCCATGTCTGCTATCTCCGCGAACTGGAAGCAGGGATGCCGGTCGTCTCGCGTCTTCAGATGATCGACCTCGATGAAAAGCGAATGCGCTTCTATCAGGAGCTTTGCCACGCGGAGGAAGGCTGGCTCGCGGCGACATCCGAGCAGCTTTCCGTGCATGTCGACCTTGCGGCTCGAAAGTCGGCGCCCTGGCCCATGGACATTCTGGCTGAACTGACGGCGCTTCTCACCGCCCACAAGCATCTGGACATTCCGCCGCGCGCGGGAAAAAGCATCGCAATTCACCGCAAGTCCCAATAAAAACAAATGGGTATTCCAATCAGGATCTCCTGATGGCATGATTCCCCAAGTCCAGGCAGGAAACCAACACCAGCCCAGCCTCTTGTGGTTGCCCCTTGATTGTCATTCGACTGGTTCCGGACCGGTCCTCCGAACCCCAACGATCTCGAGCGATGCGCGTCATACTCGATACAGTCCGACATCTTCCCGACATCCTGAAAAGCTGGATGACGCCAAACCTGCGTCTGTTCAGAACCAGTCGCCTGCCCCTGGTCTGGCTTCTGTCACTGGCCATTGGCGCGCTCGTCGCGGCCGCTGCCATCGTGTTTCGATCCCTCATCGGCCTGTTGCAATGGCCATGGCTCGGCGAGACCTCTGAACTGATCATCGATGCGGCGAAGGCCCAGCCCTGGTGGGTCATTCTTCTTGCGCCGGCGTTCGGTGGACTGATCGTCGGCTGGCTCTTGCAGAGCTACCAGCCGAAACAGCGCGCCGGGGGTGTTGCCGACGTGATCGAGGCGCGAGCTCTCGGCGGGCGCGGCCTGCCGCTGCGCTCAGGCCTCACGTCGGCCTTCATCACCGTCATTTCCCTTGGTTTTGGCGCCAGCGCAGGCCGTGAGGGTCCGGTGGTTCACCTCGGCGCGACGCTCGGGACCGCACTGTGCCGTGCATTTTCCCTGCCCGACAGTGCCCGGCGCATGCTGCTGGCCTGCGGTGTGGCCAGTGCCGTCTCCGCGTCGTTCAACGCACCGATCGCCGGCGTCCTCTTCGCCCATGAGGTGGTGCTCGGACATTACGCGGTCTCGGCTTTCGTTCCCATCGTATTGGCCTCGGCTGTCGGGACGGTCCTTGCACGGCTGTGGTTCGGGGATGCGGTCGCCTTTGTCATTCCCAACTATGACATCACGTCCTACTGGGAGATCCCGGCCTTCGGCCTGCTGGGGCTGACCTGCGCTGCCGTGGCGATCCTGTTCCAGTTCGCTCTCATCGGCACCGACTGGACCGCGCGCAACATCTCGATGCCACTCTGGCTACGCCCGGTCATCGGCGGCCTTGCGGTGGGCTCCATCGGCGTGTTCTTTCCCCATGTGCTCGGCGTCGGCTACGAGGCCACCGACATGGCGCTGAAGCATCAGCTGCCCATCACCATGCTGTTGAGCCTTTTGGTCGCCAAGACCGCGGCCACCGCGATCACACTAGCCTCACGCTTCGGCGGCGGCATCTTCTCGCCATCTCTATACTTGGGTGCCATGGCCGGCGGAGCCTTTGGCTTGATCGCCGCCTCCGTGTTCCCGGAGCTGGCATCCAGCCATGGCCTTTATGCAATCCTCGGCATGGGCGGCGTTGCCGCAGCGGTATTGGGCGCGCCGGTGTCGACGACCATGATCGTGTTCGAGCTGACCGGTGGCTACGGCCTGTCGATCGCCCTCCTGGTGGTCGTCTCCATCGCGACCGGCCTGACGCACGCGATCCACGGCAAGTCCTATTTCCATTGGCAGCTGGGCATGCGCGGGGTCTGCCTGCACGAAGGCAGCCACACGTTCCTGCGCGAAAACGTCAAGGTACGCGACTTCATGGACCCGCCCCCGGAAAACGAGGACGAACGGGTCTTCAATCCGGGAACGGACGGCGCCTATCTTCACACCGGCACGTCTCTCGCGAACGCTCTGAAAACGTTTGACGAAAGCGGCAGCAACAGCCTGCCCGTCGTGGAAAGCGGCGACGCCTCGCGGATCGTCGGCACGGCGCGGCATGTGCGGGCGCTGAGGTATTTCAACACCGCCCTGATCCAGGAGAGCGAAGAGGCCCACCGATAGGGCGCAGCCTCTTCCTCGAAGACCAGGAAGCTGAAATCCGCCTAGATCGCCGTCGTCGCCTCCTCAAGCCAGCTCAGCGACCGATCATCCAGAAGCGGCGCCAGTTCCGCAAGAACCCTTGCGTGATAGGCGTTCAGCCATGCGGTTTCTTCAGGCGACAGCAGCGAAGTATCGACCAGTCGGAGGTCGAACGGTGCCAATGTCAGCGTCTCGAACCAGAGCATCGGACGTTCACCGCCGTCGATTGCCTCGGCCTCGCGAACAAGTTCCAGGTTCTCAAGACGAATGCCGTATTCCCCGGCCGGATAGTATCCCGGCTCGTTCGACAGGATCATGCCCGGCTTGAGCGGCACGACGCCGGTCTTGGCAATTCGCTGCGGCCCCTCGTGGACCGACAGGTAGGAGCCGACGCCATGGCCCGTGCCATGATCGAAGTCGAGCCCGGCCTTCCACAGGTCGATGCGGGCAAGCGTATCGAGCTGCGCACCAGTCGTCCCCTGAGGAAAGCGCGCATTAGAAATGGCGATATGCCCCTTCAGCACCAGGGTGAAATGCCGCTTCATCTCGGCAGACTGTTCGCCGACCGCCAGCGTCCGTGTGATGTCTGTGGTGCCGTCTTCATATTGGGCGCCACTGTCGATCAGAAATGGGCGGCCGAGCGGGATTGGCAGGTTGCTTTTACGGCTGACCCTGTAATGGCAGATGGCACCGTTTGAACCTGCTCCAGAAATCGTGTCGAAGGAAATGTCCTTCAGCACACCGGTGTCGCGTCGGAATTGCTCCAGCTTTTCCGCAGCGCCAATCTCGTCCAGTTCTCCGCTCGGCGCGATGTCATCGAACCAGCACAGGAACCGGACGTAAGCTGCCCCGTCGCGCAGGTGGGCAGCGCGTGCACCGTCAATCTCGACGCTGTTCTTGATCGCCTTGGGCAGCAGAACCGGGTCCTGGGCCTCGATGATCGAACCACCGGCCGAGGTCACGGCATCCGCGATGCCCTGACCGGCCAGGGCCGGGTCGAGCATGACCTTGCCACCGTTCCTGCCAAGGTTCTTCAGCATTGCCTTGAAGCCATCGGGTTCTGCGATCTCGGCAAGGTCATGCAAGGCGTCCCGAACTGCGTTGGACAGCTTGCGCCCGTCGATGAACAGGTGCGGTTTCCCCGTTGAAGGGACGACGGCAAAGGAGAGCGGCAGCGGCGTATGCGAAACGTCCGAGCCGCGAATGTTGAACAGCCACGCAATCGAATCAGGCTGTGTCAATACGCAGGCGTCAGCACCCTTCCCAGTAACGGAGTTCTGAATTTCGCCGATCTTCTCCGCAGAGGGTTTTCCGGCCAGCGCATCGGAATGGATAGAAACGGCGCCAATCGGAGCGGCCGGACGGCCTTCCCAGACTGCGTCAACGGGGTTGGCATCAAGCGAGACGAGTTCCGCCCCCGCCTTCTCGCAAACCGTCCGCAGGCGCCGCACCTCGCTCACCGTGTGCAGCATGGCGTCGTACCCGAGCCGCTGGCCGGGTTTCAGGCGCTCGGCAAGCCAGTCGGTCACCGGCTCGTTGATCAGGTGCCGCGCCGGGAAGGTCGCCATATCGACCTGCTCGCGCACTTGGATGGTGTAGCGGCCATCGACGAAAATCGCGGCTTCATCGCCGAGAACCGCAGCCATTCCCGCAGATCCGGAAAATCCCGTCAGCCACTCCAGGCGACAGTCGCTGGCCGGAACATATTCACCCTGGTGGGCATCGGCGCGCGGGATGAGGAAACCGTCAAGCGACAGGCGCTTGAGTTCGGCCCGCAGCAACGCGGCATGCGGCGCGCCCCGGGAAGGATCATTGTGATCGTCAAAGGTCTGGAACATGAGCTGAAGCTAGGTTCAAGCGCGATCACGATCAAGCGGGAAAACACGACTCGCGTCCGTCCTGCACCGCGATGATTCTTAAAAGTTTTGCAACGCACCATTCGTTTCGCACATGCGAAAAATGCAGAGCTGTCATGCAAACTCCGCCCTACTCGCATGGCTCCCCTGCGCCCATATTGACCATGACAGATAAAGAGGCAGCAGCCCGAAACGAGGACGCGCCCTTCCACTTGAACCACGGAGTTTACCCATGGCTATCGCAACGACCACTATCGGCGGTTCCAGCCGCTCTTCCAACGGCTTCGTACGTCGCGCATTCGACCGCATGGTCGAGGCTCGTGAAAAGCAGGCTCGCAAGTACGTGAACGGCTACCTTCTCTCCCTCGACGACGCGACCCTGACCGCACACGGTTACAAGCGCAGCGAACTGGAGCGTGAAGGTACTGCAGGAATGGTCTTCTAAGACCGCTCAGCCGAAAAGACAAAAGAAGCGCGATGGCCACAGGCCACCGCGCTCTTTTTTTGTCCGAATTTCCCGGAAAAGGCCGTCAGGCCTTCGCGCTACCACGCACCAGCGTCAGCGTCAGCCACCCTTCCTTCTCGCGCTTGCGCGCAAGGTGGAAGCCCTGGCAGCCATAGGCGAAAAGAATGCGGGGGCCATCCTCCACCCGCAGCCCCGACAGCACCAGCGTTGCCGAAGGCGTCATCTTGGCTGCAATCGACTTGGCCATCTTCATCAGCGGGCGCGCGAGGATATTGGCAATGATTAGGTCGAACGGGCCGAATTCGCCGAAGCGTCGGTCATCCATTCCGTTGGCGGTAAAGGTGCTGACCAGCGGCCCGACCTCGTTCAGCCGGGCGTTTTCTTCCGCCGTAAGGGTCGCGACCGGATCGATGTCTGTGGCCAGAACGTGCTGCTTCGTCAGCTTGGCGACAGCAATGCCGAGCACGCCGGTGCCGGTGCCGAGATCGAGAACGCGCAGGTATTCTCGCATCGAGAACAACCGGTCGATTTCCTCTAGGCATCCGGCTGTTGTGCCGTGATGTCCGGTACCGAAGGCAAGAGCCGCCTCTATCTCGAGACCGATGGTTCCCGCCGGAACCTTTGCCCGGTCATGCCCGCCATGGACAAAGAAACGCCCGGCGCGAACCGGCTTGAGGCCTTCCAGGCTCTTTTCGACCCAGTTGATATCAGGCAGGACTTCCGCCTCTAGCGGAGCGGCAAATGCGTCCGAGCCGACGCGATCGCGAACAGCAGCAGACGCCTCGTCCGGCTCCATTTCGAACAGCAGGATTTCGGCCGCCCAGGTCTTTCCGTCCGGACTTGCCTCATAGATGGTCACCGGGTTGCCATCATCCTCGAAGGCGCGCTCCAGCACATCGGCAATACGCTTGGCTTCCAGTTCTTCAGCGGTGATCCGGACCCTGACGGTTTTCATCTCTTCCTCGGCATTCGGTCTTGAGTTCGCCGGGGTATATCCGGGCTTTGGGGAAACAGCCAGAAGAAAGGGCTGCTTCCGCGCAAACGGCCGTATGCGCGCAAGCACCTAGCAGGTCAGGCGGACCCTTCTTTACCCGTTGCGTCGGCATCCGGCTTCGGGTCTTTCGCCGGCGGACCGAAGCTCAGAACCAGATCGCCCTTCTTCGGCGTCTTGCCCTTCACTGCAGGGCCAGCCAACAGCCGGCCACCGTCCGTCAGGATCAGGACCGTCTCGGCCTCATCGGCACGATCCCGCGCCCAGTCGTCCGCGTTGTAATCCTCGCTCAGTCGCGTTGCCCTGAATTTCCACCCCTCGGCAAGCTTGTCGTTCAAGGCGGTATAGCCACCGAGTGCGCCCAGGAAGGACCGGCCACCGAGTGTCACGGCGAAATCCTTCTCGCCCTGCTCGGTGCCTTCCTTGCCGATCTGGAGAACGTTCGCCCTGCCGATTTCGGGACCGTAGTTGGTGCAGACCAGCGTGTTGTAGGCATCGTTGTCGGACGCTGCCAGCAGATAGGTATAGGAATTGAGCGGCAAAGAGTGTTCGGCAACCTCCGACAGGACCTCGCCGTAGAGCGTGTCAATGCCGGCGGTGCGCGCACGCCCGAGCCGTCGCCAGTTCCGGTCCGCTATCAGAACAGGGATCTCGAGCTTCTTGAGCCGTTCCGCCAGAGCCACAGTGAACGGCGTTGCACCAACGATGAGAAGCCCCCGTCCGGAACCGGAACTAATCCCGAATAGCCGCGCCAACGGACCAATGGAAAACCCGTGGGCGACGACAGTCACGACCACGACCGCGAAAGCGAGGGCTGTCAGCCGGCTGCCGTCTTCCACACCCCGGGACACGAGGAGGCTGGCGAATAGCCCCGAAACGGCGACGGCGACGATGCCGCGCGGCGCGATCCAGCCGACGAACAAGCGCTCCTTCCGCGGGATCCCGCAGCCTATCGTCGCGATGAGCACCGACACGGGACGGACAACGAACAGAAGCACGGCCAGAAACGCCAGCACCCGCAAGTCAAGGTCTGCGACCAGCGTCGCCAGATCAAGCGAAGCCGTCATGAGGATGAAGACACCCGACACGAGAAGGATGGTCATCAGCTCCTTGAAACGCTTCACTTCCGTGAGGCTCGCGATATTGGAGTTACCGAGCGCGACACCAAGGACGGTCACTGTCAGCAGGCCGCTTTCTTCAAGGATCATGTTCGACACGGCATAAGCTGCCAGCACGGCGACGAGGATGATCGGAACTTTCAGGTATTCCGGAACATGTCCGCTGATGAAGAGCCGGATCAGACCCCGGCCGAGCAGCCAGCCACCGCCCAAACCGAGTGCGAGCGCGATCAGAACCCTGAAGGCGACACCTTCAATCTGATGCGCACCGCTTGTAACCAGAAACAGCTCGTAGATCAGAACCGCAACCAGCGCCCCGAGCGGATCTGCAAGGATCGCCTCCCACCGCAGAAGCGACGCCGGCCTTTGCGCGAGCGATGCCTGTCGCAACAAGGGAATGATGACTGTCGGGCCGGTCACGATCAGGATGCCGGCGAAGATCAGTGCCGGCCAGAAGGACAGTCCGGCGATGTAATAGGCGTTGAGGGCACCGAGAACGAAAGCAACGGTCCCGCCGATGACGACAAGACGGCGCACGGCTTTGGATGTGCCGGAAATCTCGTGGAAGTTCAGCGTCAGGCCACCTTCGAAAAGGATGATCGCAACCGCAAGGCCGACCAAGGGCTGCATCAGGTCTCCGAACAGATCACCCGGCTGCAGCACACCGGTCACCGGACCGGCAATCAGGCCGAAAACCAGCAGGAGAACAATGGCCGGCAGCTGAAAGCGCCAGGCGATCCACTGCGCACCAATTCCGATCAAACCGATCAGAGCGATCCCGGTAACAAGGCTGTCCATGCATGCGTCCCTTTGGCGAGTCGGCACATCGCCGCCCTCGATCTTCGCCGCAAACATAGAAAAGAACATGCCGGTTAGAAAGCCTTGGCAGCGCGATGGAACCAAAGCTAACCAGAAAGCGTCAGGCGTGCCGTCAGTCCACCGCCGGGTGTTTCGAGGAGTTGAAGGTCACCGCCGTGGGCCTTTGCGATTGCCTGGGCTGTCGCCAGACCAAGTCCGAGATGACCACTGTCCGCCATGTTCCTACCCAGGTTCCGGGCGGTGTCTGCCCTCTCGAAGGGGGCCAACAAGCGTTCGCGGTCGCCCGGCGCTATTCCCGGTCCGTGATCGGTTACGTCGATGATCACCTTGCCCTCAGCCGCCGACGTTCGCAGCGACACATGGGCGGAGTAGCGCAACGCGTTGTCGATCAGGTTCGTGAGCGCCCTGGTCAGTTCGCCTGCCCGTCCGATCAGCACGAGCCCACCGGAACAGTTGACCTCCAGTGACCGGTTCATGTCCGCATACTGGTCGGAAATTGTCTGCAAAAGACTTGGCAGGTCGAGACGGCGGTCGGCCTCCCCCGTTCGCCCGTCGCGCAGGAAATTCAACGCCCCTTCCAGCTGGGAGTTCATCAGACTGAGATCTGCCAGATTGCGGTGCTTGAGATCCTCGTCCGGCATCAGGTCAATTCGAAGCCGCAAGCGGGTCAAAGGCGTTCTCAGATCGTGGCCGATCGCCGTCAGCATCTGAGTCCGGCGTTCCAGAAGTTCGACGATCCGACGTTGCATCCGGTTGAACGCGCGCGCTGCCTGCCGAACTTCCTCCGGTCCTTCCTCGGCAACCGGGATTGCGTCCGCGGTCTCCTGTCCGAAGTCGGCAACGGCCTGGGCAAGGCGGGTCAACGGGCGCACCAGAACCCGCGTTCCCCAGATCAGAAGAAGCACGCTGCTGACGGCCAGGGTGCACAGGCCCAGGAAGAGAGGATTGCCCAACACCGGGGGAGGCGGCATTTCGCTGAAGACAAGCCGGTACCGGGACCCGTCCGCCAGGGCAAAGGACAGGTGCTTGTCACCCGGCGGCGAAGACCCGGCCTCGAAATCAGCCGCCGACGTCATCGACATTCCCTCGCCAAGGTCGACCGCCTCCCGAGGCCAGAATGGTGGCGGGAAGGACCGCCCGGGATCCCGTCGCGAAGTGGAGGGCCCTGCGGCTTCGGGTTCCATTCGAAGCTGGGGCATTTCAAGGTTCAGTTCCGCAAGGAGCGCGGGCCGCAGGCCTGGCTCGACCCGGTTGAGCCGCGACGCAGCAGCAACGCCCTGCAACCCGCGTGCAACGACATCCGGACGAGCGGTATCTTCTTCCCGCATGAAGTGAAATGCGCCAACAACGAGCAGCAACACGCTGACCATGGCAACGAGCAGGATCAGGACCACCTGCGCCACGGCACGGCGCGGCCAAAGGGCCGCTATGAACGGCACGCCACGATGCTTCAACGCGGATCGACCCTTGCGACGAACTCGTAGCCACCCGAACGCACGGTCCGGATGAACTGGAAGGGGGCTCCCCCGGCTTCCAGCTTGGCACGGACGCGGCTGACGAGGATGTCGATGTTGCGCCCGGTCCCGGACTGCCCGTTGACCTGCGCCAGGTCGCAGAGCTGGTCGCGATTGAGCACCCGCCCAGGCCGCTCGCTCAAGACCTGCATCAGGTCGAACTCGGCCGGCGTGAGCTGCACCACCGCACCGTCCGGATTGACCAGATGGCGGAGCATGCAGTCCATCGTCCAGCCCTCAAAGTGAAGCTTTCGCCCGGCCACCGACGGAACTGCCGAACCAAGCTCCATGCGCCGGAAGATGGCACGGATGCGAGCGATGAGCTCTCGCGGGTTGAAGGGTTTCGGAAGGTAGTCATCCGCACCGACCTCAAGACCGACGACACGGTCAAAGTCATCCGCCTTTGCGGACACGATGATGATCGGGACCGGTCCGGAGGCCCGCAGGCGGCGGCAGATGCTGAGCCCGTCCTCGCCCGGAAGCATCAGATCCAGGATCACCAGATCGATGCGCCCGTTGACAACGGCGCGGTCCGTTTCGCTGCCGCTGCGCGCACGGCTGACTCTCCATCCGTTGCCGCTCAGATGGGTTTCGATGAGGTTGCCAATTTCAGGATCGTCTTCAACGACGAGGATGTGTTCGCTGCGTTGCATGAGGTCAATATGCCGAAAAGCAGACCCGGCGCATCACGAAAATTGTAATGATTTGTGTCTGAATATTTCTGCCCGATAACTTGGAAAAGATAAGAAAAAACCAAGAAAAAAATCATTAATTTTTTATTAACTCGCCAGTAATCACTGTAATTTTGCTGAAAAATTGTAGGAAGGACCAATCCATGATTTCCATAGGCTCACCACCATCACCACAACAGATGATGCAGACGCAATTGTCCTCGCAGGTCGAGGCGGGCAACATAACGGAAGCCGATTCCGATGCGATGCTTGCCGCTCTCGAGGCCATTCACGACGACATGGCGCCCGAGGGCGGCCCCTCGTCAACGCCTCCCAGCAAGGACGAGATGCAGGACAAGCTCGAAGGTCTTCTGAGCGAGCAGGTCGATGCCGGAACACTGACCCAGGAGCAGGCCGACGAACTTGCCGCCATGTTCGCAAGTGGCGAGATGGGGCCTCCTCCACCTCCAGAAGGCGGTGGACCTATGGGACCACCTCCGTCGGAAGCCTCCGGAACGAGCTCGGACAGCAGCGAGGACCTCTTGGCAAGGCTTCTGGAAGAATTGTCCGCGGCGCAGTCCTCCGGCTATTCCAACAACGGATCGACGACCTCCAGCGCCAGTTCCATGCTGGTCGACTATCTGGCCTGATCAGCCGGAGTCCGGCGCACCCCACAAAAGGCCGGATAAAGGCCGGCTGCCAGAAAGGCAGCCGGTTTTGCGTTCCCATTCCTCTCGACCTCGAACTGGACTACCCTATCTCCCGTTTCAGGATCCATCGCCGGATGCGAGGAGAGCGCCATGAGCACCACCTGCCCTGCATTGTCCAATTCCCCATCATGGCCGCTGCGCCTGATCGCTTCGCTTTGCCTGATATTCATCCTGGTTGCAGCGCCGGGACCAGCCTCGGCGACTGGTCCGAACGATCTGGACAGGCTGTTTGAAGATCTGAAAAACGCCCAAGAGGAGACCGCTGCACGCGCCATTGAGGACACTATCTGGCGCGCCTGGCTGGATCAGGCCCCTGATTCCGAAACACGCCAGTTGATCGACAAGGCGATGAGCCGGCGCGAGCAATATGACTTCGAAGGCGCGAGGCTTCTGCTCAACGAGGCCATCGAACGCTCTCCGGACTACTCGGAAGGCTGGAACCAGCGCGCATTCATCCTGTTCCTGCAGGGAGAACTGGACAGCGCGCTTGAAGACGTGGACCGGGCACTCGAACTGGAACCACGCCACTTCGGCGCCCTGTCAGGCAAGGCGCTGATCCTGATGCAACAGGGACGGGTCGAGCTCGGCCAAAAGGCATTGCGCGAGGCTGTTGCGCTTCATCCGTTCCTGAAAGAACGGCATATGCTGATCGAGCCGAAGGGCACGGATCTTTAGGGAACTCAGTGCCGTTCGACGAAACTGTCGAGAACCTTCTTCACACCGGCCTTTTCGAAGTCGATGGTCAGCTTGTTGCCCTCGATCGACTTGATCGCGCCATAGCCGAATTTCATGTGAAAGACGCGTTCGCCAAGAGCAAATGCAGATGGCGTATCGCTGACGGACTTGGCGACCAGTTCGCCCTCGATGGTCAGCGGCCCCTGACGTTTTGAGCGCGCGGAGCGGAAATCGCCGCGCTCCAGAATGGCGTCCTGAGCAGCCTTGGCCTTCTGCGCCCTTTGCCAGCCCGGCGTCGAATAGGTGTTCTGGAACGGGTCGCGGTTGTCGAAGCGCGATGCGCCCATGCCGGAGCGGCCGTAACCACCGCCACCGTAGCCACCGTAGTTCGTGGAGCTTTCAACGATCTCGACGTGATCTTCGGGCAGTTCGTCCAGAAAGCGGGAGGGAATGGAGGACTGCCACTGGCCGTGAATTCGCCGGTTCGAGGCGAAGAAGATCTTGGCCCGCTTCTTGGCCCGGGTGACACCCACATAGGCCAGCCGCCGCTCTTCCTCCAGTCCAGCCCGTGGACTCTCATCCAAAGCCCTCTGGTTCGGAAACAGCCCCTCTTCCCACCCTGGTAGAAAGACCGTATCGTATTCAGTCCCTTTAGCCGTGTGCATAGTCATTATGGAAACGGCATCATAGCTGCTGTTACCATCGCGATCCAAAATAAGTGAAATATGTTCGAGGAAACCGTCCATTGACTCGAACTCTTCCATCGACCGGATGAGTTCCTTCAGGTTGTCCAGGCGCCCCGGCGCCTCCGCCGACCGGTCCTGCCGCCACATTTCCATATAGCCACTCTCGTCAAGAATGATCTCTGCCAATTCGGTATGAGAAGTATTTTCGTGGTCGTTCCGCCAACGCTCGAAATTAGCCAGAAGCTCTTTCAATGAAGTTCGCGCTTTCGCCTGCAATTCCTCTGTTTGGCTGAGCCGCAATGCCGCCTGCATCAAAGGAACTCCCTCAGCTCGCGCAAGATCATTCATGAGTCGAATTGACGTATCACCGATTCCACGCTTGGGCGTATTAACGATACGCTCAAAGGCCAGATCATCTCTTGGTTGAACGACGCAGCGAAAATAGGACATGGCATCGCGGATTTCCATGCGCTCGTAGAAGCGCGGGCCGCCGATGACCCTGTAATTGAGCCCCATGGTGACGAAGCGGTCTTCAAACGCCCGTAGCTGAGACGACGCACGCACCAGAATGGCGATGTTGTTCAGCTTGTGTCCGTGATGCTGAAGGGACTCGATTTCCTCACCTATAGAGCGTGCTTCCTCTTCCGAATCCCAGCAATTCGCAACTGTAACTTTTGCTTCGTCCGGATCGTCCAAATCCGTGAAGAGCGTTTTTCCAAGTCGCCCCTCGTTATGAGAGATCAGGTGCGACGCCGCCGCCAGGATGTGGCTGGTCGAACGGTAGTTGCGCTCCAGCCGGATGACCACGGCGCCCTTGAAATCGTGCTCGAAGCGCAGGATGTTGTCCACTTCCGCCCCGCGCCAGCCATAGATCGACTGGTCGTCGTCGCCAACGCAGCAGACATTCCGATTGCCCTGCGCCAAAAGCCTCAGCCACAGGTACTGCGCGATATTGGTGTCCTGATACTCGTCCACCAGCATGTAGCGGAACCGCCGCTGGTAATCCTTCAGGACATCCGGATTGGTCTTGAACAGGGTGATGACATGCAGCAGCAGGTCGCCGAAATCACAGGCATTCTGGATCGACAACCGCTCCTGATAAAGTTCATAAAGTTCACGCCCCCGACCATCAGCAAAGCCTCTCGCCTCCCCCTCTGGAACATCCTTCGGCGTCAGCGCCCGGTTTTTCCAGCTGTCTAGCAGGGACGCAAAATCCCGCGGAGGCCACCTCTTATAGTCGACACCCTCTGCCTGGATGATCTTCTTGATCAGTCGCAATTGATCATCGCTATCAAGAATAGAAAACTTTGGCGTTAACCCGACCAGTTCCGCATGGCGGCGCAGGATCTTCACGCAGATGGAGTGAAACGTGCCGAGCCAGGCCATGCCCTCCACGTTGCCGCCGATGAAACCGGCGATGCGGTCCTTCATCTCGCGCGCGGCCTTGTTGGTGAAGGTCACGGCGAGGATCTGGGACGGATAGGCCGAACCGGTCGCGAGGATATGCGCGATGCGGGTCGTGAGAACCCGCGTCTTGCCGGTACCTGCGCCTGCGAGCACAAGAACCGGCCCCTCGATGGTCTCCACCGCGAGCCGCTGTTCCGGGTTCAGGCCTTCCAGGTAGTCCGGCGCGTGGGACCGGCGTGCCGCCATGGCACGGGCCGCGATCCCTCCGCCCTGAGGCGCCGGTGCAGGCTCTGGGCCTTGAAAGCGCGAGGGCCGGTCGCCCGGGAACCCGTCGTCGTCGAAGCCTTCCACGAAGGTGTCGCCAATGTCGTCGTGATACCCGTCCGGGTCAGTCATATGCGTTTGCGCCGATTCTACCGAGATACCTGAAAGAACAATATAGCAACAAAAACGGCAAGGACGAGGCGCAATGCCGGGAAATCGTGGGGACAAGGTGGGAAGCGCCCGTCTCGGAACCTCTCCAGCGTCATGTCATGGCTCGACCATGGCATCCATGCCGTTCCCTCGCCTCTGACATCCGCCTTGCGTGTGGCACCGTCACGGCATGGATTGCAGGATCAAGTCCTGCAATGACGGAGGTGGATGGAAACAATCGGTCTCTGGAAATGAGTGGGCCCCGGATCTCGCGTTGCTCGCCCGGGGTGACGACAGTGGGAATACGCGGCGCCCATTGCTCATCAGGATCGACCTATACCCCAGACGTCATCCCGGGCGCAGGCGAAGCCGGAGACCCGGGACCCACTCGCTAATCCGATGCGCACATCGCCAACCGGTCACTCAGACAACAGCCTCGCAAAGGAGGTATCGGCAGCCGGAAACTGGCCCCGAAAAAGATTGCAATTGCCCATCAATGCACTCAATAATTGCATTATGTCATACTACGTTTATCTGCTCACCAACCGGAAGCACGGAACCCTCTACGTCGGCGTAACAAACGATCTGCATCGCCGCGTGCACGAACACCGGTCAGGAACGGCATCAAATTTTACAAAGAAGCACCAGCTCCACAGATTGGTCTTTGCATCGGAGTTCGAGCGGATCGATGAGGCAATTGCCATGGAAAAGCGCCTCAAACGCTGGCATCGGGCCTGGAAGATCCAGCTCGTCGAGGAAGAGAACCCTGACTGGAACGAACTCCTCACCGAAAGGTAGTCCTCACCTTGCCGGGTGATATCGCTCGCCGCGGGCGAGGATGGCGCCGTTGTAGGAGGCGACGCCCATTTCGAGACTACTGGCGATGTTCTTCGCACGGGCAAGGAAATGCTCGGCGCCTTCTGGCGTGCATTCATCGCGAACCGTTGCCTCGAACAACGCCAGCCACCGGTCGAAGTGGGTCGCGTCGACGGGCAGCACCATGTGCTTGGGCATGGGCGTGCCGTTGTAGGCGCCGGTCGCCAGCGCCACGGACGACCAGAAACGGTACATCTGCTCCAGATGCGGCTGCCAATCGGTGATCCTTTCCGCGAAGACCGGACCGATGAGATCATCCGCCCGCACGCGGTCGTAGAACCTGTCGACGACACGCTTGATCTGGGCCTCGTCGATGGCCGTCTCTTCCGCGATCCGGGCGCTCATGCGGGCGCGGCGTTCGGCTGGTGTCAGATCGTCGTCATCATGCATCGCGAGCCCCGGAGGTCTGTTTCGACTTCCACGAAAAGTGGATCTTGGCACTCGTCTTTACAACAGATCGCTGCGCTTTCCCCTGCGCCAGCTGGCCGCAGGGACATTCAGGCGGCAATCACGCTCCGACGAGCTCGAACCAGCCGTCTTCGGAAATCACCTCGACATTGAGCTCTTCGGCCTTCTTGAGCTTGGAGCCCGCGCCGGGGCCGGCCACGACGAGATCGGTTTTCTTGGAGACCGATCCCGCCACCTTGGCTCCGAAGCGCTCCGCCATGGCTTTCGCCTCGTCGCGGGTCATGCGCTCCAGCGAGCCTGTGAAGACAACGGTCTTGCCGGCGACCGGGCTGTCTCCGGCATCGATCTTTTCCGCGTCCTTCGGCGTCACTTCGGCAAGAAGGGCTGCCAGCTGCTCGCGATTGTGATCCTCGGCGAAGAATTCCGTCACCGCTTCGGCGACGATGGAACCAATACCGTCGATATCATTCAGCTCGGCCCACTCAGGTGATCCGTGGTCACCCGCGCCGATCATTGCGTCGTAGAACGCGCCCCAGGATCCATAGGCACGGGCAAGCAGCTTGGCATTGCCTTCGCCGACATGGCGGATGCCAAGGGCAAAGATGAAGCGGTTGAGATCGATCGAGCGCCGGTCGTTGATCGCCTCGAAGAGATTGCGCGCCGAAACGGCGCCCCAACCCTCGCGGTTGCGCAGCTTGGTCAGCGTCTGCCGGTCGCGGGCCTCCAACGTGAAGATATCGGCGGGCGTCTTGACGAGATCAGCCGCGTAGAAGGCATCCACCTGCTTGTCGCCGAAGCCTTCGATGTCGAAGGCGTTGCGCGACACGAAATGCTTCAGCTTCTCCGTCGCCTGCGCCGGGCAGATAAGCGCGCCGGTACAGCGGCGCACCGCATCGACGCGGCCCTTGGCGTTTTCCTCGCGCACCGCATGGGAGCCACAGGCCGGACAGGTGGTCGGAAACTCGAAGGGAACCGCGCCGTCCGGACGCTTGTCCAGATCGACGTCGACGATCTGGGGTATCACGTCGCCAGCACGCTGGATCTTGACCGTATCGCCGATGCGCAGATCCTTGCCCTGACGGATCGGTTCGCCGTCCTGGCCAATGCCCTTGATATAGTCCTCGTTATGGAGGGTCGCATTGGAGACGACCACGCCGCCGACGGTCACGGGCTCCAGCTTGGCAACCGGGGTCAGTGCGCCTGTGCGGCCCACCTGGATCTCGATGTCATTGAGGATGGTGAAGGCCTGCTCGGCCGGGAACTTGTGTGCAATGGCCCAGCGGGGCGAGCGGGAGACAAAACCAAGGCGGGTCTGGAGGTCCAGCCGGTCGACCTTGTAGACGACGCCGTCGATGTCATAGCCGAGCGTAGCCCGCTCCTCCTCGATGCCGTGATAGACGGCAATGAGTTCGTCGACGCTCTCGCAGCGCTGCATCCGCTCGTTGATGACAAAGCCCCAGCTCTCGAAGGCATGGACCATGCCCATCTGGGTGTCCGCAGGCATCTCGCTCAGCTCCCCCCAGGCATAGGCAAAGAACTTCAGCGGGCGGGACGCGGTGATCTCCGGATTGAGCTGGCGCAGTGACCCTGCCGCGGCATTGCGCGGATTGGCGAAGGTCTTGCCGCCATTGGCTTCCATCCGGGCATTCAGGGCCTGAAAATCCGCGTGAGCCATGTAGACTTCACCGCGCACCTCGACGACGTCCGGGACATCGCCTTTCAGTTCCTGCGGGATATCCGAGATGGTGCGGGCATTGGCCGTCACGTTCTCGCCGACAGAGCCATCGCCGCGTGTTGCCGCACTGACCAGCTTGCCACCCTCGTAGCGCAGGGATAGCGAAAGACCGTCGATCTTGGGCTCGGCCGTGACGGCGAGCGCTCCCATCAAGGGATCGAATTTCAGGAACCGCCGCACCCGGCCAACGAAATCGCGCACGTCGCCGTCGTCGAAAGCGTTGTCGAGCGACAGCATGGGCACCTTGTGAGTGATCTTGCCGAAGCCTTCCGACGGCTCGATACCGACCCGGCGCGACGGGCTGTCGGAGCGAACAAGTTCCGGGAACCGCGCCTCGATGGCATCGTTGCGGCGCCGCAGGGCATCATAGTCCGCGTCGGAAATAACCGGCGCATCCTCGCCATGATAGCGCTTGTCGTGTTCCGCAATCTCAACGGCCAACCTTTCCAGTTCGGCCTGGGCCTCTTCGATGGTCAGTTGCTCGACAGAGATCTGGGCGGAGGGAGCTTCGGTCATGGTCTCATCACGGCATCAGGGATTCGGGCTCGGCAGCGGGCCAGCCAACGAAGAAGACCGATTAGCGGAACCAAAGTCCAGTCACAAGAGTTAGTCCAGTGAAGAGCCGAAGCGGTGCACGCTTTCCGGCAAGACGTGAAGGAGACATAAATGGCTTATCATTCGGACACCAACAAGACGGTCACGACCGGTTTTGGCGCTGGATGGTTCATCGCCGGTGCTCTCGTCGTGGCACTGATCGCTGGTGCAGTTCTTTATTCCCAGGGCTATTTTACCCAGGACGATGAAATCAGCATCGAACTGAACTTGCCGAACATGGATACCAAGAAGATCACGACCCCGATCCCGGGCAACACCGACGGCTAACCCCGGCAGTCGACTGACCTCCCAAGATCTTCCCAGAGATCCTCCCGGAGCGCGGTGGCAGCGAAAGTTGCTGCCGCGTTCTCTCGTTCAGCCTGCCGTGGCTTCGGTGATCAGTTTGCTCGCCGCTGCGCGCGCTTCGTCGGTGATCGTGCTGCCGGCGAGCATTCGGGCAATCTCCTCGCGGCGATGGTCTTCATCGATCCGGCGAACCCGTGTCGCAACGCGCTGCTTGCTCGCCTCTTCCTTGGCAATCAGGAAATGTCCGGCAGCACGCGCTGCCACCTGCGGCGCGTGCGTTACTGTCAGGACCTGAACCGTCGAGGCCAGCCGCGCAAGACGCACGCCGATCGCCTCCGCGACGGCTCCGCCGACACCGGTATCGATTTCGTCGAATACGAGCGTCGGCGCCGAGCCCTTGTCAGCCAGCGATACCTTGAGGGCCAGCAGGAAACGGGACAACTCGCCACCCGATGCGACTTTCATCATGGGACCCGGCCGTGTGCCAGGGTTGGTCTGCACGTGGAATTCCATCTGGTCGATACCGGACCTGCCACGAGCATCCGGATCGCTCTGGATCTCGACGATGAACCGCGCCCGCTCCAGCTTCAATGCCGGAAGCTCGGCGCCGACAGCCTTCTCCAACGCCCTGGCAGACTTCTCTCGTTTTGCCGACAGCTTTGCAGCCTTGGCGTCATAGATCTCGCGCGCTTTCACGGCAGCAGCCTCAAGCGCGGCCAGCTTGTCTTCACCGGCATCCAGATCGGCAAGATCCTCGCTCATGCGCGCGGCCAGAGCAGGAAGTTCCTCCACCGGAACGGAGAACTTTCGCCCCGCCGCTCTCAAGGCGAAGAGGCGCTCCTCGACACTTTCCAGTTCGCGCGGGTCGAAGTCTGTCTCCCGCAATGCGGACTCAAGACCACCCCGGGCATCCTCAAGGTGATCAAGAGCCGCCGCCAGTGCTGAAACGGGCGCATTCAGGAGATGTGGGACCTGATCGGCCTTGCGCTCCATGCGGCGCAAGAGGCTCGACAGTTCCGGGATGGGCGAAGCGTTGCCATTGAGTGTTTCAAAGGCCTCGTTAAGGTCGCCCGCAATCTTTTCCACCTGCATCATGGTGGCGCGGCGCTCGGCCAGCTGTTCTTCCTCACCGGCCTGCGGCTTCAGCTGCGTCAGTTCCTCGACGGCAGCTTTCAGGTAATCAGCTTCCTTGCGCGCAGCATCGATGCGCGCCGCATGGTCCCGCACGGCCTTTTCTGCGGAGCGATAGGCGGAATAGGTCTCACCCACCGCTTCGACCTCGCCCTGCAGTCCGGCAAAGCTGTCAACGAGATCCCTATGACTTTCCGGATCGACCAACGCCCGATCGTCATGCTGGCCATGGATCTCGACGAGCAGGTTCCCGGCCTGACGCATGAGGCCGACGCTGACCGGCTGGTCATTGATAAAAGCGCGCGTGCGCCCGTCTGCGGTCTGGATACGCCGGAGGATGACATCGCCATCATCGGCAACGTCGTTCTCTCGCAGAAGCTGCCGGACCGCATGATCGCCGGACACGTCGAAGACGGCAGTCACCTGTCCCTGATCCTCGCCGTGGCGGACCAGATCCGCATCGCCCCGGCCACCAATCGCAAGGGAAAGGGAATCCAGCAATATGGATTTGCCCGCACCGGTTTCCCCGGTGAGGACGGACATTCCGGCAGAGAAATCGAGATCGAGACGGTCAATCAGGACAATGTCGCGAATTGCGAGCGTCACGAGCATGGCCGGTTTTCTCCGAATCTAGACGAGGCAGAGATGGAAGTTGCCGGCATGGTATGTTTGGTCAGGGCCAGATACAAGCAGCAAAACGAAACGTGAACAAAACATTCCGGTCAGACGGTCGGTGCTAGAGCACGTTTATCTTGTTGAATGCCTTGCTGATCCAGCTTCCGCTGTCCTCGGAAGGTTCATACCCGCCCTTGTTCAGAAGCGAATAGGCATCCTTGTACCACTGCGTGTCCGGGAAGTTGTGACCCAGAACGGCAGCAGCGGTCTGCGCCTCGTTCACAACGCCGAGCGCGTAGTAGCCCTCGGTCAGGCGGAACAGTGCCTCTTCCACATGGCGCGTGGTCTGGTAATTCAGGACAACAACCTTGAAGCGGTTGATCGCTGCGATGTAATTGCGCTTGTTCAGATAGTAGCGCCCAACCTGCATTTCCTTACCGGCCAGCTGGTCGCTGGCGGCACGAAGCTTGGTTTCCGCATCCGGTGCGTACTCGGAATCCGGATAGCGCTGCAGCAGTTCGTTGAACGCCGCCGCCGCCTTTTCCGTGGTCGCCTGGTCACGGGTGATGTCCGGCATCTGGCGGTAGTAGCTCTGACCAATGATGTAGAGCGCGTAGGCTGCATCGTCATTGCCGGGATAAAGCGTCAGGAACCGCTTCGCCGCAGTGATCGCCTCGGTGTACTTGCCACGAGAGAAGTTAAGATAGGCCATGTTGACCAGGGACTTCTTCGCGTATTCGGAATAGGGATAGAGCTTGTCGAGTTCCTCGAACTTCTTGCTCGCAGGCGCCAGTTTTCCCTGGGCACGCAAGGCAAGGCCTTCGTTGTAGAGAACTTCCGGTGGGGTCTCGTTCAGCGCCAGGTCATCCAGATCGTCCTTCGACGAACAGGCTGCCAAAGCGAGCGGAATCGCCAGAGCCGCAATCTTGAGAGCTGCTGTTACGCGCGCTCCCGCGTGTCCCGTCCGGCGTACATCCATTGACTTCACCCAACCACTCCTTGTCCCGGAACCTGGCCCATTGGCCGTGCTTCGGGTTCACTCGGCATCTTTATCATCAGGTCTTTAGCGGAAATCGCCTACCGCCGTCACGCCCAACGATAGCCATGTCTCGTTTTTTTTGAGCTTTTTTGTGGCAAGGAGATGTTTTGGCGGGCCACAACGCAGTGATCAGGAAACGTCCGGACCATATGCGGCAACGGCGAGACCGACGGTTTCTGCGTGGCCAGCCTCGCGGAAGGCCGGTGCCTCGACGATCTCATAGGCGTCCTTGTCCTCGAACAACTTGACGAGGATCGAGTGGTTCATCTTGTGACCACCCTTGTAGGAACGATAAAGGCCAAGGATCGGAAGACCTGCGAGAGACAGGTCACCCACCGCATCCAGTGCCTTGTGACGGGCGAATTCGTCTGGCCAGCGGGTTCCTTCCGGATTGAGAACCTTGTCATCGGAAATGGCGACGGAATTCTCCAGGGAAGACCCGAGCGCAAAGCCCATCTTCCAGAGCTGCTCGACGTCTTTCACATTACCGAAGGTCCGGGCACGCGAGAGTTCGGTGCGAAACACGTCCGGGTTCATGTCGGAGGCAAAGCGCTGACGGCCGATCAGCGGTGTGTCGAACTCGATGGTGATGTCGAAATGAGAGCCGTCATAGGGGCGCAGCTCACACCATGCACCGCCGTTGTCGACCCGGACCGCCTTCTTGATCTTGAGGTAGCGACGGCCGCGATCCAGCCGCTTCAGCCCAACCTGATCGATTGCATCGACGAAATAGGAACTGGAGCCGTCCATGATCGGCATTTCCGGGCCATCGATCTCTACGATCAGGTTGTCGACACCCATGCCGCTCAGCGCCGCCATAAGATGCTCGACGGTCGACATGCCGTTCTCGCCGGGATTGCCAAGGACCGTCTGGAGCGAAGTCTGGGTGACATGCTTCCAGTTGGCCGGCATTTCCGCGGCCCCGTCTACGTCTGTGCGCTGGAAGACGATACCGGTGCCTGCATCGGCAGGAACAAGTGTGATGGAAGCGGGCTTGCCGGAGTGAACACCAATACCTGTCAGGGTAATCTGATCTGCGAGAGTTGTCTGGCGATCGATATGGTGTGTCATGTCACTGCCCGGTTCGTGGTCTGCGCATCGTCAACTTTGCGTATAGGGACTTTGATCCATTACAAATCGTTAACGATCACGAGTTGGCCAGAACATACCCACAACCCGCAGGATCCTGAAATAAAGCTTTATTACGCTTTGTAACGCTGGTCACATTGGCAACCGACTGAATCCAAAAAATAAAATGCCCAAACGGAAACGACCCGACACATAAAGTGCCGGGCCGCGCCGATTAGGGAAAAAGGTCGCGTCGCGTCAGTTGGACTGACGCCGCAGGAACGCAGGGATCTCCAGCTGGTCATCGTCCATGGCAACCGGAGCTTTCGGGGCTGCACGACCCGTCGTATCAAGCTGGCCGGCGGCACCATGTGAGGCCGAACGCTGGACCGGACGCGGAGCGGCCGGGCGAGCTGCCTGAACCGGTGCATTTACCGGTGCCGGAGCCTCGTGGTGCAATTCGTCATGCTCGTCTTCTTTGCGGCCAAGGCCATTGGCAAGACGGCGCAGAAGGCCCATCGGGCGTCGCTCGTCGTCATGGTCGCCGAAGTCCATCTCGCCTGCATGAGCGGCCGGAGCAGTGGTCGGTGCCTGTGCGACCGGAGCTGTCGGCTCAGGCTGCTTCGACATGATTTCACGCTGTGCGATCGGCGGAAAATCTTCGACACGCGGCATGCGAGGCGCCGGGTTATGCTGCTCGGCAACCGGCGGAATATACGGCTTGCTGACCGGAGCTTCCTCAATGGACTGGAGCGGGGTTTCCTCTTCCAGGTTCACCATCGGCCCCTTGTCGGCCAGCATGTCATTGGAGGGGCGGAACGGCTTGATTTCGACTTCCGGATCGCTTGCAGCGGCGACCGGGGCCGGAACGGCGAGTTCACGCTCAAGGCTGGCGACGGCCTTGGCAGCCACGTCAGCCGCACTCGGCTTTGCAGCAACCGGAGCCGGTGCCGGGGCAGCGGTCTCGACCGGCCGGGTCGTGATGACCGGCTTGGCTTCAGACTTTCCCTGGAGAAGCGCCTCGACCTCGCGGTCGATACCGGTTGCGACGACGGAGACGCGGATGACGCCGTCGAGGCTCTCGTCAAAGGTCGCGCCGAGAATGATGTTGGCGTCTGCGTCCACTTCTTCACGGATTCGCGTAGCGGCTTCGTCCACTTCGAACAGCGTCAGGTCGTTGCCGCCGGTGATGGAGATCAACAGGCCCTTCGCGCCCTTCATGGACGATTCGTCGAGCAGCGGGTTGGCAATGGCAGCTTCCGCAGCCTGCTGTGCACGCTTCTCGCCGGATGCTTCGCCGGTACCCATCATGGCCTTGCCCATGCCGCGCATGACGGAACGCACGTCGGCGAAGTCGAGGTTGATGAGGCCTTCCTTGACCATCAGGTCAGTGATGCAGGCAACGCCGGAGTACAGGACCTGGTCGGCCATCGCGAATGCGTCGGCAAACGTGGTCTGCGCGTTGGCAATCCGGAACAGGTTCTGGTTCGGGATGACGATCAGCGTATCGACGTTGCGCTGAAGCTCCTCGATACCGGAATCGGCGATCCGCATGCGGCGTGCGCCTTCAAACTGGAACGGCTTGGTGACAACACCGACCGTCAGGATACCCTGTTCACGAGCCGCGCGGGCGATGACCGGCGCTGCACCCGTACCGGTGCCGCCGCCCATACCGGCGGTGATGAACACCATGTGCGAACCCGACAGGTGATCGTTGATTTCGTCGATCACTTCCTCGGCAGCCGCAGAACCGACTTCCGGCTGGGAGCCAGCGCCCAGACCTTCGGTCACCGCAACGCCCATCTGGATGAGACGTTCGGAGTGGTTCATGGCAAGCGCCTGGGCATCCGTGTTGGCAACGACGAAGTCGCAGCCCTGGAGACCGGCAGTGATCATGTTGTTGACGGCATTTCCGCCTGCGCCGCCGACACCGAAGACCGTGATTCTCGGCTTCAGTTCCTGGATGTCAGGCATCTTCAGGTTGATGGTCATGTTATCCTCGCGACCCTCTTGGGCTTCCATTCTGGATGAGCCCTCTGCTTCCCTAATCTCTTCAGCCGTTTCCGGCTCTTCCTGTCCTGCGCTCATTTCGTCAGAAACTTTCCCTGATCCACTGGCCGACACGTGCCAGATAACCAGATTGCCCCGCCCAGCCGGATCTGCGGTTCCTGTGCTCGAACTGCTCGATTTGTGCGACTTGCGGGTAGATCAGGAGGCCAACGGCTGCTGCAAAAGCCGGGCCCTTCGCGGCCTCCGGGAGGCCGGCAACACCTAGAGGCCGGCCAAGACGAACGTTACGCCCCAGGACCCGGCGCGCAACTTCACTCAAGCCCGTAAGCTGGCTGGCTCCGCCGGTCAGCACGATCTGCTTGCCGACCCGGCCTGCAAAGCCGGAAGCGGTAAGCCGATCTCTTACGAGTTCGAGGATTTCTTCAACCCGCGGGCGAATGACGCGTGTCAGCGCCGAACGGGGGATTTGATTCGGCAGATCGCTGTCTGCTTCCAGCGGCGGCACCGTGAGCATGTCCCGGTCATCCGAAGAGCTGGCAAGAGGCGATCCGTGCAGGGTTTTCAGGCGCTCCGCGTCCTGAAGACGGGTCGCGAAAGCCCTGGCGATATCGGTAGTGACATGATGACCGCCGACAGCGATCCCGTCGAGATGCACCATGCGGCCTTCGACGAAGACAGAAAGCGTCGTGGTACCGCCACCCATGTCGATGCAGGCAACACCCAGCTCGGTTTCATCGTCGACCAGTGTCGAAAGTCCGCTGGCGAATGGCGTTGCAACCATTGTCTCGACATGAAGGTGGCCGCGGTTGATGCAAAGCTCGAGATTGCGCACCGGCGCGACTTCCGTGGTCACGACCTGCATGTCGACACCGAGCTTCTGCCCCATCATGCCGCGCGGGTCGCGCATGCCGCGATTGCCGTCGAGCGAATAGGAGATCGGCAGCGCATGGGTCACAGCCCGGCCTTCGGTGACCGAATGGCTGGAGCCTGCCGACAGGACACGCTGGATATCGGCTTCGGAAACGGACTCGCCTGCGAGCGGGACAGTTGCCGAGAAGATTTCACTTTGCAAACGGCCGCAGCTGACATTGGCGATCAGGGATTCGACCGTCACACCGGCCATGCGCTCCGCAGAGTCGACGGCCAGCCGGATCGCCTGTTCGGCTGCATCCATGTCGACCACGACGCCGGACTTGATGCCCCGGGAGCGCTGATAGCCATAGCCCAGCACTTCGACCGAATGAGACCGGCCGGCCAGAACGCTGCTCTCCTCGCGCGGGGTGAGCTTGGCGATCAGGCAGCAGATCTTTGTCGAGCCAACATCCAGGACCGACATGACAACGGCACGTCGCCCCGGAAGGGGGCGCATACGCGGAAGATAAAGGGAAGATCCGGACCGGCTCATGTGTCTCGCTCCAGATTCACGATCTGCTCTCCCGAGCGCCCGCCAGCCTTTCGCCGGGCGACGGCTTCATCGGAAAGCCTGACCACGACACGGTCGGCAAGGCGCATATCCACCGCGACGATATCCCTTGCCAACAAGCCGTTCTTCTCATCCATCAAGACGACGTCGGCAAGCGCCTGGTCGACACCATTCTCGGGCAGGCGAACCGTAATGCCGTTTTCAAGCATCAGATCCCAGCGACGGTCGGCAACCAGCTCTGCCGCCCGGACGCGCGAGCGAAGCGCCGGCACTTTCTCGAGTGCCGCAATGATTTCACCAGCCCGGCGCTGCGCACCATGGTTCATGACCATCAGCAGGTTCGCGTAACGGCCATCGACATCGTCGGTGATAACCTCGCCTTCCCTGTTGATGATCGAGACGACGGAGCCGCGCTGCCAAAGCGCGAAGGGTTCCTTTTCGTCGATCCGGACCTGCAAGGTTCCCGGATAGAGCTTCATGACCGAAGCTTGCTTGACCCAGGCGATCGAGGACAGGCGTTCACGTGCGGCTTCCGCGTCGAACAGGGCAAGCGAAGAACCTTCCTGGATCTCGAGCGCTTCGATGATCTGGAATTCGTTGGTTTCGCGCTGACCCGAGAGCTTCACGGTTTCAATACCGAGGCCTCCGGCGGACAGCAGCGCGTCGGAGACTTCACGGCCATATCCGCCAAGCACGATACCGTAGGCGATTGTGGCCGAAAGAAAGGCGAGAGCCGCAGCGGAACCGGTCCAGTGCGGAAGATCGGCAAGGCGACCTGCCGCCCGCCAAACCGGCTGGCGATGCAAACGCGATACCCCACGGCCCCGCGGAGCCAGTTCGGCTTCCATCGGCGACAGGTAGTCTCGTTCGAATTTTCGCCTTAGCGACAGCAACTTGCGTCCTCTACCATCCAACTGACCAGGTCCTGGAAGCTCATCCCCTCATGACCTGCGAGTTCAGGAACCAGAGAGGTTGGCGTCATGCCCGGCTGCGTGTTCACTTCGAGGCAAATCAGCTCTCCGGTCCCGTCTTCCTGTTCGTTGAATCGGAAGTCCGCCCGCGAAACACCGCGGCACCCGAGCGCGTGATGCGCCTCCAATGCCAGTGTCTGTATTTTTTGGTAAACAATCGGTGAAAGTTTTGCAGGAAGAATGTGTTTAGACCCACCTTCCGCATATTTCGCATCATAGTCGTAGAAGCCGCCACCGGTCGGAACGATCTCCGTTACACCGGTAGCCTTGTCTCCGATCACGGCACAGGTCAGCTCCCGTCCCGGGATGTACTTCTCGCACATCAAAACGTCGGGATACGGCCATTCCGAGGAGGTCAGCTGCTGTGGTGGATAGGCCTGATCTTCGCGCACGATCAGGACTCCGAAACTCGATCCTTCGTTGATCGGCTTGATCACGTAAGGCGGCTTCATCGGGTGTTCCCGGCCCACTTCGTTTCGATTCACAATTAAGTGTTGAGTAACCATCACACCGGCCGCCGCCATGACCGCTTTCGCCTTGACCTTGTTCATCGCAAGGGCGGACGCCATGACGCCGGAGTGGGTGTAGGGGATCTCGAGGACCTCAAGAATGCCCTGGATACAGCCGTCCTCGCCGAAGGGACCGTGAAGCGCATTGAAGACAACGTCCGGGCGCAATTCGCTAAGGACCGCGGCTATGTTCCGGTCCACATCGATCCGGCTGACCTGGTAACCGGCCTTTTCCAATGCGTCGGCACTGGCCGTTCCGGAAGAAAGGCTGACCGGACGCTCGTTAACCCACCCGCCCATGAGGACGGCGACGTGCTTGCTGGTCATGGCTGGTCTCCTATGCTCCAAGGAACGGTTCGACAGGACCTTCGTCGCCGAACCGGCCGAGCCGTTTGATTTCCCATTCGAGGCGAACACCCGAGGTCTCGAAGACCCGCTTGCGCACCGTCTCACCCAGAAGCTCAAGGTCGTGACCCGACGCGGTTCCGGTGTTGATCATGAAATTGCAATGCATTTCGGACATCTGCGCGCCACCGACGGTCAGCCCCCGGCAGCCGGCCGCATCGACCTCTTTCCAGGCCGAAGACCCTTCCGGGTTCTTGAAGGTGGACCCGCCGGTCTTTTCGCGAATCGGCTGGGCACGTTCCCGGTGCTCCACGACAGCGGCCATCTCGGCACGGATCTCCTCTTCGCTCATCGGAATGCCCTCGAAGACCGCACTGGTGAAGATGAGGTCCTTTGAGGCACCGGAATGGCGATAGGCG
Source organism: Roseibium sp. (assembly GCF_048261595.1). Taxonomy (GTDB): domain Bacteria; phylum Pseudomonadota; class Alphaproteobacteria; order Rhizobiales; family Stappiaceae; genus Roseibium. Next base: position 169,348 of record NZ_JBLXFW010000002.1, read on the forward strand.
TAATCCATGTCGGCGTTGGTCAGAACATGGCGCTGACCCTTTCGATCAATCGCCGTCAATTCGACCATGCGCTGGCAGGTTTCAGTACCGTGCGCACCAGCATTCATGCGCAGCGCGCCGCCGATACCGCCGGGAATCCCGGTGTAAAAGGCAAATCCACCCAGCCCCGCTTTTGCCGCCACCTCCGCAAGGCGCTTGTCCGGCACCGCGGCACCAGCCTTCAGCCGGTTCCCGCCGATCTCTTCGATTCCGCCGAAGCCCTTGGCGCTGAGACGAATGACGACGCCCTCCAGACCTCCGTCGCGGATCAGAAGGTTGGAGCCGAGCCCTACGGGCAGGACGGGAACGTCTTCCGGCAGCTTGGTCAGAAAAGCGGCAAGATCATCTTCATCCGCCGGCTGGAACAGAAGCTGCGCCGGCCCGCCAACCCGAAACCAGGTCACCGCAGACAGCGGCTGGTTCGGAGTCAGTTTTCCGCGGATCCCCCTCGCAAGGTCAGGATACAGCTCGAGCAGATCGGGAAAGCTCACGCGCCCTCCCCCTGCAGCCGCTTCAACCCATCGGGCAGCGCATAGGCCCACTGGGTGATGTTGCCCGCACCAAGACAAATGACATAGTCGCCCGGCTCAGCAATCTCGTGAACGAGCTCGGCCAGCTTGTCCGGTCCTTCGATCTGGTGGACCGAACGATGGCCCCGGTTTTTCAGACCGGCAACGAGGTCACTGTGCCGTGCACCTTCGATCGGCTGCTCACCGGCTTCATAAACCGGAGCGACGATCACCGTGTCCGCATCGTTGAAGCAGTTTGAGAAATCATCGAACAGGCTGTGAAGACGGCTGTAGCGGTGAGGCTGGACCACTGCGATCACCTTGCCCTTGGAGGACTCGCGAGCGGCATGAAGCACCGCGCGAATCTCGACCGGATGGTGACCGTAGTCATCAAAGACTTCGATGCCGCCCGCGCTGCCCGTGTGGGTGAAGCGTCGTTTGACGCCGCCGAATTCGGCAAGGCCCTTGCGGATATCATCCGCGCCGACGCCGAGCTGGGAGGCCACCGCCACCGCCGCCGTTGCGTTTGAGACGTTGTGAAGACCCGGCATCGGCAGAATGAGGTTCTTCATTTCCGTCGTCTCGCCGCTGCGGCGATCGCGGATGACAACGGTAAAGGTCGAGCGCCCGCCGTCCATGGACACGTCGGAATAACGCACGTCAGCCTGGGGGTTGGTGCCGTAGGTGACGATCCGGCGATCCGCGATCTGACCGATCAATGTCTGCACCTCCGGGTGGTCGAGGCACATCGCCGCGAACCCGTAGAAGGGGACATTTTCCACGAACTGACGGAACGCGGCCCGCACACCGGCGAAGTCGCCATAGTGGTCAAGATGCTCTGGGTCGATATTGGTGACCACCGCGACATCGGCAGGAAGCTTGACGAAGGTACCGTCGCTCTCGTCGGCCTCGACAACCATCCAGTCGCCGTCGCCCATGCGTGCGTTGGTGCCATAGGCGTTGATGATGCCGCCATTGATCACCGTGGGATCAAGCCGCCCCGCATCCAGCAAGGCAGCGATCATCGAGGTCGTCGTCGTCTTGCCATGGGTACCGCCGACCGCGATCGCCTGCTTGAACCGCATCAGTTCGGCCAGCATCTCCGCGCGGCGCACGACCGGCATGAACCGCTCACGCGCTGCGACCAGTTCCGGATTGTCCTTCTTGATCGCGGACGAGACGACAAGCACTTCGGCATTGCCGAGGTTCTCGGCGGCATGACCAACCATCACCTTGATACCGTTGTCGCGCAGGCGCTTCACATTGGCGTTCTCCGCCATGTCCGAGCCTTGAACCGTATAGCCGAGTGTCTTCAGCACTTCGGCGATGCCGCTCATGCCGATGCCCCCGATCCCGACGAAATGTACCGGGCCGATGTCCTGCGGCATTTTCATGCGCCGTCTCCTTTAGCAACGAATGTTCCGGCGGCGACCTGTTCGACAAGGTCCGCCAACCGGGCAACGGCGTCGGGCTTGCCCGCGCCGAGTGCGGCAGCTGCCGCCTGTTTCAGTGTTTCAGGCGCCGTCATCAGACGCGCCAGCTCATCCGCCAGCCGCTGCGGGCTCAGGTCCTGCTGGCGAATGGGCCATGCACCACCAACTGCGGCCAGCCCCTCTGCATTGACCATCTGGTCCTGATCGAGGGCATGCGGCAGCGGCACCAAGATGGAGGGACGGCCAATCACGGTCAGCTCGCTGACCGAGGACGCGCCGGACCGGCAGATCACAAGATGGCTGTCCGCAATGCGCCTGGGCATGTCGGTGAAGAACGAATGCAGCTCGGCGTCAACCTTGAGGTCGGCATAGGCCTGGCCCACGCGCGCAAGATCCTCCGGGCGGCATTGCTGGACTAGGCGAAGCTTCGAGCGCAGGGCTTCCGGCAGAAGCGCCAGCGCTTCCGGCATGACATCGGAAAAGAACCGCGCGCCTTGAGAACCGCCAAAGACAAGCAGGCCGAACCGGCTCTCTTCGCTCAGATCCGGATAAGGCGCTCCGGAGACTTCGGCAACAGCGTCCCGGACCGGATTGCCGGTCTCCACGCATTTCCCGGCGAGCGCCTTCTCCAACCCCTTCAGCGGAACGCTGGTGGCAATGGCTGTCACTCCCTTGGCCAACATCTTGTTCGCGCGGCCCATAACGCCATTGGCCTCATGCAGGATTGACGGAGTGCCGGTCAGCCGCGCTGCGAACAGCGGCGGAAAGGTCGGATAACCCCCGAAACCAACGACAACGTCCGGAACCAGCTGTTTCACCAGGCCGCGTGCCTGCAACGTGCCACGTAGCAGGCTCAATGCTGTCTTCGCCAGTGCAACCGGGTTCTTCCCGCGCAAGGTTTCCGAGGCGATGATGTGGGTTCGGCGGGCCGGAAAGGCCGAACCGTATTTATCGGCCCGTTCATCGGTCGCAAGCTCAACGACGTGGCCCCGCCGCTGCAGTTCGCTCGCAAGCGCCTGCGCAGGAAACAGATGGCCGCCGGTGCCCCCGGCTGTCAGCAAAATCGTCTTCGGCATAGTCTTCTTGAACGTACTTACATCAGGCTCGACGGCGACAGACGGCTGATCGTCACGATATCGCCGCGCGTCGGCCGCGGCCGCTTGCGGGTCAATGCCAGGATCGCACCGGCCACCATCGCCGAGGACAAAAGGGACGAACCGCCGTAGGAAATGAACGGCAAGGTCATGCCCTTCGGCGGCATGAGATTGAGGTTCACGGACAGATTGATCGTCGCCTGCAGACCGAACAGCACGACGAGTCCTGCTGTCGCCAGCCGGCCAAACGCATCCTGATCCTTGCTGGCATGGCTCAGGCCACGGATCACGATGAAGGCGAAGACGGCGACCATGAACAGGCAGACGATGATGCCGAATTCCTCGGCCACCACTGCGAAAATGAAGTCTGTATGGCTGTCCGGCAGGATACGCTTGACGGTTCCCTCTCCCGGCCCCCGGCCGAACCACCCCCCGGCGAGGAAGGATTCCATCGCCGTGTCGATTTGGTAAGTGTCGCCGGAACTCGGATCCAGGAAGCGGTTCACACGTGCGGTCACATGCGGAAGGAAGAAATAGGCGGCGACCAGACCACCTGCCCCGGCAATGCCAAGCCCGGCAATCGCGAACCAGGGCAGGCCATTCAGGAAGAACAGACCCGCCCAGACCATGCCGAGCAGCATTGTCTGGCCAAAGTCGGGCTGCGCAACCAGAAGCGCGGCGCACATCACGAAGAGTAGGACCGCAAAGAGAACTCCGGGCACCTCGCGCCGGCGACCGGACTCGGACAGCAGAAAGGCAATAAGGATCACGAATGCAGGCTTCAAGAATTCCGAAGGCTGCAGCGAGAAGCCAGCGATATAGATCCAGCGCCGCGACCCCTTGGCCTCCATACCGAGAAAGAGTGTCGCCACCAGCATCACCAATGAACCGACGAAGACCAGCAACGCGACGCGCCGAACCAGTCGCGGAGACATGAGGGAGCCGGCAAGCATGACCGCGAGCGCGGGCAAGAGGAACATCGCCTGACGCTTGACGAAGTAGAAGGTTTCCACGCCGAGGCGTTCTGCGACCGGGGGGCTGGCGGCAAACGACAACACCACGCCGCCGACCATCAGGAGAATGAAGGCGGCAAGGAGGTAGTGGTCGACTGTCCAGAGCCACTCGGCAAAACGGCTTCGATCGGCGCGGCTGACCATCAGGCGACCTCCCGGCTTTTCCGGACCATGTCGAGTGCGTTGACGGCTGCCGCAAAGGCTTCACCGCGCAGCTCGAAGTTCGGGAACTGGTCGAAGGATGCACAGGCCGGCGACAGAAGCACCGCCATTTCCGCCGCCCCGTCCTCTGAAGCATCTGCGGCGGCCGCGGCAACGGCCTTGTCGAGCGTGCCGCAGTGAACGTGGTCGACCTTGCCGTCAAGCGTGCGTGCAAACTCTTCAGCGGCCTCGCCGATCAGGTAGGTCTTCACGATCTTGCCAAAGTACTCGTCCAGGGACGCAATACCGCCAGCCTTCGGCTTGCCTCCGGCGATCCAGTAGATCCGGTCAAAGCTCGCCAATGCACGGGCGGCCGCGTCTGCATTGGTCGCCTTGGAGTCGTTCACAAACAGAACACGCCCCGAGCGGGCGACCAGTTCCATCCGGTGATGAAGGCCCGGGAACGTTTTCAAGGCCCCGGCAATTGCATCCGCTTCAAAGCCGAGCGCCCTGAGAGCAGCAAAGGCCGCAGCAGCATTCTGTCCGTTGTGAGCGCCACGCAGGGCATCGATGCCCGCAAGGTTCGCGACCCGCACCTGGGTTCCGTCGAACGCCTCGTACAAGGCTCCGTTCCGCGCATAGACGCCATCGGGTAATTCGAGGCTGCCGGAAATACGACGAACAGGCATGCGCGCCAGATCCTGCCGGTCGGCAATTTCCGAAGACATCCGGTCGTCTACGCCAACGACAGCAATTTTCGCTCCCGCCACCAGCCGCTCCTTGATCGCGGCATAGTTCTCCATGGTTCCATGCCGGTCGAGATGGTCCGGCGACAGGTTCATGTGAATGCCAATGGCCGGATCGAGGGTCGGCGCCAGGTCGATCTGGTAAGAGGAACACTCGACGACAAAGTGGCGGCCGGGGGCCGGCGGGTCCAGATCCAGAACCGGCCGTCCGATGTTCCCGCCCATCTGTGTGTCGGCACCAAGCTCCTTCAGCAGGTGCGCGATAAGCGCCGTCGTGGTCGACTTTCCATTGGTGCCGGTGATCGCGATCAGTGGGGCGTCCGGGCAGATGGCCCGGCGCTCACGGCAGAACAGCTCGACGTCGCCGATCACCTCGATCCCGGCATCGCGTGCGAGATCCACCGTCCAGTGGGGTTTCGGATGTGTCAACGGGACGCCCGGTGCCAGAACCAGCGCGCAGAACACACTCCAATCGGCGTTACGAAGGTCTTCCGCCGTAAAACCTTCCGCACGCGCGGCCTCGACCTTGGCCGGCGCATCGTCCCAAACCGTGACGTCAGCGCCCCCGGCGGCAAGCGCCCGAGCGGTCACCATCCCCGAGCCACCAAGCCCGAAGAGCGCCACATGCCTGCCTTTGAAGGTTGTCACCGGGATCATCAGCGCCTTACCTCAGCTTCAGGGTCGCAAGGCCGACGAGCGCGAGCACCACGGCGATGATCCAGAAGCGGATCACGACCTGGGACTCCGTCCATCCCTTGTATTCGAAATGATGGTGGATCGGCGCCATCCGGAAGACCCGTTTGCCCGTCAGCTTGAAGGAGACGACCTGAACGATCACCGAGACCGCCTCAAGCACAAACAGACCGCCGATGATCGCAAGGACGATCTCGTGCTTGGTGGCGACAGCAATTGCCCCGATCATGCCGCCGAGGGCCAGCGAACCGGTATCGCCCATGAAGATCGCTGCTGGCGGTGCGTTGAACCAGAGAAAGCCCAGCCCGGCTCCGATCACCGCACCCGCAATGACGGCAAGCTCGCCCGTTCCCGGCACGTGGTGGATCTGCAGGTAATTGGCGAAGACCGCGTTGCCCGACAGATAGGCGATCAGCGCAAAGGAAGCGCAGGCGATCATCACCGGAACAATGGCAAGACCATCGAGACCGTCTGTCAGGTTGACCGCATTGCCTGCCCCAACCATCACGAAGGCTGCGAAGGGAATGAAGAACAAGCCGAGATTAAGCGTCAGGTCCTTGAGAAACGGAAAGGCGATTGACGTCGAGAACGGCTGATTGTCGAGAGCTGTCACGGCATAGGCCGCCGCACCGGCAATCAGGAACTCGATGGCAAGGCGCGCCCGTCCGCCGAAGCCCTTGTGCGAGGATTTGGTCACCTTGAGGTAGTCGTCGTAGAACCCGATCAGCCCGAAGCCAACCGTGACCCCGATGACGATCCAGACATACGGATTTGAAAGGTCCGACCACAACAGGGCCGCCACGAGAACACCCGACAGGATCATCAGGCCGCCCATGGTGGGCGTTCCCTTCTTGGTCAGAAGGTGTCCTTCCGGGCCGTCTTCACGGATCGGCTGCCCCTTGCCCTGGCGCACGCGCAGGCTGGAAATGATCTTCGGCCCGAACAGAAAGACAAAGAAAAGCGCGGTCATGATCGCGCCGCCCGTGCGGAAAGTGATGTATCTGAAAACGTTCAGAGCAGAGATCTGGTCGGCAAACTCGCCGAGAAAATAAAACATTCAGCCGTCCTCAAGCCGCCTCGGTTTCTTCCGATGGCGGATATTCCTTCTTCAAGGCTTCCACAAGCGGCCCCATGCGGGTGCCCAGGGAGCCCTTGATCATGATGATGTCGCCATTGCGGACGTCGGAAAGCAGCAGTTCCTCAAGGCCTGCTGCATCCTCCGAATACGCGCCCCGCATCCCTTTTGGAAGCAGTTCCCAAAGGCAATGCATATGCGGGCCAGCACAGAACACAAGGTCGATTTCCGCCTGTTTCAGCGGCTCGAGAAGACCTGCATGGAGGTCGTCGGCGTCCGCACCGAGTTCTCGCATGTCGCCCAGCACCGCAACGCGGCGGCCCGGACGCTTCACCGGCGTCTCCCCCAGCACCGAGATTGCCGCACGCATCGAGGCAGGATTGGCGTTGTAGCTCTCGTCGACCAGGTTGACATGCCCACCCGGGATTTCGAGGCGCGTTACCTGACCGCGTCCCTTCGGTGCATGCATGTCGGACAGGGCAATGCCGGCCATTGCCAGATCGGCACCGAGTTCGACAACCGCAGTCAGCACCGCGAGGCTGTTCTTGACGTGGTGCCTCCCCGGCGCTCCGATCTTGTATGTGATTTCCTGGCCCAGGATCTTCGCCTGAACACTCGAACCGCCCGCCTGCTGCGAGAACTTTTCGAGGACAGAGTTCGCACGCGGATCTTCGCCGAAAGTGACGACGCGCGGAACACCGGCGGTCGTCGCGAGGAAGGACAACAGGTCAAACTGGGCGTTGTCACGGTTCAAAATGGCAACGCCACCTGGCTCGATACCTGCAAAGATCTCGGCTTTGGCCTGGGCAATCTTCTCGACGGAACCGAAGAACTCCAGGTGCACCGCCTGAACCGTGGTGATGATTGCGACGTGCGGACGGACCATCTTCACCAGCGGCGTGATCTCGCCGGCATGGTTCATGCCGATCTCGAAGACGCCATACTCGGTGTCGGCAGGCATGCGCGCCAGCGTCAGCGGTACCCCCCAGTGATTATTGAACGAAGCAACCGAAGCATGGACCTTGCCGGAGCGCTCCAGACTGAGCCTTAGAGCTTCCTTAGTACCCGTCTTGCCCACAGAGCCGGTAACCGCAACGATACGGGCGTTGGTGCGTTCGCGCGCCGCGACACCCAGTTGCCGCAAGGCCTCAAGCGGATCCTCGACAACGACGTATCGGCCATCGTCCGGCAAGTCGGCAACTCGATCTGCTGCAACCAGCGCGAAGGCAGCGCCTGCTTCCATCGCCGCACCTACGAAATCGTGACCATCGAAACGATCACCCTTGATGGCGACAAATGCCTCGTCTTGCTGGATGGTCCTGCTGTCGATGGAAATACCGGTCACCTCGGCACCGGGCTGGCCCTGGGCTTTCCCGCCCGTGGCTGCCAGAAAATCCTCGAGGGTCCAAAGCGGCGCAGTCATTCAGTTGCCTCCCATGGCAATGGCTGCCGCCACCGCCTCGTGATCTGAAAAGGGAAGAACCGTGTCGCCGACAATCTGGCCCGTTTCATGACCTTTGCCCGCAACGCAAAGGACGTCGCCGGTTTCAAGACGGGAAATGGCAGTACGGATGGCCTCCGCACGATCCCCGATCTCGATCGCCCCGGGCGCGCCTTCCAGAACCGCCTTGCGGATCAGGGCCGGGTCCTCGCTGCGGGGATTGTCGTCGGTGACGATGACCTCGTCTGCCCTGGCCGCAGCGGCCTTGCCCATCAACGGGCGCTTGCCGACGTCCCGGTCTCCCCCTGCACCGATGACGACGGACAGTTTTCCGGACGTGAACGGACGCAGCGCGGCAAGGGCGTTTTCCAGAGCGTCCGGCTTATGGGCGTAATCGATCACGACCAGCGCGCCGGTCTTCGTCCGTCCGGCAAATTCCAGACGGCCGGGAGCTCCCTTCAGGTTTTCCAGCGCTCTGAGAACCTGGCCGGTCTCGTGTCCGACGGAAATGGCGAGACCGGCGGCGATCAGGGCATTCGATACCTGGAAACGCCCGACGAGCGGCAAGGTCAGGGAGTACTGGCCGCGAGGCGTCTGCAGGGTCAACACCTGGCCGAAGCCCGATTGACGCAACCCGGACAACTGCAGGTCCTTGCCTGTTTCCCCGACCGTGAACAGCGGCAAGCCGCGTTCATGGGCGACGGCCATCACGCGGTCGGCATATTTCTCACCCGGGTCGACGACCACGGTTCCGCCCATTGGCAAAAGGTTCCGGAACAGCCGAAGCTTCGCCTCGAGATAGTCCTCGACAGTCGCATGGTAGTCCATGTGATCACGGCCGAGGTTGGTGAAGCCGGCCGCCGAGATCCGAACACCATCGAGCCTGTGCTGATCGAGACCGTGGCTGGAGGCTTCGAGCGCCGCATGGGTTACCCCGGCCTCGGCAAGCCGGTTCAGCTCCATGTGGAGCGCGACCGGGTCCGGCGTCGTCAGCCCACCATAGCTCTGGCCATCCGCCGTGACCGTGCCGAGAGTTCCAAGGCTGGCCGAAGCATGTCCTGCAGACTGGAAGATCTGACGCACGAAATGGGCGACCGAGGTCTTGCCGCTGGTACCTGTGACCGCGACCGTGATCTTCGGCTGCCTTGCATAGAAACGTGCTGCCATGAGGGCCAGTGCCCGCCTTGGCTCCCTGCTGGAGACAATGGCAATGGACGACGGCAACTGACCTCGTAGTTCGTCGGCAACCTCATCGGCGCAAAGAACGGCAACAGCCCCGGCTTCAACGGCCTTGGCGGCAAAGCGCGTTCCGTCGACATGCGCGCCCTTGAGAGCGGCAAACAGGAACCCAGGTTCCACCTTGCGGCTATCTGCCGTCAGGCCAGAGATGGAGAGGCGTGGAAACCCTGCCGCGTCCGCTCCTTCCGAAGCTGTCAGGTCCGCGGCAAGTTGTTCAAGCTGCATGTCATACGTCGATCCGGTTAGTGCGTCGTCTCTAGGCTTCGAGAGGACCGGATTTCGGCTGCGACCCCGCCAGTCCCCTTAGCCCTTAATAGGATATTTCGATCGGTTGTTCCCCCTCCCCGAAGCGGGGCATGACACCAAGCATCGGAGCGGCCCTGCGAATGATCGCGCCTACGGTCGGCGCGGCATTGAGGCCTGCCGTCGCGCCAATGCCTTCGCGTTCCGGCTTGGGCTCGTCCACGACCACCAGCACGACATAGCGCGGATCATCCATCGGGAAGGCAGAAAGGAAAGAATTGCGGCGCTTGTTGGACACGTAGCGGCCATTCTCGATCTTCTCGGCGGTTCCCGTCTTGCCGCCCACCGTGTAGCCGGGAACGTCGGCGCGCTTTCCCGAACCGGACACCACGTTGAGGCGGAAGAGATAGCGCATGACGCGGCTGGTCTCTTCCGAAACAACGCGCGTTCCCAAAGACTTGGCCTCTTCGACGGAGCGCGGAAGGAAGGTCGGCGGTAGCAGTGTGCCGCCATTGACGAGCGCCGCAGCAGCAACTGCGGTCTGCATCGGGGTAACAGAGATACCATGGCCGAAGGAGATGGTCATGGCCGCCAGCTCATTCCATTTCGGCGGCAACAAGGGCGAGGCATTTTCCGGTAACTCGGTGGACAGCCGGCTGGTCAGACCGAGACGCCCAAGGAACTCCTTCTGGCGTTCGATCCCGGCTGCGAGCATCATCTTCGCCGTGCCGATATTGGAGGAATAGATGAAGATTTCCGGCACAGAAAGGATACGGTTTTTCCCGTGGAAATCCGAGATCGTACGTCCTCCGGCACGGATCGGCCGCGTCGCATCGAAGCTGTCATTGACCGAAACCTTGCCCGAATCGAGCGCCATGGCCGTGGTAAATGCCTTGAAGACGGATCCCATCTCGAACACGCCGCCGGTGGCACGGTTCAGGCGATCGGTCTCAAGTGCCTGGGCGCGGTCGTTGGGATCATAGTCGGGTACGGAGGACATGGCGACGACTTCGCCGGTCTTGGCATCGAGAACGATGCCCACCGCAGCAATTGCGTCGTAACGGTCCATAGCCTTGGCCAGCTCGTCCCGCACGACGTGCTGAACGCGCAGGTCCATCGCCAGCTGAACCGGCTCCATCGATCGATCGGACGCGAACCCCAGGTCCTGCAACTCCCCGAGCCATTCGCCGTCGATGTATTTTTCAATCCCTGTCAGTCCTGCATTATCGACATTGACCGACCCAACGATGTGCCCGGCGGTCGACCCGCCTGGATAGAACCGCTGGCTTTCTGACAGGAAGCCAATGCCGGGCAGACCGAGGTTGTGAACTGCATCGGCCTGATCGGGGGCGAGTTCACGCTTGAGCCAGACGAACCCGGCGCGACTGTCGAGACGCCGGCGAATAACATCGGCATTCAGGTCCGGCAGAACACTGGTCAGACCCTCGACTGCTTCATCGACATCCAGGATCCGGCGTGGCTCGGCGTAAAGCGATGCCGTCTTGATGTCGGTCGCGAGGATCTCGCCATTCCGGTCAAGCAGGTCGGGCCGGGATGCCGCAACCGAATCCTGGGCGGAAATCCAGGCAGAACTCGGCGCCTCGTCCATCTGCGCCAGCAACACAAGGCGACCGCCGATCGCAAGATAGACAAATACGAAGGCCGCCATCGCCACGTACACGCGCGATTTCACGGCACCAGCGGAAATGGAACCGGCCGTTGCCCGAGGGCGCCGTTGCCTCACCTGCAGGAACGATGTCGTCTCAGCTGCCATCGTCATGTTGCCGCCCTCACCTGATCACCGCGGAAGACCCGGCATAACCGCCGAGGGACTCATTGCCGCCAATCGGCTCCATCATCACGGGGCGCGCCGGCAACTCTTCGGGTGAAACGATCTGATGAACATCAAGGGGCTGAAGCTGCAGATACTCATTGTATCGATCGACCAGACCCTGGAGGCGCTCAGGCTGATTGAGCAGGCTCCACTCGGCCTTGAGGTGACGGATCGCCTCGCGCTCCGCCTCGATCTCACGCTGCAAATCAGCCACATGGGACGCCGATTTCTTCGCCGCCAGTTTCATATCGTAAACGGCGGCCGCCCCGACGACGACAAGAAGTATAAAAAAGATGTTGATGTAACGAACCATGGATCAGCCCCCTAGCCCGTGGAAAGCGGCGAGCCTCGGCACGCCGATGGTATGGATGTCGAGATCACGCGCGGGCGCATCCGTCCGCCGACCGGCCCTGAGCTTGGCCGAACGCGCACGCGGATTGGCCTCTGCCTCTTCCGGTGTCGGATCGACGGCCTTGCGCGACAGAAGCTCGAAGGTTGCCGGCGGCACATCTTCCTCAGGCATGTGGCGCGAACCGCCGCCGCGCGTCTTAGTGCGCTCCTGAAAGAACTTCTTGACGATCCGGTCTTCCAGCGAATGAAAGCTGACCAGGACAAGCCGGCCGCCCGGCTTCAGGATCCGCTCGGCAGCGCCAAGCGCCCGCGCGGCCTGATGAAGCTCGCCGTTGACGTAGATCCGGAGCGCCTGGAACGTTCGCGTCGCCGGGTGAATCTGCGCCTTCTTCGGATTCCGGCCGAGAACCTTCTCGATCAGCGAGGACAGTTCGATCGTCCGCGTGAACGGTTTTTCCTTGCGCGCCGCATCGATGGCATGGGCCACGCTGGTCGCACGCTTTTCTTCACCCAGAAGACCGATGATGCGGATCAGGTCGCGGACCGGCAGCTCATTCACGACATCCGCGGCCGACGGCCCGGACTGCTCCATCCGCATGTCGAGCGGCCCGTCGCGCATGAACGAGAACCCCCGCTCGGCCTGGTCAAGCTGCATGGAGGAAACGCCAAGATCCAGAACCACTCCGTCGACACCGTCATGGCCGAGGTTGCGTGCGTGATGCTCCAGATCAGCAAACTGCCCCGGCACGAGCGTCAGGCGACCTTCGAATTCACTGACCAGTCCCTGACCTCCGGCAATCGCATCAGGATCCCGGTCGATGCCGATGACAGAGGCTCCACGTTCCAGGAAAGCACGGCTGTAGCCGCCCGCGCCAAACGTTCCGTCAATGATGATTTCGCCCGGCTTCGGAGCCAGATAATCCAGGACCGGCCCCAGGAGGACAGGCACGTGGCGCACTGGTCCGCCAGCGTCCGGAGCGATGCTCTGTTCGCTGCGCGCCGTCATGCCGATCCTCCTGGCAGGGTGGTCGAGGCTACCTGCCCCGACAGCATTGCGAGCGCCCGCTTTGCGGCCTCTGCGCGGTGCTCGCGGAACTTTTCCGGCTTCCAGATCTGAAACTTGTAGCCGAGGCCGGCGAAGGTGACCTGATCAGTGAGGCCGGTGTGCTCGCGGATCATGTCGGAGATCATCATCCGGCCATCGCCGTCGATCTTCGGCGTCTCGCTGGCACCAAACAGCGCCATAGCAAGCGCATCATGGTCGGGCGATAGTTTTGCGAAGGCATCGAGACGGGTCTGGATTTCGCCAAGAAGCGCATTGCCGCCGCAATCAATTGCCGCGCAATGCGGCGAGGCGATGCAGTAGAGCCCCTCGAAACCGTCTTTCGCAAGCACTTGCCGAAAGGGCGCCGGGATCGACACGCGACCCTTGGCATCCAGCCGGTTAGTGAAATGCGAAACAAAGCCGGCCATCAAACCCCTCGTGCTCAGGCAGTGCCTGACTAAAGCCCCATTAGCCCGTTTGACGACGACGCGAAGCGCTGTGGCAATGCCGAGGGCAAAGCGGCGCAAAGCAAACCCGTCATGGGCATTTATGGGATAACATGGGATTTTATGGGCGGTCAATGGAATCTGCCGGTTTTCGGCGACCTGGAACGCCCATCCATGCCCATACGGCAGTTATGACATGCGCATGGTTAACGAAGGCTTGACACAAAAGAAGAATCGGAGTCGCAAGACCCTGTCGAAAGCACCATTGGGACTAGAGGCAGGCCCTTGTCAGTCCTTGCAAAACTGTGGACAGAGGATGGCCCTGGGGCAGGATATGTCGGTGAACGCCGACCGGATGAACCGCCATGCGCGCAGGGCGTTCGAGCTAAAACAAGAAGGATGAATAAAATGCCAGTCGGCCTATAAGCCGGGTTCTGTACGGCCCGTGTCGCCACGGACGTGACAGCCATTCATCTGGGACGCCCGTTGCCGGACGCCTCTCGCAACCTACCCGGGTGACTGGCCTGGAAACAGGCCTGGACAAGCGGTCGAAACCACTGCCCGCGCCACCCCTATTCGGTTTTGCTCCCGGTGGGGTTTACCGTGCCGCGTCCGTTGCCGTCCGCGCGGTGGGCTCTTACCCCACCCTTTCACCCTTACCCCGCGACCAAGCCGAGGCCTGAAATCCGGGGCGGTTTGCTTTCTGTGGCACTTTCCCTGGGGTTTCCCCCGCCGGGCGTTACCCGGCACCGTGTTTCCGTGGAGCCCGGACTTTCCTCCCCCGCGGCCTTTCGGCACTTGCGGCAGCGGCTGTCCGGCCGACTGGCATGCGTGCCTTATGTGGGATCGCTGCCAAGGTCAAGCAAGTCGCTCAGCAATCGGGTAAAGTCGGCAATCTGATCGGCCGTTGCAGCGGCAAACCCAACGATGAGACCGGATTGCGCCGGAGCATCCAGGAAGCACGGGCTGAGAGGCGACACCGAAAAACCACGCGCCTGCAGCTGACGTGCCAGTGCCTCATCGTCAACAGCCACCCGAAATTTCAACGCCACCTGAACATTGCCGGTCGGGATCTCCACGTCGATCAGATTGCCCAGTTGACGGCGCAGTCCGTCGACCAGGGCATGCCCACGCTCCTCGTACAGGCTGCGGATCCGCTTCAGATGTGCCCTGTATTCTCCACTTTCGATGAAGTCCGCCAGAGCAATCTGGGTATGGACATTCGCCACCCGCCCGCCTTGCCGCAGGGCACGACCGAGGTCATCGACAAGCGGATGCGGCACGACGCAGTAGGACACTCGCAAGCCCGGCAGCAAGCTCTTGGAAAAGGTGCCCATGTAGATCACCTCGCCATCTCCGGCTAGTCCCTGCAGGGCGGACACCGGACGTCCCTCGAACAGGAACTCGCTGTCATAGTCGTCTTCCAGGATCACTCCGCCCATTGACCGGGCAGCTTCGATCAATGCCAACCGGCGAGCCAGGGGCATTCGCGTTCCGAAAGGATATTGGTGTGATGGCGTGACGTAGATGAGTTTTGGCGCCGGCCCGCAACCCTGCATCGCTTCAATCGCCGCGCCTTGGTCGTCGACAGGAATTCCCTTCATCCGCAACCCGGCACCATGAAACGCCGTGCGTGCGCCAAGGTAACCAGGATCCTCCAGCCATGCCCAGTCACCCGGATCGGCCAGCGCCTCGGAGAGGCCGGACAGAATGCCCTGCATGGAGCCCGTGATCAGGATCTGGTCCGGCTCGACCCTGACCCCGCGTTGAGCCGACAGGTACTCCGCCAGAACGGAGGTCAAGGCAGGATGGCCCATGGCGTTTTCATAAAGGAGAGACGCATTCGAGGCCTTGCGAGCCGCACGACGAAGCGCCCGTCCCCAAAGGTCGTGCGGAAACACATCCAGCGCGGGTGCTCCTGGCTGCAGAGCCCCGTGGCGGAACGCCCAGCTATCGCCCCGGAGGTTCTCTGCCTGCCGCTTTCCCCGTTCGGACAACCGCGCAGTGCCCAACTTGGACTGATCGCCTATCGCGGCTCCCTCAAGAACCGCCCCCTGCGCGACAACCGGGGCGGAGCCCGGCGCAACGGTGATGATCGTCTCGGCCTGCAAAAGTTCCAGAGCAGCATTCACGGTGTTGCGCGATACGCCGAGCCGCCGTGCGATCTCCCGCGATGACGGCAGGCGCGTTCCAGGCTTGAGAGCACCACGGCTGACCGCCCCTCGCACAGCTCTGTAGAGCTGCTGACTCAGAGGGAGCGCAAGAGATCGATCCAGAGTCAAAACGCCTTCCGGCAATTCTGGTACCTTCATTTTTAAAAATCCGGATCTTCAACAGATCCAGTTTATGCCGCAATCAGGTCTCCGGCAAGTCACCTGAGAAGCAGACAAAGCAGATGAAACACGACACATCCATCCAGCCCGACCTTCCCGCATATGCCCGGATTCGCCAGATGAACCGCGGCAGCTACGACGAAGACCTCGCCTTCCAGATCCTGGACAGGGCGCTCATCGGACACATCGGCTTCATTTCCGATAACAGGCCGATGGTGATGCCAATGGTCTACGGCCGCGAAGGTCACACGCTCTACATCCACGGCGCCAGCACCACGCGGATTATCAAGGCGCAGGAAACCGGTGCCCCGGTGACCATGACCGTCACACTCCTCGATGGCCTGGTCGTGGCACGTGCTGCATTCCACCTGTCGATGAATTATCGCTGTGCCATCGTTCATGGGACGGCACGCAAGATCCTGGACGTAGACGAGAAGGAAAAGGCCATGGCACTGATCACCGATCACATGCTGCCTGGCCGTTGGGCCGAGAGCCGGCCGATGCTTGAAAAGGAACTCAAGGCAACCGGCATCCTTGCGCTTGAGATCGAACATGTGGCCACGAAAGTGCGCAATGGCCAGCCGATAGATGACAAGGAAGATCTGGATCTGGACATTTGGGCCGGCGTCATACCCCTTGCCAACGGTCTCGGGGAACCGTTCCCGGCGAGCGACATGCGAGCGGGTACTGCGGTTCCGAGTTCGGTCCGAAGCGCCAAGCAGAAATTCGGCTGAACAAAAGCTCATGTGCGGATGGAGACGCAAAAAGGGGCGCACATGGCGCCCCTTTGGAAACAGGCATCGCCCGTCTGAAGCTGATCAGCTCGATGCCAGGATCTGCTTGACCTTCTGGCAATAGCGGCGGCTGACCGGGTTCATGCGCTTTGCATAATGGCCGGCGTTGTATCGCAGGATCGTGCCGCAAACGTCGCCGGAGGCACGCTTGTGCGCGCCCGCAAGGTAACGCATACCCCATTCAAGGTTGGTCTGCGGGTCATAGAGCCCCTTGACTGAACCACGATAGCCGAGGCCGCGGGCAGTGGCCGGCTTGATCTGCATGAGACCAACCTCACCCGCACTGCCGCGGGCTCCGGGGTTGAAATTGCTTTCAACCTGGACGACCGCATGAGCGATATTGAGTGGGACGCCATGCTTGCGAGCCGCTTCCTTGATCAAGGAACTGTAGGAGCTGCGGCTCTTCGATGATTTTTTTGAAACCTTGATGGAACCAGCGGCGCGTGTTTTCGTTTTCCTGACCGAAGCATTCTTGCGAGTGCTCTCTTCAGCTTCCGGCGCACCGGACTTCGTCGATCCTGCGTTCACGGAGCGAATGATATCGCCGTTGCTGCCCTGGTTGAAATTTGCTTCGGTAGAGCCGAACGAAGCGCTCTCATCCTTGGCGGCAGGCTGGGGACGAATGATCTCTGACCCGGTGGTAGCGGCAAGTGCCGGGGCCATTGCGCCCAGAGACAGACCGATGAGGCAGATCGTGCGTGCGAGATGTCGGGGAGACTTCAACATTCAGTCGAGCCCTTATTCTTCTTGGTGATGTGTTAGGTTCGTTGCAGGGCGAGGTTTGCCCTCGCTATGGGACGAAAATCAGTCCCCTTCATTCACGAAATATTACAATTTATTTCAAGAATTGCCCTGTCTATGAGCCGGCAACTTGGCAACGGCCGCACAATTTGGCGGAAATATGTTCATGATGCGCTGCAATGCGGCAAACGCCTGACAACATCTAGATCTGTCAGCACTTTTCCTGTCCCGCACCGCAGCAACTTGTGCGAAAGAGAACCGAACATACACCTCATTCGATGACACGTCGCAGACCATGCGAGGTTCATGATCGATATGGAACTTGGTCGCGACCGCGTTTTCAGTGTCTTAAAGGCGGGGCAGCCGGGCGAGCAAGGCGTGCAGCGTTTCTATGGTCGACTGATCGACGATCCCGTCGACCTTTTCAGGCCTGAAATGGCGTTGGAAAGCCGTGACCGCGTAACGCGTGCGCGTATCGAAATGGCCGGTGATATCCACGTCATACCCGTATATCGCGAGCATGGACTGTACGGCCTCCACCGGCTGACCGCTTTCACCTTCCTGCATGAACAGACCGGTCGTCACCGGAACAGGATCGACGTAGTGTCCGACGCCGGCCTTGGCCAGCGTGGCCCACGGGAACTTCTCACCGGGATCTTCTTTGCGCTCAGGTGCAATATCTGAATGCGCAAGGACCATCCACGGATGGATGGAATGTCTGCGGCAAATGTCTGCACAAAGCTCGGCAACAGCCGCAATCTGCGCTTCCGGAAAATCGGTGTAGCCCCATTCATGTCCAGGATTGACGATTTCGATCCCAATGGAACGCGAGTTCACATCCGTCTCGCCCTTCCAGAAACTCTTCCCTGCATGCCAGGCACGACGGGCTTCGGGTACGCATTGAAGGATACGGCCGTCCTCATAGACGAAGTAGTGGGCGGACACTTCCGTACGCGGGTCGCATAGCCGTTGCAGTGCCTCTTCCGCGCTCTTCATGCCGGTGTAATGCAGCACCAGCATGTCGATCGGAGCGCCCAGCGCCCTGTCGTTGTGGTTGGGGGATGGATGAACCTTGGCCTTGACGCTCGTGTCGGTGGCTACGCTCATATGCCTCTTTCCATGCGAATTTGCGCCCATGCAGCATTAAGAGCTGCCAGTCTGTCGTTGGCAATCCGGACGAACTCTTCTGGAACCCCACGCGCGATCAGACGATCGGGATGCGTTTCCTGCACCTCGCGCCGATAACGCGCCTTCAGGTCCTCGTCACTCGCCTCTGGCCCAAGTCCGATCACCGCATAGGGATTTCCGTTTTCGCGAACATGGCGGGCCATAATCCGCTGGAACTCCGCCTCGCTCAAACCGAAAACCTCGGCGACTCGCGAAAGATACCCGATCTCGCTGTCGTGGACGACACCGTCAGCTTTCGCAATGTGAAACAAGCCATCAAGGATATCGACCAAGGTAATCCGGTCGTAGGGAAAAAGGTCAGCGAGTTTCTTGGCATAAACCTCGAAACCGGCGACGTCCTCCTGGGCAAGGTTGAAGAGCCGCGCGACATTGCGCTCCTCACCCACAGGGATATCGAACAACTCCTGAAAGGCGAGCACCTCATCAGCCGTGACGACACCATCGGCCTTCGCCATCTTCGCCGACAACGCAATCATCGCGACTGTAAAGCCGACCGTATTCGTTCCCTCGGGTCTTGAGAGAACCAGCTGTACCAGCCTGTCGACCATCTGCGCACCGCCGGAGCCTATCGCAGCAACGATACTGGCCAGATTGCTCCAAACGCTCACAAGCGGCTCCTGGGATTTTCGACGACACTTGCCTTGGAGGGGAGGTCGCGGTTTCGTCTCCAATGAATGGACAGTCTTAGCGGGCGACACCCTGTCTGGAAAGAACCAGCGAGAAAATAACCAAAGCTACCTGTGAACCCGAAAAAGAGCCGGGATTGCGCCGACTTCGGCGACGCCGATTCACGTTGGTTAAACGAATGAACGGTAGTCTGGCTTCAATTGGTATTTTTTACAGAGCCGCTGAACGAATGAAACCCTCGTCTGACCGCAGGAATATCGTGCTTTTCCTAAGCACAGCCTCGCTGGTTTTTGCGCTTGGGATCAGTGTGTTCACAGCCAACCAGTTTCTGAACAACAGGCTCCTGTCCAACAGTGTCGATCAGGTGGTCGCCAAGGTAACAGTAACTCTGACGACGACCGACACTGCAAAAGAAATAAGCGAGCTGGTGTCCGAGCGGAACAGAACCGCGAATGAGGCACTCCTGTCATCAATGCGGCTTGGAACAAAAGCCGGTGCATCCCCGGCTAGCATCTCCACTTCCCGGGAGCCCTCCCCTTCTTTGAGCTCCGCGCTTGGCGGCATCCTGGCACCGTCACGGATTCTGGCAGTCTATGTGGCGGGAAAAAGCGATCTTGTGGTCAGCGACGGTTCTGAAACAGCGCTTTCAAGTTTTGCAAGCAAGCTGTCCATGCCTCCGGGTCTTCTCCGCAATACGCTCGCGGAGCTACCGAACGCGTCCGGACCGTACACGCTGCTCGCAGCTGATTGGTGGGGTCTGAACGACAAACGGTCATTCGTCGTCATACCGTATTTCCACGCCGGAGATGCCGAGGGCGCGTTAGTCGTGGTCGCCGATCACTCCGCCCAGATCGCGAGCCTTGCGATGATCACCGGTATCGCAAGCCTCCTCGTGGCCGGCTTGTGTATCGCTTCCTTCCTGCTGGCGGCGTTCCTTTTGTGGATGCGTTTCCACCAGCAGGTGAAGACCAATCGCGACATCGAATATCTGGCCCACCACGACCCGCTGACCGGTCTACCCAACCGCGCTGTCTTCAGCGCAAAGCTGAACGAAGCCGTAAGGCTGGCCCATGCAAAGGCCAGCAACA
Source organism: Roseibium sp. (assembly GCF_048261595.1). Taxonomy (GTDB): domain Bacteria; phylum Pseudomonadota; class Alphaproteobacteria; order Rhizobiales; family Stappiaceae; genus Roseibium. Next base: position 189,461 of record NZ_JBLXFW010000002.1, read on the forward strand.
TGGCGGTGATGCTGATCGACGTCGACAAATTCAAGGACATCAACGACACCTATGGCCACGGCACAGGAGACTTATTCCTCCAGATAATCGCCGACCGCCTGCGCTCCGTCTTCGGCAATCACCTCGTGGCACGCCTGTCAGGCGACGAATTCGCCGTCATGATCACTTCTGTTTCGGATGTGGCCCGCCTGACGAGACTTGCCTCCGACATGATCTCTGCGACGAAGGCCCCTTGCAAGGTCGACGGCACCGAGCTGTCGATTTCGCTGTCGATCGGCATCGCGAGAGCGAGCGACGGCAGCTGGCGGGCCTCACGCTTGCTTCACTGCGCCGATCTGGCGCTCTACAGAGCAAAGCACTCAGGTCGATCGACCTTCGCCTGGTACACCGCCGAGATGGACGCAGATGCGCAAAAGCGCAAGGAGATCGAGCAAGGGCTGGAAAAAGCCTTGCGGCTCGATCAATTCGACGTTCTCTACCAACCGCAATATTCGCTACTGGACAACAAGCTGAAGGGCTATGAGGCCCTGATCCGCTGGGAGCACCCGTCAAAGGGAACCATCTCACCGGAAATTTTCATTCCAGTGGCGGAAGACAGCGGTCTGATCGAGGCGATCGGAGACTGGGTGCTCTTCCATGCCTGCAAAGAGGCGGCAAGCTGGGAAGATACATCACTGCGGGTCGCCGTGAACGTGTCGGCAGCACAGTTCAAGCCCGGCCGGACGGAAGCGAAGGTTGCCCAGGCGCTGCAACAAAGCGGCCTTGCTCCGGAACGTCTTGAGATCGAAATTACCGAAAGCCTTCTGATCGCCAACACCGAAGCGGTCATCGAGACCCTCAACGCAATTCGCGCCATGGGCGTCTCGATCGCGATGGATGACTTCGGCACCGGCTATTCATCTCTCAGCTACCTGAGCCGGTTTCCCTTCGACAAGATCAAGATCGACCGGTCTTTCATCAAGAAGCTCGGTCGTGACACAAATACCGACGCGGTTGTTGCCTCGATCATCGGCCTCGGTCGTTCATTGAACGTTTTGATCACCGCTGAAGGCGTTGAAAACCAGGCACAGGTTACACTGCTTCGGGCCGCCGGCTGCAATCTGGTGCAAGGCTACCTTTTCGGCCGTCCGGATTCCATCGCCGCTCATTCGACGAAATCGGTCGCCGTACCTGCCCCGCCCAAGGCTGAAACCGCCTCAAAGCCGGATCCGGATGAGACCCAAATCGATGAGAGTACGCCGGACGAGGATGCGCTGGACGAGGCACTACTCAGCCATGAACCGGCAGCCAACGACGAACGGGCCACACCGGCAAGCGCCTGAGTGCGGCCCATGAGGTCCGAAGACCTTCAGATCGCCTTTTGATTGACTCGCTTAGACAGTTCGGCAGCACTTTCCTTGCGCTCCGAATAACGGTCGACGAGGTAATCGGAACGCCCCCGGATCAGCAGCGTGAACTTCACCAGTTCTTCCATGACGTCAACGACACGGTCGTAAAGAGCGGACGGCTTCATCCGCCCGTCATCATCGAACTCCAGAAACGCCTTTGGAACAGATGACTGGTTGGGGATCGTCACCATGCGCATCCAACGGCCCAGAATGCGCATCTGGTTGACGGCATTGAAAGACTGCGAGCCGCCTGAGACCTGCATCAGGGCAAGTGCCTTTCCCTGTGTGGGACGCACTGCACCGAGGCTCAGCGGTATCCAGTCGATTTGGGCCTTCATGATGCCCGTCATTGCGCCATGGCGCTCGGGCGAGCACCAGACCTGCGCTTCCGACCAGGCGCACAGGTCACGCAGTTCCTGGACCTTCGGATGCTCCGGCCCGGTATCGTCCGGCAACGGCAGCCCCGAAGGATCGAAAATCTTCGTCTCTGCTCCGAACCATTCGAGAAGCCGTGCAGCCTCCTGGGTCAGGAAGCGGCTGTAGGATCGCTCACGCAGCGAGCCATAGAGCAAAAGGATTCGTGGCGGGTGTCCGGCATCGTCCGGGGCAAAGAGACGATCACAATCGACAGGATGCAACAGATCTTCCCGAAGCGCCGGAAACTTCGGCGCGTCACCGGTTTCAATGGTCATTCGGAAACCGCCCCCGTCACGATCTCCCCGTCCTCCTTGACGAAGCTCTTGATTGCCCCTTCCGGCATCAGCTCCAATACCTTTTCGGAAGGCCTGCACAGAGCGGCACCACGCTCGGTCACGACAATCGGCCGGTTGACCAGGATCGGATGCGCGACCATGAAGTCGATCAGCTCGTCGTCGCTCCATTTGTCATCACCCAGGCCAAGCTCATCATAGGGCGTCCCCTTCTGACGAAGCAGATCCCGAACCGCAATATCCATCCGGCCGATGAGATCCACCAAATCGGGACGGGTATACGGCGTCTTCAGATACTCGATCACCGTCGGCTCTTCGCCGGCCTCGCGAAGCATGGCAAGCGTATTGCGCGACGTGCCGCAATTCGGATTGTGGTAGATGGTCGTTGTCATTGGCTCAGTCGTCCTTTTCGACGTCAATTCGGAAACGCCGCAGATCTCCGGATGACCCGCGCAGCAGTCTTCGGAAAGAAATGCGAGCAAGCTGCGCATTCGGGAAAACGAAACGGAATAGATGATCCGCCGCCCCTCGCGCCGCGCTGCCGTCAGCCCCGCCCGTTCCAGGGCAGCGAGGTGAAACGACATGCGTGTCGGCGCGATGCCCAGACGTTCAGCCATTTCACCGGAAGCCAGCCCCTCAGGTCCTGCCTTTACCAGAAGGCGAAACGCTGCAAGACGGTCTTCCTGGGCAAGGGCGGACAGAGCAGATACGGCCTGATCATCATTCATACTTCGACATTACAAGAATATTTGTAATATTCAAGCAGCGATCTGGCGCACATGTCGTCGCATGAAAAATGCAGGGAAATGAAAACGTCTCGGCGGCTGTCGTTTCGAGCGCCTACATGGCAGCGGCAGCGCGCGCAGCCTGATCGTAATTGCCCGAGACGAGACGAAGCGTTGCCGCCAGCTTGGACAACTCGTTTTCGTCGAGTCCCAACGCCTTCATCGGCTCGACAAGAAGCGCTTCGCGCAGTCGCCGGTATTCCAGACAGGCCGTCTCGCCTGCCTTGGTGATCTCGGCCGTCTTCTCTTTGCCGCGCCGTCCGGACGAGATCAATCCGGCCTTCTCCAGCTTCTTCAGGGCGTAGGTGACGGTATGCGTGTCCTCGATATTGAGAACAAGGCAGATATCGGCGAGGGTTTTTGCCCTTCCGCGATGGTTGACCGAATGGAGCACCAGAGTGTCAAGCGCACTGAGCCCCTCGCTTCCGCTGGCCGCCATGCAGCGCACCATCCAGCGGTGATAGGCATTTACCATCATGGTGACGGCGAATTCGATTTCGGAAAGGGCGGGCATGGCCCCCGAAGCGAGATGAGCTGCCGAGACCACTGGCCCGATAGTGCGCCGCGTTTCCTCGACTTTGTCGCTCATAAGTCCGCCCTTTCCATTGTTCTTGGCCGTGCTGGGGCCTGTCCGTTGCCCTCTCCTAGCCGGATAACATGGTTTCAGGCAACCAGAGAGCTAGCCCGGGAAAAAGAACAATCAGGATCACGGCAAGGATCATCAGCAGGAAGAACGGCAACGCCATTCTCGCAACCTTGAAGATGTTGTGCCCCGTCATGCCTTGCAGAACAAAGAGGTTGAACCCGACAGGAGGAGTGATCTGGCTCATCTCGACGACCAGAACCAGGTAGATCCCGAACCAGATCAGATCCAGGCCTGCCTGTTCCACCATCGGCAGGATAACGGACGTCGTCAGTACAACGACCGAAATGCCATCGAGGAAGCATCCAAGAACAACGAAGAAGATCGTCAGTGCCGCAAGCAACTGCATGGGTGACAAGCCGAAGGAGCCGATCCAGCCCGCAAGTTCACGCGGGATGCCCGTGAAGCCCATGGCCACGGTCAGGAAGGCTGCCCCTCCAAGAATGAAGGCGATCATGCACGAGGTCCGCGTCGCCCCCATAAGCGCGTCCGTGAAGCTCTTGCGCGTCAGGGTCCCCGACATCCAGGACAGGCCGAGGGACAGGACGACCCCGATGGCGGCTGCCTCGGTCGGAGCCGCCAGCCCGGCGTAGATCGATCCGATCACACCGGCAATCAGCATGACGACCGGGAACAGGCGACGGGTTGCCATAAGACGCTCAAGGAACGGAACCTGCTCTTCCTTCTCCGGCATCTTCGAGGCATTGAGCATCGACCAGATGGCCACATAACCCATGAAAAGCACGCAGAGCATCGCGCCTGGCAGAACACCGGCAACGAACAGGCGTGCGATCGACTGCTCCGTCGCAGCGCCGTAGACGATCAGGATAATCGAAGGCGGGATCAGGAGCCCTAGCGTCCCCGACCCAGCCAGCGTTCCGATGGCCAGGACCTCGTCGTATCCACGCCGCTTCAGCTCCGGCAACGACATCTTGCCGATGGTCGCGGTTGTGGCCGCGGACGAACCGGATACCGCCGCGAAAATACCGCAGCCGAGGATGTTGACGTGCAACAGGCGTCCGGGAAGATTTCGCATCCACGGTGACAGACCCGCGAACATGTCTTCCGACAGGCGGGACCTGAACAGGATTTCGCCCATCCAGATGAACATGGGCAGCGCAGTCAGGTCCCAGGAATTGGCGGCACCCCAGACCGTGGTCGCAAGCACCGGTCCGGTCGGCGCAGATACCAGCAGCATCATGGCCCCAAGTGCAACACCGAACAGCGCGACAGCGACCCAGATACCGGTTGCAAGTGCGGCAAGCATTCCCAGGCCAAGGCAGAAGGCGACAAGCGAGAGATCCATTATTCAACTCCCTCGATAGCGTCGCCGCGCACAGCGACCGTGTAGCTCGGCGCCCTGCCGAGCAACGCACCCAGAAGGTCATCACCCAGCGAAATCGCGAAAATGACGATGCCGGTCGTCATCACGCTTTGCGGTATCCAGAGAGGAATCGGGATCATGCCGAAAGACACCTCGTCATAGACAAGGCTGTCATAGGCAAGCCAGCCCGCATGCCAGCCGAAATAACAGGCCAGAACGAATGCAACCGCCAGACACCAGACTTCGAGAAGTTTGGCGACACGCGGCGAGACATGCTGCAGAAGAATGGAAACGCGGATGTGATCGCCCATCCGCAGCGTCGCGGCAAGCGCCAGGAACGAAGCCCCAACCAGCAGGAAGCCCGCGATTTCGGCAAGCGAAGGGACAAGGAGACCTAGAGGGTCCAGTCCCATCAGTTTCCGTGCGCCATCGATCAGCCGGCAGCTGACCTGCGCAACGACCAGAAGAGCAATGGAAACGAGACACATGGCGGCAAGGCCGCCCGAGAGCCTGTAGAGGCCATCGAGAAAGGCGCGCATCGGCATACTCCGGAGCCGGTGTGGCGATCGGGAAGCGGAATGGGGCCGGCTCATACGAGCCGGCCCCTTGTCCCAGTTTACTTGGAGAAAGCCTCGACGACGGCCGCACCGTCAGCCCCGGCGCTCTCCTTCCACTCCTGCACCATGGTGGCGCCGATTTCCTTCAAGGAAGCCTGCAGCGCTTCGGACGGAGCCGCAACCGCAATGCCGTTGTCCTTCAGGACCTGAGTCTGCTCGGCAGTCTCGGTCTTGGAAGCTTCCCAACCGCGAGTTTCGGCGGCAGTTGCAGCTTCAAGAAGCGCCGTCTTTTCCGCGTCGCTCAAACCATCGAATGCCGACTTGTTGACGATCACCATGTTCTTCGGCAGCCAGGCCTGGGTGTCATAGTAGTGGTCCAGGTAGTCCCATGCCTTGGAGTTTGCACCGGTGGACGGCGACGTGATCATGGCTTCCACACGGCCGGTGGAGAATGCAGTCGGCAGATCCGGTACTTCGACCTGGGTCGGAACGGCGCCCGCCAGCTGCGCCATGCGCTCGGTCGACGCGTTGTAGGCGCGGAACTTCAAACCCTTCAGGTCCTCGATGGTGTTCAGGTCCTTCTTGGCGTAGATGCCCTGCGGCGGCCACGGCACGGTGTAGAGCAGCTGAAGTCCCTGAGCAGCAAGCTTTTCTTCGAGAGCCGGCTTGGACGCCTGGTAGAGCTTCCAGGCAAGATCATACGAGTTCGCCATGAACGGAACGCTGTCGACGCCGAAAACCGGATCTTCGTTGGACAGGCGAGAAATCAGCAACTCGCCGATCGGGGCGAGGCCCTTGCGCACAGCATTCTTGATTTCCGGATGCTTGAACAGCGAGCCGGCAGAGTGCACCTGAATGTTCAGGGAGCCACCGGTCTTGGAAGAGACTTCCTCGGCAAACTTTGCAATGTTCTGGGTGTGGAAGTTGCTGTCGCCATAAGGGGTCGGCATGTCCCACTTGGTTTCGGCGGAAGCAGCGGCGATGCCGGCGAGACCGATGGCAGCGGCGGCAACGAGCCTGACGCCCGCGAGCGAAATACGACGTGAATGCAGCATGATATTCTCCTCTTGGAAGCGGGACTTTGTCCTCATTCCGCCATCAGGAACTCTCCGTTCACAAAGACAGCTGCCTTACGCTAGACTCACAATTCAGAAACATCAACAATTTATCGACAAATTGTCATTTAACGGACAATCTAGGTAAAATCGGCAAGCAAGTCGGGAGCGCGCGCACATGACACCAAGCTACGACATACTGGTCCCCGGCTCGAGCCTGGCCTTCGAGGGCGGTTTCTTCGGCATTTCCTCAATCGTGCTGATCACAAGCGGCGAACGCCGGGCCCTATTCGACTGCGGTCATGGCACGACCCGGCGGCTGTTGCTCCAGGCCCTGCAAAGCCGTGGACTGAAGCCCTCGGACATTGACCTTCTGATCTTTTCGCATGCCCATTTCGATCATGTCCTCAACATGGACCTGTTTCCGAAGGCGAAGATCATCCTGAGCCGGGACGAACGCGACTATATCGAGCATCCCTTCGAAGATGATCCCGCAACGCCGCGCTACATGCCGGAGCTTCTGGCGAAACGTGACGTCACGTTGACTGAAGGGGAAACCGAAATCCTTCCTGGCGTAATCTCCTTCCCGACGCCCGGGCACTCCCCGGGACATATCTCTCTGGAGCTGGCGAGCGATGGAGGACCGACGGTTCTCGCTGCCGACGCGCTTAAGACCGCACGTGAAGCCCTGACCGGCATCCCTGACATGGAAATCGACCCCAAAAAACGCGGCAAGGCTTCCTTGCAGGAAGTGCTGCGCCGCGGGCGCATCATCGTCCCGGGCCACTTTCCGACACTGCACAAGGATGACAATGGCGCGTTGACCTGGACCGATGTTCAGGAGATGCCGCTCCTGATTCGCTGACCATCTGCGCTTCGACCGCTTAACCGTTCTAGGTGCCGCGATCGTCGCTTCGATGCCTGAAATGTGATTGCCATTGGGGGCAAGGCTCTGCCACTTTGCGGACCGGTGGGAGGCAGCAAGTGGCACACGAAACGGATGGAACAACGGCGACGCGAACGACGCGTGCGCAACACCTGCTGCTCGGCGGCATTCTCTTGCTTGCGGCCGCGTTCAGACTGCCCGCAATTGGCCGCACCAGCTTCTGGTACGATGAAGCCGTATCCTGGTCCCAGTCCAACGGCAGTTTGCAGCATCTGCTCTCAAGCGTTGCTGCCGACAACTACCCGCCCCTGCACAACATCGTCCTCTGGCTGACCATGAAAGTGGCCGGGGACAGCGAGACGGTCCTGCGCTTTCCGTCTCTCGTAGCCAGTCTCCTGGCAGTCTTTCTGATCTACAGGCTGGGACGGACGCTGTTCGGAACGACGGCGGGACTGCTCGCCGCATTTCTGCTGGCGACGTCGCCGTTTCACCTCTGGTACGCCAGCGAAGCACGCATGTATGCGCTTTTCGACCTCGCCGGGCTTGCGATGCTGCTGTCCATCGTTGCCGCGCTTGGAACGGGCAAGCGCAGGTCGCTGCTAGCTGTCGTTCTCACCACAACAGCCTTTCTATACACCCACATCTATGCGCTCTTCGGGGTTACCTCGGTTGGGCTTGTCCTGGTCATCATGTGCGTGTCGGCCAGACCGGAAAACCGCAAGCCCTTGATGCTGACGATCGGAGCTTTGGTCGCTGCAGGGATCCTGTTCCTGCCTTGGCTGATTGTCCTTGTCGGCCGCGCCCGCGACGTCACTGCCAACGGGTTCTGGATCGCCTATCCCGACCTGAACTTCCTGATCGTCATGGTGCGTGACATGGCCGGATCCGAATGGCTGTTCATGCTGCTGATGGTGACCGCTCTTGCCGGTCTTGCAACATCCCTCTTCCGGCAGGACCCGCCTGCCCCCGCAAGCAAGGCCGCTGCAGTGGTTGTTGTGATTGCAGCTGCTGCAGGTCCCTTCATTCTTGCCTATACCGTATCGCTAACGCTCCAGCCGATCCTCTTCGACCGTTACCTGATTGCTGCCTGGTCCGCCTTTCTGGTGCTTGCAGCCGGGGGGGCAACGCGAGTGGGCCCGCGCTTGGCCCCTCTCGCACTCGGCGCGCTGTCGATCTATCTGGCGCAGGACCGGATTGTATTCTCCCTGACCGACAAGATCAGACCGGAGTGGCGAACCGTGGCATCGGCATATCTCAGCGAAAGCTCTGAGAGCGCACCAATCGTCCTGACCAAGGCTTTTGCACGACCCGCCATCGCCTACTATGTGCGCGATGATGCCAGGGTCATTGCCACGGACCGCCCGGAGGAAATTGCACGCGTCTTCAGCGGACAGGACGAAGCCTGGCTTCTCCTTGCCCATAGCAGCCGACCTGAAATGGCTCGTGCAGTTGACGCAGTTCCGGACGGCTTTGCAGAAGACTACCGAACACACGCGTTCGGCTGGGGCGAAAGCGGCCTGACCCTGATCAAGTACTCCACCCCGTAGCCCCACAGCCGGCAAGAGATTGAACATCCACCGCAGAGCCCGCCCTCGGGGGATCACGGCATGAAAATTTTCATCGATAATTTATCGACATTTTATCATCGTTGAACTAGGGTTCGGATTACAGCCTTCCAAACCGGCGGGAATCATGCCGGAAAGACAGAGGAACAAGAAGATGACGGGCAAGTGGGATTTCTGGGTCGATCGTGGCGGCACCTTTACCGACATCGTCGGTCGCGCTCCCGACGGAAGCCTCCATCCCCACAAGGTCCTGTCGGAAAACCCGGAAGCTTATCGGGACGCCGCCATTCAGGGCATCCGCGAGCTGATGGGCATCGAAGCGGGCCAGCCGATCCCCTCTGAGCGGATCGCCACTGTGAAGATGGGCACGACGGTTGCCACCAACGCGCTTCTGGAGCGCAAGGGCGAACGTACCGCGCTGTTCATCACTCGGGGTTTCCGCGACGCCCTTGAGATCGGCTATCAGGCCCGCCCCGACATTTTCGCCAAGGAAATCATCAAGCCGGAGCTCCTCTACGAGAAAGTCTTCGAGATCGCCGAGCGTGTGCGGGCCGATGGTACGCTCGAGCTCGCTCTCGACACGGAGGGCGCCCGCGCCCAGATGCAGGCAGCCTTCGATGACGGCATCCGTTCCATCGCCATCGTCTTGATGCATGCCTATGCCTATCCGGCCCATGAGCAGGAGCTGGGCAAGATTGCACGGGAGATCGGCTTCCCGCAGATCTCCATCTCCCACGAAGCCTCTCCGCTGATGAAGCTGGTGGGCCGCGGCGACACCACCGTGGTCGATGCCTATCTGTCTCCGATCCTGCGCCGCTACGTGAACCAGGTTCAGGAAGAGCTGGGTGAGGGCCCGGCGCTCATGTTCATGCAGTCATCGGGCGGCCTGACTGCCGCCGACCTGTTCCAGGGCAAGGACGCCATTCTCTCCGGCCCAGCGGGCGGGGTCGTAGGCGCGGTCGAGACTTCGCGCATGGCCGGCTACAACAAGATCATCGGCTTCGACATGGGTGGCACCTCCACGGACGTTTGCCACTATGACGGCGACTACGAGCGCGCGTTCGAAACGGAAGTCGCCGGTGTGCGCATGCGTGCCCCGATGATGATGATCCACACGGTGGCCGCCGGGGGTGGCTCGATCCTTCATTACAAGGACGGCCGCTTTCAGGTGGGGCCGGACAGCGCAGGTGCCAATCCGGGTCCGGCCTGCTATCGCCGTGGCGGCCCGCTCACCGTCACCGACGCCAACCTGATGACCGGTAAGCTAGCGCCCGAGTTCTTCCCGAAGATCTTCGGTCCCAACCGGGACAAACCGCTCGATGAGCATTCCGTCACACGGAAGTTCGCTGAACTGGCAGCTGAAATCGGTGATGGCCGGACCCCTGAAGACGTCGCAGACGGCTTCCTCAAGATCGCCGTCGAGAACATGGCAAATGCCATCAAGAAGATCTCCGTACAACGAGGCTACGACGTTACCGATTATGCGCTGACCTGCTTCGGTGGCGCAGGCGGCCAGACCGGCTGTCTCGTGGCTGATACCCTCGGCATGAAGACCGTCATCCTGCATCCGTTCTCCGGCATCCTTTCCGCTTATGGCATGGGCCTGGCCGACATCCGCGCGAACCGTCAGCAGTCCGTGGTCAAACGCCTGGAAGAAAGCCTGCTACCCGTTCTGGCCGCCCTGCGCGATGATCTCGCCAAGGCGACTGAAAATGAGCTGGAAGGCCAAGGGGTCGCGCAGGCTCAGCGGCAGACTCGCGCCATCGCCCACCTGCGCTATGACGGAACTGACACGCCGCTGCCCGTCACGCTCGCTGGCGCGACAGAAATGCGCGCCGAATTCGAGGATGCCCATCGCAAGCAGTTCGGCTTTGCCTATGAAGAAAAGCCGGTCGTGGTGGAAGCTCTCGAAGTGGAAACCTTCGGCGGCGGCGCCGGTCTTGACGAACCGGACCTGTCGCTTGTCACCGACCCCCCTTCCCCCACCCGCGAGACCCGTTTCTACAGCGACGGCCAGTGGCATGACGGCACCGTCTACGCCCGCGACCTCTTGAAACCCGGCGTCAAGGTGATGGGCCCCGCTCTCATCATCGAACCCCACGCCACCATCGTCGTGGAGCCGGGCTGGCAGGCCGAGATCAACGCCAAGGATCACGTGATCCTGAAGCGCGTCGTGCCGCTGAAGCGCGCCGACGCCATCGGCACCCATGCCGATCCGGTCATGCTCGAGGTCTTCAACAACCTGTTCATGTCCATCGCCGAACAGATGGGCGTCACGCTCCAGAACACCGCCTATTCGGTGAACATCAAGGAACGACTGGACTTCTCCTGCGCCGTCTTCGATGCCACCGGCGCACTGGTTGCCAACGCGCCTCACATGCCGGTGCACCTGGGCTCCATGGACCGGTCCGTGGAAACGGTGATCAAGCTCAACCAGGGCAAGATCAAGCCGGGCGACGTATTTGCCCTGAACGCCCCCTACAATGGCGGCACACACTTACCCGACATCACCGTCGTCTCTCCGGTCTTCGATGACGAGGGCAAGGAAATCCTGTTCTGGGCAGCTTCGCGCGGTCACCACGCGGATGTCGGCGGTTCGGCGCCGGGCTCCATGACCCCGCGTGCCACGACAGTGGACGAGGAAGGCGTTCTCTTCGACAACTTCAAGATTGTCGATCAGGGCCGGTTCTGCGAGGCAGAACTGGTGCACCTTCTGACAGACCACAAGTACCCCGCCCGCAACCCGCACCAGAACGTGGCCGACCTCTCGGCCCAGGTCGCGGCCAACGAAAAAGGCATCCAGGAACTCCGCAAGATGGTTGCCCATTTTGGCCTCGGCGTTGTGCAGGCCTACATGGGTCACGTCCAGGACAACGCGGAAGAAAGCGTACGCCGGGTCATCTCGGCGCTCACAGACAGTGAGTACGAATACCCCACCGATCAGGGGTCCGTGATCAAGGTGAAGATCACCGTCGACAAGGCAAAGCGCGAGGCCACCGTCGACTTCACCGGCACCAGCGGCGTGAAGCCGAACAACTTCAACGCGCCCGAGCCCGTGACCCGCGCGGCTGTCCTCTACTGTTTCCGCGTCATGGTGGACGGGCACATCCCGATGAATGCAGGCTGCCTCAAGCCGATCCGCATCATCCTGCCGGACGACTGCATGCTGCGTCCCTCATATCCGGCAGCCGTGGTGGCGGGCAACGTGGAAACGTCCCAGCACGTTACCAATGCGCTGTTCGCGGCCCTCGGCGCCATGGCCAACAGCCAGGGTTCGATGAACAACCTGACCTTCGGCAACGCCACCTATCAGTATTACGAAACCATCTGCTCAGGCTCGCCCGCAGGCCCCGGTTTCAATGGCACAGACGGCGTCCACGTCCACATGACAAACTCCCGCCTGACGGATCCGGAAGTTCTGGAGTTCCGCTTCCCCGTCCTTCTGGAAGACTTCCACATTCGAAAGGGTTCCGGCGGCAAGGGGAATTGGCACGCAGGTGACGGTACGAAGCGCACCCTGCGCTTCCTGGAAGAGATGGATTGCGCAATCCTTGCCTCCCACCGGACCATCCGTCCGAAGGGCATGGACGGAGGAGACGACGGCGAAGTCGGCCGCACAGAGGTCCGCCGCCTCGATGGCAGTGTTCAAGTGCTCGAAGGCTGCGACCAGACCGTCCTGAAAGCTGGCGAGGCCGTGACCGTGATCACTCCGACAGCGGGCGGCTGGGGCAAGGCCTGATCAACAAGCACGATGGCACTCAAGCTTTGGGGGCGGATGCTGAAAGCACCGCCCCCTTTTCGTACGGAAAAACACGTAGAAAGCAGGGCGCGCCCTCTGGCAATGCGCAAGGCCGCTCGCCATATTAGCGGCGCTTAGCCCATTCCGGGCCCATTGGAGGACCCCTTATGCCCGCTGCCGCCCGCCATCTGCGCAAAACGACAGCCTTCTTGATCCTTGCACTGGCAACGATGTTCGCCGCCACCGAATTTGCCGAGGCCCGCAAAGCGGGTTTCAGCAGTTTCGGCAGCCGGGGAAGCAAGACTTTCTCTGCACCGCCAGCCACCAAGACAGCCCCGGGCACTGCCGCTCCAATGCAGCGCACCATGACGCCGCAACCCGCACAGGGACAAAAGGCAGTCCCCGGCGCATCCGCACAGCCCTCCCGCGGACTCTTTGGCGGCATGGGAGGTGCCCTTCTGGGCGGCCTGGTCATGGGGGGCCTGTTCGGCATGCTGTTTGGCGGTGGCTTCGGCGGTTTTGCCGGCTTCCTCGGTCTGATACTTCAGGTGCTTCTGCTCGGCGGCATCGCGATGCTGGCCATGCGCTTCTTCGCGGCCCGTCGCCAGCAACCAGCCGAAGTCGCCGCTGGCGGCGCACGCACGGACTTTCGTTCCCAGCCGGAAACAGGCACAAACGCCCCGTTCGGCTTTGGTGGCAATGCAGGCAGCGCCGGCATGAGTGCGCCCGCTGAAACCCCGGTCATGGCAACCCAACTCGAACTTGAAGCCTCCGATTTCGACCGTTTCGAGCAAATGCTCACAGAAATCCAGGAAGCCTATGGCCAAGAGGACTATGCCGCGCTGCGCCGTCTCGCAACGCCTGAAGCCATGTCGTTCCTTGCCGAGGAACTTGCAGAGCTCGCTTCCGCAGGCAAGCGCAACAGCGTCTCCGACGTGAAGCTGCTGCAGGGGGACCTGTCAGAGGCCTGGACCGAGGGGCAGGACGACTATGCAACGGTCGCCATGCGCTTCTCCGCGCTTGATGCCATTGTCGATCGCAATTCCGGCAGCGTGCTTTCCGGCAGCCTGGAAACGCCTGAGGAAAGCACGGAGCTGTGGACCTTCCGCAGGCAGCGCGGCGGAGATTGGCTGCTTGCTGCAATACAAGGTTCTGACTAAGGTAGAAGCGGTCCTTTGATCACCATCATGAAGCCGCCCCGTCCGGGGCGGTTTTATTTTATGCGAAGCTGCGCGGCACCCCGCAAAAGCTGTTTGACCAGGCGTTCCACGGCTCCCACTGACTATGCATTCAGAAGAAATGGAACTCCGCGAGCAGACCATCTGAAGTCCACCGAAGCTGGAGCCACAATTGCAGACATGCCCAAGCATGGTTTCAGATGAAACAATAAATCAACGCCAACCGAAGAATATAAAAGTAACGCAACGGCACATTCGTCATGAAATTTGACGTTATCTCAATTCAGCTTCAAATACACTCAAATTATAAAATCCACTTTCTCGATAACCATTATCAAAAAACGCGCCAAAAGGCAGAAATTGACGAAATTTTCCAAAAACCACCGATCCATTATATGAAAAAACTTCAAAACAGCTTCATGCAACAATGACAAAAGTTCATCGGTTGTAAATAATTGCAATTCTACCTTCTGAATATATCGATTCGATCTGATGTTGAGAAGGCATTGCCAACATGCGCATTTCCAAACTTCGTTCGGTGTCCGCCAAAATTCTTGCGCTGGTTGCTTTGATCAGTGCGGCTACGGTTGTCGTGGCAAGTTTGGGCGTTTGGCACATGTCGCAAATCGGCAAGGAACTGGACACGATTGCCGTGAACAACATCCCCCTTACCAAGGCAGTGAGTACGGTAACCGCTCATCAGCTTGAGCAGGCCATCCTCATGGAAAAAATGTTGCGCATGGCCGGGGTCGAGACCCATTCGGACCGAAGCCAACTGATACGCATCGAAGAAGATTTCATGCGCTTGGCACGCAAGGTCGGCGATGAAATCATTGGTAGCGAAAATCTCGCCAAGGCGGCCCTTGAAACGGCGCTGACAAATGACGAGCGGTTAAAGTACCAGTCGGTACTCACGAAATTGAAGGCAATCGAGACTGAACACCGCGAGTACGAGACCCACATTGGCGAGATCATCGAACTTATCGAAGCCGGAGAAATCGAAAAGGCAAGTTACCTCGCAGAGAAGGTTGAGATCGAGGAAGAAAACCTAGACCATGCGCTGATCACGCTGATGGAGGAACTCGAGCAGTTTACTCAAAAGTCGGCACAGCTGGCCGTTGAGCATGAGAAGTCCGCCATGGCACAGCTAGCGGTCGTTTCAATCGTCTCGACTATCGCCGGAGCGGTCATCGCCTTCGTTTTCGCCCAGTTCGGAATCGCCCGGCCGCTCGGAAAGGTCGCCGAAGCACTTGTCAGCCTGGCCCGCGGCGATACCAGCGTGTCGGTTGCCGTCAACTCCCGGGATGAAATCGGCCAGGTCGCCGACGCCTTCGAAAAGTTCAAGCAAACTATGATCGAGATCGAACGGTTACGGCAGGAGGCTCAGGAAGAGGAGGAGCGCATCGCTCTCGAGAAGCGCGAAGCAACCATGCGCCTTGCCGACGAGCTCGAGCGCACGGTGAAGTCTGTCTCCGATGAGATCTCCGTCGCGGTTCACGAACTCGAAGGCACCGCGAACTCCATGTCGGCGACCGCAGTTCAAACGTCAGAACGCGCGACCACCGTCGCTTCGGCAGCGACCGAAGCAGCGACCAACATTCAGACCGTTGCAGCCGCAACCGAAGAACTTTCAAGCTCCGTTCTGGAAATCAGCCGCCAGGTCAGCAGGGCAATGACGGAAACCGCAGAGACACGCGGCAAGGCCGAAACCTCGACGCAGACCGTCTCCGTTCTCTCGAGTGCCGCACAGCGCATTGGAGACGTCGTCCGCCTGATCAATGATATTGCCGAGCAGACCAATCTCCTGGCGCTAAACGCAACCATCGAGGCAGCACGGGCAGGCGAGGCCGGTAAGGGCTTCGCGGTCGTCGCCTCTGAGGTCAAGGCGCTGGCGACCCAAACCAGCAAGGCGACCGAAGATATCAGCGATCTTGTCTCACAGCTTCAGAACGGTTCGGATGAGACCTTCACCGCCTTCAAGACTGTTGTTGATGCCATTAGCGTCATAGACCAGCAGGTGACGGGTATTGCTGCATCCGTCGAGGAACAAAATGCGGTAACCGAAGAAATTGCACGCAACACGGCCGGGGTGGCCGCTGGTAGCGAGGAAATCTCCGTCAATATCACCGATGTCAGCCTCGCAGCATCTCAATCAAGCGCGAGCGCCGAACAGGTCATGTCGACCGTAGGTAACCTCTCCCGTCAGGCCCAGACTCTCGACTTGGAGCTGGGACGTTTCCTGACGACCATAAGGGCGGCCTAACCGGGTTTGATATTCGGACGAAGACGAAGCCGGGCGGAGCCCTACTCCGCCTGTTTCGCCCTTGCCTGTTTCGCTAGATCGACAAGAGCTGGGCGCAGCTTTTCCGGTTCACTCAGGGTTGATCCGAACCATAGTCGCGCGAGTTCGTCTCCTGCTTTCAGGTCGAGACCTTCCGGGTCGATCGCGATCAGCCGCCAGTTTCCTTCCGGCTTCCCAGCAAGAACCTCCGCGTAGAGCTTCACCGCGTCGGCGTGGTCTTCATTCATATGCTCGACGGCACCGGGCTCCCAATCCGCCAGTCGCACCCAGGCATCAGCCGGCAGGATCAGGTCACTCTCGGCAAGCGAATAGGCGCGGGCAAATCCGCCATTCAAGCTCGCCCGTTCGACCTTCAATCGGAAGAACGCAAAGTCACCAAAGTCGACGTAAAGTTCCGCCTTGGGATGGCGCGCAAGGTACCGCCGCCTCATGCGGTGGTGCGCTTCCCCTCCACGCTCCAGTTTCTCCGCATGACAGAAAAGCGTCACCCGTGGATGCGCAAGCGGATCGCCCTTTCCAGGTTCTCCCAGCAGCAGGGAACACCGCGGATCGCCGTTCAACGCTGCGGTGTGGCCGGAAAGGTTTGAGATCAGGATCACCGGCGTTCCGTCCATGTCCGGACACACGGCGACCCGGCTAGCAATCGGATGACCACTTTCAGGCTCGAGCGCCGCAATGGAGCCAAAACGCGCGCTGCGCAAAAGACCGCGAGCGAGCCGACGGGCTTCATCGTCGGTTTCTCGCAGAACGTCCTTTCTGGGTTTTTCTGTTTCCGGCTTGCTCATGTAAGGGCCCTTCCCTGCACCACGGCTCGCATCGCCGTAGCGCTAAAATTCTGCGTCCTTGTCGCCTGTCTCCCAATGCCATTCATATCCCCTTGCAGAACCAATGCGAAGCCTTTCGCGAACCTGAACGCCAGATGAACGTTGGTCTCAGAACCGGTTCAGTGGGGAGCTGTCATTTTGGCCTCATCAGATCGAGACCGGCTCAACGCCAGTGAGGAACAGACAGATGACCACGATGACCAACACGACAAAGCGTATCTTTGCAATCGCTCTTTCCGGCGCGCTGCTTCTTCCCGCCATGTCCGTTGCCGAGGCAGGACATCGCGATGGCTGGCGCAACAATCATGGCTGGCACGATAGTCGCCGCCCACACCATGGTTACAAAAAGAAGCGCAAGGACAATGATGTCGGTGCAGCGGTCGCCGCCGGAATTATCGGCCTGGCCGCAGGTGCGATCCTGCTCGGAGCTACCAGCCAGCCGACCTACGCGGCACCGGCTCCCAGCTATTATCCGCCCGCACCCCAGCCGGGCAATGTTTACGGCGGCAGCATCGGCTATCAGCCCTGGAGCCCTGCATGGTACGACTACTGCACTGCCAGGTACCGGTCCTTCAACCCGCGGACCGGAACCTTCACCACCTATTCCGGCGAGCAGAAGTTCTGCCAGTAAGCTGGAAGATGTAGATTGAGCAAGCGGCCCGGCATTCTGTGTCGGGCCGTTTGTCTTTAAATGGGATCTGCGTCAAGATCAGGGTTTGATCAATGGCGTCGTTTGGAGTTTAGTCCTCGCAACGACCGCTCAGGATGATCAGTAGACTTGAACCCCCTGGACCTTTGACATGACCCTGGAACTATATAGCGCCTATGTCGTTGCGACCATTGTCGTGCTGGCCATTCCCGGCCCTACCATCATGCTTGTCGTCAGTTACGCTTTGGCGCAGGGTCGCAAGTCCGCACTTGCAAGCGTCGCAGGAGTCGGCCTCGGCGACGCAACCGCAGCAATCGCCTCCCTTGCCGGCCTGGGCGCGATCCTGGCGACCTCGGCAACGCTGTTCACAATCCTGAAATGGGTGGGAGCGGCCTACCTGTTCTGGATCGGTCTCAAGATGCTTCGCAGCCGGCCATCATCGCTTGAACCTCACGGCGTGGCGGCCGCACCGGCCCGAAAGGTTTTTCTTCACGCCTATGTCGTGACAGCGCTCAACCCCAAGGGAATAATCTTCTTCATGGCGTTTCTGCCGCATTTCATAGCGCCACAGAGCCCGGCGACTCCGCAGCTGTTCCTGCTGGGGACCACATTCGTGGTTTTAGGCATCATGAATGCTGCCGTCTACGCCCTGGGAGCCTCTGCAATCGGCAGCCGGCTGCGCTCACCGTCGGTGGTCTCGCTCGTCAACAAGGTCGGTGGAGGCTTCCTGATGTCAGCGGCCGCCATGACAGCTGTCCTGCAGCGAAGCTAGTCGTTGCGCCGACGCACCCAGGGAAGATCGGATCAGGCGCTTGCAGCCTTGCCACGGCTCTTGCTTCGCATGAACGCCCCGCGCTCCTCGACCTGACCAGCTGGTTCCTCTGGCGCACCGCCTTGCGAGCCCTGGGCAATAGCCTCAAGCGAGCGCTTGGCCGCATCAATCGGAAACTGGGAATATTTCTTCATCGCGCTTTCGAGCACGGCGAAGCCGGTCTGCATACGCCGCGCGCGCATGGTCAGTATGTGCTTGAAGCAATCGTCCGAGACGCCGTTCGCCTTGCAGATGATGATCAAGGGCTTCTCTGATTGGCTATAGATCAAAGGCGACACGCCGGCGGCGGGAAGGTCACTGACCTTCGCAAGAAGAATTCCGACTTCCGCGGCCCGATCGGTCTTGGCGAAATCGGCAAGAACATCATCGAGTTTTTTCCGCCCGGCTGCGACGTCCTCGATTATGCGAATGGTTTCTTCGCGCTTCGCCTGCAGGCGGTTGGTTCTCGCCTTGACTTCCTCGGCTGCACGCTCCGCCATCACCCGCGCAAGAACGTTGTCGGAATCGAGACCTGCGACGCGTTCCTTCAATTCGTCGGTCAGAAATTCAGCAAGACATTCTGCCGCCTGCTTGGGCATGTCTTCACGGCTGACGAGCAAAGCCTGGATTTCCGGACAGGTTCGCGCCTTCTCCACGAGCCGAACAAATGCCTGATCGGCCATTCGCGCACGCTGATTGTTGGCAACGCGGTTGAGAACCTCGCGGTTGCCACGGTCAACAAGCACATCCGTCACGACCTCGGGAAGCTCGTCCCGGGTTGCGATCGCTTCGAGGTGATCCATCGAACCATCACGGGCAATGGCTGCAAGATCATCGGCGGTAAGCACAGGCGAGCGGGTCAACACGTTTTCAGCGATCTTGAACTCGTCGCTCGCAAGCGTCGTGATCAATTCGCGCGGAGCTGCGGGATGAGCGCCGACGCGCTGAGCCAGCGCCATCCTGGTCTCTTCTTCGAGCTGGCCAAGGACCTTCATAACGATCTCGCCGAACATGATGCTCACCTGCTCGGCCTGCTCATGGTCAGAAGACACAAACAGATCGGTCAGCGCGGAGACGAGGCTCTTCCGGCTTCCAGTGCTCCGGTCTCTTGCAAGCTCGGACAACTTGCTAAGGCTCAGCATTCAATTCCCTTCAAGCATTCCGCCACTCTTCGTCACGGTAATATCAGTTGCTTAACATTGAACTACCTGAATAGGGTCCCACGTTGTTTTCTATGAATAGTTAAATTTGCCAATTGTTTTTGTTAACACTCAAATCAATCAAGGGTATTTTTCAAGATATTTTTCAACTTCTACGAAGGTGGCTTTATCGCAGGGATTTCGCCAAACAATGCAATTGGTTAATCGCCTCCCGCTCAAACGGATTTTCCTGAAATCCAAAAAGAACAGTATTTCAGCGCCACAACGCGCCGCAGTGCAGCAACGTTTTTCCTTCGCAGGTCGTTCATCATCGCTTAATATCTGCCTCGGTTGGACAGGCTTCGGGAGGCCAAAATGACCCTGACACGTAACCTGAACATGATCGCATTCTTTGCCGCCTTTGCTTTTCTGGCGGCCATCGTATTGGGTTTGGTCTGAGGATATCAGATCCAAAGAATCACGACGGAACGATCGCCACCGTCCGGATAAGAGATAACAATCCAGAGGCGGATCGACGGGAATTTTGCTGCTTTGACGGTTATCGTGAAGCGAAAAAATCGCAGAGCGAATTTGAATGATCGTTCTCATTCAGAACCTGCGATCTGGTGAAGTCTTCAAAAAAATTGGGCCGCATCTGTCAACAGATGCGGCCCAATTTCTTTGATATGATGACTTCGTCACTCTGCAGCTTGAAGCCGGTGTGGGTCGTAGTTCAGGATCGGCGCCAGCCACCGTTCTGCCAGTGCTATGTCCCAGCCCTTGCGAGCGGCGTAATCTTCGACCTGATCCCGCTCGATCTTGCCGACGCCGAAGTAATGGCTTTCCGGATGTGAGAAATAGAGCCCCGAAACCGCCGAACCGGGCCACATGGCATAACTTTCGGTCAGGCTGATCCCCGTCGCCTTTTCCGCGTCCAGAAGACGGAACAGTGTCGCCTTCTCCGTATGATCCGGTTGCGCCGGATAGCCTGGCGCAGGCCGGATGCCCTGGTACTTCTCGGCAATAAGGTCGGCGTTGCTCAAGGCCTCGCTCGGTGCATAGCCCCAGAGTTCCTTGCGCACGATCTGGTGAAGCTTCTCCGCAAAGGCCTCGGCCAGACGATCTGCCAAGGCCTGGCTGAGGATCTTGTTATAGTCGTCACCAGCCTTGGCGTAGCGTGCGGCAAGCTCCTCCTCGCCGTGGCCCGCAGTCACCGCGAAGCCACCCACGTAGTCGGCGATTCCCGTGCTCTCGGGCGCAACAAAATCACTGAGAGCAACGTTGGCACGCCCACCTGCTGTCCGGCTCATCTGCTGGCGCAGGGTATGGAGCATGGCCCGTTCGGTTGAACGGCCGTCGTCTTCGAACAGAACGATGTCGTCTCCGCGGGCATTGGCGGGCCAGAAGCCCGCGACACCATGGGCCGTCAGCAGTTTCTTCTCGACGATTTCATCAAGCATCCGCCGTGCGTCGTCAAAGAGAGCCTTGGCGGCAGGACCGTATCGGTTGTCCGTCAGGACCTCCGGGTAGCGACCCTTGATTTCCCAGGTTGAGAAGAACGGCGTCCAGTCGATGACAGGAACCAGATCTTCCAGCGGGAAGTTCTCGAAGGTCTTTGTTCCAAGGAACGACGGTTTGACTGGTGGATGACCAGAGAAATCTGCCTTCAACGCATTGGCTCGGGCAGCCCCGATCGACACCCGCTGAGACGCGCCGCGCGACTTGGCATGATCCTCGGCAATTCGGACGTATTCGTCGCGAACTTCCGCGTAATAGGGCTCACGCCCGCCTTCGCTCATCAGCTTGGAGGCGACACCGACCGCCCGGCCCGCATCCGTGACGTAGATAGCCTGCCCGCGAGCATAGTTCGGATGGATTTTCACAGCCGTATGAATTCGGCTGGTCGTTGCGCCGCCGATCAGCAGCGGCACATCGAGACCCTCGCGCTCCAGCTCCGCCGCAACATGGCACATCTCGTCGAGCGACGGAGTGATCAGGCCGCTAAGACCGATGATGTCGACCTGCTCCTGCTTCGCCGTTTCAAGGATCTTAGCCGCAGGCACCATGACTCCAAGGTCGATAACTTCGAAGTTGTTGCACTGGAGAACGACACCAACGATGTTCTTGCCGATGTCGTGGACATCGCCCTTCACCGTTGCCATCAAGATCTTGCCGGCCGACGACTTGCCCGTAAGGCCCTGCTCTTGCTTTTCCTTCTCCATGAAAGGCATCAGGTAGGCCACCGCCTTCTTCATGACGCGGGCGGACTTGACCACCTGGGGAAGGAACATCTGGCCCGAACCGAAAAGGTCGCCGACGACGTTCATGCCGTCCATCAGGGGGCCCTCGATCACATGCAACGGCCGGTCGAAGTTCTGGCGAGCCTCTTCGGTGTCTTCCTCGACATAGTCGTCTATGCCGTTGACGAGCGCGTGCTCAAGGCGCTTGGCAACACCCCAGGTTCGCCATGTCAGATCGATTTCGCGCTTCTTGCCGCCCTCGCCTTTCCAGCGTTCAGCCGCTTCGAGCATGTTGTCGGTCGCGTCCGGTGTTCGGTTGAGAACCACATCCTCGCAGAGCCGGCGCAGTTCCGGTTCAAGCTTGTCGTAGACTGCCAGCTGCCCGGCGTTGACGATTCCCATGTCCATGCCCTTGGCAATCGCATGATAGAGGAACACCGAGTGCATGGCCTCGCGCACGGCTTCATTGCCGCGGAAGGAGAAGGAGAGGTTCGATACGCCCCCGGAAACATGGGCATGCGGCAGGTTCTGGCGAATCCAGCCGGTCGCCTCAATGAAGTCCACGCCGTAGTTGTTGTGCTCCTCGATGCCGGTTGCCACGGCAAAGATGTTCGGGTCGAAGATGATATCCTCGGGCAGGAAACCGACCTTCTCGGTGAGCACCTTGTAGGAGCGCTGGCAGATCTCGATCTTGCGTTGGTAGGTGTCAGCCTGTCCGGTTTCGTCGAATGCCATCACCACCACGGCGGCACCATAACGCCGGATGAGCTTGGCCTGTTGGATGAACTGCTCTTCGCCCTCCTTGAGGGAGATCGAATTCACCACACCCTTGCCCTGAATGCACTTGAGCCCGGCCTCGATGACCGTCCACTTGGAACTGTCGATCATGACCGGAACACGGGCAATGTCGGGTTCAGCCGCGACGAGGTTCAGGAAGGTAACCATGGCTTCTTCGGAATCGAGAAGCCCTTCGTCCATATTCACGTCGATGATCTGTGCACCGTTCTCGACTTGATCGCGGGCGACGTCGAGCGCGGTCGCATAGTCGCCTTCCTTGATCAACTTGCGGAAGCGCGCGGATCCCGTAACGTTGGTACGTTCGCCGACGTTGACGAAGTTGACCTCGGGCGTCACCACGAACGGCTCAAGCCCGGAAAGGCGCATGTGGCGCGGAATGTCGGGAACGACGCGCGGAGCAAGGCCATCGACGGCCTCGCAGATTGCCTTGATATGAGCCGGCGTCGTGCCGCAGCAGCCGCCGACCACGTTGACAAGGCCCTCTTCGGCAAAACCCTTGATCAGGTTCGCCATGTGCTCCGGACTTTCGTCATACTCGCCGAACTCATTCGGCAAGCCGGCATTCGGATACGCACAGACAAGCGTGTCCGCTGCGCGCGACAGCTCATCGATATGCGCCCGCATTTCCTTTGCGCCCAGCGCGCAGTTGAGGCCCACAGTAAACGGCTCGGCGTGGCGAACTGAATTCCAGAACGCCTCCGGCGTCTGGCCGGAGAGGGTGCGGCCGGAGAGATCCGTGATCGTGCCGGAGATCATCACCGGAAGCTTTCGGCCCACTTCCTCGAACACCTCGTCGATCGCGAACAGCGCCGCCTTGGCGTTCAGCGTATCGAAGATCGTCTCGACAAGGATGATGTCGGCACCGCCTGCGATCAGGCCGCGCACGGCCTCGGCATAGGAGATCCGCAGATCATCGAAGGACACAGCCCGGAAACCAGGATTGTTTACATCCGGCGAAATCGATGCCGTCCGATTTGTCGGGCCAAGGCCTCCCGCCACAAAGCGTTTTCGGCCCGGGTTCTGCTTTTCAACAATGTCACAGGCTTCCCGGGCAAGACGGGCGCTTACCTCGTTAAGCTCGTAGGCCAAGGCTTCCATGCCATAGTCGGCCTGGGCAATGGTCGTCGATGAGAATGTGTTGGTCGCGACGATATCCGCGCCGGCGTTCAGATAGTCGACATGGATCTGCCTGATCGCATCTGGCTGCGTCAGGCTCAGAAGATCGTTGTTGCCCTTCACGTCGCTCGGCCAGTCGGCGAAACGCGCACCGCGATACGCGGCTTCGTCAAACTTCAACTGCTGGATCTCGGTGCCCATGGCGCCATCGAGAACCAGAATACGCGAAGCCGCCGCCTCATTCAGGTGGGCGAATACGTCAAACTCGGTCACTTTATTTTCCTTCCGGCCGATCAGGCTGCCTGTTGTTCCGGCGCTTGCGTGCCCATGCCAAGCATGCGGCAGATCGCGTAAGTCAGATCGGCGCGGTTCATGGTGTAGAAATGGAAGTCGGTGATGCCACGGTCAACGAGGTCCATCACCTGCTCGCAGGCGACACCGGCACCGACCAGCTTCCGGGTTTCCGGATCATCATTGAGGCCGGCAAAACGGCGAGCGAGCCACTCCGGAATCGAGGTGCCGCACTTCGCGGAGAAGACCATGGTCTGTTCGAAATTGTGAATCGGAAGAATTCCGGGCACGACCGGAACATTGATACCGGCCTTGGCCAAGCGCTCCAGATAGGCTTCGAAGAGGTCATTATCAAAGAAGTACTGGGTGATGATCCGGTCTGCACCCGCATCGACCTTGCGCTTCAGGTTCTCGATCTCAGTATCCCAACCGGCGCTTTCCGGATGCCGTTCCGGATAACCGGAGACGGAGATGTCGAAATCTCCGATGGCCTTGATGCCCGCGACCAGATCAGATGCGTAGGCATAGCCTTCGGGGTGTGCCTGGTAGATCGCTCCAATGCCCTCCAGCGGATCTCCGCGCAGGGCCACAAGATGCCGTACACCCATTTCCCAATAGTCGCGGACGATTCCATCGACTTCATCGCGCGAGGATCCGACACAGGTCAGATGGGCGGCTGGCAGAAGATCGGTTTCCTTCAGGATCCGATCTACAGTCTTGTGCGTCCGCTCACGTGTCGAACCGCCCGCGCCATAGGTTACCGAGACGAAGGAAGGACGCAGCGGAGCAAGGCGCTCGACGGTGGCCCAGAGCGTTTCGGCCATCTTGTCGCTCTTCGGCGGGAAAAATTCGAAGGACGCCGTGATCGGCGGTACCGATGCCTGGCGAGAACGCCGATTGGTGAGAATGTCGGTCATGGTCAAGCAACCTCGCGGGTCGGGTCGGCCACCGGCAAATCCGTCACGATGCGCGGATCACGGGCAAGCCAGAGTGTCACAGTGAGTTTGTTTTCCTGGGTGGTCTTCGGCGCAATGTCCGCCACCTTTTCCATTTTTAGATCGAGTGCTTCTACCCAGCGCTGCATCTGGTCATGGCCGAAGCCGAGGCGCCGATGGGCGTGGGTTTCGCGCAGGAATTCAAGATCGTGCGGAGCGAAGTCGATGATCAGGAGCCGTCCGCCTGGACGCAGGGCCCGCGTTGCTTCGGCCAACGCACGGGCAGGATCATCGAGGAAGTGCAGCACCTGGTGGATCGCCACGACGTCAAAGGAACGCGGCGGAACATTCAACGCATAGATATCGCCATGGCGAACCTGTGCATGATTGAGACCAACCTTCGCCAGATTGGCGCGCGCCACTGCGAGCATGTCGTGGGAGGCGTCGATGCCAAGCGCCGACGCATAACGGTCAGACAGGAGCTCCAGCAAGCGCCCGGTACCGGTACCGAGATCAAGGAAACTCTGGAACGGCTTGTCGCCGAGTACAGCTAACAGCGCCTGCTCGACATCGTTGTCAGAAGCATGGAGAGAGCGCTCCGTATCCCAGGTGCTGGCCTTCTTGGCGAAATAAGCAGCGGCTTCGTCGGCCTTCGCCTTGCGGATGGCCTGAAATCGCTCGCGATCGGCTGCAAACACCGGGTCCGAACTGTCGATGCGGGAAACAAGGTCACGGGCGAACGCACCGGCCGCGCCGTCCGCGATACGATAATAGACCCAGCTTCCTTCCGGAAATCGCAGGATCAGGCCAGCTTCGGTCAACAGCTTCAGGTGACGGGAAATCCGCGGCTGGCTTTGCCCGAGGATCGCCGTCGCGTCTTTCACGGTCAATTCGGCCTCCGCCAGCAAGGCCATAAGACGCAAACGCGTCGTCTCACCAACAGCCCTGAGCGCGGCCAGCGTTTCCTCAACCGTCAATGTTTCGCGGCCTGTCATACGGCGCCTCGTCAAATTCTGATATAAAGATATCTTTATACCAAAAAAAATGTGCGCGCAAGATGATAGCTCGACGAGGCACTTTTCGATCGAAGCCTAAGCTCGCGACTAAAAGCAGCAAAGGTGGAACAGCTCGCGCCACCCGGAAGAGGAAGTTGGCAACGGCCTCTCCCCCAAGGCGTCAGGTGAGTTTCCAGAACCGGAATTTGGCTCGCAACAGCTTTTGTTGGATCGACCGCTTCAGCTCAAATCCGGGAGCCAAGGACAAGTCTTGTGCGCGAATATCTCCTTGCAGAAAAACCTTGTCGAAGGTCTTCATCACCGCATCCGGAGAAAACTTCGCTACCGCCAGCTTGGCGAGTTCAGCATCGATGGCATTGCTCTCATATTCGCCAAGCAGTCGAACGAGGCTGCTTTTCGTAGTGTAGAGCCATTGACGCTTGGGGGTCATCACAACGTGATTCTGATCCATTCCGCCCGCCCAGCTGAAAACCGGGCGTCCGAGCAGTAAAAACTCTGCTGTCGCCAAACCGAAGCTTTCGCCGATCTTCTTTGCATTAATTCCTGCATCACAGGTAGCAATAAAGTTCGACTTTTCCTGGGGCGCCACGATCGTTGGCAGATAGTGGACCCGCTCATGCTCAATGAAAGGCTGTGTGTTGACAAAGATGAAATGAAGATTGCTACGCTTCGCAAGAGCCTCTGCAATGCCTTTTTGGGCGAACTCTATATTAAATTGGTCGTAACCGCCGTAGCGTCCGACAACGAAGGCATCGGCAGGAATATTCAATCGAGACCGCAAGTCGCCCGTTGGTTCAGGTAACTGGACTATGTAGGGGACATGCGGGGCTGCTCCTCCGCTCATCCAATCCGCAAGCCATTCGGAGATGTATGCGTAGACATCCCCGTGCGGTTCGAAATGTCGGAACACCGCATGAATTCCAACTCTATTGGCATTCACTCCAACGCCATCGTTGCTTCCAGCGTTGGTGCGATAGCAAAAATCAAGCTTCTCTTTCTCCGATACTCTGAGAAGGTCTGCCTGACCTGAGTAGGGAACAAGGCGAAGGTTCTTTGAAAATTTCTTGACGACGTTCGGGTTACTTGAATCCGCGTCGTAGAAAACACAAACGTCATGCCCCAGGATTTCCTGTGCTCCAACGGCCGTATCGTGCAGATTTACGCACATACCACGCTCGTTCATTCCCGCCGCATCGAACCCTAAACGCATCTGGCTCTCCAAAGCCTCCTGTTGCTAGATCAACCCGCCCAAAAACACTTCTGCAGTCAGCGACATGGGATGCACCGCAAAACACAAATTGGCCCCTTCGGGCAAGTCCAGACGTCCTAGAGCGCAATCAACCCAGGAACGACAGTTACCCGAAAACCTTCATATCGGAGAAGACGGGAAGCCGAGTTCTGGGACTGCGTTGGTGCCAATTTGCGCTCACGCTACGTGTTGTTGTCTCCACCGCCCTCGCCATCTGCTTCTCCGCCGATCAAGCCTGCGGCTGCGGCACCGGCGGCTGCCTTTCTGGCGAGGTCCGGGTCGCCGTTGGCGCTTCCCTCGACATCGTCTGATGCAACCCGGACCGTCACCTGTTTGTGCGCGAACTTGATACCGTTTTGCTCAAACAGGTCCTGCAGACCGGCATAAACGACCTTGCGTAGCTCGAATTGCTTGCCCGGCTTGGTCATGAATTTCACCCGCGCGATCATGGCGGAGTCTTCCATCGCCAGTATGCCCTGGGACTTCAGCGGCTGAAGGAACATCGGACCATAATATTCGTCCGCGAGGAGCTCCTGACCGAATTTCTTGATGATCTTGCGCATCTTCTCAACATCAGTGTCATAGGTGACGCGGAAGGCGAGCTTCATCATGGCCCAGTCGCGGGAGTAGTTCTCCACGTGCTGGATTTCACCGAACGGCACGGTTGTCAGCGCGCCGCGGTGGTGACGAAGCTGCATGGATCGGATCGAGATCTTCTCCACAACACCCTTTGCACTGCCGATGTCGATGTATTCGCCTTTTCTGAAGGCGTCATCGATGAGGTAAAATGCACCGGAGAATATGTCTCGGATCAGGGTCTGTGCGCCAAAACCGACGGCCAAACCAACGACACCGGCACCGGCAAAGAGCGGTCCGATGTTCACGCCCAGTTCTGACAGCACCACCATGGCCGCAATGACCACGATGGTGATCAGGAGGAAATTCCGAAAGATCGGCAGCAGGGTCGAGATGCGGCTTTCCCCGGTACCGCCGACTTCCGCTTCTTCGTCCTTTTCCGCCGGACCTTCCTTTGCCAGCTGGCGCTCGATGGCAAGCTCTACAGCCCGATAGGCCATGTATCCGAGAAAGATGACGAGCAGGATTTCGGTCAGACTGCCGACAACGGATGCATCGTCCGTCAGGGGCGCGCCCCAAGTCCGGGCGAGCAGGGCAAATGCGCCGAACATCACGATGATCGACGCGCCGTGATCGAGCAGATCTCTGAAGGGTGACCGCTGCGCCTCGCGCTCGGCGGCTTCTGCGTGGACCTGGGCGGCAGCCCCCTCAGCATCGCCTTCATCCCCTTCCGCGACCTCGGCACGTACGATTTCCTCGGCAATCGAAGCCTGAGCCTGTGGCGTATCCAACGGGGGCAAGAGCATCTTGTCGATGATGAGGACAAAGATACCGTAAGCGACGACGGCAATTAGCAGAACCTCAAGCGGGGCGACGACAAGTCCGGTCGCATCCGGCAGATCCAGCAACACACGAACCGACGATATGCCCCACGCAACGAGAAAGTAAAGGACAGCAATCAGGTGCCAGGATTTGGCCAGGAACCGCCGCCAGATGGGGGTGTTGGCACCACCCTCTCCGCGAATGAGGTCGCCAATCACGTGGCGATAAGACAGGGCGATACTGGAGAGGATCAATGCGGAGAGAAACGCCGCACCGATCGTCATGAGCTTCAAAGGCTCTTCCGGTAGTCCCAGACGATCCATCCACCGCATCGCGGCAAAGACGATTGCCGCGAGCAAAGCCCCCGTCATGAGGCTTCTGTAAAGGCCACGCGCATTGGCGTCTGACAGGTCGACGAGGCGGTGCGCGGAGTTATCCGGCGCCAGAAGGTTCAGGAAGACAATTCTCAGAAACAGAAAGAGCGTCGTGACGGATAGGAGGCCAACCCCGGTCTTGTGCGCTGCCTCGCCTCCCTTGTTGAGAAACAGAAGCAGGAGGCCGGAAACAAGGGCAAATACGACCAGCCCGGCGATCATCACGAGTGCGCGGAAGAAAAGATAGGAAATCTTGTCCGACCGGCGCAGTACATCTTCGCGATAGAGATGTGTGAACTGGGCCCTTCCCCAGTTCGAAACAAGTCGTTGAGCGGCAAGCCCGACCGCTATGGAAATGGCGGCCACCAAAAACACTTGTCCAATCCAGTAAACGCCCTGACGCTCACTATCCGCCGAAAGTGTCGCGACTATCATCGCCGGCAATTCCGGTGCACTTCGAACAATTCCGAGAAAAGCATCGCGCGCAAGCGCTGCCCGTTGAGCATATTGATCGACCGCGCCCGCTTCGTCCGAAACTACCGCGTCATCCGATCCTGCCGTCTCGGAAGCAGACTGGGCAACGCCTTGCTCGACCGAGGTCGCGTGTCCAAACAGCCCCTTGATCCCTTGGGCAACCGCTGCATTTCGAGCATCGGAAAAAAGCAACGCGATCAGTACGAGCGCATAGACTGCTACGGATCGAACAAGAATACTGCGGCTGCCGATGGAAAAAGACGTGCTGCTCATCAGGTCTCCAAGGCTCACGAAATCGAACAGGTCCAAGGTTTCAAATTGGTCGCGCAAAGACAATAGAAAACGGCGACCCGCAAAGGCGGATCGCCGTTTTCTATTGGTAAAAGCTCTTAAGACTGGGGCGTCCTAGTTCAAGACAACATTGCTCCAGTGGGCCATTCGACGCTTCGCCTCGCCCACAGACATCGAATTGAATTTCGTCATCGCTTGGGACCGCTGGTCACTGGACAGGCGATGCCTCCACGGGCCGATCGAAAGCAGACTGCTGACCGTGATTGACGACAGCCCGCTTGCCTTTGCGATGATCAGGAACGGTTCCGGGTCAACGCGGACCATCCAGTGGCTTGTTTCCTCCACGCCGCAACGAACCAGCCACGCAAATGCGGCAACGGCCTCTGCAAACCGGTCCTCAGAAGCAAATCTGCGAAGCGCGGCTTCGTTCACCATCCCCCTTTGCGCTAGGAGCAGAATTCGATTGCGTGCGGTCTCGAAGTCATAGCGGCCGAGCCAGAATTCATTCGTCATCCGCTGGGCTGCAATATCTGCAGCTTCCGCGAGACGTGATACGTCGTCACTTTCGCCCCGCGCGATCAGCTTCCGCCGCACCTCTGCGCTCGCCACTTTGACGAGCTGACCGATGTGGTGTTCGGCGAGATCCGCGCGCTCGCTGAGGCTCATCTGCATGGTGGCATCAGAGCCGGCATCACTGATAAGGCTCAGCATGGCCGCATCCGACACCGCAGCGCCCGCATTGGCGGCGACGAGACGTTTCACAACGAGGCTACCTCGCTCGACAAGCAGGTCGGTCACCGACTCGGAAATGACTTCGCGCCTTGCGATTGCGCAACGATGGCCATCGCCCATCTCATCGGCAATCCGAACCAAGTCCGCTTCTCGCAGAACCGTCGATTTGCGCAGGACCGGCTCTGCGACTTCAATACAGTCCTTGGCCAGACGCCGAACGGTCTGCTCCGGTCCGCGGCGAAGGTCTGCCATTTTCTCGGCAATGAACTTGCGCACTTCGATCTCGACCATCCCGACAAGCCTCAAAAGCACGCTGTCGTAGGTGTCGACCTGCTCGACGGAACATCGGTCAGAAGTGAATGCAAATAGCGTCGCGACATGCCGAGCCAACTCGGCGCACCGCTTGCTGTCTGCGGTCGCATCCAGTTCGCGGAAATTGACAAGTTCGGTTTTCAACGCTTCAGCCATTTTCAATACCTGCACGAGGACTGCTTGACCTCCGAGAATGCCCCGCACCCTTAAAGAACGTTAAAACGGAAAAGGGAGGAATAAATGCGTCTTTTCGTAAAATTTGCATGCAATTTGAGGCGTATTGGCTGGGAAGAGCCCAACTCACTGAGAACGCGGTAAAATCGAGTGCCGGCAGGAGACTTCCGTCGGCTATTGGTGCGAAAATAATCCGTCTAAATCAGCTGTGGTTTTCCACCTAACCGAACCGTTCTAAGTCAGGCTTTGCCATTGATCGAAAAGGTCCGCCCCGAAATGACTGATAATTCACGGCCAGGCGAAATTGTCCTAACGGAAGATCCGGGTTTACTCCCTCCCGACGCGGGGCTCGTATACATCGGCAGCATCGAAACACCCTGGGACGACCGGCATGCGTGTCCACGCAGCGGCGGAAGGTCAAACGAAATTTGCACGATCCATGTCGACGGGCGCTTTGCTGAAGGACTGAAGTCGGTCGAGAGCTGCTCGCACCTGATCATCCTCTATTGGATGCATGAGGCACGACGGGATCTTGTCGTCCAGGCACCCGCATTCGACAGCACGACGCACGGCTGCTTTGCCTTGCGCACGCCGGTGCGACCCAACCCGGTCTCGCTTTCTGTCGTCAAACTGATCTCGGTCGATGGAGCTACCCTCACTGTCCGCGGGCTCGACTGCCTCAATGGCACGCCTCTGATCGACATCAAGCCCTATTTTCCAGCGAATGATTCGGTCCCGGACGCAACTGTCGGATGGCACGGCAGGCGCACTCATCCCGAACGGCGATCAATCGACCTGTGAGACAAATAAAAAGGGGCAACCCCTAAAGGCTGCCCCCAAGGCACCGGTTCGGTTCAGAATGACGGGAGGAAGTCATGCCGCAGGCGCCCGGAAGGTGATGGGAGGATTCCCGGGATCCAGTACGACATGAAATGTGTCATCCGAACGCGACCGGATGCTGCGTGGCCCCGCCGCATAAAAAGCAACGGGACCAGCATCTGCGTTACGCCAGGTCGAAACGGTCGGCGTTCATGACCTTGGTCCAGGCCGCCACAAAGTCCTTGACGAACTTCTCCTTGGCATCGTCCTGAGCGTAGACTTCAGCAATCGCGCGCAGGATGGAGTTCGAACCGAACACCAGATCCATGCGTGTCGCGGACCACTTGGTG
Source organism: Roseibium sp. (assembly GCF_048261595.1). GTDB lineage: Bacteria > Pseudomonadota > Alphaproteobacteria > Rhizobiales > Stappiaceae > Roseibium. The sequence goes on from NZ_JBLXFW010000002.1 coordinate 221,585, forward strand.
GCGCCGGACTTGCGATCCTGCAATTCATAGCTGTTCTTGCCGGTCGGAACCCACTTGTTGGCCATATCCGTCAGGTTGACGAAGAAGTCCGTGGTCAGCGCGCCTTCGCGGTCGGTGAAGACGCCATGCTTGGTGCCGCCATGGTTGGTGCCAAGAACGCGCATGCCGCCGACCAGTACGGTCATTTCGGATGCAGTCAGGCCCATCAGCTGGGTGCGGTCGAGCATCAGCTCTTCCGGGCTGACAACGTAGTCGGCCTTGACCCAGTTGCGGTAACCGTCGTGGATCGGCTCCAGAACGTCGAAGCTCGGAGCATCGGTCTGGGCGTCGGTTGCGTCGCCACGGCCCGGAGCGAACGGAACGGAGACGTCGAAGCCAGCCGCCTTTGCAGCCTTCTCGATGCCGACGTTACCGGCCAGAACGATGACATCTGCAACGCTTGCGCCGTACTCGGCAGCGATCGGCTCAAGTACACCGAGCACCTTGGCAAGACGTGCCGGCTCGTTGCCTTCCCAGTCCTTCTGCGGTGCGAGACGGATACGTGCTCCATTGGCGCCGCCACGCTTGTCGGACTGACGGTAGGTGCGGGCGCTGTCCCATGCGGTCGAAACCAGCTCGGAGATGGACAGGCCGGAAGCTGCGATCTTGGACTTGATGGCGCCAACGTCGTAGTTGGTTGCGCCGGCCGGAACCGGATCCATCCAGATCAGCTCTTCCTGCGGAACGTCCGGGCCGAGGTAGCAAGCCTTCGGGCCCATGTCGCGGTGGGTAAGCTTGAACCATGCACGAGCGAAGGTGTCCTTGAAGTACTCCGGATCGGCCATGAACTTTTCACAGATGGCGCGATAGGCCGGGTCCACTTTCATGGCCATGTCCGCATCGGTCATCATCGGCATACGGCGAACAGACGGGTCGGTCGCATCGACCGGCATGTGCTCTTCCTTGATGCCGACCGGCTGCCACTGGCTTGCACCTGCCGGGCTCTTGGTCAGCTCCCATTCGTAGCCGAACAGCAGCTCGAAGTAGCCCATGTCGAACTTCGTCGGGTTGGTTGTCCAGGCGCCTTCGATACCGGAGGTGACGGAGTTGGCCGCCTTGCCGCCCATGTTCGGATTGATCCAGCCAAAGCCCTGGTTCTCGATTTCCGCGCCTTCCGGCTCGGCACCAAGAGCGCCTGCATCGCCATTGCCATGCGCCTTGCCGACGGTGTGGCCGCCAGCGGTCAGCGCTGCGGTTTCTTCGTCGTTCATCGCCATGCGGGCGAAGGTCTCACGCACCTGGGCGGCGGTCTTGAGCGGGTCGGACTGACCGTTCACGCCTTCCGGGTTCACGTAGATGAGGCCCATCTGGACGGCAGCGAGCGGGTTTTCCATCGTGTCCGGCTTGCCGACGTCTTCATAGCGTTCGTCGGACGGAGCCAGCCATTCCTTTTCTGCGCCCCAGTAGACGTCAGTCTCCGGACCCCAGATGTCTTCGCGGCCAAAGCCGAAGCCGAAGGTCTTCAGACCCATGGATTCGTAAGCGATGGTGCCGGCGAGAAGAATGAGGTCGGCCCAGGAAACCGCGTTGCCGTACTTCTTCTTCAGCGGCCACAGCAGACGGCGCGCCTTATCGAGGTTGCCGTTGTCCGGCCAGGAGTTCAGCGGAGCAAAGCGGATGTTGCCGGTGCCGCCGCCGCCGCGGCCGTCGGCCAGGCGGTAGGAGCCAGCGGAATGCCATGCAAGGCGGATCATCAGACCGCCGTAGTGACCGTAGTCAGCCGGCCACCAGTCCTGGCTTTCGGTCATCAGCGCATGCATGTCTTTTTTCAGCGCTTCGACGTCAAGCTTCTTGAGCTCGTCGCGATAGTTGAAGTCCTTGCCCAGCGGGTTGGTCTTCGTGTCGTGCTGATGGAGGATGTCCAGGTTCAGGGACTTCGGCCACCAGTCCATGACCGATGCGCCGGATTCGGTGTTGCCACCGTGCATGACCGGGCAACCGCCCGTCTTTTCCACCTTAGCGTCCATTTTACTCTCCGCTGTCCTCGTTTTATTGATGTGAGAGACCCAAAGGCCCCTCAGAACGTTGCGGGTGCTGTCTGCGACCGCATCCCGTTTCGACCCTCCGTCCAATGCCGACGGAATTCCGTCAGCATCCTGTCGCCCGTCCTGTCGCCATCGTCTTTGCCCGTTCCACTTGGCAAAATGATGAACCCGGCAGCCGCCACACTTTCCCTGAGCTGATAGCTGCGGAAACCTGGCCGTCTCGGCTGTTCGTGATGTTCCGTTATTCGAGCCGTCGCACGAATCGTCCGACGGCAAAAATCTCAGCAAATCACGGGCCCGGAGGGCTGATATCCCTGCGAACTGCGGTGAACATAGGTACGGAAGTCCATCAGGTCCAATTGTATTGATTCTAAATTACGATAAGAAAAAATTATCGTACTCCCTCCGCCAATAAAACTGGCGTGGATGGCATTCAAGGAGCCGGAGACAGGGAGCTTGCAGAAAAGCCGGGGCGCGCGTGACTGCCCCGGCTTTCGAGTTGTTCAGCCCTATTCGGCTGCGATGGTGGGGGTATGCGGATCTTCCCCTCCGGCTTCATGAGGCGTGTCACCGGTGATCGGCAGTCCGTTCGGATCATAGCCAGCCTCACGGGATTTCTCTTCCCATTTCGCTCTCACGCCGGCCTCATAGTCTGGGTGAACCTGCTTCAGATGGCCAAGCCAGCGCTCGACGATCTCCGTGGGGACACCCACCAGTGCGCCGCCCATGTTTCCATGCAGCCTGTCGCGCTCATCAGCGTTCAGCACCCTTTCATAAAGTGCCCGCGGTTGAGAGTAATCGTCATAGCCGTCGCGGTGGTCATAGCGCGTCGCATCGCCCGAGATCCGAAGCGGCGGCTCCTGTGCATCGCGCTGCTCGACCGGACCGTTGAACGAGTTCGGCTCGTAATAGGCGTTCGGATTGCCCGTCTTCACGCCGCCATAAACGTTCATTTCGCCGTCCTTGTGGTAGTGATGGACAGGACAGCGCGGACGATTCACCGGGATCTGATCATAGTGGGTTCCCAGCCGGTATCGATGCGCATCCGCATAGGAGAAGATCCGCGCCTGCAGCATCTTGTCCGGCGACCAGGAGATCCCGGGTACGATGTTCGACGGTGAGAAGGCCGCGTTTTCGATCTCGGCGAAATAGTTTTCCGGGTTCCGGTTCAGCTCGAAGTGACCGACGTCGATCGGCGGAAAATCAGCATGCGGCCAGACCTTGGTCAGGTCGAACGGATTGAACGGGCAGTTTTCCGCATCCTTCTCGGCCATGATCTGGATCTGAAACTTCCAACGCGGGAAATCACCGTCTTCAATCGCGTTGAACAACTGCTCCTGATAGCCCTCACGAGTCCTGCCGACAATCTTCTCGGCTTCCTCGTTGGTATAGGTCTTGTTGCCCTGCTCCGTCTTGAAGTGGAACTTCACCCAGTACCGCTCGCCCTCATCGTTCCAGAGCGAATAGGTGTGTGAGCCATAACCGTTCATATGCATCGGCGAGATCGGCAGACCGCGGTCGGACATCAGGATCGTCACCTGGTGGATGCTTTCCGGAGACAGCGACCAGAAGTCCCACATTGCAGTCGGCGAGCGCATGTTGGTCTTCGGATGGCGCTTCTGGGTATGGATGAAATCGGGAAACTTGTAACCGTCGCGGATGAAGAAAACCGGCGTATTGTTGCCGACCAGGTCCCAATTGCCGTCTTCGGTGTAGAATTTCAGGGCGAAACCGCGAACGTCACGTTCGTGATCGGCAGCCCCTGCCTCGCCCGCAACAGTTGAAAAACGCGCCAGCATGGGCGTTTCGGCGCCAGGCTGCAGCGCCTTCGCCTTGGTATATCGGGAAATGTCACCGGTAATCTTCAGGACACCATGCGCTCCCCATCCCTTTGCGTGGACGGTGCGCTCGGGAATGCGCTCACGGTTCTGGTGTGCGAGCTTTTCCAGAAGCTGATAGTCCTGGAGCAGCAGCGGACCCCGCTCGCCCGCCGACACGGAATCTTGATTGTTCGGCCAGGGAGCCCCGGCCGTGGTCGTCAAAATCGGCTTGTCACTCATGCTGATCTCCTTTCCTGTCGCGTTGCCTCTTTGAGAAGACGACTGGAAAAAGAGATGGTTCCGATCAGCGGCGATAGTATTGATTCGCACCGACAATAAGAATATCTAATCACTCATGATCTCATTGCGTCAGTTACGTTATTTGGAAGCGCTTGCAACGCACCTGCATTTCCGCAGGGCGGCAGATGCTGTCTCCGTTTCCCAGCCCGCGCTCTCCATGCAGATCAAGGAGCTGGAGGCCGAACTCGGCGTCAAGCTGGTCGAACGTCAGCCGAATTCCGTCCGCCTGACCCGGGAGGGCAAGGAAGTCGTCAACCGGGCCCGCAAGATCCTGACCGATGTCCGCGATCTGTTGGACTATGCCCAGCAGATGTCGAGCCCGCTCGCGGGCCCGCTGAGGCTCGGGATCATTCCCTCGATTGCACCCTATCTCCTGCCTCGCATCCTGCCGACGCTGACCAGCTCGCATCCGGATCTGAAGCTGACCATCCGCGAGACGCTGACCGAGCCAATGACGCGCGAGCTGCTCGCCGGCGATCTGGACGCGATCATCATCGCCCTGCCGGTTCACGATCCCGCCCTGACCAGCGAGGCCCTCTTCACCGACCGCTTCCTGCTGGCCCGCCAGTCCTGTCCCGAGATCGACCGGGACAAGCGGATCAGGGCAACGGACCTCGACACGGAAAACATGCTGCTGCTGGAGGAAGGCCACTGCCTGCGCGACCAGGCCCTGAACTACTGCCAGAATCTTCCCGCACCGGGCAAGAACACCCTCGGCGCCACGTCACTGGCCACCGTCATGCAGATGGTCGCCGCCGGGTATGGCGTGACGCTGCTTCCGGAAATCTGCGCCGAAGCAGAAGTCCGAGACGACCGCGTCGCCCTCCAGCGCTTCGAGGATCCCCAGCCGGCCCGCACTGTCGGCCTCGTTTGGCGCAAGTCGTCACCAAGGAAGCAGGATTTCGAGGCCCTGCTGACGACACTGCGCTCGCTGGTCGAGAAGTTCTGAAAACCCGCGGAACGGCGCAAGTTTCGCCACTCCACCATTGCCCCGAGCGTCATCTTCCCTTAAAAGACGCCGCAGATTTCTTACATCCCGACAATTCCAACTTGCGGAGAAGCGGAGCCCCATGGCGCGCCAGTTCATCTATCACATGCACGGCCTGTCGAAGGCCTATAACGGCAAGAAGGTTCTCGACAACATTCACCTGTCGTTCTACCCGGACGCCAAGATCGGTATCCTGGGCCCGAACGGCGCCGGTAAGTCGACCCTTCTGAAGATCATGGCCGGCCTCGACAAGGAGTACACCGGCGAAGCATGGGCTGCCGAAGGCGCCAAGGTCGGCTACCTGCCGCAGGAACCGCAGCTCGACCCGACCAAGACGGTCAAGGAAAACGTGATGGAAGGCGTCGCCCACAAGCAGGCGATCGTTGACCGTTACAACGAACTGATGATGAACTACTCCGACGAGACCGCCGACGAAGGCGCGAAGCTCCAGGACATCATCGACGCGGAAGACCTGTGGAACCTTGAAAGCAAGGTCGACATGGCGATGGAAGCCCTGCGCTGCCCGCCGGAAGACGCCGCCGTTGACAACCTTTCCGGTGGTGAGCGCCGCCGCGTCGCGCTCTGCAAGCTGCTCCTGTCCGAGCCGGACCTGCTGCTGCTCGATGAGCCGACCAACCACCTGGACGCCGAGACCGTACACTGGCTGGAACGCCACCTGCGCGAGTTCAAGGGCTCCGTCCTGATCATCACCCACGACCGCTACTTCCTGGACAATGTCACCGGCTGGATCCTGGAACTCGACCGCGGTCAGGGCATCCCATACGAGGGCAACTACTCCGCTTACCTGGAGAAGAAGTCCAAGCGCATGGAGCAGGAAGGCCGCGAGAACATGGCCCGCTCCAAGGCGATCGAGCGCGAGCGCCAGTGGATGGGCATGTCGCCGAAGGGCCGCCAGACCAAGTCCAAGGCTCGTATCCGGGCGTTCGAGGACCTGCTTTCCGCACAGGAAGAGCGTATGCCGTCCATCGAGCAGATCATGATCCCGGTCGGCGAGCGTCTCGGCGCCAACGTCATCGAGGTCAAGAACGTCTCCAAGGGCTTCGGCGACCGCCTCCTGATCGACGATCTCTCCTTCAAGCTGCCGCGCGGTGGCATCGTTGGCGTGATCGGTCCGAACGGCGCGGGTAAATCGACCCTCTTCAAGATGCTTACAGGCCAGGAAAAGCCGGACAGCGGTGAAGTCATCGTCGGCGAAAGCGTGCGCCTCGGCTACGTCGACCAGTCCCGCGACGCACTCAACCCGAACAACAACGTCTGGGAAGAAATCTCCGGCGGCGCCGAGGTCATCTACCTCGACGACAAGGAAATCAACTCCCGCGCCTACTGCTCGTCCTTCAACTTCAAGGGCCCGGCTCAGCAGGCAAAGGTGGGCGACCTCTCCGGTGGTCAGCGCAACCGCGTGCACCTCGCGAAGGTTCTGAAGCAGGGCGCGAACGTGCTGCTCCTCGATGAGCCGACCAATGACCTCGACACCGAGACGCTGGCAGCCCTTGAAGACGCGCTTGAAAACTACGCCGGTTGCGCCGTGGTCATCTCGCACGATCGTATGTTCCTCGACCGCCTTGCCACGCACATGCTCGCCTTCGAAGGCGACAGCCACGTGGAATGGTTCGAAGGCAACTTCGAGGACTACGAGAAGGACAAGGTCCGCCGCCTCGGCGCCCATGCCGCCGACCCGCGCCGCATCAAGTACAAGCCGCTGACCCGGTAATATGACGCGCTAAGCGCTTCTTGGGTTCCAGAGACTAAAAAAGGCGGGGCACTCGATCCGCCTTTTTTCATTGGCCGCACTTGCGCGCGGCGAGATCCGGCGACACTCTCCACCGATCATTCTCAGGATCGAAGCGGAGCCTTTCCTTGGCCAAGCAGTTTCCGGACATCGACGACCGCATCGCGGACTTCATTTCCCGCCAGCATATCTTCTTTTCGGCCACCGCCGCACCGACCGGACGGGTAAACGTCTCTCCGCGTCCCGCCACGGCTTTCAAGGTGCTCAGCCCGAACCGCGCCGTCTATCTCGACCAGACCGGGTCGAGCAACGAAGCCGCCGCCCACCTGAAGCTCAGCGACCGGATCACCATCATGTTCTGCGCCGTCGAGGGACCGCCGCAGATCCTGAGGCTTTACGGAACTGGCCGGATTATCCGGCGCGACAGTGACGAATATGCGGCCTTGCTGGCGGACACATTTGGAGGCGAAGACCTGCCCGGCGCCCGCCAGATGGTGATGATCGACGTCGATCTGGTGCAGACCTCTTGCGGCTTTGGCGTACCGCTGTTCGACTTCAAGGGCGAACGCGACTCGCTCAACCGCTGGGCGTCCGCAAAGACCCCCGAGGAACTGGAAGCCTACCAGCGGGAGAAGAATGTGGTCAGCCTGGACGGCTTCCCGACCGGTCTGTTCGAAGAGGCCTAAAGGCCCCGCGGTCTCCGGCTTTGCCTCACGTCCACGCGCCGACTGTTACGGTCACCGTGCCCGCGCTGATGGTCTGCGGCGTCTTGGAGGGCACATCCGGACCGCTGTAGGGCCCGACGGGGTTTTCGTCCATGCTGAAGCCATAGGCCGCCCCGCCATAAAAGATCGGATCCTTGCCGCTCAGCCGGGAGTCCTTGCCGTCGACGTCGCTGCAATGGAGGAACTTCGCGTAAAGGTGACACGGCCGGCCCGCGGCATACCATGCAACAGGATCGTTCCAGGCGCCTGTGCTATAGCCGGGTGATGCCGCGATCGGATCGGCAGCAGAGATGACACCATCCTGCGCCACGCCCCGGCAAAGCGCCTCCCAGATGCAATCCTGCAAGAGGCCCGCATCACCGCTGCTCCCGGCAGGGGTCAAGTCACCGAAGGCCTGCTGGAAGACGTACTGCGCGCCCGTCAGTCCCGGAGCGGCGTCACCGCTTGCGGCCAGTGGCAGGAAGAACCGATAGGTATTCGTGCCGTTGCTCAGCGAGTAGGCCAGAGAGGCAACCCCGGTCCGTGGATTGGACGCGGGGCCGGACATGCCCTCATAGATATTCGGAACACTTGCCGAGCCAAGATTGATGCTCAGCCTGTTGCCCTCCCGGAAAAATGCCCGCAGTGTTTCGTCCCAGAAATTTGCGAGTGGGTCCGCGGTGGGCGCCGTGTAGTTTTCCGTCAGTGCCGCCAGCATGTCGTTTGGATCGCACAGGCCGAAATACTGGCCGCCGACCAAAGGCGGCACATACCCCCCGGCGGCAATTGCGCCGTCAAAGAGCAGCTCCGAAAAGGCGGCGGCCGACGGCAGGGCAACTGTTTCGTTCGCTATGAATTTTTCAAAGGCAGCGCCGATCTGCTGGCGGCTGACACCGCTGCGCACTCCGAATTGCCAGCCATCGCCATTGGCATGCTCCCCCGAGAACTCCAGATTGAGCCCGAAGCCGCTGACCGCACTCAGATTGAACTGCGCATCCATGCCGAATTCGAAGATGTCGAAAGGCCCCGGCGCGGCGACGCCCGGAACAACCGTCGTCGGATATTGGGTGAAGGCAACAGGCGCCTGCCCTGCAATGGACAAGGCGTTCGGACGCGTCTTTGACACGCAGAACATAAGCCGGTCGTTGCCGTTCGTCGCCACGTCGAGTTTCACATTCGGTATGCTTGCGATGTCATGAAAGGGTACCGAGGCACCGGACGCCGGAGGGTTCGCAAACGTCCCGTCATGCTGGAGGATCTGGAAACTTTCGCCTCCGGCGTTGATCCAGCCTGAGACCCAGGTTGTCGCGACAGAGCTTTCCAGGCCCGTACAGTTCACAAGATCGATCGTGATCGCCATATCTGTCTCACTCCCAACTGGATCCTATGTGATCCCCGCAGAGAGTTGGACGATGGCCCTATGGGATTGTGAAATGAAGGAACTGGAACACGGCCGTCAAACGTGATCCAGATGCCGCATGATTTCCTGCGAGCTCTCGGTGATGTTGTTGGAGATCTTCTTGATCTCTTCCGTCAGGGCGCCGAACTCCAAGCCATGTGGCCCGGCACGATTGGCCGAAATCTTGGCGTTCAGCGCAATCATACGGGAGAACTTCGATGCCTTCTGGATCTCGCCGGCGGCCATCTTGACCAATTCCACATCCGCCGAGCGCCGCGTCCTTCGTGCGAGCATCTCATCTTCGAAATCAGCCTCAAGCGCCTCGACGATTTTCTGCAGGGTCTGGAGCACCGGGCCAAGGACGAAAGCCGAGTAATCGGACATTTGCTGCCCACCTCGCCTCCGCCCATTCGTGAGATCGACGAGAGCCGCACCGGTTTCGAGCAGGAAGCGATCAATCGTCGCCCGCCCCGAGCTGGCTTCAGATCCATTTGCGTCACTCCGACCATCAAGAACATTTGCGACACGCGCTGAAGCGAACTGCGGCAATCCTTGATCCTTGTCGCCCTGCAACAGGATGGCATAACCCAGCGTGAAATCATTCACGGCATTCTTCAGGAGCGCCGAGAGATCATCTCCGATGTCATGACCGGGCTCGGAAGTGTTGTGAAGCATCGAAATAATGAAACCGATGCGCTGGGACAGCATTCTCTGCCGACCAGCAATATTGATCAGACGGGCGAAGATATTCTCGCTGATATCGGCTTCCATCGCGACAATCCCTGACATCATCAGTCCATGTATTTATACTTCGACACAATCAGGAATTTAATATTCAAAGGATGAGCAACCTGCACATATAATGGAACGTTCACTACCAATTTTACATTTTGTTAAGTGGAAACCTGAACCGGCCACCGAAACTGATGGTTCCAATAAGCCCTTTTCATTGGAGCGCGACGATGAACTGGGTTACGGCTGAGATAACAGACAGCCGACCGGACGCCGAAAATGACTTCTTCCGACTTGACCGAAACCCTTGCAGACCTCGAAATTACCCCCGGGCGCCGTTTGTCGGGACAAGTGGTTGCCGTGTTTCAAACCACACGCAAGAGCGATTTCCGCACCCAGCGAACGGAGTGCCTGGATCTGGCTCTGGACGGACTAGCGGGAGACCGCCACGGCGGCTTTTCCAGACGCTCCGGCGGACGAGAACCCTGGTACCCGCGCGGCACTGAAATGTGCAACGAACGTCAAATCTCGATCTTGTGCGCTGATGAACTGTCAGTCGTTGCAGAGCGCATGGAGCTCGACCGGGTAGAGCCCGAATGGCTGGGTGCCAACGTCTTGCTGGCAGGACTGACCAATCTCTCGCTCATTCCGCCGCGTACGCGTCTTGTCTTTAACAGCGGCGCAGTCATCCGGGTTGATGGGGACAACGCTCCGTGCCGGGCTGCAGGAAGGGCTATTGCAGAGAACTTTCCGGAAAGAGAAGGTCTCGACCTGCTGTTTCCGAAGGTGGCCAAGCGACTGCGCGGTCTTGTCGGCTACGTCGAAAAAGCAGGGAAGATCGCCACCGATGACGGGGTAACTGCGTTCATTCCGGAACAATGGATTTACGACCCGGCATGAGACAAATGTGTATCAGTCGACGTCATCGCTCGTCCCGGCCTCAATTCGCCGAGCGCAGCCCCAGTCCTCCAGGACACGATTCATGTCTTCCATGACGAAAAATCGCGCCGCTTCCCTGTCGTAGCCCTCATCAAGAAGCAGATCATAGTCGGTATGAGCATGGCGAATGTGACTGGTAGCGGCCTGCCACAGGGCAATCGAAATTGGCAGATGCCTGAGGTGGCCGGCGAGACCCATTTGCAGGACTTGCTCTGAATCGGCGAAGGCTATGCGGGGAAACGTTGCCCGCAGCGCCTTGCGCATGTCCTTCTGCCGCTTCGTCTGCCCGGTCATTCGGTCCCCTGCATCATCCCGCCAGCCTGCAATGTAGCCAACCAGCTTGTGGGGTCTAGCGGCGATGCAGGCCTTCCATGTGCCGAAGCCGCAAACGGCGCGCAACCTCATTTTCAAAAACCTCCTCGTCCTGGATCACATCATGAAGAAGGTCGTCGGGGATACGCGAAAGCGAGCGCCGTTTCCGAAAAGCTTTCACAGTCAGAACGGCATATCCGAAGAGCAGAGATATCAGCACCCAAACGGTGCGTCGCGCGCGATATTGAGAAATGATAGACATGGCCGCTTCCTTTTAGAAAAGTTTTTTCTTTCTTTATTATCACCACCAGGATCAGACGCGCAATATGAAAAGGAAAATCTTTTTTTAAATCGCATTCCATGCTAGGAACGTGATCATGTCCGATCGTACGAAAACTCGCCTGCTGACCACCCTGAAGACCTCCGGCCCCCAGACCGCGGCCGACCTCGCCAAGCGCGAGAAGGTCACCGCCGTTGCCGCACGCCAGCACCTCGACAGCCTGGCAGCCGACGGGCTGGTCGAGTTCGAGGACATCAAGGGCGGTGTCGGACGCCCAAAGCGGCTCTGGAGTCTGTCTTCGCGTGGACACGCCCAGTTTCCGGACAATCATTCGGGCCTCATCGTCAGTTTGCTTGACGGCCTTCGCGACCTTTACGGACCGGAGGGCATCGACCAGTTGATCGCCCATCGCGAAGCAGCAACCCGAAACGCGTATACCTCGGCCCTGGAAGGCAAGGAGCATCTGCGGGACAAACTGCAGGCACTTGCCGAAATCCGGTCACGCGAGGGATACATGGCCAGCGTCACCGAGACTGATGTCGAGGGCAGTTACCTTCTGATCGAAAACCACTGCTCCATCTGCGCCGCAGCGACAGCCTGTCAGGGTTTCTGCAGGTCTGAAATGGAGTTGTTCCGAAGCGTGCTCGGAAATGATGTCCTGCTGACCCGGACCGAACATCTCCTTTCCGGCGGCAGGCGGTGCGTCTACAGGGTCGAACAGGCCGCCTGACCTAGCCATCACAGGTGAGACCATTCAATCCGGCACCTATTGCAGCTATAAATATAACAAGTTATATAACAGGATATATTAATTGGAGAATGCTGTGCAGGACGTTGTCGAAGGACTGGGTTACACGGCCCTTGGCACCCGCTTCAAACGGATTGGCGAGCGGCTACAGGCGCAGACCCTAGATCTGTCGGTGCGGCTGGCAGGCATCGACATGCCAGCAGGGCACAACACCGTTCTCGCAGCTCTTGATCGCCACGCCCCCATGCGGATTGGCGAACTGGCTGACGCACTCGGGCAAAGCCAACCGGGCGTGACCCGCATGATCGGCAACATGAAGCGTTCCGGCCTTGTCGAGATTGTCAGCGACGACAAGGATCAGCGTATCAGCAGGGTCCGCCTCACAGACGAAGGAGAACGGGTCACGCGACAGCTGAAAGAAGTTCTCTGGCCAGCCGTCGAGGCGGCCGTGACAGATCTTTGCTCGGCTCTGTCTGGGTCTCTCCTGGATCAGCTCGGGCAGATCGAGCGAGCACTTGCCGAGCGCCCTTTGAACAAGCGGGTGCGCATTCGTGTCAAAGCGCGCTGACTTCCCCCCACTGTATATCCGGACCCCATCATGGACAGTTTGTTGAATCGTCCGATCTGGACAGCTCTTGAGTCCCGCATGAATGCCTTTGCCGTCAAAAACCGGGCAGCGGCGCGATTTCATCCCGAAACCTCCCCATTCGCGTGCGCGATGGATGGAACAGCCCAGAGCTCCGACGATCTGGCGGCGCTTTTGACTGACGACACAGACAGGCTTGTCTTCTTGCAGGCCGAACCGATCCGGCTGCCCGATGCTCTGGAAACAGTGGAAGCGACCGACGGCGTTCAACTGGTTCTCCGCAAGGACCTTCCAGAGCCAAAGGCCGGGCACCTGGCGGAACGACTTGGAACTCGCGATATCCCGGAAATGATCGCACTTGCGGAACTGACAAAGCCCGGTCCCTTCAGGGCCCGCACCATCGAGCTCGGCGAATACTGGGGCATCAGGATCGATGGCCGCCTTGCCGCCATGACCGGCGAGCGGCTGACCATGCCTGGACTGACGGAGATCAGCGCGGTTTGCACACACCCGGACTTTCAGGGCCGCGGGTTCGCAGCGTCGCTCTCCGTCCACGTTGCCCGCCGGATCATCGAACGCGGCGACACCCCGTTTCTGCATGCTTTCTCGACGAATACGGGAGCCATTCGCCTCTATGAACGGCTGGGCTTTGTGAAACGCGCGAACATGAATGTCGCAGTCGTGAAGCGAGCTACCTGACGTTCTGCTTGCATGCCGCGCGAATGGCGAAGAAGTCTTGCACAATTGGATATTGATGAGCGCACCTCATGGTGTTTAGTGTCACCCCAAAATGCGCCAGGATCCAGTTGAGCGCGACGGGAGGAAAGACGGGATGACACTGCAGCTTTCAGCAAGGGATATTTTGCCGAAGGAGAGGCCCGGGCGACTGGTCGGACGGGTGTGGTCCAACGACAGACAAGGCCCCTGCCCGGTCCTAGTGGACGGCGAAAACCTTCGCGATCTCACGTCCGTCGCTCCCACGATGTCTGCCTTGCTGGAACTTGCCGACTTGAATGACCGGTTTGCTCGTGTGGATGAATTCCCGCTGCTGGGCGGTCTGGACAATTTTCTGAACGGTAGCGCGGGTGCCCTGCTGGCACCTTGCGACCTGCAGCCGGTCAAGGCTGCGGGCGTAACATTTGCCGACAGCATGCTGGAGCGGGTTATCGAGGAGCAGGCAAAGGGCGATCCCCTGCGCGCCGAGGAAATCCGTGGCCGCCTCGCGCCTGTCATCGGCACCAATCTGCGCGGCATCAAAGCAGGCTCTGAAAAGGCCGCCGAAGTAAAGAAGCTGCTTCAGGACATGGGACTTTGGTCACAATATCTCGAAGTCGGCATCGGCCCGGACGCGGAGGTCTTCACCAAGGCTCCGCCCATGTCCAGCATCGGCTGCGGGGCCGATGTCGGTATCCATCCGATCTCGGACTGGAACAACCCGGAACCGGAGGTGGTGCTTGCCATCCGTTCGGACGGCAAGATTGTCGGAGCGACGCTGGGCAACGACGTCAACCTGCGTGACGTTGAGGGCCGCTCCGCGCTTCTGCTCGGCAAGGCCAAGGACAACAACGCAGCCTGCGCCCTCGGTCCGTTCATCCGCCTGATCGACCACGACTTCACGCTGGAAACAATCGCGAGCCTCGATGTGTCCTTGTCGGTGACCGGCGAGGACGGGTTCGAAATGTCCGGCGTGTCTCACATGTCGAGCATCAGCCGCTCGCCGTCCGATCTGGCCAGCCAGACGCTGAACGCCAATCACCAATACCCCGATGGCGTCATGCTGTTCCTCGGAACCATGTTCGCTCCGACAAAAGACCGGCGTGGCGCAGGCCTTGGTTTTACCCACGAAATCGGCGATCGGGTGGAAATCTCGTCGCCGCAGCTCGGCGCGCTCATCAACCGAGTTGACCGTACCGATAAGGTGACGCCCTGGACGTTCGGCATCGGGGCTCTGATGAAGAACCTCGCCAGCCGCGGCCTACTATAGCTGGGCAATAGGCCTCAGCGGTCCTTGAGGCCGTACCACCAGTAAGCGCCCTGCAGGTAGAACTTGCGCAGTCCCGGCAGGGGAAACTTGCTGAGAGGCTTCGAAATCACCGCGGGAAGGTCACCGGGACCAATCTTTCCAAGGGCAAGCTCGGCGACTTTCTCGCCGCTGAGCGACGCCATGGCGATACCGCTGCCGTGATAGGCCAGGGACGCATAGACACCATCCATGTCCGGAACCGGTCCGACATATGCGGAAAGATCCCGCGCAAGGCAGACGTGCCCGTGCCAGCGAAACTCACTTTCCACATGGGCCCATGCCGGGAACATGCGTTCGAAATCCGCGCGTCCGCGCTTGTGAACCGCCTTCAGGCTTTCAAGAGTTTCGAAGATTCCGCCGCGGGTCCCGAAGAGGAAGCGTCTGTCCGGCATGAGGCGGAAATAGTGCAGCAGGATCCGTGTGTCCGCTGCCATTAGGTCACTGGTCCAGCCTTGCTCTTCAAGTTCGTCATCGGAGAGCGGGCGGGTCACCAAGACTGATGACATGGCGGGCATCAGCCTGCCATTCAGCCAGTCCGGTGCGCCTTCACGGGAATAGCCGTTGCCCGCAAGAATGACCTTCCGGCAGGAAACAACGCCATGACGGGTTGTCAGCTGCCAGTCTTCGCCTGATCTCGACATGGATAAAACAGGCGTATGCGCATAGATCCGTCCTCCGCCACGGCGGACCGCCTCCGCGAGCCCCAGGACATATTTCATCGGGTTCAGCGCAAACCCATAGGGCACATGCATGGCGCCATGAAATTCAGGACCGCCGAGGCCTTGCTCGCGCATGTCGCCCTGCGTCAGGATCCGGACGCCGAGACCAAACGTGTCGTTCAGAAATTTCGCCTCTTCGGAAAACCCGGCTGCATCCTTTGGCCTGTGGGCGAGATAGACCTCTCCATTGGAATGGCGATCGACATCCAGCCCCCAGTGAGAGAGACGCTTTTCGACGGTCTCGATAGCCTCGATCTGGTAGGCAAGGAACCTCTTCGCTTCGTCGAGACCAAATTTGCGGATCAACTCGGCTTCAGGCTGCTTGGTGCCACCGAAGCAGCAGAAGCCGCCATTTCGGCCCGACGCGCCCCAACCAACCCGGTTCGCCTCAAGGACACATACCGACAGTCCCGCCTCGGCAAGTTTCAGAGCTGCCGACAGGCCGGTGAACCCGGCCCCGATGACCGCGACGTCAAAACGGGCGCTACCTACAAGTTGGCGGTCTTCCTTGATCTCGCCAACACTTGCCTCCCAATAGCTGTCGACTGTAATCGCCTCGTTCTCACCGACATGGCCCATGGCTCAGATCCCGAGCTTGTCGCGCATGGAATACCAGGTCATGGCGAGCACAAGCAGCGGGTAGCGAAGCTTGTCACCACCCGGGAACGACGGCACCCTTATCTTCTCGAACGCATCGAACCGCTCGGCATTGCCGGCAATCGCCTCGGCAAGCACCTTGCCCGCAAAGACAGCCATACCGACACCGTGACCGGAATAGCCGGAGGCACTCAGGACATTGGGGTGGATCCGTGCAAAATACGGCATGCGCTTTGGGGTGATGGCAAGCGTCCCACCCCAGCCATAGTCGATCCGCACGTTCTTCAGCTGCGGGTAGATTTCCAGCATCGGCTTGCGAACAAATGACTTGATGTCGTCCGGGAAGCGGTAGCCGTAGTTCTCGCCACCGCCAAACAGCATGCGATTGTCGGCCGAAAGACGGAAGTAGTTGATGACGAACTTGCTGTCCGCCACGGCGACATTGTCCTGGATCAGGGCGCGGGCATCAGCATCCGACAGTGGTTCGGTCGCCACGATGAAGTTGTTGATCGGTAACACATGCGCAGCTGTCGTCCGGTCGATCTTGCCGAGATAGCCGTTGCACCCGAGCACGAGATGCTTCGCGCGCACCGTCCCGCCGTCCGTACTGACGGTGACGACCGCACCCGGCTCGTAGGAGAGCACCTTCGTTTTCTCGTAGATGCGCGCTCCACTCTCCGCTGCCGCAGCTCCGATGCCCAGCGCGAGATTGAGTGGATGCACATGACCTGATCCTATGTCGAGAGATCCACCGAAATAAGACGGACTTCCAACCATCTGGCGCACTTCATCCTGATCGATGAAACGCACCTTTTCATAGCCATAAGCCGTCTGGAGATGCTCGACATATTCCTTCGTTTCCGGAACGTAGTCCCGGCGGTGATCGACATGAAGCACACCCGGTGTGAAGTCACACTCGATCCCGTACTGGCGGATCAGATCAAGAGTGACATCTACGGATTCAAGTCCCAGTTCCCAAAGCAGCTTGGCGTGGTCCATGCCATGACGCTTCTCCAGGACACCCTGGTCCACCCGCTGACCGGTCCCGAGTTGTCCGCCATTGCGACCCGACGCTCCCCATCCGATCCGGTTCGCCTCGAGCAGAACAACGTCATAGCCCTTCCTGGCAAGATGCAGCGCACTTGAAAGTCCAGTGTAGCCACCGCCGATGATACAGACGTCGCACGTCACATCGCCTTGCAAGGATGGGTGGTCCGTCTGCCTTGTGGCCGTTGCAGCATAGTAGGACGGCGCATGGATGCCGAGGGTGTCGTTGGCGGAGAGCAAGTCTAGGGAGGAAAACATCAAGCAGGATCAGGTTCTGTTGCAGTGTCCCGCCAGTGTCTCGCACCAACGGGTAAGATAAGGAGTTTCTTACGGTTTTCCAAACCGCGCAAGACCAGGAAGACAGTCCTGACAGGCTCAAGCGTCAAGCAAGCCGCGCAATGCATAGCCTATGACCGCAATTGCCGCAGCAAGGGTGAGCCACCACCAGACGCGGGTCAGTCGCCTGTCCCTGGTCAGCGGGGTTTCCGTCCGCTTTCCCACACGGTCAGTCATAGCTGAACCTCTCCGAAAGGATGTGATCGCCCGGGACCCCAAGATCGAGAAGTGTCTCTTCGACCGACGTCATCATGTCCGGCGGACCGCATAGCACATAGACCCAGTCACGTCTTTCTGGCCGACCGTAGTAGCGCTCGATCAGGTCAGACGACAGCAATCCGGTTTCGCCGGACCAATTCTCTTCCGGCTCGGACAGGACATGAACGAGTTCATGCTCAGGTGTTTCCGCCCAGCGCTCCAACTCTTCTTCTGCAACGATCTGGCCCGCGTGCCGGTTCCCGTAGAGAAGTGAAACGGGCCGCTGATCACCGGCAGCCTGAAGCTGCCGCAGGATCGACAACATCGGGGCTATTCCGACACCGCCTGCAACAAGAGCGATGCCCGGCGCATTGATGCCATCAATACTCAAGTGCCCGAAAGGACCATCGACATAGGCGCGCGTCCCTTCTGCCACCTGGTCCAGGGTACTTGTAAAGTCGCCAAGTTCCTTGATGACGAAGCCTAGCCCTGCTTTTCCGGCCGGTGCCGAAGCAAGCGAGAACGGGTTCTCAGCCAGCGAAAACGCACTGTGACCGATGTTCAGCCAGACAAACTGCCCGGCCTTGTAAGTCATGCCGTCGTGCCCCTCCGGCGCAAGCTCGACACTCCAGGTCCGGTCTGCAACCTTCTCAACTGTCGTCACCCGCCATGGGCGCAAGCTTTGGAAAAGCGGCCTGACCACGTAGACCGAGACCAGCGAAAACAATGCAACGATCAGCGAGGCCGTCCAGAACCAGTAGACCGCCGGATCGGCTGAATATCGACCGGCCTCTGTTGCATGGTACCAGCTTGCTCCGGCTATCAGGGCGGCCCCCAGACCATGGCCCAGGCGCCAGTTCTCGTACCTCTTGAACAGATCGGAACGCGCTATGGAGACCAGTACGAAGGCGGGCAGGAGAACCCAGGCAAGCGCACCCGCTGCCAAGGCGATGCCAGGTTGAGCCAGCGTCAGTTCCCGCGTCGGGTCGAACGGCAGCGCCCATCCGAATGGGGAGGAATATAGAAATGGGTGAACGATGACGAAGGCCAGAGCCGAACGGGCGAACAACTGGTGCATGCGCATTGTAACGTCCATGCCGACCCCGCCCGAAATTGCCCGGAAGCGTCCGGATAAGAGAAACTCGGCAAGCAGGATGGAGAAGGCAATCATCCCGGCGCCGGTTCCAAGTTCATCAAGAAATGATCTTGGCGACCGCCCGGAAAATGCAGCAAGTGCAAGTGGCAAGAAAACCAGGCAAAGATAGGCTGGGATCAGCCAACGACCGCTCATTCACTACTCCGTCCATCATCAATCGCCCATCTCGCGGCGGGCGATACTCATTCTGAACGCACAGGCATGATGACGGCGATGACTTCAATCAATCGCGAAAACTCTTTAGCCATCCAAGCCCCTCCTCAACCCGCCCCTTTGGCCGATACTCCGCGCCGATAAAGCCATCGTAGCCAAGGTCTTGGAGGGCTTGGAACAGATACCGATAGTTGAGCTCACCGCTGTCAGGTTCCTGGCGCGATGGAACGCCGGCGATCTGGATATGTCCGATGCTGGCAAGGTTTCGCTCCAGCGTGCGGGTCAAGTCGCCCTCCATGATCTGCATGTGATAGCAGTCGAACATGAGCTTGACGTTTGGCCGATCGAGGTCCGAGATCATCTCCATCGCCTGCTCCGTACGGCTCAGGAAATATCCCGGCACATCGCGCGTATTGATCGGCTCGATGAGAATCGTGAGCCCCGCCTCCTCAGCCAGGTCGGCCGCAATGGTGAGTGCCGAACGGAACGTCCGATATGCCTCCCTGCCGTCGGCCTTGCCGGCCATGACATGCACCGATCTGCAGCCAATCGCCTCGGCGTACTCGATGGCATCGGAAATGGCTTCCCGCGCCTCCGCTTCGCGACCAGGAATCGCGCAAAGGCCGAAGTCCCCAACCCCGACATCTCCAGGCCGTGTATTGAGCCCGACCATGGGCAGACCGGTTTCGATCAGGGCTTTCCGTACGTCAGCCCGATCGAAAGCGTAGGGGAAATGGCACTCGACACCATCAAAGCCTGCCACTGCTGCGGCCCGGATGGCGTCAGGAAGCGCCCGGTCGTTCCAGAGGAACCCAAGATTTGCTGAGAAACGCAACTTCCCTCCCGACAACCTGATTAACTGGTCGAATATAACAAAGCAGACGCCATTTGCCGCAGATCAATTCGTCTCCGTCCATTCCGAAGTTCAATCGCCCGCAGACAGACACTGCGACACCAGCGACCTGAATGCACCAGAGAGCTGGAAATTACTGGAGACCGGAATCATGCCTTACCGCTTTAAATTGACGCGATCAGTTCTTGCAAGTTCACTCGCCCTTTGTGCGGCACTCGCACTTGCCGGATGCGAAACGTCACGGACCCTTCCGGGGGGATCGGGCGCTGCGCAAGCCTCTGGGCAGTCGGCCTCGACGACCGGGACGCAAACGACCGATAGCCAGGGTCAGGGCAACACCAACCAGAACCAAAATCAGAACCAAAATCAGAATTCGAACCGCAATCGCGGATACTGATGAAAATCCGGGACTTTCCAAAAAGCAGATGCACCTGGCCGACAAGAGCCGGGTGCATCTTGCCGTAAAGTGGGATAAACCTGCCGCATTCACAACGCGGAGGCGAAATGACCTCGGATTCCCAGCACCCTTTTTTCCGACCGCTTTGGCGGCGCATCGCAATTGTTGCATTCTGCGCCAGCTGGGCAGCTTTCGAATTTTACAACGGCAACGAAACCTGGGGCTGGATCACCTTGGCCATCACGGCGTATGGCGCCTGGACCTTTCTCTTCGCCTATACGGCACCCGAGGATAAATCCGACACATCCGACGGCTAGGCAACTTCGAACCATGTGTTCATGCCGGCTGCCGCGTGCTCGAGCATGTGGCAATGGAACAGCCATTTGCCGGGATTGTCGGCAACGAAGGCGATACGCACCCTTTCTCCGGCATCGACCAGAACCGTATCCCGGAAGAAACCGGTATCCTCGACCAGGGCTCGCGACTGTTCGAGGATCTTGAAATGGTGTCCGTGCGAATGCATGGCATGGGCAAAGGCCGTGTTGTTGACCACGTCCAGAATGATTGTCTCGCCGCGACCTGCTTGGAAGAAAGGCTCATCCGCCAGGTTCGCCGTGCCGTTGAAGGCCCAGAGTTGGCCGGTTTCCCTCATCAGTTCGCGTGTCAAAGGCTGCCCCTTGTAGACCATGTCACCCATCATGCCCATTGCGCCGCCGGTCATGTCGAGCTTGAGCACGCGAGCCGAAGCCAGGTCTGGCTCGGGCACATCGTTGGGCTGTAAAGCGTACTTCGCAGACATGGGCGCGCCACTGCCCCCCGGAACAATCCTGAAAGTGGCGATATCAAAAGGATCGCCGGAGGATACTTCCTTCAGCGCCCAATCACTGCCTGTTTCCGGAGTGATCATGATATCGGCGCGTTGCGCCGGCCCCAGCAGAAAGCCTGCCTCAGCAATTGGCGCTGGCTCACCGACCGACTGCCCGTCCAGCGCCAGGAGTTTCGCGCCGAGCCCGGCCAGGTCCAGTTCCAGGATACGGGCGTTCGAGGCATTGATCAGCCGGACCCGGTAGGACGCGCCGGCAACAAGATCGAATGATGGCAGGCTCATCCCGTTAACGGTCAGCCAGTTGCCGAGGCGCCCCGCATGCGACCAGTCCATCAGCGAGCCGAAACTCGCCTCATGCAGCTTTCCGCTCTCATCCAGCCGCCAGTCATCCAGCATCAGCGTCAGGTCATGCTCAACGTCGAACGCCTCGTCATCGCCTTCGATGATGAGCGGTCCATACAACCCGCGCCCGACCTGGTTCCAGCTCTTGTTATGTGCATGGTACCAGAAGGTGCCGGCATCGGGACTTGCGAAGTCATACTCGAAGCTCTCGCCGGGGGGCACCGCCATTTGTGTCAGGCCGGAGACACCATCCATGGCATTCTCGATCCGAATGCCATGCCAATGGATCGATGTCGCCTCCTCCAGTTTGTTGATCAGGCGAACCTTGATCCGCTCGCCGCGCCGAGCCCGGATTGCAGGACCGGGAAGACTGCCATTGTAGGTCCACAAATTGGAAGCGGCCGCTTCGTCACGGTACAGCTTGTGCGCCGATGGACCCGCTGTGATCTCGAGAAAACCGTCATTCGCCTTGGCGGCACGAAATGCGATCGGCGAGAGCCCGGCAGCAAGTGACGCAAGCGCGCCTTGGGCAAATCTGCGTCGGGAAATCATCGGGAAACGTCCCATGGCACAATCCTTCCTCACCCGCGACCAGGAGACTTGCTGACCGTCCGTCTTCAATAAATACCATTCGCCTTTTGAAGTTCACGGACGTAGGCGACGATCCTGACCACCTCATCTCGCGTCACGCCAGGAACCGGGGGCATGTCACCGAACGGCCAATGGTGCGCGCGAACGCCCTTCAGCGCCGCAATGACGAACGCGCCATCTCCGTGATGGCCCGGCTCGTAGATCCTGTGAACCAGCGGCGGGGCAACGCCTTCCTGCCCGGCGGCATTCTTGCCATGGCAGGTCGCGCAATTCGCATCGAACAAAGCCTTGCCCACCAGCGCAGCTTCAGTCAGCGGGGGAACCACGACCTCTGCTATCGCTGCGCCGCCCTGGTTGTCGTCCAGCCTCCATTGGGCCTCGATGAAACGCCAGGTCAAACCTCCAAGCAGAAGCGCTCCCGCGATGCCTGCGGCCAGATATCTACGCGCCATGTTCGCCTGCCAGATCATCGATGATGGGACAATCCGGGCGCTGGTCGCCCTGGCAGTTGCAGGAAAGTTCGGTCAACGTCACGCGGAGGCCCTGAAGTTCGGCGATCTTCCTGTCGACTTCGGCAATCTTGGCTTCGGCAATAGCCTTGACGTCGGCACTCGCCCGGTTCTTGTCATGGTAGAGCGACAGCAGCAAACGGCACTCGTCAATCGTGAAGCCGAGACTGCGTGCCCGTTGCAGGAACTTCAACTGGTGGACATCCCGGTCGGAATAGTCCCGGTAGCCATTATCGGCGCGCGTCGGCCGGATCAGGTCGATGTCTTCGTAGTAGCGGATTGTCTTCGCAGGCAGTTTGGCCTTTTCCGAAGCTGCTCCAATATTCATTGAACCTTCCTCATGCCCTCAAGGCGGCAGCCGTTCAACGCTACCGCTTCCTGAAATAGAGGTTCCACCTACTGGAAGGTCAAGGTCGAAACGCGCTCAACCGCGCAAGGGAGCCCGGCTAAGACTGTTGCCGGCGTCGGTCGCTTTCCTGAGAAGGGTGAGCATCTGCTGCGTTTCCTCCTCGCTCAACCCGCCAAGAATATCGCTTTGAAGTGCCCAGACGATCGGCGTGATCTCATCGACGAGCTGCATTCCTGCCTCGGTCAGCCGTAACTGGCGCGCGCGGCGATCTGACGGACTGACCCGCCTGTCGATCAGCCCCTTCTGCACCAGCCTGTCGACCACACCGCCTATCGTCGCACGATCATATGCAATCTGCCCCGCCAGTGTCGCCTGATCGACACCGGGCATGGCGTTGACGGCGGACAGGGCCGCGAATTGGACGGACGTAATGTCATGCCCCGCAGCAGCCATCCGGTCTGCGAAGATCGATACCGAGATCTGATTGAGCCGACGGATCAGGTGTCCGGCCATTCCCTGAATTTCAAGCATGGTCTTTCGAAGGTTGTTTCACGAATCCGATAATAGATCCGAGTTCCGTTCATGCATATCGTCGAAAAGACTAAGACAGAGCCGAAATAGGCAGATTTCTTCCGATCCAAAGGATCCTTGTATATTCCTTGTTCTGTCGAGATCACTCTCGTGGACTAAACCACAAGCAGTCCATCTCAAATCATGAACTATTCCGTCATCATCTTCCAGAAGATCTATGGAAGAATCCATTCAGCGAGCGTGAAGACTTTTTGCAGCGCACTCAGCGAGTGCTGCCAGCCGCGCCTTGGAAACGAACCACAAATAACGTGAACAACAAAAGAAAGGAAATGGTGGGCCCGGAGGGACTCGAACCCCCAACCAATCCGTTATGAGCGGACGGCTCTAACCAATTGAGCTACAGGCCCCTGACGCATCGTGAAATCGTGCAGCTTCCGAGTGCGACGCTCATGGTTCCTACACCAAAGCCTCGGGAAGCCGCAAGGGCCTTTGCCTCCCCCTCAACAAGCCACGAAAAGGGGAACGAGGTGGGCACAGTCTCGCGAACAAGGCCACGTCGTCAGAACGGGCCGCAACGCACCTCCCTGTGCCGAAAAGAGAGCTGGGCACAGAGCCTGTCCGGAGAGCGACCTTCCAGCAACGCGATTGCCTCGCGGCCTCGGTCGCCACCGCGCCCCTTGAACCGGGACACCTCCCGGAATCATCGGTGAGCGACCCGTCGAAGGCACTTGGGTCAGCCAGGCGTTGCGCAAGACCCGAGTGCCTTCAGGCCTTGCGCATCAACACCTCACGACTGAGAGGCGGGTTCAGTCGGCTTCTTGGAGAGCATGTCCCAGTTCTTGTAGAAGATGCGGTTCACGCCGGAGAGCAACAGGTTGAAGATCTTCACGACAACATTCTGCAGGCGCGTGAAGGCGCTTGGCCGCAGGACATCGACAAAGACACAGGCGCGCAGTCCATCCTCGCCATTCACCGAGCGGTGCTGAACAGTGTCGTCGAAGATGAACAGCGGGTCGTCATGCCAGAAATGCTTCTCGCCGTTGACCTCGATGAAGACCTTCTCGCTCTGGCGCGGCGTCAGGTTGTAAAGCAGGCGGATCGTCAGGCGCAGCGGGCCGAAGTGCAGCGAGGTCTTTTCCTGGCCATTGAACAGGGACACGCCGATGGTCTTGACGTACTTGAAGTTCCGATTGAACTCGGGAACCGACTGATCCATGGCTTCGTCGTACCAGCGGTAGAAAACCATGCCGCGCGCCTTGCCTTCCATGCGCTGGCGCATGTCCGCCATGATTTCCTCTCGCCGGTCATCAAAGACCCTCAGCATGTTCTCGATTTCGACCCGTTCTTCGGTCGGAAAATCTTCAAGATGCATGCGGTAATGGTGCCGCTTGCTGATCAGGTCGAAGAGAAGGTTGATCGGCGACAAAACCCACGTCAGCATGCCGTTGCCGGAGAAATACTTGGCGAGCAGCGCGCTGTCGAAACGCTTGTGACGCGCTACGTCAATCAGCCCGCAGACAATGAACAGACCGGCTATCCAGGGAACCAGCCAGAACAGGATCGCCAGAGGTACGACAACACGGAGCGTCCGACGGATGCCCTTGGAATTCATGACTGCACTCCACATAACGGCAGCACCGGTATCTTGATCCGGGGCCTGCCACCTTTTGCGCGTCAGGGGCAATATCCCCGAAGCGCTTCAAAATCCTTTGACAACTCGGGCGCCTTTTTACGCCGTCGCAATTCCACCCGCTATCCATAGCGGCTGGCGGTTCCGGAAAAAAGCCCTTTCATCCTCTGGAAGACGGTTGAGCCGCCACCGCTTGGCACCTTTCAAACGATATTCAGAACGTGTAGGCCTAGGGATGATGCAAAGCGCCATCAGGAAGGGATTTCCATGCGGCCATCGCTGTTGAGCGTAACCTCCAGCCTCGTCCTCGTCTGCCTTGTCGGCTGGCTCCTCGTGACCGGGCGCGCCCTTCTTCTGCCGTTCGTCATTGCCCTGATCGTCTGGTATCTGATCAACGCGCTTTCCCACGGCATCCAGATGATCCCGCTCGGGCCGGTCCGGCTTCCGGGCTGGATCGCATTTCCGCTTGCCCTGGTGTCAATCTTCCTTGCGGCAACCTTCGTGTTCGACATGGTGGCCGTCAATCTGACACAACTCGCCCGCGACGCGCCCGTCTACCAACAGAGGCTGGAGGAGATCTTCGCGGACCTTGCCAGAATGGTCTCCCTGTCGGAGCCGCTGGAGCTGAAAGACTTCCTGCCGGACGCCATCGTGCCGAGGATGGTCACGGCCGGCGCCGGCTTCGTCACGACCGTCGCCGGATCCGCGTCGCTGGTTTTCATCTATGTGCTCTTCCTGCTGCTCGAGCAGTCGACCTTCGATAGGAAGTTCGCGAAACTGTTTACGGATCCCGAGCGAGCCAAGGCCGCCTTTGCAATCAGGTCGGAAATCAACGCGTCGATCCTGCACTACTTCGGCATCAAGACAGCGGTCAGTATCGTAACCGGGCTCCTGACGAGCCTCATACTCAGCCTGCTTGGCCTGCCCTATGCTGCCCTGTTCGGCTTCATAGCGTTCCTCCTGAACTATATCCCGACCATTGGCTCCCTAGTCAGCGTCATTTTTCCCGCGCTTCTGTCGCTGGTCTACTTTGACACTCTCGCCCCCTTTGCGGGCATCTTGATCGGCCTCGGCCTGATCCAGTTCACCATCGGCAACCTGATTGAGCCGCGGCTGATGGGCTCAAGCCTCAACTTGTCAGGCATCGTCATCTTGCTCTCACTGGCGTTCTGGGGAGCGATCTGGGGCGTCGTCGGCATGGTTACATGCGTCCCTCTCACGGTCTTGATCCTCATCGTCTGTTCCAAATTCGAGACCTCCCGGCCGATCGCCATCCTCCTGTCCGCCAACGGAGACATAGGAGAGCCCGTTGCAGCGGTGAGCGGTGCCGGCAAGAGCTGAACGGCGAATGAACCAGGACGCCATCGGCCTGCCCCAATCGGCGTGGATGATTTTCACCTCGGGCATCGGACCGGATGCGCGAAAAAAATTCGAGGTCAAAAGAGATACATGTTCAAGTCATTCATTCCATTCACCACCGTCACGCAGCGCCGTTCCCTGACGACCAGGAACGCCCTCGCAGTGGCCCTTGTTTCTCTTGCCCTCCCCTTCGCGGGCGCCGGAGCCTTGAAGGCGAGCGAAACCTCTTCGCCCGGCTCGATCACCATGAGCGGTGAAGGCACGGCTTCGGTCGCCCCCGACATGGCCGTTGTCACCACCCGGGTTGTTACCATGGCAAAGACAGCTCCGGACGCACTCGGCCAGAACACGAAGGCGATGACCTCGGTGATCGACGAGATAAAGGCAGCCGGAATCGAAGCGAAAGACATCCAGACCAGCGGTTTTTCGATCTATCCGCGCTACGATGACCGCCGTGAAAACCCGAGCCAGACGCCTGAGATCGTCGGCTATGAGGTTGCAAACGGGGTAACCGTCCAGATCAGGGACCTTGCCAAGCTCGGCACGATCCTCGATACGGTCGTGCGCTCGGGCGCCAATCAGGTCAACGGCATCAGTTTCCGCGTCAGCAACGCGGAAGAGAAACTGCAGGCAGCGCGCAAGGGTGCAGTCGAAAACGCCAAGGCCAAAGCGGAGCTCTATGCCGCGGCCGCCGGCGTAAAGCTGGGCCGTGTTCTCAGCATCAGCGAAGCGGGAATTTCAATTCCACGTCCATACGCCGTTCGCGCTGAAAAGATGATGATGGCCGACAGCGCCCCGGTCCCGATCGAGACTGGCGAGGAAACCCTCTCCGCCAATGTCACGATCACCTGGGAGCTGTCTCAGTAATCTGGGCAAACGAAAATTGCCGGCAAGTCTCGCAACGCAGACGGCCGGCAATTTGTATCAGATCGTCGCAGCGCATCAGATCAAGGATTGCTGCCCCGTTCATGTGTCAGAGCTGACGCATCCAGACTTGCATCGGCTTTTCCGTTTCCGTGTCTCCGCCGACATCGGTCCATGGGAAGTGAACAATGCCGCCTGCAAGCTTCTCGTAGCCGCGCTTGCGCCAGAAGCCGTCGAGCGGCGAATAGTCGTCCGGTTTCAGCGGATGGTTGTCCGGCCGGATCACCGCGCAAAATGCTGCTGCCGAAAAGCCCAGGCCTCTCGCATGGGCCTCGCGCTCGTCAAAGAAACGATGTCCGATCCCCTGCCCGCGATAGGCGGGATCGAGAACCGATTCAGCCAGGTAAAAGATTTCCTTTGGGTCGAGCCCCTTGTCCTCGAACGGAGCACGGAACTGGATCACCTCCTGCTCCAGCGGCTCCCCAGTTGCTGCGCCGACCAGACGATCGCCGTCATAGGCCCCGACGATGACCGCCCCTTCCGTTTTTCCATAGCGCGCGAGATAGCGTTCCTCATATTCCATGGTGCCCTCATAGAGATACGGCCAGTCGCGAAACACCTTGATCCGAAGCTTCGCCAGATCCTTCAGTGCCGCAGTCAGCTCGTCTCCCTTGAGAACCCTGATCTCGATTGCCATGCCTAACTCCCACTAACATCCGAGGGCACAAGATCACGGCCTCGCCCCGAAAAATCAACCGCGGGAGGCGCGAAATGACACGACGTGTTCGAGACACCTTGCGACAAATTCCGCAAACGCCTGTCAAGAAAGCTCGATAGGGTGCCGGTGAGGGGCTCATCAAACGAAACCGATACAGGAAGGCCAGCCATGTCATCCAGCCAGCCAGCCCAATACGGCAAGTCGCAGATCTTGCTCCATTGGACCATCGCCGCTCTTATCGCTTTTCAGCTCATCTTCGGCGAAAGCATCGAGGAACTGGGCGAAGCCCTGCGCGAGGGTGAAGCACCGGACTTCGTCACCACTGTCATCGGCAATGCCCATATCTGGGTCGGCATATCCGTCCTCGCCCTGATGGCGGTCCGGATCGCGCTCAGGCTTGTTCATGGAGCGCCCGCCCCTCTCCCCGGGCCGCGCTGGCAGCACGTCGCCGCCGCATCGGTCCACGGGCTCCTCTATCTCCTAATGATCATCGCGCCGGTCACTGGCCTCGTCGCCTGGTACCTGGGCGTCCATCTTGCAGGCGAGGTCCATGAGGTCATGAAACCGCTCTTCATCGTGTTGATCGCCGCGCACGTCCTCGGCGCACTATGGCATCAGTTCATTCTGAAGGACCGCACCTTGGCGCGCATGCAGCTCAAGAAGGCCTGAATGGCTGGTTCCGGACGGAGGCCTCGGCAGCCGTCCGGCCCTGCCTGCTACAGCGATCAATCCCGCGCTTCGAGCCAGATGCGTGCGGTGTCAACCTTGTTCTCAAGAAGCCCGGATGCGATCCGGCGACCGATCGCAGCGCCGAACTTGTAGCCGTGGCCCGAGCAGGCGGATACTGCGACGGCCTTGCCGATCTCCTTGACGAAGAAATGCTCGTCGGCCGTGAAGGTATAGGCACAGGTCGCGACGTCCTCGACCGCATATTCCTCAATCCGACCGAAGGGCGGAGAAAAGTGATTTCGCAGTGTCTCTCCTTCTCCCGGAGCTGCTACCCGGTCGGTATCTGGTCCGCTTTTACGCTTGTGAATTCCCGCGCCGAACTTGAGCCCGGTACCGGCGGCCGGCGGAAGGACATAGCCGTCGACCGTTCCGCCGACGTCGAGGATGGTGGGGCCGTTTTCCCACGCCGTCCTAAGGTCTTTCGGCGGACGCAGGTAAACCACCGCGGTCCGGTAGGTTGTCAGCGACACGGACAGTTGCGGCAATAGCCCAAGAACCCAGGCGCCTGCGGTTACAACAACACGATCGGCTGTAAGCTCTTCGCCGTTTTCCAGACGAACACGCCCCTCGGTCGGCTCCAGCGAGGTGACTTTCGACTTCTCGCGAACATCAACGTCGTTTGCGCGCAACCAGTCGCGCAGGTCCGCCGCGATCTTCTGACATAGCAGGACACCACCCTCGGGGCTGAAGGCCCCAAACCGGATGGTCTTGCCATCGACAAAGGGAAAGCGCTGCTCTGTCTCCTGCGGCGTCATCTGGTCGAAGGCATACCCCCCCTCGATCAGGCCGTCGCGGTACTCCTCACCCTCGTCCCCCGGAACCTGGGAAAGAAGTAGAAAGCCCGTGTCCACCAGATGCTTTGCGCCAATGTCGGACCACATCTCGTCCCAGGCGTCATAGGCCTCGCTGATGCGTTTCTGATATCCGCCCTTGCCGCCATAGGCCCGGCGAATGATCCGGTGCTGGTCCCCGGATGCTGACAAGGGATTGGGGATCGGCCCCTGCTCCAGAAGCGCGACCACAGCGCCCTTCTTGGCGAGGGCCCAAGCGGTTGAAAGACCGGCAATTCCGGCACCTATGACAATGATATTCATGGGAGAACTTTCTGACGGACGACAGCAGTGAGACTAACCCGCCATACGCTCCATTCAAGTCACATCAGGTGATGGGATCATTCCGTTGGGTCCCGAAGTTCACCCGCCTGCTCAGGATCCGGTCGCATCAAACGATGTACTGGAAGATTACCCCTGCAATGACCGCCCCGAAAATGCCCAGCCCGAGATAGGTGGCAAAGACGAGGGGACGAACGAGCGACCACACCGCCGCCATTGCCGGAATGGAACTGACAGCACCGGCAATCATGAAGGCCATGGCCGCCCCGGTGCTCATTCCCTGTTCGATCAGGCCCGCCAGAAGCGGAGGCGCGACATAGCTGTTCAGATACGCCGGCATGCCGACGATCGCCGCTGCAACGATCGGGACGACGCCCTCGCCTCCGACCGTCCGCGCGATCAGCTCCGCCGGAACATAGGTTACCAGAACTGCCTCGAGCACATATGCGAGAGCCAGCCACTTGATCAGGAATAGCGCATTGAGCTTCAGCTCCTGAGAGAAGACTGCACGGCGCTGTCCCTCCTGCCAGAAACGCCAGACCGGCTTGCCCCGAAAACCGGACGGCCCGCACCCGCAGCCACCGGAACCGACTTGCTTCAACGGAGTCGCAAAGGCCCCGCCAGCCAGCATCATCTTCACCGCAAACCCGCCGAACAGACCGAGGGCCACGGCAGCGACCGCCTTTCCAATGGCAAAGGGCCAGCCGAGAGCCGCCGCAGTGATCAGGAGCGTCGGCGGATCGATCAGGGGCGACGATAACCAGAAGGCCATCACCGCAGAAAGAGGCGTACCGACGGCCAGCAGCCCGGCGATGAACGGAATGACCTGGCAGGAACAGAAGGGCGCAAGACCACCGAAAAGGGCAGCCAGCACAATCGCCTCCGTTTCCCGGCCCTCAAAGGCCCGACGGATTGCGCTCTCGGCCCCAGCAGCCTTCAGAAGGGCAATCAGCAGCACGGCAAAGATCAGGTAGGGCAAGGTCGACAGGAATGCCTTGATTGCAAATACGCTCAGCGGCAGTGCCTGTGACCGGTCGAGGAGCAGGACCAATACCGGGACGAGAAGCGTTATGGTCCACGGTGTCCTAAGAACCTTCATATAGTCTTTTGGCTTCGGCTTGGCAGCACAGCATGGGCTGCCCTCCGGGGTACTGCAACAGCCGCCCGAAGTGGTGGTGATGTCCATCCCGCTCATGCGCGTTCCTCCTTGGCCTGCGTGCAGCACGCCGCGATGTCGACTTCGTCGGAGCAGCATTCCTTCAGGATGTAGCCGGCGAGCTGCTCCAGATGGCGGTAGGCCGCGCGGTTGATGACCGCCCGTCCCTGTTTCTCCTGTTCGACCAGTCCGGCCGAGGCCAGAAACTTCAGGTGATGGGCAAGGGTTGATGCGGGCATTTCCGTCCGCGCCTGAATGTCTCCGACCTGGAGACCCGCCTTGCCTGCCTTCACCAGGGTGAGAACCACCTGCAGGCGTGCTTCCGATCCGAGGGCCGCAAAACCCTGTGCCGCCAGTTCGAGTTCCATGAGCTTCTCCAAATAACTATAAAACTAGTTATATCGTTATATTGAAGCTGGCAAGCCTGTTTCTGACGGTGTCCCTGATCGCGCACCCGCAAGCGGCCGTGGAAACGAAAAAAGCGCGGAGCATTGCCCCGCGCCTGATGAGGTCTCTCTTGAGAAATAGCGGTCTTCTCAGGCCTTGCCGAGAATCCGGTCGACGCTGATCGGTCCCGCACCGGCGGCGGCCAGGAACAGAAACGCGAAACAATAGACCAGCGCCAATTCACCGCCATTGTTGATCGGAAAAAAGTCGCGCGGTGCATGCTTGAGGAAGTAGGCAAAGGCCATGGTACCACTGGCGAGGAATGCTGCAGGACGCGTGAAAAGTCCGGCCACGATCAACGTACCGCAAACCAGCTCGATAACGCCGGCAGCGCCGCTGAGCGACATGGGAGAAATCCCCGACATCTTGGTTGCCGGGAAATGAAGTAGCTTCGTGGTTCCGTGTTGCAGGAAAGCGAGACCGACCATGATGCGGAACAGGCTTTGCAGATATCCCGAGTAAGGCTTCAGTAGATTCATTTCCATCCCCCCTTGCGGTTGTTTGACCGGCAAAGACGATCACGCACCGATCGACACCGCAAGGAGAGATGGAAGTAAAATTAAGAAAAAGATACGCTTATCACGAAATAATTGAAAATCGAAAACAACAACTTATTCAAAAATCACAAAACTTATGCAACAGGCAGGGACGCCAATATATTTGACGACTTATCCTCCCGCTGAGACCTGGGAAATCCAGTCCTCGAGATTATAGTAAGTCGTTATGCGGCTGATCTTTCCTCCAGCCACATCGAAGAAGGTGCCAGCCGGCAAGCGATAGGTCTGTCCTGCAGCCTCCGGGAGCCCCTCATCCGTGGCAAGATAGCTTCCATTGACAATAAACTCGGCGGCAGCGCGCGTACCGTCATCGCTCGCGAAGATGACGATGTCGGTCAGTTCTTCCTTGTAGCAGCGGGTCATGTGATCGTTGAACTCCGCGAACAACGCCTTGCCGGAACGGCGTCCGCCCTGGTTCACGTCATGGGCAACGTTATCGCTGACCATGGAGAGCATCGCGGCTGTGTCGCCAGCATTGAAGGCGGCATAATAGGCTTCGATCAGGGCGCGGGTCGTCTGGCTTGTCATGTGGAACCACTTCAGATGGGCGAAATCATGGGACTAGCCGGCAAAATGTAGCCTCTCGCCAGCATCGGCAAGCCCCTACAAGGTCTCGGTTTTTACGTCAATCAGCATCCGTTGCCCAAGAAAAGGAACCTCTGCTCTGGCCGATCCATGCTTTGGCAACTACCTTAAGGTAACAATCGACTTCGATTTAGTCGCAATGGAAACCGGAGCGAAGTCTACTTGCTGCAGGAAGACCACCAGATTGGAAAGCTGTCTCACGGCATGCGGCCGGTCGGTTCATCACCGAGACACGCGCGTACCCTCGGGCGCATTGCACCCCTTGTCTTTGCCGCAGCAACCCTGATCCCCGCTTCAAACGCATCGGCCTACGGCCTCGCCGGATCCATCGACCTGAGCGAAAGGGAAACGGCCTGGTGCGTTTCGAAGGTTGCGATGTTCGGAAAGGCTCCCGTCCTCGATCATCCGGACGGAACCAACGTTCTATACCGCCTAGACCTCGGCCGTTGCGACATCAGGATCAATGGAGCCTGCCAGGGCCTTTGGTGCCGGGTTTCCTTCAAAGGCGGCAAGGGCTGGATGTTCCGCTCATTCCTGAGCGAAGACCGCAGCTGAGCAGCGACAACGTTCAAAGTAACTTTCAGAAGCTCGGCAACCCGCGTTCCGCCCATTGTGCCGGCGGAATCGGAGGCCCGACCCGGAAGTCGAAGGTTTTGACCTCTGTCACATCCGCATCCGTCTGGCACCGGAAGGCCAGGTCAAACCACTCCCCACGCGAGCGGTAGGCCGCGCGGACCGGCTCAAGCACGGTGCCTGCTTGCGGCCTGAACGTCGGCAGCATTTCAGGTGGCCTGTTCGGGTAGAACGTAACCAGCTGGGCTCGCAGTTCCGTCATGCACAAGAGGTTCAGGCGTTCGGCAGGTCCCATGCCGCGCATCGCTGTCTGCGTCCGTACATCGGAAAGGATCGAGCTGGAGAAGAGTTCTCGTGCACGGGCAAGCGGTGGACCGTCCCGACGTGGCCGCGCAGGCTCGGCGGCGCTCTCTGCCGACCGCCGGACCGGTGGTGCAGGTTTTGGGGCCGGTGCTACATTGGCAACGATCGGCCCGACTACACCGAAGTCTTCGGGAGTATCCGCGATTTCGTCCGGCCCAGCGGGATCAATATCCGCAGCTTCCGGATTGCCTGGTTCCTCCACTGCAGTTTCGTCGGGCTGAACCTCCGCTTCGGAGACCTCGGCCGTTTCTTCAGTGGGAGGTTGGTCGCTTGGCTCTTCCTGTGTCGGTGTTTCGGTTGCCGCTAACTCGGGCGCAATCTCGTCCGGTGCAGTTTCCTCGGGTGCCGGCTGCTCTTCCAAGGGCGCGTCTTCCTCCGGCTGGACCTCGGCAACGACCTCCTCGACCGGAACCTCAGAACCGGCCTCAGGCTCCGCTGCATTGCCATCGGCCGACGTCTCCTGCCCACCGTCGGTCTCGCCAAACTTGACCACCGGTTGCAAAACACTCTCCGACGGCGCCGGGGCCTCGTCGGCTTCTCGTGGTTCCTCGGGAACCTGTTTTTCTGTCGTTTCTGGCTCTGGCTGTTCCTCAGGCGGAGCCTCTGCGACCTCAGGTTCTTCCACCTTCTCCGGTTCAGGCTCTGGCTGCTGCTCCTCGCTCAACTCAAGTGGCGGAACAAGTTCGACCTCGACAGGAGTAACCACAACCGTTGCCTCGAGTTGATCCGGTGTGTGCGGCAGGAACGCAACGGCGACCAGGCCGTGCAGGGCAACCGAGACTGCCAGAGCGATGACCCACACCGGGTTGCGACGCCCTGCCTCCGGTTGGGTTCGCGGTCCTGCCACCAGAGGCATGGAAGCCAATGCCGCTTCGTCCGCACCGTCACCGGCAACCGGATCAGCCTGGTCGTGCGTATCGGTCTCCAACATCATTCCCGTCTGCGAGGGGCCCGTCACAGCCTATGTCGGCAGCGGGGCAAAAGGAACCACGGCCACTCGCCGCAATCATAGAACACTTGATGATGAACTGCGGCCAAATGACGACGCGATCACACTTGTCATCACCGTCAAGCCCATCACCGATCCGCTCGCAGCTCATAGCGCGAGCAAGCCTGAAAAAACAAAAAACCCGGCGCCAGGGCCGGGTTTTCGCAATCACAGATTTCCTGACGCTTAGCTGTCGAGGAACGAGCGCAGCTTGCGCGAGCGGCTCGGGTGCTTGAGCTTGCGCAGCGCCTTGGCCTCGATCTGGCGGATACGTTCGCGGGTAACCGAGAACTGCTGTCCGACTTCTTCCAGCGTGTGGTCGGTGTTCATGCCGATACCGAAGCGCATGCGAAGGACACGCTCTTCGCGCGGCGTGAGCGAGGCGAGAACGCGGGTCGTGGTCTCGCGCAGGTTCGACTGGATCGCCGCATCGATCGGAAGGACTGCGTTCTTGTCCTCGATGAAATCGCCGAGATGGCTGTCTTCCTCGTCGCCGATCGGGGTTTCCAGCGAGATCGGCTCCTTGGCGATCTTCAGAACCTTGCGGACCTTCTCAAGCGGCATCTGCAGCTTTTCGGCCAGCTCTTCCGGGGTCGGTTCGCGGCCGATCTCGTGCAGCATCTGGCGCGAGGTGCGGACGATCTTGTTGATCGTCTCGATCATGTGCACCGGAATACGGATCGTGCGAGCCTGGTCGGCGATCGAACGGGTGATCGCCTGACGGATCCACCACGTCGCATAGGTGGAGAACTTGTAACCGCGGCGGTATTCGAACTTGTCGACCGCCTTCATCAGACCGATGTTGCCTTCCTGAATCAGATCGAGGAACTGCAGACCGCGGTTGGTGTATTTCTTCGCGATTGAGATAACGAGACGCAGGTTCGCCTCGACCATTTCCTTCTTGGCGATACGCGCTTCACGCTCGCCCTTCTGCACCATGGCAACGATGCGGCGGAATTCGGTGATCTCAAGGCCCGTCTCGGTCGCCAGCGTCTGGATTTCCTGACGCAGCTCGCGAACGGTTTCCTTTTCCTTGGCGATGAAGTTCTTCCAGCCGCGGGTCGACAGGTTGGCGACCTTGCGCAACCAGTTCGGATCAAGCTCCGCGCCCTGGTACTGCTTCAGGAAGTCCGTACGGTCGACGTTGTAGCTGTCGGCCAGGCGCAGCAGACGGCCTTCGTAACCCATCAGGCGCTTGTTGATGTCGTAGAGCTGGGCGACCAGGGCGTCGATACGGTTCTGGTTCAGCGACAGGCTCTTCACATCAACGATGATGTCTTCCTTGAGCTTCTTGTAGCGGCGCTCCTGTGACGGCGACAGGGTCTTGTTGGCGAGCTTGTTCTCGACCAGCTGGTCCTGCAGCTTGCGCAGCTTCTTGTACTCGTCGGCGATGCGGTCGAAGGTTTCCAGGACCGCCGGCTTCAACTCGGCTTCCATGGCAGACAGGGAGACGTTGGACTCGAACTCGTCGTCGTCCTCTTCGCCATCGCCCTCGCCTT
Source organism: Roseibium sp. (assembly GCF_048261595.1). Lineage (GTDB taxonomy): Bacteria > Pseudomonadota > Alphaproteobacteria > Rhizobiales > Stappiaceae > Roseibium. Next base: position 257,374 of record NZ_JBLXFW010000002.1, read on the forward strand.
CCTCGGCCTCGTCGCGAGCCTCTTCGTCTTCCGGACGGGCTTCCGATTCTTCGTCATCGTCGTTGGCGCTTTGCGGACCAGCCTTCGCGTCCGGTCCGGCATAAGTCGCTTCCAGGTCGATGATGTCGCGCAGCAGAACCTTGGCTTCGTTCAGCTCGTCGCGCCAGATGATGATGGCCTGGAAGGTCAGCGGGCTTTCGCAAAGCCCGGCGATCATGGCCTCGCGGCCAGCCTCGATGCGCTTGGCAATAGCGATTTCACCTTCGCGCGACAGCAGCTCGACGGAGCCCATTTCGCGCAGGTACATCCGAACCGGATCGTCGGTACGATCGGCAGGTTCCTTCGTCGTGGTCGTCTTGGTAACTGCCGTGCTGGCGGCAGTGACGAGCTCGCCGCCATCAACTTCGTCAGGCGATCCTTCCTCGGCTTCTTCCGCCTCGACCACGTTGATCCCCATGTCCGACAGCATGGACATGATGTCTTCGATCTGCTCGGAGGAGAATTGTTCGGAAGGCAGAACTTCGTTCAGCTCGTCATAAGTCACATAGCCGCGCTTCTTCGCGGCCTTGATCATCTTCTTGACGGCGGCTTGTGACAGATCCAACAGCGGGCCGTCGGGGCCCTCCGCATTGGTTTCCTGATTGTCGTCTGCCTGTGTCGCCTTGGCTACCATATTTTGCTCCAGAATCGCGGTTCACTGGAACCGCGCCGCGCCTGAAATTCCTACATCCCGAACCGTCAGCGGCGCGCAAGGCATCGAATGCTGCGCAAGCACTTTGACGGATAAGTCTGATTCGGGTTGTAAGCCGTGTCCCTTAAGTCCCGATTAACCGTGAAAATTTTTGCCCGAGCACGGATGCGCGCGACCAAATCGACACGGAGTACCGACTGCGGTGATGAATAAACATCGCCGCTGATGTTTCATACGGATTATGCAGCGTCGTGTTCAAGACTTCTCGCCCTAGGCTCATTGGCCTGCTGAGGCGTATCGCGCTGGTATTCCTCTATTTAGCTCGACGTTTCCGATTCGCAAGTGTGATTCGGGTCCGGTCAATCAAAAACCGCCAGAAACTTGCCCAAATTGGTAAATTCGAAGGTTCTTCGAGGTCAAATTCGCCGGATCAGCCGACCACCGCTGCTGGCGCCATCACCACAGGAGGCGCGATCTTGATCTTCTTGGCGCGCTCTGCAAGGTCAGCTTCATCCCGGGCACACTCCTCCCGGCGACGCGTCAGGTCCTGGGTCAGCGCCTGCACGCGCACCCATGTCATCTCGTCGAGATCCTCTTCAGCGGACTGCATTTCGCTTTCAAGCTCGGTCTCGAGTGCCTGCAGCTCCAACACGTCAAGAAAATGAACAAAGACTGCCTCGATGAAATCCTCCGGCGGATTTGACTTCAGCAGCGGGAAGCGATGGTTGAGAGCCGAGAACTCTGCCCGCTTTTGTTCCTGAAAACCGATCGTCTCCAGCAGCATCTCATTCATGACGTCGCGCAGCGGCTCTTCAAGACCGCCCGTCAGCTCGGCGATTGGCGTTTCCTCCAGATCGTCGACGATCCGGCAGATGACGTCCCGCATCTTCTGGTGCAGGTCATTGGCGAACGGCAAACGCGAAAACCGCTCGAAATTCCGATCGAGCAGGTGCGGAAAGCGGACCGACAACCCGAGCAACAAGCGTTCATTGCCGAAATCGTCACTGGCGGAAACGCTTTCCCTGGCAATCCTTGCGCCCGGCAAGCCAGCCGCCTTTGCCGCTCCTGCGGCACCAGCTGCACCACGCCCCTGCCGCGCCTGCTGAAAGAACAGGTTCGACAGCTTGAACTTCAAATCCAGTTGGTAGCGACGCCGAACCCGCTCGTCCTTTATCGCGGCGACGAGATCGTCGAAACGCTTTTCAAGCGCGGCCTTGCGTTCAGGAGTATCGAGCCGTGCGACTGAGATTTCCCGGTCCCAGACCGCGTCGAACAGGGACTGCGCCTTGGCTGTCTCGGCATGGAAGCCTTCAAGGCCGCGCTGCTTGAGAAGATCGTCCGGATCCATGCCGTCGGGCAAGAAGGAGAACTGGAAGGAATAGCCGCTGCGCAGGATCGGGAAGATCCGGTCGATCGCACGGTGGGCCGCAGAAACGCCCGCAACGTCACCGTCGAAACAGACCACCGGCTCAGGCGCCAGCTTCCATAAGCGCATGACCTGATCTTCCGTGAACGCCGTCCCGAGCGTTGCGACGACATGATGAACCCCTGCCTGCCAAAGTGCGATGGCGTCCATATACCCTTCCACGACCACGGCCTGACCCGACTTGAAGGCTGGCTCTCGTGCGCGGTGCGCGTTGAACAGCATGACCCCTTTGTGGAACAGCGGTGTTTCGGGAGAATTCAGGTATTTTGGCTGACCTTCACCGAGGATACGACCACCGAAAGCAACGACCCGTCCGCGCTCGTCGTGGATCGGGATCATCAAACGTCCGCGAAAGCGATCGTAACCGGGCCGTCCGTCTTCGGGCTTGATGATTAGCCCCGCCTCGACCATGTCGGCCTCCGGCACACCCTGCTGCGCGAGATAGGACTTCAGCGCATCGCGGCTGTCCGGAGCAAAACCGAAGCGGAACTCGGACAGGGTCTGCGCGCTCAGCCCGCGCCCTTGCGTGTAGGTGCGGGCATGCTGGCCGCGTGGCCCGGCAAATTCAGATTGGAAAAAACGGGCAGCCATCTCGCAGACCTCTGCGAGACTTGCGCGCTTCTTTTCCCGTCGTGCCGCTTGCGGGTCAGGGGCCGGCAAGGGAACGCCCGCCTGCTCGGCAAGCCGTTCGACCGCCTCGGGAAAGCTGAGGCCTTCGGTATCGGTCAGAAAGCGGAAATGGTCACCAGAGGCTCCGCAGCCGAAACACTTGTACCGATTGCGCCGGTCGTCAACGTGAAAGCTCGGGCTCTTTTCCTGATGAAACGGGCAACAGGCCCAGAAATCGCCTTTCCCCGGCTGCGTCTTTCGACGGTCCCATGTCACCCGCCTTCCGACCAGATCGGAAAGGGAGATCCGCGCGCGGATTTCATCTAGCAGGCGGTTGTCGAAACGCATCAGTCTTAGCCGGTGGCCCTGAAGGTCAGGCGCATGTTGAAGGATCTTGGAAAGTCGTCCGAGGCGTCAGCCGTTTTCCGGCCCTGACGCTGGTCGCCCGTCAGCCATATAGGATAGCAGCCAAGCGGGAGCCATATCCAGACAGCAATACGAAGAAAGACAGAAATCCGGCTACCATCCCGCCGTCCGTGGATAGGCTTGGGATAACTGCCGTCGCTTTTCCGGCCGATTTACTCGCCCGCTTTGGCCTCGGACCTCGGCTCGGAACGCAACAGATCCTTGACGACACATGAGGCTTGGACGAAATCCATCTGACCAGGATAGCGCGCCTTCAATTCCGACATGCAACGGCCGATATCCCGCAACCCGGCGGCCTTGATATCCTTGACCGTAGCCTCGCACAGACGCCGCATTTCCTCGCCGTTGATCTGCTCGGGCAAAAACTCCCTGATGATGTCGGCTTCCCGTTGCTCCTGTTCGGCCAGATCAAGCTGTCCCGCCTCTTCGAATTCGGAGGCGGAAATGTCTCTCTGCCGGACCATTTTCTGCAGGATATCCAGAACATCTTCGTCGTCGACGCCATCGCTTCCGGCATCGCGCGCGGCACTGTCACGGTCCTTGATGGCGGTCTGGACCAGCCTCAAGGTTGCCAACCGACGTTTGTCTCCGGACGCCTTCGCGTCCTTGAGTGCCATTCCGATTCTGTCGCGCATGTCTTTCAAACCCCGCCCCGACACAGGCGCCGGACAGTAGTGGTCTTCGGGCAAGCTTGCAACCCACACACAAGCAAGCCATTGATTGGTAATGACTTTTTTTCGAGTGATCGATGTTGACGATTCTGACCGGTTCCCATAGAGTCCAGCGCTTAATGCAGACGGCATTCTGTCGGGATTGATCCCCGCGCGCTCAAGCCTTACCTGCAGCGCATGATGTCACCAACAAAACCTGGACACAAGACATGACGACTGCCGACGCATGGTCGATAAAACCAGCGACCGCCCTCCTTGTACTCGCCGACGGAAGCGTGATTGAAGGAGAGGGACTGGGCGCTACTGGAGAAGCAGTTGGCGAAGTCTGCTTCAACACCGCAATCACCGGCTATCAGGAAATTCTGACCGACCCGTCCTACGCCGGTCAGATCATCACCTTCACTTTCCCGCATATCGGCAATGTCGGCGCCAACGATGAGGATGTCGAAACTGTCGACATGTCCTCCAGCACCGGCATCCGCGGTTGCGTTCTCAATGCCAGCGTGACCGCACCTGCCAACTACCGGTCGTCGAAGAACCTCGACCAGTGGCTCAAGGACCGTGGCCTGATCGGCATTTCCGGGGTCGATACGCGCGCTCTTACGGCTCTCATCCGTGAGAAGGGCATGCCGCATGCGGTCATCGCACACAATCCGGAAGGCAAGTTCGACATCGACGCCCTGAAGAAGATGGCAGCGAGCTGGTCAGGTCTGGAAGGGCTGGATCTTGCCAAGGACGTGACGACCCACGAAACACACGGCTGGGACGAAACCACCTGGGCCTGGGACAAGGGTTACGGTCACTCCGAAGCTGCCGAGTTCAACGTCGTTGCCCTCGACTTCGGGGTAAAGCGCAACATCCTGCGCCTTCTGAAAGATGCCGGCTGCAACGTCACGGTGCTTCCGGCAAACGCGACCGCCGAGCAGATCCTCGCACTCGATCCCGATGGCGTCTTCCTGTCCAACGGTCCGGGCGACCCTGCCGCGACCGGCGAATACGCCACCAAGGCGATCAAGACCGTTGTCGACAAGGGCATTCCGACCTTCGGTATCTGCCTCGGTCACCAGATGCTGGCCCTCGCTCTCGGCGGTAAGACCGTCAAGATGCACCAGGGTCATCATGGAGCGAACCATCCGGTTCATGACCACACAACCGGCAAGGTCGAAATCACCTCGATGAACCACGGCTTTGCCGTCGATTCAAAAAGCCTGCCGGACACGGTCGAGGAAACGCATGTTTCACTCTTCGACGGTTCGAACTGCGGACTGAAACTCAAGGGCAAGCCGGTCTTCTCAGTCCAGTATCATCCCGAGGCATCTCCCGGCCCGCGCGACAGCCATTACCTGTTCAAGCGGTTTACCGACTACATGCGTGAAGCAAAGTCGGCCTGAGCCGCGCGCGTTCAACGCGACCTGATGAAAAAACGAAAAAGCCCGCAGCATGCTGCGGGCTTTTTTATTGCGGCCGGAGGATCCCGGTAACACTGCTTTCACCAGAGCGGCCAGCCTGCCAAAGCAGCCTGGCCGGATCGCTTCTAGCCCGCCGTAACGAGAGCGTTCAGCGAATTCAGAACCTGGTCCACTTCTGCGACCTGCTCATCGAGCATGGCCTTCTGTTCCATCAGGATCTTCTGCTGGCCCTGGCAGATCGATTGCAACTCCACGAACTGATCGTTTCGCGGTGTATTGCTTTCCACCAGCTTGATGACACGGCGGATTTCGGCAAGCGTCAGCCCGATCTTCTTGGCCTGCAGGATCACGCGCATGCGCCCGACATCCTGAGCGCTGTAGAAGCGGCGAGCACCACGACGTACCGGGTTCAACAGCCCCTTTTCTTCATAGAAGCGAAGCGTTCTCAGAGTTACGCCGAAAAGTTCCGACATTTCCGAAATCGCAAGGACCTTGCCTTCGCTGCTTTCGTCCTGAACTGGTCCCGCGATGTCCGGCACGACGACCATGTTCGTAGCTACACTATTCATTATTTTTGCCCGATATTTTCGTTTTGTTTAGCGCACTTGGGGAAATGACGGCCAACCGGCAGATGCGGCCCACCTCCGCAAAAATCGGTTCCCACCTGACTGTCAAAAGTTGCAATTTGCCCAACACACGCGTTAAGCGCAGAAAAGCAAACAACAACTTCCTCATCACGCAAAGTTCAGTATGACATCAAACAGAACCTTTGTGGTTCTCAATCGACGCCATTTTTTATGCTTTTCGTTCAATACACATATGAACTTGACGTCACAATTCAATATTCACGTTTCCTGATCAAATCACAGGATGGAAAAAGCCCTTAATACAATTGAATTTATGCAAAGTAGATTTGCAACATAAATTCCAATATTTATTATCGATAATTTTATACAACAGATAAAGCCAGGTGATACACTTTGAGACACCACAGAAAATATGAAGATTTGAGAAGACAATTCACGAATATGATTCGGGCTAATCAGCGCAAATCACGAATGCAATTCAGACCTAGGTAGGTAATTGCGGACCCAGGCCCGACAGCGCGGCAGTGTGACGGCAGAGATTCGCGAATGGATCAGACCTGCAATCGACGCCATTGCTTTGGCGGAAGGCCGAACCAGCGTTTTGCCGCGCGTGAGAAATTACCTGTCGCCGAAAACCCGACCCTGTAGGCAATCTCCGAAATCGGGACACCGGTGTTGCGCAGGAGCTCGCTCGCCAGCTCGCGGCGAACCCGATCGTGGATTTCCTGGAAGCTGACGCCGCTTTCGGCAAGCCGTCTTTGAAGCACCCTTGTGCTGATCCCCAGATCCCGGGCCACCATGTCCAGATTCAGGTCGGCGGACGAGATCCGTTTGGAAACGACTTCCTCGACAATTGACGAAAAATCGCCCGTCTTTCTGCTGTCCGCAAGGCGGCGCTCGCATAATTCGACAAGCGCGTTGAAGACCTCAGGATCGTGCAGCGGATTAGGTTCCAGCATCGTCGCCATGGAATAGAAGATGCGATTGTCGTCGCAGCCGAACTCCACCGGACAACCGAAATCGCGCCTATGGACACTGACGTCGTGCGGCGCCGGCCGCGCGAGTTGCACCTTTACGGGCAGAACACCCTTGCCGCCAAAGCCACGTTTGAACCGCGACACGATAATGGCTGCAAAACGATCATTGAACTGCCAGGGGTTCACCACGAGGGGAGACAGTCCCCAAGAGTAGCAGGCGACATCATCCCGGCAAGTGAGCGTGCAGTGATCAAGATCCAGCCCGATGCTGGCAAACCGGCTCATGATCTTGAGCGCATCGACGGGAGAAGGGGCAAAGCGGGCAGCCAGAGCGATTGGCATCATCCCGCCATCGCTCGAGTCACGATTCCAGTTCAGTGCGAAATGAGGATCATCCAGAATGACGGATAGGCGCTCAAGGAAGACAGAATAGGCCGGGAGGGAAATATATCTGGAACCGACATCTTCCATGGATCCCAGGGTCAGCCTGCTGCCCCTGGCGAGCGCTGAAATGTCATGCCCTATCGAGGCAAGATATTGCCCCAACCCGATGGCGACGCTGCCATGTATCCGAATATTTCCGATGCAATCGCTCGACATTTTCCTACACGCGACACAATGGCCGCCTATCCCATTCAAGGCGTCCCTAGACATCAGGCCCGGCGAACCCCTGGCACGTCCATTGGAAATTTGTCTGATGTCTGATCAGGCTGAACCCATTCTCGCCATTCCTATACCTCAGCGCTCCCTGCAAGGTCACATACCGAGATACCGAGCAAGGTGATTATTTGCCCCTATGGTTATCACGCAAGCTATTGGAACTCTGACGTTATTGCAATTTCTACCTATTTCTTCGAGACAACCGCATTCAAAGCAAGGCGACCGGTCCCCACCGGGATTGACAAGCACGGGCGATCCCGATTTCTGTGGTGCCGACGGAACAAACACGCGCCAGGCGTCACACGCATCACAGGCAATGGTCACCTGCTGGACGAGATGACAGACGAAAAAACCAAGGAACCGGAGTCCATCATGACCCCCGGCCAATTTCGAGAATGGCGCCGTTCCCTCGGTCTGAAGCAGAAGGACGCCGCCGAGCAGCTCGGTCTGAAAAAGCGCATGATCCAGTATTATGAAAAGGGCAAGCGCGACGGGCGGCCGGTTGAGATCCCGAAGTCGATTCGTCTGGCCTGTTATGCCCTTTCTGAAGGTATCGAGGATTTTGACGGCACAACGGTGCGTACGGGCCGCCGTCGTGCGCCGGAATCGTGACGAGATCAGCTGTTTTTCCTAACGCTTGCCCCATTCATTGATGTTTCTGGCAAATAAGCGCCCCGGCGGGGTTCCTTATCCGGCGTCTTTTGCCTATAAGACGCGCTCAGCCGACATTGTCATTCATCAAGGAACGAGCCGACCCGGCAGGCCTGCGCCTGTGCGGTAACGGCCGCTGCGAGCCCCGATGCCAAAACGTACTGACATCTCCTCCATTCTCATCATTGGCGCCGGCCCGATCGTCATCGGCCAGGCCTGTGAGTTCGACTACTCCGGAACGCAGGCTTGCAAGGCCCTGCGAGAAGAGGGCTACCGCATCATCCTGGTGAACTCCAACCCGGCAACGATCATGACCGATCCGGACCTGGCCGATGCCACCTACATCGAGCCGATCACGCCGGAGATCGTCGCCAAGATCATCGAGAAGGAGCGCCCTGACGCCCTTCTGCCGACCATGGGTGGCCAGACCGCCCTGAACTGCGCCCTCGATCTGGAAAAGATGGGGGTCCTTGAAGAGTTCGGCGTTCAGATGATCGGTGCACGCGCCGAGGTGATCGACAAGGCAGAAGACCGCGAGAAATTCCGCAAGGCCATGGACAAGATCGGCCTTGAGAACCCGCGCGCCGCGATCGCTTCCTCTCCCGAGATCCGCAATGAAAAGGGCAAGATCGTCGGATACGACCGCAACGCCGGATATCTGGAGGCGATGAAAGCCCTCGATGATATCGGCCTGCCTGCCATCATCCGCCCGGCCTTTACCCTTGGCGGGACCGGCGGCGGCGTCGCCTACAATCGGGAAGAGTACGAGACCATCGTGCGCTCGGGCATCGATGCCTCTCCGGTCGGCCAGGTGCTGATCGACGAGAGCCTGCTCGGCTGGAAGGAATACGAGATGGAAGTGGTCCGCGACAAGGCGGACAATTGCATCATCATCTGCTCCATCGAGAACGTCGACCCCATGGGCGTTCACACCGGGGATTCCATCACTGTCGCTCCGGCTCTGACGCTGACCGACAAGGAATACCAGATCATGCGCGACGCCTCGATCGCGGTTCTGCGCGAGATCGGAGTCGAGACGGGCGGCTCCAACGTCCAGTTCGCGGTCAACCCGGACAATGGCCGCCTGGTCGTCATCGAAATGAACCCGCGCGTGTCACGTTCTTCGGCGCTGGCCTCCAAGGCGACCGGCTTCCCGATCGCCAAGATCGCGGCGAAATTGGCCGTCGGCTACACGCTGGATGAACTGGAAAACGACATCACCGGCGGCGCGACCCCGGCGTCCTTCGAACCTTCCATCGACTATGTTGTCACCAAGATCCCACGCTTCGCCTTCGAGAAGTTCCCGGGCTCCGAACCGACGCTGACAACGGCCATGAAGTCGGTCGGTGAGGTGATGGCCATTGGCCGCAACTTCCAGGAAAGCCTGCAAAAAGCCCTTCGCGGTCTCGAGACCGGCCTCAACGGCCTGGACGAAACCGAGATCCCGGGCCTTGGTCAGGGCGACGACACCAACGCAATTCGTGCAGCGATTGCGATCCCGACACCGACGCGTCTCCTCAACGTCGCGCAGGCCATGCGCCTCGGCATGGGCCTCGACGACATCTACAGCGCCTCGGCAATCAATCCCTGGTTCCTGGAACAGATCCACGACATCGTCGAAATGGAAGCCAAGGTTCGCGAACACGGGCTGCCGGACAACGCCGTCATGCTGCGCAAGCTGAAGTCCATGGGCTTCTCCGATGCGCGCCTTGCCTCGCTCGCCGACATCGATGCTTCCGACGTTGCCAAGCTTCGGTCCGATCTTGACGTGCATCCGGTCTACAAGCGTATCGACACTTGCGCTGCCGAGTTTGCCTCCCCGACTGCCTACATGTACTCCACCTATGAAGCCCCCTTCATGGGCAAGGCCGCCTGCGAGGCTGCGCCCTCGGATCGCAAGAAGGTTGTCATTCTGGGTGGTGGCCCGAACCGTATCGGCCAGGGCATCGAGTTCGATTACTGTTGCTGTCACGCAGCCTTCGCGCTTGAAGATGCCGGTTACGAGACCATCATGGTCAATTGTAACCCGGAGACGGTCTCGACCGACTACGATACGTCCGACCGCCTCTACTTCGAGCCGCTGACTGCAGAAGACGTTCTGGAAATCATCCGCAAGGAACAGGAAAACGGAACGCTTCACGGCGTCATCGTTCAGTTCGGCGGCCAGACCCCGCTCAAGCTGGCGCAGGCATTGGTCAAGGCTGACGTGCCGATCCTCGGCACCTCGCCGGACATGATCGACCTGGCGGAAGACCGCGACCGGTTCCAGAAGCTGCTGATCAAGCTCGGCTTGAAGCAGCCGGAAAACGGAATCGCCTATTCCGTCGAGCAGGGCCGCCTCATCGCCGCCAAGCTCGGCCTGCCGCTGGTGGTCCGCCCGTCCTATGTTCTGGGTGGCCGCGCCATGCAGATCATCCGCGACGAGGAAGCCCTCAACTCCTACCTTCTCGGCACCCTGCCCGAACTGGTTCCGGCGGAAGTGCGCGCCAAGTACCCGAATGACAAGACCGGCCAGATCAACACGGTTCTGGGCACCAACCCGCTGCTGTTCGACCGCTACCTCGAAGGGGCGATCGAGGTCGACGTCGACGCGCTCTGCGACGGCAAGGACGTCTTCGTTTGCGGCATCATGGAGCACATCGAGGAAGCCGGCATTCACTCCGGTGACAGCGCCTGCTCCCTGCCGCCTTATTCCCTGTCAGCAGACCTGATCGAGGAACTGAAGCGCCAGACCAAGGCGATGGCGCTCGCTCTGGAAGTCGGCGGCCTGATGAACGTCCAGTACGCCATCAAGGATGGCACGATCTACGTTCTGGAAGTCAATCCGCGCGCGTCGCGGACGGTCCCCTTCGTCGCCAAGACCATAGGTGACCCGATTGCCAAAATCGCCAGCCGCGTCATGGCCGGCGAGAGCCTGGCCTCCTTCGGCCTGAGCGAAAAGACGTTGAAGCACGTCGCGGTGAAGGAAGCCGTGTTCCCGTTCGCCCGCTTCCCGGGTGTCGACACGATCCTCGGCCCGGAAATGCGCTCGACCGGTGAAGTCATGGGCCTAAACGGCAAGTTCTCCGTCGCCTTTGCCAAGTCCCAGATCGCGGCCGGCACCGACGTACCCGAGCAGGGAACGGTTTTCGTTTCCATGCGCGACCAGGACAAGGCTGGCGTGGTCGAGGCCGTTCGTTCGCTCGAGCAGGCAGGCTTCAAGATCATCGCCACCGACGGCACCCAGAAGTATCTCGGCGAACAGGGGATTGCCTGCGCCAAGATCAACAAGGTGCTTGAAGGCCGCCCGCACATCGTTGATGCTATCAAGAACGGTGAGGTTCAGCTCGTCTTCAACACGACGGAAGGCGCGCAGGCCCTCGCAGACAGCCGATCGATGCGCCGTGCAGCTCTGTTGAACAAGGTGCCCTATTACACCACGCTCGCCGGATCTGTCGCCGCCGCCAAGGGAATTGTTGCCTACAAGTCCGGCAGCCTTGAAGTCAGGCCTTTGCAATCCTACTTCGCCTGAGGCTAAGATTGTTATGGACCGACCGGGAAGGCGATACCTTCCCGGTCGGGTTGTTTTTGTGACGGTTGGTCCTTCGAGAGGGGACCGAACAAGTTGAAGGTCTGTGACCCATGGAAAAAGTTCCGATGACCTCCGCCGGTTACGCGATGCTTCAGGCAGAGCTGAAGGAACGCACCTCGGTCGAACGCCCGCGCATTGTCGATGCCATTTCCGAAGCACGCGCCCATGGCGACCTGTCGGAAAACGCCGAATACCATGCTGCGAAGGAAGCCCAGAGCCACAATGAAGGCCGGATCGCCGAGCTGGAAGACAAGCTGTCGCGCGCCGAAATCATTGATGTCTCAAAGCTTTCCGGAGATGTCGTCAAGTTCGGGGCCACAGTTACCCTGATCGACGAAGACACCGAGGAAGAAAAGAAATACATGATCGTCGGCGACGTCGAGTCCGACGTGAAGCAGAGCAAGATCTCGATTTCTTCCCCGATTGCCCGTGCCCTGATCGGCAAGACAATCGGCGACAGCGTTGACGTCACCGCCCCAGGCGGCGCGCGCTCCTACGAGATCGTCGACGTCAAATTCATCTGATCCAGACCCACCCCGGTTTGACGCGCGCCCGTATCAGTCTAGACTGACTACTTGGGATTGCGTTTCGACCGGGGAACGGGATGGATATTTTCAGCCGAATCAGTCTGCTGCTCATCCTGCTGTCGATCCCTTTATGGGGCTACAGGACAGTAATTTATGCTCGTCTGGCAGCACGAGAGCAGTCGATTATCGATAGGGTAATTGCACGTCACGAGAGCGCATTTGCCTTCGGCAGGCGAGTCTTCGGCTTCCTGATCATCTTCTCGGGAATAATCTTTGCCCTGATCTATGCCCTCTCCTACCTGAAGAGCGGTGATCTGAAGCTCAGATCATTCAGGGACACATTTCCACGCCGGATCTATTCCGGTCTCGAGGAGATCGACAGCCATATTGACGCTTTCCTCTACGACCAGATCCTGCCGGTGATGGTTCTCGTCACCGTACTCATGTTGAGTGTCAGCTTCACCGTCTTGATGACCGCCGTGAGGGATATCCGGATAATCCGGCGCCTGAAGCGGCGGGTGTCGAGGATCAGGGACCGTCTGGCTACGGCGTGATCATTCTTCTTCGATAGGGACGACCGGTTCGTCCTTCGTCCGCCGGATGGTCAGCGCAGTGCGCACGCTATCGACGTTATGGGCAGCCGTCAGCTTCTGGATCACGAAGTTCTGAAAGGTCTGGAGGTCCGGAGCGACGCATTTCAGCAGGAAGTCGACCTCTCCGGACAGCATGTAGCTCTCGCGAACGATCGGCCAGTCCTTCACCGTTTTCTCGAACGCCATCAGATCGGCTTCTGTCTGACTGTGGAGGCCAACCATTGCAAAGGCGGTCACGTCATAGCCAAGCTGCTTTTCGTCCAGCAGGGTCCGATACCCGCGGATCAGCCCCGCCTCCTCGAGAGCACGGACACGGCGCAGGCAAGGCGGTGCGGATATCCCGACACGACGGGCGAGCTCGACGTTGGTCATGCGACCGTCGTCCTGCAATTCCTTGAGAATATGCCAGTCGATGCTATCAAGCCGAGCTTTCACTGCTGTCTCCTTTGCATGAGGGCGAGGCTGTGCGATACCGGCACACCGCCTGTTCCGCTCTCATGGGTACTCCTGAGGACCCGGATCGGGTCATAAAATTTTACGACGCATTATGATTTTTTGCGCGTCTGTGCAAGAGTATAACAAAATCACGCATGAATCGGAAAGATTCCCAAAGGGAACCCCATGTAGGGGAAATAAGATTGTGAGTGCCGCGACCGCAACCTGCTGGATCATCACGGACGGAAAGGCCGGCGATGAAACCCAGTGCATCGGCGTCGCCGAAGCGCTCGACATTCCCTACGAGATTCATAGGGTCAAGCCACGGGCACCCTTCACATGGGCTATGCCGCGCGGGCCGATCGATCCGCGCGAACGTCCATCGGCCAAAAACAGCCCCATCGCTCCTCCCTTCCCGGACATTGCAATCGGGTCTGGAAGGCGTGCCATTCCGTATCTCCGCCACGTTCGGAGCGCAAGCGGCGGCAAGACCTTCACGGTATGCCTGAAGGACCCGCGAACTGGCCCCGGGACGGCGGATCTCATCTGGGTTCCCGAGCACGATCCTCTTCGCGGTGGAAATGTCCTGACCTCGCCGACCTCGCCGCACCGCTATTCGGCATCCCGACTTGAAGAGTTGCGCCGCGAGGCGCATTCCGTCATCGATGTGCTGCCTGCACCCCGCATTGCCGTGCTCGTCGGCGGCAACAGTCGTCACCACTCCTTTTCCGACAGCGACTGCGAGCGCTTCGTCGCAGGCCTTGAGCAACTTGCCAGGGACAGCGGTGCCGGCCTGATGATCACACTCTCCCGCCGCACCCCGGAAGCATTGAGTGACAGGATATCCTCGTTTGCGGACGACGAAGGCCACTATCTTTGGGACGGCAATGGTGACAATCCACTCGGCCAGATGCTGGCAAAGGCGGATGCATTTGTCGTAACGGCCGATTCAACCAACATGATCGGCGAGGCCTCCGCGACCGGCAGGGCCATACATGTTTTCCACCCATCCGGCGGGCACCCGAAAATTGACCGCTTTTTGGGGACTTTGGCGCGCCTTGGCGTCATTCACCCCTTTCCCGGACCGCTGAAAACCACTACCTACGAGCCTCAGGATCCAACGCCCATGATTGCCGCGGCCATTCGCAAGGCCTTGGCGGCGAGAGCAACCGGGCGGCAGGGACAAGAGTGACGCATCAGGACTAAAGGCGCAGCGCATATGACGACAGAGCACACCAAGCTTCTTATCATCGGCTCCGGCCCGGCAGGCTACACGGCGGCTGTTTACGCGGCGCGCGCCATGATGGAACCGACGCTCATTGCCGGCATTCAGCCGGGTGGCCAGCTGACGATCACCACGGAAGTCGAGAACTACCCGGGTTTCGCCGACCCGATCCAGGGTCCGTGGCTGATGGAGCAGATGCAGAAGCAGGCGGAAAACGTCGGCACCAAGATCGTCTATGACACGATCACCAAGGCAGACCTTTCCAAGCGCCCGTTCGTCATGGAAGCCGACAGCGGCACCACCTACACCGCTGATGCAGTGATCATCGCGACCGGCGCCCAGGCCCGCTGGCTCGGGCTGCCGTCCGAGGAAGCCTTCATGGGCGCCGGCGTCTCGGCCTGCGCAACCTGCGACGGTTTCTTCTATCGCAACAAGGAAGTGGTCGTGGTCGGCGGCGGCAACACCGCGGTCGAGGAAGCCCTTTACCTGGCCAACCTCGCCTCCAAGGTTACGCTCGTTCATCGCCGAGACACCCTGCGGTCCGAAAAGATCCTGCAGGAGCGCCTGTTCAAGAACCCGAAGATCGAGGTCATCTGGGACCACGCCATTGACGAAATCCTCGGCGGCGGCATGCCGAAGGCAGTCACGGGCGCACGGTTGAAGAACACCAAGACCGGCGAAACCCAGGAAATCACGGCTGACGGTGTTTTCATCGCAATCGGCCACGCTCCTTCGGTCGAGTTGTTCCGCGGTCAGCTGGAGCTTAAGGCCGGCGACTATCTGGTCACCGAACCCGACAGCACCAAAACCTCGATTCCCGGCGTCTTCGCTGCTGGTGATGTGACCGATGATGTCTATCGTCAGGCAGTTACCGCTGCGGGAATGGGCTGCATGGCGGCGCTTGAAGCAGAGCGGTTTCTGGCAGAACATGAACTGACCGAATCCCAGGCGGCTGAATAGCGCCTGGCGAATTGCCGGCGGCACTGCACGGAGGCGCCACATGGACTGGGATAAACTGCGAATCTTTCACGCTGCTGCACAGGCGGGCAGTTTCACCCATGCCGGTGACACTCTGAACATGAGCCAGTCGGCGGTCAGCCGGCAGGTAAGTTCGCTGGAACATGATCTGGGCGTGCCGCTGTTTCACCGGCATGCCCGCGGTCTCCTGCTGACCGAACAGGGCGAGTTGCTTTATCGCACCGCCCGCGACGTGTTGATGAAGCTTGAGGCGGTACAGAGCCGTCTCACCGACAGCAAGGAAAAGCCTTCCGGCGTGCTGAAGGTGACGACCACAGTCGGCCTGGGCTCGACCTGGCTGACATCGCGCATCAACGATTTCGTCGATCTCTATCCGGATGTCGAGCTGCAGCTCATCTTCGATGACGACGAGCTCGACCTTGGCATGCGAGAGGCAGACGTTGCCATTCGCCTGCGCCAGCCCACGCAACCCGATCTGATCCAGCGCAAGCTGTTCACTGTGCATTTCCACGTCTACGCTTCGCCGACATACCTGAAGCGCTTCGGCACTCCGGTCGCGATCGAGGAGATCGACAAGCACCGGATCATCACATTCGGCGAGCAGGCGCCGGCCTATCTGCGCGACATGAACTGGCTGGAAAAGGCCGGACGACCGGCTCTGGATACGCGTAAATCGGTTCTCAAGGTGAACAACCTCGTCGCCATCAAGCGCGCTGTCCAGGCGGGTGTCGGCATCGCGATCCTTCCCGACTACATC
The DNA here is from genome assembly GCF_048261595.1 of Roseibium sp. Lineage (GTDB taxonomy): Bacteria > Pseudomonadota > Alphaproteobacteria > Rhizobiales > Stappiaceae > Roseibium. Next base: position 273,567 of record NZ_JBLXFW010000002.1, read on the forward strand.
ATCGAGAAAGACACAAACCTGGTGCAGGTGCTAAGCGAACTGGAAGACAAGGTGCCGTCCTTCGACACCTATTTCGTCTATCCCTCGGAGCTGAAGAATACGGCCCGCATAACCGCCTTCCGGGAGTTTCTCGTAACAAACGCCGAGAACTGGGCTTTCTGACGCCGCTCAGGCGGCCCCGCACCGCAGCATATCTGACGCAAATGAGAGCATGGACGAGCCCTTTTGCCAGCCAGAAATCCAGTTTCACACGGGCATTCCGAGCCTCAAAAACTCATCTAATGGTCGTAGCCAAATCGGCTAATATCGAAAAATAATAATATATTTCAAATATTTGCCTCTACGCCATGCAAGCTATTAACTTTTTGCATACCAGCCCTGCACAGCTGCCTCTTGTTTCATCAGCTTGTGCACTGCATATAAGCATCACTGTTGGTTTTCTGGCGTCGCATCTTCCTCCCAGTGACGCCGTCTTGCCAGCTGTTCCCCTCTGGAAGGTGATTCCACTGCTTCAGCAGTGAATCGAACAAACTGCCGGATCCTCAGGATCCGGCATTTTTTTTTGCGCCTGACCAGGAATTGCCGCTTCGGACATCGCGAACATTAAACTTTGTCCATGAAGTCATTTCCTGATCTTCAGGCTATGGCAAATCCAGAAGCACACACCACATCAGCATTGCGGATGATCATTCCGCGCCCCTCCACAAGGAGATGCGCTTCCCCCCGGCGCGTCTCAAATAAAGGGCCGGTTGTCAGAAGACACCGGCCCTTCTTTTTGACTGGTTTTTCCGCGGGCCGTTTCCGGCTCTCCAGCACTACATGTAAAGCTTCTCGCCCTGCAGATCCTTGTAGAGACCGGCGACCTGTTCAGCATAACCATTGAACATGAGCGTATCGCGATGTTCGCCAGTCCCTAGCACCCGTTCGCTTGCCTGGCTCCAACGCGGATGCGGCACACCCGGATTCACGTTTGCCCAGAAGCCGTATTCCTTGGCCTGGATCGCTTCCCAGAGCCCGACCGGACGTTCCTTGGTGAAGGAGATCCGGACGACCGACTTGATCGACTTGAAGCCGTATTTCCACGGCAGGGCAAGCCGTAGCGGTGCACCGAACTGTTTGGCCAAAGGCTTGCCGTAGACACCGGTCACCATGAAGGCCAGCTCGTTGGTCGCTTCGGCAAGGGTCATGCCTTCGACGTAGGGCCATGGATACCAGCTTTGCTTCTGGCCCGGCGCCACGTCAGGATTGTTGAAGGTCTCGAACCTCAGATACTTGGCATCCGACTGGGGTGACGCCAGTTTGACCAGCTCGGAAAGCGCAAAACCGGACCACGGCACGGCCATCGACCAGGCCTCGACGCAGCGGAAACGATAAAGCCGCTCCTCAAGCGGCATCTTGGCAAGCAGCGCATCGATGTCCAGCGTCTGCGGATTGTCCACCAGCCCGTCGATGACCACTGTCCAGGGCCGGATCGGAAGCGCTTGCGCCGCACGAGCAATCTGCTTGTGAGTGCCGAACTCATAGAAGTTGTTGTAGGTCGAGGCGACTGCTTCTTCAGTCAGCTCCCGGTCCAGCTTGAAACTGTCGTTTCGCGGAACCGGATAGAGGCCCGCGCTGGGATCATCGCTTGCGTTCGCAGTGCCACGCAGACCGCCAAACGCGGTCAGACCGATCGCCCCGCCGGCAATACCGGTCATGAACTTGCGGCGGTTCCAGAACATATCCTCCGGCGTCGCCTCGCTCTCGGGCAGCGCCCAAGGCTTCCTGCGTATAACATTCATCACACAGCTCCCGTGCCACATCTTCCTATCTGAGCGTTCACAGAACAGTAGAGATCATTCAAGTTCAAATAACGCCGGAGTGACCGGAATCAATTCACCTTGGTCAGGACGTGCCCCGCGCAGGGTCACAGGAGATGCTTCCCTTCCGCCGCCACTTCCCATGTTCGGGCGGCAACGGCGGAAGGGCTCCCGGGAGGAAGCCCGGGAAACTCGGACGCAGGTCAGGCCGCCTTGCTGGCGACCCGTTTCAGTACATCGTCGGCCGCCTTGCCGCTAAGCTCTGCCATATGGTCAAACGTTGCAGCGTAGCTTGCGACGCCCGCCGTCGCGGATCGAAGTTCAACGATGAGATCTCCGACTTCAGCCTGGGGCATAAGCGCCTCGACCTCGTCCCATCCAGCCCAACCCTGGCGCTGGTCAAAACCGAGAATCTGGCCGCGTCGGGCGGCCACGATCGCGTTGATCCGGGCTGTTGCGTCATTTGGGCAGTGGATTGTCACCTTCATCACCGGCTCCAGAAGAACCGGCCTGCACTCAGGCAAACCTTCGCGCATCGCCGTGATCGCGGCCATCTTGAATGCCTGGTCCGAACTGTCCACCGAATGATAGGAGCCATCTGTCAGACACACTGACAGGTCAATCACGGGAAAACCCAGAGGCCCACATAGTGCGGCCTCGAGAACCCCGTCGCGGACCGACGAGATATATTGCTTGGGTACGACACCCCCTGTGATCCGGTCGGAGAACTGAACGCCCTCCCCGCGTGGCAATGGGGCGATTTCCAGGACCACATCTCCGAACTGGCCGTGGCCACCGGACTGCTTCTTGTGCCTACCGCGAACCGTTGTGCCTGCCCGGATGGTTTCCAGGTACGGAACCATGGCATTGCCGGTTCGCACGCTCAGCCCGTATTTGCCCTGCAGGCGCTCAAGCGCGACCCGCAGATGCATTTCTCCCTGTCCGTGGAGGAGCGTCTCGCCCTGATGCTGGCCGTGCGACAGGCTGAGACCTGCATCCTCCTCAAGAAGTTTTCTGAGTGCGGACGACAGCCGCACCTCTTCCTGCCGCCGATCTGCGGCGACGGCTATCGACAAGACCGGTGCAATCCCCGCCCCTCCCGATGTGGCGGTGGCAGGAGCGCCTTTCGCAAAGGCTAGGGTCTCCCCGGTCGCGACATCATCCAGACGGCCCAGACCGACTATTGCGCCTGCTTCCGCCGACGTGCCTTTGACAGCCTGCTGCCCGAACACCGTATAAAGGCCGGAAACCTTGACATCCCGCCCATCCGCGCGGTGGAGAGTATCACCATCGGTCAGCGTACCGCCGAGAACGCGGCCTATGGAAACCTTGCCGCCATGGGGCGTGTGCAACGTTTTCAGAACTCGAATGGAAACGCCGTCGCCATCGGCACCGAGCCTTTCGCACGTCGTCTCGATTGTGGGCGTCTCATGACGCAGGGCCTTCAGCAGACGCCCGACTCCAAAACCGTGTTCAGCGGATCCGAAGAAGACCGGGCAGATGACCCCCTCCTCCATTTCGCGGGCGAGGTCCGCAAAAACCATCTTCAGGTCCGGCTGGGAATCGTCGAGCAAGGCTTCCATCAGATCGTCATCGTGATCTGCCAGGGTTTCGAGCATGGCATATCGCGCTTCAAGTTCCCGGGCCTTCTCCTCGTCCGGAATGTCGATGACCGTGCTCTGTTTCTGCTCGCAATAGACATGCGCGCGCTCAAGAGCCAGATCGATATATCCGGTGGCAACACCGTCCTTCCAGATCGGGATCTCTCGCAGCACGAGAGGCACTGCAGAGGCGGGCTGCAGGACTTGCAACACTTCGCGCAAGCGGCGTGTGCTCTTGTCGATCTTGTTCAAAAACAAGACCCGCGGAACACCACGGGCCTCAAGCGACTTCAGGATAAGCTGGAGAGCCGGAACCTTGCGCTCATCGTCCTCGGCCACAACGACCGCAAGATCCACTCCCCCCAGGACGTTTTCCATCTCGGAAAGAAACTCGACCGACCCCGGACAATCGATCAGAGAGAACTGATCGCCGAGGAACTCTATATTGGCGAAGTTGGCCTCGACGCTCATTCCGTGGGCGCGGGCCTCAGGCGAGGCATCGCCGACGGTATTGCCTTCCGAGACAAGTCCCTGCCGGGTGACGGCACCGGTTCGCGCCAGAATTGCTTCCAACAAACTGGTCTTGCCGCTTCCAAAGGGACCAACGATCGCGACGGTACGCGCACCGGGGTCGGATCGTCCGGCCCCGCCGGTCTCCGTACCGTTTCTATCTGCCTTTTTCGCTTCTGCCATGGCTCGCCTCCCGTTGGTTGTCACCAGCGCGCCTCAGCCAATCGTTGAAACGCGGCCGGCCGCGCTTCGCCCCGCCAGGGGCGGAAAGGACCATGGTCGCGCCGAACCGGCACATGACGCAAGGGAATCTTGTGCGGCAGCGCAGCAAACCGGCATAAACACTCTGAGTTCCAGAGATAAAAGTTTACCTAGCGTTCATAATTACCTAGGCTTTCGACTACTGAAGTTTCTTACGATGGTGAATTGCTCTTGTTGAGGTGCCTTACGCCAATAAAAGCTGCCTTCTGTCTGTCGCTGATTTTCGCGGTTGGCGAAGGAAAAGCCGAAGAAACCCAACCGGACAGCCCATCAGCTAAACCGCTCCTGAGCCGGCCGTCTCTCTTAGCGGGCCCAGGCGGTCCTAAGGAGTATCTAAAGGACAGGGGTATCGGCTTCGACCTGCGGTGGACCGGCTTCAATCAGGGCGTGGTCAAGGGTGATGGCGACAAGAGCTGGCGGTTTGGCGGCAAGGTCGATCTGCTGTTCCTGATCGACGCGCACAAACTGGGCCTTTGGGAAGGTCTCTCGGTCTCCTTCCATCAGGAATGGCTGCATGGCCACGATGCCAACACACAGGGCGAAGGCGCTCAAATTCCGTCAAACACCGCATTCGCCTTTCCCAGCCTCGGCGGATACGATTACGATACCTCGATCACGGTCACGCAAGCTTTCGGCGACAATGCTTCTCTGACGCTCGGCAAATTCAACATGCTCGATGCCGCGGCAAGAACACCGCTTCTTGGCGGCGGCGGCCTCGACACCTTCATGAACCTTGGGCTCGCCGCCCCGATCAGCGGCGTCACCCCCGCCTATCTCCTCGGTGGCCTGTTCAGCTACAAGACGGCACCCGCCACCTTCAACCTCTTCATCTACGATCCGCGGAATGCCCAGGATTGGGACGTCATCAGGAACCCCTTCGCGGAAGGCTTCACCACCAGCCTGTCTGCAACCGTGCCGCTCACGGTCGCCGGACGGAGCGGTTTTCACACGTTCCGTGGTGTCTATTCCACTCAGGAGGGCTATGACCTCAGGGATATTCCCCAGCTCGGCCTGCCGCCGGAGCTGCAGGACGAGCCGCGCAAGAAGGCCAACCCGTGGTACCTGTCCTACGCCTTCCAGCAGTACCTGTTCCACGATCCCGACAACCCCGGCAAGGGCTGGGGCGTCTTCGGTGAGGTTGGATTATCGAATGGCAATCCCAACCCGGCCGAAAGCCACTTCTTCATAGGCTTCGGCGGCGACAGCTTCCTGCCAGGACGTTCGGAAGATCGATGGGGCATTGCCTATTTCCGTTACAAGGTCGACAGTGACCTGAGCCAGGCAGCCCGCGACGACCTGGGCTTCGACCTGACCACGGAGTCAGGGATCGAGGCGTACTACAATCTCGCAGTCACGCCGTGGTTCCGGGTCACGGGCGACATCCAACTGATTGACCCGTTCCCAGCAAACAAGGAGCGCGCCATCATGGCTGGAATGCGCACCCAGATCCGCTTCTAGCCCAATGGCCTGTCAGAAAATTCTCTCAGGTCAAACGGCCACCACAAACTCGCTTCTATAGTGCTCTATGGATTCGGCGATGCGATCGCCGCAAGTTGAGGAATTCACGATGACCCGCGACGTCTACGACTGCCCCTGCTGTTCCGGAAATTTCGGCAAGTTTTTTGCCGGCAACCCTGCGATCGCGAAACTGGTTGCCGCATCAGCCGGATCTCAAACTGCGGGTTTTTCCTGCGAGGCCGTCATTGACCGGCGAGACTTCGTCAAGGGTGGCGCCGCCGCCATCGGCGCGCTTGGAATGCTTGGGTATTCTGGCGGAAACGCGAAAGCCCAGGCAGCTCCGGCGAGGGTCTATACCGGTGGGACGATCCTCACCGTTGACGCTGACTTCTCCGAAGCCGAAGCCATCGCCATCCGGGGCAACAAGATCCTTGCCGTCGGCAAGGAAGGTGACGTTCGCAAGGCGGCTGGCGACGGCGCAGAGACAGTCGATCTCGCGGGCAAGGTCATGCTGCCGGGCTTCATCGATCCTCATACGCATATTGTTAGCGGCAGCCTGCTCGCCAGCCTGATGGACTATGTAGGCGTGGCGCGCTTCTCAAAGGCCTCTGAAGTTCTCGACTACCTGACCCAAAAAGCTGCGTCGGCAGCCCCGGGCGAATGGATTTCAGCTCGCAACTTTGATCCGTCCATTCAAGAGGGACCGGAGGCTCTGACATTTAAAGAGTTGGATGCTGTCTCCAAGGACAATCCGGTTTTCGTCATGAATGCATCCGGTCATCTTGCCTATGCCAACTCGAAGGCATTCGAGGTCGCCGGAATACCGGCGGATATCGAAAATCCTCCAGGCGCAGAATATGTCCGCGACGACAACGGCAAGCTGAATGGGACAATGAAGAACCAGGTCGCGTTCCAGCCGATCTTCCAGGCGAACCCTGCGATGGCAACAGCCAACCCGGTCCAGGGCCTGATCGACTTGACGAACGATTGGAGCAAGGTCGGATTGACCACCGTAAGCGACCTTGGACTGGGAGCGCTGTCCAGCGGCTACGCGGATGCGGAACTGCTGTTCGCGGCGGCTGCAACCGGGAAACTTGCGGCCCGGGTCCGCGCCTATCCCTTTTACCCCTATGACGAAGCCTGGGACGCCTCTCCGATCCACTTCGGACAAGGCGACGAGATCGTCCGCATAGCAGGCTACAAGCTCGTGGCAGATGGCTCCAACCAGGGGTTCACGGGGCTACAGCGTGAGCCATATGTTGGCACCGACAACTACGGCATCGCCTACACGGAACCGGACGAGCTCAAACGCCTCGCGATCAAGCGTGCTGGTCAAGGCTGGCACCTGTCCATCCATGGAAATGGTGACGCAGGCATCGACAATATTCTGGACGCGCTCGACGCCGCACGTGATGCAGGCATCGACCTTTCCAGGGTCCGCCCCCGTATCGAACACTGCTCCATCCTGCATGATGACCAAATTGCCCGCATGAAGGACCTTGGCGTTCAGGCAAGCTTCCTGATCGGCCATGTGCATTTCTGGGGCGTGGCCATGCGCGACGACGTATTCGGCGAAGACAAGGCCAAGCTGCTCGACCGCGCCAAGGCCTGCGAGGACGCCGGTGTCGGCTTCACCCTGCATTCCGACTTCCCCGTCGTAGACCCCGATCCGCTGCACATGATCGAGATGGCAGTCACGCGCAAGACCTGGAAGGAACCGGACTACGTCCTCGCTCCGGAAGAGCGCATTTCGGTCGAAAGCGCGATCCGCGCGGTCACGATCAACGCCGCCTGGCAAATGGCATCCGAGCATGAGGTCGGCAGCCTGGAGGCCGGAAAATTCGCCGACTTCGTCATTCTCGAGGCCGACCCGCGCAAGGTCGCCCCTGACACGATCAAGGACATCAAGGTGCTGGAGACCTGGATGAATGGCCAGCAGACCCACTCGGCCTGACAATTCCCTTTCGCTGGCTTCATGGCTTCTGAGCGCGGCCTTAGCTGCGCTCTGCACGGTTGGCGTGTCCGATGCGCGCGCCCAGTCTCACCAGCTCCGTGGGCTGCCCGATGACCCGCGGGCCAATCTGCCCTCGGCGCGACAGCAGCTGGATGACAATCGGACCAAGCAGCTGAACAGCTTCTCGGTCCAGCGCCAGCTCGAGCAAGACAGGAAGCGGCAAGAGATGCAGCAGCTCCACGACAATGCTGCAAGATGCGTCGAAACTTCACCGGGCTCCTGCCCAGATGTTCCGGCGCCATCGACGCCATCCGTCGATTGAAGCCGTAATCCGGTGTCGCCAGAGCCTTTCAGCTCGACGCTCCAACAGAAAAAGGGCCGGCAAACATGCCGGCCCAGTTCTCACGGGAGGACTCTCAAAGAGAGCTGAGGGATCAGTTGATCGGCTTCAGGGTCAGCTGGCTGACACCAAGGGTAATGTTGGTGCCCGTCTGACTTTCGACACTGAACGGGTTCAGAGCGATCGACTTGTCGAAGCCGCCAACCAGGGCGTTGGCTTTGATACCTGCACCAACGCTGGCACCAGCGGTCACGCCGCCGTAGCTACCGGCCAGTGCACCCGGCTCCATGTCGGCACTCGGCGCGACAACACCCCAGACAAGGGTTGCCTTTTCGGTCGTACCGATATCGAGACCATACTCATCGACCGAACCGGTGTAATACTCGACCGGACCGTCGCCTGCCGGCTGGTAGTTGCAGCCCAGCGTCGCCGTGGATCCGACAATGAAGTTGGTTTCACCTTCGACGTTACAGGTCAGCGTGCCGATTTGGACGCCGGCCGTATCCGTCGGCCGTACCTTTTCCTCGGCCAGCCCGGGTGCTGCGACGGCCGTGGTTGCAAGCATGGCAAGGGCAATCTGTGCAGCGCGTTTCATTGTGTTTCTCCTGATACGTCAGATCGGAATTTCTGTTATCCGGCAGCGAAAACCCGACCTGGTTTCGTTGCCGGCCCACCTGGCATCAACTGCGTGGCGGGGACAGGAGGAGAACACCCCGCCGCCGGGTTTGGTTCCCGGAAATTTTTGTTGGCGTGAGCTGCGGGGAACAAAAAAGGGCGGATTTCTCCGCCCTTTCGACCGACCAAAAAGTGTCTAAGCTTATTTCAGATTGCCGCAGAAGCGCTGGATGCGCGTACCCGCCGAAGTGCCGATCGATAGGTGTCGGCCGGCCCGCTGATCAGCCAAAGCCATTGGCTGCAAAACTGACCTGCGAACCGGTGATCTGACTGATCTCGCTGCCGAGATTGATTGCACTGTAGATGGGTCGCGGCGGGCGGGCTTCGGGATTCACCCGGCGCTGAACCCAATGCCTGTCTTCCATCGACTGGAGCGACTGAGACAACGCCCGGTCGGTAATTGTCGTCAGATTCCGCCGAATTTCCGTGAACTGTTTCGGTTGGTACAGCGACGATAGAACCGGAAGCGTCCATGATCGGCGCAGCAGTACCAGGTCATCGGCTTCTGCCACTGTCTGGATCTTGTACGCCATTGCTGCTGCGTCTTTTCCCGCCGGTGTCAGGCGAAACTCGGGTCGGAGCGGATGGCCATGGCCGGGATTGCGCTCCAGAAATCCGGACCTGATTAAGTGATCCATGCTTTGGGCAAAAGCTGTTCGGCCGGCGCCTATGGCACTCAACAAGGGCGCTTGCCGGCCCGGCACACCGTCATGAAGGCATGACAGGATCGGAAGCGCCCAGGCGCGGGAGGTGAGATTGACAAACGCCGTAATGTCCATAAAGTATAGTTAGTATATTTTATGTCAGAAGGGAAGATCATGCCGCTTGTTTCGCTGGAAAACACCATCACCATAGCTCTTTCGGTCTCCGATCGGCACGCAAGCGCCAGATGGTACGAAGGGATGCTCGGGTTCGAACCCATCTATCATGCGGACGAAGCCGGCTGGTCGGAGCTCAGGACCAAGACACCGAATGTCACTCTAGGGCTTGGCGAGCATACAAAGCCCGCCCCTGGAAATTGCGTTCCGGTGTTCGGAACATCCGATCTGGACACGGCAAGACACAAGCTGGAAGCGGTCGGAGTGCGTTTTGACGGCGAGACCGATGTCGTGGACGGCATGGTCAAAACCGCAACCTTCTATGATCCCGATGGGAATGCCCTGATGCTTGCCGAGGATCTGACCGGCGAAGCGTAAGGCAGGGCAAAGACACGACAAAAAAGGGCGACCCGAGGCCGCCCTTCAAAGATCCGGTAGTGTCGAAGCTTATTTCAGATTGCCGCAAAAGCGCTGGATGCGCGTGCAGGCTTCTTCAAGCGCTTCGGTCGAGGTCGCATAGGAGATGCGGAAGTTCGGGCCTAGTCCGAATGCCGAGCCATGGACGACGGCAACGCCTTCGGTTTCCAGAAGTTCGGTGACGAAATCTTCGTCGCTCTCGATCTTCTTTCCCGACGGAGCGGTCTTGCCAATCGTACCTGCGCAGGACGGGAAGACATAAAACGCGCCTTCCGGGACCGGGCATGAAATGCCATTGGCCTGGTTCAGCATGGATACCACGAGATCGCGGCGCGCCTTGAACACTTCGTTGTTCTTCGGAATGAAGTCCTGCGAGCCGTTCAGGGCCTCGACGGCTGCCCACTGGGCAATCGAGCACGGGTTCGAGGTCGACTGGGACTGAACCTTCGCCATGGCCTTGATCAGGTCAGCCGGGCCGCCTGCATAGCCGATACGCCAACCGGTCATGGCATAAGCCTTGGAGACACCGTTTACAGTCAGCGTGCGGTCGTAAAGCGACGGTTCGATCTGCGCCGGGGTCGTGAACTCGAAATCGTCGTAGACCAGATGCTCATACATGTCGTCGGTCATGATCCAGACATGCGGGTGCTTGACCAGGACGTCGCAGATCGCCTTCAGCTCGTCGCGGGTATAGGCAGCACCGGACGGGTTCGACGGCGAGTTGAAGATCAGCCACTTGGTCTTCGGCGTGATGGCTGCGTCGAGCGATTCCGGCGTGATCTTGAAGGTCGACTTATCGGCCTCGACGATAACCGGCTCACCTCCGGCCAGAAGCACCATGTCCGGGTAGGATACCCAGTACGGCGTCGGGATGATGACTTCGTCGCCCGGGTTGATGGTGGCGATCAGGGCGTTGTAGAGCACCTGCTTGCCGCCGGTACCGACCGTGATCTGGTTCGGCTTGTAGTCGAGTCCGTTTTCCCGCTTGAACTTGGCGCAGATCGCTTCCTTCAGTTCCGGAATGCCGTCGACGGCGGTGTACTTGGTCTTGCCCTCATTGATCGCAGCAATGGCGGCTGCCTTGATGTTCTCCGGAGTGTCGAAGTCCGGTTCACCGGCACCCAGGCCGATGACGTCGCGGCCGGCGGCTTTCAGCTCGCGCGCCTTGTTGGTTACGGCGATCGTTGCAGATGGTTTCACGCGCGCCAGCGCGTCGGCGATAAAGCCCATTGTGCCCTCCATGGCAAAGGGGAAAATCCAAGCGCGCGGACCGTAGTCCTGACGAAGCGACTTCGCAAGTGCAACAGGAGGTGAACCGGCAAAAAAGCGGTCTGGGATTTCGGAACTTTCGCCAGGCTTTTGAATGGCACTGAAACAGCGCTTAGGAACGCGCCTCGAGCACAAGTTTGGGGGCCTTGTCGTCCGCGAGCAGGACCGCCTTCATACGCTTCTTCTTGGTCTGGCCGTTCAGGCTGTTGACCACCGTCGACTGGGCAACATCAGATTCCTGTTCCGCAGCCTGCAACAGGGCAGCGTAGCTTTTCGGATGCAGCAAGGTCTCCGTGATGGTCTTGGCTTCCATGATCTCGGTGGTCAGGTGATAGGCCTTCATGGCCGCCTTGTTGGCAGCGACAATCATGCGGGTCTTGGTGTTGATCACGAGCATCGGCGAGCTGCAGATCGAGAAGATCCTGGCGAAATCGACATCTCCGCCGGCGAGGCCGCCGGAGAACAGGACGCCGCCGAACGTGCCGGCGATCTGGAAATACATGGCGTTGTAGGCCAGCTCCAGCGTATCGCCGGTGGCCAGCAGGAACTTGCCTCGCCCCGTAGCGCTTGCCCTACGGGTGAGGGCCGCGAGCACCAGCGACACCATGGTTCGCCCGATACGCTTCTGGATATGGGCGATGTTCCGCCCCATGATCAGCTTCGCATCGGGAATACCGAAGCTTTGGATAAAGCCCTCGCTGGCAAAGCGCACATAGCCGAAATTGTCGACGAGCAGCACGGAACGGTTCGAATTCGACACGAAGTGCTGCAGGATCGGGGCAAGGCCCAGCGCGATGTTTCCCGGATTGGAATCGTCTTCCCCCATGGAGGGGAAACAGACGACGATCAAGCGGCCGTCCTGCAATTCATAGCGGTAGGCCATCAACGGGATACCGGGGATCCGGTGATCGGCACCGCCGCCCACATCGAAAGGTCCGGCCTTGCCGTCACGAATGGCGCCCTGGATAAGGCGCAGGATATTCTTGCGGTCTTCCTGTGTCAGCAGCCGCAAGGCTTCCGATGACGGCGCCTCGCGCAGATCCTTGATCTGGCTGTCGAAGCTCTGCGATCCGCTTTCGTGCCAGACGATCGTTTTGCGGCTGATATCGGCGAAGAAAAACTGCAAACCGGCAAGCGTCAGCGCCGGGTGCTCCGCGGGAGTGGTTTTCTCCGGAGGTGCTTCGGTCTCGGCTGCGGGCGCTTTGCTCACCGCATTACTCTGGGCCACTCGCACATTCATTATTCGCAAAACCCGCTATTTCCGGACCGTCTCCCACGAACATCAGCATCGCCCAGAAAAGCAAAAAAGTTATGAATCCAATGGCTCCAATGTTTCGTAATCACAGGCTTTTTCATGCTCGCCTTGCCAAGCTCCTCGTTTGAAGAAGGCCGCCACAATCTGGTCACGAAAAGACACGCGAAACGCCAGAAAGCCGTCCCTGACCAGACCAATTCCTCAGACACCATCCTGACGTGGGAAATGTTGGGACGGCCAGACAGCTTGCAACGAGCGCCAACTGGTCATCTGGAGGATCGAAATCATGCAAGGACATCCAGCTATCAGCCTGTCGCACCGGCAACACTCCAGGTCGAAGGCGTTCGACCGTAGTCTGCTGATCGCCTCGGGCTTCGCGCTTTCCGCATTTGCCGGCCTGGCGATTGCAACCGTCGGCGGTCTCGACATGGTTCTGCCTGCCCTATGCTCCGCCTTCAGCGCCATGCTGATCGCCACGTTCTATCTGGGCGACCAGATGCTGAAGCGACTGGCTTTGATCGACACCAGCCCCCGCCCCGATGCCAATCATTCTTCATACCACGACGCCATCGGAACCATCTTGCGCAAATGATCAGAGATACATTCGACCGCCTCGCGACCCTTTTCCGTTCGCGCTCAAAAGAAATCGAGGCAGGGATTCCCCAGGATACGTCGTGGCGCAATAGATCGGCCCGCAAGAAGGAACGGTCCGATGCCAAGGCCCTGCTGGGCGCAATTGCGCTCGGGCTCGTGTTTGCCCTGGTGCTGACAATTGCCGCCTCCTGGGCACCTGAATCCTTTGCGCGCAGACATCAGGGCGCACCGAGCGCTCCGCAATTTCAGAATGATCTTGTCGGCCACAACGATCCCTCGGACGCGGGTTGATCGCTCAGCCAAGCTTCGACGCCACAATCTCCGGTTTCTCTGTCGAAACGACGGGCGCTACCGACCAAAAGGCCATTGCGCCTGGCTCAATGGCGGCTGATAAATAGGGCATCAATTTCTGGGGGAACCGAGCCATGGACGTGAATCTCACCCTTTCCGCCGACACTATCCGAATGCTCGCCCAAAAGGCCCGCGCCGTCTCGACCGCACTCGAGGACACGTTTGAAGACGGCCACGAGGGCGAGGTCGAGTTCGATGAGGACACGCTTTCGGACAGCCATGCTCATGACGGCCTCGCCGAAGAGGAAAATGACGACATGTCCGACGAGGAACTGCGGGAGCTGATTGACGATCTGAACGTCGATGAAGCCGCCGAGCTCGTCGCGATCGCATGGATCGGCCGAGGTGACTTCGAAGCAGGTGACTTCGAGCAGGCCGTAGATGAGGCCAAGGAGCGGGCCGTCGGATCAACTGCCGACTACCTGATCGGCATGCCGCTGCTACCCGACTATCTCGAAAACGGTCTCGACGCCCTTCAGGTCTGAAGCAGACTCCTCGGGAAAATTGCGAGCGAGAAGATTGAGTATGGCGTCTTCGTCGAATTCAGCTTTCCCTTGCCGTTTATCCACCACAAGCGAAAGTCTCATGTGCTTTCCTTTGGAAAACGACCTTAAACATTGGTTTACCATCTTTCGCTGACCGCTTCGGTCAGTCACGCTCTCCTTGCTGCTACACGGGATTGCCCCTTGGCGAGGAGACATCGGACACATGCTGCACGATCAGTCGAAGCGCGATGCATTTTCAATCGACCGGCCATCACCCTGGCCCCTTGTCGCCGGCTTTCTGGCACTCTCTGCAATCCTCAGCACTCTGGTCGTCGCCTTCGGTTCCTGATGCCGTTCGCCCGTCCGCTTTGGTCTGAAGGCGGACATACCACATGACCCTGCAACGCATTCTCGCTCTGGACGCCCTGCGCGGCATTGCCGTCGTCGCGATGGTTATCTACCACCTGTCGTGGGACCTTTCATGGTTCGGGCATGTCGAATGGAACGTCGCAGGAGGGGCCGGCTGGCGGGCATTCGCCGCCTTGATCGCCGGGACATTCCTCTTTGTTGCCGGCATCTCCCTTTCGCTGGCTCACCATGACGCTATCCGCTGGGGGCCCTTTTTGAAGCGGGAAGCGGTGATCGTCGCCGCTGCGGCTGCGGTTTCCGTCGCAACCTTCTTCGCATTCGGCGACACGTTCGTGCGCTTCGGCATTCTCCACGCCATCGCGGCCGCCAGCTTGATCGCCTTGCCCTTCACCAGACTTCCGGCAATTTTTGCAGCAGCTGCTGCTGCGTTTGCGGCCACGCTTCCCCTCTGGGCCTCCGGCCATGTCTTCGACGGGCAATGGCTGCTCTGGACCGGCCTTGGCCAGCCAACCTACGGTGCGGTCGACTATGTGCCGCTTGCGCCCTGGTCCGGGGCAACGCTTCTCGGCGTCGCTGTGGGGAAAATCCTGATTGCCCACCCTGATCGCGCAAAGGCAAGCAACGAACAGCTGACAGGCCCCGCCGGTCGGGGCATTCGCCTGGCCGGACGTCATTCGCTTGCAATTTATCTCCTGCACCAGCCCCTGCTCTATGGCCTGTTCTGGGGCCTCAGCGTGAGCGGTCTGACGCCTGATCGCAGTGTTGCCATCTTTGAGCGGGACTGCACAGCCTCCTGCACGGCGACCTTTGGCGACGAAGCGGTCTGCCGCGCGTCCTGTGCCTGCACGGCGCAGGGGCTTCAGGATCAGGGCGTCTGGCAGGATCTGGTCGCAAAGCCGCAGGACCCTGACCTGCGACTGACGCTCAACCAGACCTATTCGCAATGCCTTCGCGACACCCCGGCGGATCCGCTATCCAACTAGCGCAAGAGCCCGTTTGATGCGCCCATCCGCAAAGGCGGCGAAATCATCTGCGTCATTGCCCTGAGCCAACTGCGCCAGGGCCCAGAGCGCAGAGATCACATCACAGTTCAGCCTGTAGACCTTCAATTCCAGAGGATCGGGGACAAGCCCACCGGCTTCACCATAGGTCTTGAGCAGTTCGCGTTCCTGCAGCGCATCGAAGCCGTGCTCGAGCACCGCATAAGCTAGATCCCAGGCTGCATTCGCCATGGCGGCATATTCGAAGTCGATCAGGATCAGGCTCTCGCCCTGCGGCAGGATATTGCCGGGCGACAGATCGAAATGACAGGGCACCGAACGGCTCTGGGCGAGACCTTCAAGCCCGCCGCGCAAATGCCTGCAGAGGAATTGCAGCCGTTCCGGCAAGGGCCCGCTGCGCCGCGCCTCCGCTTCGCACTCCTCCAGATAGGTGACAGGCTCCCGATTCCGGCTGAACGTCACCTGACTTCCATGCAACGTGGCAAGACAGCGGCCGAGAGCTGGCGCAGTCGTTTGCCCTGATGTCGCCACCTCGGGCAACAGGATGACCCCACTCCCCGGGTCGCCGTAGAGCGGTCGCACTGCAACACCGATGTCGGCAGCCTTCAGGAGGTCTTGCCATTCGGCTTTCCGGTCGATCTTGCCGTCCATTTCCGGTCTTGGCACCCGGAGAACGAACGTTCCGCGGTCAGTAGCCAAACGGAAAACCCGGTTGGTCAGCCCGGGCAGTCGCGTTGCCTCAAGGATCTCGCCGGCGATTGTTCCTGCCTCGGGATGGGCAGCCAGTACGCTCTTGCAAAAGCAGCGGGTATGACGTTCCCTGCTAATTTCGGAGTCAAATACTCCGATTTCAGAAGCGACAGTGCCATCGAAATGTGTCACAACCGGCCAGCCTACCAAGTTGGTTTCCTGTCAGTCACGGATCGCGCCCATGACCAGTTTCAACGGTCCCCATATCATCATCACCTATTGCCGCCAATGCGGCTGGCTCCTGCGCTCCGCATGGATGGCCCAGGAGGTGCTCTCGACATTTTCCGAGGAGATTGGCGCCGTGACGCTTGTCCCGGGCACCGGCGGCATATTCACGATCACCTGTGACGGGCACCCGATTTGGGAGCGCAAGGAAGATGGCGGCTTCCCGGAGGCAAAGATCCTCAAACAGCGCCTGCGAGATTACGTCTGGCCGGAGAAGGACCTTGGCCACTCGGACGGTCACAAGGCTCCCGACGCCTGATCCCGGCGCTGGGCAGACGTCGCGCCATACGAAGAGAGCACTTTCGCGGCACTATATATCAAGAGCACCAAGTAGATCTAGGTAGTTTAATCATGACTACTCAAGCAGCTCAATTCAGGGCAAGGTGTTTATTATGCGACATTTCATCAGGCTCGTGGCAATTATTGGGTTGGGTAGCGGTATCATCGCCGCTGCTGTTGCAATGTTTGCGGAGCCGTTTTTCGAAGAGCTTTATTCGCAGCTTGGAGTCGACACCTCAAGGTGGGTCACACCAGCGCTGAACTTTATTATTAGCGAGTCAGGAAAATTAACAATCGCGCTGGCAATTGGGTTTGGAGTTGGTGTTCTAGCGCATTGGCTTGCAACTAAGTGGGATCGGTATCACTCCAGAGATAGTGGTAAAAACACGAAACCAGGATCGCCGAGAAAAGTGCTGGCCGTTACCCCCGGAGGAAGCCCGCCTAGAATCGCTCGTATCGATGCCAAGAAACTCCAAGCAATTGAAAATGTTCTGGATATTGTCGGGTATGATCGTGCATTGCATTCTGCAACACAATCATTCCTGCGGTTGCGGGGGCAGTGGAAGGAAAAACTGCAAGCCGGAGAACTCGGTTCATACTTGCCGCAACTGCACGCCGCACATGATGCAATATTGACCGCCCAATACGAATCGGAGCGCGTTGCCAAGACTAGTGAACGCTATGCTGATATTCAGGAGCTATTGTATCCTCTTTCCGATAGAAATCGGGTATATCCCATTGGTGAATTCATAGATAATTTGAAACGCCTCGATACGGACACGCCAGCTAAAACACTGCAGCTTTTTGAGCCGTACGCTGCTAACTGTCGCAAGGTGTTGATTGAGTTAGACGCAGACAGAGATAATGCAGTTAAAGCGCTTCTCGGCATGCGTAACGGCTAGACCACTCTTAAATCCACCGTTCCGATTGCTTCAAAACAAGCCAGCATAAAAGCAGCAGTGAACTTCCCCCGGCTGAGCTTGTTCCTGATATTCGGCTCTTTCTCATAAATGCCTATCTCTGCCAGCCTATCGACAAGTTGAGCATAGGTAACACCCTTGCGTTTTAATTCAGCCTTCAGGAGGTTGGCTGCGCGGGCTTCCCAGTCCGTTTTTTCTGCCATGACATATCGCCTCTGATGCAAAAAGCATCATATTCAATACATATATCCTTCTATTCGATACATCAATAATCTATAGGATGCATTGGTATCGGAAATAGTACGTTATGGCACAGCATATCCTCCTTTCAGCTCAAGCACGGACCCTCTTCCTGAAGTCCATGTAGCAAGGCGGAGAGGAAAAGGCTTGCAGCAGGTTCCGCGCCATCCGCTGACACGAGACGGATGGAGAAGCTGTGTGCCCGCGTTGCGGCTGCTGCGAAACCTATGACATTCCGACACGTCCCAAGTTTAAGTGTGCAGCCTGTCACCACTAGTTCTCGGTAAAGAGCGGTACGATCCTCGCCAGCCGGAAGCAGTCCTTCACCGATCTTTTCGCCGCGATCTGCATCTTTGTGAACTCTGCAAAGGGTATCAGCGCCGTGAAGCTCTCTCGTGATCTTGATTGCCAGTACAAGACGGCTTTCGTCCCGTCGCACAAACTACGCGAAGCAATAGCTGCTGAAATCAAGGGTCATACACTGGACGATGAAGTCCAAATCGACGGCGCATACTTCGGCGGCCATATCCGCCCGGAGAACATGAGGGTCGCAAAGACCGCCGCTCGGCTCGCTACCAGACCGGCAAGCGCCGCGTTGTCATCGTCATGCGGAAACGCCAGGTCCGCACACTTACCATTGTTGCGCGTCATGAAGGCGAAGGCGTTGACCATGCTAAGCGTTTTGTGGACCGGGACGCGATCATGTACGCCGATGAAGCCTCGCACTTGGACGCTCTACATGATGGCTGGAAAACCTATCGCATCAACCACAGCGAGCCTTACGCAATCGATCACGTGTCAACGAACCAAGCCGACAGCTTCTTCTCTCGCCTACGTCGCATGGTGCGCGCGGCCAGCACCACCATGTAAGCCCGCGTTATCTGCATCACTAAGGAGGCCATGCCGTATGGCTCGAGGATCATCGCAGGGAGAGCAACGGCGAACTGGTAGGCCGTGCGCTTGTATTGGCGATGGATCATCCAGTTAGCCGGGAGTGGAAAGGTATTGGCAGAGAGCAAATTAGAAACTGTTTTCTGGCCCCGGAAATTCATAATCAGATGGTGCAATTTTGATCATGTCAGTAATCAATTTCTGAACTGCCCACTGATCGCAATAGCCATCCTCTTCAACTGGAACGGTGAAAGGAACTCCACCCCACGGCCATCGCCACCATTCCGCGGTGTTTAAACGGCCTAGCCCATCAAGAGGGCAGCAGCCATAGTAACGTAGCTTCTTTTCCCACTCGTCACGTGGTAGCCGCCTTACTGAAATCATTAAGCTGCTGCGTAGGTTACGTACTCAAAAATTCCGCTCTCTGTCTTTGGGGCTTTTTCTCCAAGCTGAGTTTTTAGATTATCCCTCAGAGTTTCGAGACGTGACACCGATATCTGTCTGCCAAGCATACTGGTTAGTATAACGCTTAAAGCAGGCTCGACATCGGCGAACAGGGCTTCTCTGTTCTTATGTGACAGTACGAATCCTGGCACATCATCACTGTACGCACGCACTCCGCCGTCTGAGCGATCTTCAAATATCACCGATATCTTGGTAAATGAGTGAGAATGCATTTGATCCGTCATGATCGATCCCCCACTACGAAACTATAACCAATGGATACGATTTCCGTTAATAAAAAGTTAATAAGCGCACTGAGTGCATCGATCAATTAACAAAACTTTAACGTCGTCGCCACAACTGCAAACCCTTTCCATTCCCCTCTGAAACAACCCGCCCATGCGAACGGAAATTCCCTAAGAGGCGCGAAACGGCATTCCTAAGCCGAACCATATGGTTGTGGTCGTTTGGGTTCTCTCCACACGCTCGGCTAACTACAAAGCGATCTGACGACTTGTAAGGGGCTCCGTAGCCGTCCTGAGTACGTTTAATACGTGCCTACTGATCTCTCCTTGCTTGTAGCGTCGTTTTCCGGCACTGGCAGGCATGAGAGCGTCATAGTCAGCATCAAAGCCTAGGATGCATAAAGAGCGGCCATATCGCTTTCCAAAGCAGCAAGTTCAGATCGCAATTCCTTTACCTCGCGGTAAAGCACGATACGCTTTGCCAGTAATCCCCGGATTGCGTGTTCATAGGTCTTTGTCTTGGCAGGGCTTCATGCCTTGGATTCTGGCAGAATCTAACCAAGAAATCAGCGGAAGGCTTGGTGCGCTTGCTACCCAATGCCGCACTTTCCCACTCAGACAATCTGAGGTTTAATCGACCGCAGGCGCGGCGGACGGGGCCGCGCCTTCAGGCGGAGCGGTACGGCTTGCAAGAGCATTCCGCTCCGCCCGCCCTATCCGCCGATTTGGCGCCTGCATTGCGCCGCAGTTACGCAACTACGCGCCGCATTTTGTTGATCGCTTTCCCGAAACACGTTTAGAACCAAGGCTCCAAGCCATTCCGCCTGCACGAGTTCCGCGATGTCCACGCCCCCCAATTTCCTGATCCTGATGGTCGACCAATTGAACGGAACGCTGTTTCCCGACGGCCCGGCGGACTTCCTGCATGCACCCAACCTGAAACGGCTAGCCGCCCGCTCAACCCGCTTTGCCAACACCTACACCGCCTCGCCGCTCTGCGCTCCCGGCCGAGCCAGCTTCATGTCAGGTCAGCTTCCGCGCCGCACCCGTGTTTATGACAACGCGGCGGAATTTGCCTCCGACATTCCGACCTACGCCCATCATTTGCGCCGCGCCGGATACACCACCTGCCTCTCCGGCAAAATGCACTTTGTCGGGCCGGACCAGATGCACGGCTTCGAGGAGCGATTGACGACGGATATCTATCCGGCCGATTTCGGATGGACGCCGGACTATCGAGAGCCCGGCGAGCGTATCGACTGGTGGTACCACAACATGGGCTCGGTCACGGGATCCGGTATCGCCGAGATCACCAACCAGATGGAATATGACGACGACGTCGCCTTCCAGGCCATTCGCAAGATCCATGACTACGGGCGGGGGAAGTACGACCGCCCCTTCTGCCTGACGGTGAGCTTCACTCATCCGCACGATCCCTATGTCGCAAGGCAGAAATACTGGGACTTGTACGAGGGGTGCGAGCACCTTCTGCCCGAAATTCCGGCCATGGAGTACGACGCCCACGATCCGCATTCAAAGCGCATCTTCGATGCCAATGACTGGCGCAGCTTCAACATCACCGAAGATGACATCCGCCGCTCCCGTCGGGCCTATTTCGCCAATATTTCCTACCTGGATGACAAGATCGGCGAGATCCTGCAGGCGCTCGAAGCGATGCATTTGGCCGAGAACACCACGATCCTCTTTGTCTCGGACCATGGCGACATGCTGGGCGAGCGCGGCCTGTGGTTCAAGATGACATTTTTCGAAGGCTCTGCCCGCGTACCCCTGATGGTCGCCGCGCCACAAATGCCGGCGGGCCTCGTCGAGGCCCCGGTAAGCACCATGGACGTCCTGCCGACGCTCGCTGACCTCGCCGGAATCGACATGAGCGAAATCCAGCCCTGGACCGATGGCGAAAGCCTGGTCCCGCTGGCCAATGGCACAGCCAGAACGACGCCGGTGGCAATGGAATATGCGGCCGAAGCGTCCTATGCGCCCCTCGTCGGCCTGCGCAAGGGGCCGTTCAAGTACATTCATTGCGAGTTGGACCCGCCGCAACTCTTCGATCTGGACAAGGATCCCCACGAGTTGACGAACCTCGCGGCCGATCCGGATCATCTTGAAATCGCCGCAGATCTGGCCGGAGAAGTCGAGCGCCGCTGGGACATGACCGCCTTCGATGCCGAAGTACGTCAGAGTCAGGCCCGCCGCTGGATCGTCTATGAAGCCCTGCGCAACGGCGCCTATTTCCCATGGGACTTCCAGCCGCTACAGCAGGCGTCGGAACGCTATATGCGCAACCATATGGACCTCAATGTAGTCGAGGAAAGCCAGCGCTATCCACGCGGCGACTGAACGTCCCGACCTGCAGGATCACCGTTTGTCCCAATCCGCGCGGGTCCCGCGAACATCGACATGCACGAAGGTCCTGTAGACCCCGATACCGCCCTCGAATGCGCCGGCCGCACGCATGGCATTGAGCTTCTGCGCCCAGTCGCCGGTTGAGCCTGCTGCCGCACCAACGACCTTGAAGTCCGCTGCCGTGAAAGCCATGTGCTGGCTTCGCGACGCGCCGCCGATCTTCTTGTTGTAGGCAGGACTGCGATAGACGCTGGTCAGAACGACCGGCAAGCCGGTCTCCTCCCGCAGACTATCCAGCACCCGTACCAGCGGCAGGATGTTCTCCCAGAGCTCAGGCGGTGGATCGGTGTTCAGACCATTGCTCGCATGCGCGCCGCCCCTGACCAGGAATTCGTGCCATTCGAAGTGCCGTACGTCGGGCAGGTTCTCCTGGAAAAAGGCCTGGAACGGGTGCGAGGGCGGCACATTGTTGTCGATGTTCGGCTGGTTCTCCTCGACGACGACCGTTGCGTCCGCATCCGCATCGCTCTGCCCGCTCTCGTCCTCGGCCACCACATCGAGGCCAAGATCGACATGACCGTTCTCGTGGAGGTACTTCAGGAACGTCGCGCAACCGCATTGCTTCGACACCGCGTTCCGGTTGAACACCCCGTCGCCGATGAACTTGCCCTTGGCGTAGATGGTCGAGAAGCTCCACAGGTAAGGCGTCGGGATCCGCTTTTTTCGATAGCCCCAGCCGTTGTACCGCTCCCAGCGCCAGAGCGCCCGCGGCAGCGACCAGTCGCTCAGCCCGGCAAGCTCGTGATGCTGCAAGGCATCACGTGCACTGGCTTCCCACGAGTTCGGCGGATTCCAGACCTTTGGCCGGCCCGACGGCACGCGAAAAGTCCGGTCTTTCAGCGGGTCGCCGTTGTGAAGATGGGTCGTGAAGTTGAAACTGGATTCCAGCATGTGGATCCCGGCGACGAACCACCACGGGATTCCGAGCGGATTGCCGACCGCCTCATAGCGTGCCTTGTGCTTCAGAGCCTGCAGCGCCTGCTTCTTGATCAACGCGTCGCGGTCGTTCTTGTAGCCCGCCGCGAGGAAAAACCGCACATACTCGTCGGCGATCTGCTCATAGCCGCGTGCGGTCGAGGTTGCCGGTGCGAACAGCATTTCCTTCGGAACCGCGTCCTCCGGAATCTCGACCGGGGTGACGACCGGCGCAATATCCACCTCGTCATTGTCAATGTCCTCCACCTCCTGGTTGGAGGTGTGGGTCGTGCGCATGCCCTCGTCGTCGTGGAACAGGCGCAGCGCCTCGGAAATCCGGTCAATCAAACGGCTTAGAACCGGCGCGGCGTCAGGCTCCCGGAGCGGAGACTTGAGAACGAAAACGTCATCCAGATCGTCGATCAGCGCCTGGAACCGCTCCGTGATGTTCAGGAAGCGGCGCGTGCCTGCCCGAAAGCCGTCAATTGCCTCATCAAGACGTTCATCCGCGAAGGTGAGGCCGAAGTTGGTGATCACCTTCAGTTCCTCTTTGGACTTGGCCTCGTTCTGCATGGCCAGGATCTTGTCAACAGAGGTCAACTCGTCCTTGAGTTCTGCAATGATCGCTTCAGGTGTTGCCATGACACTTCTCCCTTCTGGGCCGGTCACCTGCCCGCGACGGCGGCGCCGGAGCGAACGTCCCGAATTTCCGCCCAGAACGCATCAGACTTTTCCCGGATTTCGGCAGCTTCAATTGCTATCCGAGTAAGGCTCTCGACCGTTCCTGGCTGCTGACCTGCAGCCGCCACCAGTGTATCCAGAGCTTTCGACGTGCTGTTCAGAAGCTGCGCATAGGCAGTCAGGCTGTCGTGAAAATCGGAAATGCTCTGCCGGATCGCATCGACCCTTTTCAAGGCCGCCGCCCGGGCAGTCGCATCCTCATTCAGACGCGCTGCATTGGCTTCGTGGTTGGCAACGATCAGATCCCGCTCACGCGCCCTCAGGAACACCTTGTAGATGTTTGGCGTATCCTCGAGCAGCGCGTCCAGCATCTCCTGCACATCGGTCTTGCTGTCCAGGATCGCCTGTCGCACCGCTGCATTGGCCCGCGCCCTGCTCAGCCGTCCATACATGTCCTTGGCAAAGGTCGCCGATGGCGGCACAAGAGCTGTCAGTCCGCCGCTCGGGACGACCCCAATGGCCGCAACAGCGTTGACCAGGGTCACCAGTTCGTCCAGCCGCTCGTTGAATTGTGCGGCAGACTTTCCTTCTGCCAGATCCACCAGAAGACTGTTGTAAAGCGTGACCACGGCGAGCGCATCCCGGCGCGCCCTGATCGACGGATCCTCGTTGCGGCGAGTGCCGTCATCGCCCAGCGCCACGGCGGGATCGAAACACTGCGGATATCCGAGGCGAGACGTGCCGCAGGTCTTGGCCGTGCCCGTGCCGGCTGAGGACACGATCGGGGAAATTTCGTCAAGCAGCAGGTCACCGGCACTGCGGGCCTGCTGGAAGGCGTCCGAATAGGCGCGCAGGGTCTCGACCGGCACGCCTGCGCAACCCGCCACCGTCAGCAGGGCAAGGGCACATACCATGACAAACGACCGTTTCATTCCCCCTCCCCGAGGCATGACACAAGGTCCGGGCTTTCCGCCGGGACTCAGGCGGAAACAGCTGTAGCCATGCTACCCCCGGACCACAGCCATGGAAAGAATTTCTTCGAAGGACAACCCTCCGGTGCACACCGACACCGCCCTGTCGAAAGCTGGCAGGAACCGGCCCTGACACGGCCAAAATTTATTTTTCGGCGCCGGTTCTTCAGTCCAAATTCCGCCGTAATCCGGGCGCTGAATCCACCTCAGCGGAATGCAACGCGCCCAGCGTAAGCCCTTCCCCGGCAAGCCGAGAATTTACGACGCCGCAATGTCGGAAAATGACGGCACCGTCGAGGACCCAAGCCGCTGACACCCTCTCGGACGGGGAGATGTGTCAGCCGCGCCAGACCGCACCATCAAAACAGTCAACGCCTCTGATCCATGAAGGGATTTTGGGATATGTACGTTCGTACACTTCTGCTTGCCGGCGGCCTCCTGCTTGCCGGTCTGGGTGCATCTCATGCCGCCGAATTCGTGACGGCAAAGGTCCAGAGCTGGGATCCGGCCAGCCGCACCATCACGCTCGAGGACGCAACCACGTTCCAGTCGGTTCCGGCCGCAATCACTCTGCCCGACACGCTCGCCGGCCAGATGGTAACCATCAACTTCAGGGCCACCGAAGACGGTGTCCAGGAAATCTTCTCCGTCGAGATCCAGCCCTAAGACAGTCCAGATCCGTGCGGAGCCCCCGTCCCCACGGAGATTTTTGCCCCCAGGCCGGTTCGCTCCCCCGCGAACCGGCTCCCCCTTTCAGTCAAGACAACCGGAGTACCCAATGAACGCTTCTTCCAAGGCCGCCCGTATTGCCGCCTGCGTTCTCGCCCTTTCCCTGTCGGTCCTGTCGCCGCTGGCGATCAGCCCGGCCAGTGCAGATGAAGCTGCTGGCGCCGTGACCGCGATCGACGCCGACAATGCCACCATCACCCTGGACGACGGCACCGTTTTCGTCCTGAGCGCCGAAGTCAGCGCGGACGGTCTTGAGCTCGGCAGCGAAGTTCTGCTGACCTACAGCGAAGGCGACAACGGCACGCTGATCGTCACCGCAATCGAGATCACCGAGTAACCAGCCTCGGAACACCTGAAAGGACGCCTGAGCCCCCGCCCGGCGTCCTTTTTGTTTTGAACGGGGGGATGCCGTCATCGACGCTTGCATTTCTTGCAGTTGCACGCATAAGCTAAATTGTTTTCAATCACTTATGCTCCTCAATGGCTCAAGCAGTTTTCTACCATAAGCCCAACAGTGACTATGACGACGTCACGGGCGCGCGATATCACTTCCCAAAGTCGTATTTGTCACGCGTCGAGCAGACTATTGACGATTGGATTGTGTACTACGGCCCACTACCACCGCAGAAGGGGCGCTTTTACTCTGGCATTGCGAAAGTGAGGCGTATCGAAGCAGATCCCGCGAAAGAAAAACATTACTATGCATTTCTTTCCGACTATTTGGATTTTGACCGACCAGTGGAATACACGGAGCAAGGCGGCTTCGAGAGAAAGCTAGTTCGGCCAGACGGTTCAATTAATGGCGGCGTTAGTGTTCAAGCTGTGCGGGTTATCGAGAACGCCGAGTTCGCAGCTATTATACGCGCAGGGCTATCGGAAGAAGATGAGTGGCCAGATCGCACTGATCCACCGATAGCTCAGCCGGACACAAGCTTGCAATTATCTGACATACCGCAAGTTCCATTGGATGGATTTCCAGAAGAGCGGAAGATAGTCCCGCAACTCGTGAATCGCCCTTTTAGAGACGCAAAGTTCAAACAGCATATCAGGATACTCTATGACCGCACCTGTGCCTTTACCGGGCTCCGCCTTATCAATGGCAAGGGACGCCCGGAAGTAGAGGCCTGCCACATTGTTCCCGTTGAAGATGGCGGCAACGACTCTGTTCAGAACGGCATAGCGTTATCTGGCACGGTGCATTGGATGTTCGACAGAGGACTTCTTTCTCTAACTGACAGCTATGAAATCTTACCGTCGCGCCAACTGAATTACGATATATCCCATCTTCTGCACGCGGATATGAAAGCCCGTGTCCCAGAAAACCCGATGCATCGGCCACACCCTGAATATCTCGCTTGGCATCGGCGAAACAAATTCAAGGCTTAGCCGTATCCTCCTGACACTCCGCTGTCAGGAAGTCTGCGCGGAAAGCGGAACAAAACCGCAACTGCCTCTTTTCCCTTCGCCGGCCATGGCCCATATTGCGGAGCATGAGCAAGAAGACCGCCTCCCCGTCCGACAAGACCTCCGAAACGCCTGAAACCGACGGCTTCGGCGAAGCCCCGCAAGCTGCCTTCGAAGGCGCGCCGCTCGGCGGTTCCATCTCCGACTGGGCCCAGGAAATCGAGGAGCAGATCGAGGCAGAGGCCGGCAAGCCCGCGCCGAAAGGGAAGGCAGGAAAAACGGCCACCATTCCCGATGGCGCGTTTCAAGAGAACTCTTCCGGCGCAGCCGGCAAGCGCGACCGCGCGCCGGCCGGTCAGGCCGCCCCCGCGGAGGCTAGCGCAAAAGCGCGCTCAGCCGTGAGCGCAAAGAAAGACAAACCTGCCAAGTCCGCCCGTGGCACCAGTATGGGCAAGGCGGAGAGCGCCCGCGAGCGCGCCGCAGGCGGGTTGAACCCGGTGGCCGGGCTGGACATGTCGCTGGAGGAAGCGGAGCAGCTGGAGCAAAAGCTCAAGCAGCACCAGAAGGACAACAAGAAGAAGAAATCGGCAGCCGACGGCCGCTTCGGCGATCTTGGCGGCAACCAGGGCGCAACGGCGACCGTCGAGGCCCTGTCGGCGCTGATCGAAAGCGGCAACCCGCTGCACAAGAACGGCGTGCTGTGGACGCCCCACCGTCCGGAACGGCCGGAGAAGTCCGAGGGCGGCGTCGAGATCGTTCTCAAGTCCGGCTACGAGCCGCGCGGCGACCAGCCGACCGCCATCGCCGAACTGGTGCAGGGCATCGAGACCGGCGAACAGACCCAGGTGCTGCTCGGCGTTACCGGCTCGGGCAAGACCTACACCATGGCGCAGGTCATCTCGCGCACCCAGCGCCCGGCGCTGATCCTCGCGCCTAACAAGACCCTTGCCGCCCAGCTCTACGGCGAGTTCAAGAGCTTCTTCCCCGACAACGCCGTCGAGTATTTCGTCTCCTACTACGACTACTACCAGCCGGAAGCCTACGTGCCCCGGACGGACACCTACATCGAGAAGGAGAGCTCGATCAACGAGCAGATCGACCGCATGCGCCACTCGGCCACCCGGTCCCTGCTGGAACGCGACGACGTCATCATCGTCGCCTCCGTCTCCTGCATCTACGGTATCGGCTCGGTCGAGACCTACACCGCCATGACCTTCGCCATCGAGGTCGGCGAACGCATCGACCAGCGCCAGCTGATCGCCGACCTTGTGGCGCTTCAGTACAAGCGCAACGACGCCGCCTTCCAGCGCGGCACGTTCAGGGTGCGCGGCGACACCATCGAGCTGTTCCCCGCCCACTACGAGGACCGCGCCTGGCGCATTTCCCTCTTCGGCGACGAGATCGAGCAGATCACCGAGTTCGACCCGCTCACCGGCAAGAAGTCAGGCGACATGAAGTCGGTGAAGATCTACGCCAACTCGCACTACGTCACGCCCAAGCCGACGCTGCAGCAGGCGATCAAGTCGATCAAGACCGAGCTGAAGGGCCGGCTGGAGGAGCTGAACGCCCACGGCCGCCTGCTGGAAGCCCAGCGGCTGGAACAGCGCACCATGTTCGACCTGGAAATGCTGGAGGCCACCGGCTCCTGCCAGGGCATCGAGAACTACTCCCGCTATCTCACCGGCCGCGCACCGGGCGAGCCGCCGCCCACCCTGTTCGAATATCTGCCCGACAACGCCCTCGTCTTCGCCGACGAGAGCCACGTCACCATTCCGCAGATCGGCGCCATGTACCGGGGCGACTTCCGGCGAAAGGCGACGCTGGCCGAATACGGCTTCCGCCTGCCCTCCTGCATGGACAACCGGCCGCTGCGCTTCGAGGAGTGGAACGCCATGCGGCCCCAGTCCGTCTGCGTTTCGGCCACGCCCGGCAGCTGGGAGATGGAACAGTCCGGCGGCGTCTTCGCCGAACAGGTCATCCGCCCCACCGGCCTGATCGACCCGCCGGTCGACATCCGCCCCGCCTCCTCCCAGGTCGACGATCTTCTGGGCGAGGTGCGCGAGGTGGCGGCCAGAGGCTACCGCACGCTGGTCACCACCCTGACCAAGCGCATGGCCGAGGACCTGACCGAATACCTGCACGAGAACGGCGTGCGCGTGCGCTACATGCATTCGGACATCGACACGCTGGAGCGCATCGAGATCATCCGCGA
Organism: Roseibium sp.; assembly: GCF_048261595.1. Classification (GTDB taxonomy): domain Bacteria; phylum Pseudomonadota; class Alphaproteobacteria; order Rhizobiales; family Stappiaceae; genus Roseibium. The sequence continues at coordinate 302,054 of NZ_JBLXFW010000002.1, forward strand.
CCTGCGCCTCGGCGCCTTCGACGTTCTGGTCGGCATCAACCTGCTGCGCGAGGGCCTCGACATACCCGAATGTGCGCTGGTCGCCATTCTGGACGCGGACAAGGAAGGCTTCCTGCGCTCGGAAACCTCGCTGATCCAGACCATCGGCCGCGCGGCGCGTAACGTCGACGGCAAGGTCATCCTCTATGCGGACGGCATGACCGGCTCCATGGAGCGGGCCATTGCCGAGACCAACCGCCGCCGGGACAAACAGCTCGCCTACAACGAGGAACACGGCATCACGCCGGAATCGGTCAAGCGCTCCATCGGCGACATCCTTGAAAGCGTCTACGAGCAGGACCACGTCACCGTCGACGCCGGCTTTGCGGAGGAAGGCTCGCTGGTCGGCCACAACCTCAAGGCCCATATCAACGATCTGGAACGGCAGATGCGGGAAGCCGCCGCCGATCTCGACTTCGAGACCGCCGCCCGCCTGCGCGACGAGGTCAAGCGCCTGAGGGAAACCGAACTGGCGGTGGCCGACGACGCCATGGTGCGCCAGTCGGACGTCGACAGCCAGACCGGCGGCTATCAGGGGACCAAGAAATTCGGCGCCGGCGGCTCAAAGGCCGGCGCGAGCGGCAAGAAGAAGGAAACGGCGCGGGACCGGGCAACCCGAGCGAAGGCCAAGGGCGCTGCCAGCACAAGCCTCTCAGGGGAAAATGCCCGAGCCGAAGGCTCGCAAGGCCGACCGGCCGCCGACGCCGATGCGTCGCCCTCGCGGAGCTCAGGCCGTCAGGCCGATACGAGCGTGAGCGAACAACAACTCGCACCTTCAAAGAAGGTGCGCAAGAACACGCTCGACGAGATGACCGTCGGCCGGACGGAGGTCCCGCTTTCCAAGGGACCGCTGCCGCAAAAGCCGACGCCCATCATCCAGGCCGAAGACGCTCCGCATCACACGCCCCGCGGCAAGATCGGCGCGGGCTCCTATGAGGACCCGGCGGATGAAAAACGACGGCGTGGACGACCGAAGAAGAGCGGTCGTCCGGGTCGGTAGAAACATTTACGCGAAACGATAGCCGCAACCGGAACCATGACTAAGAAAGTTCTCAGCCACCTCCTACCTCCTTCAGTTGAAAAATATATTGACACACCGTTCTTAACTACGAAACTGAACTTATGATTCAGTTCGCCACAGAATTTCCTGTTAAACCTATTTCAGACAAAGCTCATTTCGTAGCACAGATCATCGCTTGGCTACGCGGCACTAATTACAGCACGATTTTTGAAGGTAATAGCGAAACGGACTTCGGTGGTGAAACGGCCTACCTAAGAGCTGAGAGTAGCGAAGAATTACGCATTCGTGAGCTTAGTACCGATAATAGCCTTCAAGCAATTGGTTTCCGTCACGATTTACCCGACAAAGAAGGTCGCTTGTGGCGCACCGAAGCAGTGCTAAAGCGCAGTGCAGGTCCGGACGGACAAGACCTTGTCCGTCTTCGTACTCAATGTATTGCATTAGTCGCGGGGGCCAAATTAGGAACTCCCCGGAAACCCTTTTTGATAAAAACGCTTTTAGGAGACGGCTGGGGAGGTGCAGATGGAAGTCTTGCAGTAGGCGACCAACCAATATGGCTCGCAGACAACAAAGAATCCCTAGAACTAGCTAAAGAAATTACTTTAGGATATGCGAGTCTATATCTACCTATACTATATATATCATCTATCAACGGCACTAAATGGTCACTTTCAAGAGACGAGATAGAAAAACTCGCTTATGATCTTGGAGGCGTTGCTCATATCGCGGTCGAGCCAAGTCGGGCATTCTCTTTCAAATTAAGAGATCAAGCTGATCGCAGTAATGTTTATGGCGGCGTAATTGGACTAGCAATGCCAAAACACGGGATCTTGAGACGATTCAATCTCGGCTGGCGACTTCAAGACACCTCTGAATTGTTAGCCGATATCCGGGTTGCTGCTATAAATCTACGCAGTCTAATGCCTGCGACTGGTTGGGATTGGACGGAACTTCAGGAACAAGCATTACGCAGGCAACGCGAGCGGGATCGAAACCGCTTAACAGCAGAGGAAAAAGAAGAATTATACACCCAGGAAATCATCAATTTACAAGATAGAGTTAAGCAACTAGAGGATTTAATTCAAGCGCGGCCTGTAGATACACAAGAATATCAAGATGACAACGATCTCTTTAGCGAGACATTTGTCAAACTCGTTGGACCAGAGATTTACCCTGGTGAGTTTTCGGACCGTCTGCGCGCAGCCGTGACTATCGCTAGCGAGTATGCAGATCAGATTGGTCTCGATACTCGCTCTAAAGCCGTTCTAACTCAGATCTTACATAAGCTACCGCTATCCCCGGCTCTTTCCGAGTTACGAGAAGATTTGAGACGAGCTACCAAAGATCCGAAGAGATTAGCGGCAGAATTGACAGCTCTTCTTTCGCGACACGGCTATATAGAAAAGTCAGACAACAAACATATCAGATTGAAATCTCAAGATGGATTTATTGGCCTTGAACCAATAACCTTACCAAAAACACCAAGTGACAATAGAGGGCTCAAAAATCAGAGAAAACAAATTGAACGAATTTTAGGAATAGCAAAAATAGACAATCCTACAAAGTAAATACATTATAGAAACACAAATTTATAATAGCTAACGCCCTAGGTTTGTTGTTTCAGGCGCCATCACCCACTCTTGTCTGAGTTGATCACTTTTGCGGCGCTGAGGTAGGTCCATATCTCTGAATTCGGCCCGCGCGGCAATTAAGGTTGTACCGAGGCCGCCACCTTTACCCCAGCTGGCACCCCGGACGCAGCGCAAGCGGAGATCCGGGAACCAGTACGCCGCAGCCTCGCGGCTCCATCACCCCCGCCTGCCACTACTGGATCCCAGCCGGAGTTTATGCTCGCGAATGCGGGTGCTGGGATGACAAGAGGGGACGGAAACGCAGTGCCCACACCGATCCCTTGTGGAAACGAGTGGCTCCCGGACCCCCTCCGGCGTAACGGCGGAGGGTGTGGCATCGCCGTCTCCCCTCCAGTAAAACCGTAATACAGCACCCACTGCCCCATAAGCCGCTGAAATCATTGAGCCGAAACAATCGAACGCCCCATGACCCGGGGCGGGCGTATCCTGAGGGCGTTCACCCCATGCGGGACTGAACCGGCCAAGCCATGGAACGGCCGGGCTCGGTGGGGCGAACCGGAGGTCCGGATCCGGATCTTGAGGCGGGACAGGCGGGCGGCCAGGCGCGCGCCCCTCGCCAGAGCCGAGCCAACTGGCAAACCGGGGGCCTGAGAGCACCCTCGGGGCGCAGCAAGGGCGGCGCGGCAAGAACGGATCGGCTGCCGGCGGATCGCAACCGCCGGACCAGCAGCCCTCGGAGCTCCGGGCAGGCGCGACAGCCTTGTCCCGCGGGGCGCAAGCCCCGCATCAGGAATACCCCTCTCGCGCGACCGGCAAGGCCGCGACGCGCCTGCCATCCCGCCTTTTTTCCGAAAGGCCGCAGACTGCCCGGCCGCCGGAGCCAAGGCCCGGCGCGTCCGGTGCTGCCCGCTCCCCCGCGCCCTCCCCCAAAACAGTGAACGAGGCATCGGCGGCGAGATGCACTCCCGCCACAGCGCCGGATCATGGGTCCGCATCCCGGCACCAGGACTAAACCCTTGATTGCATGATCGTGAGAGAGCCTCAAGAATGTTCAGATACTGTTATTTTTACCAATAAGTAATCGACTTCACAAGTTAAGCAACCGGGCCACAACCTCGGTCGATTTGACAGTTGTTTCCACGATGATGCGCATTTCTGTGCATTTCCCTCGATGATTCCTGCAATTTCCACTGGCGCCACAAGTCAAAAAGTTAACAATATATTAACGTTCGTCTCCGGGCCGGGAGGAGCGGCCGAGTAATCAGTAAGGCAGGAGCTGCGGAATGGGACTGTTTTCCAAGACATCGCGTCCGGTTATCGACACGTCGGTTTCGGGCAGAAGCGGGACACCGGAAGCGAAGGGCTTTGAAGCTGACGACATGGCACATCTCGACACCACGCCGGACGAGCCGTCCAACATCCAGCACCTGTCTCCCTTCGCCCTGAAGATGCAGGAGAAGATGCACCAGCTCGACGGGCTGAAGGCGCGCCTCGGCGGCCTGGGCCAGGGCTTCGAGCAGATGCATGCCATGGCGGCCGAGTCCCGGCACTCGGTGCAGATGCTGGCCGAATTTGTCGAGACGTCGCGCGCCCAGGTCGAGGCGGAAATCCGCCTGAAGTCGGAAAACGCCAAGCTGTCGACGGATCTTCTGGATGCCAATCACAAGCTCCAGACCCAGGCCAACCAGCTGGACGAGAGCCAGGCCGAGAGCCATTCCCTGCGCAAGCGCCTGACCGAGACGCGGACCGCGCTGGAAACCGCCCGCAACGAGCTGATCTCCATCCGCGACAACAACAAGAAGGTCAACGACGAGCACCGCGCCCAGAGCGCCGACCTCGTTCTCGCCAACACCCGCATCGCCGAGCTGTCCGGCAAGCTGGACGATCTGAAGGCCAAGCACCACACCCTGCAGGATCATTCCGACGCGCTGCAGTCGAACCTCGACGAGGTCGCCAAGCGCGAGAAGGAACTGCAGCAGAACCTGTCGGAAAGCGCGGCGCTTCTGGAAGACGAGATCCAGAAGAACAACATCGCCACCGGCGAACTGGAAGCGGCCAGGCGCCAGCTTCTCGACTTCCGCAACGACAATATCGACCTGCGCTCGCATCTGGACGTGGCGAACCAGGAACTGGCCTATGCCAAGTCGCGTATGGAAGAGGAACAGCGCAAGCACGACAACGAGGTGTATGCCCTCAACGCCGAGATCGAGAACCTGTCGTCCCAGCGCCGCATCGGCGCCCAGTCGCTGCAGGAGCTGACCCGCGAGAACCAGCAGATGAAGGAGCGCAAGCGCGACCTTGTCCAGCGCATGCAGGAAATCGAGCATCACCTGGAGAACGCCCAGAAGAACCACGAGCGCGACCGCAACGAGCTGGTTTCCACCAACGCCAAGCTGCGTGAGCTGAACCTGCGCTACAACTCCGCCCTCACCGACCTCAACCACGAGCGCAACCAGAACCAGAAGTACTCCGAGCGCCTGGAAGAGATCATCGAGGAGAACAAGAAGCTGCAGAAGTACAAGATCCAGGTCGATACCGCGAACGACCAGATCGTCCAGCTCAAGGGCGTCATCTCCAACTACCAGCGCGCCATGGAAGGCCGCGGCCCGGCCGAGGACCTTGGCCTGACCCGCATGTACGATCCGGCCGACGAGGCAGGTCTGCTTGATGACGGCCTGAGCGCCGGGGCCGATACCGACGAGACGGATGCGGAGGCCGGCGAAAGCGTCACGGCATCCGGCACGGACAAGAAGAAGGACAATACCGACGACATCGTCGTTCGACTGCGAGACTGACCGCTCTCAAGCTGCCTTTCCCCGCGCCCCGGAGGTCCGCCTCCGGGGCTTTTTCATGCTCTCTGCCGTTCCGCTCGCATTCCTTGTGCAATGCGACCCCCGGCGATCCGGCCGGCCCTTCCCTGCGTATGCTGAACGATAGCCGCCTAGGTCGGCCGGTCCGCAAGGAGCCCACACCATGCAGCATTCGTTTCACGCCCCTCGGCAGGTCCATGAGACTGACGGCCTGCAGAGCGCCAGATCCGGCCGGAGCGCCCACGCAAGGGCCCGGGCATTGCCCGCGCCGACGATTGACCTCCGCAGGCTTGCGATCCTTCTCCTGGCGGTTGCCTGCCTGCTCGCCATCTATCCGGCTTTCGCGCGGGCGGATATCGGACCAGCTGGCCGCGTCGTCCCCTCCGCAGCGCTTGTCGGCGAAGGCCGGCTCACCTTCCTGGGGTTCCGCATTTTCGATGCCGAACTCTATGCGCCCGCCGGAACCTATTCGCCGGACAAGCCCTTCGCGCTGAAGCTCACCTACCTGCGCGCCTTCACCGGCAAGGCCATCGCCGAGCAAACCGCCAAGGAAATGAAACGCCAGGGCATGAAAGATGGCGAAAGGCTAGACCGCTGGATCGGACAACTGGAGGCAATCCTCCCCAACGTCTCGAAGGGACAGTCGATCACCGGAGTGCGCGACGCCACGGGCAACACGGTGCTCTATGCTGGCAACCGCAAGCTCGGCACCATTCGCGATACGGAGTTCACCCGGCGCTTCTTCGGGATCTGGCTCGGTCGCAACACGAATGACCAGGGCTTGCGCAACAAGCTGGTCGGGGCCCGTTCGTGACCCCGGTCGCGAGCGCTGATACCGGAGAAAGCATCATCGCCGCCGCGGCCACGCAGCGGATTACCCCGGCAGCGCTGGCCACCTACGGCCTGATGGCCTTTCCACTCGCCTTCGCCGGCCTGCCGATTTATCTGCACGCCCCTGAATTTTATGCCTCGACCCTTGGCCAGTCCCTCACCAGTCTCGGCCTCGCCCTTCTGGCTCTCAGGGTGGTCGACGCCTTGCAAGATCCATTGATCGGCAGCTTGAGCGACCGGTACCACACCCATCGCCGTGGCATCATCATCGCCGGAGCCTTGATGCTCGGCGGCGGTTTCTGGATGCTGTTCCATCCAGCACCGACATGCCGGCTGGCATGGTTCAGCCTCGCCGTCTTCGTCTGCACGACGGGCTTTTCCATCGTCTCCATAAACCTGCAGGCGCTTGGCGGGATCTGGGTCGCAACCGAGACCGACCGCACGAAAATCACCGGCTGGCGCGAAGGCTTTGGCCTGCTCGGACTGCTGACAGCTGCAATTGCACCGGTGCTGCTGGGCAACGCCGAAGACCCGGCCCGTGCATTCCACCTTCTGACGCTGCTCTACGTCCCCATTCTGTTCATCGCGGCAGGCCTGCTGCTGCGCTGGATGAAGCAGGCACCGCTCGCATACCACAAAGCCTCCCCGGATCTGGGCGTTGCTGGCCGGGCAGGTCTTGCGTCACTCCTGTCGGATCCGTGGCGCCGGAGCTTCTACGCGATCTTCGCGCTAAACACGTTCGCGAGCGCAATCCCTGCCGTGCTGGTGCTGTTTTTCATCAAGGATCGTCTGCAGGCGGAAGGCCTGACCGGGCTTTTCCTGTTGCTCTATTTTCTCTCCGGCGCCCTCTCCATGGCTCTATGGCAGTGGATGGCCCGGCGTACGTCCAAACTCACGGCCTGGGGCCTTTCGATGGCCCTTTCCATCTTCACCTTCTTCTGGGCGGTCTTTGTCGGCGCCGGCGATGCCACCGCCTACGGTGTCATCTGCATTCTTTCGGGCCTGGCCCTCGGCGGTGACCTCGCCCTGCCCCCTGCCATTCTCGCAGACCATATCGACCAACGCCGGGCCCAGGCAGAAGCCTCCCGGCTGTTCTCGGCAATGACGCTCCTGTCCAAGGGGTCGCTCGCGGTCGCCACCGGCCTTGCCCTGCCGCTGCTCGGTCTTGCGGGCTATCAGCCAGGCGTTGAGATGTCCGCGGACATGAACCTTGCCCTCTCGCTCACCTATGCCGCTCTGCCTTGCCTTTTGAAGCTCGTCACGCTGGCACTGCTCATCTTGAGCGCCGAGCGCATTGCTTCACCGGACCCGGCTGGTGCATGATTGCAGTGATATCTGGCCCTGCCGTTGTTGATATATTTCCCGGATCCGTCCACATGAGCGTTCGCCCTCCCCAGGCATATCTGAAGCAAAGCGCCGACAATCCGGTCGCAGCCGCTCTGGAGCAGGAAATCATTGCCGAAAAGGCAGGAACGCTCGCGCGTCTGAACAAGAAGCTGGAACAGGCGCTCAGCCGCATTCCGCCCGCTGAGGACGCGAGCAACACATCGCCGGCAGGGAACCCCGTCGACGATCCGGAGTTCGACAATCGCAAGCGGCTGAGGGCGCTGCGCATTGCCGAGGCCGGAGAAGCGTTATGGCACGTCACCATCCAGCGTGAACTTTGCGGCCTCACCCGGCACAAGGCCTTTTTCGACCATATGGGCGTACCGGCCTGCGTCCGCCTTGGCGCCGGACCGGTTCCCGAGCATCTGAAGAAGGTCAAGCCCCGCAGCTAGGGAGCAAGCCGAATTCCGGTCAGGCGTGCGAAGGGAAAAAAGTGTGCTGCAGATCACGGACGGAACACGGTCGATCGGAAACACTGCATCGAATGCGGCCGGGGCAATCGGGGGACACGAAATGGGCAGGAAAACGACTTGGCAGAGCTCTGCCGGGAAGCGCATTACAGCACCTCTCGCGGTAGCAGTGATCACGGCATTCACGGCCATAGCACTGCCAGGCCCTGGCGGCGCCGCACTTGCCGACAGCTGCTGGCTACATAACGGTTCCCTGATGCGCCTGCAGGCAAATGGAAATCGCCGCTGGATCAGCTACGAGCAACCGCGCCGTCAGCTTCACGCAGCTGGGGTCGGTCGCGGCACATTGCTGTTCGAAGGCGTAAAATCCGGCAACTGGTACAGCGGTACGTCCCGTGTGTTTTCAAAATACTGCCCCGGAAACCCCCTGGTCTATTCGGTTGAGGGGCCGGTGCGCTCCGACCAGCTGCAGGTCACCGTGAGGGGGACGCGCGAAGTCTACAACCGCTGTCGCCCGACAGGCCGCTACACAACAGACACGCTTGTCTTCACCTACTCGCACCAATGCTGATGGGGCCGCGGGCCATTCACGGAGAATTGCATGTTGAAAATATCCAGCCACGTGAGCAGTGCCGGTGCCGATCCACCGGCTTCGCCTTGAAACTACCGCTGCGGGATGCTCTTTTAGGAACCGGTCAGCGTCGAGATTCGTGCTCCTACCCCCGTGCTCAGCCAATGCGGCAAATTGCCCGGGAACGAATGATCGCGGCTTTTGTTTTATTATGTTTGCAAGGAAAGCCGTTCTGGCGACATGCGCCCTCGGAACGGAAGCTCAGGCCGATGCTTGGAATGACGACAAAACGATTGACCTTCCCCTTGGCCAGCGCTGCTCTTCTGGCGCTGATTGCCATTGCGCCGGTCGGTTCAACCACTGCGCTTGTCTCTACGGCTTCGGCCGCGTCGGCGAGGGTCGTCCCCGAAGGCAATCGCTTCCGCAAGCAGCCTGACATTCCTTTCGCGTCGGCGCGAAGGACGGGGGCTTCCAATTCCAGTTACGACGCCAAGTTCGAAAAGATCGTCGCCGTGCTCAAGCGCGACAATCGCCTGATTTCCTCGATCAAGCGCGTCGCCAACCGCTACAGCATCGACCCGATCCACATGATCGGCGCCATTGTCGGCGAGCACACCTACAACTACGACACGCTCGACAGCGCCCAGTCCTATTACATCAAGGCGCTGGCCTATGCCGGAATTGACATCAGCTTCGCTCATGACGGCGAGCACGTAGAAGAGTTTGTCGAAAGGTCCCAGTTCGACCGCTGCCGAAAGACTTCAAAATCCGATGACAGCGACAGTCGCTGGTCCTGTTACGAGCGGGTCTGGAACACCCAGTTCCGGGGCAAGCGCGTGGACGGCACCAGATATCCGCGCACCAATTTCAACGAGACTTTCTTCCAGCCGCTGTTTGCAGGCCAGAGCTTCGGGCTCGGCCAGCTGAGCCCCCTGACTGTCCTGAAGATGACCGACCGCGTCGCCCGCCAGAGCGGCAATCCGCGCCTGGATGCCCGCGAGGCCGCGAAGGTTTATCAGGCAACCATGGATCCGAATATCTCGCTGCACTACATGGCCGCGGTCATTCAGGATTCCATCGAGGCCTACAAGCGCGTCGGCAAGGTCGACATCTCGAAGAACCCCGGCCTGACCGCAACACTCTACAATCTCGGCGACCCCTGGGGCCGCGCCGCCAAGTTCCGCCGCTCCGGCGCCGCCTGGCCGCAGGAAAACTACTACGGCTGGTTGGTCAACGATCGCCTGAAAGACCTCCGCGCCGTTCTCGACTAGAACGGCGCCTTAACCTTTAGCGCAGGAACGGATTGGTCTGGCGCTCCTGACCGAAGGTGGATGCCGGACCGTGCCCGGGAAGGAACGACACGTCGTCACCGAGCGGCAACAGCTTGTCCTTGATCGAGGCGATCAGTTCGTCGTGATTGCCGCCGGGAAGGTCAGTGCGGCCAACGGATCCGGCGAAGAGTACATCTCCTGAAATCGCCAGGCGAAGCTCACGATCGAAGAAGACCACGTGTCCGGGCGCATGCCCGGGGCAATGGAAGACCTCGAAGCTGCGGCCCGCCATGTCCATCGTGTCGCCCTCGACCAGCCAGCGATCAGGCTCGACAGTTTTCACGTCCGGCATTCCGAACTGTGCAGCCTGGTCCTTGACCCGCGCGATCAGCATCCGGTCCGCCTCGTGCGGTCCTTCGACCGGCACGCTCAAGGCCTCGGCCAGATCGGCCGCGCCGCCGATATGGTCGATATGGCCATGGGTGAGGACGATCTTCTCCACCGTCACTCCCTGTTCCTCGATGACCTTGAGCAGCATCGGAACATCCCCGCCCGGATCTACAACAGCACCCGTCATCGTTGCCGGGTTCCAGATCAGCGAACAATTCTGCTGGAATGAGGTGACCGGAATCACCATGATCTGGATCGGCGGCAGGTTGGTTTCGGCTTGGCTTTCGGACGTCTGCGACACTAATCGGCCTCCGCAATGACCCAGGGGAATGGGTGAAGGGACAAATACTGGGCAAAGTCCGAGCGAACGACGCTTTATCGTCCGCACGCGCTTCACCTTCGGTTCCGCTTTTCGTACAAGAAGATCCACCTGCTGAACAGTGGCAGGCAAAAACAGGCTGTCCACGCATATGAAGCTGACACTGATCCGGTTTCTGCTCCTTGTCGCCCTCGTGGCGACCTTGCCGCTGTCGGCAAGTGCATCGGACAACCGAACTCCCCCTGTCTGGGGCAAGTGGTCGGTCGGCTGCGGAAATTCCGGCCTGTGCTACGCGTCCAGCTTCACCCGCGAGCAGTCGACATGGCTGGACATGCGGATTGTCCGCGACTGGCATGCGACCTCTGGTCCACTCCTGCGCCTGACCGCGAACGCGCCCCTGAACAACGAACGAAAGATCACGATCGACGTTGACGGCACGCCGATAGACTCCCTGCCCGTCGCACAGCTGCGCGAGATCCAGGGATCTGTCGCCACACCTCCCGGTTTCCGTCCCGTCGGAGGCGAAGGCTTCTGGCTGCCGACCGGTCCGCTGACCGACGAAATCGTTCAGGCCATGGTCGTGGGCAGTGTCATGACCGTTACGCTACCCATCGGCACGGATGATGTGAGGGTTCGGGTGCTTCTGGACGGCATGCGCTTGGCGCTGGATTGGCTTGACGACCGGCAGCAGCGCTCCGGCACGGTTTCGGCCATCGTCAACACCGGCACGGAACCCGCTGTCGACGCCCCTCACGCCCAGCCCATCCTGAATCCTGAAACCCTGCCCCCGGCCCTCAAGAGCGCATGGGACGCCAACCGCTTCTGCTCCGATATCGATCCCGCGATCTTTGCCGGTCTTGATGCGGTCGCCGCTCCGCTGGCCGACAAGTCGACCCTCTACCTTTTGCCTTGCGGCGCTCCCAGTGCCTACAACACGCCCTATGTGGTGATCCTGTCGCTGGATGGTGACAAGACCCGGCAGGTGCATCTCGCCCGCATGTCTGAACATGGTCCGGTGGCCACCGATCTTGTCTATAATGCGCGCTGGAACCCCGGAACGCTCGAGTTGATCGGCCTGTTCAAGGGCTCGGGCGTCGGCGATTGCGGCAGGTGGAGCAGATGGGCGTGGACAGGCACTGGCTTCGCACTTCGCGAGCAAGCCACCCGCCAGACGTGTGACGGAAAGGACGTCCCAATCTCTGATTGGACAACCATCTGGCCTCACGCTACGGCAGCTCAATAGTAAATTCACCAAGGATTCACTTGCGATTTTCGCCCACACAGCCTTATGATATGAGATCAGCGGACTGGATGGGGATGCGGCACCCTTGTTTCAACCCGATCCCGAAAGTGGTCACAGATGTTGCCTGCAACATCTGCAGGGAGCAGCTCGTAACAATTTACGAGCAAAATTAATGGGTTAAGTGCCATAGCGGTCGGCACTCAGGTAAGGTGAATTCATAATGCACGATGGTAATTCGGACCGGCGCTCTCGCGGACGTCGCGGCGGCAAGCGCGAGTTTGGCGGTTCGCAGGACTTCGGCAACGATTTTGGCGGCGGCGATTACGGCGGTGGATACGGCGCTCCCCGCGACAGCGGATACGATGGCGGTTACGGCGGCGGCCGTGACAGCTACGGCGGCGGACGCGACGGCGGATATGGCAACCGTGACGGCGGTCGCGATCGTTTCGGCGGCGGCAACGAAGGTGGCGGCTACGGCGGCGGTCGTCGTGAAGGCGGCGGTGGTTATGGCGGCGGTCGTCGCGAAGGCGGCGGCTACGGCGGCGGCAACCGTGAAGGCGGCGGCGGTTATGGCGGTGGTCGTCGCGAAGGCGGCGGCTACGGCGGTGGCAACCGTGAAGGCGGTTACGGCGGCGGTGGCGGCCGTGGTGGCTACGGTGGCGGCGACCGTGAAGGTGGCGGCTTCGGTGGTGATCGTCCGCAGCGTCCGCGTCGCGAATTCGGCGGCGGCGGCGGTGAGCCGGCGGAACGCGGTCCGCGCCAGGAAGGCACGGTCAAGTTTTTCAAGACCGACAAGGGCTTCGGCTTCATCACGCCTGATGCAGGCGATGCGGATGTATTCGTCCACATCTCTGCAGTTGAGCGTTCCGGCCTGACCACCCTTGAAAGCGGCCAGCGCATTTCCTTCGAGACCGAGCCGGATCGTCGCGGCAAGGGCCCGAAGGCGGTCAACCTTCAGGAACTCGGCGAAGGCGGTGAAGCTGCAGCTGACGTCGCTGACGAAGACATCTGATCGACGGATCCGGCTCAGGCTGCTCTGATCTCTCGGAGCGCTAAAGCCATCATCGATTGAGCTTCTTGAAAACGGCGCTTCGGCGCCGTTTTCTACATTTACATGACCACGCTCGGGCAGTTTGCCGGCTAACGCCTGTCGTGACCGCTTTGCGCTGCGGGACAACAACATTGCCATTCGGACCGCGGCCTCGTATAGGCGGAGCGATATCTGAAGGCGCCTAGAGCCCAGAGACGGCGCAACTCGCAAGCCCCATCGCAATTCCCGGACAGAAGACGCAAATGACTGCATCCCAGCCCGCATCCGCCGTTATCGTAAGGCAAATCCACTACGATGATCTGGCGCCGTTGGTCGAAATGAACAACCGGGCGATCCCCGCAGTCAGCGAACTGACGGTATCCTCCTTGCGGGAACTCGTTGAAGAGGCCCTTGCCTGCATCGTTGCGGAACTGGACGGCAAGCCGGCTGGACTGCTGCTCTGCCTGAAGGAAGGCACGACGTCCTACGCCAGCCCGAACTATGCCTGGGTCAGCTCCAAACTGCCTCAGTTTGCCTATATCGACCGCATCTTCGTCGATGAGGCCGCCCGCGGCCTGCGCATTGGCGAAGCCCTCTACGACGCCCTTGCCCGGCTTCAGGAGACCCGCGGCAGACCCATGGTCTGCGAAGTCAATTCACGCCCCCCCAACCCCGGCTCCATGCGTTTCCACGAGAGACTGGGGTTCAGACCGATCGGCGAAATGGACCACGGCGACAAGGCCGTCGTTTTCCTGCAGCGCGACCATACGGATGGACAGCCATCATGAACTACCGGCACGCCTATCACGCCGGCAACATCGGCGATGTTCTCAAGCACGTGGTGCTGGCCCGGCTGATCACCTATTTCCAGCGCAAGGACAAACCGTTCCGGATCATCGACACCCATGCCGGTATCGGGACCTATGACCTGACCTCGGAGGAAACCCAGAAGACGGGTGAATGGCAGGACGGGGTTGGCAAGGTTCTGGCCGCAGACATGCCGGAAGACGTCGCCGCTATCCTGGCCCCCTGGCTCGGCGCGATCCGCGCCCGCAATGCCGATGGCGAACTGAGACATTATCCGGGCTCACCCGCTCTTGCCCGCGACCTGATGCGCCCGATCGACCGCCTTACCCTTACCGAGCTGCATCCGGCTGATTTCAAGACCCTCTCGGAGCTGTTTGCCGGCGACCATCAGGTCAAGACGATCCATCTGGACGGCTGGATGGCCCTGAACAGCTTCCTGCCGCCGAAGGAAAAGCGTGGCTTCGTCATCATCGACCCGGCCTTCGAGGTAACCGACGAGTTCGACCGCATGGCCCGCGCCGTCGTCAAGGGCTGGCGCAAGTTCTCCGCCGGTAGCTTTGCCTGCTGGTATCCGCTGAAGGACATCGCCGGGCTGTTCCGCTTCCACGACGCACTGATCCAGGCCGGCGTTCGGGATGTCCTGACGCTTGAGTTGAAGGTCGGTCGCAGCGGACCCGACACGCCGATGCTCGGATCCGGAATGACATTGATAAACCCGCCCTTCACTCTCGCCGAGGAAATGCGCACGGTGCTGCCCTGGTTGACCGAGACCCTGGCCAAGGGGCCGGGAGCGGGCTGGCGCGTCGAACAGTTGATCGAAGAATAGGCGGAGCGCCCCGGCTGCGGACTTGACGGGTGTGGCAAGGTCCCCCATCGTCAATTTTGACGTTCAACGGTCAGGAGAAATGTCCCCGTGCTCCGCTTGCCCACCGCCGCACTCATCTGCTCAGCCGTTCTGGCCAGCCTCACCGTTTCTGCGATGGCAGAAAACAGGGTCTATTTCTCCCACAACCGCGACCCGCGATTGCCGGAATGCACCTCCGAGTCCGTCCAGTCCGCCGTCGCCGGCACGCTTGCACGCGCCCAGATCTCCTACGCCGATGGCCGCACCATCACGGCCATCGACCGGATCACCGAAGTCGCCTATCGCGAGAACGGCATAAGCCCGCTTGCCCGGCGCTATTGCCGCGGCACGGCAACCCTGACCGACGGCACGTCCCGCACCGTACATTACAGGCTGGAGGAACATGCCGGGTTCGTCGGCGTGCGCTGGAATGTCGAGGCGTGCCTGTCGCCACTCGACAAGTGGCATGTCTATGGTGCCTATTGCAGCACGGTTCGCCCGCGCTGATTGATCGCCACTGGAACTGACGCATGTCCCTTTTCAAGCCGACCGGCTTCCTCACCTGTCTTGTGCTGGTCGCAAGCCTTTTCCTTGGTCTGTCGGAAAGCAGCACACCCGCCCGTGCGGGAGGTTCCCCGGGCGACTTTGATTTCTACGTGCTGGCTCTGTCCTGGTCGCCAACCTATTGCGCCAGCCGTGGGCGCAATGCCGATCCTTTGCAATGCCGCGCGACGAAACCGTTCCGGTTCATCGTTCATGGTCTGTGGCCTCAGTACGAACGCGGCTATCCCGATTTTTGCCGCTCCCGCCAGGACGGCCTGGACCGCGGAACGGTCAATGACATGCTGGACATCATGCCGAGCCGATCCCTCGTTGCGCACCAGTGGCGCAAGCATGGCAGCTGTTCCGGCCTGGATGCGGACGAATATTTCGACATGACCCGGCGCGCATTCGAGAAGATCCGTATTCCGGCGCCGTTCCAGAGCCTCGATCGGACCGGCCGCATCGCTCCCGATGCCGTAGAAAAGGCATTCCGCATCTCCAATCCCGGCCTCAGGGATGCCGCGATGGCCGTCACCTGTTCCAACGGTACGCTCCAGGAAGTCCGCATCTGCCTCGACAAGGATCTGAACTTCCGCGGTTGCCGCGCCGTCGATCGCAGCGGTTGCCGAGCCGGCAAGATCTCCGTTCCCTCGCCTGCCCGCTGAAGTCCGAAACACCGCTGGTTCCGCGCTCGCGAAGTGACCGAGACCAAAGGTGGTGGCTGGGCGGAACTGTTCTTCGCAATCAACCCCTTGCCGAAATACTTCGCACGTGCACAATTGCGAAAAATGCCCGGCGCAATCCCCTGCGCCGCCAACACCTCAGGGAGTTTGTCATGCTGGTATTGCGGTCCTCGCCCGCTTCCCCGTTCGGCCGCAAGGTCAAGATCGCTGCAGACGTCCTCGGCCTCAAGCCGTTGATAAACGTGGAAGCCACCAACACAGCAGATCCGGATGACTCCATCCGCCAGCAGAACCCGCTTGGCAAGATTCCCGCCCTGATCATTGAGGATGGCACCGTTCTCTACGACAGCCGCGTGATCGTGGAATATCTCGATCACCTGGCCGGCGGCGGAAAGATCCTGCCCATCGGCGAAGCCCGCTTTCCGGTCCTGCGCATGCAGGCCCTTGCCGACGGCATGATGGATGCCGGCATCCTGCAGGTCTATGAACACCGGTTCCGGCCCGAGAAGTACCGCTTCGAGGAATGGAAGGCCTATCAGGCCGCAAAGATCACCCGCGCACTGGAGGTGCTTGAACACACAACGCCGGCAACGGTCACCTCGGCAAGCGATGCGGATGCCGGCAACATTGCCCTGGCCTGCGCCCTCGGCTACCAGGACCTGCGTTTTTCCGGCGTCTGGCGCGAGAAATACCCGAGGCTCGTTGCGTGGCTGAAAGCCTTTGAAGACGCCATCCCGGCATTCAAGACGACCGAAGTGCCGCCGGCAGGCTTTCCGACCAAGGAAGAGCCCCTGCGCTGATCAGCAAATTCAGCTTCTGAAAAGACACACGGCAGGAAGACGCATGGTCCTCCTGCCGTTTTTGTCTAGTTTCCGCCCAGCGGCTTGCGTCGCCGCAGACCGTGGCGGGACAGGCGAACTCCGGACTTGAGTGTCCTGCCGAAATCGTGCTGGACGGCCAGAAGCGCCGGTGTCACCAGCACCACCACGAAGAGACCGAAACCGAGCCCGTAGGCCAGAGTGATGACCGTCGGCATCAGGAACTGGGCCTGGCGGCTTGTCTCGAACAGCAGGGGCGCGAGGCCGAAGACTGTGGTGGCGCTCGTCAGGACGACAGGCCGCAGGCGGTCCGTTACACCATCGAGAATTGCCTGACGGAACGGACGGTCCTTCGCGTATTCATCGATGGTCGTCACCAGAACGATGCTGTCGTTGATGATAATGCCGGCCATGCCGATGAAGCCGATGATCGAGAACATGCTGATCGGAAGCTGATGCCAATGGTGGCCCCAGATCATACCGATGACGCCGAAGGGGATGACCAGCATGATGACGAGGGGCCGTGTCCAGGACGCGAAGATCCAGCACAGGGTCAGATAGATCCCGCCAAGGCAGGCGATGAAGGCAATGATCGCATCGGACAGGAACTCGCGCTCCTGTTCTGCAAGACCGGCCATCTCGCTCTGAACATCGAAACGGGCTGCAAGTTCCGGCAACAGCGTTTCTTCCAGCATGGTGCGCACGCGCACAGCCGTTTCCGGATCGTCCTCGGAAACGTCACCGCTGACCCGGAGGGTCTGCAAACCGTTTTCCCGGCGAATTGAAGCAAAACCATAGCTGCTCTCCACCTCGACGATCTCGCTCAGCGAGGCATAGGGACCGGCGGGCGACTTCAGCCGCGTATCATAGATGAACGAGGCATCTGTTTCGGCTTCAGGCAGGCTGACCTTGACCGTCACCGTTCGCCGGCCGACCGGGAACTCGGCGACCTCGATCCCTTCCAGCCGATCGCGCAGAACACGGGCAACGCTCTCGGTGGTAAAGCCCAGCGCCTCACCCTTTGGCGTCAGCCTCAGGGACAGCTCCGCCTTGTCGAAGGACAAAGTGTCTTCAAGGGCACTGACCCCGGGCATGGCGCCCAAGGCCTGCTTCAGGAATTCCGCGGCTTCCTTGAGGGACGTTGTCGAGGGTCCGTAGAGGCGAACGTCGATGGCATCGCCACCAGGTCCGGACCGCCCGCCGCGCACGGCCATCGTCTCCAGCATCGGCGTCTTGCGGATCTCCCGCTCCCATTCGCCGATGAACTTGAAGGCCGAGTAGGGCCTGAGATCCGGATCGATCAGCTCGATGGACAGACCGCCCAACTGATCTTCGTCCTTGGAGTCTGCAACGTTTAGCGAGCGCCAACCGGCATTGGCGCCAATCGTGGCAAGGGCAAACGCGACGGGCGGCGTGCCGTATTGCTCTCCGTAGCGCTTGTCGACAGCATCCAGGGCACGCTCCATTTCGGCAATCATCGCCCTGGTGTCTTCACGCGTGGCCCCGGGCATCATCGCGATATTGGCGTTGATCACGTTGCGCTCCGGCGCGTTGAAGAAGCGCCAGGGCACGGTGCCGTCGACATAGAGACTGGCCGAGATCATCAGCACCATGACCGCCAGCGCCAGAACCGTGTAGCGCGCCGTCAAAACCATGGCCATGAACGGTCGGAACAGCCGCTCCTTGAACCAGTTGAACCCCTTGTTGAAGGTCTGGTTCGGCCAGTCGTACCAGCGAGGCTGCTTGCTTGCCTTCAGCGCGTGCCGCATGTGCGCCGGCAGGATCAGGAAAGATTCAACCAGGCTGGCGACAAGCACGACCCCGACCGTGAAGGGGATGTCGGCAATCAGTTCACCAAAGCGGCCATCGATGGCGACCAACCCGGCAAAGGCGATGATCGTCGTGATGGACGCGGAGAAGACCGGTCCCGCCATGCGTTTTGCAGCAAGCACCGATGCCTCGGCCGGGCCGTAGCCGCGCCGCGACAGGAAGTCGGCATGTTCACCCACAACGATGGCATCATCGACGACGATGCCAAGGCAGATGATCAGTGCAAAGAGCGAGAACATATTCAGGGTGACGCCGAAGACATACATCAGCGCAATGGTCGCGGCCATGGCAACCGGAATGCCGGCTGCAACCCAGAAGGCCGTTCGGGCGGACAGGAACAGGAATAGGAAACCAACGACGAGAACGAGGCCGAACACCCCGTTCTCGACCAGAATTTCAAGCCGGTCGATGATGTTCTGCGCCCGCGTTTCGGTCAGCTGAACGGTAACGCCCTGGGGCAATTCGCCCTGCATCCGGGCAACCACCTCTTCCACCTTGCGCTGGATCTTGATGGTATCGCCGGCGGCATCGCGGTTCACCTGCAAGAGAACGGCAGGCATGCCCTTGTGCGAGAAGGCCTTGCCGCTTTCGCGCCCCTCGGTGACGATATCCGCGACCGATCTCAGCTGCAGTTTCTCGCCGTCCGACGGGGACCGCAGAACGATTTCACCGAGCTCTGCTTCCGAACGGCGGGTCTGCCCGGTCCTCAGGCGCGCCGATCCACCGGCCACGTCTCCGGCAGGCGTCGTTTCCATCTCCGTACCGACAACGGTGGAAATATCGCGCAGGGAAAGGTCGTGCCGGATCAGCATGGCCTCCGGCACATTGATCCGGATCACTGGATTGGCAACCCCGGTGATGGACACGCGGGTGATGCCTTCCCGGAACAGGGCCGTCTGAAGATTTTCCGCAAAGCGGGCCAGTTGGTCAGGATCGACCGGACCGAAGATGACGACGTTGGTGACCCGGTCGCTGAAGCTGCTGCGGGTCACCGTCGGCTCGTCGATACCATCGGGCAGACTGCTCCGCCCCTGGTCGACCGCGGCCTTCACGTCGTCCATGGCCTGGCCCATGTCCCAGTCGGCCTCGAACTCCAGCGAGATCGTCGCACGGCCCTCGCGTGCCGTCGAACTCGCTTCCTCGACGCCTTCCACCGCCAGCAGCTGGGGCCCCAGCAATTCGACGACGCCCCGGTCCATGTCCTCAGGACCCGCACCCGCCCATTCGACGGTCACATTGACCTTCTCGTTGACGACATCGGGGAAATATTGCGTGCGGATCTTGGTACCGGCAGCAATGCCCCCCAGAAGCATGAAGGCGAGGAGCAGGTTCGCAGCGGTTCGGTGACGAACCATGTAGTCGAAGAAGGACGTGAATTCGGACTTCAGGGACACTTTCATGGCTTACCCCCTGCCACCCCGGCTTTCGATCCGCTGCAGAAGTTCGGTCGAAACCCTTGGCTGATTCAATGCATCGATCAGGCGCGACTTGACCTCATCAGGCATCCGGCTCTGGCTGAGACGGGCGATCAGCGCCTCCCGGCGCTCCGGCTCCAGTTCGACCATGTCGTTCCCGTCCGCGGGTTTTGCCTTCGCCTGGGGAACGGCATCCCCGGCATCCTCGCCAATCACGCGCGGGACGACCTTCAGGCCAGCCCCGAGATGCGGCAGGCGCTCGCGCACATAGCGGCTGCCGAAGGGCGCGTCCGCCACAATCAGTTCATCGCCCATGCGGCGCACGACACGGACCCGGACGTCCTCAAGCCGGTCGCCCTCGCCAACGACAAGAATATCGCCGTTTTCCGTAGCCGCTGCTGCCGGGATGCGCGCGACATTGGTCAGTTGCGGCTCGCGCAGCCGGACGGTCACGAAGTCGCCGGGGCGCAGCGGCGTATCAGCGTCCAGATCCAGGCTGGCGAAGACCGACCTGCCCGCCTCGCCTTCGGCAACGACGGCTGCGGCACGTTCCAGTTTGCCCTTGGCGGTCACGACCCGCTCGCCGAGCTGTAGATCAACCTCGACCTCGGCCTTGATCAATTGTCCCCTGTCGTCCAGGAACCTGGCAAACTGACGGGTGGAGAGCGCAAACCGGGCTTCCAGCGCCGCCGGATCGATGAGCACCGCAAGGGTCTCGCTCTGGCTGACCCGCCGCCCCAGCGTTGCATTGACCTGGTCCAGCGTACCGGAGAACGGTGCCGTCACCGATGTTTCCTGCAAGGTGCGCTCGGCATCTTCCACGGCAATGCGGGCACGCGCCACGGTAAAGTCCATGCGTTCGATCTTCTTGCGTGCGGTAATGACCGATTGCAGGCGATTGGAAAGCGACTGTTCAAGAGCGGCGACAGACAATTGCTCGGTCTCGACCTGCGCTTCGGTCGAATAGCCCTTCTCGCGCAGCTGGATCTGACGCTCCAAAGCCTGGCGCCGCAACCCGATCTGCTTGCGAGCAGCTTCCAGCTCCTGCTCGGCAACGACAACCGCCTCCTCTGCTTCGGCCTTCTGGGCCTCGGCGTCGGCAAGGGCCGCCTGGGCATCCAGAAGCGAAGATTGAGCGTCCGCCGGATCGATGCGAACCAGAAGTTCTCCCTCGCGCACCACGACCCCGTCGCGGAACGTCGGTGCGGCCTCGACCAGACGGCCTTCCGAACTGGCGCGGATTTCAAGGCTCCGCCAGCTCTTGATCTGGCCGAATGTCGTCGTCACCGGATCGACGGTTTCCGGCTCGAAGCTGGAGACGTTCACCGAGTAGACACGTTCACTCACCGGCGGCTTGCGTCGCGCCTCTTCCTTGTTCAGCGCGCCAGACATCCGGTAGACGCCATAGCCGATGGCGCCGGCAGCAATTGCCAACAGAAGGATGCCCAAGAGCCCCCTGGTGAGGAACCTCATTCCATTCTCCCTCGAATATATGTCGGGCAATTATACGCCGAAATCGCGCAATCCGTTCATTCCGCAAGGCCGCTTGTCGCTAGCCCCTTACGTTCATTGTCAATTTTTATCACTGCGGTGCGGCAAAGTACGGAAAAACATGTATCGACATGTAACAAAAAACCCGGCGCACTGCGCCGGGTTTGTCATCAGGCAGATTGTCGATCCTGACCTTAGAACTTGTAGCTCATGCCGAAGCGGACAAGGTTCTCGTCCAGGTTCGACTTGTAGCGCGTGCCGTTGAGCGTGAAGCTCTCGGAACCGAAGTCCTGGTGGACATATTCCAGGCGCGCGGTGACCTTGTCGGTGACGGCACCTTCAACACCCGCGCCAGCGGTCCAGCCGAGAGCGGTAGCGCTCTTCTTGGCTCCGTTGACATTGAAGTCCTGGTCGGCGATGGCGAGGCCACCTGCGCCGTAGACCATGAACCGGTCGAACGTGTAGCCAAGGCGGCCGCGGATGCTGGAATTCCAGTCCGAACCGGTTTTCACATTGGTACCGCCGGTTGTCGCGCTGCCGTTCAGATCGGACAACTGAAAATCTGCTTCGGCGCCGAGCACGACGTTCGGAGCGATCAGGTAGTTGTAACCGGCATGGACACCGCCCTGGACGCCGTAGCCATCCGTATCCGGCGCGTTGCGGTTGTTGAAATTACCCCAGCCCCAGCCGAGGTTACCGCCGACATAGGCCCCGCCCCAGTCGAAACGGGCTGCCGGTACCTGGTCATAATAGGTCGGTGCCGGGTCTGCCGGCTGCGGAAGGTCAGCCGCAAGCACGGGGACCGACAGGGCCGAAACGGCGGCAGCGGTCAAACCTGCAAATGCAAGACGCTTCATGTGTTGTTACTCCAGATGTACTTGTCCCGAATGAAATGCGGACGGCCACCTGGCTCGTCCCCAACCTCACCCTTTTCAAAATATGGGAGGCGTTTGTGGCCTTTCATTTGGGGAATTGGGGAGTTTTCAGGGCGAATTGCGGTCTTTGTCTGGCATGGTGAACACATGGTTAACAGTGAGTTCACCCGGATACATCCGCAGCACATTGCAGCCCGATTAGAGCAAATTCCCCGCGCCATTCGGGTTGCGGGCAGCTTTTCCTGCCCCAATCTATTGCGTATAAGGCCGCAACCTGAATTGCGCGCCGCCTCTGTGACGCCATTGACCCATTTCGAACCTGAACCGGATCCCTGATGCTCTTCGACTACGTAAGCCTTGCTGGCGGCCTTGTTGTGCTGATTATTGCAGGCGACATTCTGGTTCGGGGTTCCGTCGGTGTGGCCCAGCGCCTGGGCATTCCCAATCTGGTGATCGGTCTCACTATTGTTGCTTTCGGCACATCGGCGCCCGAACTGGTGATCTCGTTGAAGGCAGCCCTCGAGGGTTCGGGCGGCATCGCAATCGGCAACGTGGTCGGCTCCAACATCGCCAATGTCCTTCTGGTCCTTGGCTTGCCCGCCCTGATCGCAACAACACCTTGCGGCGAAGACGGAGCAACTAAGAACGCGGTCTTCATGGTGGCTGTATCGGTGGTCTTCATAGCGCTATGCTACTTCACCCCGCTCTCTTTGACCGCCAGCATCATTCTTCTCGGGCTCCTGGCAGTATTCCTCGGAGATTCCGCACTTCTTGCCATCCGTCATCGCAAGGAGAAAAAGGCCGCAGCAGCCGCTGCCGCAGCCGCGGAGGAAGACGACGATGATGAACTCGATGACGTTGAAGGCGTTCCGGACGCGATCTGGATTGCGGGCGTCTATATCGCCCTTGGTCTTGTCGGCCTTCCGCTCGGCGCCCATTTCACGATCAACGGTGCCACCTCGGTCGCTCAGGCCTGGGGTGTCAGCGATGCCGTCATCGCGCTGACCGTGATTGCCCTGGGCACCTCCCTGCCGGAACTCGCAACGACCGTGATGGCCGCCATCCGCCAGCACGGAGCAGTTGCCATCGGCAACGTCATCGGCTCGAACATCTTCAATCTTCTTGCGATCATCGGGATCACCTCGGCGATCGTTCCGATCGATGTTCCCGCAGAAATCCTTCATCTGGATGTCTGGGTCATGCTCGCATGCGCCGTTCTGCTCCTTGGCATGGCGGGCTTCCGGATCTGTCTCGGTAAGATTTCCGGCGTGTTCCTGTGCGCCGCCTATTGCCTGTACATCTTCACCGTCTATTCTCTCGGCGCGGCGATCTGACAGGTCGGCGAGAGCGTATTCTCCCTGTCTCTCTCGACATGACCCGGACCAGACATGACAGGCACCTCTCCCATCGCCCTCATCACGGGCGCCTCCAGCAGGATCGGCAGCGCCATCGCCCGCGATCTTGGCGCACATGGCTGGCGGCTTGTGCTCCACGCTCATCGCAATGATGCCGCTGCACGGCAGCTTGCGGCCGAGATCGTGTCTGATCATGGTGGACCGGCGCCGCACGTGATTTCCGGCGACCTGAGGCGGCAGGATGAGCTTGCAGGGATCTTTGAGGCTGCATCTGCGCCCTTCGGGACGCCGCAAGTCCTGATCAACAATGCCTCGATCTTCGAAGACGACGGTATCGGGCGTCTCGACCCGGATCTTTTCGACGCTCACTTCGCGATCCACACCAAGGCGCCTCTGTTTCTGGCTGACGCTCTGGCAGGGGCGTTGTCACCCGAAAGCAAGGGCCTGATCGTCAACATCATCGATCAGAGGGTCTTGAAACCGACACCGCAAGCCATCAGCTACAGCCTGTCCAAGGCAGCCCTTTGGAGCGCGACGCAGATCCTCGCGCAAGCCCTCGCCCCAACTATCCGGGTCAACGGCATCGGGCCGGGCCCGAGCTTCAGGAACGAGCGTCAGAGCGAGGCGGAGTTCGCCCGGCAGGCTGGCGCAGTCCTGCTCGGCAAGGGACCGGATCCCGAAGAGTTCGGGCGTACCATCCGGTACTTGTGGGAAACGCCATCGATCACTGGTCAGATGATCGCACTGGACGGCGGCCAGCATCTGGCGTGGCGGACGCCGGATGTCATCGACGTGGGCGAATAAGCCCTGCCTGCGGCCGACTGATCAATTGCATGTGGGCGACGCGCCTCTGCTGACACAGTCTCGGCAAAAACCTGCTAGGCTTGCCGCAAACACATATCTCGGGAAATACGCCCCTCGCGCAGTCACGCATGCAAGACACGCCTACCCCAGACCAGCCTGAAGCTTCAGACGCCGACCCTGCCGCTACGCCGGAAGAAACATCCGCAAAGCCTCTCAAGGGCGTCGAGGTCATTATCGATCAGGTCAAGCGCCTGCCCATGGGGCCGGGCGTCTATCGCATGCTCGACGAGAACGGCGAAGTGCTTTACGTGGGCAAGGCGCGCAGCCTTAAGAAACGCGTCTCCAGCTACACCCGCCTGCAGGGCCAGTCGAACCGCATCATGCGGATGATCATGTCGACGGCGGCGATGGAATTCGTTGTCACCAGCACCGAGCCCGAGGCGCTGTTGCTGGAAGCCAACCTGATCAAGCGGCTGCGCCCGCGCTTCAATGTGCTTCTGCGCGACGACAAGTCTTTTCCTTACATCCTGATCACCGGAGACCACGAGGCACCGGCGATTGCCAAGCACCGCGGAGCGCGCAAGCGCAAGGGAGACTATTTCGGTCCATTTGCCTCCGCCGGCGCCGTCGACCGCACGATCAACGCGTTGCAGAAGGCCTTCCTGATCCGCAACTGCTCGGACAGCTACTACGAGAACCGGTCTCGCCCGTGCCTTCTGTTCCAGATCAAGCGCTGCGCGGGGCCCTGCACCGGAGAAATCGCACCGGAGGACTATGCCGGGCTCGTTGCCGAGGCCAAATCGTTCCTGTCCGGCCGCAGCCAGCTGGTCAAGCAGGAGCTGGCCCAGCAGATGGAAGCGGCCTCCGAGACGCTGGACTTCGAACGCGCCGCAATCTACCGCGACCGCCTTGCGGCGCTGTCCCATATTCAGGCCCATCAGGGCATCAACCCGCAAAGCGTCGAGGAAGCGGACGTCTTCGCCATCCATCAGGAAGGCGGTCAGACCTGCGTTCAGGTCTTCTTCTTCCGCACCGGCCAGAACTGGGGCAACCGGGCCTATTTCCCGAAGGCCGACAAGGCGATCGAGGAAGAAGCGATCCTGGAAAGCTTCCTCGCCCAGTTCTACGATGACAAGCCGGCCCCTCGCCTGATCCTGCTGTCGCACCAGATCGAGGAACTGGATCTTCTCGGCGAGGCCTTGAGCGAACGCATGGGCCGCAAGGTCGAAATCTCGACCCCGAAGCGTGGCGAGAAAAAGGACCTTGTCGACCACGCTCTCACGAACGCGCGCGAGGCGCTTGGCCGCCGCCTGGCGGAAACTTCCAGCCAGGCGCGTCTCCTGAAGGGTGTCGCGGAGGCATTCGACCTGCCGGCCACACCGCGCCGTATCGAGGTTTACGACAACTCCCACATCATGGGCACGAATGCGGTCGGCGGAATGATCGTCGCCGGCATGGAGGGCTTCTCCAAGGGCCAGTACCGCAAGTTCAATATCAAGTCCGAGGACCTGACCCCGGGCGATGACTACGGGATGATGCGCGAAGTCCTGACCCGGCGTTTTTCGCGCCTGATGAAGGAGCATCCGCGCGTCTTGGAAAAACCCGCAGACACACCGCAGATCGAAGGCGATGACGATGCCGGCGAGGGTAATGTTCCTGCCGCAACGGATATACCTGCCTGGCCGGATCTCGTCCTTATCGACGGTGGCCAGGGGCAGCTGACGGCTGCCCGAGAGACCCTCGAGGAACTCGGCCTGACCGATGTGCCGCTGGTCGGCATCGCCAAGGGTCCGGACCGCGACGCAGGCCGGGAAAAGTTCTTCATCACCGGCAAGCCGTCCTTCATGCTGCCGGAGCGCGATCCGGTGCTCTATTTCGTCCAGCGCCTGCGCGACGAAGCCCACCGCTTTGCCATCGGCTCGCACAGGGCCCGGCGCAAGAAGGACATCACGAAGAATCCGCTGGACGACATCGCCGGCATTGGTCCGACACGAAAGCGCGCCCTGCTCCGACATTTCGGAACCGCCAAGGCCGTATCCAAGGCAGGGATGGACGATCTGGCAGCCGTACCGGGCATCTCGGAAGCCATTGCCCGCCTCGTTTACGATCACTTCCACGAATAGGCAGACAGGCAGGTCCCGAGATGGTAGGGAGGGCCGCAAACATGACCGGGCTTCCGGTTCGCCCTGTTTGAACGGACATTTTCCTGACGATGCCCCCGATAATTCCTGAGACCGATCCGCGGAACTCCGAGCCGAAGGAAATGCCACGTCAAGCGAGTGAACCCCGGACGGTGATGGCGCGCTGGATCTCCCTCGTGGGCTGGATGGGCATCGCCGGCGGAATGGCTGTCTGTATTCTTGGCTTTTCCGCGTTTCTTGCTCCCGGCTTCTGGTTCACCGACAACATGAGCTTCTTCCAGCGCCAGTTCGTCGGCGCGGCGCTCTGCGGTCTCATTGGCGGACTGGCGGGCCTGACGGTCTCCCATCGCCTTCCGGTGCTCTACCGCAAGTCGATCCTGATCCTCGGCGTGATGATCGTGACACTCGGCGGCCTGCTCATGGCTCGCATTGATGCGGTTACGCCAGACATGCCCGAGGCAGAAGGCGCGCGCCCGGCAAAACGGATACGCCTGGTCTCCATCAACCTGGAACACCTGGATCTGCGCGACGAGATACTGATCGCCTATCTCGACAGCCTGAAGGCCGATGTGATCGTGCTGGAAGAAACGTCATTTGGCTGGCAGAGGCGACATATGACAGGCAGCGGAGGAACGTCGGAACTCACGTCGTTCGGCCCTTATCCTGTGCATGTGGCGGAAGGCACCTTGGGGGATGTGGTTGTCTTCTCCCGTTTCCCCGTCACCCGCCTCACACCGGTCACCATCACAGGCCATGACAATGGCAATCCATACGATGACACCAACCGGGAGGTGCTTTCGCTCACCCTCGATCTGGGCGACCAGCCGCTCAACCTGATTGCCGTGCACCCGAGCAGTCCGCGAACGCCCGCACGCTGGTCAGATCGTCAGGCCTATTTCGAGGCTGTCGGAACAGAAATCGACCGTCTTGACGCTCAAGCTCCCCTGATCGTCTTCGGCGATTGGAACCTGTCGCCGTGGTCAGGCCATTTCCTGCGACTTCTGACGGACAACGGGCTGACAACCGCCTTTCCGGACGGACTGCCTCAAACGACGAGATTCTTCTTCGACTACCGCCTGCACTGGCTGCTCGGCGCGATCGTGGATCATGTCGCGGTCTCTGCCGGCATTGTCATCGACAACGTTGAACTCGGCCCCGTCCTACCCACCGATCACTTGCCTCTCGTGGTTGACGTATCGGTTGCCGGACCCGCAACGGTTAACGCCAATTAACCTTTGCATAAGTCGAGATAGCGGATTGAGCCTGAGGGCTCGCCTGTAAACAATCGCCGAAATTTAAAGCGCGATTCCGGACCGGCGACCGACACATGGCAAAGCTCTACTTCAACTACTCTTCCATGAACGCGGGCAAGTCGACCGTCCTTCTGCAGGCTTCCTACAATTACGAAGAGCGCGGCATGAACACCCTGCTCATGATCGCCGCCATCGACGACCGCGCCGGCAAGGGCCGCATCGCCTCACGCATTGGCCTGAGCGCCAATGCAGGGATTTTCGGTAGCGACGACGATCTCTTCGAACATGTGAAAAAGGCCTGCGCTGAACGCGATATCCATGCCGTCTTTGTCGATGAGGCGCAATTTCTCAGCGAAGAACAGGTGTGGCAACTCGCCCGCATCTGCGACGTGTTGCGTATCCCGGTCATGTGCTTCGGACTGAGGACGGATTTCCAGGGCAAGCTGTTCCCCGGCTCGTCCGCGCTGCTCGCCATTGCCGACAATCTGAAAGAGATCAAGACCATCTGCTGGTGCGGCAGCAAGGCGACCATGGTTGCACGCATGGACGGAGCCGGAAACGTCGTCGAGGAAGGCGACCAGGTCGTGATCGGCGGCGAGGAAACCTACGTCTCCCTTTGCCGCAAACACTGGTCGGCGCGCCAGCTCAAGGCCGACTGACAGCTCTTGCGGCTCCTTTGCACTGGCTGCATGGAGCCGGGTTGCGCCTTTTTTCATTCACATTGCTGCAAGGGACGGCATCCACAAGATGCCAGATTGCAGGCTTTTGATTTTTTTCCTTTATTATTTCAATAATTTATAGCGCCTCCCGGCTTGGTATCTGCGGATTGATACACTTGATCTCAATTTCGCCACTTTTCAGCCGGAAATCCGCCGAAAAGTAAACTTCATAGTTTACCTCTAGTTTCACGGCCGCCCTCCCTCGGCCTGCTGACGTAATTGGCATAATCCATGACACCCAACGTGACCCGCCTCGCGCAGGATGCGCTCGCGCATCAACACGCAGGCCGCCTCGACATCGCAATCCGGATGTTCTCCGAGGTTCTGCAACATGAACCGCGCCATCCCCAGGCGAATTTCACTCTTGGCATCGCCGCGTATCAGGAAGGCAGGATCGGTGCAGCGGTCGACCATCTGAGGACCGCGGCCTCTCGCGCCCGAAAGCACCCGCAGGTGCAACAGCTTCTGGGATTGGCCCTGTTGAATTCCGGGGACCTGGAAGGTGCACGCGAAGCACTTCAGAAGGCCGTGGCCTTGGCTCCCAAAGTCGCCGAATTGCATGCGAACCTCGGCGACGTTTACCGGTTGATGCGCAAGCCGGTCCTGTCACGCAAGTGCTTCGAGCGCGCTTTGGGCATAGACCCTGATCACGGGCTTGCGCATCTGGGCCTCGGCCAGTTGGAGGTTTCGCTCGGAAATATCGACACCGCCACCGATCTGTTCGAAAAGGCACTCGCCACCGGCCAGGAACAGCCTGCGGCTCTCTATCGCCTCGCCTTCACCCGCACCCACAAGGAGCAGCCGGAGATCCTGAACGTGATCCAGGCCATGCTCGCGGACGGAACCGACCGGGCAGCACCCGATCTGGCAGATCTCCACTGGGCGGCAGGCAAGATTCACTACGATCTGGGCGACACGCCGATGGCCGCAGAGCACTATCGCACCGCCCGCCGCCTGCGCTACGACCCGTTCGATCAGGTCGCCCATGACGAACGCATTTCCTTCATGCGTGATATCTTCACCCCGTCCTTCTTCGATGAACGCCGTGATGCAGCAGACAGCTCCGCTCGCCCTCTCTTCATCTTCGGAATGCCCCGCTCCGGCACGACACTCGCCGAGCAGATCATTGCCCGCCATTCGGATGTCGCCAGTGGCGGAGAACTTTCCTACTTCCGCGACCTCCAGCGCAAGATCGGCTTGATGGGACCACCCTCTGCGGCCCTCGAACGCCAGTTGACCGGCATTGAGCCACGGGACTTCAGGCGGCTGGCCCGGGGATACCTGCGCGCGCTCGACAGCGTCGACAGGAGACTTCCCCGTGTCACCGACAAGATGCCCCATAATTTCGAGATGCTGTGGCTGATGGCGCTTCTGTTTCCGAAAGCAGCCTTCATCCACTGCGACCGTTCGCCCGCCGACGTTTGCGTATCGCTTCTCTCCCATGCCCTCTCGCCGGCCCACAACTACTGTCGCACCCAGGAAAGCGTCGGCGCTTATTTCCAGTCCTATGACCGCTTGATGACCCACTGGAAAAACGTGCTGCCGGTCGAAATCCACACACTTTCCTACGAGGCACTTGTGAACGATCAGGAAGGGCAAAGCCGGCTGCTTCTGGAACGCGCCGGGCTGACATGGCAGGAAGAGTGCCTGGAGTTCTATAATGGCGACGCTCCGGTCACGACATTTTCAGACCTGCAGGTGCGTCGACCGATGTTCCGCTCCTCCATTGGGCGCTGGAAACGCCACCGCGACCTGCTTGACCGGCTGTTCGAGGCGCTCGGCCCCCTGGCACCGACCGAGATCCGCGCGAAGGATCCGGACCTTCCAGAAACAGAATTTGGCGCTCAATCCGCAGCCAATGACGAAATTCGCGAGCATAGAACCGCCTGAAACCACCCAGCCGCTTGAAGGCCGGGTACCTTGCGGGATAAACCAAGCCTGAAGAAGAGTGATCAGCAGCGCGAGGAGAGGCTCATGTTAGGCAAGCTCATCAAGGGCCTGTTCGGATCGTCCGCAGGCGGACCGGCACGGTCTGCCGCCGCGGCACCGGTTCTTTACGATGGCTATGAAATCATCGCTGACCCGATGGCCTCGAACGGTCAATGGCAGGTTGCAGGCCGCATCGAGAAGGACGTCGAGGGAGAGAGGAAGGTTCATACCTTCATCCGCGCCGATACCATGCCCACCTCAGAGGAAGCTGCTGAGCACATGGTGCGCAAGGCCAAGGTGATGATCGACCAGCAAGGAGCAGGCATCTTCTCCTGACCGGTCTGCCGAACGGTGCAATCTGCGCCTTTTGGCAGCGTTGACTCACCTGCGGCCTCATGCTTGTGTCCGCCTCAAATCACTGTCCCCTGTCCGAAAGCCCTTATGAAAAGAAACGTCGTCTTCAGCCTGCCCAACATCCTCACCTACGGCCGGATTGTCGCGGTGCCTGCCGTCGCAGGCTGTTTCTACTTCGAGGGGGACACGCCGCGTTGGGTTGCGCTCGCCATCTTCATCGTTGCAGCGATCACCGATTTCTTCGACGGCTATCTGGCGCGCGCCTGGCAGCAGCAGTCCGCGCTTGGCCGCATGCTCGACCCGATTGCCGACAAGCTTCTCGTTTCCGTATCGCTGCTCATGCTCGCCGCGATCGGAACCATCGGCGGCTGGTCGCTCGTCGCCGCGATCATCATATTGTGCCGGGAAATCCTGGTTTCCGGCTTGCGTGAATTCCTGGCCGAATTGCGTGTCAGCGTTCCGGTTACTCAGCTCGCCAAATGGAAGACCACGGTTCAGCTGGTTGCTATCGCGCTCCTGCTGGTCGGCCCTGCCGGTGAAGCTGTTCTTCCGGGAACAGTCATGGCCGGTCTGATAGCGCTCTGGCTGGCAGCCGTGCTGACCTTATATACCGGGTATGACTATTTCCGTGCCGGAATCGGTCACCTGATCGAAGACTGATCGAAACGTACTTTGGGAGGACGTTCGCTTGAACATTCGATATTTCGCCTGGGTTCGTGAGCGGGTCGGCATCGAGGAGGAAACGCTCGACGTTCCGGCCTCTGTCACGACAGTGGCCGACCTGATCAGTTGGCTGAAGTCGATTGACGAGCGTCATGCCTTTGCATTCGAGGAACAGGACGCGATCCGCGTCGCCCTTGACCAGATGCATGTCGAACACGACGAACCGATTGGCGCGGCCCGTGAGGCGGCCTTCTTCCCGCCGATGACGGGAGGCTGACGCCATGAGCAGCCACGAGCCGGTGACCCCGCGCGTTCTTGTTCAGAGCGAGGATTTCGACGCAGGTGCCGAGGCAGAGCGCTTGTCGGCCGGGCGCACGGATGTGGGGGCGCTTGTGTCTTTCACAGGGCTTTGCCGGGACGAGGACGGACGCCTGTCTGCTCTCGAGCTCGAGCATTACCCCGGCATGGCGGAAGCCGAGATCGGCCGTATTGCAAAAGAGGCCTGCTCCCGCTGGCCTTTGACCGGCCTGACCGTCATTCACCGCCACGGCAAGCTTGCCCCCGGATCGAACATTGTTCTTGTCGTCGCTGCATCCTCGCATCGCCGCGCGGCATTCGAGGCGGCCGATTTCCTGATGGACTACCTGAAGACCCGTGCCCCGTTCTGGAAAAAGGAACATCCGAGAGATGGTGACAAGGGGGATTGGGTCGAGGCCAAGGCAATCGACGACGCGGCAGCCGAACGCTGGAACTGAATGGTTCCACCCGCAACCAAATCCGCCTAAGTTGTAAAAATTGTCCTTGCTCTAATTAGGTAGGCCGGTAGTATCCGCCGCTATAAGAACCGCGGGTGAGATCCTGTTTTCACCCAATAAACAATCGGCCAGGAAACGCCCCGTCCGCCAGTCCCTCGCCGCACCGCTCTTCCAGGAGGGCTGATGCCCGCTGAAAATTCCAAAACGACCTACGGCACGCACGCTTCCCCCGGGATCCCGTTTGCCGAGTTCGTCATCATGATCGCAGCCCTTATGGCTCTCAACGCCCTTGCGCTGGACGTGATGCTGCCCGCCCTGCCGGATATCGGCGCGGCACTTAACATCGAGAACGAAAACGATCGACAGCAGGTGCTTGTCGCCTACCTGATCGGGTTCGGAGCCGCACAGCTCTTCTATGGACCGATCTCCGACTGCATCGGACGGCGCGGCATTCTTCTGGGAGGTCTTGCGGTCTATTCTCTCGCGAGCATCGGCGCACTCATGTCGGATACGTTGGAGCACCTGCTCCTTGCGAGATTCATCCAGGGGGTAGGCTGCGCCGGCACCCGCGTTATCGCTGTTTCAGTCGTTCGTGACTGCTTTTCCGGCCGCCAGATGGGCAAGGTCATGTCTCTTGTCATGATGATCTTCATGGCGGTGCCGATCATCGCACCCTCGGTTGGTCAGGCGATCCTGCTCATGTCCAACTGGCACTGGATCTTCTCGATGCTGCTGGTTGCTGGGACCGTCATGCTTGTCTGGTGCTGGATCAGGCTTCCCGAAACACTGCCAAGGGAATACCGGCAACGTTTCGACATCCAGACCATCCTCCGCGCTTATGCAAAGACGGTAACGACCCGTATCAGCTTCGGCTACACGCTCGCCATCACCTTCGTCTTCGGCGGGCTGTTTTCGTTCATCACCATGTCGCAGCAGATCTTCGTCGACATCTTCGGCCTTGGGGTGTGGTTTCCGCTCGTCTTCGCAGGAACGGCCATTGCCATGTCGATTGCCTCCTACACCAACTCGCGTCTGGTGGAAGCGGTCGGCATGCGCCGTCTGTCACACATTGCCTGTCTGGTCTTCACCGCCTGTGGCATCACGCTCTACGCACTGGCGGTTGCTGGCATCGAGAACCTGATCCTCTTCACCCTTCTTTCCGGCTCGCTGATGGCATGCTTTGGCTTTATCGGCGCCAACTTCAATTCCATGGCGATGGAGCCCCTTGGCGATATTGCCGGGACCGCGTC
Source organism: Roseibium sp. (assembly GCF_048261595.1). Taxonomy (GTDB): domain Bacteria; phylum Pseudomonadota; class Alphaproteobacteria; order Rhizobiales; family Stappiaceae; genus Roseibium. Next base: position 335,496 of record NZ_JBLXFW010000002.1, read on the forward strand.
GTCGGTGATCGGCTTCGTCACCACCCTTGGCGGGGCTTTGCTCGGCTATGCCATGGGTCAGATCTTCGACGGTACGACCCAGCCGATCGGCCTGGCCTTTTCCCTCTATGGCCTCGCAGCACTGGCCTGCATCCTTTACGCAGAAGGCGGCACCATGTTCAGGACACGCCACGAAGCGTAACACCGCCGCCCGTTTGGCTGGTACAGGACATCATATGCAAAAAGGGAGCGCCCTGCCGGGCGCTCCCTTTTTCGATTTCGGAACTTTGTGCGGACGTTATCCTAGATCAGACTGCCGCCGGGGACGGCTGCTTTGCCCGCACGAGAGCGTCATAGTCTTCCATCAGCGTCTTGGTGATCTCGCCAACCTGGAAGTTGTATGGGCCGATCTCGGAGACCGGGGTCACTTCGGCAGCCGTACCGGTCAGGAAGCACTGTTCGAAGCCTTCCATCTCTTCCGGCATGATCACGCGCTCGATCACCTCGATACCGCGGTCACGCGCAAGACCGATGACAGTGCGGCGGGTGATGCCATCCAGGAAACAATCCGGCTTCGGGGTATGGATCTGGCCGTCCTTGATGAAGAAGACGTTCGCACCGGTTGCCTCGGCGACCTGGCCGCGCCAGTCCAGCATCATGGCATCCGCATAGCCCTTGCCTTCGGCGGCATGCTTGGAAAGCGTACAGATCATGTAAAGGCCGGCGGCCTTGGACTTGTAAGGTGCAGTCTGCGGATCCGGGCGGCGATACTTGGCAAGATCCAGCCGGATACCCTTCAGACGCTCTTCCGGCTTGAAATAGCTCGGCCATTCCCAGGCGGCAATCGCCAGGTGAATGGTGTTGTGTTGGGCGGATACGCCCATCATCTCACTACCACGCCAGGCAACCGGACGCAGGTAAGCGTCGACCAGGTTCATGCGCTTCAGAAGCTCTTCCTTGGCCTCGTTGATCTGGGTCTCGGTCCAAGGAATGACGAAACCAAGCTCACCTGCCGATGCATGCAGGCGTTTGGTGTGCTCTTCGGACTTGAAGATCTGACCGCCATAGGCACGCTCGCCCTCGAACACGCAGCTGGCATAATGCAGGCCATGGCTCAGCACGTGCAACTTTGCGTCTGCCCACGGAATGAATTTGCCGTCAAACCAGATTTCGCCGTCGCGCTGATCAAAAGGCAGTCCTGCCATCGTCTCTCTCCCCGGGGCCTCATACTGTCGAGGCCTGGCTTTAAATATTTCCAAGCATAATCGGCACTGGCTCGGGAGACCGGACTTGCGCCAACCCACTCTCCCGTGTTTTGCACCCTGCCGAAACTATCGGTATCCTTCGTCTGACGGAATTGAAGGGGCGGATTCGTTTTGGGTCAATGCTCAAAACAACGCCAAACCGTTCAAAGATTTCGTTCAGAACGCTCGTTAGGTAACAATCGGCACAAAATAAGTCAATATGACTGACGTAAATTTCAAAAAGCTTTCAAACGCTGTTCTGACGGCGGGCGAGGCAGGCTCCGATGGCACGACGGGCGGGGAGATCCAGGATCTGCCCTATGACCTGATCGAATTGCTTTTTTTCGCCTATCGCGACTTCACGGCCGATCCGGACGACGAGCTCGCCGCATTCGGCTTCGGCCGGGCGCACCACCGCGTGCTGCATTTCGTCGACCGCAATCCAGGGATCATGGTGACGGATCTGCTCAGTATCCTGCGCATCACCAAGCAAAGCCTTGGACGCGTTCTCAAGCAGTTGGTCGATCAGGATTATATCGAGCAGCGGCCCGGACCAATCGACAGGCGCCAACGCTTGCTGCATACGACCGCAAAGGGGCACGACCTTGCCGTCAGCCTTGCGATCCAGCAGTCGGCGCGCCTTAAACGCGCCGTAAACAACCTGCCAGATAATGGCGGAGAGATCGTTCGCCAATTCCTTTTCCAGATGATCGACGAGGACATGCGCGGCGATGTCGCCCGACTGGTCAACAAGAAATACCGCCCGGCGGCGCCGAAACCGGCGTCTGATCCGGATCTGTGACGGGACAAAAACGTGACGACATCTCCACCGGACGACAATGCAAGCCACATCCTCCTGGTAGATGACGACAGCCGCATCAGGGACCTGCTGAGCCGAGTGCTGATCGAAAACGGCTACCGGGTCACATCTGCGCCCAGCGCGGCGGAGGCGCGCAAGTGTCTGAACGGCCTTGCCTTCGACCTCCTGATCCTCGACATCATGATGCCGGGGGAGACGGGTCTGGAACTGGCAGGATGGCTGCGAGAGCATTCGACCATCCCGATCATCATGTTGACTGCAAGATCCGATGCATCCGACAGGATCGCGGGTCTTGAAGCCGGCGCCGACGACTACCTGGCGAAGCCTTTCGAGCCTCGTGAACTCATGCTTCGCATCTCCGCAATTCTCAGGCGCGGTGGCCCACGGCTCCAGCAGGCGAATTCGGAAATCCAGTTTGGACCTTTCACCTTCAATGCTGCGCGCGGCGAGCTGAAGAACGAGGGCGTCCTCGTCCGGCTGACCGACCGGGAGAAACAGATCCTCTCGATCTTTGCCGAGCAACCCGGAGCGACCGTGCCTCGCCACAAGATCGTCGGGGATGAGAGCGGACTTGGAGAGCGCACAGTCGATGTCCAGATCAATAGGCTGCGCCGCAAGATCGAGACAGACCCGGGTAACCCTGCCTATCTGCAGACCGTGCGCGGAATCGGCTACAGGCTTGCCTGTGACTAGGGTTCGGACCCCGGTCGGGGCGAGAGAAACGGACACCCAGCCATGGCCAATCTGAATCATTTTCTCGACGTCATCCGCCTGCCCTTCCCGCTGAAGCCGCTGGTCGACGCCTATCGCCGTCTGACCTGGTTCATCTATCGCTGGATGCCCAAGGGGCTCTATACCCGCGCCCTGCTGATCATCGTGATGCCGATCGTGATCCTGCAATCGGTTCTGGTCTTCGTCTTCATGGAACGGCACTACGAACTGGTGTCCCAGCGGATGTCCGAAGCCGTCGTGCGGGAAATCGCTGCTCTGGTCTACGTTCTGGAGAACTTTCCCGCAGAAGACATAAACTCCAAGATCGAAACACTTGCGAGCAGCGCACTTGGCATGTCCGCAACGGTGATGGATCTTGCTCCCCTGCCTCCGCCAGCCCCCAAACCCTATTTCGACGTCATCGACCAGGCCTTGTCTCGTGCGATCGGACAGACGATCGGCAAGCCCTACTGGATCGACACCGTCGGCAGATCGCGTTTCGTCGAGGTCAGGATCCAGCTGAAGGACAGCATCCTCCGGGTCTTTGCAAGGCGGAGCCAGACCTTCGCCTCCAACTCGCATATCTTTCTGGTCTGGATGTTCTCCACGTCACTGGTGCTGATCATCATCGCGATGCTGTTCCTGCGAAACCAGATCCGGCCGATCATACGTCTGGCGAGCGCGGCAGAGGCTTTCGGCAAGGGCCGCAAGGCGGACGATTTCCGGGCCAGTGGCGCCCGCGAAGTCCGCCAGGCAGCACAGGCATTCATCGAGATGCGCCGGCGTATCCAGCGTCAAATCGAGCAGCGCACGACAATGCTTGCCGGTGTCAGTCACGATCTGCGGACAATTCTGACACGTCTGCGTCTCCAGCTGGCACTCTTCGGTGAAACGCCGGAAAGCGAAGCCATGCGCAAGGACGTCAGCGAGATGACGAACATGCTGGAGGACTATCTTGCCTTTGCGCGGGGCGACGGCGACGAGGACGTGAAGATCACCGACATGGCACTGATGCTGGAGGAACTGGAGGAAGAGGCCGAAATCTCCGGGACAGACATCACTGCAACCTTTGCCGGCGAGCCCGATATTCCCCTGCGCCGCCTTGCCATGAAACGCTGCCTGGCGAACCTCGTCACCAACGCAGCAAAATTCGGAACGCGCGTAGAGGTGACCGGAACAAGCGCAAACGGCTGGCTGACGGTTATCGTTGATGACGACGGCCCGGGCATTCCGGAAGACGAGCGGGAAAATGCTGTCAGGGCATTCCACCGTCTCGATAGCGCCCGCAACCAGGACCAGCACGGCAGCGGTCTCGGCCTTGCGATTGCGCGCGACATTGCCCGCAGTCACGGCGGAGATCTATATCTCGAAGATAGTCCGCTCGGGGGACTGAGAGCGCGGGTCAGGGTCCCCGCCTGAGCAGCAGGGAATACTGCTCCTCAAAACAGGCGCCCGCCAATCGGCACATCCTTGTCGGGTGCAAGAAGTACGACTTCACCTGCTTCATCCGGCACGCCAAGTGTCAGCACTTCCGAGCGGATCGGACCGATCTGGCGCGGCGGGAAGTTCACAACGGCCATGACCAGCCGGCCGATCAGTTCTTCGGGCTGGTAGTGCTTCGTGATCTGCGCGGAGGACTTCTTCACACCTATCTCGGGGCCGAAGTCGATCATCATCTTGTAGGCCGGCTTGCGGGCCTCGGCAAAAACCTCTGCTTCGACAACACGGCCGACGCGGATGTCGACCTTCATGAAATCATCAAAAGAAATCTCGTCACTCACCACACGATCCCCGACTCACTCTTCGTATCCCTGAAGGTGGCCCGAGGCGTCGCGACATTGCAAGCCGGACGAAACGTCAGGCGTCTTCTTCCATGACTTCACGATAGGCGTCTTCGGCCCGGCGTGACCGGCGACGCCTGCCTCGGCCGCTGGCCAGCGACTTCCCGAACCGGCGAAGCGAGCGGGCAAACCCCTGCGCCTTGTCGAGACGCAGCAGCCAGCTTTCGCCCTGGTCGAGTTCCTTGTCGAGGCGGGCCATCGTCCGAGGCATACCCTCGTCGTCTTCCTTGAGCCAGGTATCCACGACACGGGCGAACGCCACCGCCAGACCCTGTGCAATCGCCTTGCCCTTGAGACCGGACACTTCCACACCAGCCGCTGCCAGCATCCACTTCTGGGAGCGAACGGCGATCGGATTGAAATCGAGTGCAAGGGCAGGATCAGCGCGAACCGCATCATGCAGTGCCTGAACAGCTGCCTTGTAGGGAGCGAGATGATCAACTCGGGTCATCAGGATGTCGAAGAGACGGTCCCGGGCAGGTTGGTCGCCCATCTCCGCGTCGCGCTCGTCCAGCACCTCCTTGTCGATCGTCTCGGCAAACGCTGCGACAAGTGAAGTCTTCGACGAATAGTTTTCTCTGAGCTCGGAGAGTTTGATGCCCGCGCTTTCGGCGATCATCGGCAGGCTGACATCCGCATAGGAATGCGTCTCAAGCAGCTTGAGGAAGGTCTTGAGAATCTTGGACTGCGTCTTCACACTCGCCATTTGCGCTTCTCCAGGTCAGGACCAAATGCACGCGGGAGAAGATAGGGATCAGGTGCGGTTTCGGGAAGGGTGACCATGCGCCACATCCGCAGCAACACGCCACCCCACCGAGTTGAAAACCGTTAGCCGGCGAGTTCCCTTGCGCGCCGTGCAGCTGCCTCCACCGCACGCTCCATCAGCGGTCCGAGACCGTCGGCGGCCATGAGGACCTCCAGCGCTGCCGCCGTGGTGCCATTGGGAGAGGTGACATTCTGACGCAAGACGGTCGGGGTGTCGGGAGACTGGTGCATCAACTCGCCCGCTCCGCAGACGGTTGCCTCCGCCAGCTGACGCGAAAGTGCGTCCGGCAGGCCCGCCGCCTTGCCGGCTTCTGCCAGACACTCCGCCAGCCAGAAGACATAGGCCGGGCCGGATCCACTGACGGCAGTGACCAGGTCGATCTGGTCTTCAGTATCCAGCCAGACCACCTTGCCGACGGCCTTCAGCAGTTCATCGATGGTGGCTTTCTGATCTCCGGTGACAGCTTCGTTCGGATAGACGGCGGTGATGCCGCGGCCGACCATTGCAGGAGTGTTTGGCATGGCACGGGCAACCGCGATGTTGCCAAACTCTGCGATGAAACGCGAGATCGGCGTCCCGGCAGCAACCGAAAGCACCACCGTGTCAGCCTGAATGGCAGGTTTGAGGGCAGGAAGGACCACGTCCATCATCTGCGGCTTGACCGCCACAAGGACGATGGCAGGCTTGAGATCCGCCGTGGCGGCCGTCACATGGCGGATGCCGTTGTCCCGAAGAAAGGCAGCCATTTCCGGCGCCGGATTTGGGTCGCTCACCACCAGGGAGGCCGGATCAACACCATCGGCGATCCAACCCGACAACATCGCACCGCCCATCTTCCCCGCGCCAATGAGGAGGAAAGGCCGCTCTTTTGAAAAAATCATGCTTCGCCTGCAGTCTCGAACAAGGCCGTATCAACGGCTTCCGAGGCTGTCTTACCGGCCCAGACGACAAACTGGAAGGCCTGGTAATAGCGTTCGCAGCTTTCGAGTGCATTTGCGAGCATGGCCTCGATCTGGGCCGGTTTCGGCTCCACGCCGCCAGCAAGCACGAGGGACTGACGGAAGATCACCACCCCTTCCCTGTTCCACAGGTCGAAGTGGCCCATCCAGAGCTGTTCGTTGGCGAGGGCAAGCAACCGCACGACTTCCGTCTTGCGGACCGGCGTGACCTTGAGATCGAAGGCACAAGCCAGATGCAGGGCCTCGACTTCCTCCATCCAGGAGAACGAGATGTGATAGTCACACCAGCTGCCACCGACCGAAATGGTGATTTCGTCCTCGCTCGACCGGTCGAAGAGCCAGTCGTTGATGCTCGCAACTGTTTCGATGATATCGACGGGATTGTCCGGCCGCTCGAAGTCGAACTCGATGAGGCTCATGACTTCCTCTCCCTCTCGGGCCTGGGCAAATGATACCGCAGGTGCGTCGTATCCGAGCGACCAGGCAGGTCCAAGCTACTGAAACGATAACCCATTCATGGGTTTTTTGCACCGTCTCAAAGAATCCCTGTTGAAATTGAGTATAGGAGCAATTTTGCGCAGCGCGATACCACCCGCGCCGAGCGAAAGACCCGAAACTTGTGGAAGATGTTTTTGCCAATGAAGAGGGGCCCTGCAATCACTCGCAGGGCCCCGGATTGAGACGATATATCCGCCGCGCCGTCCGTCAGGCGTCGGAGGACTTCGCTGCCGCCTTGGTTTTCGCGGCAGGCTTCTTTTCAAGCGCTTCCAGACGGGCTTCCAGTTCCTCTACCTTGTCGAGGGCACGCACAGCGATTTCCTTCACCGCTTCGTGCTCTTCGCGCGAGACGACGTCCATATCGGACAGGAAGCGCTCTGCCTGGGCGCGGAAGGCGGTCTCGACCTCGCGGCGCGCGCCCTGGGCAACGCCTGCGGCATCATTCATCAGCTTGGCGAAGTCATCGAACAGACGATTGGGTCCCTGGGTCATGGCGAACTCCCGAAGTGCCAGTAAACTCTTGCACACACCTATGAGGGAATGCAGTCAACTTCAAGGCGGCAATCCATACAAATGCCGGACTTGATGCCACATATGTTGCCACGACTTGACCCTCACTGGCGAATAGGACAGCGTGCGCGCAATGCCGCCGGCTCGTCCAATGCGCCGCTGCTGACCGCCATGACCAGCTGCCTGCCTGCAGCCCACCGGAGCCAACTGGCACATGCCCTTGTTCGTCCTGCCCTTCCCAGCCATAGATCCGGTGATTTTCCAGGTCGGCCCCTTTGCCCTCAGATGGTATGCTCTGGCCTACATCGTCGGTATCGTGCTGGCCTGGCGCTACATGCGCCTGCTGGTCCTTAACGACCGTCTCTGGGACTCGCGCCCGCGGCCGACGGCGCTGGAGATCGATGATTTCGTGGTCTGGGGGACGCTCGGAATTATCCTGGGCGGTCGGCTCGGCTACGTGCTGTTCTATAACCCGGCCCATTACCTCGCCAATCCGGGTGAGGCCCTGGCGATCTGGTCGGGAGGCATGTCCTTCCATGGCGGATTCATCGGCACCGTTCTGGCCATGATCCTCTTCGCGCTGAAGCGAGGTGTCTCGATCTGGCGGATGTTCGACCTTGCCGGGACGGCAGCACCCATCGGCCTGTTCTTCGGCCGCCTGGCGAACTTCATCAATTCCGAACTCTGGGGCCGTGTCACCGATGTGCCCTGGGCCTTCGTTTTCCCGACCGGAGGGCCTGAGCCCAGGCACCCGAGCCAGCTGTACGAGGCCGCGCTCGAGGGTGTCGTCCTGTTCCTGGTCATGCGCCTGCTCAGCCACCGCTACGACATGCTCAAGCGTCCTGGCTTCATTGCCGGTGCCTTTGCCGCAGGCTACGGCCTGTCGCGCTGCGTCGTTGAACTCGTGCGTGTTCCCGATGCGCATATCGGATACCTCAGCGGCTTTATCACCATGGGCATTGTGCTGTCCCTGCCGATGATCCTCGCCGGGCTGGCCTTGATGATCTGGTCCGCGCGCAAGTGGCCTGTTGCTGCATGAGCGGAAAAACTCTGAAAGAACGCCTGCGCCAACGGATCGAGGCCCAGGGCCCGATCACCGTCGCCGACTACATGGCGAGCTGCCTGGGCGACCCTGAACACGGCTACTACACGACACGTGATCCTTTCGGCGTAAAGGGTGACTTCACCACCGCCCCGGAAGTCAGCCAGATGTTTGGGGAACTGATCGGAGCGTTTCTCCTCCAGGCCTACGAGCGCATGGGGTCGCCACAGCGTTTCAATCTCGTCGAGCTCGGACCTGGGCGCGGCACGCTGATGGCCGATATCCTGCGCATGGCAAAGCTGAGGCCCGCTTTCATCGACGCGGCCAAACTGACCTTGGTGGAGATGAGCCCCACATTGCGCAAGTCCCAGCAAAAGACGCTTGCGCGCTCACCGCTTGCGCCTGCCTTCGCCGACCGTTTTCAGGACATCCCCGAAGGTCCGTTGCTGCTGGTCGCGAACGAGTTCTTCGACGCTCTGCCGATCCACCAGTTCGTCAGGACTGGCAACGGCTGGCGCGAACGCATGGTGGGGCTTAACGAGGCCAATGAACTCACTTTCGGCATCGGCAACGCGCAGCTGCCCGATCAGGACTTGCCTGCATCTGTTCGCGGAGCGCCAGATGGCGCCATCATGGAAACGCAGCCAGCCTCAAACGCAAACGCCGAGGAGATCGGAGCACGTCTGAAAGCCGACGGCGGCACGGCCCTTTTCATCGACTACGGCTACCTGAAAACGGCCACCGGAGACACGCTCCAGGCGCTATACAAACACACCTATGACGACGTTCTGGCCCACCCGGGAGAAGCCGACCTGACGGCACATGTGAATTTCGAAGCGCTGGCTGCCGCAGCTAAAAGAGGGGGAGCCATTGCGTTCCCGCCTTTGGAGCAGGGGGAATTTCTGCTCCGCCTCGGCCTGCTGGAGCGCGCGGGTACCCTGGGCTCCGGCAAGAGCCATCTGGACCAGGAAAAAATCCGCGACGATGTCGAACGGCTTGCAGCGCCCAACCAGATGGGCCAGCTTTTCAAGGTGCTCGCAGTGAGCAGCAGCAGCGATCCGCTCGCCCCCTTCGATCCGCTTTCAGGACCCCAAGGATGATCCAGTCAGACGACCTCGCCCTTCCCGGTATCGCCCACGGATTTTTCACCCGTCAGGGCGGTGTGTCCAACGGGATCTACGGCAGCCTCAACATCGGACTCGGCTCGGAAGACGAGCGTGAGGCCGTTCTGGAAAACCGGCGCCGGATTGCCGAAAGCCTGGGCGTCGCTCCAGACCATCTTGTGAGCCCATACCAGATCCACTCGGCCGACGTGATCACCGTCGACGGCCCGTGGGCGGAAGATGCCGACCGGCGCGCCGACGCACTGGCAACCAACCGAAAGGGTCTGGCGCTCGGAATTGCAACGGCCGACTGCGGTCCGGTTCTTTTCGCTGACGCCGAGGCAGGGGTCATCGGCGCAGCCCATTCGGGCTGGAAGGGCGCTGTCGGCGGCATTCTGGAAAACACCATTGCCGCGATGGAACGCCTGGGGGCCAGACGCGAGCACATGGTCGCCGTCCTTGGTCCGACGATTTCACAAGCCGCCTATGAGGTCGGACCGGAGTTCCACGACCGCTTCGTGGCGGAGAATCCCGACAACGCCCGCTTCTTCATCGGCTCCGACAAGGTCGGTCACCACCGCTTCGACCTTCCTGCATTCATTCTCGCCCGACTTCAGGCCAGCGGCGTCAAATGCGCCCGCGATCTCGGTCATTGCACATACGGCGACGAGGACCGCTTCTTTTCCTACCGCCGGACCACTCACAGGAGCGAGCCGGACTACGGCCGTCTCATGTCCGCTATCGTCCTGACCGGAGAATAGTCATGGCCCTGCATTTCACTTCGGAAGAATTCGAGGCGCGCACCAGCCGTCTGCAAGCCGCCATGGAGGCCGAGAAGCTCGACGCCATGTTGCTCTTCGCACAAGAGAGCATGTATTGGCTGACCGGCTACGACACATTCGGCTTCTGTTTCTTTCAGTGCCTTGTCGTTACCGCTGACGGGCGAAAGGTGCTTCTGACCCGCTCGGCCGACAAACGCCAGGCCCGCCACACATCGAACATCTCCGATATTCGCATCTGGGTCGACCGGGGAGAGGCCTCCCCCGTAAACCAGCTCAAGGACCTGTTGTTCGAGATGGACCTGCTCGGCGCGAAGATCGGTGTCGAATACGACACTCATGGCATGACCGGCGCGGTGGGTATTCAGTTGAACGACCAACTGACAAGCTTCGCGTCACTGCGCGATGTCTCCCGCCTCGTCCCGACACTGCGCTCTGTGAAAAGTGCCGAAGAGATCGTCTACGTCCGCAAGGCCGCCGAGCTTGCCGACCTCGCCTACGAGGCCGCATTGACTGAAATTCGACCGGGGGCAGACGAGGGCCGGATCCTCGCCGCCATGCAGGGAGCGATCTTCGAAGGCGGCGGCGACTATCCGGGCAACGAATTCATCATCGGATCGGGCCGCGACGCTCTCCTTTGCCGCTACAAGACCGGACGGCGCGCTCTTGCAGCCAATGACCAGCTCACGCTGGAATGGGCAGGCACCTACCGGCACTACCATGCAGCCCTGATGCGCACGGTCATCGTCGGCACTCCGACCAACCGGCATCTCGAGATGTACGAAGCGGCAAGCGATGCCCTTGCCGCGGTGGAAGAAAAGCTGCGCCCTGGCAACACCTTCGGGGATCTGTTCGACGCACATGCAAATGCGATCGACGGCCATGACATGATGGCCCACCGGCTGAATGCCTGCGGCTACTCGCTCGGGGCGCGGTTTACTCCAAGCTGGATGGATCCGCCCATGGCCTACAAGGACAACCCGGCCGTGATCGAGCCCAACATGGTAATCTTCCAGCACATGATCCTGATGGATTCGGACACCGAGACCGCCATGACGCTCGGACGGACTTACCTCACGACACAAGATGGTCCCGAAAGTCTGTCCAAGCTGCCCCTCGACCTTGCCGTAAAGTCGGGCTAAACCGGAGTGACCTCGCAGGGCCGGTTGCGAATCCATTCGCTGGACGCAGCAGCCGACCTGATTTGATGCCGCAATAATGAGCTGACGCCGATGCCGTTTCCGAAATCCCTCCGCCTCCCGGCGGCTATCGCCTTCACGCTGGGCCTTGCCGCCTGCCAGGGAATGCCGGAACCGCCGGCTGCCATCGGAACCCCGGCGCCAACCGCACAGTCGCTGGCACCGGTCACCGCGGACGGACAGGCGACCTTTGCCTTCGAACCCTTCACCGGCGCCCCCGGCAACATCGCCGACGAGCTCTCGCGGGCCCTGGGCAGCGAAGCCCGAAGTCAGGGGCTGGTCCTGGTACGCCGCGTCGGAGCGCCGTCGACATACCGCGTCAATGGCTATCTTTCGGCATCGGGCGAACCATCATCGGCAACGGTCTTCTATGTCTTCGACATTGTCGACAATACCGGCCAAAGACTGAAAAGAATTTCAGGAACCGAAAGAATTTCCGGCGCCAGCGGCGACCCGTGGCAGGGCGCCGATTCGGGCGCTCTCAACCGGATTGCGAGCCGGACGACAGTCGAAATGGCAGCCTGGCTCAACCGCCGGTGACCCCTTCGTCGGCAAATCGACTGAGGAACGTTAATTAAATTCAAAAAATCGCATCTGCAGCACAAACGCGCTGTTGTCGGATGCCCGGTCCGTTGTTACAACGCCGCCGCCTGCTAAGGGCTGATCGAGAGGCATCACAGCGCTCGACACCATTCGCAACAGGACCCAATATCGGGCCGGTCCGGCAGATGCAGGACTGCCAACCCGGTGCCGGTGTCGCACCAGAAGGACTTGCGGCCAATGAAAATCGTCGCGGGCAATTCCAATCGCGCCCTCGCTGAGGAGATTTCCAAGTATCTGGACGTGCCGCTGGCAAAGTGTCAGGTGCGCCGGTTTGCGGACCAGGAAATCTTCGTCGAAATCCAGGAAAACGTGCGCGGTGAGGACGTCTTCGTCGTTCAGCCCACGAGCTACCCGGCCAACGACCATCTCATGGAGCTGCTCATCATCATCGATGCGCTGCGCCGCTCCTCTGCCCGCCGGATCACGGCGGTCATCCCCTACTTCGGCTACGCGCGTCAGGATCGGCGCGCTTCCGGGCGTACGCCGATCTCGGCCAAGCTGGTGGCCAACCTCATCACCGAGGCAGGTGCCGACCGTGTTCTGACGCTGGACCTTCATGCCGGTCAGATCCAGGGTTTCTTCGACATTCCCACCGACAACCTCTTTGCCGCGCCGGTCATGACCCGCGACATCAAGGAACGCTACGCGACCGACAACGTCATGGTCGTCTCGCCGGACGTCGGCGGTGTGGTTCGTGCCCGCGCATTGGCCAAGCGTATCGAGGCTCCGCTGTCGATCGTCGACAAGCGCCGCGACAAGCCTGGAGAGTCCGAGGTGATGAACATCATCGGCGATGTTTCCGGTTATGACTGCATCCTCGTCGATGACATCGTCGACAGTGGCGGCACGCTGTGCAACGCAGCCGAAGCATTGCTCGCCAAGGGCGCGAAGTCGGTGACGGCCTACATCACTCACGGTGTTCTTTCCGGTGGCGCGGTGGCACGCGTGTCGTCGTCCAAGCTGAAGGAACTGGTCATCACCAATTCCATCGAACCGACCGCCGCCATTACCGCTGCTCCCAACATCCGCGCGATCTCGATCGCACCGCTCATGGGCGAAGCGATCAATCGCACCGCCCTGGAAAAGTCGGTATCGAGCCTGTTCGTCTGATTTTCTGCCGCCTTCGCGGAATTCGAAAGCGCCCGGAACTTTCCGGGCGCTTTTTTTATACCCATGCAGCACAGGTCCAAGCGCTCACGCTGGTCGCGATCGCCATTGTTCAGCAGGTCAGAGTGACCACTCGCATGCTGCGAGCCGGACCCTGCCGTGCCCAACGAAAAAGGCCGACCCTGTGGGCCGGCCCTTTCCTGGTCTGTTTTGTCACCTTAGAAAAGCTAGGCCGCGGCAACCGCGGTCAGGAAGCGGTCGACTGTCGTGCGCAACTCGTTCGCACGCACATTGACCACCGACGAAGATTCCAATACCTGGCTGGCCGACGAACTGGTATCGCGAACCTTGTCGGAGATGTTGACCATAGTCTGCGCCACGTTCCGTGTGCCTTGTGCAGCTTCCTGCACATTGGCCGAAATCTCGTTGGTCGCAGCGCCCTGCTCCGCGACCGCCGAAGCAATCGACCCGGTATATTCGTTCACCTCGCCCATGGTCTCGGTGATGAGCGAAATGGCTTCCACGGCTTCCTTCGTCGCGGCCTGAACCTCGGCGATCTGCGAACTGATCTCCTCTGTCGCCTTGGCAGTCTGGGTCGCAAGCTCCTTCACTTCAGAGGCCACAACGGCAAAACCCTTGCCTGCGTCGCCCGCACGGGCAGCCTCGATCGTTGCATTCAGCGCGAGCAGGTTCGTCTGCTCTGCAATCGCCGAGATCAGGCTGACCACGTCGCCGATCTTCTGAGCCGCATCCGCAAGCCCCCCGATCTTGGTATTGGTCTGCTCGGCATTCTGGACCGCGCCGGCAACGATCTCGGTCGTATTGGCAACCTGCCGAGAAATTTCCTGGATGGAGGCGGAAAGCTCCTCTGCAGCAGAGGCGACCGTCTGCACGTTCCCGGACGCCTGTTCAGATGCGGCGGACGCGCCAGATGCTTCCCCTGCCGTCTGATCGGCAATGGAGTGGAGCCCTTCGGCTGTCTCACGCATCTGGTTCGAATTTTCTGCCACTGCATCCAGCATGCCGGCGACCTCGTGCCTGAAGCTTTCGATCAACTCCTGCACCTGGTTGGTTTTCGCTTCGCGAGCAGCTATCGCTGCCTGCTGCTCATCTTCAAGCCGAACCCGTTCCAGCTCGTTGTTGCGAAACACGACAACCGTGTTTGTCATGACGTCGATTTCGTCTGAACTTTCGGTACCCGGCAGATCGACATCGGTATTCCCGTCCGCCAGTTGGACCATTGCTGAGGACAGTCTGTTGATCCGTCCGGCAAGCGAACGGGAAAAGGCAAATCCAACCGCACCTGCAATCGCAGCACTCAGCAAGGCAAAGGCGATGGTCCAATTTCGGAGTGGCACCAGCGGTGCAAAGACCTCTGCAACGTCCTGCACCACAACCAGCGCATAGGATTTGGACATATAGTCGAACGGTACGATCGCCGCGTCGACATCACGCCCCTCGAAGTCCGAAAGTTCCCGGAAAACCGGCCCGCCACCGAAGCTTGCGCGCACTTCTTCCCGGTTCAGAACATCGCTCAGAAGCTCGGTCTTGTCTGGTGTACGCAGACTGTCGTTCTGCACAAGGCCATCCTGGTTCACGAGATAAACGTTGCCGGTCTCGCCCAGACCCGTGTAGCGGCCCAGGGAATCGGAAATCTTTTCGGTCGGGATTTCGTATACAAGAACACCCAGTTTCTTCGACCCGATGGCAACAGGAGTTGCCATGAACCCGGTCGGTGCGCCCTGGCGCGCGGCGTAGGGTTCCAGATCGAACAGGTGAACCCCGTCAGCCTCGCCGGAGACCGCGGCATCAAAGGCTTTTGCAAGAACGCTGCCCTGCCATTCGGCGGATGTCAGGTTCACGCCGAAATCATCGAGTTTCTTGACCGAGTAGACCACGTTGCCATCAAGATTGACGAGCATCAGATCCCGATAGCCGTTATCCTTGATATAGCGGCGAAGAACGGGATGGAACTTGGTGTGTGCCTTGTCGTAGGGCTTGCGTCCCGCTTTCTCCAGCTCTTCACGCTGGTCGGCAGGAAACTCGTTTTTCGAGATATATGTCTCAATCACCCTTGCGGAGGCTTCATCGCCATATTTCGACCAGCCGGTCTCGAAGTCCGCCATAGCCGCCCGGACCGTCTTGCCCTCGGCATAAGAGAGAATCCCCTGGCGCACCCGATCCAGATAATCGGTCAGCGTGCTCATGCGGCCTTCCGCGAGTGCCATAAGCCTGTCTTCCGCGAGATTGCGAACGCTGCTGGCTCCCGATACGTAGCTCGCAACACCCACTCCGGCGGAACACAGCAGGCCGATCCCGACGATGATCACCGGCAATTTGACAGATACTTTCAACGCGCCAACTCCTCTCAAAGAACGCGAGAGGCGGGGGCATGCCCCGCCGCCCAGCCACTAGAGGCTTTCTACGTTCACACCGAAGGTCACGGCGCCGATGTTTTCGCCAGTCTGCGGATCGGTGACAGGGACACTGACCTGACTTTGCAGCTGCTGGGTGGACTCGTCTTCCTCCAGGTCACCGACATGAACCGCGTCTTTTCCGACGAGGTAGGTTTCCTTCCACTTCGCCTCGTCACCCTGCCAGTAGTCGGAAGTGACATCGCTCTGGCCGACGTTCAGGCCCTTGGCGTCCATGACGAAGATTTCGGTAAACAGGCCATCGCTGTTGCCTTGCAGCTCTGCAAGATACGACGACAAGGCGTTGTCCAGTACCTGATCGATCATCGGCTGGTCGGCGGCTTCGGTTTCGGCGCGCCATGCCTTGTCCAACTCGTCGATCTTCGCCTGATCATATCCGGCAGTCATGCCGTTTTGTGCCTTCACCGCCTCGATCACCTCAGCAGAGGCCGCGATCTCGGCAATCTTGCCCTTCGCGAGCGCCTGCAGCTCTGCGAGGAATTCGTTGGCGTGAACGGTCCCCGCGCTGAGCACGAGGAACATGACTGCATTTGCTAGGAACTTCATGGTACACCTCTCCGGTTACTCCCAGAAGTTCACGCGTAAGATCTTAATTAAATGTTCTCAATGACAGCAATGCGAGTGAAATTACCAAGAAAGACATACCCAGACTCGATTTAGCGATAGATTTAAGTCAACAAAAAGTTGCAACAATACAAGAATACACACGCAACATGTTGAATATGCTAAGCAATATCATCCGCAAATATAACAATGTAATTACTTTGAAGCATCTTTTCCAAACGTCCTGTAAGCTGGGTACGGTTCGTTGTGCTGAAAAGGCAAGCCAGCACGGTTGGCCTTGCACCTGCACGGTCTTTCTTGTATAGCACCCGCGCGCCTGCACCCCTGGAGGAGGCGCATCTGGACCGATCCCGGATCTCGAGGCTGCAAGGCCTAGGAATACGCCGGTCCATTTTCATGACATCCGAAGGAGTTATGCCATGGCTAGCAGCTACGAGCTGAAGGCAACGGCTAGGGACCGGGTGGGCAAGGGGGCCGCTCGTGCACTGCGTCGCGAAGGTCTTATCCCCGCCGTCATCTACGGTGACAAAAAGCCGGCTTTGCCGATTTCTATTCCGCTGAAGGAAACCTCTCTTGCCCTGCATAAGGGCGGCTTCCTGACGCACATCGCCACCGTCGAAGTAGACGGCGCGAAGCACCAGGTTATCGCCAAGGATTTCCAGCTGCATCCGGTTCGTGACGAACTGCTGCACGTCGATTTCCTGCGCGTTGGCAAGGGCACGACCCTGACGGTCGACATCCCGGTTCACTTCATCAATGAAGAAACCTGCCCGGGCATCAAGAAGGGCGGCATGCTGAACGTCGTTCGCCACACGGTCGAAATGAACGTGCCGGCAACTGCGATTCCGGAAGCCCTGGTCTTCGACCTTGCCAAGGCCGATATCGGCGACACGCTGCACATCTCTGCAACGACCCTGCCGGAAGGCGCTCACCCGACGATCACCGACCGTGACTTCACGGTTGCAACGATCGCGGCACCGGGCGGCGGCGTTAAGGACGATGAAGAGGAAGAAACAGAAGAAGCTGGCGAAGAGTAAGCCGGAGTTCTTCGAAGTTTCCGGGGAGGCGGCGTGCTGCCTCCCTTTTTCGTATCTGCCCCTTGCAGCTACACTGGAGCAGGTGATGCTCTGGCGCGAAGGTTTTCAAGCGAAACGGTCTGTCCCATGAAGCTTATCGTCGGCCTCGGAAATCCCGGTTCGAAATACAAACGCAACCGCCACAACATCGGCTTCATGGCCGTGGATGAAATCCACCGCCGCCATTCCGGCTTCACCCCATGGAAAGCCCGCTTTCAGGGCCAGACCTCCGAAGGTCGCCTGGGATCGGAAAAGGTGCTTCTGCTCAAGCCCTCCACCTACATGAACGAGTCCGGCCGCTCCGTCGGCGAGGCCATGCGCTTCTTTAAGATCGAGCCTCAGGACGTGGTGGTTATCTATGACGAACTGGATCTGCCGCCCGCGAAGTTCCGGATGAAGACAGGGGGCGGCCATGGCGGCCACAACGGTCTGCGCTCCATCAGCACCCACATCGGGCAGGACTACCGGCGGCTACGCCTTGGCATTGGCCATCCTGGCGACAAGAAGCTGGTCTCCAACTATGTGCTCGGCGATTTCGCAAAGGCCGATGCCGATTGGCTGGAACCGTTGCTGACCCAGATCGCCGACACCTGCGATCTGCTGGCCGAAGGCAAGGACAGCCAGTTCGCCAACAAGATGACCCTGGCTCTGGAACCTGAAAAGGCCCGCCGCAACAGCAAGGCCGACGCCAGCGACAAACCTGTAGTGGCAGCTTCCAGGCCCGCCAAGGCAAAGGGGCAAAGCCATATCCGGCAGGCCCGTCAGGGCAGAACTCCGCAGCTTCCCAGTTCCGGCCCTATGGCGGATATGCTGAAGAAGCTTCTCGGCGGCAAGAATAATGACGACTGACTTCGCCGTTTCCTGAAATGCAGATTCCGCCCGCGGCTCGCGCGCGTGGCAGTTCAAAGGGGACTGAAACCCTTGACCTTGGCCCGCCCTTCCGGCACATAGCGGCAACGTTTTAGCCAGACAACCGAAAGCGATCTCCCATGGGTTTCCAGTGCGGCATCGTTGGACTGCCCAATGTCGGCAAGTCCACGCTCTTCAACGCGCTCACCAAGACCGCAGCCGCACAGGCCGCGAACTATCCGTTCTGCACCATCGAGCCGAACACCGGCGAAGTGGGCGTTCCGGATCCGCGCCTCAATGAAATCGCCAAGATCGCCGGGTCGAAGGAAATCATCCCGACCCGCATCACCTTCGTCGACATTGCCGGTCTGGTGCGCGGCGCGTCCAAGGGCGAAGGCCTTGGCAACCAGTTCCTTGCCAACATCCGCGAAGTGGACGCCATCGCCCACGTGCTGCGCTGCTTTGAAGACGACGACATCACCCATGTCGAAGGCACCATCGATCCCCTTGCCGACGCCGAGACCGTCGAGACCGAGCTCATGGTCGCCGACATGGAAAGCCTGGAGCGCCGTCTTCCTCCCCTGAAGAAGAAGGCAACCGGCGGCGACAAGGAAGCCAAGGCCGTTATCCCGATCATGGAAGCTGCCCTGGCGCTGCTTCAGGACGGCAAGCCGGTGCGCACGATCAAGCTGGACGACCCTGAGGAGAAGAAGATCCTCAACGGCCTCAACCTGCTGACCTCGAAGCCGGTCCTCTACGTCTGCAACGTGGAAGAAGCCTCCGCCGACAAGGGCAACGCGCTCTCGGACAAGGTAAAGGCCAAGGCTGCCGAGGAAGGCGCCGTTGCAGTTGTCATCTCCGCCGCCATCGAGGCAGAGATCTCCCAGCTCGACAAGGAAGAGCAGGCGGAGTTCCTGGAAACGATCGGCCTTGAAGAACCGGGCCTCGATCGCCTGATCCGCGCCGGATACGAGTTGCTCGGCCTGATCACCTATTTCACCGCAGGCCCGAAGGAAACCCGCGCCTGGACGATTACCCAGGGCACCAAGGCACCGGGCGCTGCCGGCGTCATTCACACGGACTTCGAACGCGGCTTCATTCGCGCGCAGACCATCGCCTACAACGACTACGTCACCCTCGGCGGCGAGACAGCTGCCAAGGAAGCTGGCAAGGCGCGCGACGAAGGCAAGGAATACGTGGTCAAGGACGGTGACGTCCTGCTGTTCAAGTTCAACACCTGACAGCCAGCGGACACTTCGGATTCTGGAGACCGGCCGGAGATTCCCGGCCGGTTTTTCTTTATCGGCTTGCCGCGTAGTAGGACACGCGCCGCTCCAGGTAGGCGAGTACCTCGGACACCGAGAAGGCCAGGGCGAACAGCACAATCAGAACCGCCCAGAAATGAGCCATCAGGAAGTTGTTGGCATAGAGCTCGAAGAGAGCACCGAAGCCCACGATCGAGATCAAAAGCTGACCGATGATCACGCCCTTGACCGCCCGGATGATGCCGATCCGCACCCCGCCGAGGATTTCCGGCAGAGCCGCCCAGAAATAGATCTTGTAGAAGGCCGCGAAAGGCTTGGCACCGTAGCTCTTGGCCATCTCCACCAGCGAGCGGTTGATCTGAAGGACACCGACCCGCGCATTCAGGATGATGATCCAGATGGCGAACAGTGTGGTGGTGATGATGATCGATTTCATGCCGAAACCGAACAGAACCATCAGCACCGGCACGAGTGCCGTCAAAGGCGCACTGAGGAACATGTTGACCCATGGCAACAGGAGCTCATCGATCAAGCGGTTTTTGCCCATCAGGATCCCGACGGGAATGCCGATGACCACCGCGAAGAAGACGCCCAGCGCGAAGGCATAGGCCGTTTCCGACAAGGCCTTCATGAAGGGAGCCGTGCCGATGACCCCGAACAGGGTCACCACGACTTCGCTGAGCGGTGGAATGAAGAAGGTCAGATCCATACGGCCGACAATTTCCCACAACAACGCCCACAGAATGAGCGACGACATCGCAGGAAGCCGATATCCAAAAATTGTCATCACGCCCTCCTATTCCACGTAGGAGCGCAGGGACGCCCATATCCGGTCGACGATATCGAGATATTCCGGATCGCGGCGGATCGTATCGGCATCCTTGGACCGGAAGCCGGTTGGCCGGATGATCTCGGACACGCGGCTTGGCCGTGGCAGCAGGATCGCGATCTGGTCGGAAACATAAACCGCCTCTTCGATGGAATGGGTCACGAAGATGAAGGTCTTGTTTTCATTCTGGACCAGATGGAGAAGATCCTCCTGGAACTTCCGGCGGGTCTGCTCGTCGACGGCCGAGAACGGCTCGTCCATCAACAGAACGTCCGCATCCACCGACAAGGCCCGGGCAAGGCCGACACGCTGACGCATGCCGCCTGACAACTCGTGCGGATAGGCCTTCTCGAAGCCCTTCAAGCCGACATCGGCAATGTACTTCTCGGCAATGGCCTCCCGCTCGGAGCGGGCAACACCCCGCAATTCGAGCCCGAATGCGGTGTTCCGCAGCACATTGGCCCAGGGCAGCAAGGCAAAGTCCTGGAACACGAAGGCCCGGTCGGGTCCTGGCCCCTGGACAGGCGCTCCATTGACCTCGATCTCGCCGGACGTCGGCTCGAGCAGGCCACCGATGATCTTGAGCAGGGTTGTCTTGCCGCAACCCGAAGGGCCAAGCAGTGAGGTCAGTTGCCCGCGCGGGAATTCCAGCGACAGGTTCTTCAGCGCCTCCACCTTCCCGTAGGTCTTCGAAACGTTGCGCGCGACAACCGCATTTTCGGTTGCAGCCACGTCCAGCTGCGTCGCAGCTTCCTTAATCTGAGGCATAACCACGGACATTTCCTTCAAACAGATAGACCTCGATCCGCTCCAGCAGATTCAGGAACAGGACGGCGAGCAGGATGATGGAGAAGATCGCCGCATACATTGCGGGATAGTCGGCAATCGAGCGGCTGTAGGTGATGATGTCCCCTACCCCCGTCGGCGTGATCTTGAGTTCGGCCAGAATGGCACCGATGAACCCTGCAGATATGCCAAGGCGGAGGCCGGAGAAGATGACCGGCGAAGCAGAGGGCAGGATGATCTTCAAGATGATATCCAGGTCTGACCCGAGATAGGCCCGCCCCATTTCCTTGATGGAGGTCGGCGTATTGCGGACCGCCCCTGCCGTATTCAGAACGATGACCGGCATGGCCATGATGCACACGACAAAGACCTTCGACGTCAGTCCGATGCCATAGGCCATCACGAGGATCGGGATCAGAGCGGCAAGGGGAGCCGCCTGCATGACGATGAAGATCGGCGAGAACAACCAGTCGAACTTGGCGCTAAGCCCGATCCACAGACCGAGGCCGATGCCAAACACCGAGGAAATCAGGATACCCACCACCAGCGGCTTCAGGGTCTCGGCGTAGGCGACCAGAAGCGTGCCGTCGAATGCCATGCGCAGCAATGCGGCGAAGGAATCGATGAACGTGGGAAAGGCATAACTTACAGGGATCCTTCCGGCGATTTCCCATGCGCCGAAGACGATGACCGCCGACAGGATCTTGAGTTGCAGCGAACGGCTGACCATTGTTTTTCCGTACCTCCAGAACCAGGGTCTGCCGGGAGCAAAGCCCCCGGCATGAGGGGTTACTGAGCTGCCGCATCAAGCGGCGCGAGATACCAGAAGTCTTCAATGTTCAGGGATGCAGGATCGCCTTCCAGCTGACCGGCCTGGGCGTACCATTCCATGTCGGCCTTTGCCGCCTTGCGCCCACCACCGTTGGGATCATAAAGACCACCGGCGACTGCATCGGCATAGAAGGCATCGAGGTCGCCGAGAATTTCCTTCGGCAATTGGCCGATCGGGCCTTCCGGATCGGTTTCCTTCGAAATGATGGTGGGGTCTTCGCTCATGTCGCGCCAGACGCTGACCAGCGCATCAACGAAGATCTGAACGTCCTTCTCGTTTTCCTTGATCCAGTCGAGATTTGCGAAAAGCGCCTCGTCGCTGGCGTCGACCTCGAACATCGGCAGGACGTTGAAGCGGTCACCAGCCTGCTTCATCAGCTTGTTCTTGTTGGACAGGTCGACGATGGTGGCATCGGTCTGTCCCGCCATCAGCGCAACGATGCGGTTGGACGATCCCGGAACATAGGAACGCTCACCAAGGGTGATGCCGATCTTGTCCTCGATCACGTTCGCGATGGAGTCCGTACCACCACCGCGAGAATGAAGCATGATCGGCTGACCGTTCAGATCCTCCAGCTTCTCGTATTTCTTGGACGTGACGGGGAAGAACTTCAGCTTCGAGAGCTGAAAGATGATCCTGAGCGGTGCCTTGGAGCGCTGCATTGCTGCGTAGGGCGTTCCGAAGCCGATATCCATCTGACCGCTGAGGACAGCCTGGATCGCCAGTTCCTCGTCGGAAAACGCAGTCCATTCGTAGTCAAGACCATTGGCCTTCGCCCGGTCGAGCGCCACGAAGAAGGCCGCCATTTCCGCCGATGGGGTTTCCGCCAATGCAATATTGATCTTTGCGGCCTGCGCGGCCGTTCCCAGACCGCAGGCAAGCGTCAGGGTTCCCAGCGCAAGGCTGAGCCTCTTGAACAAGCTCTTCATAGTTTCCTCCCAAGTTGCGGATGAAGCAATCCGCGTGCCTTCGGACCGTCCGCGGCGTTTTCGCTCTATCGGCGCGGTCCAAAACTGTCCGGGAAGTCAATCCTCCCCGAAAAGCCGCGCAGAAACCGAACCGATGTGTCGGCGCATGGCGTCATAAGCGGCTTTTGAATTGTGCGTCTCGATCGCCTCGACGATCGCGGCATGCTCTGCAAAACTGGTGTGATCTCGCTCCGGGCGCTCGGACGTGCGAACCACATTCTTGATGGCGACCGCCCGTCGAACCCGGTTGAGCTGATCGAAGAGCGACGACAACAGGATATTGTCCGCAGCCTCGGCGATTGCCTGATGGAACAGATCATCCTGGGTTTCATAGTCTTCCCAGGTCTCCGCAGCCTGGGCACGCTCCATGGCAGAGCGGATACGGACAATCGCTTCGCGCGAGGCATTGACGGCAGCCTCACCTGCAAGCGCCGGCTCAATGCACAAACGCGCCCTGACCATCTTGACCGGAGACATCTGCTGCACGAGTGAGGCAAGGCTGTCGGAGCCGTCCGCACCACCTTGCGAGGCAACAAACGTTCCCTTGCCGACATGACGCCAGATCACCCCCTCACGCTCGAGGCTATCGAGCGCCTTGCGCAGGGTCGTCCGGGTCATTCCGAGGGAAACGATAAGATCCCGCTCGGAGGGAAGACGGTCGCCGGGCTTGTAGGCGCGGTCGACAATGAACTGCCTGAGCGCGGCGATCGCCTCTTCCCGATCGGATTGGTCCGGACGCGTAAGCAAGAGCAATTCCCCCCATTGGTTGATCAATCATAGGCATATGAGTCGATCAATTGCAAATTTTTATCTCAAATCGTGAAAATAGACCAATATCATTAAATTGGTTGCGATTGGTTCAAAATAGATTAGGCTGACGGCCATCGCATAACCCGACAAGAATTCCAGGGGGGAGACTTCTGCAATGAATGTGATCGAAAGCCCGCAGGTACCGACACTTGCGGTCGCGGATAACGGCGGGACCTTTCCGGTTCGCCGCGTGTATTGCATCGGCCGCAACTACGCGGCGCACGCAATCGAAATGGGCCATGACCCCGATCGTGAGCCGCCATTCTTCTTCCAGAAGAACCCGGACAACCTGGATCAGTCCGGCGACTTCCCCTATCCGGTACAGTCGGAAGACGTCCATCATGAAGTCGAGTTGTTGGTGGCGCTGAAATCCGGCGGCACAAACATCCCGGTCGACAAGGCGCTGGATCATGTCTACGGCTATGCAGTCTGCCTCGACATGACACGCCGCGACCTTCAGGGCATCGCAAAGAAGATGGGCCGCCCCTGGGAAATCGGCAAGGCATTCGAGCGCTCCGCTCCCACCGGCCCGGTTGTTCCTGCAGACAAGATCGGTCACCTGGACCAGGGCAAGATCAGCCTGCACGTGAACGGTGACCTGAAGCAGGATGGCGACCTGAACCAGATGATCTGGAAGGTTCCCGAGATGATCGCCTATCTGTCGGAATATTTCGAACTGGCCGCAGGCGATGTGATCATGTCCGGCACACCCTCCGGTGTTGGCCCCGTCGTCAAGGGCGACAAGATGGAAGCCCACATTGAAGGACTGCCACCGCTGACCGTCTCGGTGATCTGACGCAGGCCGGCCCGCTTTTCACAGGCAAGCGGGCGGAAGGGCGCCAATAGCGCCCCTCGATCCGGACTAGCTGATACAAGAATGCCCCGCGCCATCGGTGCGGGGCATTTCGCTTTTCCGACAGGCCAATCCTGTCTCAGCGAATCTTCTTGGCTCCGTCCCAGTTCAGGCGAAGTCCTGCACTGCGATCTTCCTTCCAGGCGACCTGCCCGCGGACCGGCCGGTCGAAACCGTCGACATAGACAAGCAGGTCATCCGTCAATTTCTTAAGGCCCTCACCCTCAACGCGACATCCCGATCGGCTGGCATCGGTGATCACGCATGAGATTTCCATGGTTCGCGCAAGATCGCTGATCTTGGCAGCGACCGTGACCGGGTAACGCGGCTCAGCCCGCTTTTCCGAAGACGGTTTCACGTCCCTCTGGAAGACAACGGTGACGTATTCGGTCTTGTGCCCTGTCACACGCCCGCGCTGGAATTCATCCTCGCCTTCCAGCTTCAGAGCAATGTTGTGCCTGAGAACACCAAGGCCTGGCCCCACCAGCTTGCACCCCCAGTCGCTGAAATTCACCGCTTTTGTCTCGACGCACTTCAGGCTGTCCAGATCAAGTGCCAGGACCGGAATCGCATGCTCCAGTTCGCGGGCGGAGGACCTGCGTGCAGTGAGTTGATCGGTGAACATGAAAGCCTCGGAAAACGACAAAAAAATAGTGCCTTGGTCTAACTCACTATCATGAACAAACGCTTACCCCTGTCAGTATTTACAAGGGTAAGTTCAGCTTCCTGTCGAAATCCTCTCGATCCGTGCAACGCTTGACACCCTTCGGCATTTTAGAAAGATCAACAGCCTGAGCGTTGTGCGACGCGACATACACGCCGAGCCGCCATTCGAGAGCACCGCAACCGTGTCATTCGTTTTCCCTCGCCTGCCAAAGACACCACCGGCACGAGTCAAACCAGGCTACATGCATTAACGACAGGAGACAGCAGGTGACATTCGACCAAGGCGCTCTGTTCGCCCTTTTTGGCCTCCTCTTCGCGCTCCTGATCTGGGGACGTGTGCGCTATGATCTCCTGGCATTCAGCGCTCTTGTCATCGCGACCATCCTGGGTCTCGTCCCGACCGAAAGCGTTTTCTCGGGCTTTGGCCACCCGGCTGTCGTGATCATCGCACTGGTTCTGATCGTTTCCCGAGGGCTGATGAACTCCGGGGCGATCGAGCTGGTTGCTGGAAAGCTCTTGTCCGCTTCGGCCGGCCTGTCGCGTCACATAGGCACACTGTCGCTCATCGGAGCAGGACTGTCCGCGATCATCAATAACGTCGCCGCCCTTGCCCTTTTGATGCCTCTCGATATTGAAACCGCTCACAAGGCGGGCCGGGCTGTTGGCCTGTCACTCATGCCCCTGTCCTTCGCGACCATCCTGGGCGGAATGATCACCCTGATCGGCACGCCTCCGAACATCGTCGTCGCGCAATATCGGCAGGATGCGCTGGGTGCCCCCTTCTCGATGTTCGACTTTACCCCGGTAGGTCTCGTGGTCGCGGTCGCAGGAATCGTCTTCGTGACCCTGGCAGGCTGGCGCCTCCTGCCGTCGCGCCTGAAGCGAACAACGGAAAAACAGGATCATACCGAAAGCCTATATGTCGCCGAACTCAAGGTGGGAGAGGAAGCCAGCAGCAATGCCCTGACCGTCGGCGAGCTCTTCCCGGTGGCGGACGAGAAGGATGTCAACATCCTCGGCCTGATCCGCCACGGAGCAAGACTGCGCGGTTTTGCATGGCGCGAGCGCATCATCCCCGGCGATTTCCTGATTGTCGAGGGCGACCCAAAGAGCATCGAAGCCTTCATGGGTGCGGCGAAGCTTGATTTCGCCGGATCTGAAAAGCACAAGCCTGGCCTGACCGGCGGCAGCCTGACCATGCGAGAGGCCATTGTTCCGGACAACGCCCGAATCGCTCACCGCTCGGCCTTCGACCTGAGCCTCCTCCACGGCCATGGCGTCACACTTCTCGGCCTGTCCCGCCAGGGGAAACATGTCCATGCCCGCGTTCGGCACATGGAAGTGCGACCGGGCGACGTCCTTCTTCTATTGGGATCCTCGGAGCGCCTGGATGTCGCAATCAACTGGCTCGGTGTCTTTCCGCTGGAAGGACGAAGCACAGGCGTCGCCCAGCGCAACAAGGCAGCTCTGGCGATCGGCGCCTTCGCTCTTGCCATCGCGGCAGCCGTGTCCGGTCTCGTCTACCTTCCGGTGGCGCTCGCCGCCTGCGTCCTCATTTACGGGATCGCGGGACTGATCGGTGGCAGCGAAGTTTATGAGGCGGTTGAATGGAAGGTCATCGTCCTCCTCGGGTCACTGATCCCGCTCGGACAGGCTTTCGAGACTTCAGGCAGCGCCCAACTGGTCGCCTCGAGCATAGTGACGATAACAGAGGGCTATCCGGCCTGGGTAACGCTGGCTGTGCTCATGGCCGTCACAATGACGCTCTCCGACTTCCTCAACAACGTCGCCACTTGCCTGATCGCGGCTCCGATCGGAGTACAGATCGCTAATGCGCTTGGCGTCAATCCGGATCCCTTCCTGATGGCGGTCGCCGTTGCCGGCTCCTGTGCGTTCCTGACGCCGATCGGCCACAAGAACAACACGATCATCATGGGGCCCGGCGGATACCGCTTCGGTGACTACTGGCGCATGGGGCTACCACTGGAGCTGCTGGTCCTTGCGGTGGGCCTGCCTGCAATCCTGATGTTCTGGCCGCTCTAGACAGACATGGCCACCAATCAGAACCGCAGTGAGATGAACCTCAGAACGGCAATGAAACCAAGCAGGCCGAGCGCGTGGATCAAGCCACCCTGTGCCATCCAGGCATCCCAGAGCGAGGCTTCCTGCCCGACATCCGCACCGTTCAGCCAAGCCATGAAATCAATGCCAAGCGTGTAGAGAAGCAGCCCGCCAAGCCAGAAGACACCGGCAGCGACGGCAAGAACGAACAAGGGCGCCAGCATGCCGATCAGACGGCTGTACCAGGGCTGGCCGACCGCAAAATCGGCATCCGTGGCGTCGGGCTGCTTGCCGACAACGATGAAATCGCAGATCTCGTCCCAAAGGCTTTCGCGCTTGCCTGCCGAATGCGCCCCGCGCACGAACTTGCTGATCCCGCGCTCGTCCAGCTGATAGAGCACGCTGCCATCGAGGCTCGTCTCGAAGCCTGAATGCCCTGCCCCGCCCAGATCGAAAAAGCCCCGGAACCAACGCAACCCATAGGGAAAGAGCGCGACGACCCAGTCGAATGTCGCGCGGATGTTCAAAATCTTCTCGACGCGGCCCGCCTCAACCAGCCGGACCCAGTCGTAGTCGTTGCGCACCACGCTGCCCGCGAACATGATCCGCCTGAAGCTGGCCGCCGGATAATCCTGCAAGGCCTTCGCGCAAAGATAGGTTCCGTTGGAATGGCCGATGTAGTGGAAGTCTGCATCCGGGTAGGAAGTTCGCGCCTCGACGTACTGATCCATCAGCCATTCGACCTTTTGCCGCCGGTACCAGGGCAACACGAATGGCAGGATCGGAAAGTACCCGTAGCTCGGGGTGCGGGTGACAAGGGAACGCCCTTCTGCCGCCGTCTCGCAGTCTTCGCGCGCATGACGCAGCAACGCGTCCTCCCCCTGAGTTTCACCGGCAGCTTCGGAAGGGGCAGGAACACTTCTGGACAGAATGGTGTTGTAGGTTTGCGCGGCAACCTCCGCCGCCTTTCGTTTGACCCGCGCCGCGATTTTCTTGGTCCAGTACCCCCGGTCTCGAATGCCGTGGATGATGAAAAGGAGGTCGCGCACACGCGGGTCACGCGGCGGCGGCAATTCGTCGTTGAGGTAGCCACGCTCGATCGTGCGCTCGTCAAGAACTGGCGCGTCATCGCTCAACACGGCCGTCATGATTCGCGCCCGCTCCTCGCGAATACGGCGGTCAGCTTCGTCAGAGCCTTTGGCGACATCCACCTCGATAATCGTGGCATGACCGCTCGCCGGAACCTCGATCAGACGGAAGTGCTCGGAGTTGTTTGCGTCGGCGTAATCGACGCTGTCATCCGGAGAAACCATGTCATCGATGGTGCCGAGCAGCTGGATCACCTTGGGCTTGGGCAAACCGCTGTTGAGGAACTGCAGCCAGCGAAGGCGGGTCTGCACGATGAACGGTGCTCCCTTGCGGATGTCGAAGATGGTCGGTTTCCGGCCCGGAAGCAGGTGGCCATAGGTTGCGCCCAGGCGCCAGACCAGTTCCTCCATGCCGGACTTGGCGTTGTCGATGCTCCAGCCTCGGCTCATCCCTGCAATCAGGACCAGTCGCGACACCTTGCGTGCCCAGGGACAAGGACCGAGGTGTTCCAGCTCCGGCTCGACCCGCGACACGGGCCGGCCGCCCGAGAGACCCGGCCAGTTGCGTTCCAGATCCGAGGCCTCGATGAAAATCCTCCGGCCGATCACCGCACCCATCGAGTGACCGACGATCACGATCTCGTCGAAATCTCCCTCCTCGTGGATACGCGAGATTTCCGCGATCTGGTCTGCAACGACCTTCGCGGCCCCTACCCGGCAGAAGGTCTTGTTGTAGGGAAGTTCGGGATCATGGACCGTCGCGCCCGGGTATGTTTGCTCAATGAGGTGCTTCACGCCTGCCAGGGACGCCTTGCCATTCGTGTAGCCGTGCAGAAGAACCACCAGCATGCGCGCGTTCTGGCACTGCCCTGCATCATCCTTGTGATTGATGATCTTGCCGCCCTGTCCCATGCAGCGTCCCCCCGACAGCTCCGGATGCAAACTTTGCAATCATGGGTAAGCTTGGCAGGAATCACAAGCGCCAACCGCGTAGCGGTCTACTCGACGGCGAAGAGAGAAACCTCGACCGAGTTCTTGCGGCGCCCTCCCGCACCGACGAAGAGCATGCGATTGACCCAGGCGTAGCGCGGGTCGCCGGTTTCAAGCCTGGCATGCGTGCGCATGTAGTAACTGGACGGATCCACGTCCTCACCACGGCCGACGGCGGCAAGGACCTCGGCCGGACCATGCCGATAGCCGTAGTTGATGATTTCGATCAGCGCTCCGTCATCCGTCTCGAATGCGTAGCGGGTGTCCAGTTCGGCAACGCCATCGGCGAAAATGGTCTGCCAATCGGCGCCAAGGTTCAGGATCGTGCCGGATATTCGCTCGCCCGTAACGGTACCGCCGATGATGGGAATGATGCGCCGGTGCCCTGCCCGGCCCTGTCCCATTTCGCGGATGTCGGCAAGTTCGACCTTGAGGTCGCAGAAATGGGTCAGTATCGGTTCCAGCATGAAGCCTCGCAGCAATTACTTTTCAAGGCCAGCAAGCAGCTTGAGCATGCGGACCAGGTCAGCGCGCTCGTCATCGGTAAGGGCCTCCGCAAGACGGGCCTCGCTGACTGCGATTCTGGGCTTGATCCGTTCGAACCATTCACTGCCGTCGTTTGACAGCGTGTAGCCAGCCTTGCGGCCATCGCCATTGACCAGAACCTTGAGCAGGCGCCCGTCGGCAAGCAGCGGCTTCAACGTGGTCGTGACGACAGAGGCGGAGGTCTGCATGGCCGTACAGATTTCGGAATGGGTAATCTGCGGATTCTGGGAGATCAGCTCGACGATCATGAACTGCAGTGGCGTCACCGCCTCATCGCTGAACGCCTCCTGGAACGCACCCTGGCCGCGGTTAACCGCATAGCGCAGGAGGTGCCCCAATAGATCATTGAGCTGTCCGTAGTTCACGTCCGCCATCAAACTGAAATGCCTTGGGCCTCAAATTCATTCGTCAGCCTCGATCAGAGGCCGATGTACAATGCCATGTTCGGAAGCATTTGTTAAGTTCGTTTACATCGTAAACAATATCGAGTATCAAGAAAACACCGAAGGACGCAAGGGAGGATAGAATGCGCCCTGTAAGTATTGCAAGGAATCTCGTTGCAGGTGCTCTAGCCCTGTCAGCCGTCACCACGACATCTGTCGCCCAGGAAGTGACGCTGAAGCTTCACCAGTTCTTGCCGCCAGTGGCAGTGGTCCCGTCCAAGATCCTGAAGCCATGGGCCGAAAACGTCGAAAAGGCGTCCAACGGCCGCATCAAGGTCGAACACTACGACGCGATGGCGCTGGGAGGCCGCCCGCCGGAACTGTACGACCAGGCACGTGACGGCGTCGTCGACATCATCATGACGGTCACCGGTTACACTCCGGGCCGCTTCATCAAGACCGAAGTGTTCGAGCTTCCCTTCATGATGAAGGGCTCGGTGGCAACATCCAAGGCATTCTGGGAATACGTCGAAAGCGATCTCCAGAACGAGGAGTACAAGGACGTCAAGATGCTTGGCGCCTGGGTGCACGGCCCTGGTGTGATCCACACCGCCGACGGCGTCAGCAAGCTTGAGGACATGCAGGGCAAGAAGTTGCGCGGACCGACCCGCGTGATCAACGATCTGCTCAAGGAGCTCGGCGCCGTTCCGGTCGGCATGCCGCTGCCGTCCATCCCTGAGTCCCTGTCCAAGGGCGTCATCAACGGAACGGTCATCCCGTGGGAAGTGACCCCGGCCATCAAGCTGACCGAGCTGGTCAGCAACCACACCGAGTTTTCCGGTGAGGAAGCGCTCTACACGGCGACCATCATCATGGCGATGAACAAGGATCGCTACGACAGTCTGCCGGACGACCTGAAGGCCATCATCGACGCAGAGTCCGGTATGAAGCTGACGACCCTCGCCGCAGAGGAAATGCTGGCTGGTGACGCGCCCGGCCGTGCGATTGCCGAGAAGAACGGCAACACGATCGCTACGCTGGACCAGGCCGAAGTCGATCGCTGGAAGGAAGCTTCCAAGCCTGTCGTGGCGCGCTGGGTCGAGCAGGTCAAGGAGCGTGGCGTTGATGGCAATGCAGTCATCGAAAAAGCCAAGACCCTGATCGAAAAGTACGGCGAGTAAGCTTCGTCCAACATCCGAGTACAGGAGCGGGCCGCGAAAGCGGCCCGCAATCACGACATGACAGTGTTAATTGCCGGCGGCGGCATCGCCGGGCTCTCTCTTGGCCTGACCTGCGACCAGCTTGGACTTCCGTTCCGCATCTATGAAAGCGCGGCGGAGCTCAAGCCGCTTGGTGTCGGCATAAACCTTCAGCCCAATGCTGTTCGCGAACTTTTCGAACTCGGGCTCGAAGACGACCTTCCATCCATTGGCGTGGAAACACAGGAATTCGGCCTGTTCTCCAAGAAAGGTCTGGAAATCTGGACGGAGCCGCGCGGGCGCTGGGCCGGCTACAACTGGCCGCAATATTCCGTCCATCGCGGTCAGCTCCAGATGCTTCTTTACCGCCGTCTCGTCGAGCGGGCGGGCTTCGACTGTGTCGTGACCGCGGAACGCGCCACCGGCTTTACCAACACCGAAGGCGGCGTCACGCTGCACCTTGAAAACACCAAAACCGGCGAAACGTCATCGGTCGATGGAACGGTACTGATCGGCGCCGACGGCATTCATTCCGCCATTCGCGCACAGATGCAGCCAAATGAGGGCCCACCGCAGTGGGGCGGCGCGGTGCTGTGGCGCGGAACGGCATTGGCAAAACCGTTCCGGACAGGCGCTACAATGGTCATGATCGGCCACAAGACACAGCGCATTGTCGCCTACCCGATTTCACGGCCGGACCCGGAAACTGGCCTCGCGGTCATCAACTGGATTGCGGAACTCACCTACGATCCCGACGCAGGCTGGAACAAGGAAGACTGGAACCGCGAAGCGGACGTCAACGACTTCATGCCCCAGTTCGAAGGCTGGCAATACGACTGGCTTGATCTTCCTGCGCTCGTCGCAGGCGCCGACAAGGTCTACGAGTACCCGATGGTGGACCGGGACCCTGTCGACCATTGGACAGAAGGCAATGTCTCTCTGATGGGAGACGCAGCGCACGCGGCCTATCCGGTTGGCTCCAATGGCGCCAGCCAGGCAATTGTCGACGCGCGCAAGCTTGGAGCGGCCTTCCACAAGCATGGCATGACGAATAAGGCCCTCGTTGCCTACGAGACCGAGATGCTTCCCGTCACCGCAAAAATGGTAATGACCAACCGCGGAGCCGGCCCGGACGCCGTACTTCAGGTCGTCGAAGATCGTTGTGAAGGCCAGTTCGACAATATCCATGATGTCATTCCGGCAGAGGAACTCGCCGGTCATGCGGAAAAGTACAAGGCGATCGCCGGCTTCGCCATCGCGGCGCTGAACGAGCAACCCAGTCTTGTTCCTCAAGGAGCCTCTTCATGAAGACAGATACCCTGCTCGGCAAGGGAATCAGGGCGATCGCCGGAGCCACCGCCCTTGCCGGCGGCGCCGTGCTCGTCGCCATCGTGATCATGACCTGTGTCAGCGTCACCGGCCGCGGTCTGATCTCGCTCGGCCTCGGCCC
This sequence comes from Roseibium sp., assembly GCF_048261595.1. Lineage (GTDB taxonomy): Bacteria > Pseudomonadota > Alphaproteobacteria > Rhizobiales > Stappiaceae > Roseibium. The sequence goes on from NZ_JBLXFW010000002.1 coordinate 368,307, forward strand.
CGTGGAAGGCGACTTCGAGATGGTTGAGATCGGCATGGCCTTCGCGGTCTTCGCCTTTCTGCCCTGGTGCCATCTCCAGCGCGGCCACGCGACGGTCGAGCTGTTCGCCGGGCGGATCGGCGAACGTGCCAATCGCTGGATCGACGTGATCTCGGACCTTCTGTTCCTACTGGTCGCCGCCCTGATCGCCTGGCGGCTCTGGCTCGGCATGCTGGACAAGAAGTCCTACTTCGAAACCACCTTCATCCTGCAAATCGACATCTGGCAAGCCTACGCGGCCTGCATGGTCGGAGCAGCCGTCTTTACAATCGTGAGCATCTATCAGCTGGGATGCAGCCTGAAACGCGCTCTTTCGTGAGGTCCTGATGTCCAGACTTGAAATCGGCCTCTGGTCATTCCCGGTCCTGCTCCTGCTCATCTTCCTGCGTATACCGATCGGCCTGGCGATGTTCATCGTCGGCATCGGCGGCAGCTACGTGCTCAACGGCACGACCCTGATGACCTTTGCCCAGCTGAAGCACATGACCTACGGGACTTTCTCCAGCTATTCGCTGTCGATCATCCCGCTGTTCCTGCTGATGGGCCAGTTCGCCACAATCGGCGGCATGTCGTCGAGCCTGTTCCGGGCCTCCGAGGCGTGGCTTGGCCACAAGAAGGGCGGCGTCGCCATGTCTGCAGTCGGGGCCTGCGCCGGCTTCGGTGCTATCTGCGGCTCCTCGCTTGCAACGGCCGCAACCATGGGTCAGGTCGCCCTGCCCGAGCTGCGCAAATACGGCTATTCAGGCGCCCTCTCGACCGGCGCGCTTGCTGCCGGCGGCACCCTCGGCATCCTCATCCCGCCGTCGGTGATCCTCGTCATTTACGCCATTTTGACCGAACAGAACATTGCGAAGCTTTTTGCGGCCGCGTTCATTCCGGGCATTCTGGCCGCCATCAGCTACATGATCGCGATCTACATCTACGCGAGCATCACCGGTGATACGGGCAAGACACGCGAACGCGTGCCCTATCTGGAGCGCTTCAAGGTGCTCCTGACAATCTGGCCGGTTCTGGCGATCTTCACCGCGGTCATCGGAGGCATCTACACGGGCTGGTTCACACCCACCGAAGCCGCGGCGATCGGCGCAGCAGGCACCGCGCTGGTCGCCCTCGCCAACCGGTCCCTGACTATAAAGTCCCTGGTTCAGGCGATCTTCTCCACTGCGACCTCGACCGGCATGATCTTCACCATCATTCTGGGAGCGGGCCTCTTCAATGCGTTCCTTGCGACAACCCAGCTGCCGCAGGAGCTATCGACCTACATCGCCACCCAAGGCTTCAGCCCGTGGCTCGTGTTGACGATCGTCCTCCTGCTCTATCTGGTTTTCGGCTGTGTCATGGACAGCCTGTCCATGGTCCTGCTGACGGTGCCGATCTTCTTCCCGATCATGTCCGGCCTGGATTTCGGCATGCCCGCCGCAGACTTCGGCCTCTGGTTCGGCATTCTCGTTCTGATCGTCGTTGAAGTCGGACTAATCACGCCTCCTGTGGGCATGAATCTCTTCGTCATCAACGCATTGGCGAAGAACGTGTCGATCGCGGAGACCTTCAAGGGTGTCATTCCCTTCGTCACGGCCGATCTGGTCCGCGTGGTGATCCTGGTCTTCTTCCCGAGTATCACTCTGTCGCTGGTCTGGCTTCTCTACTGACACCAGGCACCGTGCAAAAACAATGGGGCGGGATTTTCCCGCCCTTTTCTGTTCCTGCGTCACAACATCTTTTCCATGGCACAACGTCACGCCGCTCTGGAAACCGTCTCCAAAAATGGAGATGATGTACGCACATCAGACACAGGAGCATTCTCATGACCGGATCCGGCACCACAAAGCCGAAGCGTATCCTCTTTACCGGTGGCACGGGCAAGGCTGGGCGTCATGTGATCCCGTATCTGCTGGATAGGGGACACAGGGTCGTCAATGTCGACCTGAATCCGCTGGACCATCCGGGCGTTGACAATCTCACCGCCGACATCACCCAATCCGGCGAGATGTTCAACGTCATGACCAGCTACGCCAACTTCGATGAACTCGAACCCGGAAACGGTGTTCCGTCGTTTGACGCGGTCGTTCATTTCGCGGCGGTCCCGCGCATTCTCATCCATCCGGACAACAAGACCTTCGCGGTCAACACCGTTGGCACTTACAATGTCATAGAAGCGGCGGTGAAACTGGGTATCAAGAAAATCATCATCGCCTCGTCGGAGACCACTTACGGTGTCTGTTTCGCCGACGGCGTCGTCGACCCGAAGGTCCTGCCGGTCGAGGAAGACTACGATGTCGATCCCATGGACAGCTACGGCCTGTCCAAGGTGGTGAACGAACAGACTGCCCGCGCCTTCCAGCGTCGCTCCGGTTTTGACATCTATGCACTTCGCATCGGCAACGTCATCGAGCCGCACGAATATGACCGCTTCCCGGACTTCTTCGAAAACCCGGCTCAGCGCCGCCGGAACATCTTCTGTTACATCGACGCCCGCGATCTGGGTCAGATCGTCGATCTTTGCCTGCATAAGGACGGCCTCGGCTATCAGGTCTTTAACGCCGGCAACGACACCAACTCGGTGAACATTCCGAATTCCGAAATCCTGAAACGCTTCTTCCCGAACGTGCCTTTGGCCCGCGAACTGGGTGAGCATGAAGCACTGTTTTCAAACCGCAAGATCCGCGAAGTCCTTGGCTTCGAGGAAGAGCATGATTGGCGAAAATACGTTGAGGGCTGAGGAGCCCGCAAGTCATCCAGGTGGGAGGTAGTTGAAATGGCAAAACCGGTAATCGGCTTCATCGGTGTCGGGCTCATGGGCCATGGCATGGCCAAGAACATTGTCGAGAAGGGCTATCCGCTCGTGATCATGGGTCACCGCAACAGGGAACCCGTCGAGGACCTGATCAAGCGCGGAGCGACCGAAGTGAAGACGCCGCGCGAGATGGCAGAGCAGTGCGACATCATCCATCTGTGCGTCTCTGCAAGCCCGCAGGTCGAGGAGGTCATCCGCGGCGAAAACGGTATCCTCTCGTCCGGCAAGAAGGGACTGACGGTCATCGACTGCTCGACCTCCGACCCCGTCTCCACGCTGCAAGTCGCTGCTGACCTGAAAGCCGCCGGCATGGACTTCGCCGACGCTCCGCTGTCGCGCACGCCCAAGGAAGCGGAGGAAGGGACCCTCGACACCATGGTCGGCGCCGCACCGGAGACCTTTGAGCGGATCAAGCCGGTGCTGGAATGCTGGGCAAAGGTCATCGTCCACCTCGGAGAGGTCGGACTTGGCCAGAAGATGAAGCTCATCAACAACTTCATCAGCATGGGGTATGCGGTCATCTACTCCGAAGCGCTTGCAATCGCCCGCAGGTCCGGCCTCTCGGTCGAACAGGTGCATTCCGTTGTCGGACAGGGCCGCATGGCAAACGGCTTCTACGAAACCTTCATGAAGTATGCAGTCGACCGCGACGAGAACGCCCACAAGTTCACGATCACCAACGCCCACAAGGACATGCGCTACCTTGCGAACATGGCCAACAGCGTTGGGGCGGTGAACGCGATCCAGGCGGTAGTGAAGAATGCTTTTGCTGCGATGGAAGCGTCTGGCCAGGGCCAACGGCACGTCCCAATGCTCAGCGACTTTATTGCCGAGATGAACGGTCTGCCCGGCGATTGGCGATAGCCAGTTGTCCAACGACTGAGATCTGCCCCTTGGCGACGGTATCGCCAAGGGGCACTCGTTCTCGCAGCCAGGGATTGGGTGGTCGCGGGTGGTCCGGGCCAAGGATTGCCAACGTTCTTTTGAGGCTCGTTTCCCATTCGGGAACACGTGCCAGAATCCGCCTCTGTGCTTCAGGAGAATTCAGTGAGTACAGTCACTGAAATGGCTGGAGGCATGACCGGCATTTCAATAATGTCCGCCCATGACGAAGCGATATTATTTCGAGGACCTGGTACCGGGCCTCACCTTCGAACTCGGCAGCTATACGGTCAGCCGCGAAGAGATCATCGAATTTGCAAGCGAGTTCGATCCCCAGCCCTTCCATCTCGATGAAAAAGCCGGCAAGGCCTCGATACTCGGCGGCTTGGCGAGTTCAGGCTGGCACACGGCATCGATCACCATGCGCCTTCTCGCCCTCGGCCTGCTGAACCAGAGCTCCTGCCAAGGGGCCCCGGGAATCGAGAAGCTGCAATGGCGCAAACCGGTCTTTGCCGGAGACACGCTGAGCGCACGCATGGAAGTGATCGCGGCACGCCCGCTTCGCTCCCGGCCCAATCTGGGTGTGGTCACCATGCGGCTTGAAACAAGGAACCAGCACGGCGTTCCGGTGATGACCTACGACAACCCTGCCCTTTTCGCACGCCGCGAGGTCGGAGGATGATCGACTATTTCGAAGACCTTGAGATCGGCGACGAACAGGAACTCGGCAGCTACACGTTCACCCGTGAGGATATCATCCGGTTTGCCGAGAAATACGATCCGCAACCTTATCATCTCAGCGATGAAGGCGCCGCGCAGACCCATTTCGGAAAGCTGTGCGCTTCCGGATGGCACACGGCTTCGATTTTCATGCGGCTGTTGGTGCTGAAGACGCAGGAATTGGCTGCCCAAGCTGCAGCACAAGGACATCCGGTCGCGAAGACCGGCCCTTCACCGGGCCTGGAGGATCTCAAGTGGCTGAGGCCGGTTTATGTCGGCGACACCGTAACCTACACACGCCGTATAACAGAAAAGACCGAGACTGCGAGCCGGCCCGAATGGGGCATTGTGCACGGCGACAATCGCGGCGTGAACCAGCACGGGGAAACCGTATTCTGCTTCAAGAGCAAGGTGTTCCAGGAGCGCCGCCCCCAGAAGGGGTGACGCAAACGCAAGGTCTCTCAGAGCGAGCGCGCAAAGAGGACTTCGTCGTGGATCGGAATCCCGTAGTCTCCGCGCATCGGGATTTCGGACCTCAATTCCCGCTCCTTGTCGATAACACCCGGAGCAATACGCTCCATCCGGAAACCACGTCGTTGATAGAAGCGGAAAGCGTCGAGGTTGTCGTTGGAGGTTCTGACCGTCAGGCGTTTCATGCCCGCATCGCGGGCCTCCTTGACCACCGCGTCAAGCAGCAAGGTTCCCGTACCTCCCCATCGGCTCAGGGAGTCGAGTGTCAGGATTTCCCATTCCTGCGCACGCTTGATGACTGTGACCAGGCCAGCGACTTCCGACCCGGCTATTGCGATGTAGCCTGGGAGCCGTGATGCGTCGACAACCTGACCGTCGAGAAGTATTTCCGGCCCTGTCCACCTTTCGGTCAGCAGCTGGCGAGCCGCACCATGGTCTTCCTCTTCAATCGGACGAACTTCGACGCTCATGCCATCATCTCCAGCAAAGGTCTTGATTGAAACTCAACCGGCTTCATCTGCTTGCCTGACCATAGACAGCCAGACCGATGTTACGAAAGAGCAAATTTCACTGCCCCGGATTCTAGACTCTCGTTAACAAAATCCAGAATTTGTCTCGATAGCACAATCAGCGTTCGAACATTCTCCGGGCGAAATCTGTCCGTTCCTGCCAGTCATGGCGCTCCAGCTCCGGGTCCACATGCTCTTCCTGCGGATATCCGAGACAGAGATACGCGATGAAACGCCAGTGGCGGGGTACTTCAAGCGTGGTGGTAACAGCCTTCGCATCCAGAATGGATACCCACCCAAGCCCAATGCCATGGGATCGCGCGGCCAGCCACAACGTCTGGATCATGCCTACAGTCGAGTAGGCCAGCGTCTCCGGCATGGTGGCACGACCAAGACCGTGCCCCTGCTCCGGAGCTTCCTCACTGAAGACAGCAAGATGTACGGGCGCCTCGCTTAGGCCCGCGAGCTTGAGCCGTGCGTAAGCCTGTGCCTGCTGCCCCTGATAGTACTTCCCGGCCTGCGCATTCTGCGTCTCGAAATTCTGTCTGACAGCATCGCGGCGCTCCGGGCTCGCCACCTTTACGATCCGCCAGGGCTGACTGTTGCCGACCGAGGGGGAAAGATCCGCAAGCGAAAGGAGTCGATGGAGAAGATCATCGGGAACCGGATCAGTCCGGAAACGGCGCACGTCACGCCGCCACCTGATCAGATCCTCGAGTTCCAACTGAAAATCGCCGCCGAACTCGCGAGGCGTCACAGCGTCATCGCGGGACATGAACGTCAATGTCCGGGAAACGACACCAAGGTGCGAACAGGAACATCAAGCGCCTCGAGCTTGGCACGTCCGCCGAGGTCGGGCAGATCCACGATGAAACACGCAGCAACGATGTCCGCGCCCATGGACTGAAGCAGTTTGCAGGCGGCTTCTGCCGTGCCGCCGGTCGCGATCAGATCGTCGACGACGATGACCTTCTCTCCCGGCTTTATCGCGTCCTTGTGCATTTCCATTTCATCAAGGCCATATTCCAGGGAATAGGCAATGCGGACGGTCTCATGCGGCAGCTTGCCCTTCTTGCGGATCGGAACGAACCCCGCCGAAAGCTGGTGAGCAACGGCACCGCCTAGAATGAAACCACGAGCCTCGATGCCGGCGATCTGATCGACCTTGGAACCGGCCCAGGGTTGAACCAGAGCATCGACCGCACGGCGAAACGCCCGGGCGTTTCCGAGAAGCGTCGTGATGTCCCGGAAAATGATCCCTTCCTTCGGATAGTCGGGAATCGTGCGGATCGCATCCTTCAGCTCATCCTGCACCGTCTTGTCAAACATTGTTCTTCCGCTCCCTAGACCCGCGCAGCGCCGCCGATTTCAAGTCAGCGGAGCATATTTGTCCCAAGCTTGTAATACACACAGACACATTTCAAAAGCCGCCTTTCAGCCAGCGCCGACGTGATCCAAAAATGTCCTTAGCGACGGCAACAATGGGTCCAGGCCCCCCTGGAACACCTCATGTCCGGTAAATGGAATATTCAGCAAGTGTGCGTCTTTCACCCGCTCAAGGAGCCCGACCGTATTCTGCAGCGAGACCAGGAAGTCATCGTCCCCGCGCACTGCGAGCAATGGACATGCGATCTTCCGGACACTCTCTCCCGGATAGTCCGAGCTGCCAGAACCCAGCCACATGGTTCGAACCGCCGCGAAAAGTCGTTCGAAATCTGGCTCGGGATTTTCCTCCTCGTAGCCTGACACCTCGTCAGGAAACATTTCGCGCCATTCGTCAGATGTAATTGAGCTATAGAGACCCCGCGTCGGGTCATCCTGTTCAAGATCCCAGTGGGCGCCGCCGGCAACGACAAATCGAAGCGGCACTTCGCCCGACGCCGCGACACGCAGCGCGGCGATACCGCCGTCGCTGTGGCCGATTATGCCCACCGGCCCGCAGCCGATCTGACGAATGACCTCGACGACATCCTGCTCCAGTCTCTGATAGGTCAGCGGCAGATCCCCGATCGTCGACCGCCCATGGCCACGTGTATCCAGCGCTAAGAGGCGAGCGGACGGCCGAAGTGCTTCTGACAGCGGCAGAAAGTCATTGCGAGACCCAAGCCCGCCATGCAGCAAGAGGATAGGTAACGCATCATCGGGACCGGCTGTAGATACGAAAAGTCTCGCGCCGGACACCTCAAGCCACGAACCGGTTTCAAACACCGAACCACCTCCTGAAGGGGGACAAGGGGCAAGACCTGCACTCCCCTTGTTCAAGTCGATGGGTCGCCGCGCGATACGGTCTAGGCGCGCAGGACCCGGCCGGCAACAGCGTCCAGCTTGCTGATAAGCTCAGGATCTCGCGCGTCCGGCGCTGTCATGATTGCAAATTCCAACGCTGTATCAGAGCCGACCGGACAGGCAGGGTGTTCGCGCGGCAGATCCCTGGCGATCCGGGCCACGAGCCGCTGGGCGTTGCTGGCATTGGCGTGAAGCACCGACAGGATGGCCTGAATGTCCACTTCCCCGTGATCGGGATGCCAGCTGTCGTAGTCGGTGACCATGGCGACGGTTGCGTAGCAGATCTCTGCCTCGCGGGCGAGCTTCGCCTCCGGCATGTTCGTCATGCCGATCACATCGCAACCCCAGGATCGATAGAGGTGGCTCTCGGCCAAGGACGAAAACTGGGGGCCTTCCATGGCCAGATACGTACCACCACGGCGATAGACCAGGTCTTCGGCGCGCGCGGCCATCTCCACGCAGTCGACCAGCTTCGGACTGACCGGATAGGCCATGGAAACATGCGCAACGCAGCCCTGACCAAAGAAGCTTTTCTCCCGCGCGAACGTCCGGTCGATGAACTGGTCGACCAGAACGAAGCTACCGGGAGCGAGTTCCTCCTTGAGCGAACCGCAGGCAGACACGGAAATCAGATCCGTCACGCCACAGCGCTTCAAGACATCGATGTTTGCGCGGTAGTTGATGTCTGTTGGCGAATATTTATGACCCCGCCCGTGCCGCGGCAGAAACACGACCTTGAGGCCGTCAATCACGCCGATACGCACAGCATCAGATGGCTTGCCCCACGGGCTTTCAACTTCCACCCATTGCGCATCTTCAAGACCGGGCAGATCGTAGATCCCCGAACCGCCAACAACTCCAAGCACTGTCTGAACCATCATGCCCCCGCTTTTCTCAAAACTGGTCGTTAAGAAGGCTTAGGCGATCAGGCGAATAATGCCAAGGCTCCGGACGCCATTGTTCAAGGCGTAGATATGAAAAGAGCCGCATTTAATAGCGGCCCCCATTATTCACTTATTAAGGTGAGACTCGGTTCAAAAACTCAGCGAAACACGCCCGTTTGCAGACAGCTCCTGGGTCTGGGCGCCAAGGCCACCCAACTCTGCACCGATCTGGATTGCACACCCGTTCTCGCCGATCAGGGAGAAGCCGCCGGACACTCTCGCCGACCATCCATCAAGAGATGCCGGATTGGATGATGTCACAGCTGAACTATTGATATCGGAGAACTGCCAGTCGGCATGCCCACCGACATAAGGCGTGAAGGTCACCCGGCTGTCAAAAAGTGCGATGGCTTTGCTCACACGGCCGCCGATGGATGTCATGCCGGTTAGAATATCCATTCCGTTATGAAACGTGCTGGCACTGTCTGTGTAACTGCCTTGGCGTTCGTGGGCCAGCATCACACTCGCGTTCGGCGTGATACGGAACGGTCCGACCTCGTGCTGGCCTGAAAGAGCAAAGGATCCAAGAAAGCGTGACCCGTCAATCTTGCCATTTGCAGCACCGGAAGCCGTCTCATAATCAATCCCTGTCCAGGAGACGAGGCCATTGACGCGCATAGCCGGGAGAACCTTCCAGCCACCATATACCCCGACTGTTCCGCCCGTCCCAGACAGGCTGCTTGAGGTAGAGCCATAGCTGTAGTCGAAGGTTTCTACCCCACCGATGACACCGGCAACAAAGTTCGGGGTCAGCAAATAGCCAATACCGGCTGTCGCATTGAGCTGCATACCGTCATCGGATGAATTTCCGACGAGCCAGCCACCGCGCACATTCACCCAGGCATTCCAGGTGCGCCGATCCACGAAGGTCGCAGGCGTGCCACTGTCAGCAAAACCGAGCGCTGAAAAAGCTTCCCGGGCTTTCTTCGCTCGAAGCCGCGCCGCCATATCGGGTGCAAAGTTAAGCGTGATACCGCCGCCATCCGCGTTGAAGGGTGTGCCGCCGTCGAACGCGGCATTCGCGCCATTATTCGCCGCACCGGAAATTGCAGACCCCGATTGGGTCATAATGGCTGCGGTCCGGCCAGCTTGCGTTTTGGTTATCTTATCGCTGTCACTATCGCTCGTGTCCGTACTTGCTTCCGTGCAGGAGGCTGTAAGATTGAGCGTTCGGCCGGTTTTCTCAGCACCAAGGCTCACTCTCATTGCCGAGTAGCCGCTAACCGTGACCGTGATGGTCTGGGTCGTGCCATTTGGAATATTGGTATTCTGTTTGGTGTTGGCCCCAGACGGATCCAAAGTGACCTGGACCGTAGCCACCAAACCGGCAGATGCACTTGGATCCGTAATGTTCAATGTAACAACATCGCCATCGTTCAAATTGGAGATATTTCGCTGATCAGTGGAGTCCGTCACCGAAAAATTCAAACTACCGGCCGCAATGGCGGAGCAGCCATTGATGAAGCTGGCCGCTTGGGCGCCTTTCGTTCCAATTACTCCTGGAGCCGAGATCAAAAGTGAAAAAGCCAAAAGGCCTTTGACGCCCGCTAATGCCGGACGTACGAAACTGAAACTCATAAAATGCCCCCGCGCCGGTTCCGGCGAAACGTTACTCAAAAGTTAATTTATTGGAGCAAAATATGGCGGCAAACTATGCATCGCAACGAGTTTCCGTAATGAATACAATATGATTTCTACCTGTGGTTAATCCGACACATGCGCAGAGCAAAAGACCAGGAATCCCCTACGTCATCACCTTCGGTGCAATCTGACGAAATTGAACATCCGCATAAAAAAAGACCGGCCAGTGGCCGGTCTTTTCACTATTGTGAGGTCGATCGGAGAGCACTCAGTGCTCGACGTTGCGCCAGAGCGTCTTCTTGGTGAAGTACAGAAGACCGGCGAAGACGATCAGGAAGATCATCACGCGGAAACCGGTCTGCTTGCGCGCTTCCAGATGCGGCTCTGCGGCCCACATCATGAAGGCGGAAACGTCGCGAGCGTACTGCTCGGTGGTCATCGGCGTTCCGTCCGTATACTCGACAACTTCTTCGGACAGCGGCGGAGCCATGCCGATGAAGTGACCAGCCAGGAACTTCGGATTGTAGTACTGGCCAGCCGGAACTTCGACGCCTTCCGGCGCTTCGTGGTAGCCGGTCAGAAGAGCGTAGATGTAATCCGGACCCTGCTCCTGGTACTGGGTAAAGGCGTCGAAGACGAACCACGGGAAACCGCGATACGCCGCACGGGCCTTTGCCAGCAGCGAGAAGTCCGGCGGGTAAGCGCCGCCGTTGGACGCACGCGCTGCCTGCTCGTTCGGGAACGGAGACGGGAACTTGTCAGCCAGAACGGCGGACCGCTCGAACATGTCGCCATCGTCGTTCGGGCCGTCGGTCACGGTATATTCAGCCGCGATGACCTTGGCCTGCTCTTCTGTGAAGCCCGGGCCACCTTCTTCGGCAAGGTTACGGAATGCGACCTGACGCAGGCCGTGACAGGCCGCACAGACTTCCTTGTAGACCTTGAACCCGCGTTGCAGCTGGCCGCGATCGAAAGTGCCGAAAGGACCCGCGAAGGACCATTCCTGGCGCTCGATGGAGACGCCGCCGCCCGCGGCGAAGGCCGGGGCCGCAACGGCGATTGCCGCTGCTGCCGTCAGTGCACGAACCATTTTGATCATGGTGCTCATTTTCAAAAAACTCCTGATCCGTCCGTGGTCACTTGGTTTCCGGTGCAGAAACCGCACCAGCCGGCGTGCCCGAACCACCCTTCAGGACAGCCTCGGAAATCGAGGCCGGCAGCGGCAGCGGTTTCTCGAGGAACCCGAGCAGCGGCAGGATGATGATGAAATGGGCGAAGTAGTAGACCGTGCAGATCCGCGCCAGGATCACGTAGATCCCTTCCGCCGGCATCGCGCCGAGGTAGCCGAGGGCAACCGCGTTGATCGCGAAGATCCAGAAGAACTGCTTGAACAGCGGACGGTAGGAGCCGGAGCGAACCTTGGACGTGTCCAGCCAGGGCAGGACGAACAGGATCGCAATGGCGCCGAACATGGCCACAACACCGCCAAGCTTGTCAGGCACGGCACGCAGGATCGCGTAGAACGGCAGGAAGTACCATTCCGGAACGATGTGCGCAGGCGTGACGAGCGGGTTCGCCTCGATGTAGTTGTCCGGGTGACCCATGTAGTTGGGCACGTAGAACGCGAACCAGGCGAAGACGATCATGAACACGACGATCGCGAACAGGTCCTTGATCGTGTAGTACGGGTGGAACGGAACCGTGTCCTGCTTGGACTTCGGCTGCACGCCGGTCGGGTTGTTGTTGCCGGTGGTGTGGAAAGCCCACACGTGCAGCAGAACGACGCCGAAGATCATGAACGGCAGCAGGTAGTGCAGGGAGAAGAAGCGGTTCAGGGTCGGGTTGTCGACCGCGAAGCCACCCCACAGCCAGGTCTTGATCGCCTCACCCACCAGCGGAATGGCGGAGAAGAGGTTCGTGATCACGGTCGCGCCCCAGAAGGACATCTGGCCCCACGGCAGGACGTAGCCCATGAAAGCCGTGCCCATCATGATCAGGAAGATGATCACGCCCAGGATCCACGAGATTTCACGCGGAGCCTTGTAGGAACCGTAGTAGAGACCGCGGAAGATGTGGATGTAGACGGCGATGAAGAACATCGACGCTCCGTTGGAGTGCAGGTAACGCAGCATCCAGCCGAAGTTAACGTCACGCATGATGTGTTCGACACTGTCAAACGCCAGCGTGGTGTGCGGCGTGTAATGCATGACCAGCACGATGCCGGTGATGATCTGCGCGATGAGGCAGAAGAACAGGATCCCGCCGAAGGTCCACCAGTAGTTCAGGTTCTTCGGGGTCGGAAAGTCGACAAAGGATCCGCGCACGAGCGAAATGACCGGCAGACGGCTTTCAAGCCACTTTGCCCCGGCGCTCTGCGGTACGTAGTTAGAATGTCCAGCCATGGCTGTCTCCTCAAATTCCTGCCGTTAGCCGATCTTGATCGTCGTGTCGGACACGAACTCAAACGGCGGAATGAGCAAATTCTCGGGAGCCGGTCCCTTGCGGATACGGCCGGCGGTATCGTAGTGCGAGCCGTGGCACGGGCAGAACCAGCCACCGAAGTCGCCGGCATCACCGAGCGGCACACAGCCAAGGTGCGTACAGATACCAACCTGAACGAGCCACTGCTCCTTGCCCTCGGCTGCGCGGTTTTCATCCGTCGCATCGGCGCCATCGGGCAGGTTGGAGTTACGGGCGACCGGATCCGGCAGATCGCTGAGCGGAACGCTCTTTGCGTCAGCCACTTCGGCCTCGGTGCGGTAGCGGATGAAAACCGGCTTACCGCGCCATTTAACTGTGATCGACTGCCCCTCTTCCACGGCAGAAACATCGACCTCGATGGAAGCCAGGGCCAATGCGGAGGCATCCGGGTTCATCTGATCGATGAACGGCCATGCCAGCGCGCCCGCGCCCACCGCGCCCATGGCGCCGGTCGCTATATAGAGGAAATCGCGGCGAGTAGGTTCCGCCGTATCCGAATGTGCCAAGGTCGCGTCCTCTCGAAACCTGTTCAACCTGTACCAAAAGCCCGCATCTTACCTGCCGGCTCCAAGCTTGCGCAGGAGGATAGGCAGAATAAGGCAGGGCTCAAGGGGACCCGGTGCGGCAAGATCCCGCACCAGTCCAAGCGGCTCGTCTTTTTGCACCGATCAACCGCCTTGTCCAGATCGACAAAGGGGCCAAATCGAATATGTCGCAGAGAAAAACGAGCCCTTGTCCTTTTTCTGCCCTTTTTTTGCCACGCCGCGCAAGCGCGCTTGAGGGAAAAGACCGGAACGAAAGCAGATTTTTTGGTCTGGCAATCAACCTGCCTGTGCCGGATCGAGGAAACCACCGGACTGATGCGACCAAAGTTGGGCATAGAGCCCGTTCCCGGCCAACAGCATGTCATGACTGCCTTCTTCGATGATTCGGCCCTGGTCCATCACGATCAGACGGTCCATCGCCGCGATGGTTGACAGCCGATGGGCAATGGCAATCACGGTCTTGCCTTCCATCAGGTCGAAAAGGCTCTCCTGGATCGCAGCCTCGACCTCGGAATCGAGCGCGGATGTCGCCTCATCCAGGATCAGGATCGGCGCATTCTTGAGCAGAACCCGTGCGATCGCGATCCGCTGGCGCTGCCCACCGGAGAGCTTTACGCCCCGTTCACCAACATGAGCATCAATCCCCTTTCGCCCGTCCTTGTCGGACAGGCCCTGCACGAAATCGAACGCATGAGCCTTGCGCAGCGCCTCTTCCACCTCCGCGCGGGTGACATCGGGACGGCCGTAGGAGACGTTGTCGAGGATCGATCGATGCAGCAGCGACGTATCCTGCGTCACGACGCCGATACTCGCTCGCAGATCGTCCTGCCGGACGGCCGCGATGTCCTCACCATCGATCATGATCCTCCCACGCTCAAGGTCGTAGAAGCGCAGCAGCAGATTGACGAGCGTCGACTTTCCCGCGCCGGAACGACCGATCAGGCCGATCTTTTCACCGGGACGGATCTTCAACGAAAGATCCTCGATCACCCCCGTTTCCTTGCCATAGTGAAAGCCGATTCCCTCGAAGCGGATCTCGCCCCGGCTGACAGCAAGAGGTTTGGCCTGCGGAACATCGGTCACGTCCCGCTCTCGCGAGATGGTCGCAATGCCGTCCTGGACGGTACCAACGTTCTCGAACAGGCCGGAGACCTCCCACAGGATCCACTGGGACATGCCCTGAAGCCTCAGGACCAGGCCGACAGCAATGGCAACGTCGCCGATATTGACCAGCTCGTACTGCCAAAGGACGATCGCCAGCCCGCCGACACTTGCCAGCAGCAGCATGTTGATGATCGTCAGGGAGATGTTCAGCACCGTTACTAGGCGCATCTGCCGGAACACCGTATGCAGGAAGGATGTCATCGACGTCCGTGCATAGGTCTCCTCCCGCGCGGCATGGGAGAACAGCTTCACCGTTGCAATGTTGGTGTAGGCGTCCACCACGTGGCCTGTCATCAGCGAACGCGCATCCGCCTGGTCCTTGGAAACATCTCGCAGACGCGGAATGAACAGGCGCAGCACGAAGACATAAGCCGCGACCCACAGCAGGAACGGCGCAGCGAAGATCGGATCTGCCGAGCTCACAACCACGATGGCAGCTGTGAAATAGACCGTCACGTAGACGAGAATGTCAGCGATACGCGTCACAACCTCGCGCACCGAGAGCGCGGTCTGCATCAGCTTGTTTGCGATCCGTCCGGCAAAATCATCCTGATAGAACGATATGCTCTGTCTCAGGAGGTAGCGGTGAACCCGCCAGCGCACCGACATCGGATAGGGACCAAGCAGGCCCTGATGGAACAGCAACTGCCAGACAATCTCCACCAGCGGATAGACGACCAGCAACACCAGCAGCATGCCAACCAGCTGAGGCCAGTTGTCGGACAGGAAGGTTTCCCTGTCCTGCACCGACAGCCAGTTCACCAGATCACCGAGGAAGGTGAAGATCGTCACTTCCAGGATAGCGATGATCGCTCCCAGAACGGAAACACCGACCAGGATCGGCCAGACCGGTTTGGTATAGTACCAACAAAATGCAGCGAACCCCTTGGGCGGAACATCGAGCTCCGCCTCTGCGAAAGGGTCCACCATCTGCTCAAATCGATCGAACATTGATTGTCTCATCAAGTGTCAACGGATGAAGGCCGGTGGTGCGATGCAACGGATCAGTCTCCCGGTCCGCATCCTCCGGTGTCCGGAAAGTGGGCTGGCCACGCGCGGCAAGTACCGCGCTGGCAAGAAAGCAGACAAGCGCTGCAGCGATGACCGAACTGCCCAGGAACATGTCGGCGAGTCGCGCCACGAATGCCTGTGCAGTGTAGGCCCGGCCTGCCACTCCGAGGGTTTCGATCTGGCTGATCTCGCTCGCCAGAACAGGGAGAAAGATCAGGATCGACAGGCCGGCTGTCGCACCAATCCAAACGGCAAGGACTGTCATCGCGCCGCTGATGCGACGGATCACATTCTGATTTTCAATGAACTGCCCCGGCCCCGGGTCCGGCGACAGGAGAACATCGGGACGATCCGGCAAGGCGAACGGATCGAATGGATAACGACTGGACATCGGACGGTCTCCGAATGCACGAATTTTAAATCGATCCCGTCATGACACGTCGAATGACGTGCAGCCGATATTGACCGGATAGCGTGTCGGCGCGGCTTGAGGCAGGACTATGAATTCAAGAGGGAAAAAGCCAGTTGGCGCTTAAAGCGCCACAGACGTACCGAGATAGGTACTGAAGGGCGCGGATAGGATGAACATGTGACAATGGATATTCATATACGCCCTCCTCTGATTAGACGTTGGCAAGAAGTGCCATGACGGCACACGGGAGAAGCTACAGGTTCGAACGGCAAATGCAACCTGCAACACAGTGCCTCATCCTTCAGCCGCACCGGCGTTGCTTTCGGGCAACAGTCGCGATCGCCATTTCAGGGGAGGTGCTTTACCCGTGTCCGCGTCAGGAGATGGCAAGGCGCGTCAGATAGGTGCCGAGACAGGCTGACACCCCCGTCAGGACGGTACCCCATAAGACATCGACCATGACGACGGACGGCGGCCAGTCCTTCAGCGTCGCGAAATTGGTCATGTCGTATGTGGCGTAGGCGAAGAAACCAAACAGCCCGCCATATATGAGCGCTGTGGAGAGGCTTCCGGTGCGCAGCGCCGGTGCCACGGCGAAGATGACGATACCGACCACGTAGATGGCGTAGAAACCCGCTGCGGCAGCCATGTTCGGTTTTTCCATCAGAAGATGCCCGAGCCGCTCGGCATAGAACCCGCGCGAGACATGCGCCAGCCAGACATAGTCGATGCCGAGGAATACCACGGCGGTTGCGATATAGGCGACGAGGTACTGCACGAAGCGATCTCCTTTCGAATGACCTCTCTACGGCTCACGCTAACCGGTAGATCATACCGGGTATCCCGGCCGGAAGAGGGAGTCCGTCATGCAGGATCAATTCTCGACCCGGTCCGGCAGGAAACCGCCCGATTGCCGCGCCCATAATTGCGCGTAGAGGCCTGAGTTGTCCTGCAGCAAGACCTCGTGCGGCCCTTCCTGCACAATCTCTCCTCTGTCCATAACAATCAGACGGTCCATTGCGGCGATCGTCGACAGCCGGTGTGCAATCGCGATAACGGTCTTTCCCGTCATAAGCTCGGTCAGGTTTTCCTGGATCGCGGCCTCGACCTCGGAATCAAGCGCGGACGTCGCCTCGTCGAGAACCAGAATTGGTGCGTTCTTCAGCAGAACCCGGGCGATCGCAATACGCTGACGCTGACCTCCCGACAGTTTGACCCCTCGCTCACCCACGTGTGCATCAAGCCCTCGCCGGCCTCGCCGATCCTCAAGTCCCTCGATGAAATCCAGCGCATGTGCACGTCGCGCCGCGGCTCGAACGGCTTCTTCGCCCGCATCGGGCCTGCCATAGAGGATGTTGTCCCGCACGGAACGATGCAGCAGAGACGTGTCCTGCGTCACCATACCGATGGCATTGCGCAGGCTTTGCTGCGTCACCTTCGCGATGTCCTGACCGTCGATAAGAATCTGGCCCCGCTCAAGGTCGTAGAGGCGCAGCAGTACGCTTGCGAGCGTCGTCTTGCCCGCGCCAGATGGACCGACGATTCCGACGCGCTCCCCGGACTGGATCTCCAACGACAGTTCATCGATGACGCCATTCGTCTTGCCATAGTGGAACCCGATCTTGCGGAACGAAATGCCGCCTGCCGCAATCTTGAGTTCCGACGCATCTTTCGCGTCGCGCACGGAGATGGGCTTCACGATCATCTCCATACTGTCCTGAAGAGTGCCCATGTTCCGGAAAAGGCCATTCAGCTGGCCCATCAGGCGATTCAACATCAGGTTCAAACGCAGGATCAGCCCGAGACAGAAGGCGACGTCCCCGGTACTCACCAGCCCTTGTTGCCAGAACGACAGCGAGAGACCGGCAATCACCACGATCATGAGTCCGCTGAAAGTCACCATCACGCTACGGACCGCCGTAAGGGCCCGTGTGAATGTCATCAACCGCTGCATGAACGCGTCATAGGTGCTCCGAACACCCTGTTGCTCGCCTTCACTTGATCCGAACAGTTTGATCGTCTGGATGTTTGTGTAGGTATCCACGAGGCGTCCGGAAACGGCAGATCCGGAATTGGCTACCTGTTTAGCTGCTGCCCTGACCCGGGGAATGAAATGGCGGGCCACGATCGAGAAACCGACAAGCCAGACGACAACTGCCGCCCCCAGTCGCCAGTCGAGATTGCCGACCAGCAGCAAGGTGGTGAGGGCATAGACCAGAATATACCAGACCGTCTGCAGCAGGTTGGTCATGAAATCGCCAGCTGCCTGCCCCGCCTGCCAGACCTTCGCCGAAATACGACCGGAAAAGTCATCGTGGAAATAGGACAGGCTCTGCTTCATGACCTGCTGGTGGGCCTGCCACCTGACCAGGTTGAAGAAGCCGGGCACAACCGTCTGCTCCTCCACAAGAGCCGTCAGGATGGCAACGCAGGCCCTCACGACAAGGACGACGAACGCCATGATCAGCAGCGTCGAGCCATGCATCTCAAAGAAGCTCTCCCTCTGCCCATCCTGCAACAGGTCGACGATCGTCCCGATGAACGTATAGATCGATGCTTCCACGCCAGCTGTCAGGCCACCAAGGACAAGCATGACAACAAACGGCCACCGGCACTGGTTCACGAAGTAGAATAGAAAGGCAAAACCACCGCGTGGAGGACCGTCACCGGGACCAGCGACGAACGGATCGATCCATCTTTCGAATAGTCGGAATATGGGTTCCAACAAAGGTCTCCGCGAGTTGGAGGGAGGATGCAGAGAGAGCGCGGGCGCGTAGGTAGCTTGCGACAAGTCTAGGTGTCTCATGCCCGATTGCAATTCCAAACAGGACGTACACGGGATCGATGACAAGCCGCGACCCCGGTGATACTCAGGCCGGACACCAGATCCTGCACTCCGAACATGCCGAAATCGATTCATGCCTGACATCGCGCTCTACCAGCCCGACATCCCGCAGAATACCGGAACCTTGCTGCGCCTGTCCGCCTGCATGGGCATATCCGCCCATCTGATCGAACCGGCAGGGTTTCCCCTGTCCGACAGCGCCTTGAAACGGGCAGGCATGGACTATCTGGAACGCGCCGCGCTGACCCGGCACCTCAACTGGGAGGCATTCGACGGTTGGCGCCGTCAGCAAGGACGTCGCCTGGTACTACTCACGACCAAGACCACCGAGGCCTACACATCCTACAGCTATCAGGCCACTGATATCCTGCTCCTTGGCAGGGAGAGCTCCGGGGTGCCGGACGAAGTTCACGCCAGCGTCGACGGCCGGGTCACCATTCCCATGGCCGAGGGCATGCGGTCCATCAATGTCGCGGTCTCTGCCGGCATGGTGCTCGGCGAAGCCCTGCGACAAACAGCGGGCTTTCCGTAGACCGCGTTTCAGTAAATTCCTGCGCCAATCGCAGGACACTGGTGCTGGTTGGCTGCAACTGCCATAAGAACCTGCAAGAACGAGATCACGAGCTGAGGACTTTCCAATGAGCGCCCCCTCCCCCGAGCAACGCGGCGGCCCGATCCCCGACAACATCGAGGAAAAGAAGGAGCTCGCACCGCGCTGGTTCGCAGAGTTGCGGGACAGGATCTGCAAGAGCTTCGAGGATCTGGAAGACGAGATCGGCGCTCTTGGCGGCCCATTGAGTGATCAGCCGGCCGGGCGTTTCGAGCGCAGCCCTTGGGAGCGAACCGATTCCACCGGCGCGAAGGGTGGCGGCGGCGTCATGTCGATGATGCACGGCCGGGTTTTCGAAAAGGTCGGCGTCCATATCTCCACCGTTCATGGCGAATTCTCGCCGGAGTTCCGCGGCCAGATTCCAGGTGCGAACGAGGACCCGCGTTTCTGGGCTTCGGGCATCAGCCTCATTGCCCACCCGCAGAACCCTCATGTCCCTGCCGTGCACATGAACACGCGCATGGTTGTCACGACCCGCCAGTGGTTTGGTGGCGGCGCGGACCTGACGCCGGTGCTCGACGCCAGGCGGACGCAGGACGACCCGGATACACAGGCGTTTCACGCAGCGATGAAGGCACCCTGTGATGCACATGCCTGTGTTGACTACGACGCATACAAGAAGTGGTGCGACGACTACTTCTTCCTCAAGCACCGGAACGAACCACGAGGTATTGGCGGGATCTTCTACGACTATCTCAATACCGGCGACTGGGATGCCACCTTCGCCTTCACCAGGGATGTAGGGCTTGCGTTCGACGGCATTTATCCAGAGCTCGTACGGCGCAATTTCCAGAAAACCTGGACGGACGCTGAACGGGAAGAACAGTTGATCAGGCGCGGGCGCTACGTCGAGTACAACCTGCTATACGATCGCGGAACAATCTTCGGGCTCAAGACGGGAGGCAATGTCGCCTCGATCCTGTCTTCGATGCCCCCGGTTGTGAAATGGCCCTAGGTTTCGGCTCTACCTGCTCAGGCGGACAGGCGCCCTTGCGGCTGCGTGCGGAAATCGCCACGGCGGTTCCGCTTTAGCGTTCCTACATCGACGTTGAAGATCACTGGCCGGAACTTTGCCAACAGGTCCATGTCCAGCTTGCCCTTCATCTCCATCATGATGGCGAACGCCTGGCGAGGGCCATAGCTTTCCTTGTAGCTGCGCTGTTCGGTCAGGGCTGCATAGATGTCGCAGATCGTGAGAACACGGACGAGGAAGTTTATGTCTTTCTCCTCAAGTCCCATCGGATAGCCGGTGCCATCGAGATATTCGTGATGTTTCCCGGCAAGTTCCGCGATCCCCGGCGGGACTTCAGGGTGGTCCTTGAGTATCTCCAAGGCATGGAGCGGATGCTTCTTGATCTCTGCGTATTCCTCGTCGGTCAGACGAGAGGGCTTGTCGAGAATCGCAAGCGGAATGCGGACCTTGCCCAAATCGTGAATCAGGGCTCCCAGGCTGAGGACCGCGCATTGGTTGGGATCGAGACGCAGCGCTTGCCCAAAGGCCACGGCGAACCCGGTCACCATCATCGAGTGGCAAAACGTATGACTATGGTGGCTTTGAACAGCCGCGAGCCAGGCGTCGATCCCGTCCTGTTGAAGGGCAGACATCAACACATGTACGGATCGTGCCGCGCTCTTCATCGGCATCGGCGTACCGGAAATGGCGGCTACGGCAACTTCATCCAACGTGCTGCACAAGGAATTCACCGCGGTGCGGGTCGCGGCTGGAGTATCAGGGGACATTTCTGCCACGGAGTAGTTCCCGACCAACCCACGAATGGCACTGATCACATGAGCAATGTCGCCGGCACGGTCCCAAAGATGCACAAGGCCCAGCGCCTTTGCCTGAACAATTTCCTTGCGGTTGGAAAGGCTGATCATGCCGCCGCGCGGCACATGAGGAAACTCTCGCAGCTGTTTCTTGAAGGCGGTCAGGTGATCACCGTCGCCCACCGCAAAATCGACGACGATCAGCGAGCAATTGCGAAGATCATCAGCTGTGACCTCGTCTATCGCTCGCAGATTGGTGTCAAAGAAAAGCTGAACTTGCTTAAACAGCGTCGAAGTTACCGACAAGCTGCTTGCGACAAGTAGAATTTTTTGCATTTTCCCGCGCCTACCCCTCCCAAAGGTAAGCGAAGAAATTAACAGCAACGGGTAAATGAATGATTTCAACGATAGTCAAATATGCGAAGAAAACAATTTAGAAAGGCGAAACCATTATCCGCATTTTTTAGTACTATTGCTTGAGATCTCCCATCAATTCGGCCCGTCCAAGTTGGTAGCCACTTGCCTCCCATCGGGACTGCAGGAATTTGAGCTGGTGACCGATCTCAGGGCCGGGACGAAGACCCGCGTCGATCAGATCCTTGCCCTTCAGGGGAAACACCGGCACAGAAAATTTCCGCAGCCTTTCGAGTAATCCCGGATAGAACGCCGGATCACTGCCGTGTTCCTGAACCGCCCATGCAAGGAGGGTTCCATCGACAGCTCCCTGACGCCCGTGATGAAATAGAAGCCGGCGCACGTCAGTGTCGGTCGCAGTGCCGGCGAGCGTCGACACAGACTTCATCGCCGAAAGGGAGCAATGCATGCGGTTGCGCTCCGCATTCGACATTCGAAACCGGTCAGCGAGGCGATCCATATCCTCATCAATGAAGCCGGCCAAAGCCGCAAATGCCAAAGGCGCTTGGTTGACTTCGTCAGCAACTCCGCTCAGGTCACGGAAGGCCTTGAAGTCCACCAACCGCGCGACCCCGCCCGTCACGATCTCCAACAGGCCGTGATTTTCCATCAACTCGACGCATCTCGCGGCGAGGGGCGCCGTGACCAGACGCTTCATCTCCATTCCGATGCGTTCGGCAGAAAGGCTTCTCAAGCCCTCGCGTTCCTGGACACAGGCGAGAAGCCCCGCCCTGTCCGGCTCACCGTTGCCGTACATCCCGTGGATCCGGAAGAAGCGTAATATCCTCAGGTAATCTTCGCGAATGCGCTGGTTCGGATCGCCTATGAAGCGCACTCTGCCGGAAAGGCAATCCGGCAGGCCATCAAGCGGGTCGAAAATCTCGCCTGATCGATCGCAGTAAAGCGCATTCATCGTGAAATCGCGACGTCTGGCGTCCTCTTCCCAGCTGCGTCCGAAGCGCACTTTGGCCTGGCGTCCGAAGGTTTCGACATCGGCGCGCAGCGTCGTCACCTCGTAACCGAAGCCGTCACTGATCACGGTCACAGTGCCATGATCTATACCCGTTGGCACCGCCTTCAATCCGGCACGTTTCGCACGGTCGACAATGACCTCCGGCAGAGCCGTTGTCGCGATATCGACATCATGAACGGGACGCTCCAGCAAGGTGTTGCGAACGGCGCCGCCAACAGCCCTTGCGGCATCGCCCTCCTGTTCAACGGCATCAAAGACAGCCTGGATGCCAGGAAGCGCCAACCATTCTGCCGTCTTCAGCCGCGCCGGCATCTACTCGTATCCGCCCGGGACAAAGACGCCATTCTCCATGCGTGATGGCCGGTACTCGGTGCCGTCAGGCATTTTCCTGAAGCTGGCAAAGATCACCAGACTGGCGAGAACCAGAACAATTCCCGAGAGCGCGAGCCAACCGTTGGGCCCATTGCGCCAATTCTCGGAAGACTGCTCCTTCTTGTTCAGAAAAAGCCAGACCGCGTAGCCGATGAACGGCAGCAGGAACAAAAGGAAATGCGACAGGAATACTCGGATCATCGGCCATACACCGTATCATAGAGGGAGCGGATGATGCCTGCGGTCACACCCCAGATATACCTGTTCTCGTAAGGCATCTCGTAAAAGTATCGGGGCCGTCCGTTCCAGTCACGGCTCTGCTTGCGGTGGTTTTCAGGGTCCATGAGAAATGACAGCGGCACGTCGAAAACGTCCTCAACCTCATCCGGGTTCGGCACCAATTGTACTTCCGGGGCGACCTCCGCAACGATCGGAACGACACGGAAACCCGACCCTGTCAGATATGGCGCCAACTCGCCGATCGGCGTCACCGCCAAGGGGTCCAGACCGATCTCCTCATGGGCTTCGCGCAGGGCGGCATGCATTGGGCTCCCGTCATCCGCGTCGATCTTGCCTCCGGGAAATGCGATCTGCCCGGCATGGGTGGAAAGTTTTGATGTGCGCAGTGTCAGGATAACCCGGGGCTGCTGCACATCAGCCACAACCGGTATCAGAACGGCCGCGTCCCGAGGTGGTCCTTCCCATCTTGCGTAGGGCCCCATGTCAGGATTGAGCACGTGGTCGCCGGTATCTCTCAAAAGGTGCTCGGAGCGCAGTTGCCTGACGCGATCTCTGAAGTCGTCGAACACCTTTTATCCTGCCTCTTTCAGTCTGTCCGGGCATGCGAATCCTGCCCAGACCAGGAGCTTACCCCGTTTGAGATAGGATTTCCGGGGCCAGAGAAAAGAACGTTCCCGCGCTCCAGATGCCGGTGTGCATCGTATCGGCCTGTTCCTTCTCTTCGAGAAGGTCGACAAGCTGGTAGAGTAGCGGGCGGCTAAGGAGAGCCTCCAGACGACCGCGGACGAGAACATATGGCAGCAAGCCGCCGTTTTCGGGATCGACTTGAAATCGCAGCGGATGCTCGGCATCGACCCTGACCACGTCGCCGACATTGGTCCGCAGGGTGAGTACCTTGCCTTCACCGTTCCCTTCGCAGTGAAGTTCCACACCTAAAAATGCGACGTCCTCGACGGTGATGCCTATTTTTTCCACAGGTGTCACGAGATAGTGACGATCATCCTCATCCTTGCGCAGGACCGACGCAAAAAGGCGCACGAGTGCCTCGCGCTGGATCGGACTTCCGAGATAGGACCAGCTGCCATCGCGAGCGATACGGATGTCGAGATCGCCGCAAAAGGGCGGATTCCACTTGTCGACCGGGGGGTTACCCCGCGCGTTTCCGCCTGCGCGAGAGATCAGTGCAGCCAGACCGGCCGGCATTCCGCTCACATCGAATTGAGACATATCCTCTCTCGCGTTTCTCCATGGCCCCCAGTCGCGTCTATAGCCCGGCAGCGGTTCCATTGACAGTACAGGACCAATCCACACTCCGCAGAAATGCACATCTGCCCCTGTCTCGACAGAAATTGCGACTTATCTAACCAACAATATGGTGCCAAACTGTTTGAGTCGCGACGGAAGCGGTTCCGGAAAAACATTCTGTTGCCGCGCCGCACCTGCCCACCGGCTCCCGGGGAGCCTGAGACTGCGAAGGTGAACGATGAGCGTAATCACTCCACCTCCCGGCGATATCGCCGACCAGGACATGGACGCAATCGCGGAAGTCGCCGAAAAGGCACTTGAGCGCATCACGGCAGCCAAGGCCGACATCGCCCGGATCATTTTCGGTCAGGAAAACGTTGTCGAACAGAGCCTGGTGACGATCCTCGCTGGTGGCCATGGCCTGCTCGTCGGGGTTCCCGGTCTTGCCAAGACGAAACTGGTCGAAACGCTCGGAACGGTCCTTGGGCTCAACGCGCGCCGGATCCAGTTCACACCGGACCTGATGCCCTCCGACATTCTGGGCGCAGAGGTGATGGAACAGTCTCCGGACGGAAGCCGCGCATTTCGCTTCATTCCGGGCCCTGTGTTCTCGCAGCTGCTGATGGCGGACGAAATCAACCGTGCAAGCCCGCGGACACAGTCCGCGCTTTTGCAGGCCATGCAAGAGTATCACGTCACCGTCGCAGGTCAGCCGCATGACCTGCCCCGTCCCTTCCACGTGCTGGCCACTCAAAACCCGCTTGAACAGGAAGGCACATACCCACTTCCAGAAGCCCAGCTCGACCGCTTCCTGATGCAGATCGATGTCCATTATCCCGACCTTGAAGCAGAACGAAGGATTCTTCTGGAGACGACCGGCGCAAACCAGGCCGTCGCACAAACCGCGATGACTGCTGACGAACTGGCCGGGTACCAGCAACTGGTCCGCCGGATGCCCGTCGGAGAGTCGGTCGTCGACGCAATCCTGAAGCTGGTCCGTGCCGCGCGGCCTGCCGAAGATGGTTCATCGGCAGAAGGTGCCAAGGATCTGATAGCATGGGGTCCGGGGCCACGTGCCAGTCAGGCCCTGATGCTTACCGTTCGCGCCCGCGCTCTGGTGGAGGGGCGCCTTGCGCCATCGATCGATGACGTTCTGGCTCTCGCCGAGCCGATCCTCCAGCACCGCATGGCTTTGACATTTGCCGCCCGCGCCGACGGACACACGGTCCGCAGCGTGATCAGACAGGTGAAGGAAGTAATTGCATAAGACCCTGGAGTAAGGTGCGCCCATGGCTCTCAGGCCGACAGGAAATGCAAGCAAGCAAGTGGTCGATCAGGACACCTGGCCGAACGTCATTGGCGAGGCGCGCACGGTTGCCGACGCGCTGCCGGACCTCCTGGTCGAAGCCAGCCATGTCGCAAACTCGGTAACCGCCGGCTGGCATGGCCGCAGGCGCGCTGGACCGGGTGAGAGCTTCTGGCAGTTTCGGCCGTTCAACATGGGCGAACCGGCAAAGCGCATAGACTGGCGCAGGTCCGCCCGCGACGATCATCTCTATGTTCGCGAGCGGGAGTGGGAAGCTGCCCACACGGTCTGGCTTTGGGCGGATCTGTCGAGATCCATGGTGTTCCAGTCCCGTCTTTCTAGAGCATCCAAACGCGATCGTGCGATCGTCCTGATGCTCGCATTGGCCGACATGCTTGCCTATACCGGCGAGCGTATAGGCCTGCCCGGCATAACGCGTTCGTTCTCGGACAGGAAAGCAGCGGAACGTATCGCCGACGCCCTGACCCACATGGGAAAGCCGGATGCATTTCCGACGACGGCCCAGATCAAACGCTTCTCGGACGTCGTTTTGATATCGGACCTTCTCGACCCCATTGAAGATATCGCCAGGTGGATTTCGGAGGTCGCCTCAACCGGCGCCAAGGGCCACATCGTGCAGATCCTCGATCCGATCGAGGAGACATTCCCTTTTGACGGGCGCGTCGAGTTTCACGATCCCGAAATGGGCATCCGCCTGACCACCGGCAAGGCAGAAGGGTGGAGAGAGGCCTATCAGCAACGGATCCAGCGGCACCGGGCGGAAATACGCGACATCGCCCGTCGGGCAGGCTGGACATACGTTCTGCACCACACCGACAGGGCACCTGCGGAACCGTTACTGGTATTGCACAGCGCCCTTTCGGGAAGTGCCGAAGCACTGGCAAAGGGAGATTCGTAACCCATGGGAGGCCTTTTTCCCCTCGCCTTTACCTCGCCATGGATCCTGGCAGCGCTCCTGTCGCTCCCGGCGATATGGTGGCTGCTGAGGATGACGCCCCCAAGGCCGCGTGAAATTGATTTTCCTCCGACGCGGCTTCTGCTCGAGATCGAAAAGCACGAAGAGACACCCCAGCATAGTCCCTGGTGGCTGACGCTGCTGCGCCTCGCGCTTGCAGCTCTGCTGATCATTGCGCTCGCCGGCCCTGTATGGAAACCGACGCGCGCCGTGGAAACCGGATCCGGTACGATCTGGGTCATCCTTGATAATGGCTGGACCTCCGCAAGCGGCTGGGAGACCCAGGTCAACACGGCCGAACGGCTCTTGTCGGACGCTGAAAATTCCGGTCAGCCTGTCCTGTTTGCGGCAACCGCCGATGGCCCTTCGCAAACCCTGACACCGACAAGTGCCGCAGCTGCGCGCGATGTGCTACGTGTTCTGGAGCCACGCCCTTGGGCCGCCGACCGCGCAGAGTTGACAATCGGCCTGCGCAAGGCCGCAGCCGAGACACCCCCGAGTGCTATAGTCTGGCTGTCGGATGGCACCCAAATGTCGGACGCCAGCCCATTCCAGAAAGACCTTGCCGCACTTGCCGGAGCTGCTCCCGTCACCGTTTTTACCGGTGATGGCTCCCCCTTCGGCCTCAAGAACCTATCCAACGACGCTGAGTCCTTGTCGGTGACGGTGGTCCGGCATCCGGACGAAACACGGCGTGCGACGGCACTTCAGGCGCTTGACCGGAAAGGACTTGTTCTGGGCCGCACGGACGCAGTCTTCGAGGAAGATGCAACCGCTGCGGATGCCCGCTTCGAGTTGCCGAGCGAACTTCGAAACGATATCGCCCGGGTCGAGATCCTCAATGAAAATTCGGCAGGCGCGGTGCAGCTTGTCGACGAAAACTGGCGCCGGCGAACGGTCGGACTTGTCTCGGGCGGGGGCGGCGATCTCGCCCAACCCTTGCTTTCACCGCTTTATTATCTGCAACGCGCGCTAAGCCCCTTCTCGGACCTGCGCATACCCAAGGATGCCGATCTCGGCGCTGCGATTCCTGCCTTGCTGGAAGAAGGCCTTTCGATAGTTATGCTGGCAGATGTCGGACGCCTCCCGGAAGCCGCCGAAGTCAGCCTCTCGGACTGGATCGAAAACGGAGGCACACTCGTGCGCTTCGCCGGTCCGCGCACCGCCGGTGGAACGGACACGCTCATTCCGGTGTCTCTGCGCTCAGGCGATCGCTCGCTTGGCGGCAGCCTGTCCTGGGAACAGCCACAGAAGCTGACGGCCTTCTCGGAAGCCTCTCCCTTCGCATCCTTGAAGATTCCGAACGATGTTACCGTAAGTCGGCAGGTTCTCGCAGAACCAACTGCCGACCTGCCCGACAGAACCTGGGCGATGCTGGAAGACGGCACTCCGCTGGTCACCGCCGCCCGGCGTGGACGTGGCACGATCGTTCTGTTCCATGTCTCCGCGGACTCGGCCTGGTCCAACCTTCCGATTTCCGGTGTCTTTATCGATATGCTGCGTAGCATTCTGTCCATCTCAAATGCTGCCATGCCGACGGGCGAAAGCGGAGCGGGCACCGCCAATGCCGCGGTTCAAAGCGTATTGCCCCCGCTGCGCCTGATTGACGGGTACGGGCGCTTCATTTCACCGACTTCGGATGTCGCGCCGATAACGGTTTCTGCGTTTTCCGAGAGTCGGTCCAGTCGCAAGACACCACCAGGCCTTTACGGAACCGAAGACGGCTTCCGCGCCCTGAACCTGTTGAACAGTGATGCGGAACTGCTGAGACTTGATACAGCCGTGTTCGAGGGAACAGCCGACCTGCGGCCTTATCCCAGCAATGCCAGCACGGACCTAAAGGCGACGGCCTTCGCAGTTGCCTTCGCCCTCCTCCTGCTTGACGCCTTGGCTGTCATCCTGATGGCTGGCGGTCTCAGCCGCCTGCGCATGAGGCGAATGGCGGCCTCGCTGATGGTTCCGACCCTTGCCATTGCGCTCCTCGGGCCAGACCATGCATCGGCGCAGACCACGCAGGACGACCTGCGGGCGCTAGAGGCAACGCTGCAGACACACCTTGCATATGTCCTGACCGGTGCTCCCGACATTGACGATGCGAGTGCCGCCGGACTTTCCGGACTTTCGCAGTTTCTTAAAGAGCGGACCGCCCTTGAACCCGGCAATCCGATCGGAGTGGACATCGCCAGCGACGAGCTGGCCTTCTACTCGCTCCTTTACTGGCCTATCGACCCTTCTGCCGACAAGCCGACAGAAAGCACCATGGCCCGCATTGACACCTTCATGCGCAATGGTGGAACGATCCTGTTCGACACGCGCGACCACATCACCAGCTCGACGCTTGGCTTCGGCTCGACCCCGGCGACAATCAAGCTCCGCGAAATCCTCGAAGACCTCGATATTCCACCGCTAGAGCCGGTACCAACTGACCACGTGCTTACCAAGGCTTTCTATATCCTCGACACATTCCCCGGCCGCTACAACACGAGCCCACTGTGGGTCGAAAGCCTTGAACCCGTGGCAGCAGGCTCCGGACGCCCGGTTCGGGCTGGAGACGGTGTTTCGCCGATCATAATCACCGGCAACGATTTCGCCGCAGCCTGGGCGATCGATGAAGGCGGCAGCTTCATGTTCCCGACAGTGCCCGATGATGCTGTGCAAAGGGATTACGCGTTCCGCTCCGGCGTCAACATCGTGATGTATACGCTGACCGGCAACTACAAGGCGGACCAGGTGCATATTCCGGCCCTGCTGGAACGTCTGGGACAATGATGAGGAGCGGCATGCTGTCATGATCTGGTCTGTCTCCTTTGATCCTCTCATTCCCCTGTGGGCACTTGGCCTTGCCGCCGCCTTCACGGTGGCTGTCGCTCTGATCACCGGCCTGATGAAGCTGCGCGGCTGGCCGCTTCGCACATTGGCCATGGCGCTCGTCGCCTTCGCGCTCGCCAATCCCGCGCTGGAGCGCGAAAACCGCGAGCCGCTGAGCAGCGTTGTCGCGATCGTCGCAGACCGCAGTCAGAGCCAGCTTCTGGACGATCGCTCGGAAACCACCAATCGCGCGCTGGAAATCCTGCAGGAGCGACTGGAGGCCCTGCCCGGTTTCGAGGTACGTGTTCTGGAAAGCCGGAACGCCGGTCAGGGCAATGGCACGGAACTGTTTCAGAGCCTCGTCAACGGCCTTTCGGACGTTCCACCTGACCGGGTCGGCGGTGCGATCATGCTCACCGACGGCCAGATCCACGACATCCCTGAACAGGCAAATGCCCTCGGCTTCAACGCTCCGGTCCACGGCCTTGTAACCGGAACTGCGGACGAAACCGACCGCCGCCTCGTTCTGCACAAGGCACCTCGCTTCGGACTCGTTGGTTCAGAGCAGGTGGTTTCGATCCTCGTCGTTGACCAGGGTTCGGGGACAAGCCCGTCGGCCCGAGTTGCAGTGCGTGTGCGCCGCGACGGCAATCTCGTCAGCGAACGTCCCGTCGGTATCGGGCAAACGATCGACATTCCGGTCGAGATCGTGCACGGCGGAGACAACATCTTCGAATTCGAGGTGGACAGTCTCGCCGGTGAGCTTACAGACCTGAACAACCGGGTTGTCGTTACCATCGACGGCATCCGCGAAAACCTCCGCGTTCTGCTTGTCTCCGGTTCGCCCCATGCAGGTGAACGTACCTGGCGGAACCTCCTGAAATCGGATGCCTCGGTCGACCTCGTGCATTTCACGATCCTTCGCCCCCCTGAAAAACAGGACGGAACGCCGATCAATCAGCTGTCTCTGATCGCGTTCCCAACTCGCGAGCTGTTTTCGGTGAAGATCGACGAGTTCGACCTGATCATCTTCGACCGCTATGTTCGCCGCGGCGTATTGCCGATGCTCTATTTCGATAACATCGCCCGCTACGTTCAAAACGGAGGCGCCGTACTCCTCGCCGGAGGCCCGGACTATGCAGAAGCGGGCAGCCTCTATCGCACTCCTCTTGCCCAGATCCTTCCGGCCCGGCCGACCGGGGCAATCCTTGAAGAGCCGTTCCACGCGACCTTGGCGAGCGTCGGCAATCGTCATCCTGTAACGCGAGGACTGCCTGGTGCCCGTCAGGACCCGCCCGCATGGAGCCGCTGGTTCCGGCTTGTAGAAACTGAAATCGACGCCGGCCAAACCCTCATGAACGGCCCGAATGACAAACCGCTCCTCGTGCTCAACCGGGAAGGCGAAGGCAGGGTCGCCCTGCTTCTGTCTGACCACGTCTGGCTCTGGGCGCGCGGTTTCGAAGGCGGTGGCCCCCACGTGCCGCTGCTAAGGAGGCTGGGCCATTGGCTGATGCAGGAGCCGGATCTCGAAGAAGAAGCCTTGCGTGTTTCAATGCGCGGACCGGAATTGATCGCCGAGCGTCAGACGCTTGAAGACACGATCGGCGATGTTGTGGTTTCTTCGCCATCGGGGACCCAGACCAATCTGGTGATGACCGAAGCCGAGCCCGGATTGTGGCGAGGCAGCACCCCAACCACCGAGACGGGCCTTTTCACGGTTTCCGAAGGTGACAAAAAGGCCCTGATTCATGTCGGTCCCCAGAACCCCCGGGAATACACGGAAGTCCTTTCGACAACCGACAAGCTGGCGTCGTTTTCCGCACAGACCGGCGGCCAGTCGCTTCGGCTGAAGGACGTCGGGGGAGAAACCACTGTTCCTCGGGTCGTCCCACTCAGGAGCGCCTCGCAGTATGCGGGCAATGGCTGGATCGGACTCAAGACGACGGATGCCAGCGTACTGAACGGAGTGGACCGCTATCCACTGCTCGCAGGTCTTCTGGGCCTGGCGCTGCTTCTCGGCCTCGTGTCGCTGACCTGGTTCCGCGAAGGGCGCTGAGGCCCCGCCTCAGGCCCGGCGGCCGCCTGTAACCATTCCACGTGGCATGTCAGTCCCGTTCAGGGTCGCGACGAGTAGCCGCGCCGGGTCGACAGGACCGGGCAACGTGATTTGTCCGAGCGGCACCGGAGCAAATCCGGCGGGACCATAATATGGCGCGTCACCAACGAGCAGGACAGCCGTCTCACCACGGCTTTCGGCAACGTCCAGAGCCGTGCGCAGAAGGGCCTTGCCGAGACCGCGATTCTTGTATGCCGGAGCAACGGTCAGGGGACCGAGCAGCATTCCGGGCGTTTCTCCGATCATGATCGGGGTCAGGCGGACTGAGCCTGCAAGCTCTCCGCCGTTCAAACCCACAAAGCAAAGCGCGGGATCCTGGGGCACGCCTTCACGGATCTTGAAAGCTGTCTTGGCAAAACGCCCCGGCCCGAAGGCTTCTGCCTGCAAGGCATCGATATCCGCAGCGTCGGCAGTTTCTTCTGTCCGGATAAACCAGTTGATCGGCTTCATCGTCATGGTCCTGAAAAGTCAAAGCGGTGCAGAGCGCAGCCGGGACCATGAAAGAACAAGAGAGAAAGGTCCGGTCAGGCGCGCGAAAACAGGCGAGAAAATTCTCGTCGGTTGCTTCGTCGTCGCAATGTCAGACCAGTCGTCATGAAAACGAGTCTCAGGTTCAAGCGCCCCAAAACGAGGCAGTAAATGTCGGATAACAGACGACAAATGAAACGTCCAGCGCCTTTTTTCGTTGATCAATTGAACTCAAATCCCGATGGACCGTCCAATCACGTTGAACGGTGTTTCCAGAGGGCCGACAGATGCAACCACTGCCTTCCGGCACTAAGTGTCATGGAGCAGCAAAGGAGATGATTATGGGACTTCTGGTCGACGGCGAATGGAAAGACCAATGGTACGACACGAAAAAGACCGGCGGCAGGTTCAAGCGCACCGAATCAGCATTTCGCAATTGGGTCACAAGTGACGGCAGCACGGGACCGTCCGGGGACGCTGGCTTCAAGGCCGAGGCCGGCCGCTATCATCTGTATGTTTCCTATGCCTGCCCTTGGGCCCATCGCACCCTGATCTTCAGAAAGCTCAAGGGATTGGAGGAGATTATCGACGTGACCGCCGTTGAGCCCTTGATGCTCGAAAACGGTTGGACATTCGACAAGCCCGATCCGGTAAACGGAAAGGGTTTTCTCTGGCAGGTCTACACCAAGGCCATGTCCGATTACTCCGGTCGCGTCGTTGTTCCGGTGCTGTGGGACAAGCAGAGCGAAACGATCGTTTCGAATGAGTCGTCAGAAATCATCCGCATGTTCAACAGCGCGTTCGATGGTCTGACCGGTTCCACTGTCGACTTCTACCCGGAGGCCTACCGGGACCGTATCGAGGAAATCAACGAACGGGTCTATGGCGCGGTCAACAATGGGGTTTACAAGGCAGGTTTTGCCACAACACAGGAAGCCTACCAGGAGGCAGTTGTCGCCCTCTTCAAGGAGCTTGACGCACTGGAGCAACTTTTGGGCAAGAACCGCTACCTGGCGGGGGATCGCCTGACAGAAGCCGACTGGCGCCTTTTCACAACGTTGGTCAGGTTCGACGCTGTCTATTTCGGCCACTTCAAGTGCAACATCCGTCGAATTGAAGACTATCCGAACCTTTCGAACTATCTGCGCGAGCTGTACCAGGTGCCTGGTGTCGCCGACACGTTCAAACTCGACGTCGCCAAGGAGCACTATTATGGCTCCCACAAGACCATCAACCCGACTGGTGTCATTCCGGTCGGACCTGATCTGGATTTCTTGCGGGCACACGACAGGGATGCATTGCAACAGGCCGCGTAACGGCTACCAGTAGCCGTCGCCGCCACTCCCGAGCGTTCCTTGCTGAAGTTCGTAGAGACGCCTCACCGTCGCAGGTGAGGCGTCTCGCGGCAACGAATCGAGACTGAAGAAACGCGCTTCGGCAATCTCGGCATTCGGCTTGCGAAAGCCCTGCCCCTTTTCCCAGCTTGCAACTTCGAAGAGACCGATATGGTCTCGCCCGAGGCCCTTTCGGTTCAGATAGATGCCGACAAGCCGGGGAGCCGACCCGGCCTCGATGCCAACCTCTTCGCGCAACTCGCGCACGGCCGCGTCGGCCATGACCTCTCCGCCATCGACGCCCCCGCCCGGCAGGTACCAACCGGCCAGATAGCTGTGCCGAACGAGCAGAACGCAGCCGTCTTCATCACGTACCAGGACGCGCACGCCAAGCACGTAAGGGTTCCGAAACAGTGCAACCAGCTGGACGAGGTACCGGACCACCGGCTTGGGAAGAAATGACAGCGCTTTCAGCATGTTTTCCTTATCACCGACCGGCCGCGCGGGATCAATCGCGTTTGGCTCAGCTATGCAACCGACGCAATGCAGTCCCACCGATAACACCACTACTCATTTCGAAGGAATTGCATATGTTTTGCGCACCCTGAACAAATTTCAGGCACATGACAGATCAGCCCGCGCATTGGGTGCAGGCGAAATCAAAGAGTAATCAACATGTTCCGCGCATATCTCACGAGCCGTCGTCGCCGTCGTGCATTCCAGTGGAAGCCGGCCGTGGATCTCAGCAACCCCCGGGTCGCCGCAGCTCTCACGACGTTCTCCAGCAACTGAGTTCCCTGCTTTGGGATCATTTGATCCCGGCCGGATGGCATTTCTTGCCACTTTTTGCATGTCGCAGGGCACCATTCGGGCATTTGGGCGTTTTCACTTGACGTCTTTCCTTTTGCCTAGATGATGCCCTCCCATGCTTAGACTTGCCCACCTGTCAGATCCACACTTGGGACCGCTACCGGACCCCAAGCTTATCCAGCTGTTTTCAAAGAGAATTCTCGGCTACCTCAATTGGCGTCGCAACCGTTCCGGAGCGATGGGAGGTAACCATCTCGAACAGCTTGTTGCTGATATGAAGGCCCAGTCGCCGGACCATATCGCTGTCACCGGCGACCTGGTCAACATCGCGCTTCCCCTTGAAATCATCGGTGCTCGCGACTGGCTCGAAGAAGTAGGTCCAAGCGATTTTGTTTCCGTCGTTCCCGGCAATCACGATGCCTACGTTCCTGGCGCGCTGAAGAAGGCTCGCGAGGCGTGGGCGGACTACATGACCGGTGACGAGACCAAAGCCGGGTCAGAGACCGGCGCCCAGCCAACCTTTCCCTACGTCAGGCGACGCGGCGACATAGCGATCGTTGGCGTCTCCACCGCCCGGGCATCAGGCCCCTGGTTTGCGACCGGTCGTGTCGGCAGTGCCCAGGCGAAACGCTTGAGAGCAACGCTCGAAGACCTGGGCAAGCAGAACCTGTTCCGGGTTGTGATGATCCATCATCCCCCCTTCAGGAATGCCACCCACTGGCACAAGCGCCTGTCAGATGCTTCCCGGGTTCGCGCGGTGATCAAGAAGGCCGGAGCCGAACTGGTGCTCCACGGACACACGCATATCGATAGCCGCGCGCACATCGAGGGACCTACCGGGCCGGTTCCCGTGATTGGCGTACCCTCGGCGACAAACGCCCCCGGCGGCAAGAAACCAGGCGCCCGGTACAACCTCTTTTCCATCGATCGTGAGAACGGGGAATGGAGCTGCAGATTGACAGAGCGAGGCTTCACGACGTCGGGAGAAGCCATATCGACAATTGCCAACGAGGCAATTGTCATCCCTTCCTGATTATTCTTCGGATTGGTTCGCGCAGAAACAGCGGCTCAAAGCGGGTTGGCAAACCAGGCATAGGCGACAAGGCCGCCGATGCCTGCCAGCATGCCAACAATGAACGCAATCATGAACAGAAGCACCGGGTGCCAGGCTTGCGATTTTCTCGCGGCCTTTACCTTGGTTTCTCCGTCCTGAAGCCGCTGGTTCAGCCAATCTCCTTCGAGGGCCTTCTCACGCTCCAGGATTCGCTCGGCGATGTATTCGGTCAGACAGTCGGCCATATCGTCGATTTCGGCCGTTTCCAGGAGGACCGTGCGCCCGAAGCGGGTATCCTTCAGGAACCTGTAGGTCTTCCGGTCTCCGCCGACAACGACATGACTGGTGACATCGATCCACAGGCGTGGCGTCGTGCCTGGCACGATCTGAAGGGTGAACTGATCGTCGTCTTCCGGGATCTCCTTGAAGACATCCTTCATCTCATCGGACAGCATCTCCAGTCGCGCCCGCTCGGTATCCTGAAGCTCGACGACCACGTCGGAGCGTTCCACCTCACCGAGCTGCACCTTCCGGATCGCTTCCCGAAGGGAGCGCACACGGGTGTGAGGCACCACGTTGTCCTGCATTTCAGACATGGTTTCAGGCTCCGTTTACCTTTGACGCATCGCGTTAAGAATAATCTTAAGCAATTCTTACCTTTACGAAACCGCAGCCAAGCCCGCAGTTGCGTTCATCCACCGGCATTCCAGCAAATTTGGTTAATGAATATTAAGGTATTTAAACGGCCCGATCCAGCAACTTGCTGGTGGCAGCATGGACAACGATGAGTTATGCAGGAAGTAACAATAAAAAATGCAACCCCGAAGGGAATTGACTTGTCATGAATGTGAATGGTCAGCGATATCGCACAATTTGGACCGCAGACACCGGTCAAGATGTTGAAATCATAGACCAGACGCGTTTTCCGCACGTATTCACCACGACAACGCTCAAGACGGTGGAGGACGCTGCGCATGCGATTCGCGTCATGCAGGTCCGTGGCGCGCCGCTAATCGGTGCGACGGCAGCCTACGGTGTTGCCCTTGCGATGCGAGCGGACACCAGCGATGACGCCCTGATGAGCGCCTACAGCCTTCTGTTGGCAACTCGTCCGACCGCTGTGAACCTGCGCTGGGCGCTCGACCGGGTTCGAAAAGCCTTGCTGACCGTTGACGAAAAGGATCGTGTTGCAGCCGCATACAAGCTGGCAAGCGATGTCTGCGACGAAGACATTGCAATCAACATGGCAATCGGCCTGCACGGGTCGGAGATCATCGCCAATATCGCACGCACCAAGAAGCCGGGCGAAAAGGTCAACATCCTGACCCATTGCAATGCCGGATGGCTTGCGACCGTAGACTGGGGAACCGCAACTGCTCCGATCTACATGTCCCACGATGGCGGGATTCCAGTCCATGTCTGGGTCGACGAGACACGCCCGCGCAACCAAGGCGCCTTCCTTACAGCCTGGGAGCTTGGTCACCATGGCGTGCCGCACACGGTCATCGTGGAC
This sequence comes from Roseibium sp., assembly GCF_048261595.1. Lineage (GTDB taxonomy): Bacteria > Pseudomonadota > Alphaproteobacteria > Rhizobiales > Stappiaceae > Roseibium. Next base: position 404,997 of record NZ_JBLXFW010000002.1, read on the forward strand.
AATGCCGGAGGCCACCTTATGCAGCGTGGCGAGGTGGACATGGTGATCGTCGGCACAGACCGGACGACTGCAAGTGGCGACGTGTGCAACAAGATCGGGACCTATCTCAAGGCCCTTGCCGCGAGGGACTGCGGTATACCGTTCTACGTCGCGCTTCCTTCCCCGACGATCGACTTCACGCTCACCGATGGCCTGAACGAAATCCCGATAGAGGAACGCTCAGGAGCAGAGGTCAGTTCGCTTACGGGCCGTACAAAATCCGGCTCGATCGAGACTGTCGATATCGTTGCGGACGGATCGAATGTTGCAAATCCAGCATTCGATGTCACACCTGCCCGACTCGTGACAGGACTGATAACAGAGCGCGGCGTGGTGGATGCGAGCCAACAGGCTATTGCCAAGGCGTTTCCCGACCGGATATCGGCTTCTGCCTGATCAGTTCAGTGCCCTAGGCAATAAGCGGAACGTGGCGCCCCTTATCCATCGGCACGTGCCCTGAAAGGCGTGGATCGTCCATTACCTCAATGGCACGTTTGAAAGGCCGGAAGCCACAAGACTGATAGAAGTGGATCGCCTGCGGGCTGTCACCCGTGCATGTGTGGAGCCAGACGCGTCTGGTTTCCGCATGCGACCAGGCAAGCTCCATTGCTTTTGCCATCATCCACCGTCCCACACCGCCGCCGACAGTGCTCGGCACCAGACCGAAGAACGAAATCTCCACGTTCTCGCGGCTCCGGAAGTTGAGTTCCAGAAGTCCCACCCGTCGCCCGTTGACGATTGGCGCATAGATCTGACGATGGGGGTCATTCAGTAGCCCGTCCAGTTTCTCATCAGAAATGGTCAGACGCGAGTACCATAGCCAGTCCTCCCCGATTTCGCGGAACAGTGCGCGGAATTCATCGCGCGAGGGGTCCTCCCAGCGCTCAAACGCAATGTCGGAGCGTTCCGAAGCGCCAACGTCGGGCTTCTGCGGCATTTCCAGATAGGTGACGACATATGCCACCTTGCCCTTGGGCAAGTCGGTGTAGCCATTGAGATTGAGCTCTACCGGCGCCATGAAACCTCCGTCGGATCGATCATTCAAAGGCGGAATAGCAGCCAGTTGAAGCTCGGCCAACCCCTTATGCAAATTGCGGAAAATTAACGGTTCGTTAATCCTGATCTGACATCTCTTAAAGGGTATCCAGGAAAGATGCGCCCATGCCGAAAGTCGGAAATTACGTCCAGCGCGACTACAATACGCGCTCCAACCGCAAGTCGACGTGGTCCGACTACAACAAGGCTTGGGCAAGCAAGCGATCCAATGCGATCAACAAGTCTCAGCAGCTGCGTAACATCGCGAACAGTTTCGCCGTGATCAGCACGCAGGCTTCCCGCTCCGCCACGTCACTCGTTTTGCAGAACCAGAATTCAGGTTCGCCCTATGCAAGCAACACAGCGGTAATGTCGCGCATCAACGTTCTCGTCTGAGAACAACTATTTCCGCTAGATTGATCCGATGGTCTTCAGCTTAACGCGAGGATGCACTTCGCCCTGGCTCATGACCGTTGTGTGGGCGCGGAAGCGCTCGACAATCGAGCGCACGAACGGCCGCGACTGAGGAGAGGTCAACAGCACGGGAACCTCGCCCTGCTGCGCGGCGGCCTCGAATGCGTCGCGAACCTTTCCGACAAATTCCTGAAGCTTGCTCGGCTGCATGGCCAGTTGCCGGTCGTCACCTTCGCCCACGATACTTTCAATGAAGGCCTGCTCCCACTGTGGTGAGAGCGCAACGAGGGGCAGATATCCACCGGGTGCCAGATTGGCAGCGCAGATCTGGCGCCCGAGCCGGCTGCGGACGTGCTCGGCAATCGTATTGGTGTTGCGCGTCATCCCGGTCGCTTCCGAGACACCCTCCAGAATGGAGCCGAGATCACGAACAGAGACGCGCTCCGACAGCAGTGCCTGCAAAATGCGCTGAACGCCAGACACGGTGATCTGCGACGGAATGAGGTCGTCCACGAGCTTGGCCTGCTCGCCCTTGAGTTCTTTCAGCAGCTTCTGGACATCGCCGTAGGTCAGCAATTCGCTGACATTGGCCTTGATCGTCTCAGTGAGGTGCGTCGAAAGGACAGTCGCCGGGTCGACGACCGTGTAGCCACGCAGGGATGCGTCCTCGCGATATTGCGCCTCGACCCAGGTTGCGGGCAAACCGAAAGTTGGTTCTGTCGTATGCGTGCCGGGCAACTTGACCTGCCCGCCGCTCGGATCCATCACCATGAAATGGTTCGGATAGAGAGTGCCCCGGCCGGCCTCCACTTCCTTGACCTTGATGATGTAGTCGTTCGCGCCAAGCTGGATATTGTCGAGGATGCGCACCGGCGGCATGATGACACCCATGTCGCTGGCGATCTGTCTTCTCAGCGCCTTGATCTGATCAGTCAGCTGGTCGCTGCCGCTCTGGTCGCGACCATTGATCAACGGCAACAGCGCGTAACCCAGTTCGATACGAAGCTCGTCCATCTTCAGAGCATCGGTGATCGGAGGCTCCGGAGCCGGTTTGGGCGCTGCCTCGATTGCCTGTTTCTGCAGCGCCTGCGCCGCCACTTCCTTCTTCTTGTTTCCGGCCTGGAAGGCGAGCCACCCCGCAACACCGGCAAGCCCCATGAAGGGGATCATCGGCATGCCCGGCATGAATGCGAGGATCGCCATCACGGCGCCGGACATCCCCAGCGCCTTCGGGTATCCGGTGAACTGGGTAGCCAGCGCCTTGTCGGCGGCTCCCTGCACACCTGCCTTGGACACCAGAAGGCCTGCCGCTGTCGACACGATCAGGGCCGGAATCTGAGATACGAGGCCGTCACCAATCGTGAGCAGCGTGTAATTGTTGGCAGCTTCGGAGAAGGACAGCTCCATCTGCGCAACGCCGATGAAAATGCCGCCTAGAATGTTGATGAACGTGATCAGAAGACCCGCGATCGCATCACCGCGCACAAACTTAGAGGCACCATCCATGGCACCGAAGAACGAGCTTTCGTCTTCCAGGTTTCTGCGCCTCTGGCGGGCCTCTGCCTCATCTATGAGCCCCGCAGAGAGATCCGCATCGATAGCCATCTGCTTGCCGGGCATGGCGTCCAGGGTAAAGCGGGCAGCAACTTCCGCAATACGGCCGGAGCCCTTGGTGATGACGACAAAGTTCACGATCACCAGGATCGCGAAAACGATAATCCCGATGACGAAATTGCCACCCATGACGAGATTGCCGAACGACTCAATCACACTCCCCGCAGCAGACGTGCCTTCATGGCCGTTGGCAAGGATCAGGCGGGTCGAGGAAATGTTCAGACCCAGACGAAGCATCGTCGCAATCAGAAGCACGGTCGGGAAAGAGGAAAACTCGAGAGGTTTTTGAATGAATAGCCCGGTCATGAGGATCAGGACCGAGAAGATGATCGACACCGCCAGGAACATGTCCAGCATCATCGGCGGCATCGGCAGGATCATCAGCGTCAGGATAACCAGAACGCCGACGGCAAGCCCCGTATCGCCGCGCTTCAGCGCCGTAATGATGTCTGCGGCCGACGGAAAGCCGACGCCGCCTGCCGGCGCGGGAACATTACCCCCCTGCGCCTGCCCGGTAGTCTGACCGTTTTCCGCCGTCGTGTCCGACATTCAGATCCTCTGACCTTCAACAATTCCTAGCCAAGCTCAACGCGTCAGCTCGTCCTACATCGAGGCACGCGCTTCGCCGGGCCCAGGCACCCTCACACCTTCATCCGTATATTGATTCAGCTTGTTGCGCAGCGTCCGAATTGAGATACCCAAAATCTTTGCAGCATGCGTTCGGTTGCCAAGACAATGATCCAGCGTATCCAGGATCAGATCTCGCTCGACATCGGCAACAGTACGCCCGACAAACGATCGGGATATGGCTTCTGCCGCTTGCGCGGCGCGTTCCGCCGGACCTCGCGAAACGGTAATTGGGCTACCGTCCGGCATCCGGATGGCTTCGACGCCAATTTCGTCCCCATGTGCGAGCAGAACGGCACGATGCATGGTGTTTTCGAGTTCGCGCACATTCCCCGGCCACGGGTTGACCGTTAGGGCCTGCCTTGCATCTACCGAAAGGGGCCGCACCGGAACGCCGTTTGCCTCGGCATAGTGCTCGACGAAGAACCGGGCCAGTTCAAGGATATCGGCAGGACGCTCGCGCAGCGGCGGCAACTTCAGATTCACGACATTGAGGCGGAACAGGAGGTCTTCGCGAAACACTCCCTGCCGAACGCTCTCGGCCAGATCCCGGTTGGATGTCGCCAGAATACGGATATTGACCGGAACCGGACGAGTGCCTCCGACGCGGTCAATGACCCGCTCCTGAATGGCGCGCAGCAGCTTGGCCTGAAGCCGCACATCCATTTCCGAAATTTCATCGAGCAAAAGTGTCCCGCCGTCCGCTTCCTCGAACTTACCGATACGACGCGCGACAGCTCCGGTGAACGCACCCTTCTCATGACCGAAGAGTTCGGATTCCAGAAGATGCTCCGGAATAGCCGCACAGTTGATCGAGATGAACGGCTTGCTGGCACGATTGGACGACTTGTGAACGTGGCGTGCAATGACCTCCTTGCCCGTTCCGGACTCGCCTGTGATCAGCACCGAAGCGTCGGAAGGCGCAACCTGTTCCGCAAGACGAACGACGGCCGCCATTGCATCGTCACGATAAATGAGATCGCCGCGTTCCTGGGCGACAGCTGCCAGAACCGCTGCGATCATCTCCGGATCTGGCGGAAGCGGGATATATTCCTTTGCCCCTGCGCGAATTGCCGAAACTGCTGCCTGGGCATCGGTTTCGACACCGCAGGCGACAACCGGAACATGAACGCGTTCGCTCTGAAGCTTGGCCAGAAGGCCAGCGATGTCCAGATTGACATCGACCATCAGAAGGTCCGCTCCGCGGCCCGAGCGCAGAACCTTCATCGCGCTCTCGGTGCTGTCGGCCTGCATGACCTGAGCGCCGCGTTGCATGGCGATTTGTGATGCGGTCGTCAGCTGCCCGCCTAGGGTTCCTACAATCAGCAGTCTCATGACCGTTTCCTGTTATTAGCGGTCAGTCTTGATGATTTCAGTCATCGTGACACCGAGCTTGTCCTCGACCAGAACGACTTCCCCACGGGCAACCAGTCTGTCATTGACATAAATATCAATTGCTTCACCGACCTTGCGATCGAGCTCCAGCACCGTGCCTGAAGCAAGTTTCAGGAGTTCGGCCACATGCATCTTCGAGTGACCGAGCACGGCGGAGATCCGCACCGGAACATCGAAGACCGCTTCCAGATCCGCAGCGGACTGCGGCCCATGTGTTTCATGGCCCTCAACATCCTTGCGGGAAGGAGCCTCCAGTTCGTCAAGCGGAATACCTGCGTCTTCCTCGTTGCTCATTCTTCAGCTTCCTTTGAAGGCGTTTCCGTAGCGGCAGTCGGCACGGTCGCCGATTTGTTCGATCGAACCTGCAGATATGTGCGAATGCTCGCGTCGATCCGTTGCTCGAGCGCTTTGCGATCCCTGAGTATGCCGCCATCCGCCCATTCTATGCGGCAATCCCCACGCGCTATGTCCGGCTCGCCAAGGATGACCAGGCGTCCCTCGAAGCCTTTTTCATGCACGATCGGGTCGATCCGCTTTTTAAGTGCCTCGACGTCCTTGGCGGCAATCCGGATCACCAGGTGCGGAGCACGGCGCAATGGCCCGAGGCATTCCGAAACCAACGCAACGGTTTCTGCCAGCGGCTGACGTGCCAGGAGATGTGCGCAAAGCCGGCGCGCAACGAGAAAGGCCAGACTGATGGCATCCTTCTCCTGGTCCGAACGTTCCTCATCCAGTTGCTCGAGGACATGTCCGACTGCTCCGGCAAGTCGCTGCACCTCGTCAGTCAGCAGCTTTTCCTGCGTTCCCTGCAGGTCTTTCAACGCTTCAGCGCGCCCCTCTTCAAAGGCGGCCTTTTTAGCTGCCGCAAGCAAGGCCTCATGCTCGGACACCGGCATCATCGGGATTTCCGGCTCGACCGGCGCCTCTACTTCAGGCTCCTCGGGCTCGGAGAAATCCATATTGAACAGGAATTTTGACGGGTTCCGCATAGTGCCTTTAGCTTTGGAGAGTGTGTGTTCCTGCATCATCAGTAGATAATCTCGTCATCACTCTTGGACTTGGAGATCATGATTTCGCCCTTGGCCGCGAGATCCTTGGCGGTGTTGACCATGCCGGTCTGAGCTTCATCCACGTCGCGCAACCGGACAGGACCCAGGGCCTCCATGTCGTCCTGCAAGAGCTTTGCCGCACGAGATGACATGTTGCCGAAGAAGAAGTCGCGCGCAGCGTCGGTCGACCCCTTGAGCGCGATCGCCAAGCGATCCTTCTCGACATTGCGCAAGAGCGTTTGACAGCTCGCCGCATCCAGCTTCATCAGGTCGTCGAAAGTGAACATCAGCGTCTTGATGCGATCTGCCGCTTCGCGGTTTTCCTCTTCCAGGGCAGCCAGAAACCGCGCCTCAGTCTGGCGGTCGAAATTGTTGAAGATGTCCGCCATCATCTCATGACTGTCGCGGCGGGAGGTATTCGTCAGATTTGACATGAACTCCACGCGAAGCGTCTGCTCGACCTTCTCCAGAACTTCCTTCTGCACCGCGTCCATGCGCAGCATGCGGCTGACGACCTCCAGCGCGAGCTCTTCGGGCAAAATTCCAAGCACGCGCGCTGCGTGATCGGAATTGATCTTGGAGAGCACGACTGCGACCGTCTGCGGATATTCGTTCTTGAGATAGTTCGCCAGAACGTTCTCCTGAACGTTCGACAGCTTCTCCCACATGTTGCGGCCGGCCGGACCACGAATTTCTTCCATGATGATATTGACACGGTCGCCCGGCAGGAAGGATGCAAGCAACCTCTCGGTCGCATCAACGTTCCCTGTCAACGCGCCCTTGGAGGTGATCTTGCGAACAAAATCCACAAATAGCGCTTCCAGCATGGTCGGCGTGACTGGCCCCAGGTTGGCCATCGCCGCCGAGACCTGGCGAACTTCAATTTCGTCCAGCTTGTCCCAGATCGGCTTGCCATGCTGCTCACCAAGGGCAAGCAGCAGAACGGCTGCCCGCTCTGCTCCCTTAAGCTCGCGCTCTTCCTGGTCCGCAGAGACCGTCAGCTGTTTTTGAAGCGCATCACCCGCCATCGCTATGCCGCCTCATCAAGCCAGCCGCGAACGATTGTAACGGCCTCTGACGGATATTCGCTGATCATCTCACCAACCTTGGCAATCGAGCTCGCCTGCATTGCGCCCTGTGCCTTCGCTTCCTCAAGCCATTCGATACGGAACTCGTCCTCGTCGTCGGAAGCATCGGCAGGCACTTCTGTCTCGGCCACCAGCATGCCGTCAGGCCCGATCACCAACTCCTGAGGTGCCTTTTCCTCCGGAGTTACGATGCGGCGCAGCAGCGGACGGACCACGAAGAGCAGCAGGAGCAGGGAGATCAGCAGAAGAACACCAAGTTCGGCAAAGCGCATGATGTCTTCGCGGGTAAACTGGAAAAGGCCGTCGCCTTCTGCGGAAAGATCTTCTTCCGGCGGCAAGGCGAACTGCAGATTGACAACCTCGACAACGTCACCCCGCCCTTGGTCGAAGCCGACCGCGGAACGCACGAGGACAGCGATACGGTCAAGCGTTTCCTGGGTCCGCGGAGCATATGTAACCTTGCCGTCGCCGTCAGGCTGGTAAAGCCCATCAACCAGAACGGCAACCGACAAACGCTTGATCCTGCCAGCCTCGACGATTTCAGTCTTGGTGGACTTCGAGATCTCGTAGTTGACGATTTCTTCCGTCAGGCTGGAATCATCACGGTCACCGCTCTGCCCATCGGCACCATCCGCATTCGGCAACTGGTTGCCGACGGTGACCTCGTTTTGGTTGGTTACGCTGGAAGAAGCCTCTTCCTTGGTCTGGGTGGAACGCACCACCTGCCCTTCAGGATCAAAGGTCTCAATGGTCTCCGTGGTACGGTTAAAGTCGACCTCGGCAGCAACACGAACGCGAGCGCGGCCAGGACCGACGACGCTACTGAGAATTTCCTCGATCTGGTTGCGAAGGCGCGACTCGATTGCGACGACGCGTTCCTGCAAGGAAGCCGACAGAACACCGTCCTCACCAGTCGACGCCCCCGATACAAGCAAGCGGCCGGTTTCGTCGACAATCGAAACCCTGTCCGGATCAAGACCATCGACGGCAGTGGCGACAAGATGCTGAACGCCGCGAATTTCGCTTGGGCCGAGCGACCCGCGCACCTTCAGCACGATTGATGCAGAAGGCGGCCTGCGATCGCGCTGGAACAGTTCACGTTCTGGGATGACAAGATGGACGCGTGCGGAGTTGATGCGGTCGATGGATGAAATCGTTCTGGCAAGCTCGCCCTCGATGGCGCGAAGCTTGTTGATGTTCTGAACGAAACTCGTGGCACCAAGCGTATCGGTCCGGTCGAAGATCTCGTAGCCGATGGAACCGCCCGTCGGCAGACCGTCTTCAGCCAGCCGCATCCGCAGGCGGGCGACCTGGTCTCCGGGCACCAGGACAGTGCTGCCGTCGCGCTTCAGCTCGTAGGGAACGCCAAGGGACTCCAGCTGATTAACGATCGCTCCTGAATCTTCGAGTGTAAGATCCGAATAGAGCTGGGTCATCTGCGGCGCGGTAACACGGAAGATGATGAATGCAAACACCCCGATCAGGATCGCGGCCACGGCACCCATGGCAGCAACTCTGGTCGGACCCAGTGTCCTGATAAATTCGACAAGTCCGTTCACTTGAGCCCGCCCGCGTCTCTTGCCCCACTTCAGATCCGAAAGGGATCCGTGTCGGAAACGACTTCGTTAACCGATAGGCAAAATCTGCCGCCCAGAAGGTTAACAAGTGGTTAACAGCATGAATTCGAATTAACGCAAACGGCGGTTTCTTGCCATTTTCATTTATGCATTCTGCAACTCAGATGGGGAAAAACTGCCGACCACGTTAACCAATTGAACATCAAAACTCTGGCTTACGAAACGGCACATCGGCGTAGAATGGCGGTCTTCCACCGATTGAGCGGCGGAACACGAAAAAGGGCGGCTCAAGGCCGCCCCGTTCAATCACCCCGACGCATATCGGGATGCTCTCAAATGTCTCGGATGCGATTCCCGGTCAGTTTCTATACTGCTGTATCCGGGTCGCCCTGAGGCCGGCCAGTCCATGCTTTTCGATGGAGCTTTGCCAGGAAAGGAATTCTTCGACCGTCAACGTGTAGCGCTGACAGGCTTCCTCGAGTGACAGAAGCCCACCGCGCACAGCGGCGACCACTTCGGCCTTTCGGCGGATCACCCAACGCTTTGTTGAGGTCGGCGGCAGATCGGCAATTGTCAAAGGACTGCCGTCCGGACCGATGACGTATTTTACACGCGAACGAATTTGTTCGGTCATTGTACTCTCACACTAACCATGACCAAGGTTGAGTATGAGAGTAATCACATGAGCTTAAAATTTACCTAAGCAAGAATACATGTTTCATTAACTACAAAATCGCGAATTAGTGAATATGAATTAATGAAAGGCGCATCAATCGGACCCAATTATTAAGGCCGCAGCGCATAACATTAACTAGCGCCCAATCTCCTCGCATACTGCAATGCTTTAACGAACTGGTTACCCTGCGACGCACCGATTGCCAATTGACGAAATTCTCCAGTAACTTGAACTGGAGCACGAATTTGGCGGATTAACCAACACTGGTGACACTGGTCACCGAACTAACCGGGATCTTCACATCCCCGACGCGAAGGAATGCGGAGCCCGTCGACAGATCGACCTGATCCACGACACCGCTTACCTTGGTCGTCACGCTTTCCGTATTGCCGGAATTGTCCGTCAGCTTGAACTTGACGGTATAGGCTCCCTCCGGCGAGGCAGCGCCGCTCTCTCCCACTCCGTCCCAAGTGTAGGTGCCACTGCCCTTGGCCAAGGTAACGTCGCCGCTGTAGACAACCGCTCCGGACGAATTCGTGATTTCTACGGTGCCGGAGGCCTCTTCGGCGATCGAATAGGACCAGGCAGCTTCTCCATCCGACAACATTGCCGTTGCACCGGATGCCGTCACCTTCGACCCGAGGTAGCTTACATAGGAAGATGCCTGGCTGCTTTCCATCGCGGCAACCAACTCTTCCAGATATGCGTTGGTCTGGATCGACTGTTCGACTGCGGAATATTGAACCAGCTGGTTCGTGTATTCCGCAGAGTCGAGCGGATCGAGAGGATCCTGATTCTGGATCTGGGTCGTCAGCAGTGAAAGGAAGAGATCGTAGTTGCCGATCAGACTGGTGCTCGCGACCTGAGACGCAGACTTCGAACTCGCTGACGATGTGGATGTGACTTCAACCATACTCTCAACTCCTTGCCCAAATCGACGCTAGCGTCGATGGCACATTGATCAGATCCTGATATCCAGCGCTGAATTGCTGGTGCGCAGATAGACTTCGCTTACGACTTCAACATCCGCCTCATCACCGGAGAATTTATCTCCGCCGGCAGTTCGCTGCTGATTGTCCTGCTGACCAGAGAAGGCTGACTGCTGCCCCCCATCCTGCTTGAGCGAAAACTGCAAGTTCTCGGACTCCGCGTTCAGCCCCGCAGTAACCAGGGCGCGCTCAAGCGCCCTCTGGTCGCGGAGGAACATGTCCAGGGTCTCAGGCCGCTCGACGATCATGTGCGCATGCACGCTGCCATCTGCAGCAACCTTCATGTTGATATCGACGCGACCGAGTTCCGGTGGATCAAAGCGCATCTGGAAACGGGTCTGCCCATTCTGAAGGTTGCGCGCGATGGCGGCGGCGACCTGCCCGGCAGCAGCATTGGCATGGCTGCGCGCCTGTGCGGTCGCTTGCCCAGATGCGTCGGAAGATGTCAGCTCAACTCGCCCGGCCGGCCGCGCTTCCACCTGAAGTGATACGTCACCATCAGCGGCTACATCGGTAGCTTCCATGACTTCAGGGGCCGCAACAGCCGCGGCGAGCGACATGGCAGCACCTGCCGGAGCCGCCGGCTGACCGTTTGCCGAGGCACCGCCACTGACCTGCCCTGTCAGTGCTGTATCACGCGCAACCGTAGCCTCGACATCGACTGCACCAGGATCAGTTGTAGAGCCGAATGCCCCAGGCTTAACCACAGGCTCGGCATCCATCGGCTTCGCAACGGCACCAGCGATCGCGTCCTCGCCAGACGTCGTTACATCAGCACTAGCGGAGAGCGGTGCAGCGGCAGACTGCCCTCCTGCGACACCGGCCCGACTGATCTGTCCATTAGAAGAGTTTGCCGCCTGCAAAGGCGCAGCTCGTGATGCGACCAGCTCACCGGCATCGATGCCCGGTTCCGCCACATCAGAACCAACAGGACGACCAATCTGCCCCATACTCACAGGCGCAGCCTCGGCAAGGCTCACATTGGCCTGCGCAGAGACCGCCGAAGAAATAGCCGGCGCGGGTCGAGCATTCACCTCGTCAACTTGACCTGCGACCTTGTCGGCCCCGATCTTGGCAGAGCGAGAAAGTTCGGGAAGATCAGTCTTCCAGCGCGGAGGAGCGGATGCACCCTCGGCGCCTCTCCCAGCCAAGGGCGAGAGTGCCTCACGAGCGGCATTGCCAGTCGCATCTGGAACTTGCTGCACCGGAGAACCGCTGGCAAGCGCTGCCTCGCCACCTTCGATTATCATGTTCGAGCCGACACTGCCGGCAGCTTTAGGCAATTGAGTGTCAGCGACGGCCGCTGCAGCAGGCTCAACAGACTTCAGGACCTGCGCAGCAGAAGCAATAGCATCACTCTTGAGACCGGCTGAGGCCTGAGTTTCATCGACACCGGCAGTTTCTACTACAGAGCCGATTGGAAATGCAGGAGAGGCGATGGAACCCGAAACGCCCGAAGCGCCTTGCACCGGAGAAGCCTGCCCCGTTTCCGATCCGCCCGGGCCACGACCGCTCCCGGCAGCGACTGGTCCGGCGGCACCCCTACCTGCTTCGGCACCTGAAACGCCTACAGGCGCCTCAGAGAAGCCGCCGGAGATTGCGACATCCGCATCAGGGCCCGCACCGCCGAAAACCGGAGCAGACTGCAAGGCCGCCAGGGCAGGACCGTCGACAACGGCAATCGCGTCGGACAACCCGGCAGAATTTTCAGCATCTGGCTCCCCAGGCTGATCGAAACCACCAATCGGAGCCTTGACCTCGGGCGACAGCGAAGCTCCGCCAAACTCGGCAGTAGCTGCCTCAACAAGCCCTTCCTCCGGCAAGACGGACACCGCCGCACCATCGGAACCCTTTTGCCGCAGAGACTCTGCCGAAAACTGCCATGTGCGCGCCTGACCACCAACGGCCGGCGAGCCTGTATTCTCTGACAATGCAACGCCGGCCCCGCCATCAGCATCCAGGTACTTCTGGAAGGTATCAGCAGACTGCGCCATACCGCCGGCAACACCAGTGGCACTGGCCGCCGAAATGGCGACAGCAGAGACATCCGAGAGCATTCCAACTGGCAGCAAAATCGCCCCCATTGCATTTTTTCGACAAGCCACATTTGCGGCCCATCTTCATCTGCAATTGGCACGCCAACTCTGAATAATTATTTTACGTATATAATTCAGATACTTAGAACTATCGAACTAAACCGAATGGCAGCTCCTGCCGGAATCCTTTTCCCACACGGCAATGCTTGCCCACCAAACGTCTGGCACAATTGGCTTGCGGACCCCACTTCTGTATAGTGCGGCCAAATTGAAACAAGCGCTCATCCTGGAGATACCAAGGCACCGCCGGACCATGACACATGGTCGCCGGGCAGCCGGTTCATGCCGATGAGGGCAATCAAGGTGCAAATGCCAATGCTCAACAGTCTCGGCCTGCCCGGGCGCCCGGAAGACACCCGGGTTGTGGTTGCAATGTCCGGAGGTGTCGACAGTTCTGTCGTCGCCGCCCTGCTGCATGACCAGGGCTACGAAGTAATAGGCGTGACGCTGCAGCTCTATGATCATGGGGCAATGGTCTCCAAGGCAAAGTCATGCTGCGCAGGCGTCGATATCCACGATGCTCGGCGAGCGGCCGAGAAAATCGGTATTCCGCACTACGTTCTGGACTATGAAAGCCGGTTCAAGGAAGCCGTGATGGATCGATTTGCCGACAGCTACATGGCGGGCGAGACGCCGATCCCTTGCGTTTCCTGCAATCAGACTGTCAAGTTCCAGGACTTGCTCAAGACGGCAAAGGATCTTGGTGCCGACGTCCTGGCCACGGGTCACTACGTGCGCTCCGAGCCGGTCGGAAACAAGCGTGGCCTTTTCAGGCCTGCAGATCAGGACCGGGACCAGAGTTACTTCCTGTTCGCAACGACCCAGGAGCAGCTCGATTACATCCGCTTTCCGCTCGGCGCCATGCCAAAGACGAAAGTGCGTGAGCTCGCCGCGCAGTACGGCCTGAGTGTCGCCAACAAGCCCGACAGCCAGGACATCTGCTTCGTTCCCAATGGCGACTATGCAGAGGTGATCAAGAAGCTGAGGCCCAATGCCGCCGAACCCGGAGATATCGTTCATCTCGATGGCCGTATCCTCGGACGGCACGAAGGCATCATTCATTACACGATCGGACAGCGTCGCGGCCTTGGCGTCGCAACGGGCGAGCCGCTTTACGTCGTCCGCCTCGACCCGGACCAGAAACACGTCGTTGTCGGCCCGCGCGAAGCGCTTGCAACGCGCAAGGTGATCCTGCGCGAGGTCAACTGGATCGGCGACCTTCCTCTCGACGAAGGTGCATCTCTGGAAATCTTTGCAAAAGTCCGCTCAACGCGCCCTCCCGCGCCAGCACGTCTCATCAATACCAATGGCATCGTTTCAGTCGAGCTGACATCCGGTGAACGCGGCGTTGCTCCGGGGCAGGCATGTGTGTTCTTTGATAGTGACAGCACGGAGGCACGCGTTCTTGGAGGCGGATGGATTGACCGCACCGAGCGCGAACCTGTTCCATCTATTGAGCCCGCCAGGGAAAAAGCCGAGATCCTATGAGCCGCAGCGACACACTTCCCGACCGCCTCCGCCAGATACGGCAAAAGGTCCAAGGCCTCATGCGTTCGGGAACTGTGCCGGTCGTCCGGCGCCTCGATGACGACGCGGTTCGCGCCGCCTATGCTCGCTGGGCGCCGATCTACGATATCGTGTTCCGCGCGCCGCTCTACTGGGGACGGGCAGCGGCTGTCAGACATATCAATGCCCTTGAAGGCAAGGTGCTGGAAGCGGGAGTGGGGACCGGAATGTCCTTGCCGCACTATTCTTCCCACCTGACCGTGACCGGCATCGATCTTTCGGAAGACATGTTGCGCAAGGCCCGCAAACGCACCGCCCACCTTGCCAATATCAGCGAACTCGTTGCGATGGACGCCGGTGATCTTGATTATCCCGACAATCATTTCGATGTCGTGGTCGCCATGTACGTGATGACCGTGGTCCCCGACCCGGTAAAGGTCATGCGGGAACTCGAAAGGGTCACGAGGCCAGGCGGCACGGTGATCCTGGTGAACCATTTCTCCGCAGACACCGGGTTCCGCGCCATGGTCGAAAAGGGTCTGAAACGCTTTGCCGATCGCCTTGGCTGGAACCCTGAGTTTCCCATTTCCAGGGTCCTTGGCCACACTTCGATGCAGGTCGAATTCGCGCAGACCCTTCCGCCTCTCAGCCTTTTCACGCTTCTGAAATTCCGCAAGCAGACGGCATAGACATCTGCCAAGACCATCCTGAAACGGTGGATGGAACCCTGGGAGACGAGTGGGCGGCAAGCGCGTCCAGAGAGCTTAAGACCGCCAATGTGCATACCAGTGACATAGGCACCAGTTCCGTGCCTGCCAGAAGAGGAACGCACCGTTCACACCATGATCGCCCCCCCTGACACGGGACGCAAAGAGCGCTTTGTCAGCATGAAACAGTTCGGAAGCACCAGCACTTGCCCGCGCATTTCCACAGTGCGGCCCGGGTTTTCCGGTATTGAGAGAAATTCCACATGTCTGCAGCACGTGGCCGCTTGACAGCTCGTCCCGCTCCTCACTATAAGCACCCCACATTCGCTGCAGCCAAGCGCTTGCAGCAACGGATGGCGGAGTAGCTCAGCCGGTTAGAGCAGCGGAATCATAATCCGCGTGTCGGGGGTTCGAGTCCCTCCTCCGCTACCAAATTTTTCCTCGAAAATTTAATTAGTTAGATCTCGAACTCCACGAGCACATCTGCTCGCGGAACGCCCGGGGTTGCATTCTGGGTGACAAATGCGTGCGCTTGAATGCGATGGAATGGGGCGGATTGGCTAACTTGGCAAGCCCTTCACATTCATCCTTCACTCGCCATTGTTCTACTGATCCCGCCCCAAATGCTCCTCAATACTTTCTGGCAATCTCGCTTTGCCATCCTGTCGGAATTGGGCGAGGGTTCTAATTCGGCGATAAATGGATAAAAGAATTTTCAAGGTTCTTAGTTCATTACCAGTTCTTGTATTAAGTGCATCAATATCGGTGAAATTTAAAATTCCTCCCATTTCAATATTAGCTTTTCGCAAAAATGCAAAATTTTCTTTTGCCAGTGAGAACTCTTCTTTTTCAATCTTCAACTGCGTCAGCTTTCGGTCTTGCATTCCTTTATAAATTGAATTGTACGTCCCATTTATCAGACGAATAGACCCACAGACGCTTCCTACGACGATCCCAACATTGATGGCTACTTCTTGAATAAGGTTGAGATCTATCCAGCCGGGAGAAGCGTAACTAATAGAAGTAATCGTAGGCCGCTGAGGCTTCGGCATTGAGTATTTGAGCTGATTATAAAAATTTACGGCACTATAGCCACCCCGCCAAGGGTACGATGAATATGCATACGCCAACCTCTCATTTGTAAAATCATCATCAAAAAATAATAGTGAATAATATGCAAAGTACGCCTGCTCAAACGCGCGAGGAAACTTGTACAAATCCTCAAGTTCCCAACGACTGTCCATTTTTACTCTATAATTCCCGGTATCCAACTGCATTTTGCATCCCAAGCTTATTCATTGAGTTGTTCATCGGACCGAGAACAATCTAAAACTCACGTGAGCAGATAGTCTAGAGGGCAGTTCGAAAGCCCCACCTATGTCTGCTCTTACTGAAAAAACCTCTCGTAGCGAGCTGGGGCACCACAGCACCTAAGCCTAAGTAAGCTAAAAAGAAATGCATTCATAAGTTGCATACAGAGACCAAAATCAACTAATACAAACCTTGATTTAAGCCAAAATCGCGGATGAGTGGACGATGGGGGAAGCGAAACGTAAGCGCGCAGTCTTGGCGAGATTGATTCAGCTTTCCAAGCCAATCAAACAAACGCGCTTCGACCTTTATGCACTTGGCACACGCCAATCTCTAGCCCGCTATATGGCTGAAGAACTATCTTGGTGGAGCGATCAAGAAGAACAACTTATAGGGTTCGTGTTTCGTGACACCACCGACAATGACTTCGGCTGGATCATGCTGGCCCGTGATCGCGTGGGACGTTTTAGATGCGTGAAGCTCGAAGCAAGCCTTCCAAGCGAGGCATACGCTACTGTAGGTCTTCGCAAATCAATAGGTTTGACCTTAGAGACCGAGAATATCAGAGAACTTGGAGTCCAAGGTGATGAACCCAATGCACCTACGGATTTGCTAAGCGTTGCAGACGGCGTAGACAGATCGAAATTGCACCCCTATTTCCTGGAGCTTTTAGAACGCCCCGGGAGAGAGCCCGCCAGAGCTGTTGTCCGTGAAATCGGCCCTTGGCTTGCCCCGGCTGATCCACATTCCGTACAAGAGTTTCAACAAAACCAGTTTGATCAGCGCCTTTGGGAACTTTATCTTTGGGCGGCCCTACGTGAGCTCGGATTTGACGTAGAACAACTTGAGGCCCCGGATTTTCGCTGCAAAGCTCCGGGAGTGAATTTCACAATTGAAGCGACAACCGCTGCGCCGTCTACAATGGGGCCCCTTGCTGAACACCCTAATCCGAATACTCAAGAAGAAACTCGTGACTTCTTAGAAAACTACATGCCATTGAAATATGGCTCGGCTCTGGTGAGTAAGCTCAATAAAACAAACAAGACGGGGCAACATTATTGGGAAAGGGATGGCAACAAAGGCCTTCCGTTTCTTTTGGCAATCGCAGATTTTCATAAACCAGCGACTACAGATGAGCTGGGATCGATGACGTATACTCAATCAGCAATTTGGCAGTATTTATATGGAACCAGGGTTGCTTGGGAATGGATTGAAGGACAACTCATTCTGACATCGAGCAAAATTGCGTCACATAAGTACAGAGACAAGGAAGCTCCATCCGGTTTCTTCGATCTACCCGGTGCTGAAAACATTTCAGCGGTTCTTTTTTCCAACGCAGGTACGATATCCAAGTTCGACAGGATGGGGGTCGTGGCAGGATTCCCGGCTGCACAACATGAATATCAGAGGTTTGGCATTAAACTTAACCCTGACCCAAACGCCGCGACTGGCCTACCATTTTTTGCGAATGTGCTAGATGATTCATATACGGAATATTGGTCTGATGAACTTCAGGTATTTCATAACCCGAACGCAAAACTCCCAGTTCCACCGGAATGGTTCGCAGGCGTTGCACAACATCAGTTTATCGATGGCGACCTATATTCATTTGGCCCTGAACACCAAGTTCTTTCATCTTACACGATGATCATGAAAATAATTGATGATCAAAGCGATGAAGTATAGCTGCGATCGTGGAATCGACCGAGAATAATCCCATATGAAACAAATATGTAATTTCCAATAATAATTTCGAGACAACAATGAAACGCCTTGAAGAAAGACCAGAAATATATCTTGCCACAACGGCTCGAATGCTTGTGGCAGAAGGCATGTTTGAGGCCGCAAAACTATTAAAATCGGCCGAAATCTCTGTTGATGAGACTGGCTTCGACAATTGGAATGGCGGCACGAGGATTTGGACGATCTACCTGAATATTGAACCAGAAACATATGCTCAGTTGGGAAGTGAACGTGAAGTAATCCAAGAACAGATTGAAAAGCGCCTAAAACCTATTGTAGAGCAATTTACAGACGATTGGTTTAGTGTGGTTTTAGCACCAAAAACATCGATTGAACCGGAATGGCGTGAACAGCAAGATCAGATCTCGGCAGTCACCCGTCGGAACATTATTGATGGCTTGAAGATCGATCAGATTCAGTGGAATGGACGCCTAGATGACGTCGAATTCCTTGCGCGGATATTTGATCTAGAGGCCATGCCCTCTCACGACGGCCGCTTTGAAACGGCTTCCAGAGATATATGGCAGCATCGCATAAACAACTTTGATTGGGACGACGATTGGATTTATGGGGATCGCCGTTTCAATCTGATTTCGGGCCCATCCGATACCTTTCTACGGTTCCTGTGCGAAGTTGTTCACCCGGTGGTTCGACCAGATAGAAATGAAACGCTAAAACTCGTCAGTCAGTTCAATGATCAACTTCGCCGAGAAGGCTGGGAGTTGGTCGAGGTGGAAAAGATTGCGGGTCGTCCTCGCTTTGAGCCTCGTCAAATCCGGCACTCCGGAGGCCGATCAGTTTCCAGAGCCCGGACTGTAGCAGACGCACTCGATGCGAGCTGGATGCACAAGGAAATTGAACGGGTTGAGAATGCAATTGAGACCGATCCAGCGCTTGCAATAGGCACCGCAAAGGATCTAGTTGAAAGTTGCTGCAAGAGTATTTTGGAACGTAGAAATATCACACCGCCTAAGTCCGCAGACCTACCAAAGTTAACAAAAATGGTGACAACAGAGCTTCGACTAGTTCCTGATGGAATCTCTGATCAGGCTAAAGGCGCAGAAACGATAAAACTGATCCTCCGCAATCTCTCTGCACTCACTCAATATCTTGCAGAGCTTCGGGGTTTGTATGGATCCGGTCATGGCCGAGATGGCAAATATCGGGGTCTTCAGCCAAGGCACGCCCGTCTGGCCGTAGGCACTGCCGTAGCATTTATCGATTTTATCACTGCGACATACCGAAAGCAGACGGACGGCGAAGACTGAAAACTTCATTCAACAGCTATTTAGACAAAACCGACCTCGCCTCCTTCTCTCCAGCCGATCCTTTTACCCAGCTCCACGGCGCGCGGGGCTTGTGAAGCTTCGCTAGTTCGGGGTGTTTCTTCGGATCGCGGGCGGCTGCCCTTAGCTTTTCGCGGGCTTCGTGCGGATCGAGTTTTAATTCGGCGCAGAGCTGCTTGAGGGTGATGATGTCAGTCATTGATCGTCTCCTTCGGTTTCAAGACGATCTATCCAATAAGACGACCACAACGGCCTTGTCAGGGAAAATCCCAGATCAGCGAGCGCGCGTTCTTGATGGCCCTCCTATAAAAACAGAATGTTCCTGACGTGTAGCCGGCGCCTTCTTACGATGTGTTGTGTTCGCTACAAACAGATTCTGGCTACATGGATACGATCCTGACCTTCATCAAAAACCACCCCTCCCTCACCATCATGGCTGTGGTTTTCCTGAGCGCAGGCGCGGTCAGCGAATGGAACCGGATCGTTCGCCCTTTTTTGCCGACCGGAATAAGGTTCGAGGCTTGCTGATGTCCTCGTCGCTCGGCACGGCGACCGGGCCGAGGAAATGGCTTTCATTGAGGAAGACCGCGCATGGCGCTATTCGGAAATCTTCAAGCAAGGGGTTTGGCGAAGGGTCCGACTTGAGCTGCGCCGTCGGCAGGCTTTGAACGATCAGCGTTCGGTAGCGAACCGAACGGAACACAAAACACGATGCTTGCATCTTGCCTTGATACAAAGATGACAGGGCAACCTGTGCCACCGAACACACAACCTCAGATTTCTTTTGCGATTGACGCACCATTTTTGACTTGGCAGGCTGGCTTATCTTCAGGGTATTAGTAGGAGGTATTTCCAATGCCGTTGACCGGGAAAAGCCATCAAGAAATTACGAATTTGGAAAATGCCTTTCTGGAAGCTGTGCCGGACGATGGGTCGAGTATCGGAAACAAGCGCCTGCGTGATGAAATCTTAAAATGGGATAGCAACATTTACTTAGCCGTCAGGAAGCGACTGCTCGATACAGGCACCTTGACCGTCGGCAAAGGTAAAGGCGGCAGCGTGCGAAGAACACCGGTTGAACAGGCAGCGGTACTCGCGGAACCCGCTGAACCGATTGAAGCCATTGCAGCCGTCGAGGCTCATCAACCTTATCCAGATGAAGCTAGCCTTTATGACCCGATGCTTGTTGTCATTCGGGACCGGTGGACACTCGATCAGCCATTCGATCAGGTTTTAGTTGAGAAGACTGATCGCGGTGGAAGGCGTGCAGATGGAATCTGGACAAGACCTGATATTACCGTCGCCGCGATGACGTCTTATACATTCGTTCCTGGACGGCATTTCGATATCGTCACATTCGAGATCAAGCACTACCGCGGTCTAAATGTTACCGCAGTATACGAAGCGTTGGCTCATCGCAGATCTGCGACACGCTCTTATCTGCTTGTGTATGTGCCCGACGATTTGCTGGAACAATTAGAAAGCTCGACTTTGTCGGAAATTATTGAAGAGGCAAGCCGCCACGGTATCGGGTTAATAATCGCCGGTGATCCAACTGATTTTGACTCATGGGACATAAGAGAGGATGCGACGCGGACCTCTCCGGATCCTGCGAGAATGAACACTTTTATAAGGAACCAGCTAAGCGAAGGGACAAAGGACCAAATCGTTCGCTGGTTTAGAGTATGAACTGGCCGAGGGTTCAAACAGAACTGTCAGTACGACCTGCCACTAACCTGCACTCTACACGGACATTTGCGCGCGGCAGCATTACAATTCACCAGCAACGCCGTTTGTAGCATTTCCGGAGGATGCATACCCTACAGAACTCCAAAGCCCAGCGCTGGCTCGTTTGTGCGCTTGGCCATCGCGCGCGCTACTCTGCCCACGGAAGGTGCTGGTCGTTCTCAGAGAAGTCCTAAAACATCCCTTCTATACCCCGTCGTCACCTAGAATAGGCTGCCACAGTTGAGGGCAAAATTGGATGCATTGATTAGATCGGGTAATTCACCTTTCTGGGGCTTCTGCCAGGCTGACTAATTATCCGGCGTGTCGACATTATGCATCAGCATTCGGCATCGCTATTCTCACGTCATGATCGAAGCTGAGCCCCACAACTTTACATGTTTCCCGAATAATGCGCATCTTTTCACGGTTCGCTATGTTCAATCCTATCAGCCATCCGGGCGCTATCTCAGCTGCACGCGCTAGATCGGGTCGCGACGGATAGATTTCTTCGGGGCTGGCAGCAATATGATTTCGACTAGTGCCTCGTGCAGCTTTTGAAATTGCATCCATTTTTGCTGGATAACGAGCTGCTATCGCACGCATGATTTCGATAAGAGCAGCAGACGCATTAGGCGCCGTCTGTCTTGATCCGAATATCTCAAACTCTATCGCACGCCCGACTGAAATGGGATGAGCAGCATCCCGTTGTTTATCTTTGTCAATTCCGACGGCCGGCGACGTAGATGGTTTCGTCAATCTCAATGCATTTGGAACGGTGTTTGTGTCTTCGGATAGCTTCAACGCACGCAGAAAGCGGACAACCTCAGCACTGGTTGGCCGAAATCCTGAGATCGCTTCCGTCTGTTCCGCCAGCAGATCAACCAATAAATCTTCCGGCTGATTGACGAGTGCAGCCCATGCATTCGGCAGACTACGCGCGGCCTCTCTTCTTGAGGCAATATCGCGATAGTCGCGCATCGCATCCTCAAATGCATCACCAGACTTTACGCGTCCAAATTTCAAATATCGTTCCAAAATACGAGCGCATTCTGATGGGGGCCGCTCGATTAACTGAAGCCGATATACACGTCGCTCGTCATAGCTCCCTTGCCCACTAGGAAGGTAAAAGCTCCAATCGCGGCCATCCGTTAAAAGGCAAAGCGGTATTCCTTCATGAAAGGCATATTCAAAAAGCTGTCTATCTCCATCTACAGCCCTTCCCACCCCTTTCACCTCGATGAATAGGCTCGGCCTGCGTCCAGCACAACACAGAGCAAAATCTACACGCCGGCCGCCACTTGAATACTCTGGCATTACTTGCTCAGGATCGCTGTCATCCCACCCAAGAGCACGGAGTATTGGCATCACGACACTGAATGAAATAGCAGCCTCGTTGGGATATGCCCCCTCTCTCAATCGTGTTTGTACGCGAGAAATAAGATCTTCCATGACCAATTTAGCCCACTCGAATGCTATATTATCTAGCCTAATCGGATTGTTGTAACGGCATCAACCGATACATGCAGCTACCCGCTGTTATAGAGGGGTGTTGCCTAGCAAGAGCGTCCACAGTGCAATAGGAAGAACTGGACTGGACCCGGTTGCCCGGACTGGAACGGGCTCTGCGTGAAATCGCAGCAAATTCAGTGATGCAGGTCACAGCCGCTAGAGTACCTGATCAAAGATCTTGGCATTCCCCCTAATGGTTGTATCGTGGATAATCGCTCGGATAGGGAGGCGGAACCGGTTTCCAGTATTGCTATGCGCATTTCAATGACCATTTATTCCATATTCATCGCACTTTCGTTGTCCTTTCCGTCTGCAACAAAAGCAGATCTAAATTTCGATATTGACCGCACTGACGACGGCCTAACCTTCGCGATCGTAAGTGGGACGTTCGAATTCGATGATGACCTGACCACTTTCGTGCAGCTTGTGGACCAGCATCGTCCAACGATCATTGGCTTTGCCAGTAGTGGTGGGAACATTTCAAAGGCGATGGAGTTCGGCCGTCTGATACGGCGATTTAGATTGGACACGCTCCAGGTCAGAAGCCTTGAATGTGCTTCCGCATGCTCGCTTGCGTTTATGGGAGGCGTAAACCGATTTGCAGAACCCGGCTCGATCGGCGTTCACAGATCATCCTTCGCAACTGACATCAGAGTGAATACGCGTACAGCAGTTTCCGCAGTCCAAGAACTCACCGCCGACATCCTGGGCTACATGTCTGAAATGGGCGTAGATCCCAAACTGATGCAGCTAGCTCTCAAGACAGACGCGAACGACATTCGCTATCTTTCGGGACGAGAGATGGCAGAATTCAACTTAACAACCGGTCGAAAGGCCGAGAGAGCCGCTTCTGAACGAGTCCAAGACCTAACAACCGCGCAACCTTTCGCTCCCCCAATTCCCGCCGCCAATGCTAATCGCATTCCAGTTGCACGAACAGGAACGGTTCGCCACCCAAAGGGTGGTGTAATGATGAAAGGAACGCCTGCCAGCCATGGTTTCAATGTTGTGCAGCTTTCAAATGGCACTCCAGTCGAAATCCTTGCTGATAGCGATCGCTGGTACCGGGTTCGCGCGACAGGTTTCACCGGCTATATGCATCACACATGGGTGCGAGTGGACCAATTTGAGGCCACACCGGGCCTTCAACGGCTTATCCAAATCAAGAGCTTCGACAACCTCGATGACGCATTAACGTATGCAAAAGCGACAAATATTCCTGCATCGGTTTTCTTAGCAACAAATGGATGGTTTGCAGTGACCGTTGCAGCCTGGTTCGACAAGAGCGATGCGTTGAAAGCAGCAAAACGCCTCAAGAAGCAAGAACGCATCCCAGAGGATAGCTTCGTCACCCTCGGAAACACGTACGTCGTCAAACTGTGCTGCAATGAACAACGTACGACGCCAATCGTCTCCCCATCTGTCAAACCCACACAGTCCTTCTCACTAGCCAATGAATGATGGCAGCAAAGAAGAACGGCTACACTCTGAACCGCATCGGATTTTAACAAGCGCATAAATGTTGTTGGAGACTTATCGAGCATCCCGCAACATTAGCCATAGGCCGCATCCGGTTTAATGCGAAAACTACAACCAAAAACGATCCAGTTTTCGGGGATCAGAGCAGTGAAGCCTGATTTACTGCGCAGAGTTACATTCACGACTGCAAGTGGCCAGAGAAGGCGGCCGGCTAGGCGCAATCGTCTAGTCGCAGCGTGCTGTCATACCACCGTCAACAACAATCTCAGTTCCGGTGATGAAGCGGGCCTCCTCCGATGCGAGAAACAGCGCTGCATTGGCGGTGTCCCGGCCGTCTCCCATGAAGCCCAAGGGGATGCGGGCGAGTCGCGTTTTCAGGAGCGCATCCACATCGCCCCCAGCTCTCTGGCCTGCAAGCCTCGCCTCGACCATGGGCGTATGAAGCTGGCCCGGTACGACCGTGTTCACCCGGATGCCCCTTGCGGCGTATTCAACCGCAACGACCTTGGAGAACTGGATCACCCCCGCCTTGGTTGCCGCATAGGCCGACTGAGCGGCTCCGGTCCATCTCATGCCAGACGTGGACGAGGTATTGACGATGGCCCCGCCCCCTTGCGCCTCCATGTGCGGCAGAACGTGTTTACAGGTCAAGAAGACGCTTTTCAGGTTGAAGTCGACTTGCCGGTCCCACACTTCTTCTGACATCTCGACAGGCCCGCCCTTTGCCGAGCCTCCGACGTTGTTGACCAGAATATCGACAGCCGAGAACCTTTCGACGCAGGCCTCGACCATCTTTTGAACCTGAGCCCTATCGGTGATGTCGCAGATATGTCCTGCGATCTCTCCGCCCGCTGCCTCTGTTCGCTCGATCGTCTCCTTCAGCGCTTCAGGACTGAGGTCCACCGCGAAGATTTTCGCGCCTTCTTCTGCAAAACGAATGCATGTGGCCCGGCCATTACCCCAGCCCGGGCCGACGCAACCTGCGCCGGTTACAATGGCTACCTTGCCCTCAAGCCGTCCGGCCATGTCTCATTCTCCGGGTTAGATATCGAAACTGTAAAAACGCATCGGATTGTCAACGAGCAGCGCCTGTTGCAGCTCCCCGGTTGGCGCGATCTGCGGGATCAGGTCGACCAGAACGCCATCATCAGGCGCATCTGCGCGGAAGTTCGGGTGTGGCCAATCGGTGCCCCAGAGAACCCGCGCCGGGAAGGTATCAACCAGCTTGCGTGCGAAGGGAACAGCATCCGCGTAGGGTTCATCCTGACGCGATGCCCGCTCGCAGCCGGACACTTTGACGAGCACATGCTTGTTTTCCATCAGCCGCAGCAAGGCATTGAAAGGTTCCTGGTCCATGCCGAGAGAGGCATCGATGCGCCCCATATGGTCGATCACGACGGGCGTGCTTGCCTTCGCAAGCCCCTCGGCCTTTTCCGCGATCAGCTCGTTATCCATATGGATCTGTAAATGCCAGTCATGCCTCGCAAGTCGCTCGGACAGCCGCAGCAGTTCATCCATCGACGCACCGCCGGCCAGATGCGCCATGTAGTTGAAGCGGATGGCGCGGAAGCCCTGATCATGATGACGACGGATCTCGTCGTCACTGACATCAGCGGGCAGGAGCGCAACGCCGAGGTAACGTCCGGCGCGCGCGGCAATCGCGTCGGCTGCCGCCGAATTGTCAAACCCATGAACCCCGGACTGAACGACAACACAGCGGTCGATCCCAATCATGTCATGGAGAGCAAAAAGCTTTTCCTTGGGCGCATCGCCAGGCTGCAGCTTGCTCTGCGGCGCATATGGAAACCGGGAAGCAGGACCAAAGACATGGCAATGGGTGTCGCATGCCCCCTTCGGCATGACAAACGTCGGTTTGCTCGGCGCAGGATGATAGGTAATGGGAGCCGTGTTCATGGCACTCCTCATCGCAATTTCGATAGATTGGGAAGGCAGAAAAGCGGGACCGCTTCTGCCTATTTCAGTTCAGGTGCCAGTCCGTCGGGCGGTGGCAATTCAAAGACATTGATGGTCATGGAAATAAGCGTGTAGTAACCAAGGATCCCGGTCAGATCGACGACGGCTTCCTGGCCCAATACTTCGACTGCTTCACGATAGAGGTCATCGCTCACCCGGCGCTCGGTATGAAGGACCTTGGCGAACCGGTAGACGACCTGTTCGTCCGCTTTCTCGATGACCGGCTCGTCTCCGACGCGCAGCGCCTCGACGAGCTCCGGCGCAAGTCCTGCCTTCAGGGCGATAGGTTTATGCGCCGCCCATTCAAACTCGGACATCCACACCCGTGCTGTCACAAGAATGGCGAGTTCGGAAAGACGTGGCGGCAACAAGCTGTCGTAGCGACAGTAGCGGCCGAGCGCCTGCGCCCGATCCGCGAGGTCGGGACGATGGAGCCATACAGCGAGAGGGCCCCTCACCCGGCCGCGCGGACCCGATACAATGGCATCATGGACTTCTCTTTGCCTGTCGCTCAGACGTTCAAGATCAAGCGGTGCTATCCGGGTCATGATGCGGCCTCATCAGGTCTGCGTGTTGCATCAAACGCCGGTTCGGCTGCCGCAAAAGCCTTCAGCCATTCAACAAGCTTCGGAAAACGCGAGCGCCATTCAACCGGCTCGCGCCAATCGAGATAACCGAGCGCACAGGCGAGCGATATCGAGGCAATATCAGTCGTCTTCGGGTTTGGCAGAGCGTGGGAAATGGCAGTCAGCCCCCTCTCCACCTTTCCCCTTTGATGGGAAAGCCAGACTTCAGACTTCTGTTCCGGGTCACGGAACCGTCCCTCGTAGACCATCAGCAGCGCTGCATCGGCTATGCCGTCTGCAAGGGTCGCGCAGGTGAGAACCTGGGCCCTGTCATGAGCATCTTGCGGAATGAGACGGTTTCGACCCGACCACTGATCAAGAAATTCGATGATCACCCGGCTATCGTAGATGGCCGTTCCACTATCGAGCAGAAGGCAGGGCATCTTGCCGAGCGGGTTCTGCTCTCGCAGCGTGTCTGTCTCACTGCGCGTGTCGGCGGGCTCCACCTCGATCTGGTCTCCCAGACCGAGGATCACCATCGCCATCCTGACCTTGCGCCCGAATGGCGAGGTTAGGGTGGAACGCAGAAGCCTTGGCGCGGGAGGCACCGCCGCTTCCGCCGATTGAAGTGTGTTGACGTTCATCCCCTGCCTCACTTCATCGTCTGCGGCAGGAACAGAGCCATCTGAGGGAAAAGGCAAAGCAGCAGAAGCATGACAAAACCGGCCAGCACGTAAGGCACCAGTCCCTTGAAGACATCCTCAAGGCGGACCCTGCCCTCAGAGGCAGCCTGAACCACGAAGCAATTAATGCCGACAGGGGGCGTGACCGCTCCAATCTCCACCAGCAGCACCACGAAGACACCGAACCAGATCGGGTCGAAGCCCAGCTCCATCATCACCGGATGCGTGATCGGCAGGGTGATCGCGAGCAGTGCCGGGGCATCCATCATCATGCCAAGCACGATGTAGATCGCGACAATGATCGCAACCACGACCCAGCGGTTCACATCCAGGGAGGTCAGAAAGCCACCGAGCGCATTGGCGACGCCGCTCAGCGCCAGGAACTTTGAGAAGACCAGAGCACAGATGATGATGGCAAAGATCATTGCAGAGGTGCGGATCGTGTCCAGAAGCGTCTCGCTTAGCTTGACGCCTTTCAGCCCACGCTGACGGATGATCGCAAGGATAAGGGTCAGGCCCGCACCTATGCCGCCGGCCTCGGTCGGCGTGAAAACTCCGAGATAGAGGCCTGCAATAATGCTGGCGATGACAAGGACTAGCGGACCGGCAAGACGAAGCGAATAAAGTTTCTCGCGTAGCGTCGCGTCAGTGCCGACCACCGGTGCGAGAGCAGGATTGCGAAGGACCGTGAAATAGGTCGCAAAGCATAGGATCACGGCGAAAAGGACGCCAGGAATGACACCCGCGATCAGGAGACCACCGATACTGGAGTCGGTGAGAATGCCATAGACGACGACCAGAGCACTCGGCGGGATCATGACCGCCAGCGTTCCTGCAATCGCGATGGAGGCCGATGCCAGACGCTTGTCGTATCCGCGAGCCAGCATTTCCGGCAAGGCGAGCTTGGTGAAGACCGTTGCTGTCCCGACACTGGAGCCCGACGCAGCGCCAAAGGCTGCCGCCCCGATCGTGGTCGAGATCGCAAGTCCGCCCTTGAGGTTGCCGAACCACTTGGTCGTGGCCTCGAACATATCTTCGCCGAGCCCGGCGCGCATGGCAAAGAAGCCCATCAGCAGGAAGAGCGGAATGACGCTAAAATGGAAGCTGTGAGTGGTATCGAAGAACACCGTCGACAGCATGGCCGTCGCGCCCTTGATGCCGACGATGGAAGCAAGGCCCGCGGCGCCGACCGCGCCCAGCGCAACCATGACGTTGACGCCGAGAAGGATCGCGGCAAACAGCGAGACAATACCGATAAGGCCGATTTCAAGACCTGTCATTGCGAGGCAAGCTCCTCATTGTCATCGGAGCCGATGAGTTCGCGCAGGACGCCCAGACCATATTGGACGGCAAGCAGGGCAAGGCCGATGAACACCATGAATTTGATGGGGTAGAGCGGGTAGCGCACGGCGCCCCACTGCTGTTCGTTGATGATGTAGGCTTTCACCGCGTAGCCCCAGGCCGCATGGGCACACCAGACAAAGAACACGGTGCCAAGAGCCAGGGCGAAGAGACGCGTCAGCTTCTGAAAGGCTTTGGGAAAGCGCTGGGTGACAAGCACCACCTTGATGTGTCCGCCCTCAAACTGGGTCAGTGCCAGTGACAGGAAGATCAGCACGGTCAACATGCTCTCCGTCACCTCGAAGGCACCGGACACCGGCGCATTGAACAGAAAGCGGGAAATCGCGTTGGCGATGACCAGCAGCATCATGGCAAAGGTCGTATACCCGGCCACGAGACCACATCCGCGCAGGAACCGGCCGTATCCGTGCCAGACCCGTTCGAACAACGACATGGGATTTTCTCCGATGAAAGGATTGCGTTCTTTTGGCGAACGCTGGACCCGTCCGGGACCGCGCTTGCGCAGCCCCGGAGGCATTATTCGTCCGACTTGATCAGAACTTCAGTTCGGCAGCGATATCGTCCGCCGGAAGGCCGGCGGCATTGGCCCGGTCGAGCCATTCCTTGCGTACGCTCTGGATGCGCTCATCGCCAATGACGGCAATCAGCTCTTCCTGCGGGAACTGGATCACCTCAACACCCTTTTCCGGCCAGCCGTCGCGAACGGCTGCGATGGTCGCATCCAGTTCGTCAGCGTAGTTCTTGGCATAGTCGTGGCCGAGCTGGTCAACGACCGCGCGGGTGCCCTCGTCCATGCCATTGTAGGTGTCGAGGTTCATCGCAATCAGGTGGCCGAAGGAGGCACCAAGCGGGATCTCGATGTAGAACTTGGCAACCTCATCATACTTCCAGCCATGGGCCAGAGCCGGGCCGATCGGCGTACAATCGAGAATGCTGCGCTCGAGCGCCTCGTAGGCTTCGGAGGTCGCAACAGAAACCGGAGTGGCGCCCAGCGCTTCGACAAGTGCCGGATAGGCAAAACCATAGGTACGGATGCGCTTGCCCTTCAGGTCCGCTGCGGAGCGAACCGGCGAGGTGCAAAGAAGGCCGTAGCTTTCCAGCGGACGGAAACCGATTGCCTTCAGGTTGTTCTGGGCAAGTTCCTGAGAGAACTGCGGGTAAGTGGCATGCCACTGTTCCATCAGGCCGGAAATCTCGATGGTCGACTTCGGCTGCGGGATGAAGAAGCCGACAGCATTGTTCAGCGGGAACTTGTCCGGGAAATAAGGGGTGACAACATCACCGAAATCACCGACGCCGGCAGCAAGGGATTCCGGGATCTCGCGGGTCTTGGCAACCGAGCCGCCCCAGAAGACCTCGATCTCGTGCTCACCATTAGTGCGCTTCTTGAACTCATCGACAAACCACTGGGTCGAGATTGCCTGCGCATCGCCTGCGCCCTGCGGCTTGAAGGTGATCCACTTGAAGGTGTCGGCGGCGGTCTCGGTTGCCAGAGCGGCAGTGAAAAGGCCGAAGGCAAAGGCTGCGGATCCAAAGAAGCCGCTGCGGCGAAGTCCAGTCATATATCCTCCCTTGGCGTCTTTTCTGACGCCTGACGGTTTCTGGCCGGGCACGCTCCTCTGCCCCGGCATCTGACATGACTGTTAAAGAAGACCGGTCGCTATAATTCAAATATAATAGAAGTATGCTATCCATGCCTTCAAGGCATAGATCATCTCCAGATCCCATCGTCGACGAGGTTTTGAACGATCTGCCGGATGAGTTGCTCGACGACCACGAGCGTCTGCTTCCGGCTCTGGTCGGTCCGCATGGCAACGCACAGCGTCCAGAGGATTTCCGGGTCCGTGATAGGGACCGCTTCCAGCTCTCCCTGCTGCACCTCCGAGATGATCGCGCCATAGGTGAGAATTGTGAAGCCATGGCCATAGCGCACCAGGGATTTGGTGTGGCCGATACCATCCGAGCGGGTAACAACATTCAGCGGCGTCTCGGAGCGCTCGGCGCAATTGTCGATCAGGATCCTGAGGAAATTCGGTCGCCCCGGCAGGATTAGCGGATACTCACTCGCCTCCTGCAATGTGTAGCTCGGCTTGTCGAGCGTGCCTTTCTGGCCGACGAGGCACAGGTGCTCGACAAGCAATTCGCTGATCTTGATTTCATCGCGCGGCGCCGGGTCGTGCATGACGGCAACGCCGATCTCGTTGTTCGAAAGCTTCTGCTCCAAGTCTGCGCTGAACCCCTCCACAAAGCGTAGCTCGATATCCGGATAGAGCTGCTTTGCCCGCTCAAGAAGACGTGGCGCGATGAACTCCCCGGGCGTCGGCGGCATGCCGACGGAAACGACCCCGCCCAGATGGCTGGAGTGGATCGTGACATCGTGATGGGTCTGCTGGATCTGGTTGAAGATCAGATATGCGCGCCGCAAAAGGATCTCGCCTGCCTCGGTCAGCTCCGCACCACGCGCATGGCGAACGAAGACCTCGACCTTCAGGTCCTCCTCAAGCCGCTTGATCTGACGACTTAAGGCAGGCTGGGCGATGCGCAAACGAGCCGCAGCCCGCGTGAAACTCTTCTCTTCGGCAACGCAGACGAAATACCGCAAGGACCTGAATTCTATTTGCCAATCGCCGTCCATCAAACGCCCCGGATAGAAAATCGCACCATGCGCGGCGTATAAAGTGAATGTGCGCTCACGCCCAGACGCTGCGAAACCTCCGAAACCGGATACCCTCGCTCGGTGATCTGACGCACCGCATCGCGCTTGAACTCTTCCGTGAAATTGCCTTTGCCCATGAAGGCCTCCTTGCCTCAAATTTAGGGAAGATGGCGTCTACAAATCTAGGGATTATTCAGTTCAATCCTTGACGAGTGTTGCAGAGCACACGGTGAGGGCAGAACCCCCACCCATAAATTGCTTCGAAAATCCACTACGTAGACCTCATACAAACCGCAGACCGAAAATTTCCTTGAGGCTGGAAAGCACGAGAGTCGGCAATGCCGCGATACCGCAACATCCGATGAGCGCCTTCAGGGAAAGAGTTTCTGTCCCGAGCACGAAATTACCGAACGGCGTATAGACGGCGACCGCCGACAGAGCGAGAGACAAAGCCACTGCCATCAGCAACTTCGGGTTTCCAAACGGAGACTTGCGGAACAGGGTCGTGGTCGTACGCGCATCAAACACATGCCAGATCTGGGCAAACATGATTGTGACGAAGGCCATCGTCTGAGCCGTCGAAAGGTCGATGTCCCGCCCCAGGGCGTTCTGGAAGACGTAGTAGCTGACGCCACCTACTGCGAGGCCACGGATCAGGATGCGTTCCTTGAGCCCATCAGCGAAAATGTCCTCGTCCCGAGCTCGTGGCGCCCGCTCCATGATGTCGCCTTCCGCATCCTCAAAGCCCAGTGCCAGGGCCGGTATCCCATCCGACACCAGGTTGACCCACAAGATCATCAGCGGTGTCAACGGCAGGAGCGGGTCAGAGCCCATGAGCACGAACGCGAAAAGGATCGCAGAGACTTCGGCGACGTTGGCCGTGAGCGCCTGGCGGATGAACTTCAGCAGGTTGTCGTAGATCCGCCGCCCTTCGCGTACCGCCTTGACGATCGTCGTGAAATTATCGTCCAGAAGGACGAGTGCTGCGCTGTCCTTGGCAACGGACGTTCCGGCGATGCCCATGGCAACGCCAATGTCCGCCGTGCGCAAGGCTGGTGCGTCATTGACGCCGTCGCCTGTCATTGCAGCGACTTCGCCCGTAGTCTGCAGGGCCTTGACGATGCGCAGCTTGTGCTCGGGCGAAACTCGCGCGAAGACAGCGGCCTTTGGAACAATCTGCTCGAGTTCCTTGTCATCCATACGGTCGAGTTCGACCCCGGTGTGAACTGTCTGCTCGGCGGAGGTAAGAATGCCGATCTGCTCGGCGATGGCCCGGGCTGTGACAGCGTGGTCGCCGGTAATCATCACAGTGCGGATCCCTGCGCTCGTGGCGTCTGCCACGGCGGCCTTAACCTGTGGCCTCGGCGGGTCCATGATGCCGTGAATACCGATCAGGACAATATCCTGCTCCGGATTTTCCGGGTCGAAGGTGCCGTCCTCTGCCTTGCGGAAGGCGACTGCAAGGGTTCGCAATGCTCTTGCGCCGAAATCCTCGATGACGGCTTCGACCTCTAAACGCCGCACGTCGGTCAATGGCACCATTTCGCCATTGATCTGAATTTCCTTTGCCCGCGCCAGGATGACATCAGGAGCGCCCTTGGCGGCCAGATACTTTTCACCGTTGGGCAACTGCACATGAATGCTCATCATTTTGCGGGTGGAATCGAAGGGAAAGGTTTGCAGCGCCCTGAAATTCTCGTCCTGCAGGCGTTGCCGTGTCAGACCGACCTTCGCCCCGGCAACGACAAGAGCGCCCTCGGTTGGGTTACCCTGAATCGCCGGGCGGCCCTCCACCTCAATCAACTCGGCATCGTTGCAAAAAACGGAGATGTTCAGCATCCGCCTGAGATCGAGCTCAACTTCAAGGTCCGCCGTTTCGCCGTTGACGTCAAGAAAGTGCCCGTGCGGATCGAACCCCTCTCCGGTTACCTCCCAAACCTTGCCACCAGCCCAGGTTCGCATGACCTGCATCTGGTTCTGCGTCAGCGTTCCCGTCTTGTCAGAGCAGATGACGGAGGTGGTACCCAAGGTCTCGACCGACGAGAGTTTCCGGGCCAAAGCATTGTTCTGCACCATCCGCTGCGATCCGAGGGTCAAGACAATGGTCACCACCGTCGGGAGCCCTTCCGGGATTGCGGCAACGGATAGTGAAATGCCCGTGTTCAGCATCTCCGTCAGGTCCATGCCATGGAAGATGCCAATGCCGATCACCACCGCGACAACGACAAGGGCAGCGCCAATGAGGACATGAGAAAGCGACTCGATACGTTGCTGCAATGGCGTCTTGGGCTCTTCCGCATTTGCCATCAAGTGAGCGATATGGCCAACCTCGGTCGCCATGCCGGTCGCAACGGCGATGCCTTCCCCGGTGCCGTTGGTGACCTTCGTGCTCATGAAGCCCATGTTCAGCCGGTCTGCCAGAACGGTATCGTTGGAGGAAATTGCCAGGGTGTGCTTGTCGACGGGCTCGGATTCGCCGGTCAGGGCAGCTTCGTCGATTGCAAGACGCGCAGCTTCGAACAGCCGCACGTCCGCAGCGATGATATCGCCCGCCTTGAAGCGCAGAATATCGCCCGGAACGATGTCGGATGCCTGGATTTCCAGCCATTTGCCATCGCGCTTCACAAAGGCCTTCGGCGCGGCCATGTCCTTGAGGGCCGCCAGTGATTGAGCCGCCTTGAACTCCTGAACAAAGCTGATGATGGCATTCAGCAGGACGATGACACCGATAGCGATCGCATCGACCAGATGGCCCGTGTAGGCGGAGATCAGAGCCCCGGCGATCAGGATGATCAGCAACGGGTTTCGAAACTGGCTCAAAAACAGAACTATGGGTGAAACGGCAGCGGCCTCCGCAAGTCGATTGGGACCGACCTCGGCGAGTTTGTCATGCGCCGCCGCAGTAGACAGCCCCGTTTGAAGATTGCTCTGGAGACGCTGAGCAACGGCTTCGACATCCGTCGCCCAGGAAGCAACGGGGCCTTGGGAGGAAACCTCTTTCGAAACTTGATCCGTCATGAAACCACCAATCAAAGTACTTTAGCGATCCACCACTACGAGCTCGGTGGCGGCCTGATCAATCGTCGTGCCGGCAGTGCCGGAAAGGGCTGAGGAAATGTCCTTGAGCGAACAAATGACGGCACGTTTGCCGGTCGCGCGAACGAAGTCCTGAGCAGCCTGCACCTTCGGCCCCATCGAGCCGGCCGGAAAATCGAACGCATCCATCATGTCGGGGGATGCCCTGCGGATAGCCCTCTGTTCGGGCGTCCCCCAATCGAGGAACACGGCCTCGGCATCCGTAGCGACGACAAGGACATCGGCATCGATTTCGCGCGCCAGCATGGAGGAGCAACTGTCCTTGTCGATGACGCATTCGACGCCAACGAGCTTGCCATCCTGGTCATACTTGGTCGGGATCCCGCCTCCGCCGGCAGCGATGACCACGGATCCCTTTTCCAAAAGCCAGCGGATCGGACCAATCTGAAAGATACGCTTCGGGGCAGGTGACGGCACAACACGGCGCCACTTGTCGCCGTCCGGCTTTATCGTCCAACCCTTGTCAGCCGCGTTTTGCTCGGCTTCCTCTTTAGAATAGACCGGCCCGATGAACTTTGTCGGATCGTCAAAGGCTGGATCGGCCGGGTCGACCTCAACCATGGTCAGGACGGTCGCCAACGGCTTTTCAAATGGCAGGAGGTTGCCCATTTCCTGCTCGATCATGTAGCCGATCATGCCCATGGTCTCTCCAACCAGAACGTCGAGCGGATACTCGTCAACGGCCGTATAGGCCGCTTCCTGGAGGGCCAGAAGGCCAACCTGCGGACCATTGCCGTGGGTTACGACCAGTTCGTTATCCTCGGCGAGGGGTGCCAGGATCTCGGCTGCAACACGAACATTCTTACGTTGGTTTTCAGCAGTGAGCGCCTGTCCGCGCCTCAGCAGAGCATTTCCTCCAAGCGCAACGACGATCCGCATGGCTCACCTCCCGAGCGTCGCGACCAGGATTGCCTTGATCGTGTGCATTCGGTTTTCCGCCTGTTCGAAAGCGATGTTCATAGGGCTTTCGAAGACCTCTTCGGTGACTTCCATCTCCGTGATCCCGAACTTGGCCGCGATATCCGCGCCAACCTTGGTTTCCGTGTTGTGGAACGCCGGCAGGCAGTGCATGAACTTGACGGCCGGGTTCCCGGTTTTCTTCATCAGCGCCATGTTTACCTGATAGGGCGTGAGCAGCTCGATCCGGCTTTCCCAGACATCCACCGGCTCGCCCATGGACACCCAGACATCCGTGTGCACGAAGTCCACTCCCTCGACCGCATCGATGTCATCCGTGATCGTGATGCGTGCGCCGGTTTCGGCAGCACGGGACTTGGCCATCTCGATCACGTCCTCATGGTTCTGGTTGGCTTTTGGAGCAATCATCCGCACATCCATGCCCATAAGCGCCCCGAGCATCAGCAACGAATTGCCCATGTTGTTGCGGGCGTCGCCCAGAAATGCATAGGAAATCTGGCTGCGCGGCTTGTCTGCGTGCTCGACCATGGTCAGCATGTCGGCGAGCATCTGGGTCGGGTGCCAGTCGTCGGTCAGGCCGTTGTAAACAGGAACACCGGCATATTGCGCCAGCTCCTCGACCTTGTCCTGCCCCGACCCGCGGAACTCGATCGCGTCGAACATGCGACCAAGTACGCGTGCTGTATCCTTCATGGACTCCTTGTGTCCAATCTGGCTCCCGGACGGATCGAGATAGGTGATATTCGCCCCCTGGTCATAGGCGGCGACCTCAAAGGCGCATCGGGTACGGGTCGACGTCTTTTCGAAGATCAGGCAGATGTTCCGCCCCCGCAGCGAGGGCTGTTCGGAATGGGAGTACTTGGCGCGCTTGAGATCACGTGCGAGGTCGAGCAGATAGAGCATTTCGCGTTGGCTGAAGTCCGCGATCTTGAGATAGCTGCGGCCTTTGAGATTGAATGCCATCGGGATGTCTCCTTTTGAAAAGGACTGAAATCAATAAACAGGATCGCGCAGCAGCGGACAGGTCATGCAATGGCCACCGCCCCGCCCCCTGCCGAGTTCCTGGCCATTGATTTCAATGACCTCGACACCGGCCTCCCGCATCTTGCGGTTGGTGAAGGTGTTGCGTGAATAGCCGACGACGACACCAGGAGAGAGCGCGACGACATTGTTGCCATCGTCCCATTGCTCGCGCTCGGCCTGGAATTCATTGCCCCCGGTGGAAATGATCCTCAGGTCGGACAGGGACTGTACTTCGCGATAGACGTCAAAGATCGATCCTTCTTCCGGTCGAATGTCCATGCCCCCCTTGTCATCGGGGCGGGCCGAGAAGCATCGGATCTCGTCTGCCACCTCGAGGAACGCCGTGACCTTGTCCTCCTCCAGACAGGAAAACACGGTATCGAGATGCATCGCGGCGCGGGATTTCGGCATCACGCAGGCGACAACCCGTTCGGCCGCCTGATTGTCGAACAAACGCTGGGCGACCTGTGTCACAGCCTGCCGGGAAGTGCGCTCGCCCATGCCGATAAACACCGTTCCATGGCCGATGGGCATGACGTCACCACCTTCCATGGACGATGCCTGGAAGTCCTCGTCGCTGTCGCCCCACCAGATCTTGAAATCCGCATTCCGGAACATCGGATGGAACTTGTAGACCGTCCGCTGGAACAGGGCCTCGGGCTTTCTGGCCGGCCAGAACATCGGATTGCAGGTCACGCCGCCATAGATCCAGCAGGAAGGATCGCGCTGGAACTGCGCATTGGGTACGGCGGGAATGATGAACTCGCTCCCGGCCATGATCTGCGATGCCATCCGCACCATGTTATTGTCCGGAAGATCAGAGAGGATGATCCCGCCAAGCAGCTGCCTGGCGAGGGCCTTCGGCGCCATCTCGTCCAGCCATGGCCTAATCTCCCGCGCAAGGCCCGGACCGCAGAGATTGGGAGTGATCATACGATCCAGCAGGAAGGGACGCGCGTCATCGGTCTTCTCGAACGCCTCGGCCAGAAGATCCTGAATGTCGAAGACCTCGATGCCTCGGGTTTCCATGGCCCGGACGAATTCTGCGTGATCCTTGCGCGCCTGCTCGACCCAAAGAACATCATCGAACAGAAGCTCCTCGCAGTTTCGTGGTGTCAGCCTCTCATGCGCCAGCGAGGGACGAGAGACCATGACTTTGCGAAGCTTTCCCACCTCGGAATATACGCCGAATTCCATTGGCTCATATCTCCTGATCAAAATGAACTTGAGAGCCCTCAATCGTTAGGAGAGGGCGGCACCAATGCTGAGGACAATCATGATGATGATAGCCAGACCCAGAACCAGCGGTATGACAAACCTCAACCAGCGCTCATACGAAATGCGACCGATCGCCAAACCGCCCATGACGACCGCAAAGGTCGGGTTGAACAGGTTCACCAGGCCGTTGGCAGACTGATAGGCTGTGACGACAAGGTCACGGCCGACACCCGCAAAATCCGCCATCGGCGCCATGATCGGCATGGAAAGCGTTGCCAGTCCCGAAGACGACGGCACCAGGAACGACATCAGCACCTGGATACCGAACATGGCATTGATGAACAGGAATTCGCTCAGCCCGGAGACGAAGCCCTCAGCCGAATGCAGGATCGTGTCGGTGATCTTGCCCGCATCCATGATGACCACGACACCACGGGCCACCCCTATGATCAGAGCGACGCCCAAGAGGTCTCTCGCACCGTCCACGAAGGTGTTGACGAAGGTTTCCTCGTCCACCCGTGAGCTCTCGTCGAACTTGCCAACCACCCAGACCGCGATGGCCATCAACAGGAAGAGCGCCGACATCTCGCCCATCCACCAGTCGAGGGCGACAACGCCGTAGATCATCACCGCGAAGGTCAGACCGAAGAGTGTGAGGATGACCGAGCGGGTCGTGGTCATGACCGGCAAGGTATCCCCCTCCTTTTCGGCCCCCTTGAGGAAATGAGCCTGATTGTCTTCGGCCATGTCGGCGACAATCGACGAAGACGGGTTGTTTTTCACCCGTTGTGCATAGCGAACGACGAAGGCAATTCCTGCAACAAGACAAAGCATCAGGATGACGAAACGCATCACGATGCCGTCGGTGAACGGAATGCCGGCACCCTGCGATGCGACGACCGTGGCAAATGCATTGAAGGTGGATCCAACTGTGCCGATCCCGGCGCCCAGCATGATCACCGCGACGCCCGTGACAGAGTCATATCCCGCACGGATAAAGACCGGAATGATCAGTGCGTAGAAGGCGAGCGTCTCCTCCGCCATGCCATAGCTGGTACCACCCAGGGCAAAGGCGATCATGAGGATCGGAATCATCAGGACCTCACGCCCCTGAAGCTTTGCCAGCAGCCATCCGATACCGGCATCGATCGCCCCGGTCCGCGTCACGACCATGAGGAACCCGCCGATGATCAAGACGAAAAGAGCGACATCAATCGCTGCACTTGAAGAGGATCCGAGCAGTTCCGGCTCGTACATGCCCGCAATCGGTGCGAGCAGGACAGATGTCAGGCCCTGGGGATTTGGATCGACCTGGTGATAGGTGCCGGGGACAGGCGCTTCGCTGCTCAGACTTTCGCTGTAGGCGCGCTCATACTCGCCCGCCGGGATGATCCAAGTCATGACGGCGACGACGGCAATCAAGGCGAATAGAATTGTAAATGCCGTAGGAAATTTGAAGGATTTCATTACGGCACCTTTCATATATTTGAATAAAAATACTCTCATTCCAGAATAACACCCAAGTATCATTGACAATTTGATCAGGGTCAATCGGTTGTGCTTTAATGATTGGTGACGTCAGCTCGCTGCCTGGGTCAGCACCGTTGCAGTTTGACGTGACGGTGAATGCAGGGTCGACGTCGGCTGATGGCAATTGTTGAACAGATATCCAAGGTTATCGACGCGCTCGTGATCATTCTGCTGATCACTGGCCTGCTCGCGTCGATTGTCTTGGCAATACGCGAGTTCCATCAGACGAACGGAAACTGGGCAGAGCGTATTTCAGGCCCGGTGCTCATCAAATTCCGCATCACGCTCGGCCGCTGGCTACTGGCCGGTCTGGAGGCACTCATCGTGTCCGACGTGCTTCACTCCATAATTCACCGCACATTGAACGAGGTCGCCATTGTCGGCGCAATCGTGGCTATACGAACGGCCCTTGCCTATTTCCTCGAGCGTGAGATTTCGCACGTCGAGAACGGGAATTCCGCCAGAACCTGACCCAACCGCCGGAACGAGAACGTGACAGACAACAACGGCGCCGCCAATGCGATGCGGCGGGAAGAGAAAGCGCCAGCCTTGTTTTGGGCGCTCGTGCCGATCCTCACGCTGGTACTGCTTCTTGCCGCAGCCTACAGCCTCTACGGCGACGAGGCGGCAGACGGAGCCAACCAGCTCGCCCTGACCTTCGCTGGGGTTACGGCGATTGTCGTCGGACGCCGGCATGGATACTCGTATGATGCAATGCGCGAGGCCGCGCTGGAGAGCGTCAACACAGGCCTTGGAGCAATCTTCATCCTGCTTGCCGTTGGAGCCCTGATCGGAACCTGGGCCATGAGCGGAACACTCGTGGCAATGGTCTACTGGGGCCTGAAGATCCTTTCGCCCGACTTCTTCTATTTCAGCGTGGTCCTGATCTGCGCCATCGTGGCCTTGTGCGTCGGCAGCTCATGGACCGTCGCAGGAACCATCGGCATCGGTCTGATGGGTGTCAGTCAGCAGATGGGGCTTGATCCGGCGATTACAGCCGGGGCGATCATCTCCGGCGCCTATTTCGGTGACAAGTCTTCCCCATTGTCGGATGCCACGAACCTTGCCACCGCCGCGGCCGGAGCCGACCTTTTCCACCACATCACCGAGACGCTCTGGACTTCGATTCCGACGCTGTGCATTTGCCTCGTGATCTTCCTGATGCTCGGCGCACCCGGCGACTTTGACGCCTCCGGCTTCAACTCCGAACTGGCACGCTCATTCAATGTCGGCGTCCTGCCATTCCTGCCGATACTGCTGGTCATGGGGCTGGCACTCTTTCGCTATCCCCCGTTCCTGACGATCTTTATCGGTGCGCTCGCAGGTGGTGTCGTCGCCGTCATCCTCTATCCGGATGCGGTGTTCCTGATGGCCGCTGATCCGGAGTTACCGACCGGCTGGGGGCTACTCAAGGGTGTGTGGACCACAATGGCACAAGGATACGTCTCGCAAACGGGAGCCGAGGTGGTCGACAACTTCCTGACCCGCGGCGGAATGGCGAGCATGCTCGTTACCGTCTGGCTCATTCTGTCCGCCCTCGCGTTTGGCGGGATCATCGACAGGATTGGCATCCTGGACAAGATCCTCGGAGGCATTCTTGAGGCGGCCCATACGACGGGACGGCTTGTCAGTGCGCTTGTGTTCGCTGCAATCGGCACAAATGTGCTTGCGTCCGATCAGTATATCGCCATCGTTCTGCCGGGTAAGCTGTTCCAGAAAGCCTTCCGCAAGATGGGCCTTGCCCCGGAAATTCTGTCTCGCGCACTGGGCGATTCCGCGACCGTCACCAGCGCACTCGTCCCCTGGAACAGTTGCGGAGCCTATATGGCGGCAACCCTTGGAGTCGCGACGGTATCCTACCTTCCGTTTGCATTCTTCAACATTCTCAACCCGCTTGTAACCATGGCATTGGCGTTCGCGGGGATCCGGATGCTGAAAGCGGCTAAGTCCACCTCCTAGGCGGGTGCACCAGCGCAGGCACTTGCCATTTGAGATCGCTGTTCTGAGTTGAAGCGAAAGAGCGCGCTAGGTCAGAGACTTGTTTTGTCGCCGGCCCGGCCGCTGGCAAAGGCTCCTGCTTGGGCACTCTCCCAACCGCAAGCTTGTTCCAACATCCTGACGACGGGAGGGGAAATTCAAGAAGCTCGCGCAATCACCCAAGGTAGGGAGCTGAGACGGAGAGCGCTTCGCCAATCTCGGCCAACGGCTTCGACCAGACCAGCCGGTAGAGTTCTTCTAAATGGCCCCGAGTGCAGTAGGAATCTTTCAGCTCATGATTGGTGTCTGTTCTAAAACTTGACGGGCGACAACATGACGTTCCGGGCGTCCTTGCCTGTAAACGACCCGCCTTCGGATATTCTGAGCGTATCATTTGGCACTGCGCTCCGAGGCGCTGATCTGTTTCTGATCAGGGTTTTCCATGTTTTCGCCAGCCCCACCGACAGAGCCTCGGGATCAAGGCAGCCAGGCCCGCCAAACTTCGTAAAGGCATTCGCTCTGCGCAAAACCCTCAGAACGCTCGTCTCAGCCGCGCTTGGGACGAGATCTCAGTTTGCTAGGTAAAACACCAGCTCACTGAAATTCATCGTCAGAGAAATAGTCGGGAAACTGCTCTCTCAGCTTCTCCACACGGCTGATCGTGCCAGACAAGTGCTCGTTCATTGCGGCCGCCGCGCGTTGAGCGTCACCTGCTTCGAGCCCTTCGATCACCTTGGCGTGCTGCTGAAGGATTGTTTCCATCTTGCCTTTCACAGGCAGCTCCAATCGCTGACAGCGACCGAGATGGCCCATTTTCCGGCGCACCATCTCGTTGATGCGGCTCATGCCGGCCCCTTCAAAGAGCGCCTCGTGGAAGGAACGGTCGAGCTCGTTGAAGAGGTCCATCTTGTCGATCTGCCCTTCCAACGTCGATTGCATGCGCAAGATTGTTCGAGCGCGATCGATGGTTTCGGTCTGTTTTGCGTCGGCAAGCCTTCGGACCACCTCGCATTCCACCGCAACACGCAAAAACTGCGTCTCATACAGCTGTTTGACATCAATCTGTGAAACCACGGTCCGGGACTGAGGGATGATCAGTACCAGGCCATCCTCTTCCAGGGCCTGCAATGCCTCTCGGACCGGGGCCTGGCTAACGCCGTACTGCTCTGCAATCTCGTTCCGGCTCAACGATGCGCCCGGGGGCAGTTCAAAATTGAGAATGCGCTCCCGCAGATGCCGGTAAACCCGCTCCGGTGCACCGCCAGACTTTGAGCCCACCGACCGCGTATTCCTTAAACTCTGCTGCATTTCTCTTCCGTTCTCGTGACAGTTCAAAAATATGCCGTTGCCAAGAATAGTCAACTAATATATTAGTTAGATGTTCGTTCTGATCGTGCGGAAAAAACCTGCACAGTACGAATTTTGGGAGGAGTTCTATGAAAGTTAATATTCTCGGCAAGACGCTTGCCATCGCGGCTGCGTTTGGCCTCAGTGTCGCTGTTTCTCATGCGGCAGATCGCGTCCTGAAAATCCAGACGTCATCAAATGCAAGCCACGCATCGCTCGCTTACCTCAACGAGGAATGGGTACCTAAGCTGGAGAAGATGACCGGTGGTTCTCTAAGCATTGAACTGTTGCCGGTTGATGCTGTTGTTCCGCGCCGCGAAACTGCCGAGGCCATTT
Source organism: Roseibium sp. (assembly GCF_048261595.1). Taxonomy (GTDB): domain Bacteria; phylum Pseudomonadota; class Alphaproteobacteria; order Rhizobiales; family Stappiaceae; genus Roseibium. Next base: position 447,551 of record NZ_JBLXFW010000002.1, read on the forward strand.
CCGTCGGCATTCTTGATGGCGACCTGACTTCCATTAACTATTTCGCGGGCATTGATCCGGCCTTCGCACTCATGGGCGACCTGATTGCCGGCTATGACAGCGCAGACCAAATCCAGGCCTTCTGTGCCCAGGGTGGCGGCAAGGAAGTTCTGCAAAAGCTTTATGACGCGCACTTTCCTGGAGTTCACGTTGTCGGCTGTGGCGCCTACGCGCGCGAAGCTTTCGTGTCCAAGGTTCCGGTACGCGGTGTCGCAGACCTTAAAGGCTTGAAAATCCGCTCGCCCGAAGGCTTGGCTGCAGACGTATTCAAGCGCGCCGGCGCAGCGCCCGTCTCCATGTCAGGCTCGGAAACTTACGGCGCACTGGAAAAAGGCGTCATCGATGCGGCTGACAACTCGGCCTACGCGAACAACGATGCCAATGGAATGCACAAGATCGCAAAGTTCCCGATCTTCCCGGGCATCCATTCTACCCCGATCCTGCAGTTCACTATCAGCCAGTCCGTCTATGACGAGCTGAGCGAACAGCAGCGCCTGGCACTCGAGACCTGGTACCTCGCCGCCTATAACGGACTGCGCCAATACTTCGATCGGCTTGATCGTCAACTGGTTGCTCGTGACAAGGCCGAAGGTGAAATCGAGGTTATCGATTGGCCCCAGTCTGAACGCGACGCGCTGCGCACCATTGCTCAGGAAGCCTGGAACGACTTTGCGGCTGGCTCGGAGCTCGCCAAGGAAGTCTTCGACGCACACGTTGCGTTCATGAAGCAAGCCGGCCTGCTCTAAAGGCTCTCACACACCACATTGACTCACCCCGGGCTCTGCCCGGGGTGACACACCTCCTCGTGCAAATCATGAACGGGGAAGGTCCGGATATTGTCCGGCAAGGGAGAGGAACGAGATGGGCGACCAATACGACAAGGCGCTGGAAGCAACTGAAATCGAGATCGCGGCCCAGGATCCGGAACATCACGAAACGGATACACCGCGCAGCGAATATGGCCCGATCGAACACGCCAGCCATGTTACCGGCATCGCAGTTTCGACATTTTACCTCATTGCGGCTCTCGCAACGCTTTATGAAGTCTTCTCCCGATATGTGCTAAATGCCCCCACGTTTTGGGCATTCGAAACTGTCATGGTCACCGTCGCTGCCGCGTGGATGTTGTCGGCGGGCTATGTGACCATGAAAAAGCGCCATATCGCGATCACGGTCATCCATAACATCGCCAGCCCGACACAACGTTGGTGGCTCGAGCTTTTTGCAATGATCGTCGGCGTCATAGCGCTCTACATGCTTTTGACCGACGCACCGATCCGCGCCTATGACAGCATCGGGCGCATCGAGAAATCAGGATCCGCGTTCAACTCTCCGCTGCCAATGATGATGAAGTCGCTGATGGTCATCGGCGCCTTCATGTATCTCGCACAGCTCATGGTGAACCTGCACCGGCATCTGACCTCGAGTTGGGCCAAATGGCTGGTCAAGATTGTTGCCGCCTATTTCGTCGCCTACTTCGCTTCAGCCTTCCTGAGCCACGCACTCGACATCCAGCTTTTCGGCTACTTCTCTGACTTCGTTTCTGAAATCGGAAAGGATCTGGACCCCTCGAAGACCCTGCAACTGCGCAGTATGGATCTAGGCACCATCTCCATCATCATGGTGGTGTTGCTGGTCGCCCTGATGATGACGGGTATGCCCCTCGGCATCGTGACGCTTATCGTGTCAGTGATCATGGCGGTCGGCTTTTTTGGACCGCGCGGATTATTCCTGGTCAGCTCCAACGCCGTAGGATTGCTGGAACACTATTCGCTCGTCGCTGTGCCGTTCTTCGTGCTGATGGCATCAATCCTTGAGAGGGCCGGCATTGCCGAGGATCTGTTTGATGCCATGTCCATTTTTGCCGGCAACTTGCGCGGCGGCGTTGCGGTCCAAACGACAATCGTGGCCGTCATTCTGGCTGCGATGTCGGGTGTCATGGGCGGCGAGATCGTCATGCTCGGCCTCGTGGCGCTCCCGCAAATGTTCCGACTTGGATATGACCGCAAGCTTTCAATCGGCCTGATATGCGCCTCCGGGGCGCTGGCCACGCTGATCCCACCCTCGATTATCACCATTGTTTACGGCGTTTCTGCGGAAGTCGGCATCGGCGACCTTTTCATGGCTGGCGCCATACCCGGCGTCATGTTGGCCACCTTTTATGCCGGATATGTCTTGATCCGCGTGAATCTGAATACATCTCTGGCGCCCACAGCCACCGAAGTCGCACAACTGACGGGAACCGAGCAGAAGCTCTCCCGCGAGCGGCTCACCGCGGTGATCCTCTGCGTCATTCTGATCATGATGGTGATGGGTTCGATCTACGCCGGAATTGCCAGTGTAACGGAATCCGCTGCCGTCGGCTGCGTCGGAGCCCTCTTCATCGCTGCTGTCCGCAACCGCTTTAACTGGTCAGTCGTCTCGGCCTCGCTGCTGGGCACCATGACGACTGTGGGCACGATCATCTGGCTGATCCTGGGTGCGGTCAGCTTCGTCGGAATTTTCAACCTGGTTGGCGGCGGCGATTTCATTCGCTCGCTCTTCCTGAACCTTGGGCTTAGTGCCATGGGAACTGTCATCGTCATGATGCTGATCCTCATGGTGCTCGGCACATTCATGGAGTGGATCGCAATCGTCCTGATCACGGTTCCGGTTTTTGCTCCGGTGGTGATGACCCTCGCCCCTGAACTGGGGTTGACTGAAGATCAGGCGAAAATCTGGTTCGGCATCCTTTTTGTCATGAACATCCAGATCTACTTCCTGTCGCCTCCCTTTGGCCCTGCCTGTTTCTGGCTGAAGTCGGTCGCACCCAAGGACGTGACCTTGCAGGAAATTTTCATCGCCGTGCTGCCCTTCATTGGCCTGCAGGTTCTTGGCCTGGTGCTGGTGATGATGTTCCCGCAGATCGCACTCTTCCTGCCTGAACTCTTGAACTGAGGAGACTGCCATGATCGGCCGCGATTCCGACGATGACATCAATGGCTATGGCATGTGGCCCTGGGTTCTGGGCCTGGCTCTGGCCGGTGTGATCATCTTCCTGATGTTCACCCTTGCCCAACCGATTTCCTGACTGAGGTCTGACGAATGACAAAACGCCCCGAAGACCTCCGGTCCGCCCGCTGGTTTGCACCGGATGACCTGCGCTCCATGGGTCACCGATCACGCGCCATGCAGATGGGTCTTGACGGTGATGACTGGGAAGGCAAGCCGGTCATCGCGCTCATCAACACCTGGTCGGACCTTTCCCCCTGTCACCATCACCTGCGTGACCGGGCGGAGTTCGTGAAAAAAGGCGTGTACCAGGCTGGCGGAATGCCAGTCGAAATGCCGGTGCATTCCTTTTCCGAACAGTTCCTGAAACCGACATCCATGCTCTATCGCAACATGGGGGCCATGGAAGTCGAGGAAACGATCCGCTCCCACCCGATCGATGGCGTGGTTCTCATGGGCGGTTGCGACAAGTCAACACCAGCACTGGTCATGGGCGCACTGTCAGCGGGTCTCCCTTTCATATTCATGCCTGCCGGCGCGATGCTGAGAGGGAACTATGCCGGGCAGAAACTGGGCTCAGGTACGGATGTCTGGAAATACTGGGACGAACGGCGCGCGGGCAACATCGGCAAGGAAGAATGGGATGGTGTCCAAGGCGGCATCGCCCGAAGCTACGGCACATGCATGACCATGGGCACTGCCAGCACCATGATGTCGATCGCCGAAGGTTTTGGACTGACATTGCCTGGTGCTTCATCAATCCCCGCGCCGGATGCGGGACATAAACGGATGGCAGCGGCGTGCGGTCGCCGTATCGTTGACATGGTCTGGGAAGACCTTACCCCCGACAAGATCGTGACCCCCGCAGCGACAGCCAATGCCACCGTGATTGCGATGGCCACCGGCTGCTCGACCAACGCGATCATCCATCTGATCGCAATGGCAAAGCGTGCCGGTATTGACTGGGGGCTCGATGATCTGGACCGGATTGGCCACGAAGTTCCGGTCCTTGCCAACATCCGCCCGTCGGGCAGCGAATACCTGATGGAAGATTTCTTCTATGCCGGCGGTCTGCCCGCGCTCATGAAGGAACTCGGCGACAAGCTGGACCTGTCGGCCATCACGGTGAACGGCAAGACACTCGGCGAGAACATCAGCCCGGCAGTGAACTACAACGAAGACGTGATCCGGCCGCTGACCAACCCGGTCTACCACGAAGGATCGCTTGCCGTCCTGCGCGGCAACCTCGCACCAGACGGTGCGGTGATCAAACCGGCGGCCTGTGACCCCAAGTTCCACAAACACTCGGGCCCGGCCATCGTTGCCGACAGCTATCCGGAACTGAAGAAGATCGTCTCCGATCCCGATTACCCGATGACCCCCGACCATGTGCTGGTCCTGAGAAATGCCGGTCCGCAAGGCGGGCCGGGCATGCCCGAGTGGGGCATGATCCCGATGCCGCAGGCACTGTTGAAGGACGGTCACCGCGACATGGTCCGCCTCAGCGACGCCCGCATGTCCGGCACGTCCTACGGCGCCTGTGTACTCCACGTCGCCCCCGAATCCTTTGTCGGCGGACCGCTGGCCCTGATCCGCACTGGCGACATCATCGAGCTTGATGTGCCCAACCGCATCCTGCGGGTCGACATTTCGGACGAAGAACTCCAACAGCGGCGCAAGGACTGGATCCCGCCGGAACCGCGATACGAGCGTGGCTACGGGTACATGTTCTCCAAGCACGTTGAGCAGGCCGACAAGGGCTGCGACTTCGATTTCCTGCGCACCGAATTCGGCAAACCTGTCAGCGAACCGGAAATCTTCTGATGAGTCTTGATCTTTCCACCCGCCGGATTCCTGCCCGCCCGCCGCTGGCCGGGATCCCGAAGAGTTCCGCATCCCAAGATGCGATCAAGGGCGGACGGGTGATGCATGTCACCTTGCCGCTGGACAAGCCGATTTCAGACGCCAAGGTGTTGACCGGACGCCAGACGCCCCTGGCGGCGCATGAGCTGCTGTTCGTCGAACTGGTCAGCGAGGACGGGCACCGCGGCCTTGGCTTCAGCTACACATTGAGGGCGGGTGGTTCCGCGCTTTATGGCATCGGATGCGAACTGGCGCCGCTCCTTGCCGGGCAGGATCCGAATGACATCGCCCGCCTGTGGGAACGGCTGGCGTGGCAATCCATCTCGCTCGGGCGCGGCGGCGCGGCCTACCAGGCCATCTGCGCCCTCGACGTGGCCCTTTGGGACATGAAGGCTCGGCGGGCCAATCTGCCACTTGCCAAGCTGTTCGGCGCGCATCGCGATTCCTGCCGGATCTACAATTCCTCCGGCCAGTTTCTGCAGGCGTCCATTCCCGAAATGAAAGCGGCCGCCGATGCTTCGCTCGAACGCGGGATCGGCGGCATCAAGATGAAGGTCGGCCAGCCGGACGGACAGGAAGACCTGAAGCGGATCGATGCCCTGCGGGCGCATCTGCCTGGCGACATCACCATGATGATCGACGCGAACCAGCAATGGGACCGGGCTTATGCCTTGCAGTTCGGCCGCATCGTCGACGACATGGGACTGGGCTTCATCGAAGAACCCCTGGATGCCTGGGATTTCGAAGGCCACGCGGAACTGGCGCGTGCCCTTGCCACTCCGATCGCCACCGGGGAAATGCTGACCTCGCCCCAGGAACACTTTCAACTGATCGGCCTTGGCGGCTGCGACATCAGCCAGGCGGATGCACCACGGATCGGCGGCATCACGCCGTTCCTGAAGGTGATGGCGATGGCGGAAGCCAACCAGGTCCAACTGGCGCCGCATATGGTCATGGAGCTGCACCTGCATTTGGCTGCCGCCTTCCCGACCGAGCCCTGGGTCGAGCATTTCGAGTTCTACGACCCGCTTTTCAACGAGCACAACGAAATCCGCGACGGACGCATGCATGTGTCGAACCGCCCCGGATTGGGACTGAGCCTGTCGGACAGGGCGCATGATCTTGTTGTCGCCTCGCAGACCTTTGGAGATTTCAATGCCGCATGATCTTGCCCGCGCCCTGACCGGTGTGTCCGGGATCCTCGTCACGCCATTCGATGCCGCAGGCGAGATTGCCCCCGATCTGCAGGCCCCGGTGGTCGAACGCGCGATCAAGGCCGGTGTTCATGTCCTCACGGCGAATGGCAACACGGGCGAGTTCTACGGTCTGACCACCGATGAAGCTGTTGCGATGGTTGAGGCGTCCGCCCGTCACATCGCCAAACGCGTGCCACTGGTCGCCGGTGTCGGGCGCAGCATTCGCGATGCCTGCCGGTTGGCGGAGGCCTCTGCTGCGGCTGGTGCCGATGCCTTGATGATCCACCAGCCGCCCGACCCGTTCGTCGCGCCGCGCGGCATCGAGGATTACATCCGCGCGGTTCAGGAAGCCGGTGGCGGACTGCCGCTGGTTCTTTACCTGCGCAACGACGCCATCGGCACGGATGCCATCGCCAGCATTTGCCGGATCCCCAACGTCATCGGCGTAAAATGGGCGACGCCCAATCCCATGAAGCTGAAAGCCGCTATGGCAGCGGCCCCGGATCACATCATCTGGACCGGCGGCCTTGCCGAAGTCTGGGCCCCCGCCTTCTACGCAGTCGGCGCCAGAGGTTTTACATCCGGCCTTATCAATGTCTGGCCCGAGTGTTCGGTGGCGATCAATTCCTCTCTGGAGGCGGGCGACTTCGCAACGGCACGCACCTTGATCGGCGAAATGCAGGTGTTCGAGGACATTCGCGCCGAGGAACAGGGCGGCGCCAATGTACCCGGCGTCAAGGCAGCACTTTCTCTGATGGGCGAAGACTGCGGTGCCGCGCGCCCGCCGGCGGCCTGGCCGCTGAGCGAAAACCAGCTCGCCCGTCTCACCGATTTCATGCGGGCCAATGGCCTGATCAAAGCCTGACATCGCGGTGGTATCCCCCGCGCATCTAAAGAGAAATCCATGACCGAAACTTCCCCCAATCCAGACACGATCGAAAAGCTCCGCCATGTGTCCGTCGCAACCCTTGCAACCGCGCTCTACAAGCGTGGCCTGCGCCATCAGGTCATCCAGGACGTGCGACCGGTCAAGCCCAAGGGGCGCAACATGGTCGGCCCCGCCTTCACTCTGCGCTATATGCCGGCGCGCGAGGACCGCAACCAGCTGGTCGAGTTCCGCAATCCCAAGCATCCGCAGCGCCATGCCATCGAAACCTGTCCCCCGGGACACGTGCTCGTCATGGACAGCCGCAAGAATGCGACGGCGGCGAGCGCAGGTGACATCCTGATCACCCGGCTGATGGTGCGCGGCGGCGAAGGCGTCGTCACCGATGGCGGGTTCCGCGACGCCATGAACATCGGCGAACTGGAGATGCCGGCCTATCACTCCCGCCCGTCCAGCCCGACGAACCTGACCATCAACGAAGCCATCGACATCAATGTGCCGATCGGCTGCGGCGACGCGCCTGTATTCCCGGGCGACATCGTCGTCGGCGATGACGACAGCGTGATCATCATTCCGGCGCATCTGGCCGATGAAGTCGCTGCGGAAGCGACCGAGATGACTGCCTACGAGGACTTTGCCCTCGAACAGGTACAAGCTGGTGAAACCATCATCGGCCTCTACCCCGCGACACAGGAAGAAAATCTCGCCAGGTTCAAAGCCTGGCGCGAGAAAAACGACCGATGAACGACCACGGGCGAACAGTCCGGCTCGACCCGGCCGACAATGTGGTTGTCGCGCTGGCCGATATCCCCGCCGGGACAGAAATCCGCGCCGAGGGCATCACCGCGTTGCAAGACATTCCGGCCGGGCACAAGATCGCGACGCAGAAGATCTCCGCCGGCGCGCCTGTGCTGAAATACGCCACGGTCATCGGTTTCGCAGGCGGCGACTGCCCCCCGGGCACCTGGATGCATGCCCATAACGTGTTGATGGACGACGTGCAGAAGGACTACCGGTTCGCCCAGGACTATGTCCCGGCGGCCGTTCTGCCCGCGGCTGAGCGCGCCACGTTCGACGGCTACGCCCGCGCGGACGGAAGGGTCGGAACGCGCAACTACATCGGCATCTTCATCACCGTGAACTGCGCGGCCACGGTGGCGCGGCGCATCGCGGCCCATTTCACGCCCGAAAGACTTGCCGACTACCCGAACGTCGACGGCGTCATTCCCTTCATCCACCAGCAGGGCTGCGGAATGGAAATGACCGGCGAGCCGATGGACCTGCTCCAACGGACGCTCAAGGGCTATATCACCCACACGAATGTCGCCGCTGCCCTGGTTTGCTCCCTTGGCTGCGAACGCAACAACCTCGACCGGTTCTTCGAAGCGGCGGCAATAGAAATCGGGACCTCCCTGCAAACGGTTCGCATGCAATCCGTCGGCGGCACGGCGGCAGCCATCGAGGATGGGATCGCCAAGGTCTCGAAGATGCTGGCCCAAGCGAATTCGGTCTCCCGTACGCCGCAATCCGCCGAACACCTGGTCATCGGACTGCAATGCGGCGGGTCGGACGGATTTTCCGGCCTCTCGGCCAATCCTGCCCTCGGACGTGCCGTGGACCTGCTTGTCGAAAACGGCGGCACGGCCATTCTTTCCGAGACGCCAGAGCTCTACGGCATCGAACACACCTTGACCTCCCGCGCCCGGGACGAGGCGACGGGACGGGCGTTTCTGGACCGCATCAGCTGGTGGCTCGACTACACCAACGGCAAGGACGTGCAGATGCAGGGCGTTGTCGGCCCGGGGAACCAGGCCGGGGGTCTGGCGAACGTCATCGAAAAGGCGCTCGGCGGATCCAAGAAAGGCGGCTCGACCGGGATCGAGGCGGTCTATAAATACGGCGAGCCGGTCACTGCGCGCGGCCTCGTCATCATGGACACCCCCGGCTACGACCCGGTTGCGGCGACCGGACAGATCGCGGGTGGCGCGAACCTGATCTGCTTCACCACCGGTCGCGGATCCTGTTTCGGCTCCTACCCGTCCCCGACGATCAAGCTTGCCTCCAACTCGCAGATGTACGCCCGCATGCAGGGCGACATGGACATCAATTGCGGTCCTGTCCTCGACGGCACAGCCAGCCTCGACGACATGGGCCGGACGATCTTCAACGAAATTCTGTCGATTGCCTCCGGCGCCCGGTCGAAGAGCGAGGCGCTGGGTATCGGCGCCGAGGAATTCGCCCCCTGGCCGATTGGTGTCACCGGCTGACAAACCACAAGGAACCTGAGACATGACCGAGAAACAGGGCTTTGCCCCTCACGGCAATCATTTGATCGCCGGAGCCTGGGTTGGCGGGGAAGCGAGCTTTCTGTCGGAGCCCGCGCACGGCCCGGCGCATTCCTTTTCAGTCGGCTCGGCCGATCTGGTGAACCGTGCCTGCGAGGCGGCCGAAGATGCCTTCTGGTCCTACGGGTCATCGTCTCGAGAAGCCCGGGCGCAGTTCCTCAACGCCATTGCGGACGAAATCGAAGCCCGGGCGGACCAGATCACCGAAATCGGAACACAGGAGACGGGGCTTCCCGAGGCACGGCTGCAAGGCGAGCGCGGACGCACCACCGGTCAACTCCGGCTGTTTGCCCAGCATATCCTGGCCGGACACCACCTTGACCGGCGTCATGACGAGGCCTTGCCCGACCGTGCGCCCCTGCCCCGACCGGACCTGAAAATGGTGCAGCGTCCCGTCGGCCCCGTCGCCGTTTTCGGCGCGTCGAACTTCCCGCTGGCCTTCTCCACCGCCGGCGGCGATACGGCGGCGGCCCTGGCCGCAGGTTGCCCGGTTGTCGTCAAGGGACATTCCGCCCACCCCGGCACCGGCGAGATCGTCGCCGAGGCCATCAAGGCCGCAATCGAGACCTGCGGCGTTCATCCCGGCGTGTTCAGCCTGATCCAGGGTGGCAAACGCGATGTCGGCACCACGCTTGTCACTCATCCGCTGATTACCGCCGTCGGCTTCACCGGCTCGCTGCGCGGCGGACGGGCGCTGTTCGACCTGTGCGCTGCACGTGAGAACCCCATTCCCTTCTTCGGTGAGCTTGGATCCGTCAATCCGATGTTCCTTCTGCCCGAGGCGCTGAACGCCCGCGGGGCGGCACTGGCGCAAGGCTGGGCCGGATCGCTGACCATGGGCGCCGGGCAGTTCTGCACCAATCCCGGCATCGCGGTGGTGATCGAAGGACCGGACGCGGACGCCTTCACCGAAGCCGCTGGCAAGGCGCTGGAAGCCATCGGCCCGCAGACAATGCTGACCGACGGCATCGCGTCCGCCTACCGGAACGGCCGTGACCACATCAAGGATGTCAGCGGCGTCGAGGCGGTGGTGACGACCGACTGCAACGGGCGGACCGCGACGCCCTATCTCTACGCCACCACGGGCGACGCCTGGCTGACAAACGAGGTGCTTGGCGAGGAGGTCTTCGGACCGCTCGGCCTGATCGTCAGGGTCAAGGACATGGAGCAGATGCTGAAACTTGCGCACACGCTCAAGGGACAGCTGACCTGCACCTTGCATATGGACGCAGGCGACACCGAAGACGGGCAGAAGCTGATGCCCATCCTGGAACGCAAGGCTGGCCGCCTGCTCGCCAACGGCTTCCCCACCGGTGTGGAAGTCTGCGACGCCATGGTCCATGGCGGCCACTATCCGGCCTCGACAAATTTCGGCGCCACATCGGTCGGCACCCTGTCGATCCGCCGCTTCCTGCGTCCGGTCTGTTACCAGAACCTGCCGGACGACCTGCTTCCGCTCGATTTACGCTAAGGATTACGATCATGATTTCCCCCACCGATCTGCGTGACATCATCCGCTCCGGATTGCTGTCCTTTCCCGTCACGCCGTTCGATGCCGACGATGCCTTCAATCCGAAAGCCTTTGCCGCGCATCTGGAATGGTTGAGCCCGCACAAGATCGCCGGACTGATCGTCGCAGGCGGAACCGGCGAACTGTTCTCGCTAACCCCGGGCGAAGTGGTCGAGGTGGTCAGGACCGCCCGCGCGGCCCAGCCCGGCCAACCCGTCATCGCCGGCTGCGGCTACGGCACGAAGCTCGCCTGCGAGATGGCGCAGGCGATCGAAGACGCCGGGGCCGACGGCATCCTGTTGCTGCCGCATTACCTGATCGGAGCACCGCAGGCGGGCATCGAGGCGCATATTCGCACCGTGTGCAAGGCCACGAACATGGGCGTGATCGTCTACAACCGCGGCCAGTCCGTGGTCTCCGCGGATACGCTCGCCCGGCTGGCCGACGATTGCCCGAACCTGATCGGCTTCAAGGACGGCACTGGCGACATCGACACGGTGAAGCGGATTACCGTCGGCCTGGGCGACCGGCTGGCCTACATCGGCGGCATGCCGACGCACGAACTCTTCGCCCAGGCCTTCCGCGGCGCCGGCGTCGATACCTATTCGTCGGCGGTGTTCAATTTCGTTCCGGAAACGGCTCTTGCCTTCCACAAGGCGTTCAAGGCCGGGGATGATGCAGCGTGCAACAACATGCTGCGCGATTTCTACTATCCCTTCGCGAAGATCCGCGACCGCCAGACCGGCTACGCCGTGTCCGCCATCAAGGCAGGCGTTGCCTTGAAAGGGTTTGAGACAGGTCCGGTTCGCCCGCCGCTGACCGACCTGACGGACGAAGAGCGCCAGATGCTCAAGACCTTGATCTCCGGTTTCAGGTAGCAGCCAGAACGGTCACTGGGGGCATCCAAGTCTGAGCGGTTTGGATGCCCTGCCGCTCAACATTGAATACACCGCTTTGCGGGTTGCAGAACGTCTCGATGTAGCCGGGCACGTCCTGCCTGCTCTCGACGCGGATCCTTCAGGTCCGGTGTCTTGTTCTTTCGCGCTTGAGCAGATTGAAGAGGCTTTCGGCAACAGCGTCGTCATGACAATTGCCGCACCGGCTCATGCGGCGAACCATACTGTGGTGTCGAAGGAAGTTGGCCGAATCCACGCTCGTGAATTGGAACCCTGATCGGAATGGCCCAGCTTCCTGCGAAATCTCCGCAACCAGATAGCCTCACTCGGTAATCTGGCGCACCGCATCGCGCTTGAACTCGCAGTGACGTTACCTTTGCGCATGAACGCCTCCTCGCCCCAAGTTTGGGAAAGAAGGCGTCGATAGATCCAAGGGCTAGTCAATCCCCTATACGACAATCCTATAAGCGCGATCATATGTGCCGAATCCCGACGATCAATCTTCTTCGCCCTGAACCGACCGTGCCAGCTCTCTGGGGGCCAAGCCGTACTTGCGCCGGAACATCGTCGAAAAATGCGCTGAACTGTTGAAGCCGTGATCGAAAGCGATCGACGTAATCGATCGCCGCTCTCCGCGCGACAGGCGATCGTAGCAAAGTTGCAGGCGACGGTTCCAAATCCACTCGGAAGCGGACATTTCGCAGTGCTTGAAAACCTGATGCAGGTATCGCACCGACATGCCGTTGGCGAAGGCAACCTTTTCAAGTGAGAGGGCCGGGTCGCCGAGATTCTGCTCGATCCATTGCTGCACAGAGCGCAACCGCGCCATTTGCACGGACCCCTCGCTACCCGGGAGGTCTGCGGCGCTCGTCATCAATGCAAGGGCCAAGGTATCCATGAGCTGACTGCCAAGGCACGCTCTGGTTTCCGGAGCAAGACGCGCGCCCTCCATCGCCAACATGGAGCAGAATTCCGTGGCAATCCGGCCAAGGCCCATTGTCGTGTTCATGGTGGCGACAATCGGAACCTCTTCCTTCGGAAACCGACTGGCAAATGCCTGCCGCGGGAGCTCGAGGTAGAAGGCTCGCGCCTCGCCAAGCACCTGCAATTCATATTGCTCGGTCGCGCAGAAGATTGCCCCGCGCGCCGCATTCGTATTCAGGGTTTGCCCATCCTGCACAATATTGAGGTGCCCAGAATGGACCAGTTGCAGGTAGTAGCAGTCCTTGTCGATACGGGAGATGTGACGGTTGTTTCGCTTGATCCGCTGCTCTGACAGCAGAATATCGCTCATCATCACATCGCCGAACTGCGCTTCCTTTATGAAGCCACGATAGTCCTCAGGTTCCGTCGCATCCACGTCGACGTGAACATAGAAATCGCAGATCGCGGACTGCCAGGCCTTGTAACGGTCCTCGCGCGCAAACCTGTCGGTCGTGAAAACAAGATCCATCGGCTCCTCCCCAGCCAGACGTCTCTAAATCATATGGCGACTGTCAGTTCGCCGTATGCGCATAAGCTTCTTTTCCGGCTTATGACTTCAATACACTAACGTGCGTGTGAATATCAGACAAGCAGCATTCATGCTGTGCACTCTCAGGCAACAAATACTGCACGCTCAAACAAGAACGGTTCCGGCCCCGGTCATAGTCTCTGCGTCAAGGCATCCCGAGAGATGCCGCGATTTCACTTGGCGGAGGGAAGACTGGAATGAAGATTGCCGGACGTTTGAGCCAGGAACAGATCGTATTCGCTCTGGCGATCCTCCTGTGTCTGGGCTTCGCGGTCACCCTGCCGGGTTTTCTGACCGCCACCAACCTGCTCAATCTGGTTCGAAGCGTGTCCATCCTGGGCATATTGGGCGTCGCGATGGGGCTGGTCGTCATCGGCCGCGGCATCGACCTTTCGCTGGTGGCGACGATGGCAATTTCGGTCGCCTGGGCCCTGCAATTGATTTCGGTGGGAGTGGGAACGCCAGAAGCGGTTCTCCTCGGGCTTTGCTTCTGCCTTGCGGTCGGCGCGATCAATGGCATCCTGATCGCCTATGTCGAGATACCCGCAATCTTCGCAACACTCGCGATGGGTACGGCAATCTACGGCTTCGGCCGCTATTTCCTGTTCAGCCTCGACGTCATCTACATGCCCGAAGTATCAAACAGCCTGCTCTGGCTTGGCCAAGGGCGGCTCATGGGCATCCCGGTTCCCATTTACATTTTCCTGCTGGTTTGTGCAGGGGCGGCACTGTTCCTGCGATACACGAAGTATGGCCGCTACCTGCGTGCAGTAGGGGACAACCTGCAGGCCGCACGGATCACCGGTGTACCTGCGCGCCCGATTATCGTCCTGCAATACATGCTGTCCTCGACGATAGGCTTCGTTGCCGGGATGGTGACCGCGGGTTCGGTCGCCAGCATGAACACCCGCATCGCCAACTCCACCTTCATCTATGACGTCATCCTGGTGGTCGTGCTGGGCGGCATCGGCCTGTCCGGTGGCCGTGGCCGTGTCAGCAACGTGATCGTCGGGACCCTGCTGATCGGCGTTCTGCTGAACGGAATGACCATCATGAACATCGAATACACGGTCCAGAACGTCATCAAGGGCATCATTCTTCTGACCGCAATCGTGATCGACACGATCCTGAATCCCCGCGACGAGCAAACAGCGCAACAAGGGGACATTTGAGTCCGTTTTCATTGGGAGGAAAGCATGAAGACGATCCAGAAACTGGCATTCGCCATGACTGCCGCATTCACAGTAGCAGCGACACCGCTCCTCGCTCAGGGTATCGACGACCCGACGCGAGAGGCCTACTACAGTTCTTTCACCGGCAAGCGGGTGGCCTATGTTCCGGTTGCAATGGGTTTCGACCTGACCGAAGGCTGGGCTGCCGGGCTCAAGGAAGCACTTGAGCCGCTTGGAATCCAGTTCGACATCCGCGACCCCAATTGGAGCACAGCTGCAGGTGCCCAGGCGATCACTGCCCTTATCTCAGAAAAGCCAGACGTCCTTGTGGTTCACAACCCGGACGTACAATCCTACGCACGCCTTTTGAAGAAGGCCGAGGAGGCAGGAATCTACGTCGTGCAGGTGAACATGCGGTCCAGCTATTCGACGGACGCCTTCATCGGCGCCGACTATGTCGGCATGGGAGAAGCGATTGGCCGGCGCATGGTCGAGGTCTGCTCTCCAGAAAACGGCGGCAGCGGCAAGGTGGCGATCACCCAGGGCGTTCTGACCGCCGCCGCCAGTGCCTATCAGATGAAGGGCATCAGCAATATCCTGGAGCAGCACCCGGAAATCCAACTGGTGTCAAACCAGGCGGCAGACTGGGATGCGACCAAGGCCAAGAACATCGCCACGACTGTGATCCAGCAGCATCCGGACCTGTGCGCGATCACCGGTTTCTGGGACGTGATGGACGTCGGTACATCCGCGGCCATCAAGGAATCCGGCAAGGACGTCTATCTGTTGACCCAGGGCGGCGGCAACAAGTCTGCCTGTGACGGCCTTGAGAACGGCACCTACTCGGAAGTTGTTGTCTATCACGTACCCGGTCAGGCGCGCGACATGGCGAACATGATCAAGCAGCTTCTGCAGCTCAAGCAGGAGCCCGGCTCGATGAAGACGACCCTGTTCACGCCGCTTCAGTTCCTGACGAAAGACAACATGGAGCCCGGCTCCTGCTGGGCGCTGCCCGGTCAGAAGTAACCGCCTCCCTGCCGGCGCGGCCTGACCAGGGACGCGCCGGCCCCTACTCCTGAAATCAGAGCAGAGCATCATGTCCGTGTCAGACACGTTCGTGCGTTGGCGGTATCGCGCCGTGCCCGACCACCTTCTCGGCGAAATTCTCACCAAACGCTGGGTCGATAACGCCATTCCGGTCCTCATCCTGATCGCAGTGGTCGCCACCTTCGGATCACTGATCCCCAATTTCTACAGCGCAGCCAGCCTTAATGATCTGATGCGGCAGTGGGGTGAGTTCAGCCTGCTCGTTCTGGCGCTCATGATCGTGATGGTAGCGGGTGGAATCGATCTGTCAGTCGGCTCAACCTTCGCTCTTGGCAACATAGTGGCTCTTGGGTTGATGAACGTGGCCGGTTGGTCGATGCCTGCCGTCGTGCTCGCAACACTTGCCTGTGGTGCAGCTGTCGGTCTGATCAATGGTCTGCTGGTCGGATTCCTCCGCCTGCGCGCATTCCTCACCACACTCGTCACTCTGATCATCGTACGGGCGATCGTTGACATGTTGCTGCTGAAATACTCAGTGCAGATTGCAGCGAACTTCCCGGATTCAGACGCTTGGTACTTCCTTGGGGAAGGATCTGTCCTGGGTGTTCCGTTCAGCGTGGCGACCGCCGTTGTCATTGCGCTCATCCTCCACCTGATCCTCAGCCGCTCAAGTGTCGGCTGGCACATTCTTGCAACCGGCGGATCGCGCCGCTCGGCGCACAACGTTGGCATCTCCGTCCGCCGCGTGATCTGTTCCACTTACGTCATTTCGGGGACGTTATGCGCGCTATCCGGCCTTCTCTTCGCATCGAGGCTCGGAGGCGCTGGCTCTGATACAGGCATAGGGCTCGAGATTGCGGCACTGACGGCAGCCGTGCTGGGCGGCAACAGCCTCGGCGGCGGCCGGGGCTCCGCCGCCAAGGCGATCATCGGCTCGATCATCGTGATGATCATCGTCAACTCACTGGTCCGCCTTGGCGTGACAAGCGGTGCGAACTCGCTTCTTCTCGGTATCGTGTTGCTCGCGGCTGTCGCTATCGACGTGAGATGGCTGAAGAATCGCGCGAAAGTCCTTTCGAAGGTCTACGTCTCACCGACCTATGCATCCCTGCCCGAGGCGCCGGGTACATCGGGGGGCTCTCCCTACGCGCTCAATGATCGCCTACGTCCCGTGGAACAGATCGGGCTAGGTGCGATCGACGGTCCGGAGGACGTCATCCTCGACAAGGACGACAATATTTATGCGGGCAATCGTACCGGCGACATCATAAGGTTTCTCGCGCCCGATTACACGCAGCAGGAAGTCTTTGCCCATACGGGCGGCCGTCCCCTGGGCATGGCCTTCGCGAAAGATGGCTCGCTGGTGTGCTGCATCGGGGGCATGGGTCTTTACCGCATAACTCCAGACCGCCAGGTGGAAAAGCTGACCGACGAAACGAACAGGTCGTGGTTCTCCATCATCGATGACTCGCGCCTTCGCCTTGCCGATGACCTGGATATTGCCCCTGACGGCCGGGTGTTCTTTTCGGAAGCGACTGTCCGCTATGAAATGCACGATTGGCCGGTCGACTGCCTGGAATCGCGCGGCAATGGGCGCATCATCTGTTTTGACCCCGCGACGGACACGACGCGGACCGTGCTCAAGAACCTTGTCTTCCCGAATGGCATCTGTATGGCCGGCGACGGAGAATCCTTCTTCTTTGCAGAGACATGGGCTTGCCGGATCAGCCGATACTATTACGAAGGGCCGAAGAAGGGCTCGGTTGAACGGGTGATTTCAGATCTTCCCGGCTATCCGGACAACATCAACCGGGCATCCGATGGGACCTATTGGCTTGCGCTGGTGGGAATGCGTACGCCTTCTCTCGACCTGGCAATGAAGATGCCCGGCTTCCGCAAGAGAATGGCGCGGCGCATTGCACCCGACGAGTGGCTCTACCCGAACATCAACACTGGCTGCGTTGTCCGTTTCGATGAGACCGGAGAGATCCTCGAAACCCTCTGGGATCTCGGCGGTGAGAACCATCCAATGATTACCTCGATGCGCGAGCACAAGGGGCATCTGTATGTCGGCGGTATCTTCAACAACCGCATTGGCAGGCTGAAGCTCGACGCAAGCGACGAGACATGGACAGGACCGGCATCCTATTGGGGGCGCACATGATTTCGGCCTTCGCGAAAATCTGGGACAACATCGTCGGCCGTGGCGACGCAGCGGTTACGGTCCCGGCACTCGATGGGGCCCTTCGGCCCAATCGGCACCTTGATGAGGCCAAGACGCGGTTGCCCCTGGATGACGTCGATGATCTTGTCTCCACCGGTGACACGCTCCTGGCAGCAGCAGGGCAGAATGTCCACCAATTGTCTGGCGAGGGTCATGTCTGGTCCATCCGACAGTCCTTTCCGCAGAAAATTGCGGCCCTCACAGCTTTGGGCAACGCAGAATTTGCGGTCGCACTGGCGAGCGGAGAAATCTGCCGCGTGACCGATGGCGGAGCGGCCCGGATCAGCCCTGCGCAGCCAGAGCTTGGTTGCATCACTGCAATGACATACTCCGATGGCTTCCTGTACCTCGCCAACGGATCGCAGGACCACGGCGCAGACGACTGGCAACATGACCTGCTTGGGCGCGGTTCAACGGGAAGCCTCTGGCGTGTGGATGTTGGCACGGGCGAGGCTTTCTGCTTGGCCAGCGGATTGGCCTATCCCGCTGGCCTGACCATACACGGGGATAATCTCGTCTTCTCCGAAGCATGGAGGCATCGCATTGTCAGCATGCCTCTTTCCGCACCCGGACACTTCAAGACGCTCTACGCCGATCTTCCGGGATATCCCGGCCGGATCAGCAATGCAGCAGCAGGTTATTGGCTAGCGGTTTTTGCCCCGCGCAGTCAGCTCGTCGAGTTTGTTTTGCGTGAGCCAGTCTACCGTCGGCGGATGATGGAAGAAGTCCCGCGTCCGTTCTGGATCGCACCCAAGCTCTCTTCGGGCGAAAGTTTCTATGAACCGCTGCAGGGTGGAGGCGTGAAGCATCTGGGTCTTCTGAAACCATGGGCGCCCACATTGTCCGCGGGCATGGCAGTCCATCTGGCCCATGATTTCCAACCCACAGCAAGCCTACACAGCCGCGCCGGCGGTTCCACCCACGGGGTCACCGCGATCGTGGAGCACGGCAGCGACATCTTTGCCGCCTCACGGGGGGGCGGGGTTGTCGTATCGATGCCCGTGAATGATCTGGGAGACGATCAATGACCCCAATTCTTGAGCTCCGAAACGGCACCAAGGACTACCGCGGCGTCTCTGCGGTCAAGGATGTCTCCTTCACGTTGCTGCCGGGCGAAGTGCATGCCTTGCTCGGAGAAAACGGAGCTGGCAAATCGACCCTGACAAAGATGCTAGCCGGCGTCGTGCAACCGACTGCCGGTGAGGTATTCCTCGATGGCGGGCAGGTCTCACTCCCTACTCCCGCGGATGCCCTCTCGAAGGGCATCGCGATGGTGTATCAGGAGACCAGTCTCGTGCCCTCGCTGACCGTAGCACAGAACCTCTACCTGACCGACCGGAAGCCATTTCATCGGCTGCGCGGGATCTATATCGCCGGCCAGCAGTTCCTCCAGTCACTCAACTTCCATGTCGATCCGACAGCACTGGTCTCAAGCCTGGGGGCCGGTCAGAAGCAGATGGTCGAGATCGCGCGGGCGGTCCACCACAATGCCCGGGTCATCATTTTCGATGAGCCGACGGCCACGTTGACCCCCGAAGAAAAGCACCAGTTCTTTGCCCTGGTCGCGCGCCTGCGGCAGCGGGGCGTCTCGATCATCTTCATCTCGCATGCTCTGGAAGAAGCGCTTCAAATCTCCGACCGCATTACGGTGATGCGTGACGGCGAACACGTCATCACGGCACCGACATCAAGCTTCGACCGGGACAAGATCATCAGTGCCATGGTTGGTCGCTCACTGTCCGATGAACTTTATGGAGCGCATCCGGATCGTGCGGTGCGGCGCGCGGGCAATAAAGTCCTGAGTGTTCAGAACCTTTCGATGAACAACGTCGTGCGCAACACATCCTTCTCGGTTTTTGCCGGGCAGATCACGGGTGTTTTCGGCTTGATCGGTTCAGGCCGGACCGAAGCGGCGAAAGTGGTTGCGGGTGTCCTGAAACGCGATTTCTTCCATGGCGGCGAAGTGCGTCTGGACGGTCGCTCGGTTCGCTACCGCGTGCCGCGTCCTGCCGTGAAGGACGGCATCATCTACGTTACCGAAGACCGCAAGCAGGAAGGCTTCTTCGAAACCATGTCGATCGCGGAGAACATCCACATGGGTGCTCTGGCGGGTGGTCAAACCCGTTCCACCACCATCAGCATGCGCGAGATGCGCGAGATCGCCGATGAGTGGATCAAGGCGCTCAGTGTGCGGGCCATCAACGGCGACGCTCGCGTGATCGAACTGTCCGGCGGCAACCAGCAAAAGGTCGTCGTCGCCAAGGCGCTCGTGCAAAAGCCCAAGCTTGTCATCTTCGATGAGCCGACGCGCGGTGTCGACGTCGGCGCAATCGCTGAGATTCATGCCCTCATAAACAGGCTTGCCGACGACGGCATCGCCGTGATGGTGATTTCCTCCTACCTGCCCGAGGTTTTGCATCTCTCCGACCGTATTCTCGTTTGTCGTCAGGGACGTATCGTCGAGGAATTCGACGGTCGGAACGCGAATGAGGAAACCATCATGTATGCGGCGGTCCACTGATGTCCGGGGCGCTGAGGATGACGAACCCGGTTCGTGCGGTCCGAACCATCGAAGATATTCGCGCCATCGAAACGCAGCCCTACGACGAGGTCGTCACGGCGCATAATCTGTATGATCTATTCAGGGCAACCGCGGTCCACCGCGGTGACGCACCAGCCCTGACGGTTCTGCGTTCGCCGGATACCCTTGAAGCCGGGTGTACCCTGAACCATCGCCAGCTGTTGGGCGAGATTAAGCGCGCTGCAAACATGTTCCGGCGGCTTGGCATCGCGGAGGGGAAAGGCAGCGTTGCCTTCATGACCCCGACCGTGCCCGAACTGCAGGCCCTGCTGATCGGTGCGCAGGTTGCTGGCGTCGCGAGTTCCCTGAATTATCTGCTGAACCGCGATACGATCGCCGAGCTGATGAATGCCCATGGCGCAACGGTACTCGTGACCGCTGCGCCGTCGGTTGATGAAAACTGTTGGTCGAAGGCCGAGGGACTTTTCGACCTCGTGCCCACACTGGAAAGGATCATCGTCATCGGTGCGGCCTCTCCGCTGCCTGCTGGATACATCGCCCTGGACAACGGTGTTGCAGGGTGTTCGACGGCAGATCTGGAATTCACACCGACTGCGACGCGCGACACGGTTTGCGCGCTCTTCCACACCGGCGGCACCACCGGCCGGCCGAAGCTTGTTCAACTGACCCATGGAAACCAGATTCATGCCGCCTTCGGTTTTGGTCAGGTTTTTGGCTACGACGCCCAGGACACCGTCATTAACGGATTTCCGTTCTTTCATGTTGGCGGAACGATGACCGTCGGCATGTCGGTCCTGGCAGCGGGGGGGCACATGGTGGTCCCATCGCCCTATGCCCTTCGCCCACCACAAGTGATCGAGCGCTACTGGGACCTCGTCCAGCACTTTCGAGCGACCGTGGTGAGCGGTGTGCCCACATCGATCGCCTCGATGACCAACACTGTCCCAAAAGGGCGGGATCTATCGCATGTGCGCATGGCAGTGACGGGCGGAGCGGTCCTGCCCCGCGCGGTCGGTACAGCATTCGAGAAGGCCACCGGCATCAAGATCTATGAAACCTATGGCATGACCGAAACCGCTGCCGCCATTGCATTCAATCCCGGCCGCGGCACGCCCATGATGGGCAGCGTCGGATTTCGTGCTCCATTCTCGCAGGTCCGCGTCGTTCGCCAGGACACCGGCGATTTGGCCATGTGCTCCCCAAGCGAGCCTGGCCTCGTTCAGATCCGTGGACCACAGGTTTTTCCAGGTTACCACGACCCGAAGCAGAACACCGGTGTCCTCGACCCACAAGGATGGCTGACTACGGGTGACATCGGATACCTCACCGAGGACGAGCGGCTTGTCCTGACGGGCAGAGCGAAAGACCTGATTGTCAGAAGCGGTCACAACATCGATCCTGCAGCGATCGAGGACGTGGCGAACCAATTCGAAGGGGTCGCCATCAGCGCAGCTGTGGCAATGCCGGATCAATATGCCGGGGAAGTGCCGGCGCTGTTTGTCGTGCCGGTCCCCGGAACGGTGATCGACATTGACCGTCTGGCCGACCATATGCGGACACACGTCCACGAGCCGCCTGCACGCCCTAGGAGCATAGTCGTAATCCCGTCCCTGCCGGTCACCGCTGTTGGCAAGATCTTCAAACCCGCGTTGCGCGACTTGGCGATCGAGGAAAAGGTGAAGCTTGAGGTCGCCGGCATCTGCGCGCCCGGCGCTGTGGCGACTATTGAGATCGGCGAGGATGAACGAATGCATTCTGTCATCTCAGTCCAGGTGCAAGGCGCCACGGCGGCGGAGCTTAAAGCTCTGGCTGAGCGCCTGCACCCACTTCCTCAGACCTACAGGATCACTGGAGACCGTCCGAATGACTGAATGCGTCACACTATCGGTTGAAAATGGCGTCGCGCTCATGACACTCGACCGGCCTGAGAGCCTGAATGCCCTGTCGAAGGCCATGATGAAAGCACTCGAAGAACGCATAGACGCGCTGGCAGAAATGCCGGAACTTCGGGTTGTCATCCTGACGGCAACGGGCAGGGGCTTCTGCGCGGGCGGAGATCTCAAGGAGTTTGAAGAAGAGCTCCATCGCGACAAGCGGCAACTCCTGGCGACTCTAAGCTACAATCAGGGTGTGATTGCCAAGCTTGAGAACCTGCCGGTTCCGGTAATTGCCGCGGTGAACGGCGTTGCGGTCGCCGGAGGTCTCGAACTCCTTCTGGCATGCGATCTGATCGTCGCTGCTGCGGGCGCAAAGATGGGCGATGGACATGCCAAATACGCCATAGTGCCGGCAGGAGGGGCGACGGTCCGTCTCGCTGAAAAGGTCTCACCTGCAAGAGCCGCTGAACTTTTCTATACCGCCAAGCTTGTCGATGCAGAAACGATGGCGGAGTGGGGTCTGGTAAACGAGGTAGTCTCTCGGGAAAGAGTGCTTCCGCGCGCAAGGGAAATCGCGGCGGAAATCTGCAGCGCAAATCCGTCCGCCATCCGCCACATCAAGCAGTTGACCAGGCCCTGCAACCGTCTGGTGGAACGCTCGATCCGCCTTGAGGTCGAGATCGAGCATTTCCGCCAGCACCTGGACGGTCCGGACATGGCAAACGGCCTCGCCGCCTTTCGAGGCAAGTAGCCCCGGCGGCCGCAAAAAGAAACGCAATGCCGCCGCCGGAGCCAACGAGCTCCGGTCTACATCTTCACCCAAGCCGCATTGCGCGACGAAGACCGCACGCAGGCGTCGACGAATTGCACGCCAGCGAGACCCTCTTCAATCCCGGGAACCAGGGAGGCGAGTCCATCCCCACCTCGATGTGCACGGATTACACCTGCAGCTTCTTTGTAGATGTTGGCGAAGCCTTCAAGATAGCCTTCCGGATGGCCGGCAGGGATGCGCGTTGTTGGGGCAACCCCGGCAGACATTCCGGCTCCCCCACGAGTGATGATGCGGGTCGGCTCGCCGAAGGGCGAGACGTGGAGATAATTCGGATTCTCCTGATGCCACTCGAGGCCACCCTTTTCTCCGTAAACCCGGAGCTTCAGGGCATTCTCGTTGCCCGGTGCAACCTGCGAACACCAGAGCATCCCGCGGGCCCCGCCTTCAAAGCGCAGCAACACGTGGCCATTGTCATCGACCTGACGTCCTGGAACGAAGGATTGCAGATCCGCCGCCAGACTTTCCGCGGCAAGCCCTGAGACGAAGCAAGCGAGATTGTAAGCGTGGGTCCCGATGTCTCCGGTTGCGCCGCCCAGGCCTGACCGCTTCGGGTCGGTTCGCCATTCGGCCTGCTTGTTATGCTGTTCGACCGTGAGCCAGTCCTGAACATATTCGACCTGGACCAGACGCACCTTGCCGATAGCCCCCGATGCGACAAGTTCGCGGGCCTGACGCACCATCGGGTATCCGGTGTAATTATGGGTCAGGAAGAACAGGGCCGATGACTCACCGACGACTTTTGCCAGTTTCCGGGCATCAGCGAGCGTCGAAGTCAACGGCTTGTCGCAAATGACATGGATGCCGCGTTTAAGGAACGCCTTGGCGGCGGGATAGTGGACATGGTTGGGCGTGACGATAGCAACCGCCTCGATGCCGTTCTTCAACCGCGCCTCGCGCTTTGCCATATCCTCGAATGAGCTGTAGATCCGGTCTTCCGCCAAGCCAAGTGCCTGCCCGGACTCGACCGCTTTTTCCGGCGTTGATGACAACGCACCGGCAACGAGTTCAAAACAACCGTCGAGACGTGCTGCGATCCTGTGAACAGCGCCGATGAATGCATCCTTGCCGCCGCCAACCATGCCCAGCCGGATGGGCCGGTCGTGGTTGCCGTTTCGTCCTTCAATTGTCATGGCGTCCCCTACCCGATCCCTAGCATCTTGCGATTTGCTGCATCGTCCGTCCTCGCATCCGCAAAGTCATCGAAGGCCTTTTCGGTAACGCGGATGATGTGATCGCGCACGAAAGCCGCCCCCTCACGCGCTCCGTCTTCCGGATGTTTCAGACAGCATTCCCATTCGACAACGGCCCAACCGTTGAAGTCGTTGGCCGCCATCTTGGAGAACACGGCGGCGAAATCGACTTGGCCGTCGCCGAGCGACCTGAACCTTCCGGCCCGATCGACCCAGGACTGGTAGCCGCCATAAACGCCCTGGCGGCCGGTTGGGTTGAACTCGGCATCCTTGACGTGGAACATGCCGATCCGGTCCTTGTAGATATCTATGTTGTCCAGATAGTCGAGACACTGCAGAACATAGTGCGACGGGTCGTAGAGCATCTTGCAACGAGCGTGGTTGCGGACGCGTTCGAGGAACATCTCGAATGTGATGCCGTCATGCAGATCTTCGCCCGGATGGATTTCGTAGCAAAGGTCGACCCCCATATCCTCGGCATAGTCGAGGATCGGCTGCCAGCGCTTGGCGAGTTCATCGAAGGCCATCTCGATCAGCCCTGCAGGCCGTTGCGGCCAGGGATATACATAAGGCCACGCAAGGGCACCGGAAAAAGTCGCGTGCGCACTGAGCCCGAGGTTTCGGCTTGCGGCCAATGCCAATTTGACCTGATCGACCGCCCAGGCCTGGCGCGCCACCGGGTTGCCCCGGACATCTGATGCCGCAAATCCGTCAAACGCGGTGTCATACGCCGGATGGACCGCCACGAGCTGTCCCTGAAGGTGGGTCGAAAGCTCGGTGATCTCAATCCCCGCCTCACGGGCGGTCCCGGCAAGTTCATCGCAATAGGTCTTGGAGCTCGCCGCCTTCTGCAGGTCGAACAACCGTGCATCCCAGGTCGGCACCTGAACTCCGACATAGCCGCAATCTGCCGCCCAGCGGGTGATGTTTTCCCAGGAATTGAAGGGCGCCTCGTCGCCCGCAAACTGGGCCAGGAATAAAGCGGGCCCCTTGATCGTCTTCATGACTGTCTCCGGTATCGGATAGGAAAAATGGGCCGGAATCAGATCGCTAAAATCCCGGCCCAGAAGGTCCTCGCGGCCTTAGAAAGGCGACTCGGGGAAGTAGTAGCTCTCGGCATTCTCACGAGTGATGAGAGTTGCACCGAGAATGTAGCGACCGGCGACCGGGCCGTTGGACTTCAGGGCGTTTACCGTTGCATCCATCGCGGTTGCGATCATCGCAGGCGGATAGAGAACGTCGACAGGGATGAGCTCGTCGCCGTCCATGATGCCCTTGATGATTTCCTTCATGCCTGCGCCACCGACGACAAACATGCCGTTGCCATCGCGACCGGCCTGCTTCAGAGCCTCGACAACGCCGATGGCGATATCATCGTCTTGAGCCCAAACTGCATCGATGTCAGGGAAGCGGGAGAGGAAGTCCTGCATGACTTCGAAGCCGTCATCGCGATTCCAGTTGGCGTGCTTGTTATCGAGCACATTGATGCCGGAGCCTTCGATCTCCGCCATGAAGGCGTCGAAACGCTCGTTGTCGATGACAGTCGGAATGCCGCGCAGGACCACGATATTGTCACCGTCCTTCAGGCGGCCCTTCATGTACTGGGCGGAAACACGGCCGAGTTCCGGGTTGTTGCCCGCGACATAGAGGTCCTCGATCCCCGGCTGGCTCAGGCCACGGTCCACAACCGTGATCCATGCACCGGACTTCTTGACGTTCAGAACCGGATCCGTCAGCGGCTCGGACTCAAACGGAAGAACGACAAGAGCGTCGATCTGGTGCACGGAGACAAGGTCTTCAAGAGCGCTGGCCTGGGCACCCGGGTCAGGTGAATTGACCAGGATGAGATCGACATCCGGATACAGGGCTTCCAGACGCTTTTCGGCCTGTTCCGCGTGCCAGTTCATGCCGGCTGCCCAGGCATGGGTCGGTGTCGGATAGCTCACCCCGATCTTGATCTTGTCATCGGCAACGGCCGCCCCGGAAAGGGCGAGAAGTCCCGTTAGCGCCATCATTCCCATCTGTTTGGTAATACGCATTGCTTCCTCCTCGTTTGCTGGCAATTGGACGCACCTCTCCCGTCCGGTGCGAACCGGTTCTTCATTCAGGGACGGGTCCCGTTTCTCTGGATCAGGCGTTACGCCTTGGAGCGGCTTCCGAGCTTCCAGTCGCTCCGCTGCAAAAGAACCGCAACGATGATGATCAGGCCTTGCATGGTTCCATTCAGGTAGTTCGAGATCACATCGGTGAAGTTCAGAATGTTTCCGATCGTCGTCAGGATGAGAGCACCCATGATGGTGCCTCCGATCCGGCCATAGCCGCCTTTCAGGACTGTGCCGCCGATAATAACCGCGGCGATCGCCTCGAGCTCCCACAGCACCCCGGTAGAGGCCGACGCTGACCCGAGACGAGGGACATAGATGACGGTTGCAAAGGCGACGCAAAGGCCCTGAATGATGTAGGTGAGCGTCTTGACCCGGTCGATATTGATTGCCGAGTATTTGGCCACGGCCTCGTTGGAGCCGATCGCCGTGCAGTAGCGTCCGAAGGCAGTACGGTTAAGCAGGATCCAGCCGCAGATCGCAACAGCGATGAACACCCAGACAGGAACCGGCAGACCAAGAAAACTGTCATAGTAGACCGGCCGGTATGTGCTCCGGATATCGAAATCCAGCGACAGGGTTCCGCCATTGGCAAAGTAGGTCACAAGAGACCGGTAGATACCCATGGTCCCGAGCGTGACGATAAACGCCTCGATCTTGCCCTTGGTCGTCAAGGCCCCATTGATCCACCCGGCCCCGATGCCAAGCACGAAGGCGAGCCCCGCCCCGAGCAGCACTGTCGGTACGCCGGCCCCGAGCGTGTCGACGGCATTGTTCATGACGATGATCATGACGCCTGCAATCGCAGCCGCCATCGACCCGACGGACAGGTCGATCCCTCCGGCCGTGATGACGAAAGTCGCACCGACTGCGATGATGCCGATGAAGGCGGAGCGGGTCAGCAGATTGGTCAGGTTCCCCTCGCTGACGAAGGCCGGATTGAGGAGGAAGCCAATGATGCAAAGCACCAGCAAGGCCAGGGCTGGCCCAAGGGTCTTGAGGTCAACGGACATCTTCCTGGCGGCCGTAGCGCCCGTATTTTGCGGGGCGGTGGTCATGGTCAATGGATTTCCTCCCGTTTCAGCCCGGCGGCATAACGCATGATTTCGTTTTCGTTGATGTGATCGCCCGTCAGAACCCCGGTGATCTGCCCCTCCCGCATGACGACTACGCGATGACAGATGCCGATGATCTCCGGCATTTCCGAAGAGATCACCACGACCGAGACACCCTCGGCGGCGAGTGCCGCAATGAAGTGGTAGATTTGCTGTTTGGTTCCGACATCTATCCCTCGGGTGGGCTCATCGATGATCACGATCTTTGGATCGCTCTCCATGATCTTCGCCAACAGCAGCTTCTGCTGATTGCCACCTGACAGTTTACCGACGATCACCTCTGCATCCCTGGCACGAACATCAAAGCGCCGGATTGCACGGGACAGTGCCTCGGCTTCGGCCTTGTTGTCGATGGCAAGGTTTCGGACAAACTTGGGCAGAGCAAAGAGCGTGAGGTTGGGCTGCATCTTCTTATCGAGCAGCAGCCCTTTTTCCTTTCGATCCTTCGTCAGGTAAGCGAGACCTGCATCGCGCGCAGCGGAGACGCTGAGATGGCCGACATCGCGGCCGTATAGTCGAATGGTACCGCTCTCAATCGGCAGAAGACCACAAATCGCCTCGAAGACTGCAGTGCGGCCGGAGCCGATCAGCCCGGAAAAACCCAGGATCTCGCCCTGGCGCAACCCAAAGCTGACATTATGAACGCCCGGAGCCCTTAGGTTTTCAACCTCCAGAACAAGCTCCGCATCCACGTCGGCCTCATGCATGGGCGGATAAAGATCCGAGAGTTCGCGGCCCACCATCATTTGCGCCATCATGTCTGGCGTCAGATCCGCCGCTGGCCGGGTGTCGATCCTCTGACCATCACGCAAAATCGTCACGCGGTCCGCGATTGCCTTTACTTCGTTCAGCTTATGCGAGACGAACACGATCGCCACGCCACTTTGCTTCAACTTCGTGACCTGTCGGAAGAAGGCTTCGGTTTCCTCCTCCGTGAGCGCGGCTGTCGGCTCGTCCATGATCAGGACGCGAGCATTGCGGCTGACGGCCTTGACGATTTCAACCATCTGCTTTTGCGCAATTGTGAGACTGGAGATCCTGTCCGAAGGTGCGATGTCGAGCCCGATTTCGTCGAGGTACCGCTGGACAATTGCCCGCATCGCGGATTTGTCGAGAAAGCCTTTGGACCGGATCTCGCGCCCGAGAAAGACATTCTCCTCGACGGTCATCTGTTCAGCCAGGTTGAGTTCCTGGTGGATGAGCACGATACCGAGTTTTTCCGCCGCTCCGTTTTGCGGCAATTGGACCGAGGCCCCCTCGAGCTTGATATGCCCGGACGTGGGATCATGAAACCCGGCAAGGATTTTCATTAGGGTGGATTTGCCTGCGCCGTTCTCTCCGATCAAGGCATGAACTTCGCCCGGACGAATATCCATGCTGACACTGAACAGCACAGGAACCGGCCCGAAGGACTTGCTGATGTTGACGGCCTCGATCGCCGCCTCGGACTGAGACGCTTGGGCGTGCATTATGGCATTCCTCCCCCCGGCACCAATCCTCTTCCCTATCGGCGCCGAGTAAATGATGTAAACGTTTTCATCAAACGTGTAAACCTTTACATTCCAGATTGTAAACCTTTTCACAAATCCGGAAACGCTCTATACAGCGACAGAGCGTTGGAATTCACGGGCTTATCAAGCGTTCCAACACTGCCGTCATTGAGGAAAGAATGAGCGATCAGGCCGACAAGCCAGCGACGATTGAAGATGTGGCGAAGCTGGCCGGGGTATCGATCGCAACCGTCAGCCGCGCCCTGCGTTCTCCGGAAAAAGTCGCTGAGAGCACCCGTAAGAAGGTCACTGCAGCGATTGCAAGAACCGGCTACACCGCCAATGCCATGGCACAGAACCTGCGAATGCAGCGTTCCCGCATGGTGCTAGTCCTTGCATCCTCCATCGCCGATCCGAACTTTGCCGGCATTCTGACCGGCCTCGAAAAGACCGCGAACGACCGGGGCTACGGGGTTCTTATTGGCAATACGGAAGGCACGACCGGCCTTGAGCAAACCTATCTGCGCTTTCTATCGACGGGAATGGCCGATGGTCTTCTCCTGCTGACAGGGTACATCCCCGTCGCAGGAGAGCCGAGGACGCCACTTCACACATTGCCCCCTATCGTTGCGACCGAGCGGCCGGTCGACAGTCCGGAGATCAGCTACGTTGGGGTCGATGATGCGGCGGCCGCGAAAATGGCGACCGAGTACCTCATTTCACTTGGACATCGCCGGATCACCTATATTTCCGGTGGCCCAGCTGATGTCAGGAGCGACCTGCGTCATGCTGGATACCAGCGAGGCCTGAAGGAAACGCCTGAAACCCTTCGTGACTGGCGTGTCGAGGGTGACGGAACGAGCGAAAGCGGCCGCGCCGCGGTCGAAAGGCTGTTCATCAAGGATGATCTTCCGACGGCCTTTTTCTGCTTCAATGACAATACGGCAATTGGCGTCATTTCAGCGCTTCAACTGCGTGGCTACCGGGTTCCGGAAGACTTTTCCGTCCTGGGCTTCGACGACATTCCCTTTGCCAACAACTTCACCCCGGGACTGACCACCATTCGCCAGCCCCGGCACCAGATCGGCGAAATCGCGATGAACTTGCTGCTGGACCGGATCGCGAACAAGAGCCTGCCGCCTCAACGGCGCTTGCTTCACGGAGATCTCGTTGTCCGCGAGAGCTGTGCAGGGCTCTTGCGAAGGCAACTTTAGCAGGTCCGGACCGCGCCGGTGGCTGGCCAGACGCCCGAAGTCACTGGCCTGACCGCGCTCCATGAAGATAGCAATTTTAGCCGCTACCAAATCCGGATTCGTTTTCGGAGATCGCTGGACCCTAGAAGACGTTGATGTCACCGCGCAGGAAACCGTCAATCAGGTTCGGAGTGTCGGCGAGCTTGCGTCTGACGATCTCGGCAATCTTCGACCGATCATCTTTTAACAGGCTCTCGTCTTCCACCATGCAACGAATGTCGATCATTGCAGGCTCCGTGACTGGCGAACCTATTTGACCCACGAGGATGCATTCGGCGTATCGGACGTTTTCCAGTTCCTCGACAAGCGCACCTGCGATTCCCCCGGCGGTGACGTTGTAGAGCTTCCCGATGTGGCTGACCGGGTTCTTACCGGCGGATGCCTCGAGGCTCATCGGATGACAAGGGGTGATCAAGCCGTTGATCCGGTTGCCCCGCCCCACCTGACCGTCGTCTCCTCCTTCCGCGGAAGTCCCGGTAACCGTCATGTAGATGTCGCAGGTCTCGGGACTATCTGCGGCATTGACGGCGATGGTCGTGGACACCAGTCCTCGGTTGCGAGCGATATCTTCAACAAGGCCCGCGAGTTTGGTTTTCTTCGACAGGTAGGCTTCGAGATCGGCAACATGGGCACTGACCATCGCGCAGGCGACCGTCAGATGAACGTTCCCTCCCTGACGCCAACCCATGATCTTGACGTCTTCTCCCCAGGCCGGATCGTAGTCAACTGACGCCCACAATTCCTGCTGAAGCGAGCGCACCAGTCTTTCGAGATCCGACAGCGGCGCATACCCGACACCGATCGAGGTATCGTTGCAGAGTGGTACATCGTCTTGCCCACGGGCAAAAAGATCCACGAGTTCTGACGACCCACCACGGACCAATGGATGAATGCGCACATGCCGCTTGGGGTCGAGCCCGCGCAGGTTATGTGACAGCCATTGCTCCGCGCTCTCGCGGGCGAGCTCGGCGACTGGAATCTGGTCGCCCTTTACCGCCGAAACCGCTCGCCCGGTAAGGTAGATATCGATTGGTTCATCGACAGCACCGCCCCCGAAGACAGGGCTTGCCCGTCCCCCCACCAGAAGCGCCTTGTCCACGTTGTGATGCAGCACACGGCCGAAGTTCTCCAGATAATAGCGGCTCAGAGCCCGTGAGAAATTCTCAGCCAGCGCATCGCAAATAGTGTCCGGGTGACCGATCCCCTTGCGTTCGACAACTTCGACGGCCAATCCTGTTGAGGACAGGGTCCGGAGGCTCAATCCCTGCATTTCAATCCTCATTCTTGTATGCACCGGCCAAACTAGGTGGTTCCATTTGCTGACTGTCATGATCAACGGAAGCGTGCGTGGGGAGTTCGCTCCCCCTCTCATCGCCCCAGCCTTCTTCACCGATCAGAGGCACGAACAGCACCCCACCGAGGTTTTCGGTCGCGTAATCATTGTCTCCGGTTCGCATCACACGCATCAGGCTCTGGAGAGGGGCAAAGGCGCCGACGGGGATGACAAGCCGCCCCCCGATCTTTAGTTGCCGTTTCAGGGCGTCCGGCACACGTGGACCGCCTGCAGTTACGACGATGCCGTCGAACGGAGCCTCATCCGGCAGACCCTTGGTGCCATCGGCGCAGATGACGCGCACTTGTCCATGACCGCTGCGTTGGAGGTTCGCCCGCGCGTGATCCGCAAGAGATTTTACTCGCTCGATGGAAATCACCGTTCCGGCAATCTCGTCTAGAACCGCGGCCGCGTATCCGGAACCGGTTCCAATTTCCAAAACCTTCTCTCCGCCGCAAAGCTTCAGGGCCTCGGTCATCATCGCGACCATGTAGGGCTGGGAGATCGTCTGCCCCGCACCAATCGGCAAGGGCCTGTCATCATACGCATAGGCCCTTTCATTATCGGGTACGAAGTCATGTCGCGGCACCTTGCGCATGGCCGCAAGGGTCAGCTGGTCGCGAATGCCGCGGCGTTCCAGCTGAAACTCCACCATGTTCCGCCGCGCCGTCTCCAGTGTGTATCCGTCATTCTTCGCCATTGGATGAGCTGCCTCTCACCAGGCAGATCATCACGAAAATGCCACTTGGGACATGACCCAGATCATCGACCGGCGAGGGAGGGAGCGGCGCAACACGCTACTTCGACGGACCGATCATGAGTTCCGGCCGCACCAAGCGGTCGAAGTCAGCTTCGCTGACATAGCCGAGACGCAACGCCTCTTCGCGCAAGGAAGTGCCGTTCTTGTGCGCCGCCTTGGCAATCTCGGTCGCCTTGTCATAGCCGATGGCCGGAGCCAGAGCGGTGACAAGCATCAGCGAGCGCTCCATCAGCGCCTTGATGTTAGCCTCATTGGCCTTGATCCCGGCAACGCAGCGATCGGCAAAGCTCATGGCAGCATCCGCGAGAAGCCTGACCGACTGAAGCAGGGCATAGCCAAGCACCGGCTTGAAGACGTTGAGCTCAAAGTGCCCCTGGCTCCCCGAAAAGGAGACCGTCGCCTGATTGCCGTGAACCTGCGCACAAACCATGGTCATGGCCTCGCATTGGGTTGGATTGACCTTGCCCGGCATGATCGACGAGCCGGGCTCGTTCTCCGGCAGGGACAGCTCCCCAAGCCCCGAACGCGGCCCGGACCCGAGGAAACGGATATCGTTGGCGATCTTGAACAGAGACACTGCCACCGTGTTCAGGGCGCCATGGGCGTAAACATACGCGTCGTGAGCCGCGAGGGCTTCGAACTTGTTCGGCGCTGTACGAAACGGCAGGCCGGTGATGTCGGCAACTTGCTTCGCAAAGTTTTCAGCAAAGCCTTGCTTGGTGTTCAACCCGGTACCGACAGCCGTGCCACCCTGGGCAAGGTCATAAAGGCCGTCTAGTCCTTCCCGCACCCGGCGAAGACCATTCTCCACCTGGACGGCATAGCCACCGAATTCCTGCCCGAGCGTCAAGGGCGTCGCGTCCTGCGTATGTGTCCGGCCGATCTTGACGATGTCCTTCCATTCCTCGGCCTTGGCACTCAGGGCCACCTTCAAATGCTCAAGCGCCGGAATAAGGGAGGTGGTTATCTCGCGCGCTGCCGCAATATGCATGGCGGTCGGAAACGTATCGTTCGATGACTGACTCATGTTGCAGTGGTCGTTCGGATGAACAGGATCCTTCGAGCCGATAACGCCGCCTAGAATTTCAATCGCCCGGTTCGCCACGACCTCATTCGTGTTCATGTTCGACTGGGTACCCGACCCGGTTTGCCAGACGACGAGCGGGAAATGATCATCGAGCTTGCCCGCGGCAACCTCGCCTGCCGCCTGCTCAATTGCTCCCGCAATCTGCGGGTCAAGCTTGCCCTGCGCCTTGTTCACACGGGCGGCCGCCTGTTTGACGATGCCCAGCGCATGGATTAACGGCCGCGGCATGACTTCCTCCCCGATCGGGAAATTGATCAGAGAGCGGGCGGTCTGGGCGCCATAATACTTGTCACCGGGAATCTCCAGCGTTCCAAACGAGTCGCTTTCAGATCGCGTTCTCTGGTCCATCCTGGTCTCCATGTCGACTGCTTAGTGAGAGGCTCTGCCATAGCAAACGCCCCATCGGCTCATTCGATCATACAAAATTTGTCCATGATCGCCGCAAGTCGGACCGAACGCATTGCCTGTCTTTCGCCGTGCCGGTGTGACCGACCCGCTGAACGCATGATCAAGGCGTTGCGAAGGTCGAGCGCCAACGACGCAGGAAGAGATCTCGCGTCTGTTCATCCAGGGAAACAAGCAGGGCCGGTGAAAGCTCGATTGGCCGCGCTGTGGTGCGGTTCGCGTCGCTGATGCCGGTCTCGTCAGGAGTGAGAAGCGGAGACAGCAACAGCGTCTTTCGCAAAGCGATCCGACCATCATTCGACAGGAGAAAATCCAGAAACTCCTGTGCAAGGCGCCGGTTCGGTGCGGACTTCGGGATCATCAGGGCACGCGACAGAACCAACGTGTAGTCCTCCGGAAGGATGATCCCGACACGCTCGTCTTCCAGCTGATAACCTTGGGCGTAGGACCCAAGGACATTGTAGGCAATCAGATATCGCCCCTGGGCGACATCGCGGATGATGTCTGCCGAACAGCAGGTCGAGATAGCACCAGTTCGGCTGAAGGATTCCTGCAGGGCACCGAATGTCGTCGCCTCGAGCGAGTCCGCGAAGGCGAAGAGATATCCCAGGCCCGACGCCTCGATGTCATATGTGGCCACTTTGCCGGCAAAACGGCTGTTGGTCGGGCGCAGGAGGTCAAGCAGATCGAAACGGGACTTCGGCGCAAGTCCTTCGCTGACAAGCTCCCTATTGTAGATCATTACGGCGGGTTCGCGGGTAATCCCCCAAAGCTGGTCGCGCCACTGCAGCGCACCCGGAACGTTTGCCGTCTGGGCGGACCGATAGCTCGCCGCGCACGCCTCGTTGACCAGCTTGACCATCTGGTGCACAGCGGAGCTGATGACCACGTCACCGGCTGCCTTTCCCGAATGACAGGCAGTGCGGGTCAACTCGTAGAGTTCGTTCGAGCCCCATTGTTCATAACGCACGGAGAGACGTGGCCTGCCGATGAGGAACGCCTCCACCACCGGGCCAAAGACCGAAATATCCGTCGTGGAGCGGACGACAAGCGTATCGGATGCGGCCTGCGGGCCATATTCACGGATGATTTCTTGCCCGAGTGCCCCTGATACCAGCCCGAGCAAGGCAAGGACGCAGCCGAGCATTCTCCGAAGCCCTGTCATTGCACCGCCTCCTGAACGGAGACGAAATCAAGGGATGTCTGGAATCTTCCATTGGCCATCTGCTTCATTTCAAGCTTTCCCGAAAAGGCCTCAGCAACCGCAGAAGCAATCGCAAGCCCCAGCCCGGAACTGCCGCTTGCCGCCGACCCGTCCCGCACATTGAACCGCTCACCAAGCCGTCTCAGAACGGTTGCATCGGGACCTTGTCCCGCATCTTCCACCCAGAGACATGCTAGCCCTTCGTCTCGTGAAACCCCCAACACCACAGGCGGTACGCCGTATTTGAGTGCGTTGCTCAAAAGGTTCTTGAGTGCTTCCTGCAGGGACGGCGCATCGGCGAGAACGAGGACGGGACCTTCCGGGATCTCAAGGCGTATATCCGCGTCCGGAAGCAGGATCTGGTGATCGCCCGCCTCATAGACATCCAGCGCGATATCCCGCAGATCGACGATCTCACGCTTGGCGCTATCAACCCGGTGGCTGACAAGCGCACGACTTAGAAGCTGGTCCAGCAACCGGCCAAGATTTTCCGAGCGCATCTGGATCAGTTCGACGATTCTGTGTCTTCGCTCGGCGTCCTGTTCATCAATCAGGACATCCGCCTGTGCACGCAGCGCAGCCACAGGCGTCCGCAGCTGATGGGCGGTATCTGAAATGAGTTGCCGCATTGAGGTCATCTGCCGGTCGAGGCGTCCCATGAAACGGTTTACGGCCGTTACCATCACGGCGAGCTCCGGAGGAACTTTCGTATCCATCGGCGTCAGGTCATTCGGGTCGCGGCGCGTCAGGCCGTCGGCAATGCGTTCGAGCGGCTTGAGCGCAGATCGAACAACCAGAGCCGCAAGCAACAGCATCGCGATGCCGGAGAGGCCGAGAACGTAAAGCGCCTTGCGGGTGATATCGAACGCCAAAGCGTTGCGGGCAAGCAATGTGTGCCCGACGACAACTCGGATAGTACCGTTCAACGTCCGCTCGGCGAAACGTCGCGACACAACAACGAACCGGGCCGGCTCACCAAAGAATGCGGCATCGAAGAACCCTTGCGACAACAGTCGTTTGCCCTCGGGTGGCACAACCTCGTCGTATCCCGTCAGCGTCGCCCCATCAACGCCAATGACCCGGTAGCCGATACGATCATCAGGCGCGAGCGCAAGCAGTTCGAATGCGGAAATCGGCAGCTGCACGCGCGGAGCGCCATTTTGAATCTGGATTGATTCCGCGATGTCGTTGGCCGCACCCAGCAACAGGCGATCATAAGCGTCCTGGGCGGCCTGCCGCCCATAGGCAAAGGCTGCGAGCGAAACAACCACACCACCAATGAGCAGCAGCAATGTCACACCGACCGCAACACGGGTCTTGAGCGAGACTGTTGCTAGCTGGTCTTTAAGACTAACCATCGACATCGAGACGATATCCGAGGCCACGCTGGGTTTCGATCTTCACGCCACTGCCGCCGATCTTCTTTCGGATCCGGGCGACATAAAGCTCGACGGCATTCATCCCAACTTCGGTTTCCTCGAAGTTGAATATTCCCTCGAACAGGCGCTCCTTGCTCACCACCTTGCCGCGATTCCGGATCAGCATCTCGAGAACCGACAGTTCGCGGCGGGTCAGGTTTAAAGACGTGTCAGAGACTCGGACACTACGAGCCGTGGGATTGAAGGTCAGGTCGCCGAGAGAGATCTCTTCGGACTTGTCGCCCTTGTCCCGGCGATAGAGCGCGTGAATGCGCGCCTCGAGTTCCCGGTGATCGAACGGTTTGACCAGATAATCATCGGCCCCGGAATTCAGTGAGGAAACCCTGTCATCAACCGAGAACTGCGCCGTCAGCATCAAGACCGGCGTCCGATCTCCACGGCTGCGAAGTTGCTTCAACAGTTCCGTCCCGAGCCCATCCGGCAAATTGATATCCAGAACGATGACGTCATAGTTCTGTACATCGACACATCCGTGCGCCTGATCCAGCGTCTTGGCCAGGTCACAGGCGATGCCCGACCGCTCAAGCCGGATCATGATCGCCTCGGCCATGTCAAAGGTGTCTTCAACCAGCAGCAGTCGCACGTTTTTTCCTCCAGGTGCCACTAGTGCAATGGGAGCCGGGGTGGCGCAAGGGGTTTGAGGGTGCCTGACAGCTTGGTGACAGGGTTCACCACTACCATTCCCTCACTTCCGCTGGCGCCGCATTCGAACGGCATTCCAGCGGGACGCCAACGGTCGAAAAAAAGACTGTTACATGTGGAGGAAACATATCATGGCACTCAAGACTGGCCGCATTCTTCTTGCGGCAGCACTCATCGGCGCGTCCGCTTTCGGCGCAACCGCAGCCGACTTCAAGCCGGAGAACCCGGAGTGCATCGCACCTGCGAACCCGGGCGGCGGTTGGGACTTCACCTGCCGTCAGGTCGGCAAGTCCCTCCAGGATCTCGGCCTGCTCGACAAGACCATGCAGGTGGTGAACCTTGCAGGTGGCGGCGGCGGTGTGGCCTACGCTGAAGTCGTCAACAAGCGCAGCGACGACAATGACCTGATCGTTGCAGCGTCTTCTGCAACCGCAACTCGTCTCGCTCAGGGCGCTTACCCGGGCAACACGATGGACCAGGTTCGCTGGCTCGCGGCTATCGGCGCTGACTATGGCGTGATCGCAGTTGCTGCCAACAGCCCGGTCAATACGCTGCCGGAACTGCTTGACCAGATCAAGAACGATCCGACGTCTGTCTCCGTTGCCGGTGGTTCTGCTGTTGGTGGCTGGGATCACCTCAAGGTTCTGATTGCTGCCAATGCCTATGGCATCAGCGACGTCCGCTCGGTCAAGTACATCGCCTTCGATGGCGGCGGTGAAGCCGTTACCCAGCTTCTGGCTGGTTCCGTCCAGGCCTTCACCGGCGACATTTCCGAAGCCAAGGGCTTTGTTGACAGCGGCGATATCAAAGTGATCGCGGTTCTTTCCCCGGATCGCCTTCCGGGTGAATTCGACAAGTTCCCGACCGCCAAGGAACAGGGCGTCGATGCAATCGGTGCAAACTGGCGCGGTTTCTACGCTCCGGCAGGCATGTCCGACGACGCGTACAACGCATGGGTCTCGAAGATCTCCGAGCTCTATGCCAGCGATCAGTGGAAGGAAGTGATGGCTGCAAACGGCCTGGCGCCGCTCTCCCTCCAGGGCGATGCTTTCCAGGAGTTCGTTGCAAACTCCGTCGCTCAGATCCAGTCCATCTCACGTGAGATCGGCATCATCAAGTAAGACAGGTTGACTGCGGGAGGCCGGAATGCACCACCAAGGCTGCGTTCCGGCCTTTTGTCTGAGAAATCAACCTTCAAGCAGCCGCACAAGGAGGTCCCATGAGTGACCGTATCTTCGGCGCAATCGGACTGTTAGTGGCAATCGGATATGCGTGGGCCGCGCTCATCATCGAGGAAAGCTTCCTCTCCGACGCCGTTGGCCCGAAAGCCTTCCCGCTGATCATAGCAGCCGTTCTCGCCATGGCGTCCATCGCCATCTTCCTGAAACCCGATGCTGAACCCAGGTGGCCCTCACTCAGCCGGTTCATGGAAATCGCAGCAGCCGTTCTCGTCATGGTGCTTTATGCGCTCGCCCTGCCGGAAATCGGCTTTGTCATTGCGACCGCAGTCGCTGCGAGCTACCTGACCTGGCGCCTGGGAACCGCTCCGCTCTTCTCGCTCGTGTCCGGAACGGCAACCTCGCTCGGGATCTACGTTGTCTTCCACCTGGTGCTTGGCCTGTCGCTGGCCAAGGGACCTCTCGGCATCTGAGGACAGGACAATGGAAACTCTTTCGTCTCTCGCAGACGGGTTCGTCATCGCGCTGACATGGCAGAACCTTCTGCTTGCCCTGCTCGGCTGCTTTCTCGGTACCGTCATGGGCGCACTGCCGGGCCTCGGTCCCTCGAACGGCGTGGCCATCCTCATTCCGCTCGCGTTTACTCTCGGCCTCGGCGCAACACCCTCGCTTATCCTGCTGACTTCGGTCTATTACGGTGCCATGTATGGCGGGCGCATTTCATCGATCCTGCTGAACATTCCCGGTGACGAGCCGGCCATGATGACCTGTTTGGACGGTTATCCGATGGCTCAGCAGGGACGTGCAGGCGAAGCGCTGTCCCTGTCGGGCGTTGCCTCGTTCGTCGGCGCTTTCCTTGCGACTTGGGGCTTGATCCTGCTCGCTCCGCAGCTCGTCAAGATCGCGCTTCTGTTCGGGCCGGCTGAGTATTTCGCTCTCTTTACCCTGGCTTTCGCAACGCTCGGCGGCGTTGCCTCGACCAACCAGGCAAAGACGGCCTTCGCGGCTGCGATCGGCATTGGCCTCGCGATGGTTGGCGTCGATACCCAGACGGGCGTCCCGCGCTTCACCTTCGGCGAAGTGCATCTGTATGATGGTATCGACTTCCTCGTTGCCATTGTCGGCCTCTTCGCCCTTTCGGAAGTCTTCATCTTCCTCGAACACAAGCACGGCGCGTCAGACGCAGCAGGCAAGAAGGTCGAAATCGGCCGTCTGCTTCCGTCCTGGGGCCTGCTGAAGAGCTGTACTCCAACGATGCTGCGTACGAGCTTCCTGGGTTTCCTGGCCGGTGTTCTACCGGGCGCGGGCGCGTCGCTGGGATCGTTCATTTCCTACTCGATGGAAAAGCGGCTGGTCGACAAGGAAGGCACTTTCGGCAAGGGCGACCCGCGCGGTGTCGCGGCACCCGAGGCTGGAAACAATGCCGCTGCCGGCGGTGCACTCGTCCCGATGTTGGCGCTCGGCGTTCCTGGCTCGGGCACAACAGCGGTTCTTCTGGCTGTTCTTCTGGCTCTGAACATCACGCCAGGTCCCCTGCTCTTCGCTCAACAGCCGGACGTAGTCTGGGGGCTGATCGCGGCGCTGTTCATCGCCAACTTCATGCTGCTGGCCCTGAACATCCCGATGATCGGCATCTTCACGCGTGTGCTCCTGATCCCGCCGCGGATTCTGATGCCAATCGTTGCCATGGTCAGCTTCGTCGGCATCTACGGCATCTCGGGTTCCTCGTTCGACCTGCTTGTGATGATCGGCTTCGGCGTAGCCGGCTGGGTTCTTCGCAAGCTGGATGTGCCGCTGGTTCCGGTGATCCTCGGCACGCTGCTCGGCAATTCCATGGAGAACAACCTGCGTCGCGCGATCACCATCGACAACGGAAACTGGTGGACACTCATCGATAGTCCGCTGTCGATAACGCTCTGGGCCATCGCGATCGTCGGTTTCCTCCTGCCGATCCTGGTCGGCAAGATCATGAAACGCCGCATTCGCATGGCAAAGGACGAGGAAGGCGCGGTCACCGACTGACAACGCCCCATCCGATGCGAACACGACGGCCGCGGCATCTCCGCGGCCGTTTTCATTTCGGCCAGCCCCCGAACATGGAACATGCTAGGCGCAGGAGATCGAATACTCTAATGAAGAACCAGTTGTTCTCGATCGAGTTTGGATCCCATGCCATCAGGCTCTCAAGCCAGAAACACGCTTTCCGACATCGCGGACCTGGAAATCGACCTTGTGATCTTCGACTGTGACGGCGTTCTGATCGACAGTGAAATCATCAGCGCGCAGGTGCTTTTGAACGCCCTGAAGGAACTCGGAACTCCGGTCGACTTCGCATACTTCAAGGCCAACTTCCTTGGTCGTAGCTTTGCAAAGGTTGCCTCGAGCCTGAGGACCGATTTTTCCCTGGAACTTCCAGACACCTTCGAAGCCGACTACAGGCGCCGCCTGCTTGCCGAGTTCGATCATCGGCTTCAGCCTGTACCAGGGATTATCGAGATTCTGGACAATCTCGGCACTTCAGGCTGCGTCGCAACCAGCAGCAGCCCGGAGCGCGCGGGAAGGTCACTCGAAATCACTGCCCTTGCGCACTACTTCGGTGCCGCCGTCTTCACAGCGTCCCAGGTCACCAATGGCAAGCCGGCACCAGACCTTTTTCTTCATGCTGCGCGCACTCTGGGTGTCGCCCCAGAACGCTGTCTGGTGATCGAGGACAGCAGACCCGGCCTTATCGCAGCCCGTGCTGCAAAGATGCACGTCCTGCATTTTGTCGGCGGCAGTCATCTGTCCGGCGATGATGCACCGGCAAGCGGCATTGAACCCGCTGTGCCGTTTTTCGAGACTTGGGAGAGCTTTTTTGATATTGCCCCTCAACTGAGAAAACGCTGAGATTCGACGGAACGGGTACCATGGCAGCCAGATCAGACATCGATACCAGCCGTCTGGACGACGCTGCACGGGCTGGTTGGCTGTATTACGTCGCCGGCAACACCCAGGACGAGATCGCCCGGAAGCTGGGCGTTTCACGTCAGTCGGCACAGCGCCTGGTTTCGCTCGCGGTGAGTGAACGCCTCATCAAGGTTCGCCTTGACCATCCGATTGCGCGATGCATGGAACTAGCCGCAAAGCTCAGGGATAAGTTTGGCCTTCAAATCTGCGAGGTCGTCCCGAGCGATCCGGATAATCCGTCCCCGATCGTCGGCATCGACAACGCCGCGGCTGCAGAGATGGAACGACACCTAAAGGCCAAGGAGCCGAAGATCATCGCTTTCGGAACCGGACGTGCCCTTCGCGCTTCGGTTGACCAGCTCCCTGCGATGAACTGCCCACAGCACCGGATTGTCTCCCTCCTTGGCAACATGAACTCGGACGGTTCAGCTTCAGCCTACAACGTCATCATTCGCATGGCTGATCGCGTCAACGCGCGCCATTACCCCATGCCGCTGCCGGTTTTCGCAAGTTCGCAGGAGGAGCGAACCCTTCTGCATAACCAGGAGCCGGTGCACAACATCCTGGAGCTCGCCAAGCAGGCAGACGTTACTTTTGTCGGCGTTGGCAACATGGGCAAGACCGCACCCCTCTATGTCGACGGCTTCATCGACGAAGGCGAGATGAACGCGCTTGAAAGCGCTGGCGCGATCGGCGAAATCACGAGCTGGGTCTACGACAAGGACGGCAAGCTCATCGACGGGCTCACCAACGACCGGGTCGCCAGCGCCCCACTCACGCCAGCCAGTGAAAAACCTGTCATCGGGATTGCCGCTGGGTCGTCGAAGGTCGATGCAATCCGAGGCGCCTTGAACGGCAAGCTAATCAACGGGCTGATCACCAACGAGCGCACTGCAGAGCAATTGCTCGCCACCTGACCAGTTCAGGGCCTCAAGCATAGGTCATTTTCCAAGAGTGTCCTGCATCGTCAGATGCGATACCTGTTGCCTCAACTGGTGTCTCTTGCGTCGTTTTTGCGCGCAGGGTCGGATTTTCATTGATCTCTTGCTATTGACTCATCTCGCGATTTTGCGTTGCAGCATCGAAAGTTTCTCAGTTTTTCGTCAACCATCTTGACCTCTCGCTGCTCTTTTGTGAGTATTTGCCCGCCTTAGTAGCAATTGCCCAAAGAGGCTTTTGGGAGGAACCAATGACCAAGTTTACACGCGCCCTTCTCGGCGCGACCGCTCTCTCATTCGCGGTTACACCGGCTCTTGCCGACAAACTGACCATCGCTACCGTCAACAACGGTGACATGATCCGCATGCAGAAGCTGACGGAAGACTTCACGCAGAAGACAGGCCACACCGTCGAGTGGGTCACGCTTGAAGAAAACGTTCTGCGCCAGCGCGTCACCCAGGACATCGCCACCAAGGGTGGCCAGTTCGACATCATGACGATCGGCATGTACGAGACCCCGATCTGGGGCAAGCAGAACTGGCTCGTTCCGCTGAACGACCTGCCGGCATCCTACGACATCGACGATATCCTGCCGGCAATGCGTGGCGGTCTGTCCGTGGAAGGCACGCTTTATGCTGCGCCGTTCTACGGTGAGAGCTCGATGATCATGTACCGCACGGATCTCATGGAAAAGGCCGGCCTTGAAATGCCGGACGCACCGACCTGGGAATTCGTTGCCGACGCGGCGCGCAAGATGACCGACAAGGACAACGAAGTCTACGGCATCTGCCTGCGCGGCAAGGCCGGATGGGGCGAGAACATGGCGTTCCTGACCGCGACGTCCAACGCTTTCGGCGCACGCTGGTTCGACGAAGAGTGGAAGCCGCAGTTCGACAGCCCCGAGTGGAAAGAGACTCTGACCTTCTACATCGACCTGCTGAACGAAGCTGGCCCTCCAGGAGCATCGAACAACGGCTTCAACGAAAACCTGTCTCTGTTCCAGCAGGGCAAGTGCGGCATGTGGATCGACGCCACCGTTGCTGCTTCTTTCGTGACCAACCCGAACGACTCGACCGTCGCCGACAAGGTCGGCTTTGCCCTCGCACCGGACACCGGGCTCGGCAAACGCGGCAACTGGCTGTGGGCATGGGCACTCGCGATCCCGGCTGGCACCCAGAAGGAAGCTGCTGCAAAGCAGTTCATCGAGTGGGCAACTTCCAAGGAATACATCGAACTCGTAGCCTCCAAGGAAGGTTGGGCGAACGTTCCTCCGGGAGCGCGTACCTCGCTGTATGAGAACGCAAACTACAAGGACATCCCGTTCGCGAAGATGACCCTTGAGAGCATTCTGTCTGCCGATCCGAACAACCCGACCGTAAAGCCGGTTCCGTACATCGGTGTCCAGTTTGCTGCTATTCCGGAGTTTGCCGGCATCGCAACACAGGTTGGGCAGGAGTTCTCTGCAGCTCTCGCCGGTCAGCAGACTGCCGAGCAGGCCCTCGAAAAGGCCCAGGCTCTTGCCACGGAAGAAATGGAAGCCGCAGGCTACTAATATTCTCCCAAGACTCGAGGGCGGCTTCCTTGGCCGCCCTCCCCTTTTTCAAAGATAAATCAAAAAATTCCGTCCATTTGGCGGCGGCTGCCTGTCGCATGGGTCAGCAACCTGGGGAGGTGTGTCCATGGCAACCCAGAATTCCCGTTCAGCCGCACGACTAATGATGGCTCCGGCCGTCACGTTGTTGCTAGGCTGGATGCTCATTCCGCTCATCATGACCTTGTACTTCTCGTTTCGGAAGTATCTCCCACTTCGCGGCGGCGACCTCGGGTGGGCTGGTTTTGACAATTATGTCCGCTTTGTCACGTCGAGCGCCTTCTGGCCGAGCGTGCAGACGACGCTGATCATCGTCGGCGGTGTTCTCGTCATCACTGTCTCGCTGGGTGTCTTGCTGGCAATACTCCTGGATCAGCCGATGTGGGGTCAGGGGATCGTCCGCATTCTCGTCATCGCTCCATTCTTCGTCATGCCGACCGTGTCTTCTCTGGTCTGGAAAAACATGTTCATGGATCCGGTGAACGGGCTCCTCGCGCATTTGTGGAAGTTCTTCGGCGCCGAACCTGTGGTCTGGCTCACCGACGCATCGCTTTTCTCGATCATTCTGATCGTTTCCTGGCAATGGCTACCATTTGCGACGCTGATCCTGCTGACCGCAATCCAGTCGCTCGACAGTGAACAGCTGGAAGCTGCCGAAATGGACGGTGCTCCTGTTCTGGCCCGCTTTGGCTACATCGTGCTGCCGCACCTATCCCGCGCGATCACCATCGTCCTGCTGATCCAGACGATCTTCCTGCTCTCGATCTTCGCCGAGATCTTCGTCACCACGCAGGGTGCGTTCGGAACCAGAACACTGACCTACCTGATCTTCCAGCGCGTTCTGGAAAGCCAGAATGTCGGCCTGGGTTCTGCAGGCGGCGTCTACGCCATCATCCT
Organism: Roseibium sp.; assembly: GCF_048261595.1. Lineage (GTDB taxonomy): Bacteria > Pseudomonadota > Alphaproteobacteria > Rhizobiales > Stappiaceae > Roseibium. The sequence goes on from NZ_JBLXFW010000002.1 coordinate 492,055, forward strand.
CGCCAACATCGTCGCGATCTTCCTGATGCGCATCGTCGGCAAGAACCTGGACGCTTGAGGAGGGAACGACATGGCACGCTCTGTGAAAACCAACCGCAAGATCGTCAACACGATTGCCGCATGGGCAGTCGGGCTTCTGATCTTCTTCCCGATCCTCTGGACGATCCTGACCAGCTTCAAGACGGAAGCGCAGGCAATCGCCGATCCCCCGGTGTTCTTTTTCTTCGATTGGACGCTGGAGAACTATGCAGTGGTTCAGGAACGGTCCAACTACGTTCGCTACCTCTGGAACTCCGTGATCATTGCCGGTGGTTCGACCCTGCTTGGGATCATCATCGCCATTCCCGCGGCCTGGTCCATGGCTTTCGTCCCGTCGAAGAGAACCAAGGACATCCTGATGTGGATGCTCTCCACCAAGATGCTTCCGGCTGTCGGTGTGCTCTATCCGATCTACCTGGTCTTCATCGAACTCGGACTGCTGGACACCAGGGTCGGCCTCGTGGCCGTGCTGATGCTCTGCAATCTCCCGATCATCGTCTGGATGCTCTACACCTACTTCAAGGAAATCCCGGGCGAGATCCTTGAAGCGGCGCGCATGGACGGAGCGACACTCAAGGACGAGATCATCTATGTCCTGACGCCAATGGCAATTCCCGGGATCGCATCGACGGTCCTGCTCAACATCATTCTGGCCTGGAACGAAGCCTTCTGGACCTTGAACCTGACTGCGGCGCAAGCCGCTCCCCTCACCGCCTTCATCGCCAGCTACTCGAGCCCGGAAGGCCTGTTCTACGCCAAATTGTCGGCAGCCTCGACCATGGCCATCGCACCGATCCTGATCCTCGGCTGGTTTAGCCAGAAACAGCTCGTGCGTGGTCTCACCTTTGGCGCCGTGAAATAGGAAGATTCGAGATGGGACAGATTACACTCAACAAGATCACCAAGTCTTTCGGCGACGTGGAAGTCATTCCCCCGCTGGATCTCGAAATCAACGACGGTGAGTTCGTCGTGTTCGTCGGTCCATCAGGTTGTGGCAAGTCCACCCTGCTGCGCCTGATCGCCGGGCTTGAAGACGTCTCGACTGGCGAGATCCGCATCGATGGAACCGATGCTACCATGGTGCCGCCCGCGAAACGCGGCCTGGCCATGGTGTTCCAGTCCTACGCTCTTTACCCTCACATGTCGGTAAAGAAGAACATCGCCTTCCCGCTCAAGATGGCAAAGATGGATCAGGCCGAACAGGACCGTCGTGTCGCCAACGCAGCCAAGGTCCTGAATCTGACTGACTACCTCGACCGTCGTCCGGGCCAGTTGTCAGGTGGCCAGCGCCAGCGTGTTGCAATTGGCCGCGCCATCGTCCGGGAACCTGCCGCGTTTCTGTTCGACGAACCTCTCTCGAACCTCGACGCTGCTTTGCGTGTCAACATGCGCCTGGAAATCTCGGAACTTCATCAGTCGCTAAAGACCACAATGATCTACGTGACCCACGACCAGGTTGAAGCCATGACAATGGCCGACAAGATCGTGGTTCTGCAGGCAGGCAGGATCGAACAGGTCGGATCGCCACTGGAGCTTTACAACAACCCTCGCAACAAGTTCGTCGCCGGCTTCATCGGCTCACCGAAGATGAACTTCATGTCCGGAGCGGAAGCTGCAAAATACGGTGCGCATACGATCGGCATTCGTCCCGAACATCTGACGCTCTCCACGTCCGGCGGTGTCTGGACGGGAACGGTCGGCGTGGCCGAGCATCTTGGCTCCGACACTTTCCTGTACGTCCACGTCGATGGCATCGATCCGGTCACGGTTCGGGTGTCCGGTGAGGTCGGCGTCAAGCACGGTGACACTGTTCAGCTGACCCCGGACCCGGAAAAGCTGCACCGCTTTGACGAAAACGGGTTGCGCCAGAAATGAACCGTCTCGAGGGCAAGTCTGCCCTGATCACCGGCGCTGCACGTGGCATCGGCAAGGCCTTCGCGAAGGCCTATATCGCCGAAGGCGCGAAAGTTGCCATCGCGGACATCAATCTGGAAGGTGCCAAGGCCGCTGCGGCGGACCTTGGCACCCAAGCCTATGCGGTCGCCCTCGACGTCACCGATCAAGCCTCAATCGATGCGGCGATCAAGGCCGTCGAGGAAAAAACCGGCGGTATCGACATCCTGGTCAACAACGCCGCACTGTTCGATCTCGCCCCCATCACCGAGATCACCCGGGACAGTTACGATCGACTGTTCTCGATCAACGTATCCGGCACTCTTTTCATGTTGCAGTCCGCGGCCAGGTCGATGATTGCACGCGGAAAGGGCGGCAAGATCATCAACATGGCAAGCCAGGCGGGTCGGCGCGGTGAACCGCTCGTAGGCGTTTATTGCGCAACGAAGGCGGCAGTGATCAGCCTGACCCAATCGGCGGGTCTGAACCTCATCGAGCATGGCATCAACGTCAACGCGATCGCCCCTGGCGTCGTCGACGGTGAACATTGGGATGGGGTCGACGCCCTCTTTGCAAAATTCGAGAACCGTCCCCTTGGAGAAAAGAAGCGCCTTGTCGGGGAAGCCGTTCCCTTTGGCCGCATGGGGACAGCAGAAGATCTTACCGGCATGGCCGTGTTTCTGGCTTCGAAGGAAGCCGACTACATCGTCGCCCAGACATACAATGTCGACGGCGGCAACTGGATGAGCTGACCAATGGCAATCGAACTGAACCAGATCGCTCTCGCCGACCTCCCAAGCGGCGTGAACGCACCAAATTATGACCGTAGCAAACTTACGGCCGGCATTGTGCACATCGGCGTCGGAAACTTTCATCGCGCTCATCAGGCGGTCTATCTGGACCGGCTGTTTGCGAAAGGTCGTGACCATGATTGGGCGATTGTCGGTGCGGGTGTGAAATCCTTCGACAATGCCATGCGCGAGCGCCTGAAGGATCAGGATTGGCTCACGACCGTGGTTGAACTCGACCCCAACGGGTTCAACGCGACAGCGATCGGCTCGATGATCGACTTTGCGGAAATCAACCCCGACGCATTGATCGCGGAGCTGATCAAACCCGAAATCCGTATCGTCTCCCTGACAATCACCGAAGGCGGCTACTATGTCGATGCAAAGACCGGCGGCTTCGATGAAACAAACCCTGACGTGGTCGCCGATGCCGCAAATCCGGGCTCACCGCGAACAGTCTTCGGAATCCTGATCTCCGCGCTCGGCCTGCGCAAGGACAAAGGCATTGCTCCCTTCACGGTCCTGTCCTGCGACAACCTTCCGGAAAATGGCGCGATTGCCCGGCAAACCGTTCTGGGCCTCGCCGACATGATGACGCCCGATCTTTCCGAATGGATCGCCGAGAATGTCGCCTTTCCCAGCTCGATGGTCGACTGCATCACGCCTGCGACATCCGACCGGGAGCGTGACATGGTCGCCGACAAATTCGGGATCATCGATCAGGCTCCGGTTGCCTGCGAACCGTTCCGCCAATGGGTTATGGAGGACCACTTCCCGACCGGCCGGCCGCACCTCGAGGAAGTCGGCGTCGAATTCGTCAAGGACGTTGCTCCTTATGAGTTGATGAAACTTCGGATCCTGAACGGGGGGCACGCTGCGATCGCCTATCCATCCGCCCTTTTGGGTCATCACTTCGTCCATGATGCCATGGCCGATCCGGACATCGCTGCCTGGCTGAAGAAGCTCATTACAGAGGACGTCATTCCGCTCGTCCCGACAATTCCAGGCATCGATTTCAATGCCTATCTCGCCAAATGCGCCGAGCGCTTCTCCAATCCGGCCGTAGGCGACACCATCCCGCGTCTGTGCCTCGACGGGTCGAACCGCCAGCCAAAGTTTATCCTTCCGAGCATAGAGGACGCACTGAAGAGCGGACGCCCGATCAACGGCCTTGCCCTGGAGGTGGCCTTCTGGTGCCGGTACTGCGCAGAAACGGCCGATGCCTCCAAAGGCATTCCGCTTGAAGACCAGCGCAGGGCAGAACTTCAGAAGGCAGCAATCGAAGCAAAAGAACGCCCCGCCGCCTTCCTAGAGCTGGAAGACGTCTTCGGAGAACTTGGCAGCAACGCTACATTTGCGGATGCCTTCTCCGAGCATCTCACTTACATTTGGCGGGAAGGCGTGCGCGCCGCGCTGGCCCGTTATCTTGAAAAAGTGGAAGCTTGACCAGAATGCTCCTTTGCTGCGGCGAAGCACTCATCGACATGATCCCGTCCGAAGTCGCCGATGGCGGCTTCGGTTATGTTCCCCACTCCGGCGGAGCGATCTTCAACACTGCCATTGCGCTCGGCCGCCTCGGCCAGAAGGTCCAGATGCTGACAGGTGTCTCGACCGATCTCTTCGGCCAGCAGCTGGAGAAGAGCCTCTCGGAGAGCAATGTCGGGACATCCTTGTCTGTGCGCTCCGACCGCCCGACGACAATGGCGTTCGTCCAGCTCTCCAACGGGCATGCGACCTACACGTTCTACGATGAGAACAGCGCGGGCCGGATGCTCACGGAGGCCGATCTGCCATCCCTGCCCGATGATGTAAAAGCACTCTATTTCGGTGGCATCAGCCTTGCGGTCGAGCCTTGCGCCGATGCCTATGCCGCGCTTCTGCATCGTGAAGCGAAGACGCGCACCATCATGATCGACCCGAACATCCGGCCGGGCTTCATTCGCGATGAGGCAGGGTACCGGGCACGACTGAACAGAATGATCGCCGACGCGGATATCGTGAAGGTCTCGGACGAGGACCTCGACTGGATCGACCGCTCTGAAGGTTCACTGGAACGGAAAGCGGCCGATCTTTTGAGCACTGGTCCGAAGCTTGTCGTTGTGACCCGTGGCAAGGATGGTGCAGCGGCCTATTTCGCGGACGGATCATCCGTCTCTGTAAAAGGATCACCCGTTGCCGTCGTAGACACGGTTGGTGCCGGCGACACCTTCAATGCCGGTTTTCTGGCGTCGCTCAGCGATCAGGGCTTCATTGACAAGGCACACATTGCGAGCCTGTCGAAGGATGCAGCCGAGGCTGCGCTGTCGTACGGAGCAAAGGTCGCAGCGGTCACGGTGTCGCGAGCCGGAGCCAACCCGCCCTGGAAAAGCGAATTGACGGCCTGATCCGAACTTCGGAGGCAAAATGATCTCAGGCCTTGGGCATGCCCTTGGCCCTGAGATGCCGTTTCTGTGCAGCTATTCGGAACTGCGCGTTGGCCGCTCCATAGCCGTTGTAGCCACCACGGCGCTCGACGATTTCAAAGAAGAAGGCATCGCCGTAGGTCGGGCTATAAAGCTGGAAATACTCCCCGCCTGCTTCGTCCCGGCCATACAGGACACCGAAACTCTTGAGCCGCTCAAGAAATGCTTCGTCCAGCCCGAAGCGGGCATCCAGATCGTCGTAGTAGTTTGGTGAGATCACCAGCGGCCTCACGCCATTACGAGCGAGCTTTGCAGCGGTCTCGAAGATGTCGGCGGTTTCAAAGGCGATGTGCTGGACGGACGAACCGAAGCTCTCCTCGATGAAGCGCCCAGCCAAAGTCCGCCGGTTTTCTGCACCGTTCAGAGTGATACGGAAGGACCCTTCCGGATTTTCGATAGCCTGACTGCGGACCAGTCCCGCCGGGTCTATAACATCAACCATCGGAGTTTTCTTGGTGTGGAAGATCGACGTGTAGAAGAGAAGCCAGGTCAGCATCTCTTCATAGGCCATGGTTTCGGCGATATGATCGATGCGCGTCAGGCCTACCGACGTGTCGTCATCCATGCCAGCAGACGCCTTGAATTCCAAGTCCCAGACCCTCGACAGTTCACTTGAACCGTCGATGAAATGGATCACTCCGCCCCCAATACCGCGAATGGCAGGGATCTTGGTTTCCCCGGGTCCGACGGGCTGCTCGAACAATTCGGCGCCAAGCGCCTTGGCCCTTTCCACCGTCGCCTTGGCGTCGGCCACCTTGAGGCCAATGTCACAGACATTGGCGCCGTGCATGACATAGGAGGCATGGGCGAAGCTGGATGGCTCGGAATTGACGACAATGTTGATGTCGCCCTGGGTCCACAGATCAACGGCCTTCGAGATATGCCGTTTTGTCTTCCGGAAGCCGAGCGTTGCCAGCATGGCACCCAAGCCCTCTGCCTCAGTAGCGTTTGCGGCAAACTCGACAAACTCGATCCCGCCAACATCGACCCGTTCCGGCATCTCGGGCACGGAAATCCGGATATCCGGCTCAACGCGCCGGACCTGGTCCATCAGGTGAACCAGAGAGCGGTGTCCATCCTGGGCGATCGAACGGGCTGACCCGCTGCGGAATTGATCGTTGAAGATCTCCAGCGAGATCACACCGTCGTATCCGGTCGCTGCGATTGCCCGCATGAAGCCTGTAACATCCAGGTCACCCTCTCCCGGCATGTTGCGGAAATGCCGGCTCCAGTAAAGAAGGTCCATGTCGATCAGTGGCGCGTCGGCAAGCTGTACGAAGAAGATCTTGTCACCGGGAATGGAGCGGATGGATTCCGGGTCGATCTTGCGGGACAGCGTGTGAAAGGTGTCCAGGATCAATCCGACCTGCGAATGGTCGGCGCGCCGCACGATTTCCCAGGCGTCCCGATGATCGTTGATGTAGCGCCCCCAAGCCAGGGCCTCATAGCCGAGGCGAATACCGTAGGTCTTGGCAAGATCGCCAAGTTCGGCAAGATCGTCTGCGGCGCGATCAATGCCTCCAAGTGCCAGCGGCGACACGTTCGAGCAAATGAGGACCAGATCGGTCCCCAATTCGCTCATGAGGTCGAACTTGCGCTTGGCCCGCTCAAATGCCCGGCGGCGCTGAGGCTCGGGCATTCCTTCGAAGTCACGGAAGGGCTGAAACAGCGAGATCTCCAGCCCGTGATCGCGGACCATCTGACCGACGGCCTTGGGGCTGGCGTCGAAAGCCAGGAAGTCGTTCTCGAAGATTTCCACCCCGTCGAAGCCCGCGGCGGAAATCGCCGCAAGCTTCTCGGCGAGGTCGCCGGAAATCGAAACCGTGGCAATCGCCGTTTTCATGACTCAACTCCTGCCGCTAGTAGCCAAGAACCCTTGGCAGCCAGATGACGGTTTCGGGAACGAAGGTCAGGATGACAAGCACCAGCACCTCCACCGCAAAGAACGGAAGAATGGCCTTTGCCAGCTTCGCCATGCCGACCTGGGCAATACCCTCGGCAACAAAGAGGCAAAGCCCGAGCGGTGGCGTGATCAGACCGATCATCAGGTTGAAAATCACCAGGATACCGAAATGCACAGGATCCACGCCAAGACCGACTGCCATCGGATGCAGGATCGGGACAAGCACCAGCATCGCAGCGATGCCCTCAAGGAATAGTCCGACGAACAGGAACAGCAGCATGGTCGCCAGCAGGAACGTCGTCTGGCTGTCGACATTGCCGAGGACCCAGTCGGTCAGCATGTTGGGAACGCGGTTATAGGTGAGCACCCAGTTCGCCGCTGACACGGCGGCAATGATGATCAGGATGATCGCGCTGTCCCGCATGGCTTCGGCGAAGAGCTTCGGCAGCCGCGATATCCGGATCTTGCGATAAACGAAGATGCCGAGAAACAGAGCGTAAGCAACCGCAAAGCTGGCCGCCTCGGTCGGCGTGACGATGCCTAGCAGGATCGAGCCGACGACGAAGACAGGCATCAACAACGGCAAAATGCCGCCGAACAGTGCCGCGCCAACGGGCTGGCTTGTCAGGCCTTCACTCTGGTCACCGTGATCGATCTTGACCGTCAGCATCACGTATATCGAGAGGAATATAGCCAGCAGGATACCCGGGATCACACCTGCCATGAACAGGGCCGGCACCGAGACGCCAGACACGATCAAGGCATAGATAATGACCGGGATCGAAGGCGGAATGATCGGTCCGATGACGGATGACGCAGCTGTAAGAGCAGCGGCGAAGGAGCGGCTGTATCCATGCTTTTCCATCTCCGGAATGAACACCCGGCCGATGGCCGACGTGTCGGCGACAGCAGACCCGGACAGGCCGGCGAAAATCACCGACGCCCAGATGTTCACGAGTGCCAACCCGGCACGTAGGCGGCCGACGATGACGTTGGCGAAGGCAATGATGCGCCCGGTGATGCCGCTCTCGTTCATCACTTCGCCCGCCAGGACGAACAAGGGGATGGCAAGCAACGGGAACGAGTTCATGCCCTTGAACATCTCGGTCGCGACCTGTCGAAGCGCATAAGGCGCTTCGCCGAACCCCATGAAGACGGCGAGCGTCGCGACAATGGCAACAGCGATGGGAACGCCGGCAATCAGGCAAATCAAAAACAGTGCGTAAATCATGCTGAGACTGCCTTTTGTGCCGAGACGCGCTCAATAAGTCGAATAAGGGCCGCAACCGCCAGCATCGCGCCGCCAATGGCCATCGCGTATTGCCAGGTGCCGATCTTTGCGATCCAGCCCAACCACTCGATCCCGGTCGTCTCGACGATCCAGCGCCCCGTCGAGCGCAGGCCGGAGGCGGCGATATGACCGCGACGGGCGGCGAACTCGTGGCCTGAAATCGCGAGCGCAACACCGGCAGAAAATGTGACGAGATCGACCAGCGCAAACAGTCGCTCGCGAATGCGGCTGGAGGCGAAATCGGTGAAGATCGTGAAGCGGATATGACGATCCTGGAGATAGGCCAGAGCCACCCCGAACATGACGCCATAGATCGTCAGGTAGATCGGCAATTCCTCGCCCCAGGGAACGGATTGCCCAATCGTGTAACGCCTCAGCGAGTTGACGAAGATGATGGCGAAGACAAGCGCCATGGAAAGTCCGGCGCCAAACCCGAACACCCGCCGCGCGAGGAAACCGACCGTGGTCATGTGCACATTCCCATAAAAAGAGGCCCGGGCATGACTGCCCGGACCCGCGATATTAACCTGCCTTACTGGCTGGCGTTAGCGACGGCTGCCTGCAGGCGATCGATCCACTCCGCATCGTCACCCAGTTCACCACGCAGGTATTCGATGACGGCCGGCTGAGCCTTGGCTGCGAAGGCCGAGATTTCCTCGGCGGTCGGGGAATAGACCTGCATGCCTTCTTCCTGAACCTTGTTCACGCCTTCAGCGGTGCTCCACTGCTGGATCGAACGGCCCATGTTGCCGGCAATCCGGGCAGCGCGCTGGACGACAGCCTGTTCGGCCGGAGACAGCGACTGGAAGAACTCATCCGAGATCAGGATGAAGTCGGCGGCATAAACGTGACCATCGAGGGTCATGTACTTCTGCAGCTTGTGCAGGCCGTTGTTGTAGATCACGCCGACCGGGTTTTCCTGGCCGTCAACGACACCTGTCGACAGAGCATTCGGCAGTTCGGTCCATGCAATCGGGGTCGGCTCACCGCCAAGACCATTGACCAGCTCCAGGTACAGCGGGATCGGCTGAACGCGGAACTTCAAGCCTTCCATGTCTTCCGGCTTGCGGATTTCGCGCGTGTTGTTCGTGAAGTTACGGAACCCGGTCTCGCCATAGGCGAGGGTGCGAAGGCCGGTCTGCTCCAGGCAATGTGCGCTGAGGGCAGAACCGAACTCACCGTCAAGGACGTCCCACGCGATGGTCGCGGACGAGAAGGTATAGGGAATGTCCAGGACGGAGGCCGCAGAGCAGACTTTGGACATTGCACCGGACACCAGAACGACCTGGGTGACATTGTCCTGTGCCTGGGCAATCAGCTCGTCTTCGTTGCCAAGAGCACCGGCCGGGAACAGCTCGACCGTCAGGTCGGTTTCGCCTTCCACGATATTCTTGAAGATGTGTGCAGCAGCACCCTTCTTCGAAGCGGTCCACTCATCGGGATCCACGTGGGCTACACGGATGGTCTGCGCATGTGCAGCGGTGGCCAGGCCGACGGACAGCAGCGCGCCGGCAGCGATTTTTGCAAGTGTCAGTTTCATTTTAGTCCTCCCAAACAAAGTCAGGCTTTCGCGGTATTTTGCGAAGGTGTGTCGAAGGCATCGAAGGTTGCCTTCATCCGTACCGGATCGGCTGGACGACCGGTAAAGAGCTCAAAAGCTCGGACGGCCTGGAACAAGGCCATTCCGGAGCCGGGCAAAACGCGACATCCAATGGCCCGCGCGTTCGCCAGGAATTGTGTCTCGAGCGGGAAATAGACGATGTCGGCCACCCACATTTCTGGCCTCAGCAACTCTGCCGGGAACGGGGTCCCGGGAGACTTTGCCATACCGACAGGGGTCGCGTTGACAACGCCATCGAGGTCCTTGGCGACCGCGTCGCCAATTGCCGAAACTGCGACCGCCGTCACTCCGGCGCGATTGGCTTGCACTTGGTCTGCAAGAGCCTGCGCCCGCTGCGTGTCGGAGTCAAAAATCTTGAGGTGAAGGACGCCACAGTCGGCGAGAGCATGCGCGACCGCGACACCTGCCCCACCAGCTCCGATCAAAAGAACATTGCCTTTTGCAACTCCATCCATTCCCCGGCGAAACCCTTCCGCGAACCCCCAGAGATCCGTGTTGTGGCCGAACCTTTTGCCATCGCGAAACACGACCGTGTTCACCGATCCAACAGCACGGGCATTGTCGGACAACTCGTCCAGAAGCGGCAGGATCTCGATCTTGTATGGATAGGTGATGTTCAGTCCGTTGAAGCCGGCCAGCTCTGCGGCACGCACCAGATCGCCAAGATCGGGCACGGCGGACTCAAACGCTTCCGCATCGATCAATGTGTAGATCGCACGCATCCCCTGCGCTTCCGCTTCGGCCATGTGCATTTCCGGCGTGCGGGACTTTTGAATTCCCTTGCCGACCAGACCTGCCAGTAGCGCGTCCCTTGAGCCGCCCAAACCGGACCCCCCCCAACTCATTTCGTTTTCGTTGAGCGAGAAATTGTACTATCTAGTTAATTAAGTCAATCACTTTGTACTAGCGGGTGAAATTTGCTAATCAGGGCATCCTGTTACGGAGGGAGTGGCCGTCGAATGGCAGCAGAAAGCGCGGAAAGATTAAATGCTTCGGCAAAGACACGCTGGAAGCAAGACCCGGAAGGTGTCCGCGCGGATATCCTCACCGTTGCGCTCGAAGAGTTTTCCCAGAACGGCCTGTCCGGGGCGCGTATGGACGAGATCGCCGCCAAGACACGCACGTCCAAGCGGATGATCTACTATTATTTCAACGGCAAGGAGGGGCTGTACCAGGCAGCATTGGAGGCGGCTTACCGGCAGGTCCGAAAAGGCGAGGACGATCTCAAGCTCGCTCACCTTCCTCCAAGGGAGGCCATGTCACGGCTTGCCGCTTTCACTTTTGACCACCATCGGAAGAACCCGGATTTCATTCGACTTGTGATGATCGAGAATATCCATCACGGCAAGTATCTTGAGCAGTCAGAGACAATCAAGAACCTGAACAAGGCAGCCATTGCCAATATCGAGGAAATCTATGAGCGCGGCGTCCGAGAAGGCGCATTCCGTGAAGGGATCAGCCCAATGCGGATCCATTGGCTGATCTCAGCGATCAGCTTCTTCAACGTATCCAACGCGGCAACTTTTTCGATTCTGTTCGGGGGGGATCTTCATACGGAAGAAGGACAGGAGATCCTGAAGCAGGACGCCAGTGAGGCAGTGCTGAAATTCGTCTGCGCGTGACAGTTGGCTGCCCAGGAATGAATGGCCGGGACATCGTCGGATGTCCCGGCCATTCATTTGAAGCACGATCTATTTGGTTCAACAGAACTCAGGACGCTGCCCTAAATCCCGGGATCACCTGCTCCGCATAGTCGGCAATGATCTTCTCTTCATCACCGCTGTCGAGGTAGATATTGAACTGGGTGACGCCCGCCTTCTCGAGTTCCTTCAGCTTTGCGACATGCTGTTCCGGCGTTCCAAGAACCGCAAACGAGTCGACGATCTCATCAGTAATGAAATCGAGGAACGGATTGTCGCTCTGGCCATGCTTGGAATAATCATAGCCGCGGCGCTTCTCGATGTAGGACAGGAGCGCGGCCGGCATCTCGGCCGTGTCTGCACCGTATTTCTCGACAATGTCGGCGACATGATTGCCGACCATCGCCGGGAACCACTTCACCTTCTCGCGCGCGCGCTCAATGTCGCCGGTAAATGCCGGGGCAGCTGCCATGATACGGTAGTTAGACATGTCGCGGCCAGCCTCTTCGCCAGCCTTCTTGGCTGTGTCGCCTAACCATTTACAGATGGCAGGATCCGCGATCTGCAGGATCAAGCCATCGCCGACGCGTCCGGCGGTCGCCAGCGCCTTCGGACCGTAGGCCGCAATCCACATGGGTGGCTCGTGCCCGACCGCCCATGGGAACTGAACCGGCTCCGGACAGTCGCCATATTGCGCTTCCTCACCCTTGATCAGCTTGCGCAGGACTTCGGTAAATTCCTCGACTCGGGCAAGTGTGGCGGGTTTCTTGCCCATGACACGAACGGCACTGTCGCCGCGACCAATGCCAATATCGAACCGGTCACCGGACTGCTTGGCCAGTGACCCAAACAGGCTGGCGGCCACCGACCAGTCGCGGCTGTTCGGATTGGTCACGCATGGGCCGAAGCGCATGTGCTTCGTATGCTCCATGCACATGGCCATGGCGACATAACTGTCCCGCCAAAGGATATGACTGTCGTAGAACCAGCAATAGGTGAAGCCGGCATTTTCCGCTTGCCGGACCAGGGCCTTCGCGCGATCCGCCTCGACAAAGCCCTTGAAACAGATTCCAAATTCCATCGCGGCATTCCCCTCGGTTTCGCGCTCGGCACCGCACCCTGCGCGGGTTTGTTCTGATCAAAATGTTCCCGCCTGCAGCCCTCGCCGTCAACTATTTTTGACCAATTGATAAAATTTTTTTGCCAACTCCTTGATCACAGCTAAAATTAAGGCAATTCTCAAATGGTAATTTCGTCATCGGCCGATTTTCGCATCAGGAACCACGGCTCGTACGACACAAACCGCGCCCGCAAACCCTTGCCGGGCGTCAGCTTCAGGTAGGTTTCGGGCGTGAGCAGGAAAAAGGTAATTGCTGTTTCCGGCGGCGTCGGAGGCGCAAAGCTCTCTCAAGGGCTCGCGGCGGAAATGGACGCTTCGGACCTGACCGTGATCATCAACACAGGTGATGACTCCTGGCACTACGGCCTCTTTGTGACACCGGATATCGATACGCAGCTGTACACCCTGTCTGGCCGTGCCGACCTTGACCGCGGATGGGGCCGGTCCGGGGAAACCTGGAACGCGATGAACGCCCTGCGAGAACTTGGCGAAGACGTCTGGTTCAATCTCGGCGACAAGGATCTCGGCCTAAACCTGCTTCGTACCGCCCGCCTGGCCCGTGGGGATCGGCTGACCGATATCACAAGGGATTTTGCCCGAGCATTCGGCATTGCCTCGACGCTGCTTCCCATGTGCGATCAGCCTGTCAGCACACAATTGCGCTGCACCGATGGCGATTACGACTTCCACGACTGGTTTGTCGCTCACAAGACGAAGCCTGAGGTCCGCGATGTCCGCTTTCGCGGTGCCGAGACCGCCGAAATGTCGGGCGAAGTGCGCGCCGCACTATTCGACCCTGATCTCGCCGCCGTCATCATCTGTCCGTCGAATCCCTATCTCTCCATTGCGCCGGTGTTGGCAGTTCCCGGCTTGCAACAAGCCTTGATCGATTGCCCTGCCCCCGTGGTCGGCGTGACTCCGGTTGTCGGTGGGGCAGCTATCAAGGGACCAACCGCAGAAATGATGCGAGGTTTCGATGTCCCGGTAACGGCGACTTCGGCAGCTGAACTTCATGCCGACATATTCGACGGCTACATCATTGACGAACGCGACAGCGACCAGCTGCCGGACTTCACCCGGCGACTTCCGGACCTTGCCGTGACGACGGCCGATACAATGATGGTGGATCTGCCCGCAAAACGACGTTTGGCCCGTGCCGCCCTCGATTTCGCCGACGAACTGGCGAGGCGTTGACATGACCAATTGGGCGCTCATCCCCGTCAAACAGTTCAGTCACGCCAAGACCCGCCTTTCGGGTTTGCTGTCCGAAGGCCAAAGGGCTGACCTCGCCAAAGCCATGCTGCTGGATTGTCTTCGGGTCGTTACCGCGTCCAAGCATATCGAACGGATCGCCCTGGTCTCATCAGAGCCGCAAATTTCCGAACTCGCATCCACTCTCGGCGCTCAGGTCATTCCCGATATTGGACTGGGCCTCAACGCAGCTCTGGAGCACGGCCGAAGCTTTGTCAGGAGCCTGGGAGCAAGCCGTATACTGGTTCTGCCGGCAGACATCCCCTGTATCCGCAAACAGGACATCGAGGCAGTTTTCGAACAAGGTTTGAGCACGCGGGACGCCGTCATCGTTCCGGCACACGACGGCGACGGGACCAATGCGCTTCTGATACCGGCAGACGAAGCGCTGCCATTCAGCTACGGCGTGGGAAGTTTCTCCCGTCACCGCGAAGGGGCTGACACGCTCGGAATTGAGCTTCTTTGTTTGTCTCTTCCGGCAATCGCCGCGGATCTCGACACTCCGGGGGACCTGGATCGCATCACCGCAATAGGACCGGGCCCTGAGACCTCGATGTTCCTGCGGGCTTTCAGTGCACCGGACGTTCTGTCGCTCAAGGAGGTTTCATGACTGAGACAACGAGCGACCGGAACCTCCTGCGCCATCTAGAGACCTCCTCCCTTGTCGACCTGATGGGCGAAGCAAGAGCACGACGTGATGCTGCCTTCGGCTCTCTCATTACCTACTCGCCAAAGGTCTTCATTCCACTGACCAAGGCCTGCCGAGACGTTTGCCACTACTGCACCTTTGCCAAGCCCGTCCGCCGTGGCCAGAAGGTGTTTTTGACACCGGATGAGGTCCTCGACATCGCCAGGAAGGGCGAGCACGCCGGCTGCCACGAAGCGCTGTTCACACTCGGGGAAAAGCCGGAACTTCGGTACGAAGCGGCCCGTGAGGCCCTCGCCGAACTTGGCTTTTCAACGACCCTCGACTATCTCGCCCATGTCGCGCAGCTGGTGCGGGACGAGACATCGCTTCTTCCGCATCTCAATCCCGGCACGCTGACGCGAGCGGAGTTCGAGCAGCTAAAACCGGTCTCGGCTTCCATGGGCATGATGCTGGAGACAACGTCGGAGCGCTTGTCGGCTCGCGGCGGTCCTCATTTCGGCAGCCCTGACAAGGATCCAACCGTCCGGCTCGCAGCTCTTGAAGCCGCGGGGCAGGCGAATGTTCCCTTCACCACCGGCCTGTTGATCGGCATCGGGGAAACCCGCGAGGAACGCCTCGAAGCATTGCTGGCAATCCGCGACAGCCACATTCGGCACGGCCACGTGCAGGAAGTCATCATCCAGAATTTCCTGCCCAAGCCCGACACCAAGATGCGAAACTGCCCGCCGGCAGATCCTTTCGAACATCAATGGACGATTGCAGCAGCCCGCCTGTTGCTGCCGCCGGAGATCAGCCTGCAGGCACCCCCGAATCTAGCGGCCGGAACGGGTGCCGAACTGATCGAGGCAGGTATCAATGACTGGGGCGGCATATCCCCGGTCACGATCGACCATATCAATCCGGAGGCTCCATGGCCGTCCCTGGACAAGCTGGCGGTGATCACGGCCAGCGAAGGAAAGACGCTCGCGCCACGCCTGACCGTGTATCCGCGATATCTCAAGGCCGATGGGCCTTGGATCGCCACGCAAATGATGAAATCGGTCCTTCGGGCATCGGACGCGTCAGGTCTAGCCTTCGAGGGCACATGGACGCCGGGCTCTCTGGAAAAGGCACCACTGATCCGGCGGAGTGGGCGCGTCGATCCGACCATATCCGCAATCCTCGCGAAACCTGCCGGCACGGAGCTGGCCGAGGAGGAGATCTCGATACTCTTCACCGCTCGGGGCAACAGCTTTCACGCGGTCTGCGAGCATGCTGACGCGCTCAGGCAGAAATCGAATGGCGACACGGTCCACTATGTCGTCACTCGCAACATCAACTACACGAACGTCTGCACCTATGGCTGCACGTTCTGCGCCTTCTCGAAGGGCAAGACCCACGAAGCGTTGCGCGGTCCGGCCTACGATCTCGACATGACGGAGTTCTCACGCCGTGTCGCCGAAGCCTGGGCCCGCGGCGGCACCGAGATCTGCCTTCAGGGCGGCATTCATCCCGGCTACACCGGCGAAACCTATCTGAAGCTCTTACGTCATGCGAAACAGGCCGCACCGGGTATACATGTCCATGCGTTCTCGCCTCTGGAGATCTGGCAGGGTGCGGCGACGCTTGGCCTGCCGCTCACCGAGTATCTTCTCCAGTTGAAGGACGCCGGACTGTCATCGTTGCCGGGCACGGCTGCGGAAATCCTCGACGACGAGATCCGGGAGATCATTGCTCCGGACAAGATCACGACGGACCAGTGGTTCGAGGTGATGCGCGCCGCGCATTCGATCGGCCTGAAAAGTACCGCAACCATCATGTACGGCCACGTCGAAAGCCCGAAGCACTGGGCCCGTCATCTGATGCGGCTGCGCCGCCATCAACTCGACTTCGGCGGCTTCACGGAATTCGTTCCCCTGCCCTTCGTCGCTCTTGAAGCTCCGATGTATCTGAGGGGCAAGTCGCGAAAAGGCCCGACCTGGCGCGAAGCAGTTCTGATGCATGCCGTTGCGCGCATCGCCCTGCACGGCGTCATCGACCACATCCAGACATCGTGGGTGAAGATGGGGCCGGAAGGTGCCGCGGCCTGCCTGAACGCTGGTGCAGACGATCTCGGCGGAACGCTGATGAACGAAAGCATCACTCGAGCCGCGGGAGCGGTCCACGGCCAGGAATTCGCCCCCTGGCAAATGGAGGACCTCATTCGCTCCCTCGGCCGTGTCCCGCGCCAGAGATCGACCCTATATGCCCCGGTTCCCGAAGAACGCCGACAGCGCGCCCTGCAGGCAGCGCCGCTGGAAGCGATGATCAACACGCCATTCGTCAGCCGCAGGCGGCGCCAGCCGCAAGACGCCTGACCCGAAACAGATCTTCCCAACCAGAGGAATCAAAATGCTGCGCATCGGATACAAGGCCTCGGCCGAACAGTTCACGCCCGGCGACCTGATGGATTTCACCGTCACTGCTGAAGAGCTCGGCTTCGACAGCGCGTTCATTTCCGACCATTTCCAGCCCTGGCGCCATACGGGTGGTCACGCACCACATGCTCTGGTGTGGCTTGGGGCCGTCGGCGCCCGCACCAGCAAGATCGTCCTAGGCACCTCAGTCCTGACCCCAACCTTCCGCCATCACCCCTCCATGATTGCACAGGCTTTTGGCACACTGGGATCGATGTTCCCCGGACGCGTCATCCTCGGAATCGGCACGGGCGAGGGATTGAACGAAGTTCCTGCAACAGGATGCGAGTGGCCGGAGCGCAAGGAACGCTTCGCCCGCCTGCGGGAGGCCGTACGTCTGATGCGCAAGCTTTGGACGGAAGATCGGGTCACCTTCGAGGGCGACTACTACAAGACGGAAAGCGCGACCATCTATGACCGTCCGGAGCAGCCGGTTCCGATCTACGTCGCAGCAGCCGGTCCGATGATCGCAAAATACGCCGGCCGTTTCGGCGATGGCTTCATCTGTACGTCGGGCAAAGCCCCGAGCCTTTACAATGAAACCCTCATCCCCAATCTCGAGGACGGACTGACCCAGCAGGGGCGCACCGCCAGCGATGTCGACCGGATGATCGAGATTAAGCTTTCCTTCGACACCGATGTTTCCCGGGCGAAGGAAGACACCCGTTTCTGGGGCGCACTTGCACTCACTCCAGAACAGAAAATGACGGTTGAGGACCCGCTCGAGATGGAAAAGCTGGCGGACAGCCTGTCATCGGACCAAACCGCAAGTCGCTGGATCGTCACGTCCGATCCGGAAGAGGTGGTGGAAAAGGTTCGCCCCTACGCCGAGCTCGGTTTCAAGCACCTGGTCTTCCACGCTCCCGGCCCGGACCAGGCGCGTTTCCTGACCCAGTTCTCCAAGGAAGTGATGCCTCGGCTGCGCAAGGCTTTCGGCTGACCAAAAAATGCCAAGTCTTTCCCTCGTTTCCCTTGATGGCTTTCCCATGGTCAAACCGGGCGATGACCTCGCCCGCCTGACCCTTGATGCGATGGCCGCGCAAGATCTTGCATTCCGGCCAGGAGATGTACTGGTACTGGCGCAGAAGATCGTTTCAAAGTCGGAGGGCCGGCTGCGCGATCTCGCGAGCATCGACCCATCAGACGAGGCGATTGCGCTTGCAAAAGAAACGGACAAGGACCCGAGGCTCGTTCAGGCGATCCTCGACGAGAGCACGGACGTCGTGCGAAAACGCAAGGGCGTTCTGATTGTCCGCCACAAACGCGGGTGGGTCATGGCACAAGCCGGGATCGACCAATCGAACGTCGAAGGAGGGGAAGACGGTCAGCTTCTGCTGCTTCCGCTGGACCCGGACAGGTCGGCGCGGTTGTTGCGGCAGGAGATCGAGCGCCAGACCGGCACAGCTCCGGCCGTCGTCATAGCGGACAGCTTTGGCCGCCCATTCAGAAACGGTACCACTGGCGTTGCAATCGGAGCGGCCGGTCTTACCAGCTACATGGACATTCGCGGCGAGCGCGATCTCTTCGGTCGAGAGCTGAAGGTTTCGACCATTGGCCATGCCGACGAAATCGCGTCAGCCGCCTCCCTGTTGATGGGGCAAGCTGCCGAAGGGCGGCCCGCCGTCCTGCTACGGGGTCTCCCGGCCACCGGAGACTCACCGGCGTCGGACCTCGTGCGCCCCATCGAGGAAGACCTGTTCCGCTGACAAAGTGCCAGAGAGTGGCAAGGTCGTCATGACGACGGCTCATTCCACCAGTCGGCACCGGTCGGAATCACGAAAGCCCGCTAAATACATGAATATTATACTCATGTATTGACCGTTTTATTTTATGAATATAATAGTCAAGTTATAGCCATACGATGCTCCGTTCCGCAGCATCCCGGAGCGCATGCCGAGCTTTTGCCGGCATCCGCCGCCTCCGACCAGCCAAGAGCGCTGCACCAAACACCGGTGCTTGACCCCAAATTTCTTGAAATCGAGTGAGGCGGTTCATGACCGAAACCAATTCCCCGCGATACCGTGCGGACCAAATCCGCAACCTGCGTGAGCAGCATCCGAATCTGCGTGAGCGCGACTTCGCCCGTTCAATTGGAATCTCGGAAGCTGAATTCACGGCAGCCTATGTCGGCCAGAACGTACGCCGCATCTCCACGGACTTCGATGTGATCTTCCCGGGTCTTCAGAAGGTCGGGGAGGTCATGGCGCTGACGAGAAACGAGAGCGCTGTCCACGAAAAGATTGGCCTGTTCGAGAAGTTCGTCAACGGCAAACGAGCCGCGCTGATGCTCGGCGAGAATATCGACACCCGGATGTTCCGATCCGCCTGGGTCCATGGCTTCGAGGTTCGCAAGACCGACGGCGGCACACTGCGCCAGTCACTGCAGTTTTTCGGCGCCGACGGTGAGGCCGTCTTCAAGGTGCACACACGTCCGGAGACGGATCTCGCGGCCTGGGACGAGCTCGTGGAAGCTCTCCTTTTGGACGACCAGCAAGAAGGGCTTAGCGTCAAAGAGCAGGAGGAACCCACCGAGCCTCGCGCGACTGCGACGGCCGAAATCGTGACGACCCTAAAGGAACGCTGGGAAGCCATGACCGATCCCCATCAGTTCCACGGAATGCTCAAGGATCTGGACCTGCACCGCCTGAGCGCGTTTGAGGTCATCGGAACCCGTTGGGCGTGGCAGCTGGACAAGGACGCAGCAGTTTCGCTTTTGCGGATCGCCGCAAGCGAAGGCCTGCCGATCATGTGCTTTGTCGGGAACAAGGGCTGCATCCAGATCCATTCCGGTCCGATCAGTAAGATCATGGAGAAGGGTCCGTGGATCAACGTCATGGATCCGACCTTCCATTTACACCTCCGCATGGACCAGATCGCCGAAGTCTGGGCGGTTCGCAAACCCGCGGACATTGAGCACGTCACCTCTGTCGAGGCCTATGACAAGGACGGCAACCAGATCATCCAGTTCTTCGGGGTCCGCAAGGAAGGATCGACCGAGCGCAGCGACTGGCGTGAACTCGTTGAAAAGTTGCCCCAGATCCAGCCTGTTTCGGCATTGGGAGCAGCAGAATGAACGTACGCACGCTGCTTTCCCGAACCTCGCGCCTCGCATCGCTGCTCGGTGCCTTTGTCTTCACCGCGGCGCCAACACTCGCCGACGAACCAGCAAGTCGCATTGTCTCCGTAGGTGGGTCGATCACAGAGATCGTATATGCACTGGGTGAGAAAGAGCGGCTGGTTGCGCGTGACAGCACCAGCACCTATCCAACCGAGACAAGCGACTTGCCGGATGTCGGCTATATCAGGCGGCTCGCGCCGGAGGGCGTGCTTTCCGTTTCGCCGGACCTTCTGCTCATGCTGGAAGGCAGCGGCCCTCCTGAAACGGTCGACCTTTTGCAGAAATCAGGTCTGCGGATCATAACTGTCCCCGAAGCCTATTCCCCGGAGGGGATTCTGGAAAAGGTTCGCATTGTCGGCGATGCTCTCGGTGTTCCTGAGAAAGCCAAGCGTTTCTCCGACGATCTCCGAACATCCTTGAACAAGGCGCATGAGAAGAGTCTCGGTCAGGCAGACGGCATAAAAGTTCTGTTCGTTTTGTCGAACAATGGCGGGCGTGTTCTTGCTTCGGGTTCGGGAACCGCTGCTTCGAACATCATTGCGCTCGCCGGGGCGAAGAATGCGACCCCGGAATTCGAGGGTTACAAGCAGCTGACCGACGAAGCGATCATGCAGGCGGCTCCCGATGTCGTTCTGATGATGAGCAATGGCGCCAATCACGGCGATACTGATGTCTTCGCCAACCCAGCGCTTGCGTCGACACCTGCCGGTCAGAACAACCGTATCATAAAGATGCCCGGCAGTTATCTGCTGGGATTTGGCCCAAGGACTGCCGACGCGATCCTCGAGCTCTCGGAAAAGCTTTCTGCGATCAAGGGCTAGGCGCAAGATGACAGACGTTTCGGCCCAGCCGTTCCCGTTACTCGCGAAAGTCCGTTCCAAGACCGGGTTGGTGCCGGCTCAGTCCGGCCTTCGCAGCCTGAGGGCAAGATGGCTGATCGGCATACTGTGCGTCACCTTGATCCTTGTGATGTTCGGCAGCCTGGCGACTGGCCCGATCGGCATATCGGTTGCCGATTTCCTGATCTCCTATGCCAGCCACATTGCCGGCGGCGGGACCGGGAGGCCGGACGCTGTATCGCTACGCGACTGGATCGTCCTGTCGCAGATCCGCCTGCCCCGCATTCTCCTCGGGGCTTTGGTCGGTGCGTCACTGGCGGTGTCAGGAGCAGTCATGCAGGGGCTCTTTCGCAATCCGCTTGCAGATCCGGGGATTGTTGGCGTGTCTTCCGGGGCTGGTCTCGGCGCAGTAGGCATGATCGTATTGGGGGGCACCATCCTTGCGCCGGTTGTCGCATTTTTCGGCATATATGCCTTGCCCCTCGCAGCTTTCGGCGGCGGTCTCACCACAACCTGGCTCCTCTATCGCATTGGCACGAGCAGCGGCGTCACGTCCGTGGCAACCTTGCTCCTTGCCGGTATCGCCCTGGGCGCGCTCGCGGGCGCCTTCACAGGAATTCTTGTCTATATGGCGGACGACCAGCAGCTCCGCGACCTGACCTTCTGGGGTCTGGGATCACTGGCCGGCGCCACATGGACCAAGATCCTTTCCGCCGGTCCGATCATCGGCCTGACGTTGATCTTCATGCGCCTCTTCGCAGACGGGCTGAACGGACTGATGCTCGGAGAAGCTGCAGCCGGTCACATCGGCATTCGGATCCAACGCCTGAAAAATATCTGCATCGTCATGGTCGCAGCCTCGACGGGTGCATCCGTGGCAGTCAGTGGCGGCATCGGCTTCGTCGGAATTGTCGTCCCCCATCTGCTGCGTCTGGTGATCGGCCCTGATCACCGCTACCTGCTACCAGCGTCTGCGCTTCTCGGCGCCAGCCTGCTGATTGTGACCGACGCAATCAGTCGGACGATCGTTGCCCCTGCGGAGCTTCCGATCGGAATTCTGACGGCTTTGCTCGGTGCGCCTTTCTTCCTGTGGTTGCTTCTAAAAAAACGCGGAATGATGGGGATGTGATGACCAGCCCGTTCACCAATCAAGAAAACCTTCGAGAGGCTGCGAACCGGAGCCACCTGAGCATCGAGGGCGTAGGCATCGCATACGGCAAGACGCTTATCGTTGACGGGGTCAAGCTGAGCGCCGAGGCGGGAAAGGTCCATACAATCATTGGCCCGAACGGATCGGGGAAAAGTACGCTGCTCAAGGCCATCAGCGGCGAATTGCGCTACGCCGGGAGCATCACGCTTGCCGGACACGGCATCGCCGAAAGCTCCACCCGAACGCTTGCAAATATTCGAGGTGTCCTGCCGCAACATTCAGCGCTGTCATTTCCTCTGACCGTCGCCGAGGTCGTCAATCTGGGTATCCTGAAACATGCTGGAACACTGTCTCAGGCGGACCGGCATCAACGCATTCTTGACGCGCTGTGTCTTGTGGATCTGAAAGGTTTCGAGACGAGAACATATCAGACCCTCTCGGGCGGAGAACAGCAGCGAGTGCAGCTTGCACGGGTTCTGTGCCAGGTCTGGGAACCTGTTGCCGCTCATGGAACTCCACGCTGGCTGTTTCTTGATGAACCAGTCTCGAGCCTCGACATCAAGCATCAGATGCAGATCATGGACGTTGCCCGCGGCTTCGCCAGACGCGGTGGCGGCGTGCTCGCCATCATGCATGACCTGAACCTGACCGGAGCCTACGCCGATACGGTTACGGTGCTTCGCAGGGGCAAGATCCTTGCCCATGGGTCCGTAGAAGACGTATACCGGGATGAAATCCTGTCGGCCGCTTACGACTATGACATCCGCGTCGCACGGATCGATGGCCATGACGCCCCGGTGGTTCTGGCATCATAGCCGCGCCCCCTATGAGTGCGGCATCACGGAGAAGCTGATCTGGGCGACAAGCATACCTCAGCTTTACCTTTATCTGCGTTCGTACTGCTAGTATGACCATTGCAAACATTAGCAGACGGACATTGCCGTAATGATATTTCCCTGCATCCTTTCCGGAGGCATTGGCTCACGCCTTTGGCCGTTGTCTCGCAAGGACCGGCCGAAGCAGTTTCTGCCGATCTTCAACGGCGAGAGCCTGTTCCAGAAAACGGTAAAACGGGTTTCAGGTGACGGTTTTGCAGCGCCGATCATTATCGGTAACAACGACCATCGTTTCCTCATGGGCGAACAGCTCTCAGAGGTCGGCGTTAATGCCGATACAATCCTCCTCGAGCCAATGGGACGCAATACAGCAGCTCCCGCCGCCATGGCTGCCTTGCTCGCCGCCGAAAAGGACCCTCAGGCTCTGGTTCTCCTCCTGCCCTCCGATCACCTGATCGGAAAGGAAGACGTGTTCCTTGCCAGTGTCACGGCCGCAACGAGCGCCGCCCGCGAAGGCCAGATCGTCACCTTCGGCATCACCCCAAACGAACCCAACACCGGTTACGGTTACATCCGGCTCGATCAGGGAGCTGCCGCCGTTCGCAAGGTTGAAGCCTTCGTCGAAAAACCGGACATTGAGAAAGCCGTCGAATTCCTTGCGGCCGGCAATTACGTTTGGAACGCTGGCATCTTCCTCTATTCCGCCCGCGCAATGATCGATGCATTTGAGCGTTATCAGCCTGACTTGCTGAAGGATATCCGCGCGGCGCTCGGCACCCGGACAAGGGATCTCGATTTCACCCGCCTGGACCCTGAAGCTTTTTCAAGGATCGAAAGTATCTCGATCGACTATGCTATCATGGAGCGCGCGGACAACATCTCCTGTGTTCCGATGGCGCCCGAGTGGGACGACCTCGGCTCATGGTCAGCCATCTGGAGCGTTCTGGAAAAGGACGAGGCCGGAAACAGTGGTCTGGGCGACACGAAGTTTCTCGGATCCGAGAACTGCCTGGCCTACGCCGACGATGGCCTAGTCTCGGTGGTCGGCCTGTCCGACGTCCTTGTCATCTCAACGCGCGACAGCGTCCTTGTGGCACACAAGGACAAGGCGCAGGACGTGAAGAAAATCGTCGAGGCATTGGAGAAGGAAGGCCGCACGGAGGCCGACGCCCACCCCCGTTCCTACAAGCTGTGGGGCTGGACGGAGAGGATCAACAGCGGCGACCGCTTCGCAGTCCAGTCCATGATGATCAAACCGGGACAGGGCCTGACCCTGCAGAGTCACCTTCATCGTGCCGAGCATTGGGTCGTGGTTTCCGGCACGGTCGAGATTACCATCAACGGCAAGGCCGAGCTGCTCACGGAAAACCAGTCGGCTTATGTTCCCCTCGGCGCAAAGCACAAGCTGTTTAACCCCGGCAAGATCCCGGTGCGCATGATCGAGGTCCAGTCCGGCACTTATCTCGACGACGACGACGTTCATCGCCACGACTAGGGCCTAGGCGAAGTGTCCCAGGGCAGGCACAGACCTACCCGGGAAACTGCCAATCGGCGGCAGCTTTTGAAATCCGCTCTGCGGTTTCCGTAAGTACCGGCTGCAGCTCTCTTAAATGCTGGAAAGACTTGGTCTTAGTCGACGTGGTGATTGACAGCGCTCCCATCGGCCGTCCGCTGCGGGAGAGAATGGGAGCCGCGATGCAGATGATGCCCGTTTCATGCTCCTCCCTGTCGAAGGCAATTCCACTGTCCCGGATGATTTCGAGCTCAACCCTAAGGTCCTCTTCCGTCGTCAACGTGTGCTCGGTGTAGCCGTAGAACGACTGTTGCTCGATGGCGTGTGTCAGTTGGGGCTCGGGCAGAAATGCAAGCATCGCCTTGCCGACGCCCGTGCAGTAACTCGGGCCGACCTTTCCTGCTTGCGAATACATCTCGACGGGTGACACCGCGTTCCGCTTGTCGACATAGAGAACCTGCGCTCCATCCAGTTGAGCGAGATGGATGGTCTCACCTACTGTCCGGGACAACTCGTCGACAAACGGCCGGGCGATCGGAGCAAGTGAGCTCCGCTGCCAAGCCTTGTGCGCCAGTCGCATCAGGCGCATACCCAATGAGTATGTTTGATCTTCGGGCCGGTAGGAGAGCATCCCCTGGCTCACCAGCGTCTGCAGCAGTCGATATAGCGTGGCCTTCGGATGATCACTCTCTGACAGAAGTTCGGCGAAGCGAACCGGGCGTTCCTTTTCGGCGACCCGGTCGAGCACATCCAGCGCTTTGCCCACCGTCCCGTCTCCGGAAGCCTGCTGATCCATTCTTCTCTTCCTTGTCACGCGCATTTGGCGACATGACTGTTGACAGTCACCGGACTGATCAAACATAGTTTCATTTATTGAACCTAGGTTCCACTATTTGGAACATAATAACAAGCCTGATTTCGGTATCGATTTGAAGTGCGCCGTAGCTGCACGCCGGACATCGACAAGGGGACACCACATGACAGCGATTTTTCCCGACCTGAAGGACCGGTCGGTCTTCATCACTGGTGGTGGATCTGGAATTGGAGCGGCACTGACCGACGGTTTTCTCGCTCAAGGCGCGAAGGTTGCATTTGTCCAGCGTTCGGATGCCAAAGCCTTTTGCGACGAAATGGAAAGCCGTCATGGCAGGCGGCCACTGTTCCGGCCCTGTGACATCACCGACATCCCGTCGCTCAAGCGCGCAATGGACCAGGCGGCCGAAGCCAACGGCCCCATCTCGGTTCTCGTCAACAACGCCGCCAACGACCAGCGGCACGCCGCCGAAGACGTGACGGAAGACTATTGGGACTGGTGCCAGTCGATAAACCTGAAGCCTTATTTCTTCGCCTGCCAGCATGTCATCCCGGGAATGCGTGAGGCCGGCGGTGGTTCGATCATCAACTTCTCTTCCATTTCCTACATGATGGGCGGCGCCGGGTTCGTCGGATACACGACAGCCAATTCCGGCATCAACGGGATGACCCGCAGCCTGGCGCGCGAATTCGGTCCGGACAGGATTCGCGTCAATTCCCTGGCCCCTGGTTGGGTCCTGACCCAGAAGCAGAAGGACATGTGGGTCACCCCCGAGGCGCTCGCCGCCCATATCGACCGCCAATGCCTGAAGGACGAAATCACACCCAAAGACATCGTAGACCCTGCCCTTTTCCTAGCTTCCAGCTCCAGCCGCATGATGACAGGTCAGGCCCTGGTCGTTGATGCGGGTGTCGTGGTGACAGGATGACAATCGCCTCGCTAGTCGAATGGATCGCTGCCGACTGGGGCACGACCAACCTGCGTCTGTGGCTGATGGGGCCAGACGACACCATCGTCGAAGCACGCAGCTCAGCCAAAGGCATGGGGTCGCTGAATCCCTCAGAGTTTGAGCCGGCCCTTGTCGAACTGGTCGACGATGCGCTTACCGACGATCGAACCCTTCCGGTTATCGTTTGCGGCATGGCTGGTGCGCGTCAGGGCTGGGTCGAGGCCCCCTACGTTTCCGTCCCGTCTGCACCCGCGGACATTTCCCAAGCCGTTGAGGTGCCGGTCCGCGACAAGCGGCTCTCCGTTTATATTCTTCCGGGCATGAAGCAGGAAGAACCGGAGGATGTCATGCGCGGCGAGGAAACCCAGATCGCTGGTTTCCTCTCGACACGCCCGGACTACAGGGGTCTGCTTTGCCTGCCGGGAACCCATACGAAATGGGCGCGGCTCGAAGATGGAAAGGTCGTGTCGTTTTCGACCATCATGACAGGTGAACTCTTCGAGCTTCTCTCATCCAGGTCGGTGTTGCGGCATGGTCTGGAGGCAGGCCCGATAGATCAAACGGCATTCCGCGAAGCCGTGAGCGAGAGCTTCGTCTCACCTGCAAGTCTGACGAGATCTCTGTTCGGCGTTCGCGCCAAGGGGCTCTTGAGCGGCCTGGCTCCGGTCGCCGCCTACTCACGCCTCTCGGGCCTTCTAATCGGCGCTGAGCTTGCCGCGCTGCAGCTGCCCGAACCGGCAGCTAAACCGGTGTCGATCCTTGGTGCGGACCGGCTCTCCGACATCTATGCAGACGCTCTGAACACCATAGGCATGTCCGGCGTGAAGGTTCCCGCAGACGATGCAACACTCACCGGACTGCGCATGGCCTATGCGCAACTGAAGGACAAAACCAGATGACACGTCCGCTGATCGCTATTCTACGCGGAATCACACCGGCCGAGGCCCGCGACATCACGGCGGGCCTGATCGATGCCGGCATCACCCGGATCGAGGTACCTCTGAATTCTCCCGAGCCGCTCAAGAGCATAGAGGCGATGGTACGGGCTTTCGGAGACGCCGCCGATATCGGGGCAGGCACGGTTCTGACACCGAACGACGCAAAGGCAGTCCACTCGGCGGGAGGAAAGCTCGTCGTCTCGCCCGACTGCAACCCGGAGGTCATCCAGACAACCA
Organism: Roseibium sp.; assembly: GCF_048261595.1. Taxonomy (GTDB): domain Bacteria; phylum Pseudomonadota; class Alphaproteobacteria; order Rhizobiales; family Stappiaceae; genus Roseibium. Next base: position 519,541 of record NZ_JBLXFW010000002.1, read on the forward strand.
AGTCCCTCGGCATGGCGTCCTACCCAGGCGTCATGACACCGAGCGAATGCTTCACGGCGCTGCGCAACGGCGCAGACGGGCTCAAGCTTTTTCCGGCATCGCTGATCGGCCCTTCCGGCCTGAAGGCCATCAAGGCCGTTCTGCCAGCGAATACCGAGACCTACGCAGTCGGCGGCGCTGGAGCTGACAATTTCGGCGAGTGGATTACCGCAGGCATTACCGGCTTCGGCATCGGAACCGCGCTCTACAAGCCGGGCATGACACTCGCAGAAGTGAGCAAGAACGCGAGGGAAATCGTCGCCGCCTATGATCGCGGACGGGAGGAAGCATAGTGTCAGAAATTTATGACAATCGCAGATGCCAACTGGGCGAAGGCCCGCTCTGGCACCCGCTGCGCAAACAGCTGTTCTGGTTCGATATCATCGGCATGAAACTGTTGAGCCGGGTCGGTGACCAGGAACTTGAGTGGCAGTTCGAAGAGCATGTCTCCGCGGCCGGTTGGATCGACACTGACCGGCTTCTGATCGCCAGCGAAAGCAGGCTTTTCGAGTTCGATGTCACGACAGGCGCCCAGCGTAAGATCTGTGACCTTGAGGCGGACAACCCGGCGACCCGTTCAAACGATGGAAGAGCCGATCCGCGAGGCGGATTCTGGATCGGCACCATGGGCAAGGAAGCGGAACAAGGTGCAGGTTCGATCTACCGTTACTACAAGGGCGAGCTTCGTCAGCTCTTTCCCGATATCACCATCTCCAACGCTATCTGCTTCGCTCCTGACGGCAAGACCGCCTATTTCGCCGACACAGACGTGCAGACGATCTGGAGCGTTGAGCTCGATGGAGACGGCTGGCCGGCAGGTGAGCGCAAGATCTTCCTCGACTTATCCGCGGAGGGCATCAATCCCGACGGCGCAGTTGTCGACCGAGACGGCAATTTCTGGAATGCGCAATGGGGCTCGCATCGCATCGCCCGCTACGCGCCCGATGGCCGCTTTCTCGACGAAATACGTTTCGACGCCGAGCAGGTGTCCTGCCCAGCGTTCGGTGGCGACGACTTCGCCACCCTGTTTGCGACGACGGCAGCTGTCAATTTGACCGGCAACGCGCAAGGCCTGACCTACACGGCCCAAACCACGGCACACGGTCAAGCGGAACATCAGGTTCTGGTCTGATCGGCCGCCGGGTCGCAACCGAAAATAAAAAATGGCCGGGCATTGATGTTCCCGGCCATTCCATTTGTTGATGCAGCTTTGCGCTTACATCCGCTCGACGATCACGGCGATCCCCTGGCCGCCGCCAATGCACATGGTAGCAAGACCATACCGCCCGCCGGTGCGCTGCAATTCATAGATCAGCTTGACCAGGATGATCGTACCGGACGCACCAACCGGATGGCCCAGCGCCACGGCCCCGCCGTTCGGATTGACCTTCTCCGCTGGAAGGCCGAGATTTTGCGAAACCGCACAGGCCTGGGCGGCAAAAGCCTCGTTTGATTCAATGACGTCGAGATCCGAGGCAGACAGGCCGGCACGCTCGAGCGCCTGACGTGTTGCGGGAACCGGACCAAGGCCCATGACTTCCGGTGCGACACCACCAAGACCGTAGGAAACAATCCGCGCCAGAGGCTTTGCGCCACGCTCTGAGGCGATGCCCTCTTCCATCAGTACCACGGCAGCTGCACCGTCATTGATTCCACTGGCGTTGCCGGCGGTCACGCTACCGTCCTTGCGGAACGCGGGGCGCAGCTTGGCCATGTCGTCCATCGTCACGCCCGGCCGCACGTGTTCATCCGTGTCGAACGCGACTTCTGCCCGGCCCTTGCGGACCGTGACCGGCAGGATCTGATCCTTGAAATAGCCTGCATCGATGGCAGCCGCAGCGCGGCGATGAGATTCGACGGCAAAGGCATCCTGTGCGTCACGATCGATACCGTTTCGCTCGGCCACGTTTTCCGCTGTAATGCCCATATGGCCGTTGCCGAACGGATCATTCAGCGCGCCCAGCATCATGTCGACAGCCGAGACGTCCCCCATCTTCTGGCCGAACCGGACCGAAGAAACCAGATGACCGGACCGGCTCATGCTTTCTGCGCCGCCCGCCAGGGCAATGTCACAGTTGCCGAGCAAGACCTGCTCCGTCGCTGTCACGACGGCCTGCAACCCGGACCCGCAAAGGCGGTTGAGCGTCAGGGCCGGAGAGGTTTCCGGCACACCGGCGCGCATGGCGGCAACGCGGCTCAGATACATGTCTTCGGGCGCGGTATGGATGACATTGCCGAAAACGGTCTGGCCAATGTCAGTCCCCTCGCAGCCCGCGCGGGAGATCGCCTCGCGGGCAACCATGGCACCGAGATCACAGGGAGAGACACCTGCCAATGATCCACCGAAATCCCCGATTGCCGTGCGCACACCAGATGCGATGACGACGCGTCTTGTCATGGTCGTGTCCTTAAATCTGCAACCGGCCGCGACAGTGATCGTGACGTGCCGGATCCTCCATCTTCTTCACGGAAGTGGTAGCAAAGTCCGATCCGGCTTGGATAGACCTTACCAAACGGGAGCTAGACCAAAGTCCGTGGACAGTCCGCTTCGGGACGAAGCACCTCAGGAACAATGGGCGATGAGTTTGGAGAGAAACGCCTCACAAGCGGCCAGTTCGCTTTTCTCGATGAACTCGTCAGCCTTGTGCGCCTGTTCGATCGACCCCGGCCCGCAAACCACTGTTGGCACCCCGGCATCTTCGCGGAACAGGCCTGCTTCCGTGCCATAGGCCACCTTGGAGTGGCCATTGCGTCCGACCAGGTGTTTTGCGAAGGCGACAATCTCTTCGTCAGCATTCGTGGCAAGACCCGGAATTCCGGAAATCAGATGAAAACTGAAACCGCAATCGGGATCTACTGCCTGCATCTGCGGCTCAAGTACGTCCTTCGCATAGGCTTTCACCTCATCGACCAATGCGTCGATATCCTCTTCAGGAAGAGCCCTGAATTCGAAGTCGAAGGAGCATTGCCCGGGAACGATATTGAGCTGTGTGCCACCAGAGATGCGTCCGACGTGAGCCGTTGTTACCGGCATGTCGTAAAGGTCATCACGCAACCCCTGGGCCAGTCGCCCGCCGATCTGGCGGATCTTCACGATCAGCTCGGCAGCATATTCGACCGCGTTCACAAACTGGGGTGCAAGCGATGAGTGTCCGGACTTTCCACTGACCGTTACACGAAGACTGCGCTTGGCCTTGTGACCGATCACGACCTCCATGTTCGTGGGCTCTCCGACGAAGCAGCCTCTCGGGCGCACGCCCCATCCGGCCATGTCGGAAACCACCTTTCGTACGCCGATGCAGCCAATCTCCTCGTCATAAGAGAACACCAGGTGCAGCGGGACCTTCAGGTCTGCGTTCAACATCTCGGGAACCTTTGCAAGGCAACAGGCCACAAAGCCCTTCATGTCGCATGTCCCTCGCCCATAGAGACGGCTTCCTTCGTCGCGCAGAACAAAGGGATCGCTGGTCCAATCCTGACCGGTAACGGGAACGACGTCGGTGTGGCCCGATAGAATATAGCCTGCCACATCCTTGGGCCCGATGATTGCGACGATATTGGCCTTGGTGCCCGTCTCATCCGGATAACGCACTGAGGCAACGCCACAGCGGGTCAGGAACGCTTCGATATAGTCGATCGCAGCAAGATTGCTGTTGCCGCTGGACGTATCGAACGACACGAGATCGGCAAGGATCCCCGCTGTTGTGAACTGCTTGCTGTCGTGTTGTTCTGTCATGTTATCGCTTCTGACCAGACATCGCTTCTGATCGAGGTTCGGATATGCCGCATCAGGGCACGTGCACCGGAACTTTGGGCTTGGCCTGCCGGCAAAAGAAAGCAGGTCCGGAATTCAATCTCGTCAGAGACCGGTTTGATCACCACACCGTCACCGACCTCGTCAGCAATCGGAAACGGATTGACGAAACCAACACCAATTCCCGCGCGCACGAACTCAAGAGCGGTGACCGTTGTCGCCGTCTCCGCAACGATATTGGGCCGAACCCCGGCCTTGGCAAACATCCGGTCGATTGATGCCCGCAACGAATGGCGTTTGACTGACGCAATCACCGGGTGATCGACAAGGTCATGGGGCGAAATGACGTTCTTGCTGCACAAGGGAGAGCCCTCGGGAACCAGGCAAACGAGACGGGAGCGGCGAAACGGCAACTGCTTGACGCCGGGCTGGCGCGTCGTGAAATCCGCAATCGCAAGGTCATAGCGTTCGTCCGCCACGTTCCGGATCAGGGAATCGGAATCACAGACGTCGAAAAACACCTCGAAGTCCGGTTGCAGGCGCATGAAGGAACTCATGCGTGAATGCAGGAAGCGATGTGCAATGGTCGGTGGCGCGCCGATACGGAGCTGGGGCTTGACCGAACTGACGCTCGCGCGCTGGTCGATCGAGGATAACGCCGTGAAGATCGGGTCGAGAGCCTCGTTCAGCCGTAGGGCCTCTGCGGTCGGCTCCAGTCGTCCACCGCTTCGAATGAAGAGCGTGCTCCCGATCCTCGCCTCGAGATTGGCAATAGATCGGCTTACCGCGGATTGCGAGATCCCGAGCTGCTTTGCCGCGGCTGTAGTGGTGCCTGCGACAATCATCGCTCTCAAGGATTCGTATTCACGAATGGAATGCCAATTCTGTCGCACTGCTCGGTCTTTCCGGCCACCTGCACACGACATAGGTCATCGCAGGTTCATCAAGGATGAGCAATACGCATATTTAGGGCAATTTGGCGTAAATATTATTCAAAATCAGGCAGGCGACCGATCAGACCGCGTAGTAGTCCCGGTACCAGGAAACGAACTTGGCAACCCCGGTCGTCACGTCGGTCTTGGGCCGGTAGCCTGTCAGTTTCTGGAGGAGATCGGCGTTCGCCCAGGTCGCAGGAACGTCGCCTGCCTGCATGGGCATGAGATTTCTCTCTGCCTTGCGCCCGACCGCTTCCTCGATTGCTTCGATATAAGCCGTCAGCTGAACGCTCTGGGAGTTGCCGATGTTCACGACACGCCAGGGGGCAACCGGTGAAAGGCTGTCCCCTTCCTCGACGACACCGTCCTCCGGCCGCACCGGCACCGCATCAATCAACAGCCTGATGCCCTCGACGAGATCCTCAACATAGGTGAAGTCCCGTTTCATATCTCCGTAATTGTAGACGTCGATGGGCTTGTTCTCGAGGATTGCCTTGGTGAACTTGAACAAGGCCATGTCCGGCCGTCCCCAGGGTCCGTAGACCGTGAAGAAGCGGAACATCGTTATCGGAAGTCCGAACAGATGCGCATAGGAATGCGCCATGTTTTCGGTCGCCTTCTTCGTCGCAGCGTAGAAGGACATCTGGTGATCGGCCTTGTCGGTCTCGGTGTAGGGCATCTGCGTGTTCGCGCCATAGGCGGAAGATGTCGATGCCAGAAGCATATGCTGCGGCGGATGCGCCCGGGCAGCCTCCAGGAGTTCGAACGTGCCGCAGATATTGCTCTCAAGGTATGAGCGCGGGTTCTCGATCGAATAGCGAACGCCCGCCTGGGCCGCGAGATGAATGACGACGTCGGGCGTTTCGCGCGCGAACAGCTGCATCAGCAGATCCGGAGCTTCGACACGGTCATTGACGGCGACGAAATGCTGGTTCTGCATCAGCATCTGCTGGCGCCGTTCCTTCAGCTTCACGTCATAGTAATCGGTCAGAGCGTCCAGACCGATCACCCGGAAGCCGTCGTCCAGAAGCCGCTTGCAGAGGAAATAACCGATAAAGCCAGCTGATCCGGTCACCAATGCAGTCTTCATGTCACCCGACACCTTAAAATATCCGTGCCGGATGCATACCCCGCCGATCAGGTCAATACAATGACGCTCCGGCCCGCACTACACTTTCGCCACGACATCGACCAGTGCGCCGCGCGCACCGATCACCGCGGATGCGATCCGGTTGCCGGATTGGACGGCGCCCTGCAGATCTCCCCCTTGCAGGTACGCGGAAAGAAAACCGGCATTGAAACTGTCCCCGGCTGCGGTCGTATCAACGACATCTGCCGCCGGGACTGCCGCATGAGTCGATACGATGCCCTCCGCCAGTGAGATCAGATCCTCCGGCCCGTTTTTCACGATCACCAGTCTCGCACCGCCAGCCGCGTACCGGTTTGCGGTTGCAAGAGGTGTCTCGTCACCGAAATGGACCGCTTCATCCTCGTAAGACGGCAACACGATATTGCTGACCTGCGCAGCCTCCGTGATGGCCTCGCACATTTCCGTTGTTGTCTCCCAAAGCCGGGGGCGGAGATTTGGATCAAAGGCGATGGTGGAACCTTGCGAGCGAGCGTTCGCAAGCGCCTGCAGAAACGGTCTGCGGTCGGTCTGCGGCAGGATCGCAAGACTGATCCCGGAGAAATAGATCATCTCGGCACCAGCCAGACTTTCGGCGAGTGCTTGCGCATCAGCCGCAATCTGACGCGCAGCAGAATCCGAACGCCAATAGGAAAAGCTTCGCTCGCCGTCATCCAACTGGATCATGTAGAGCCCGACGGTCTTTCCCGGTGAACGCAGGACATCGCTGGTATCGATCTGCGCGGACCTGAAAAAATCAAGCATGCGGTCCGATATGGAGTCCACTCCGACACCGGTCACATACGAAACCGTCCAATTCGCAGGCAGCAGTTTGCGGACATACCAGGCGGTGTTGAGCGTATCACCGGCAAAGCCCATCCTGTAGGTGCCCTCACCGGTCGGCGCCATCTCCACCATGCATTCGCCGATGGAGACAAATCTATTTCTCACTGTCAGCAGCTCCAGCGAAGAATTCGGAATAATTGGCCCGGATGCGCGGGATCTGCTCCTTGATACGTGACAGATGGAGATGCATGAGCGCCATCGCCGTCGCACTGTCGCGGGCCTTGATGGCCTCCATCACTTTCAGATGGTCGTCGTAGGCATGCTGCGAAGCAAAGGACAGGGACAGATATCGAACCCGGTCCATGTGAGCCTTGTTTTCCCGAATGATGTCCCACGCGAAATCGAGGCCGGAGCGCTGGCAGATTTCCCGGTGAAACTGATCGTCGAGAGCATGGAACCGGATCGGCTCCTTTGCTTCGACGGCCTGACGCTGAAGGTCAAGGATGTCTTCGAGTGCCTTGTGATCCTCGCTCGTGAGTTTTTCGCACGCAGCTCTCACGGTCTCGGCCTCAATGGCGCTTCGCACGAAGCGAGCCTGGAAAACCGCCTCTTCGGAAATCTGTGAGACGGTGGTCGCGCGCTGTGGCCTGATCAGAAGAAATCCGATCTTGGACAGCCGGTAGAACGCATCGCGCACTGGCTGGCGTGAAACACCCAGCGCCTTGGCGACATCGGCTTCCGACATCTTGGTTCCGGGCGGCAACTCCAGGGACAGGATCTGCTGGTGCAACTCTTCGAATACGGTGTCTGCAACCGATGGGCGGTTGAGTGGCTCCAGCACCCTCAACGGGCTCGATCCCGGCATTATTTCTCTCCGTTGACTCGTCATGCATACTAGCATATTACCAAACTAGCTTTATTGGAAGCCCCAGTTTTCCTGGGGCAATTCGGGAGGATAGCGTGGGACAACTCGATCCGAACAGGCTTCTGCCAGCGGATGAAAAGACCCGTGGAATTGCACAGGCGCTCTACGGCACCGTGAAGGATCTGCCGATCATCAGCCCGCATGGTCACACAGACCCGCGCTGGTTTGCTGAAAATGAAGCCTTTCCTGATCCTGCCCAGCTGTTCATCGTTCCTGACCACTATGTCTTCCGGATGCTTTGCTCCCAGGGGCACTCTCTGGAAAGTATGGGAATCCCGCGTGTCGACGGCGGCTGGACCGAAACCGACGGACGCAAGATCTGGCGCATCTTCGCCGAGAATTACCACCTGTTCCGGGCAACCCCGTCACGCATGTGGCTGGATCATTCATTTGAGCATGTCTTCGGCTGGACGAAGCGCATATCGGCCGAAACCGCGGATGAAGCCTACGATCACATCGCCGGCTGTCTCGGCAGGCCGGAATTTCGTCCGCGCGCGCTCTTCGATCGTTTCAACATCGAAGCGATCGCAACCACGGAAGCCGCTCTGGACGATCTCAAATGGCATCGCATGATCCGAGACAGCGACTGGAATGGCACCGTGGTGACCGCCTATCGCCCGGACAGCGTCATCGATCCCGAGTTCGAGGGCTTTGCTGCCAACGTCGAGAAACTCGGCGAGATCACCGGCGAGGACACTTCATCCTGGGTCGGGTACTTGAACGCCCATCGCAAACGCCGCGCCTACTTCAAGGAATTCGGAGCAACCTCTTCCGACCACGGCCACGCGACCGCGCGCACCGAGAACCTCCCACAGGCAGAAGCCGCAGCACTGTTCCAGAAGGCTCTCACGGGAAACTGTTCCCCTGACGAGGCAGACGCGTTCCGCGGCCACATGCTGACCGAAATGGCGCGCATGAGTCTTGAGGACGGGCTCGTGCTCCAGATCCATCCGGGCAGCTACCGCAATCACAGCGGTCCGGTGATGAAGGCATTCGGCCGCGACAAGGGCTTCGACATACCGACCCGAACCGACTATGTGCGCGCCCTGAAACCACTGCTCGATGCTGTCGGTATGGAACGGGACCTGAACATCATCCTGTTCACACTCGATGAAACCGCATACGCCCGCGAACTTGCACCTTTGGCCGGGGCCTATCCGGCCCTGAAACTGGGACCGGCCTGGTGGTTCTACGACAGCCCTGAGGGCATGCGCCGTTTCCGTGAAATGACGACCGAGACGGCCGGGTTCTACAACACCGTCGGCTTCAACGACGACACGCGCGCATTCTGTTCGATCCCCGCCCGGCACGATGTGGCCCGGCGTGTGGATTGTGCCTATCTCGCAACGTTGGTCGCAACTGGACGACTGGCTGAAGACGAGGCTTTTGAGGTCGCTCACGACCTCAGCTACCGGCTTGCCAAGCAGGCCTACCGGCTCTGAAGAGCCATCCTAATGGGAGGAATAGACATGAAACTTGTAAAGACGCTCGCGTCCGCATTGCTCGCAAGTGTAGCGCTCGCAACGACATCGATGGCATGTGAAGTCACGCTGAAATCCTCGGACACCCATCCGGACGGCTATCCGACCGTTGAGGCCGTCAAGCACATGGGCAAGCTGCTCGAGGAACGCACCGGTGGCCGCCTCTGTGTCGAGGTCTTCCACTCCGCTCAGCTCGGTCAGGAAAAGGACACCATCGAACAGACCAAGTTCGGCGTGATCGACCTGAACCGCGTTTCCATGGGTCCGTTCAACAACCTGGTCGAAGAAACCAAGGTTGTTTCCCTGCCCTACGTCTTCAAGGGCGTTGACCACATGCACCGCGTCATGGACGGCCCGGTCGGCGAAGACATCCTGAAGGCATTCGAACCTCATGGGTATGTCGGCCTTGCCTTCTTCGACGGCGGCTCGCGCAGCTTCTACAACAAGGTCAAGCCGATCAAGTCGATCGACGACCTGGCCGGAATGAAGGTACGCGTCATGCAGTCCGACATCTTCGTCGACATGATGTCCGCCCTGGGCGCCAACGCGACCCCGATGCCCTATGGCGAGGTCTACTCCTCGATCCAGACCGGCGTCATCGATGGTGCTGAAAACAACTGGCCGTCCTATGAATCCTCCGGTCACTTCGAAGTCGCCGGCTACTACACGCTGGACGAACACCTGATCGTTCCGGAAGTCCTCGTCATGTCCAAGGAATCCTGGGACAAGCTTTCCGCCGACGACCAGGCCGCCGTTCGCCAGGCAGCCAAGGACTCCGTCCCGGTCATGCGTGACCTCTGGCAGGCACGTGAAAAGGCTTCTGAAGAAAAGGTGCGTGCCGCCGGTGTCGAAGTCGTGACCGAAATCGACAAGGCTCCGTTCATGGCAGCTATGGACAGCGTCTACGAAAAGCACGTTACGTCCGACAAGCTGAAGGATCTCGTTGCACGCATTCGCGCAACCGACTGATGCTTTCAAACCCCGCGGCGCCTGTCGCCGCGGGGCTCACATGCCCCAGGACATCGCCGTGCAAAACCTGATGAAATCAGTCGCCCTGGTCCTTGGCCAGGTCGCAAAAGCCGCGCTTTGGCTCGCCGGAGCCGGGCTGATCCTCATGACCGTCTTCATCTCTGCCCAGGTCTTCATGCGTTACGTCATGAACGACAGCCTGGTCTGGAGCGAACCGGCATCCGTCATTCTCATGGGCTGGTTCATCTTCCTCGGAGCCGCGGTCGGCATCCGGGAAGGCTACCACCTGAGCTTCGACGTGCTTCTTTATTTCCTGCCGCAATCGGCAAAGCTCTGGCTCTATTCGCTGTCCGATATTGTCGTGACTGCTTTCGGCATCGGCATGGCCTGGTTCGGTTCCGAACTCGCGATCTCCGCTTGGGATGTAAAACTTCCCTCCCTCGGAATTTCCGGTGCAGTCGACTTCCTGCCCCTCGTGGCCGGCGGATGCCTCCTCACCCTGTTTTCACTTGAACGGCTTGCCCGACGCGCAGCCGGACTGCATACCGCCCGCTTCGGCGAGAGCGAACCTGAAGAGGCGTAAAAAATGGAACCTCTCGTCCTCTTCGGAACCTTCTCGGTTCTCCTGCTCATCGGCACGCCTGTAGCCTTCTGTCTGGGCGCAGCGTCCCTTGCCACCGTGCTCTACATGGGCCTACCGCCCATGATCGTTTTCCAGCGCCTGAACTCCGGCGTCTCGGTCTTCGCGCTGATGGCAATCCCCTTCTTCATCTTCGCCGGTGAACTGATGGTCCGTGGCGACATCGCCCGAAGGCTTGTCGCCTTGGCCGGCGCCGCGGTCGGACAGATGCGGGGTGGCCTCGGCCAGGTCAACATCGCCGCTTCCGTCCTCTTCGGCGGCATCTCCGGCTCTGCGGCTGCAGATGCAACGGCCATCGGCGGCCTGATGATCCCGCAGATGGAAAAGAAGGGGTATTCGATCGAGTACGGCGTCAACATCACGGTGATGTCCTCGATTATCGCCCTGATGCTTCCACCGTCGCACAACATGATCATCTACTCGATCGCCGCGGGCGGCCGTCTGTCGATTGCCGATCTCTTCACCGCCGGCATCATTCCCGGACTGCTTCTGGCGGGTTCCCTGATGGTCACTGCCTGGTTCATCGCAAAGCGCGATGGCTATCCGACGGAAAAATTCCCCGGCTGGCAGGCCCTCGGCATCCTGTTCTTCAACGCTGTTCCGGGTCTTTTGCTGATCGGAATCATCTTCGGCGGTGTCCGCTCCGGCGTTTTCACTGCCTCCGAAAGCTCCTGTATCGCAGCTGTCTATGCGATCCTCGTCACGACCCTTGCCTATCGGACCATGCGTTGGCCCGAGTTCGTTGCCGCCACCAAGGCTGCTGTACGCACAACGGCGATGGTGCTGCTCGTGATCGGCTGCGCGGCCTCCTTCGGTTGGCTTCTCGCCTTCCTGCGGATTCCCGCAGAGCTTGTCACGATGCTGAAGGCACTTTCGGACAACCCGCTGGTCATCCTGCTCCTGATCAACGTGGTCCTTCTTGCGCTCGGTACCTTCATGGACATGTCGCCGCTCATCGTGATCACGACCCCGATCTTCCTTCCGGTCGCCAGCGCCTTCGGCGTCGATCCCGTGCACTTCGGGGTCATCCTGATCCTGAACCTCGGCATCGGCCTTTGCACACCGCCGGTGGGAACCGTTCTCTTCGTCGGCTGTGCCGTCGGCAGGATATCGGTCTGGGACGCGATCAAGACCATCTGGCCGTTCTACGGCGCGGCCATCTTTACCCTGCTGCTTGTCACCTACATCCCCGCGCTGTCCCTGTGGCTCCCGGCACTCTTCCGCTAAGGACCAGAAAATGTTCGTGAAAACCTACCCCGAAGTCGAGGCGGATGCCGGAGTGACACGCCAGGTCCTGTCTGACAGTCCGGAACTCATGGTCGTTGCCTTCCGCTTCAAGGTGCAAGGCGCTGAGGGCAAGCTGCACAACCACCCCCATATCCAGTCGACCTATGTCGAGAGCGGCAAGTTCCGTTTCACAGTCGCTGGAGCGTCCTTCGAGGTCGGCCCCGGCGACAGCTTCGTCATCCCCTCACAAGCGATGCACGGCTGCGAGTGCCTGGACCCCGGCACCCTCGTCGACACTTTCACACCGCGCCGCGACGACTTTCTCTGATTTTCTCCTGAAAGGAGCATTCCATGCTGACCGTTGAAACCCGTTACGCAATCGATCCGGAAACCGCGAAGGGACTCGACACACAGGGCCTGCGTTCGCATTTCCATGCTGACGGTCTGTTCGTCGAAGGCGAAATCCGCCTGGTCTACTCTCACTACGATCGCCTTATCCTCGGCGGAGCGGCCCCCGGAAAAGGCACCCTGACACTCGATCACGTTCCCGAATGCGGCACGCCGTCGATCCTCGACCGGCGCGAAATGGGCATCCTGAACATCGGCGAAACCGGCACGGTTTCCGTTGCCGGCACCGACTACACCGTCAACAAGGGCGACGTTCTCTATATCGGCATGGGCGCAGGCCCGGTCCAGCTCTCCGGCAATGCCCGTTTCTATGTTCTGTCCGCTCCGGCCCACCGCACCTGCCCGACCAAACTGATCACGGTCAAGGACGCACGCCGTGTTGAACTTGGCTCCGCCGAGACCTCGAACGAGCGCGTCATTTTGCAGTTCCTCCACCCGGAAGTCGCCGAAAGCTGTCAGTTGCTCATGGGCTATACCCAGTTTGCTCCGGGCTCCGTCTGGAACACCATGCCCGCACATGTTCACGACCGCCGAATGGAAGCCTATCTCTATTTCGATCTCGGCCCGGAACAGCGCGTGTTCCACTTCATGGGCAAGCCGGAAGAAACCCGTCACCTCGTCATGAAGAACGAAGATGCCGTCATCTCCCCGCCGTGGTCGATCCACTGCGGTGCTGGCACCGGTGCCTACACCTTCTGCTGGGCCATGGCCGGTGACAACGTCGATTTCACCGATATGGACATGGTCGCCATGGAGGACCTTCGATGAACCCGTTTTCCCTGGAGGGAAAGACTGCACTGGTCACCGGTGCCAATACGGGTATCGGTCAGGCCATCGCGATCGCCATGGGGAACGCCGGTGCGGAGGTGATCTGCGCCGCGCGCCGCTCGTGCTCGGAGACGCTGGCCTCAATCGAGAACGGAAGCGAAGTGCAACTCGACTTCGCCGACCCGATGGCGGCACGGGACGTATTCTCGTCCCGCAAGATCGACATCCTGGTCAACAATGCCGGCATCATCCGCCGCTCAGATGCGACGGACTTCAGTGAAGCCGACTGGGACGACGTGGTCGATGTGAATCTCAAGGCCGTGTTCTTCACCTGCCAGGCATTCGGCAAGGCAGTCCTTGAGCGCGGCGGCGAAGGCAAGATCGTAAACATCGCCTCGCTCCTGTCATTCCAGGGCGGCATTCGCGTTCCGTCCTACACCGCATCCAAGCATGGCGTTGCGGGCATCACGAAGCTGCTCGCAAATGAGTGGGCCGCCAAGGGGATCAACGTCAACGCGATTGCCCCAGGCTATATCGCCACCAACAATACGGAAGCCCTGCGCAACGACGAAGTCCGCAATCGCCAGATCCTGGAACGGATACCGGCAGGCCGTTGGGGCGAAGCCTCGGACATCGGCGAGACGGCGGTCTTCCTTGCCTCCCCAGCGGCAAAATACATCCACGGCGCCGTTCTCAATGTCGATGGAGGCTGGCTTGCCCGCTGATTTGCCGCGCCTGAAGCGTCAAAATCCGAACATGTCCAAGGCCGGGATCGTTCATCTCGGACTTGGCGCCTTCTTCCGTGCATTTGGTGCCATTTACATCGAGGAGGCGGAAGCTCTTTCAGGTGGCGATTGGGGCATCATCGGCGTCAGCCTGCAGAGCCCACGCATGCGCGACCAACTGGCTCCACAGGACTTCGTCTACACGGCCCAGGAACTTGGTCCGGAAGGTGAGACCCTCCGCCAGGTCGAGATCCTTCGCGACGTTCTCGTCGCCCGGGAAGATCCGTCGGCCGTGCTCGAGGCCATGGCCAACCCCGATATCCGGATCGTCACGCTCACGGTGACCGAGAAGGGCTACTGCCACGACCCGGCATCCGGGCGGCTCAACCTGGACCACCCTGACATCCGCCACGACCTTTCGGAAGATCTTCCGCTCTCTGCGCCCGGCTTCCTCGTTCGTGCCCTGCAGCGTCGCCGGGACGCGGGACTTCCGCCTTTCACTGTGCTGACCTGCGACAACCTTCCCGAGAACGGACGGCTCGTTCGTGGCCTGGTGCTTGATTTTGCCCGTGCCGTCGATCCTGCGCTCGCGGAATGGATCGAGGCTGAGGGACGCTTCCCGAGCACCATGGTCGACCGCATCGTGCCGGCCACGAAACCGGAAGACGTGGAGGCACTGGCCGAAAAAACCGGCAACCTCGACGAAGCGCCCGTGTTGCACGAACCGTTCCGCCAATGGGTGATCGAGGACGACTTTGTTACCGCCTATGGCGACAACGCGCGCCCAGACCTCGGAAAGGTCGGTGTCGAACTGGTCAAGGACGTGACTGCCTACGAGCACATGAAGCTGCGCATGCTCAACGGCACCCACTCATCCCTCGCCTACCTCGGTTATCTGGCCGGTCATGAAACCATCGCCGACACGGTCGCGGACTCAGTGTTCGCAGACTACGTCAAGGCGCTGTGGAAGCGGGAGATCATCCCGTCCTTTTCTGCTCCGGATGGAGTCGATCTGAACGCCTATGCGGACGCCCTTTTCCAGCGTTATTCGAACCCAGCAATCCGTCACCGGACCTGGCAGATCGCCATGGACGGAAGCCAGAAACTGCCGCAGCGCATTCTCGGCACGCTCCGCGACAATCTCGCGGCCGGACGCCATTGCCCGAGCCTTGAGACAGCAATTGCTGCCTGGATGATCTATGTGAGCGGTACCGACCTGGCCGGCGCTCCCATTGATGTTCGCGACCCGCTCGCTGACGAACTGCGCAGCTTGTCTGCATCCGGAGCCACCCCGGGCGAAAAGGTTGCAGCGCTGTTGTCGGTGGAGCAGATCTTCGAGCCCGAGTTGGCAAAGGCAATAAGGCTCGATGTCGAGGCCGCCTACATCGTGCTGCAGGCCGATGGCGTGCGTACAGTTCTGGAGGATCTGGGATGAAGGAAGGCTGGCGCTGGTACGGCAGCTTCGACAAGATTTCCCTCGCCGAGATCGCTCAGACCGGCGCGACGGATATCATTACTGCCCTTCATGAGGTTCCCTACGGCGAGGTCTGGCAGCGCGATACGATCAAGGCAGTCCGCCAGAAGATCAGTGCCGCTTGCTTCGACTGGACGATTGTCGAAAGCCTGCCGATCCACGAACGGATCAAGCGCGGCGACGGCGATCTCTCCGGCCTCTTCGCCAACTACCGCGCGTCGATGGCGAACCTTGCCGCCGAAGGCATCAAGGTCATCTGCTATAACTTCATGCCCCTGCTCGACTGGACCAGAACGGATCTGGCGGCGCCCGTCGCACGCGGCGGAAGCTGCCTGCGGTTCTCTGCCCAGAAAATGGCAGCGCTCGAACTGTTCATGATCGATCGTCCTGAAGCGGCAGACGACTACCTCCCCGAGGTGGTCGAGGCCGCAAAGATCTGGTTCGAGCAATCGACTGGGGAAGATCGCGACCGACTGATCCATGCGGTAATGGCGGGCCTTCCTGGCGCCTATGATCGCTATGACGCCGCCGGCCTCAAGGAAGCCTTGAAGGCATACGAAGGCATCGGAAGAGACGAGCTGCGGGCGAACTACAAACGTTTTCTGGACGAGGTCATCCCGGCAGCTGAGGATCTCGGCCTGTCCTTCGGAGTTCACCCGGATGATCCGCCCCGCGACATACTCGGTCTGCCGCGTATCGTCTCCAGCGGCGATGACATCGGCTGGATTCTGAACGCTCATGAAAGTCCTGCCAACGGTCTGACCCTTTGCTCCGGTTCCCTTGGAGCAAATCCTGCGAACGATGTTCCTGCCATCGCGCGGCGCTTTGCGGACAAGATCCACTTTGCCCATCTGCGCAACGTGAGGAAGGATCCGGACGGCTCATTCGAGGAAGCAGCCCATCTCGGCGGCGACACCGACATGGTCGACCTGATCTCGGCATTGCTGGACGAGGAAACCCGCCGCCTATCGGACGGACGCTCAGATGCGCAGATCACGTTCCGGCCCGACCACGGCCATGACCTTCTGAACGACGCGGAACGCGGCGCCCATCCCGGCTACCCGCTCATCGGTCGCATGAGAGGATTGGCGGAGCTGCGCGGCGTCATCGCGGGACTGACCGGACCCCGAAAAGTCGCCTAGAGCCGTTGCTCTGACAGTCGAACAGCGATCGGCCGGCGTCCGCTTTTTCAAGGAGAAAGCATGCCGGCCCAAAGGCTCCCGGCGGGTTTTTTCCGAGCGCCCCGCTACCTCACCGGAAACGCATTTGCACAAATTCTGTGCGCGTTTCCGGTGCTTGTTTCCTTGGCTCCGGCCCACTGCCAAGCTTTCGAGCGGACGCGGCCGAATACGCCATAGGCCTAAAATCAGTTTTAATTTCAAATTCTTATAAACAAATATGCAGGCTTAAATAGGCAGGCAGGGCGCACAGCGCTGCAGACACCCTGACAAGTACACTGCTCGCGATCCAACCGTGAATTGAACCAACTGATCTTCGCGCCCAGCTCCTTGTCCATCTGGTCAAATAATCAGCATCCAATAGGCAGCGCACCGATTGTGGGCGTGCTGATTTTATGATCAACTCTCCGGGTTTCTTACAATCTTCCAGGGGGTCCCAATGGCTCTGACAAAAACGTTTTCGTGGTCTCGGCGGACCTTCCTGTCTGCCGCAATCGCCGTCTCGGCAACACTTGGCCTCGGCCAGCCTGCCGCCATCGCAAAGGACAAGCCACTCAAAGTCGCCGCCATCTACACGGTGCCGGTCGAGCAGCAATGGGTCAGCCGCATCAACAAGGCGCTGAAGGCAGCCGAAGCGCGCGGCGACATCACCTATACCTTCTCCGAGAACGTCGCCAACACGGACTACGAGCGCGTCATGCGCGAATATGCCGAACAGGGCATGGATCTCGTCGTCGGTGAAGCCTTCGCGGTCGAGCGCGCAGCCCGCAAGGTTGCCGCAGAATATCCGGAAACGGCCTTCCTGATGGGGTCGTCCTTTGGCCCTGCAAAGCCGAACTTCTCGGTCTTCGACAACTGGATCCATGAGCCGTCCTACCTGACGGGCATGATCGCGGGTGCAGCCACCAAGTCGAACGTGATCGGCATGGTCGGCGGCTACGCCATTCCGGAAGTGAACCGCCTGATGAACGCCTTCATGGAAGGTGCCCTCGCCGTCAATCCGGACGTGAAGTTCCTCGTGACCTTCATCAACTCCTGGTACGATCCGCCCAAGGCCAAGGAAGCTGCCTTTGCCATGATCGACAAGGGCGCCGACCTTCTCTACGCCGAGCGCTTCGGCGTTTCGGACGCAGCCAAGGAGAAGGGCATTCTCGCCATCGGCAACGTGATCGACACGGCCGCCGACTATCCAGGCACGATCCTGGCCTCCGCCCTGTGGCACATGGAACCGACAATCGACAAGGCGATCGAAGCCGTCGCAACCGACAGCTTTGAGCCGGCCGACTATGGCTCCTACAGCTTCATGAGCTATGGCGGCGGTTCCTTTGTCGCTGATGAAAGCCTTGCCCCGGCCGAAGCTCTTGCCGCCGCCAAGGAAAAGGAACAGGAAATCCTCGACGGCCTGTTCCGCGTCAACGTCAACGACGGCGAACCGAAGTCGACGATGTAATGCGAATGAAGGCGGGCCACCGGCCCGTCTTCACCCCACCGCCTGAGTAAACCTGTCAAGACCGAGACGCCGGGAGAGGCCAATGACCCGAACCGCAGACGACAGCAACGTCGTTCTGAAGCTCGACCGGATCACCAAGATCTTTGGCGCCCTGACCGCGAATGGTGACGTTTCCTTGACCCTGCACCGAGGCGAGATCCTCGCCCTGCTCGGCGAGAACGGCGCAGGCAAGACCACCCTCATGAACATTCTCTTCGGCCACTATGTCGCCGATGAGGGCACCGTCGAGGTCGCCGGCAGAGACGGCGGCCTCAGGGAACTCGAACCCGGCTCGCCCCATGCGGCGCTGGAAGCCGGGATCGGCATGGTGCACCAGCATTTCACACTGGCGGAGAACCTCTCCGCGCTTGAAAATATCCTGCTCGGCACAGAACCCCTGACGGCCTGGAAATCTGGCCGCGCAAAGGCAACCAGACACCTCGACGAACTGATGAAGCGCTCGGGCCTGACGGTCGATCTCAACGCCCGCATTTCCAGCTTGTCCGTTGGCGAGAAACAGCGTGTGGAGATCCTGAAAGCCCTTTACCGCGATGCCCGTGTTCTGGTTCTGGATGAGCCGACCGCCGTGCTGACGCCGCAGGAATCCGACAGTCTCTTTGCCACGTTGAAGAAGCTTGCCGCCGACGGTCTCGCCATCATCTTCATCTCCCACAAGCTCGACGAGGTGCTGACAGCCTCCAACCGTATTGCCGTGCTGCGCGGTGGACGCAAGGTCGCGGACCAACCAACCGCCGGATGCGACAAACGCCAGCTGGCCGAGCTGATGGTCGGCAAGAGCGTCCCGGAAAGTACAAGAGACAAACAATCGCCTGGCGCACCGCTTCTCACGCTGAGCAAGGTAACGACCGGAACCGGGCGCGATGCTCTGCACTCTGTGGACCTGCAACTGCTCTCGGGCGAAATCCTCGGCATCGCGGGTGTATCCGGCAATGGACAGGGCACACTCGCAAAGGTCATATCCGGCCTGATCGCCCCCCTGTCAGGGACAATGGAACTGGATGGCCAGCCACTCGGTCAGACCGATGCGCGCAAGATGATCGATGCCGGCATCGCCCGTATTCCCGAAGACCGCCACAAGGACGGTATTGTCGGCGCAATGAGCGTTGCCGAGAACCTCGCCATTGAAACAATCCGGAAACCCGAGAACCAGCGCTTCGGCTTCCTGCGTTTCGACGCCATCGCCCAGCGGGCCCGCGATGCGATCAAGGGCTACGACATCCGCTGCCAGGGCGAAAAGGCCTCGGCCCGCCTCCTGTCCGGCGGCAACATCCAGAAGATCGTCCTTGCCCGCACCCTCGACGCCAACCCTGTCGTCGTTCTGGCGGCCCAGCCGTCCCGAGGCCTCGACGTCGGCGCGACCGCCGACGTGCACCGCCGCCTGCTGGAAGCCCGGGCCAGAGGCGCGGGTGTCATTCTCATTTCCGAAGACCTGGACGAACTCATGCGCCTGTCCGACCGCATCGCCGTCATGCACCGCGGACATCTGTCCGCCGCAGACAAGACGGAGACCCTCGATCGCGGGACACTGGGCCTGCGCATGGTAGGGCAAACAAAGGAGCAGGCCGCATGATCCGCTTCGAGCCTCGTGAACCGGCCTCCCTGCCGCGCCTGATCCTTGTTCCTGTCGTGGCCGCCGTTGTTGCCCTGATCCTTGCGGCAATACCGATGCTGTCGGCCGGATTGTCGGTGTTTGAAGCCTATGGCCTGATGATCACCGGCGCCTTCGGCTCGCTCTTCGCCTTCACCGAGATGCTGACCCGTGCAGCGCCGCTGATCCTGACCGGCCTTGCCGCCGCCCTCGCCTTCAGGGCGAAGCTCTGGAACATCGGAGCGGAAGGACAGCTCTACGCCGGAGCGCTCGCTGCCGTGGCCGTCGGTTCCGGCATGATCGAAGCCCCCTCCTTTGTCCTGATCCCGCTCGTGGTGCTGGCCGGAGCGCTCGCCGGCGGCCTCGTCATGCTCGGCCCGACACTGCTGAAGACACGACTCGGCGTCGACGAAGTGGTTACGACGCTGCTTCTCAACTTCGTCATCCTGCTCTTCGTCCAGATGATGCTCGAAGGACCGATGAAAGATCCCATGGGAATGGGCTGGCCCCAGTCGGAGCCAATGCTCGATGAAGCCATGCTGCCCAAGCTCATGGACCGCATGCGCATCCATGGCGGACTGATCCTCGCCTTCATCGCTGCCATAACGGTCCATATCCTGCTGAAGCGGACCGTGTGGGGTTTCGAGATCCGCGCCGTCGGCGAGAACGCCAATGCCGCGCGCCACGCAGGCATTCCCGTCACCGCCACATTCATCCGCGTCGGCCTCTTTTCCGGAGCGCTCGCCGGTCTCGCAGGCGTCGGCGAAGTCGCCGGCCTGAAAGGCTATCTCACCGCCGACCTGTCGCCCGGCTTCGGCTATTCCGGCATCGTGGTTGCCATGTTGGCCGGCCTGTCACCCATCGGGGTCGTGATCGCGGCGCTCTGTATCGCCAGCATTTTCGTTGGTGCGGACTCCATGTCCCGCGCTACCGGCGTTTCCAACTATCTTGCCGATCTGATCGTCGCCATGGCGCTGATCTGCGTTCTGGTCTCCGGCCTGTTCCTCCGCTTCAGGATTCGTTTCGTCGGCCACAAGGCCGCACAGGGAGTTTCGAAATGAGCGACATTCTCGAAATCCTCCTGACCGCGAATTTCTGGGCAGCTGCCCTGCGCATCGCGACACCGCTCATCTTCGGCGTCATCGGCGCCCTTGTGTGCGAGCGCGCGGGCGTTCTCAATCTCGGCATCGAGGGCATCTTCACAGCCGGCGCCATGGCCGGGTGGATGGCCGTCTGGCTCGGAGCGGGTCTTTGGGGCGGCGTCCTTGTTGCGGCGCTCGCCGGCGGCTTCTTCGGCCTTATCCACGCGATCCTGACCGTGCCCCTCGGCCTCTCCCAGCACGTCTCAGGCATCGGCGTGACGCTCTTCGCCACATCGCTCAGCTACTTCGTCTACCGGACCGCCTTGCCGGATGTCTCGTCGCCGCCGCGCATCGAGGCCTTCAAGCCGCTCGACATACCGGTCCTCTCGGACTTGCCATTTGTCGGCCCGGCCCTGTTCCAGCAGACCGCCCTCACCTTCCTGGCGCTCGCCGTGGTAGCGGTGACCGCCTTCGTTCTCTACCGCACGCCGCTCGGCCTTGCCATCCGCGCCGTCGGCGACAACCCGTCGGCCGTCGAATCCCAGGGCCTCTCGGTCTATGGCCTTCGCATCGGAACCGTGGTTGTCGGCTCCGCGCTCATGGCCCTCGGTGGCGCCTTCCTCACCATGTCCGCCTTCGATGCCTTCTTCTTCGGCATGGTCAACGGCCGTGGCTGGATCTGCATCGCCTTGACGGTCTTTGCCTCATGGCGACCGGGCAAGGCCCTGATCGGCGCGCTTCTCTTCGGCGCCTTCGATGCCTTCCAGGTTCGCCTGCAGACGGAAGTCGGCAGCTTCATTCCCGGACAAGTGTTCCTGATGATGCCCTATCTCCTGTCGATTGCCGCCCTTATCCTGGTCGCCCGCAAGGCCGACTATCCGCGCGCCCTTCTGGTTCCCTACTTCCGCGGCCAGCGCTAAGGTCGCCAAGGACACGTCCATGAGCTTCGATCTCCTCATCAAGAACGCAACTCTGACCGACGGGCGCACCGGTGTCGACATTGCTTGCGCCAACGGCAGCATCGTCGCCGTCGAGACAGGAATCGCTGGCGAGGCCGCACGGACAATCGACGCTGGCGGGTATCTCGTTTCTCCGCCCTTTGTCGACAGCCACTTCCACATGGACGCGACCCTGTCCCTCGGGCTGCCGCGCATGAATGAAAGCGGCACCTTGCTGGAAGGCATAGCCCTTTGGGGTGAACTGAAGGCGATCCTGACGGTCGAGGCCGTTGTCGAACGCGCCCTGCGCTACTGCGATCTTGCCGTGTCACAGGGCCTTCTCGCCATCCGAAGTCACGTCGATGTCTGCGACGACAGGCTCAACGGCGTGAAGGCACTTCTGGAGGTGCGCGAGAAGGTCAAACCCTACATCGACCTGCAGCTTGTTGCCTTTCCGCAGGACGGCCTCTATCGCTCTCCCAACGCGGAGAAGAACCTCCTGAAGGCCCTCGACATGGGAGTCGATGTGGTTGGCGGCATCCCGCATTTCGAGCGCACCATGGAAGATGGCGCCAAGTCTGTCCGGCGCCTGTGCGAGATCGCTGCGGATCGCGGTCTGATGGTCGATCTCCACTGCGATGAGAGCGACGATCCGATGTCCCGCCACATCGAAACGCTTGCCTATGAGACCCAGCGTCTCGGCCTTCAGGGCCGCACGGCGGGATCACACCTGACGTCCATGCACTCCATGGACAATTACTACGTCTCAAAGCTCCTGCCGCTGATCGCCGAGGCGGAGGTCCATGCCATTGCCAACCCGCTGATCAACATCACGCTTCAGGGCCGCCACGACACCTATCCCAAGCGCCGCGGCCAGACCCGCGTTCCGGAAATGCGCAGCTACGGGATCAACGTCTCCTTCGGCCACGACTGCGTCATGGACCCCTGGTACTCTCAAGGCTCCGGCGACATGCTGGAGGTTGCCAGCATGGGCTTCCATGTGGCGCAAATGACCAGCCGCGACAACATTCGCTATGCCTTCGACTGCGTCACGAAGCATCCGGCCACGGCGATGGGGCTGGAAGGCTACGGTGTCGAGAAAGGCTGCAAGGCCGACTTCGTGCTGCTTCAGGCCACCGACACCATCGAAGCCATCCGCTTGAAGGCCACGCGCCTGGCCGTCGTGAAAGCGGGCAAGGTCATTTGCGAAACGCCGCCCAAGGTCGCCCAGCTTGCCCTCGAAGGCCGCCCCGCGACTGTCGATCATTCTGCCTATTTCCCTGTAAGCGCCTAGGCGGCGCGGCCTCCCGGCAAACGTCAGACACCCTCATTGGTTGAGTGAGAAATCGGCGATTTTGCGCCCATTCTCTCACTCCGACGCGCGCACCTGAATGGAGTTAGACGGCTATCAATTCGCCGTATCGTCTCCCTGTGACCAGCGCCAGGTCAGCCAGCAAAAAATGTAACGAATTGTAATCAACCCTATTTACCTGAGTATTTGACTCAGGTATTTGTCCGCCATCGAACACTTCATTCAGATGCCGGGCACGATGTCTCACAGGAACAGCATACTACTGATTTTACTATGTAATTCGTTCCATCAATCCGCATTGGTGGTGATGACACCAGTGCTGCAGGCTCTCTTTGACCTCTCTCTTTCGACCCTCGGCGCTATTGTCGGAGGCGGTCTTCTGCTCTCGGCGGCAACCACACCATTGTGGGGCAGATACGCTGGCCGGTACGGCACCAACCATTCGCTGAGCGTAAGCGCGATCGGCGGCTTCATCGGTATACTGTTCCTCAGCGGCTCCATCTGGATGGCCCAGCAGGAAGCTGACAACATCGGCCTATGGTTGCATTTCCTGGTGCTCGGCAGGGTGATCTACTGTGCGACAGCCAATGCGGCGCTCCCTCTTTCACAGGCGGCGCTTGCCGCCAATTCGGCGCCCCAAAACCTGTTCGGCACCCTTGGCACTCTCAACGCGATGAACGGCATCGGCCGCCTCGCCGGAAACGCCCTCGTCGGCCCCTTGCTCGCCCTTGGCACGTTGATGCCGGTAGCGATTGTCCTGCCGATCTATATCGCGGCACTTGGCAAGCTCATTGGCACTGCAGGTCGCACGACGCCCGAGCACCGCACCAAAACCACGCCGGTACACTCGGGGCGTGTTCCGATCATCGCTCTTGCCAACGCCTTCGGACTGCAGTGCGGTGTCGGCGCGGCCTATATCCTTCTTGGCCCGATCTTGAGAGACCGGCTGGATCTGCCGCCCACGCACGCCAGCAGCCTTGCCGGCATGGTCCTCGCCTTGGCTCTCGCCAGCGCGATCGGGACACAGATCTTTGCCACGCGGCGCTTTGCCGAGCGGACACATGCGGCCTTTCTGACCGGGTGCGTGCTGGTTGTCGCCGGTCTCGTGACGCTCTCGGTTGGCGAAAGCATCGGCGTCTTGCTCGTCAGCGCCTGCCTACTCGCGTCAGGGGCAGCCCTTGGGGCAAGCGCCAATCAGGCCCATCAACTCGGCAAGGCGGAAAATTCCGCACGGCCTCGTCTCTCCACGCTGATCGCAAGCGCCCAACTGCTCGGCCTGGCCGCAGGAACCAGCTTTTTTGGTCTCGTCGGCAGCTACGATCTGACGACAGCCGCCCTGCTGGCTGCGGCTCTTCCGCTAGCATTTACGGCGCCAGCCCTTCTGAAAATGTTTCCCCCCACTTCCTTTCTCCCCATCCGCAGAGGTTCAGGCGAATGACGACTTTGCCCACGATCACATCTCGATTTGCCTCGAGTTCCGCAAGGGACCTCGTTGGCATCGGCATCGGCCCGTTCAACCTCAGCCTTGCAGCCCTGCTGGACGGCCTGCCGGAGCTCGACGTGGCATTTTACGACCGCAAGCCGGATTTCGTCTGGCATGGCGGCCTGATGTTCCCGGGAAGCATCCTGCAGACCTCGTTCCTCAAGGACTTGGTGACACCGATCCAGCCGACCAGCCCGCATTCCTTCGTGAACTATCTGGTCGAGCACAAGCGCTTCTACGACTTCATGGCAGGGCGCTTCGTCGGGGTCAGCCGCACCGAATTCTCCGCTTACATGGCTTGGGTCGCAAGACGTCTCACCAGTACTCACTGGAACCATGCTGCCCGCGAAGTCACCTATAAGGACGGCCATTTCGAGGTGACTTTCGACAAGTCCAGCGTTCAGGCCCGGAACATTGCTGTCGCAACGGGCATGGAACCGAACATCCCCGACTGGGCAATGCACCATATGGGAGACACTTGCTTCCATGCCGGCACCTATCTGTATCAAACCACCCCGATGCAAGGCCGTCGGGTGACCGTGATTGGCGGCGGACAGACCGGTGCGGAGATCGTCCTGAACCTCCTGACCGACCCGGATCGCCGACCGGAACAGGTGACGTGGATCAGCAATCTCGCCCGCTTTTCGCCGTTGGAGGAAGGGGGGTTCGTGGACCAGGTCTTCACCCCCGGTTACGTCGGCGCCTACCAGTCCATGTCATCGGCAGCACGTCGCTCCGAAGTAGCAGGCCAGAAGCTGGCAAGCGACGGACTTACCCCGGCAACCATCGATGCACTGTATGAGGAAATCTACAGGCGCAAGCATCTGGCTGGCAATCCGGACAGCGTAACGCTGCTGCCTGGCCGAAATGTCACCGGCCTTCACCGCGACCATCGTGGCTATCAGATCCATTGTGAAACCACAGCGACAGATCAGAGCGAAACCCATGCCGCCGACATCGTCGTTCTCGCCGTCGGCGCGCGCCCCAAGCTTCCAGAATTCATGGCTCCGCTTCGCGACAGGATCGACTGCGACGAGAGCGGCATGCCGAAACTGTCGCCGTCCTATGAACTGGCCTTCGATGGCCCGAAAGACCGGAAGATCTTCGGGCTCAACATGGGTCTTGCCTCTCATGGCATCGTCGACCCGCAAATGAGCCTCATGGCCTGGCGCGCGGGCATCATCATCAATGCGCTTCTGGGCCGCGAAATCTTCAACACATCGCCGGGCGAGGAATTCGTCACCTGGCAGCGCGGATGCGAACCGGTCGCTGCGGCGGCTCCACAAGCCGCTGCGGCCAGCTGAACGGGACGATAGTGACATGAACGACCTCGCTCCTAACACATTCATCCCGGCGACTCCTCAGACGGTTGTAACACCTCGAGATCGTGCAGATCACGCAACAGGCACCGCATTCCTCAACGCTCTCCTGCGCGAGTGGGATGGGTGGACGGTGCTGGATCCGAAAACCGTGAAAACGCTCGATCTGGTTGGCGACTATGCCTGCCTGCCACTGGCGGGCAGACAGGATCAGATTCTGGTCCGCCTAAAACATCAAGGCCGCTTCCGCAGTGCATTTGAGTTCCCGTTCCTCATGCCGGACGGCGAGACAGCCTTACGGGAAGTGCCCCTGGCAGAAGCGATCGCGCTTCTGGCTCTGGATCCGGCGGCAAGCGGCGGCGACCCTAGCCGACAACTGAAGTTGTTGCAGCGGATCCTCGACAGCCGTCTGGCGATGGAGCGCGCATATGCGCAGCCAGACGATTGCACCCAAGCGGATCACTGGACGTTTCAACAGGCGGAACAGGCGCTTATGTCCGGCCATCCGACCCACCCGAACCCGCGCAGCCGCGACGAGGTGAACGAGGAAGAGGCACGGCAGTTCGCCCCCGAACTGCGCGGCCAGTTTCCACTGTTCTGGGTTTTGGCCGATACCTCGATCCTTGCAATGAAAGCCGCTGGAACGGATACCGCTGACGAATACGCAAGGAACCTGGCGCTCTCCGATCCATCGCTGCCGCAGATCCTCAAGGACGAAGTCCCTGCCGGATTTACGCCTGTTCCCTGGCACCCGTGGCAGGCCGCACGGCTCCTGTCAGATCCGCAGATTGCGCGCTGGGTGGAAAACGGCAAGCTTCAAATCGTCGGACCAGTAGGTTCAGACTTCGCCGCGACAGCGTCGATGCGCGGCGTTCATGCCTGGCATGCGCCGTACATGCTGAAATTCTCGCTGAGCATGCGGCTCACCAACTCCGAGCGTGTGCTGGCTGCCAAGGAAGTCGAACGCGGCATCCAGATGTGCCGCCTTCTGGACAGTCCCGTCGGCACTGCCATCATGACTGACGAGCCGCGCCTGACGATCCTGCGCGAACCGGCCTATATCGCGCTGAAAGCAGATGACGGAAGCACCATCGAAAAGAGCTTCGTCGTCTTTCGCGACAACCCGTTCCGCGGCAGCGGTCAGAGCGGTCCGGTCATGCTCGCAAGTCTTTGCGAAGAACGCCTCGAAGGCCTGTCCCCTCTCGGGAACCTTGTCGCCGAGCGCGCCAAATCGCTATCGATCTCGACCGAGACAGCCGCAGCAGAGTGGCTCGAGCGCTATCTTGACGTCGCAATCGCGCCTCTGATGCGCATTCGAGCCCGGCACGGTCTCCTGTTCGGCTCTCACCAGCAGAACATGATGATCTCGCTGACAGACGGCCTGCCTTCTCGGGTATGGGTGCGCGATTGCCAGGGGACTGGTCACCTCACCACCCACCACGCCGAGCTGGAGAAGCACGTCCCGGATATCGGACTTTATGGAGAAAACGTCGCCCCACCGGAGCTCGGCGACAACCTGCTCTGCTACTACGTGATCGTGAACAACCTGATGAATGTTGTCTCGATGCTGGCAATCGAAGGATTGCTTCCGGAACAGCAGGCCTACGCCCAGATCCGCCGGCACCTTGAGCGGGAAATGGCGGAGTGCGAGGACGACACCAGCTTCTACGTTCGTCTCCTGTCCGAGCCAACGCTCTGCAGCAAGGGCAACTACCGAACCAGTCTCAGTGGCGTCAACGAGGCAGCCGGTGATGCCGGTGGCCAGCTCGCCAGCTTCCTTGAAATCCCAAATCCTCTTTCAAACCCGGAGTTCCTGTCATGAACGTCCATACTCCCGCCTTTTCGGGCGAGACAGGCACCAGGCTTTCAAGCCTCGTCCGCCCCCTTGCCTCAAGCGCAATTGACCTCTCCGCCCGCTGGACGTCCGACGATGATCTGCAGGTTCTTCTCGAAGCCAGCGTGATTGCTTCCTGCATGGCGGCTCCCGGCGCTCCGGCACGCCTTGGGCTGACATTTGACGGGTCTCCAAATCCGGCCGAGCGCGTCGGCGCCGTCCTCGTTGCACTGGAGGCTTTCTTTGCCCGTGACGCAGAACTCGTGGAAGTTCAAGTGGATCAAGAGACGCTGGCAGGCATCGACACCCGCTCTCTGGCTTTCCTCCATCTGTCCGACGGAAAGTTCACGGTTTCCCGGTCCGGTTTCTACCAGACGTCTTCCCTATGGCTTGGCCACCCCCAAGCGGGCCGGACCAGGGCAGGCCTTGTCCCG
Source organism: Roseibium sp. (assembly GCF_048261595.1). Lineage (GTDB taxonomy): Bacteria > Pseudomonadota > Alphaproteobacteria > Rhizobiales > Stappiaceae > Roseibium. Next base: position 547,476 of record NZ_JBLXFW010000002.1, read on the forward strand.
GGGCCCGACGGCCGCGACCACCCTTTGCGCCCGCCTCATCCGGATGGCCTCGTCTACCAGCGCTACGATCCAGTGGCGGACGTCACTGTTTCATTCCGCGCAGTCGACATCGACCGCGATCTGGATACTTTCCATCGCTGGATGAATGATGGACGCGTGGCCTATTTCTGGGAACTGGCGCAGCCGAAGGAGGAACTGCGCTCCTACCTTGAGCAACTTCAGGCAAAGCCGCACACCTACCCGCTGATCGGCGCTTTCGATGGTCAGGACGCAGGCTATTTCGAGACTTACTGGGTGCGCGAGGATCGACTTGGGCCCTATTACGACTCCGGCCCCTGGGATCGCGGCTGGCACGGCCTGATCGGCGAACGCCGCCACCTCGGACGGGTCAAGACCGGTGCGTGGCTGCGCGGCCTTGCGCATTACCTCTTCCTCGACTGCCCGATGACCGAAAACATCATGGGCGAACCGCGCGTCGACAACGCAAAGCTTCTGACCTACGCCGATGCCCTGGCCTACGAGAAGGTCAAGGAATTCGACTTCCCGCACAAGCGCTCGGCACTGATGCGTTGCCGCCGGGACCGTTTCTTCGCGGAAGTGCGCCTATGAACGCGCATTTCGATGTCAGTCAGACCATCACTGAGCTTCATGGCGCAGCCGACTGGGAAACGGTCTGCCGCGCCAGTCTGGCGAAACTGATTGATGAGCTGACCTACGAGGAAGTCATTTCCCCGGTGCCTGACGACACGTCCGCGACAGGGGGAGGCTTTTCGCTGCCTTTGAAATCCGGCATCGTCTATACCTTCGCCGGCCGGCTCGGGGCTTGGCAGAACCTTCTGTCGGATCCCGCAACGATCACCCGCGAGCCGCAAGACGGCCCGATTCCGTCACCGCAACAGTTCGTCATTGATGCCAGGGCCGAGATGGCCATGTCTCCGGATACGGAGGCAATGTTCCTGCGCGAGCTCTCCAACACGCTGCGGCAGGATCTCGTCATTCTTCGCACCAACTCGCAGATCGATGGCTCAGCGCTGATCGATCGCCCCGCCCATGAACGCCATGCCTGCCTTGAGGGGCATCCGAAGGCGGTCGCGAACAAGGGGCGCCTTGGATGGGGTATCGACGACGTCCAACGTTACGCTCCCGAGCATGGGCAACCATTCGAGTTGCTCTGGCTGGCAGCCGACCGGGACCATTGCCGCATAGGCGACAGCTCAGGGCAGACGGAAACCGGGTTCCTCAGCGCAGTACTTGGCAAGCATGAGTGCGCCCGCCTTCTTGCCACGCTATCAGATGCGGGGCTTTCGCTGACCACCCACACGCTTATCCCCGTCCATCCCTGGCAATGGGATCACGTGCTACAGCAAGCCTATCTCGAAGAACTGATAGCAGGGCGACTGGTGGCACTCGGAACCTTTGGCGGGAAGTATGTCGCCGGTCCGAGCCTTAGGACGCTGACAAGTCTCGACCGACCCGGTTCGCTCGACGTCAAGCTGGCCTTGATGATCCTGAACACGTCGGCCTGGCGCGGAATTCCGGGCAAATATATTGCTCTTGGCAGCGCCATTTCCGACTGGCTCGAAGGCATCGTTGCGCGCGATCCGCTGCTCTCGGAGACGGTCACGATCCTGCGTGAGCAGCGGGGCATCTGGTATCGCCATCCACGTTATGACCAGGTTCCCGGAGCGCCTTACCAGCATCTGGAAACACTAGGCGTTATCTGGCGAGAGAATGCCAAGTCGCGAATCTCAGAGGGACAGGATGCCTGCCTCTATGCGGCCTTGCTGCACCAGGCAAGCGACGGCGCCCCGCTCGCCGTTCATCATGCTGCACGCGCCGGGATGACGATTGAAGACTGGCTGAAGCAGCTCTTTGCGGTCACCGTGGTGCCGCTCTACCACTTCCTCACGCGCTACGGCATCGGCTTCATCGCCCATGGCCAGAACCTGACAGTCATACTCGATAACCACCGCCCCGCCGGCCTTGCGATCAAGGACCTTCAAGGCGACGTCGACATCGTCAACCAGGTGTTTCCGGAGCACGTCGATCTGCCAGACGAGATTCGCGCGATCCTTCCGAACAAACCGCCCGAGTATGTCATTCACGACATCCAGACCGCGCATTTCGTGACTGTTTTGCGATTTTTCTCGGCGCGCCTTGCCGCTTGCGGCGCAATCACCGAGGAAGCCTTCTACGGACTATTGGCCGATGCGCTTCAGGAGCACATGGCACGGCACCCTGAGTTCTCCGAACGCTTCAGGTTGTTTGACCTCTTCACGCCGGAATTTCCGCGTGTGTGCATCAACAAGGTCCGCTTTGCCATCGGCTATGGCGACGCTGCGGAGCGGCCTCTTCCTGCCTTGGGAACGGACCTGAAGAATCCGCTTTTTGCAAACATGTCCGGGACAGTGGCTGACAGGTGAGGTAGGGGATTTTTCCCCGTGTGTCCGAAATACAACTTCTGGCATTCCTCTTTCGGAATGCCTGCTCAATAACTTGAATAATAGATTCAAGTATGATTGATGAGACCTTAACGGGAAGCCAGCACGCATCCGCGGCCCAGCCACCCATGCCATTGAAACAATTAGAGTATCGGGTGGGCTTTCATGAAACTTCGTTCCTGCATCCTTTTGGCGGGCACTGCACTCTGTGCGCTTCCGGCAAAGGCACAAGACGTATCCGGCGACACGGTTTTTCTCGACCGGATCATCGTAACCGCGAACCGCAGCGAGAGCGCAATCTCGACAGTCGCCCAGTCTGTGATCGTCGTTGAGCAGGAAGAAATCGAGCGCCTGCGCGTCACCTCCTCTGACACGGCCGACCTCGTTGCCCGTGTCGTTCCGGGCTATGCACCGAGCAACCAGACGATCTCCGGTGCGTCGGAAAATTTCCGTGGCCGCAGCGTGTTGGTGATGGTTGACGGAATTCCGCGGAACACACCCTTGCGCAACATTTCCCGCGTCCTGTCGCTCATCGACATAAACAACATCGAACGTATCGAGGTGATCAACGGCGCTTCCAGCCTTTACGGCGCAGGAGCCACGGGTGGAACGATCAACATCATTACCAAGCGCGGCGCCGGTGACGGACCGCAATTCTCGGCCCGTGTCGAAGCAAAGGCTTTCACGGCTGACGTTATGGAGTCCGTTGCACCGAACGTGAACCTGACGATGCAGGGCGTGACTGGTGGTTTCGATTACTTCCTGTCCGCAACCGGTGACTTCACCCGCAAGACCTTCGACGGCAAGGGCCGCGAGATGGCCTCGGACGCCATGCTCGGCCAGGGCGGTGGCGACCGTCTCTCCGAAGGCAATCTTTATGGGGTGCTCGGTTACGAAACCGGATCGAAGCGTTTCGAAGCGAGCGTTGACGTGAACTACACGGAGCAGAACCCGGACTGGTTCACCGACTATGCGGGCTTCAGGGTCGCTCCCGATTACAGCAAGCCCTATACCGGCAAGCCGCTCAAAGAGAATTCCAAATACGTCACCGCCAAGTTCAGTGAAAGCGAGTTCGCCCTGGGTGAACTGGAGTTCAAAACATTCTTCAACGATATCGAGAAACAGGCACCAAGGACGGAAATTTCGCTCGCAAATCCGTTTGTCTATGACAGCAACAATCAGACTGTGTTGAACGGCATTCGCGCAGGCGCGACGGCGACCGTAGCAAGCGACCTCAGCGCCCTGATAGAGGGTGCCAAGCTTACCTGGGGTGTAGACTATACATTCGACCGTACGACCCAGGAAAAGGTCTCGGGCGAGGATGCCATCGCACCAATGCTTCAGAACCAGATCGCAGGGTTCGCACTAGCAGAGTTCCCCGTCTTCGAACGCCTGCGCCTTCAGGCGGGTGGACGATTTGACAAGTTCTTCCTCAGTGTCGACGATTTTACCCGCCCATCTGGTCTCTACTATGACGCTTCGACGGGCAGGACATACGGCCTCGGATCAGTCGACGTAACCGGTGGCGACTTTGACTACAGCCAGTGGACGTTCAATGCTGGTGTCGTCTTCGACATAACCGATGACCTTCAGTCGTTTGCCAACTTCTCACAAGGCTACGAACTGGCAGATGTTGGTGCTTTTACACGACGAGCCGGTATCAACACCACATCGCTCGCCGCGACCTGCGCAATCACAACCGTAACCTACCTTGGCGTAACGCAGTGTACCGGCTCTGGTGTCACCAGCTATGCCAATATCGCGCCGGACCCCCAGCTTGTGAACACGTTTGAAGCTGGTTTGCGCGGCGACTGGGGACGGACGCAGGCGAACTTCAGCGCCTACTACTCGACATCGGACAAAGGGACCTTGTTCGATATTAAGACCAACCGTGTCTCTCAGCAGAAAGAGCAGCTCTGGGGCGCTGAGTTGACCGGGGCGTTCGACGCGACCGACATGTTGACCGTCGGTGGTATCCTCGCCTACGCCGAGGGCCGTTACGATAGCGATGGCGATGGCGATATTGACAGCTATTTGCCGAACAACCGGATCTCGAGCACCTTCAAGGGTACGCTCTACGGCGACATGGTTCTCCCCTACGACATTCAGGCACGGGCAGAAGTCGAGTTCTTCTCCGGACGTGATCGTGAACGCGGAGAGAAACTGAAGGGTGCTGCACTCCTGAATGCATCGCTTGCCAAGGAATTCGACAATGGCGGCAAGCTGGCCTTCGGTGTCCGCAACCTGCTCGACACCGAATATGTGAACCCGACAGCAACCGCCACACGCGGCGCCAAGGTCCCGGGTCTCGGCCGCACGCTCGCCCTGTCTTACCAGATCAAATTCTGATCCAAGACCGGCAGCAGGCATCCCACCGGATGCCTGCTGCCATCGCGTTCAAAGCGCAACCAATCTGAAAAGAGCCAGCCATGCGTCTGTCGAGAGCCAAGCTCACCGGAACTGTCCTTGAGGACAATGCGGAGCGATACCGCCTGTTCGCCACGCTCGGCGGCCTTTACCTTGCACAGGGAATCCCGACCTACCTGATCGCAGCAGCCCTGCCCCCCGTTCTTCGCGAGGCAGGCGTTTCGCGCAGCGCCATCGGTTTCTTCTCGCTCCTGATGCTGCCGCTGGTTCTGAAATTCATCTGGGCGCCACAGATCGATCGCCATCGTTTTCTGCCGCTCGGCCATCGCCGCGGTTGGATCGTTCCCATGCAGGTCGTGACCGCACTCGGCATCGCTTGTATGGCGTTCCTGGAGCCCACCAACATCACCGGTCTCTTTGTCGTCTGCATCATCATGGCACTGGCCATGTCCGCTCAGGATATTGCAACCGACGGCTACGCGACCTCATCCCTGTCTGAGAAAGACCGCGGTGTCGGCAACGCCTTTCAGGGCGGAGCCGTCGCCTTTGGCGTTCTGATCGGCGGAACCCTGTCGCTTATCCTGTTCGAAAACTTCGGTTGGACCGCGACGCTTCTATTTGTCTCCGCAATCTCGCTTCTGCCTCTCATCGTAACGCCGCTCATGCGTGAGGCGGCAACTGCCAGGAACACTTCTGCCGCAGCCTCAAAAGAGGATGTGCCGGCAAACAGCGCCACGGCAGCCCATGCCAGACCTTCCCTCAAGGCCTTTTTCCTGAGACCAGAAGCCGTTCAGATCCTTGTCATCGCCCTGGTCTTTCGCGCCAGCGAAGGTCTGGTGAAGGCAATGGAAGGCCCTTATCTGGTGGATGTCGGCCTTCCGCTTTCCTGGATCGGCTACCTGTCCGGTGCCTCAGCCGCAACCGCCGGGATTGTCGGCTCTGTGATTGCAGTGGTCCTCATCCGCTGGCAGGACACCAACCGGGCCCTGATCATTCTTGGGGCAATGCGGACCCTTTGTTTTGCCGCCTTCGCCCTTCATGCGCTGGAGATCTACGAAGGCCTTGCAGCGATCATGTCCGCCGCGGCCTTCCAGACCTTCATCAGGTACATGGAAATCGTGGTGCTCTATTCACTCTTCATGAGCGTCGCCTCGAAGAGCCAGCCGGGGACCGATTTCACGCTGCTCGCCTGCGCCCAGCTGATCGTTTACCTGATCGGCTCGAGCATCTCGGGTGTCCTTGCGGACAGTCTCGGCTATGACGGACTGTTCGTCATCGCTACCGTTCTGTCGGCCCTGGCCGTGATCATCACAATGAGGCTGCTGGTGTCCGGCAAAAAGACCGACAGCCCGGAAAACCGGGCTGCCAAAACACTCTGATCCGTCGCTTCAGTTCGCTGAAGGCAAAGGGCTCAGACCCAACGGAACACCGCCAGACCATAGACGATGGCAAGGACGAGGGGCGCCCAGAGCGGCGTCCCCATCAGCCCCAGCCAGGCCAGGAAGATGAAGGCGCTTCCCAGCAGGGAGATGAACAGCCGGTCTCCGCGCGTGGTGTGAAGCCCGAGAATCCCGTCGCGTGGCCCGCCCCCGGGTGAGAAATACTCCCAGACCCCCATGGTCGCGATACACAGCGCGACAAAGATGAAAAAGGCTGCGGTCGGCCAGGTCCAGGCCATCCATGTCAGACCCATGGCGTGTTCCTTTCTTAAACCCGGCCGAGGGCGAAGCCCCGGGCGATGTAGTTGCGGACGAAGTAGATCACGAAGGCGCCCGGGATGATCGTCAGAGTGCCGGCCGCTGCCAGGAGCCCGAGCTCATAACCGGAGGTCGACGCGGTTCTCGTCATCACGGCGGCAATCGGCTTGGCTTCGACCGAGGTCAGCGTCTTTGCCAGAAGCAGCTCGACCCAGGAGAACATGAAGCAGAAGAAGGCGGCCACGCCGATGCCGGCGGCAATCGTCGGGATGAAGATCTTCGTGAAGAAGCGCCAGAACGAATAGCCGTCAACATAGGCGGTTTCATCGAGTTCCTTCGGCACGCCCGACATGAAACCTTCCAGGATCCAGACCGCCAGCGGGATGTTGAACAGCGTGTGCGCCAGAGCCACAGCCCAGTAGCTGTCGAACAGGCCGACCGCGGAATAGAGCTGGAAGAACGGTAGCGCGAAAACGGCCGGAGGCGCCATGCGGTTGGTGAGAAGCCAGAAGAACAGGTGCTTGTCGCCCAGGAACCGGTAGCGCGAGAATGCATAGGCGGCAGGCAGGGCAACCGCGACTGAAAGCACGGTGTTCAACGACACATAGGCGAGCGAATTGACGTAGCCCATGTACCAGGTCGGATCGGTGAAGATCGCGACATAGTTCTCGGTGGTGAATTCCTGCGGCCACAGGGTGAAGGAGCCGAGGATCTCGTTGGTCGTCTTGAAAGACATGTTGATGAGCCAGTAGATCGGCAGCATCAGGAAGAGGATGTAGAGGGCCGGAACGAAGCGGCTTGCGTTCTTCATCAGTTTGCCTCGTTTCGCATCATCAGTGTGTAGAAGACCCAGCTGAGCGCCAGAATGATCAGGAAGTAGATCAGCGACATTGCGGCGGCCGGCCCAAGGTCGAACTGACCGAGCGCCACCTTCACAAGGTCTAGAGACAAAAGCGTCGTCGAGTTTCCGGGCCCGCCGCCGGTCAGGACGAAGGGCTCGGTGTAGATCATGAAACTATCCATGAAGCGAAGAAGCACGGCGATGGTCAGCACCCGCTTCATCTTTGGCAGCTGGATGTAGCGGAATATCGCGAAGGGCTTCGCGCCGTCGATCTTCGCTGCCTGGTAGTAGGCATCCGGGATCGACACGAGACCGGCATAGGCCAGCAGCACCACAAGCGACGTCCAGTGCCAGACGTCCATCAGGATCAGCGTGAACCAGGCGTCCCCCGGCTGGCGGGTGAAGTTATAGTCGAAACCCAGAGCGTTCAGCGTCCGTCCAAGCAAGCCGATGTCCGGCAGAGCGAAGATGTTCCACATCGCTCCGACCACGTTCCACGGAATGAGCAGCGGCAGCGCCATCAGGACGAGGCACACCGGCACCCAAGGACCTTTTCGCGGCAGGGTCAGGGCGATAAGAACGCCGAGCGGGATCTCGATCGCCAGGATCGAGAAGGTGAAGATCATCTGGCGGCCGAGCGACGCGTGGAAGCGGTCGGAATTCAGCACTTCCTCGAACCACATCACACCAGCCCAGAAGAAGGTGTTATCGCCGAAGGTCTCCTGGACGGAGTAGTTCACCACGGTCATCAGCGGAATGATCGCGTTGAAGGCGACCAGAAGAACCACTGGAAGAACGAAGAGCCAGGCTTTCTGGTTTTCAGTCTTGTTCATGGATACGACCTCAATTCACCAGCCAGCCGCCGGAATAGACCTGCGTATGGTCTTGGGCGAAGTTCAGGAAACCGCGACTCTCAGGAATGTCCTGCCCTTCCGGGACAAGAAGCTTGATGCTCTCATCTCCCTTCCGGGTGTCGACAATGCGGAAACGCCCGGCATCGGATACCTTCACGACGTCGACCTCTATGCCGGAAGACGCGAAATTGACGAACTCCGGACGCACGCCTAGCTCGAGTCCTGAACCGTCGGCACAAGAATCCGCATTCCAGCTCGGGATCTCCTCGCCGAGATAGAAGGCCTTGCCGCCCTTCACTTCGCACGGAAGCACGTTCATTCCGGGAGAGCCGATGAAGTGCCCGACAAACGTATGCTGCGGACGCTCGAATAGCTCGACCGGCGTTCCGATCTGGACCACCTGCCCGTCCTTCATGACGACAACCTTGTCGGCGAAGGTCAGGGCTTCGGTCTGGTCGTGGGTCACGTAGATCATGGTCGTACGGACGCGCTGGTGCAGCTCCTTCAGCTTGGAGCGCAGCTGCCACTTGAGATGCGGATCGATCACCGTGAGCGGCTCGTCGAACATGATGACGTTGACGTCGGTACGCACCAGACCGCGGCCAAGCGAAATCTTCTGCTTGCCATCGGCGGTCAGGCCGGATGCGCGTTGCATCAGCATGCCCGTCAGGTCGATCATTTCCGCGATCTCGCGCACACGCTTGTCGACATCGGCCTCTGCGACACCGCGGTTGCGCAGCGGGAAGGCGAGATTGTCGTAGACGGTCATCGTGTCATAAACGACAGGAAACTGGAAAACCTGCGCGATGTGCCTTTGATCCGGCGGCAGATGCGTAACGTCCTGATCGCCGAAGATCACCTGCCCGTGGCTCGGAGCCAGCAGGCCGGAAATGATGTTGAGCAACGTCGTCTTGCCGCAGCCGGACGGACCGAGAAGAGCATAGGCGCCGCCATCTTCCCACTCGACGTCGAGTTGCTTCAGGGCGAAATCGTCATCCGTTTTCGGATCGGCCATGTAGCTGTGCCGCAAGCCCTTGAGCGTGATCTTTGCCATTCCGGCAACCTCCCAATCGTTCTGCTTGCGCTTTAACCGGCGACCAGCGCGCCGGCGGAATTAAAATAAAAGGCCTTCGAGACATCGGCATGCAGCTGAGCGACTTCGCCGACCTCGAACGGATGGATGCCATGGGACTGGGACACCCAGGTCCGGCCACCAAGATGGAAATGAACGACGCTTTCCGACCCGCTCAGCTCCGTCACCATGACGTTCCCTTCAACAGGGATCGGTTGCTCACCGCTCGCTGAAGGCGTGACATGATGCGGGCGCAGGCCCATCGTGTAGGTTCCATCGGCAAGGCTCGCGGCACCGCCGAGCGCGGCCCAGGTCGGACCACCGGGAAGCGACAGGGTAGCCCCCTGCTTGACCACTTCCGCGTGGTTGATAGGCGGTTCGGAAAAGACTTCGGCGCTGATCAGGTCCTTAGGCCTGCGATAGATATCGCCCGTCGGCCCGAATTGCGTCACGCGTCCTTCGTGCATCGTCGCGGTCTTGCCGCCAAAGAGCAGCGCTTCGACCGGCTCGGTCGTCGCATAGACGACAACGCATTCCCGGTTGGCGAAAAGGCGTGGCAACTCGTCTCGCAGTTCCTCGCGAAGCTTGAAGTCGAGGTTGGCCAGCGGCTCATCCAGAAGCACCAGATCGGCTTCCTTGACGAGCGCGCGCGCCATGGCGGTGCGCTGCTGCTGGCCGCCGGAGAGTTCCGAAGGACGGCGATCGAGCATGCCGGAGAGCTTCATCAGCTCTGCCATTTCGCCGACGCGTTTCTTGATCTCGGTTTCGGCAACGCGCGCCACCCGCAAGGGTGAAGCGATGTTCTCGAAAACGGAAAAATTCGGATAGTTGATGAACTGCTGATAGACCATCGACACGTTGCGCTTTTGCACCGGCGTACGGGTGACGTCCTTGCCGTTGAAGCGGAGAGCACCGGTGGTCAGCTGGTCGAGACCGGCCATCAACTGCATCAGGGTCGTCTTGCCGGACAGGGTCGTGCCGAGGAGAATATTGATCCCGCCGGGCTCCAGAGTCAGGCTCGTCGGATAGATATGCTGCTCCACGCCCACGCGCTTGGAGACATCGATAAGTTCAAGTGCCATCAGGAATTCGCAGTCTGTCGTCCGCCGTCAAGACGGGCCATAGGGTTCCCGGGGCATTGCTGCCCCGGGAGGTCTTGCCAGGAGGAGACGATATTAGTTGGCGCTCCAGCGCGCTACGAGTTCGTCGTAGGCAATGGTTTCGCCCTGCGGCTTCTCGTTGTCGAGCTTAGCCTTTGCACCACCCTTGCCGAGCCACTCGGACGGATCCTTCTCGTCGTTCAGACGCGGTCCGCAGCCACCGTAGGTGTTGTTGGCTTCGTCAGCGCGCTGCATGCGGGCCATGACCTGGTCCATTTCACCGGCCAGACGATCCATGGCTTCCTGCGGCGTGAAGGCACCGGAGTTCACGTCACCGATGTTCTGCCACCACAGCTGCGCCAGCTTCGGATAGTCCGGAACGTTGACGCCGGTCGGAGACCAACGGACACGATCAGGCGAGCGGTAGAATTCGACCACACCGCCGAGGGCCGGTGCACGCTCGGTAAAGCTCGCGTGCTGGATCGAGCTGTCGCGGGTGAAGGTCAGGCCGACATGGCTCTTCTTCACATCGACGGTCTTCGAGGTGACGAACTGGGCATAGAGCCAGGCAGCCTTTGCACGGTCGGTCGGAGTGGACTTCAGGATGGTCCAGGAACCCACGTCCTGGTAACCGACCTTCTGGCCTTCTTCCCAGTAAGGACCATGGGGGCTCGGCGCTGCACGCCACAGCGGCATGCCTTCGTCGTCCACGGTGTTGTTGCCTTCGGACTTCGGCTTCACCATGTCGGCAAGGAAGGCGGTATACCAGAAGATCTGCTGGGCAACATTGCCCTGGCTAAGAGCCGGAAGCGACTGGTAGAAGTCATAGTCCGCAGCACCCGGAGGAGCATAGTTGCGCAGCCATTCGTCCCACTTGCGGATCGCGTAGACCGCGGCCGGGCCGTTGGTGCCGCCACCACGGGAGACGGAAGCACCCGACGGGTTACAGGAGTCGGCTTCCATGCGGATGCCCCACTCGTCGATCGGACGGCCGTTCGGCTCACCCTTGGAACCGGCACCGGCCATCGACAGCCAGGCATCGGTCATGCGCCAGCCAAGGTCCGGAGCGCGCTTGCCGTAGTCCATGTGACCATAGACGCGCACGCCGTCGATTTCCTTGACGTCGTTGGAGAAGAACTCGGCGATGTCCTCATAGGCCGACCAGTTGACCGGAACACCGAGGTCGTAGCCGTATTTTTCCTTGAATGCCGTCTTGAGGTCTTCACGCTCGAACCAGTCCTTGCGGAACCAGTAGAGGTTCGCAAACTGCTGGTCGGGAAGCTGGTAAAGATCGCCGTCCGGGCCAGTGGTGAAGCTGATGCCCATGAAATCGTCGAGGTCGAGCGTCGGAGACGTAACGTCCTTGCCTTCGCCAGCCATCCAGTCGGTCAGGTTCACAGCGAGCTGAAGGCGCGAATGGGTGCCGATAAGGTCGGAGTCGTTCACATAGGCGTCGTAGAGGTTGCGGTTCGTCTGCATCTGCGTCTGGACCGCCTGAACCACTTCGCCTTCGCCGAGGATCTGGTGGTTGACCTTGATGCCAGTGATTTCCTCAAAGGCCTTGGTCAGGGTCTTGGACTCATATTCGTGGGTCGGAATGCCTTCCGACAGAACGTTGATTTCCATGCCCTTGAATGGCTCTGCGGCCTTCACGAACCAATCCATCTCGGAAAGCTGCTCGTCCTGCGACAGGACGGAAGGCTGGAATTCGCTCTCAACCCACTTCTTCGCTTCGTCCATTCCGGCCAGGGACGGCCCGGCCGAGGCAAGAAGCGCCGCAGCCGCAACTGCAGTCAAAAATCTCTGCTTCATAATTTCCTCCCAAAACGACCCGCGTTTGCAGGTGAAACGAATATCAAACGAAAGAAAATGAAGGTCAATAGAAAATTACGAACTTGTTCTTCAATTCATGATTGTCAATTTGACGGTAGGTCCGATTTGACGAGAGCACCCCTGCGTTCTCCCAACCACGTATGCCCCTCCGGCGGAGCACATCGTCGAATGAACACGCGCCGACGAGGCGCAGCCGAGGTTTGCGCAACCTGCGGCATGCAAGAGCACTGGCAGATTTGCAAAGCCACCAGCACCAGAAAAAAGAATGTAATACTCCACTTTCCTTGAGGCGCTGAAACCGCTAAGCGTACCTTAAGATTGACCGGATATTCGAAGCCTTGATGACACGTTAGCCTCCCGACGTGACGCCACGGGGAATGCGACAGGGCCTCGGCGTTTAGCAGTAGATTTGTGGAACTTTTGATGCCCGGCGGCCCCAGCAGCCAAGACCAGCCCGTTGACCTAAGCGACTATATCGAAGGCCTTTTCCATGGTCCTGCGGCGCATCTTGCTGACCGTTTCACGCTGGCACCAGACTCGGGCGAAGGCATATGCTGCTCTGACCTGAACGATCCCGGCGCGCTGCAACAGCTGCTCTCCAGCTACGCCGGGTGCCGGTTTCCTCAGGACGACCCAAGGTCAGTCGCATCCTACTGGTCGCAGTGGTATCTGGGCTTCCTGATACCCCCCCTCGTCATGCTGGCATCGGCCGCCGGCAGCAATGTCCCGGCGGACCCGCACGCCCTCCGACTGGTTCTGGACGATAGCGGTCAACCGCTGCGTTTCATCCTGACCGATCCATTCGGCAACCCCAGCCCATCCGGCGCCACCCCCTTCGACCGTATTGGTGCCTTTGTCGACCGGCATCTGGCTCCGCTGGTCTTCTCCTTTTCGGCACGCTCCGGTGTCTCGGCGAAGGTTTTCTGGATGAGCGCAGCCGTCATCCTGGATTATACGAACGACGTGTTTCTCGGTGGGAGCCAGGACGGCTTCAAGACACTCACAACGGAACGCGCATTGCCCAATGGCCAGCGCAACCCGCTTTTTGGCCCCTATCGCCCTTCCGGGTCTGAAGCGACCAGGACCCGGCGCATTTGCTGCATGCGGTACAATCTGGATGGAATCGAGCGGTGCCCGGACTGCCCGTTAAAGCCGACGATTTCAGCAGACCGGAAACAACGGCCAGGTCTCGTGGGTGTTCTGGACGGCACCGCTACCTAAGCTTAAGGGCTCAAACCGGTTCGGCAACCGCCTGGAACCCGAAAACGGTGCGCCATGACGGATCAGACCGTGTCTTGCGCCGCTACGACGCGTGTTTCGCTTCCCTCCAGGAGAGCCTGAATGTGCTGCGGAACCGGACGATCGGTGTAGATGCAGGACACGTCGCGGATATGCCCGCCGCGAACATGTGCCGTTCGGCCGAACTTGCTGTGATCGAGAACCAGGAACGACTTGCGGCAGTTGGCGAGGATGGACTGACGCGCGGACACCTCGTCCTCGTGGAAATCGAGGAGCGTTCCCTCCTCATCGACGCCGGCCACACCGAAGATGCCGATATCGACCTTGTAATGAGTAAAGAAGTCATAGGCGCTGCGGCCAACCACATCGCGGTCGCCGGGGCGCAGCCGCCCTCCAGCGATCGTCACCTGGCAGCTCGGGTTCGCTGATGCTGTGAAGGCCACATTGAGGTTGTTCGTGAAAACGCACAATCCCTCATGGCCCGTAAGGGCCTGCATGACGATTTCGGGCGTTGTCCCGATGGAAAACGCGAGAGACTGACCATCATGAACATCGGCAGCGACGAGATCGGCGATCAGTTTCTTCTGCGCCAAGTTAAGGATCTGGCGCGTGCTGTAGTGAATGTTCCCGGCGCTCGCGGGGGGCTCCACGCCACCGTGTGTCCGGCGCAAGATCCCGAGTTCGCAAAGTCCGTTGACATCACGTCGAATGGTTTGGGCGGTAACCTCGAAGCGCTCGGCAAGTTCCTCAACGGAGGCGAAACCCGACCTCTGCACGATGTCGGCTATCTCGGCCTGACGCCTTGTGATATCGATTTGCCCCAGCATAGGCGCCGCCTCCCCGAATTTCCGCCTGTCATGTTCCTGACTTAGGCGATCCGCCTAGTTGCACCGGAAGGGACGATCAGTCCATCGAGGCAACCCTCACATGGGCATCGCTTACGATGTTCATATGAACGGAATTCAACGCTCATATGAACATGTGATGACAATAACATAAAGCCCCATATTCAAAATTGAGGCGTAGAGACCATCGTTGTTGAAATGGATTGGCCCGCGGGCACGCAGCCTAAGCCAGCCGTCCGCTCAGAAAACGCACACACATCAAAAAATGCCGCGCCAGGATCTCCCCGGCGCGGCATTGCTGAATTAAAGAGGTAGTGTCAGCGAGCGAGGAAGGAAATTCCGTCAGCGCCGAACAGATGCAGCTTGGACTTGCTCGCGTTCAAACGCACCTTGTCGCCTTTGCGGATCGCCTGAATGCCCGGAAGCTTCGCAATGAATGGTGCAGCATCTGGCTTGGCCTCGAAATAAAGAACAGTGGTCTCACCAAGGGCCTCGACGATTTCAACGGTTCCCTCGAAAAGACAATCATCGCCAGCCGTCACACTGAGATCCTCAGGTCGCACACCAAGCTGGACCGATGCCCCGCGATCTGCATCCACCGACGCAATCGGGACCGTCACCATCTTGCCGCCTTCAAGCGAGACTTGCGTCTCGGCACCGGAGGTTGCGACACTGGAAGGCAGGAGGTTCATTGCCGGAGAGCCGATGAACTGGGCGACGAAGGTATTCGCCGGACGCTCATAGAGTTCGAGCGGCGCGCCGACCTGCTCGATGTTGCCGCCATGCAGGACGACGATCCGGCTTGCCAGCGTCATCGCCTCGACCTGATCGTGCGTCACGTAGATCATGGTGCTGTCGGGCATGCTTTCCTTGAGCTGCGCGATTTCGATACGCGTCGCCACGCGCAGAGCTGCGTCCAGGTTCGACAAGGGCTCGTCGAACAGGAAGACCTTGGGATCGCGTACGATCGCGCGGCCAATTGCGACGCGTTGGCGCTGACCGCCGGAAAGGGCCTTCGGCAGACGGTCGAGATAAGGCTCGAGCTGCAGGATCCGCGCAGCATTGGAAACCGCGGCATCGATCTCGGTCTTGGACTTCTTCGCGATCTTCATGCCGAAGGCCATGTTGTCGCGAACCGTCATGTGCGGATAGAGCGCATAGCTCTGGAACACCATGGCGATGCCGCGCTGTGCCGGCGGCGTCTCGTTCATGCGCTCGCCGTCGATCTGCAACTCGCCGCCGGAAATCGTCTCGAGACCCGCGATCATGCGAAGCAGTGTCGACTTCCCGCAGCCGGACGGGCCGACGAAGACAACAAGCTCGCCCTGGTTGATCTCGAGGTTGATGTCGCGCAGGACCTCGACGTGCCCGTAGGACTTGCTGACATTTTGCAGGGACACCGAGGTCATGCGCCAGACTCCATGTTCTTCGCATTTGTCATGTTATTTCACCGATCCTGCCAGGAGCCCGCGAACGAGATAGCGCTGCAGGGAGAAGAAGACGAGCAAGGGCACGGCGATCGAGACGAAGGCAGAGGCCGTCAGGATTTCCCAGTTGCCGCCGCGCGAACCGAGCAGTTCGCGAAGCCGTCCGGTCATCACCAGTTGCTCTTCATTGTTTCCAAGGAACACCGTTGCGACCAAGAGATCGTTCCAGACCCAGAGGAACTGGAAGATCGCGAAAGACGCGAGCGCCGGGAACGACAGCGGCAGGATGATCTTGCGGAAGATCTCGAAATCGGACGCGCCGTCGACCTTCGCGCTTTCGATGATTTCCCGTGGCAGTCCGCGGATATAGTTTCGCAAGAGATAGATCGCGAGTGGCAGGCCGAACCCCGTATGCGCCAGCCATATCCCGACGTAGCTCTTGCCGATGCCGATGTCGGTATATAGGCGCAGCAGCGGGATCAGAGACATCTGCAAGGGAACGACAAGCAGGCCGACGACGACCGCCAGCAAGAGCGAGCGTCCCGGAAAGGTCATCCACGCCAGCGCATAGGCGGCGTAGGCGGCAATCAGGATCGGAATGATCGTCGCCGGGATCGTCACGGTCAGCGTATTTATGAATGACCGGCCAATCCCTTCAGAGAACAGGACGTTCCGGTAGTTCTCGAGAGTGAAACGCGGTGGATCGATCGAGGTAAAGAAGATGCGGCTGCCGCGCTTGCCTTTCATTTCCTCGTCGGAGGCAATCGTGAATTCACCATCGGCAGCGACAACAAGGCTCTGACCGTCCTGCATCTGCGCCGTGTTACCGGCGGAGAACTCCGCCGGCGCCTTGCTTGAAAAGCCGAACGCGACCACTTTGCCAGGCGATTGGCCGTCAAAGACGTTGCCCTTGATCACCCACTTTCCGCCTTCCTGGACCTGGGCATCTGCGGCAGGAGCGCGGATGACCTGGTTGCGCTCGGTAGCGGTCAGTGCGGTCCACCATCCGGACACGGAGAGCTGATCGCCATCACGGAAAGACGACACGAGCAGACCGAAGGTCGGAATAGTCCAGAGCAGCACAAGCAGTGCGACCGACAGATGCACGACCCAGATCAGGAGTGGACGCTGCCCAGCAATACCGTTCATTCGCCTCTCCTCACGCGTCTTTGCGCGCTTCGCGGATGTTCCAGATCATGATCGGAATGACCATGGCCATGATCACGAGCGCAATCGTTGCGGAGCGGCCGAAGTCCAGTCCGCGGAACATCCAGTCAAACATGTAGTTGGCAAGGACCTGGGTTCCCCATTGTCCGTTTGTCATCGCCAGCACGATATCGAAGACCTTGAGGACGAGGATGGTGATCGTCGTCCAGACGACCGCGATCGTGCCCCAGATCTGCGGCACCTTGATCTTGAGGAAGATCTGCAAGGGATTTGCGCCGTCCAGCACCGCGGCCTCGACCGTTTCTTCCGGGATACCGCGCAGTGCCGCCGAGAGGATCACCATGGCAAAGCCGGTCTGGATCCAGATCAGGATCACCATGAGGAAGAAATTGTTCCAGAAGGGAATGGTGATCCAGGCCTGGGGTTCGCCGCCAAAAGCCACCACGATGGCGTTCAGGATGCCGATCTGGTCAACACTTTCGCCGCGAATATCGTAGATGAATTTCCAGATCACCGAGGCACCGACGAAGGAAATGGCCATCGGCATGAAGATCAGCGACTTGGCGATATTGCCCCAGGAAATCCGGTCGGTGAGGGCGGCTGCGATAAGACCGAAGAAAGTCGCGGCTGCAGGCACAACAACGAGCCAGAGCAGATTGTTCCGCATGCTTTCACGGAAGCCCTGGTCGGCAAACAGCCAGGTGTAGTTCGCGGTCCCGACATACCTTTCCCCGGACGGCCCGAAGAAGGACAGGTATACCGAGTTGATGACCGGGTAGATCAGATAGACTGTCAGGAGGATGATGGCCGGGCCGAGAAACAGCCAGGGCCGGACGGCATTGGCTCGCGTGATGTTACGGGTCGCACTCGCGCCGCGTGCCGGAAAAATTCCATCGAGGATCCTGTTGCTTCCCCAGAAGTAGAGAATACAGGCTCCGACCCCTGCCGCCATGGACAGAAGTGCATATAGCAATTGCTCCAAGGTCCCCTCCCATCCAACCTTGCCAGCCGGCACGGCCGCGCAGACGGAACGTCCGCGCGGCCGCTATGGTCAGGTTACTTGATAGCGTCCCAGCTTGCCTGGATTTCCTTGCCAACTTCAGCTGCCGGCTTGCCGCCGACGAAGTCGACCATACCGGTCCAGAAGGAACCAGCACCAACGGCGCCCGGCATCAGATCGGAGCCGTCGAAGCGGAAGGTGGTCGCACCGAGCAGGATCTCACCGAGGCCCTTGAGCGTATCATCGGCGTAGGCGTCTACGTTGACACCCTTGTGCGGCGTCAGGAAGCCGGACTGTGCCATCCACACTTCGTGAGCGATCGGAGACTTCAGGAAGTCCATCAGCGCACGGGCTTCGGGGCTGTCGTTGGTGATCGCAAAGACCGTACCTGCGCCCAGAACCGGAGAACCGAGATCCTTGCCTTCATAGGCCGGGAAGTAGAAGAAGTCTGCGTCAACGCCCATCTCGGTGCCTTCCGGGAAGAAGGACGGGATGAACGACGCCTGGCGGTGCATGTAGCAGGCCGGCGGCGACGAGAAGAGACCCTTCGGGCTGTCACGGAAGTCCGAAGCGGCAACCGCACCCGGAGTGTCGACGAACTTCTCGTTGTTGGCGAACCAGCCGAATTCCTCGATGGCGCCGACGACACGCGGGTCGTCGAACGAAATTTCATTCTTCACCCACTGGTCATAGACCTCCGGAGACTGCGTGCGCAGCATCATGTCCTCGACCCAGTCGGTCCCCGGCCAGCCGGTTGCACCGCCCGATCCCAGACCGATACACCACGGCGTGCCGCCATCGGCAACGATCTGCTCGGTCAGCGCCTTCAGCTCTTCCATGGTCGTCGGCACTTCGTAGCCGGCATCCTCGAAGTTGTCCGGGCTGTACCAGACCAGTGACTTCACATCGACCTTGTAGAAGAAGCCATAGAGGTCCTTGTTGCCGTCCTTGCCGGCATAGGTGCCAAGATCAACCCAGGACTGACCAGCTGCGTAGTTGTCGCGCACCCAGTCGGCGGTCTCTGCGCCAAGCGGAGCCAGGAAGCCCTTGGCGGCCAGATCGGCGGCCAGGCCCGGCTGCGGGAAGATGGCGACATTCGGAGCAGAACCGGCCTGCGTATCAATGACGATCTGCTGCTCGAAGCTGTCGGAACCGGAATACTGAACGTCGATACCGGTCGCTTCCTCGAAATAGGCCAGCGTGTTCTCGACCAGTTCCTTGTCCGGACCAAGCCACGGACCGAAGAGGGTAACCGTCTTGCCGGACAGGTCGTTGGCTTTCAGTGCCTCGTAGCTGTCCCAGTTGAAGCGGGCATCCTCACCCGGCTTGAACAGCAGCTCGGCGTGAGCCGTGGCACCGGCCGCACCGATTGCCAAGGCGGCAACGGCACAACGGGTCAAGAAGCGTAGTTTCATGTGATCCTCCCAGAATCAAAAGCATTGCGAGCTCTTATCAAGCGGTCATCAGTGAGTGCATTTTGTTGTGTTTACACTCATCCAAACCGCTTTGAATTTTGTCGAAGAATGTCTCCGGCAAAGTTCCTTGTCAAGCAGCATGCTGCCAAACTATTGTTGGCGCGAGAAGCATGACGCCGACAGACCGGCAATATCAAAGCGATTTGAACTTGGAGCGTTTCGGTTGAACCTGAAGGAATTGGCGCAAGCACTGGAACTGTCCCAGACGACGGTGAGCCGCGCCCTCAACGGGTATCCCGAAGTCAATGCAGAAACGCGCCAGCGAGTGGTCGAGATGGCCCGCAAGCTTGGCTATGCCCCCAACCAGCAGGCCAGGAGACTCGCGACCGGCCGGTCCATGTCGATCGGCCATGTGATACCCCGCTCGATCCATGAAATGATGAATCCGATTTTCATGGAGTTCGTCGCGGGCGCCGGCCAGACCTATTCCCGTCACGGCTACGACATGGTCATCTCCGTCGTCGAGGATACAAAGGTCAACGCCGCCTATCGCGAGATTGCGACACGCAAGAAGGCTGACGCCGTCCTCGTTCATGGGCCCCGTCTTGCGGATGACCGCCCTGCCCTGCTGCGCGAGCTTGACCTTCCGTTTTTGGTTCACGGCCGCGTACCGGGTCAGGAAAAGACCACCAACTGGGTCGACGTGAACAATCGGCACGCGTTTGAACGCGCGACAAATCTGCTGCTCGATCTGGGCCACAGACGCATTGCGCTTCTGAATGGCTTCGAGGAGATGGATTTCGCGGACCGTCGGCGGTCAGGCTTCGAAAAGGCACATGCCGACCGCGGTCTTGAGACAGATCCGGACATCATGAAGGCCGCAGACATGACTGAGCCTTACGGGGCAGACAACGCGCGCCGGATGTTGCGCTCCTCCAATCCGCCGACCGCGTTTCTCGTGTCGAGCATGATCACGGCCATCGGCGTGGCCAGGGCCATCAGCGAATGCGGTCTGAAGATCGGCACTGACGTTTCCGTCATCACCCACGACGACGCCCTGTCGTTTCTACCCAACAGCGGTGATGTTCCGATTTTCACCTGCACCCGCTCATCGGTACGCCTCGCCGGAACGCGTGCGGCAGAACTCCTGATCGAGAACATCCTGCCCAATCCGGATGTGCCTGTTTCCGAATATCTCGAGGCGGAGCTGATCATCGGCCAGTCGACCGGACCCGCGCCGGTCTGACGCCCATCACGCGTTCATTCGTCCTGAATGATCGCCTGTTCCAGCGCCTGAAGGAAATCACGCTGCAGGGATGTGGGCTGCCAGTCTGCCCGCGTTGTCAGGCCAATCGGCCGCTCACCACCGTCGAGTTTGACCGGCAACTCCTGAAGGAGCCCCGATCTCAGTTCGTAATAGACCTGGCGCGGCGAAATGATGGTCAGATAGTCGGATTGGGTCAGAATGCCCCTGAGCGCCACCAGCGAACCTGTCTCGATCACGCCTTTCGCGCCGTCAGCGGCTTCTTCGCCGACCAGTGCCTCGAAAAGCTGCCGGGTCGGCGTTCCGGGACGCGGCAGAACCCAGCGATAGTTTGCCAGCTCACAAGGCGTGACGTCGGACCGCCCGACCAGAGGATGTTCCTTGCGGGCAACGATCGCAAGGCGGTCGTCGAACAGTCGTTTCTGGCTCAGACCAACCGTCGGAACCTGGCCGCGCAGGGCGCCGATGAGAACATCGACCACGCCTGTCTCCAGCCCTTGAAGAAGGTCCTCGTATGTCCCGTCCAGCACACCGATCGTGGCATCCGGGTGTTTGCTGGCCAGCGAGACCACTGCGTCTGGAACGATCCGAGTGCGCACCAGCGGCAATGTCCCGATGACGATGCGGCCGTCGAAGGCGCCGTCATATTCGCGCACTTCCTCGTATGCGCTGTCCAGCTCCTTGAGAACGAGACTTGATGTCTTTGCGAAATCGATCCCGGCCTGCGTAAGCTGCACCCGGCGAATACCGCCTGAGAACAATTGCAGCCCGATAATGCCTTCGATTTCCCGGGCAGCCCGCTGGACGGACGGCTCTGACTGATTGAGGGCCCTGGCCGCGGCGGAAAAATTTCCCGCCTGGCCTACATAGGACATGGCCTTGAGATGCGAGACCGTCACCCGGTTCTCGAGCGCCCCTCCCGCCGGTCGCTCAGTGCGAAGTCTCCGCGAGACGCTCTGGCTGTAGATCCTGATCAACTCCAGCACACGGCGGGTCCGGGCGATGACGATCTTTCCGCGGTCAGTGGCGAAGACACCGTTGCCGTGGCGCTCCAGCAGCTTGCCGCCGAACTGATCGTTCAACCGGCCGATGGCCTGGGAGGCGGCGGGCTGCGAAATGTGGATACCGTCGGCGGCGCTGGTCAAAGACCCCTGCCGTTCGGCTGCCTCCAGCAGACGCAAGTGCCGAAGGTTTGGATAGGTGACCAGTGCACCCGGCGCAGTCTCGCCTTGCGTTGCAAGTCGCCGATGCTGTCCCACGAGCCACCCCATGCCGGAAACCGTTACCGGGCCCAGTATAGGCGCATGGGGTTATCGATCAGGAGCTTTTTCTGCAGTTCTTCGGTCGGAGCGATCACCCGGACCCGGTCGACAAGAAGGCCATCATCAGGAAGATGGCTTTTCATGTTCGGATGCGGCCAATCGGTCCCCCACAACACCCGATCCGGAAATGCCTCGACCAGGGCACGCGCGAAGGGAGCGACATCGTCATAGGGCGCGCCTTCAACGGTCAGCCGCTCGGGACAGCCAACCTTGACCCAGAACTTCTCGTCCTCCATCAGCGCCATGAAATTCTGGAAGCCCTCGCCATCGACACCCGCGGCGACATCCGGTCGTCCCATATGGTCGATCACGACCGTCACCGGCAGGCTCTTCAGGAACGGCGTCAGCTCCTCAAGCTCTGGGGCTTCGAAATAGACGATCACGTGCCAGCCGAGCGCCTTGATGCGTTCTGCCATGCGCAGGTAGACGTCCCGCGGCTTCGGGTCGACCAGACGGCGAACGAAGTTGAACCGGATACCGCGCACCCCCGCCTTGTCCATTTCCTCCAGTTCCGCGTCGGAAATGCTCTCATCGACAACCGCGATGCCTCGGGTCAGCTCGGGTTCGGAACGCAAGGCATCGAGAAGCGCGGCATTGTCCTTTCCGTGGCAACTTGCCTGGACGATCACGTTACGGGACAGGCCCAGGTGATCGCGCAGCGCAAACAACATTTCCTTGGACGCATCGGATGGTGTGTATTTGCGCTCCGGCGCATACGGGAACTGATCGCCAGGGCCAAAGACATGGCAATGGGCATCGACCGCTCCGGCAGGAGCCTTGAACGAGGGCTTTGACGGTTCAGGATGCCAGGTGGGTGGATCGATTTTCATGTGAACTCCAAAGGCGCCAAAGCGGAACAATGACCAGAACGGTGCCGGCAACCTTCGCCGCAAGGCCGGCCGGGTCAAGCTGTCCGACAATCAGGGAATAGGTGAAGAGCGCCGCGGCCAGCCAAAGCAGGGCAAGCTCGGTCCGGCTCAAGGGACGAATGCACCAGCCGGTCATGGCGGCACCTGCCGCGAACACCCCGGCAAAGGCCGCATAGGTCGCCAGGGCGATCTCCACCGGAGTACCGATCAAAAGAAGCTCCGGCGCATAAACGAAGAGGAACGGTGCGACCACCTTTACGAAACCGAGACGGATCGCCTCGATTGCCGTCTCGTTCGGTGACGCTCCTGCAATGGAGGCCCCCGCGTAGGCAGCCAGGGCAACCGGCGGCGTAATCGCCGACAACAGGCCGTAGTAGAAGATGAACATATGCGCTGCGATGATGGGCAGGCCGAAGTTTTCCAGAGCCGGAGCGATCAGAATAGCCAGTAGCAGATAGGCCGCCGATGTGGGCATGCCCAGGCCGAGGACGAAGGATGCGATCATGGTCAGGCAGAGCACGAGGAACATGCTGTCACCGCCGAAGTCCAGGATCATCGTGGAGACCTTGAGTGCCATGCCGGTCAGGGTGAGAACACCGATCAACATGCCCGCAATCGCAACGGCGGCGACGACGGGCAGAACATTTCGGATGGTATCGACCATGACCTCGACAAGGGCGCTCGGCCCGAGGCGTGTCTCCTTCGAGAACAACGAGATGATCAGCGTGGCAATGACGCACAGAACCGCGGCCTTCGCCGGCGTGTAGCCATAGGCAAGAAAGCCGACAAGCGCAACGAGCGGCAGCAGCATGTAGCCTCGACCCGCCAGGACCGATGCCAGCGAGGGAATATCGTCACCTTCGGCTCGGGCCAGATTGAATTTACCGGCCTCCAGACGGACAGAAACCAGAAGCGCGAAGACATACAGGAGCGCAGGGATCAGGGCCGCTGCAGCAATGACCGCGTAGGGTGTCTGGGTCAATTCGGCCATCAGGAAGGCAGCCGCCCCCATGACCGGCGGCATGATCTGACCGGCGGAAGATGCCGCAGCCTCGATCGCGCCGGCGACCTTCGGGCGGTACCCCGTCCGCTTCATCAGTGGGATCGTGAAGGTGCCCGTGGTCACGACGCCCGCGACGGCAGATCCGTTGATCGACGAGAACATGGTCGAGGAAACGACGGCTGTCAGCGCCGGCCCGCCCTGGATCCTGCCGGTCATTGAATGCGCAAGATCGACAAAGACCTGACCAAGCCCGGTGCGCAAGAGCAAGGTGCCAAGCAGGGAGAAAAGCAGGATATATTGAGCGGCAACACCCATGGGCAGGCCGAACAGACCCTCAGTACGCAGAAACAGGTTGGAGGTCACACGGCCCAGGCTATAGCCGGAATGGCCGTAGGTGCCCGGAAGGTAACCGCCGAGGAAGGCATAGGCCAGCGCGACCACTCCGAGACCGACCATCACCCAGCCGATGGTCAGCCGGGCGAGAGCTAGGGCGGCGACGACCGCAAGCAGGAACAGCACCATATGCGTCGTGTTCGCGATGCCGCCCGAAAAGATGATGTCCATGTAGTTGGCATAAAGGTACGGCCCCGGAATGAGCACCACCGCGCCAAGCGCATAGAGGACGAAGCGCCCGAAACCGTTCTTCACGGCCGCCCCGACGATGAACAATCCGGCGGATGTCATCAGTGAGAAGAACATCGAGCGCAGCAGCAGCGCGGTCAGGCTGCCCGTCCACGCCGAGTGAATGACCAGCGCCGTCGCGGCAACGGCAAGAACGGCAACGATGACACACAGAGCACGGTGTTCAGTCCGGCCGAGGTTGCCCTCCGGCAGGATTTTCCAGAAGCTGGCCAAGTCGATGATCCTCAAAAGTGTGCCGGCAGGATCCCATGACCCTGCCGGACAGCTATCGTCTTACTTTTCGTCGAAGTACCGCTTCGCGCCTTCATGCAGAGCAATCGGCGTGTTGGCAGCGGTTTCAAGGCTGATTTTCTTGGCAGCCGGGTGAACCTGACCGAGTTCCTCGAGGTTGTCGAACAGGGTCTTCGTGATCTTGTAGACCATTTCCGGATCCGCATCGGCAGCGGTGAACAGGACCGCCGGATCGCCAACAGCAGCAACCGGCGCGTCGGTGCCCGTGTAAAGACCACCCGGGATCTCGACCAGCTGGTAGAACGGGAATTCCTTGATCAGGCCTTCAACCTTGGAGGTGTCGACCGGCAGGATGGCGACATCCGTGGTGGTCGTCAGTTCGATGAAGGCAGAGGCCGGCGTTCCGGCCAGGATGATCGAACCGTCAAGGCTGCCGTTCTTGATCGCGCCTGTTGCCTCGCCGTAGGACAGGAACGAGATGTTGTCCATGTTGAAGGCGCCATGGGCCTGCAGCAGACGGGTCGCCAGAACGGACGAGTTGGAGCCCGGAGGTCCAATGCTGATCTTCTTGTCGGCCAGATCTGCGACGGATGCCGCGCCACTGGACTTGGTTGCAGCGACCTGAAGAACGGCCGGGTACAGAACGGCGATAGCGGCCACATTCTGCGCTTCACCGAACGGCGGCTCTGCATTCTTGCCGGCATAGAGCGTGGACGCACTGGAGAAACCGATGGTCATTTCACCGGCCGACACGCGGCGCACGTTTTCGATCGAGGCGCCGGTCACTTCAGCGTTGGCGGTGACACCGTCGAGCTTCTTGGTCAGAAGGTCGGCCATGCCGGCTCCGACCGCGTAGAATACGCCGCCCGTTCCGCCCGTACCGATTGAGACGCGGTCTTCGGCAAGCGCCGGTGACGCGAGGAGCGCCGCAACAGCAGTTGCCGCTAAGAGTTGCTTGATCATTCATTCCTCCCTTGTTGGGTTTTGCATTCAGACGAAGACAAAGCCGTCGAATAGTTTTCGCGCGGTGCGCAGAACACCCGACGAAGTCAGTTCGCCGCTGTCATTGAGCGTGGCAACGACCGAGAACTCCCCGGTCGGATGTTCGATGGATAGGGTTTTCGGATTGCCCGATGGAACGTGCGCAACCTCCCGCGCCGGCCCTTCCGGTAACAGGCAAGCCGTACCGACACTGACCGCACCCAGAACGCCGATCGCCGCATGGCAGCGATGGGGAATGAACGTGCGCGTCGATACGCATCCACTCTCCGGGGCGCTGACAAGCGTCATTTTCGGCACCGATTTTTCCGTGACGTCGCCAAGATTCATCATCGGGCCTGCCTTCAGACGGATCGCTTCGACACGTCGCCGCAGCTCGTCGTTGGCTTCAAGCTCGGCAGGAGGTTCCTGTCCGGTGATGCCAAAATCCGAAGCTTTCAGGATGACGCAGGGCATTCCATTGTCAATCAAGGTCGCTGGGACACCGTCGATGACGTCGACCGGATTTCCGCTCGGAAGAAGTGCACCGCAGGTCGACCCGGCGGTATCCTCGAACACGATCGCAATCGGGGCGGATGTTCCGGGCGAACCGTCGATCCGGGCCGCTCCGTCATAGGTCACGCGGCTACCCGGGGTCTGGATCGTGGCGATCGCCAGCTGGCCGGTATTTTCCATGAAAATGCGGACGGGTGTTTCGCCCTCACGTGCCTCGACGAGGCCGCGTTCGATCGCGAAAGGTCCGACACCGGCAAGGATGTTGCCGCAGTTCTGCGCATCGGTCACGATTGCCTGGTCAACGAAGACCTGCAGGAACAGGTAGTCGACATCTACCCCCGGCCGCTCCGACTTCTTCACCACTGCAACCTTCGACGTCAGCGGATCTGCGCCGCCCATGCCGTCGATCTGCCTCTTGTCGGGAGACCCCATGACACGGAGCAGAACTGCATCGCGGTCCTCCGGATTTGCAGGCAAGTCTTCAGCCAGGAAGTAGCCGCCTTTCGACGTCCCTCCCCGCATCCACATCGCCCGAATTCCGGAGGCCCCGAAGCGGTCAGACATACTTGAGACCTTTTTCGGCAAGGCGCTCACGCATGTTGTAGATATCGAGACCGAGTTCACCGGCGGCAAGGCGCTGGCGTTTGGCTTCCTCGGCATCCATCCGGGCACGGGCCTTCTCCAGAACGCTTTCTGCTTCCTCACGCCGGACGACGCAGACGCCGTCATCGTCGGCAACGATGATGTCACCGGGATTGACGTAGGCACCGGCACAGACGACGGGAACATTCACCGACCCGAGCGTTTCCTTGACCGTTCCTTGCGCAAAGATCGCCTTCGACCAGACCGGGAAGTTCATCTGGGTCAGATCCCTGGTGTCCCGCACGCCGGCATCGATGATCAGGCCCACGCCGCCCCGCGCCTGCATCGAAGTTGCCAGGAGATCGCCGAAATAGCCGTCCTCACAGGGAGACGTCGGTGCGAGGACGAGAATATCTCCCTCCTTCACCTGCTCGATGGCCACATGGACCATCCAGTTGTCCCCCGGAGGCGCCGAGATCGTGACGGCAGAGGCCGCCAGCTGGACGCCGGAATAGATCGGCCGCATGTAG
Organism: Roseibium sp.; assembly: GCF_048261595.1. Taxonomy (GTDB): domain Bacteria; phylum Pseudomonadota; class Alphaproteobacteria; order Rhizobiales; family Stappiaceae; genus Roseibium. The sequence goes on from NZ_JBLXFW010000002.1 coordinate 574,711, forward strand.
GAGGCGAGCAGGCCCTTGCGGCCCTGCGCCTCGTGAACGGTTGCGACACCGGCCTCGCCCAGCGCCTTGATGACGTCCGGATCGGCCCGCTCGATATTCTGTACGACAACGCCGCCCATCAGAGTTCCGCTCCCTTAGAGTTCGTCAACCGTACGCGGGAAGACAGACTGAAAACCTTCGGCATATTTCGCCGGGCGCCCGCCTGCCTGACCGCCGGAGTTGCGACGGAAGTGGTTGCCGCGGTTTTCAGCGACGTTGGTGTAATAGTCCCACAGGTGCTCCTGGCCCTGCATGCACTCGATCGCCGCGCGCTTCTTGTCCCACACCGAAGTGATGTCCAGGAACGTATCCGGCTTCCAGCCCATCTGCTCGGTCTGGTGCGGTTCGAACAGGTAGAGCTGCGGCGCTCCGAGAACCTTCTCGCCCGGATTGTGCCCCCACGCCTGCGCGATCATGCGGCACTCCAGCGCAATGCGTGTCGCGTACATGTGGTCCGTGTTGTACGGATCATACTGGGAGTGGCTCAGCATGAAGGCCGGCTGAACCTTGCGGATCACATCGACCAGCTTGTACTTGGCGTCCGTATCGAGCTCGAGCGGGTAGTCGCCCAGGTCGAAGAACTGAATATCAGTCACGCCAAGGGCAGAGGCGGCATTCTCCGCCTCCTTGCGGCGCTCGGTCTTGACCTTTTCGAGCGTCATGCCCTCCTGCTTCCACAGCTTGGCACTCTCGCCGCGCTCGCCGTAGGAAAGACAGACGACGGTGACGTCGTAGCCCTTCTCCTCGTGCAAGGCGATGGCGCCGCCGCAGCGCCAGACAAAATCTGCGGAGTGGGCGCTGACCACCAGGGCCGTCTTGTTCGCCATCTCGTTTCCCCCTTATTCACCCACCGGCGGAGTGCCGTGGGTGTGAAAGCTCTTGATTGTCTGAAGGCCCCAGGCCTGCCCCTTCTTGCGGTCCGTCTCCGTCCAGACCACCGGCTCCCAGTCGGGCTGCAGGATCAGGCGCGCACCGGCATTGGCCACCTCGACGCGATTGCCGGCCGGCTCATATACGTAGAGGAAGAAGGTGCCCTGAACCGCGTGCTTGTGAGGCCCTGTTTCGATAAAGACGCCGTTTTCGAGGAAGATGTCCGCAGCGCGCAGTAGGTCTTCGCGCTGGTCGACCGCATAGGTGACATGGTGGAACCGTCCCTTGGCGTCCGTATGATCTTCCGTGTAGGCGATGTCATAGGTCTTGTTGTTGACCGTGAACCAGCAACCGCCGAGGCGGCCATTATCGAGCTGGATCATCTCGGTAACCCGGCTGCCCAGCGCCTTCGGCATCCATTCCTTGATCTTCGACACGTCGCTGGCAAGCAGGTTCAGATGGTCGATCCGTCGAACGCAGGCGCCACGGCCATGGTAGCGCTGCGCGATGTTCTTCAGCGCCGGCTTTTCGCCTTCCGGCGCAACGTACTTCTTCGTGTCGTAATAGAGTTCGAAGACATGCCCGTCCGGATCAGTGAAGCGATAGGCGCGGCCATGGCCCAGATCGCCTTCGACCCAGCCGATGCCACAGCCCATTTCCTCGATCGCCTTGACCCGGCGCTGAAGGGCCGCCTCTGACGACGTGCGGTAGGCGATATGCCCGACACCGGTCGTGTCGGAACGTGTCAGTTTCAGGGTGTGGAATTCATAGTCGTCGAAAGCCCGCAGGTAAGCGGAAGTCTCGTCACGCCCGCTTTCAGTCAGACCGTAGACGTTGACGAAGAAGTCGAGGCTTTCCTCGAACTTGTTCGTAAGAAGCTCGACGTGGCCGAGATGCGCAACATCAAAGCAGGGCTCCTGCATTATAATTTCCTCACCGCTCTGGAGTTTTGCCAACACGTGCAGCGCGAGCCTCCCCGCACTGCATGGTGTCACGGCCGCCTACCGGCGCAGAGCCCGCGACAAGCTCTCCTTTGACGGGGAAATTACATCCCGACACCGCCTGGAACAAATCGAAGCACCGGGCAAAGTCATAAGTTTTGCCTACATGGTATATTCGGTTTTAATGGATCCAAGTCACTTTCGGCCAGCTGAGACGGTCACGCCTCGGGCACAGGAATCTCCTCGAGGATTTCCTCCAGAGGGCCTTCGAGAACAGATCCCGAGAGACCGAGTGCCGCGACCTCATCCTGGATATCCGCAACCGCAGCGGCCAGGCGTGCCCCTGCCGCATAACCGAGATCACCCATCGTTGCTGCGGACTCTCTCATCTCTTCAGCTCTCCGTTTGCCATGACGCGCGACCCGTTCAAACCTGTAGGTCGCAAAGTCCGGCCACCCCAGTTCGGGGAACGAGGCCTCGAGCGATTGCCTGACCTCATCAAGGCAACCCGCAGCCTTTGCAGCCAGAAGACATTGCACTGTGATTGCCTCCTGCCCCTTCACGAACAGGGAACGAACCATCTTGATGGAGGTGGCCCGGCCGACCGCGGAGCCGGCCAGGTCATAGCGGAAGCCCAGCTTTGCGAGTTGCTCTTCCGTTGCGTGTGGAAGATCGCCCGCGATCAGCACCGGCGTCAGGTGCCCTCTCGGGTGAACCGGCGCCATGACCGCCATGTCGATGTAGGTAACGCCGCCCACGGCGATAAGCTGCGCACAGTCCTGCTTGCGTCTTGCAGCAACGGAATTGATGTCGAAATACACCGAACCCGCCCGCAGGGAACCAGCCACGGAGGTGGCGGCCGCAGTAGAAGACCCCGCTGTGACCGCGGAGAACACCCAGTCAGCATTTGCAGCCGTCATCGGAGCGTTCGCGCCAAGACCGATACCAAGCCGGCTGGCGGCTTCGACTATACCCTGGCGCCCCGGGTGGTCGGAGGCCTCCTCCAGAAGAATGTCATAGGCCATGATCGAAAGATCCGGCTCGTTCCTTCCGAGTGTCTCGGCAAACGCCTGCGCTGCCTCGCCAAACCCGATGAATGCAATCTGCATGGAGCCCTCCCGACGCCCTGTTGCCTCAAGGCAGGAAAGAACCTCGTGATGACGGGCGCAAGTGGCTCGGGCTCACTTCCAATCTGCCCGGCGCATAATCAATGTCATTGAGTACGCGATGCCCCACTACCCAAGCGGCGGGAACCGGGCGCCCTATTGCAGTCTATCTGCGATGGCCCTGGCGGCCATCCTTGCCGGCATCAGACGTATGTGAGCCTGCAGGCCTTGAAGGTGTTCTCCAGGGTTTCCCTGATATGCTGCTGTTTCTTGCGAGCACGTTCGGCGACGACGTCCGCTTCACCCGAGAGAATGGCAGCGAGAAGATCCCGGTGATCCTGTGCGGAAAAGACAGGCTCCTTCTGCATGCGCAGGAGCACGCCTCTGCCCCGGTGAAGCTGATCCATCAGCTGACCGGCAAATTCCGCCAGCCTCCGGTTGCCACTCATCGACAGGAGTTTGCGATGAAACTTCTCATCGGCAATGCTCCACGCATCCAAGTCGCCTTCGGCACAGGCGCGCTCCAGATCGCCAATGATCGCCTCCAGAACGTCAAGTGCATCGGAGTTGACCGTGCGGCCTGCCATGTTGGAAAGGGCTGCCGGTTCGAGCACCAGCAGAATGTCGCAGATCTCAAGCATGTCATCCAGGGACAGCGCAAGAACCTTTGCCCCCCGGCGCGGGACGAGCTGCACCAGACCAGCGGCTTCGAGGCGGATAAGAGCTTCACGTACCGGCGTCCGGCTCATGCCCAATCGTTCTGCAATATCCGGTTCCGGCGCCTGAAATCCCGGCGGTAGATCACTTTCCAAAATGTCAGTCTTCAAGCGATCGTAGGCGCTGTCGACACGCGTCGATTTGGTTTTAGTTGCCATTCCGAATGCAGCCCCAAGCCCTGTTAGAAATTCGATCCGATTCAATGGCGAGCCGGAACTGGAAGCGACGCGTCGTGATCCTTCTAGCTCCCCTCACGGAACGTCACCCTTCTGACGACAATTTGGTTACTCATTGTAAAAAATAACAATAGGATTTTACACATGTCGAAATTCAATGCAGGAATTTTGCACGATTTTGAAAAAACCATTCGCCGCGCCTCAAAATGCCGCTCAAACAAACAAGATGGCAGCACAACCAGACTACACCCATAAATAGGTGACGTTTGGTCGCCCCGCCGTCGCAGCACATCTCAGACACAGGAAAAATAACTCGACGTTATCGCCAACAATAATAATTACAATGTAATTTCAGACAATTTTACATTTAATCACTCAGTAACCACCAGACAGCAACGCATCTATTATTATTGTTATATTTTCTTTTCATGGTCAGCATGCGATCACCTAGGAGGTTTGCATGCTCACTGCGGTCATCGCATCACTCGCCGATCACAATCCGTTTTTCATCTTTGTGTCCACAATGCTCAGCATTGTCGGCGGGCTCTTCACGATCCGACTCTACCGCCGTATCCGACGCGAATCGGGATTGCGTCGGCGCCTTTGGCTATTCCTGGCCAGCATGGTGGCGGGCACGAGCCTCTGGGCATCGCATTTCATTGCGCTGGTCGCCCACCACCCGACGGCTGAGTTTGCTCTCAACCCCTTCCTGACCTTTGTCTCGCTGCTGATCGGCGTGTGCGCGACCGCGCTTGGTCTTTGCATTTCCGCAAATCGCACAATTCCTCTGATGATCGAAGCCGGCGGCGGAATTATCGGGCTCGGTATCGTGGCCCTCCACTATGTGGGTGTCTCGGCTCTCGTCTGGCCGCAACCGCAGAGCTGGGATACAGGACTGATCGCGGTGTCCGTTGGCAGCGGGATCGTACTGGGCGCTCTGTCGATGAATCGCTACGCGCGACCGTGTACGCGCTACTGCGAACTGGGAAGCATGGCATTCCTGGTGCTGACCTTCATAAGCGTCCATTATTTCGGCATGGCAGCGGCGACGTTCCCGACAGTTGACATGGTGGCACACGAACAGTCCCTGTTCGGAAATGGCCTCCTGCTTGCGACGATCACGCTGGCGATCGTAGCGCTCATGCTCATCGTTGGAGCGGCCTATCTGATCGATTCCCAGGCCAGCATCGCAGCTTCCGCAAAGTACCGGTATCTTGCGCTCCACGATGCGATCACCGGCCTGCCCAATCGCCAGTATCTGAGCAATGAGGTTTCCCGCATCGTAGCCGAGCGCAACTCACCGGGTGAAGCAGCAGCGCTACTGTTCATCAGCCTCGACCAGTTCAAGACCATCAACGACCTGCATGGTTATGGCGCCGGAGACCAGGTCCTCTCCGCACTGGCCGCAAATATCCTGGGCGAGCTGGATGAGGATGAGTTTCTGGTCCGCTTCAACGGTGATGAATTCGTCGCTTTCAAGAGCAGTGTTCCGAACGTCAACGAAGCGCTGCTCTTTGCGCACAAGATCCGGAACATCATCCTGCGGCCGATCCCCTGGAACAATTTCGTTCTCAACCTGCATGCCAGTATCGGCATCGCGATGTTCCCTGACGACAGCGACGATGTTGAAACGCTCGTCGTGCGCGCGGCCCTTGCAGCAAAGCGTGCAAAGAAATCAGGCGGCCAGCAGATCAGGACCTATGTCGACGGGATGGAGGAAGCCAGCCGCAAGCAGGCCGTAATAGCCGCAGACTTGAAGCAGGCTGTCTCGGATCACCAGTTGCAGGTCTATTTCCAGCCGCAGAACAGCACCCGAACCGGCGAGATCATAGGCTATGAGGCGCTGCTCAGATGGCAGCACCCCATCAAGGGACAAATACCGGCGGACGATTTCATTCCAATTGCGGAAAAGACCGGCCAGATCCTGGAAATCGGGCAGTGGGCCCTCGAGACCGCTTGCCGCCATGCGCTCACCTGGACAAACCCCGTCAATGTCTCCGTCAACGCCTCCCCGCTGCAGTTCTCACGCAGCAACTACCCAGCGATCGTTTCCCAGGTCCTGATCGAAACCGGCCTGCCGGCAGAACGGCTCGAGATCGAATTGACGGAAAGCAGCATCATCGAGGACCACGAGCTGGTTCTGTGTGCAATCCGGAAGCTCCGTGCCATGGGCGTGAAGGTTTCGATGGACGACTTCGGGACAGGGTATTCTTCGCTCAATACCCTTCAGAATTTCCCATTCGACAAGATCAAGGTCGACCGGGTGTTCACACAATCCATCGAATCTGATCCCCGTTCACGGGCGATCATCCGCTCCGCGGTGCTGCTTGGTCACAGCTTCAAGATCCCCGTTTTGGCGGAAGGTGTCGAGAATGAGGTGCAACTGGCCTTTCTCAAGGAAGCTGGATGCACCCAGGTACAGGGTTTCCTGTTCGGCCGTCCCTTGCCGGCCAACAAGATACCGTCCACTACCGGCGAGAACATCATCCCCGAACGAGTCGCGTCGGTCGCGGCGCACGCGCTTTCGCAAGCGGGCTCCCCGAAACGGTATGCCTGACAGATTCGGCCCGGCGTTGTTCCTCCCTCTCGGACTTTGACAGTTTAGCGCCTCCTCTCCCGGTCGAATTCATTGTCATTTTCGACAGTGAACTCGAGATTTCAGGAAGAATAACGCCAGAAATTACGCTTGATTAACCATGACCAACGAAGGTTGGACCAAACAATAAATCGGTCTGGCCATGAACCAAGCGAACAAGCAACGATCACATGTCCTAGTGCACCGCATCGTGCGCAGCGTGCTGCCGTGCGCATCACTGATCCTCGGCTTGGCCGCTGCGCCGGTCTGGGCGCAGACCCTCCAGGACGCAATGAGCTCCGCCTATCAGGTCAATCCGGGTCTGAAAGCGGAAAGGTCGCGGTTTCAAGCCACGCAACAAGGTGTCTGGACCGCACGTTCCCAGTTCCTGCCCACAATCACCGGAACGTATCTGGGCGAACACAGCGCCTCTGATCGCACAAGAAGCGGGACCAGTGATCGTTCCGCGTTTCATGAGCTGGGCATCAATCTTTCCCAACCTCTGTTCCAGGGCTTTTCTGCAGTCAACAGGCTCAACCAGGCGCACGAGGAAACGGCATCAGGCTACAGCCAGCTTCTCGGAGCGGAACAATCCCTGTTGTTCGACACTGCCAATGCGTACCTGCGTGTCTTGCGTGACCGCGCAATTCTCGACCGTTTGCGCTCCTACACCGGCGTCGTTCAGCAGGAAGTCAACGCGGCGCGCGCCCGATACAATTCCGGAGACGCGACCCGTACCGACATCGAACAGGCACTGGCACGCCTTGCGGAGGCGGAAGGAAACCGCGATCAGGCCGTGGGCGACCTTGAGGCTTCTCTCGCGCTCTATGAACGCCTTACCGGCTCCAAGCCCGGCAAGCTCGGCTGGCCGAGCGTACCGAAGCGCCTGCAGCCGAAAGGACTGCAGGACGCTATTGCGATCGCACAGCGCAACAACCCGACCATCCGTGCAGCAACATCGGATGCCCGCGCAGCCCGTTACGCCGCTCGCGCGTCGGTCGGCGACATGCTGCCGCGTGTCACGCTGGAAAGCGCCTATGACACCGGCTATCGCGGCAACCTTGGAAATCGTGACGAGGAGGAGTTCCGGCTTGGCGTTCGGGTCACTGCCCCGCTCTTCTCCGGAGGCCGCAACATCGCTGCCGTGAAAGCAGCCAAGGCAACTGCTTCCCAGCAGGAATACGCCCTAGACGACATCCAGCAGACAATTCGCGAGACGGTGATCCGCGCGGTACGGCAGGAAACGGCAGCACGGCAGCGGGCTGATGCTGCCCAGAGGGCAATCAATGCAAACCAGCGCGCCATCCGCGGCTTGCAGGTTGAATTCGAAGGCGGACAACGTTCGCTTCTGGATGTCCTCGACGGGCAACGCGAACTGCTTAATTCGAAAGTTTCGTTCGAACGCGCGCGTTTCGATGCCAGCCTTGCGGAATTCTTCCTGCTGGCAACCATCGGCCGCCTTGATCCAACGGATTTCTCGATAGTCGAGGAACGGCCGGAACAGGTCAGTCGCATAATTCCGGAGTTCAATTCCTGGACGCTGCGCCTCCAGCCGACAGAAGGCGAATTGGCGAGGCTGGAAATACCGCTGACCACCGGAAGCATTCCCGCGCAAGATCGCAAGGACATGGAACCGGTCCGCTGACGCAAGACACCGGAACGGCAAAACGCTCAGATGCAAAAAGGGCGACCATTCGGCCGCCCTTCCCTGGCTCCTTTGCCCCAAGCGGCTAGAACTGAATGCTCTCGATGTCGGTGAACTCGATCCGGGCTCCATCATTCAGGTCAATGTAGCCGGCGGCATCATCCGATAGCGTAATCTCACCATTCATCATGTCGACATTGTTGATGGTTCCGGACGTCACCGTGACGTTCCAGTCGGTTCCGTAATCCCCAAGAACGGTACCGCCGTCATTCAGATCGATGATGTCAATCCAGCTTCCGCCAGCGCCACCGTAGACGGTATCGTTGCCGTCACCCATGGCGTAGCTGAACACGTCACTGCCATCTCCGCCAAACAGGATGTCGTCACGGGTGCCGCCCACGATCAGGTCATCGCCATCCATGCCATAGATCGTATCCTGGCCGCTGAGACCATAGATCGTATCGTTTCCGCTGGTTCCGGTCAGAGTGTCGTTGCCTCCGACCGTCAGGTCGGCATCCGTGTAAACGATCTCCGAGATACTGAAGTCCGAACCGCCCAGACCAAGCGTATCGACATCGGCCGTGAACACGATTTGATCGAACAGGGCAGACGTATCAATGTCGACAGTCGTTGTCCCGTCGAAGGTGCCCAGGAATGTTCCCGCCTCGACAAACTGTCCATCATTGAACGTGTACCAATGCCCCACTTCGCAATCGACGCCAAGGTTATCAGAGTAGAAATTGGAGACACTGACTGTTGCCTGGCTTACGTCCTCGTAGAAGCTTACGGAGAATTGCTCCGACGCCCCGTGCAAGGTGTCATAGCCAATCTGGTTTCCATCCAGCAGCCCGGTTACGTCACCGCTAACGCCGATGAGACCGCCATCAGTCGCGAGATCCGCGAGTACGCCAAGGGTCAGGCTCCCTGCCACCAGGTTCGTGACACTAACCTCGAAGCCCTGGTTGGCAAGAAGGACGTTCGAGGCATCGATCGAGCCGGTTTCACCGACATAAATGGTCTCTTCCGTGCCGTAGAAGACGGGATCGCCTTCCTGGTCGACCACGCGGATATTTATGCTCTCCGTATTGCTGAGGCCGCCGTCGTCAGTGACGGTAACGTTCACCGTGACAGAACCCTCGGTCTCGTAATCGAGCGAGATCCCATCCTTGAGTTTCAGCATGTATCCGCCGCCGTCGGCAACGACTTCAAACCTGTCGTCGGAGACAGTGAACGCATGGCTGTCGCCCAGATTCGGATCAACCACCGACAGGGAAACGATGTTCGCACCGGCATCGTTCTCGGCAACAATCACGCCCTCTGAGTCGGTCAGGACGACATTGTCGATCTGGGTACCCTTGAAGTTGTTCTCACCGACTTCACGGAAGGTAAGCCGGTCGTTCCCGGCGCCGGCACCGCCGACGACTTCGAAGGAGTAGGTGTTCCAACCGTCACCGTCGAGCGCCGGATCGACCCGGGCGACGAGTTCGCCGCCCCAGTAGATTTCAACGATGGCATCACCGGCAGGGCCGCGGTCGCGCAGGTCGACTGACAGGTCATAGGTCAGTCCGGCTTCGAGACCCTGGATATCCTGATAGGCGTACCCGTTGCTATGGTCATCGGCCAGATCAAGCCGGTGGTCCCCGTCCGTCGTGCCCAGATTGCTCCAGCCGCCGGTCTGGATGTCCGTATTGACCGTTACCCAATCATTGACATTGGCATCACCGTAATAGAGCGCATCGCCAGAGCCGCCGTCATTTCCGGTCGAGGTGAAATTCTCGAAGCTGCCGTTCTTGACGTAATTGATGCGCTGCGCCGGTTCGCCGACAACAAGGTCAGGCGCGACATTGGGGTCGTTGACCGCAATCTGGAAGCTGCTCACAGACGACGATCCGTCCGAGGACGTGCCGGTCACCTGAATGGAGATCATCGGTTCGTTTGTTGAATCGAAGACCGCGCCCTCAGCCACCGTGACTTCGCCGCTTACCGGATCGATCACGAAGCGTGCGTCATCAATGGTGTAGGAGACCGTGTCTGTCGCATCCAGATCCTCTGCAAAGACCGAAATGCCGACAGAGGTTCCGGCAACCGCATTGTCCTGAATGACATTCAGCGTAGCGTCGATATCGGACACCGAGCCGATCGAAAACTCGTTCTCGTCCGAAATCGTGACGGTGAAGGTCGCACTTGAGCTGGTGCCGTCGGAAGACGTTGCCGTCACCTCAAGATCAATGGACGATACGGTCTCCGCGTCCAGATTTGCCCCTTCGGCGACAGTCACCACACCGGTATTCGCATCAATGACGAAGCGGCTGTCCGAGATCGAGTAGGTCACCGTGTCGGAAGTGGTCGGATCGTCGGCAAATGCGGTCACACCGACCACTGTGCCGGCGGCCGAGTTCTCCGCTACCACGTTTGCCGAAGCATCGACGTCCGCGAGAGCCTCGACCGGGTAGCCACTTTCATCGACATCAATGACATTGACCACAACGGTTTCACTGTCGGTCAAGCCGGTCGAGTCCGTCACCGTGACAGTGACACTGACCGAAGACTCTACCTCGAAATCGAAGGCCTCGTTGTCCTTCAATTTCAAAATATACTGCCCGCCGTCTGAGACGACCTCGAACCTGTCATCCGAAATCGTGAAGCTGTGCGTGTCACCGGCATCCGGGTCGACCACGGAAAGCGATGTGATTTGGGCGCCTTCGAACTCCTCGGCAACATCCAGGGTGGTGCTTGACGTGAGAGAGACGCTGTCGATCAGCGTACCACCATTGTTGTCCGACCCCACCTCAACGAAGGTCAGGGTGTTGCTGCCATCGCCCGAGCCGCCGATGACGGTGAAGCTGAAGGTTTGCCAATCCGCTCCGGTGAGTGCCGGGTCGATCGTGTCGAGCAGTTCGCCGTTCCAGTAGACCTTGGCAACGCTTTGGCCGAGGCCACCACGGCTCTTCAGGTCCATCGCCAGATTATAGACATGCCCGTCCAGCTGACCTTCGATCACCTGGGAAGCGACTCCATTGGTGACGCTTGCGAGGTCGAGGTGGTGGCCCCCGTCCGTGGCTCCGTAATTGTTGTGACCGGCCTGGTGGATATCGACATTCTCAACGGTCCAACCGTCGACGCTGTCGGGGTTCTGATACCATCCACTTCCGTTCGAACCGCCCAGGGTGCCCGTGAAGGTTTCAAAGCTGCCGTTGACCACGAATTCCCTGGCCCCGACTTCATTGACCACCAGATCCGGGGCATCGCCCCCATCCTCGACGTTGATCGTGAACGTCGCAGACGTGCTCGAGCCATCCGTGGACGTCGCCGTGACTTCAAGGTCAATCGAGGAGACAGTCTCCGCGTCCAGGTTCGCACCCTCGGCAACCGTCACAACACCCGTCTCCGCGTCGATGACGAAGCGGTCGTCGGTGATGCTGTAGGTCACCGTGTCGCTTGCATCCGCGTCCGACGCAAAGGCCGTGATGCCGACAACCGTTCCGGCAGCCGCGTTCTCCGCAACCGTGTTGTCCGACGCATCCGTGTCGCTCAGCGGCGTGATGCCGAACTCGTTCTCGTCACTGATCGTGATCGTGAACGTCGCAGACGTGCTCGAACCATCCGTCGACGTCGCCGTGACTTCCAGGTCAATCGAGGAGACCGTCTCCGCGTCCAGGTTCGCACCCTCGGCAACCGTCACAACACCGGTCTCCGCGTCGATGACGAAGCGGTCGTCGGTGATGCTGTAGGTCACCGTGTCGCTTGCATCCGCATCGGACGCAAAGGCCGTGATGCCGACAACCGTACCGGCTGCCGCGTTCTCGGCAACCGTGTTGTCAGACGCATCCGTGTCGCTCAGCGGCGTGATGCCGAACTCGTTCTCGTCACTGATCGTGATGGTGAAGGTCGCAGACGTGCTCGAACCATCCGTGGACGTCGCCGTGACTTCGAGGTCAATCGAGGAGACAGTCTCCGCGTCGAGGTTCGCACCTTCGGCAACCGTCACAACACCCGTCTCGGCATCGATGACGAAGCGGTCGTCGGTGATGCTGTAGGTCACCGTATCGCTCGCATCCGCGTCCGACGCAAAGGCCGTGATCCCGACAACGGTTCCGGCTGCCGCGTTCTCGGCAACCGTGTTGTCAGACGCATCCGTGTCGCTCAGCGGCGTGATGTCATTGTCGTCGACGTCAGTCACCGTGAAGGTGAAGGCTTGGGTCGAAGTTGAGCCGTCGGTCGATGTCGCGGTCACGTTCACTTCGAGCGTCGCTTCCGTTTCCGCGTCGAAAACGGCACCTTCCGCGATCGTTACGACACCGGTCTCCGGGTCGATTTCAAAGCGCGGATCATCGATCGAGTAGGAAACGCTGTCGGTTACATCCGCGTCCTCGGCGAATGCGGTCAGCCCGACCTGGGTGCCTGCGGCAACATCTTCTGCGAACGCGTTTTCCGTATCGTCAAGGTCAGTCACCGGACCGACGTCAAACTCGTCCGCATCGGAAACGGAGAAGTCGAAGGTCGCAGTCGAGCTCGACCCATCCGACGACGTTGCAGTGATTTCGACGGTGATCGAAGGTTCGGTTTCTGCATCGAACTCCGCGCCTTCTGCGACCGTGACGACGCCTGTTTGCGGATCGATCGCAAAACGGGAATCGTTGATCGAATATGTGACCCTATCTCCTTCGTCCACGTCGAGTGCAAACCCGGTAAGGCCGACAAAGGAACCCGCCGCCGCATCCTCGGAAAAACTGTTTGGCGAGCCATCGGTGTCGAACAGATCACCGATCTCAGTGTTCGGAATTGGATCGTCGGCGGTGTCACCGGTACCGGTACCGGTACCGGTGCCGGCACCAGCGCCCGCTCCAGCACCGACACTGGCTGCCGCGGCTTGCGCGCCATCATCGCCGGTCGAAAGTTCAACGGGTGCCGTGTCGATGTTGCCAGCGGCCGGAGCGGCGTCATCGATCGGGGCACTGTCAGCACCATCAGGCGCGGCTGCCGCCTGAACAGTCGTTGCCGCCGCAGCATCAACACTTGTTTCCACGGGCCCCGCTTCCGCGGTGGCACCGAGTTCAGCGGTTACGCCCGTGGCCTGATCGGGGGATGCACCGTCCCCTTCAACGGGACCGACCTCGTTGCCTTCCGGCTCTTCGGGAACTGCCTGATAAAGGTTGGCAACGGTCGCCTCGCTGGATTCACCGGCATCGACTTCAAGGCTGTAGTCGTTCGTGTCTCCGGGCCGATAGGGATCCGCGTTCTGCGCGCCCGCGCGAACCGCATCCGCAGACGCAACGGGGCCGGACGCAGTCTGCCCGCCACCGCTCTGCTCGGACGTGGTGGACGTCTGCGGTGTGGGTTGAGCCTGCTGGGTACCAGAATCCGTATCAGCCATGACGAACGCGCTCCATTTATTTGTCGCGCCATTCAGGACCTACAGAATTAATAAAAGTAGAATCGAATACTTATCAAACATTGTCAAAATCTACAGTATCGGCCGATTTTCAAAGTTATTGGTAAACGCTTTTTCAATGTTTAGGGCCATAATTCTTGGTTCTGGAGGCACAGCCACATGTTTCGCTTTTTCAATCAGGCATTGAACAGCATCCTATTACCTCACCTAAGAATAGAGGACTCGGAAACCGGCGAAATAATCAAGACACCGCCGCTGCCGCGCTCGGTCATGGTTGCCTCGGTGCTGATCAATATCCTTGGCCTGGCAATGCCTTTGACCATCCTGCAGGTCTATGACCGTATCTTGCCGAACCAGTCGACAGACACCTTGCTGGTTCTGATCCTGGGCCTTGTGATTGTCCTGCTTCTCGACGCAGTCCTTAAGATCATCCGCTCTTTCACGGTGGGCTGGCTCGCCGCCTCTTTCAGCCACAAGGCACACCTGGAAGCGATCCGGCGTATCCTTTACTCCCGGTCGGATGCGAAATCGGCCGTTCCGATGTCGCAACAACTCGACAGCCTGCGCTCGCTTCAGTCGCTGAGCGACCAATACGGCAGCACAGCGCGCCTGCTGGTGATCGACCTGCCGGCCAGCCTTCTGTTCCTCGCCGTCCTTTTCATCATCGGCGGACCGGTGGGCTTCGTACCCATCGTACTCCTCGCCCTCTTCACCCTGCGCACCTCCCGTCTCAATGATAAGCTCAACGAGTTGATCGGCAAGCGCGCGGTGCAGGATCAACGCAAATACGATTTCATCATTGAAGTCCTGTCCGGATTGAGCACCATCAAGTCCCTGGCGCTGGAGCCCCAGATCATGCGCCGGTTCGAGCGTCTGCAGCGGCAGACGGCGGAACTGGGATACGATTATATCGAGCTGTCCAACCAGGGGCGCAACACGTCTGGTTTCTTCACGAGCCTGACGACCATTTGCGTCGTGGCCGTTGGCGCTGTGCTCACCTTCAACGGTCACATCAGCGTCGGCGCGGTCGCAGCATGTACCTTGCTCGCCGGCCAGGTCGTACAGCCACTCTTGCGCGGTATCACACAGTGGACCGACATGCAGCGCATCAGCCACGATTTCAAGGAAGCAAGCCAGCTCTTCGAAGTCCCTGCACTGGATCTGAAGATCGACGAGTACATGGAGGTGCGCGGCGAGATCGAGCTGACAGACGTCGCCTATCAACACGCGTCCGGCGCCATTGTCCCGCTGCGTGGTATCTCGCTCAAGATCGACGCGGGGGAATGCATCGCCTTTGACGGTGCGGATGCCGGGGGCCGTTCGACACTCATGCGGCTCCTGAGCGGCGATATTGCGCCGACCGCAGGGACGATAACGGTCGACGGGCAGGATCTGTTCGGCACCAGTCAGCGCAGCCTGCGCAGGCACATTGCCTACGTCAACAACGATGCCCAGGTCTTCAGCGGCACGATCCTTCAGAACCTGACGATATTCGGGTCGAAGGCCGATCCTCGCAAGGCACGGATGGCCGCCGATCTGATCGGCCTGGAGAAAGACATTCACCTGCTTCCGCTCGGCTACGACACAATGCTCGGCGGCGGGATCGATGAAAATCTGACCGGGTCGTTCATCCAGCGCATCGCGATTGCCCGTGCATTGGCCGGAGAACCAAAGCTGCTGTTGCTCAACGACGCAAACGGCGTGCTGGACATGCCGAGTGAAACTGCCCTCATCAAGGCGCTCGAGCGGATCAAGGGACAGCTCACGATCATTATCGTCAGTCACCGTCCCTCCTTCAGAGCCATCGCCGATCGGCAATTGACAATCGAGGACGGCAAGCTCGTGTCCGGCGCACCCGAGGATGTCGCCGCCGCCCGGACAGCCCCTGCAGCGCCCCCCGCAGCGGTTGCCAAGGATGCCGTGGCAGCAGAGCAAAAAGACGTACAAGCATTCGCCGATGCCTTGTTCGAACCTGCAAGACAACCTAGAGAGGCGAGCTGAGGAACGGTCATGGCTATCGCGGAAAACCTCTCGACGACCGGCTTCGCCTCCCCCGCCGGCAATCAAGGTCAGAAGACAACGGACCTGCAACGCCGCCTGCATATCCAGTCGGGCGGTAACCGAAAGAATGCGTCACCTGCGGAGAACTGCCTGATCCCGCTGCTGAAGGCCCTCGCCTGGGACGGTCTCGAGCGCCATCTGTTCGAAGCCCTGCCGCATCTTGAAGGTATCGGAGGCATCTACGAACTGCGCGCGGTTCTGACACGGCTGAACTACAGGACGACACAGTCCGCGAAGAAACTTAAGGATCTGACTGCGGAAAACTTCCCCTGCATCCTGTCCCTCGCCGACGATGTCTATGTCTGCCTGGGCCGGACTCAGACGGGCAAGATCCTGGCCTACAGCGGCAGCCGCAAGGAAGAAGTCTCCCTGCCTCAAACCGCCCAGCGCGACGGTGACCTTTTCCTGATCAATCAGGAAGAAGGCGGGATCGGCGCAAGGTCCGCCGAGTTCATGCACTGGTCCTCGCGGCTCATGCACCAGTTCCGTGGCACGCTGACCTCCATTCTGGTTGTCGGACTGCTGTCGAACCTGATGGCGCTCGGACTGCCGCTGTTCGTGATGAACATTTACGACAAGGCCATTGCAGCCAAGTCGCCGAATGTCCTGGTAACACTTTTGATCGGCGTTTCCGTAATCCTGGCACTGGATCTTCTGGTCAAGACGACAAAGGCCAGGCTTCAGGCCTATTTCGGCACCAGGCTCGATTCCGTCGTGGCCAACGCAACCTTCCGGCACTTCCTGCATCTTCCCCTGGCAATGACGATTTCAGCGCCTATCGGCGCCCAGATCACCAGGCTCCGTCAGTTTGAAGGTGTGCGGGACATCTTCCACGGCAACCTTGCCAATGCGCTGATCGACCTGCCGTTCTCCGCCATCTTCATCGTCGCGCTCGGCATACTTGGCGGCCAGCTGGCCTTGCTGCCCGCAGCCCTGATGCTTGTCTACACGATCGCCGCCTTCACGATGGTTCCCCGCATGAAGCGCGCGATCAACGTGACCGGCGAGGCCAAGTCCAGGCTCCAGAACATCACGGTCGAGACCCTGGGCAAGCATACTGCCATCCGGGATCTCTCGGCCGATTCCATCTGGCTGGAGAAGTACCGCACCATCTCATCCGACTTCGCCTTGAAGAACCTGAAAACCCGGCAACTCTCGATGATCATGCAGGTCGTCTCGCAGATGATGATGACCGTGTGCGGCATCGCCGTCCTTGGCCTGGGAGCAATTCAGGTGATGAACAAGGACCTGAGCCAGGGTGCTCTTATCGCGGTGATGGCCCTGTCATGGCGTTCACTCAACCCGATGCACCAGGCCTTCCTCAGCCTGACCCAGCTTGGCCAGGCGCAGCAGACCATCGAGCGCATCAACAGCCTTCTGAAGATCGACCTGGAACGCCAGCCCGGCGCGGTTCCCAGCCTTCACCGCGCGCTCAAGGGCAACCTGACCCTGTCGTCCCTCGTCATGCGATACCCGGGCCGCCAGGAACCGGCGTTGCGCAATCTGAACCTGCGGGTTGAAAAGGGCGAGGTCCTGACGATTACCGGTCCGAGCGGATCGGGCAAGACCACCGTCATGCGCACGATACTCGGCCTGTACCGCCCGCAGATGGGAGCGATCCTCGCCGATGACCTCGATATCCGCCAGCTCGATCCCGGCGAATGGCGCAACACAATCGGATATGCGCCCGAACACTACGACTTCTTTTACGGGACGATCGCCCAGAACATGCAGATCGCCGACCCGCAGGCGGACATGGCACGTCTGCGCCAGACGTTCGAGGACTTCGGTCTCGACCAGTACAAGGACCTGCTTCCCGAGGGTCTGGAAACGCGCCTGAGCGGCACCCTGCTCGAACGTATTCCGGACAACGTCAAGCAACGCATCCTGCTGGCCCGCGCATTCACCCGCGACGCCCCGATCTACCTGCTCGACAATCCCGCCGGCAACCTCGATTTCGAAGGCGACAAGCTCCTGATGAAGAAGATCGACGAGGTCCGTGGCCGCTCGACAGTCATCATGACGACCTATCGTCCGAGCCACATGCGCATGGCCGACCGCCTGGCCTACCTGCAGCAGGGTCAGGTGACGATCTACGGGCCTCCCGAGGAAGTGCTCGACGAAGTGATGAAGCAATAGCCATGAAAACAGGCTCTTTCCTTTCACGTTACCCATTCTTTACGCAGCGTACCCTAGTCTTCGAACGGTGCATTTCCAGGGACGGTCACCATGACTGACGAAATCGATCCTCTTCGAAAGGCGGTATACGGTCGCGTGGGGCTTCCGCTCGAACTCGAGGACGGAGTTCCGCCCGCTCTCTACTCTCGCCTGCTGATCGGCCTGACCAGCGCGACCGCAGCGTTGCTGATCTGGGCGTCCATCGGAGAGATCCGTGAAGTGGCAGCAACGGTCGGTGAAATCGTTCCGGCCGGCCAGATCCTGGCCATCGAGCATCTCGAAGGCGGGATCGTTCGCGAGCTGCTCGTTGAAGAGGGCGACCTGGTTCATGCCGGCGACCCGCTCGCTCGCCTTGAAAAGGAGGACACGACGGCCGAGCTTGCGCGCATCGAAAGCCGCCTGTCCTACCTGCGCCTCGAAGAACAGCGCCTGCTCGCCCAGGAATACAGCGATGTTGCAACGATCGGACTACGCCTGCAGTCCTCGATCAACGGATTGAGCAACCAGCAGCAAGCGGCGCTGACGGCAAACAAGCGCGCGCTTGCCGAAGAACAGCAGGCATTGGCGGCTCGCGTCGCACAAAAGCGCGCCGAGATTGATAGCCTGGAAGCCCAGCTTGCGCTTCAGGAATCGCAGGTCGAGCTGGAAAAGGAAAAATTCGACATCCAGGCCGACCTCCTCAAGCAGGGCTACACGTCGCGCCGCCGGTTTCTCGAGGCCAAATCCGAATACCAGCGCATGCTGGTGACCCGTGCACAGGTTGCGGGCAATATTGCCCAGGCACGCGAGAGCCTAACGGAAGCCCAGGCCAGCCTCTCCAAGGCCGGAGCAGAGGTGAACCGTAACGTCGCCGACGAACGCTCCCGAATTGCCCAGGAGCGCGCCGAACTGGAACAGGAAGCGCTCAAGCTGAAAGACCGGCGCGACCGCCTCTTCGTGACGGCACCTGTCGATGGCTACATCCAGTCGGTGGGGCAGTCAGGGCGCGGCGCGGTCGTCAATCCCGGTGATCTGATTGCCGAGATAGTCCCCATCGCCGACGATCTGGTGGCCGAGGTCCGCGTCGATCCGAAGGATATCGGCCATATCGAGATCGGCCACGAAGCCGACATCTCGATCACCAGCTACGACCCGAACATCCACGGAACGGTTGCCGGCAAGGTGCAAACCCTGTCCGCATCGAGCTACCAGGATGAGTCGGGAGAGTACTATTTCAAGGCGATCATCGGCTTCCCGGGCCGGACCGTCGGTGTCGGCTCCAACGAGCGGCCGATACGCCCGGGCATGCAGGTCAACGTGCAGATCGTCACCGGTTCGAAGTCGATCATGCGCTACCTCCTGCACCCGGTTACCCGCGCCATGAACACGATCTTCACCGAGCGCTAACCGCCAACGGCACTTGAGACGCAAAACAAAAAACCCCGGAGGCCGGCCTCCGGGGTTTTCATTTCGTGATGGACGCTCAGCCCGGTCCTAGTGGGTGGCTGGCGTGACCATTGCGGTGATGGTGTCCTGAACGGTCAGAACCCCTATCGGCGCACCGTGTCTATCGACCACGTTTGCCTTGCTCTCGCCGGTGTCCGCGAAACTGCGGGCCGCTTCCTCAAGCAGGATGCCTGACGGCACCGTCAGGCCGCCTTCCAGCCGGCGTTCCCTGTCCATGACCGTGTCGACCAGGATCACCCGGCCGCGGTTCACTTCCTTGACGAAGTTGGCGATGTATTCATCCGCCGGGCGCAGGACGATCTCCTGACCCGTGCCCTGCTGGACCACGGCGCCGTCGCGGAGGATGGCGATACGGTCACCGAGCCGCAAAGCCTCGTCCAGATCATGGGTGATGAAGACGATGGTCTTTTGCAGCTCTTCCTGCAGGTCGAGCAGAACCGTCTGCATGTCCATCCGGATCAGCGGATCGAGTGCAGAGAATGCCTCGTCCATCAGGAGGATATCGGCATCATTGGTCAGTGCGCGGGCAAGGCCCACACGCTGCTGCATGCCGCCTGAGAGCTGGTTGGGATAATTGTCCTCGAAGCCCTCGAGACCGACGCGGGCGATCCAACGCTCGGCGCGCTTCGCGGCTTCCTTCGCCGGAACCCCCTGGACCTCCAGACCGTAGACCGTGTTCTTCAGCACGGTGCGATGCGGCAGAAGCGCGAACTTCTGGAACACCATCGCGGTCTTGTGGCGGCGGAAATCCCGCAGCTCCTTTGCCGTCATCTGGCAGACGTCGACATCCCCGTAAAGGACCTCGCCGGCGGTCGGATCGATCAGCCGGTTGATATGACGGATGAGCGTCGACTTGCCCGATCCCGACAGCCCCATGACCACCTGGATCTTGCCGCCCGGCATGGAGATGTTGATGTCGTTGAGCCCGAGAACGTGGTTGTGCTTCTCGTTCAGCTCGGCCTTGGACATGCCCGCCTTGACCTTATCGACCATCGACAGGGCGTCGGGACCGAAGATCTTGTAGAGGTTGCGGATTTCAATACCGATCGGCTCGGCCGGTGTTTCGGTGGACGTATCAGCCATGAACCACCTCCGAATGTTTCTGCAGGCGCTTGCCGTAGGCCTGGGTGGCGCGGTCGAAGATGATGGCGATCGCCACGATGGCGAGGCCGTTCATCACGCCCATGGTGAAATACTGGTTGTTGATCGCCTGGAGAACCGGTTGCCCCAGTCCCTTGACGCCGATCATCGAGGCGACGACGACCATGGCCAAAGACATCATGATGCACTGGTTGATGCCGGCCATGATGGTCGGCAGCGCGAGTGGCAGCTGCACATTGACCAGCTTCTGCCACGACGATGAGCCAAAGGCATCGGCAGCCTCCAGAACGTCCGGGCGGACAAGGCGGATGCCGAGATTGGTCAGGCGGATCATCGGCGGAATGGCATAGATCACCACCGCAATCACGCCCGGCACCTTGCCGAGGCCGAAGATCATCACGACCGGGATCAGATAGACGAAACTTGGCATCGTCTGCATCAGGTCGAGGATCGGATTGACGAAGGCTTGCACCCTGTCAGAGCGCGCCATGATGATGCCGATCGGAATGCCGAACACGATGGCGACGAGGGTACACACGGCCACCATCGCAATGGTGCGCATTGTGTCCTCCCACATGCCGAAGTAGCCGATCAACAACAGCGCGATCAACGACCCGATCGAGATCTTCACGCTGCGGCTCATCAGGAAGACGATGCCGATGAGAACCGCAAGAACGAGCGGCCACGGCGAGGAGATGAGAAGATCTTCCAAGGCCACCAGGAATATTTTCAGTGGCTCGAAAAAGCTTTCCAGCGTCTCGCCGTAAGCGCGGGTGAAGTCCTTGAAGCTGCCGTCGACGGCAAGTCTGAGGTCGCGTAGATCCCTGCGCCCCAGAGACGGAAATTCTGTCCAGTCCATAGTGATGCCCCGTTTTCCAGGAGTCTTAGTGAAGAAGCCCGCGATTTTCGCGGGCTCCAGTCTTGTCCATCAAACAGGTCAGGCCTTAGAGCGCAGCCTTGATCTTTTCCGCCACTTCAGGCGACACCCACTTGGTCCAGACATCTTCGTGGTTTTCCAGGAAGTAGTAGGCACCGTCTTCGTTGGTCGCCTGGTTGTCCGTCATCCAGGCAAGGACTTTACCCGCGGTGCGGTTGTCCCAGCTGCGGCCCTTGACGTAGTCCATGGCAACACCGGCCTTTTCGGCGAATTCCTTGGTTACGACCGTGTAGACTTCCGATGCGACCCAGGAGTTCTTCTTCGGCTCGGCACATTCCGTCTTCACGGTGCAGCCGTCCCACTCGGCCTTGTCGTGCGGCACTTCGAAGTCGAGCAGGGTCATGTCGTACTTGCCCAGGATCGCAGTCGGAGCCCAGTAGTAGCCGAGCCAGCCTTCGCTCCGTTCGAACGCACGTGCGATGGAACCGTCAAGGCCTGCTGCAGAACCGGAATCAACAAGTTCGAAACCGGCTTCTTCACCGCCGAACGCCTTGAACAGGTTGCCGGTCGTGATCTGGCAGTTCCAGCCCGACGGGCAGTTGAAGAATGCGCCCTTGCTGCTGTCTTCCGCGCCCGGGAAAAGCTCCGGATGCTTGAAGGCGTCGGCAACGGTCTTGATGTTGTGCTTGTCGGCGATGTAGGTCGGGACCCACCAGCCTTCGACGCCGCCCTCGTTCAGGATGTTGCCGCCGATGATCAGTTCACCTTCGGCGACCGCCTTGTCGAGGGGCTCGCGAACCGCGTTGATCCAGAGCTCCGGCGCCATGTCCGGCTCGCCCTTTTCATTCATCGAGGTAAAGGTCGGCATCGTGTCGCCGGTCACCAGCGAGACCTCGCAGCCGTAGCCTTCCTCGAGAATGATCTTGTCGATATGTGCGATCGCACCCGCGGATGCCCAGTTCATTTCGGCAATCGTGACGCTGCCGCAATCTTCTGCGGCCATCGCGGAAGATGCCCCCATGGCAAGCGCAGAGACAGCTGCGGACAAAAGCAGTTTTTTCATAGGATTTCTCCATCGATTTCTAATGACGAATGGGATGAACCGAGAGGTAGCGCGGAAACACACATCGAGTAGTTTCTCACGCAGGAAACGGGTTTCACAGATCTTGAGAACAATGCTTTAGTTTCCCCGACCACAACGAACTGTCTTCGGTATTCAGTTGTCGCGATTTTGAAACGCATTATTCCACTTTTTGCCAGAACTAATCCCTGCACGACCGCATCATGAAACGCGCCGGAACAGGAATTATTTTCAGTCCGAAGACGGGATCTGTTCGGTGACAACATTACACTATGAGCCCCGAGAAACAACCGCGCTCGGCGACTTTCATTAAACCAAGCATTAATCGGAAAGATTTCCCCATACAAACGACAGCTTCGAAAAGAACCAGCCAGCTTCCAGTTCAAAACTTAACAGCCTCTTAACCATTTAGCTGTCCTGCAAACGACACAAGCACCAGCAATGACGACAGAATTTTCCGGCCGTGCAAGAAGGCACTCAGAGGACCTGACGAAGCCGATTCGAGATGCTAGAAATGGTTTCGGCCCACCGAACGGACACCTGTCCAATGCAGCAAGCCTGCATCTGTTCCCGAACGCGAACGAGTTTCCATGCATTCCTGTTTTCACCTCGCCTATCACGTCACCGATCTCGATGAGGCACGCGCCTTCTACGGCGGACTGCTTGGCTGCAAGGAAGGGCGCAGCACCGAGACCTGGGTCGACTTCGATTTCTTCGGCCACCAGATTTCACTGCATCTCGGCGAACCCTTCATGACAACGAACACAGGCAAGGTTGGTGACCACATGGTCCCGATGCCCCATCTGGGCGTTGTCCTCGACATGGAAACCTGGAAGGCACTCGCCGACAGGCTTACGGCGGCGGATCTCGACTTCGTCATGAAGCCGACCATCCGCTTCAAGGGAGAGCCGGGCGAACAGAGCACCATGTTCTTCCGCGATCCGTCGGGCAATCCGATCGAGGTCAAGGGGTTCGCCGACACCTCCGGCATCTTCGCAAGATGAGTGTCAGGGTTCTCCCGCTCGTCGCCCGTGGACCGGAGGACGAGCTGTCGTCCTGGATCGACAGCCTGAATTCAGCACTTGGACCCGAGACGACCGTTCGGCTTTTGCCTGATCTGTCCCGCGAGGAGAGCGCCGCGGTCGAGGTCGCCATTGTCGCCAACCCGGACCCTGCCGACCTTGCCTCCCTCCCCGCACTGAAATGGGTGCAAAGCCTCTGGGCCGGCGTTGAACGCATGGTCGCAGAGCTTCCCGCGAACGGACCGAAGATCGTCCGTCTGGTCGACCCGCAGATGGCGGAGACCATGTCGGAAGCCGTGCTGGCCTGGACGCTGTACCTTCACCGCGACATGCCCCGCTATGCCCGCCAGCAAGCGGAACGCAAATGGCAGGAACACACGCTGAAACTGCCATCGGAGCGGATCA
The DNA here is from genome assembly GCF_048261595.1 of Roseibium sp. GTDB lineage: Bacteria > Pseudomonadota > Alphaproteobacteria > Rhizobiales > Stappiaceae > Roseibium. The sequence goes on from NZ_JBLXFW010000002.1 coordinate 598,343, forward strand.
TTGCCGTTCTTGGCCTTGGCAACCTGGGACAGGCGGCAGCGCTGCGATTAAAGGCAAATGGCTTCAATGTCATCGGCTGGAGCCGCAGCTCAAAGGACATCGCCGGCGTTGAGACCCGGTGCGGCGAAGACGGCCTCAAGTCCGTCCTCTCCCGCGCCGACATCGCCGTCCTCCTGATGCCGCTGACCGAAGATACCCGTGATCTCATCGACACCCGAAGGCTGTCGTGGATGCCGCACGGCGCACAGGTCATCAACTTCGCCCGCGGCCCGATCATCGATGACGACGCCCTGCTCGGCGCGCTGGACGAAGGGCGAATTGCCCATGCCGTGCTGGACGTCTTTGCCGCCGAACCTCTATCCGATGATCACCGCTACTGGGATCATCCGTCGGTGACGGTCCTGCCGCACATCTCGGCACCGACGATACATTCGACGGCATCGAGGATCGTCGCCGACAACCTGCGCACCTACTTCGACAAGGGCACCATTCCGCAAGCAGTCGACCGGACCCGCGGATATTGATTTGGGACGGTCGCTGTTGCGGCCTTGTCACGCAGTCTGATTATGAACGGCATCGCCGGAGTTCCCGGCGGTTTCGAACGATCAGGCAGACCCCATGACAGACCTTCCCGTGCTCGGCGCGGCAGTTTCCCTGAAAGCGCTGCAACGCCACCGCAGCCTTTTCCTCGAAAAACCGCGCGACATCGAGATCCAGGATTTCATCTACCCCGACCTTCTGTCGTCGGGTTGGGAGGACGCCGTCGAACAGGCCAAGACCTTGCTGGATGGCCACGAAGGCCGTGTCGGCATCCACGGCCCGTTCTGGGGCTTCTCCGTGGATACGATGGATCCGGATGTCCGGCAGGTCGTGAAGAAGCGCCTGCTGCAGGGGCTTGCGGTCTGCGAGGCACTTGGCGGCACCCACATGGTGGTGCACAGCCCCTTTACGACGTGGGATGCCAACAATCTCGACATCTACGACAATGGCTTCGAGCAGAAGATCGAGCTTTGCCATCTGACCATGGCCGAAGCCGTCAGGCGCGCGGAGGACATCGGCTGCACCCTGGTGATCGAGAACATCCAGGACAAGACCCCCGCGGACCGTCTTGCGCTTGCGAACAGCTTCAATTCGTCAGCCGTGGCCGTCTCCATCGACACGGGCCACGCTCACTATGCCCATGGCTCGACAGGCGCTCCTCCGGTCGACTATTTCGTCAAGTCCGCGGGCAACCGTCTGGCCCATGTCCATCTGCAGGATGCGGACGGCTATGCGGATCGCCACTGGGCACTTGGCCGCGGCACGGTCAACTGGCACGCAGTCTTCGAGGCCCTTGGCAACCTCACCAGCAATCCGCGCCTGATCATCGAACTCAACGATCACGACCAGATTCCGGACTCCATTGCCCACTTGCGGCGCCTCGGGCTGGCGCAGTAGGGCGCAGCATTGCTGCCGGCGGGAGTGTCACAAACCCGCCCGCGGTACATCGCGATCAGCCCTGGAAGTCGGTGATCACAGCAGTTCCCGGCGCGGTCGGGCCGTTCATGGCATGCAGCTCCGCGCTGGCGCCCGACAGGCCGATCTCGCGCGATACCAGGGGCGTCAGGTCCACCTTGCCACGCTCGATCATGTCCAGCAGCGAGGCATACTTCCACGACGGCATGCCCCGCGATCCGTAGAGGGCGAGGTTCTTCATGTAGACCGCGTTCATGTTGATCTCCATGCGCGCCGTCTTGCCGACCGGCATGCCGACCTGGATATGACGGCCGAGCGGCGCAAGGCATTCCAGCGACGCATTGGTGGTGACGGGAACACCGAGCGCCTCGACCGAAACATTTGCGCCGCCCCGGGTCAGCTCGATGATCTTTTCCGCCGCCTTGCCGTCGGCACCGTTGATCGCCGCATCAACGCCGAGCGAGAGCGCATGGTCCAGCTTCTCCTGCACGATATCGACCACGACAACCTGTGCACCCATGGCCTTGGCGAGAAGCGCAGCCGAAAGCCCGATGCCTCCTGTTCCATGGATCGCGACCCATTCACCAGCGCGCAGATCGGCCCGGTCGGTCAATGCGTGCCAGGACGTGGTCACCCGGCAACCGAGACCGGCCGCGAGACCGGGGGACAGGCTCTCTGGCAGTGGCACCAGATTGTGATCGAAGGGAACGGCGACATACTCGGCGTAGGCACCAGGCATGGTGAAGCCGGGCGCAACCTGGTCCGGACATGTATTGGAGACCCCGGACTTGCAGGCCTGGCAGCTGCCGCAGGCCAGGATGAAGGGCGCGATCAGCTTGTCGCCAACCTTGTATTTCGCCAGCCGCCCGGTCTCGACGACCGTTCCGCAGTATTCGTGCCCAAGGATGGCCCCGGGCTTGACGCGCGGATGCTCGCCGGACCAGCCGTGGTGGTCGGACCTGCAGACACCACAAGCATCCACCTTGAGCACGACGCCCGTGTCCGGGCACTCCGGATCCGGAACCGTCTCTATGGAAAGGTCCTTGTTGAACTCGCGTATCACCGCAGCACGCATCTTGTTTCCTCCCGATTGCAGGCCACTCGAAGGCCAGCCGTTCACAAGACTTGAGCCGATTTGTTCCAGCCCGACAAGCCACCTATGCGGCACAGGTGTTCGGAAGTGAAAATTGTGCAGCGGTTGCAGGCAGAGCAGAAATAAATCTATGGTTACCCTAGCCGTCAATACAAACGGGAATCATCAAACGACTTGATTTTCTTCATACTTAAAGAAACGTGCAACAAAGGGAGTGGGGTGTGTTTCACAAAATATTCCTGCCAATCGACTTGCACCATGCGGACAAGTTGAAAAAAGCGCGCCAGGTGGCTCTGGATCTTGCAAAGCACTACAACGCTACCTTGCTTTACGCTGCAGTGACGACAAATCTGCCGGATTCCGATGCTCACACGCCTGAAGAGTTCGAGGCCAGGCTAAGACAGCTCGCCGAACAGGATACGGCAGGCCATGGCGTTGAGACCGAAACCCACGTGATCATCAGTCATGATCCTACGGCCGATCTGGATAACAAGCTGCTGGAAGCCATTCGCGCAGAACAGGCGGATGTCGTGATCATGGCGACCCATGTGCCAAATCTGGCTTCACGTTTCTGGCAGTCGAACGGCGGCTGGATTGCTGACCATGCCGACATCTCGGTCTTCCTGATCAGATCTGCCTGACCTTTCCGGTTTCCGAGGAGACTTCTCATGACCACGAACAGCGACACCCAAGGCATTCCCGAGCCGGAAGGGGCAACCGCCATCATCGAGACCGATTATGAAATCGGCCAGGACAATATCGAATCCAGTCTGGGGCCGTTTGGCTTTGACATTCACAATCCGGTTTTTCTCATTTCCGGCCTCTCGATCGTCGGATTCGTTTTCCTGACATTGGCACTACAGGAACAGGCCGGCACCATCTTCAGCGGCCTTCGCGGATGGCTGACCGCTTCCCTGGACTGGTTCTTCCTCGCCAGCGCCAATGTTTTCGTGATTTTCTGTCTGGTATTGATCGTCACCCCGCTCGGCAAGGTCCGTATCGGCGGCAAGGATGCCACACCCGACTACAGCTATGCCGGCTGGTTCGCGATGCTTTTCGCGGCCGGAATGGGCATCGGCCTCATGTTCTTCGGCGTCAGCGAGCCGATCTCCCACTTCAATTCCTCGCTCGGAGGAACAGCTGCGGAAAACGGCTTGCGGACAGACTGGGCGCCGCTGGGGGCAGCGCTGGACAATCCTCAGGCCGCAGCAGAGCTGGGCATGGCCGCAACCATCTTCCACTGGGGTCTCCACCCCTGGGCGATCTATGCAGTGGTTGCCCTGGCATTGGCGCTGTTTTCCTACAACAAGGGTCTGCCGCTCACGATGCGGTCTGTCTTTTACCCGATTTTCGGAGAGCGTATCTGGGGCTGGCCGGGACATATCATCGACACGCTCGCGGTTTTTGCCACCTTGTTCGGACTGGCCACGTCTCTGGGCTTTGGCGCGGAACAGGCCAACGCCGGACTTGAATTCCTGTTCGGTATCCCGAACAACGACATCTCCCGTGTCGTGCTTATCTCTGCCATTACCGCAGTCGCGCTCATCTCGGTCTACCGCGGCCTCGACGGCGGCGTGAAACTGCTCAGCGAGATCAACATGGGCCTTGCGGCCTTGCTGCTGCTTTTCGTCATTTTCGTCGGGCCAACGGCGGCTATTTTCTCCGGTTTCGCCGACTATCTGGTCGCATATGTGCGCTATCTTCCGGCACTCTCCAATCCGGTCGGCCGCGAAGACGTGAACTTTTCGCAGGGCTGGACCAGCTTCTACTGGGCCTGGTGGATCTCCTGGTCTCCTTTCGTCGGCATGTTCATAGCCCGGGTCAGCCGGGGCCGTTCGGTCCGCGAGTTCGTGATTTGCGTTCTATTGATCCCCTCGCTGGTCTGCGTTGTCTGGATGTCTGCCTTCGGCGGCACGGCAATCAACCAGATCGTTCAGGACGGTGTAACAGCCGTCGCCGATGCCCCGCTTGAGCTCAAGCTGTTCATGATGCTTTCGGAAATGCCGCTGAGCGCGATCACGTCGTTCCTCGGCATCGTGCTGGTGATCGTCTTCTTCGTCACGTCGTCGGATTCCGGCTCGCTGGTCATCGACACGATCACCGCCGGAGGCAAGGTGGATGCGCCCATGCCTCAACGGGTGTTCTGGTGCACCTTCGAAGGGCTGGTGGCTATTGCCCTGCTTCTCGGCGGCGGACTTGGCGCCCTGCAGGCCATGGCGGTATCGACGGGCTTCCCATTCGCCGTGGTCCTGCTTCTGGCATGCTACGCCACCTACAAGGGGCTCGCCGACGAGCCCCGATGACGGAAGGGCCGGAAAAGCACGGTGATTCAAGGCGACCCGGCGCCAATGCTTAGGCAATGAATGGATCCCCGCACACGGCGGGGGTTGCACCGTCAGGAGACAGACGGGGGTATGAGCCTCTCCGCTTTGCGCCGCTTTTGCTTTCGCTCCACGGTCTCGCCCCTCTGTCTGCGTTCGCCGTCCCGGCCTTGTGCCGGGGCCCCATTTATAGATGCTTTTTCAATGCATTGAGAGGAGTACCGATCCCGGATATTCGATTCGCTGCGTCCGGGAAGGCAGGCCGGAGAGGTTTGTCATCAACCTCGTTTCTTCCGGATCTCGTTCCAGACAAGGGGCTGATGACGTGACGCCAGCACGTATAGCGCCGCGAGGCTTGCCTCCGGCGTTTTCCGCATGTGGTCCGTGGGAAAAGCCACGGGATGGCAGGCGCGCCGGACTTGCCGGGCGAATTGGGTTGGTTGGGTAATTGGCAAGGCGTCGCGCCTGCCCGAAGGCCTGTCCCAGGCATCTCGCCGAGCGCTAAGGTTTCCATCCGCGTGCCACTGCGGACTGCGAGGAGGGCTGTCAATTCTCCCCGACCCGTCGCCTCTCTGACCGGGCTGTCCCACGTCTGTCACCCGTGGCGCCTTCGGCTTGAGCGATCCGCCGGAGCACGCTACCGGTCCGTTATCCCGCATAGGCGCTCCTGACCTCCGGCTCCCGCCGCCCCGAACGGTCGGTCCACTCAGGGCCCCGTGACGGCGAGAACAGCACCAAGTGTAAGTCAGGTCGGAGGGGTG